>NZ_LMSM01000006.1 GCF_001428125.1 Nocardioides sp. Soil774 | reverse complement strand
TCGGACGGTTGACCCCGGTCGAATACGAGCTGATCATGACCACAACCGCCACCCAGGCGGCTTAACCAAAACTGTCACCTGTTCGTGCAGCAGTCCCGTACTTGTTCAGCACGGCTTGCTTGTGCGGATGGCGCTCGCCGATCGCCGGTGACATCTGAGGCTCGATCGTCGACTCGATCCACATTCCCGCGGCACTGAACGTGTTGAGGAGGTCCGACATCGTGTAGGGCCGCTTGGTCAGCGTGACGCTCTCGTTCCAGCTTCGATGGCGGTAGGAGAACGAGCTGGTGGAGAAGTACTCCTCGCCCAGCGTGGTTCCGTTCTCCTCGGCGCGTTCGATGGCGTAGCGGATGGGCTGGGTCCGGGTCAGCAGCACGAATCCGTCGTCCTTGAGCATGGCCCGTGCCGTCCTGAGCGCATGGACAGGATCGCTGGCGTAGCCGAAGGACTGCAGGAACAGGATCCGGTCGAACGATCGGCCCGCGAGTCCGCGCACCGCGGCCAGGTCGGAGAGGTCGCCCTGGATGAGCTCCAGACCAGGTGGTGCGTCGGTGAGGAAGTTGTCACTGACGTCGACCCCGACCGAGGCGACCGCGCCCTCCTGGACCAGCTGCGCGATCTTGGCCCCATTGCCACACCCGGCGTCGAGCACGGACAACCCGGTGACGTCGCCGAGCACGTCGCGCTGCGCGGGCCACTCGACCAGCCGGTCGAGCGAGTCCTCCCTGGTCCGCGCCTGCTCGTAGTCGGAGGCGAGCTCAGACCAGGGTTGGCTTGCGTCGCCACCGCCCGGGGCGTGGGTCGTCGAAGGTCTGTCGGAGTCGCCTGTCGCCATCGAGACCCGATCGTAGCGGCGAACCGCCCCCGCTCAGCGCTTGCGCACGAACGTCGCGACGATCCCCGGGTGGTCGGTGACGAGGCGGCGGTAGGCGTGGAACGAGCGGATGCGGAAGTCCGAGTCGCGCTCGCCCATCACGTAGTCGATGCCCGAGCCGCGACGGTGGTCGTCGGCGCTGTAGTTGGTCTCCAGGCGCAGCGGCCGGGTGATGCGGCCCTTGACGAGGTTGTCGGTGAGGTCGCGGTTCTCGGTGACGTTGCAGTCGCACATCGCGACGAACTGGTGCTCGGCGGGAGCGCCCTCCTCCAGCGCCCGGACCCGGCTCGCCATCCGCCACATGGCCTCGACCCCGGCGCGGTTGGCGTAGTTGGGGCCGCCCGTGTGACGGTTGTGGAGGTGGTTGGGCAGGTGGAAGCTCACGGCGCGGATCACGTGGCCGCTCGCGCGGTGGCGCAGCACCGCCACCACGCCGTACTGGTCGTGGGCGACCTGGCCGGTGTAGCGACGCCACGTCTTGCCGGTGAGCAGCGCGGGCCAGGTCTTCTGGAGGTCCCACACGTGCTTGTCGAAGGCGATGGGGTTGTCGTCGGTGCCGGTCGGGCCGCTCGGCATCAGCAGCGTCCACGACTTCGGCAGCGACGCGCGCAGCGCGGGCCGGCTGAAGAGCCGCTCCTGGAAGCCGATCAGGGAGGCGCCGCCGTCGAGGACCTGGCCGATGTCGTGGCGCATGCCGGGCACCCGCATGCCCTTGCGCAGGTTGAGCGTGGCGACGGAGAAGCGGCCGGCGGGCGCCGAGGCCCGAGCCTGCGTCCCCTCCTGCTCACGCGCCTGCGCGGCCGAGGCGCCCGGGCTCACACCGGTGACGAGCAGGACCACCGCGAGGAGCGGAGCGGTCGACCGGGCGAGGACACGGGGCAGCGCGACTGGAAAAAACATCCCGAAGACCATAGGCGCGGCGCGTCGGCGGGCAAAATCCGTCCGCACTGCGGTCAGTCGTCGTGGTGGATGCGTCCCTGCGTGCTTGCGAGCCGCTCCCCCGACCCGCCCCAGTGCTTCGCCACGATCTCGGCGGCGATGGAGACGGCCGTCTCCTCGGGGGTCCGGGCCCCGAGGTCGAGCCCGATCGGCGACGACAGCAGCGCCATCTCGTCCTCGGACAACCCCGCCTCGACCAGCCGCGCCATCCGCTCGTCGTGGGTGCGCCGCGAGCCCATCGCGCCGATGTAGCCCGGGCGTACGTCGTCGTCGAGGCGCAGCGCCACCTCGAGCAGCGGCACGTCGAACTTCGGGTCGTGGGTCAGGACCGCCAGCACCGTGCGTCGGTCGATGCGGCCGGCGTCGAGCTCGGCCTGCAGGTAGCGGTGCGGCCAGTCCACGACGACCTCGTCGGCGCCGGGGAAGCGCGAGGTGGTGGCGAAGACGGGGCGCGCGTCGCACACCGTGACGTGGTAGCCGAGGAACGAGCCGACCTTGGCCACGGCGGCGGCGAAGTCGATCGCACCGAAGACGAGCATCCGCGGCTTGGGCGCGAAGCCCCAGACGAACACCCGCATGCCCTCGCCGCGGCGCTCGCCGTCGGGGCCGTAGGTGAGCGTGGCGTTGGTGCCCGCGGCCAGCAACCCGAGGGCGTCGTCGTGGACGGCGGCGTCGGCGCGCTCCGAGCCCAGGCTGCCCTCGGCGGCGACGTCGGGGCGCACGACCATGCGCCGCCCCACCCACGCGGGGTCGGGATGCTCGATGACCGTGGCGAGCGCGACGGGGCGCCCGGCCTCGATGTCGGCCGCCACCTCGCCCAGCTGCGGGAAGGTCTCCTGCGACACCCGTTCGACGAAGACGTCGAGGATGCCGCCGCAGGTGAGGCCGACGGCGAAGGCGTCGTCGTCGGAGACGCCGTACCTCTCGAGCACCGGCTCGCCCGAGGCGACCACCGACTGGGCCAGCTCGTAGACCGCGCCCTCGACACAACCGCCGGACACCGACCCGACCGCGGTCTCGTCGGGCCCGACCAGCATCGAGGCGCCCGAGGGTCGCGGCGCCGAGCGGAACGTGGCCACCACGGTGCCGACGCCGACGGTCTCCCCGGCCTCCCACCACTGCATCAGCTCGGTCAGCACGTCACGCACGCGCGATCACCTCCGTGAGGTCGGCGAAGGTCGCCAGCGAGTGGCCGGCGAGGAAGTCGTCGCAGTGGGGCAGGGCGGCGACGACGCCACCCTGGAGCGGCTCGTAGCCCGCCTTGCCGCGGTGCGGGTTGACCCAGATGACGCGGTGGGCGATCCGCCGCAGGCGGGCCATCTGCTCCCCCAGCAGCTCGGCGTCGCCGCGCTCCCAGCCGTCGCTGAAGACCACGACGACCGCGCCGCGGGCCAGGCCGCGCTGGCCCCAGCGGTCGAGGAACACCCGCAGGTTCTCCCCCAGCCGGGTGCCGCCCGACCAGTCGGGCACCACCTCGCCGGCCGCCACGATCGCACGGTCGGCGTCGGGTGAGCGCAGGGCGCGGGTGACGTGGGTCAGCCTGGTGCCGACGGTGAACGTCTCGACGGTGCCCCCGCCGGCGCGCGCCGACTGGGTGAGCCGGTGGGCCAGCCGCAGCAGCGCGTCGGCGTAGGCACTCATCGAGCCGCTGACGTCGACCAGCAGCACCACGCGGCGCGGGCGCGTGCCGCGGCGCCGCCAGGCGATCTCGCCCGGCTCGCCGACGTGGCGCAGCGAGTTGCGCAGGGTGCGGGAGGCGTCGAGCTGGCCGCGGTGCCACCTGCGGTGCCGGGCCGTACGCCGGCTGGGCGGGCGCAGCGACAAGCGGGTGAACATCGCGGCGAGCCGTCGCTTCTCGGCGGCGTCGAGGGTGGCGACGTCGCGGTGCCGCAGGACCTCGGACGCCGACGCGGCCGCCCGCACCACGTCCTCCTCGCGGTCGTCGCTGCCCGCGCCGGCGGCCTCGGAGTCGGGCAGCAGGTGGGCCGTCGTCGGACGCGACGCCTCGCGCGGCCGCGGCCGGGGCAGGCCGTCGCGCGCGTCGAACCACGCTGCGAACACCTGGTCGTAGCGCGCGAGGTCGTCGGGCGAGCCGCACAGGGTGGCCCGGCCGGCCCAGTAGGTGGCCTGGCGGTCGTCGGCGCCGACGGCGGCGACGGCGGCGAGGAAGCCCTGCGAGCGGTCCTGGGTGACCGCGACGCCGGAGGCGCGCAGGGCCCGGGCGAAGCCCAGGAGCACCTCGTCGGCGGAGCGGACGGCCTCACTCATCTCGCGAGCATCCGGTCGAGCGCGGCCTTCACCCGGTCGGCGTCCTCGCGATACTTCAGCAGCGCGCCGAGGGTCGCAGCCGCCGAGGCGAGGTCGAGCTCGGCGGCGCCGAGGTAGGTCAGCGCGCGCGCCCAGTCGAGGGTCTCGGCCACACCGGGCGGCTTGAGGAGGTCGTCGCGCGCCCGCAGCTGCTGCACGAGGCCGACGACCTGGAGGGCCAGGGCTTCACTGACCTCGGGCGCGCGCGAGCGGACGATCTCGACCTCCCGCTCCAGCCCGGGGTGGTCGATCCAGTGGTAGAGGCAGCGCCGCTTGAGCGCGTCGTGGAGCTCACGGGTGCGGTTGGAGGTCAGCACCACCAGCGGCGGCTCGGGAGCGGTGACGGTGCCGAACTCGGGGATGGTGACCTGCCAGGTCGACAGCACCTCCAGCAGGAACGCCTCGAACTCGTCGTCGGCCCGGTCGACCTCGTCGACCAGCAGCACCGCCGGGGCCTGGCGGAGAGCAGCGAGCACCGGCCGGGCGAGCAGGAAGCGCTCGTCGTAGAGGCTCTTCTCGGCCTCGTCGGGGTCTACACCCCCGGCGGCCTCCAGTGCGCGCAGGTGCAGGATCTGGCGCGGGAAGTCCCAGTCGTAGAGCGCCTGGCTGGCGTCGATCCCCTCGTAGCACTGCAGCCGCACGAGCGGCAGGTCGAGGCTCTGGGCGAGGGCCTCGGCC
This sequence comes from Nocardioides sp. Soil774, assembly GCF_001428125.1. Classification (GTDB taxonomy): domain Bacteria; phylum Actinomycetota; class Actinomycetes; order Propionibacteriales; family Nocardioidaceae; genus Nocardioides. Next base: position 855,664 of record NZ_LMSM01000006.1, on the reverse strand, counting down.
AGGGCCGTCTTGCCGGTGCCCGGCTCGCCCTCGAGCAGCAGCGGCCGCTGCATCCGTGCGGCCAGGAACACGACGGTCGCCAGCTCCGGGTCGGCGAGGTAGCCAGTGGCGCCGAGGCGCGCGGCGACATCTGCGGCGGAGTCCAGACCTGTGCCCATGCGGCTCAGGCTACGACCCCCCACGTTGGTCGCACGTTGGGTTCACCGGCTGTCGACGTCGTGACCGGTCGCGAGGTCCCCGCACTCCACCAGGGTGACCTCGTGCGCGGCCAGGTAGTCGCGCGCACCGCGGTCACCGGTCGCGGTCGCGACGACGCCGGCCCAGTGGTCGCGCCCGAGCAGCACCGGGTGCCCCGGCACGCCGTCGTACGCCGCCCGCGCGAGGACGTCGCGCCCCGTCGAGGCGTCGCACAGGCGGGTCACGACCGCCGCGTCGACGTCGGGCAGGTCGACCAGCGAGACGAGGGCGACGTCGTGGTCGGTGCGGGCGAGCGCCTCGAGCCCGGCGCGCAGCGAGGCACCCATCCCCTCGGCCCAGTCGTCGGCCCGGATCCGCGACACCGACATCGGCAGGTGGGCGGCGGCGCGCGCGGCCTCGGCGCCGAGGACGACGACGATCTCGTCGCACGGGCGCAGCGCGTGCACCGAGCGCAGCAGCCAGGAGGTGCCGTCGTGGTCGCGCGCCAGCGCCTTGGGGCCACCGAAGCGCTCACCCGCTCCCGCGGCCAGCAGCACGCCGATGACCGTCATGGCACCACCGTAGGCCGGTCGCGCGCCGGGCGTCAGTCGTAGCTCAGGGTGCGGCCGGGGTGGGCTCGCTCCCAGGCCGCGATCGCGGCGTCCCACTCGGGACCGTTGAACTCCACCAGCGTGACCGGGAACAGGCCGTCCTCCTCCTTGGAGATGTGGACCCTGAGCTCGTCCACCTCGTGCCGGAGGCGCGCGCGGTCGTCGGCGCTCGCCATGTCGAGGCGCCCCAGGAGCGCGTCGAGCTCGCGGTGCTCGGCCACCAGGGGGTCGATGTGCTCGCGGTAGAGCTCCTCGCCCCGCATGAGGGCGAACACCCCCTCCTCCTCGCCCTGCCAGTGGGCCTGCAGCTCTGCCCGCATCTCGGCCACCGTCGCCTGGGCCTCCGTCACCGCGCCTCGGCCCGCCTCCTCCAGGGCGCGTACGCCGAGCCCGAGGGCGAGCTCGTGCTCCGCGATGTAGTCGCGGATCAGCGGGATCTGACGGCAGCCGCAGTAGTGGCACATGGCTCAGGAGCGCGTGGCGACGGTCAGCAGCACGACCGCGTCGGTGTCGGCGTGGAGGTCGTGCCTGTGGGGCGGCACCACCACGTAGTCACCGACGCCTCCCTCCCACACGTCGTCCCCGGCAGTCAGGCGCACCGTGCCGGCGAGGACCTGCAGGCTCGCGTCGCCCGGCGACTCGTGCTCGCCGAGCGAGCGCCCGGCGGCCAGCGCGATCAGGGTCTGGCGCAGGTCGTGCTCGTGCCCGCCGAAGACGGTGACCGAGGACCGGCCGCTGCTCGCGGCGCGAGCCGCCGTCAGCTGGCTGTCGGCCAGGTCCGTGAGTGATGTCGCCTGCATGTCGTCTCCTCCTGTGGGGTCGTGCACGGTGACGCGGAGCGTCGGGGTCAGCCCACCCGGTCCCACCCGCGCCGCGGTGCGGCGCTGCCCAGCGCCTGGTCGTCGCGGGAGCGGTACACGACGTAGGGACGGGTCAGGTAGCCGAGGGGGGCCGAGAACACGTGCACCAGCCGGGTGAAGGGCCACAGGGCGAAGAGGCCGAAGGCGACGAGGGCGTGCAGCTTGAAGCCGATGGGCGCATCGGCCATCAGCTCCGCGTCGGGCTGGAAGGCGAGGAACGAGCGGTACCAGACCGAGACGCCCTCGCGGTAGTTGTACTCCCCGCCCAGGCTGAAGATCGATCCCGCGATCGTGTTCCACATGCCCAGCACGATGGCGGCGCCGAGGAAGGCGTACATCACCTTGTCCATCACCGTGGTGGCCGAGAAGACCGGCCCGACCGTGCGCCGGCGGTAGATGAGGATCGACATGCCGACCAGGGCCATCACGCCCGCGACGAGGCCACCGATCACCGCGGCGTAGTGGTAGACGTGGTCGTCGACGCCGACGGCCGCGGTCCACGACCGCGGGACCAGGAGCCCGATCACGTGCCCGCCGACGACTCCGAGCATGCCGAAGTGGAACAACGGCGAGCCCAGGCGCAGCAGGCGGACCTCGTAGAGCTGGGACGACCGGGTGGTCCAGCCGAACTTGTCGTAGCGGTAGCGCCACAGGTGCCCGACCACGAAGACCGCCAGGCACAGGTAGGGGACGATGACCCAGAGGAAGGTGTTCATCTCGGAGCTCCTACGGGGATGGTGGCGGTCGCGATGAGGGCAGGTCCGCCCGTCAGCGCCGGGTCGGCGCCGTAGCCGGACAGGCCGACCTCCTCGGCCGGCGGGCCCTGCTCGACCAGACGGCGTACGGCGTCGGCCTCCTCGCCGGCGAGGTCGCGCAGGGTGCCGCAGACGGCGCGCAGCGCGCCCGCCCACGGCGAGCCGGTGGAGCCGTCGTCGTTGCGCCACCCGGACAGGGCGAGCCGCAGCATCTCCACGCCGGCCCGGTGGTCCTCCAGCAGCCCGCGCGCGACGTCGGCGTCGACCGTCGCGCCGAGCTGCAGCACGGCGCAGAGGTGGTCGGGCAGCTCGCCGTGGTCCTCGACCCACTCCACGCCGGCGCGTCGGTAGGCCTCCTTGAACTGCACGAGGGCCGCGCCGCGACGCCGGGTGTCGCCGTAGGCGAAGTAGGTCAGGTAGAGCGCGCACTTGCGCGTGTGGTCGAACGTCGCGACGTAGTCCTGCTGGAGCTCCGCGAGCGGCGTGCTGCGCACGTGGTCGATGAGCCCGGTGAGGTCGGGGTGACCCGGGACCAGCGCCTCGAGGTCGTCGAGGGACGACACCAGCTCCTGGGTCGGGTAGTCGAGCAGGACCGAGCACACCGTCCACACACGGGGGGCGTCGTGGCGCTCGGCACTCCTGGGGCGGCGGAACCTCATGCGCCACCCCCGTCGCCGCGGGGCGGGAACATCCCTTCGGGAGTGCCTTTGCCGTCCCAGTTGAGGAGGTTCACCCGGCTGGCCTTGTCGTCGGGCGCGGCGAGCGTGTCGGAGGTCTGCCGGTCCTGGAGCATCCGGAAGTTCTCCACCGCCACGGGCGTGGGGTAGCCCGCACCCTCGCCCAGCAGCGCCTGGTCGTAGTAGGAACCAGCCGCGTCGAAGTCGACCGAGCACTCGGTCGCCAGCTCCTCCAGCGCGTGCGCCTGCTCGGCGTGGGCCGGCGGGATCACGTAGCGGTCGGCGTACTTGGCGATCGCCAGCAGGCGGAACATCTCGTACATCTCCTCCTCCGTCATGCCGACGGCAGCGGGGATGCTCGCATCGGGCTCGCGCCCGAGGTTGATGTCACGCATGTAGGAACGCATCGCGGCGAGCTTCTTCAACACGCCGTTGACGGGCTCGACGTCGCCCGCCGTGAACAGGTTGGCGAGGTACTCGACCGGGATCCGCAGCGTGTCGATCGCGGCGAACAGGTTGCCCCGGTCCTCCGCGTCCTCCCCCGTGTCGCGTACGACGTCGACGACCGGCGAGAGCGGCGGGATGTACCAGACCATCGGCATCGTGCGGTACTCCGGGTGCAGCGGCAGGGCGACCTTGTAGTCGTTGATCAGCCGCAGCACGGGCGACTTCTTCGCCGCCTCGATCCAGTCGGCCGCGATGCCCGCCGCGAGGGCGGCTCGCTCGACCTCGGGGTCGCGCGGGTCGAGGAAGACGCCGCGCTGCGCCTCGTAGAGGTCGTGGTCGTCCTCGACCGACGCGGCCTCGAGGACCGCGTCTGCGTCGTAGAGCATGAGTCCGATGTAGCGCAGCCGGCCCACGCAGGTCTCCGAGCACACGGTCGGGATGCCGACCTCGATGCGCGGGTAGCAGAAGGTGCACTTCTCGGCCTTGCCGGTCTTGTGGTTGAAGTAGACCTTCTTGTAGGGGCAGCCCGAGACGCACATGCGCCAACCGCGGCAGCGGTCCTGGTCGACGAGCACGATGCCGTCCTCGGCGCGCTTGTAGATCGCGCCGGAGGGGCACGACGCCGCGCAGGAGGGGTTGAGGCAGTGCTCGCAGATGCGCGGCAGGTAGAACATGAAGGTCTCCTCGAACTCGAGCTTGACCTTGTCCTCGATGCCCTTGAGCATCACGTCGCGCGAAGCGTGCTCCTGCGAGCCGCCCAGGTCGTCGTCCCAGTTGGCCGACCACTGCACCTGCATGTCCTTGCCGGTGAGCAGGCTCTTGGGACGTGCCACCGGGAAGTTCTCCGACGCCGGCGAGTTCAGCAGCGTCTCGTAGTCGTAGGTCCAGGGCTCGTAGTAGTCCTCGATCGAGGGCAGCTTGGGGTTGGAGAAGATGGTGAGGAGCTTCTTCAACCGCCCGCCGGCCTTGAGCGCCAGGCGACCGTTGGGCTTGCGGACCCAGCCGCCCTGCCACTCGTCCTGGTCCTCGTAGGTCCGGGGGTAGCCGAGGCCGGGGCGCGTCTCGACGTTGTTGAACCAGACGTACTCCATGCCGGTGCGGTTGGTCCACGCCTGCTTGCAGGTCACCGAGCAGGTGTGGCACCCGATGCACTTGTCGAGGTTCATCACCATCGCCATCTGAGCCATGACGCGCATCAGTACTCCACCTTCGCAGTCCGCTTGCGGATCATCGTGACCTCGTCACGGTTGTTTCCCGTGGGCCCGATGTAGTTGAAGAAGTAGGCCAGCTGCGCATAGCCGCCGACGATGTGGCTCGGCTTCATCAGCGTCCGGGTGAGGCTGTTGTGGATGCCCCCGCGCTTGCCGTCCCGCTCGGTGAGCGGTACGTCGATGAGCCTGTCCTGCGCGTGGTGCATGTAGACCGTGCCCTCCGGCATCCGGTGGCTGACGATGGCCCGGGCGGCGACGACGCCGTTGCGGTTGACCATCTCGATCCAGTCGTTGTCCTTGATCCCCACCTTGGCCGCGTCGCGGTCCGAGATCCACACCGACTGGCCTCCGCGCGACAACGAGAGCATGAACAGGTTGTCCTGGTACTCCGAGTGGATCGACCACTTGTTGTGGGGCGTCAGGTAGCGCACCGACACGCCCAGCTCGTTGACCTCGCCGACCGGCGCCTCGCCGAAGAGCGCCGACATGTTCAACGGCGGCCGGTAGACAGGCAGGGACTCGCCCATCCCGATGAACCAGTCGTGGTCGACGTAGAACTGCTGGCGACCCGTGAGGGTGTGGAACGGCTTCTTGCGCTCGATGTTGATGGTGAAGGGTGCGTAGCGGCGCCCGCCCGACTCCGAGCCCGACCACTCCGGCGAGGTGATGACCGGGACGGGCGCGACCTGGGTGTCGGCGAAGGTGATCTGCTTGCCCTCGTGCTCGGCCGAGAGGTCGTGGAGCTCGGTGCCGGTGCGCTTCTCCAGGTTCTTGAACCCGAGCGTGGCCAGGTGGCCGTTGGTGGTGCCGGACAGGTGCAGGATCGCCTCCGCGCACTGGACGTCGGTCTCCAGGCGCGGCTGCCCGTCACCGGCTCCGCCGTGCACCACTCCGTTGCGCTGGCGCAGGATGTCGATCTCGCGGCCAGCGGCGTAGGGGACGCCCTTGGTCACCATGCCGACGTCCTCGATGAGCGGGCCGATCGACGTCATCTTCTCGTGGACCGCGGTGAAGTCGCGCTCGGCGACCACGAGCACCGGCATCGTCTTCCCGGGGACGGGGTCGACCTCGCCGGTCTTCCAGTCCTTGACCTCCCCGTGGATCGTGGCCATCGCCTCGGGGGTGTCGTGCCACAACGGCTTGGCGACGAGGTCCTTGCGGGTGCCGAGGTGGTCCACCGCGAGCTCGGAGAAGCGCTTCGCGATCGCCTTCCATGCCTCCCAGTCCGTCTTCGTCTGCCACGGCGGGGCGATGGCGGGGTTGAACGAGTGGATGAAGGGATGCATGTCGGTGGTGTTGAGGTCGTGCTTCTCGTACCACGTCGCGGCCGGCAGGACGACGTCGGAGAGGATCGTCGAGCTGGTCATCCGGAAGTCGATCGTCATCAGCAGGTCGAGCCGGCCCTCGGCCGCCTTGTCGGCCCACACGACGTCCCGCGGTCGTTTGCCCGGTGGCGCCTCCTGCGCGCTCTCCGCACTGTCGGTCCCGAGGAGGTGGCGCAGGAAGTACTCGTTGCCCTTGGCCGAGGAGCCGAGCAGGTTGGAGCGCCACAGGCTCAGGACCCGCGGGTGGTTCTCCTCCGCCTCGGGGTCCTCCACCGCGAACTTCAGCTCGCCCGACTTCAGCTGCTCGACCACGTAGTCGGCCGGGGCCTGACCGGCCTCCTCGGCCTGGTCGACCAATGACAGGCTGCTCCGGTTGAAGGTCGGGTAGCTCGGGGTCCAGCCGAGTCGCACCGACTGGGCCAGCAGGTCCATGACCGTCCTGCCGGCGAACACCCCGGTCCCGGCGTCGAGGTCGTCGGCGTCGAAGGTGTCGTAGCGGTACTGGGAGGTGTTGACGTACCAGTACGCCGTCTGGTTCATGTGCCGCGGCGGGCGCTGCCAGTCCAGGGCGAAGGCCATGTGCTGGAACCCCATCAGCGGACGCACCTTCTCCTGACCCACGTAGTGGGCCCAGCCGCCGCCGTTGCGCCCCTGGCACCCGGTGATGGTCGTGAGGACGAGCATCGCGCGGTAGATCTGGTCGGAGTGGAACCAGTGGTTGGTGCCGGCACCCATCAGGATCATGCCGCGGCCGTTGGTGTCGATCGCGTTCTGCGCCCACTCCCGGGCGATCCGGGTGACCTGCGCGGCAGGCACGCCGGTGTGCTGCTCCTGCCAGGCCGGGGTGGCCGGCACCGAGGGGTCGTCGTAGCCGTGCGGGTCGGACTCGCCGGTGCGCGGCCAGGTGCCGGGCAGGCCGTCGCGGGCGACGCCGTACTGCGCGAGCAGCAGGTCGAGGACGGTGGTGACGACGCGATCGCCCACCCGGGCGACCGGCACGCCGCGGCGCTCGTGGACCACCTTGCCGTCGGCCGCGTCGAAGCGCGGCAGCTCGACCTCGACGGACTCGCGGGTGCCGCCCTGGTGGTCGCGGTACATGCTGAGCGCGGGGTCGATGTCGCCGAGCTCGAGGTTCCACCTGCCGACGCCCTCGTCGCCGAAGCGGTCACCGATGGAGCCCTGCGGGATGCGCACCTCACCGGTGGTGGCATCGATGACCGCCGGCTTCCACATGGCGTTCTCGCTGTCCCCACCGAGGTCGCCCTCGACGAGGAACTTGCCGGGGCGATAGGCCCCGGAGGCATCGGGCTCGAGGCAGATGAGGTGCGGCAGGTCGGTGTACTGCTTGTTGTAGGTCTCGAAGAAGGGAGTCGGGGAGTCGACGAAGAACTCCTTGAGGACCACGTGGCCCATCGCCATCGCCAGGGCACCGTCGGTGCCGGGCGCGGGACTCACCCACTCGTCGGCGAACTTCACGTTCTCGGCGTAGTCGGGCGCGACGGCGACGACCTTCTGGCCGCGGTAGCGCGCCTCGGTCATCCAGTGGGCGTCGGGTGTCCGGGTGACCGGCACGTTGGACCCCCACATGAAGAGGTAGCCCGCATCCCACCAGTCGCCCGACTCCGGGACGTCGGTCTGGTCCCCGAACATCTGCGGGGACGCGTTGGGCAGGTCGGCGTACCAGTCGTAGAAGGAGAGCATGGGGGCCCCGATGAGCTCGAGGAACCGCGCGCCCGAGACGTAGGACACCTGGGACATCGCCGGGATCGGCGAGAATCCGGCGATGCGGTCGGGACCCCACCGCTTGATGGTGTAGACGTGCGCGGCGGCGACGATCTCGACGACCTCGTCCCACGTCGCGCGCACCAGCCCGCCCTTGCCCCGCGCCTTCTTGTAGATCCGCGCCTTCTCCTCGTCCTGCACGATCGAGCCCCACGCCACGACCGGGTCACCGAACTGCTGCTTGGCGGCGCGGAACATCTCCAGCAGCACGCCCCGGACGTAGGGGTAGCGCACCCGCGTCGGGCTGTAGGTGTACCAGCTGAAGGCGGCGCCGCGAGGGCACCCGCGAGGCTCGTACTCCGGGCGGTCCGGCCCCGTGCTGGGGTAGTCGGTCTGCTGGGCCTCCCACGTGATGATCCCGTCCTTGACGTAGACCTTCCACGAGCACGACCCGGTGCAGTTGACCCCGTGCGTGGAGCGCACGACCTTGTCGTGGCTCCAGCGGTCCCGGTAGAACACGTCGCCCTGGCGACCGCCGGTCTTGTGCAGGGTGCGCTGGTCCTCGCTCACCTCCGCCTTGGTGAAGAACCGGCGGCTGCCGATCAGTGCGCTCTGCAGCTGGTTCTCGAGGTCGGTCACGTGGGGCCTCTCTGTCGGCGGTGCGGTGGCGGGCGGCGGGCAGGTCAGGCGGTGACGGGGGTGGCGGGGTGCGACGCGGCAGTGCGGCGTACGACGAGCACGGTGAGGGCCAGGGTCAGCGCGGAGGTGACCGAGAGCAGCCACAGGCCGACGGCGTAGGACTCGGTCTGGCCGTAGAGCCACCCCATCAGCAGCGGCGGCACGAAACCGCCCAGCCCGCCGGCCGCGCCGACCAGGCCGGTGACACCGCCGACGCGGGCCGGCTCGGTGCTGTGCGCGATCAGGGCGAAGACCGCGCCGGAGCCGGCGCCCAGCGCCGCGGCCATCACGAGGAAGGCCACGGTGCCCAGCGTCAGGTTGCTGCCGCTGTCGGAGGTGACCGGCGGGTTGGGGGCCGCGATCGCGGCGCACACCGTGACCAGGGCGAAGGCGGTGGCCAGCACCCGGATCGAGCCGAGCCGGTCGGAGAGCCAGCCGCCGATGGGCCGCATCACGACCGCGACGACGACGAAGCCCGCCATCCGGTTGGCCGCGTCGGCCGGCTCAAGGCCGTGTGCGGTCTTGAGGTAGGTCGGCAGGAAGACCGAGAAGGCGACGTAGCCGCCGAAGGCGACGGCGTAGAGCACGCACGCCTGCCAGGTGATCGGCAGCCGGGCGTTGGCCGAGAGGCGCGAGGCCAGGCTGGTGGTGGGCACGACCCGGCCGGGGGCGTCGCGCAGCACCAGCCACGCCACCACGGCGTACGCCGCCAGCACGCCGGCGGTGAGGAGGAACGGGACGGTCCGGCCCTGGTCCTGCGACAGCGGCACCGTCGTCAGGGCGCTGATCGCGGTGCCGCCCATCCCGGCGCCGAAGACGCCCACTGCGAGGCCGCGGCGCTCGGGCGGGAACCAGGCGTTGACGAAGGGCACCCCGACGGCGAAGGCGGTGCCGGCGATGCCCAGGAAGAAGCCGCCGAAGAGCATCAGGGTGTAGGAGTCCAGGGCGAAGAAGGCGAGGAACAGCACCGGGACGATCGTCACGGCGGAGACGATCGGGAACATCACGCGACCGCCGAAGCGGTCGGTCAGCGCCCCCACGATGATCCGGCCGAGCGAGCCCACGAGCACCGGCACGGCGACCATGAGCGCGACCTGCGACTGGCTCAGCTGGCCGAGCGGGCTGTTGGCGCCCTGCTTGAGGTAGAGCGCGCCGAGGGGGCTGATCAGCGCCCAGGCCCAGAAGTTCACGGCGAACCCGACGGTCGCGAGGGCCAGCATCACCCACGGGTTACCGGCTCGGGCAGCTGCTGTGTCGGCGGCGGATGTGGGCGACGTGCTCATGTGGCGCTCCTGTGACCGGATCGGACCCTGCGAACGTCTGGAACTTATTACGATGTGTCCGTGAAAAATATGCGCAGCGCGTCCGGCGTGGCAAGGGGCAGGGCCGCGGTGCTCGACGCGCTGCGCCGCCAGCCCGACCCGGTCGGCATCGACGCGCTCGCCCACGCCACCGCGCGCCACCCCAACACCGTGCGCGAGCAGGTCAACTGGCTCGTCGCCCACGGGGAGGTGATCCGCATCCGCCAGCCCCGTGACGGCCGGGGACGTCCGGCGTGGCTCTACCAGGCCCGCGGTCCGCGCCCCGCCGACGGGGAGTACGTCGAGCTCGCGGCCGCGCTCGCCTGGCAGCTCCAGGACTCCGAGGCCGACACGCGCGCCGAGGCGATGGCGGCCGGGCGCCGGTGGGCCGCCGACCTGGTGGACCGCAAGGGCGTCACACCGGACCCCTCCCCCGCAGCCGCCCGACGGTGGACCGTCGAGCTGATGGACGAGCTCGGCTACGGACCCACCACCGAGGGACCCGACGACCTCGACGTGGTGCTGCACCGGTGCCCGCTGCTGCAGGCCGCGCACCGCTTCCCCGACGTGGTGTGCGCGGTGCACCTCGGCATGGTGCAGGCGGTGCTGGAGAGCAACGGCGGGGGCCCGGTCGAACCGCAGCTGACACCGTTCAGCGCGCCCGGCGAGTGCCGCCTGCGGCTGGGGGCCTGAGCCGGCTCAGCGCGCGTCGGCCGCCGTCAGCCGCCGAAGGCCTCGTCGTAGAGCGCCTGCGTCTCGGGGGTGACCTCGGCGCTGTAGCCGCACAACGACACCCGGTCGCCGTCGGCGCTGACGAGGTAGTGGTGGCCGACCTCGAAGTCGACGGCCAGCAGGAGGGCCTGGAGGTCCTCCTCCGGCGACGTCACGGTCACGGTCGCGGCCTCGTCGCCGGCGTACCACTCGTCGACGTCCAGCGTCGCGGTGCCTGCGTCGAGGGAGGTGACGGTGCCACTGAACGCCGTGTCGAAGCCGGCCAGCACCTGCGCGCTCGGCATCGCGCACTTGCCGGCGGCGGAGCCGTCAGCAGTGAGCTCGAGGGTGCCCGCGCCGTCACCGGCGTCGGTCGCGGCGGGAGCAGTCGCGCTGTCGGAGCCCGAGTCCGCGCCCTGCTCGGCACCGCAGCCGGACAGTCCGGCGAGCACGGCCAGGACGAGCGGCACGACGAGCAGGCTGCGGGCGGGGGTGCGGTTCACGGGTTCCTCCTGGTGTGGCCGGCCCGGCTCGCTCGCCGGTCCATGGCGGTGGGACGGGCGTGGCCGCTCGTCGGTTCCCCGCTGCTCACCGGACGTCCGCCTCGGTGGCGTCGTCACCCTCCTCCTCCTCCACGCGGGAGCGGATCCGGCCCAGGCCTGGGATCTTGGCCAGGATGTCGTTGAGCTCGCGCGCGACGGTGAGCAGGTCGTGCACGTCCGGGGCCACCGAGCCGAGGGTGGCGAGCACCGGCAGCACGTCGTCCTCGACCCGGCTGGTGAGCTCGGGCAGGTGGTCGACGAGCCGCACCAGGGCGGCGACCTCGTCGGGGTGGGTGGTGTCGGCCAGGGTCTCCAACGTCGGCTGGAGCCGGGTCAGCGACGGCTCGAGCGAGTCGGTCAGCGTCGTGACGCGCCCGATGGCGGCGTCCGCGTCGTCGACCACGCCGCTCGCGCGCACCACGACGACGTTGGCAGCCTCCGTGACCTCGCGGACGCGGTCGATGGCGGACGAGGCGCGCACCATCAGGCGCTCGGCGTCGCCGAGCAGCACCAGCGCGCGCGGCACCGCCCCGACCAGGGCCTCCACCTGCTCGCCCCCTCGCTCGAGCGCGGAGATGACGTCACGTGGTCCGGGGACGGGCAGGCGCATGCCGCATTGATACCAAGAGACACCTCGCCACCGGCTCACCCCGACATGCAGCAGGGCCCCCGCCGAAGCGGAGGCCCTGCTGGTGGTGCTGGTGGAGCGGTGGGGCTGGCTTGATCCGAGGGATCAGAAGTCCATGCCGCCCATGCCGCCCATGCCGCCGTCGCCGCCGCCCATGGCGGGCGACTTCTCGGGCTTGTCGGCCACGACGGCCTCGGTGGTGAGGAACAGCGCGGCGATCGACGCGGCGTTCTGCAGCGCCGAGCGGGTGACCTTGGCCGGGTCGATGATGCCCTCGGCGATCATGTCGACGTAGTCACCGGTCGCGGCGTTGAGGCCGTGACCGGCCTGCAGGTTGGCGACCTTCTCCGCCACGACGCCGCCCTCGAGGCCGGCGTTGATGGCGATCTGCTTGAGCGGGGCCGAGGTGGCGACGCGCACGATGTTGGCGCCGGTGGCCTCGTCGCCGGTGAGCTCGAGCTTGTCGAACGCGGTGGCAGCAGCCTGGACGAGCGCGACGCCGCCGCCGGCGACGATGCCCTCCTCGACCGCAGCCTTGGCGTTGCGGACGGCGTCCTCGATGCGGTGCTTGCGCTCCTTGAGCTCGACCTCGGTGGCCGCGCCGACCTTGATGACGGCCACGCCGCCGGCCAGCTTGGCGAGGCGCTCCTGGAGCTTCTCGCGGTCGTAGTCGGAGTCCGACTTCTCGATCTCGGCGCGGATCTGGTTGACCCGGCCCTCGATCTGGCCCTGGTCGCCGGCACCCTCGACGATGGTGGTCTCGTCCTTGGTGATGACGACCTTGCGGGCCTGGCCGAGCAGCTCCAGGCCGGCGGTGTCGAGCTTGAGGCCGACCTCCTCGGAGATGACCTGGCCACCGGTGAGGATGGCGATGTCCTGCAGCATGGCCTTGCGGCGGTCACCGAAGCCCGGCGCCTTGACGGCGACGGAGCGGAAGGTGCCCTTGATCTTGTTGACGACCAGGGTCGACAGCGCCTCGCCGTCGACGTCCTCGGCGATGATCAGCAGCGGCTTGCCGGACTGCATAACCTTCTCCAGCAGCGGGAGCAGGTCCTTGACCGTCGACACCTTGGAGTTGGCGATGAGGACGTAGGGGTCCTCCAGCACGGCCTCCATGCGCTCGAGGTCGGTGGCGAAGTAGGCCGAGATGTAGCCCTTGTCGAACCGCATGCCCTCGGTCAGCTCGAGGTCCAGCCCGAAGGTGTTGGACTCCTCGACGGTGATGACGCCTTCCTTGCCGACCTTGTCCATCGCCTCGGCGATGATCTCGCCGACGGTGGTGTCAGCGGCGGAGATCGACGCGGTCGCGGCGATCTGCTCCTTGGTCTCGATGTCGATCGCCATGCTGGAGAGCTGCTCCGAGACGGCGGCGACGGCGGCCTCGATGCCGCGCTTGAGACCCATCGGGTTCGCGCCGGCCGCGACGTTGCGCAGGCCCTCGCGGACCATGGCCTGGGCCAGGACGGTGGCTGTCGTCGTGCCGTCACCGGCGACGTCGTCGGTCTTCTTGGCGACCTCCTTGACCAGCTCGGCGCCGATCTTCTCGTAGGGGTCCTCCAGCTCGATCTCCTTGGCGATCGAGACACCGTCGTTGGTGATGGTGGGGGCGCCCCACTTCTTCTCCAGGACGACGTTGCGGCCCTTGGGGCCGAGGGTGACCTTGACCGCGTCGGCGAGGGTGTTCATACCCCGCTCGAGGCCGCGGCGGGCCTCCTCGTTGAAAGCAATCAGCTTGGCCATATCGCGTGCGATTCCTATCGACGTGAGTCTGTGTGTCGACGCCAGGCAGGCTGCCCGCGACGGACGGTCCGCATCCGCGGCGATCCATTCCCGCCGGTTCTGCAGACCTCAGCGTCACCTGGGTCGTTGTCACTCTCATGACGAGAGTGCCAGCGTCATGTTTAGCACTCGACCCCCGAGAGTGCAAACGTCCCGGTCGCCCTCAGAGGCGCGCGAGGCGCTCGGCCAGCAGGTCCGCGAAGGGGGCTGCGTTGGCTGGCGAGACGTCGAGGTAGAGGCCGGGCTCGATCAGCTCGAGCTCGCTGACCACCCACTCCCCCTCCCAGCGGAGCAGGTCGACGCGGAGGTAGTCCATGGCGCGGCCGAAGCGCTCGCCGAGGGCTGCGTGTGCGCGCATGACGAGGTCGGCGGCGTCGCCGGTGTCGACGGCGCGCACCTGTCCCCCGAACTCCTCGTTGACCCGTACGTCGCCCTCGCCCGGCAGCTTGTCGAAGCGCTGGGACAGGCGTGAGTCGAGCACGTAGACCGAGGACTCGCCCTCGGTGCGGACCGACTCCACGAGCGGCTGGACCACCCAGGGGCCGCCCGCCTCGGGATAGCCCGGCAGGCTGCGCACCGGCCGACCGAGGCGTGGGTCGTCGGGGTCGGTGACGACGATGAGTCCTGCGCCGCCCGCGCCCACCCGCGGCTTGACGACCGCGGTGCCGCAGCGGCGTACGGCCTCGGCGAGGCCCGCGCGGTCGTCCGCGAGCAGGGTCGGCACGACCGGCAGGTCGCCGAGCTCGGTGAGGTAGCGCTTGTCGTGGTTCCAGGCGAAGACGTCGGCGCCGTTGAGCAGCCGCGACTGGTCGAGGGAGGCGGTCCAGGCGAGGAAATCGGCGTGCCGGGTGACGTAGTCCCAGGTGGAGCGCACCGCGACCAGGTCGGCGCCCGCCCAGTCGACCGACGGGTCGTCCCAGCGCGCCCAAGCCGCGTCGATCCCCCGGCGGGCGAGGGCGGCGTCGAGCACGGCGGCGCCCGGCTCCCCGTCGGGGAGGTCGCCACTGGTGGCGAGGAGGACCGTCATCCCCCGGGCAGCTCGGAGGCGCCGTAGAGCTCGTGGGCGACGCGGTCGCGGTTGGTGCCCTCGCGGTTGTCGCCCTTCTCGATGATCACGAGGTTGTGGTAGCAGTGCACCGCGCGGACCCACTGGTCGGTGTAGGTCGGCTCGTAGCCCTCGACGAGGAACTCCTCGTGGTTGAGGCCGTCGACGAGGTCCTTGACGAGGTCCATCGACGTGCCCGGGGCCCGCGGGTCGAGCTGTCCGCCCCACGCGGGCCAGTAGGAGGTCTGGGTGTCCTCGATGCAGTAGATCGCGCCGTCGGGCAGCAGCGGGAAGAGGATGCGGAACGACTCGCGCACGTGGGCCGGGATGTGGCTGCCGTCGTCGATGACGACCAGCGGCGCACCCTGCTCCTCGATGATCCGGTGGAGCACCTCGGGGTCGGTCTGGTCGCCGAGGTAGGCGTGGATGTGGCCCTTGGTCAGCCAGGTCTTGTCCTCGATGTCGAGGCCGACGATGCGCGCCCTGGGGAAGAACCAGCGCCACATCTTCATCGACGCGCCGCTGCGCCGACGCTTCTTGTAGCCGCCGATGCCGAGCTCGAGGAGGGTGAACGACTCACCGCGCAGGTGCTGGAGGTGCCGCTCGTAGTGGGGGGTGTACTTGTGCACGCCCCACTTGTCGGTGCGGAAGTCCACCGCGAGCTCGGTCAGGTTGCTGGCCAGCAGCCGGCGACGACGCTCGGCCCGCGCCTCCTCGGTGCCCTTCGCGGCCGGCGTGACCGCCGCGGGCTCGGGGGAGGCCTGCGTCCGGCCGGCCTTCTGGGCCGCCTTCTTGACCGCCTGGCCGGCTCGTCGAGCAGTGGTGCGCACCCGCGAACCCTAGCCTGAACGGTCCGCGCCGGGCGCGTGGTGCCCGAACGGCAGGACCTCGCTCACCCCTAGGGCGGCGAGCACCGACGGCAGCATCGCCTGCGCGGTGCGCTTGTAGCCCTGGGCGCTCGGGTGGAAGCGGTCGAGGCTGAACATCTCGTCGGGGAAGGTGTGGAAGAACGGCCCCACCACGTGCGAGAGGGACACGACGTACGCCCCGCGCGCGAGGGCCGCGTCGCGCTGCGCCTGGGCCAGCTGGCGGGAGGCGCGCGAGCCGAGGGTGCGCAACGGCTGCGGCACGGGCCGCAGGGCACCGAGGTCGGGGCAGGTGCCCACGACCACCTCGGCCCTGCGGGCGCGCAGCTCGTCCACCGCGGCGCCGAGGTGGGCCACCGACTCGGCCACCGGCACCCGGTGCGTGACGTCGTTGCCGCCCACCACGACGACCGCGACGTCGGGCCGGTAGTCCGCGGGGAGGGTGGCGAGCTGTCCGGCGAGCATGCTGCTCTCGGCGCCCACCATCGCCGCCGTGCGCAGGCGCACCGACCTCCGGGTCTGCTTGGCGATCGCCTTCGCGAGCCGTCCGCCCAGCGTGTGCTTGGCCCGCTCCGCCCCGAGTCCCGCGGCGATCGAGTCCCCGAGGACCAGCAGGTCCACCGGGTCGCCGTACTTCGAGCGGTAGTGGCGGTCGGCCGCGGGCGCCTGCTCCCCCAGGGGCTTGCCGATCGCATGACGGGCCTGCGCGGCCTGGCGGTGCAGCAGCTCCCGGGCGCCGTACGCCGTCGCGCCGGCGACGCCGCCGACGAGGACCAGCGCGGCTCCGGCACTCCTGAGGTGGTGGGTGGGCACGCCTGCTTTCAACCACACCGCCGCGACGCCGGGCCCAACGCGGGCGCAACCACGGACGTCGGGAGGCCCAACGGCACGCCACGGTTGGGTCGACGTACTCATCCGCACACCCCCGACCTGCGCCACGCTGGGGGCATGGACACCTCCGCGCCCGCCCCCCTCCGGGGCGTCCCGCCGCGCCAGCTCGCCTGGCTGCGCTCCGAGCTCTCCGACTGGACGTCGCAGGGCCTCATCACCCCCGACCAGGCCGACCAGATCTCCTCGCGCTACCGCCCCGGCGACCACACCCGGTTCAGCATCGGCCGCATCCTGCTCTCCCTGGGCGGCGCCTTCCTCGGCATCGGCGTCATCTGGCTGGTGGCAGCGAACCTCGACGAGCTCTCCCCCGTGACCCGCTTCGTGGCGGTCGTCGCGCTGTGGCTCGCCGCCCTCGTCGGCGGTGAGGCACTGGCCGCCCGCCACGCGTCGCCGCCGCTCGTCGGCGCCGTACGACTCCTCGCCGCCCTCGGGGCAGGCGCCGTGATCTTCCAGGCCGCCCAGTCGCTGCAGGTGCCGGCCTTCGAGCCCCGCCTCCTCGGGCTGTGGGCCGCCGGCACGCTGCTGCACGGCTACGTCGTCCGGGCCACGATGCCCTTCCTGGTGGGCATCGGCACCGGCGTGGCGTGGTGGTTCGTGCAGCCCCTGTGGGACGGCCCCACCGGCCTCACGGTCGTGGTGCTCCTCGGCGCCGGCGCCGTCCTCGCCGCGGGCCTGGCGGTCCTCCACGACGGCCGCATCGACGCCTTCGCCTGGACCTGGCGCACGGTCGCGGGCGGCATGGCCCTGGTGGCGATGTTCGTCGCCGCGATCCCCGACGTCGGCTCCGAGGGCGTCGCGTGGTCGCCGTGGCTGGTGACCGCGCTCGTCCTGGCCGGTGTCGCGGCACTGGCCGCGGTCCTGACCCGCCCCGGGGCGCGCGTCCTCGAGCCCCTCGGTGCGATCGCGGTGCTCGCCGTCGCGGTCCTGATCGGGCTCTGGACCACCGGCACCGACACCTCCGACATCGACACCGCCGACTGGCTGCACGCAGCCGTCTCGGTCGTGGCCTACGTCGCGCTCGCGGTCGGCCTGGTCGCCCTCGGCACCGTGCGCGACCACCCGCCCCTCACCGCGATGGCGATGGTCGGCCTGGTGGTCTTCACGACCTTCCAGAGCTTCGCGGTCTTCGCGCCCATCGTCACCGGCGCCTGGCTCTTCGTGGTGCTCGGCACCGTCTTCCTCGGCACCGGCTTCCTCGTCGACCGGGCCCGCCGCGGCCTCGCCCACGCGCTCGACACCGACCAGCCCGGCGGCCCCGCCACCTTGACCCCCACCTCGAACCCAGGAGGCCTCCGATGAAGCGCGTCCTCGTCACCGCGGCCGTCGCCGTCACCCAGCTCGCGCTGGCCGGCGTGGCCGTCGCCCCCCAGCTGTCCGCCCGGCTCACCGGCGACACCTACCTGATGCGGGTCGCGCCGCTCGACCCCATCGACCCGTTCCGGGGCGCCTACGTCGCACTCGACTACCCCGACCTGAACCACGCCGGGGGCTTCACCCGGCCGCCCGGCCTGGGGTCGATGGACGACGACACCCACGGCGACGTCTACATCACGCTCGTCGAGCAGGACGGCGTCTGGGTCGCGGACACCTGGGTGCGCGACCGCCCCGACGGCGGCACTTACCTGGCCTGCGACGACCGGTCGTGGCAGATCCGGTGCGGCATCGAGAGCCTCTTCCAGCCGCAGGACACCGCCCGCGAGACCGAGGCCCTCCTGCGAGACGGCGCCGTCGCCGAGGTGCGGATCGACGGTCGCGGCAACGCCGCCGTGATCGACGTACGAGCCCCCTGAGCGGCGCTCAGCCGCCCGCGACCGCCGGGATCACCGAGATCTGCACGCCGTCCGGCGTGGGGGTGGCGAGCTCGTCGAGGAAGCGCACGTCGTCGTTGCCGACGTAGACGTTGACGAAGCGACGCAGCGTGCCCGACTCGTCGAGGATGCGCCCTTTGATCCCGGCATAGCTGTTGTCGAGGTCGTCGAGCACCGCGGCCAGCGTGTCGCCCTGGGCGCTCACCTCGGACTCGCCGCCGGTGTAGGTGCGCAGGATGGTGGGGATCCGGACGGAGACGGTCATCAGGACTTCCTTAGCTCAGGTGGCGTGTGCGCGCTCAGAGGACCTGAGCGGCCACGAAGGCGTCGTAGGACGGGGCGATGGTGGCGGCGGGGCCGACGCGGTCGGACACCGCGTCGAGGGTCTTCAGGCCGTGGCCGGTGTTGATCACCACGGTCTCGAGTGAGGTGTCGAGCTGGCCGGTCTCGACGAGCTTCTTGAGCACGCCGACCGTGGTGCCGCCCGCGGTCTCGGTGAAGATCCCCTCGGTGCGGGCGAGCAGCACGATGGCGTCGCGGACCTCGTCGTCGCTGATGTCCTCCACCGCACCGCCGGTGCGCCGGCAGACGTCGAGGACGTAGATCCCGTCGGCCGGGTTGCCGATGGCCAGGCTCTTGGCGATCGTGTCGGGCTTCACCGGGCGGATGGCGTCGGTCTCGGCCTTGTAGGCCACCGACACCGGCGAGCAGCCGGTCGCCTGGGCACCGAACACCTTGTAGGGCTTGTCCTCGACGAGCCCGAGCTTGATCAGCTCCTGGAACGCCTTGTCGACCTTGGTCAGCTGCGAGCCGGACGCCACCGGGATGACGATCTGGTCGGGCAGGCGCCAGCCGAGCTGCTCGGCGATCTCGTAGCCCAGGGTCTTGGAGCCCTCGGCGTAGAAGGGGCGCACGTTGACGTTGACGAACGCCCAGCCCTCCTCCTCGCCGGCGATCTCCGAGGCGAGCTTGTTGACGTCGTCGTAGTTGCCCTCGACCGCGACCAGCTTCTCGGTGAAGACGGCCGAGTTGACCTTCTTCGGCGTCTCGAGGTTGCTGGGGATGAACACCACCGTCGGGATCCCGGCCCGGGCCCCCGCCGCGGCGACGGCGTTGGCCAGGTTGCCCGTCGAGGGGCAGGCGAAGACCTTGGCGTCGAGCTCGCGGGCGGCGCTGAGCGCGCAGGCGACGACGCGGTCCTTGAAGGAGTTGGTCGGGTTGGTGGAGTCGTCCTTCACCCAGAGGTTGTCGATGCCGAGCTCGCGGCCGAGGTTGTGGGCCTTCAACAGGCGGGTGAAGCCCGGCTCCATGTTGGGGCTCTGCTCGATGTCGGTGGGGACCGGCAGCAGGGCCTTGTAGCGCCAGATGTTGGCCGGGCCGGCGGCGATCTCCTCGCGGGTCACGGCCGGGAAGTCGTAGGCCACCTCGAGGGGGCCGAAGCACTCCGGACAGGCGTACGACGGCCCGAGGGCGACCTCGTGCCCGCACTCGCGGCACGCCAGGGCGCGGGCGTTGCCGAAGGCGCCGTCGCGCGGTCCCGTGCCCTTGGTGGTGCCCGGCGTCGTGCTCGTGGTCTCGTCCAGCAGGGTGCTCATGAAGTCCTCCTTCTCATCTGTCCCGCGCGGCTCTCGCGTGGGCCGGATTTGGCACCTGCTCCCATGACTGCCGCGGAGGGCAGGAGGCTCATGGGTGGTTGCCGGGACTTCGTCGGGCCGTTCCCTCAGTCCCTCGTGATGAGCGAAGTCCCAGAGTAGGCAGGGCGTCTCACGATGTGCACATCGAGTCCACCATGTGGATGGGCGGCGTCCGCCCTGCGGTCAGGGCCGGAGGAGCACGTCGCCGAGCAGCTCGACGACCCCGGACGGACCGTCGACGACGAGGTCGGCCAACTCGACCAGGTCGGGCTGCTCGGTGGAGGCGGAGCAGACCACGAGGCCCGGCAGGCCGTGGGCGCGCAGGTCACGGACGGCCTCGAAGGCCTCGACGTCGCCGAGGTCGTCGCCGCCAAAGATCACCCCGGTGGCCTCCTGCTCGGCCACGAACGTGCGCACGGCGTGGCCCTTGTGCATCTCGCTGGACCGGATCTCGATGACGTTGCGCCCGGGCTCCACCGCGAGGTGGTGGCGCTCGGCGAGCTCGGCGATGGGCACCGCCAGACGCTCGAAGGCCCCGGCCGGGTCGGCCATCCGGCGCGTGTGCACGGCGACCGCGAGGCCCTTCTGCTCGATGAAGGCGTCGGCGGCGTCGGCGCGGCGCAGCACCGCGGGCAGCTCGCGCTCGAAGCTCGCCAGGCCCGCCGGCGGGCGCGGTGAGCGGATCCGCTGCTCGGTGGCCGACCACCGCTCGTTGCCGTACTGGCCGAAGACGAAGAGCT
The DNA here is from genome assembly GCF_001428125.1 of Nocardioides sp. Soil774. Classification (GTDB taxonomy): domain Bacteria; phylum Actinomycetota; class Actinomycetes; order Propionibacteriales; family Nocardioidaceae; genus Nocardioides. Next base: position 835,256 of record NZ_LMSM01000006.1, on the reverse strand, counting down.
CCGCACCGCGGTCGAGCATCGCGTCGCCGAGGGCGTCGAGGTCGCCCATCGCGATCGCCTGCCGCGCGGGCCGGCCGGTGATGACCGCGACCGCGCGGACCGCCTCGGCCAGCTCCAGCAGCGCGCCCGGCGCACCCGGGTGCAGGCGGGCGGCCTCGGGGTCGTCGACGACCGGCGACAGGGTGCCGTCGAAGTCGAGCCCGACCACCGTGCCGGCGAGGACGTCGCGTACGGCGTCGTAGTGGGCGCGCGCTTCGTCGGAGGTGAACTCCATGGCTCAAGCCAACCACGCGGCGTCGGCGCGCGGCCAACCGTCCCGCGTCAGGCGATCCGGTGGGCGATCTGCCAGGAGGTCACTGGGGCGCGTCGGCGGTGAGGATCACCGTCAGTCGGTCGCGCTTCATCACACCCACGGCCGGCGCGGTGCGCCGGATGCCGAGGTCGAGGGCCAGCTGCTTGCCGGCGGCCTTGAGCCGGGGCGGGAAGTAGACCGTGCTGGTCGGGATCAGGCCCTGCCAGTTGTCCTCGCCGACGACCGCCCAGCCGACCCCGGTCGCCTTCGCGGCGGTGCTGGCCGCGAGGCCCTTGATGCCGGAGTTGTTGTAGACCTCGACGTAGACCTCGCCCCGCTTGACGCGGGGCTCGGGCTTCGGCTCCTTGGTCGGCGTCGGCGTCGCGGTGGGCTCGGGACTCGGCGTCTGGTCGGCGCTGGCGATGGTGGCGGTCTCGACGCGGCGCTCGGTCGGCGCCTGGTCGCGGGTGGCGACGAAGGTGATCGAGGCCATCGCGACCGCGAGGACCGAGAGCATCACGAGGGGGGACGGGAAGGCCACGCCGCGCTCGTCACGCCGACGTCGGGAGTGGGTGCGGCCAGTGCTGGGGAAGCCGGTGGAGCCGGGGAAGATGGCCATGGGGAAGGAAGCCGATCGTGAGTGGTTGGTCAGATCTCGAAGCCGAGGCGTCGCGCGGAGCGCTGGCGCTGGCGGGAGGCACGCAGCCGGCGGAGGCGGCGTACGAGGAGGGGGTCGGCCTCGAGCGCCTCGGGACGGTCGATGAGGGCGTTGAGGACCTGGTAGTAGCGGGTGGAGGACATGTCGAACTTCTCGCGGACCGCCTGCTCCTTGGCGCCGGCGTACTTCCACCAGTGGCGCTCGAACTCGAGGATGTCGCGGTCGCGCTGGCTCAGTGCGGCCGCAGACTCCTGCTCGGCTGCGACGTGCTTGGCGGCGTCCATGCCATCTCCTCCTCGACCCCACGCCCACCCGTGCCGGGCGGACTGGGCATGAGTCTAGGCGACGAACGACAACGATGTCATTCGCTCCCGGCGAGTCGTCTGGACAAACCACGACGGTGCGACCACCGCCCTCGTCGTCCCGGGGACACCGTGGGGTGACCTGCAGGTCGTCCGTCGTCGTTAGGGTTGCCGGGTGAGCCCATCGCCGAAGGCAGACCTCGTGATCGTGGCCAACCGCCTGCCGGTGGACCGCGTGCGCCACCCCGACGGCTCCGAGTCGTGGCGCACCTCCCCCGGCGGCCTCGTCACGGCCCTCGAGCCGGTGCTCCGGGCCAACGACGGCGCCTGGATCGGGTGGCCGGGCTCGGCCGACGACGAGGACTTCGAGCCCTTCGTGGAGGACGGCCTGTCGCTGGTGCCGGTCTCGATGAGCTCCCAGGAGGTCGAGGAGTTCTACGAGGGCTTCTCCAACGGCACCCTCTGGCCGCTCTACCACGACGTGATCGCCAAGCCGGAGTTCCACCGCGAGTGGTGGGAGTCCTACGTCAGGGTCAACCGCCGCTTCGCGGACAAGGCCGCCGAGGTCGCCTCGGAGGGCGCCACCGTGTGGGTGCAGGACTACCAGCTCCAGCTCGTGCCGCAGATGCTGCGCGAGCAGCGGCCCGACCTGCGCATCGGCTTCTACCTCCACATCCCCTTCCCGCCCGCCGAGCTCTTCTCGCAGCTCCCGTGGCGCCGGCAGCTGCTCGAGGGCCTGCTGGGAGCCGACCTCATCGGCTTCCAGCTGCCGGGGGCGGCGGCCAACTTCGTACGGCTCGTCCGCAGCCGCGTCGGGCACAAGACCCACCGCGACACCATCTACCTCCCCGACGGCCGGCCGGTGAAGGCGACCGCCTTCCCGATCTCGATCGACACCGCCGGCTTCGAGGAGCTGGCACGGTCCGAGGGCGTGGCCAGGCGGGCCGCGGAGATCCGCGAGGCCCTCGGCAACCCGCGCAAGATCTTCCTGGGAGTCGACCGCCTCGACTACACCAAGGGCATCTACTCCCGCCTGCGCGCCTTCGGCGAGCTGGTGCGCGACGGCAAGCTCGACGTCGAGGACGCCGTGTTCGTGCAGGTCGCGACCCCCTCGCGCGAGCGGGTCGAGCAGTACCGCATCCTGCGCGACGAGATCGAGAGGCTCGTGGGCCGGATCAACGGCGACCACGGCCGGATCGGGCGACCGGCCATCTCCTACATGCACTCCTCGCAGCCGCGCGAGGAGATGGCGGCGCTCTACCGTGCCGCCGACGTCATGGTGGTCACGCCCTTCCGCGACGGCATGAACCTCGTCGCCAAGGAGTACGTCGCCTGCCGCTTCGACAACGGTGGCGCGCTGGTGCTCTCGGAGTTCGCCGGCGCCGCGCAGGAGCTGCGCCAGGCGTGGCTGGTCAACCCCTACGACATCGACGGGATGAAGGCCTCGCTGCTCGAGGCCTTCGCCGCCGACGACAAGGAGAAGTCGCGACGCATGCGCGCCATGCGCAGGACGGTCGTGGCCAACGACGTCTCGAAGTGGGCCGCCGACTTCCTCAGCGCGCTGGACGCGCTGCCCGACCACCACGACAAGAGCGTGCGCCGCTCGCACGCGCGCTGACGCGCTCTCAGGCCGGGGTCTCCTGGGCGCCGCGGTGGGTGGCGTCCTGGGCGACCATGATCGCCTCGATCTGCTCGGCCAGGTGGGGTCCCAGCCGGGGCCACGACGGGTCGTAGCCGTAGGTCTCGCCGAGACCCGTCGCGGCCCGGGTGCCGTCGAGGATGTCGATGTCGCCGGGCCCGATCAGGCCGGGGTGCACCACGCCGACGGCCTCGGACACCTTGAGCAGGTCGCGCCGCAGCGAGCGTACGTAGTTGGCCGCTCGCTCGCTCTTGAGGGTGACGTCGAGGCCGCGGGTGTAGCGGGGGTTCTGCGTCGCCACCCCCACGGGGCAGTGGTCGGTGTGGCACTTCTGCGCCTGGATGCAGCCGATGGCCATCATCGCCTCGCGCCCGGCGTTGACCATGTCGGCACCGAGGGCGAAGGCGACGACCGCGTTCTCCGGGATGCCGAGCTTGCCCGCGCCGATGAAGACCACGTCGTCGCTGAGGCCGGCCGCGGCGAACCGGCGGTAGACCTCGGCGAAGCCGATGCGGAACGGGTAGGCGACCGAGTCGGCGAAGATCATCGGCGCAGCACCGGTGCCACCCTCACCGCCGTCGATGTTGACGAAGTCGACCCCCCGGTCGCCCTGCGCCATCGCCTCGACGAGCTCGTCCCACATCGTCAGGTTGCCCACGGCCGACTTGATGCCCACCGGCAGCCCGGTCGCGTCCGCGACGCGCTCGACGAAGTCGAGCATCGAGTCGACGTCGTCGAAGACCGCGTGGCGGCTGGGGGATGCGCAGTCCTTGCCCTCCGGGATGCCGCGGATCTCGGCGATCTCGCGGCTGACCTTCTCCCCCGGCAGCATCCCGCCGAGGCCGGGCTTGGCGCCCTGGCTGAGCTTGACCTCGATCGCGCGGACCGGGGCGGAATGCACGAGGTCGACCAACCGGTCCAGGTCGAAGCGGCCGTGCTCGTCGCGGCACCCGAAGTAGGACGTGCCGATCTGGAACACGACGTCACCGCCGTGGCGGTGGTGGGGCGACAGCGCGCCCTCACCGGTGTTCTGCAGGCAGCCGGCCAGCGCCGCGCCCTTGTTGAGCGCCTCCACGGCCTTGCCCGACAGCGAGCCGAAGCTCATCCCGGAGATGTTGACCACCGACTGCGGGCGGAAGGCGTGCGTACGACCGCGCGCCGCGCCCATGACCTTGGCGCAGGGCAGGACGATCTCCTCCTGCGCGTGCGGCGTGGTCGCCGCCCCGGGGCCGGTGAACGTGCGGTGCTTGATGATCGGGTAGCCCTCGACGCGCTCGACGTCGTTGTCGGTGCCGAAGCCGAAGTAGTTGTTCTCCAGCTTGGAGCTGGCGTAGACCCAGCGGCGCTGGTCGCGGCTGAAGGGGCGCTCCTCGTCGTTGCTGGTCACGATGTACTGGCGCAGCTCGGGACCGAACCGCTCGAGGAAGAAGCGCGCGTGCCCGATGATCGGGAAGTTGCGCACGATGGCGTGCTTGGACTGCGTCAGGTCGTGCGCGGTCGTCACGGCGGCAGCCGCAGCGGTGCCGCCCAGGATCGCGTACCTCCACCTCATGGGTCGTTCCTAGTCGTCCCGGGTGGAGAAGTCGAGGACCTGGCGCGCGCGGGCGCTCAGGCCAGCTGGCCCCGCGCCAGGCTCACACCCGAGTGGGTGGGGTCGCCGTCGTCGGGCTCGACCGAGATGTCGACGATGCGGTAGCCCTCGTCGATGAGCCCTCGCGGCACGTCGAACGTGCCGTCGTCGCCGCGCGCCAGGATGCCGAGCGCGACCATCCGCTTGCCGTCGACGTTGATCAGCCAGACCTCGTGGAAGCCCTGCTCGTCGCCGAGCGAGGATGCCTCGACCGACACCGTGACGATGTCGTCGTGGCGCACCGCCTCGGCATTGCCGCGCGGAGCGTCGCTGTCGAGGGCGGTGAGGGCGGTGCTCGCGAGCACGGAGCCGGTTGGCTCGGGCTCGACGGGTGTGGCCTCGGGGGTGCCGACCGACATGCGCCCGAACCCCAGACCGGCGACCAGGGCGGTCACCGCGGCCACCGACGCCAGCCAGAGCGGTACGCCGGAGCGGCGACGGCCCGCCAGCGGCACGGGCTCTCCGGTCCCGGCGGGGGCGTCCGGAGCGATGGCCGCCGGCGTGTCGGCGACCACTCCCGCCGGTCGTCCGAGCGCCTCGGCCATGACGCGGGTCCGCAGGCCGGACGGGGGCGCGACCAGCGCGTCCGCTCCGGCGGCGCGGCGGGTGGCGGCGAGGGCCTCGAGCGTCTGCGCACAGGTGGGGCACGCGTGGACGTGCTGCTGCACGTCTGCGGGGACGTCGCCGGGCTCGAGGACGAGGGCTGCGAGGTCGTCGATGTCAGCGTGAGCCATGGCGCACCTCCTCGAGCGTGCGGTGGAGCTGGGTGAGACCGCGTCGGAGGTGGCTCTTCACCGTCCCGAGCGGGAGTCCGGTGGACGCGGCGATGTCGGCGTGGGTGAGGTCCTGCCAGAAGGCCAGGAGCATAATGGTGCGGCGGGGCTCCGCCATCTCGTCGACTGCCTGGCGGACGACGATCCGGTCGGGCTCCATGACGTCTTCGGCGCCGACCCCCTCGTCGGATGGGGTCGCCGCCACCACGGCCTCGATGCGGCGTACGTCGCGGGCGCGGGCCGCGCGGGCGTCGGCGATCTTGTGGCGCGCGATGCCCAGGAGCCAGGCCGGGAACGTGCTGGGGCTCGGCGTCATCGTCTCGCGGCTGCGCCACGCGGCGACGAAGACCTGCTGCGTCACGTCCTCGGCGTCGTGCGTGTCGGCGAGGGCTCGCAGGGCGTAGGTGTGCACGAGCGCCGACCAGCGGTCGTAGACCTCGCCGAGGGCCTCCTCGTGACCGGCCCGGAAGCGCACCGCGAGGGCCTCCACCGAGTCCTCGGGGGCCTCCTCCAGGACCGCTGTTCCTCCCACCACTGCTCCACCGTAGCGGGGGCGCGGCCGGGCGGGGAGGCGCACGACTGTCATCGGTCCTCCCCGCCCGGCCTGCGCGTCACGGCTGTCTCGTGCTCAGCAGCTCGCCGGGACCCCTCAGAGGTCCATCGGGCGCAGGACGCGGTCGATGCCGTGCGCGACCTGCTTGTTGCCCTTGTTGAGGTCGAGCGCGGTCAGCACGACGCGCGGGTCGCGGTCGTTCTTGTCGCGGTCCTTGAGGGTGATGCGCAGCGAGGGCTTCTTCCGGATGTCGACCTTGACCTTGCCGCCCTGGGCGGTGGTGAGCCTGGCGCCGTCGGCCTTGAGGACCTTGTTGCTCGTGAGGGTCTTGCCCGGCACCACGTGGTAGAGCAGGACCTGCTCGATGGTGTCCACGCCGGCCAGGTCGACCAGCGAGGTGAAGATCTTCTTCTCGCTCTTGATGGTCTGGCCGGTCAGGTCCTTGACGAGCAGGCGGAAGGCCTGGTCGGTCGGGGCGAAGACGGTGAGGCGCTGCGTGCCGTCGGCCAGCAGGGCGACGGGCGAGTCCGGCTTCGCGGCGACGACCGCGAGGGCGGCCTCGGTCACGATGTCGAAGTCGGACTTGTCGTTGTCGAACTTGTTGCCGTCGGAGGTCAGCAGGGCGGCGAGGCTGTCCTCCCCGATCGCCTTGGCGTTGGCGGCGGGGGCCGTGGCCTGCACTGCGGTGAGCGCGAGGGCCGAGGCGGCGAGGACTGCGGAGACGCGTCGCTTCATGGGGGGTCCTTCCGTCGGGGGCGCCGTATCGCGCCCGTCGACTGCTTCTCGGCGCGACGCACGGGTCTGGATGCACCCGGGCCGTAGATTTCCTCCCATGGACCTGATCCCCACGCCCGACCAGGTGGTCGCGGCGGCCGGAAACGTCGCGCACACCGTCCTCTACGGCGGCCTCGCCGACCTGCGCCCCATGCCGCGCACCCTGATCGACGACGGCGAGCTGCGCGAGGTCTACCACTACCGGCCCGCCAAGGACGTGCCCGAGACCGGCGACCCCGTCCTGCTGGTCACCCCCCTCGCCGCCCCGGCGCTCTGCTTCGACCTGCGCCGCGGCTGCTCGCTGGTCGAGCACCTCGTCTCGCAGGGCCGACCGACCTACCTCGTGGAGTACGGGCAGGTGTCGTTCAAGAACCGCGCCCTCGGCGTGGAGCACTGGGTCGACGAGGTGCTGCCCGAGGCGATCCGCACCGTGCACGAGCACTCGGGCGGGCGGGGCGTGCACCTCGTCGGGTGGAGCCTGGGCGGCATCTTCGGCCTCCTCGTCGCCGCGGACCGCCAGGACCTGCCCATCGCGTCGCTGACCGTCGTGGGCTCCCCCGTCGACGTGACCAAGGTCCCGCTCGTCGCACCCGTCCGTCCGCTGCTCAACCTGACCCAGGGACGGGGAGCGATCACGCGGGCCTACCGCGCGCTCGGGGGCATCCCCCAGCCGTTGGTCAACTGGGCCTTCACCGCCGCGTCCGCGCAGAAGATCGTCACCAAGCCGCTCGCGGTGCTGACCCACCTCGACGACACCGACTACCTCGCGCAGCTCGAGGCGGTCGACCGCTTCCGGGCCAACATGATCGCCTACCCCGGCCGCACCTTCGGCCAGCTCTACCACCGCTTCGTCAAGGGCAACTCCCTCGCCGGCGGCACGATGGAGGTGGGTGACCGGACGATCGACCTGGGGGCGATCTCGGTCCCGACACTCGTCTTCGGAGGCAACACCGACGGCATCGCGCCGCTGCCTGCCGTACGCGCCGTGGTGCCGCTGCTGACCGGGTCGCGCGAGGTGCGCTTCGAGGTCGTGCCCGGCGGCCACCTCGGCATGCTCACCGGACGCGCCGCGCGCGGCACCACCTGGCAGGTGCTCGACGAGTGGGTCGCGCAGTGGTCGGGTCAGGTGCCGGCTCCCGCGAGGAAGACCTCTGCGAAGAAGGCCCCGGCCAGGAAGGCGGCTGCGAAGAAGGCCACTGCCAAGAAGGCTCCGGCGAAGAAGGTCCCGGCCAAGAAGGTCCCGGCCAAGAAGGCATCGGCTGCCACCATCGGGTCCAACCCTTCGCGGCGCTACGGCTCCGCGAGCTCACGCGCCCTGGGGCAGCGCGGGTGAGCGCCCTCGCCGGGCTGGTCGAGAAGGGGCTCATGGCCCCCGACTGGGCCGAGGCCCTCGCCCCCGTGGACGAGCAGGTCGCGGCCATGGGCCGCTTCCTGCGCGACGAGGTGGCGGCCGGGCGGGGGTACCAGCCCGCCGGCGACCTGGTGTTCCGGGCGTTCCGGCGCCCGCTCGCCGACGTACGGGTGCTGGTCGTGGGACAGGACCCCTACCCCAACCCCAAGCACCCGATCGGGCTGAGCTTCGCGGTCGAGCGGCACGTGCAGCCGCTGCCTCCCAGCCTGCGCAACATCTACGCCGAGCTGCGCGACGACCTCGGCATCGAGCCGCCGTCCCACGGCGACCTCTCCGCCTGGGCCGACCAGGGGGTCATGCTGCTCAACCGCGTCCTGACCGTGCGGCCCGGGGACTCCAACTCCCACCAGCGCAAGGGCTGGGAGGCGGTCACGGAGCGCGCGATCACCGCGCTGGGCGAGCGCGGTGGCCCGTGCGCGGCCATCCTCTGGGGCAACCCGGCCCAGCGGGTGGCGCCCCTGCTCGGCCCGGTCCCGTGGGTGGGGTCGGTGCACCCGTCGCCGCTCAGCGCGCACCGCGGGTTCTTCGGGTCCCGCCCCTTCAGCGCGGTCAACCGGCTGCTCGAGCAGCAGGGCGCGGAGCCGGTCGACTGGACCCTTCCGGAATATAGTTGAAGTCTGTACTATTGAGGATGTCATGACTGCTCCCATGCCCGCCCTGTACATCGGACACGGCGCCCCGCCGCTCCTCGACGACCCGGTGTGGTCCGGGCAGCTGTCCGCGTGGGCGAAGGACCTGCCGCGGCCGAAGGCGATCCTCATCGTCTCCGCGCACTGGGAGTCGGCCCCGGTCAGCCTGACCGCCAGCGGTGCGCCGCTGGTCTACGACTTCGGCGGTTTCGCGCCGAAGTACTACCAGATGACCTACGAGACCCCCGACGCGACGGCGCTCGCCGAGCGGGTCGCCGCGATGATGCCGTCGGGCGAGCCGGTCCACCAGCACGTGTCGCGCGGGCTCGACCACGGCGCGTGGGTGCCGCTGAAGATCATGTTCCCGGAGGCCGACATCCCGGTGCTGCAGATGTCGCTCCCGACCGACGACCCGCACCGGCTGATGAAGCTCGGCGAGCGCCTGCGCCCGCTGCGCGAGGAGGGCGTGCTCATCATCGGCTCGGGCTTCCTGACCCACGGCCTGCCGTTCCTCGAGGACTGGAGCATCGACGCGGCCGCGCCGGGCTGGAGCAAGGACTTCGACCTGTGGGCCGCCGACGCGCTCACCCGCGGCGACGTCGACCTGCTCTCCGACTACAAGGCCAAGGCCCCCGGGATGCCGTACGCCCACCCGACCGTCGAGCACTACACGCCGCTGTTCGTGACGCTGGGCGCCGCGACCGCTGCGGACGCCCCGGGCATCCAGGTGATCGACGGCTACTGGATGGGGCTGTCGAAGCGGTCGTTGCAGGTCGCCTGAGCCTCCGCGGCTAGTCTCGAGATCGTGCGCGTCCTCTCGATCCAGTCCCACGTCGCCTACGGCCACGTCGGCAACTCCGCAGCCGTCTTCCCGCTCCAGCGCCTCGGCCACGAGGTGTGGCCGGTGCTCACGGTGAACTTCTCCAACCACACCGGGTACGGCGCCTGGCGCGGCCCGCTCATCGCCGCCGACGACGTCGCCGCGGTGATCACCGGCATCGGCGAGCGCGGGGCGTTCGAGACGTGCGACGCGATCCTCTCGGGCTACCAGGGCTCTCCGGAGATCGCCGACGTCATCGCCGACGCGGTGGCCCAGGTGAAGGCGGCCAACCCGGCCGCGACGTACACCTGCGACCCGGTCATGGGCAACGCGACGTCGGGCTGCTTCGTCAACCCCGCGATCCCGCCGAAGTACCGCTCCACCGTCATCCCCATCGCCGACGTGCTGACGCCCAACCAGTTCGAGCTCGGCTTCATCACCGACCGCGACGCGCTGAGCGGCCCGTCCTCCCTCGACGACGTGCTGGCCGCGGTCGACGAGGTGCGCGACCTCGGCCCGTCCACCGTCCTGGTCACCTCGGTGGACCGCGAGGGTGCTGCCGAGGACACCATCGAGATGCTCGCCGTGACCGAGGACGGCGCGTGGCTGGTGGCCACCCCGCGCCTGCCGATGAAGGCCAACGGCTCGGGCGACATCACCGCCGCGCTCTTCACCGCGCACCTGGCCGGCACCGGCTCCCCCGCCGACGCGCTCGCCCGCACCGCCTCGTCGGTCTTCGCGGTGCTCAAGGAGACGCTCGACTCGGGTGAGCGCGAGCTGCGGCTGATCGCTGCCCAGGACGCCATCGCCGCACCGGCGTGCGAGTTCGAGGTCACGCAGGTTCGCTAGTAGGACTTGCCGTCGGCGTAGCGCTGGCGGCGCCAGGCTCGCCCCTTGCCCCGGTTGCGGGCCTTGAAGGTGGGCAGCTGCGAGTCGCAGTTGGGACACACGAGCCGGAGGTTCTCACGGCGGTTGTTGGTCGCATCCCCGTCGACGTGGTCGAGGACGAGCCGGAGCTCCATGCCGTTCCACAGCACCGGGCACGCGCACAGGGCGCAGGCGTGGCCCTGGTCCTCGAGGAGGTGCAGACGGACGTAGTGGCCGACGCCGCTTCCGGGCCTGGCGACTCCGGTCTCGAGCCAGAGAGCGACGTTGCGTTCTCGCTCCGCCGCGCGCTGGCACCGATTGCTGCAGAAGAGCTTCTGATGACGCTTGGTGAGAGTGGCGCCGCACCCGAGGCAGCTCATGCGACGACGCTAGGCGTAGCCACCGACAGCGGAGCCGCGTGAGAGATTCGAACTCTCGCAACCCAATTTACAAGATTGGTGCTCTACCCCTGAGCTAACGCGGCGTGCGTCCGGGGACGCGGCGGCAATCCTAGTCAGGCGCCCCGGCTGACAGGATGACCCCCGTGAGCCTCCTCGACCTCCCCCACCACGACGGCTCCCCGCTCTACGTCTCCGACGAGGCGCCGATGTTGGGTGACACCGTCACGGTGCGGGCGCGGACGAGCGCGCACGACGCGGTGGCCGAGGTCTGGCTGCGCACGACGTACGACGCCGAGCCGGTCTTCCACCCGACGACCTCGACCACCGAGGGCGACGTGGTGTGGTGGACGGCCCGGCTACCGGTGCACAACCCCGTCACCCACTACCGCTTCCTCCTCGTCCGCACCGCCGCAGACGGCGCGCCCGAGGGCGAGCAGGTCTGGCTCACCGGTGCCGGGCTCGTCGGGCACGACGCCCCCGACGCCGCCGACTTCCGCCTCGCGGCGTACCCCGAGGCACCTGGCTGGGGTCGCGACGGCGTCGTCTACCAGGTCTTCCCCGACCGCTTCGCCCGCTCAGCCGCCGCCGACGCCCGCGAGGTGCCCGACTGGGCTCTGCCGGCCGAGTGGGACGACGAGGTGGTGTTCGAGGGCAGCGACCCCCGCACACCCATGCAGCTCTTCGGCGGCGACCTCGACGGCATCACCGAGCACCTCGACCACGTCGCCGACGTCGGCGCCGACATCATCTACACCACGCCCGTCTTCCCCGGTGAGAGCAACCACCGCTACAACGCGACGACCTTCACCGAGGTCGACCCGCTGCTTGGCGGCAGCGCGGCGTACGCCCGGCTGAGCGCCGCGGTCCACGCGCGGGGCTGGCGCATCCTCGGCGACCTCACCACCAACCACACCGGCGACACCCACGAGTGGTTCCTGTCCGCGGTCGACGACCCGGACGACCCGCACCGCGCGTTCTACTACTTCGACGACGACGGCACCTATGCCTGCTGGATGGGCCACGGCACGCTGCCGAAGATCAACCACGCCAACCACGACGTGCGCCACGCCATGGTGGAGGGCCCCGACTCGGTGGTCGGTCGCTGGCTGCAGCCGCCCTACGACGTGGACGGCTGGCGCATCGACGTGGCCAACATGACGGGCCGGCTCGCCGACATCGACGTCGCCCACGAGGTCGCCCGGGCGGTGCGCAGGACCGCGGCGGCGCTGCGTGAGGACCCGTGGGTGATCGGCGAGCACAACCACGACGCGACCGGCGACGTGGACGGCGACGGCTGGCACGGCACCATGAACTACTCCGGCTTCTCCTGGCCGGTCTGGTCCTGGCTGCGCGAGACCTCCTCGCCGGCGCGCCCGTTCGGCCGGCCCGTGGCGGTGCCGCGACGCGACGGACGAGCGGTCGTGGACACCTTCCGCGCGTGGCAGGGCACCCTCGGCTGGCGGGCCACCGCGGCGAGCTGGAACATCCTCGGCTCCCACGACTCCGCCCGGATCCGCACGGTCGTGGGCGGGGACGCCGCCGTGCACCGCGTGGCCGCCGGCCTCCAGTTCACGATGCCGGGCGTGCCGATGGTCTTCGCCGGCGACGAGATCGGCCTCGAGGGCGTCAACGGCGAGGACGCGCGGCGCCCGATGCCGTGGCACCGGCGCGAGGAGTGGGACACCCGCACCCTCGCGACGTACGCCGACCTGGCGCGGCTGCGACGCACCCACCCGGCGCTGCGGCGCGGCGGCCTGCGGTGGGCCCACGTCGACGACGACACCATCGCCTACCTCCGCGAACACCCGGAGGGCACCGTGCTGGTGGTGGCCCGGCGAGCCGCGGGCGAGGCGTTCTCGGTCGGGGTCGCGGCTTCGCGCCACCTCTTCGGCTCCGAGCCCGGTGGCGGCGACCTGGCCCCCGCGCCCGACGGGGTCCAAGTGCCGGCCTCCGACGGTCCGCGCTGCGACGTGTGGCAGGTCGCCGCGGAGTAGGGTCCGCTCATGGCCATGCGGATCGTCGCCAGCCGGCCGGACCCGGCCATCCTCGGCCTGCCGTGGGACACCCCCCTCGAGGAGTGGCCCGACGACTTCGTCGTGCCGTTGCCGCGCGGACTGTCGCGCCACGTCGTGCGGATCGTGCGGCTCGGCGCCAACGTCTACGCCGTCAAGGAGACCCAGGACGACATCGCGTTCCGGGAGTACCGGATGCTGCGCGACCTGCAGCGGATCGGGCTGCCGGCCGTCGTGCCGCAAGGGGTCGTCACCGGTCGCGAGGACGCCGACGGCGAGGAGCTGCCGGCGGCGCTGGTCACCAAGCACCTCCAATTCTCCCTGCCCTACCGCAGCCTCTTCAGCCGGGGCATGACCGCGGAGCACGTGCCCACCCTGATCGACGCGATCGTCGTGCTGCTGGTGCGCCTGCACTTGGCCGGCTTCTACTGGGGCGACGTGTCGCTGTCCAACGTGCTGTTCCGGCGCAATGCCGGCGAGTTCGCCGCCTACCTCGTCGACGCCGAGACCGGCGAGCTGCACGACGAGGTCAGCGACCGCATGCGCGACTACGACATCACGGTGGGCTGCGAGAACATCTTCGCCGAGCTGATGGACCTGAGCGCCAGCGGTGCGGTGCAGCAGCCCATCGACGGATTCGGCATCATCGAGCACCTCCGCACCCGCTACGAGGCCCTGTGGGGCGAGCTCACCGGGCTCGAGGAGTTCGGCGCCGACGAGATGTGGCGCATCGAGCGTCGCGTCGAGCGGCTCAACGACCTCGGCTTCGACGTCGACGAGCTCGACATCGTCACCGACCTCGGCGGCGACACCATCCGCATCCAGCCCAAGGTCGTCGACCTCGGCCACCACACCCGCGAGATCCAGTCGCTGACGGGCATGACGGTGGAGGACAACCAGGCGCGACGGATGCTCAACGACATCGCGTCGTTCACCGCCCACCACGACCTCGGCCGAGAGGACCGGCACCTGGTGGCGAGCAAGTGGGTGCACGAGATCTTCGAGCCGATCATGGCGATGATCCCGCCCGACGCCACGCGCAAGCTGGAGCCGGCAGAGATCTTCCACGAGATCCTCGAGCACCGTTGGTACCTCTCGGAGCGGGCGGGCGCCGAGGTCGACATCCACGAGACCGCCCGCGACTACATCGACCGCTTCCTCACCCGCAAGCCGGACGAGGCGATCACCGTCGAGGAGTGAGCCGCACACGGTGCCGGGGTCGGCACCCTGGCGCGGGGGGACCTCAGCCCGGCTCGATCGGGCTCCAGTCGCCGACACGCCACGAGCCGTCGGTGCGCAGCCGCACCCACTGCAGCCCGACCGGGCGCCCGTCGGCGTAGGTCACCAGGCTCACGTCGGCGTCGCGCCGCGGCTTGCTGCCCAGCGCGAAGGCGTACGCCGCCCCGCCGGTGGTGCCGTTGGTCCAGGTGTAGCCGGCGCCACCGCCCTCGCCCGTGACGGCCTCGGGCCCGGCCTGCACGTGGGTGTGGCCCCCGAGGACCAGGTCGACGCACCCGCGGTCGAGCGCCTCGCGGCCGAGGTTGGCGTCGTGGACGAGCACCGTGCTGACCCGCTCGCCGTCCTCGGCCGCGGCGCACGCCGCGTCGGCGAGGCGCTCACCCACCTCGGTGAAGCTCAGGCCCGACTCGTCGCGCCAGCTGCCCAGGCCGCTGCTGCGCGGGTCGTCGACCCCGAGCAGCGAGCCGTCCCAGGGGGCGTCGACGACCTCGCCGGCGAGCATCGTCCAGCCCTGCTCGCCGAGGTAGCTGCTGACGAAGCTGCCGTGGTCGTGGTTGCCGGCGACACCGAAGCGCTCCCAGCCCTCGAAGGCCCCGGTGACCGAGTCCAGGCTGAACGCCTCCCACGGTGAGCCGGTCGAGGTGTCGTCGCCCGCGTCGAGCAGGACGCTCGCACCGGCCCGCTCGCCGATCGCGCGGGCCACGCGGTCCATGCCGATGTTGTCGTGGCGGTCGCTGACCAGCAGGGCCACCGTCTCGCCCTCCTCGGGCTCCCGGATGTCGAGGTCGGCGGCCTGCTCGGCGGCGGTGGAGTAGAAAGCCTTGCTCTTGTCGTAGGTGTCGATCGCGCTGAGCACCAGTCGCTTGGACTGCGTGGTGACGGGTCCGGTGCGCACCTCGATGTCGCGCACCTCGGCGGGCAGCTCGACGTCGGGCCCGGCGAACGCGGCCAACGTCTGCCAGGTGCCCTGCCCCTCCAGGGTCTCCTCCGGGGTCTCCCACGGTTGCCACAACAGCACCGGCAGGGCCACGAGGAGCACGCCGGCGACCGCGCCCTGGCGGGTGCGCAGCCCGCGGAACAGCTCGCCACGGCGGTGCCGGCCGAGCATGAGGAACACGACGACCGGGAGCAGGCCGACGGCGGCCCCGCGGATCGCGGCGGCGACCGCCATGTCCAGCACGACCGACTGCACCTTGTCGATGGAAGCGCTCGGGTCGCCCGCGATGAGGGCGTAGCGCTGGACGAGCTCCTCGATGGAGCCCACCTCGGTCTTGCCGAGGGCCAGCGTGACCCCGACCGGACCGACGTCACGGAAGCGCAGGTCGGGCAGGAGGGGACCGGTCTGCACGATCGCGTCGCGCGCCAGCGTGGGGCGTACGACGGTGTCGTGGCCGACCAGCACGACCGTCCGGCTGCTGGTGAGGAAGAGCGAGACGGCGACGGCCAGCCCCAGCGCGGTGCTCAGGCACACCAGCGCGAGGCCGACCAGCAGCCGTCTCATGCCAGGCGGGCCTGCGAGATCGAGTAGAGGGCCACCGAGGCGGCCACGCCTGCGTTGAGCGACTCGAGCTGCCCGGCCATCGGGATCGACACGATCGCGTCGCACGTCTCGGCGACCAGGCGCCCGAGGCCCTTGCCCTCGGAGCCGACGACCACCACGAGCGGGCCCTCGGCGAGGCCGCCGGGGGCGACGAGCTCGGGAAGCGAGAGGTCACCGTCGGCGGCGAGGCCGACGACCATGCAGCCCGCCTCCTGGTAGGCCTTGAGCTGGCGGGTCAGGTTGACCGTCTGCGCGACCGGGATCCGGGCCGCGGCGCCGGCGCTGGTCTTCCACGCCGACGCAGTCATCCCGGCGGCACGCCGCTCGGGGATGAGCACCCCGTGGGCGCCGAAGCCGGCAGCCGAGCGGATCACCGCTCCGAGGTTGCGCGGGTCGGTCACCTGGTCGAGGGCGATGACGAGCGCGGGCTCCTTGAGCTCGGCGGCGCGCTCGAGGAGGTCGTCGGCGTGGGCGTAGTCATAGCTCGGCAGCCGGACGGCGAGGCCCTGGTGCACCGCGCCGCTGGTCATCCGGTCCATCTCGTTGCGGGTGACCTCGAGCAGGGTCAGGCCGCGGTCGGCGGCGAGCTTGAAGGCCTCGCGCATCCGGCCGTCGCGCTCGGCGCCCTCGGCGACGTAGATCGCCGAGACCGGCACGCCGGCCTGGAGCAGCTCGACGACCGAGTTGCGACCCGCCGCCCACTCGGCGTCGGACGACGTACGCCGCTTCGGCCGCGTGTCCTTGGCCTTCTCGGCGCGCTTCGCCGCCTTGTGCGCCTGGTGGTAGGGGCGGTCCTTGGCCTTGGGGGTCGGCCCCCGGCCCTCGAGGCCGCGTCGCACGCGCCCCCCGGAGCCGGCCGTGGGGTTGCCCTTGCCGGTCTTCTTGATGGCGCCCTTGCGCTTGGAATTACCTGCCATGACGGGTCACACGCTTCCCTGGATGATGGTCCACCGGGGGCCGGTCGAGGTGTCCTCGACCTCCAACCCGGCGCTCTTGATCTGGTCTCGGATGGCGTCCGCGCGCGCCCAGTCCTTCGCCTCGCGGGCGGCCGCACGCTCGGCGAGCAGGCCCCTCACGAGCACGTCCACGACGTCGGTCAGCCGGTCGTCGGACGCAGCCGCGGCCCAGGCCTCGTCGGCCGGGTCGAGCCCGAGCACATCGAGCATCGCGCGCACCGATGCGGCGTTTCCCCTCAGGGCCCGCTCGTCGCCGCCCTCGGCGAGCAGCTTGTTGCCCTCGCGCACGACGTCGTGGATGGCCGCCACTGCGGCGGGCGTGCCGAGGTCGTCGTCCATGGCGGCGACGAAGTCGGCGCACCAGATGCCGTCTGCCGGCACCGCACCGCCCAGCACCCCACCGGCGCGCTCCAGGAAGTCCTCGATGCGGCGGAAGCCCTTGGCGGCCTCGTCGAGCGCCTCGAAGCTGAACTCGACGTGCGAGCGGTAGTGCGCGGCGACGATGTAGTAGCGCAGCTCGATGCCGCGCACGCGCTCGAGCACCGACGGGATGAGCATCGAGTTGCCGAGCGACTTGCTCATCTTCTCGCCCGCCGTGGTGATCCAGGCGTTGTGCAGCCAGTACGACGCGAACGGCCGGCCGGCCGCGCGCGACTGGGCCTGCTCGTTCTCGTGGTGGGGGAAGCGGAGGTCGACGCCGCCGCCGTGGATGTCGAAGGCGGGGCCGAGGTACTTGCCGGCCATCGCCGAGCACTCGATGTGCCAGCCGGGGCGACCGGGACCCCACGGGGACGGCCACGCGGCGGTCGCGGGCTCGCTCTCCTTCTTGTGTCCCTTCCACAGCGCGAAGTCGCGCGGGTCGCGCTTGCCGCGCGGGTCGGCGTCGCCGGCGGGCTCCATGTCCTCGACCTTCTGCCGCGTCAGCTCGCCGTAGGCCGCCCAGCTGCGCACGTCGAAGTAGACGTCGCCGCTGCCGTCCTCGGCGGCGTAGGCGTGGCCCCGGGCGACGAGCTGCTCGATGAGCTCGACGATCTCCGGGACGTGGCCGGTCGCGCCGGGCTCGTAGGTCGGCGGGAGCACGTTGATCGCTGCCAGGGCCTTGTCGAGCTCGCGCTTCATCGCGGCCGCGAGGGCATACCAGTGCACGCCCTGCTCCGCCGACTTGGCGAGGATCTTGTCGTCGATGTCGGTGACGTTGCGGATGAAGTCGACCTCGTAGCCGCTCGCGGCCAGCCACCGGCGCAGCACGTCGAAGTTGACCGCCGAGCGCACGTGCCCCACGTGGGGCTCGGACTGCACGGTGAGACCACAGACGTAGATCCCCGCCCGGCCCGGGACGAGCGGGGCGAAGTCGCGGGTCTCGCGTGCAGCGGTGTCGTGGAGCCTCAGGGTCACCGTCCGAGTCTAGGGTGGGCGGACGCGATCCCCCGCCTCGGCGGACGCTCCCCGCCCGCTGGCACCAGTCCTGTGACTCCTGTGACGGGTGGGGCAGATCGGGTTATCGTCGAGCGTGCTCCGACGCCCTGCCGCCCTGCTGCTCGCCCTCCCGCTGGCCCTGGGCGCCCTGCTCCCGGCGACCCTGTCCCCGGCCGCGACCGCGCACGCCGAGACCGCCCGCCGGGCGTCGGCACAGGTGCAGCTCACGTCGTGGAGCAGCTATGCCGAGCTCAAGTCGGGCACGCGGCGCGGCGCCAAGCTCGGACGCGGACAGGTCTCCCTGCTCGCGCCCACGCCGCGCACCGTGGCAGGCAAGGCCTACGAGGCGGGCACCTGGACCTCCCCCTGGGCCACCACCGCCTTCGGCGCGACGGCGCTGGTCCCGACGTGGGAGGCGACCACGCCCGGGCGCAGCCTGGTCCGCGTCGAGGTGCGCGCCCGCGCCGCCGACGGTCGCACCGGCAGCTGGGACACCATGGCCGACTGGTCGCTGCGCACGCGTCCGGTGCCGCGCACGACGTACTCCGGGCAGACCGACGACCTCGGCCGGGTCAGCGCCGACACGTGGTACGCCGCCGACGCGGTCACAGCCTGGCAGGTGCGGGTCACGCTGATGCGGCCCCGCGGCTCGAGCCTGCCGGTCAGCCTCGAGCGGGTCGGGGCCGTGGCCTCGGTCGACGCCAGCGCGCCGCGGCCGACCTCACGCCCCGGGCCCGCCGCGGGCACGGTGCTCGACGTGCCGACCTACAGCCAGATGGTCCACGCCGGCCACTACCCGCAGTGGGGCGGCGGCGGCGAGGCGTGGTGCTCGGCCACGTCGACGGCGATGGTGCTGGCCTACTACGGCGTCGCCCCCGCCCCCACCGGCATCACCCCTGGCCACGTCGACGCCGTGGTCGACCACACCGCCAAGATGGTCTACGACCACGGCTACCGCGGCACCGGCAACTGGGCGTTCAACACCGCCTACGCCGCCACGCTGGTCGGCGGCGACTCCTACGTCACCCGGATGCGCGACCTGCGCGAGGCCGAGGACTACGTCGCGGCCGGGGTGCCGCTCGTCATCTCCGTCGCCTTCGGGCGCAACCAGCTCACCGGCGCGCCCATCTCGGCGAGCAACGGACACCTGCTGGTGGTCGTCGGCTTCGAGGCCGACGGCGACGTCGTGGTCAACGACTCCGCGGGCGCGAGCAACGGCGAGGTGCGCCGCGTCTACGACCGTGCGCAGCTCGAGCGGGTCTGGATCGCGGCCTCCGGCGGGACGGCGTACGTCATCCGCAACGGGTGAGCGGGCTGCTCAGCCGGCGCTGACCTCGATCGTGTGCAGACCGGTCGCGCCGTCGGGGTCGGGGGCGCGCACGACGCTGGTCTGGGTCTGACCGTCGCGGCCGGTGGCCCGCACCCGCACCTCGTGGTCGCCCTCGGGCACCTCGAGCGTCACCGCCCACTGCACCCACGTGTCGACCGACGGCACCTCGCCGAGCTCGGCGCGTTGCCAGGCGCCACCGTCGAGCTGCACCTCGACCGACTCGATCCCAGTGTGCTGGTGCCAGGCGACGCCGCCGAACCGCACGTCGCCGGCAGCCACGTCGTCGCCGGAGCGGGGCACGTCGATGCGCGAGGCGATCTTGACCGGGCCGAGCGCCGACCACCCCTTGTCGGTCCAGTAGCCCTGCGACTCGGCGAACGTGCCCACCTCGAGGTCCACCACCCACTTCGTCGCCGAGACGTAGCCGTAGAGACCGGGCACCACGGTGCGCACCGGGAAGCCGTGCTCGATCGGCAGCGGCCGCCCGTTCATCGCGACCGCGAGCATGGCGTCGCGGTCGTCGGTCAGCGCCTCGATGGGCGTCGCGCACGTCCACCCGTCGCGCGAGGTCTGCAGCACGCAGTCGGCGGCCGCGTCGACGCCGAGGTCGGCGAGCAGGTCGGCGATCCGTACGCCGCTCCAGCGGGCGTTGCCCACCAGGCCGCCCCCCACCTCGTTGCTGACGCAGTTGAGGGTGATCCACGACTCGGTGACGTCACGCGCGACGAGGTCGGCGTAGGTCAGGGTGAGCTCGCGCTCGACCATGCCGTGGATGCGCAGCGACCACTCGTCGGGCTCGATCGCGGGCAGCGCGATGGCGGTGTCGATCTGGTAGAAGTCCTCGTTGGGCGTCTGCCACGGCGCGACGCCTGCCACGCCGAGCGACGTCGCCACGGGCGGCTGGCGCCGCGTGACGCCGGGGATCCGCAGCAGCCGGCGGCTCACCTCCACGTGGCGCCGCCCGGCGCCGACGAAGCGTCCGGCCACGGCGATGCCGAGCGAGGCGACCGCCACCACACCGGCGACCATCACGAAGACGCGGCGCTCGCGCGACTCCAGCTCGGGGCGCCGCTGCTCGCGGCGCAGGGCGTCGACGAGCGCGGAGTGGACCGCGACCCACGTCAGCAGCCCGACCAGCACCGGCAGCGCGTCGACCATGCCTGCGTTGCGCTGCGCCAGCACCGCGCCGAGGCCCAGGGCGGCGAGGACCGACCACACCACGAGGGGGCGCCACCACGAGCGCCGGGCGAGCGACCCCGCCCACGCGAAGCAGGCCAGGAGGAACACCAGGATGCCCACCACGAGCGCCGGCTTGTCGAGGTGGCCGAGCACGGCGATCGCACGCTCGGCGAAGGCCCCGGGCGCGAGCCGGATGACCAGCTCGGCGACGGCGACGACCGGCGACTCGCGGATGGTCAGCACCATCGCGGTGGCATAGCTGGTCGCCAGTCCGGCGAGCCCGGCGAGGACTCCGGCCAGCACCCAGGGCGGACGACGTGTGGTCACCGGGCCATTGTGACGGGCGCTCGGGCATGATGCCGACGTGACGTCCTTACAGCCCCCTTACGACATGCGCATCGGCATCGGCACCGACGTCCACCGCCTCGTCGCGGGCGTCCCGATGCACCTCGCCGGGCTCGCCTGGCCCGACGAGCCGGCCGGGCTCGAGGGGCACTCCGACGCCGACGTGGCCGCACACGCGGCCTGCGACGCGCTCTTCTCCGCCGCCGGCCTCGGCGACCTCGGCACCCACTTCGGCACCTCCGAGCCCGAGTGGGCCGGCGCCTCGGGCGCCACCCTCCTGGCCGAGACCGCCCGCCGCGTGCGCGCCGCCGGGTGGGAGATCGGCAACGTCGCCGTGCAGGTCGTGGGCAACGTGCCGCGCCTCGGCACGCGTCGCGAGGAGGCCGCCGCCGCGATGTCCGCCGCGATCGGTGCGTCGGTGAGCGTCTCGGCCACCACCACCGACGGGCTCGGCCTCACCGGGCGCGGCGAGGGCGTGGCCGCGATCGCCACCGCGCTGGTCAACCGCTGATGACGCAGGCGCCCGGCATCGCGGTCGTCCTCCTGGCCGCCGGCTCCGGCACCCGCGTCGGCGCGGAGGTCAACAAGGTGCTGCTACCGCTGCGCGACGCACCTGTCCTGGCCTGGTCGGTGCGCGCCGCGCTCGCGCTCACCGACGTACGCCGACTCGTGCTCGTCGTGCGCCCCGAGGACCGTGACCAGGTCGCCGCGGCCGTCGCGCCGCACCTCGGCGACCGCGAGGTGCTGGTGGTCGACGGCGGCGCGACCCGGCACGCCTCGGAGTGGGCGGCGCTGCAGGTGCTGGCCGGCGACGTCGCGTCGGGCGAGGTCGACGTGGTGGTCGTGCACGACGGCGCCCGTCCGCTGGCCGACGCCGACCTCTGGCGGGCCGTGGCCCGGGCGGCGCGCGAGGTCGGGGGCGCGGTGCCGGTGGTGCCGGTGACCGCGCTGCTCCACGCCGACCTCTCACCGCTCACCGAGGACGTCGGCGGCGTGCAGACGCCCCAGGCGTTCCGCGCCCGCGACCTGCTGGCGGCCTACGCGGCGGCGGCGCGCGACGGCTTCGAGGCCACCGACACCGCGGGGTGCTTCTCGGCCTACTGCGACCTCGACGTGGCGGCCGTGCCGAGCACGTCGCTCAACCTCAAGATCACCTTCCCCGAGGACGTCGCGCTGGCCGAGGGGCTCAGCGCGAGGTCGTGAGCGCGTCGAGCAGCCGGACGTCGTCGGTCGACGACACCCGTCGCGCCTCGGGGGGCGCGAGCAGCGTCTCCACGTCGTGACCCGACGCCGCCAGGTCGGCGACGGCACGGGCCAGGTCGGTGGCCGGACGGACGGGCAGCGCGGCGACGAGCGACGCCGGCAGCACCAGGGGCGAGGCGATCGCCACGAGGGCGTCGCGGTCGAGCGTCGGACCCAGCCGGCCGTCGTCGACGACCTTGATCGTGTCGGTGACGGGTCGGGTGCCGACCACGGCCCGCCCGGTGCTGCGGGCCAGCTCGAGGCACTCGGCGATGAAGGCCGGTGGCGTCATCGGGCAGAGCGAGTCGTGCAGCACGAGGTCCTCGCCCGCCTCGGCGATGCCCGCCCACGGGACGCTGGCGTCGACCAGGTCGATCCCGGCCTCCCCGACGGCCCAGGCAGCACAGGCCACGAGCGCCTCGCCGTGGACGAGGGCGTAGGGCAGCGAGCCCCGGTCCTCGTCCAGGACGAGACCGAGGCCCCTGGGAACGTCGTCCCAGGGGCCTCGGTCGGGCTCGGTGCTGCTCAGGAGGCGAGCACCTCGTCGAGCATGGCCTCTGCCTTGTCCTCGTTGGTCTTCTCCGCGAGCGCGAGCTCGGAGACCAGGATCTGGCGCGCCTTGGCCAGCATCCGCTTCTCGCCGGCCGACAGCCCGCGGTCACGCTCGCGGCGCCACAGGTCGCGCACGACCTCCGACACCTTCATCACGTCACCGGAGTGCAGCTTCTCGAGGTTGGCCTTGTAGCGACGCGACCAGTTGGTCGGCTCCTCGACGTGCGCGGCACGCAGCACGTCGAACACGCGGTCCAGGCCCTCCTTGTCGACGACGTCACGGACGCCGACGAGGTCGAGGTTGCAAGCCGGCACGCGAACGACCAGGTCCTGCTGTGCGACGATCCGGAGGACGAGGTACTGGCGGTCCTCCCCCTTGATCGTCCGCATCTCGATGTCCTCGATCACTGCGGCCCCGTGATTGGGATAGACGACCGTTTCGCCAACGGTGAAAGTCATATGTTCGGTTCCCCTTCCTAGGTGAGCATTCTAACACGGGTTCGAACGTGCTCCTGCCGCGTTTCCGCAGGTCAGAGGCCACTTCCGGGCTTGACAGATCAGCGGTTCTTGTGGTGCGCCTGCCTCTGGCGGCGGTCCTGGGCCATACTTCGGCGCATGCCCGGGGACCTGTCGCTGACGCCTGCGCTGCTCCTCGTGCGGGCAGCCCACCCACGCCGGGCGGTGGCGACCTCGGTGGCCCTCGCCGGCGCGGCCGCAGTGGCCGGGCGGCCGCTGCGCGAGGTCGCGCTGGTCGCGGCCACGGTGCTGGTCGGGCAGTCGGTCCTGGGCTGGGCCGACGACCTCACCGACCGCGAGCGCGACCGGCGCCGACGGCCCGACAAGCCCCTCGCCACCGGCCGCCTCGAGCCGGGCACCGTCTGGTTCGCGCTGACGTGCGCCGTGCTGCTCGTCGTGCCGCTCGCCGTGGCCAACGGCCGCCGCGCCGGGGCGACGTACCTCGCGATCCTGCTCGTCGCGGCGATCGGCGATCACTTCCTGCACGCGCGGGTGCTGTCGTTCGTGCCGTGGGTGGTGGGCTTCGCGCTCTACCCGGCGTTCCTCGCCTACGGCGGCTGGAACGGCGTGGGGGCCACGGCGCCGCCCACGCCCGTGATGGTCGCCCTCGCCGGCGCCCTCGGGCTGGGGGTGCACCTGCTGCTCGCGCTGCCCGGCCTGGTGGACGACCACGAGGAGGGCGAGAGGTCACTCCCGATGCTGCTCGCGCTGCGCACCGGCACCCCCCGGCTGCTGCTCCTCGCGGGCGTGTGCACCGCCGCCGTCGTGGTCGGCATCCTGATCGCAGGACGCACCGTCGGCCTGACCTGAGCCGACGCTAGGCTGTGCGCCATGCAGCTCCGATCCCTCGTGACCGCCGCCGCGGTCGTCGCGCTCGCCGCTCCCCTCTCCTCCTGCGGCTTCGACTACGCGACCGACCGCGAGTACGCCGTCAACAGCGCCGCCGAGAACCGTGACGCCGACGTCGACGTCCTCAACGCGGTGGTCGTCTCGGCCGCCGAGGGGTCGGGCACGTTCGTGGCCTCGCTGTCCAACAACGACAGCGAGGACGAGCAGACCTTCACCGCCGTGTCCGGCGACGACGGCGTCACGGTCGAGGTGTCGGACTTCGAGCCCGTCACCATCCCCGCCGGCGGCCTGGTCAACCTCGCCGAGCCCGCGACCGACATCGTGCTGACCGGCGACTTCGCCGCCGGGCAGGTGCTCCCCCTCACGATCGACTTCGGCAACGGCGACCGGGTCATGCTCAACGTCCCCGTGGTCTCCAACGACAGCGGCTACTGGGAAGGGCTCGACGCGTCATGACCTACACCCTCGTCCTGCTCCGCCACGGCGAGAGCGAGTGGAACGCCAAGAACCTCTTCACCGGGTGGGTCGACGTGGCCCTCACCGAGAAGGGCGAGGGAGAAGCCGTCCACGGCGGCCGCCTGCTGCGCGAGTCGGGCGTGCTCCCCGACGTCGTGCACACCTCGCTGCAGCGCCGCGCGATCAACACCGCCGCGCTCGCCCTCGACGCCGCGGACCGCCACTGGATCCCGGTGAAGCGCAGCTGGCGCCTCAACGAGCGCCACTACGGCGCGCTGCAGGGCAAGGACAAGAAGCAGACCCTCGAGGAGTACGGCGAGGGGCAGTTCATGCTCTGGCGCCGCTCCTTCGACACGCCCCCGCCGCCGCTCGACGACTCCGACGAGTTCTCCCAGGCCGGCGACCCGCGCTACGCCGACCTCGGCGACGAGCTGCCGCGCACCGAGTGCCTCAAGGACGTCATCGCCCGTTTCCTGCCCTACTGGGAGGCCGAGATCGTGCCCGACCTCCGCGGCGGGAAGACGGTGCTGGTCGCGGCCCACGGCAACAGCCTGCGCGCGCTGGTCAAGCATCTCGACCAGATCAGCGACGAGGACATCGCCGCGCTCAACATCCCGACCGGCATGCCGCTGCTCTACTGCCTCGACGACGACCTGCGTCCCACCGTCGCCGGCGGGGAGTACCTCGACCCCGAGGCCGCCGCCGCCGCTGCCGCGGCCGTCGCCAACCAGGGTCGCTGAGCGGCGTACCGCCTGCGTGGCGTACGTCAGTCGCGCGCGGGGCGCTCGCCGGTGACCACGAAGACCACCCGGTTGGCCACCGACACCGAGTGGTCGGCGATGCGCTCGTAGTAGCGCCCCAGCAGGGCGATGTCGACCGCGGCCTCGACGCCGTGCTTCCAGTCGGTCGAGAGCAGCTCGGTGAAGCTGCGGCGGCGCAGCTGGTCCATCACCTCGTCGTCGCGACCGAGCTCGATCGCGGCGTCGACGTCGCGGTCGACGATGATCCCGCGCACGCGCCGCACCATGTCCTCGGCCGTCTCGGCCATCCGCTCCATCGTGGGCCGCAGCTCCTCGGGCACCGCCACCGACGGGACCCGCAGCCGCGCGATCTTCGCGACGTGGACCGACAGGTCGCCCATCCGCTCGAGCTCGCTCACCATCCGCAGCGCGGAGACGATCATCCGCAGGTCGCCGGCGACGGGCTGCTGCAGCGACAGCAGCTGGAAGGCCGTGTCGTCGACGCGCTCGCGGGCGGCGTCGATCGCCTTGTCGCCGCTGATCACCGCGTCCGCGGTGTGGACGTCACCGGTCATCAGGGCCTTGGTCGCCTCGCGCACCGCCACCTCGACCTGGCCGCAGATGTCGGAGAGGTCGGCGAAGATGCCGTCGAGCTGGTCATGGAAAGCCTCACGCATGGTCCCACCCTAGGCAGACAAAGCGAACAGTCGTGCGTGCTCGATGAACGGCGTGTGAACACTCGGCGCCCGCCGTCCGGCACGGCGTCGAGCGGGTGCACGATGCGTACGATGTGAGCGTGGATCCGACGATGCAGGCTGGTCTGGCCGCGATCGTCGGGGCCATCATGGCAGGCGGTGCGGTGCTCGCGTGGCACATCAGCGACCGCCAGCGCCACACGCTGCCGCAGGTCGAGGAGCCGGTCGTGCAGGCCGGCGTGGCCGCGGTGCTCAGCATCCTGCGCTCGAGCGCGGTGGTCGTCGACGAGTCCGACCACGTGCTCAAGGCGTCTGCGCCGGCGTACGCCTTCGGGCTGGTGCGCGGCAACACCGTCCTGGTGCCCGAGCTGCTCGAGATCATCGCCCAGGTGCGCCGCGACGGGCAGATCCGCGAGAACGACATCGACCTCCCCGCGGCCGACGGCGGCTTCACCCGCACCCTCACCGCCCGCGTGGCCCCGCTCGGTGCGCGCCTCGTGCTGGCGCTCGTGGAGGACCGGACGCGCGAGAAGCGGGTGGAGGCGGTGCGCCGCGACTTCGTGGCCAACGTCAGCCACGAGCTCAAGACCCCGGTCGGTGCGATCCGGCTGCTGGCCGAGGCCGTGACCGACGCCTCCGACGACCCCGAGGCCGTGCAGCGCTTCGCCAACCGGATGCTGACCGAGAGCGACCGCCTCGCCAAGCTGGTGCAGCAGATCATCGAGCTCTCCCGCCTCCAGGGCCACGACCCGCTCGAGATGCCCGTGATGGTGGACCTCGACGCGGCGGTGGCCACGGCGGTCGACACCAGCGCGACGGAGGCCGCCGCGAAGGAGATCGCCGTGGAGTCCCGCGGCCAGCACGGGCTGCAGGTCTTCGGCTCCCAGGAGCAGATCGGGGCCGCCATCAGCAACCTCGTGGCTAACGCCGTCGCCTACTCCAACAGCGGCTCCCGGGTCGTGGTCACCACCCGGTCCGAGGGCGAGAAGGTGCAGATCTCGGTGGTCGACCAGGGCATCGGCATCCCGGCCGAGGACATCGACCGCATCTTCGAGCGCTTCTACCGCGTCGACCCGGCCCGGCACCGCTCCACCGGCGGCACCGGCCTCGGGCTGTCCATCGTCAAGCACGTCGCCGCCACCCACGGCGGCGACATCTCGGTGTGGTCGGTCGAGGGGCAGGGCTCGACGTTCACCCTGACCCTGCCCCGCAACGCCGAGCCGTCGCAGTCGTCCGGCCGCACCACTCCCCCGGTCGAGGTCGTCGCCCCCGAGCGCTCCTCGTCCCCCACGCCAGCCGCCACCACTGCAAGCACGCCCGCAACCACCACTGCCAGCCACCACCGGAGGGACCCCGCATGACCCGGGTACTCGTCGTCGAGGACGAAGAGAGCTACAGCGACGCGCTCGCCTACATGCTCCGCAAGGAGGGCTACGAGGTGGCGATCGCCGCCGACGGCAACGCCGCCCTCACCGAGTTCGACCGCTTCGGCCCCGACATCGTGCTCCTCGACCTGATGCTCCCCGGCATCCCCGGCACCGAGGTGTGCCGCCAGATCCGCCAGACCTCCTCGGTGCCGGTGATCATGGTCAGCGCCAAGGACGACGAGGTCGACAAGGTCGTCGGGCTCGAGCTCGGCGCCGACGACTACGTCACCAAGCCCTACTCCCCCCGCGAGCTCGTCGCCCGCATCCGCGCCGTCCTGCGGCGCGGCCAGGAGCCCGAGCTGATGCCCGACACCCTGGAGGCCGGCCCGGTCCGCATGGACGTCGAGCGCCACGTCGTGACCGTCGACGGGTCCGAGCAGAGGCTGCCGCTCAAGGAGTTCGAGCTGCTCGAGATGTTCCTGCGCAACCCCGGCCGGGTGCTCACCCGCGGCCAGCTGATCGACCGCGTCTGGGGCTCCGACTACGTCGGCGACACCAAGACCCTCGACGTCCACGTGAAGCGCCTGCGCGCCAAGCTCGAGCCCGACCCCGGCGAGCCGAAGTACCTCGTCACGGTCCGCGGGCTGGGCTACAAGCTCGATCTCTGAGGTTCGGTCGGCGGGATGTCGGCGTACGCCGTCCGAAATGCGCTGGCCTCTTGTCATGACCGTCCCTAGCCTTGGGTCGTGACAACACAGACGACCGCCACCCCGCCGGACGCGACCACGACGCCCGCGCCCTGGCTGCCGGTCGCCGCCGGTGCCGTCACGCTCGTGATGTGGGCCTCGGCCTTCGTCGTGATCCGCCACGTGGCGCACGACGTGAGCCCGGGTGCGATCGGGGCCGGCCGGCTCCTGGTGGCCGCGCTCGTGGTGCTCCCGCTGGTGCTGCGCCGCGGCTGGGTGCGCCCCGACCGTCGCGAGTGGGCGCTGCTGGCGCTCGGCGGGGTCGGCTGGTTCGGCGTCTACAACCTCGCGCTCAACGCCGGTGAGCGGCACGTCGACGCCGGCACCGCGGCGATGATCATCCAGATCGGGCCGATCATCGTGGCTCTGCTCGCGGTGCCGCTGTTCGGCGAGCGGCTGCACGGCTGGCTGCTGGCCGGGATGGTGGTCGGCTTCGCCGGCGTCGCGGTCATCGCGCGCGGCTCCTCGTCCGACGCCGACGCGAGCCTGGTGGGCGTGCTCCTGGTGCTGGTCGCAGCCGCGATGTACGCCGTCGGCGTGCTGACCCAGAAGGTGCTCCTGCGCCGCATCCCGTCGGTGCAGGTGGTCTTCGTGTCGTTCCTCCTGGGCGCGGTGACCTGCCTGCCCTTCGCCGGCGACCTGCCCTCCATCGTCGCCGACGGCGGCTCGGAGCTGTGGTGGATCGTCTACCTCGGCGTGCTGCCGACCGCGGTGGCGTTCACGACGTGGGCCTACGCCCTCACCCACACCGACGCGGGCAAGCTGTCGCTCACGACGTTCCTGGTGCCCGGGATCGCCACCCTGGTGGCGTGGCTGACCATCGACGAGGTGCCGCCCTCGCTCACCTTCGTGGGCGGCGCGCTGGCGATCGTCGGCGTGCTGATGACGCGGCGCAAGCCGCGGGTGGTCTAGGCGCTGGACTCGACGACCGTCCGTGCACGGTGTGCGAGCAAGGATGGTGCGCAGCTCAGACGGTGTCGTCCTTGCACGGTCGAACGCACTGGTCTGCCGGTGCTCTCTGTGGTGCGTCTGCCAATGCCGAGATCGGCCTCCTGTCCGGCCGCGCGGTGGTGGGCGCTCGATAGCGGCGTCCGAGCAGGCTCAGGCCTCGAGCCACCCGCGGAAGGCTTCGAGGTTGCGGGTCGACTCGCCCCGCAAGATGCGCCACTCCCACTCCTTGCGGATGGAGGAGGCGAAGCCGAGCTCGAGGATCGCGTTGAACGACTCGTCGGCGTTGGCGAGCACCGAGCCCAGGATGCGGTCGAGCTCGTCGGGCTCGACCGCGGCGAGCGGCAGCCGCGCCTCGAGATAGATGTCGCCGGTGCGGTCGACCGCGAAGGAGACGGCGTACATCTTGAGGTTGCGCTCGAGCAGCCAGCGGTAGACCCGGTGGTGGTTCTCGTCGGGGTTGCGGCACACGAAGGCGTGCACCCCCAGCGCGTGCGCGCCGACGTCGAGGCGCACCGGCGTCTGCAGCTTCTTCTCCCCCGGCAGCGTCAGGGAGAAGCTGGCCCCCTCCACGCCCTCACGGGTGCGCTCCTCGTGCTCGATGTCGTTGGCGGCGAGATAGCTGCGGACGGTCTCGACGGCACTCGCGGCGGCGTTCATGACGCCATCTCAGCACGCATGCGGCTCCCCGCCCGCTCGTACGCCGCCAGGGTGCGCTCGGCCGTGTGATCCCAGGAGAACTCCTGGGCGTGCGCGACGGCTCCCCGGCCGAGGCGCTCGACCAGCGCGGGGTCGTCGATGAGCCGGCGCAGGCTCGCGGCCCAGTCGCGCGGCTCGTGGGTGTCGACGAGCAGGCCGCTGACGCCGTCGCGCACGACGGTGGTGAGGCCGCCGACCGCGGCTGCGACCACCGGCGTGCCGGTCGCCTGCGCCTCGACGGCCACCAGGCCGAACGACTCGTTGTAGGACGGCACCGCGACCGCCGTGGCCGCCGACGACCACACCGCGAGCTCGCGCTGGGTCACCGGCGGGACGAACCGCACGACGTCGTCGATGCCGAGGTCTGCGGCCAGGTCGGCCAGCGCGGTCGGGTGCTCGAGGCCCGAGCCCGACGGGCCGCCGACGACGGGCACGACGAGCCGGTGGCGCAGCGACGGGTCCTGCTCGAGCAGCACGCCGACCGCGCGCAGCAGCACGTCGGGCGCCTTGAGGGGCTGGATGCGCCCGGCGAACAGCAGGACCACGGCGTCCTCGGGCAGCCCGAGCTCGCGGCGGGCCTCAGCCCGGCCGCGGGGGGCGAAGACCGAGAGGTCGACGCCGGGGTGGATGACCTCCACCGCGCCGGGGTGGGCGTCGTAGAGGTCGATGAGCTGGCGGGCCTCGGTGTCGGTGTTGGCGACGAGCAGGTCGGCCGCCTCGACCACCTGCTCCTCCCCGATCAGGCGCGACAACGGCTCGGGGCTGTCGCCCTCGGCGAGCGCGGCGTTCTTGACCTTGGCCATGGTGTGCATGGAGTGCACGAGCGGCACGTTCCACCGGTCGCGGGCGAGCGCGCCGACCTGGCCGGAGAGCCAGTAGTGCGAGTGCACGGCGTCGTAGTGGCCGAGCGGCTGCATCGCCTCGGTGCGCAGCACCTCGCGAGCGAAGGTGCACAGCTGGCCGGGCAGCTCGCCCTTGGTGAGCCCCTCGAAGGGGCCGGCCGCGACGTGGCGCACGAGGACGCCGTCGGCGGCCTCGACCACCTGGGGCAGCGCGGAGGAGGTGGCCCGGGTGAAGACGTCGACGTCGATCCCCTGGGCGGCGAGGCGCCGCGAGAGCTCGATGACGTAGACGTTCATCCCGCCCGCGTCACCCGTGCCCGGCTGGTCCAGGGGTGAGGTGTGCAGGCTGATCATCGCCACGCGCTGGCCCACGCTGTCTCCTCCTCGTGAGGCTCGTCCCGACCCCGTTCGTGCCGTACCCGGTCGCGGGCACCTCCGGTGCAACCACGGGTGCGGCCCGGGGATTCCCGGGACGGGGCGGATTCAGCGCGAGTGCGCCCCCGCGGCCGGCCGGCCGTGCGCGCGGCGACGGAGCAGGGCGGCCCCGCCGAGGAGCGCCACGACCACGCCCCACAAGCCGTCGTACCACTCACTGTCGTGGGGACGGAACGCCTCGACGAGCGAGAGCGCCAGCAGCGCGGACGCCAGGCCCACGACGACCCGCATCCCGACGGCGTCGCTCTTCACGAGCCCGGAGCCGAAGAGGCCGGCAGCGGCGAGGACGCAGGCCAGGCCGACGAGGTGGAGGACGGACGCGACGGGGTCGTCGCCCCCGCCGATCACCGCGTGCAGGATCCAGAGCACGCCCCCGGCGAGGGCCAGGGGCGCGGCGAGCTTGGCGGGAAGCATCCGGTGAGTGTGCCAGACCGGCGTCGGCGCCGCGTGGGTCACGGCTCGGTGGTGCCCTGGTGGAAGCGCGCCTGCCAGCGGCCCCCGGTGCGCACCCACAGGGTGCTGCGCAGGGTCGAGCGCTCCTGCGACACCGCGCGCCACAGCAGCAGGATCGCGTCGTCGGCCACGCGCTCGGACGAGAGCACCTCGACGCGCACCGCCGGGATCGGACCGATGTCCTCGAGGACGTCGGCGCGGCTCCAGAGCCGTCCGGACTGCCCGATCTCGCTCCAGTCCGGGTGCAGCAGTGCGGCCACCGCGGCCGGGTCGGAGCGTACGTCGTCGCGCAGCAGGGAGCGCTCGAGCTCGACCACGAGGTCCTCCTCGCGCTGCTCGGGCTCGTCGAGCAGACCGGAGAACAGGTCGGGCTCCTCCTCGACCTGGCCCACTCGCGCGGCCGGGTGGGCGGTCGTGCTGTGCGCGAAGCCGGGGCCGGCCTCAGGCACGCGGCCGTCGCGGTAGGCCACGGCTGCGGCGTTGGCGCGCTTGTCGGCGGCCTCGTTGAGCTCGTGGCCGGCGTGGCCCTTGACCCACTCGAAGACCACGCGACGGCCCTGCATCGCCTCGTCGAGCGCCTTCATCAGCTCGACGTTCATCACCGGCTTGCCGTCGCTCTTCTTCCAGCCCTTGCGCTTCCAGCCCTTCATCCACTTGGTGATCGAGTCGATGACGTACTTGCTGTCGCAGTAGACGTGCAGCTCCTCGTCGAGGTGCGCGGTCTGCTGGAGGAGGTCGAGGACGGCCATCAGCTCGCCCATGTTGTTGGTGCCGTGGGGCCAGCCGCCGGAGGCCCAGCAGGTGTCGTCGACGTACCACGCCCACCCTGCCGGACCGGGGTTGCCGAGTGCCGAACCGTCGGCCGCCGCGATGATCATCGGGCCATCTTGGCAGGATGGTCGCATGGACACCGACCAGACCCAGCCCCGCACCGCCGTCGTCACCGGCGCCTCCAGCGGCATCGGCGCTGCGACCGCCCGCGCCCTCGCCGCGCAGGGCTTCCGCGTCGTGTGCGCGGCGCGGCGCAGCGACCGGATCGAGGAGCTGGCCGCCGAGATCGGCGGCGTGGCCGTCACCTGCGACATCACCGACGACGCCTCGGTCGAGGCGCTCGCCGCCGCGGTCCCGGAGTGCCACGTGCTGGTCAACAACGCCGGCGGGGCCATCGGCACCGACCGCGTCGACGGCGCCGACCTCGACGCGTGGCGCTGGATGTACGACGTCAACGTGCTCGGCCTGGTGCGCGTGACCCGCGCCCTGCTGCCCGCGCTGCGTGCGAGCGGCGACGGCGTCATCGTCAACGTCGGCTCGACCGCCGGGCGCTGGGCCTACGAGGGCGGCGGCGGCTACACCGCGGCCAAGCACGGGGTGAAGGTGGTCTCGGAGACCCTGCGCCTCGAGCTCAACGGCGAGCCGATCCGCGTCTGCGAGGTGGCGCCGGGCATGGTGCGCACCGACGAGTTCTCCCTCAAGCGCTTCGGCGGCGACCAGGAGAAGGCCGACGCGGTGTACGCCGGCGTCGAGGCGCCGTTGCTCGCCGAGGACGTCGCCGACGCCATCTCCTGGGTCGCGACCCGGCCCTCCCACGTCGACATCGACGAGCTCGTGATCAAGCCCCGCGCCCAAGCAGCGGCACACAAGGTGCACCGCGGCTGAGACGTGGAAGACTGCCGCGCGTGAAGACCATCGGACTCGTGGGCGGCATGAGCTGGGAGAGCAGCGCGGTCTACTACCGCGACCTCAACCTCGGGATGCGGGAGCGGCTGGGCGGCCTGTCGTCGCCCAGGCTGGCGCTGACCACGGTCGACTTCGCCGAGGTGACCCACCTCGAGGACGACGAGCGCTGGGACCAGGTCGGCGCGCTGCTGGCCGACGCCGCGCGCGCCGTCGAGCGGGCCGGGGCCGACTTCCTGCTGCTGTGCACCACGACCTTCCACAAGGTCGCCGACCAGGTGCAGGAGGCGGTCGACATCCCGCTGCTCCACCTCGGCGACGTCGTCGCGGAGGCCGTGAAGGCCTCGGGTGTCGAGACGGTCGGCCTCATCGGCACCAAGGTCGCGATGTCGGAGTCCTTCTTCGTCGACCGGCTCGCCCAGCACGGCCTGTCGGTGATCGTGCCCGACGCCGCCCACCACGACTTCCTCAACGACGCGATCTACGAGGAGCTCGTGCACGGCGTGGTGCTGCCGCGCACGCGCAGCCGGGTGGTGCAGGTCATCGAGGAGCTGTGGGACGCCGGCGCCGGTGGCGTGCTGCTCGGCTGCACCGAGCTCGAGCTGCTGGTCAAGCAGGCCGACGTCGAGCTCCCGGTCTTCCCCTGCACGACGCTGCACGTCCAGGCCGCGCTCGACGCGGCTCTCGCCTGAAGGGTCTCGTGACGGTCGCTGCGCGACCTCCTCACCCAGCGGGGAGCGGCACGCCGCGGGCGGTCGCGAGCCAGCGCAGGGCCGTCCACGCCGGTGAGCGCAGGTCGCTCGCGCCGGCCAGCGGCGGGAGGTCGACCGCGAGCACCCGCGAGCGGGCTCCTTCGGTGCTGAGCAGCAGCCGGCGCCCGTCCAGGGCGATGCCCTCCCCCTGGTCCTGCGACGGCAGGTCCCAGGCGGCGACGTCCTGCCACGACGGGTAGGCCACGAGGTGCGCCTGGGAGTAGGTGCGCAGCACCGCGGCGCCGCCGCCCGGCAGGAACGTGGCGTCGGTGACGATGCCCGGCGCGACGCCCACCTCCACGAGGCGGTCGGGCCGGTCGGCGCGCAGCGGGGCGGGGGCGGCGTACACCGTGCCGGCGAAGACGCCCTTGGTGACGACGAACAGCTGCCCGGTGACCGGGTGGACCAGCAGCGCCTCGGCGTCGCGGGCACCGTCGGGGTAGACGAGGTCGAAGACCTCCGGCGTCACCGTCCGGTCCCCCCGGCCGACCGGGACGCGCAGCACCTGCACGCCCGTGCGGGCCCGGCGGTTGTCCCCGGTGTCCGCGACCCAGACGTGGCCCGGCCCCGCGGGAGCGAGCGCCTCCACGTCCTCGGGGTCGGCGGCCCAGCTCGTCACGCCGACCGTGCCACCGGTGCGTGGGTCCACGACGAAGACACGACCGGAGTCACCCGAGTCGTTGGTGGTGACCACCAGCCCGTCGACCACGGCCAGCCCGCTCGACTCGACGATGTCGGGATCGGTGAGGGCGAACGCCGTGCCGGATCCGTCGGGCCGGTCGGCCGCGGCGCCGAGCAGGAACGGCAGCGCGATCACCGCTGCGAGTCCCCACCGACGTGCCCGCAAGGCTCAGCGCCCCGGCTGCAGCAGCTCGCCGAGGCGGGGACGTACGCCCCACGCGTCGATGAGGTCGTCGTAGTCACGGGCCGGGTCGTCGGCGGCGGTGCCGGTGCGCACGGCCCGCAGGAGCGTGTTGCGCGGGGTGTGTGCGCTCTCCACGAACTCCACCACGTCGACGCGGTAGCCCTCGCGCCGCAGCAGGGAGGCGCGCAGCGCGTCGGTGAGGGTGTCGGCGAAGCGCTCGCGCAGGATGCCGTGACGGGTGAGCATCGAGTAGGGCGCCGGAGCCGGCGCGGTGCGCAGCTGGGCGGCGATGTCGTGGTGGCAGCACGGCGCGGCGAGCACCAGCGCCGCACCCCAGCCCACGGCGCGCGCGAGGGCGTCGTCGGTGGCGGTGTCGCAGGCGTGGAGGGCGAGCACCACGTCGGGCGCGCGCTCGAGCGCGGCGTCGGCGATCGAGCCGACGACGAAGTCGGCGTCGATGCCCAGGGACGCCGCCACCTGCGCGTTGTGGTCGGCCGACTGCTGCTTGACGTCGACGCCGGTCATCCGCACCGGCAGCCCCCGGCCGCCCTCGGCGACGGGCGCGGTGAGGAAGCGGTGGGCAGCGAAGGTGAGGTAGGCGTTGCCGCAGCCGAGGTCGACGATGCGCAGCGGGTCGTCGACGGTCGGCGTGCGCAGGTGTCCCTGGGCGAGCGCCTCGTCGAGGCTGGCGGCGAGCAGCCGCACGAACTCCTCCACCTGGCGGTACTTCGCCTGGCGCGTGGGCTTCACCCGGCCCTGGGCGTCGCTGATGCCGAGGGCCACGAGCACCGGGTCGTCCTCGGCCAGCAGCCGGGCCTTGGCCCGGTCGTGCTCGCGCGAGACCTCGACCTCCCCGTCACGGGCGGAGGCGTGGAGCATCGGCACGCCCTTCTTGGTGACCCGCAGCTGGAGGGTCTCGCCGGTGGTGTCGACGTGCCAGTTGGCGAAGGGCTGCGCGAGGAGGGCATCGACAGCGGCCGCGGCGTCGTCACCGAGGAGGTGGTTGGTGGTGCGCGCCTGCGTGGCGTCGTACGACGTCACCTGCAGGTGGCGTCCGGCGCGCAGGTCGACGACGCGGGCCTCGACGCGTCGCACCTCGCGACCGTCGACGACGGGAGCCGACTGGCCCTTGCGCCGGCCGCTGGCGAGCGCCCGCACCAGCCGGTCGGCGTCGAGCACCGCGCCCCGAAGCCGCACCCACTCCTCGGCGTCGCGCGGCTCGCCGCTCACAGGACCGCGGCGAGGACGACGATGAGGATGAGGGCCCCCAGCGCGACCGGGATGACGAGTCGGCGCTGACGGGGATTCATGGCTCCATCCTAGGTGCGGGTCCTCGCCCGCCGAGAGCCAGCGCGTGCGTGACGACGTCGAGCACCGGCACCCGGCCCGACGCGATGTCGGCACGGTCGACCCAGGCGACCTCGTCAGTGGTGCCGTCGACCTCCAGCACCCGCGGCTCACCGTCGCCGACCGAGGCCGAGAAGAGCAGGTGGATGCCGTGGTAGTCCTCGATGCGACCCGACGGCGCGTGCCCGGAGAAGTGGGTGTCGTGCACGTCGAGCAGCTCGCCGACCGCGCACGTCAGGCCGCACTCCTCCTCCACCTCGCGCGCCAGCGCGGCGGCCGGGCGCTCGCCGTGGTCGACACCTCCGCCGGGCAGCGTCCACGCGCCGGGGTGCGCGGCGCGGGCCGACAGCCGGGTCAGCAGCACCCCGGAGCCGCGCTGCACGAGCGCGTACGCCGCGACGCGCTGCAGGCGGTGCGGGCGGTGGTCGGCGAGGGCGTCGCGGACGTGGGCGGCCACGGGGACGAGGCCGCCGTCGACGTCGGCGAGCCGGTGCCAGGCCGCGTCGACGGTGGACCCGTCGACCTCGACGACCCGCGGCTCGGGGGCGTCCGGGGACACCCAGGCGTCGTAGACGATCCGGATCGCGTGCGCGTCGACGAGCAGGCCGTCACGGGGCGCGCGCGGCATGTGGGCGCTGTAGACGTGGGCCGTCTCCCCGACGGTCGCCGTCAGGCCGGTCTCCTCCTCGATCTCACGCACCAGGGCCGCGCGCGGGTCCTCCCCGTGGTCGACACCGCCGCCGGGCAGGGTCCACATCTCCGCGCGCGAGACCCGCGGCGCGAGCCGGCACAGCAGGACCTCGACCACGCCGGCGCGCTCGCGGAGGATGACGGCGTACGCCGCCACCCGCTGTCGCCTCGGCAGGGATGCCATGGCCCCAACCTAGTGAAGTACGTTTAGCGCCGTGTCCCCCGCGTCCCGAGACCCGTGGCTCGACAACGTCAAGATGGTGCTGGTCACGCTCGTCGTGATCGGCCACGCCATCGGGCTGGTCGAGGCCAGCGCGGGCAGCCACTGGGTCTACGACTTCATCTACCTGTGGCACATCCCGGCGTTCGTCTTCGTCAGCGGTTATCTCTCCAAGTCGTTCGAGTGGGACCGGCGCCGGCTGAAGAGCCTGTTCTACACGCTGGCGATCCCCTACCTGCTCTTCGAGCCGGCCCTGTTCTACTTCCGCCGCGAGGTCGCCCACGAGGGCGTGGAGGGCCCGATCTGGCTCATCCCCCACTGGACCATGTGGTACCTCATCGTGCTGCTGATGTGGCGGCTGGTGACGCCGATCCTCAAGCGCCACTGGCTCTTCCTGCCGCTCTCGGTGATCGTCAGCCTGCTCGGCGGGCTCTGGAACGACGACACCCTGATGATCCCCCGCTTCCTGGGCCTGCTGCCGTTCTTCGTGCTGGGCCTGCACCTCAAGCCGCGTCACCTCGCGCACCTCGACGACGTGTGGGTGCGGGTCGCGGCAGTGCCCGCGCTGGTCGGCATCGGCGTGATGGCGGTCTACACCGACACCTGGGCCGAGACCGCGCTGCTCTGGTACGACACGGGCTACGCCGACATCCCGATCGACAACGAGATCGTCTTCCAGACCCGTCTCACGGTGATGATGGTCGGCCTGCTGGGCGCCTTCGCGGCGATGTCGCTGATCCCGCGTCGCTCGCTCGGCTGGTTCACCACGATGGGCACCGCGACGATGGTGATCTACCTCTTCCACGGCTTCGTCATCAAGACGTTCCTCGCCCTGGGGTGGCCCGACTTCACCGCCGCCCACCCGATCCTCGGGCTGGTGGTCACGGTCATCGGCGCGGTCGCGCTCGCGCTGCTCCTCGCCAGCCCGCCCGTACGCCGCGTGCTGGAGCCCCTGACCAACCCGCTCGGCACGCTGGAGAAGCGCCGCGACGCCCACCGCGAGCGCCGCGAGGCGGCTAGGAGCACGGCCCCCACGTCGGGCTGACGGCCGAGCGGGGCACGACGTCGAGGTGGGCCGCCTCGGCCCGGGTGGGCGCGTGCCCGCCGAGGTGGGCCGGGTGCCACGGCGCGTGCTCACCCTCGCCCGGGAGGTGGTGGGTCAGCCCCTGCAGCCTCTCGAGCTGCGCGGTGAGCACCTCACCGAGGCGGCAGGTCCACTCGGTCAGGTCGTCGCCAGCGCCGATCGTCAACGGCTCGCCGAAGTCGACGTCGATGCGCCGCCCGCGCGCCAGGCTGGGCCGCGGCTCGCGGCCGCGCTCGTCCGGCACCCCCACCGACCACACGCGCTGCGAGCCCCACAGCGCCACCGGCACCACGGGCGCGCCGGTCTCGCGGGCCAGGCTGGCCACGCCGCGCATGAGGGAGCGGACGGTGTAGGAGTAGGAGATCCCGGCCTCGGGGAACGCACCGACCGCCTCGCCGGCGCGCAGCAGCCGTCGCGCCCTGAGGTAGGCGCCGGCCGGTGCCTCCCGGTCGACCGGCACGTGCTGCATGCGGTCCATGGCCGTGCGCACGACCGGCAGGTGCCACACGTCGTGGCGGCACATGAAGCGCACGTAGCGCTCACGCTCGGCGGCCGCGCGCCCGATCATCAGGAAGTCGGGGTAGCTCACGTGCGTCGCGGCCAGCAGCGCCGGCCCGCTGCGCGGCAGGTGCTCGATGCCGGTCCAGGTCGTGCGGATGCCGAGCAGGCCCAGCACCCCGCGCCCCAGCACGTTGGTGGCGCGGTAGACGTGCTCGCTCATGCCCGTCGTTCGGTGCCGCGGGGTGAGCGGATCGGCCCCGCGGCGCGGTCGCGGCGGGTCACGAGAAGGGCGGTCGGGCGTCGCGGGCCATCGAGCGCCGTCCGGCCCACCGCCACACGCGCGCGGCGCGGTCGCGGTCGGCGTCGTCGACGAGGTTGCCCATCCACCGCAGCGCCAGGGTCATCAGCCAGTCCGAGCGCATGCCCGCCGGGCCGAGCGCGGCGACCACGCGCGGCTGCGTGGCGATGCCCGCCAGGCGTCGCGCGATCGAGAACGACTCTCCGTAGTGCTCCACGAGCGTCGCACGCCACGCCTCGCCCAGCCCGGTGCCCGAGGCGATGTGCTCGGCGACCAGGCGGCCGGTCTCGAGGCCGTAGTCGATGCCCTCACCGTTGAGCGGGTTGACGCAGGCGGCCGCGTCGCCGATGAGTGCCCAGTTGGGCCCGGCCACGTTGCTGACCGCCCCACCCATCGGCAGCAGCGCCGAGGTGGGCGAGCGCAGCTCGCCGGACAGCCCGAAGTCCTTGCCGATGGTGTCGGCGTAGGTCTGCATCAGGGGCTTGATCGCCACCTCGGCCGGGCGCCGGCTCGTGGCCAGCGTGCCGGCGCCGAGGTTCACCGTGCCGTCGCCGAGCGGGAAGATCCAGCCGTAGCCGGGGACGATCTCGCCCTGGTCGTCGCGCAGCTCGAGGTGCGAGCTGATCCACGGGTCGTCGGAGAAGTCGGAGTCGACGTAGGAGCGGCCCGCCACGGCGTACACGGTGTCGCGGTGCCACTCGCGTCCCAGCAGCTTGCCGAGCGGCGAGCGCACGCCGTCGGCCACCACGAGCCACCGGCAGGCGATCTCGAAGGTGCCCTCGGCGTCGCGCAGCTCGACGGCCGCGACCCGCTCCCCCTCACGGCGTACGCCGACCGCGCGGGCGCCGTCGATCGCGTGGGCCCCGCTGTCGATGGCCACCGTGCGCAGGTGGTCGTCGAGCTCGGTGCGCGCCACGGCCGACCCCCAGTCGGGCAGGGACCCACCCGGCCAGGGCAGCAGCAGCGTCTGGCCGAAGCCGTGCGCGCGCAGGCCGTGGTTGACGGTGTGGGCGCGCAGCCAGGGCTCCAGGCCCAGCTTCTGCATCTCGCCGATCGCTCGCGGCGTCAGCCCGTCGCCGCACGTCTTGTCGCGCGGGAAGGTCGCGGCGTCGACCAGGACGACGTCGAGGCCGGCGCGCGCTGCCCAGGCAGCCGCGGCGGACCCCGACGGGCCGGCACCGACGACGAGGACGTCGGTGGAGGCGGGGCGCGAGGTGGGGCGTGAGGAGGCGGTGGTCACGCCCAGATTCTTCCAGAGCGTCCCCACCCTCCCCTCATCGCAGGGCGCGGTAGGGCGTGTGCGAGAGCAGGTGCACCGCAGCGTTGCGGCACCCGGTGGTGGGATGGACGACGAGCTGGGAGCGCGTCGCGTCGGGGGCGTAGACCCGGAACCCGTCGACGGGGGTCGGTCGGCAGACCGAACGGGGATAGCTCGCTGCGGACGTCTCGGCGACCGTGCTCCGCGCCCGGTCCCCCGGCGCCAGCACCACCCGCCGCACCGGGCGCACCTCGCGGTCGGCTGCTGCGCCGACCTGCGTGCCGTCACCACCACCGACGTAGGACAGCCCGCCGTAGCCCTGGACCACGCAGGACCGGTCGCTGGTGTTGCGCAGCCGGACCACGCCGTAGCGGTGGCCTGCGGCCGCGTCACGAGGGCGATAGTCGGCGTGCAGGTCGGCGTTGCGGCACTCCGGCACCGACGCGGACCGCGCGGGTGCGGCCGCGACGCCCTGGTGCAGGGTCCCCACCAACGCGACGGCGCAGACGCCGAGCAGGGCCAGGAGCGTGCGGTGCCAGGCGGATCGGACCATGGTCCAAGTCTGCGCCGGGACACGACGCGAGCCAAGGAAATGCGACCGGGCCCCGGCCTCCCGCGAGGGGAGACCGGGGCCCGGTGGGACCGCGATCAGTTCTGGTAGGAACCGAAGTCGAAGTCGTCGAGCGCGACGGCCTGCGACGACGGACCGAAGTCGTAGTCGTAGGAGTCGTAGCCGGTGACCGAGTAGGCCGCGGCGCGCGCCTCCTCGGTGGGCTCCACCCGGATGTTGCGGTAACGCTCCAGGCCGGTGCCGGCCGGGATGAGCTTGCCGATGATCACGTTCTCCTTCAGACCACGCAGGCTGTCGGAGCGGCCGTTGATCGCGGCGTCGGTGAGCACGCGGGTGGTCTCCTGGAAGGAGGCCGCCGAGAGCCACGACTCGGTCGCGAGCGAGGCCTTCGTGATGCCCATGAGCACCGGGCGACCCGAGGCCGGCTTGCCGCCCTCGGAGACCACGCGACGGTTCTCCTCCTCGAACCGCACCCGGTCGACCAGGTCGGACGGGAGCAGGTTGGTGTCACCGGACTCGATGACCGTCACGCGGCGCAGCATCTGCCGGATGATGATCTCGATGTGCTTGTCGTGGATCGACACGCCCTGGGACCGGTAGACCTCCTGGACCTCGTCCACGAGGTGCTCCTGGGCCTTGCGGACACCGAGGATGCGCAGCACGTCCTGCGGGTCCGGCGTACCGGACGTGATGTGGTGACCGACCTCGATGTGCTGGCCGTCCTCGACGTTGAGGCGCGAGCGCTTGGAGACCGGGATCTCCTGGGGCTCCGAGCCGTCGTCGGGGGTGACCACGACCATGCGGGCCTTGTCGGTCTCCTCGATCTTCACGCGACCGGCCGACTCCGAGATCGGCGTACGACCCTTGGGCGAGCGGGCCTCGAAGAGCTCGACCACACGGGGCAGACCCTGCGTGATGTCGTCGGCCGAGGCCACACCACCGGTGTGGAAGGTGCGCATCGTCAGCTGCGTGCCGGGCTCACCGATGGACTGCGCGGCGATGATGCCGACCGCCTCACCGATGTCGACCAGCTGGCCGGTGGCCAGCGAGCGGCCGTAGCACTTGGCGCAGGTGCCGGTGCGGGCGTCGCAGGTCAGGACCGAGCGGACCTTGACCTCGCTGATGCCGGCCGCCACGAGCTCGCCGATCTTGACGTCGCCCAGGTCCTCACCGGCGGCGGCGAGGACCTCGCCGGTCTCCGGGTGGGTGATCTCGACGGCGGAGGCCCGGGCGTAGGCCGAGGTCTCCACGTGCTCGTCGTCGATCCGCTTGGGCAGGCCACGCTCGGTGCCGCAGTCGTCCTCACGGATGATGACGTCCTGCGAGACGTCCACCAGACGACGGGTCAGGTAGCCCGAGTCGGCGGTGCGCAGCGCGGTGTCGGCCAGGCCCTTGCGGGCACCGTGGGTCGAGATGAAGTACTCGAGCACCGACAGGCCCTCACGGAAGTTGGCCTTGATCGGGCGCGGGATGATCTCGCCCTTCGGGTTGGCCACGAGGCCACGCATGGCCGCGACCTGGCGGATCTGGTTCATGTTTCCGGACGCACCCGAGTCGACCATCATGTAGATCGGGTTCTTGCGGTCGAAGTTGGTCTCCATCGCACGACCGACCTCGGCAGCAGCCTGGGTCCACAGCTCGATGAGCTCCTGACGACGCTCGTCGTCGGTCATCACACCGCGCTCGTAGTTCTTCTGGACCTTCTCGGCCTGCGCCTCGTAGCGGCCCAGGATCTCGACCTTGCTGTCGGGCGTGGTGACGTCGTCGATCGAGACGGTCACACCCGAGCGCGTGGCCCAGTGGAAGCCGGCGTCCTTGAGGGCGTCGAGCGAGGCAGCGACCTGCACCTTGGTGTAGCGCTCGGCCAGGTCGTTGACGATCGCGCCGAGGCGCTTCTTGCCGACCTCCTCGTTGACGAACGGGTAGTCCGCCGGGAGCGTGTCGTTGAAGTGGACGCGACCCAGGGTGGTGTCGAGCAGGATCGCGGTCCGCTCCTCCCAGTCGGCACCGAGCTCGAGGTCGAGCGGCGGGACGATGTCGTCGAGGCGGATCCTGATCTTGCTCTGCATGCCGATCTCGCCACGGTCGTAGGCCATGATCGCCTCGGCCGGGGTCGAGAACACGCGACCCTCGCCACGCTCGCCGTCACGGTCGGC
The DNA here is from genome assembly GCF_001428125.1 of Nocardioides sp. Soil774. Classification (GTDB taxonomy): domain Bacteria; phylum Actinomycetota; class Actinomycetes; order Propionibacteriales; family Nocardioidaceae; genus Nocardioides. The sequence goes on along the minus strand of NZ_LMSM01000006.1, from coordinate 792,534 downwards.
GGTGAGCCAGAACAGGCCGATGATCATGTCCTGCGAGGGCATGGTCACCGGACGGCCGTCCGACGGCTTGAGGATGTTGTTGGTCGACAGCATCAGGATGCGGGCCTCGGCCTGCGCCTCCGCGGACAGCGGGAGGTGCACGGCCATCTGGTCACCGTCGAAGTCGGCGTTGAACGCGCCGCAGACGAGCGGGTGGATCTGGATGGCCTTGCCCTCGATGAGCTGCGGCTCGAAGGCCTGGATGCCGAGGCGGTGCAGGGTGGGCGCACGGTTGAGCAGCACGGGGTGCTCGGTGATGACCTCTTCCAGGACGTCCCACACGACCGGACGCGCACGCTCGACCATCCGCTTGGCGGACTTGATGTTCTGCGCGTGCGACAGGTCGACCAGGCGCTTCATCACGAACGGCTTGAAGAGCTCGAGAGCCATCTGCTTGGGCAGGCCGCACTGGTGCAGCTTGAGCTGCGGACCCGACACGATGACCGAACGGCCCGAGTAGTCCACGCGCTTGCCGAGCAGGTTCTGGCGGAAGCGCCCCTGCTTGCCCTTGAGCATGTCGGACAGCGACTTGAGCGGCCGGTTGCCCGGGCCGGTCACCGGACGACCGCGACGACCGTTGTCGAAGAGGCTGTCGACGGCCTCCTGCAGCATCCGCTTCTCGTTGTTGACGATGATCTCGGGCGCGCCGAGGTCGAGCAGCCGCTTGAGACGGTTGTTGCGGTTGATGACGCGGCGGTAGAGGTCGTTGAGGTCGGAGGTGGCGAAGCGGCCACCGTCGAGCTGGACCATCGGACGCAGGTCCGGCGGGATCACCGGGACGGCGTCGAGCACCATGCCGATGGGCTGGTTGCCGGTCTTGCGGAAGGCGTCGACGACCTTGAGGCGCTTGAGGGCGCGGACCTTGCGCTGGCCCTTGCCGTTGGCGATCGTGTCGCGCAGCGACACGACCTCGGCCTCGATGTCGAAGTCCTGGAGGCGCTTCTGGATCGCCGTGGCGCCCATGTGGCCCTCGAAGTACTTGCCGAACCAGTTCTTCATCTCGCGGTAGAGCAGCTCGTCGCCGAGCAGGTCCTGCACCTTGAGGTTCTTGAACGTGTCCCAGACCTCTTCCAGCCGCGCGATCTCGCGGTTGGCACGGTCACGGAGCTGGTTCATCTCGCGGTCGGCACCGTCGCGCACCTTGCGCTTGGCGTCGGCCTTGGCGCCCTCGGCCTCGAGGGTGGCGAGGTCCTCCTCGAGCTTCTTCGCGCGGTCGTCGACCGAGGTGTCGCGACGCTTCTCGAGGCGCTCGCGCTCCAGGCTGACCTTGTTCTCCAGCGACTCGGAGTCGCGGTGGCGCGCGTCCTCGTCGACCGAGGTGATCATGTAGGCGGCGAAGTAGATGACCTTCTCGAGGTCCTTCGGGGCCAGGTCGAGCAGGTAGCCCAGGCGCGACGGGACGCCCTTGAAGTACCAGATGTGGGTCACGGGCGCGGCGAGCTCGATGTGGCCCATGCGCTCACGACGCACCTTGGAGCGGGTGACCTCGACGCCGCAGCGCTCGCAGATGATGCCCTTGAAGCGCACGCGCTTGTACTTGCCGCAGTAGCACTCCCAGTCCCGGGTGGGACCGAAGATCTTCTCGCAGAAGAGGCCGTCACGCTCGGGCTTGAGCGTGCGGTAGTTGATGGTCTCCGGCTTCTTGACCTCGCCGTGGCTCCAGGTGCGGATGTCGTCCGCGGTGGCCAGGCCGATCTGGATCTGCTCGAAGAAGTTCACGTCCAGCAAGATGTGTTCCTTTGATTGCTGTTTGAGTCAGGTGGCTGGTGACTGAGGGGTCCCGGGCGGCGGCGGGCCGCCCGGGACTCGACCTCAGACTTCTTCGACGCTGCTGGGCTCGCGCCGCGACAGGTCGATGCCGAGCTCCTCGGCCGCACGGAAGACGTCTTCCTCGGCGTCCTTGAGCGAGATGGCGCTGCCGTCCTGCGACAGCACCTCGACGTTGAGGCAGAGGGACTGCATCTCCTTGACGAGCACCTTGAACGACTCGGGGATGCCGGAGTCGGGGATGTTCTCGCCCTTGACGATCGCCTCGTAGACCTTCACGCGACCAGGCACGTCGTCGGACTTGATCGTGAGCAGCTCCTGGAGGGCGTAGGCAGCGCCGTAGGCCTCCATCGCCCAGACCTCCATCTCGCCGAACCGCTGGCCGCCGAACTGGGCCTTTCCGCCCAGGGGCTGCTGCGTGATCATCGAGTAGGGGCCGGTCGAGCGAGCGTGGATCTTGTCGTCGACGAGGTGGTGGAGCTTGAGGATGTACATGTAGCCCACGGCCACCGGCTCCGGGAACGGCTCACCCGAGCGACCGTCGAAGAGGGCGGCCTTGCCGTCCTCCTTGACCATCCGCTCACCGTCACGGTTGGGCAGGGTCGAGCCCAGCAGGCCGGTGATCTCGTCCTCGCGCGCACCGTCGAACACCGGGGTCGCGACCTTGGTGTTGGGGTCGGCCTTGTCGGCGCCGATCGAGATGAGGCGCTTCTTCCAGTCCGACTCGCCCTTCTCGCCCGACAGGTTGAGGTCCCAGCCCTGCTTGGCCAGCCAGCCCAGGTGCAGCTCGAGGATCTGGCCGATGTTCATACGACGCGGCACACCCAGCGGGTTGAGCACGACGTCGACCGGCGTGCCGTCCTCCATGAACGGCATGTCCTCGACAGGCAGGATCTTGGCGATGACGCCCTTGTTGCCGTGACGACCGGCGAGCTTGTCGCCGACCGAGATCTTGCGCTTCTGGGCGACGTAGACGCGGACGAGCTGGTTGACGCCCGGGGGCAGGTCGTCGCCGTCCTCGCGGTCGAAGACGCGCACGCCGATGACCGTGCCGGACTCGCCGTGCGGCACCTTCATCGAGGTGTCGCGCACCTCGCGCGCCTTCTCGCCGAAGATCGCGCGGAGCAGGCGCTCCTCGGGGGTGAGCTCGGTCTCGCCCTTGGGCGTGACCTTGCCGACCAGGATGTCACCGGTGGTGACCTCGGCGCCGATGCGGATGATGCCGCGCTCGTCGAGGTCGGCCAGGCCCTCCTCGGAGATGTTCGGGATGTCCCGCGTGATCTCCTCGGGGCCGAGCTTGGTGTCGCGGGCGTCGACCTCGTGCTCCTCGATGTGGATCGAGGTGAGGACGTCCTCCTGCACCAGGCGCTGGCTGAGGATGATCGCGTCCTCGTAGTTGTGGCCCTGCCACGGCATGAAGGCGACGAGCAGGTTGGTGCCCAGCGCCATCTCGGCGTCGTCGGTGCAGGGACCGTCGGCGATCGGCGTGCCGACCTCGAGACGGTCACCGGCCTTCACCAGCGGGCGCTGGTTGATGCAGGTGCCCTGGTTGGAGCGACGGAACTTGGCCAGGCGGTAGGTCTGGTAGGTGCCGTCGTCGTTCATCGTCTCGATGGCGTCGGCGGACACCTCCTTCACCACACCGGCGTTGTCGGCCACGACCACGTCGCCGGCGTCGACGGCGGCGCGGTACTCCATGCCGGTGCCGACCAGCGGGCTGTCGCTGGTGATCAGCGGGACGGCCTGGCGCTGCATGTTGGCGCCCATGAGCGCACGGTTGGCGTCGTCGTGCTCGAGGAAGGGGATCAGGGCCGTCGCGACCGACACCATCTGGCGCGGCGAGACGTCCATGTAGTCGACCTCGTCACGCAGGATCGCGTCGACCTCGCCGTGCTTCTGGCGGACCAGGACGCGCTCCTCGACGAAGCGCATCTTGGCGTCGAGCGGCGCGTTGGCCTGCGCGATGACGTAGCGGTCCTCGTCGTCGGCGGTGAGGTAGTCGATCTGGTCGGTGACCACACCGGCCTCCACCTTGCGGTAGGGCGTCTCGACGAAGCCGAACGGGTTGATGCGTCCGTAGGAGGCGAGCGAGCCGATCAGGCCGATGTTCGGGCCTTCCGGGGTCTCGATCGGGCACATGCGGCCGTAGTGCGACGGGTGGACGTCACGGACCTCCATGCCGGCGCGGTCACGGGACAGACCACCGGGACCGAGGGCCGACAGGCGACGCTTGTGCGTCAGGCCGGCGATCGGGTTGGTCTGGTCCATGAACTGGCTCAGCTGCGAGGTGCCGAAGAACTCCTTCAGCGCCGCGACCACGGGGCGGATGTTGATCAGGGACTGCGGCGTGATGGCCTCGACGTCCTGGGTCGTCATCCGCTCGCGGACCACGCGCTCCATGCGGGCCAGGCCCGTGCGGAGCTGGTTCTGGATGAGCTCGCCGACCGTGCGCATGCGACGGTTGCCGAAGTGGTCGATGTCGTCGGCCTGGACCTTGACGGGAGCACCGTCGGGACCCTCGACGACGTTGCCCTCGGCGTCGACCAGGTCGGGCGACTCCACCTGGATGCCGGCAGCGTGCAGCTGCACGACGTAGCGGATCGCGGCCACGACGTCGTCGATGGTCAGCGTCTGCTGGTCGAAGGCCTCGTGCAGGCCGAGCTTCTTGTTGATCTTGTAGCGGCCGACCTTCGCCAGGTCGTAGCGCTTGGGGTTGAAGTAGTAGTTGTTGAGCAGCGTCTGCGCGGCCTCGGCCGTCGGCGGCTCGCCGGGGCGCAGCTTGCGGTAGATGTCGAGCAGCGCGAGCCGGGTGACCTCGTCGTTGACCTGCTCGGCGGTCGGGGCCTCGCCCCGCGCCTTCTTCTGCAGCTCCTCGTGGACGACCTCGTAGCGGACGCTGTCCTTCTCGAGGGTCAGCATCATCGACTCGTACTGGCCGAACTCCTCGCGGATCTGCTCGGTGGTCCAGCCGAGCGCCTTGAGCAGCACGGTGACGTTCTGCTTGCGCTTGCGGTCCAGGCGCACGCCGACCAGGTCGCGCTTGTCGATCTCGAACTCCAGCCACGCGCCACGGCTCGGGATGAGCTTGGCGGTGAAGATGTCCTTGTCGGAGGTCTTGTCCGGGGTCGACTCGAAGTAGACACCGGGCGAGCGCACCAGCTGCGAGACCACGACACGCTCAGTGCCGTTGATGATGAAGGTGCCCTTCTTGGTCATCATGGGGAAGTCGCCCATGAAGACCGTCTGGCCCTTGATCTCACCGGTCTCGTGGTTCATGAACTCGGCCGAGACGTAGAGCGGGCGGGAGTAGGTGAAGTCCTTCTCCTTGCACTCCTCCTCTGTGTACTTCTCGTCGAGGAAGACGGGGTTGTCGAAGGAGAGCATCATCGTCTCGGAGAAGTCCTCGATCGGGGAGATCTCCTCGAAGATCTCCTGCAGACCGGTCTTCTCGGAGACGTCCTCACCGGCGGCCCTGCGGGCAGCCACCTCCTCCTCCCAACGCTCTCCGCCGACCAGCCAGTCGAAGCTGCTCGTCTGGAGCGAGATGAGGGGGGGAACCTCGAGAGGTTCGGTGATCTTTGCGAAAGAGGTGCGACGGTGGTTACCAGCGGTGCTGCGCGCGGCCAAGAGGTGTCCTCACAAATGATCAAGTGATCTCGGCGCCGGCCGACCACCACAACAACCGTCCGGAAGGTGTCGGGCATCTGAGGGCAGGCGCAAGGACCCACGATAGCGCACTTCGACACACGCCTCAAACGCGGGGTCAAGTCCCGGCCAGGTCCTGGCGGGAGAGCTCCACGCGTTGGCCATGAGTGTGAACGCCGCAGCGCCCCGGGTCAAGCAGGGCGCGCCGGGCACACCCCCAGGGGTCACCCCTGGACGGGTGAGGTGATGAGGTCGTCGACCAGCCACTGGTCGTCGACGCGCTGCATCGAGAGCGTCACCTGGTCCTTGTAGACCACCGGGTCGGCGCTCAGCTTGTTGGTCGTCGGCCGGTCCACGAACACCAGCACCTGGACCCGGTCGTCGCTGGCGCGCACGACCCCGGAGGCGATCACCGACGCGCTCACCTTCGTCCGGGTCCGGGGTGCGTTGTCCTGGAGCACCGCGAAGAGCTTGTCGTACTCCGACTTGTAGTGCCCCGTCATCAGCGCGGTCGCTGCCGCCCGGTCGGCGTCGAGGTGCTCGTAGTCGTAGGACAGCACCGGCACGACCGCCCGCTCGGCCGCCACCTGGGCATCACGTGCCGCCCGGTCGCCGGCGCCGTCGTCACGCCCGGTCCACATCCAGGTCGTGGCCGCCAGCAGCACGGCCGCGACGACGCCGAGGCCGGCCAGGAGCCACGACGGCACTCCTCGCGATCCGCTGGTCGAGTCCGGTCCGCCGGTCGGGGCGCCCCCCTCGACCGGCGGCAGGTCCTCCGGCTCCTCGGGCGCCAGCGCGGCGTCGTACGCCGCCCGCGCACCGGGGTCGAGCAGCACCTTGGCCGCGCGGTTGAGCGCGTCGAAACGCCGGTCGCCGGGCTCGAGGTCGGCGATCTGCTGCTTCCAGGCCGCCCGCACGGAGTCGGCCGAGGCGTGACGGGGGACGTCGAGCAGGTCGTACCAGGTGGGCGAGTCGCTCACGGCGTGCTCCCCTCCCCCGCGTCGGTGCCCGCGCCGGGCGTCTCGTCCTGCGAGCTCACCGGCGAGAAGTCGTCGACGAGCCACTCGCCGTCGATCTTCACCAGGTCGACGGTGAAGCGGAAGGGCAGCGGCTCCTGGTCGACGACCCTCGCCTTCTCGCCCTTGCCCTGCTCGTAGCTGTCGGTGAACGCGCCGGCCACGAGGACCCGCGCGGAGTCGTCGTCGATCGTGGACACGGCGGTGGCGAAGACGTCGGCGGATCGGGTGATGCCGCCCTGGGCGACCAGCTGCTCGGCCGCCGAGACCTCCTTGTCGAAGTCCGCGGCGAACTTGGGCGTGATCACCTCGCGCACCTGCTCGCGGTAGTCGGGCATCTGGCCGGAGTCGTCGACCATGTCGGGACTGTAGGTGCCCAGCCGCTTCACGAACTGGCTGGTCAGGCCCATGACCTGCTCGCGCTCGTCGGGCAGGCTCAGGCCGCCGTCGGCGGCGTCGCGGCCGTCGAGGGTCATCCACACCATCAGGGCGACGCAGGCGAGCGAGACGGCGGCGAGCAGCCCCGCCACGACCCAGCGCCACCGGGGGCCTCGCCGCGGTGCGACGGGGCCGTCGGCGGGCGGCCGCTCGACGTCGCCGCGCACGGCTTCGGTCAGCACGGACATGGTTCCCTCCCTGGAACGTGCGGACCCCCTCCCGGGGTCCTGCTCAGGTCAACGAAGGCGGTCACCGGAGGTCACGCCCCCGGCGAGCAGCGGCTCGAGGTAGAGCCACTTCCACGAGTCCTCGCCCAGTGTGCGCGGCGTGGCGGCCCGCGGGCCCAGGACACGCGCGATCTCGTCGGGGTCGGAGGTCAGCGAGCCCGTCTCCGGGTCGTAGGCGAAGTCGGGCTGGCCCCACCCGGTGGCCGCGCGGGGGGCCTGGATGTTCTGCGCGCCGCGGGCGTTGGTCTGCGAGGCGGGCGCGGTGCAGCGCGCGTCCTCGTTCATCGCACGGTTGCTGCCGTCGAGCGGCGAGCGACGGTCGGTGCCCTCGTAGCCCTGCAGGCACACCTTGGGGTTGTCGGTGAGCACCATGCCGAAGTGGGCGTCGTAGAGCCCGGTGCCCGGCGACTTGGACACGACGGTGAAACCGCCCTCGACGACGTAGGGGTAGATCACCAGCAGCTGCTCGATGCCGTCGAGGTGCTTGACCACGATCTCGCCGGTGGTCACCAGGTTGTTGATGAGGTCGCCGAGCTCGACCTCGTTGTCCTCGAGGAAGGTGCGCAGCTCGTTGGCGCCGAGCGACCCGTCGTCGATCAGGGTGCGCAGGTCCTTGTCGTGGGCCGCGACCGTGGTGCTGAAGCTCGACAGGTCGCGGGCGAAGCGACGGAAGGCCCTCTCGGAGTCGATCTGCCCGTTGAGGACGGTGTTGCTGTCGCGGATCAGGTCGACGGTGACGTCGAAGTTCTGCTCGGCGGCAGTGATGAACTCGTTGCTGCTGTCGAGGATGGTCTGCAGGTCCTGCCCCGACCCGTTGAACGCCAGGCCGAGCTCGGAGGTGACCGTGCGCAGGTCGTCCTGGTCGACGCTGCGGACCGTCTCGTCGAGGTGCGTGAGGAGCGTGTCGGTGGCGATCGGGGTGGCGGTGCGGTCCTGCGCGATCTGGGAGCCGTCGGCCAGGAACGGGCCCTTGTCGCTCTGCGGTTGCAGCTCGACGTACTGCTCGCCGACCGCCGAGCGGTTGCCCACGAGCGCGTGCGCGTCGGCGGGGATGTCGTCGAAGTCGTCGTCGATGTCGAGCACCAGGTCGACGCCGTCGTCGGTGAGCACCAGCTCGCTCACCTGCCCCACGCGGACGCCGCGGTAGGACACCTCCGCACCCTGGAACGCACCTCCTGAGTCGGCGAAGTGGGCGACCACGGTGTAGCTCTGGTCGACGAGCAGGCGGTCGAGGCGGGCATAGCGGGCGCCGACGAAGCTCACGCCGAGCAGCGTGATGAGCGCGAAGACGAGCAGCTGCACCTTGGTCCGGCGGGTGATCATCGCTCCACCACCATCGCGGGCACGAGCAGGCTGACGAGGGCCGGGTCGTAGATCTCCGACAGCTGCCCCAGGGTGGGCCCGCGCCGTGGGTCGGGCGGGTCGTCGTACGCCGCTGGGCGGGGCAGGCCGGGCAGGCTGATCGTGGGCAGGCTGGGGACCGGCGCGGTCGGGAGCGTGGGGGTCGGCAGCGGCAGGGTCGGGGTGCCGGACGCCCCGCACAGCCCGGGCACCGGGGCCTGCTGGCACACCGCCGCGATCACCGAGCCGGGCAGGCCCAGGCAGGCCGTGACGTCACCCTTGCGCAGGCCCGCGAGGCAGTCGTTGATCGCGTCGAGCGCGTCCTGGCACAGCCGGCTGCTGTCGGGCAGCGGTCCGTCCTGGGGCAACTGGCTGAGCGGGATGCACGCCTCGGTCGGCAGGGTCGTGGGGATCGTCGTGGGGACCGAGGTGAGGTCGACGTCGAGGGTGATCGACAGGTTGGTGTAGTCGCCCATGTGCAGGTTGCGCGCGACCTGCGGGTCGCGTCCGACGACCTCGTCGACGAAGGGGTAGGTCAGGAAGACGTTGAAGGCGTTGGTGAAGTCGTCGCCCGAGGCCGCGAGCTGGGTGAGCACGGGGTTGAGCCGCTTCAGCGAGGTGATGGTGGCGTCCTTGGACTGCGCGATCACGTCGACGGCCACGTCGGAGAGGTCGTTGAGCGCGGTGAGCATCTCCACGAGGTCGTCACGCTGGCGGTCGATGGAGTCCAGCGCGCTGGGCAGCTCCTCGAGCGCCTTGTCGATCGTGGGCAGCTGCTTCTCGGCAGCCACGGCGAGCCGGTTGAGCGACTCGATCGCGTCGACGATGTCGGCCTTGTTCTCGTCGAGCTGGCCGGTGAAGACCCGCAGGTTGCGCAGCACGGACTTCGCCGAGTCCTCCCGACCGTCGAGGGCGAGGTTGAGCTCCTGGGTGATCGTCTTGAGCTGGGCCACGCCGCCGCCGTTGAGGAGCAGGCTCAGCGCGCCGAGCACCTCCTCGACCTCGGGGTTGCGCCCGGCCCGCTCGATGGGGATGGTCTCGCCGTCCTCGAGTCGGTCGGCGATCGCGCCCTCGTCGGGCGCGCTCAGCTCGACGAACTTCTCCCCGAGCAGGCTGGTCTGTCGCAGCTCGGCGACAGCGTTGCCGGGCAGGTCGACGTCGCGGCGGACCTCCATCGTGACGAGCGCCTGGTAGCCCTCGAGGTCGATGTCGGTCACCTTGCCGACGCTGATGTCGTTGACCTTGACCGTCGACTGAGGCACGAGGTCGAGCACGTCGGCGAACTCGACCTTGATCGTCATCGGGTTGTCGCCGGTGTCCGGTCCCCCGGGAAGCGGCAGGGAGTAGACGCTCGCGTCGCAGGCCGACAGGGCCAGGACAGCGAGCACGCCCGTCGCGAGGGCCTTGGTGCGCCTCATCGCTCCACCTCCACGAGTCCGCCGAGGCTGGGGTCGAACACGTCCTGCGCCGGCAGTGTCGACGTACGTCCGAGCGCGCCGGCGCGGGGCCGGTCGAGCAGCTTGGTGATCTGGTCACACACCTGGCCCGAGCGCTCGACCTGGCCCACGAAGCCGCAGAGGAAAGCGGCCGGGTCGAGCTGGAGCTGGTTGATCGACTCGCCGAAGTTGGCGCGCGTGTCGAGGGTGCCGGCCTGGGGGTTGTAGGTCAGGGCGAGGTTGTTGAGCGCCCCGGGCGCGACGTGGAGGATCTCGTCGAGCGCCGCGCGCTGGCGCACGAGCACCTTGGCGACCCGGTTGAGGCCGGTGATGTTGCGGCTCAGCGAGCCCTTGTTCTCCTCCACGAAGCCCTTGACCGCGGTCAGCGCGACCGAGAGGTTCTTCGTGGCGGCGACCAGCTCCTCGCGCTCGCCGTCGAGCATCGTCGAGACGTCGGCGAGCGACTGGTTGAACTGGCGGACCGTCTGGTCGTTCTCGGCCAGCGTGGACATGAAGCCGTCGAGCGCCTTCACCGAGCCGAACAGCTCGTCGGAGTTGCCGGCGAGGGTGTCGCTCAGGCGGGAGAAGTCCTTGATCGTCTGGCGGAAGGTGGTGCCCTGGCCGCCGAAGTTGTCGGCCGTGACGGCCAGCAGGTCCGACAGGGCGCCGGACTTGTTGGCCCCGCGCGGGCCCAGCGCCACGTTGAGCCGGTCGAGGCTGTCGTAGATCTGGTCGAGCTCGAGCGGCTCCGAGGTCTGGTCGACGCCCAGCTCGGCTCCGTCGGTGAGCACGTCACCGGTGCCGGAGTACGCCGGCGTGAGCTGGACGTAGCGGTCGCCCACGACCGACGGCGCGATGATGACGGCCTTGGCGTCGGCGGGCAGCTTCACCTGGTCGTCGTAGGACATCGTCACGGTGACGTCGGTGCCCGTCGGCTCGACGCTGTCGACCGTGCCCACCGGCACGCCGAGGACCCGCACCTCGCTGCCCTCGTAGACCGAGACGGTGCGCGGGAAGTGGGCCACGACGGTCTTGGCGCTGTCGCCACCGAGGACGCTCACGGCGGCCGCGGCGACGAAGCCCAGCACGACGAGCGGGACGAGGAGGCGCTTCACGAGGTCCATGTCTCAGCCCACCTGCGGGACGGGAGGGAAGTTGGCGATCCACGTGTCGAACCACGGACCCGTGCCGAGGGTGTTGGCGAACACGCGGTAGAACGGCGCCATCAGCCGCAGGCTGCTGTCGAGGTTGTCCTCGTTCTTGTTGAGCACGGCGACGACGTTCTCCAGGTGGGCCAGGGCGGGCTTGAGGTCCGCACGGGACTGGCGGATCAGGGCGGTCAGCTCGCGCGAGAGCGTCGTGCTCGACACCAGCAGCTCGTGCACGGCCTCGCGCCGCTTGACCAGCGCCCGGAACAGCACGTCGCTGTCCTCCATCAGCTTGACGATGTCGCCGTCGCGCTCGTCGAGCACGGTCGAGACACGCTCGAGGTTGACCAGCAGATTGTTGAGCTCGGCGTCCTTGTCCGCGACGTTGGCCGAGAGCCGGCTCAGCCCGCTCAGGGCACCGCGGAACTCGTCGGGGGTGTTGCGGGTCAGGTCGGCCAGGGTGGTGAGCGACTCGGCCAGCTGGTCGGTGTCGATCTGCTCCGAGGTCGACGCCAGGCCCTCGAAGGCCTCGACGACGTCGTAGGGAGAGGAGGTGCGCTCGACCGGGATGGTCGCGCCCTCCTCGAGCTGGCCGCCGCCCGCGGGCTCGAGCGCCAGGAACATCGACCCGAGGATGGTCTTGACCTTGATCGCGGCCCGGGTCTCGGGGCCGAAGGCGGCAGTGTCGTCGACCTTGAAGCTGACCCTGACCTGGTCACCGGCGAGCTCGATCTCGTCGACCTTGCCCACCCGGACGCCGGCCACGCGCACCTCGTCGTTGACCTTGAGCCCGCCCGCCTCGCTGAACATGGCGTGGTAGGTGTCGCCGCCGCCGATCACGGGCAGGTCGTCGGCGCGCAGCGCGGCGACCAGCACCATCGCCAGGACGACCAGGCTGACGGCGCCCACGATGACGGGGTTGCGCTCCCTGAACGGAATCATCATCCGAGATCACACCTGTCGGAGCCGGCGTTGTACTTCACCGGGACGGAGACGTTGCGCGGCAGGTTGACCCGGCCCTGGAACTCGCACAGGTAGAAGTTGAAGAACGAGCCGTAGATCGCCGTGCGACCGATCTTGTCGAGCTTGATCGGCAGCACCTGCAGCGCCCGGTCGAGCTCGGCCTTGTTCTTGTCGATGTTGCCCGCGACGGCGCGCAGCTCCTTGATGTCCTTGACGAACGGCTCGCGGATCCCGTCGATGAGCGACGCCGTCTCCACCGACAGCGTCGAGACGTCCTCGAGGGAGCCGAGGATGGCGCCGCGGTCCTTCTTCAGCCCGCCGACGAGGGTGCGGAAGGACTGGATGAGCCGGGTGAGCTGCTTGTCGCGGTCGGCGACGTGGTCGAGCACGAGGGAGAGGTTGTCGATCAGCTCGCCGATGACCTCGTCGCGGTCGGCCAGGGTGGAGGTGACCGACGCGGTGTGGGCCAGCAGCCCCTCGAGGGTGCCGCCCTCACCTTGGAAGACCTGGATCAGCTCGTAGGAGAGCTGGTTGACGTCGTCGGGCGACAGGGCCTGGAAGAGCGGCTTGAAGCCGTTGAAGAGCACCGTCAGGTCGAGCGCGGGCCTGGTGCGCGAGACCGGGATGGTCGACCCGGCGGGCAGGCGCTGGGTGTCGCCGACCTCCTGGGTGAGGGAGATGTAGCGCTGTCCGACCAGGTTGCGGTAGCGGATGGCGGCGTTGGTGCCGCCGTTGACCGAGGTGTCCTGGTCGACCGAGAACGTGACCAGCGCGCGGGTGCGGTCGACGATCTCGACGTCGCTCACGGTGCCGACCCGTACGCCGGCGACGCGGATGTCGTCGCCCTTCGTCACGCCGGTCGCGTCGGTGAACTCCGCGCGGTACTGGCGCGAGGAGCCGAAGCCGAGGTTGCCGATGGTCACCACGAGCACGGTGGTCGCCAGCGAGGTCACCACGACGAAGACCAGCAGCTTCACCAGGTCGATCGAGGTCTTCTTGTCGAGCAGTCCGCTCATCGCAGCGACACCTCCGCGCCACGGGCCATCGGCCCGACCAGGAGCACGCCGAGGTCGGGCACGTCGTCGGTGGAGACACCGAGCCCGGGGGCGAGCAGGGACTTGAGCAGCGCCGACTCCTCCCGGCCACCGACGAACCCCGCGGCGGTGCCCGACCACCCGGGACCGACGCGGCTGGTGCCCTTGCCGGTCGGCTCGTCCACGCCGTCGACGAAGTTGGGCTGGTGGGTCACGGGGTTGCTCTGCGACCACGGCGGGTTGGGCAGGCGACCGCAGTAGTAGCCGCGCTTGTCGCCGTAGACCGGCACGTCCTGGGGGCCGTAGGCGCGCGGCTGGTTGGGCAGCGTCTCCAGCACGATGTGGAGGGTGAAGCCGCGGAACGCCTCGGCCTGGAGCTTTCCGGCGCCGACGATGCCGCCGAGCAGGCAGGGGTAGCCGGGGGCGTAGCGCGCGAACACCTCGAGCTGTGCCGCGCCGAGGTCGGCGAGGCGGACCAGGTTGTCACCGTTGTCGCGGGTGAAGCGCTCCGCGACGGACGACAGCCGCGACACGTCGTTGAAGAGGGCCTTGAGCTTGTCCTCGCGGCCTTCGAGCGTCGTGGTCGTGGTGATCGTGTTGCGCAGGATCGTGGCGACCTCGGGCAGCACGTCGGCGTAGGTGTCGGAGACCCGCGCCGTCAGCCGGAGGTCCTCGATGAGGCCGGGGAGCTCGGGGTTGAAACGGGTCAGGTAGTCGTCGAGCGTCTCGAGGCTCTCGCCGAGCTGCTCACCGCGACCCTCGAGCGCGGTGGCGATGGCGTTGAGCGTGGTGTTGAGGTCGGCCGGCTGCACGGCGCGCAGCAGGGGGTAGAGGTCGCTGAGCACCTTCTCGACCTCGATCGAGAGGTTCGTGCGCTCGATGACGTCGCCGGCCGCGATGGGCGCGGCGGACGAGCCGCCCTCGGGGACGACGAGCGAGACGAACTTCTCGCCGAAGAGGGTCTTGGGCAGGATCGAGGCGGTGACGTCGCTGGGCACCTCGGCGGTGCGGTCCTTGTAGAGGCCGAGCGTGATGTCGGCGCCCTCGGCGGTGGGCTCGTAGTCGAGCACCTCACCGACGATGACGCCCTTGATCTTGACGTCCGCGCGGTGGGGCAGCTGCAGGCCGATGCGCGAGGCGTGCACCGTCACCTCGTCGTAGTCGCTGAACTTCTGGGTGAACACGCCGTAGGTGGCCCACACCGAGCCGAGCATCAGCACCAGGAACAGCACGCCCAGGGTCTTGGTCCTCATCGGCCGCTCACCCGGCCAGCCGCACGGTCGTGGCCGCGCCCCAGATCGCCATGGACAGCAGCAGGTCGAGCACGTTGATCGCGACGATGCTGGTGCGCACCGCCCGGCCCACGGCGACGCCCACCCCGGCGGGACCGCCCGAGGCGTTGTAGCCGTGGTAGCAGTGGATGAGGATGACCGTGACGGCGAAGACGAGCACCTTGCCGAAGGACCACAGCACGTCGCCCGGCGGCAGGAACGCGTTGAAGTAGTGGTCGTAGGTGCCCGACGACTGGCCGTAGATCTGGGTGACGACGAGGCGGCTGGCGAAGTACGACGACAGCAGGCCGACGACGTAGAGCGGGATGATCGCGATCAGGCCCCCGACCACGCGGGTGGCGACCAGGAACGGCATCGACGGGATCGCCATCACCTCGAGCGCGTCGACCTCCTCGGAGATCCGCATCGCGCCCAGCTGGGCGGTGAACCCGCAGCCCACGGTGGCCGCGAGCGCGATGCCTGCGACCAGGGGCGCGATCTCGCGGGTGTTGAAGTACGCCGACACGAAGCCGGCGAACGCCGCGGTGCCGAGCTGGTTGAGCGCGGCGTAGCCCGAGAGCCCGACCTGGGCGCCGGTGAAGAAGGTCATGCCGATGATGACGCCGACGGTGCCGCCGATCACCGCGAGCGCGCCGGTGCCGAGGGTGACCTCGGCGAGGATGCGCATGATCTCGCGCGGGTAGCGCCGCACCGAGCGCGGCACCGCGCGGAGCACCCCGATGTGGAAGGCGAGCTGGCCGCCGAGGTTGTCGAGGGAGGCCAGGGGCTTGGCGTAGACGTCCTTGAGCGCCATGGTCATCCGCCCTTCGGCGGGATGATCTGGAGGTAGATCATGCTCAGGACGAAGTTGGCCACGAAGAGCAGCAGGAACGTGATGACGACCGACTCGTTCACCGCGTCACCCACGCCCTTCGGGCCCCCGTTGGCGTTCATCCCCTTGTAGGACGCCACGATCGCCGCGATCAGGCCAAAGATCAGCGCCTTGATGAGCCCGACCCACAGGTCGGGGAGCTGGGCGAGCGCGGTGAAGCTGGCGAGGTAGGCACCCGGCGTGCCGTCCTGGAGGATCACGTTGAAGACGTAGCCGCCGGCGACGCCGACGACGCTCACCATGCCGTTGAGGAAGAACGCGACGAGCATGCAGGCCAGGACCCGTGGCACCACCAGGCGCTGGATGGGGTCGATGCCCAGCACCATCATCGCGTCGAGCTCCTCGCGGATCTTGCGCGCGCCGAGGTCGGCGGCGATCGCCGACCCGCCCGCGCCCGCGATGAGCAGCGCGGTGCCGATGGGGGCGGCCTGCTGGATGACGGCCAGGACCGAGGCGGAGCCGGTGAACGACTGGGCGCCGAACTGTTTGATGAGCCCGCCGACCTGCAGCGCGATGACGGCGCCGAACGGGATGGCGACCAGCGCGGTGGGCACGATCGTCACGGACGCGATGAACCACGCCTGCTGGATGAACTCACGCAGCTGGAAGGGGCGGCGGAACAGCCCGCGGCCCACGTCGAGGGCGAAGGCGAACAGGTTGCCCGCGACCCCGATGGGCGCCAGCGCGCGCGAGGACATGGAGGTGGCCACAGGTCCTCAGGCTCCCGGAGCCAGGCCGGCGTTGCTCGACTCGAACGAGCCCGGCGGCGGGGTGATCCCGTGCTCGCGGCACCACTCCCCCGCGGGTCGCTGGCTGCGTCGCGGGATGCCGTTGGACGGGTCGAGCTGGAGCGGGATGGGCGGCAGCGGGGGCAGCTCCTGGCCGGCCTCGGCGGCGAGCTCGTCGGCGTCCTTCTCCTCGGACATGCCGATCGGGCCGACCCGCTGGGCGTTGAGGAACTGGCGCACGACCGGCTCCTCGGAGCTGAGCAGCTGCTCACGGGGACCGAACATCGCGAGGTGGCGGTGGTAGAGCAGGCCGATGTTGTCGGGCACGGTGCGCGCGGTGTTGATGTCGTGGGTGACGATCAGGAAGGTGGCGTCGATCTGGGCGTTGAGGTCGACGATCAGCTGGTTCAGGAACGCCGTACGCACCGGGTCGAGGCCGGAGTCGGGCTCGTCGAACAGCACGATCTCCGGGTCGAGGACCAGCGCGCGCGCCAGGCCGGCGCGCTTGCGCATGCCGCCCGAGATCTCGCCCGGGAGCTTGTCCTCGGCGCCGAGGAGGCCGACGAGGTCCATCTTCTCCATGACGATGTCGCGCACCTCCGACTCCGACTTGCGGGTGTGCTCGCGCAGCGGGAAGGCGACGTTGTCGTAGAGGTTCATCGAGCCGAACATCGCGCCGTCCTGGAACAGCACGCCGAACAGCTTGCGGATCTCGTAGAGGTCGCGCTCGGAGCAGCTTGCGATGTCGGTGCCCTCGATGATGATCGAGCCCTTGTCGGGCTTGAGCAGGCCGATGAGGGTCTTGAGGAAGACCGACTTGCCCGTGCCGGAGGGGCCGAGCATCACGCAGATCTCGCCCGCGGGCACGGTGAGCGTCACGTCGCCCCAGATGAGCTGCTTGCCGAACGACTTGGAGAGGTCGTCGACCTTGATCTCGACACCCATGTCAGCCGGACCCCTTTCCTCCCCGTCGCGCTACTACCGAGTAGTCCAACGCAGGACTGCGCGCGAGGTTACGCCCTGGCGAGACGCTCGTCACGGAGTGCGGTCAGCGGGTCTCGGGTGAGCGTCCAAATGCCACAGGGCGGTCACCCCTGGGAAGGAGTGACCGCCCTGGGCGGTCGACGGTGACGGACCCGCGAGGGCCCGCCGCCGTCAGTGGGTCACTTGACGGTGACGGTGGCGCCGGCGGCCTCGAGGGCCTCCTTCGCCTTGTCGGCCGCAGCCTTGTCAACGTTCTCGAGGATCGTCTTGGGGGCGGCCTCGACGAGGTCCTTGGCCTCCTTCAGACCGAGGGAGGTCAGGGCGCGCACCTCCTTGATGACGTTGATCTTCTTGTCGCCGGCGGCCTCGAGGACGACCTCGAAGTCGGTCTTCTCCTCGGCGGCGTCGGCGCCACCAGCGGCACCACCGGCGGCCGGGGCGGCGGCCACGGCGACGGGGGCGGCGGCGGTCACGCCGAAGGTGTCCTCGAACTGCTTCACGAACTCAGAGAGCTCGATCAGGGTCATCTCCTTGAAGGCGTCAAGGAGCTCGTCGGTGCTGAGCTTCGCCATGGTGGCAAACCTTTCCATGTGTGGCGCGCCCGCCTGTGTGCGGGGCGCCGGGGTTTCAGGTGGTGTACGTCGGCCCGGTCAGGCGTCGGTGGACTCGGCGGCCGTGTCGGCTGCCTCGTCGGTCGCCTCGGGCTCGGCGGCCTCCTCGGACGAGGGGGCCTCCTCCGCCGGGGCGTCCTCGGCAGCGGCCGGCGTGGCGGCACCACCTGCGAGGATCGAGGGGTCCTGCTCGGCCTTGGCCTGCAGCGCACCCGCGAGACGGGCGGCCTGGGCGATCGGGGCGTTGAGCAGGTAGACGGCCTGGGAGAGGCTGGCGAGCATCGCGCCCGCCATCTTGCCCAGGAGCACATCGCGCGACTCGAGGTCAGCCAGCTTGGCGACCTCGGCAGCGTCGAGGGACTTGCCGTCCAGGACACCGCCCTTGATGACAAGAGCGGGGTTTGCCTTGGCAAAGTCACGCAGACCCTTGGCGGCCTCGACCACGTCTCCATTGATGAAGGCGATGGCGGTGGGGCCGGTCAGCAGGTCGTCGAAGCCTTCGATCCCCACCTCAGTGGCGGCGATCTTGGCGAGCGTGTTCTTGACCACGGCGTAGTTGGCGTTCTCGCCGAGGGAGCGCCGCAGGTCCTGCAGCTGCTTCACGGTGAGCCCGCGGTACTCGGTCAGCACAGCGCCGGCGGAGCCGTTGAACGAGTCAACGATCTCTGCGACGGCGGCAGTCTTTTCTGGCCGCGCCATGGGTCTCCTTCCGGGGTTGACCACCGGCGTCCGGCCCACAGACGACGAACGCCCTGAGCACAGGCTCAGGGCGTGAAGGCGGCGAGGCCGCTGCTCTGACACCTGCGCCGGCCGCCCGCTGCTGCGGACCTTCGGTCACGGGCGAGGAGCTCGTGACAACCTGCGGTCTCTGGTTTCGAGGTCAGACAGTACGCCGCGCTGCGCCGAGCAGACAAATCGGCGACGGAGGCGGGGCAAACACCGCAATCTCCTGCCGACGCGGTCCCATCGCTGGTTCCATGGTCGCGTGGATCACCAGCTCACGACAGTCGGGGCCTCGCTGGCCAGAAGCGACGAACGCATGCTCACCGGACGCAACGCCGCCGGCCGCGTGTGGAAGACCGGCTTCGTCGGTCTCGACCCGCTGATCGGCGGAGGCATGCGGGCCGGCTCGCTCGTCCTGCTGGCCGGGCCGCAGGGCCTCGGCAAGTCGACGTTCGCCCTGCAGGTCGCGCGCAACAACGCCGCCACCGGCCGCCCGGTGATCTTCTTCTCCTACGAGCACGACGCCGAGGACATCACCCAGAAGCTCATCGCCATGGAGGCCGGCGAGCTCGACGACTCCGACCAGGTGCGGGTCAACAGCATCCGGTCGATCTTCGACGACCTCTGGGTCAGCTCGCTCGAGCACCGCCTCGAGTCGGTCCCGTGCGGCGTCGAGGCGCTGACCCGGGTCTCGCAGTACTCCGAGATGCTCTTCGTGCACCGCTCGACCGGCACCCGCACCGACCTCGCGGCCATCCAGAACGCCATCGAGGCGGTCCGCGAGCTGTCGGGCACCACCCCGCTGGTGATCGTCGACTACCTGCAGAAGGTCAAGACCGAGCACCCCGACGACGAGGCCAGCTCCACCGAGGTCGTCGAGGGCCTCAAGGACCTCGCCATCGACATCAACGCCCCGGTGCTCGCGATCGCCGCGGCCGAGAAGGCGGCGCTGCGCTCCGGCAAGCGGATGCGCGCCAGCGACCTGCGCGGCTCGAGCGCACTGGCGTACGAGGCGGACGTCGTGCTGGTGCTCAACAACAAGTTCGACATCGTCGCGCGCCACCACCTCACCTACGACCTCAGCAACGCCGAACGGTTCCGCGACTTCGCGGTCCTCACGGTGGAGAAGAACCGCTTCGGGCGCGACGGTGTGGTGCTGCAGTTCAAGACCCGCTTCGACCAGGGCCGCTACGAGCACGAGGGCAGCGAGGTCAAGGAGCAGCTGATCGACGAGCGCATCTTCCGCGAGTGACGCACGACGCGGCCGTACGCACCCGGTGGGCGCGCACTACCGCGTGCGGGAGGCAGGACGTCACATGCCGGGCTGCTGGGTGACCTGGCTGCTCGGGGGCGCCTCGATCTCGACGTCGGTGCCGAAGTCGGAGTAGGTGCCCTCGGTGGTGGACGTGGTGGGCTTGCCACCGCCGACCGCGGGGACCTCCATGGTCTGGGCGAACTTGCGCGGCAGGTTGTCGGCGTCGACCCACATCTCGGTGACGAGCTCCTTGGGGAGCATGTCGGCCATCGCGGCCGGGAACTCCATCGCCTCGACGTACTTCGTCGGGTCGACGGTGATCCGGTAGTGGTTGGTCGCGACGCCGTCGACGTCCTCCGCACCCACGAGCTCGAGCTTCTTCGGGGCCTCCAGGGCCTTGAACATGACCTCGGGGTCGGTCGCCTTGCCGATCATGCCGAAGAGCGAGTCGGGGTCGCTCAGGTCGATCTTGAGCCACTTGTCACCGGTGCCGAGCTCGGGCGACTTCATGTACATCGCCTGGCCGAGCAGCACCAGCTCCATCGCCTGGGGGCCCTCGCTGGACGCCTTCATCTCGATGCCGTCGTCGCTGAAGCGCGCCTGCCCGGTCATCGTCTGCGACTGGCCGGCCGAGCTGGAGACGGTCGTGAAGTTGAAGGTCTCCGCGTCCTGCATCGCGGCCATCACCTCGGGGTAGAAGTCCTCGGCCGAGAGCTCGGCCGGGGCGTCAGCCTCGGCCTCTCCGCCTGACTCGTCCGACGAGCTGCCCGAGTCGGCGGAGGAGTCCGAGATGGAGTCGGAGGTGGAGTCGGAGGAGGAGTCGGACGCCGACTCCGCGGAGGAGTCGTCGCTGCACGCGGAGACCCCCACGCCGATCGTCAGCACCAGGGCGGCGGAGCCGAGGCGGCGGGCAAGGGGCGTGAGGCGCATGGTGTCTCCTGACACGGACGAGTGCGAGAACGAGGTCGAGCGGGCGGCCCGGGCGGAGCGGGGCTCGGGAGGTTCCTACCCGATGCTTCCACACCGAAACGGAACGGCCGGCAAGCAGATCGGCCCGGCCGCCCCGAAGGGCGACCGGGCCGACACGGCTCGTGCGAGGAGGCGAGGATCAGGCCTGGGCGGCCTCGTCCTCGGACGCCACGTTCTTGATGCGGTTGGGGTCGACCTGGATGCCGGGGCCCATCGTCGTGGAGACGGTGATCTTCTTGATGTAGCGGCCCTTGGAGCTGGCCGGCTTGAGACGCAGCACCTCCTCGAGGGCGGCGGCGTAGTTCTCCGCGAGCTGGACCTCGGAGAAGGACGCCTTGCCGATGATGAAGTGCAGGTTGGCGTGGCGGTCCACGCGGAACTCGATCTTGCCGCCCTTGATGTCCGTCACGGCCTTGGCCACGTCGGGGGTCACGGTGCCGGTCTTCGGGTTCGGCATGAGCGAGCGCGGGCCGAGGACGCGACCGAGGCGGCCGACCTTGCCCATCATGTCGGGCGTCGCGACGACGGCGTCGAAGTCGAGCCAGCCGCCGGCGACCTTCTCGATGAGCTCGTCGCCACCGACGAACTCGGCGCCGGCCTCACGGGCGGCGTCGGCCTTGTCGGCGTTGGCGAACACCAGGACGCGGGCGGTCTTGCCGGTGCCGTGGGGCAGGTTCACGGTGCCGCGGACCATCTGGTCGGCCTTGCGGGGGTCGACGCCGAGACGCATGACGACGTCCAGGGTCTCGTCGAACTTCTTCTTCGAGCCGCCCTTGGCGATCTTGATGGCGGCCAGCGGGGCGTAGAGCTCGTCCTGGTCGAACGCCTCTGCCGCCGCGCGGTAGGTCTTGCTGCGCTGCATTGTCTTCTCGTTTCTCTGGTGCGAAGGATGTGGTTAGCGAGCCAGCGCGGCTCTCCCACGTGTCAGTCGGTCGTGATGCCCATCGAGCGCGCAGTGCCCTCGACGATCTTCATGGCCGCGTCGATGTCGTTGGCGTTGAGGTCGGGCAGCTTGGTGGTCGCGATCTCGCGGACCTGGTCCTTGGTCAGCTTGCCGACCTTCTCCTTGTGCGGGACGCCGGAGCCCTTGGAGAGACCGGCAGCCTTCTTGATGAGCTCGGCGGCCGGCGGGGTCTTGGTGATGAAGTCGAACGTGCGGTCCTCGTAGATGGTGATCTCGACGGGGATCACGTTGCCGCGCATGGACTCGGTCTGGGCGTTGTAGGCCTTGCAGAAGTCCATGATGTTGACGCCGTGCGGGCCGAGCGCCGTACCGACCGGCGGGGCCGGGGTGGCCGAACCGGCCTGCAGCTGCACCTTGACGAGTGCGGCGATCTTCTTCTTGGGAGGCATTGCCTTCTTCTTTCTCTCTTGTGGTCACGACGAGGGCACTCGCCCTCTGCCACGGGATGTCGCTACTGCATTGTCAGCCCGCGTGGCGGGCTGACGGAAATCGTCAGACCTTCTGGATCTGGCTGAAGCTGAGCTCGACCGGCGTCTCGCGGCCGAAGATCTCGACGAGGGCCTTGACGCGCTGGGACTCGGCGTTGATCTCGGTGATCGTCGCGTGGAGCGTGGCGAACGGGCCGTCGACCACCATGACGGAGTCGGAGACATCGAAGTCCGCGACCTCGACCGGCTTGCGCGGCGTGGTGCTGGCGCCCTTCTCGCCCGAGGCGGCAGCCTCGGCCTCGGCGGCGTGCACGACGGCGGGGGCCAGCATGTCCTCGACCTCGCTCATGCTGAGCGGGACGGGCTGGTGGCTGTGGCCGACGAAGCCGGTCACCGACGGCGTGTGGCGCACGGCCGACCAGGACTCGTCGGTGAGGTCCATGCGGACGAGGACGTAGCCGGGGAGGACGGTGCGGGTGACCATCTTGCGCTGGCCGTTCTTGATCTCCGCGACCTCCTCGGTGGGGACCACGATCTCGTGGATGTAGTCCTCCATGTTGAGCGAGATGATGCGGTTCTCGAGGTTGTGCTTGACCCGCTTCTCCATGCCGGAGTAGGTGTGCACGACGAACCAGTCGCCCGGCTTGGCCCACAGCTCGCGGCGGAAGGCCTCGAGCGGGTCGTCGGAGTCGGCAGCGGCCTCGTCGGACGCCTCCTCCTCGGCGTCGTCGGGCTCGTCGCCCTCGAGCTCGGCGGCGGTCTCGTCGTCGCTGTCGTCAGCGGACTCGTCGGTCACGTCCTCGACGTCGACGGCGTCCTCGGTGGCGTCCTTCGGGGTCGCCTCGTCGAGCGACTCGACCTGGTCGTCGACCTGGTCCACGTCATTGTTCTCAGACACGTATTACTCCGTACGTCGTTGCTGGGGTCCGGTCCGGGACCGGTCCGGGACTGGCCCGGCGGGGTCAGGAGCGGCGGGTTCGCTGCTCGGGTGCGCCGGGCCGCGGGTCACTGGGTGCTGGTGCCACCGCTGAAGATCTCGAAGACCAGCTTTCCGAAGGCCAGGTCGAGCACCGTCACCAGGGCCATCACGGCGATGACGAAGACCAGCACCACGAAGAAGTAGGTGATGAGCTGCTGCTGGGTCGGCCACACCACCTTGCGGAGCTCGGCCACCACCTGCCGCATGAACGTGACGGGGCTGGTGCGCCCACGGTCGTCGCCGCGCGAGTCGCGCCGGTCCTGAACCGCGTTGCCGTCGGCCACGTTTCCCACCTTCATCGTTGTTGCTGTGCAGTGTTTCCTCGCAGGGCACGAGGGACTTGAACCCCCAACCTTCGGTTTTGGAGACCGATGCTCTGCCAGTTGAGCTAGTGCCCTCCGGTGGTCCACCCCATTCAGGGGCATGCCGAAGCATGTGGCGAAACCACCAATCGGGAAGCATACGGGGCCGATCCACCCTGCGTCGAACCGGCCCGCCTACGATGCGGGCCATGCAGGGTGAGGCTCAGCGACCGCGTGACGTCTCCCGGCTACCGAAGGCCCACCTGCACCTGCACTTCACCGGGTCGATGCGCCACCAGACCCTCCTCGAGCTCGCCGAGCGCGACGGCGTCGCGCTGCCCGACTCGCTGGTCGAGGACTGGCCGCCCCTGCTCAGCGCGGCCGACGAGAAGGGCTGGTTCCGCTTCCAGCGCCTCTACGACGTGGCGCGCTCGGTGCTGCGCACGCCCGACGACGTACGCCGCCTGGTGCTCGAGGCGGCCGAGGACGACGTGCGCGACGGCGGGCGGTGGCTGGAGATCCAGGTCGACCCCAGCGGCTATGCCGCGCGCTTCGGCGGGATCACCGACTTCACCGACCTGGTGCTCGACTGCGTGCGCGACGCGTCCGAGCGCACCGGGCTCGGCATCGGCGTGGTGATCGCCGCCAACCGCACCCGGCACCCGCTCGACGCCCGCACCCTGGCGCGGCTGGCGGCGCAGTACGCCGACCGCGGGGTGGTGGGCTTCGGGCTGTCCAACGACGAGCGGCGCGGGCGCACCGAGGACTTCGCCGGCGCCTTCGGCATCGCGGAGCGCGCCGGGCTGACGTTGGTGCCGCACGGCGGCGAGCTGCGCGGCCCCGACCACGTCCGGACCTGCCTGGACGTGCTCGGCGCCCAGCGGCTCGGGCACGGCGTACGGAGCGCGGAGGACCCGGCGCTGCTCGACCGCATCGTGTCGGCCGGCGTCGCCCTCGAGGTCTGCCCGGTCTCCAACGTCTCCCTCGGGGTCTACTCCGACCTCACGTCCGTCCCGCTGCCGCAGCTGCTGGCCGCCGGGGCCACGGTGGCGCTCGGCTCCGACGACCCGCTGCTCTTCGGCTCGCGCCTCGCCGGCCAGTACGCCACGATGCGCGCCGCCCACGACCTCGACGACGCGACCCTCGCCCGGCTGGCCGAGATGTCGTTCGAGGCCTCCCGTGCGCCGTCCGACGTGGTGGCCGCGGCGAGGGCCGACATCGCTGCCTGGCTGGCCTAGAGCGAGCAGCCCACCGTCACCGGCTCGTTGACGAGGGTGACGCCGAAGCGCTCGCGCACGCCGTCGCGGACCTCGCGGGCCAGCGTGAGCAGCTCCTCGGTGGTGGCGCCGCCACGGTTGGTCAGGGCGAGGGTGTGCTTGGTCGACAGTCCCACCCGCTCCCCCGCGACGGGGCTGGTGTGGCCCTTGGTGAAGCCGGAGCGCTCGATGAGCCACGCGGCGCTCGACTTCACGGTGCCGTCGGGCTGCTCCCAGCGCGGCGCGTCGGACGGGAGCGCCGCCGCCTGCTCCGGGGTGAGGAACGGGTTGGTGAAGAACGACCCCGCGCTCCACGTGTCGTGGTCGCCGCCGTCGAGCACCATGCCCTTGCGGGCCCGCAGCCCGAGCACCGCAGCGCGTACGTCGCCCAGCGGGGCGCGCTGCCCCACCTCGACGCCCAGCACGCGAGCCAGCTCGGCGTAGTGCACCGGGGCGGCGAGGCTGGCCTGGCCGAGCTGGAAGGTGACGTCGAGGACGACGTGGCGGCCGGGGTCGGCCTTGAAGCGGCTGGTGCGGTAGCCGAAGGCGCACTCGCTGGCGGCGAAGCTGCGCACCCCACCCAGGACGCGGTCCCAGACCCGCACGCGGGCGATGGTGTCGGCGACCTCCTGGCCGTAGGCCCCGACGTTCTGGATCGGGGTGGCGCCGACCGAGCCGGGGATCCCCGACAGGGCCTCGATGCCGCCCCAGCCCCGCTCCACCGCGTGGGCCACCAGGTCGTCCCAGGACTCCCCCGCGGCGACGGTCACGGTCGCGCCCGAGCACGACGGGTCGCCGGAGTCGTCGACGTCGGCGGAGATGCCACGCGTCGCGACCTCGACGACCGTGCCGGGGAAGCCGGCGTCGGAGACGACCAGGTTGGAGCCGCCGCCCAGCACGAGCAGGGGCTCGGAGCGCTCGTCGGCGGCGCGGACGGCGTCGACGAGCTCGGCCTCGGTGGCTGCCCGGACCCAGCGCGCGGCAGGCCCTCCGAGCCGCAGGGTGGTGTGGTCGCGCAGGTCAGGCACGCACGACTGCCTTCGGCATGCCGAGGACCTTGCGGCCCTCGCAGGTGACCTCGAGGGCGAGGGTGGCCAGGCCGTCGGCGACGGACTTCACAGTGCCGCCGACCACGACCTCCGCGCCACCCTCGGCCGGCACCACGACGGGACTGGTGAACTTCGCGCCGAGGTCGACGACCTCGGCGCCGCCGGTCCACTCCGCGACGGCGCGGCCGACCAGGGCCAGGGTGTACATGCCGTGGGCGATGACGCCCGGCAGCCCGACGCTGCGCGCGACCTCCTCGTCCTGGTGGATCGGGTTGTGGTCGCCGCTCGCGTCGGCGTAGGCCACGAGGTCGGCGCGGGTGACGGTGAAGCTCTTCGGCTCGAGCGTGTCTCCGGGGTTCATCGGGCGGCCTCCGTCGCGGACGAGTGGACGAGCGTGGCCTTGCCGGTGCAGACGACCGCGCCGGTCGCGTCGGTGATCTCGCTGGTGGTCGCGATGATGTCGGCACCACCGATCTGGCGCAGGCCGGTGACGGTGAGCGTGGCGGAGAGCTCGTCGCCGGGCACGAGCGGGCGGGCGTAGGCGAAGCGCTGCTCGCCGTGCACGATGCGGTGCAGGTCGATCTGCTCGGCGTCGAGGAAGGCCTGCATGGCGTCGAAGGCCAGCACGATCGGGAAGGTCGGCGGGACGTCCTGGCCGGGGTGGCCGACGGCCGACGCGAAGGCGCCGACACGCTCGGGGGTGACGGTCAGGGGTGCCGGCGCGGGGAACTCGCGCCCCACCAGGGAGGGGTCGACAGGCATGTCACGACCCTAGAACACACGACGACCCGTCCGATGACTCGGACGGGTCGGTGGTGGAGAGGAAGAAGCGTCAGCGGGTCTCGCGGTGAGCCGTGTGCGCGCGGCAACGCGGGCAGAACTTCTTCAGCTCGATGCGGTCGGGGTCGTTGCGACGGTTCTTCTTCGTGATGTAGTTGCGCTCCTTGCACTCGGTGCACGCGAGCGTGATCTTGGGGCGAACGTCAGAAGACTTGCTGGCCATGGGAGAACCTTTGCGTTGGCGGGTGGTGCGGGGTGGAGCTGCTGGACTGGTGGTAGCGGGGGCGGGACTCGAACCCGCGACACCACGATTATGAGCCGTGTGCTCTAACCACCTGAGCTACCCCGCCGCGGAGGACGGACAGCCCGTGAGGGAGGTCCGACCCAGAGCCCCTTTACGGAATCGAACCGTAGACCTTCTCCTTACCATGGAGACGCTCTGCCGACTGAGCTAAAGGGGCAACGACGGAGAACGATACACACGCCCCGCCACGATGAGAAATCGGGTCACGCGGCGCTCGGACCGGCGTGGATCAGCGGCCATCCGACGGCTTCCTCGAGCTCGTAGGCCAGGCCCAGGAGACGGGCCTCGCGGCCGGCTCCGGCGCCCAGCATCATGCCCTGCGGGAGGCCGCTCGACGTGGTGGCGAGGGGCAGCGAGATGGCCGGCTCACCGGTCGCGTTCTGCAGCGGTGTGAAGGCCACCCAGTCCATCAGCCGCGACATGATCTCGTCGTAGTCCTGGTCGGGACGCAGGTGCCCGACCCGGGGCGTCTCGGTGGCCAGGGTGGGCGTGAGGGTGACGTCGTACGACGCCCGGTGGCGCGCCGCGAGCCGGCGCGAGGCGTGCAGCACCGCGATCGAGAAGGGCTGCAGGTGCAGGTTGCGCGCGGCGTGGCGGGCCAGGCCGAGGGTGAGGTTGTCGAGGCGTGAGGGGTCCCACGACTCGCCGAAGTCCTTGCGGCCGCGGCGCGAGATCGCCAGTGCGAGCATCGACCAGAAGCGGACGAAGTGGTCGGGGAAGCTGTCGGGCACCGGGTTGTCGATCTCCTCGACGTGGTGGCCCAGCGACTCCAGCAGGGCGGCGGTGCGCAGCGTCAGCGCGCGCACCTCGGGGCTGCAGTCGCGGCCGATGCCCTGCGTCACGACGCCGATCCGCAGCCGGGCCCGGCTCGGGCGGGTGACGTCGCCGACGGGCGCGAGCAGCGGGTTGCGCCAGACCTTCTCGGCCTCGCGGTAGAACGCGGCGGTGTCGCGCACGCTGCGCGTCAGGACGCCGTCGGAGACGATCCGCACCGGCATCTCGCGCATCATCCGGTCCTGCGCCAGGCGCCCGCGGGTGGGCTTGAGGCCCACCAGCCCGTTGACGGCCGCGGGGATGCGGATCGAGCCGCCGCCGTCGTTGGCGTGGGCGATCGGCACCGCCCCGGCCGCGACGAGCGCCGCGGAGCCGGCCGACGAGGCGCCGGCGTAGTGGTCGGTGCTCCACGGGGACCGCACCGGCCCGAGGCGCACGTGGTCAGCCGCGCCGGAGAACCCGAACTCCGAGAGCTGGGTCTTGCCGAGCGGGATGAGCCCGGTCGCGAGGTACATCCGCGCGAAGTCGCCGTCGGCCGTCGCCGGCCGGGCCGTGAAGGCGTCGGTGCCGTGCTGGGTGGGCATCCCGGCCACGTCGACGTTGTCCTTGACGAAGGTCGGCACGCCCGCGAACCAGCCCCCGCGCGGGTGCCTGGCCTCCTGCCGCGCCCGGTCGAAGGCGGCGTACGCCACCGCGCCGAGCTCGGCGTCGACCTGCTCGGTGCGGGAGATGGCCGCCTCGACGACCTCCGGCACCGAGACCCGGCCGGCCCGGAGGGCCTCGACCAGTCCGGTCGCGTCGAGGTCGGCGAGGGCGTCGTCGGCGGAGAAGGCGTGCACGCGCGTCATGGGGCGAGGTTAGCCAGCGCGACCCCGCCGGTGACACCCCTCGAGATGGTCGTCGACGAGTCCGATGGCCTCCATCAGGGCGTACATCGTGGTCGGGCCCACGTGGGCGAACCCGGCCCGCTTGAGGGCCTGGGACAGCGCCAGCGACTCCGGCGACGTCGTGGGCACCTCGGCGGTGGTGCGCGGCGCAGGTCCGGGATCGGGACGGAACGACCAGATGAACGCCTCGAGGCCGCCGCTGTCGCGCAGGGCGACGGTGGCCCGGGCGTTGGTGATCGCGGCGTCGACCTTGCGGCGGTTGCGCACGATGCCGGTGTCGGCCATCAGCCGCTCCACGTCGCGCTCGTCGAAGGACGCGACAGCGTCGGCGTCGAAGCCGGCGAAGGCGGTGCGGAAGGCCTCACGCTTGTTGAGGATCGTCAGCCAGGACAGTCCGGACTGGAAGGCCTCGAGGGTGAGCCGCTCGAGGTGGGCGGCCTCGCCGGAGACCCGCATCCCCCACTCGGTGTCGTGGTAGGCCAGGTTGACCGGGTCGCCCGCGCCCCACGGGCAGCGCGCGAGACCGTCGACGCCGACCACGGCTGGTGCTCCCACGGGCGTCAGTGCCGGAGCTTGAGGCGCACGTGGGGCAGCACGGGGGCGGGGATCGGTGCCATGTCGAGGTCGACCACGCCGAACCTGCCGTCGGCGACCGTCCTGCCGTCGTCCACGACGTCACCGTCGGTCGTGATCTGGGCCTGCCACTCCTCGCGGAAGCCGACGATCTCCTCGTGGGTGCGTCCGATGAAGTTCCACCACATCACGATGGGCTCGCCGAAGGGCTCGCCGCCGAGGAGGAGGAGTCGGGCCTCCTCGTGGGCGGTGATCGAGATCGTGGAGGCGCCGGGCGCGAGGTGGGCCAGGTCGCTCGGCTTGAGCTCGGTGCCGTCGACCTCGACCAGGCCGACGTCGAGGAGCACGCCGTGCTCGAAGGTCTCGTCGACGTCGATGTCGACGGTCTTGCCGGTCGCGATCATGACCTCGGCGCCCAGCAGCGGGGTGTGGGTGGTCACCGGCGAGCTCGCGCCGAGCAGCGAGCCGATGAAGACCCGCGCCTCCCAGCCGGGTCCGCGCACGGGGTCGGGAGCGAAGTGCTCGAAGCCCGGGTCGCAGTGGCGGGTCGCGTCGGGCAGCGCGATCCACAGCTGGGCGCCGTGGAGCACCGTGGTGCCGGGGGTGGAGACCTCCGTGTGGCTGATCCCGCGGCCGGCGGTCATCAGGTTGAGCTCTCCGGGCCGGACGGTGGCGCGGCTGCCGACGGAGTCGCGGTGCTCGAGCGCCCCGTCGAAGAGCCAGCTCGCGGTCTGCAGGCCGGTGTGCGGGTGGGCGGGCAGCACCATGCCGCCTGTCTCGTCGACGTCGTCGGGACCGTAGTGGTCGACGAAGCACCAGGCCCCGATGAGGGAGCGGTGCCGCTGCGGGAGCGTGCGGCGTACGCGCATGGCCCGGGGACCGCCCAGCGGGACCTCGCGCGGGGTCATCACCTCGACGTGCGTCATCGTGCGCCACGCTACCCGCAGGGGTGGTGCAGCGTGCGGAATAGCCACCAGCGGACCTCGGTTGGGGGCTGGGTGCCCTCCCTCTTCGAACCCCTGACCCTCGGCGCCGTCCGGACCGGCAACCGGGTGCTGATGGCGCCCCTGACCCGGATGCGCGCGACCGCGCCCGGCGACGTGCCCAACGACCTGATGACGGACTACTACGTGCAGCGCGCGAGCGCCGGGCTGATCGTCTCCGAGGGCACGCAGGTCAGCCCGGAGGGCAAGGGCTACATGGACACCCCCGGCATCCACTCCGCCGAGCAGGTCGCCGGCTGGCGCCGGGTCACCGACGCGGTGCACGCCGCGGGAGGCCTCATCGCCGCGCAGCTGTGGCACGTCGGCCGGGTCTCCCACGAGTCCTTCCACGACGGCGCGCTGCCGGTCTCGGCGAGCGCCGGCCCCTACCGCAACCGCACGACGGTGCGCGGCGAGGACGGCCGTCCGACCCGGGTGAGCTGCCCGGTCCCGCGCGCGCTGGGACTCGACGAGATCCCCCGGGTCGTCGAGGACTACCGGCGCGCCACCGTCAACGCCCGGGAGGCGGGCTTCGACCTCGTCGAGATCCACGGCGCGCACGGCTACCTGCTCCACCAGTTCCTCGCCGCCGACAGCAACCTGCGCACCGACTCGTACGGCGGCACGCTGGCCAACCGGGCCCGGCCGATGCTCGAGGTCGTCGACGCCGTCGTCGACGCCTGGTCGTCGGACCGGGTCGCGATCCGGATCTCCCCCATCGGGTCGTTCAACGGCACCTCGGACCCCGAGGGCGCGGAGGCCGGGATCCACGTCGCGCGCGAGCTCGGCCGCCGCGACCTGGCGTTCCTGCACCTCTCCGAGCCCGACTGGGCCGGTGGTCCCGAGCTCGACGACGACTACCGCCGCGCACTGCGCGAGGCCCACCCCGGCCCCATCGTCGGCGCCGGGGCCTACGACCGTGCCAAGGCCGAGCGGCTGCTCGACGCCGGCCTGATCGACGCCGCCGCCTTCGGACGCGCCTTCATCGCCAACCCCGACCTGCCGCGCCGGCTCGCCGAGGACCTGCCGCTCAACCCCCAGCGCCCGGAGTCGTTCTACGGCGGCGACGCCGAGGGCTACACCGACTACCCGGCCCACGGCGCCGCCTGAGGCGCTGCGCCCGGGGTCGTTAATGGTTCGTGCCCGGGCGCCCCGCACGCATACGCTCGGCGACGTCATGCAGGACTACCCACCCCGGATCGCGACGTTCTACACCGGCTCCGACGACGCACCCACGCCGGACCCCGACACCCGGTCGCCGGCGGCGTTCCTGCGGTGGGTCCTGGGCCAGCAGAAGGCCCTGATCACGCTCTCGTCGCTGTGCTACGCCCTGTGGTTCCTGCCGATGACGCTCGGGCCCTGGATCTTCGGCCGCGCCGTCGACCAGGGCATCGTCGGCGGGTCGACGACCGCGCTCGTCGGGTGGGCGGTGCTGCTGCTCGGCGTCGTGGTCGTCGGCAGCGTCTTCGGCGTCGTGTCGCACACCCTCGTGGTGCGCAGCTGGCTGGTCGGGCTCTACGGCACCCTCGAGATGGTCACCCGCAAGGTCGCGCAGATGGGCCACGTGCTGCCGCGCCGCTCGCCGACGGGCGAGGTGCTGAGCGTGGCCTCGAGCGACTCCGACGAGTTCGGCGCGCTGACCGAGATCGTGGCGCGCACCGTCGGCCAGCTGGTCTCCTACCTCACCGTCGCCGTCATCGTGCTCACCATGTCGTGGCAGCTCGGCGTGCTCACGCTGGTCGCCGCGCCGGTGCTGGTCGGCGCCGCGATGCCGCTGCTGCGACCGCTGCACCGTCGCCAGCAGGTCGAGCGCTCACGCACCTCCGAGCTCACCTCGCTGGCCACCGACATCGTGGCCGGGCTGCGCATCCTGCGCGGCATCGGCGGGGAGCAGACCTTCGGCGCCAACTACGCCCGCCAGTCGCAGTCGGCCAAGGAGGCCGGGATCGCGGCCGGGATCTGGCAAGCGGCGGTCGAGGCCGTCGGGGTGCTCTTCTCCGGCCTGTTCCTGGTCAGCCTGGTCTGGCTCGGCACCCGTGAGGTGCAGTCGGGCGAGCTCAGCGTCGGCGAGCTCATCACCTTCCTGGGATACGGCCTGTTCATGGTCGGCCCGATCCGCACCTTCTTCGAGTTCGTCCAGAAGGGCACCCGCTCGCTCGTGAGCGCCCGCAAGGCGATCGCGATCTTCGAGCAGCGCCCGCCGTGGCACGACCCGTCGGCGCCGGTCGCCCTCGACGGCACCGCGGCCCTCCACGACGAGGCCAGCGGCCTCACTGTCCGGCCCGGCCTGCTCACCGTCGTGGTGAGCGCGGTGCCCGAGCAGAGCTCCGCCCTGGCCGACCGCCTCGGGCGCTACCTGCCGGCCGACACCGAGCCGGTCCCGGCCGACGAGGACGAAGGGGCCCGGGGTCGCGCCGCCCGCCGCGCCCGCGCCGCCCGCGCGGCCGAGCGGGCCCGCATCGCCGCCCTCGACGAGGAGCGCGCCGGGCGCGACTGGGGGGTCACCCTGGGCGGTGTCGACCTGGCGCGTGCCGCGCTCGACGACGTACGCCGCACCGTGCTGGTCAGCGACACCGCGAGCCAGCTCTTCGCCGGGACGCTGCAGGACGCGGTCGACCCGCACGGTCGCCTCACCCGCGAGCAGGCGGAGCACGCGCTGCGGGTCGCCAACGCCGAGGACGTCTACGACGCGCTGCCCGAGGGCTGGCAGGGCCAGCTCGACGAGCGCGGACGCGGCCTGTCCGGCGGCCAGCGCCAGCGCGTCGTGCTGGCCCGCGCGCTCGCGGCCGACCCGCCGGTCCTCGTGCTCGTCGAGCCGACGTCGGCAGTGGACGCCCACACCGAGGCGCGGGTCGCGGCCCGCGTGGCTGAGACCCGGCGGGGGCGCACCACCGTCGTCACCACCGTCTCGCCGCTGTGGCTGCACCACGCCGACCACGTGGTGCTGCTGCACGACGGCACCGTGGTGGCCCAGGGCCGCCACGCCGACCTGCTGGCCGGCCACGACGACTACCGCCGCGTGGTCGCCCGCGCGCTCGACGACGAGGAGGCCGTGCGGTGACCACCGACCTGCTCGCGACCTCGCCCGAGACCTGGCGCGACCGCAGCGCCGACCCGCCGGTGATCCCCGACGCGCTGCGCCCGCTCCGCCACGGTGGACCACGCGAGCGCAACCGCGCGCTGTGGGAGCGCCACGAGCTGCGCCGCCAGCGTGCCGAGGACGTCTACGCCGCCTCGCGCAACCCCGTGCGCGGCTGGCCGGTGTCGGGCAACCGGGCGGTGCTCGCCTTCTTCGGCGACCTCGTCCGCCGGCGCAAGGGCTCCTTCGCCCTGATGGTCGCCCTCAACGCGCTCGCCGCCGGCGCGGCGCTCGTCGTGCCGCGCCTGCTCGGGGCGCTGGTCAACCGGGTGCAGTCGCAGGGTGCGGGCGTCGAGGGCCTCGACGCCCTGGCGCTCACCGTGATCGGCGTCGTGCTGCTGCAGGCCCTCCTCACCTTCGGCGCGCAGCGCACCTCCACCCACTTCGGCCAGGACCTGCTCGCCTCGGCCCGCGAGTACATCGTGGGCACGATCCTGAGGCTGCCGGTCGGCCGGGTCGAGGGAGCGAGCACCGGCGACCTGGTCACCCGCGTGACCCGCGACGTCGGCACGATGGCCCGCTCGGTGCAGTGGGGCGTGCCGCGGCTGCTGATCTCGCTGATGACGGTCGTGCTGTCCGTGGCGGCGATGCTGCTGAACTCGGTCGTGCTGGCGGTGCCGGCGCTGGTCGTGTTCGCGCTCTGCGCCCCGGCGGTGCGCACCTACCTGCGGCGCGCGCCCAAGGCCTACATCACCGAGGGAGCGACGTACTCCCGCATCAACACCACGCTGACCGAGACCGTCGAGGGCGCCCGCACCGTGGAGGCGCTCGGCCTGTCCGGCGCACGGGTGCGCGCGGGCGGCGACGACATCGAGGTCTCCGCGCAGGCCGAGCGCTACGGCATGACGCTGCGCAACGTGCTGTTCACCGCCCTCAACGGCGCCTTCCAGGTGCCGCAGGTGGTGACCCTCGTCGTGGGCGCCTACGGCTACTCGCGCGGCTGGGTCGACCTCGGGCAGATCACCGCCGCGATGCTCTACGTCGTCGCGCTGGGCGAGCCGCTCGACGCCGTCATCGGCGAGGTGGACCGGCTCCAGGTCGGCGCCGCGTCGACCAGCCGCCTGCTCGGCATCGCCGAGGTGCCGCCGGACCGCGAGCCCGGCGACCGGCTCCCCGACGGAGTCGAGCTGACGGCTGCGGACCTCCGCTTCGCCTACCGCGAGGGCCACGACGTGCTGCACGGGGTGGACCTCCACCTCGGCGTGGGCGAGCGACTGGCGATCGTGGGCCCGAGCGGGTCGGGCAAGTCGACGCTGGGCCGGCTGCTCTCCGGCATCAACCGCCCGCGCACGGGGTCGGCGCGCGTCGGCGGCGTCGAGCTGGTCGACCTGCCGCTGGAGGTGCTGCGCACCGAGGTGGCGCTGGTGACCCAGGAGCACCACGTCTTCATCGGCTCGGTGCGCGACAACATCATGCTCGCGCGCGAGGGCTCCACCGACGACGACGTGCGCGAGGCGCTGCGCGCCGTCGGCTCCCTCGCCTGGGTCGAGCGCCTGCCCGACGGGCTCGACACCCTCATCGGGTCGGGGCGCTTCTCCCTCACCCCCGCCCAGGCGCAGCAGGTCGCCCTCGCGCGGCTGATCATCGCCGACCCGCACACGCTCGTGCTCGACGAGGCGACGTCGCTCATCGACCCGCGCACCGCGCGGACCCTCGAGGGGTCGATGAACAACCTCCTCGAGGGGCGCACCGTGGTCGCCATCGCGCACCGCCTCCACACCGCGCACGACGCCGACCGCATCGCGGTGGTCATCGACGGCCGCATCGTCGAGCTCGGCAGCCACGACGAGCTGCTCGGCCTCGACGGCGAGTACGCCGCCCTCTGGCACGCCTGGACGTCCTGACGCGTCCCGGCCAGGGCTCAGCGCCCGCCGAGGCTCCGGTCGAGGTTGATCACCGCGCTGATCAGGCTCAGGTGGGTGAAGCCCTGCGGGAAGTTGCCGAGCTGCTCGCCGTTGAGCCCGACCTGCTCGGCGTAGTGGCCGAGGTGGTTGGCGTAGGTGAACATCTTCTCCAGCGCCAGCCGGGCCTCGTCGAGCCGGCCCGCGCGCGTGAGCGCCTCGACGTACCAGAAGGAGCAGAGCGAGAAGGTGCCCTCCCCGTTCGGGACGCCGTCGGCGCCCCCGTCGACGCCGTCGTCGAAGGTCTCGGGGTCGTAGCGCAGCACCAGGCCGTCGGTGACGAGCCGCTCCTCGACCAGCGCCAGCGTGGACAGGAAGCGCGGGTCGTCGGGCGCGAGCATCTTGACCATCGGCATGAGCAGGGTGCCGGCGTCGAGGACGTCACCGCCGGCGAACGCCGTGAACGCACCGAGCTCGTCGTTCCAGCACTCGGTCATGACGCGCTCGTAGATCGCGTCGCGGGTGGCGGCGAGCTCGGGGAGGTCGCCGGGCAGGCCGCGCCGGCGTGCGACCCGCATCATCCGCTCGACCGCGACCCAGCACATCACCAGCGAGGTGGTGTGGGTGCGCGGCTCCCCACGGATCTCCCACATGCCCGCGTCGGGGCGCTCCCAGTTGTCGACCAGCCACGACATGATGCGCTGCAGGTCGGTCCAGGCGTCGTGGCTGATGCCCCGCCCGTGCTTGTCGAAGAGGTAGACCGAGTCGATGAGCTCGCCGTAGACGTCGAGCTGGAGCTGGTCGACCGCGCCGTTGCCCACCCGCACCGGACGGGAGCCGCGGTGCCCGGCGAGGTGGGAGAGCTCGCGCTCGTGCGGGATGGCGCCGTCGAGGTCGTAGAGCACCCGGAGCGGGCCGAGCCGCTCCTCGTCGACGCCGTCGTCGGCGGCCTCGCCGAGCCGCTCGGAGAGGAAGCGCACGAAGGCCGACGCCTCGTCGGTGAAGCCGAGGCGCAGCAGGGCGTAGACGCTGAACGCGGCGTCGCGCACCCAGACGTAGCGGTAGTCCCAGTTGCGGGTGCCGCCGATGCGCTCGGGCAGGCTCGTGGTGGGCGCGGCCACGATGCCGCCGCTCGGCTCGTGGCACAACAGCTTGAGGGTGAGCGCGGAGCGCTCGACCCACTCGCGCCACCGGCCGGTGTAGGTGCACCTCGAGAGCCAGCCGCGCCAGAAGGCGGCGGTGGCGTCGAACAGTTCCTCGACGTCGTCCTCGGTGCAGCCGCAGGCCGGCTCACCGGGGGCGAGCACCTCGAGCACGAAGAGCGCCGACTCCCCCGCGTGCAGGGCGAGGCGTGCGGTCGCGGCGTGGTCGGCGACCTCGAGCGCGCTCGTGCTCGACAGGGCGAGGTGGACGTCGCCGTCGGCGAACCGGACCACGTCGTCCTCGGTCGAGAGCTCGGGGGTGACGGCGCCGTAGTCGGGGCGCGGCGCCATCACCATCGTGAGGTCGACGCAGCCGCGCAGGCCCACCACGCGGCGTACGAGCCGCTGGCGGTGGCGGGGGTCGTGCGCACGCAGCACCGGCATGAAGTCCTGCACCTCGACCACGCCCCGGTCGGTCATGAAGCGGGTGACGAGGATGTTGGTCTCGGGGTGGTAGTACTGCTGGCTGCGTGCGTCGTCGTCGTCGGGGCCGAGCCGCCACGAGCCGGCGTCGGGGTCGAGGATCGAGGCGAACACGCTGGGCGCGTCGAAGCGGCCCGGGCAGAACCAGTCGATCGTGCCGTCGGTGGCGACCAGCGCCGCGGTGCGCAGGTCGCCCACGAGGCCGTGGTCGGCGATCGCCGGCGACAGCGCGCCGTGCCGCTCAGTCCGCATCGCGGCCCGGGTCCCGCTCCGAGTCCCGCCCCAGCCGCCAGCCGCCGTCGGGCAGTGCCAGCGCGGCGTCGGGCCCCCACGAGCCCTGGTCGTAGGGCTGCGGCTCGGGCCGGTCGTCCAGGACCGGCTGGCAGACCTCCCACAGCCGGCGGGTCTCGTCGGAGTGGGCGAACAGCGTGTGGTCGCCGTGCAGGACGTCGAGCAGGAGCCGCTCGTAGGCCTCGAGGGGCTCGTCGTGCGGGAGCTCCTCGCCGAGGTCGAGGCGCATCGTGGCCGGCGCGAGCTCCATCTCGGGGCCGGGACGCTTGCCGAGCAGCTCGACGTGCACCTGCGCCTCGTCGGTGAGCTCCAGCACGAGCTCGTCACGGGCCAGGTCGGAGCCGAAGACCGTCGAGTCGGGGCCGCGGAAGCGGAGCGTGACCGTGCGACGGGTCTCGGCCATCGCCTTGCCCGTGCGCAGGAAGAACGGCACGTCGCGCCACCGGTCGTTGTCGACCCGGGCCTCGAGCGCCACGAAGGTCTCGACCGTGGAGTCGTCGTCGACGTCGTCCTCGTCGCGGTAGCCGTCGTACTGCCCGAGCACCACGCGCGACGGGTCGAGCGGGCGTACGGCCTCGAAGACCTCGGCCCGAGCGCGCCGCACGGCGTCGGCGGACCACTCCCCCGGGTCCTCCAGCGCGACGGCGCCCAGGATCTGGAACAGGTGGGTGGAGACCATGTCACGCAGCGCGCCGGTCGTCTCGTAGAACGAGCCGCGGCCCTCCATCGCCAGGGTCTCGGGCACGTCGACCTGCACCGAGGCGATGCTGCGCCGGTCCCATGCGGGCTCGAAGAGGGCGTTGGCGAAGCGCAGGGCCAGCAGGTTCTGCACCGCCTCCTTGCCGAGGAAGTGGTCGATGCGGAAGACCTGGTCCTCCTCGAAGACCTCGCGCACGTCGCGGTCGAGCTCGCCGAAGGACTCCAGGTCGAGGCCGAAGGGCTTCTCGATCACCAGCCGGGCGCGCTCGGCGAGGCCCTCGCGACCGAGCATCCCCACCATCCCGGGCATCGCGTCGGGCGGGACGGAGAGGTAGACCAGGCGGCGCGGCTCGCCCCCCATCGACTCCTCGAGCTCGCGCACGCGTGAAGCGAGGTCGGCCCCGTCGTCGGCGTCGGAGGTCACGAAGCAGGTGCGGTCGAGCAGGTCACGAGCGACCTGCTCGTCGAGGTCGTCGACGCTCTCGCGCAGGCCGTCGAGCACCTCGTCGCGGAAGTCGTCGTCGGACCCCGGCGAGTGACGCCCGCTCCCCACAACGGCGTAGTCCTCCGGCAGCCGGCCGGCGGCAGCGAGACGGTAGAGGCCCGGGAAGAGCTTGCGGGCCGCGAGGTCGCCGCGGGCACCGAAGAGGACGAAGACGTGCGCGGGCAGGTCGGGGTCGCCGGACCCTGTGGTCGTCATGCGGCCACGCTAACGAGCCACCCGAAAGGTGGGGCTCAGGAGTTGCTGTAGACCGCCGGCCCGCCGTCGGTCCCGTCACCGTCCGGCCCGCGACCGGCCCACGTCCAGGCGTACGCCGGGTCCTCGACCGCCAGCCCGCCCTCACCGAGCTCCAGCGGGGCGAAGGTGTCGACCATGACGGCGGACTCGTCGAAGAACTCCGCGCCGAGCGACGCCTCGATCGCGCTGGGCTGGGGGCCGTGGGCGTGACCGCCGGGGTGCAGGCTGATCGAGCCGAGGTTGATGCCCGATCCCTTGCGCGCCTCGTAGTCGCCGCCGACGTAGAACATGACCTCGTCGGAGTCGACGTTGGAGTGGTAGTAGGGCACCGGGATCGCGAGCTCGTGGTAGTCGACCTTGCGGGGCAGGAAGTTGCAGATCACGAAGTTCCAGCCCTCGAAGACCTGGTGCACCGGCGGCGGCTGGTGCACCTTGCCGGTGATGGGCATGTAGTCCTCGATGTTGAACGTGTAGGGGTAGAGGCACCCGTCCCAGCCCACGACGTCGAAGGGGTGGGTGGCGTAGGTGAAGCGGGTGCCGACGATGCCGCCGCTCGTGCGGTGCTTGACCAGCACCTCGACGTCGGTGCCTTCGACCTGGTGGGTCTCGGTCGGTCCGTGGAGGTCGCGCTCGCAGTAGGGGGCGTGCTCGAGCAGCTGGCCGAAGCGGGAGAGGTAGCGCTTGGGCGGGTGGATGTGCGAGCTGGCCTCGATGGCGTAGAGGCGCGAGGACTCGGCCGGCACCCAGCGGTGGTCGGTGGCGCGCGGGACCACCACGTAGTCGCCGGTGCGGTAGGGCACCACGCCGAAGACGGTCTCGACCGTGCCGCTGCCGGACTCGACGTAGACGCACTCGTCGCCGATGGCGTTGCGGTAGAGCGGGGAGGGGTCGGTGCCGGTGACGACGTAGCCGATGCGGACGTCGTTGTTGCCCAGCACCAGCCGGCGCCCCTCGACCGGGCAGGCGCCGCGGCCTGACCCGGGGAAGGGGAGGTCGTGCAGCCTGAGGTGGCGCGGCTTGAGCGGGTGGTTGGGCGTGCGGGCCTGGTCGGGGAGCTCCCAGACCTGGCTGTCGGTGATCGCGCTGGGCACCCCGCGGCGGTAGAGCAGGGAGGAGTCGGAGGAGAAGCCCTCCTCGCCCATCAGCTCCTCGCGGAACAGGTGGCCGTCGTCGTCGCGCAGCTGCGTGTGGCGCTGGCGGGGCAGCCGGCCGAGTGCTCGGTAGTGGGCCATCTCAAGTGTCCAATCATCCGATTATCGGACGCACGTGTCCGATATCTGGTGGCTAGAGTAGACCCGTGTCCCCTTCCCCCGCACCTGTCGATCCGCCGGCCGGCGCCCTGCCCGACCAGTGGCGCGACCTGGTCGACGACGCCGCCGTCTTCCCGCCGGGCGACGCCCCGATCCACGACGCCACCGCGGCGTGGGGGGCGCGCCGCGACGAGTGGTGGGCCGACCTGGTCGCCTCCTTCGTGCTGCGCGACACCGACCTGCCGCTCGCGCGTGGCTTCGGCGCACCGTTGTCGGTGGTCGTCACCGGCGGCGCAGGCCAGGTGGCGGGCCCGCTGGCCGCCGCGGCCCGGCTCGGCCTGGACGTCACCGCCCTCGAGATCGCGCTCCGCGACCCCGACGACCCCGCCGCCAACGTACGACGGGTGGTCGCCGCGCTCGACCACGCGCGGGGCGAGGGCATGCTCGCCGACGACGTACGCGTCCACGTCGAGGTGCCCGGTCCCGCCACGGCCGCCTGGCTGGCCGCCGCCGACGAGGTGGCCGCCGCCGGCCTGCGCCTCAAGCTGCGCCTCGGCAACGTCGACCACGCGCTGGTGCCCGACGAGGCGGTCGTCGCCGCGTGGGTCGATGCCGCGCTCGACCGGGAGACCCCGTTCAAGTGCACGGCCGGGCTCCACCGCGCGGTCCGCCACGACCCGGAGGGCGGCGGCATGCACGGCTTCCTCAACGTCCTGGTCGCCACCCAGGTGCTCTGGGACGGCGGCTCGGTGGCCGAGGCGACCGACGTCCTGCGCGAGCGCGACGGCGCGGCGCTCGCGGCGCACGACCTGTCCTCGGCCCGCCGCTGGTTCACCTCGTTCGGCTCCTGCTCGGTGACCGAGCCGCGCGACGACCTGGTCGCGCTCGGCCTGCTCTCCCCCCACTCCCCGGAGGACTCATGACCACCCCTCGCAGCACTCCCTCGAGCTGGGTGCCCGGCGCGGCCGGATCCGGCTTCGACGTCGACCACCTCCCCTACGGCGTCTTCGCGCGCTCCGGTGAGCACCCCCGCGTCGCGGTGCGCATCGGCGACCAGGTGCTCGACCTGAGCGTGGTCGCGGCCGCCGACATGGTCGACACCCACGAGCTCTTCGACCAGCCCACGCTCAACCCGTTCATGGCGGCCGGGCCGACCGTGTGGGACTCCACCCGGGCGTGGATCACCGGGCTGCTGACCGACGAGACCGAGCGCGACCTGGTCGAGCCGGCGCTCGCACCGCTGGAGTCGGTGCGGATGCTGATGCCGTTCGCCGTGGGCGACTACGTCGACTTCTACGCCTCCGAGCACCACGCCTCCAACGTCGGGCGCATCTTCCGCCCCGACTCCGAGCCGCTGCTGCCCAACTGGAAGCACCTCCCCGTCGGCTACCACGGACGGTCCGGCACCGTGGTCGTCTCGGGCACCGACGTGGTGCGCCCCAGCGGGCAGCGCAAGGCCCCCACCGAAGAGCAGCCGACCTACGGCCCCTCGGCCCGCCTCGACATCGAGGCCGAGCTGGGCTTCGTCGTGGGCGTCCCGTCCGCGATGGGCGATCGCGTCGCCACCGCCGACTTCGCCCGGCACACCTTCGGCGTGGTGGGGCTCAACGACTGGTCGGCGCGCGACATCCAGGCCTGGGAGTACGTCCCGCTCGGACCGTTCCTCGGCAAGTCGTTCGCCACCTCGATCAGCGCGTGGGTCACCCCTCTCGCCGCCCTCGACGCGGCCTGGACCGACCTGCCGGAGCAGGACCCCGAGGTCCTCGACTACCTCCGGGTGGAGGGCCCGGCCGGTCTCGACATCGAGATCGAGGTCGTGCTCGACGGGGAGGTCGTGGCGCGCCCGCCCTACCGCACGATGTACTGGTCGCCGGCCCAGATGCTCGCCCACACCACGGTCAACGGCGCGAGCCTGCGCACCGGCGACCTCTGGGCCTCGGGCACCGTCTCCGGCGCCGAGCGCGACCAGCGCGGCTCGCTGCTGGAGCTGAGCTGGGGCGGCAAGGAGCCCTTCACCGCCGGCGGTCGCGAGCGCACCTTCCTCCAGGACGGCGACGAGGTCACCCTGCGCTACACCGCGCCGGGCACGGGTGGCGGACGGATCTCGCTGGGCGAGGTCACCGGGCGCATCGTGCCAGGGCGCTGAGCAGCTCGACCGCGGGCCCTACGCTGGGCGCGTGAAGCAGCTCGGCCAGTACGCCGCTCCCCGGCACGTCGTCGCGCACCTCTCCGACCCGCACCTGATCGGCGCCGGCGGCCTGCACTACGGCGTCATCGACAACGATGCCCACCTTCGGGCCGCCCTCGCCCGCCTCGCCGCCGTACGTCCCGCGCCGCAGGCACTCGTCTTCACCGGCGACCTCGCCGACCGGGCCGAGCCCGAGGCCTACGCGACGCTGCGCTCGATCGTGGAGCCCGCGGCCGCGGAGATGGGCGCGGTGGTGGTCTGGACGATGGGCAACCACGACGAGCGCGCCCCCTTCGCGCGGGGCCTCTACGGCTCCGAGGACGACGGGTTCCAGGACCGCGTGCACGAGGTCGACGGCCTGCGGATCGTCGCGCTCGACACGAGCGTCCCCGGCTACCACCACGGCGACCTGCACGCCGACCAGCTCGCCTGGCTCGCCGACGTGCTGGCCACGCCGGCCGAGCACGGCACCCTCCTCGCGATGCACCACCCGCCGCTCCCGCTGCCGATGCTGCGCGCCGCCGAGCTCATCGAGCTGCGCGACCAGC
This sequence comes from Nocardioides sp. Soil774, assembly GCF_001428125.1. GTDB lineage: Bacteria > Actinomycetota > Actinomycetes > Propionibacteriales > Nocardioidaceae > Nocardioides. The sequence goes on along the minus strand of NZ_LMSM01000006.1, from coordinate 750,448 downwards.
AGGCTCTCGCCGACGTCATCGCCGGCACTGACGTGCGCGGCATCCTCGCCGGCCACCTGCACCTCTCGACGTGGTCGACCTTCGCCGGCGTGCCGGTGTCGGTCGCCTCGGCCGGCTGCTACACCTCCGACCCCGCGCCGGTCGACCGCTTCGTCTCCGGGGTCGACGCCAACCAGGCCTTCACCATGGTCCACGCCTACGACGACCGGCTCGTACACACCCTCGTGCCACTCGAGCGCGGCCCGGAGGTGAGCCACGTCGGGTCCGACATCGCCGAGGCCCTCGAGGACGTGCCGCTCGAGCAGGCGATCGAGCTCGCGTCGTCCAAGACGTCGTCCTTCAACAACTGAGGTCCCTTCCTTGCGACTGCTGCTGATGCGCCACGGCCAGACCCACGCCAACGTCTCGGGCGAGCTCGACACCGCCCACCCGGGCCTCGACCTCACCGACCTCGGACGCGCCCAGGCGGCGGCCGCGGCGCAGGCGATCGCCGAGGAGCACCTCGACGCGATCTACGTCTCCAGCCGGGTGCGTACGCACCAGACGGCCGCGCCGACCGCCGAGGACCGGGGCCTCGACCTCACCCCGCTCGAGGGGCTGGAGGAGATCGCGGCCGGCGACTTCGAGATGCGCAGCGACCACGACGCCGTCGCGGGCTACATCGGCACCGTCGCCACCTGGCTCGACGGCGACCTCGACCACCGGATGCCCGGCGGGGAGAGCGGCCACGAGTTCCTCGCCCGCTTCGACGCCGCCGTCCGCAGCATCGTCGACGCCGGCCACCGCGCCGCCCTCGTCGTCAGCCACGGCGCGGCGCTGCGCACCTGGGTCTCCACCCGCATGCGGCCGCACCCCGACGCCCCGCCCGCGACCCAACCCCTCCACAACACCGCCCTCATCGTGCTCGAGGGCGACCACGAGAGCGGCTGGGAGATGGTGTCGTGGCAGGGGCACCCGGTCGGCGGCGAGCTGCTCGACGACCCGAGCGCGGAGGACCCGACCGGCGACCTCGACCCCGACGGGGACGGCGAGATCGGGTAGGGCGCCCCGGGTGCCTAATGACGCTGGAGGACCTTGCGCGCCTTGCCGGCCGCGACGTCGGCCATCACGATCGCCTTGAAGCCCAGGCCGGTCGACTTCGGGAGGAGGCCGAGCTGCTGCATCATCGCCAGCGAGTCGTAGTAGAAGGTGTACTCGCTGATCAGTCCGTCGCGGAACCGGGCCAGGTTGGCCCCGCTCATCCGGATGCTCCTGCCTGTGGCGGGGACACCGTTCTGCAGCGGTCCGGTCATGGTCCCGACGAGCGTCCACGTGACGACCGCGGACTGGTCCTCGACGTCGGGATACACCCGGAATCCATCTCCGGGGACCTGGAGGTCGGGGAACGCGGTGAACGTGTCCCGCAACGCTGCTGCCACCGCCACCTTGCCTCGTGCCGGCGCGGGCAGCGTCGGTTCGGTCCAGACGATGTCATCGGCGTGGTGCTCGAGCAACGCCTCGACGTCGTGGCGGTTGTAGGCGTCCAGCAGCTCGCCGGCGAGAGCCCGCATCTCCGCTTCACTCAGCTGTGTCGTGCTCATCTCGGGTCTCCTTCTCGCGTCGGCGGACGGGTGGCGTCCGTGAGTCCATGGTCCTTGCCAGACTCGTCCGACCTGCCGCGTCGCGGAAGTGCCGAAGGTCCCCGACGCACGGGACAACGCGGGCGACGCAGACCGACCCAGCGGGGGATCCCCGGCTGACCGGGGATCCCGCCAGGGTCGCTCAGACGCCCTCGGTCCCGATCCCGGGGTGCACGAACGGCACGCCCGCCTTCATCTGCTCGACCGAGCCCGGGTGGACACGCGCGAGGTGGGCGAGCCCGCGACGGCGGTAGCGCAGGGTCTGCACGACGCCGAGGGTCCAGAAGAGGTATTGCACGGCCATCGCGAGCTTGAAGTCGCCGAGCGTGTAGGAGTCCATCCCTCCGGTCGACGACAGGTCGAGCACGACCCCGATGAGGCCCATGGTGAGGAGCGAGGCGGTGAAGCCCCCGATGTTGACCAGCCCGTTGGCGCGACCGGTCTCGTGCGCCGGGGTGAACGAGCGGGCGAGGTCGAAGCCGACCATGGAGGCCGGTCCGCCGCTCGCGGTGGCGAAGGCCATCACGACCACGAGCCAGCCCGGAGCCGCACCCGGCCAGAGCAGCACCGCCGTCCACGGCACGACCATGGCGAGCACCACGCCGACCACGATCCACGAGCGGTAGTAGGGCAGCCGCGCCACCAGCCGGGCGGTGACGAGCCCGCTCACCACAGCCCAGGCCGTCATCGCCATCAGCAGGGTGCTCGCGCCGCGGGCCGACCAGCCGAGCCCCTGCACGAGGAAGGGGTAGCCCCACAGCAGCGAGAAGACGGTGGCGGAGAACTGCGAGCTGAAGTGCGACCACATCCCGAGCCGGGTGCCGGGGTTGCCCCACACCGTGCGCACCGACTGGGCCAGCGCCCGCAGCTTGATCGCCACGACGTCGCCGCGGCGGTAGGGGGAGTCCTTCACCACCGCGAGCACCGCGACCAGCAGCACAACGCCGACGCTGGAGGTGAGGGCGAAGGCGCGGGTCCAGCCGAGCGCGTGGAGGAGGTAGGACAGCGGGCCCGCGGCGGCGATCGCGCCGAGCTGACCGGTCAGACCGGTCAGCTGGGTGACCATCGGCGCCTGCCGCACGAGGAACCACACCGTGACCAGGCGGATGACGCTGACGAAGACCATCGCGTCGCCCGCGCCCACGACCGCGCGCGCGGCCACCGCCGTGGGGAACGACTGGGCGAAGGCGAAGGCGAGCTGGCCGAGCGTCATCAATCCCAGGCCGACGAGCAGCATCGCGCGCGAGCCGTAGCGGTCGAGCAGCACGCCCACGGGCACCTGCATGCCGGCGTAGACCACGAGCTGCAGAACGGTGAACGTCGCCAGGCTGGTGGCGCTGATGTCGAAGCGGTCGGCGGCGATCAGCCCGGCGACGCCGAGCGAGCTGCGGTGGAAGACGGCCAGCACGTAGACGGCGAGCGCGACCAGCCAGATCACCCATGCGCGGCGCCGGCCGATGTCGTGGATCTGCTCGGCACTCACCCGGTCAGCATCCCATCCGACACGGAGACGTCCGGCGACGGGGACCCGTCGGCTCAGCCGCCGAGTGCGGCGGCGAGCTCGGCGCGCGACGGGGGGTCGGCGCCGGGGCGCGAGACGTTGATGGCCGCACCGACGGCGGCGGCGGTGACGGCGAGCAGGACGTCGCGGTCGGTGAGGGCCCGCAGGGCGCTGCCACCCCCGGCGCCGTGCACGTCGAGCCCGAGCAGCGCGTCGACCAGCACGCCGCTGAAGGTGTCGCCGGCGCCGACCGTGTCGGCCACGGCGACAGGCACGCCGGGCACCTCGAGGACGGTGCCGTCGTGGCGCACGGCCACGGCACCCTCGCCGCCGCGGGTCACCACGACCAGGGCCGGACCGAGGCCGGCCCAGCGGGTCGCCGTCGCGACCGGGTCCTCCCCGGGTCGCAGCCACTCGAGGTCCTCGTCGCTGACCTTCACCACGTCGGCGAGCGCCACCAGCTCCTCGACCCGGGCGAGGGCGGCCTCGCGGTCGGGAGTCAGCGCCGGGCGCGCGTTGGGGTCGAGCGAGACGAGGGCGCGGCCGTGATGGGTGCGCACCGCGGCCAGGACCGCGTCGGCCCCCGGGGCCAGCACGGTGGCGATCGAGCCGACGTGCAGCACCTCGTGCACGTCGCCCGGCACCTCGGCGAGGTCCCACACGAGGTCGAAGTCGTAGGACGCCGCGCCGGAGGCGTCGAGGGTCACCGTGGCGCTCGACGTACGACCGCTGCCGGGGACCTCCGCGTGCACGTCGACGCGGCTCTCCTCGAGCCAGGCGCGCACCAGCCGGCCGCGCTCGTCGTCGCCGAGCGTGGTGACGAGGCGGACGTCGCGCTCGAGGCGACCGAGAGCGATGGCGACGTTGGCGGGGCTGCCGCCGGGCAGGTCGCGCGGACGACCTTCGCTGTCGGGCACGACGTCGACGAGGGCCTCGCCGACGACGAGGATGCGCGGCTGGGCGTCGGTCATGGGCACATCATGCCGCGCTCAGGTCGGCCCCGACAGGGCCAGCGCACGCGCGAGCCCGGGGGCGAGCGGCAGCCGGGGAAGCAGGGTGGCCTGGACCGCGTGGTAGAGGTCGGGCTTGCCCGGCCAGACCGACGCCTGCGGCCGGTTGGCGGGGTCGAGCTCGTGGTGCCACGAGCCGTGCTCGGTGTCGCGGACGTGGTCGACGACGTAGCGCCACCACTCGACGTAGCGACGTGCGTAGACCTCCTCGCCCGTACGCCGGTGCAGCGCGGCCGCGGCCCCGATCGCCTCGGCGGCCACCCAGTGCACGCGCTGGCGCACGACCGGGGTGCCGTCCCAGTCGGTGGTGTAGACGAACCCCGCCGCGCCGTCGACGGCCCACCCGTCGGCGACGGCCCGGTCGAGGAGGAGCCGGGAGGTGTCGAGCAGCCCGGCGGGCACCGCGTCGCCCAGCGTGGCCTCGACGTGCAGCAGCAGCCGGGCCCACTCCAGGCCGTGACCGATCGTCGCGCCGTAGGGCTTGAAAGCGTCGTCGGGACGGTCCCGGTTGAGCTCGAGGTCGGGGGTCCAGTCGGCGCCGAAGTGCTCGGGGAGCCTGCCGTCGTGGAGGGGCGCGAGCTCGACGACGAGGGTCGCGAGCCGTCCGGCCCGCTCGTGCCACAGCGGGTCGCCGGTGGCGTCGCCCGCCGCGAGCATCGCCTCGACGGAGTGCATCGTCGCGTTGAGGCCGCGGTAGGGGGCCGCGGTGGTCCAGAAGCGGTCCCACTCGTCGACGACCCGACCGAGGCCGTCGTCCCAGAAGTGCTGCTCGAACACGGAGGTGGCCTCGGCGAGGAGCTCCTCGCCGCCGGCGATCCCGGCCACGGCCGCCGTGGATCCCGCGAGCAGGACGAAGGCGTGGTCGTAGCACGACTTCGCGGAGCCCTGCGGCCGGCCGGCAGCGTCGACCGCGCCGAACCAGCCCCCGTGCTGCGGGTCGCGCAGCGTCGTACGCAGCCCGTCGAGCGCCGCCGCGGCGACGGCCTCGCTGCCCTCCACCCCGAGCAGCGCGCCGAGGCCGAACACGTGCACCGTGCGGCTGGTGATCCACGTGTGGACACCGCGGTCGAGGTCCGGAGCACCGTCGTCGCCGAGCCAGGCCGCGCCACCGGCGGGGTGGATGACGCGGGCACCGAAGGCGAGGAGGCGGCGGCACTCCGCGTCGAGCCAGGCGTCGTCGGGCCAGGCGTCGTCAGGTCCGGAGGTGCTCAGCTCGGTCACACGGTGAGTCAAATGCACGAGACCCCCGCCTGTCGACGGGGGTCTCGCGACTGGACAGTGGTCCGTCCAGTGGCAGGTAGAGGATTCGAACCTCTGTAGGCAATGCCGGCTGATTTACAGTCAGCTCCCTTTGGCCGCTCGGGCAACCTGCCGGGCCGTGCGGAACAATAGCAAGGCACGGACTTCACCACGAATCGCCGGGGCGCCCTCGGGAGCCCCCACTAGGAGGCACAAATGGCTGACTCGAGCTTCGACATCGTGAGCAAGCTGGACCGCCAGGAGGTCGACAACGCCCTGAGCCAGGCCGCGCGCGAGATCGCCACCCGCTTCGACTTCAAGGGCACGGGCGCGAGCATCGAGTGGAAGGGCGAGAAGGCGATCGAGATCACCGCCTCCGCCGACGACCGCGCCAGCGCGGTGCTCAGCGTCTTCCAGGACAAGCTCATCAAGCGCAACCAGAGCCTGAAGATCCTCGACACCTCCGAGCCGCGCCAGTCCGGGCAGGTGTCGAAGATCGACATCACGCTCAAGGAGGGCATCACCTCGGAGGACGCGAAGAAGATCTCCAAGCTGATCCGCGACGAGGGTCCCAAGGGCGTCAAGGCGCAGGTGCAGGGCGAGGAGCTGCGGGTGTCGTCGAAGAAGCGCGACGACCTGCAGGCGGTGCAGCAGCTGGTGAAGTCGCAGGACTACGACTTCGCGGTGCAGTTCACCAACTACCGCTGAGCCTGCTCAGCTCGCCCACGAGGTGGACCACCGCCCGGCCGGGGTCGGCCGGTAGGGCGGCCGCCCCGATCTCGGCGACGGTCTGCTCGTCGGCACCGCGTCCGGCGACGTAGAGGGGACGCTCCTGCGCCAGCCGGCGCAGGGTCGTGGCGTGGGCGGTGAAGGCGGTGGAGCGTGTCGCGGAGAGCACGACGGCGTCGGCACCGGAGGCACGGGCTGCGGAGATGACCGCCGGGACCGGGGTGTCCGCACCGAGGAACCGCACCCGCATCCCGCGCTCGCGCAGCATCAACGCCACGCACAGCAGCACCATGTCGTGGCGCTCCCCCGACGGGCAGGCGAGCAGCACGACCGGCGAGGGCGCAGCCGCGTCGTCGAGCACGTGCTGGGGCGGCACCGACGACAGCGCCCACAGCTTGCGCCGCAGCATGTCGCTGGCGAAGTGCTCGTGCGCGACCGAGAGGCTCCCGGCCTCCCACCTGTCGCCGACCTCCTGCAGGAACGGCAGCACGACCCCGACGACGGCCCCCGACAGCGGGACGTCCCAGAGCAGCTTGGCGATCGCGATCTCGGCGGCCTCGGAGTCGAAGGCCTCGACCGCGGCCCACAGCTCGTCGGAGGTCGTCGTGACGGTGTTCACGAGCGCACGCTAGTGCCTGCGGGGCGGGAGCGCGCATGACCCGCGGCGCGCTCCCACCCCGACGAGGGGTCAGCCGGCAACGGCCATGCGCGGGATGACCGTCGCGCCTGCCGCAGGCGTCAGCCACACCGTGCTGCCCTCCTCGAGGCCGAAGGATCGCGCGTGGGTCCTGGTCACCACCACCGACACCTCGTCGCCGTCGACGGTGAGGACGTGCAGTCGCACCTCGAAGCCGATGCGCACCATCCGCGAGATCGTGCCCTCCACGGCACCGGCCAGCGTGGGCGCGGTCTCGAGCTCGATGTCGTGCGGTCGCAGGGAGAGCCCACCGAGGTGGGTCACCTCGCCGAGGAACGACATCACGAAGTCGTTGGCCGGCTCGTCGTAGAGCTGGTCCGGGGTGCCGACCTGCTCGACGCGACCCTCGTTGATCACCACGATCTCGTCGGCGACCTCCATGGCCTCCTCCTGGTCGTGGGTCACGAACACGGTCGTGACCGGCACCTCGTCGTGGAGGCGCCGCAGCCACTCACGCAGCTCCTTGCGGACCTTCGCGTCGAGCGCACCGAACGGCTCGTCGAGCAGCAGCACCGTCGGCTCGACGGCCAGCGCCCGCGCCAGGGCCATCCGCTGCCGCTGCCCGCCCGAGAGCTGGGACGGCATGCGGTGGGAGAACTGCGAGAGGTGCACCAGTCGCAGCAGCTCGTCGACACGCTCGACGACCTCCTGCTTGGGGCGCTTGCGGATCTCCAGGCCGAACGCGACGTTCTTGGCCACCGTCATGTGCTTGAAGACCGCGTAGTGCTGGAACACGAAGCCCACGTTGCGCTTCTGCGGTGGCAGGTGGGTGGCCTCCGTGCCCTCGATCGCGACGGTCCCCGAGTCGGCCGAGTCCAGCCCAGCGATGATGCGGAGCAGGGTGGACTTGCCGCCGCCCGAGGGACCGAGCAGCGCCGTCAGCTGGCCCGAGGGCAGCGACACCGTCACGTCGTCCAGAGCGACGAAGTCTCCGAACCGCTTGTTCAGGTTGCGAACCTCGATACTCACTTCTTCTCCTTGATGGGCTCAGGGTGCGACCCCTCACTGGGGCGCAGGATGGCGACGACGACCAGGCACAGGACCGACGCCACGACGAGGAGGAGGGACACCGAGTAGGCCACGTCCTCATGGAAGTTCTGGTACTCGCGCTGCACCAGGAGCGTGGCGGTCTCCATGTTGCCGATGCTGCGACCGGCGACGATCTTGACGGCGCCGAACTCGCCCAGCGAGCGAGCCAGGCTCAGCACCACGCCGTACACGATCGCCCAGCGGATGCCGGGCAGGGTGACCCGCCAGAACGTCTGGACGCCGTTGGCGCCCAGGCTCCGGGCCGCCTGCTCCTGGTCGTCCCCGAGCTCCTCGAGCACGGGCACGACCTCACGGATGATCAGCGGGAGGACGACGAAGCACGTCGCCATGACGATGCCGGGGGTGGCGAACACGACGTCGATGCCGCGGTCGTGCAGCCCCTCCCCGAACCAGCCGTAGCGCGGGTTGTAGACCAGGACCAGCGCGAGGCCGACGACCACGGGTGACACCGACAGCGGCAGGTCGATCAGCGCCGAGAGCGCCCGCTTGCCCGGGAAGTCGTAGCGGACGAGCAGGAGCGACATCCCGACGCCGAACACGAGGTTGATCGCCACGGCGACGACCGCGACCCGGACGGTGAGCCACAGGGCATGGGTGACGTCGGGGTCGCCCAGCGCGCGCCGCATGCCCCCGAGGCCGTCGGCGAACGTGTTCTGCGCGATCAGGCCGGTGGGCCATGCGACGAGCATGACGAGGTAGCCCACGACGACCAGTCGCAGCAGCCAGGTCACGACCCGGGAACGGTTGCCCACCGCCGAGCTCGCGCTAGCCACGGCGGGCCAGCCTTCGCTGCGTCGCGTCGAGGACGACGATCGCCAGCAGGGCGACCAGCAGCATGATCGTGGCCAGTGCCGCGGCCGCCGGGCGGTTGCCGCCCTCCAGCAGCGACGCCATGCGGTACGACGTCACCTCGGTGCGGTTGGGCAGGTTGCCCGACAGCAACACCAGGGACCCGTACTCGCTGATGCCGCGCGCGAAGGACAGCGCGGCACCGGCGAAGATCGCGGGCACGAGCGTCGGCAGCACGATGCGGCGCAGGATGGTCAGGCGGTTGGCGCCCAGCGACGCGGCGGCGTCCTCCACCTCGACCTCCATCTCCTCCAGCACCGGCTGCACCGTGCGGACGATGAAGGGAAGGGTGACGAACGCGATGGCGAGGAAGACGGCCTTGCGCGTGTTCTCGAACTCCACGCCGATCGGGCCCTGGCTGCCGTAGAGCGCGAGGAGGACGAGCCCGGCCACGATCGTCGGCATCGCGAAGGGGATGTCGATGATCAGGTCCAGGGCGCGTTTGCCCCAGAAGCGGTCACGCACCAGCACCCAGGCGATGACCGTGCCCATCACCATGTTGATGACGGTCGTCAGCACTGCGACGCCGACGGTCAGCTGCAGGGCGTTGACGGTCTGGGAGTTGGTGAGCGCCGACCTGTAGGTCTCCCACCCGCCACCGGAGGCCTCGACGACCACGGCGGACAGGGGGATCAGGACGAGCAGGCTGAACCAGAGGAGCCCGACCCCCAGGCCGAGGCTCGCGCTCGCGTTGAGTGCACGCGGCCGGGCCGACCGGCGCTTGCGCGCCGGTCGACCAGCCGTGAGGGTCGTGGTGGCCAAGATCAGCTACCGACCCCGGACGCGGCCTGGATCTCGGTGATGATGCCGAGCGGGTTGTCCTCCTCGCCGTCACCGAAGAACTTGTCGTTGGCCTCGCCCCAGCCGTTGAAGTCACCGTCGATGGTGAGCTCGGTCGCAGGCTCGGGGAACGCGTCGGCCGGGTCCAGCGCACCCTCGACCTCGACGTCGCCGACGTCGACCAGCGGGCGGAAGCCGAAGCCGGCGTACAGCTTCTGGCCCTCCTCCGAACGCTGGAAGTCCAGGAAGTCGTTCGCCTGGTCGGGCGCGTCCACGGTGACCGCGCACGGGTTCTCGATCAGCAGCGTGGTGTCCGGCACGACGTAGTCGAAGTCCTCACCGTTCTGGCGGGCCAGGATCGCCTCGTTCTCGTAGGACAGCAGCACGTCGCCCTGTCCCTGCGTGAACGCCGTGGTGGCGTCACGACCGGAGTCGGGGAGCGCGGAGACGTGGTCGAAGAACTCCGTCATGTACGCCGCCGCGTCGTCCTCGCTGCCACCGTCGGAGATCACCGAGCCGTAGGCGGCGAGCAGGTTCCACTTGGCCGAGCCGGACGAGGCCGGGTTGGGCGTCACGATGGAGACGTCGTCCTTGACCAGGTCGTCCCAGCTGTCGATCTTCTTCGGGTTGCCCTTCGGGACGACCATGACGACCACCGACTGCGTGCAGATGCCCGAGGTGTCGCCGTCCTTCCAGTCGTCGGCGACGATGCCGGCGTCGACGAGGCGGGTCATGTCGGGCTCGAGGGAGAAGTGGACGAGGTCGGCGTCCTGGCCGTCGACCACTCCGCGGCTCATGTCGCCCGAGGCGCCGTAGGCGGGGCCGTCGAAGGTGACGTCCGCACCGGCGTCGGTCTTCTCGAAGGCCGCGAAGGCCGCGTCGTTGGGGGTCTCCATCACGGAGAAGCCGACGACCGCGAGGTTGGTGCCACCGTCGCCGCCCGAGCCGGCGTCCGCGTCACCCGAGCAGGCAGACAGGGCCAGGGGGCCGAGGAGGGCTGCCGCGAGTGCGGCACGTGAACGGATCTGCATGGGGGGTACTCGACTTTCTAGATCGGTGAGCAATGTCGAGCAACATACATGACTTTATGCACGTTGGTGACATTGCCCATCGATCGGCCGCGTGTCGCGCGCCACCCGCGCCATGACGCGCGTCACACCGCAGGCGAGGACGCCGTCCCACAGGGCAGGAACCGGCGGTCGGCGAGGCAGCGGCGACTATCGTGGAGGCCGTGGTAGCACCCGAAAAAGAGGTCAAGCAGCTCGACCGCGTCATCATCCGGTTCGCCGGCGACTCCGGCGACGGCATGCAGCTCACCGGTGACCGGTTCACCCAGGAGACGGCGGCGTTCGGCAACGACCTCGTGACCCTGCCCAACTTCCCGGCCGAGATCCGCGCCCCCCAGGGCACGCTGCCGGGCGTCTCGTCGTTCCAGGTGCACTTCGCCGACCACGACATCCTCACCGCGGGCGACGCCCCCGACGTGCTGGTCGCGATGAACCCCGCAGCGCTGCGCGCCAACCTCGGCGACCTGCCCAAGGGCGCGACGATCATCGTCGACACCCACGACTTCACCGCGCGCAACCTCACCAAGGCCGGATACACCGCGAACCCCCTCGAGGGCGACGGCCTCGCCGAGTACGCCGTGCACACCGTCGACCTCACCGGGATGACGGTGGAGGCGGTCAAGGAGTTCGGCCTGTCGCGCAAGGACGCCTCGCGCGCCAAGAACATGTTCGCGCTCGGCCTGCTGTCGTGGATGTACGGCCGTCCCACCGAGACGACCCACGCCTTCCTCGCCAAGCGCTTTGCCAAGGTGCCCGACATCCGCGACGCCAACCTCGCGGCGTTCAAGGCCGGGTGGAACTTCGGCGAGACGACCGAGACCTTCGTGGTGCGCTACGAGATCAAGCCGGCCAAGATGGCGCCCGGCAACTACCGCAACATCACCGGCAACCTCGCGCTGTCCTACGGGCTCATCGCCGGCGGCGTGCAGTCGGGACTGCCGGTCTTCCTCGGTTCCTACCCGATCACCCCGGCCTCCGACATCCTCCACGAGCTCAGCAAGCACAAGGGCTTCGGCGTGACGACGTTCCAGGCCGAGGACGAGATCGCCGGCGTCGGCGCCGCGATCGGCGCCTCGTTCGCCGGTCAGCTGGGCGTCACCACGACGTCCGGTCCGGGCATCTCGCTCAAGTCCGAGGCCATCGGCCTCGCGATCATGACCGAGCTGCCGCTCGTCGTCGTCGACGTGCAGCGCGGCGGGCCGTCCACCGGGCTGCCGACCAAGACCGAGCAGGCCGACCTGCTCCAGGCGATGTTCGGCCGCAACGGCGAGGCGCCCCTGCCCGTCGTGGCCCCGCAGTCGCCGGGCGACTGCTTCGACACGGCCGTCGAGGCCGTCCGTCTCGCCGTCACCTACCGCACGCCGGTGATCCTGCTGTCCGACGGCTACCTCGCCAACGGCTCCGAGCCCTGGCGCATCCCCGGCCTCGACGAGCTGCCCACGATCGACCCGGACTTCGCGACCGAGAAGAACCACGGCTCCGGCGAGGATGCCGAGTTCTGGCCCTACGAGCGCGACGCCGAGACCCTGGCGCGTCCGTGGGCCATCCCCGGCACCCCCGGCCTCGAGCACCGCATCGGCGGCCTCGAGAAGGGCGACGGCCACGGCAACATCTCCTACGACCCCGCCAACCACGACTTCATGGTGCGCACGCGCCAGGCCAAGGTCGACCGGATCGCCGACTCGCTGCCCCCGCTCGAGGTCGACGACCCGTCGGGCGAGGCGAAGGTGCTCGTCCTCGGGTGGGGGTCGACGTACGGCCCCATCGGTGCGGGCGTACGCCGTGTGCGCAAGGCCGGCTACCACGTCGCGCAGGCCCACCTGCGCCACCTCAACCCGTTCCCGAGCGACCTCGGCGAGGTGCTGAAGCGCTACGACCGGGTGCTGGTGCCCGAGATGAACCTGGGCCAGCTCTCGCTGCTGCTGCGCGCGAAGTACCTCGTAGACGTGGTCGGCTACAACGAGGTCCGCGGCCTGCCGCTCAAGGCGGCCGTCCTCGCCGACGTGATCGGCAACCTGGTCGCCGAGGCCGAGGGCATCGACGTCGACCTGACCCCCACGAGCTCCCAGGAGGAGCAGCGATGACCGAGCAGACGACTGACCTGGGAGTCCCCGCCTTCCGCACCGGCACCGAGTCGGTCCCGACGACCGACGACAAGCAGACGGGCAAGGACTTCACCTCCGACCAGGAGGTGCGCTGGTGCCCCGGCTGCGGCGACTACGCCGTGCTCAAGGCGGTGCAGTCGTTCCTGCCCGACCTCGGCCTGCGCCGCGAGAACATCGTGTTCGTCTCCGGCATCGGCTGCTCCTCGCGCTTCCCCTACTACCTCGACACCTACGGCATGCACTCGATCCACGGCCGCGCGCCGTCGATCGCGACCGGCATCGCCACGGCCCGCGAGGACCTGTCGGTGTGGGTCGTGACCGGTGACGGCGACGCGCTGTCGATCGGCGGCAACCACCTGATCCACGCGCTGCGCCGCAACGTGAACATGACGATCCTGCTGTTCAACAACCGGATCTACGGCCTCACCAAGGGCCAGTACTCCCCCACCTCGGAGACCGGCAAGGTCACCAAGTCCACCCCGATGGGCTCGCTCGACCACCCGTTCAACCCGGTCTCGCTGGCGCTCGGCGCGGAGGCCTCCTTCGTGGCCCGCACGATCGACTCCGACCGCAAGCACCTCACCTCGGTGCTCGCCGCGGCCGCCGCGCACCGCGGCACCTCGCTGGTCGAGATCTACCAGAACTGCCCGATCTTCAACGACGGCGCGTTCGACGCGATCAAGTCCCCGGAGACCAAGGCCGACGCCATCATCCCGCTCGTGCACGGGGAGCCGATCCACTTCGGCGCCACCCTGGAGGACGGGCCGATGGCAGGAAGGGGCGCCAAGGCGCTCGTGCGCGACGAGCAGACCGGCGGCGTGAAGGTCGTCGCCACCGCGGACGTCGCGACCTCGGACGTCCTGGTCCACGACGCGCACAGCCCCGACCCCACGATGGCGTTCGCGATCTCGCGCCTCACCGACTCGGGCTACCTCAACACCTCGCCGATCGGCGTCTTCCGCCAGGTGCAGCGACCGACGTACGACGACGCGGCGCGCGAGCAGGTCGCCACCGCCCGCAACGGTGCCTGGAACGACGACACCGCCGACCGCGCTGCCCGACTGGCGGCGCTGATCGGCGGTGGCGACACCTGGACGATCCTCTGACCTCTCGGTCGGAGGCCCGTCCGGGCGGGGCTCAGCTCACTTGAAGTAGAGCGTCCAGACCTTGCCCTTGGTGTTGGCGTAGCCGTTGGAGTGGTCGACCTTCGAGCGCCACTTCCAGCGTCCCTTCTCGGGCGCGTAGATGCGGGTCTTGAAGACGCCGCTCTCGTCGGTCTTGATCTTCTTGACCGTCCTCCACTTGCAGGTGCCGCACTTCTTCTTGAGGATCTTCACCTGCTGGTCGGCGTAGGGCAGCAGCGTGCCGTCGGCCTGGGGCTCCATCACGGTGCCCTTGAGCTTGAAGGCGTTGTAGGACACCTGCTTGTCGCCGGGCGGCTGCTCGTCGATGATGCGCTCGGGCAGCGAGCTCGCGGTGGCGACGGTGCTGAGAGCACCGGTCATGAGCAGTGCAGCCACGAAGGCTGCCAGGACGGCGCGGAAGATCCGCATGTTGAACTCCCCCTCGAGAGACGATGACGTACGTGGGTCGCTCGAGGTCCCATCCCCCGAGCCCGGCCCATCGTAGGCGACGGCGCACACCTACACTCCCCGAGTGCCCGAAAGCCGCCGCGGTCTCCTGCTCGGCGCGCTGGCCTACACGCTCTGGGGCACCTTCCCGCTCTACTGGACGCTGCTCGAGCCCGGCGGTGCGATCGAGATCCTTGCCCACCGCATCGTGTGGTCGAGCCTCACCATGGTCGTCATCCTCGTGGGGTGGCGTCGGGTGCCCCAGCTCAAGGCGCTGCTGCGCGACCGCCGCCGGCTGCTGCTGATCTGCGCGGCCGCCGTGGTCATCACGGTCAACTGGGGCGGCTACATCTGGGGCGTCAACAACGGCCGCGTCGTCGAGACCGCCCTGGGCTACTTCATCAACCCGCTGGTCACCGTGCTCATGGGCGTGGCGGTCCTCGGCGAGCGACTGCGGCGGCTGCAGTGGGCCGCCATGGGCATCGCGCTCGTCGCGGTCGTGGTGCTCGCCGTCGACTACGGCCGCCCGCCCTGGATCGCGCTGCTCCTCGCCTTCTCGTTCGGCACCTACGGCCTGCTCAAGAAGCAGGCCGGGGTCGGTGCGGTGGAGAGCATCACCGTCGAGACCCTCGTGCTGACGCCCGCCGCGCTGTCGTACGTCGTGTGGCTGGTCGCGACCGGCCAGTCAAACTTCGGCTCCCACGGACTGGCCCACGCCGCCCTCTTCACGACCACCGGCCTCATCACCGCGGTGCCGCTCATGCTCTTCGGCGCCGCCGCGATCCGTGTCTCGATGGTGTCGCTGGGCCTCCTGCAGTACCTCGCCCCGACGATCCAGTTCGCCCTCGGGATCCTGGTGTTCCACGAGGCCATGCCCGCCAGCCGCTGGATCGGCTTCGGCCTGGTGTGGCTGGCGCTGGTGATCTTCACCGTCGAGGCGCTCAACCACCGCCGCCGGCAGCTGCGGCTGGTGGCCCACGCCAGCGCCGTGTGACCTGGGCTCTCTCAGAGACCGAGCTCGGTGAGGCCGGGATGGTCCGCGGGACGCGGTCCTGACCGGTCCCAGTGGAACAACCGGTCCGCGTCCTCGATGGCGACGTCGTTGATGCTTGCGTGCCGCTGCCGCATGAGGCCGTGCTCGTCGAACTCCCAGTTCTCGTTGCCGTGCGAGCGGAACCACTGACCCCGGACGTCATGCGACTCGTAGACGAACCGGACGGCGATCCGATCGTCGCCGTGGGTCCAGACCTCCTTGATCAGGCGGTACTCCAGCTCCCGTTCCCACTTCTGCTGCAGGAACGACACGATCTCGCTGCGGCCACGCACGAAGGTGTCCCGGTTGCGCCAGCGGCTGTCGTGCGTGTAGGCGAGCGAGACCCGGTCGGGGTCGCAGGAGTTCCACGCATCCTCGGCGGCGCGTGCCTTCTGCACAGCGGTCTCCGCCGTGAAGGGTGGAAGCGGCGGGCGTTCGTTCATCGGCTCAACCTCACGCGATCGACGTCCACCGCACGCTACTACGCGGTGTGCAGCCCGGACCCGCCTCCCGCTGCCGGCCGACCTCCCTTGTGTCAGCTGAGGTCGACCACCACGACAGTGTGGTTGTCGGGCTCCCCGGCCTCGACCACGGCGCTCGCGACCGCGTCGGCCACCTGCTGCGCGGATCCCGTCGCGGTGAGCAGCGGGGCGAGGTCGTCGACGTACGAGTGAACGCCGTCCGTGGTGAGCGCCAGCCGGTCGCCCGGCCGCAGGGCGAGCGTGGCCTCGTCGGCCGCGACGCCGGGCGCGAGCGCACGGTTGAGCAGGTTGCGGTGCTCGTGCGAGCGGACCTCGTCCTCGGTCAGCTGACCGGCCTCGAGGAGCCCGGCCACCACCGTGTGGTCCTGGGTGACCTGCCGGACCTCGTCGTCCCGTACCAGCCAGACCCGCGCGTCGCCCACGTGCGTGACGTGCGCGTTGGCGCCCTCCAGCCTGACGGCGGTGAGGGTGGTTCCGGCGGTGGGAGCCGCCGGGAGCGCAGCGCGCACGCCCGGCGCGACCTCGCTGACCGCGGCCGCCAGGCCGCCCGAGGAGAAGGCGGCGAGCGCCGCGGCAGCCAGGTCGTCGCGATCGCCGAAGCCGTCGGCGACGGCGTACAGCCCTGCGCTCGCCAGCAGCGCGTCCTGCTGCCGCTCGCGGGAGCCCTGCAGGTGGCTGGTGCCGATCTCCGCGTGGAGGGTGCCGGTGGATGTGGTCATGTCGGGTGCCTCGTTCCTCAGTTGACGGACGAGGGTGGAGACGACGCCGTCGCGGGTGGCGGTGTCCGCCCGCACCTGGTGCCAGTAGGCCTCGACCTCCTGCGCGGCGGCAGCAGGCGTGAGTCCGAGCACCCTGCGGATCCGCACCAGCGGCATCCCCAGCAGGCGCAGGGTCGCCACCAGCCGGGCTCGCTCGAGCTGTGTGGGCGCGTAGCGCCGGTAGCCCGAGAGCGGGTCCACCTCCGCCGGCGGCAGCAAACCCAGGTCGTCGTACAACCGGAGCGCCTTCTGCGTCAGGCCCGTTGCGCGGGCGAAGTCGCCGATGGTCACCAGCGTGTGCGGCTCGGTCATCGTCCCCATCCTCTCCGGTGTCGCTCACCGGTGCCACGACCGTGGGGCCTGCCCCAGGGGCAGGGTCAAGCCGTCAGGCCGAGCGGTTGGCCACGATGTCGGCGAACGACTCCAGGGCCGTGCGGACCGGGCCGGGGTCGAGCACCTCGAGCAGCTTCTTGGCCTGGGTGGCCTGCCCGAGGACGTGGTCGCGGGCCCGCTCCATCGCCGGGTGGCGGCGCAGCAGCGAGAGGGCCTCGGCGTGCTCGGCGTCGTCGGTGAGCGGACGCCCGAGCAGCTCGAGCAGGCGGGCGTCGGCAGGATCGGTGGAGGCCTGGGCCATCAGCACCGGCAGCGTCGGGACGCCCTCGCGGAGGTCCGTGCCGGGGGTCTTGCCGGAGGTGTCGGACTCCGAGGCGATGTCGAGGATGTCGTCGGAGAGCTGGAAGGCCGAGCCGACGATCTCGCCGTAGGCACTGAGCGCCTCGACGACCTCGGGGCGGGCGCCGGCGAACATCGCGCCGTAGCGCGCGGAAGTCGCGATGAGCGAGCCGGTCTTGCCGGCCACGACCTCGAGGTAGTGCGCGAGCGGGTCCTCTCCCGGCTCGGGCTTCACGGTCTCCAGGATCTGGCCCTCGACCAGCCGGGTGAACGTCCGCGCCTGGATCCGCACGGCGTCGGGCCCCAGATCGGCGGTGAGCTCGGACGACCGGCCGAAGAGGAAGTCGCCGGTGAGGATCGCGACGTGGTTGTCCCAGCGGGCGTTGGCGGTGTCGGCGCCCCGACGCAGCGCCGCCTCGTCCATGACGTCGTCGTGGTAGAGCGAGGCGACGTGGGTGAGCTCCACGACGCAGGCTGCGGTCTCCACCTCCTCGGCCTCGGGGTGCGGGCCGGTCTCGGCGGCCAGCAGCACGAGCAGCGGCCGGAAGCGCTTGCCGCCGGCCATCATCAGGTGGGTGGCCGCGCGGGTGACGTAGGGCGTACGGCCCTGGCAGTGCTCGGCGAGCAGCTCCTCGATGCGCGCGAGTCGGCCGACGAGCCGCTGCTCGAGGGCGGCGTCGACGACGGGCAGTGCGAGGGGCGAGTCGGTCACCTGATGAATTCTCCCGCAACCCCCGCCAGGTCGAGCACCGGGCCCGGCAGCACGCCGAGCACGAGCGTCACGGCGGCCCCCACGGCGATGGTCGTCGCGGTCAGCACGGACGGGTACGCCACGCTCGGACCGGTGCCGACGGGCTCGTCGAAGTACATGACCTTGATGACCCGGATGTAGAGGAACGCCGCGATGATGCTCGCGAGCACAGCGGCCACGACGACCGGCCACGCCCCGGCCGCGAGGGCGACGGAGAACACCGCGAGCTTGCCCACGAAGCCGGACGTCAGCGGGATGCCGGCCATGGCCAGCAGGAAGAAGGCGAAGACCGCCGCCACGACGGGCGACTCCTTGCCCAGCCCGGCCCACCGGTCGATCGCAGTCGTCTCGCCACCCGCGTCGCGCACCAGACCGACGACCGCGAAGGCGCCGATCGTCGCGAAGCCGTAGGTGGTGAGGTAGAACAGCACCGCCTGGAGCGAGCTGATCTCGCCGACCGCGAGCTGGTCGGCGGCCTGGAGGCCGACGACGCCGGTGAGGATGAAGCCGGTGTGGGCGACCGAGGAGTAGGCCAGGAGCCGCTTGATGTCGCTCTGGGTGATGGCCAGCGCGGCGCCGACGAACATCGACAGGATCGCGATGATCCACAGCATCGGCTGCCACGACCAGCGGTCGGCGCCGAGCGCGACGTAGAACAGGCGCATGATCGCGCCGAACGCGGCGACCTTGGTGCCGGCGGCCATGAAGGCGGTGACCGGGGTGGGCGCACCCTGGTAGACGTCGGGGGTCCAGGCCTGGAACGGCACCGCGCCGACCTTGAAGAGCAGGCCGACCGAGAGCAGGCCGGTGCCGATGAGCAGCAGCGAGGAGCTGCCGACGTCGTTGCGCACGGCCTCGTTGATGGCGGCGAAGTCCATGGAGCCGGCGAAGCCGTAGAGCAGGGCCGCGCCGTAGAGGAAGAAGCCGGAGGAGAACGCGCCGAGCAGGAAGTACTTGAGCGCGGCCTCCTGGCTGAGCAGGCGGCGACGGCGGGCCAGGCCGCTGAGCAGGTAGAGCGGGAGGGAGAGCACCTCGAGGCCGACGAACATGGTGAGCAGGTCGTTGGCCGCGGGGAAGAGCATCATGCCGAAGACCGCGAACAGCATCAGCGGGTAGACCTCGGTGTGCTCGCGACGGGCCGCGATCGACGCGGTCTCCGCGTCGGTGCCGGGCACCGCCGCCGCCTGGCCGGCGAACGCCGACACTCCCCCGTCGAGGTGGCGCTCGGCGAACAGCAGCACCCCGGCGATCGCCAGCGCCAGCACGAGGCCCCAGATGAACAGGCTCGGCCCGTCGACGGCGATGGTGCCGCCGACCGCGAGGACGCCGCGCGCGGCGCCGTCGTCGTACGTCGTCACGTCGCGCGCGACCACCACGACACCGACGAGCGCACCGACGAGGCCGACCAGGGCGAGCGCGACCTGCGCGGTGTAGCGCGCACGGCGCGGCACGAACGCCTCGACGACCACGCCCAGGCACGCGACGCCGAACACGGCGAGCAGGGGCCACAGCTCGAAGTAGTCGATGCTCGGCTTGACGAACTCGGTCACTGGTGACCACCCTCCTGGCCGATGCCCACGCCCGCGAGGGTGTCGTGGACGACGGGATTGATGACGTCGAGCAGCGGCATCGGGTAGAAGCCGAACAGCACGAGCGCGAGCAGCAGCGGGGCCAGCACGCCGACCTCGCGACGGTCGAGGTCACGCACCTCGACCGCGCCCAGGCGCCCGGCACCGGTCATGGTGCGCTGGTACATCCAGAGCGCGTAGAAGGCGGCCAGCACGATCGCCAGGACCGCGACCGAGCCCACCAGCCAGTGGTGGTCGAAGGCGGCGATGATGACCATCATCTCGGACACGAACGGCGAGAGACCCGGCAGGCCGCAGGCTGCGAGGCCCGCGACCAGGAAGAAGCCGGCCAGGACCGGTGCGGTGCGCTCCACGCCCCCCATCTCGCGGATGGAGGCGGTGCCGGTGCGACGGATGAGGAACCCGGCGACCAGGAACATGAGCGCGGTCGCGATGCCGTGGTTGACCATGTAGAGGATCGCGCCGGCGCCACCGGTCGAGCTGAACACGAAGATGCCCAGCACGATGAAGCCGAAGTGCGACAGCGACGTGAGACCGATCAGGCGCAGGACGTCGTCCTGGCCGATGGCGACCAGCGCGCCGTAGATGATCGAGACCAGCGCGAGGACGACCACGACCGGCGTCGCCCACTGCGAGGCGTCGGGCAGCAGGCCCAGGCAGAACCGCAGCATGCCGAAGGTGCCGATCTTGTCGAGGATGCAGACCAGCAGCACCGAGGTGCCGGTGGTCGCCTTCTCGGTCGTGTCGGCCAGCCAGGTGTGGACCGGGAACATCGGCGCCTTGATGGCGAAGGCGATGAAGAAGCCGACGAACAGCCAGCGCTGGGTGATCGGGTCGATGTCGATCGCGGCCAGGTCGCTGATCAGGAAGCTGGGGGTGCCGGCGTCGGCGGAGACGACGTAGAGGCCGATCACCGAGGCGAGCATGACCAGGCCGCCCGCGAGCTGGTAGATCAGGAACTTCGTCGCGGCGCGACCGCGACCGGAGCGCCCGAAGCCGCCGATGAGGAAGTAGGCCGGGATCAGGGTGGCCTCGAAGACGACGTAGAAGAGCAGCACGTCGGTCGCGGTGAAGACCGCCAGCGACATGGCCTCGAGCGCCAGGGTCCAGGCGAAGAACGCCTTGGCGCCGCTGTTGCCGGGCTCCTCGGACTCGTTCCACCCGGCGAGCAGCACGATCGGCACCAGCACCACGGTGAGCAGCACCATGAGCAGGCCGAGGCCGTCGACGCCGAGGGCGTAGTGCACGCCGAGGGACTCGATCCACGTGTGGGTCTCGGTGAGCTGCATGCCGTCGCCGGCGTCGTACTGCAGGGCGGCGACGACGCCCGCGACCAGGGTGGCGACCGCGAAGCCGACACCGGCCAGGCGGGCGAGCGCGCCCGGCACGACGGCCGTGACGACCGCGCCGAGCAGCGGCAGGAGGATCAGGACTGTGAGCATCATCCGAGGTTCACCGCCAGGAGGGCCAGGACGAGCAGCAGGGCCCCGGCGAGGAGGGACAGGGCGTAGGAGCGGACGAAGCCGTTCTGGACACGTCGCAGGGTGGTGCTGATGCCGCCGACCGCGGACGAGCCGCCCTCGACGGCGCCGTCGACGCCGACCCGGTCGAAGGTGGTGAGCCCACCGACCAGGGACGCGCCAGGACGCACGACGACTGCGTCGTTGATCGCGTCTCCGTAGAGGTCGGCGCGGGCGGCACGGGTCGCGAACGACACGTCCTGGGGGGCCTCGCGCGGCACGTCACGCCGGGCCACGAGGAACCAGGCCGTCGCGACACCGATCGCGACGACACCCACGATCATCGCCGTGACGACGAGCGCCGACACGGGCGGGTTCTCGTGCTCGACGTGACCGGTGACGGGCTCGAGCCACTCGACGATCCAGTTGCCGAGGAGCAGGACGCCTCCGAGCACCGACAGCGCGGCGAGCACGATGAGCGGGAACGTCATCACCTTGGGCGACTCGTGCGGGTGGAGGTCCTTGGCCCAGCGCTTCTCGGTGAAGAACGTCATCAGCATCAGGCGGGTCATGTAGAACGCCGTGATGCCCGCGCCGAGCACGGCCAGCAGGCCGACGACGATGTTCTCGGTGAGCGCGGCCTCGATGATGCGGTCCTTGGACCAGAAGCCGGAGAAGCCCGGGAACCCGATGATCGCGAGGTAGCCCATCGCGAACGTCAGGAACGTGACCGGCATCGCCTTGTTGAGCGCGCCGTAGTGGCGCATGTCGACGTCGTCGTCCATGCCGTGCATGACCGAGCCGGCCCCGAGGAACATGTTGGCCTTGAAGAAGCCGTGGGTGAGCAGGTGGAAGATCGCGAACGGGTAGCCGACGGGGCCGAGACCGGCGGCCAGCATCATGTAGCCGATCTGGCTCATCGTGGAGCCGGCGAGCGCCTTCTTGATGTCGTCCTTGGCGCAACCGAGGATCGCACCCCACAGCAGCGTGACGGTGGCGACGACGACGACCGCGGTCTGGGCGACGGGCGTCAACTCGTAGATGAAGTTCGCACGGACCACGAGGTAGACACCGGCGGTGACCATGGTCGCGGCGTGGATGAGGGCCGACACCGGGGTCGGGCCCTCCATCGCGTCGAGCAGCCACGCCTGCAGCGGCACCTGGGCCGACTTGCCGCAGGCGCCGAGGAGCAGCAGCAGGCCGAGCGCGTTGAGCGTGGCCTGGTCGGCGCTGCCCGCGAGCTCGCTGACGCCGCCGAAGTCGGTCGTGCCGAACGTGGCGAACATCAGCGCGATGGCGAGTGAGAGGCCGATGTCACCGACGCGGTTGATGACGAACGCCTTCTTGGCCGCGGCCGCGGCCGACGGCTTGTGCTGCCAGAACCCGATGAGGAGGTAGGACGCGAGGCCCACGCCCTCCCAGCCGAGGAACAGGCCCACGAAGTTGGCCGAGAGGATCAGCGTGAGCATCGCGGCCACGAAGAGGTTGAGGTAGCCGAAGAAGCGGCGACGACGCGGGTCGTGCTCCATGTAGCCGATCGCGTAGACGTGGATCAGCGAGCCGACGCCGGTGATCAGCAGCAGGAAGAGCGCGGCCAGCTGGTCGTAGAGCAGGTCGAAGCCGACGTTGATCGACGCCGTCTCGAACCAGGTCCACAGGTGCTGGCCGACCTGGCGCTCCTCCGCGCCGCGACCGAGCAGCGAGACGAAGAGCAGCAGGCTGAGCACGAAGGACAGGGCGGACATCGCGGTGCCGAGCAGGTGGCCGTGCTTGTCGGCGGCCGCGCGCAGCGACGCGGGGAGCAAGGGCGCGACGCCGAGGAGCAGGAAGGCGCCGAGGAGCGGCAGCGCGATGACCAGCCACAGCAGGTCGAACACGCCACCCGCGCCGGTGTCGGGCGCGACCACGGGGACGTGCGCGCCTCCCTCGGCCATCGGCAGGCCGGAGAGAAGGACTGAGTGGGACAACAGGTTCACGGGTGCTCCCTCAGTACTTCAGCAGGCTGGCGTCGTCGACCGAGGCCGAGCGTCGGGTGCGGAAGATGGTCATGATGATCGCGAGCCCGATCACGACCTCGGCAGCAGCCACCACCATCACGAAGAAGGCGGTGATCTGACCGTCGAGGTTGCCGTGCTGGCGGGCGAAGGCGACGAAGGCCAGGTTGCAGGCGTTGAGCATCAGCTCGACGCACATGAACACCACGATGGCGTTGCGACGGGTGAGGACACCCACGCAGCCGATGGTGAACAAGATGGCCGACAACACAACGTACTCAGTCAAGGTTCGACCTCTTCGAGCGTCGGGGTCCCCGGCGGATTGTTCGCGGAGGAGCGCAGCGGAGGAGCGAAGAATCCGCTGGGGTGGCGACTACGTAGTGGGTCACTTCACGTCCTCTTCCGTGTGCGCGGGGGCGCCGGCCTTGCCCGAGGTCTCGGGCATGGCGGCCGGGTCGCCCGAGCCGTCGAGCCCCGCCAGCTGGCGGCGTACGTCATCGATGTCGTCGGCGAGCGCGGGAGCCGACCGGACCGTGCCGCGGGCGGCGAGCACGCGCGAGACCGACGACTCGGCCGCCGTGCCGTCGGGCAGCAGCGCCGGGGTGTCGACGGCGTTGTGGCGCGCGTAGACACCGGGCGAGGGCAGCGGCCCGAGGTGCTTGCCGTGCTCGGCGTAGTCGCGCATGCGCTGCGCGGCCATGTCGGCCTGCGTGGCCTTGGGGGTGAGGCGCTCGCGGTGGGCGAGCACCATCGCGCCCAGCGCGGCGGTGATCAGCAGCGCGCTGGTCGCCTCGAAGGCGAAGACGTAGCGCGAGAACAGGATGTTGGCGATCGCCGGGACGTTGCCGCCCTCGTTGGCGTCGTCGAGGCCGACCACCGTGCCGAGGGTGACCTGGCTGATCCCGATCACCAGCACGGTGCCGAAGACGAGGCCGAGGACGACGCCCATCACGCGCTGGCCGCGGATGGTCTCCACGGTCGAGTCGGCGGCGTCGACGCCGATCAGCATCATCACGAACAGGAACAGCATGAGGATGGCGCCGGTGTAGACGATGATCTGCACCGCGAAGAGGAACGGTGCGTCCATCACGGCGTAGAGGAACGCCAGGCTGATCATGACCACGGCGAGCAGCAGCGCGGCGTGCACGGCCTTGCGGACGAACAGGATGCCCAGCGCGGCGGCCACCATGATCGGGGCGAGGATCCAGAAGGTCATCGAGTGGTCCCCCTGTAGTAGTCGCCCTCGTCGTCGCCGAGGCGCATCGGGTGCGGCGGCTGCTCCATGCCGGGCAGGAGCGGGGCCAGCAGGTCGGACTTCTCGTAGATCAGGTCGGCACGGTTGTTGTCGGCCAGCTCGTACTCGTTCGTCATCGTCAGCGCGCGCGTCGGGCACGCCTCGATGCAGAGCCCGCACAGGATGCAGCGCAGGTAGTTGATCTGGTAGACGCGGCCGTAGCGCTCGCCGGGACTGAAGCGCTGGCTGTTGCCGTCGGCGTCCGGGGCGTCGCTGTTGGACGCGCCCTCGACGTAGATCGCGTCGGCCGGGCAGGCCCACGCGCACAGCTCGCAGCCGATGCACTTCTCCAGCCCGTCGGGCCAGCGGTTGAGCTGGTGGCGGCCGTGGAAGCGCGGGGCGGTCGGGAGCTTCTCGAAGGGGTACTGCTCGGTGACGACCTTCTTGAACATGGTGCGGAAGGTGACGCCGAACCCGGCGATCGGGTCCCAGAGGCTCTCCTTGATGCCCTTCGAGCCCTGCCCGGACTGCGTGGACTCACTCATGGTCGTTGTTCTCCTCCGCTGCAGCGGTGACGGTGGTGCGGCTCCCCGAGCGGGCGAACGACAGCGGCGCAGCGCCACCTCGTACGGCGCCGCCCGACGGCATCGGGGGCACGGGGAAGCCGCCGGCGAAGGCGTCGTGCGGCTCGTCGGACGCGGTCGCGGGCTCGTCGGTCGCCTCCTCGGACTTGTCGCCGACGAACAGCAGCGCGACGGTGATCACGAGCAGGACGGCGATGGCGGCCACGAGGTAGGTGCGGTTGATGTTGCCCTCGAGAGAGATCACCCGGATGGTCGCGACCGCGACGATCCAGGCCAGCGACACCGGGATCAGGACCTTCCAGCCGAGCGCCATGAACTGGTCGTAGCGCATGCGGGGCAGCGAGCCGCGCAGCCAGACGAACAGGAAGACGAAGCAGAAGACCTTGCCGAAGAACCACAGCAGCGGCCAGTAGCCGGAGTTGGCGCCCTCCCACACGTTCTCGATGCCCCACGGAGCGGCCCAGCCGCCGAGGAACAGGGTGGTGGCGATCGCCGAGACGGTGGCGAGGTTGATGTATTCCGCCAGGAAGAACAGCGCGAACTTCAGGCTGGAGTACTCGGTGTGGAAGCCGCCCACCAGCTCGCCCTCGGCCTCGGGGAGGTCGAAGGGGGCACGGTTGGTCTCACCGACCATGGCGATCATGTAGATCACGAAGGACGGGAAGAGGATCAGGCCGAACCACAGCTTGTCCTGCGCGGCGACGATCTCGGAGGTCGACATCGACCCGGCGTAGAGGAAGACCGCCACGAGCGCCAGGCCCATCGCGACCTCGTAGGAGATCATCTGCGCGCTCGAGCGCAGGCCGCCCAGCAGGGAGTACGTCGAGCCGGACGACCAGCCGCCGAGGACGATGCCGTAGATGCCGATGGAGGCGATCGCGAGCATGAAGAGCACCGCCACCGGCATGTCGGTGAGCTGCAGCGGCGTCTGGTGGCCGAAGAAGTTGACCGTCGGGCCGAGCGGGATCACCGACCAGGTGACGAAGGCGGGGACCGTCGCGATGACCGGCGCCAGGAGGAAGACCACCTTGTCGGCGGCCTTCGGGATGATGTCCTCCTTGAGAGCCAGCTTCACGCCGTCGGCCAGCGACTGCAGCAGGCCGAAGGGGCCGTGCACGTTGGGCCCCACGCGGTGCTGCATCCGGGCGACGACGCGACGCTCGAACCAGATGTTGAACAGCGTCAGCAGGACCAGGATCAAGAAGATGAAGACCGCCTTGAGCGCGATCACCCACCACGGGTCCTGGCCGAACTGCGCCAGCTCGGTCTCGGGCAGGTCCGCCGCGAGCGGCAGGAGGTGCATCACTGTGCTGCTCCCTTCACGGTGACCGTGCTGCCGGGCGAGGCCAGCTCGGCGAGGACGCCGCGACCGAAGGACCGGGCCGGGACCCAGACCACGTCGTCGGGCAGGTCGGCGACCACCACGGGCAGCGTCACGCTGCCCCGGTCGCCGGAGATCGTCGCCACCGGATCCTGGCCGGCGTCGAGCATGCCGAACACCGACTCGTACGACGCCCGGCTGAGGCGCGCGACGGGCGTGCGGGCGGTGGCGCGCAGGTGTGCCTCACCGTCCTGCATCGACCCGAGGTCGATCAGCTGCTTCCACGTGGCGAGCGCGAACGCGCCGGCGCGGGCCTTGGGCGCGCGTGGCGCCTTGCCGGCGTCGAGCGCCGGGCGGGCGCCGTCCCACGGGCCGAGGGCCTGCATCTCGGCGCGCACCTCGGCGACCGTGCGGAAGCCGAGCGGACGGCCCAGCTCCTCGGCGATGCCGGCGAGCACGCGCAGGTCGGGCAGCGACGAGGGGTTGGCGAAGACGGCGTCGAACGCGCGGGTGCGGGCGTCCCAGGTGACGAACGTGCCGGCCTTGTCGCTCACCGGGGCGACCGGCAGCACGACGTCGGCGGCGCGGGTCACGTCGGTCTCGCGCAGCTCGAGGCTGACGACGAAACCAGCCGCGGCGAGCGCGGCCCGGAAGGCAGCGGGGTCGGCGGTGTCGTCGGGGTCGACGCCGGCGACGACCAGGCCGCCGAGGTCGCCCTTGGCGAGCGCGGCGACGATGGCGTTGCCGTCGCGTCCGGCCTTCGCGGGCAGCGAGTCCACACCCCAGGCGGCGGCCACGTCGACGCGGGCCGAGGCCTCGGTGACGGGACGGCCCCCGGGCAGCAGGGTGGGCAGGGCGCCTGCCTCGACCGCACCGCGGTCACCGGCGCGCCGCGGCACCCACGCCAGGCGGGCTCCCGTGGTGCGGGCCAGCTCGACGGCGGCGGTGAGGGCGCCGTGGGCGGCGGCGAGGCGCTCGCCGACGAGGATGACGGCGTCCTTGCCGACCCCGTGCTCGGCGTCCTTGAGCGAGCCGATCGCCTCGACCTCGGCGCCGGGAGCGGCAGGGACGAGGCGCCCGTTCATCTTCTCCAGGCCGCGCGAGGTGAAGGGTGCGACCGACACCACCTGCGTACGTCCCTTGCGGGACGCCTTGCGCAGGCGCAGGAAGATCGTCGCGGCCTCGTCCTCGGGCTCCAGACCGAGCAGGACCACGACGGGCGCGGCCTCGAGGTCGGCGTAGGTAATGCCACCGGACAGCGCGACGTGGGCGGCCAGGAAGCTGGCCTCCTCGGCGCTGTGCGGGCGGGCGCGGAAGTCGATGTCGTTGGTGTCGAGGGCGACCCGGGCGAACTTGGCGTAGGCGTAGGCGTCCTCGGCGGTCAGTCGGCCGCCCGTGAGGACAGCGGACGCGCCGGCCTCACGCAGCCCGCGCGCGGCGACCGCGAAGGCCTCCGGCCACGAGGCCGGGCGGAGCTCACCGCCCTCCCGGATGCGGGGGTAGGTGATGCGGTCCTCGACCTGGGTGTAGCGGAAGGCGAAGCGGTCCTTGTCGCTGATCCACTCCTCGTTGACCTCGGGCTCGTTGCCGGCGAGGCGGCGCATCACCTTGCCGCGGCGGTGGTCGACGCGGATCGCGGCACCGCAGGCGTCGTGCTCGGCCACGCCGGGGGTGGAGACCAGGTCGAAGGGGCGTGAGCGGAAGCGGTAGTCGGCCGAGGTCAGCGCGCCGACCGGGCAGATCTGGATGGTGTTGCCCGAGAAGTAGCTCTCGAAGGGCTCGCGCTCGTAGATCGCGACCTGCTGCAGCGCACCGCGCTCGGCAAGGGCGATGAACGGGTCGCCGGCGACCTGCTCGGAGAAGCGGGTGCAGCGCGCGCACAGCACGCAGCGCTCGCGGTCGAGCAGGACCTGCGCGGAGATGTTGATCGGCTTGGGGAAGGTGCGCTTGACGCCCCCGCCCGCCGAGAAGCGGCTCTCGCCGCGGCCGTTGCTCATGGCCTGGTTCTGCAGGGGGCACTCGCCGCCCTTGTCGCAGACCGGGCAGTCGAGCGGGTGGTTGATCAGCAGGAACTCCATGATCCCCTGCTGGGCCTTGTCGGCCACCTCGCTGGTCGCCTGGGTGTTGACGACCATGCCCTCGGCGACCGGCAGCGTGCAGGAGGCCTGCGGCTTGGGGAAGCCGCGGCCGTTGCCGGCGTCGGGGATGTCGACCAGGCACTGGCGGCAGGCGCCGACAGGGTCGAGCAGCGGGTGGTCGCAGAAGCGCGGGATCTGTACGCCGACCTGCTCGGCGGCCCGGATGACCAGCGTGTCCTTGGGGACGCTGACCTGGACGCCGTCGATCGTCAGGGTGACCAGGTCGGTGTCGAGCTTCTCCGGCGCCTTGTCGGTGGCCGTCATGCAGTTGCTCCCACAGGTGCGAAGGCGGTCGAGGCGGCCGGGTCGAACGGGCAGCCGCCGTGGGTCAGGTGCGCGAGGTACTCCTCGCGGAAGTGCTGGATCGAGCTCGAGATCGGGCTCGTCGCACCGTCGCCGAGCGCGCAGAACGCGCGGCCCAGGATGTTGTCGCACTGGTCGAGCAGCAGGTCGAGGTCGGACTCGCTCCCCTGCCCCTTCTCCAGCCTGGCCATGGTCTGGGTCAGCCACCAGGTGCCCTCGCGGCACGGGGTGCACTTGCCGCAGGACTCATGCTTGTAGAACTCGGTCCAGCGCAGCACCGCGCGCACCACGCAGGTGGTCTCGTCGAAGAGCTGCAGCGCACGCGTGCCGAGCATGGAGCCGGCCGCGCCGACCGACTCGAAGTCGAGCGGCACGTCGAGGTGCTCGGGGGTCAGCAGCGGGGTGCTGGAGCCGCCGGGGGTCCAGAACTTCAGCTCGTGGCCCTCGCGCATGCCGCCGGCCAGGTCGATCAGCTCGCGCAGGGTGATGCCCAGCGGGGCTTCGTACTGGCCGGGGTTCTTCACGTGGCCCGACAGGCTGAAGATGCCGAAGCCGTTGGACTTCTCGGTGCCCATGCCGGCGAACCAGCCGGGCCCGTTGACGATGATGCTCGGCACGGACGCGATCGACTCGACGTTGTTGATGACCGTCGGGCTGGCGTAGAGGCCGGCGACCGCGGGGAACGGCGGGCGCAGGCGCGGTTGGCCGCGGCGCCCCTCGAGGCCCTCGAGCAGCGCGGTCTCCTCGCCACAGATGTAGGCGCCGGCGCCGGCGTGCACGATCAGGTCGAGGTCGTAGCCCGAGCCGTGGATGTTCTTGCCGAGGTGTCCGGCGAGGTAGGCCTCCTGCACCGCGCGCTGTAGGCGGCGGATGACGTGGAGGACCTCGCCACGGACGTAGATGAACGCGGTGTTGGCGCGGATGGCGTAGGAGCTGACGATCACGCCCTCGACGAGCGTGTGGGGGCTCGCCATCATGAGCGGGATGTCCTTGCAGGTGCCCGGCTCGGACTCGTCGGCGTTGACCACGAGGTACTTCGGCTTCGGGTTGTCCTGCGGGATGAAGCCCCACTTCATGCCCGTGGGGAAGCCCGCGCCGCCGCGGCCGCGCAGGCCGGACTCCTTGACGGCGTTGATGACGTCGTCGGGCGCCATGGCGAACGCCTTGTCGAGCGCGGCGTAGCCACCGCGCTCCTCGTAGGACGCCAGCGTCCAGGCGCGCTCGGCGTCCCAGTTGTCGGTGAGGACCGGGGTCAGGGTGTCGGTCACTTGCTCTCCCCCTTGCTCGAGTCGGTGCCCGCCGTCCAGCCCTTCTCACGGGCGATCTTGAGCCCCGCCAGCGAGGCCGGGCCGGCGGCCGGGCCCTCGTCGGCGCGGTCGTCGGGGAAGCCGGCCAGCACGCGCTCGGCCTCGCGCCACGTGCACAGCCGCG
This sequence comes from Nocardioides sp. Soil774, assembly GCF_001428125.1. GTDB lineage: Bacteria > Actinomycetota > Actinomycetes > Propionibacteriales > Nocardioidaceae > Nocardioides. The sequence goes on along the minus strand of NZ_LMSM01000006.1, from coordinate 720,481 downwards.
GTCCGCGGGTGGAGTGCACCTCGTGGCCGGCGCGCAGGTCGTCGACGACCTGGACGGCCGACTCGGGCGTCTGGTTGTCCATGAACTCCCAGTTGACCATCATCACCGGGGCGTAGTCGCAGGCCGCGTTGCACTCGACGTGCTCGAGGGTGATCTTGCCGTCGGCCGTGGTCTCGTCGTTGCCGACGTCGAGGTGCTCCTTGAGCCGCTCGAAGATGAGGTCGCCGCCCATGACGGCGCACAGCGTGTTGGTGCACACCCCGACGTGGTAGTCGCCGACCGGCTTGCGCTTGTACATCGTGTAGAACGTCGCCACGCCGTTGACCTCGGCGGCGCTGATGCCGAGCACCTCGGCGCACGCCTCGATGGCCTCGGGGGTGATGCGGCCCTGCACCGACTGCGTGAGGTGCAGCATCGGCAGCAGGCCCGAGCGCGCCTGGGGGTAGCGGGCCGCGATCTCGCGCAGCTCGGTCCAGGTCTTCTCGTCGAGGCCGGCGCGCTCGAGGCTGGGGGCCCCGTTGGACTCGGTGCTCATCGGGGTCCCCTCAGAGTTGTCGGCTGGAGGAGCGGAGCGGGGGAAGACGAGAACTTTGTGGGGTGGTTCATCGGTCGACTCCTCCCATCACGGGGTCGATGGAGGCGATCGCGACGATGACGTCGGCGACCATGCCGCCCTCGCTCATCACGCTCGTCGCCTGCAGGTTGGTGAACGACGGGTCCCGGAAGTGGGCGCGGAACGGGCGGGTGCCGCCGTCGGAGACGACGTGGGCGCCCAGCTCGCCGCGCGGGGACTCGATCGGCACGTAGGCCTGGCCTGCCGGGACCCGGAAGCCCTCGGTGACCAGCTTGAAGTGGTGGATCAGGGCCTCCATGGACTCGCCCATGATGTGCTTGATGTGGTCGAGGCTGTTGCCCATGCCGTCGCTGCCGATGGCGAGCTGGCTGGGCCAGGCGATCTTCTTGTCGCCCACCATGACCGGCGCTCCCTCGAGGCCGGCGAGGCGGTCGGCGCACTGCTCGACGATCTTGAGCGACTCCCACATCTCGTTGAGCCGGATGCGGAAGCGGCCGTAGGAGTCGCAGGTGTCCCAGGTCTGGACCTCGAAGTCGTAGTCCTCGTAGCCGCTGTACGGCTGGGTCTTGCGCAGGTCCCAGGCGTAGCCGGTCGAGCGGAGCACCGGGCCGGTGAGGCCGAGCGCCAGGCAGCCGGCGAGGTCGAGGTGGCCCACGCCCTCGAGGCGCCCCTTGAAGATCGGGTTGGCGTTGCAGAGGGCGGCGTACTCGGGGAGCCGCTTCTTCATCAGCGCGATGAAGTCGCGGATCTCGTCGAGGGCGCCGGGCGGGAGGTCCTGGGCGACGCCGCCGGGGCGGATGAAGGCGTGGTTCATCCGGAGGCCGGTGATCAGCTCGAACAGGTCGAGGACCAGCTCGCGCTCGCGGAAGCCGATCGTCATGACCGTCAGCGCGCCGATCTCCATGCCGCCGGTGGCGATGGCGACCAGGTGGGAGGACATGCGGTTGAGCTCCATCAGGAGCACGCGCATGACCTGCGCCTTCTCCGGGATGTCGTCCTCGATGTCGAGCAGCCGCTCGACGCCCAGGACGTAGGTCATCTCGTTGTAGAACGGCGAGAGGTAGTCCATGCGGGTGCAGAAGGTGACGCCCTGCACCCAGGAGCGGTACTCCATGTTCTTCTCGATGCCGGTGTGGAGGTAGCCGATGCCGCAGCGGGCCTCGGTGACCGTCTCCCCCTCGAGCTCGAGGATGAGCCGGAGCACGCCGTGCGTCGACGGGTGCTGCGGGCCCATGTTGACCACCACCCGCTCCTCGGCGGACTCGCCGATGCTCTGGGTGATGGAGTCCCAGTCCTGGCCGGTGACGGTGAAGACCTTGCCCTGGCTGGTGTCGCCGGGCGCTGCGTAGAAGTCCTGATCTGTTGTCATGACAGACCCTTCCCACGGGGCGGGGTCCCCGCGGCGTTGTTCGACGGGGGAGCGAAGCGGAGGAGACGAAGAACGTCGTGGGGTGCCATCAGTTGTAGCTCCTGCGCTGGTCCGGCGGAGGGATGGAGCCACCCTTGTACTCGACGGGGATGCCGCCAAGGGGGTAGTCCTTGCGCTGCGGGTGGCCCGGCCAGTCGTCCGGCATGAGCACCCGGGTCAGAGCGGGGTGACCGTCGAAGATCATCCCGAACATGTCGAAGGTCTCGCGCTCGTGCCAGTCGAGGGTGGGGTAGATGCTCACCAGGCTGGGCACGTGCGGGTCGCTGTCCGGCGCGCTCACCTCGACCCGGATGCGCCGGTTGTGGGTCATCGAGGTGAAGTGGTAGACCGCGTGCAGCTCGCGGCCGGTGTCGTCGGGGTAGTGCACGCCGCTGACGCCGGAGCAGAGCTCGAAGCGCAGTGCCTCGTCGTCGCGCAGCATCTGCGCGACGAACGGCAGGTCCTCGCGGCGCACGTGGAAGGTGATCTCGCCGCGGTGGATGACCACGCTCTCGATGGCCGAGGTGAGGTCGGTCGCCTCCAGGCGCGCCTCGAGCGCCCCTGCGACCTCGTCGAACCAGCCGCCGTAGGGCTTCTGGCTCGGGGCCGGGAACACCGTGGCCTTCACCAGGCCGCCGTAGCCGGACGTGTCACCCGTGCCCGAGGTGCCGAACATGCCGTGGCGCACGCCGACCGCGCGCACCTCGCCGACCGGGGCCGGGACGTTCTCCGGGGACTGCTCGGGGGCGGGCTGGCCGACGCCGCTGCCGGTGCCGGTCGCGTCCTTGGCCGCCTCGAGGTTGCGTTCCTCGGCGGGGCGCGCGGACTCGTTCTTGTCGCTCTTGTCGTCGGTCACCGCAGCAGGCCCTTCATCTCCGAGGTCGGCAGCGCGCGCAGCGCGGACGTCTCGAGCTCGGCGATCTCGTCACGACGGTTGGCGCCCAGCTTGGTCGCCTGGACCTGGTCGTGCAGCTTGAGGATCGCGTCGATGAGCATCTCCGGGCGCGGCGGGCAGCCGGGGAGGTACATGTCGACGGGGACGACGTGGTCGACGCCCTGCACGATCGCGTAGTTGTTGAACATGCCGCCCGACGAGGCGCAGACGCCCATCGCGAGCACCCACTTGGGCTCGGGCATCTGGTCGTAGATCTGGCGCAGGACCGGAGCCATCTTCTGGCTCACCCGGCCGGCCACGATCATCAGGTCGGCCTGGCGCGGGCTGGCGCGGAAGACCTCCATGCCGAAGCGGGCGAGGTCGTACTTCGGGCCGCCGGTCGTCATCATCTCGATGGCGCAGCAGGCCAGGCCGAAGGTGGCGGGCCAGAACGACGCCTTGCGCATGTAGCCGGCGACACCCTCCACCGTGGTCAGCAGGACGCCGGACGGCAGCTTCTCTTCGAGTCCCATGTCAGTCCCAATCCAGTCCGCCGCGGCGCCACACGTAGGCGTACGCCACGAACACAGTCGCGATGAAGAGGACCATCTCGACGAGCCCGAACATGGCCATCGCGTCGAAGTGCACGGCCCACGGGTAGAGGAAGATGATCTCGATGTCGAAGACGATGAAGAGCATCGCGGTGATGAAGTACTTCACCGGGAAGCGGCCCCCGCCCACGGGCTGCGGCGTCGGCTCGATGCCGCACTCGTAGGAGTCGAGCTTGGCTCGGTTGTAGCGCTTGGGCCCGATGAAGGCGCTCATGATCACGGAGAAGACCGCGAAGCCTGTCGCGATCAGTGCCAGCGCGAGGATCGGCGTGTAGAGCTCCATCGCTCTCCCTTCCGGTGGACCTGCGCCGATGACCGGGTGGACATGTGACCTTGTGAACGGCTTCACGAGTGGCGCGGGCCACAGTCTAGGACCGCCGTGCGGCGTGCGTCACGTCGGGGTGCCGACCACTTCCGTGAGCGTGGGACCACCCATTTTGGTGATGCCGAGGGGCCCTAAATCACGGCCACGGGCAGCGCCGCAGGGTCAGGCCGTGGCGCGGTGCAGGGCGACGATCCCGCCGGTGAGGTCGCGCCACTCGGGACGCTGCCAGCCGGCCTCGGCGACCAGCTCGGCCAGCCCGGCCTGGTCGGGCCACGCGCGGATCGACTCGGCGAGGTAGACGTAGGCGTCGGACGCGCTGGCGGTGAGCGAGGCGATGGCGGGCAGCGCCCGCATGAAGCCGTCCATGTAGAGCGAGCGGAACGCACCGTTGGTCGGCGTGCTGAACTCGCACACCACCAGACGTCCACCGGGGCGGGTGACGCGCAGCATCTCCTTCAGCCCGGCGACGGGGTCGACGAAGTTGCGCAGGCCGTAGGAGATCGTCACGGCGTCGAAGGTGTCGTCGAGGAAGGGCAGGCGGGTGCCGTCGCCGGCGACGAACGGCAGCGACGGTCGGTCCTTGCGCCCCTGCTGGAGCATGCCGACGGAGAAGTCGCACGGCACGGCGGTGGCGCCCCGGTCGAAGAACGGCTCGCTCGAGCACCCGGTGCCGGCCGCCAGGTCGAGGACCAGGTCACCGCGTCGCGGCGCGACGGCGTCGACCATCGCGCGGCGCCAGCTGCGCTGGATGCCTGCGGTCATCAGGTCGTTGGTGAGGTCGTAGCGCTTGGCCACGGTGTCGAACATGCGACGTACGTCGGTCGGTTGCTTGTCCAGGTCAGCGCGGGCCACGCGCCGAGCGTAGGCGGGCGTTCCTGAGCGGACGCAACCTGGGGGTGGTCCGGGGCGTCCCTACAATCATCGAGCCGATGGCTCACGATGGATTCCGGGGGAACCACATGCCACGCCACACCACCTCGCGCGCGAGCGCGCTCCTGCTCGCGCTCGTGTGCACGACCGCCGCGCTGGGCACGATCACCACCACCGCCACGCCGGCGGCTGCCTCGCCGACGTCCGCGCGGGCCGACTTCACCCCGATGCGACCCGGCGACACCGGGTGGCGCGTGCGGGTGCTGCAGAGCCGGCTGCACCAGCTCGACCTGCACTCCGAGGTCGTCACCAACCGCTTCGACGCCGAGACCCGCACCGGCGTCGCGACGCTCCAGCGCCGTCGCGGGTGGAGCGCCGACGGCGTGGTCGACGAGCGCACCTGGCTCAAGCTGGTGTCGCTCACCACCGAGCCCACCGCCGACGCGCTCCACAACGTCTACACGCCCGGTCGTCCGCTGCTCCAGCGCGGCGACACCGGCATGTGGGTGCGCCAGGTGCAGGCGCGGCTGAAGCAGGTGCGTTGGTACGACGGCCGCGTGACCGGCCGCTACGCCGCCTCCACCGTCGAGGCCGTGCGCGGCTTCCAGGGCAAGCGCCGCATCCCGGTCACCGGGCAGGTCGACCGGCGCACCCTGGTGCGCCTGAAGGAGATGACCCGCGAGCCCACACGTGCCGAGCTGTTCAACATCGTGCCGCAGGGCCCCGCCCTCGACCCGCGCTGCACCACGGGCCGCGCGATGTGCGTCGACAAGACGTTACGCTCGCTGCGCTGGGTGGTGGACGGCGTGGTGCTGAAGACCGTCGAGGTGCGCTTCGGCTCCGACGAGCTGCCCACCCGCGAGGGCGCGTTCAGCGTCTACCGCAAGTCGCGCGACCACGTGTCCAACCTCTACGGCACCTCGATGCCGTTCGCCATGTTCTTCTCCGGCGGCCAGGCCGTGCACTACTCCCCCGACTTCGCCGCCAACGGCTACGCCGGCGCGTCGCACGGCTGCGTCAACGTGCGCGACCGGGTGGCAGTGGAGTGGCTCTTCGACCAGGTCCGCGTCGGCGACGAGGTGATCGTCTACCGGTCCTGACCCCGATCTCGACCCGCAACCCGACCCCCACCCGGATCGGGTCGCGCCGGCTACGTGCCCGCGAGCGAGAACGCCGCGTCGAGGTCGCCGGCGCGGCCACCCCGGCGGGGCAGGGAGTCGGTGCTCGTGTCCACGACAGTCGGGGCGGGGACGTCCACGACCGCGTGCTCCCGCGCCAGGTCGAGCCGGGTCGCCGGGTGGTGGGCGATGCGGCCGAGGCGCACGCCCAGCACGGTGGCGAGGCTGCTGATGGTGCGGTTGACCCGCGCGTCGAGCACGAGCACGCGCAGCCGCCCACCCCACCAGGGGGCGAGGCCGCTGACCTCGTCGGCGAGCTTGCGGGCCTTCGAGCCGAGCCGGGCCTCCGCCACTCGTGCCGAGGTCGCGTCGAGGACCTCGCGGGGCGTGGGGTGCCAAGGTGCGCCGTCGACGGTGCCGGCCTCGATGAGCTGCTCCAGCTCCCGGGCCGCGACGTGGTCGAGCAGGACGTGGGTCGGGGAGAAGCGCGCCAGGGCCTCCTCGAGCCCGGCCGGGGTCTCCACCCACACCAGGGCACAGCCCGCACCGAGGTGGGCGTCGCGCACCACGGTGGTGAAGCGGTCGGTCGCCTCGCCCGTCAGCACGACGACGTCGTCGGGGCCGAGGTCGGAGAGCGTGCCGGAGGACTCGGGGCGGAAGAGCCAGGCCTGGGCCTTCTCGCGCGGCAGCCCGAGCACGGCGCTGCTCGGGGCGTCGGCGCGCACGCGGTCGACCCAGTCGAGCACGTCGGGCTGACGCTTGCGACGCTCGAGGCCCATGCCGCGCAGCCGCTCCCAGGAGCGGTCGTCGCACTCGAAGAGCTGGGCGTCGGCCAGCGCGGCACGCTGCAGCAGCGCGAGCCGGCTCTCGTCGTCGACGATCACCAGGCGCACCTCGATCTCGTCGAGCAGGCGCGCCACCTCCTGGGGATCGAGGTGCTCGGGAAGCAGGAGCGGCACGGCCCCGGCGACCCGGGTGGCGAGCTCGAGCTCGAGCAGGCGGATGCCGGTGGCGACGCGGACGACCACGACCGACCCCGGCTTGACGCCGGCCTCGATCATCCCCGCGGCACCGTCGATCACCCGGCGGTAGAGCTCGTTCCAGGTCAGCGTCGACCAGGCCGTCGGGCCCTGCTCGGCCACCGCGACCTCGAGTGCGCGGGCACGGGCATGCCGCGTCAGCCGGGCGAGCGGCGATTCCTGAACAGGCACTTGCGCCTCCTTCACGACCTGGTGTACCGCCGCAACCTAGGCCAGGGGCACGGTCCGTGTTCACGCTTTGCCGCATCTGGGCGCCGACGGTTCGCACCCCCGGCGTAGGCTCCCCCCTCGTGACGACCCCCGCGTCCGCCTCCGGACCAGCCGCCCCGCTCGTGGTGCGCACCGTCGCGGTGGACCTCGCGGACCTCCCCCTGCTCGACCTGCTGCCGCGCGAGGAGCCGGTCAGCTGGCTGCGCCGTGGCGAGGGCCTCGTGGGCTGGGGCGTCGCCGCCCGGCTGGAGACCTCGGGGCACACCCGCTTCAGCGACGCGGTGAAGTGGTGGTCGGAGACCGTCGCCCGCGCCGACGTCGAGGACCACGTGGGCGAGCCCGGCACCGGCCTGGTGTGCTTCGGCGCCTTCGCCTTCGCCGACGAGCCGGGCGACTCGGTGCTGGTGATCCCGCAGGTCGTCGTCGGTCGTCGCGGTGACCGCGCCTGGCTGACCACGGTCTCGGTCGAGACCCCGACGCTCGCCCCGCAGGCGACCCCCGACCCGCCCGTGGGCCTGGTGTTCTCCGACGGCGCGCGCAACGGCGAGGAGTGGATGACGGTCGTGGCCGAGGCCGTGAGCCGCATCGCCGCCGGCGACCTCGAGAAGGTCGTGCTGGCCCGCGACCTGATCGCGACCACCGACGAGCCGATCGACGTGCGCTGGCCGCTGCGCCGCCTCGCCGAGGGCTACGAGATGTGCTGGACCTTCCACGTCGACGGCCTGTTCGGCGCCACGCCGGAGATGCTGGTGCGGCGCGAGCGAGGGCTGGTGACCTCGCGGGTGCTCGCGGGCACGATCCGGCGTACGGGTGACGACGAGCGCGACCTCGCCCTCGCCGCGACCCTGGCCCGCTCGTCGAAGGACCTCGAGGAGCACGAGTACGCCGTGCGCTCGGTGGCCGACGCGCTCGAGCCCCACTGCTCCTCGATGAACGTGCCTGAGGCGCCGTTCGTGCTCCACCTGCCCAACGTGATGCACCTCGCCACCGACGTGAACGGCGTCGTGCACGACGAGGCGACCTCGCTCCAGCTGGCCGAGTCGCTCCACCCCTCGGCGGCGGTCGGCGGCACCCCGACGCCCGCCGCGACGCAGCTCATCTCCGAGATCGAGGGCATGGCGCGCGAGCGCTACGCCGGCCCCGTGGGCTGGATGGACGCCTCGGGCGACGGCGAGTGGGGCATCGCCCTGCGCTCGGCGATGGTGGTCGAGGGCGGCGTGCGCCTCTTCGCGGGCTGCGGCATCGTCGCCAGCTCCGACCCCGAGGCCGAGCTGGCGGAGTCGCAGGCCAAGTTCGTCCCGGTGCGCGACGCACTGGCGGCCAGCTAGCGCTAGAGGTCCTGGCCGGGCTCGCGTCGCTCGAAGACCTGCCCCTCGGGCAGCAGGTTGGCCATGTGGGCGGTCACCATGTCGAGGCCGATGTCGCTGTAGACGCGGTCGTGGATGCCGAGCGACCTCGGTGCCGCGACCTCGCGGACGAAGTCGACCGCCTCGCTGACCTTCAGCCAGGGCGCGCTCACCGGTGCCAGCAGCACGTCGACCTCGCGGTCGGGCGCGGTGAGCGAGTCGCCGGGGTGGTAGACGGTGGTGCCGCCGGACTCCAGGACGTAGCCGGAGTTGTCGAAGCGGTCGTAGTCGGGGTGGATGACGGCGTGCTTCTCGCCCACCACCTCGACCGCCGTGCCGGCCACCTCGAGTGAGTCACCGGGGCGTACGACGCTCACGCGGGCCGCGACGTCGGGCGCCTGCTCGCGCAGCATCCGCTCGACCGCCGCGATGGTCCAGATCGGCACGTCGGTGCCGCGCAGGTGGTCGGCGTGGACGTGGTCGGCGTGCTCGTGGGTGATGAGCACGGCATCGGCGCCCACCAGGGCGGATGCGTCGGTGAACACCCCGGGGTCGATGACGACCACGCCGCCGTCGCCCTGGATCCTGACGCAGGCGTGACCGAGCTTGGTGATCCTCATGTGTCCAGAGTAGGCGGCTCGGCCCCGCGCGGAATCGTCGAACGGCTGGGGCGCAAGGTTATGGTGGGACTGCCTCCGACGGGTGGAGTGCCCTGGGGGAAACACCAATCGCACCCGAGACGAAGAGAGTCCTACATGTCTGCACGCCGCGTGCTCGCAGGCAGCGTCGCCGCGCTGCTCCTGCCCGCGTCCCTGCTCCTGACGACCGAGACCGGGTCGGCCACCGACTCGGCGGCCCGGTCCGCCTCGACGTCGGTGACCAAGAAGGCCAGCCAGAAGATCTCGCTGGAGGTGCTCCCCCAGATCGTCCAGCAGGGTCGGGGCGTGGCCAGCTCGGCCTCGGCCAAGGCCGCGGTCACCGCGACGATCAAGCCGGTCAAGGTCGGCCGCCCCGTCGTGCTCGAGCAGCTCCAGGGCACGTCGTGGAAGAAGGTGGGCAAGGCCAAGCAGGACAAGGCCGGCCGCGCCGAGTTCGCCGCGCTCGTCTCCAAGAGCGGGCTGCCGCTGACCTACCGCGTCACCGCCGAGAAGTACAAGGGCCTCGCGTCCGTCACCAGCACCAGCGCCGACACGTCGCGGTGGCTGACCTCGACCTTCACCGACGAGTTCTCCGGCAGCACGCTCGGCCCCACGTGGGCCATGCGCGGCCAGGACTACGAGCCGACCAGCAAGCGCAAGTGCTCCAAGGGTGACCCGAAGGCCGTCAAGGTCGGCGGCGGCGCCCTGCGCCTGAGCGTGATCAAGGACAAGGCCCACAAGGGCACGTGCAAGGCCGTCTCGCGCACGGAGACCAAGAAGATCGCCTACCGCCTCAACGGCCACATCGGCTCGCAGCAGGCGTTCGCGTTCCGCTACGGCGTCGCGGCCGCGCGCATCAAGATGCAGAAGATGCAGGGCCAGCACGGCAGCTTCTGGCTCCAGCCGATCGGCGAGAACCACCCCGGCAGCGACGGCCACGAGATCGACGTCATCGAGTACTTCGGCGACAAGCACCCGCAGGGTGGCCTGACGAGCTTCATCCACTGGTACAAGGGCCAGCGCCTGATCAAGACCGGCTCGTGGATCAAGGACTCGAAGTCGTTCCTGAAGAACAAGCGCGACGGCTGGTCGAAGAACTACCACGTCTTCTCGGTCCAGTGGACCCCGAACGTGATCATCTTCCGCATCGACGGCAAGGAGACCTGGCGCACCTCGGCCCGCGTGTCCAAGGCCCGCCAGTACCTCATCCTGAGCCTGCTCGCCTCCGACTACGAGGCGCTGGAGCTCCCGGACAAGAAGCTGCCGCAGCACATGTACGTCGACTGGGTGCGCGTGTGGGAGACCCCGCAGCCCTGATCGACTGAGCGCCACGCACCACCACGATCCGCGCGCTGGTCCGCTCCCTGGAACCTCAGGGGTGGACCAGCGCGCGGATCTTTTCGTCCAGCTCGCGGCGGTTGTCGCGGCGTACGCGTGCCTCGACGACCTCGATCCCGCCGTTGGGCATGGCCAGCGCCTGCTCGAGCTCCGGGAGGCTGTCGGCGCGCAGGTGCGGCACCCGCGCGGCAGCGCAGAGGGAGGCCAGGTCGACCCCGTGCGGGGTGCCGAAGAGGGTGTCGAAGCGATCGCCGTGCTCCGGCGCGCCCTGCTCGAGGGTGTGGAAGATCGAGCCGCCGTCGTCGTTGACCACGACGAGGGTCAGGTCGGGGCGCTCCTCACGAGGACCGAGGAAGAGCGCGGTGGTGTCGTGCAGGAACGTGACGTCGCCCATCAGCGCGAGGGCACGCGATGACCGCGGTCGCCCGAGCGTCGCGCCGATCGCCGAGGAGATCGTGCCGTCGATGCCGGCCAGCCCCCGGTTCGCGATCACCTTGCGCCGCCCCCCGACGTCGTAGGGCGCGACCATCAGGTCGAGGTCGCGGATCGGGTTGGAGGCCCCCACGACCAGCAGGCCGCCCGGCGGCAGCGCGCGGCTGACCGCACCGGCGACCTCGTGCGGCGTCAGGTCGGGCACGGCGGCGAGCAGTCGGTCGAGGTCACGCGAGGTCGCGCGGTCGGCCTCGCGCCAGGCGTCGGCCCACACCGGTTCGTCCGGACCCGGTACGTCGACGTGGTCGGCCTCGGCGGCGACCGCGAAGGGCCGGTCGGGCCAGATGCCGCGGTGCCGGACCGAGACCACCTCGACGTCGTCGCGCGCGAGGAGGCGCGAGACCGGGCGCGACAGCGTCGGGTGGCCGAAGACCACCACGCGCTCGACCTGTCGCCCGAGGTCGCCCCCGAGCAGCAGGCGATAGGTGCGGATCACGGCGTCGCCGGTGCGGCACCCGCTGGAGGGCTCGGCCAGCAGCGGCCAGCCGGCCTTCTCGGCGAGCTGGCGGGCCGGCGGGCCGGCGTCGTCGCCGGCCACCACGACGGTGCGAGGACCGAGGTCGAGCCGGACCACCTCGCGCGCCGGAGCCTGCAGGGTGGCCGCCGACGCGGGCGGCTCGCCCACGTCCCACCCGTCGTCGTCGGGCAGCAGGGGGTCGTCGAGCTGGACGTTGAGGTGCAGCGGCATCTGTCCGTCGCGGCTACGGAGGAAGCCGAGCAGCTCGTCGAGGTCCGCCGTGGCCACGTCGAGGGTCGGTGCGAAGACGCCGAAGATGCCGACCTGGTCGGTGGTCTGGTTGGCGCCGGTGCCGCGCAGCCGTGCGGGTCGGTCGGCGGTCACGACGACGAGCGGCACCCCCGCGTGCGCCGCCTCCATCACGGCCGGGAAGAGGTTGGCCACGGCGGTGCCGGAGGTGCAGACGACCGCGGCCGGGCGGCGGCTGGTCTTCGCGAGGCCGAGGGCGAGGAAGGCGCCCGTGCGCTCGTCGATCCGGGTATGCAGCCGCGGGCCGCCGGCCTGCGCGGCGTCGTACAGCGCGAAGGACAGCGGGGCGTTGCGCGAGCCGGGCGCGAGGACCACCTCGCGCACCGCGGCGTCGCGGAGCGCCGTGACGACGGTGCGGGCGAGCGTGGTCGAGTCGTTCACGAGGAGCGATCCTGCCCTACCGACGCCAGCCGTTCACGCCAGTGTGCGGTTCGGTCCGCGGGCGCCGCGAGCCGCACCAGCGCGTCGTCGTCCACGTCGGGACGGGCGACCTGCAGCATCCCGTCGACGGGCAGGAGCGGGACGACCGCGACGTCGTCGGTGAGCATCTGCACGGTCGCCAGGCCGCAGGCGTGGTGCAGCTCGGGCAGCGCGGCCGCGAGCGCGACGCCGGCGGCGATGCCGACGCTCGACTCGATGGCGCTGGAGACGACCACCGGCAGCCCGATGTCCTCGGCGATCCGCAGGCAGGCGCGCACCCCGCCGAGCGGCTGCACCTTGAGCACCGCGATGTCGGCGGCCTCGAGGTCGCGCACTCGGTAGGGGTCCTCGGCACGCCGGATCGACTCGTCTGCGGCGACCGGCACGCCCACCCTGCGGCGTACGACGGCGAGGTCCTCGACGTCCATGACGGGCTGCTCGACGTACTCCAGGCCCCCTGCGGCGCGGTCGAGCGCGGCGATGGCGCGCACGGCCTCGTCGACGTCCCACGCGCCGTTGGCGTCGACCCGGACCAGCCCGTCGGGCCCGAGCGCGTCGCGGACGGCCTCGACACGGGCGAGGTCGTCGGCCAGCACCTGCCCGCGCTCGGCGACCTTGACCTTCGCGGTGCGGCACCCCCCGGCGCGCACGATCGCGTGCGCGCGCTCGGGGTCGGTGGCGGGCACGGTGACGTTGACCGCCACCTCGTCACGCAGCGGCGCGGGCCACCCCTCGTCGGCCGCCTCGCGCGCGCACGCGAGCCACGGGCGCGCGGTGGCGTCGTCGTACTCCAGGAAGGGCGACCACTCCCCCCAGCCCGCGTCGCCGCGCAGCAGCACGCCCTCGCGCACGGTGATCCCGCGGAAGCGCGTGCGCAGGGGGATGGAGAAGACGTGCATCACAGGCGTCACAGGGAGGCCCGCAGGACCTGGAGGTCGACCTTGCCGTTGGGCAGGAGGGGCAGCTCCTCGACCCAGCGGAACTCGCGGGGCGCCCACGAGCGCGGGTGCTCCATGCTGATCCAGTCGCGCAGCTCGGCGTCGTGGGCGGTGCCGACGAGCACGGCCACGAGCCGCTGCCCCCACTCGGGGTCGGGCACGCCGAAGACCTCGGCCTGCTGCACGAGGAGGTGACGGCGCAGCCGCTCGGCGACGGTCGCGGCCGGGATCTTCACCCCGCCGCTGACGACCACGTCGTCGATGCGTCCCACGATCTCGAGCCGGCCGTCGTCGGCGAGACGTCCGGTGTCGGCGGTGAGGAACCAGCCGTCGACGACGGTCTCGGCAGTGAGGTCGGGATCGCCGTCGTAGTGGCTGAAGAGCGTCGGTCCGGCGACCTGCACGCGTCCCCCGTCGCCCAGCGAGACCTTCACGCCGTCGAGGGGGACGCCGTCGTAGACGCACCCGCCCGCGGTCTCCGACGACCCGTAGGTGACCACGACGTGCACGCCGGCGTCCTCGGCCCGCCTGCGCAGGTCGCGGTCGAGACCGCCGCCGCCGACCAGCACGGTGTGGCAGCGGGCGAGGGCGGCCAGCTGCTCGGGGGTGCCCAGGATGCGGTGGAGCTGGGTGGGCACGAGCGAGGCGAAAACGGGGGTGTCGCTGCGGTCGCTCGCGGCCGCGCGACCGATGTCGAGGCCGTCCACCACGACCGGGTCGTGCCCGGCGACGAGCGAACGCACGATCACCTGCACGCCGGCGACGTACGACGACGGCAGCGCCAGCAGCCAGCGCCCCGAGGCCTCCAGCCGGCGGGCGGACGCCTCGACGCTCGCCAGCACCGCCCGGCGCGGCAGCACGACGCCCTTGGGCCGGCCGGTGGAGCCGGAGGTCTCGATCAGCAGCGGGGCGGGGGTGTCGGCCTCGAGCCATCGCGACAGCTGCCTGATCGCGACCGAGGGCTCGTCCGATGGCCGGAGGAAGCTCACGTGGCCCACGCTAGCGGTCATAGGGTCTGTCTCGTGACGATGACCGACTGGCGCCACGAGACCGTCGACCTGCTGCGCTCGCTCGTGCTGGAGGCGGAGCCCGACGTGGTCGAGGAGGCGAAGTGGCGCAAGGCGTCCAACCCCGACGGGGTGCCGACGTTCTCGCTCGACGGCCTGCTCCTGACGCTCGAGACCTACCGGGACAAGGTGAAGGCCACCTTCGCCCGCGGCGCCTCGCTCCCCGATCCGTCCGGCGTCTTCAACGCCAGCCTCGACGCCGGCACCCGCCGGGCGCTCGACGTGCGCGAGGGCGACGAGGTCGACCGCGAGGCGTTCGTCGCCCTCGTGCGGGCCGCGGTCGCGGCCAACCGCGCCTGACCGGTCCGTCGGTCCGCGTGTGACGTGCCCGGCCGTGCCGTAATTCGGAGGACGGGTGTCGGTGCCGCGGGAGAGGATGTCCGGCGATGAGCATCGTGTCGACCCTGAAGCAGCAGGCCACCCCTCCGTCCCCGATGGCCGGCAGGCTCGCGACCCAGTCGCTGCTCTTCGCCCTCGGCGAGGGCACGTTCATGGCCGGGTCGGCGGTGTTCTTCACCCAGGTCGTCGGCCTGACGAAGGTGCAGGTCGGGGTCGGGCTGACGATCGCCGGGATCGCGTCGTTCATCGCGGCCTACCCGATGGGCCGCGTGGTCGACCGCCTCGGCGCGAAGCGCTGCTGGGCGATCAGCTCGACCGGGCAGGCGGCGATGTTCGCCGTGTGGCCCTTCATCGACAGCTTCCACGGCTACGTCGCGATGGCGGTGGTCATGGAGGTCATCGGAGCGCTCGGCGGTGTCGCGCACGGCGCCTACACGATCGACGTGCTGCCGCCCCAGGAGCGGGTGAACTCTCGGGCCTACATGTACTCCGCGCTCAACGTGGGCTTCACCGTCGGCTCGCTGCTCGGCGTCGTCGCGCTGGGCCCGGAGTCGCTGACGCTGCTGATGGCGGTGCCGGTGTTCACCGCGGTCGTCTTCCTGGTCAACGCGGTCAACATCACCCGGCTGCCCGAAGCCCCGCACGACATGCGCACCGACGAGGAGCGCAAGGCCAAGATCGCCGGTCCGGGTCCGATGAAGAACCCCGGCTGGCTGCTGTCCAGCTTCCTCAACGGCGTGCTCTGGACCAACCAGGTCGTGCTCAACGTCGTGATCCCGCTGTGGCTGACGACCGAGACCGACGCGCCCTGGGTCGTGCTCTCGCTGCTCTTCGGCACCAACACCGTCATGTGCATCGTGCTGCCGATGGCCGCCTCGCGCGGCATCAAGGACGTCTCCACCGCGCTGCGCGCGATCCGGCTGTCGACGACCTTCTTCGTCGTCTCCTGCGTCATCACCCTCTCCACGCACCACACCGTGGGCCTGTGGACGATCCTGCTGTTCTTCCTCGGCCACATCACCCTGACCGGGGCCGAGCTCTACCTCTCGGCCGCGAGCTGGACCTTCGAGGCCGAGCTGATGGACCCGCGACGGCGCGGGGAGTACCAGGGCGCCGCCGAGCTGGCCGGCACCCTCGGCCGGGTCATGGCGCCCGCCGGGTTCACCCTGCTGGTGTCGTGGAGCTCGGGCGGCTGGCTCGTGATCGCGGGCATCATGGTCGCCGCCGCGGCGGCGCTGCACCCCTCGACCGCGATGGCGCGCCGGTTCCTCGAGCAGCACGTCCCCGCCGACGTGCTGGCCGACGCCGCGGCCCACCAGGTCGAGGACGCACCGGTCGGCCCGCCGGTGGTCGAGCAGCCGGCCGAGCCCGGCGGCGCCAGCCCGCTCGACGCCCTGCCAGAATCCACCGGTGACCTCCTCCGCTGACTGGATCGCCGGCGCCCGGCCGCGCACCCTCCCCGCCGCCGTCGCTCCCGTGCTCGCCGGCACCGGCGTGGCGGCGTACGTCGACGACGCGGTGTGGTGGAAGGCCCTGCTCGCGCTGGTCGTGAGCCTGGCGCTGCAGGTGGGCGTCAACTACGCGAACGACTACTCCGACGGCATCCGCGGCACCGACGCCGACCGGGTCGGCCCGATGCGGCTCGTCGGCTCGGGCGCCGCCACGCCACGGGCGGTGAAGTCGGCCGCGTTCGCCGCGTTCGGCGTCGCTGCCGTGGCGGGCCTGGTCCTCGCGGCGACCACGGCGTGGTGGTTGGTGGCCGTCGGCGCCGTGTGCGTCGTCGCGGCCTGGACCTACACCGGCGGCGACAAGCCCTACGGCTACCTCGGCCTCGGCGAGGTGATGGTCTTCGTGTTCTTCGGCCTCGTGGCCGTCGTCGGCACGACGTTCGTGCAGACGCAGCAGTGGGAGTGGCCGGCGCTCTACGCCGGTGTCGGCATCGGCGCGCTCGCGTGCGCGATCCTCGTCGCCAACAACCTGCGCGACATCCCCACCGACATCCCCGCGGGCAAGCGCACGCTCGCCGTACGGCTCGGTGACGAGCGCACCCGCTACCTCTACGCCTTCCTCGTCCTCGTCGCCGCCGCCGCGGTGGTGGCCGTGGCGGCGGCGACCACCTGGTGGGTGCTGGTCGGCCTCGGCTTCCTCGCGCGGGCGCTGCCCCCCACCCGCGTCGTGCTCGGCGGCGCCACCGGCCCCGCCCTCGTCCCGGTCCTGGCGGGCACCGGAGCCTCCGAGCTGCTCTGGTCGGTGCTCGTGGCCGCGCCGCTGCTCCTGCTCGGATAACCGGTGGCCGCTGCCCGCGGCGCCTGACTACCGTGCTGGACGTGGACTACGACTTCGCGATCCTCGACCTCACCGACGACTCCGAGGAGTCCGTCGCCCGTCGGACCGGCTGGCTCGGCGCCGTCCGCCGCGGGTTCCGCGACGACCGTCCCGACGACGACCTGGTCGAGCAGTGGCTGGAGGTCGCCCGCACCGACCGCACGACCCTCCGCGGCGCGTGGCTCCCCGAGGGTGTGCTCGGGGCGGGGCCGATGCCGGTCGCGACCTACGGCAGCTTCGACAAGACCATCAACGCCGGCCGCGAGCTGCTCGCGCTGCGCATGGTCATCGACGTGACGACCAGCCCCGCCCACCGGCGTCGCGGCCTGCTGCGGCGCCTCATCGAGGACGACCTGACCGACGCCGTCTCGCGCGGCGTGCCGCTGGCTGCGCTGACGGCCTCGGAGGCGACCATCTACGGACGGTGGGGCTTCGGTCCGGCCACCTTCCGCCAGGGCATCGAGGTGGACGTCCGCCCCGGCTTCCGGATGCGGTCGTTCACCGACCCCGGGCGGGTGGAGCTGCTCGAGCCTGCGGAGGCGTGGCCGCACGTGCGCGGCGTCTTCGACCGCTTCCACGCCCGACAGCGCGGCTCGGTGGAGTGGCCCGCCACCTACACCGCCATCCACACCGGTCGCTACGACTTCAACAGCGGCGGCCCGGACCGCAAGGTGCGCTGCGCGTTGCACCTCGACGCCACCGGCGCAGTCGACGGCTTCTGCCTCTACAAGCCCGGCAGCGACTACTCCGTCGACGTCTCCGAGATGGTCGCCCTCGACCCGGCCGCACAGCTCGGCCTGTGGTCCTTCCTCGCGGAGATGGACAAGGTCGTCAAGCTCACCCACGCGCTGGCCCACCCCCACGACCCCCTCCAGTGGGCGTTGACCGACCTCAACCGGGTCAAGGTCACGACGGTCGAGGAGTTCCTGTGGCTCCGCGTCCTGGACGTGCCGCGCGCGCTCGCCGCCCGGCCGTGGGCCGCCGACGACAGGCTCGTGCTCGAGGTCGACGACGCGCAGGGGCACGCGGCCGGGCGCTTCGAGATCGTCACCGACGGCGGGGTCGCACGCGTGGCACGCACCGAGGCCGCGCCCGACGTCACCCTCACCGCCGAGACGCTGGGCTCGCTCTACCTCGGCGGCGTCGGGGTGCAGCAGCTGCACCGCGCCGGGCGCCTGGCCGGCACCGACGACGTCGTACGCCGTTGGGCGGCGATGGCCGACCTCAGCGACCCGCCGTACTGCCTGACGGGCTTCTGAGCAGTCCCTCCAGTCGCTCCGCCTCGGCGGCTGCCTCGGCGGCGGGGGCGTCGGCGCAGTCGAGCTGCACGCCCCCGTCCCGCAGGCGCCAGGTGCCGCGCACGACCCCGTCGACCACGACGGGATGGGCACCTCGGGTCATCGACGTGCGGTGCTCGACAGGCACGACCCACGTGTCCTTGGTGCCCGGACCCATGACCCAGGCGTCCTTGGCCGGCAGCAGCACGACCGAGGACTCGGGACGGGTGGCGGCCAGCTCGTCGAGGTCGTCGGCCAGGACCCAGCGAGGCTCCCCCTCCACGTCCACCTCGACGAGCCGGTCGGCCACCTCCGCGAGCCAGCGGTCGATGCGGGCCCGGCCGGCGCTGAGCCCCTCCCCGAGCCAGTAGTGCACGTGGGCGGGCGTCGTCGGCCCGTAGGCGCCCGCGTGGTCGAGCACCGCCAGGTGACCGGCCTCGTCGAGCTCGGGGATGCCGGCCCAGGAAGGCGCCTGCGCGGGGCTCTGGATGGTCAGGGGACCGTCGAGGTCGGGACCGAGCACGATGTCGCCCTGCCACGCCAGCGGCTTGATCAGCGTGATGTTGGGCTGGGCGAGCTCGGGTGCCAGGTGCCCCAGCCGCCGGTTCCCCGAGAGGGCGTCGGCCACCGCCTGGGGAGGCACGGGCCCGGCCTGCACCACCTCGCGCACGATCGCGCGCAGCTCGGGCCACGCCTCCGCGGGCAGGCGGTAGTGCTCCACCCAGCTCCGCAGCTCCCACTGACGTCCCGCCGCGCGGAGCGCGAGGTAGTGGCCGGCGGTCTCCGGCGCCATCAGCTGCACCGACCCGCGGAAGGAGAAGGTGCGCAGGAGGCGCCCGGCGGCCAGGCAGCGCCGCACCTCCCCCGGTGCGCCCGAGGCAGCCAGTCGCCGGCGTACGGCGAGGTCGGGGTCGCTGCCGTTCATCGAGACGGCGGCCAGGGTCCGCACGACCTCCGGAGCGCTCGCCGCACCGCTGAGCAGGTGCTGGCGTCGCAGGCGCCACGACAGCGCCTGCTGCCGGGTCACCCGCACCGGCGCCACCAGGGACCTACTCGCTGTCCTCGCGCGCCTTGCGCTCCTCGAAGGCCGCGGCGGCCCGGGCCGCGCGCTCCTCCACGCGGCGGGCGAAGGCCTCGCGCTGGCGGTCGAGGATGAAGTAGGACCCGACACCGGAGATCAGGAAGGCCAGCACGACGGCCCAGAACAGGTGGTAGCGACCGTCGAGGACGAGCGCCATCACCCCCACGACGACCCCGAACGAGGCCAGGAACAGCACGATCCGCAGGGCGGTGTAGACCACGAACTCCTTCACGGGATCCAGCCTAGGCGGGGGCGTCTACATTGGAGGAATGCTGAAGGTCCTGCTCATCGTGGCCGTGATCGCGGTCGTGGTGTGGTTCGTGGTCAGGCTGGCGCTGCGCCGCCTCGACGGCGGCGGGGGGTCACCGCCGCGGGTGGTCGGCCCCGACGACGACCCGGACTTCCTGCGCGGGCTCGACCGCCGTCGGCGCGACCCGGAGGACGACTGAGCGCTCCACCTCGGCCCCGTTGGCGTACGAGTGCTGGCTGGTGGTGCTGAAGAAGTTGATGCCGATGAAGTTGAACCACAGCGCAGCAGCTCCGACCAGCGCGAGGTAGGCCGCGTTGCGTCCGCGCCAGCCTGCGGTGGCGCGGGCGTGGAGGTAGGCGGCGTAGACCACCCACGTGATGAAGGCCCACACCTCCTTGGGGTCCCAGTTCCAGTAGGACGACCACGCCTGGTGGGCCCAGATGGGCCCGGTGATCAGCACCCCGAACGTCCAGATCGGGAAACCGAAGGCGTGCATGCGGTAGGAGACGCGGTCGAGCACGGCGGGCTCGGGCAGGCGGGCGAGGTAGCCGGTGTCCTTCGAGGAACGCGCCTTGAGCAGGTAGAGCACCGAGGTGATCGCACCGAGGGTGAACGCGCCGGTGGCGATGATCGCGGCGACCACGTGGATCACCAGCCAGTAGGACTCCAGTGCCTCCGTCAGCGGGGCGACGGGCTCGTAGAGCCACAGCACGTCGGCGAGCAGCACGCAGAGCACGAAGCCGACGACGATCGGGCCGAGCCACGACAGCCTCCAGCGCCGGGTGGTGGCCAGGAAGAGGGCCACCACGACGAACGTGCCGCTGAGGGTGAACTCGTACATGTTGCCCCACGGCACCCGGTTGGGGTCGGCCGCCATGCCACGGCCCAGGAGCGCGACGAAGTGCGCGAGCGCGCCGACAGCGGTCAGCAGCACGCCGAGGCGCCCGGCCATCTCCGTGCGGTGCGAGACGTCCTCCGCGGGCGCCTCCGCGGGTGCCCCGGCGCCCGCGCCGACGCCGGCACCGACGGGCACCGCCTGCCGGACCGGGGCGTCGCGGAGCGCCGCCCACTGCACGGCGTAGGCCAGCAGGGCGAGGAAGTAGACCACGCCCGCGGCCGCCACGCCCTGGTTGCTCAGGGTCTCCCACTGTGCGTCGTTCACGCTCTTGCCTCTCGGTCCTCTCGCGGGTGCTGCTGGAGTGCTGCCACGATGTCGGCCAGCTCGTCACGCCCGGTCTCCGGGTCGCCCCCCGACGAGCGGTCGAGCCGCGCCACCTCCACCAGTGTGCTGCCATCGTCCTGACGCCGTGCACGCACCCACACCCGGCGGGGGCGCACGAACAGCGAGCCCAGCAGGCCGAGCAGCGCGAGCACCACGCCGGCGAGCGCGACGAGCTTGCCGGGGGTGCGGCTGATCTGGATCTTGTTCCACCGCTGCAGGCCCTCGAACGTCACGCTGCCCAGGCCGTCGGGCAGCGTGACGGTGTCGCCGGGGCGCAGGTCCATCCGGAACGGCTGCCCGTCGGACTTCATCACCTGGGTCGTCTTGGCCTTGTCGAGGACGTAGACCGAGGCGCTGCTGCCGTCGTCGAGGCCGACGTCGCCGGTGTAGGCGAACAGCGACACGAGCGGGTCGAGGGCGTTGCCGAAGGCCGAGCTCGGCATCGTAAGCCTGCCGTCGGCGTCACGGCCCATGGCGAACGTCGGGTAGAACGTGCCCTCGAGGCCGATCTGGGTCGGCTGGGCGTCGGGCGCCTTGACCACGCCGAAGGACTCGAAGGTCTGGGCGTTGGTCGGCAGGAAGACGGTTGGGCCCGACTGCGCGACGTTGCCGTCGCCGTCGCGGATCGTGATGACCGGGGCGTAGCCGTGGCCGATGAGGAAGACGTCGGTGCCGCCGATCGACAGCGGGTGGTTGACCTTGAGGTCGTACTGCTGGTCCGCTGCGCCGGGCTCGGTGCGGTAGTCGAGGTGGGAGACGAACTTGCGAGCCATGCCGACACGACGGCTGTCGGGGTCGGTGATCCAGTCGACGTCGAAGCTGTCGATCGTGAAGGAGAACGGCTCCATGACCGACTCGTCGAACAGGCTGCCCGGCGCGAAGTCGTCGTACTGGGTGAGGTTGTTGGAGAAGCCGTAGTCCTTGCCGACGAACATGATGACGCCGCCCTTGTAGCCGAACAGGCTGCCGACGGCCACGCCGACCAGCACCACGATCACGGCCAGGTGGAAGAGCAGGTTGCCGGCCTCGCGCAGGTGGCCGCGCTCGGCGGCGACGGAGTCCGAGGCCCCGGCCGTCCAGTCGACGCGGAAGCGCCGCTTGCGGATCACTGCGGCGGCGCGGGCCAGCACGACCTCGGGCGCCTCGTCGGTCTCGTACGACGTCGACTCGGGCAGGCGCGAGAGGTTCCGGGGCGCCTTCGGCGGCTTGGCGCGCAGGGCGCGGGCGTAGACGAGGAGCCGGGGCACGATGCACCCGACCAGCGAGATCATCAGCAGGATGTAGATCGCGGAGAACCACACCGAGCCGTAGACCGAGAACAGGTCGAGCCGGTCCCAGATCGGCGCGAGTCGCGGGTGGTCGTCGCGCCACTGCGAGACCTTGAGCGAGTCGATGTCCTCCTGCGGGATGACCGAGCCCGGGATCGCCGCCAGCGCGAGCAGGAGCAGCAGCACCAGGGCGGTGCGCATGGAGGTGAGCTGGCGCCACGACCACCGGGCGAGCTCTCGCGCCGTGAGGTCCATTGGCAGCGGGGTGGCCTGGCGGTCGTCGGACGGCCGCTGGCGCAGGTCGGGCTGGAGGTCGGTCACAGCGGCACCGTGAATCCCTGGACGACCTGCAGCTGGAGCCACTGCACGATCCGGTCCCACCACCCGGTCACGAGCAGGATCCCGACGACGACCATCAGCGCGCCGCCGATCCGCATCACCAGCACCTGGTGGCGGCGTACGACCTTGAAGGCGCGCGTCATGCGGCGGTAGGCGACAGCCGCGGCGATGAAGGGCAGCCCGAGGCCCAGCGCGAAGACGCCGGAGAGCACCGCTCCGCGCCCGGCGGTGGCCTCGTTGACCGACAGCACGTTGATCGCCGCGAGCGTCGGTCCCACGCAGGGGGTCCAGCCGACTCCGAAGAGGAAGCCGAGCAGCGGCGCGGCGGCGAGCCCGACGGCCGGCACCTTGTGGATGCGCCAGTCGCGCTGGAGGAAGCCGATGCCGCCCATGAAGGCGATGCCCAGGATGATGGTGATGATCCCCAGCACGACGTTGAGCTGGCGCGTGTGGGTGAACAGCCACGCGCCGGCCGCACCGGTCAGGCTGCCCAGCAGCACGAAGACCACCGAGAAGCCGAGCACGAAGAGCACCGCGCCGGTGACGAGGCGGCTGCGACGGGCGTCCTCGAGGTCGGCGCCGGAGAGACCCGTGGCGTAGGAGAGGTAGCCCGGCAGCAGCGGGATCACGCACGGGCTGAAGAAGGAGATCAGCCCGGCGACGAGAGCGACCGGCAGCGCGAGGACGAGCGACCCGGACAGGGCCGTCTCCTGGAACCACTCACTCATCGAGCACCTTCTCCACCAGCGAGATGAGCGTCTGGGTGGTGGGCACCCGGCCGTTGACCGAGGCAGCGATGCGACCGTCGGCGTCGAGGATGACGGTGCTCGGGATCGACTTCGGGGTCAGGGTGCCGGAGAAGGGCAGCAGCGCGGAGCCGTCGGCGGAGTAGAGCGAGGGGTAGGGCACGTCGTAGTTGCGGACGTAGGCCAGGGCGTTGTCGCGCGAGGCGTCGCGGATGTTGAGGCCGACGAAGTCGACCTTGTCGCCCAGCTCGGCCTGCGCCTCGTTGAGGTCGGGCTGCTCCACGCGGCACGGCGGGCACCACGAGGCCCAGACGTTGACCACGACCGGCCTGCCGCGGAGGTCGGCGAGGTCCACGGGGTCGCCCTCCAGGTCGCTGCCGGCGAGCTCGACCGGCTCGCCACGGTCGACGGCCTTGACCTCGACCGGGACGCCCTCACCCGAGATGTAGCCCTTGTCGCCGGTGCCGGACAGGCTCGAGCAGCCCGCCAGCGCGAGCAGGCAGGCGAGCGCGACCAGGACGGCGCGGGGGCGGCGTACGGGTGTCAGGGCCGCTCCTCCTGCGGGGCGCCCCCGGCGGAGAACGGCGCGGACCGGTCGCCGACCGGGATGAGGTCGCCGGCAGGCTCGGAGTAGAGCACCTGCACCATCCGGTCGCCGTCGAAGACCACGCTCGTCAGCGAGCACAGCGTGCACTGACGGGTCTTGGGGTGGTGGAGGTAGCTGCGCTTCTCCAGGAACAGCCGGGTGGTCCAGATCGGCAGCTGGTGCGACACGACGACGGCCTCGTGGCCGCGGGCGGCGTCGCGCGCGTCGTGGATCGCGGCGACCATCCGCCCGGCGATCTCGTCGTAGGGCTCGCCCCACGACGGCTTGAGGGGGTTGTACATGTGGCGCAGCAGGGAGGGTCGCTTGACGAACGTCATCGCGCCGTCGCTGAAGTTGACGCCCTCGAACTTGTTGCTGGACTCGATCACCCGCGGGTCGATGACCGGCGTCAGGCCGCGCACGGCGGCGAGCGGCGCTCCGGTCTCCCGCGCGCGCTCGAGCGGCGACGTACGCATGTGCACGATGTCGCGGTCACCGATGGTCTCGGCGATGCGCTCGGCCATCTTGTTGCCGAGGTCGGAGAGGTGGAACCCGTCGCGGCGGCCGTAGAGCACGCCCCGGGGGTTGTGGACCTCGCCGTGGCGCAGCAGGTGGACGGTGGTCTGCTCAGCCATCTCAGTGACCTCCCGTGGTGGCGGCCGCGAGGGCCGCGGCGGGCAGGGCGTCGACGATCGTCGAGATCGCCCGGTCGTCGTGGGCCGCGGAGACGAACCACGCCTCGTAGGCCGACGGGGGCAGGTAGACGCCCTGGTCGAGCATCGAGTGGAAGAAGGCGGCGTAGGCGGCGGTGTCCTGCGTGCTCGCCTCGGCGAAGTCGCGCACCGCGGCGTCGCGGAAGAAGACCGAGAACATGGTGCCGGCGCTCTGCACGACGTGCGGCACCCCGGCCGCGGTGAGGTGCTCGGAGACCGCGGCGCGGATCGTCTGGGCGGTGGCGTCGAGCTGTGTGTAGACCTCCGGGGTCGCGAGGCGCAGCGTGGCGAGGCCGGCCGTGGTCGCCACCGGGTTCCCCGACAGGGTGCCGGCCTGGTAGACCGACCCCTCGGGCGCGAGGTGCGCCATCAGGTCCGCGCGACCACCGAAGGCAGCGGCCGGGAAGCCGCCGCCCATCACCTTGCCGAACGTCATCAGGTCGGGGACCCAGCCCTCGATCGCGCCGTCGAGGCCCCACCCGCCCTGGTGGGTCGCGCGGAAGCCGGTCATCACCTCGTCGCTGATGAAGAGCGCTCCGTGGGCGCGGCACGTCTCGGCGAGGAAGGCGTTGAAGCCCGGCGCGGGCGGGACGACGCCCATGTTGCCGGGCGAGGCCTCCGTGATGAGGCAGGCGATGCGCGGGCCGTGGGCCTCGAAGGCGGCGAGCACGGCGTCGCGGTCGTTGTAGGGCAGCACGAGCGTCTCGGCCGCCGAGCTCGCGGGCACGCCGCTGGTGCCGGGCACCGCCAGGGTCGCGATCCCCGAGCCGGCCTCGGCCAGCAGCGCGTCGACGTGACCGTGGTAGCAGCCGGCGAACTTCACCACGAGGTCGCGGCCGGTCGCCCCACGCGCGAGCCGGATCGCCGACATGGTCGCCTCGGTGCCCGAGGACACGAAGCGCACCCGCTCGACGGGCGCACGGCCCACGATCTCCTCGGCCAGCTCGACCTCGGGCTCGGTGGGAGTGCCGTACGACGTGCCGCGGGCCACCGCGCCGGCCACGGCCGCCTGCACGTCGGGGTGCGCGTGGCCGAGCAGCATCGGGCCCCACGAGCAGATCAGGTCGACGTAGTCGTTGCCGTCGGCGTCGGTGAGCCAGGCCCCCGACGCGGACGTGATGAAACGGGGCGTGCCGCCCACCGCGGTGAACGCGCGCACCGGCGAGTTCACGCCGCCGGGCGTCACGGCTCGAGCACGCTCGAAGAGGGCCTCGCTGGCCGCGGTCGAGGAGGGGGTGGTCGCGGAGGTCACCGGGTCATTGTCACGCAGGTGGACAAGCGACACCCAACCGGCGCTGGGCAGCGGTGTGCCCGTGTGCCTTGGCCCACACGTGACTCGTGCGTAACGTGGAGCAGGAATTCGTCGTTGACCAGGTGTGGGTGGGCCCGGAGGGGGCATCATGACACCCGGACGACCTAGGGGAGATGAACACATGGCGCGCTTCGGCCGGATCCACCGAGCGATCACCATCGTGCCGCTGGCCGTGCTCTCTGCAGCGTGGACGGCCAGCCTCGCAGGCGTGGGCGTCGGGTCCGCGAGCGCCGACCCCGAGGGGTCGCAGACGCTCCCCGACGGCACCGTGCTGCCGGCCGCGGCCATCGAGGCCCCCGCGAGCGTGGGTGACCCGGTCACCCGTGCGGCCAACCTGACGCCCGGCTCCGCGAGCGACATCCCGCAGGCGGCCCTCTCGGCCTACCAGCGCGCCGAGGCCGTCATCAACAAGGCCGACCCCGGCTGCAGCCTGCCGTGGGAGCTGATCGCCGCGATCGGTCGCGTCGAGTCCGACCACGGCCGCGCGGGCGGCAACTCCCTCGACGCCCAGGGCGTGGCGCGCCCGGGCATCTACGGCGTCGCGCTCAACGGCAAGAACGCCACCCAGGCCATCGCCGACACCGACGGCGGCCAGTACGACGACGACGCCCGCTGGGACCGCGCGGTCGGCCCGATGCAGTTCATCCCCTCGACCTGGTCGGTCGTGGGGGTCGACGGCGACAGCGACGGCACCCGCAACCCGCAGGACGTCGACGACGCCGCGCTCGCGACGGCCGTCTACCTCTGCTCCGGCGACGACGACCTGTCCGCGGAGAAGGGCCAGCGCGCCTCGGTCTACCGCTACAACCACTCCAACGCCTACGTCGACCTGGTCCTGCAGATCATGCGGGCCTACATGGACGGCGACTTCAGCGCCGTGCCGACCTCGACGCTCACCTCCGGCGTGATCATGCCCGACACGACCGCCAGCCCCTCGGGAACGAAGGGCGGCAAGGGTGCCAAGGGTGGCAAGGGCACGAAGGGTGGCAAGGGCGGCAAGGGCACGACCCCGACCGGGAAGCCGTCGCCGACCAGCACCACGACCAAGCCCACCCCGACTCCCACCCCGACGCCCACCCCCACGCCGACGCAGACGCCCACCAAGGACCCGACCAAGCTGCCGACGCTCGACCCGACGTCGCTGCCCACGCTCGTCCCGACGGCGACCCCGACGCTGCCGCTGCCGACCGACCCGATCCCCCAGACACTGACGCTGACCCAGGCGATCGCGCAGTGCACGCAGAGCGGCGTGATCGACAACCCGCTCACGGGCACCAACGAGCTGCTGGACTGCGCCAACGCGCTGCTGAACCCGTAGCCCCCTGCTGGTCGAGGAAGGCGCCCCGGCGCCCCCTGCTGGTCGAGGAAGGCGCCCCGGCGCCCCCTGCTGGTCGAGGAAGGCGCCCCGGCGCCTGTCACGAGACCCCGCTCATCCACAGGCCGACGTCGGGAGCTGCCGAACAGCCCCGACGGCCGCCACGCTGGGTCCCATGCCTTCGGTCTACATCCTCCGCTGCTCCGATGACAGCTTCTACGTGGGCAGCACGTGGGAGCTCGAGCGACGGGTCAGCGAGCACAACCTCGGCCTCGGAGCGGCGTACACCCGGCGACGCCGCCCGGTCGAGCTCGTCTGGAATGCCGACTACGAACGCATCGACGAGGCCTACGCGATGGAGAAGCGCATCCAAGGGTGGTCACGGGCGAAGCGTCAGGCCCTCATCGACGGGCGCACGGACCTGCTGCCGGAGCTGTCGAGTCGGAGCTGGGCGTCACTGCGTCAGCGGCACGGGCGCGATGAGGGCGGGGTCTCGTGACGGTCGCTGCGCGACCTCCTCGACCAGCGATGGCGCGCGACCTCCGCGGGCGGTGGTAGGGCGGGGCCTCAGGAGCGGAGCAGGCGCGCTGCCTCGGATGCCCAGTAGGTGAGGATGACGTCCGCGCCGGCGCGGCGGATCGAGGTGAGGGTCTCCAGGATCGCGGCCTCGCGGTCGATCCACCCGTGGGCGGCGGCGGCCTCGACCATGGAGTACTCGCCGGAGATGTTGTAGGCCGCGACCGGCACGTCGACGGCGTCACGCACACGGCGTACGACGTCGAGGTAGGCAAGCGCGGGCTTCACCATCACGATGTCGGCGCCCTGCTCCACGTCGAGGAGCGCCTCGCGCACGCCCTCGACGGCGTTGGCGGGGTCCTGCTGGTAGGTGCGGCGGTCGCCGACGAGGGAGGAGTCGACGGCCTCGCGGAAGGGGCCGAAGAAGGCCGAGGCGTACTTCGCGGAGTAGGCGATGATCGAGACGGCGGTGTGCTCGGCGGCGTCGAGCGCCTGCCGCACGACGGCGACCTGGCCGTCCATCATGCCGCTGGGGCCGACCATGTCGACGCCGGCCGCGGCCTGCGCGAGCGCCATGTCGGCGTACGCCGCCAGGGTCTGGTCGTTGTCGACCTCGCCGTCGGGCGTCAGCAGGCCGCAGTGGCCGTGGTCGGTGAACTCGTCGAGGCACAGGTCGGACATGACGGTGAGCTGGTCGCCCACCTCGGCCACGACGTCGGTGATCGCGAGGTTGAGCACGCCGCCGGGGTCGATCGCGCCGGAGCCGGTGGCGTCCTTGTGCTCGGGGACGCCGAAGAGCATCACGCCGCCCAGGCCGAGCTCGGCGGCCTCGGCGGCCGCCCGCTTGAGCGAGTCGCGCGAGTGCTGCACGACGCCCGGCATCGAGGAGATCGGCCGGGGCTCGTCGAGCCCCTCACGGACGAAGACGGGGAGCACCAGCGAGCTGGGCACGACGTGGGTCTCGGCGACCATCCGGCGCAGTGCCGGCGTACGTCGCAGGCGACGCGGTCGCACGAGCGGCGTCTCCAGCTCGCGGTGCTCCTCGCTCACTTGGCCCGGGCCTTCCGGCGACCCGAGGCGGTGCGCTCGCTCGGTCGGGTGACCGGCTCGCCGTTCTCCAGCATCGACAGGCGACGCGCGGCGCCGAAGTCGGCGAGGGCGTCGACGAGGACCTCGACGTCGGGCGTCGGGGCCAGCACGTCGACCCGCAGGCCGTGCTCCTCGGCGGTCTTGGCCGTCTGCGGGCCGATGACCGCGATGATCGTCGAGGGGTGCGGCTTGCCGGCGATGCCGACGAGGTTGCGCACGGTCGACGACGAGGTGAAGACGACGGCGTCGAACTTGCCGGTCTTGATCGCGTCGCGCACCGGCGCCGGCGGCGGGGTGGCGCGCACCGTGCGGTAGGCGGTGACGTCGTCGCACTCCCAGCCGAGGTCGACCAGGCCGGCGACGAGGTTCTCCGTGGCGATGTCGGCGCGGGGCAGGAAGACCCGGTTGATCGGGTCGAGCAGCTCGTCGTAGGGCGGCCACTCGGCCAGCAGGCCGGCAGCCGACTGCTCGCCCGCCGGCACCAGGTCGGCGCGCAGGCCCCAGGCAGCGATGGCCTCGGCGGTCTTGTCACCGACGGCGGCGATCTTGAGGCCGGAGAAGGCGCGGGCGTCGAGGCCGTACTCCTCGAACTTCTCACGCACCGCCTTCACGGCGTTGACCGAGGTGAAGGCGATCCACTCGTAGCGGCCCTCGACCAGGCCGCGCACGGCCTTGTCCATCTGGAGCGGGTTGCGCGGGGGCTCGACCGAGATGGTCGGCACCTCCTCGGGCACCGCGCCGTAGTCGCGCAGGCGGCGCGAGAGCGAGCCGGCCTGCTCCTTGGTGCGGGGCACCAGCGCACGCCAGCCGAAGAGCGGCTTGGTCTCGAACCACGACAGGGTCTGGCGCAGGTCGACGACCTCGCCGATGACCGTGATGGCCGGCGGCGCGATGCGCGCCGCGCGGACGTCGGCGGCGATGTCGGCGAGGGTGCTGATCAGCGTCTGCTGCTCGGTCGTGGTGCCGACGCGGGTCATCGCGACCGGCGTCTGCGGCGAGCGACCGGCCTCGACGAGCGCGGCGGCGGTCTCGCCGATGCTGCCCACGCCCGAGAGCAGCACGAGCGTGCGGTCGTCGGCGTACGCGCTCCAGTCGACCTTGTCGCCGCAGGTGACGACGCACATCTCCTTGTGGCGCTTGGTGGTCAGCGGGATGCCGGCGTAGGCCGGGACCGCGCTCACCGACGAGACGCCGGGGACGACGTCGAAGCCGACGCCGGCCTTGACGCACGCCTGCGCCTCCTCGGGCCCGGAGGCGTAGAGGAACGGGTCGCCGGTCATCAGGCGCACCACGCGCTGCTTCTTGCCGTGGCGTACGACGACCTTGGCGCGGGCCGCGTGGGTCAGGGGCTGGCCGTCCTCGCCGAAGCCGCCGTCGACGATCTCCGGGCCGCCCTCGGCGCCCTCGACCAGGCCGAGCACCTGGCGGACCATGTCGAGGTGCTCGGGGGCCTCGGTCACGACGACCTCGGCGCTCCGGATGAGCTCCACGGCACGCACCGTCAGCAGGCCCGGGTCACCGGGTCCACTGCCGACGAACGACACCCACCCGGGGTTCGCCCCCTTGTCCGGGCTGCTGGCCTGCGGGGTCTGGTTTCGCGTCATGCGTGCTTGTTCCTCACTGGTGGTCCCTGCGAAAGTGTTGCCGTCATCAGGTCTGCTGCTCCCTCGGCGAGCATCTCGCTCGCGAGGCGTGTTCCCAGCTCTGCGGCCTCCGCGACGGGGCCGGTGGCGCTCATCCGCACGGTGAGGCCGCCGTCCTCCGACAGCGCCACGGCGCGCAGCCACAGCTCCTCGCCGTCCTCGCCCTCGACGACGTCGGCCAGCGCGCCCAGCGGGGCGGAGCAGCCGGCCTCGAGGGTGGACAGGACGGCGCGCTCGGCGGTGACCGCGGCACGGGTGGCGGGGTCGTCCAGCGCGGCGAGCGCGGCGACCAGGTCGGTGTCGGCGGAGCGGCACTCGACCGCGAGCGCCCCCTGTCCGGGTGCGGGCAGCATCTGCAGCGGGTCGAGGACCTCGGTCACCTCGTCGAGGCGGCCCAGGCGGGCCAGGCCGGCGCGGGCCAGGACGACCGCGTCGACCTCGCCGTCGCGCACCTTGCGGATGCGGGTGTCGACGTTGCCGCGGATGCCCTGGAGGTCGAGGCCGAGGCCGAGCGCGGCGAGCTGGCTGACGCGGCGCGGCGAGCCGGTGCCCAGACGGCTGCCCACCGGCAGCTCGCCGAGCGTGAGCCCGTCGCGGGCGACGACGACGTCGCGGGGGTCCTCGCGCAGCGGGATCGCGGCGAGCGCGATGCCCTCGGCGGGGGTCGTGGGGAGGTCCTTGAGCGAGTGGACGGCCATGTCGACGCGGCCGTCGATCAGCGCGTCGCGCAGCGCGCTGACGAAGACGCCGGTGCCGCCCATCTGCGCCAGCGGCGCCCGGTTGACGTCGCCCTCGGTCGAGACCTCGACGAGCTCGACCTCGCGTCCCAGGCGCTCGCGGACGAGGTCGGCGACGTGGCCGGACTGGGTCGTGGCCAGCGCGGAGGCTCGGGTGCCGAGGCGGATCGGGCGACTGTTCATGACTTGCCCTCCGCCCGGGTCATCCGGTCCACGGCCTCGGGGTCGAGGCGGAACAGCTCGGCGAGCGCGGCGGTGTAGGACACGGCCGGCTCGGCGTCGGCCAGCTCCTTGACCCGCACGGTCGGCTCGTGGAGCAGCTTGTCGGCGACGCGCCGCACCGTGTGCAGCACCTCGGCGCGGGTCGTCTCGTCGAGGTCGGGCAGCCGGGTGGCCAGGCGCGCCATCTCGGCGTCGACCACCGAGGTGGCCATCGAGCGAAGCGCGACGACGGTGGGCGTGACGCTCGCCTGACGGCGTACGGCGAGGAAGGCGGCGATCTCCTGCCCCACGATGGTGCGTACGTCGTCGACGCCGACGCTCGCCTCGAGGCCCCGCAGCTCCTCGGCGAGGCCGGCGAGGCTGATCAGCTCGACGCCCGGGAGGTCGGCCACGGACGGGTCGACGTCGTGGGGCAGCGCGAGGTCGACCACGGTCAGCGGGCGGTCGCTGCTGCCGCGGGCGGTGACCACGTCGGCGAGGCGGACCAGCGGCTCGGGCGAGCCGGTGCACGAGACGACGATGTCCGCCGTGGCGAGCTGGTCGGAGAGCTCGGACAGCGGCACCGACGTGGCGGCGTACTCCGCGGCGAGGCGCTCGGCGTTGGCAGCGGTGCGGTTGAGCACGGCGATGCTCGCGGCACCACCGCGAGCCAGGTGGGCCACCGCCAGCGACGCCATCGCACCGGCACCCAGCACGACCGCGCGGGCACCCTCGACGGGCACTGCGCTGCGCTCGAGCGCGACGCTGACCAGCGACGGGGCGGCACGGTCGATGTCGGTCTCGGCGTGCGCGCGCTTGCCGACGCGCAGCGCCTGCTGGAAGAGCGTGTTGAGCGCAGGGCCGACGGTGCCGTGCTCCTGGCCGATCCGCAGTGCGGCCCGGGTCTGGCCCAGGATCTGGCCCTCGCCGACGACCATGGAGTCGAGGCCGGCGGCGACCTGGAAGAGGTGGGAGACGGCGCCCTCGTCGTAGTGGACGTAGAGGTGCGGGAGCAGTGCCTCGGTGGACTGCCCGGCGCGCGCCACGAGGAGGCCGGAGAGGTCCTCGACGCTGCCGTGGAAGCGGTCGACCTCGGCGTAGACCTCGAGGCGGTTGCAGGTGACGATCGCGGTCGCCTCGGAGACGTGCTCGCCGCCCATCACGTCACTGATGAGCTTGATCGCGCCGTCGCTGTCGAGCGCGAGCTTCTCGAGCACCTCGACGGGGGCGGACTTGTGGGAGATCCCCACGACCAGGACGCTCACGACAGCACCTCCGCAGTGGGAAGACCCGACTTGCGCTGCTCGTGGTAGGCGAGGATCTGCAGCTCGATGGAGAGGTCGACCTTGCGCACGTCGACGCCGTCGGGCACCGACAGCACGGTCGGGGCGAAGTTGAGGATGCTGGTGATGCCGGTGGCGACCATCCGGTCGGCCACGTCCTGCGCCGCGACGGCGGGCGTGGCGATCACGCCGATCGAGACGTCGTGCTCGGCCACGATCGACTCGAGGTCGTCGAAGGAGCGGACGTCGAGACCGGCCACGACCTCCTCGTGGCGGCGCGGGTCGGCGTCGAGCAGCGCGACGACACGGAAGCCACGGCTGCGGAAGCCGGAGTAGTTGGCGAGCGCGTGGCCGAGGTTGCCGATGCCGACGATGACCACGGGCCAGTCCTGCGTCACGCCGATCTCGCGGGCGATCTGGTAGCGGAGGTACTCCACGTCGTAGCCGACGCCGCGGGTGCCGTAGCTGCCGAGGTAGGAGAGGTCCTTGCGCAGCTTGGCGCTGTTGACGCCGGCAGAAGCGGCGAGCTCCTCGCTGGAGCAGGTGGTGGTGCCGTCCTCGGCGAGGGAGGTCAGGGCACGCAGGTACACGGGAAGCCTGGCGACGGTCGCCTCGGGGATGTCCCGGGCGGAGTCGGGTGTCCGTGCGGTCACAGCGCGCTTCTTCCTAGTCCCGCGAACCTCGCGAGGACCCGGCCACTGTAGGAGTTTGTGAACGGGAGAACAAAACGGCAACAGGGTCGGCTAGCACATGTGAGAAGACCCACCTGACGCGGGGTCACTCCGACTTGCGTCCGAGGGGCATCAGGGCGTACCGCGTGGGGCCGGGCGCGAGCGCGGCGACACCATGCGGTGGCGGCTTCGGGCGTTTCCACACCTCCGCTCGCGGCATGGCCATTGTCGGGGCCGGCAACTAGAATCGATAGCATGATCGACACGCTGGTAGGATCCGGAGAGGCTGAGGCAGACGTCCTCAGCCCCGCCGACCTGCTAGCGCTCGCGCGGTCCCGCAAGGCCGCCGAGGACCGAGCCGCGGCCGACCTCCTGGAGATCGCCGCCCAATGGGCCGATCTGCACCCGCCCGAGTCGATCCACTCCGCGGCCGCGTTCACCGTGGCTGGGTCGGAGCAGGAGGAGCCGATCGCGGGCGAGGGGTGCCCGCTGGTGGCGGAGTTCTGCATCGCGGAGCTCGGCACCGTGCTCGGCATCTCGACCACCTCGGCGAAGAAGCTCATCGGGCACGCGCTCGAACTGCGGCACCGCCTGCCGCGGTTGTGGGCGCAGGTCCAGTCGGGGCGAGTGCCGGCCTGGCGGGCCCGGCTGGTCGCCGAGACCACCATCCACTCGTCCCCGGCATTGCCTTGGGATGCCGCTCGCTTCGTCGACGCGCAGGTCGCCGCCGTGGCCGGGAAGATCGGCACCGCGCAGCTCGACCGCCTCGTCGCGGAGACGATCAAGCGGTTCGACCTCGCCGAGGCGGATCCCGCGAAGGACCCGGAGGACGGCTACCTGTCCGTTGACCCGCGGCACGTGACCATCCACGACGAGGACGTGCACTTCGCCGGCACCGTCCGCCTCGAGGCTGAGCTCGGCCTCGCCGACGCCCTCGACCTCGAGAACGCGCTCGCGCACGGCGCCGCGACGCAGAAGGCCCTCGGATCGCAGGCCTCGCTGGATGCACGCCGGGCTGCCGCCCTCGGTGACCTTGCGCGGACCCAGACCGCGCTCGACCTGTTCAGCCAGGGCACCGCCGACCCGAGCAGCGACGGGGACGGACTTCCCGCCGCGCGGGAGGTCGTGCTCCACGCCCACTTCGACGCGAGCGTCCGGGACGGGCAGACCGTGTTCGGTCCCACCGGTCGTCTCGAGGAGCGCCAGCGTCTCCTCCTGCTCGACCAGCTCAGCTCCTGGTGCGGCGACTCCCGCACGAAGGTGACGATCAAGCCGGTCATCGACCTCAACACCCGCCTCTCGACGCCGGCGTACGAAGTCCCCGACCGGATCCGCGAGCAGATCATCCTCCGCGATCGCACGTGCGTGTTCCCGTGGTGCGGCCGCAACGCGCGGGCCTGCGACGTCGACCACGTGGTCGAGTTCGACCACCAGGCCGACGCAGAGGGGCGCGAACAGCCCGGCCCGACGGCGACCTCCAACCTCGTCGCGCTCTGCCGCACCCACCACCGCCTCAAGACCCATTCCGCCTGGCACTACGAGACGACAGCACCAGGCATCTTCGAGTGGACCAGTCCCCACGGCCACCGCTACCGCCGCGACCGGCACGGCACCACCGCACTCGACCCACCCGAACCGGATCCGCCGCGCATCCCGCGCCAGCGCCGACCATGACCCCGCCCCGCACCCCGCCAGCCATCAGCCGGCGGGGCCACAGGCGCGTCCGGTGCCGGAGGCGACGGCTGTTGCGGCCGTGCCCCCACGACTAGCCTGCGGAGCGTGAAGCCTCTACGTGCCGCCGGCTCGCGTCTCATGCAGACGGGACTGCTGAGCAAGGGCTGGTACTCGATCCTGACCGGGCTGGCGCTGCTCCTCCTGGCCTTCGCGCTCGGCGGGGTCCCGTGGGACGTCGACCCCGCGGCGAGCTTCGTGGCGGTGGCCTTCCTCGTCATCGGATCGTGGCATCTCGCGCGTGGGCTCCGCGCTGAGTTCCAGCAGCGGCGCGCTCCCTCGGACGACGCCGCGTAGCGTTTCTCAGACGTCTGCACATGCCGCGATGGGCGCACACCGACAGCAACGGTCCACGCCCTCCCGAGCCGCGCCGCCGGACCCACTGACCCCCGCTCAGACAGGCGCCCGCGCCGTCCTGAACGTCGTCGACGCCAGCCCCAGCGCCACGGCGCCGAAGATCACCGCGGCCACGACCAGCATCGTCTGCATGCCGACCGCGTCGGCCAGCAGGCCGGCGACGGGCGCGACGACGACCACCACGGCCCGGTTGAGCGAGCGCAGCGTCGTGTTGGTGCGCGCCTGGAGCTCGTCTGGCGTGACCAGCTGGCGATAGCTCATCTCGTGCGAGTTGCTCATCCCCATCGCCATGCCCATGCCGGCCTGGCCCAGCGCCAGCACCCCGGCGGCGTACGGCGACTGCCCGGCCAGCGCCATCGTCGCGACGGCCGTCGTGGTGAGCAGGTGGCACAGGATGATCGTCCGGCCGGCGCCGAGGCGCCGTCCCACCCGGGTCGTCACGCCCGCCCCCAGCACCGCGCCCACCCCGCCGGCAGCACCGACGAGGCCGAACTCCGCGGCGCTCAGGTCGAGCACGAGGAAGGCGTACGGCGCCAGCACGACGCCGACGACGGCGTTGCCCACGAACCAGCCATGGGTGGCGATCGCAAGCGTCCTCAGGCCCGAGGCACCGTAGGCCCAGCGAACGCCCTCCACCACCTCGCCGATCAACCCTCGCGCGGTGACGCCCGTGCGCGGGGGCGGCTCGTCGATCTCGATCCTGCGCAGGGTGAGCGCCGAGTAGACGTACGTCGCCGAGTCCAGGACCACGGCGAGGGGTGCACCCATCAGGCTGACCAGCACGCCGCCGAGGGCGGGACCGGCGGTCGACGACACCGCGTCGGCGCCGTCCACCCGGGCGTGCGCGGGCTGGAGCTGGTCGCGCTGCACCAGCCGCGGGAGGAACGACATCGTCGCCGCCATGTTGACCACCGCGGCGGTGCCGTAGGCGAAGACCACGGCCAGGAGCGCAGGCAGCGACAGCGCGTCGAGCCACCACAGCAGCGGGACGAGGAGGAGCAGCGCACCCTGCACGAGGTCGGTGCGCACCATCAGGGGCAGTCGGCGCCGGCCGTCGACCAGCGCGCCCACGACCAGGCCGAAGGTGAGGTAGGGCAGCCAGCGCGCCGCGTTGAGCCACCCCACGTCCGCGGCCGTCCCGTCGAGGGTCAGCACGACCAGGGCCTGCAGCGCGAAGACGGTGACGTACGTGCCCAGCCCCGAGACCGCGGTCGCACGCCAGTAGCGCAGGAACGACCCCGAGATGAAGACGCCCCCGTCGCTCACCCGCCCAGCGCCGCCCGCAGCCGTCCCTCGTCCACGCGCCAGAAGTCGTGCTGGCGGCCGTCGACGAAGGTCACCGGCACCTCGTCGCCGAAGCGGTCCTGCAGGTCGGTGTCGGCATCGATGTCGACCTCCGCGAAGCTCTCCCCCAGCTCGTCGCACACGCGCGCGACGACCAGCCGGGCGTCGTCGCACAGGTGGCACCCGGCACGGGAGTAGAGGGTGACGCGGGGAGTGCTCACTCCAGGAGCTCCATCGCCCGGCGCCGCTCGATCCCGCGCAGCAGGCCCTTCTGCACCTTGCCGGTGACCGTGAGCGGCAGCTCGTCGACCACCTCGACGCGGCTGGGCTGCTTGAAGCGGGCCAGCCGCTCCGCGCAGTGGGCTCGTACGGCGTCGGCGAGCGCGGGCGCGTCCGCGTCGGCGTCAGCCGCGACGGCGTAGGCCACGACCGCCTCACCGGTGAGCTCGTCGGGCACGCCGATGACGGCAGCGTCCACGACACCGTCGACCTCGCGGACCACGTCCTCGACCTCGGTCGGGTAGACGTTGAAGCCGCTGACGATGACCAGCTCCTTGACCCGGTCGACCAGGAACAGGTCGCCGCTGGCGTCGAGGAAGCCGACGTCGCCCGTGGCGTACCAGCCGTCGGCGTCCGGACCGTCGGCCCCGTCGGGCCAGTAGCCGGAGAAGAGGTTGTCGCCGCGCACCTGGATCTGGCCGGGGTCCTCCCCCTCGACCTGGCCGTAGGTCTCGTCGACCAGGCGCAGCTCGATGCCGGGCAGGGCGGCGCCCACCGAGCCGGGCTGGGGATCGGCGCTGCACAGCGTGCTGGTGACGACGGGCGAGGCCTCGGTGAGGCCGTAGCCCTGGTGCACCGGGATGCCGGTGATGGCGGTGAACTCCTCGACGACCCGCGGCTCGAGCGGCGCCGACCCCGACAGCACCAGCCGCACGGGGCCCAGGCGCTCGCGCAGGTGCCCGTCGGGCAGCCAGTGCGCGAAGGCCGGGGGCGCGATCGGCACCACGCTGCACGCCTCGTCGTCGATGAGGTCGAGCACCGCCTGCGGGTCGAAGCGCTCCACCAGGAGCAGCCGGGCGCGGTGGCGCAGCACGCCGCCGAGCACGGCGTTGAGGCCGTAGACGTGGAACAGCGGCAGCACGCCCAGCACGACGTCGTCACCGTGCATCATCGGCGGCTCGACGGCCGCGACCTGCTCGATGTTGGCCAGCAGCGCGCGGTGGGTCAGCATCGCGGCGCGCGGTCGGCCGGACGTGCCGCTGGTGTAGAGCAGGGCGGCGAGCTTCTCGGGGTCCGGAAGCGGCGGCACGGGGCGTACGACGTCCGCGCGCAGCTCGGCGAACGACAGCTCGCCCGGCCCCGGCTCGGCACCCGTCACCACCACGGTCGGGGCGGCCACGTCGTCCGGCAGCTCGCGCAACCCGGCTCGTACGACGTCCAGCGCGGTCTCGTCGACCACGACCAGGCGCGTCCCGGAGTCGGCGACCATCCGGGCGACCTCGCCGGGGGCCGAGCGCGGGTTGACCGGGACGGCCACGACCTGGGCCCGGAGCACGCCGAGGTAGGTCGTGACGAACTCGATGCGGTTGCCCACCACGACCATCACGCGCTGACCGGCGCGGATGCCGTGGGCACCCAGCCCGGTCGCGATCCGGGCGACCTCGTCCTCGAGCTGCGCCCAGGTCAGCGACCTGCCGCCGCTCTCCACGAGGGCCTGTCGCCCGGGCACGTCATCGGCAGCCTCGGCCACGAACGCGGAGATGTCGTTGCGCGGCATGCGCCGATCCTTCCACAGCTAGGCTCGGGGGGTGACCCCGTCCGAGCGGCCCCGTCGGCTCAACCTCAAGCAGCGCTCGACGCTGGCGGGCGAGGCCGCGGCGGCGTCGGCAGAGGTCGAGAGCGCGCTCACCACCCCCAACGACCCGACCGCGGCGGCCTTCTTCGACGTCGACAACACCGTCATGCAGGGCGCGAGCATCTTCCACTTCGCTCGCGGGCTGCACCGTCGCCAGTTCTTCACCACCCGCGAGATCGCCTCGGCGGCGTGGAAGCAGGCCTACTTCCGCATCATGGGCGTCGAGGACCCCGAGCACGTCACCGACGCCCGCAACTCGGCGCTGTCCTTCATCGCCGGGCACACCACCACCGAGCTCGAGGAGCTCGGCGAGGAGATCTTCGACGAGGCGATGGCCCACCGGATCTGGCCCGGCACCCGCGCCCTGGCCCAGCTCCACCTCGACGAGGGCCAGCGCGTCTGGCTGGTCACCGCGGCCCCCATCGAGATCGCCAGCATCATCGCCCGTCGCCTGGGGCTGACCGGTGCGATGGGCACCGTCGCCGAGCACGTCGACGGGGTCTACACCGGCCAGCTCGTCGGCGACCTGCTCCACGGACCGGCCAAGGCGGAGGCGATCAAGGCCCTCGCCGCGCGCGAGGGCCTCGACCTGGCGCGCTGCTCGGCCTACTCCGACTCCAGCAACGACCTGCCGATGCTCTCGCTGGTCGGCGACCCGTGCGCCATCAACCCTGACGCCCGCCTGCGCGCCCACGCGCGCGCCCACGGCTGGCGCGTCCACGACTACCGCACCGGGCGCAAGGCGGCCCGCGCCGGGCTCGCGGCCGCCGCCGTCGCGGGCGCCGTGTCGGGAGCCGTGGCCGCGGGGGTCAGCGTGCGCGGTCGCGGCCGTCCCGCGTGATGTGTAACTGATAGTTACGAACGGTTCACAACTCCCGGCGCGCCACCTATTGTGGGGGGGCTGCAACCGGGAGGGACACCGCATGCGGTCACCAGACGACCTTGGGCATGCCTTCGATGAGGGCATGGACGCGCTCCGGCGCGCGGTCTGGGCTGTCCTGTCCCCGCAGCTCGCCCCCCAGCTGGTCGGCGGCGTCCTGCTCGCCGAGACCGCTGCGCCCGGCTCCCCCGCCCGCCCGGTCGGCCGCGACGGCGGCGCCCCCGGCTCGAGCCCGGTCGGCGACGAGGACCAGGCCGCGTCCTCGGAGGTCGACGGCGCCGAGCGCGAGCGGCTGATCGCCCTCGTCGAGCTGGCCCGGGCCGGCGACAAGGAGGCCTTCGGCCTGCTCTACGACCACTACCACGCCTCGGTCCACCGCTTCCTCTTCTACCGCACGCGCTCGCAGACCCTCGCCGAGGACCTGACCTCGGAGACCTTCTTCCGCGCGCTGCGCAGCATGGACAGCTTCCGCTGGCAGGGCAAGGACTTCGGCGCCTGGCTGATGACGATCGCGCGCAACCTCACCACCGATCACTTCAAGTCGGGCCGCACCCGCCTGGAGATGACCACCGAGGACATGACGCCGCACGACGACGCCACCGAGGGCCCGGAGAACGCCGTCATCGCCGGCCTCACCAACGAGGCCCTGCTCAAGGCGCTCACCGAGCTGCCCACCGAGCAGCGCGAGTGCCTGATCATGCGCTTCCTGCAGGGCCTGTCGATCGCGGAGACCGCACTCGCGCTCGGCCGCTCGGACGGCGCGGTGAAGCAGCTCCAGCTGCGCGGGGTGCGCAACCTGGCCAAGCTGTTGCCGGAGGGGTTGAGGGACTCGTGAGCCGACCCGTAACCCCAGCCTCCTCACGCTCGTTCGACTGGGTGGGAGCACCGACGAGCAGCCAGACAGGACCCGCGCGATGACAGCCTTCCCGGCACGACGAC
Source organism: Nocardioides sp. Soil774 (assembly GCF_001428125.1). Lineage (GTDB taxonomy): Bacteria > Actinomycetota > Actinomycetes > Propionibacteriales > Nocardioidaceae > Nocardioides. The sequence goes on along the minus strand of NZ_LMSM01000006.1, from coordinate 680,487 downwards.
GTGCCGACGAGTTCGAGGCACTCCTCTCCCGAGGCCCCGGCACGCCCCTCAGCGAGCGCGAGGCGGCGCAGTTCGCCCACCTCCTCGACGTGGTCGGCGACCTGCGGGCGCTGCCCGAGGCGGAGCCGCGCCCGGAGTTCTCGGCGGCGCTGCGCGAGCGCCTGATGGCCGAGGCCGACACCGTGCTCGTACGCCGTCCTGCCGCCCCGCCGCGCCTGGCCATGCCGACCACGACCCGTCCGCGCCAGCGCCGGCTCGCCGCGGCGCTCGGGAGCGCGGCGCTCGTCGGCGCCACCGCCACGATGGCCGTCGCCGCCCAGACCGCGCTGCCGGGGGAGTCGCTCTACGGCGTCAAGCGCGGCATCGAGTCCGCCCAGATGCGCCTGGCCGACGACGAGTCGCAGCGTGGGCGCACCCTGCTCGCGCAGGCCGACACGCGCCTCACCGAGCTCGAGCAGCTGGCCGCGGGCGACGGCGGGCGCGAGGAGCTCATCCCCGACACGCTCGACACCTTCACCGACCAGTCCGGCGACGGCGTGCGCAGCCTGCTGTCGTCCTACGACAGCGGTGTGGAGGGCGACGCCCAGCGCGCCCGCGACTTCACGGCGTCGAGCCTCGAGCGCCTCGACGCGCTCGCGGAGCAGCTGCCGCCCAGCGCGCGCGACGAGCTGGTCGCCGCCGGTCGCACGCTGACCGACCTCGGCCTCGAGGTCAGCAGCGCCTGCCCGGTCTGCTCCGGCGCGGTCACCACGACCCCTGACTTCCTCCTCACCAGCGCGCCGCTCGACCTGGTCGAGGGGCTCGATACCGACGAGCAGACCCTCGAGGCCGCGCCGGTCTCGGGCCAGGACCTCACCGGCATCACGGTGCCCGAGGAGCTCCAGCAGCCGCTCGCGACGCCGACCTCCGGGCTCCCCACGACCACCACGGCCGTGCCCGACCCGACGAAGGCCGGTCCCACCAAGGCCGACCCCGGCAAGCCGGCCAAGGACCTCACCGACACGGTCACCGACACCACGGGTGACCTCGCCGGTCAGCTCGACGGTGCCACCGGTGGCGCGCTGGGCGGCCTCACGAGCGGGGTCGACGACGCCACGGGCGGCCTGATCAGCGAGGTCACCGGGACCCTCGACGACCTCAGCGGCGGCACCCTCGACGACGCGACCGGCGGCCTGCTGCCCTGAGCCCGGCTCCTAGCCGAAGACCCCGTTGCGGTCGCGCAGCAGGTCGAAGAGCGTGTGCTGGATCGTCTCGCGCACCTGGTCGGTCACGTTGAAGACCAGCATGGGGTCCTCGGCCTCCGCGGCGTCGTAGGCGTCGGTGCGGATCGGCTCGCCGAACTCCAGGATCCACTTCGACGGCAGCGGCACCATGCCCAGCGGGCCGAGCCACGGGAAGAACGGCGTGATCGGGATGTAGGGCACGCCCAGCAGCCGCGCCAGCGACGGCACGTTGCCGACGAGGGGGTAGATCTCCTCGGCGCCGACCACGGAGAGCGGGATGATCGGCACACCGGTCCGCAGCGCTGCCGACACGAAGCCGCCGCGGCCGAAGCGCTGCAGCTTGTAGCGCTCGCTGAACGGCTTGCCGATGCCCTTGAACCCCTCGGGCCAGACCCCCACCAGCTCGCCGCCCGACAGCATCCGCTCGGCGTCCTCGACGCAGGCCAGCGTGGCGCCGCCCTTGCGGGCCAGTGAGCTGACGATCGGGAGCTTGAAGACCAGGTCGGCGCCCAGCGGGCGCAGGAAGCGGTGCGCGTGGTCGTGCACGGCCAGCATGGTCATCAGCCCGTCGAGCGGGACCGTGCCGGAGTGGTTGGAGACCACCAGCGCGCCACCGTCGGCGGGGATGTTCTCCAGCCCACGCACCTCGAGACGGAACCACTTCTCGGCGATGGGGCGCAGCGCGGTCATGAAGAAGCGCTCGGTCAGCTCGCGGTCGAAGCCGTAGTCGTCGACCTCGTAGCCGCCCTCGAGCCGGCGGCGCACGAAGGCGAGCAGCTCGGCGAGGCGGCGCTCCCAGTCGTCGCCGAAGACCTCACGGGCGGCGCCCTGGCAGGCTGCGATCCAGTCGCCGATCGGGATGCCGGAGTCGGCCCGCGGCTGGGTGGTGGTCGCCTCCCTGTCGGCAGCGACCGGCTGCTCGACGGGCTGCTGCGACGCGGACGCCTCCTCGGCGGGCGGCTTCCGTGCGGTCGCCTTCTTCGCGGCCGCCTTCTTCGCGGCCGGCTTGCGTGCGGCCGGCTTGCGTGCGGCCGGCTTCTTCGCCGCCGGCGGACGGGCGGACGACGGCGCGAGGTCGCGCGCGGCCGACGACGGACGGGCCCGGCCGGTGCCGCGGCCGGGTCGGCCACCGGTGCCGATGGGGATCACCACGGCGTCGCGCGCGGGCTCGGTGCGTGCGTCGTCAGCCACGACCGGCCCCCTGCAGCGGCGCGGCGGTCAGGGAGCGGCAGAAGTCGGCGTACGCCTCGGCGGTGCTGTAGGTCGGCTCGAAGCCGAGGACGGTGCGCATCCGGGTCGTGTCCACGCCTCGACCGTAGGTCAGGAACCCCAGCTGCTCGGGCGAGAAGTCCGACAGGCGGGCCTGCCGCATGGTCGCCCCGAGACGACCGACCGCGAAGCGCGGCATCGCCACGGACGGGGTGCCGAGGCGGCGTACGGCCTGGCTCAGGGTCAGCAACCCGTCGCCCGCGACGTTGAACGTGCCGGGCACGCCGTTGGTCGCGGCGTGGCGCAGCACGCCCATCAGGTCGTCCTCGTGGAGGAACTGCAGGCGCGGGTCGAAGCCCAGCACCCGCGGGATGACCGGCAGGCGGAAGTAGTTGGTCAGCGGGCTCGAGACATGGGGGCCGATGACGTTGGCGGCGCGGATCATCGTCACGTCGACGTCGGGCCGCCGGCGGGCGAAGCCGCGGACGTAGCCCTCGATCTCGTAGACGTCCTTGGCGTAGCCGGCCGAGGGCATGCGCTTGGGGCCCATGTCCTCGGTGAACATCGCGGGGTCGCGCGGACCCGAGCCGTAGACCGTGGTCGTCGACTTCACCACGATGCGCTCGACGGTCCGCGACTTCTGGCACGCAGCGAGCAGCTGCATGGAGCCGATGACGTTGAGCTCCTTCATCGTCCCGCGACCACCGGCGGAGCCGGGCGTGGCGATCACGCTCATGTGGACGACGGTGTCGACGTCCTCCTTCGCGATGACCTTCGCGATGACCGGGTTGCGGATGTCGGCGCGGACGAACGAGACGTCACCGATGTCGCCCCGCGGCGGGACCACGTCCACGCCGATCACTCGCTCGATGGACGGGTCGCCGGCCGCGGCGCGCGCGAATCGTCGACCGATGTCCCGGGAGATCCCGGTGACCAGCACGACCCGCCCCATGGTCGAGGGTGTTACTTGCCGAGCTTGCGGCGCTGCACGCGCGTCTTCTTGAGCAGCTTGCGGTGCTTCTTCTTGGCCATGCGCTTGCGCCGCTTCTTGATGACAGAACCCACGTTGATCAGACCTTTCCTCTCGGCCGACGTTCGTCGGCCGGACCCGCACACCCTACTTGCACGGTGCGCGGAGGGAGGAATCGCGTCCGACGAGGGTCAGCCGGCGTTGTAGAAGCTCTTGCGCAGGTAGTCGTTGACGTCGTCCTCGGTGACCCGGAACGACCGGCCGACGCGCACCGCGGGAAGCTCGCCCCCGTGGACGAGCCGGTAGACCGTCATCTTCGAGACGCGCATCTTGGCCGCGACCTCGGCGATGGTGAGGAACTGCGCCTCGGACATGTCGCCAGGGGTGTTCTCAGCCATGGTGTCCACCGATCCTTCTGCGCGGCGACGGCGCCGGCTTCCGCGCCGGCGTCACAGGCGTGCCGCTGTTGGTGAGGATAGGGCTCGCGTGACGCGTGGGGAAGAGGAATGCCAGAGAAACATATGGGACTCGCGGCGTGTCGGGTTGAATCTTTACCCCGCGCGGTCCCGCAGTTGACGTCGCTACGGCAGCGGGTCGAGCCCGTGGAGCGGGAAGACCTCCATGCGCGTGGCGTGGATCGCGCGGTCCAGCCACGCCTCGGGGTCGTACCCGGCCGACCAGTCCCGGTAGGCAGGCGTACGCCCGTCGCCCATGCGGTGCGGCGCGGTGGCCCCCAGCACCTGCTCGACATGGGCCCGCCAGCCCGGCGGCGTGGCCAGGGTGGGCTCGAGCGGGCGGCCGGAGGCGATCGCGAGGAGGTGCGTCCACGCGCGGGGCACCACGTCGACGACGGAGTAGCCACCGCCGCCGGTGACGACCCAGCGCCCGCCCGCGACCTCGTGGGCCAGGTCGTGGAGCGCGAGGTACGCCGCGCGCTGCCCGTCGACGCTGAGCATCATGTGGGCCAGGGGATCGTCCATGTGGGAGTCACAGCCGTGCTGCGTGACCAGCACGTCGGGCGCGAACTCGCGCAGCAGCGGGGGCACCACGGCATGGAAGGCCCGCAGCCAGCCCGCGTCGGAGGTGCCGGGGGGCAGCGCCACGTTGACCGCCGAGCCCTCGGCACCCGGGCCACCGGTGTCGGTGGGGAAGCCGGTGCCGGGGAAGAGCATCTGCCCGGTCTCGTGCAAGGAGATGGTCAGCACCCGGGGGTCGTCCCAGAAGATCTTCTCGACACCGTCGCCGTGGTGCACGTCGATGTCGACGTAGGCCACGCGCTCGGCGCCGTCGGCGAGGAGCTGCTTGATGCCGACCGCGACGTCGTTGTAGATGCAGAAGCCGCTGGCGCGGTCGGGCATCGCGTGGTGCAGGCCGCCGGCGATGTTGACCGAGTGCAGCGACTCCCCGCTCCAGACCTGGCGCACGGCCTCGAGGGTGGCGCCGACGACGTGGGCGCTGGCCAGGTGCATGTCGGCGAAGACCGGGTCATCCTCGGTGCCCAGCCCGCGGGACGCGTCCTCCCAGCCTGGCGTCGTGCCGGCACGGGTGACCGCCTCGATGAGACCGACGTCGTGGACGGTCGCGATCTGCTCGTCGGTCGCGACCGGGGCGTCGACCAGCTTGACGCCCTCCAGCACGCCGAGCTCCTCGGCCAGGCGCATCGTCAGGTCGACACGGACCGGCGACATCGGGTGCGTGGGGCCGAAGTTGTAGTCGGTCAGCGTCGGGTCGAAGACGACAGACGTGGGCCCGGAGCACTCCATGTGGCGGACGTTACTCCCGCGTCGTGCGGCGTCCCGCGCACGCCCATAGTTGAACATGTTCAATTCTGCTGCGATGCTGGTGTCCCGACCCGTCGAGGAGCTGCTGATGAACACGACCACCCACTGGCGTCCCCAGGTGCTCTGGCTCCCGATGGGCGGGCTGCTGGGCGCGATGGCCGGTGCAGCCACAGGCGCCGTGCTGATGGTGGTGGCGCCGCTCGCGGACGACGTGAGCGCCACCGACCGTGACGGGCCGGTCCTGGCCCTGGTGGGCGCGATCGCGGCGCTGGTCGTCATCGGTGTCTGGTTCGGCGGGATCGCCGGTCTGGTCGTCGGGCTCTTCGTGGGTGTCGAGCTGATGTTCCTCGTCGGGGCCCACCTGCCTCGTGAGGTCGCACGCCGGCGGGCGTACCGCTGGGGCTTCGTGCTGCCGCCGGTGACGATGGTGGTGGCGGTCGTCGTGTGGAGCGGCGGCGACGTCTCGTTCGACGGCCCGGACGTCGGCACGCTCCTGCTCCTCGCCTCGGGCTCGCTGTCCGGGGGCCCGCTGGCCCGGTGGCTCGCCGGGTGGCAGCCGCCCCGACCGCCGGTCTCCTAGGGTGGCGACCGTGCCGTCGCAGCGAACACCCCGCGCCGAGCGGACCCGAGCAGGCATCGTCGACGCCGCGATGCGGCTCTTCCGCTCCGGCGGTTACGACGCGGCGACGATGCGAGCCATCGCCGACGAGGCCGGAGTCTCCCTCGGAAGCGCCTACTACTACTTCTCCGGCAAGGAGGAGCTGATCCAGGCGTTCTACGACCAGGTCCAGGTCGAGCACGCGGCCGCTGCGGAGGCGGCGTACGACTCCCCCGTCTTCGCCGACCGCCTGCGCCGGGTGATGGAGTCCTTCCTCGACGTGGCGGAGCCGTTCCACGACTTCGGCGGGCAGTTCTTCCGCAACGCCGCCGACCCGCGCTCGCCCCTGTCGCCGTTCTCGGCCCAGTCGGCACCGGCCCGCGAGGCCAGCACCGACCTCTTCCGCCGCGCCGTGGCCGACTCCGACCTCAAGGTGGCGCCGGCCCTGCGCGAGGAGCTCCCCGAGCTGCTGTGGCTGCTGCACATGGGGGTCGTGCTCTTCTGGGTGCACGACGACAGCCCGGGGCAGCGACGTACGCGCGCGCTGGTGGCTGGCCTCGTGCCGCTGGTCGACCGGTCGGTCCGCCTCACCCGGTTGCCGTTGGTGCGCGGCCTGGTCGACGACGGCCTCGGCCTGGTGCGCTCCCTGCGCGGCTCCTCCTGAGGAGCCTCAGGCCTCCTCGGCCAGCTCGCGCGAGCGGTCGCGGGCGGCCTCCATGGCGGCGAGGAAGGCCGCCCGGACGCGGTGGATCTCCAGCTCGCGCAGCGCCGAGGCCGTGGTGCCGCTCGGCGAGGTGACCTGCTCGCGCAGGACGACGGGGTGGGTGCCGGTCTCGCGCAGCATCGCGGCCGACCCGACAAGCGTCTGCACGACCAGCTCGGTCGAGGTGGCCCGCGGCAGGCCGAGGTGCACGCCCGCCTCGATCATCGACTCGACCACGAAGAAGATGTAGGCCGGGCCGGAGCCGGAGATCGCGGTGACCGCGTCCATCTGCTTCTCGGGGATGCGCAGCACCTTGCCGGTGGACGCCATCAGCGACTCGACCTCGGCGAGGTGCGCCTCGTCGCAGTGGGAGCCGGGCGAGATGGCGGCCATGCCCTCGTCGACCAGCGCGGGCGTGTTGGGCATGACCCGCACCACGGCGACGCCCTCGGGCACCCGGGCCTCGATGAAGGCGGTGGTGATGCCGGCGGCGAGCGAGACGACCAGCTGCCCGGCGCGCAGCTCGGGGGAGATCTCGTCGAGCACGTCGCCCATGTCCTGCGGCTTGACCACGAGCGCCACGGTGTCGGCGCGGGCGGCCGCCTCGCGGTTGGAGACCACCGCCACGCCGTAGCGCTCCTCGAGCTCGCGGGCCCGCTCGGCGCGCTTCTCGCCGACCATCAGCTGGTCGACGCGGCGCCCCGCGCGCACGAGACCGGACAGCAGGGTCTCCCCCATCACGCCGGCGCCGATGATCGCTGTGCTCATGGGGGAAACCTACTTCTTGGAGATCAGCGAGCGCGCGAAGAAGGCGAGGTTCTGCGGCTTCTCGGCGAGGCGGCGCATGAGGTAGCCGTACCACTCGGTGCCGTAGGGGATGTAGACGCGCACGGTCTCGCCGGCGGCGGCGAGGCGCTTCTGCTCCTCGGGGCGGATGCCGTAGAGCATCTGGAACTCGTAGGTCCCCGGGCGCCGGCCGAAGCGGCTGGCGAGCGAGGAGGCGATCTGCACCATCCGCGGGTCGTGGGTGGCGACCATCGGGTAGCCCTGGCCGGCGAGCAGCACCTTGAGGCAGCGCACGTAGGACTTGTCGATCTCGACCTTGTCCTGGAAGGCCACGTCGGCGGGCTCCATGTAGGCGCCCTTGCACAGCCGCACGCGCGAGCCCTCATAGGCCAGCGCGCGGCAGTCGGCCTCGGTGCGGTGCAGCATCGCCTGGAGCACGGCGCCGGTCTCGGGGAAGTCCTTGCGCAGCTCGCGCAGGACCGACAGCGTCGAGTCGGTGGTGGTGTGGTCCTCCATGTCGAGGGTCACCGTGGTGCCGGCGTTGCGGGCGGCACGGCAGATGTCGCGGGCGTTCTCCAGCGCGACCGTGTGGCCGTCGCCGGGCAGGAACTGCCCGATGGCGCTGAGCTTGACCGACACCTCGGCGTGCGGCGCGAGACCCTTCACGGTGAGGTCGGCGAGCAGCTCCTTGTAGGCCACGACCGTGGCGTGGGCCCGGGCCGCGTCGGTGGTGTCCTCGCCGAGGTAGTCCAGGGTGACCCGGAGGCCGTCGCCGACCAGCTCCGCGGTGGCCCGCACGGCGTCGGAGGTCGCCTCACCGGGGACGTAGCTGGTGACGATGCCGCTCGAGACGGGCATCGTCGAGACGAGCTTCTTGACCCCCTGGCTGCGGGCGAGCAGGAGGATCGGCTGGCGGAGCAACGACATGGCCCGAAGGCTACGCCCGCTCAGGGCGTACGACGCCTCAGGGTGGCCGCGCCCAACGCCAGCGAGACCACCGCGAACCCGGCGACGACGCCGACCGAGCGCCACACCTCGCCCTGATCGGCGCGACCCACCAGCTCCTGCATCGCGTCGACCGCGTAGGACAGGGGCAGCAGGTCGCTGACGGCGCCCAGCACGTCGGGCATCGCGTCGCGGGGCACGAAGAGCCCGCACAGCAGGATCTGCGGCAGGACGAAGGCCGGCATGAACTGCACCGCCTGGAACTCGGTCGTCGCGAAGGCGCTCACCAGCAGCCCGAGCGCGGTGCCGAGGACGGCGTCGACGACCGCGACCACCCCGAGCAGCCAGACCGGGCCGTTGACGTCGAGGCCGAGCAGGCCGACGCTCACCGCCACCGCCAGCGCCGACTGGAGCGCCGCGAGCAGGCCGAAGGCGAGCGCGTAGCCGAGGAGGAAGTCGAGCTTGCCCATCGGCATCGCGAGCAGCCGCTCCAGGGTGCCCGACGACCGCTCGCGCAGGGTCGTGACGCTGGTGACGAGGAACATCACGATGAAGGGGAACATCGCCAGCAGGGCAGGGCCGAAGCGGTCGAACATCGCTCCGGGCAGACCGTCGAACATCCACCAGAGCAGGCTCATCAGCACGCACGGCACGACCAGCAGCATCGCGAGCGTGCGGTGGTCGCGCCGCACCTGGCGCAGGACCCGTCCCGCGACGGCGAGGGTCACCCGGGCGCTCATTCGGGCGCTCATGCCGCGTCACCCGGCCCCTCGACGAGGCGCAGGAACGCCTCCTCGACGTCGCGCGCCCCGGTGCTGCGCCGGATCTCCTCGGGCGCCCCGTCGGCGATGATCCGGCCCTCGCGCATCAGCAGCAGCCGGTCGCAGCGCTCGGCCTCGTCCATGACGTGGCTGGAGACGAGCACCGCGGCACCCCCGTCGGCGATCCGGTGGAACAGCGCCCACAGGTCGCGGCGCAGCACCGGGTCGAGCCCGACCGTCGGCTCGTCGAGCACGAGCAGGTCGGGGCTCCCGAGCAGCGCCACCGCCAGGCTGACCCGGCTGCGCTGCCCGCCGGAGAGACGCCCGACCACCTTCTCGCGGGTGTCGTGCAGCCCGACGGCCGCGACGGCCTCCTCGGCCGAGGCCCTGTCGACGCCAAGCACCCGGGCGAAGAAGGCGAGGTTCTCCGCGACCGTGAGGTCGTCGTAGACGCTCGCGGCCTGGGTGACGTAGCCGACGCGGGTGCGCAGGCCCGCGCTGCCCGCGGGCTCCCCGAGCACCTCGACCGTCCCGGACCGCACCCGCTGCGCGCCGACCAGCGCCCGCATCAGGGTCGTCTTGCCGCAGCCGCTTGGCCCCAGCAGGCCGGTCACGCCGGGCGCGACGTCGAGCGAGATGCCGGGCAGCACCTCCACCCCGCCCCGTACGACGACGAGGTCGCGCACCGCCACGACGGGCGCGCTCACGGCGTCGTGACTCCCAGGTGCGCGCGGGCGAAGGCCAACGACTCGGCGAGGTCGGCCTCCCGCTCGGCGCGGTCGGCGGCGCGACGGGTGTTGATCTCCAGCACGACGTGGCCGCCGAACCCGGTGCCCGCCAGGTGCCCGAGGAACTCCGCGGCACGCATCACACCCCGACCCGGCACGAGGTGCTCGTCCTTGGCCGAGCCGGTGCCGTCGGTGAGGTGGATGTGGCGCAGCCGCTCCCCCATCCGCCCGGCCATCTCGACCACGTCGGAGCGCGCGATGGCGGCGTGGGAGAGGTCGATCGTCGTGTGCGCGTAGTCCTCCTCGCTGGGGTCCCAGCCGGGGAGGTACATCTGCATGCCGCGGCGCGAGGAGGCCCGCCACGGATACATGTTCTCCACCGCGAAGGCGATGCCCGTGCGCGCCTCGAGCGAGGCGATCCCCTCGACGAAGCCCGCGGCGTAGTCCTTCTGCCACCGGAACGGCGGGTGCACCACGACCACGTCGGCGCCCACGGCCTCGGCCATCTCGGCGGACTTCTCCAGCTTGCCCCAGGGCTCGGTGCCCCAGACCCGCTGGGTGAACAGCAGGCAGGGGGCGTGCACCGCGCACACCGGCACCTGGTGGTGGTCGCTCAGCTTCTTGACCGCGTCGACCTGCTGGCTCAGCGCGTCGATGCCGACCATCACCTCCACCGCGTCGTAGCCCAGCGACGAGGCCCAGCCGAAGGCGTGGGCGGTGGACTCGGGGTAGACCGAGGCGGTGGAGAGCCCGATGAGGGGCGAGCGCGGCGCCATGGTCAGTGCAGCCTGACGACGACGGAGATCTGGTCGAGGCGCTCGAGGATCACGCCCTCGCGCAGCGCCCAGGGGCAGATCTCGAGGGCCGGCAGGTCGAAGATGTCCATGCAGGCCTCGGCGACCAGCGCGCCCGGCACGATCTGGTGCGTGCGGCTCGGGGAGACACCGGGCAGGTCGGCGAGCTCGTCGTCGGACATGTCCATCAGCTTGGGGATCCAGTCCGACAGCGTCTCGAGCTCGAGCACCCGCGGCACGAGCGGACCGTCGCCGCTCGGCGCGGCACCGCAGATCCGGGCCAGGGAGCGGAAGGTCTTCGACGTGGCCGCCGCCTTGTCGGGCGCGCCGGGGCGCAGCAGGTTGCCCGCGTCGCGGGCGATCTCGGCGCGCACCTGCTTGCGCAGCGCGCGTACGTCGTCCTCCGACGGGCGGCCGCCACCGAACCACGCCTTCGCCATCCGCGCCGCGCCGAGTGGCAGCGACCAGGCCACGTCGGGCGCCTCGTCGGCGCCGCCGGCGATCTCGAGGGAGCCGCCGCCGATGTCGAAGACGGCCAGCCGCCCGGCCGACCAGCCGAACCAGCGGCGTACGGCCAGGAAGGTCAGTCGCGCCTCGTCCTCGCCCGAGAGCACCTCCAGGGTGACCCCGCTGTGCTTCTCGACGTGGGCCAGGACCTCGTCGGAGTTCACCGAGTCGCGCACCGCGGAGGTCGCGAAGCCGATCATCTCCTCGCAGCCCTTGTCCTCCGCGATCTGCGTGGCCGAGGCGCAGAAGTCGGTGAGTGCCTTGATGCCCTTCTTGGTCACCGCGCCGTCGTCGTCGAGGTGCTCGGCCAGGCGCAGCGGCTGCTTGTGCGAGGAGGCCGGGAGCGGGGCGGCGCCGCCGTGCGCGTCCACCACCAGCAGGTGGCCGGTGTTGGATCCGATGTCGAGGACGCCCAGGCGCATGACTGCCACGCTACTAGGCGTGGGGCACGGCACTAGGGTTGTCGGGTGCCTGAGGTCGACCTGGTGTTCCCCCGCGCGTTCGTCGAGTTCGCCGACCCCGCCGACGAGGAGCAGGTCTTTCGCTGCGACCTGACGTGGCTGACCTCGGCCTACACCTGCATCTTCGGACAGGGATGTCAGGGGATCTACGCCGACGCCCCCGACGTGGGCTGCTGCACCCTCGGCGCGCACTTCGCCGACACCGACGACGAGCGCCGGGTCGCCGGGTTCGTCGCCCAGCTCACGCCCGACGACTGGCAGCTGCACCCGGGGCGTACGCCGAAGAAGTCGGACTGGATCGAGACCGACGACGAGGGCGAGCGCAAGACCCTCGCCGTGGAGGTCGACGGCCAGCAGGCGTGCGTGTTCCACAACCGCACCGACTTCGCGCCCGCGTCGGGCCAGGGCGGGGCCGGCTGCGCGCTGCACGGCCTGGCGCTGCGCCAGGGCCGCAACCCGCTGGAGACCAAGCCCGACGTGTGCTGGCAGCTGCCGATCCGCCGCCAGTACCGCACCGTCGAGCGCCAGGACGGCACCTCCTACACCGAGGTGTCGATCGGGGAGTACGACCGTCGCGGCTGGGGCCCCGGCGGGCACGACCTCGACTGGTACTGCTCGGGCAACACCGAGGCCCACGTGGCCGCGGAGCCGGTCTGGGTCACCCACGAGGCCGAGCTGGTCGAGCTCATGGGACGCGACGCCTACGTCGAGCTCGGCCGCCACTGCGAGGCCCACGTCCGGTCGCGCTCGGCGCTCGCGCTGCACCCCGCCGACCCGCGCTGAGCCGGGCCGGCACCACGGAATCCGCACCCCAGGTCGCTCGACGTCAAGAGATCGGGACCCCGGTGTCAGCCGCCCCGAGGGCTGAGCCGAGAATCTCTGCATGCGCCTGGACCACGTCAGCTTCGCCGCCGGACCTGATGGACTTGCCAGCACTGCCCAGCGCATCGCGGGGCTGCTCGGCACGGAGTTCGTCGACGGTGGTGTGCACCCCCGCTTCGGCACCCGCAACGTCACGCTGCCCCTCGCGGGCAACACCTACATGGAGATCGTCGAGGTGCTCGACCACCCGGCGAGCGACAAGGCGCCGTTCGGCCAGGCCGTGCGCGCCCGCTCGGCCCTCGGCGGCGGCTGGATGGGCTGGGTCGTCTCGGTCGACGACATCGCCACCATCGAGTCGCGCCTGGGCCGCGAGGCCGTCAAGGGCAACCGACACCGTCCCGACGGCACCGAGCTGGTGTGGCAGCAGATCGGCGTCAACGGCCTGATCTCCGACCCGCAGCTGCCCTTCTTCATCCAGTGGCAGTCCCCCGCCGAGATGCACCCGAGCAACGGCGCCACCGGCGACTACTCGCTGGCCTGCCTCGAGATCGCCGGCGACCCGCAGCGCGTGAGCGAGTGGCTCGGCGAGACCGTCGAGGCCCCGCTCGAGGACGTCAAGGTCGAGTGGGTCGCCCCCAACGGCACCCCCGGCATCGTCGCGGTGCAGATCCAGACCCCGAACGGGCTCGTCCGGATTTGAGGGCCCGCCCCTCCCCCAACATCTGGAACACCCCGGAGCTCTACGAGCTGGAGAACCGGGCCGCCGACCCGCACGGGCGCATCCCGGCGGCGATGAGGGAGCTCGGCGACTGGGCAGGGCGCACGGTCCTCGACCTCGGCTGCGGCAGCGGCTTCCACCTCCCCCTCTGGGCGGAGTGCGCGCAGCGCGTGATCGGCGTGGAGCCGCACCCACCGCTGGTGGCGCTGGCGCGGCGGCGTACGAAGCGGCTGCGGAACGTCACGGTCGCCAAGGGCATGGCCGAGGCGCTGCCACTGCCCGACGCCTCCGTCGACGTGGTGCACGCGCGCTGGGCCTACTTCTTCGGGCCCGGCTCCGAGCCGGGTCTGCGTGAGCTCGACCGGGTCGTACGCCGCGGGGGCACCGCGTTCGTGATCGACAACGACCCCACCCGGTCGACCTTCGGCGCGTGGTTCCACCGCGGCTTCCCCGAGGTCGACCCGGTCGCGGTGGAGCGGTTCTGGTCGATGCACGGGTGGCGGCGCCGGCGCATCGACATGGGCTGGTCCTTCGACTCCCGCGAGGCGCTCGAGGCCGTCGTACGCATCGAGCTGCCGCCGGCCGCGGCCGAGGAGGCGCTCGCCTCGCACACCGGCACCGAGGTCGACTACGCGGTCAACCTCTGGTGGCGCGACTTCTAGCTCGACTGACGGATCGTGAGCGTCGGCTCGAGGAGCACGCCCCGCGTCTCGACCTGCTGGTGCGAGAGCAGTGCGCGCAGGGTGCGCACGATCTCGACCGCCACGTCCTCCAGCGGCTGGCGCACGGACGTGAGACCGACCGGGTAGACCTGCGCGACCTGCGAGTCGTCGAAGCCGACGACCGCGACGTCACGGCCCGGGGCGAGCTGGCGGATCCAGAGCGTGTGGAGCACCCCCATGGCGAGGGTGTCGGAGGCGCAGACGAACGCCGTGGGGCGCGACTCGTCGAGCAGCACCGCGGCCGCCTCGGCACCGCTGTGCACGACGTCCTCGACCCGCGAGGCCAGCCCGGTGGTGGGCAGGCCGTTGGCGTGCATCGTCGAGAGCCAGCCCGCGCGACGGTCCTCGCCGATCGGCGAGTCCTTGCGCCAGCCGATCCACGCGATGCGGGTGTGGCCGCGGTCGATGAGGTGCTGGGTGGCCAGGCGGGTGCCGGCGGCGCCGTCGACGTCGACCCACACGTGGCGCGCGACGTCGTCGTCCCACGGCCGGCCGAAGGCGACGAAGGGCGCCCGCTGCCGGCTGAGCCAGGTGGCCTGGGGGTTGCCGAGGTAGGTGTCGGTCACGACGAACGCGTCGACCGCGGTGGAGCTGATCAGGTTGTCGTAGCCACTGATCGGGTCGTCGTCGTCGGCCGGGAACAGCAGGACGTGGTAGCCGGCCTCCTCGCTGGCCTCGACCAGTGAGTGCACGAAGCGGTCCATGGTGGCGTTGGCGGTGCCCTCCTGGACCGGGGTGAAGCGCAGGCCGATCAGCGAGGAGGTGCGGGTGCGCAGGTTGCGCGCCGCGCGGTTGGGCGAGTAGCCGAGCTCGGCGATCGTCTGACGGACCCGCTCGAGGGTGTCGGGGCGCAGCAGGTCGGGGTTGTTGACCGCGTTGGAGACCGTCTGGCGCGAGACCCCGGCGCGCTCGGCGACGTCGGCGAGGGTCGGCGGCGTGACCGGCAGCTGGCTGCCGAGCCGATGGTCGCTGCGCCCCATGTCGCCCCCTTGATCGATCCAACCGGGCGCCAGCATAAGCCTTGGCCCGCCGGGGGCACGGCCTCCCGAGGGGTGGACGTGCCGCGGCGTCGCCGGCGACCCGGCCGGGCGGGTCGGGACCCGGTGCTGTCGGTGCCCTCGCCTAGCGTGGTGCGCATGTCGACGAAGGCCGCCCGCACCCGCTCGTCCTACCGCTGCTCCGAGTGCGGCTGGGAGACCGGCAAGTGGGTCGGGCGCTGCGGCGAGTGCCAGGCGTGGGGGTCGGTCGTCGAGGCCGGCGCACCCACGCTGCGCGCGGCAGCCGGGCCGGTCTCCACCCCCGCCGTGCCGATAGGCCAGGTGCCGATCTCCGAGTCGGTGGCCCGCTCCAGCGGCGTGCCCGAGCTCGACCGGGTGCTGGGCGGGGGGCTGGTCCCGGGCGCGGCGATCCTGCTCGCCGGGGAGCCCGGCGTCGGCAAGAGCACGCTGCTGCTCGAGGTGGCCGCGCAGACCGCGCGCGGGCGCCACCGCACGCTCTACGTCACCGGCGAGGAGTCCGCCGCGCAGGTGCGGCTGCGCGCCGACCGCACCGGCGGCGTGCACGACGAGCTCTTCCTGGCCGCCGAGACCGACCTCGGCGCCGTGCTGACGCACATCGAGGAGGTGCGCCCGACCCTCCTGGTCGTCGACTCCGTCCAGACGATCGGCGCCTCGGGCATCGACGGCGTCCCCGGCGGTGTCACGCAGGTCAAGGAGGTCGCGGCGGCCCTGGTCCGGGTGGCCAAGACCCGCAACATCACCACGATGCTCGTCGGCCACGTCACCAAGGACGGCTCCATCGCGGGCCCGCGCGTGCTCGAGCACCTCGTCGACGTCGTGCTCCACTTCGAGGGAGACCGCAACTCGCGCTTCCGCATGGTGCGCGCGATGAAGAACCGCTACGGCCCCGTCGACGAGGTCGGCTGCTTCGACCTGTCCTCCGAGGGCATCTCCGCGGTCACCGACCCCACCGGCCTCTTCGTGGAGCACCACACCCAGGACGTCGCCGGCACCTGCGTCGCGGTGACGATGGAGGGACGCCGACCCCTGCTCGCCGAGGTCCAGGCACTGCTGACGCCGTCCCCGCTGGAGCGCCCGCGCCGCACCGTCTCGGGCGTGGAGCCCTCGCGCGTCGACATGGTGCTGGCGGTGCTGCAGCGCCACGCCCGGCTGCGCATCACCGGCAGCGACACCTTCGTCGCCACCGTCGGCGGCGCCCGGCTCCACGACCCGGCCGCCGACCTCGCGATCGCCGTCGCCGTGGCCAGCTCCCACCTCGGCGTCCCGGCGCCGCGGGGTGCGGTGGCCATCGGCGAGATCGGTCTCGCGGGCGAGCTGCGCCGGGTCCGCGACCTGCCCCAGCGCATCGCCGAGGCGGCCCGTCTCGGCTTCCGGGTCGCGATCGTCCCGCGGGGTCGTACGCTCCCCGGCGAGCGCGGCATCCCCGCCCACCGCACCGTCGACGGGCTGCGAGTGGTCGAGGTCGACGACGTGTTCGGGGCGTTGCTGACCCTCGAGCTGACGCCGCCCCTCTAGGCCTGGCGACGCCCAGGTCACGACTGGGAAACGGAAACGTCGAAACGCCGGCCGCGCCCTACACTTCCCTCGGGGTGCCGGAGGGGGTGCCACACAGACACACGTGGAGGACCGGTGGCCGAGCGCAACGACGAGCAGCTGCGGCTGCGCGCCACCTTGGCATCGATCGCCCCGGGCACTCCCCTGCGTGACGGGCTCGAGCGGATCCTGCGCGGTCGCACCGGCGCGCTGATCGTGCTGGGCCTGGACCGCACGGTGGACTCGATCGCGACGGGCGGGTTCACCCTCGACGTCCCCTTCACCGCCACCGGGCTGCGCGAGCTGGCCAAGATGGACGGCGCGATCATCCTCGACAAGGACATCACCCGGGTGCACCGCGCTGCGGTCCACCTGATGCCCGACCACACCATCCCCTCTGAGGAGACCGGCACCCGCCACCGCACCGCGGAGCGCGTGGCCAAGCAGACCGGGCACCCGGTCATCTCGGTGTCGCAGTCGATGCAGATCATCGCCGCCTACGTCGGCGACATCCGCCACGTCCTGGAGGACTCCGGCAAGATCCTGTCGCGCGCCAACCAGGCCCTGGCCACCCTCGAGCGCTACAAGCTCCGCCTCGACGAGGTGTCCGCGACCCTCTCCGCGCTCGAGATCGAGGACCTGGTGACCGTGCGCGACGTCGCGGTGGTCGCCCAGCGCCTGGAGATGGTGATCCGCATCGCGCGCGAGATCGAGGACTACGTGCTCGAGCTCGGCACCGACGGCCGCCTGCTCTCGCTGCAGCTCGAGGAGCTCGTCACCGGCGTCGACGCCGAGCGCGAGCTCGTGGTCCGCGACTACCTCCCCACCGGCAAGCGGCGCCAGGCCAGCCCCGAGTCGCACCTCGCCGAGCTCGAGGGCCTCTCGCCGACCGAGCTCGTCGACCCCGCGGCGGTCGCCCGGGCCATCGGCCTCGGCGGGGCCGAGCACCTCGACGCAGCCGTCGCGCCCCGCGGCTACCGGCTGCTCGCCAAGGTGCCGCGTCTCCCCGCCGCCGTCGTCGACCGGCTCGTCGACCACTTCGGCGGTCTGCAGCAGCTGCTCTCCGCCGGCATCGACGACCTCCAGGCCGTCGAGGGCGTCGGCGAGCTGCGCGCCCGCAGCGTCCGCGAGGGGCTGTCCCGGCTCGCGGAGTCGAGCATCACCGAGCGCTACATCTAGGCCCTCGGAGGCCCCAGCGCAGCGACGTACGAGCCTGCACGTCACAGCCTCCAGATCGAAGCTGGAGCCTCACCCCCGAAGCTTCGGGGTGGAACCTCCAGCTTCCCCGGATATCCGGGGATCGCGACGACGCGAGAGGGGCGAGCCCGAGGATCAGCCCGCGGAGTTCCCCGCGCCGTCCTCGCCGGGGGTGTGTGAGGTGTCGCCCTTCCTGCCCTTCCCGCCCTGCGGCTGGGGGTCGGCGGTCTTCGTGATCACCTCGGCCGGGGCGCCCGTGAGCTCGAACTGCACGTCGGTCCCCTCGCCGCCGAGGGCGGCCGCCTGCACGTGGTAGAAGCCCGGGTAGGCCCAGTCCGTGAGCTTGGAGCAGTCCTCGTCGGACCGCCTCGCCGACCAGGTGACGACGACCGGGGTGTCGACGGCCTGACGGACCACCACGTCCTGCGGCGCGATGGCGCCCGGGCACTCGCGCGTGCTCCAGATGTAGTCGCTGCCCGAGGTGATCGTGACGGTCAGGGTCTCCGGGGAGGCCTGCCACGTGCAGGCCTCGGTCACCACGGTGTGCAGGTTGATCGGGATCGCGACGGGCCCGCCGCCGGGGATCGAGGTGAGGGCCGGCGTGGCGACGATGTCGGAGTCCTCGCACGGGCCCGTGGGCTCGGCGAGGACGGGCTCGGGCGGCACGATCACCTGGTCACGCTTCTTGCGACCCTTGCCACCCGACTTGCCGGTCCCGGCCGGCGCGGTCGGCCCCGCCGACGGAGCCGCGACGGGCTGCTCGACGGTGGCGCCGGCCTGGGTGGCCCTCGCGCTCGAGTCGTCCTTGCCGTCCGACGACCCGCCCAGCACGCGCGCCAGCACGACGACGAGGATCAGCGGGACGGCGAGCACCACGATGCGCCGGGTCCAGTAGACCCGGGCCGGCAGGGGCCCGCGAGGTCGTGCGGTCGGCGGCATGGGGTCAGGTTAGGGAGCCGGCAGGCCGTCTCGGCGGAGGCGCACCGGCTCACCTACGATCGCGGGCGATGGATGCCTCCGACCCCCGCGCGCTGCACGCCCCCGTGCTGGACTGGTACGACGACCACGCGCGCGAGCTGCCCTGGCGCGGCACCGAGGCGTCCCCCTGGTCGGTGATGGTCAGCGAGTTCATGCTCCAGCAGACCCCCGTGGCCCGGGTGCTGCCGGTCCACGCGGCGTGGGTCGAGCGCTGGCCGACGCCGGCCGACCTCGCCGACGAGCCCACCGGTGAGGCGGTGCACATGTGGGGCCGGCTGGGCTATCCCCGCCGGGCGCTCCGGCTGCACGCCGCGGCGGTGGCGATCGTCGAGCGCCACGGCGGCGAGGTGCCGGCGTCGTACGACGACCTGCTCGCGCTGCCCGGCGTCGGCGACTACACCGCCTCGGCCATCGCCAGCTTCGCCTTCGGCCAGCGCCACGTCGTGCTCGACACCAACGTGCGCCGGGTGCTGGCGCGCGCGGTCACCGGGACGGAGTTCCCCGCGACGGCGGTCACCCGCGCCGAGCGCGACGTCGCGACCGCTTTGCTGCCCGACGACCCCGCGACCGCCGCCACGTGGGCGGTCGCCACGATGGAGCTGGGCGCGCTGGTGTGCACCGCACGCCAGCCGACCTGCGACGCCTGCCCGGTCGCGCGGCTCTGCGCCTGGCGCGGCGCCGGCTTCCCGGCGTACGACGGCCCACCCCGCCGCGGGCAGGCCTGGGCCGGCACCGACCGCCAGTGCCGCGGGCGCATCATGGCGCTCGCGCGTGAGGCCGACTCGGTCTCCACGGCGCAGGTCGAGGCGGCGTGGCCGGGTGCGGAGCAGCGCGCGCGCTGCCTCGCCGGGCTCGTCGCCGACGGGCTCCTGGCGGAGGTCAGCCCTGGCTGCTGGTCGCTCCCCCGCTGAGACGTCACCTCGTGCCCGTCGCGTGCAGCGACCGGGCGGTTCGTGCCGGTGAGTGGGCACGAACCGCCCGGTCGGCGGTCAGGACGGGCACGAAGTGCCCGCTCGGTCAGGCCTCGGGGGCCTTGGGCACGTCGACCGGACCGTCGGAGTCGTCCGGACCCTCGAGGTTGCCCTCGTCGTCACGCTGCGGCTCGATCGCCAGGTCGGCGGTCTCGAACGGCGGCAGGTCGGGGACCGTGGAGTTCTTCTGACCCCTGAAGGTGAACTTCGCCGTCGGGCCCTCGCCCTCGACGTCCACGAGCACGATCTGGCCGGGGCCGACCTCGCCGAAGAGCATCTTCTCGGCGAGCACGTCCTCGATCTCGCGCTGCACCGTGCGACGCAGCGGGCGTGCACCGAGCACCGGGTCGAACCCGCGCTCGGCCAGCAGCGCCTTCGCGGGCTGGGTCAGCTCGAGCGACATGTCGCGGTCCTTCATGCGCAGCTCGACGGCGGCGATCATGTTGTCGACCATCGCCACGATCTGCTCCTGCGACAGCGGGGGGAAGACGACGATCTCGTCGACTCGGTTGAGGAACTCGGGGCGGAAGTGCTGCTTGAGCTCCTCCGACACCTTGCTCTTCATCCGCTCGTAGGAGCCCGCCGGGTCTGCGCCGACCGCGCCGAAGCCGAGGTTGACGCTCTTGGCGATGTCACGCGAGCCGAGGTTGGTCGTCATGATGATGACGGTGTTCTTGAAGTCGACCACACGACCCTGGGAGTCGGTCAGGCGGCCTTCCTCGAGGATCTGCAACAGGCTGTTGAAGATGTCGGGGTGGGCCTTCTCGACCTCGTCGAAGAGCACGACCGAGAACGGCTTGCGGCGCACCTTCTCGGTGAGCTGGCCGCCCTCCTCATAACCGACGTAGCCGGGGGGCGAGCCGAACAGGCGCGACACCGTGTGCTTCTCGCTGAACTCGCTCATGTCGAGCTGGATCAGCGCGTCCTCGTCACCGAAGAGGAACTCCGCGAGCGTCTTGGACAGCCACGTCTTGCCGACACCGGACGGGCCGGCGAAGATGAACGAGCCACCGGGGCGCTTGGGGTCCTTGAGACCCGCACGCGTACGACGGATGGCGCGGGAGAGAGCCTTGACGGCCTCCTCCTGACCGATCACGCGCTTGTGGAGCTCGTCCTCCATCTTGAGCAGACGGGTCGACTCCTCCTCCGAGAGCTTGACGATCGGGATGCCCGTGGCGACGGCCAGGACCTCGGCGATCAGCTCCTCGTCGACCTCGGCGACCTCGTCGAGGTCACCGGCGCGCCACTGCTTCTCGCGCTCGGCACGGCGGGCAGCGAGCTGCTTCTCCTCGTCGCGCAGGCGGGCCGCAGCCTCGAAGTCCTGCCCGTCGATGGCGGCCTCCTTGCGCTGGCGCACGTCGGCGATCTTCTCGTCGTACTCGCGCAGGTCCGGCGGCGCGGTCATCCGGCGGATGCGCAGTCGCGAACCGGCCTCGTCGATGAGGTCGATGGCCTTGTCAGGCAGGAAGCGGTCGGAGATGTAGCGGTCGGCCAGCGTCGCCGCCGAGACCAGGGCCTCGTCGGTGATCGTCACACGGTGGTGCGCCTCGTAGCGGTCGCGCAGGCCCTTGAGCATCTCGATCGTGTGCGCGATCGAGGGCTCCTGCACCTGGATCGGCTGGAAGCGGCGCTCGAGCGCGGCGTCCTTCTCGAGGTACTTGCGGTATTCGTCGAGCGTGGTGGCCCCGATGGTCTGCAGCTCGCCACGGGCCAGCATCGGCTTCAGGATGCTGGCGGCGTCGATCGCGCCCTCGGCCGCACCGGCCCCGACGAGGGTGTGGATCTCGTCGATGAACAGCACGATGTCGCCGCGGGTGCGGATCTCCTTGAGCACCTTCTTGAGGCGCTCCTCGAAGTCACCGCGGTAGCGCGAGCCGGCGACGAGCGCACCGAGGTCGAGGGTGTAGATCTGCTTGTCCTTGAGCGTCTCGGGCACGTTGCCCTTGACGATGTCCTGCGCGAGGCCGGCCACGATCGTGGTCTTGCCGACACCGGGCTCGCCGATGAGGACGGGGTTGTTCTTCGTGCGGCGCGACAGGATCTGCATCACGCGCTCGATCTCCTGCTCGCGCCCGATGACCGGGTCGAGCTTGCCCTCGCGGGCGGCCTGGGTGAGGTTCTGGCCGAACTGGTCGAGGACGAGCGAGCTCGAGGGGGCCTCGCCACCGGAGCCGGTGGTCTGGGCGCCGGACGCGGCCGACTCCTTGCCCTGGAAGCCGCTGAGCAGCTGGATGACCTGCTGGCGCACCCGGTTGAGGTCGGCGCCGAGCTTCTGCAGCACCTGCGCCGCGACGCCCTCGCCCTCACGGATCAGCCCGAGCAGGATGTGCTCGGTGCCGATGTAGGAGTGGCCGAGCTGGAGCGCCTCGCGCAGCGAGAGCTCGAGCACCTTCTTGGCGCGCGGGGTGAACGGGATGTGGCCGGACGGGGCCTGCTGGCCCTGGCCGATGATCTCCTCGACCTGGGCGCGCACGGCCTCCAGGGAGATGTCGAGGGACTCGAGGGCCTTGGCAGCGACGCCCTCGCCCTCGTGGATGAGGCCGAGCAGGATGTGCTCGGTCCCGATGTAGTTGTGGGAGAGCATGCGGGCCTCTTCCTGGGCCAGCACGACAACTCGCCGGGCTCGGTCGGTGAACCGCTCGAACATGTGCGCTCCTCTACGTCTGCGTGGTCCACGGGTCCGGCACGGGGCCGGGGTGCGGACACTGGGCTCAACGCCCGAGATCAGCCTACGTGTTCCCGCCCCATGCACGAGCCCGTCCGCTCACAGCGAACGGGCCCGTGACGAGGAGGGGTGACGTCAGTGCGCGGCGTCGTAGGCCTGCTGCACGTCGGCGGAGATGCGCCCGCGCTCGGAGACCTCCATGCCCTGCGCCTTGGCCCACTCGCGCACGTCCTTGGTGTTGGACGCCGAGGAGGTGGATCCCGACGACTTGCGCGCCCGGCGGCCGCCGCCGGTGACCTTGCGCGCGTGGCCGACGTAGCCGCTCATCGCGTCGCGCAGCGCGGCGGCGTTGGCGTCGTTGAGGTCGATCTCGTAGGACGCGCCGTCGAGGCCGAAGGAGACGGTCTCGGTGGCCTCGGAGCCGTCGAGGTCGTCGACGAGGACGATGTTGACCTTTTGTGCCATGGGAGTTGTTTCCTTTGCTCTTTTTCGGCGAGGAGGGAATTGGAGTGTGACAGCAATCTTGCATTGGCACAAAAGAAAGAACGAGGAAAGACAAGGAGTCAGGAATTCCCTGACGCGGACAATTCAGGAATTGCGCTCGAATACGAGCCGCAATCCCTGCAGCGTGAGCCACGGGGAATGGTGGGTGAAACATGAACAATCATCCACGAGAAGCGCTGCCAAATGGCCGGTGGAAATCACCGTGACGTCGGCTTCGTCCTCACCGAGCTCGGCGATCATGCGCGCGACGAGGCCCTCGACCTGGGCCGCGACGCCGAAGACCATGCCGCTCTGCAAGGCCTCGACCGTGTTCTTGGCGATCACCGAGCGCGGGCGCGCGAGCTCGACCTTGCGCAGCTGCGCGCCGCGCCGCCCCAGCGCCTCGAGGGAGATCTCGATGCCCGGCGAGATCGCGCCGCCGACGTACTGCCCCTTCGCGTTGACCACGTCGAACGTCGTGGCGGTGCCGAAGTCGACCACGATCGCCGGACCGCCGTAGAGGGTGGCGGCGGCGAGCGAGTTCACGATGCGGTCGGTGCCGACCTCGCGCGGGTTGTCCATCAGCACCGGGATCCCGGTGCGCACCCCGGGCTCGACCACGATCGCATCCACGGCGGCGAAGTGCCGCTCGAGCATCTCGCGCCACTCGTGGAGCACCGCCGG
Organism: Nocardioides sp. Soil774; assembly: GCF_001428125.1. Classification (GTDB taxonomy): domain Bacteria; phylum Actinomycetota; class Actinomycetes; order Propionibacteriales; family Nocardioidaceae; genus Nocardioides. The sequence continues at coordinate 657,229 of NZ_LMSM01000006.1, read as the reverse complement.
CACGGTCGCGCACACCGCGATGCCGTCGACGTCGTCGAAGCGCCCGGCGAGCAACCCACGGATCAGCACCGACCACTCGTCGGCAGTGCGTCGCTCGTCGGTGGCCACCCGCCAGTGGGCGGTGACCTCGTCGCCGTCGAGCAGGCCGAGGAAGGTGTGGCTGTTGCCGATGTCGGCGGCGAGCAGGCTCATGCGGAGAGATCCATGCCGAGGTCGAGGACCCGCACCGAGTGGGTCAGCGCGCCCACCGAGACGAAGTCGACGCCGGTGGCGCCGACGCGGGCGGCCCGCTCGATCGTGATGCCGCCGCTCGCCTCCAGCGGGACGCGTCCGCCGGTGCGGCGTACGGCCTCGGTCATGGTCGCGTCGTCCATGTTGTCGAGCAGGATGCGCTCGGGCGGCTCCGGCAGCGCGAGCAGCTCGTCGAGCTGGTCGAGGGTGGTCACCTCGACCTCGACCGGCAGGCCGGGGTGGCGGCTGCGGATCGCCTCCAGCGCCGGCAGCACTCCCCCGGCGGCGATGACGTGGTTGTCCTTGACCATCGCCATGTCCTGGAGGCTGCTGCGGTGGTTGACGCCGCCACCGCAGCGCACGGCGTACTTCTGCAGCGCGCGCAGGCCGGGCAGGGTCTTGCGGGTGTCGAGCACCCGGGTCGGCGAGCCCTCGAGCGCGTCGACCCACCGGGCGGTCGCGGTGGCGATGCCGGAGAGGTGCGAGGCGAGGTTGAGCGCGGTGCGCTCGGCGACGAGCATCCGCTGGGTCAGCCCGGTGACCCGCATGACGACGTCGCCTGCCGCGACCCGCGTGCCGTCGGGCACCCGGTCGGTGACGGTGGCGTCGGCGCCGAGCATGAAGAAGGTCAGGGCGGCGACCCCGAGACCGGCGACGACACCGGGCTCGCGGGCGGCGAGGACGGCCTCGGCCCGCGCGTCGAGGGCGATCGTCGAGGTGCTGGTCGGGTCGCCCGCCTCAGGGTCGGGGAGGTCCTCCTCGACCGCGCGGCGCAGGAGGTCCCAGACGTGGTCGAGGTCGAGGCCGGCAGCGGCGATCTCGTCGCGGAGTCCGACAGGGACGTCGTCGAGGCTGGTCATGCGGTGACCTCACTGGTCGAGGGATCGGTCGAGGGCGAGTAGGTCCACTCGACCCGGATGGTGCCGTCGGCGTCGAGCCACGAGTCGACGTGCCCGGCCCGCGAGTCGTCGCGATCGGGGAAGTCCTCACGCCAGTGCGAGCCGCGGGTCTCGGTGCGCAGCGCGGCGGCCTCGGCCAGCGCGGTGCTGATCGCGAGCAGGTTGGTGGTCTCCCACGAGGCCGGCTCGATGACGGCGTCGCCGTGGTCGAGGCCGGAGAGGTAGGCCAGCGCCTCGGCGAGCCCGTCGGCCTGGCGGAGCACGCCGACGCGCGTGGTCATCACGTCCTGCATGCCCCGCCGGCGCTCGCCGTCGACGATGCCCTCGAGGCGCTCGTCGACGACCGGGTCCGCCCAGGCACGCAGCTCGCCGGGCAGCACGTCGGCGATCCGGCGCGAGAAGACCAGCCCCTCGAGCAGCGAGTTGGAGGCCAGGCGGTTGGCGCCGTGCACGCCGGAGCACGCCACCTCTCCGGTGGCGTAGAGCCCGGGCACGGTCGTACGTCCCCACAGGTCGGTCGCGACGCCGCCCGAGGCGTAGTGCTGGGCGGGGGCCACGGGGATCAGGTCGGTGACCGGGTCGACCCCGTGCTCGCGGCAGACGCGCAGGATGGTGGGGAAGCGTCGCTCCCAGAACGACTGTCCGAGGTGACGCGCGTCGAGCCACATGTGCGGCTTGCCCGTCTCGATCATCCGTCGGGTGATGGCCTTGGCCACGACGTCGCGCGGGGCGAGGTCGGCGAGCTCGTGCTGGCCCTGCATGAAGCGGGTGCCCTCGAAGTCGACGAGGAAGGCGCCCTCACCGCGGACCGCCTCGGAGATCAGCGGCTGTTGGCCCTGCGAGTCGGGCCCGAGCCACATCACGGTCGGGTGGAACTGCACGAACTCGAGGTCGCGCAGCCGGGCGCCGGCACGCAGCGCCACGGCCATCCCGTCGCCGGTGGACACGCTGGGGTTGGTCGACTGGCTGAAGACCTGCCCGAGCCCACCCGAGGCCAGGACGACCGCGCGGCAGTGGACGGCGCCGACGCCGTCGCGCTGGCCCTCCCCCAGCACGTGCAGCGTCAGCCCGGCCACACCGCCGTCGTCGCCGAGGAGCAGGTCGACGGCGAGCGCGTGCTGGACGACCTCGATCTCAGGAGCCCGCTCGACGGCGGCGATGAGGGCGCGCTGGATCTCCGCTCCCGTGGCGTCACCCCCCGCGTGGGCGATGCGGTCGCGGTGGTGGCCGCCCTCGCGGGTCAGCGACAGCTCGCCGTCGGGGTGGTGGTCGAACTGGGTGCCGAGCGCGATCAGCTCGCGCACGGCCTCGGGGCCCTCGGTCACCAGCGCGCGCACGGCGGCGACGTCACAGGCCCCCGCGCCGGCCACCAGCGTGTCGTGCTCGTGCTGCTCGGGGGTGTCGCCCGGGCCGAGCGCGGCCGCGATGCCGCCCTGGGCCCACTGGGTCGAGCCCGCCGAGAGGACGTCCTTGGTGACGACGAGCAGGTGCAGCGAGGGATCGGCGGCGTGGATCCGCAGCGCGGCGGTGAGCCCGGCGATCCCGGACCCGACCACCACGACGTCGGCACGGGTGGTCCAGCCGGGTGCCGGCGCGCGGAGGCGGCCGGGGACCGGCCGGTCGTCGTTCATCCGGCGAGGCTAGCGAGTGACCAGGTCGCCGCGTGAGAGCGAGGCGTCGCCGAACGTCTCCGCGGGGTCGAAGCCGGTGCCCATCACCTTGTTGTCGGCGTCGACGAACACCACGTGCGGCTTGAGCTCCCTGGCCTCCGCGGTCTCCATCTGGGCGTAGCCGATGAGGATCACGGTGTCGCCGGGGTGCACCAGCCGGGCGGCGGCGCCGTTGATGCCGATCACGCCCGACCCGCGCTCGCCGGCGATCGTGTACGTCTCCAGGCGGGCGCCGTTGGTGACGTCGACGATGTGCACGAGCTCGCCGGCCAGCAGGTCGGCGGCGTCGAGCAGGTCCTCGTCGACGGTCACCGACCCGACGTAGTGCAGGTCGGCCTGGGTGACGGTGGCCCGGTGGATCTTCGACTTCATCATCGTGCGCAGCATCAGCCGCTCCTTCAGGTGGTGGTCGAGCCCGCGAGTGCGGTGCCCGCCAGGGGGACCGAGCGTTCGAAGACGATCGGCATGTTGTCGATCAGGCGCGTGGAGCCGACGCGGGCGGCGACCAGGATGCGGCCCTCGCCCGTCTCCGGCGCCTCGCCGAGCTCGGGCGAGGTGAGGGCGAGGTAGTCGAGCTCCAGCCCCGGCGCGACGTTGAGGACCGACATCGCCGCCCAGCGCGCGGCAGGGACGCCGTACGTCGCCCGCTCCTGCGCGGCCCGCAGCGCCTTGCTCAGCAGCGCCGCGGTCCCACGCTGCTCGGCGTCGAGGTAGCGGTTGCGGCTGGAGAGCGCGAGGCCGTCGGGCTCGCGCACCGTCTCGGCGCCGATGATCTCGATGCCCATGCACAGGTCGCGCACCATGCGGCGGACCAGGGTCAGCTGCTGGTAGTCCTTCTCGCCGAAGACGGCCACGTCGGGGCGGACCAGCCCGAAGAGCTTGGCGACCACCGTCAGCACCCCGTCGAAGTGGCCCGGCCGTGACTCCCCGTCGAGGATCGTGGCCAGCGCGCCCGGGGCCACCGTCACGCCGTCGTGCACCGAGTCGTGGCTGAAGCCCCCGGGGTACATCTCCTCGACGCTCGGCGCGAAGACGATGTCGACACCCTCGGCGGCGCAGACCTCGAGGTCGGCCTCGAGGGTGCGGGGGTAGCGGTCGAGGTCCTCGGTCGGCGAGAACTGCATCGGGTTGACGAAGATGCTCACCACTACCGGCCCGTCGGTCACGGCCCGGGCGGTGCGCACCAGGCTCGCGTGCCCCTCGTGCAGAGCGCCCATCGTCGGGACGAACGCGACGCGAAGACCGGAGCGCCGGGCGTCCGCGAGCAGGCCGGCGAGCTCCTCGCGCGTGTGGGCGAGGACGGGACGCGAGGTCATCGAGCGACGTCCGAGGCCCGCGCCAGGGCCGAGGCCTGGGCGGCGTCGAGCACCCGCAGCATCGCCGAGGCGCGGATCGGCAGGAGGCGGCCGTCGGTGACGGCCCGGTCGATGGTGGCCTGCGCGAGCGCGACGTAGGACGGCAGGGTCTGCGGTGCGTCGGCGACGAGACCGGCCACGTGGGCGCGCACGGTCTCGACGTCGCCGCGCACGATCGGTCCGGTCAGCGCGGCGTCGCCGTCGGCCAGGGCGTTGTCGAGCGCCGCGGTGAGCAGCGGGCGCAGGGTCGCGGCGGGGTCGTCGGCGCCGGCGGCGGACAGGATCTCTATCGCCTCGGCGACCAGCGTGACGAGGTGGTTGGCACCGTGCGCCAGACCCGCGTGGTAGAGCGTGCGGCGCTCCTCGGGCACCCACATCGCGCGACCGCCGAGGTCCTCGACGAGGTCCTCGGTCAGGGCACGGTCGGCCTCCGCGGCGGTCACGCCGAAGACGCAGCCGGCCAGCCGGGGCAGGTCGACCTCGGTGCCGGTGAAGGTCATCGCCGGGTGCAGGGCGACCGTGCGCGCCCCCACCTCGCGCGCCGGCTCGAGGACGGCGAGGCCGTGGCGACCGCTGGTGTGCACCACGACCTGTCCCTCGCGGATCGCGCCGCTCGCGCTCAGCATGGTGACGACGTTGGACAGCATGTCGTCGGGCACGGTGAGCAGCAGCAGGTCGCACGCGCGGGCCACGTCGGAGGGCTTGGCGGCTGCGACGCCGGGCAGCAGCGCCTCGATGCGGCCACGGGAGGCGTCGGACTCGCCGGCTGCGGCGACGACCTCGTGGCCCGCGGCGCGGAGCGCGGCGGCCAGGACGGCGCCGACGCGGCCGGCACCGACCACACCGATGGAGAGCTTCGTCATGTCGACCTCTTCGTTTCAGTCCCTCGCGGGTACCGATCTACTGCGATCAACAAGGAGCCTACGCCTGCGGATTCCGTGGTGGGAACGGCTCGAGGCGTGACGCACGCCACGCCTGCCACGAGTGACGGCGTACGTCGTCAGGCGCGGAGGTGGAGCTTGGCGTGGTCGGGGTCGTCGACGACGAACGGCCGCGGCGCCCGCGGCAGCCAGGTGTGGGTGACGTGGTCGACGACGTGCACGCCGTCGGGGGCCACGATCTCCACGACGCCCTCGGGCACCTCGCCGTCGTGCAGCGCGTTCCACACCAGCCACTCCCGCCGCTTGCGGCGGTTGCGGATCGAGGTCGCGAAGGACTCCGGGTTGGTCCAGTGGGCGAACTCGTCGCCGTCGAGCCACTTGAGCTCCACGCACAGGCCCTGCGGCAGCGCGAACTGCTCGATGCGGTCGGGCGTCGTGCGGATCTCCCACTCCGGGGCCTTGGTGTAGACGTAGTCGGGGCTCATCGGGAAGCCCCACTCCTCGATGTTGCGCAGGCCCAGGTCGAGGAAGGCGCGCCGCTCGGACTCGATGTAGAGCCCGTGGCGCGGGAAGCGGATGACCGCCTCGGCCATCCCGACCTGCCACGACAGGTCGGCCATCGACACCTCGCCCTCGGTGGTGAGCACCATGTCGCCGTCCCACTTCCACGAGTAGCGGGTGCGGACGTGGGAGAAGCACCAGTTGTAGAAGTAGGCCAGGGAGTGCACGGAGCGCTCGTTGACCGCGAGGTGCTCGGCGCCGGCGCGGGCCACCTCGAAGGGGTAGTCCTTCAACGTGAACCTGTCCGACAGCCCGTGCTCGGCGGCGACGCGGAGCGCCTCCTCACCGGTGCCGTCGTCGGAGCCGTTGTCGACGAGCAGCACGTGGTCGCACGCGCGCAGCAGCGGCGGGAGCACGAACCTCAGGCCCGGTGCCTCGTTCTTGACCCGGAGCACCGCCGTCGCGCCACGGCGCAGCCCACCGGACTGGTTCCAGGGCCAGACGATGTCGAAGTCCGTGTGGCCCTCGATGTTGGTGAGGCCGTCGCCCGAGCCGATCGGGACGGTCACTGGTCGTCCCGGGTGCGCCCGAGCGCCTTGCGCACCCCGCGACGCACCGACGGCGGGATCGCGGCGCGTACGTCGTGGGGCACCCGGTCGGCCAGCGAGCGCGGCTCCTCGCGGGCCTCGGCGAGCGCCTGGCGCTTGCCCTGGAGCCGGGCGTGGAGGGCGGTCGAGCGGGTGATCGCCTCGGCCTCCTCGTAGAGGTCGACGTACTCAGCGCGCAGCTGGTCGAAGGTCGCGTGGGCGGCAGTGGTGTCGCCTCCCTCGTCGGCGAGCTTGTTGAGCTCGTCCCAGGTCGCCGCGGTGAGCTCGTGCAGCCGCCTGGGCAGCGCGAGGTCGTCGAGCGTGGACGTGACCCGGCGCAGGTGCGGGTCGATGAAGCGGTGCACCTCGCGGATCTGGTCGCTGCGGGTGTGGATGATCGTCTGCAGGTCGAGCGCGTGCCCCAGCGCCGTCGTGGTCCTCACCCAGTCGGTCAGCAGGTCCTCGTAGCGGACGAAGACGCGGCCGCCGTCACCCTCGGCGGGCCGGGTGGCACGCTCGGTGTGCAGCAGCATGTTGACCCAGCTGGCGGCGAGGTGGGCCGAGCCGAGCTTGTTGGCGTAGTACTTCTGCTTCGAGCCGACCACCTCGGCCGGCGGGCGGAGCATCGTGGCGAAGACCGGCGTGGCGCCGGTGCGGATCGCCGCGACCCGCCACAGGCCGAGGAACCAGCTCAGCCGCGGGTCCTTGACGACCAGCTCGGGGTGCTCGCCGAAGTGCGGCTCGAGCCACTCGCTGACCCGGATGCGGGCGGGCTCGCGGCTGCAGATGCGGCCGGTGTCGAACCACGCGTTGGGCCGCGAGTCGCTCACCTGCACGAGCGCCTCGGCGAGCCACTCGTCGTGGACGTCGACGACCCACTGCGGCTCGCTGAACCCACGCGGGTTGGAGTCGTCGGGCGGCACCTCGGGCAGGGGGACGTGCATGCCGAGCCGGGACACGATGCCGGCCAGGGTGCTCGTGCCGCTGCGGCCGGCACCGGCGACGAAGAGGACCTTGCGCGGCACTCCGTCGGGGTTCATCTCGTCGATGGCTCTCGGCTGCTCGGTCACGGCGGGCAGCCTACCGGCGGCTAGGGTCCGGCCGTATGAGGCTCTTCTCCCGGGCTCCGCTGCTCGGCGTGGTCATCCCTGCGTGGGGCGTGGAGGACTACCTCGACGACTGCGTGCGGTCGCTGCTCGCCCAGACGCACACGCGCTGGGAGGCGGTGATCGTCGACGACGGCGCGACCGACCGCACCGGCGAGATCGCCGACGAGTGGGCGCGCCGCGACAACCGCATCAGCGTCGTGCACTCGGCCAACGGCGGGCTCGGCGCCGCACGCAACCTCGGCGCCCGGCACGTGCGCGGCGACCACCTCGCCTTCCTCGACTCCGACGACGTCCTCCCGCCCACGGCGTACGCCGACCTGGTGGGCGCGCTCGAGCGATCGGGCTCCGACTTCGCGACCGGCTCGATCGTGCGCTGGGAGGACGGCCGGCTCGTCGAGCCGCCCTGGATGCGCCGGCTGCACCGCCCGCTCCGCGGCGCGCGGATCGAGCAGCGCCCCGAGATCCTCGGCGACGTCTTCGCGTGGAACAAGGTGTGGCGCCGCTCCTCCTGGGACGCAGCCGGGCTGACCTGGCCCGAGGGCGTGCGCTACGAGGACCAGCCCACGACGACCCGGGCCTTCCTCGACGGCACCTTCGACGTGCTCGACGAGGTGGTCTACCACTGGCGCATCCGTGCCGGGTCGATCACCCAGACCCGCGCGTCATCGGTGCAGGACCTCACCGACCGCTGGTCGACCAAGCGGGAGGCGCTGGCGTCGGTGCGCGCGCACGGGTCGGCCGAGGTGGAGCAGGTCTTCGTCGACCGGGTGCTGGCCGGCGACCTGTGGCGCTACTTCCTGCTCGTGCCGGGCTGCTCGCCCGAGTGGTGGCGGCTGCTGCGCTCGGGCGTCCTCGAGATGTGGGGGCAGCGCTCGCTCGTGCACAGCGGGCTGCCGCCGGTGCACCGGCTCGCGGGGTGGCTCGTGGCCGAGGACCGGCGCGCCGACGTGACCGCCCTCATGGAGTGGGCGGCGAGCCTCGAGGGTCCGGCGCCGCGGGTGCAGGACGTCGCGACCGGTGCGTGGCGGCTCTCGGTGCCGCCCTCGGTCCTGGACGAGACGAGCATCGCACCGGAGGCGCTGGCGCTGCGGGACCACGAGGTCTGAGGCTGCCGCGCGAGGACGCACGAGGGTCGGGACGCAGACGAGCCCCGGACCGCGAGACGCGGACCGGGGCTCGTGGCTGCAGCAGTCTCAGCCGAGCAGGCCCTCGGAGGTGAGGAACTCCTTGGCGACGTCCTCGGGCTTGGCCCGGTCGACCGCCATCTTGCCGTTGAGCTCGGTGAGCTTCTCGGTGGTCAGCGCCGCCATCAGCGGGTTCAGGATGTCGGCGACGTCCGCGTGGTCGGCGAGGAAGTCGGCGGAGACGGCCGGCACGAGGTTCTGCGCGGGCTGGATCGCCTTGTCGTCCTCGAGCACGACGAGGCCCTGCGACTCCAGGGTGCCGTCGGTCGTGGAGGTCTCGCCGAGCTGCGACTCGCCGTCGATCACCGACTGGTAGGTCTGGTCGGAGGCGTAGCCGAGCTCGAGCACCTTGGTGACGTCGATGCCGTACTGGTCGGACAGACCGCCCTCGCAGTCGAGGCGGCCCTCGCAGTCGGGCGCCGCGGCGAGCACGACGCTCTTGCCCTCGAGGTCGGAGAGCGTGGTGACGCCCTCGGACTCGGAGTAGTCCTTCGTCACGAAGAAGGCGTTGGTGTCGGTGGCCGGGGAGATGTCGAGCAGCGTGATCCCGGCGTCGTCGAGCAGGCTCTTGCCGTCGTCGGCGAGCTGCTGGCCGTCGCCGGCCTCGAAGGGCTCGGCCTTGTCGCCGTTGGCCTGGGCGTTGAGGAAGTTGACGATGCCACCGACGTACTCGGGGACGATGTCGACGTCGCCGGGGAAGGTGGGCATGTAGGCGTCACGCGAGTCGACCAGCTTGGTGTCGACCGTGTAGCCGGCGTCCTCGAGGAGCTGCTCGTACATCGAGGCCACGAGCGTGGCCTCGGGGAAGTTCTGCCCGGCGATGGTCACCGAGCCCTTGTCGGCGCTCGCCGAGGACGAGTCGTCGGAGGTCTTGTCGTTGGACAGGTCGTCACCGGCGCAGCCGGTGAGGGCGAGGGCGCTGGCGGCGAGGACCGCGGCCAGGGAGCGAGCCAGGTGCATGGTGTTCCTTCTGTGTCCCGCAGCGTCGGCTGCGCGTGTCCGGATGTGCGTCGTCAGCCGACGGTTTCGGCAGTCGGGTCAACGGTAGCCGGGGCCACCGACAAGGCGTCTGCGCGACCACCTGTTGGGGTGCCGCGCCGGGAGGGGTCCACCGCGCGCTGGGCGAGCGCGGCCAGCAGCTCGAGCACGAGGGCGACGGCGGCCACCACGAGCGCGCCCGCGATGCCCTTGCCGTAGTTGGAGCGGAAGAACCCGTCGGTGATGATCTGTCCCAGACCCGGTCCGGCGACGAGCGCGGCGATGGTCGCGGTCGCCCACACCTGCACCAGCGCCAGCCGCAGGCCCGACACGACCAGGGGCAGCCCGAGGGGCAGCTCGACGCGCCAGAACCGCTGCCACCCGGTCATCCCCATGCCGCGCGCCGCCTCGCGCACGTCGGGCGCGACCTCGCGCATCGCGACGTACGAGTTCGTGATGATCGGTGGCAGCGCGAAGAGGGTCAGCGCGAGCAGGGTCGCCAGCCCGGCGCGTCCGTAGGGACCGAGCTCGTCGGTGCCGGGCCACGGCGCCACGACGAGCAGCGCCAGCAACGCGAAGGTCGGGATCGCGCGTCCGACGTTGGAGATGTTGATGGCAAGGAACCCGCCGCGACCCAGGTGGCCCAGCCACAGCGCGACCGGCAGGCCGATGACCATGGCCATCAGCAGCGCGGTCAGCGTCAGCAGGAGCTGCTGGCCGAGCAGGGCAGCGATGCCGTCGCTGCCCGACCAGTTGGCGCCGTCGGAGAGGTAGCGCCACATGTCGCCGAAGACGGTCATGCTCTCGCTCCCCTCGTCCAGGGCGTGAGCATCCTCTGCACCAGCACCAGCAGCGCGTCGAGGGCGAAGGCCAGCACCACGCACAGCAGGGAGGCGGTGAAGAGCTCGGCGCGGAAGTTGGTGAGCACGCCGTCCTTGATGAGGTTGCCGAGACCGCCGTAGGCCACCAGGGAGCCGACGGTGGTGAGCGCGACGGTGGAGACCGTGGCCACGCGGAGCCCGGCCATGACGACGGGGAGCGCGAGCGGGAGCTCGACGCGCAGCAGGAGCTGGCCGCGGCCGTAGCCGAGGCCGGTCGCCGACTCGCGTACGTCGTCGGGCACCGACCGCAGGCCCTCGAGCAGGCTGCGCACCAGGATCGTCAGCGCGTAGAGGGCCAGGCCGATCACGACGGTGGTCGCGGTCAGGCCGGTGAAGGGCACGAGCAGCGGGAACAGCGCGAGCGAGGGCACGGTGTAGATGCCGGTGGTGACCGCGAGGATCGCCGACTCCAGGCGCGGCAACCGGCGGGCGAGGAGCGCGAGCGGGAAGGCGATGGCCAGGCCGAGCGCGACCGACACGACGGTGATGCCGACGTGCTGGATGGTGGCGTCGACGATCTCCTGCTGGCGGTCGCCGACGTAGTCGAGGCAGACCCAGTCGTTGACGAGGCGGCTGTAGCAGCTCGGATCGTCGGCGGCTCCCAGTAAGGTCACCGCATGGACGCTACACGCAGCGCGGAGCCGATGATCAGGCTCGAGGGCGTCGGCAAGACCTACCCCGACGGCACCGTCGCCGTCCACGAGCTCGACCTCGACGTGGCCCGCGGCGAGATGGTCTGCCTGGTCGGCCCCTCCGGCTGCGGCAAGTCCACGACGCTGAAGATGATCAACCGGCTGATCGAGCCGACCACCGGCCGCATCTGGCTCGACTGCCAGGACGTCACCGACGCCGACCCGGTGGAGCTGCGCCGTGGCATCGGCTACGTCATCCAGCAGATCGGGCTCTTCCCCCACCAGCGCATCGAGCAGAACGTGATGACCGTCCCGCTGCTCTACGGCGAGTCCAAGTCGACCGCGCGCGAGCGGGCCCACGAGCTGCTCGCCACCGTCGGCCTCGAGCCGGCGCAGTACGCCCGCAAGTACCCCCACGAGCTCTCGGGCGGCCAGCGACAGCGCGTCGGCGTCGCTCGCGCGCTCGCCGCCAACCCGCCCGTGCTGCTGATGGACGAGCCGTTCGGCGCGGTCGACCCGATCGTCCGCGGCCGGCTGCAGGACGAGTTCCGTCGTCTCCAGGCCGAGCTCGGCAAGACCGTCGTGCTGGTGACCCACGACATCGACGAGGCGATCCGCATGGGCGACCGCGTCGCGGTGTTCGCCGCCGGCGGCCGCCTCGCGCAGTACGCCACCCCCGGCGAGCTGCTCGCCCACCCCGCCGACGAGCAGGTGGCCGACTTCGTCGGTGCCGGCGGCCTGCGCACCCTCACCGTCACCCGCCTCCGCGAGGAGCACCTCGAGCCGCTCGACGGCGTCTCCACCGGCGACCTGGGCTCGGCGATCGACATCGACTCCTCGCTGGAGGACGCGCTCGCCGCGATGCTGCGCGACGACAAGGCGATGATCGGCGTGCGCCGCGGCCCGACCTTCCTCGGCGTGCTCACCCCGGCCGGGGTGCACAGGGCCCTGCGGGCCTCGCTGCGCTGATCGTCAGCGGGTCAGGTGACCGGCACGTCCCGGTGCCAGGACTGCGTGACGTACTTCGTGCCCCAGCCCATCGCGGTGTAGAGGCCGTCGGCGCCGGTCGGTGAGTCGGCATCGACCTCGAGGCCCACGCGGTCGCGTCCGCGCGACGCGGCGTCGGCGATGATCGTGCGCAGCAGGCCGGTGGCGACGCCGCGGCCTCGGGCGGACTCGAGCACGCCGAGGTAGGAGACGTAGGACCCGTCCGGGCCCGCGTCGGACTCGCTGACCGTGCCGACGAGCGCACCGGCCGGCTCGGGGTCGCCGTCGCCGTCGGTGATCTCCGCGAGCCACCAGTGGTCCCACCGGTGGCCGGGGTCCTCGCGCAGGCGGTGGATGAACTCCTGGAAGGTCTCCTCCGCGGAGTTGAAGTGGTCGGTGAAGGCGCCCTCGAGCACCTCGTGCACCGCGCGCAGGTCGTCGACGTCGGGCATGCCGCCGGAGTCCGGACCGCCCTCACGAGCGACCAGGCGGAACACGACGCCCTTGCGCTCCCAGCGGGCCGGGTCGGGGACGAGCTCGGCCTCGTCGGCCTCCACCGAGCGGCTCATCTGCCACCACGTGCGTACGCGCTCGAAGCCGGCAGCGGCGAGCCACGCGTGCTGGCGCTCGTCGTCGGCGAAGGCGCCGGTGTCGATCTGCTGGACCTCGAGGCCGCGGGCGGCGCCGACCGCTCGAGCCTGCGCCTCGGCCCACTCGAAGAGCACATCGCTGCAGCGGTCGGCCGCGCGGTCGTCGATCTCGCGGTCGACGATGTGCACGAAGAGCATGCGGCCCTCCGCGCGGTCGTGCACGCTCCCCCAGGCGCGGATGCGGCCCTGGCCGTCGCGCACGACGAGATTCTCGCGCATCGCGAGGCCGTGCTCGGAGACCTCGACGAGCACCTCGTCCTGGCCCGAGCCGGCCCACCCGCGACCGGCGCGCTCGTGGGCACGGAGCAGCTCGGTCAGCCGCTCCACGGTGGCGGGGTCCTCGCCGTCAGGCGCCTCGGCGCTCCAGCCCTTCGGGAGCCCCGGGTCGTCGGGCAGCGCGTCGTCGGGGTCGCTCTCGAACCGGTTGTCCTCGGGGATCATGGACGACCATTCTTCCGTACGCCCGGACAGCGGTGGCGGAAAGGCTCAGGCGCTGCGGTGGTTGCGGCGCGCGGCGGCGGCGCGCAGCGAGTCGAGCTCGGCGCGGACGACGTCGATCTCGGCCTCGAGCTCGGCGACGGCGACGATGGCCTCGGCGGCGCGGTTCTCCGCGTCGTCGCGGCCCCGCTCGGCGGCATCGCGACCACGCTCGGCGGCGTCGGCGCGGCGGGCCTCCTGGCCACGCTTGAGGGTCTGCTCCGCAGCGTTCTTCTGCGCCGAGGACAGCGCGCGCTCGAGCACGTCGATGGCCTCCTCGCGCTCGAGGATCTTGCGGCGCATGTCGGCGGCGAAGGTCGCGGACTCGGCCGTACGACGCTCGGTCAGGACGCGGTACTCCTGCGCCTGCTCGGCGCGGTCACGCGCCGCGTCCCGCCGGGCCTGCATCAGCTCGGAGTGCGTGATGCGGGTCGCCGCGGCGCCCATCAGCACGGCGAGGACGGCAGCGACGGCGGTGAAGCCGGCCGACGACGACGCGAGCGCGACGACGACCACCACGGCAGCGACGGCGAGCAGGCCGACCGCGACCGCCAGGCGCGTGCTGCGCTGGCGACGGCGGGCCGGGGTGCGGGACGCCTGTGACTGCTGAGGCTGCTGGGAGGACATGGGCCCCAGACTAGGGCTGCGAGCCCCGGTCGCCCGTGCGACACGCACGCTCCAGCACCAGCGAGGCGAGCGTCACCCCCGCGGCTCCCGCGGCCGCCACGACCGACCGCACGATCCAGCGGTCGGCGAGCTGGGAGGCGTCACCGAGCCAGCTGACGGCGTAGCCGACGTAGCCGCCGGTCACCACGGCGCCGCCCAGTGCGCACGCGCGGGCCAGGACCAGGCGGTTGACCGCCCGGTGCGGCTCGAGCCGCTCGCCGCGCACCTGCACGGTCTGCCAGGTCTGCCACGCCAGGAAGGCCATGATCCCCGCGACCAGCACCAGGGCGAGCGCCTGCACCCACGAGATGAGCGGGGGACGCCCGACCAGCCGGCTCATGACGGGGTGCAGGCCCCACCCGACGACCAGCCCGGCGACCGCACAGGCGGTCAGGGAGCCGGCCGAGGTGGGCCGCAGCGTGCCGCTGGGCTGCGGCGGCTCGCCGTCGGGGGCGTCGTTCACCCGTCCCCGCGGCGTCGTGCGGAGGAGCGCAGCGGAGGAGCGGGACGTCGTGGGGTGGTCATCCGACTTCGAGCGAGAGGTCCTCGCGCCGGCGGACACCGGTGGCGTCGGCGGCGTCGAGGAGCTCGGCGATGGGGCCGTGCTCGGGGAAGACCGCGTCGGGCTCGAGGTCGTGCCACGGCTGCAGCACGAACGCGCGCTGGTGCGCCCGCGGGTGCGGCAGGCGCAGGAAGTCCTCGTTGGAGCGACGGTCACCGACGACGATGAGGTCGACGTCGAGCGTGCGCGGCGCGTTGCGCACCTCGCTGCGCTCGCGCTCGAAGGCGTCCTCGACGGCGAGCGCGCGCTCCATCAGTCGGGCCGCGGGGAGCGTGGTGTCGGCCAGCAGGACGGCGTTGAGGTAGGGCCCGGAGCCGTCGGGGGCGTCGACCGGGTCGGTCTCGTAGACCGGCGAGACGCCGGTGACGAAGAAGTCGGGGGTGTCGGCGAGGGCCTCCACGGCCCCCTGCAGCGTGGCCATCCGCTCGCCGAGGTTGGACCCGAGAGCCAGGACCACCCGCCGGATCGGGTGCATCTCTCCGGTGAGGGAGTCGGTGTCCACGATGTTGGGGTTGGGGGTCTCAGTCATGAGCGTTGCCTCGCGTTCTGGTGATCGTCAGCGCGACGTCCGAGTACGTCGCGTCGATGGGTGCATCAGGCTTGTGCAGCGTGACTCGCGCCCATTCAACACGACGGTCGCTCAGGCACGTGTCCGCGATGCGCTGGACGACGGTTTCTATCAGGTCGACCGGCTCGCTCTCGACGGCCGCCTTCACGTCCATGACCAGCGTGCCGTAGTTCACGGTGTCGACCAGGTCGTCGGAGGCCGCGGCCGGGCGGGTGTCGATGCCCAGCACGAGGTCGACCACGAAGACCTGCCCCTCACGCTTCTCGAAGTCGAAGACACCGTGGTGCGCGAAGCACTCGATGCCACTGACGCTCAGCTCGTCGGTCATGCGTCGTCCTCCCGGGTGGTGACCCAGCTCGTCCGGCCGGGCTGTCGCAGGCTCATGGCTTCGGCCACCGCGAGGGCGTCGCGGGTGGCTCGTACGTCGTGCACGCGCAGGCAGTCGACCCCGCGGGCGGCCAGCAGGGCGACCAGCGCCGCGTGGGCGTGCTCGCGCTCGTCGACGGGGCGCGGCACGCCGTCGACGCCCAGCAGCGAGCCGAGGAACGACTTGCGGCTGGCCCCGACCAGCAGCGGGCAGCCCAGCGGCTCGAGGAGGTCGAGGAAGACCAGCAGCTGCCAGTTGTGCTCCGCGGTCTTGGCGAAGCCCAGCCCGGGGTCGAGGACGATCCGCCCGAGGTCGATCCCGGCGGCGAGCGCGGCGTCGAGGCGCTCGGCGAGCTCCCGACGTACGGTCGCGACGACCCCGTCGGGCGAGTAGTCGGTGAAGTCGCGCATCCGGTCGGCGTGGGCGCGCCAGTGCATCGCGACGTACGTCGCGCCGTGGTCGGCGACGACCTCGAGGACCCGCGGGTCGGCGAGTCCTCCGGACACGTCGTTGACCGTGCGCGCGCCGGCGGCCAGCGCGGCCTCCGCGACCTCGGACCGCATGGTGTCGACCGACACGGACGCCCCTGCGGCGACGAGCTCACGGATGACCGGGACGACCCGGTCGAGCTCCTCCGCGACGAGCGGCCGGGTCGCACCGGGACGCGTCGACTCGCCCCCGATGTCCAGGACGTCCGCGCCGTCGCCCAGCAGCTGGAGGCCGTGGGCGACCGCTCGCTCGGTGGTGTCCCAGCGACCCCCGTCGGAGAAGGAGTCGGGGGTGACGTTGACGATCCCCATCACCCGGGGCATGCGGAAGGAGGCGCCGACGGTCACCTGGTGCCTGAGTGGATCAGCGCCATCGCCTCGGCCCGGGTGGCCTGGTGGGTGAGGAACGCGCCGCGCACCGCGGAGGTGATCGTGCGGGCACCGGCCTTCTTGACCCCGCGCATCGTCATGCAGAGGTGCTCGGCCTCGATCACCACGATGACGCCGCGCGCCTCGAGGATCTCCATGAGCGAGTCGGCGACCTGGGTGGTGAGCCGCTCCTGCACCTGCGGGCGCTTGGAGTAGACGTCGACGAGCCGCGCGAGCTTGGACAGCCCGGTGATCTTGCCGGTCTCGGCCGGGATGTAGCCCACGTGCGCCACGCCGGTGAACGGCACGAGGTGGTGCTCGCACATCGACCACAGCTCGATGTCGCGCACCAGCACCATCTCCTCGTGGCCGATGTCGAAGGTGGTCGTGAGCACGTCCTCCGCGGTCTGGCGCAGGCCCTGGGTCAGCTCGGCGTAGGCACGGGCCACGCGGGCGGGGGTGTCGAGCAGGCCCTCGCGGTCGGGGTCCTCCCCGATGGCGTGCAGCAGCTCGCGCACGGCGGCCTCGGCACGCGCCTGGTCGAAGGCCGGCACGTCCTCGGGACGGCGCTCGGGCAGGGTCACGGGGTCGGTCACGGTGCCTCCGGGGACGGCGGGGTCGGGGTGTCGGGGTGGGCCTGGGGGCCGCCGTGGACGTCACCGCCCGCACCCGGCGGGGTCAGGATCGCGCCCGCACCGCGGGTCCCCTCCTCCTGCGCCGTCGCGTCGGCGTGCACCCGGTCGCGGATCTCCTGCGGGATGTCGACGGGCGGGATGGCCGACGGCACGCGCTGCGGGGAGCCCGTCCACGCCGGCCGCGCGGGACGCCGGGAGAGGGGCTCGAAGATCTCGGCGATCTCGGCCTTGTCGAGCGTCTCCTTGTCGAGCAGCGCGAGCACCAGGGCGTCGAGCACGTCGCGGTTGGTCTCCAGGATCTCGAAGGCCTCCTGGTGCGCGTGACCGAGCAGGCTCTTGACCTCCCCGTCGACCGCGGCGGCGGTCTCCTCGGAGTAGTTGCGCGTGTGCCCCATGTCGCGGCCCAGGAAGGGCTCGGAGTTGTTGTCGCCGAGCTTGACCGCGCCGAGGCGCTCGGTCATGCCGTACTGGGTCACCATCGCGCGAGCCAGGTTGGTGGCCTTCTCGATGTCGTTGCCGGCACCGGAGGTCACGTCGTGGAAGATCAGCGCCTCCGCGGCCATGCCGCCGAGCATGTAGGCGAGGGAGTCGAGCATCTCGCTGCGCGTCTGGGAGTACTTGTCGCGGTCGGGCAGCACCATCGTGTAGCCGAGCGCGCGACCGCGCGGCAGGATCGTGACCTTGTGCACCGGGTCGGTGCCGGGCAGCGCCGCGGCGACCAGGGCGTGGCCGCCCTCGTGGTAGGCGGTGACGAGCTTCTCGCGCTCGCTCATCAGGCGCGTACGACGCTGCGGGCCCGCGATGACGCGGTCGATCGCCTCGTCGAGGGCCCCGTCGGTGATGAGCTTCTGGTTGTTGCGCGCGGTGAGCAGCGCGGCCTCGTTGAGCACGTTGGCCAGGTCGGCACCGGTGAAGCCGGGCGTGCGGCGGGCGATGCTCAGCAGGTCGATGTCCTGCGCGATCGGCTTGCCGCGCGAGTGGACCTTGAGGATCTGGTGGCGGCCGTTGAGGTCGGGGGCGTCGACGCCGATCTGGCGGTCGAAGCGGCCCGGTCGCAGCAGCGCGGGGTCGAGCACGTCGGGACGGTTGGTGGCAGCGATCAGGATGACCCCGCCGCGCACGTCGAAGCCGTCCATCTCGACCAGCAGCTGGTTGAGCGTCTGCTCGCGCTCGTCGTGGCCGCCGCCCATGCCGGCGCCGCGGTGGCGGCCGACGGCGTCGATCTCGTCGATGAAGACGATGGCCGGCGGGTTCTCCTTGGCCTGCTCGAACAGGTCGCGCACGCGGGAGGCGCCCACGCCGACGAACATCTCGACGAAGTCGGAGCCCGAGATCGAGTAGAACGGGACGCCCGCCTCACCTGCGACCGCGCGGGCGAGCAGCGTCTTGCCGGTGCCGGGCGGGCCGTAGAGCAGCACGCCCTTGGGGATCTTGGCGCCGACGGCCTGGAACTTGGCCGGGTCGGTGAGGAACTCCTTGATCTCCCCGAGCTCCTCGATCGCCTCCTCGCAGCCGGCGACGTCGCTGAACGTCGTCTTCGGCATGTCCTTGGTGATGAGCTTGGCCTTGGACTTGGCGAACTGCATCACGCCGCGTCCGCCGCCGCCCTGCGCCTGGTTCATCAAGAAGATGAAGAGCAGGATGATCAGCGCGAACGGCAGGAGCGTCGCGACCAGCGAGCCGAGGAAGCTCGGCTGCGGGTTCTTGGAGTTGTAGGTGTCCAGCGTCCCGGCGGCCTTGGCCTCCTTCACCGCGGTGAGGATCTGCTCCTGCTCGCCCTGGATGTAGTAGGCCACGACCTTGTCGCCCTCGGCGCGGGTGCCCGCGTCCAGGGTGGCCTGGATCTCCTGGTCGCCGTCGACGAAGGTGATCTTGTCGACCTTGCCGTCGTCGATGTAGGAGGCGAGGGTCGAGGTGTTGACCTCGTCGTAGCCGTCACTGGGCGCGAGGAACTGGATCGCCAGCAGCACCGCGAACGCGGACAGGACGATCCACAGCCAGGGACCCTTGAATATGCGCTTCACAGGCAACTTTCACCGGTTCGGAGTTGGTGGGGCGACGCTACAGGTCGCTCGGGCGCCCATTCTTTCAGGCGGGGTGAAGCGGGGCGAGCCGCTCAGGCCCGCTCAGCTGTAGACGTGGGGCGCGAGGGTGCCGATGTCGCGCAGGTTGCGGTAGCGCTCGCGGTAGTCGAGGCCGTAGCCGACGACGAACTCGTTGGGGATGTCCCACCCGACGTACTTCGGCTCCACGGGCATCGACAGCGCCTCGGGCTTGCGCAGCAGGGTGGCGATCTCGACGCTCGCCGGGCTGCGGCTGGAGAGGTTGTTGACCAGCCAGCTGAGCGTGAGGCCGGTGTCGATGATCTCGTCGACGATCAGCACGTCGCGTCCGCTGATGTCGGTGTCGAGGTCCTTGAGGATCCGTACGACGCCGCTCGACTTGGTGCCGGAGCCGTAGGAGCTCACCGCCATCCAGTCCATCTCGAGGTGGCGCGGCATGGAGCGCGCGAGGTCGGCCATCACCATGACCGCACCGCGCAGCACGCCGACGACGAGCAGGTCGCGTCCCTCGTAGTCCTCGGTGATCTGCACCGCCATCTCGGCCAGCCGCTGCTGGATCTGCTCCTCGGTGAAGAGGATGTTGACCAGGTCGTTCTCCACGTGGGACGAGTCCATGGGTGCAGCCTAGGGCGCGGGCCGGGGAGGGCGGGGCGTCAGGGCGCCTCGAGGACCAGCACCCCGTCGCGACGGATCGCCCGCAGCGGCCCGGGGAGGTCGACCCAGCGCTGGCCGCGCCAGGCGACGAGCAGCTTGTCGACCTCCAGCACGTGACCGCGCGTCAGCTCGGAGGCGGGGGCGCCGGCGTCGAGGGCGAAGCGGTGGAGCACCCGGTGGCGCAGCGCCGGCGGCTCGGCGGCCAGCGCGACCGCGTCGAGGCCGTCGAGGTGGCGCACGCGCTCGAAGGCAGCGGCAGCGAGCTCCTCGAGCAGCGCGGTGTCGTCGCGCAGCTGGTCGGCGGTGCGGGCGAGCGCCTGCGCGACGCCGGGGCCGAGCTCGTCCTCGAGCACCGGCAGCACCCGCTCGCGCACCCGGACCCGGGCGTAGCCGGCGTCGTGGTTGTGCGGGTCGTCCCAGACCTCCAGGCCCTCGACCTGGCAGGCGGTCACGGTGTCGTCGCGGCGTACGCCGAGCAGCGGGCGCGCGAACACCCCGAAGCCCGGCCGCATGCCCTGCAGCGAGCGGCCGCCCGAGCCGCGGGCCAGGCCGAGGAGCACGGTCTCGGCCTGGTCGTCGAGGGTGTGGCCCAGCAGCACCACCGCCGCGCCGAGGTGCTCGGCGACCTGCTCCATGACGGCGTACCTCGCCTCCCGCGCAGCGGCCTCGGGGCCGAGACCGGAGGCCTCGTCGACGTGCACGCGCGCGGTCAGGGTCTCGTGGACGCCGAGGGCAGCGAGCTGGGCCACCACCCGGTCGGCCTGGGCGTCCGAGCCCGGCTGCAGGCCGTGGTCGACGGTGACGCCGACGACGCGCAGGCCGAGCTTGCGACCCTCGAAGACCGCGGCGGAGGCCAGCGCCAGGGAGTCAGCGCCACCGCTGCACGCCACCGCCACCACGTCACCGGGGGTGAGCGACGAGAGCGCGGCCCGGACCGGGACGCGCACCGCCGCGACGGAGGGGTGGAGCGTCACAGCACCCGGGCGACCCAGGCGTCCGGGTCCTCGATCTCGGCCTTGCTGGGCAGCGTCTCCGGTCCGCTCCACACGGCGTTGAAGCCGTCCATGCCGACCTTGTCGACGACGTGGCGCACGAAGATCGCGCCGTCGCGGTACTGCGCCATCTTGGCGTCGAGCCCGAGCAGCCGACGCAGCAGCTTGTCGAGGCCGCCGGTGCCCTTGCGGCGCTGGTTGAACTTCGTGCGGATCTGCTCGACCGACGGGATGACGCTGGGGCCGACGCCGTCCATGACCACGTCGGCGTGGCCCTCGAGCAGCGACATCACGCCCGTGACCCGGTCGAGGATCTCCTTCTGCTCCGGCGAGGAGATGAGGTCGAGGACGCTGCCGTTGCCGCCGCGGATCGCCTCGGCCCCGCGGCGCAGTCCGTCGAGCAGCGCGCTCGGCTCGATCGTGTCGGCCACCGCGTGCATCTGGGCGAGCAGGTGGTCGCCGAGCCACGGGTTGGCGGTGAACTGCACCCGGTGGGTCTCCTCGTGCAGGCACACCCAGAGCCGGAAGTCGGTGGGGTCGGCGCCGATCTCGCGCTCGACGTGGACGATGTTGGGCGCCACGAGCAGCAGCCGGCCGTGCGGGGCGAAGAACGGGTCGAACTGGCCCAGCACCTTCGAGCCGAGGAAGCCGAGCATGAGCCCCACCTCGGCGCCGGTGACGCGGGACCCGAAGGCCTCGGCGAGCGGGGACGGCGGCCCCTTCTTCTCCACGAGCTTGTCGACGACCGGGGCGAGGATCTTGGAGAAGGCGTCGGCGTTGGCGCGCAGCCAGCCGGTGCGGTCGACCACGAGCACGGGTGCGGTGCCCGACTCGGTGTGCAGGCCGGTGAACTCGCGCACCAGCGGCGTGGAGCGGGCGGCTCCCTCACGCAGCTCGAGGACCGCGGCCTCCGCCTCGGCAGCACTGACCTCGGGCCCGGGGCCGGCCACCCTGGACCCCACTGTCACGGCGAGGTCCCAGTCCACGAGGTTCATGTCCCGACCCTAGCCGGGGGCTCGTGAGCAGCGGCAGGCCGCGAGCGCGCCCGCGGCCAGGTCGAGGGCCTCCTGCGCGTCGACCTTGTCGGCGTCGGCCACCCGGTCGGCGGCGAGCACGAACGCCATCGGCACACCGTCGCGGCCGATCGCGATCCCGGCGAGGGCGTGCACCCCGGTCAGGGTGCCGGTCTTGGCGCGCACCAGGCCCCGGGCGAGCGCGGGGCCGTCGGCGAAGCGATAGGTCAGTGACCCGGTGAACCCGGCGACCGGCATGCCCGTGACGAGGCTGCGCATCGCCTCGCCCCCGGGTCCGGCCGCGTGCTGGAGGAGCGCGATGATCGTGGACGTGGCCACCCGGTTGCGCCGCGACAGGCCGGAGCCGTCGTACACCTCGTCAGCCGACGTGTCGATGCCGAGCCCGCGCAGGGTGTCGAGGACGCCCGCCGCACCCGCCTCGAACGACCCCGTGCCCGAGGTCGCGAGGCCGACGTGGTGGCCCATCACCTCGGCTCCCTCGTTGTCGCTGACGTCGAGGATGCGCTCGACGATCTCGGCCACCGGCGCGCTCTCGACGGCGGCGAGCTCCTCGGCCCCGGGACGTACGACGACCCGCTGCGGCTCGCCGGCCACGCGCAGCCCGGCGGCGGCGAGGGCGTCGGCGAAGGCGCGGGCCGCGGCCCGGGAGGGGTCGTCGGAGCGGGTGAGGCCGTCGGGGGCCACGCCTCCGTCGACCATCAGCGCGGTGATGGGGCTGACGATGTCGTCGGGGACGTAGTCGCGTCGCCAGGCCGGGTTGTCCGTGGGCCCGGTGAAGAGGCTGTCGTCGTAGCGAACCTCGACCCGGCCGCGACCGCCGAGCGCCTCGGCGGCCTGCAGCGCCAGGGTGGCGACGTCGGCGCGCGCGGGATAGGTCGAGGCGGCCTCGTCGACGGTGAGCGGCTTGCTCGCCAGCAGCGGGTCTCCCCCACCGACGAGCACCACCTCGCGCGGCCCCTCGCCGCGCACGACCGAGGTGGTGAAGGTGTGGTCGGGGCCGAGCGTCTCGAGGGCGGCGCAGAGGGTGAGCAGCTTGGTGGTGGAGGCCGGCACGTAGCGGCCGTCCCCGCTCGTCCACGTCGGGCCTCCCGGCGCCAGCGAGGTCACCTCGCCCACGACGTGCCGCCCGAGGTCGGGATCGGCCAGGTCGGCGGCGACGGCCGCGGCCACGCGGGCCGGGACGACCTGCCCCGCCGCGTCGACCGGGGTCGCAGCGGGGGGCTCGGTCCAGGCCGGCAGGTCGAGGCCGGCCGGGGGCAGGACCTGCTCGGGCTCGCTGACGGGGTCGGCGGCCAGCCAGGGCAGGTAGCGCTGGCCCCACTCGAAGCGGTAGGCGGCCACGCCAGAGGCGAGCAGGGCGAGGACGAGCAGGGTGGGGAGCCACGTGCGCACCCGGCCACCGCCGGAGTGGCGTACCTCACGTCGCCGACGTTTCGACCCTCTCGCTTCGCGCATCGGGGCCATTGTGCGCGACACTGCCCCCAGACCCTCGCCTCGGGCTCCCGCTCGAGGCTGCGAGCAGGACCCTGAGATGGCGGCGATGACGTGCCGGGAGTGTGGAGGAAGACGTGCTGACGTTCGACGTGCTGGTGGAGATCCCCAAGGGCGAGCGCAACAAGTACGAGGTCGACCACGAGACCGGGCGCATCCGCCTGGACCGCATGCTGTTCACCTCGACCGCCTACCCGGCCGACTACGGCTACATCGAGAACACCCTCGGCCAGGACGGCGACCCGCTCGACGCGCTGGTCATCCTGCAGCAGCCGACGTTCCCGGGCTGCCTCATCGAGTGCCGCGCGATCGGCATGTTCCGCATGACCGACGAGGCCGGCGGCGACGACAAGGTGCTGTGCGTGCCGTCGCACGACCCGCGCCTGGAGCACCTGCGCGACATCAACCACGTCTCGAAGTACGACCGGCTCGAGATCCAGCACTTCTTCGAGGTCTACAAGGACCTCGAGCCCGGCAAGTCCGTCGAGGGCGCTGACTGGGTCGGCCGCGTCGAGGCCGAGGCCGAGGTGCGCGCGTCGTTCGAGCGCTTCAAGACCGAGGGCCACGGCAACGACGTCGACAACCTCGCCGACGACAGCCTGGGCGAGGACGCCTGACGTACGCCGGCCTCACCTGCTGAGGCCGACCTCCTCGCCGACCGCCCCGAGCTTGTCGGGGTTGCGCACGAGGAACAGGCGCGTCACGACGCCGTCCTCGACGACCATCGTGCCCACGCCGTCGCGCTGACCCGCGACCACGAACTGGATCGCGGGCGAGCCGTTGAGCCACACCGGCACGAGCTCGAGCGCGCCGGGCGCGACCGCGGACAGGAAGCGGAGCACCTTCTCGCGCCCGAAGATCGGGTTGAGCGCCGCCTTCACCCGGCCGCCGCCGTCGGTCATCAGCACCACGTCGGGCGCGAGCACGTCCATCAGCGCCTGGAGGTCACCGCCCGCCGCGGCGGCCCGGAACCTCTCGATGACCGCGTCGCGCTCCGCAGCGCTGACGGACGAGCGCGGACGGCGCTCGGCGACGTGCGCACGCGCCCGGCTGGCGATCTGACGCACCGCGGGCTCGGACTTCTCGACCGCCTCGGCGATCTCGGCGTAGGGCACGTCGAAGACCTCGCGCAGCACGAAGACCGCGCGCTCGGTGGGCGGCAGGGTCTCGAGCACCAGCAGCATGGCGGTCGACACGCTGTCGGCGAGCGCGACGTCGTCGGCGACGTCCGGCGCGGTGAGCACGGGCTCGGGCAGCCACGTGCCGACGTAGTCCTCACGCCGTCGCGACAGCGTGCGCAGGCGGTTGAGCGAGAGCCGCGTGGTCATCCGGACGAGATAGGCGCGCGGGTCGCGCACCTCGGCGACGTACACGCCCGCCCACCGCAGCCACACCTCCTGGACGACGTCCTCGGCGTCGGCGGCGGAGCCGAGCATCTCGTAGGCCACCGTGAACAGCAGGCTCCGGTGGGCAGAGAAGTCGTCCGTCACCTGCTGATCGTCCCAGCCTGCGCCAGCGGCAGCTCGCAGACGTCGCTGAAGCCCTGCGAGGCCAGCCCCATCGCGGAGTTGAAGCGCGAGCGCTCGTTCTCCACCGCCACCATCATGGTGAGCTCGACGACGGCTGCGTGGCCGAGCTGCTCGTCGAGGCTCGCCACCATCTCGTCGGTGACCTCCGGAGGCGTCACGGTCATCGCCTCGGCATAGGCCATCACCTCGCGCTCGAGGTCGGTGAAGACCTCCGACTCGCGCCACCGCGGCACCTCGCGCACCTTGGCCTCGTCGAGGCCCTGGGTGTGGGCGATGAAGTAGCCGAAGTCCAGGCACCACGAGCAGCCGATCGCCCCCGCGCTCGCCATCTCGGCGTACGACCTGAGGTGCGGGTCGAGCGCCTTCCACCGGCCGACCTTCTGCTCGAAGCCGAAGACCGCCTTGAGGACGGGCAAGTTGTGCCACAGGACGTAGGCGTTGTCGGGCACCTGGCCCCACGTGCGCCGCGCGACACGGGTCATGACGGCGCCGTATGCCCCGTCGATGCGGGCCTTCGGGATCCGGAACTGGCTGGGCATCTGTCCTCCTGTTGTCGTGGGTGTTGACATGGAGACACCGCCCGGGTGGGTGGTGTGACAGGCCGGCTGGCCCACGATGCTGGATCGGTGGATGTGCGCGTCGGGCTGTGTGGCTGGACGGTGTCGCAGGCGTCCTACGTGCGCCGCTTCCCGCTCGTCGAGGTGCAGCACACGTTCTACGAGCCGCCGTCCGACACGCTGCTCGCCCGCTGGCGCGCCCAGGTGCCGCCGGACTTCGAGTTCACCATCAAGGCCTGGCAGGTCGTGACCCACGAGTCGGGCAGCCCGACCTACCGGCGGCTCAGGACGCCGCTGCCCGACAGCGCCCGGGGACAGGTGGGAGCGTTCCGGACGACGCCTCCCGTGCTGGCGGGGTGGCAGCGCACGCTGGAGTGCGCCCGCGTGCTGCGGGCGACGGCCGTGCTGCTGCAGTGCCCGCGCAGCTTCCGCCCGACGCCCGGCAACGTCGCCCGCATGCGGACCTTCCTGGCGCAGGTCGAGCGACCGGCCGGTCGCCTCCTCTGGGAGCCACGGGGCGAGTGGCCCGCCCAGCTGCTCGCCGAGCTCTGCTCCGAGCTGGACCTGGTGCACGTCGTCGACCCGATGCAGACCGAGACCGTCACCCCCGACCGGACCTACTACCGGCTGCACGGCACCACGGGCTCGCGGCACGTCCACACCGACGACGAGCTGCTCCGGCTGCGTGAGCGGATCGACGGCAGGCCCTCGCCCTACGTCCTGTTCAACAACATCCCGCGCGCCGGCGACGCGGAGCGGTTCCTCGCCCTGCTGTGGGGCTGACGGCTCACAGCCCGGACAGGAACACCTCGACCGCCCGCGCGACCTCGAGGTGGATCTCCGCGGTGCGCACGGCATCGGGCGTGGCCATGGAGTGGTCGGCGTCGGCGACCTCGAGCACGTCGCAGCCGTTGGCTCCCAGCTCGCGCGCGACGTCGGTGTCCCACAGCTCGTCGGCCAGGCCGCCGACGAGCAGCTGGCGTCCGGGGTTGGCGGCGATGGCCTCCGCGAGCGGCGCCTCGACCAGCAGCGGGGTGAACCAGATCGCGTCGAGCCCGCGCTCGGCGGCGTACGACGCGGCGCGGGTGCCCAGCGACTTCGCGACGACCAGCACCCGGTCGGCGTCCTCCTGCGCGAGCGCCTCGACCACGTGCCTGCGCACCCACGAGTCGCCGTCCTCGTCGCCCTTGGTCGTGGTGTCCCACCAGACCTGCTGGACGGCGAAGCCGTGCTGCAGCAGGGCGCGACGGGCGAGCTCGAGGAGCGGCGCCGAGGGCGAGTACGCCCGTCCCGGCACGACCAGCGCGAGGCCGCGGCTACGGCCCGCGGGCTCCCAGCGGGTCGGTAGTCCTCCGAAGGTCATGCGGTCGCCTCCCGGCCCGGCTGTCGGGTCGCGCGGAAGTAGCCGAGGGCGCCGTGCAGGGTGAGTTCGACGACGTCGCAGCCGGCCTCCAGCAGCCACGTGCGCGCCTCGGTCGAGGTGCACATCGGGCCGAGGATGCCCGCGCGGGTGCCGCTGCGGCGCAGCAGCTCGTAGCGCCGGCCGGTGTCGGTGAAGATCGAGCTGCCGGTGATCACGCCGCCGGGGGCGAGCACGCGGACCATCTCCTGGATCGCGCGGCGCGGGTCGGGGAAGCAGTGCAGGCCGGTGAACGACACGACCAGGTCGAAGGAGCCGTCGGCGAACGGCATCGAGGCCACGTCGGTCACCGCCGGCGTCACCTGGTCGGCCACGCCGAGGCGCCGTGCCGTCGCCGTCGCGCGCCGGAGCATGGTGGCGGAGATGTCGGCCACGACGACGTCGAGGCCCTGCCCGGGGCGTACGCCGCGCAGCGCGACGCCGGAGCCGGTCGGCACGTCCAGCACCCGCGCACCGGCAGGCAGCGTGCCCAGCTCCGCCGCCGCGTCGTGGAGCAGCGAGAGGTCGCTGCCGGTGCCGAGGCGCCAGGCGAGCGGACCGACGGGCTCGTGGTCGACGAGCCAGGGGTAGACGTAGGACCAGAGGGGGTCCTCGCTCCAGCCGCCGAGCCCCGGCAGCCTCATGAAGGACACGGCCTCACCCGATGAGCTCCTCGGACCGCAGCATCTCCTCGGGCACCCCGAACGCGTCGACCAGGTCCACCGCCAGTGGGCGGACCTTGCGGCACAGCGCGTTGACCTCGCGGCTGATCGCCTTGGAGCGGGCACTGGAGAGGCGCCCGTGCTCCATGAACCACGCGCGGTCGGCCTCGATGGTGGCCAGCGCGTGCAGGTCGCAGAGCAGGTTGAGCGCGACCTTGAGGTCGCCGTCGGGCAGCGCGGCGACCTTGGCGACGAACGCCTCGAGCACGAGGCGCTCGGTGTGGGCGCGCGCCGCGGCGATGACGTGGTCCTGCACGCGCGAGAAGACCGCGCCGGGGTTGGCCCCCTGGTCGATGCCACGCTTGAGGCGGCGTGCGACGCCGCCGATCATGTGCTCCTCGCGGAAACGCAGCATGGCCAGCTGGTAGGCCGGGTCGAGCAGCCCGGCCTCCTGGTCCCACCGGTCGCCGCCGGGCAGCAGGTCGCGCACCGACTGCACGAGCTTGTGCACCGCGGTGCGCTCGACGACCGTCTCGACGGCCAGGCCGGCGACGAAGCGCGCCATGCCGAGCTGGTCCATGTCCTCGAACTCGCCGGCGTAGTCGGTGAGCAGCCCCTTGGCCACCAGCTGCAGCAGGACGTGGTTGTCGCCCTCGAAGGTCGTGAAGACGTCGGTGTCGGCCTTGAGCGCGGCGAACCTGTTCTCGCTGAGGTAGCCCGCTCCCCCGCAGGCCTCGCGGCACTCCTGGATGGTGCGGGTGGCGTGCCAGGTGCCGAGGGCCTTGGTGCCGGCGGCGCGCGACTCGAGCATCCGGCGGGCGTGCTCGTCGCTGCCGGGCTCGGTCGGGCCGGGGCCGGAGAAGACCTCGTGCAGCTGCCCGGCGACGACCTCCTGCGCGAAGTGGAGGGCGTACGTCCGCGCCAGCAGCGGCAGCAGGCGGCGCTGGTGCATGCCGTAGTCGAGGAGCACCTGCTCCTCGTCGGGCGAGACCGCCTCGAACTGCCGACGACGGTCGGCGTAGCGGGTGGCGATCGTGAGCGCGACCTTGGCGGCGTTGATCCCGGCGCCGCCGACGCAGACCCGGCCCTGCACGAGGGTGCCGAGCATGGTGAAGAAGCGCTTGTTGGGGTTGTCGATCGGCGAGAGGTAGCGGCCCTCGGGCGTCACCTCGGCGAACTGGTTGAGCAGCGCGGTGCGCGGCACCCGCACGTGGTCGAACCACAGCCGGCCGTTGTCGACGCCGTCCAGGCCCATCTTGGGACCGCAGTCCTCGATCCTCACGCCGTCGAGGACGCGTCCGCCCTCGCGGATCGGCACCACGAAGGCGTGCACGCCGTGGCGCTCGACGCCCTCCTCGCTCGGGACCTCAAGCTGGGCGAAGACGACTGCGAGCTCGGCGTGGGCCGCGGCGTTGCCGATGTAGTCCTTGCGGCTGACGTCGTCGGGGGTGGTGATGACGAACTCCTGCGCCTCGGCGTCGTACGTCGCCACTGTGCCCAGCGCCTGCACGTTGGAGCCGTGCCCGGTCTCGGTCATCGCGAAGCAGCCCATGGTGCGGCCGGTGACGAGGTCGGCGAGGTAGGCGTCGTGGTGGTGCTGGGTGCCGAGCTGGAGGATCGCGCCGCCGAAGAGGCCGAACTGCACACCCACCTTCACCAGCACCGACAGGTCGCCGTAGGCCAGGGTCTCGAAGGCGGCGACCGAGGCGCCGATGTCGCCGCCGCCGCCGTGCTCGGTGGGGAATCCCATGCCGGTCTGGCCGGACTCGGCCATCATCACCACGACGTCCCGCACCCGGTCGCGGAACTCGGAGGTGGTCATCTGCTCGGCGTCCAGCAGCACCTGCGCGTGCTCGGCGAGGTTGGCACGCACCAGGTCGCGGACCTCGCGGTAGCGGCCGTCGAGGAGGCTGCGCAGCGCGGCGACGTCGACGACCGGCTCGGCGTAGCCGCGGTCGGCTGCATGCACCGCGTCGTCGTCGCCCGCGACCGCAGCGGCCTCGGGCACGGGCGTGGGAATCTCGTCGGCGATCGGAGGGACCTGGTCGGTGGCCATACCGCCCAAACTAGCCCGACGGGTAGGTTCCTCGCGATGAACACCACCGCTGACACCCCTGCGGGCGAGGGCACGGGGAACGCCGCCGGGAAGATGGCCTACAACTTCGCCGTCGTCGGCGTGCAGAAGGGCGGCACGTCGACGCTCGCGGTGACGCTCAACCAGCACCCGCTGGTGTGCCAGGCCCCCGACAAGGAGCGGCACTACTTCGACGACGAGACCGTCGACTGGTCGGCGCCGGACTACGCGGCCGACTACACCGCGCCACGCCGAGCCCCGATCCACCGCCTGCTCGGCGACGCCAGCCCCACCTACCTCTACTGGCCGCAGGCGCTGCGCCGGATGCAGGCCTACGACCCCGACCTGCCGCTCATCGCCGTCTTCCGCGACCCCCTCGAGCGGCTGTTCTCCCACTGGGTGATGCTGCGCTCGCGCAACCTGGCCTGGCCCGACTGGCCGGACTTCCTGACCGAGTGGCCGCACACCTCGCTCCCCGACGCGGTGCCCGACGACGTACGCACGATGCGGTGGCGGCACATGACCGGCCTGGCGCGTGGCTTCTACGGCGAGCAGCTGCAGCGCGGCTTCGAGCTCTTCGACCGCCGTCAGTGGCTGCTGCTGGAGCTGCGCGAGATGCTCGGCGACTTCGAGCAGACCATCCACCGCACCACCGACTTCCTCGACCTCCCGCGCTTCGAGCGGGTGCCGCCGCTGAAGAACTGGCACGCCGGGGCCGAGCAGGTGCCCGGCACCGCACCGAGCGGCGACGACCTCGCGCGGCTGGCCGAGGTCTACGCCAAGGACCTCGCGCTCTTCGAGGAGCTGTCCGGCATCGACACGTCGGGGTGGGCGACGCGGCTCATCCTCGACGGCGACCTCGACCCGGCCGAGCTGGCAGCGAGGTTCGCCCGCAAGGTGCGGTGACCCCTCGCGCGGCCCTCCCCACGACGGTCAGGGCCGCGCGAAGAAGTTCGGTGCGCGCCAGGCGTACATCGACTCGCGGCTCACGTCGCGGCCGGTGCGCGGGGCGTGGATGACCTGGCCGTCGCCGACGTAGAGCGCCACGTGGTAGATCGAGCTCGCGCTGCTCGAGGAGCCCCAGAAGACGAGGTCGCCGGGCGCGAGCTGGGCCGCGGTGATGCGCGTGGACTGGGTGTACTGCGCGACGGAGTAGTGCGGGAGGTAGGTCCCGGCGGCGGCCCAGGCGCCCGCCGTCAGCCCGGAACAGTCCCACGCGTCGGGTCCCGAGGCGCCCCAGCGGTAGGGCTCGCCCAGCTGCGCGGTCGCGAAGGCGATCGCGGCCGCCGCGCCGCCGGCCGGGGGCGGGGGCGTGGGGGTGGGCGTCGGGGTGGGGGCGGGGGTCGGGGTGGGGGTGGGCGCCGGGGTGGGGGTCGGCGTCTCTGTCGGCGTGGGGGTGGGCGTGGGGGTCGGCGTCTCAGTCGGCGTCGGGGTCGGGGTCGGTTGGGGCGTGGGGGTGGGCGTGCTGGACGGAGTCGGTGTACTGGTCGGCGTCGGCGTCGGCTTCGTGGTGGGGGTGGGGGTGGGGGTCGGCTGCTGCTCGTCCTGCTCCTGCTGGGCCTGTGCGTCTGCCTCAGCCTGGGCCTGGGGATCGGCCTCGGCCTGCGCGGCGGCGGCGGCTGCCTCGGCGGCCGCCTGCTCGAGTGCCGACTGGCGCCTCTCGGCGAGGCGCACGCTGATGCCCTGGAGCTCGGCGAGCTCGGCGATGAGCTCGGACTTGGTCGCGGCGATCGCCTCAGCCTGCGTGCCGGCCTCGGCCTGCGCCTGGGCCGCGGCGTCGCGCGCCTGCTCGGCCTCGCGCTCGGCCGCCTCGGCCCGCTCGGAGGCCTGGGCGGCGGTGGTCGCGGTGACGTCCGCGACCGCCGAGGAGGCGATGTAGGCGTCGTACTGGCTGTCGAGGGCGTCCGAGGTGTTGCCCATCGTCACCGTGCGGTCGATCAGCGACTCGATGCCGTCGGCCTCGACCACTGCGGACAGGCCCTGCACCCCGGAGGCCTCCTCGTAAGACCGGACCACGGTGTCTGCGTAGAGCTCGCGCTGGGCCTCGACGTCCGCACGGGCCGACGCGGCAGCGGCCTCCGCCTGCCGGGCGTCCTCGCGGGCCTGCTCGACGCGCCAGCGGGCACCGTTCCAGGCTTCCGCGGCCTGGGCGGCGGTGTCGCCCGCCGTCTCCAGCGCGAGGTTGGCGCGGATCAGGTCGGCCTGCACGGAGGCGACGTCGCGCCCCTTGGCGTCCGCCTTCTCCTGGGCATTCGCGACGTCGGCCTGGCTCGGCACTGCGTCGCCGTCGTCGGCGAAGGCGGTCGGGAGCCCGCCGCCGATCGCCAGCGCGACGACCAGCGTGCACGCGGTCGCCCAGCGCGACGTCGCACGACGTGGCGGTGCGGACTGCGGGACGACGGGCACGGGGGCTCCCTTGGGCTCGGGGTGCCCGTGCGACTTCCCCATCGCACGGGCAACTCGAGGCACGCTAGTGAACTTTCGTCACACTGGGAACACTTTGCTCATCTTTTTCACTTTGTGCCGGCGTGTCGACTTGACAGACTACAGCGGTGTAATTCGTGAACTACACGGGTGTAAGTCGTCGGCATCACGGACTGGAGTCCCCGGATATCCGGGGACTTCCCCGGTTGTCACACCAGATCTCGGGCACCATGCGGGAGTCTTGGGTGCAAACCCCGCCGACCAAGCCCACTGTCCACAGATGCTGGAACGCCGGATTGGAGCCCGGGGGTCGAGGGCAGGTGCCAGCCCATGACCCCACAGCAGCGCGACCTCGACGGCCTGGTGCGCCTGCGCCGCGACCTCATCGCCGACGGGCTGACCGACAACCAGATCGACCGTCTGGTGCGGGCCAAGGTGCTCAAACGGATCCGGTACGGCGCGTTCGTCGACATGGCCGTCTGGGAGCAGCTCACGCCGGGAGACCGCCATCGCCTCCTGGCCCTAGCCGTCCTCGCGCGGGCCCACGGAGCCACGGCGCTGACCCACGTCTCGTCGATCATCGAGCGCGGCCTGCCCCTGTGGGGCTTCTCCCTCGATGTCGTCCACACCACCCGCACCGGACCCGAGAGGGCCGGTCGGCGGCAACGCGACTGGGTGCCGCACCGCGCCGTGCTCGGCGAGGACGATCGTGAGGAGCTCAACGGCATCGTGGTCAGCACGCCGGCGCGTGCGGCGTTCGAGACCACGACGATCAGTGACGTCGAACGCTCACTCGTCGCGGTGAACCGCCTGCTCCACGCGGGTGCGATGACCCTCGACGAGCTCGCCGCGCAGGTGGAGACCCATCGCTGGTGGCCGGGCAGCCTGACGTCGGACCTCGTCATCCGCCTGGCCGACCCCCGCCTGGAGTCGGTGGGGGAAGACCGCTTCAGCTACCTGGCCTACAAGCAGGGCATCCCCAAGGCCGACCCCCAGTTCGAGGTGTACGACGAGCAGGGCACGCTCGTCGCACGGCTCGACTTCGCCTGGCCGGAGCTGAACGTGTTCCTCGAGTTCGACGGCAAGGTGAAGTACGAGCGACACCGCAGGGAGGGCGAGACGTTGGAGGAGTTCCTCATGCGCGAGAAGACGCGCGAGGAGCTGGTGTGCCTGCTCACCGGATGGGTGTGCATCCGGATCGGGTGGGTCGACCTGGCGCAGCCCGAGCGGCTCGCGAGCCGGATCCGCGGCGTGATGGCAGCGCGCAACAAGCTGGCGTCGTGACGACGGCTTTGCACCCGAGACTCACGGTTGTCACCCGAGATCTCGTGTGACAACCGGGAGAGTCCCCGGATATCCGGGGACTCCAGGGCGAGGAGAGGCGTACGCCGCTCAGTCGACGTCGACGGGCACCTGGTGCGTCGTGGAGGTGGGGTGCGACGACAACCCCCGCCGATCGAACTTCTGCCCGCTCGCCAGCCCCCCGAGCCAGAAGGAGAAGAGCGCGATGACCACGCCGGCGAGGTCGTCGGCGATGTAGTGCCAGCCGAAGTAGAGCGTGGCCACGACGGTGATCGCGAAGTTGGCCCAGAAGACGACGTGCAGGATCCGGTTGCGCAGCGTGTACTGCACCATCAGCGCGACCAGCAGCGTGATCGCGACGTGCAGCGACGCGAACCCCGCGACCGACTGGACGGCCCCGACAGCGCCGTCACGCAGCACCCCCTGCCGACCGTTGTAGAGAGCAGCCATGAGCGCCCTGGACCCCGTGTCGGGCAGGTCGGCGTAGAGGTAGCTGTACTGGAAGCCCGGGCCCAGGGTCGGCAGCGCGTAGTAGGACGCGGTGCCGAGCGTCCACGCGATGCACTGCGACGTGGCGAACCAGTAGCCGAAGGTGATGTTGCGCGACCACACCAGCCAGGCGGCGAGCGCCAGCGGCACGAGCGGCAGGAACCACAAGTAGATCGTGGACAGGAAGTGCGCGGAGACGCCGGTGCCGAAGATCGTGTGCAGGATCGTCGCGGGCTCGTGGCCGAACATCAGCGCCCGGTCGATGAGGTGCAGCTCGCGGTCGTACTTGTCCTCGCCCATGATGAAGGGCAGGAACGACTTGAGGTTCCGGTAGCAGACGTAGGTGATGTAGAAGGAGACCAGCCCGAGCACGACCAGGATGATCCGCTCGCGGTCCCAGTGCTCGCGCACCCGCTGGCGCACGAGGTCGGGCATCAGTGCGGGCTTGAAGCGCGAGGCCCAGAGCGTGCGCGGGAGGACGTCGAGCAGGAACGCGCCGAGGATGATCAGCGGCAGCCGCAGCCACGACGGACCGAGGAAGCCGTCGGGGTCGACCAGCGATCGGTCGAGCGTGAGAGCGGCGGCCAGGGCCAGTGCGCCCATGGTCGCGGCGACTCCCACGAGCAGGGCATAGGCCGGTCTGTACACGCGGGCCAGTCTAGGGACGGGTCAAGGGGCAGGCACGATCGGCAGCACCGCGACGCGGGTCACGTCGACGCGCACCGCGACCTCGTCGCCGGGCGAGACCCGGCTGCCGAGGGAAGCCACCGCGTCGAGCCGGCCGAGGCCGCCGGCGTCCACGACGAGGCGCACCTGCTCCGGCGTCACCCGCGCCGACTCCACCCGGGCGCGGATCGGCCCCGCGCCGTCCACGACCAGCGCGGAGCGGCGTACGGCGACGGCGGGCGCGGGCGGCAGGCCGGCCGCCTCCAGCACGAGGCGGGCGGCGTCGTCGCGCAGGACCCGCGCGTAGCCGAGGAACAGCGCGGTCTGCTCGTCGACCGGCTCGCGCCACACCTGGTCGATGCCGCCGGACTGCACGACGCGACCCGCGCGCATCACCGCGAGACGGTCGGCGAGGGCGAACGCCTCCTCGTGGTCGTGGGTGACCAGCAGCGCGGTCGTGCCGGCGGCGTGCAGGATGTCGCGCAGGTCGCCCGCGAGCCGCTCGCGCAGGTTGGCGTCGAGGGCCGACAGGGGCTCGTCGAGCAGGATCAGGCGCGGCTCGACGGCCAGCGCCCGCGCCAGCGCGACCCGCTGGCGCTCCCCGCCCGACAGCGTGCCGGGCAGCCGGTCGTCGTAGCCGGCGAGCCCGACGAGCTCGAGCAGCTCGCGCACCCGGGCGCGCAGTCGCGCGGACGGCGTACGCCGCAGCCGGAGCGCGTAGGCGACGTTGCGGGCGACGGTGAGGTGGGCGAAGAGCTGGCCTTCCTGGAACATCAGCGCGAAGCCGCGCCGGTGCGTGGGCGTGCCGGCGAGGTCGACGCCGTCCCACGAGATCGAGCCCGCCGAGAGCGGCTCGAGCCCGGCGACGGCGCGCAGCAGCGTCGACTTGCCGCAGCCCGAGGGGCCGAGCACCGCGAGCACCTGCCCGGATCCGAGGTCGAGCGAGACGTGGTCGACCGCGGCGGTGTCGCCGTAGCGGACCGTGACGTCGCGGAGGGTGAGCATCGTCAGAACGCTCCCACACCCGGCACGCGCAGCCGCTCGACGGCGAGCACGACGAGGGCCGTGGTGCCCGCGAGCACGACCGAGGCGGCCAGCGCCATGCCGTAGTTCATCTCCCCGGGGTGCCCGAGCAGCCGGAAGATCACCACCGGCAGGGTCGGGGTGTCGTCGCGCGCCAGGAAGGAGGTGGCCCCGAACTCGCCGAGGGAGGCGGCGAAGGCGAAGCCGCTCGCGGCGAGCACCGGCTTCCACACCACGGGCAGGTCGACGGTGAGCAGGGTGCGCCACGGCGAGGCGCCGAGCGAGGCCGCGGCCTGGCGCTGCCGGTCGTCGATCCCGCCCAGCACGGGCGTCAGCGTGCGCACGACGAGGGGCAGGGCGACCAGCGCCTGCGCCATCGGCACCAGCAGCGGCGAGTCGCGCAGGTCGAGCGGCGGCCGGTCGAGGGTGATCAGGAAGCCGAAGCCGAGGGTCACCGCGCTCACCCCGAGCGGCAGCATGAAGAAGCCGTCGAGCGTCGAGCGCACCCGCCGCTCGGCCACCGAGTGCGAGCGCCGGGTCACGATCAGCGAGACCGTCACCCCGACGAGCAGGGCCATCCATGTCGCGTCGACGGCCGTGCGCAGGCTCGTCAGCAGCGCGGCCGTCACCGGCACGACGAGGGCCTGGTCGTCGCCGACCGTGGTGAGCGCGCGGTAGTTGGCCAGGCCCCAGCCCTCGCCGACGCTGAGCGAGCCGAGCACCAGGGTCACGATCGGCAGGAGCATCGCGCCGAGCACGACGAGGGTGGCGAGGACGACGGCGGTGTCGCCACGACGTACGGCGCGGGCGGGGGCGACTGCGCGCTGGGCGGTCGGGTCGGGGACGGCCCGCAGCCGCGCGGCGAGCGCCAGCAGGGCGACGACCGCGACGATCTGAAGCACCGACAGCGCGGAGGCGGCGCGCAGGTCGAAGACGGTGGTGGTGAGCAGGTAGATCTCGGTCTCGATCGTCGCGTGGCGCACGCCACCGAGGGTGAGCACGATGCCGAAGGCGGTGGCGCAGAAGAGGAAGACGATGCTCGCGGCGCCCACGATCGCCGGTCGCAGCGCCGGCAGCGTGACCGTGCGCAGCACCTGCGACGGAGAGGCACCGAGGGCCGCGGCCGCCTGGCCCGGCCGCGGGTCGAGCGACTCCCACGCGACACCCACCGTGCGCACCACGACGGCGACGTTGAAGAACACCAGCCCGCAGACGATGGCGGCCGGGGTGCCGTCGAGGCCGAGCCCGCCGAGCGGACCGCCCTCGCCGAGCAGCTGGCGGAAGGCGACCCCGACCACGACGGTCGGCAGCACGAACGGCACCAGCAGCGCGGCGCGCACCGCTGCCCGGCCGGGCAGCGCGAGGCGGTGCAGGGCGTACGCCGCCGGCAGGCCCAGGACGACCGCGAGCAGCGTCGCGACCGCGGAGGTCCACAGCGTGAACCACGCGACGCGGTGCACGCGCGGGCGGGCGAGCACCTCCAGCACCGCGCCAGGGGTGAAGCGGCCGTCGGTCAGGAAGCCCTCGCCGACCATGCCGCTCACGGGCAGGACGAAGAGCACGCCGAGCACCAGCACCGGGCCGGCGGCCAGGAGCAGGAGCCCGGCGATGCGCCTCATCCCCGGCTCACCGGGAGACGACGTCGGTCCACTCGGTCAGCCACTGCTCGCGGTTGGCCGTGATCTCCGCGGGCGAGACCTCGTAGGGGTCGGTGGGCTGCGGGGCGAACTGCGCCCAGTCGTCCGGGACGCTCGCGCCCGGCATCACCGGGTAGACGTACATCGACTCCGGCAGGGCGCTCTGCACCTCGTCGCTGAGCATCCAGTCGACCAGCGCCGCGGCGCCCTCGGGGTTGTCGGCGCCGGCCAGCACGCCGGCGTACTCCACCTGGCGGAAGCAGGTGTCGAGGAGTGCGGCCGTCGTGGTGCGCCCGCCCTTGACGGTGAAGGCCGGCGAGGAGTCGTAGGACACCACGATCGGGCGGGTGCCGGTCTTGGAGCCGGCGGTGAAGTCGCCGTAGTAGGCGTCCTCCCAGCCGTCGACGACCTTCGCGCCGTTGCCGACCAGGTCGGTCCAGTAGCCCTGCCAGTCGTCGCCGTAGGCAGCGACCGTGGCGAGGAAGAAGGCCATGCCGGTGCTGCTGGTCGAGGCGCCCGGCGTCACCAGCAGGTCGGCGTACGCCGGGTCGGTGAGGTCGTCGAGCGTCCTCGGCGGGGTGAGGCCCTCGGCGTCGAACCAGTCGGTGTCGACGTTGACGCACACGCTGGCGGAGTCGATCGGCACCAGCCGGTCGGCGCCCTCGTCGAGGGCGTACTGCTCGGGTGGGGTCGCCGACGGCGTCACCTCGGCGAAGGCGCCCTCACCGAGCGGGCGGGAGGCGAAGGTGTTGTCGATGCCGTAGGACGCGTCGGCGGTCGGGTTGTCGGCGGTGAGGCTGAGCTTGGTGGCGAGCGTGCCGGCGTCGCCGGCGGCGCGCACCTCGAGGGTGTAGCCGCTCTGCTCCTCGAAGTCCTTGATCAGCTTCTTGGGCAGGTGGAAGGACTCGTGCGTGGCGAGGACGACGGTGCCGCCGCTCGTCGTGCCCGACGACCCGGCGCCGCCTGCGTCGGAGGCAGTGCCCGACGGCTCGGAGCCGCCGGTGAGGCTGCAGCTGGTGAGCAGCAGGGCGGCGGACGCGGTCGCGAGGGCAGCGCGGACGGATGCGTGATTCATGTGGACTCCCTATCGCCGGTGCTAACCGGATCAGGTTCGTAGGGTCTGCGGCTGGTCCGCACTCTCAGCACGTCTCGCACGTGCTCCCCTGTCTTGTGGGGGCAGCCTAGACCCGACGCTCCAGCGCCCTACGCTGCGTCCCATGCCCAGCCTGCGCCACCAGCTCCTCGCCACCGTCATCCCCCGCCTCCGCCAGGCCCGCGAGATGGGCGACGAGGCCGACGAGCGCGCCCGGGTCGAGGCGTGGCACCGCACCCTCGACCGGTCGCTGCCGACGCGGGCGGTGCCCGGCTTCGCGAAGCGGTGGGACGCCTCGGTCGTCGACATCGGCTTCCCCTGCCACGTCCTCACCCCGCGTGACCGGCCGGTGCGCCGCACGCTCTACTACGCCCACGGTGGCGGCTACATGGCGCCGATCGACGCCTTCCACGTGCGCTACGCGACCCGCCTCGCCGACGCGATCGGCGCGCGGGTCGTGATGCCCGACTACCCCCTCGCCCCCGAGCACACGTGGGCCGACTCGCACGACGCGCTCGTCGCGGACGCCGCACGCTGGGCCGCCGAGGAGGGCGGCATCGTCCTGGCCGGCGACTCCGCGGGCGGCGGGCTGGCCCTCGCGATCGCCCTGTCGATGCGCGACCGGGGCGCCACCCCGGCGACCCACCTGGTGATGCACGCACCCTGGGTGGACCTGACCACGTCGACCCCGGAGACCCGCGCGGTCGACGCCGTGGACCCGTGGCTGTTCATCGGCAAGATCGAGGCCTACGCCCGCTGGTGGGCCGGCTCGCCCGACGACCTGGCGCGGCCCGAGGTCTCCCCCGCCCTGGGCGACCTGGCCGGCCTCCCGCGCGCGCTGGTGCTCTACGGCACCCGAGACCTTCTGCACCCGGGCTGCCGCCTGCTCGTACGACGTGCGCGCGAGGCCGGCTGGGACCTCACGGCCGTCGAGGAGCCCGACCTCATCCACGTCTACGGCCTGCTGCCCGCCACCCCCGAGAGCGCCCGCGCGTTCCGCCAGGTCGTGGCCTTCGTGAACGGGCACAGCGTGCGATGAGGGTCGTCACCTCCTCTTTCGACGACCTCCCCGCGCGCACGGCGTACGACGTGTGGCGGCTGCGCCAGCAGGTCTTCGTCATCGAGCAGGACTGCCCCTACCCCGACCTCGACGGCCGCGACCTCGAGCCCGCCACCCGCCACGTCGTGCTGCTCGACGACGGCGACGCGGTCGTCGGCACGCTGCGGGTGCTCGACGACGGCGACGCGGCGCGCATCGGCCGGGTCGTGGTCGCCCCCTCCGCGCGCGGGCGCGGGCTCGCGTCGCTGATGATGGACGAGGCGCTGGCTCTGTGCGGTGGGCGCGAGGTGCGCCTCGACGCGCAGACCGCGATGACCGGGCTCTACGCCGGCTTCGGCTTCGAGGTGACGGGGCAGGAGTTCGACGAGGACGGGATCATGCACGTGCCGATGGCCCGGGCAGGGGCCGACGCCCGGTAGGCCTTGTGCCCGGCGTGGGGCGAGCCAGACTGGAGGGACACGGCAACCCCTAGGAGATGATCGCCGTGATCACCCTCGCGCACGACCTCGACAGCATCCACCACGATCTCGGGCACCGCCTGTCCCTGGCCGGCAGCGCGCAACCGGACCTGCGCCACCCCCGTGACCACTACACGGCGATCGACACCTTCCTCGCTGCGGCCAGCAGGCACAACGCCGCGATGGTCGACGCCATCGCGCCGCTCGTGCGCCACCTCCCGGACGGCCACGACCTCGCCCACGAGTTCCTGGTCGCCAGCCGCACCTACGAGGAGTCGCTCGCGCAGGTCAAGGCCAGGCTCTACGGCAGCACCTACGCCGTCGCTCGCCCCTGGTCCTCGATCTGGCAGGACGTGCGGCGCGACTTCGACGTGGTGTGCGACCTCGAGCGACGCCTCGCCGAGGCCCTGCTCGACGCCGAGGTGGACGGACCGGAGGACCTCGGCACCCGGCTGCACCATGCCGAGCTGGCCTCGCCCACCCGGCCGCACCCGTGGATCCCGCACCAGGGCGTCGTCGGGCACCTGGCGCGCGCGGTCGCCCGCCGCACCGACCGCTTCTGGGACACCGCGGAGGGCCGGATGGTCCCCGAGGTCGTGCGCCACCACGACCGGGACCACCAGGGCAAGCTCACCCAGTACCTCCTGGCCGACCCGCACCTCCCGGAGGACTGATCAGCTCGCGGGCACGACCATGAGCACCGGGCCCAGCACCTCCTCGCGCACGAGGCGCGAGGCGGGCGTCAGGCCGCCGACCACGGTGGGGACGACCCACCACCCGTCGCGCTCGAGGCGGTTCCCGCCGAGCGCGACGTCACCGCCCTCCGAGCGGGCCAGGTCGAGGTAGCGCAGCACGCGGTCGCGCGCGACCACCGAACGCAGCGGTCCGCAGACGGTGGCGGGCTCGGCCGGGTCGCCGACGACGACGTCGTCCATGGCCTCCACGGCAGCGGCCAGCGCCTCGGCGTAGCGGTGCGGGGGCACCACGACGGTGGCCGGCAACCGGCACCCCTGCCCCGCGTTGGCCGCGACGGTGACCGCGGCCGCCGCGACCACGGCGGCGAGGTCGCCGTCGTCGGCGGCACGGATCGTGAGCGGGCCGCCGACGTCGAGCCGCACCCGCTTGCCGGCCATCGAGGCCGCGTGCTGCACCCGCTCGCCGGCCACGGCCGACCCGGTGAACGACACCTCGTCCACGCGCGCGTCGAGGGTGAGGGCGATCGCGACGTCGACGTCGCGCGTGGACACCACGTTGAGCACGCCGCGCGGCAGGATGTCGAGCGCTGTCCGTCCCAGCTCGAGCGCCGCACTGGCTGCCTCGGGGGCGGGCTTGAGCACGACCGTGCCGCCCGCGGTGAGCGCGCGTCCGACCTCCTCCAGCGCGACCGCGAGCGGGGACGTGGCGGGGGTGACCACGGCGGTCACGCCGGGAGGCCCGTCGGGGGCGGAGCCGGGCTCCCACATGTGGGCGATCGCAGCGTCGAGGTGCGCCGCGCGCAGCGACACCGGCACCCCGGTCTCGGCGGCGAGCAGCAGCGCGAGGTCGTCCGAACGGGCCGCGAGCGCCTCCTGGAGGCGCACCACGGCGTCGCGGCGCAGCGCCGCGTCGGTGCTCCAGGGAGTCTCGTCGAACGCGCGTCGGGCCGCGGCGATGGCGCCATGGACGTCGGCGACCCCGGCGTCGGGCACGTCCCAGAGCCGCTCGCCGGTGGCGGGGCTGCGGGCCGGGAAGGTCCAGCCCTC
Organism: Nocardioides sp. Soil774; assembly: GCF_001428125.1. Classification (GTDB taxonomy): domain Bacteria; phylum Actinomycetota; class Actinomycetes; order Propionibacteriales; family Nocardioidaceae; genus Nocardioides. Next base: position 616,203 of record NZ_LMSM01000006.1, on the reverse strand, counting down.
GACCGTCTCGCGCTCGACACCGTCGACCGGCAGCCCCGCGGAGGACCGATGCTTGCTCATGGGGACAACTCCACCACGCACGGGGGCCCGACCCCATCACCCGGTCGTCCGAACCCGTGGGTGGCAGGGTGACTACGTGCCCTCGCTCGCAGCCCTGCCGGACGTCGACGACCACGACGCGGTGCTGGCGTGGGTCGCGACCCACCTCGGGCACCTGGCCCTGGAGGGGCCGGACGGCGTCCGGGCCGGCGGCCACACGGGCGGGCAGGCCGCGGCCGACGCGGCTCTCGCCACCCTCGACGTCACGGGCTACGCCCGCTCGCGCTCGACCGTCCTGCCCGAGCACCGACGCGGCGCCAGCCGCATGTCGCCCTACGTCCGCCACGGACTCGTGACGCTGCCCGACCTGTGGGACGCGGTGGCCGCGGCGCCGACCTCGGACCGCAACCGCTACCGCGACGAGCTCATGTGGCAGGAGTTCGCCCGCCACCTCTACGCCCGTACGCCGTCCGCGCTGGCCGAGCCGCTGCGATTCGAGCCCCCGCGACCGCCCGCGCCGGCCGCGGGCTGGGGCGAGGAGATGGCCTGCACGTCGTGGTTGCGCGGGGAGCTCGAGGGCGAGGGCTGGCTGGTCAACCAGACCCGCATGTGGTGGGCCTCGCACTGGACCGTGCGTCACGGCCGCAGCTGGCGCGAGGGTGAGGACGACTTCTTCCGCCACCTGCTCGACGGCTCGCGCGCGGCCAACCGCCTCGGCTGGCAGTGGACCGTCGGCGCGGGCACCGGCAAGCCCTACGGGTTCAGCCGCTGGCAGGTCGAGAACCGGGCGCCCCAGCTGTGCCGCTCGTGCCCCCTGCGCGAGGCGTGCCCGATCCAGGGCTGGCCCGACGCGACACCGGGGCCGCGCACGTCGCCCCCGCCCGCGACCGGTCACGAGCCGGGCGCCGGGCCGGAGTCCCCCGTCCGCCGCGGCGAGCCGGAGACGGTGTGGCTGACCGCCGAGTCCCTGGGCGACGCCGACCCGGCGCTGGCCGCGCACCCCGACCTGCCCGTGGTCTTCGTCCTCGACGAGCCGCTGCTGCGCTCGCTGCGCCTGTCGGGCAAGCGCCTGGTGTTCCTGGTCGAGTGCCTCGCCGACCTGGCCGGGCGCCGCGAGGTCGACGTACGCCTCGGGCGGCCGGTGGACGAGCTGGCGGGCAGGCCGCTCGCCGTCACCTTCGCCCCGGTGCCGGGCTTCGTGCGCCGCGCGGCGTCCCTCGACGTCGCGCACCTGCTCCCCTGGCCGTGGCTGGTCCGGCCCGCCGACCAGCGCCTGACCTCCTTCAGCGCGTGGCGCAAGGGCGTGCGGCGCTGAGCCGGTCGCGGCCCCCTACCCTCGACCACATGCGCGACGACCTCGGTGCCGACGTCCCCCTGACCGCCCCGGCCCGCCGCGTCGTCTGCCTCGTCCCCTCGCTGACCGAGGCGCTCGCGGCCACCGCGCCCGACCGGCTCGTCGGCGCCACCGACTGGTGCACGCACCCCGCCGACCTCGACGTGCCCCGCGTGCGCGGCACCAAGAACCCCGACCTCGCCGCGGTCCGCGCCCTCTCACCCGACCTGGTGGTGGCCAACCAGGAGGAGAACCGCGAGCTCGACGTACGCCGCCTGCGCGAGGCCGGCGTCGCGGTGTGGGTGACCCGCATCGAGACCGTCGAGGAGTCGCTGGCGTCGATGTCGCGCCTGCTCGACGAGGCGCTCGACCTGCGCGACCCGTCGTGGCTCGTCGAGGCGCGCGGGCTCTGGTCCGCCCCGGTCGCACCGCGGCTGCGGGTCGCGGTGCCGATCTGGCGCGACCCGTGGATGGTCGTCGGGTCGCCGACCTACACCGACGACCTGCTCACCCGGGCCGGGCTGGTCAACGTGCTGTCCGCCCGCGAGGGCCGCTACCCCACGATCCCCCTCGAGGAGATCGACGCGACCGGCGCCGACGTCGTGCTGCTGCCCGACGAGCCCTACGTCTTCACCGCCGACGACGGGCCGGAGGCCTTCGCCACCCCGACGCGGCTCGTGTCCGGGCGGCTGCTCACCTGGTACGGGCCGGCGATGGTCGAGGCGCACGCGGTGCTCACCGGTCTGTCCGGTTAGCCTCCATCCCCATGACGCGCGACCCGATCGTCGAGGCCCACCGCCAGTGGGTGGCCCACGGCTGGCCCGAGGCCGCCGACGGGATGGCGATGGTGACCTCGGTGGTGCGCGCGCAGCAGCTGCTGCTCGAGCGCATCGACGCCGTGCTGCGACCGCGCGAGCTCACCTTCGCCCGCTACGAGGTGCTGCGCCTGCTGTCCTTCACGCGCGGCTCCGCGATGCCGATGTCGCGACTCGGCTCGCTGCTCCAGGTGCACCCGACCAGCGTCACCAACGCCGTCGACCGGCTGGTGGCCCAGGGCTACGTCGAGCGGGTGCGCAGCGACGCCGACAAGCGCGTCGTGCGCGCGGTGCTCACCGACGCCGGACGCGAGGCCGTGGAGGCCGCGACGGCGGCGCTCAACGCGGAGGTCTTCGAGTCCCCGGGCCTGCCCGCGGACGGCGTACGCGAGCTGACCGACCGGTTGACCGAGCTGCGGACCGGCCTCGGCGACTCGTCCTGAGCACCTTTGCACCCGAGTCTCCTGGTTGTCGGCCGAGATCTGGGGTGACAACCGGGAGACTCCCCGGATATCCGGGGACTTCCCTGCCCGGGAACTCGTGACTCGCCAGTAATAGTTGGAAGTCCTACTATCGGGGCATGGCCGACCTCCACACGCCGCAGCACCCCATCCGCCTGGTGACCGCGTCCGCGCTGTTCGACGGCCACGACGCCTCGATCAACATCATGCGGCGCATCTTCATGAGCCAGGGCTGCGAGGTGATCCACCTCGGGCACAACCGCTCGGTGCAGGAGGTCGTGGACGCCGCGCTCGAGGAGGACGTCCAGGGCGTGGCGGTGTCGTCCTACCAGGGCGGCCACGTGGAGTACTTCGAGTACCTCGTGGAGTCGCTGCGCGCCCAGGGCGCCGGCCACGTCCGGGTCGTCGGCGGTGGCGGTGGCGTCATCGTGCCGTCGGAGATCACCCGCCTGCGCGAGTCGGGCGTGACGATCTTCTCCCCCGAGGACGGCCAGAAGATGGGCCTCGTCGGGATGATCAACTCGGTCGTCGCCGACTGCGACGTCGACCTGTGGCAGGACAAGCAGGTCACCGCCGACGCCGTGCTCTCCGGTGACCGGTTCGCCGTCGCCCGCGCCATCACCGGCGCCGAGGGCGGCCGCCTCGACGAGGCGACGCTCGCCGAGATCCGGGCCGCGGCGACGCGGCGCGTGGTGCCGGTCCTCGGCATCACCGGCACCGGTGGGTCGGGCAAGTCGTCGCTGACCGACGAGGTCGTGCGCCGTTTCCGCACCGACCAGCAGGACAAGCTGCGCATCGCGGTCGTCGCCGTCGACCCCACCCGCCGCAAGGGCGGCGGGGCGCTGCTCGGCGACCGGATCCGCGCCAACTCGCTCGACGGCGACCGCGTGTTCTTCCGCTCGCTGGCCACCCGCGGGGCCCACGAGGTGCCCGAGCACCTCGCCGACGTGATCGACGTGCTCAAGGCCGCGGGCAACGACCTGGTGATCGTCGAGACCCCCGGCATCGGCCAGGGCGACGCGGGCATCGTGCCGCTGGTCGACCACTCGCTCTACGTCATGACGCCGGAGTTCGGCGCCGCCTCGCAGCTGGAGAAGATCGACATGCTCGACTTCGCCGACAGCGTCGCGATCAACAAGTTCGAGCGCCGCGGCGCCAAGGACGCGCTGCGCGACGTGGGTCGCCAGCTCGTGCGCAACCGCAATGCGTTCGGCAAGCAGCCGCACGAGATGCCGGTCTTCGGCACCAGCGCCGCGACCTTCAACGACGACGGTGTCACCGCGCTCTACCAGCACCTGCGCTCCGAGCTGGCCGCCGCCGGCCTCGTCGTCGCCGAGGGCACGCTGCCGCACGTCGACGTACGCCACTCCTCCGGCATCCGGCAGGTCGTGCCGGCCGAGCGCGTGCGCTACCTCTCGGAGATCACCGAGACGGTCCGCGGCTACCACGCCCGCACCACCGAGCTCGCCGAGGCGGCGCGCAACCTGCAGCGCGTGCAGTACGTCGCCGACCAGCTGGGCGACGGCGACCCGGGCGGCGTCCCCGCGCTGCTCGAGGCCGCCCGCAAGGCCGTGCCCCACGAGGTCGCCGACCAGATCGAGGGCTGGCCCGCGGTCGTGGAGTCCTACTCCGGTGACGAGCAGACCGTGGTGGTCCGCGACCGCGAGATCACCACCAGGCTGACCCGCGAGTCGCTCAGCGGCAACAAGATCCCCCGCGTCTCGCTGCCGCGCTTCGCCGACCACGGCGAGCTGGTGACGTTCTGGCGCAACGAGAACCTGCCGGGCTACTACCCCTTCACCGCGGGCGTCTTCCCGTTCAAGCGCGACAACGAGGACCCGGCGCGCATGTTCGCCGGCGAGGGCGACCCCGCGCGCACCAACCGCCGCTTCAAGATCCTGTCGGAGGGCAACGACGCGACCCGGCTGTCGACGGCGTTCGACTCCGTCACCCTCTACGGCCGCGACCCCGACCCGCGCCCCGACGTCTACGGCAAGGTCGGCACCTCCGGCGTCTCGGTGGCCACGCTCGACGACATGAAGGCGCTCTACGACGGCTTCGACCTCGTCTCGCCGACGACCAGCGTGAGCATGACCATCAACGGTCCCGCGCCCACCGTGCTGGCGTTCTTCCTCAACACCGCCATCGACCAGCAGGTCGACGCCTTCCGCGAGCGGGAGGGCCGCGAGCCGAGCGACGACGAGCGCGCCGAGCTGGCGGCGTACGCCCTGGCCAACGTGCGCGGCACGGTGCAGGCCGACATCCTCAAGGAGGACCAGGGGCAGAACACCTGCCTGTTCTCCACGGAGTTCAGCCTGCGGATGATGGCCGACATCCAGGAGTGGTTCATCGAGCACCAGGTGCGCAACTTCTACTCGGTGTCGATCTCCGGCTACCACATCGCCGAGGCCGGGGCGAACCCCATCAGCCAGCTCGCCTTCACCCTCGCCAACGGCTTCACCTACGTCGAGGCCTACCTCGCACGCGGCATGCACATCGACGACTTCGCACCCAACCTGAGCTTCTTCTTCTCCAACGGCATGGACCCGGAGTACTCCGTCCTGGGCCGCGTCGCGCGCCGCATCTGGGCGGTGACGATGAAGGAGAAGTACGGCGCCTCCGAGCGCTCGCAGAAGCTGAAGTACCACGTGCAGACGTCCGGCCGGTCGCTGCACGCGCAGGAGATGGACTTCAACGACATCCGCACCACGCTGCAGGCCCTGATCGCGATCTACGACAACGCCAACAGCCTGCACACCAACGCGTACGACGAGGCGGTGACGACCCCGACGGAGGACTCCGTGCGCCGCGCGCTGGCGATCCAGCTGATCATCAACCGCGAGTGGGGCCTGGCGATGAACGAGAACCCGCTCCAGGGCTCGTTCGTCATCGACGACCTCACTGACCTCGTGGAAGCGGCGGTGCTGGCCGAGTTCGACTCGATCAACGAGCGCGGCGGCGTCCTCGGCGCGATGGAGACCGGCTACCAGCGCGGCCGGATCCAGGACGAGTCGATGCTCTACGAGCACCGCAAGCACGACGGCTCGCTGCCGATCATCGGCGTGAACACCTTCGTCAAGGAGTCCGCGGCGGACGCGCAGCCCAAGGAGATCGAGCTCGCCCGCGCCACCGAGACCGAGAAGTCGTCGCAGCTCGAGCGCGTGCGCGCCTTCCAGGCCGCCCACGGCGCCGAGGCCCAGGAGGCGCTGGCGCGGCTCAAGGACGCGGCGATCCACGGCGACAACGTCTTCGCAGTCCTGATGGACGCAGCGAGGGTCTGCTCGCTGCAGCAGGTGACCGAGGCGTTCTTCGAGGTCGGCGGGCAGTACCGCCGCAACGTCTGAGCCTGCCGGGGCACGTCGGCTGGCCGGTCGCGATCCCCGGATAACCCTCGAACCTGGAGCCTCACCCCCGAAACTTCGCACTGGAGGCTCCAGTTTCCCCGGATATCCGGGGAACGCGACGCCAGGTGATGAGCCTGCCGGAACCCTCAGGTGCGGCTGAGCACCTCGCGCACGGTCAGCGGGGGTACGTCGACCGCGGCACCGGCGGCGGGAAGGTCGAAGCGGAACACCGAGCCGGGGCCGGGGTCGGCGGCGAGGCACTCGATGGTGCCGCCGTGGCGCTGCACGATCGTCTGGCAGATCGACAGTCCCATGCCGGTGCCCCGGAAGCCGGCGCGCACGGAGTCGCTGCGGTGAAAGCGCTGGAAGATGGCCACCCGCTCAAGCTCGTCGACGCCGACGCCGTTGTCCTCGACCTCGATGACCACGCGGGGGCCGTGGCGCTCCGCCGAGACCCGCACCCGCGCCGGGACACCGGGGCGGGCGTACTTCACGGCGTTGCCGACCAGGTTGGCGAAGAGCTGGCGCACGGCGACCTCGTCGGCGTGGACGGCGGGCAGGTCGTCGGGCACCTCGAGCACGTCGTCGGGGCCGAGCAGCGCCACCGCCCGCGCGAGCGCGGCGTCGGGGCCGCTCAGCGGGACGTCGCTGACCACCAGGTCGCCGGCCTCGGCCATCGCGTGGGCCAGGAGGTCGTCGATGAGGTGGGCCATCTGGTCGGCAGCCTTCCCTGCACGGGCCAGCGAGGCGGCGGTGTCGCTGTAGGGGTCGAGGTCGGCCTCGGCGAGGTCGAGCCACGAGCGGATCGCGGTGAGCGGTCCGCGCAGGTCGTGCGCGGCGGTCGAGGCGAAGCCGACCAGCGGACGGATGCCGCGGCGGTGCTCGGTGACGTCGCGCAGGACCAGCAGCCTGCCGGCGTGGGCCTCACCGTCGTCGGTCTCCTCGCCCTGTCCCGCGAGCACGGAGCACGACACGGCGAGCACCAGGTCCTCCCCGGAGTCGAGCGGGACCCACACGTCGCCCACGCCGAGCTCTGCCCGTGCCGCGCTGGTGTTGTCGGCCGAGGGGTTGAGGGCCAGCTCGACGAGGTCCATCAGCGCGACGGCGTCACGCTTGCCCGGGCTCACGTGGTGGGCGAGGCGTCGGCTGGCGCCGTTGCTGCGCTCGATGCGTCCGTCGCGGTCGAGCACGACGAGGCCCTCGTCCATGCTCTCGGTCATCTCCGCGAGGAGCTCGGCCTGCTCGGCGGCGCGGGCGCGGGCGTGCCCCATGCGGACGACCAGCTCGTCGATGCGGTCGCTGAGGGTGCCGACGGCCAGGCCGGTGAGCAGCACCGCGATGAGGAACAGCTGCGCGACCAGCACGGCCTGCACGGGGTCGGGCAGGATCTGCGACGGGCCCTGGCCGACGAGGGTCAGCAGCAGCCCGCCCGCGCCGAGCGCGAGCGCGTGCAGGGCGGCGTGGAAGGTCGGGAAGCGTGCCGCGGACCACACCGACAACGGCATCACGAGGAAGACCAGCGGCAGCGGCTGGAGGAAGATCAGGAACACCGCGACGGCGGAGATCGCCCAGAGCACGACCAGCTCGGTGCGGTGTCCGCCACGGGCCCTCGGTGCGACGTGCTGGGTGCGCCACTCCCAGGCGAGGTGGCCCACGCAGGCCACGACCAGGATCCCGGTGAAGTGCCGGGCGAACCACGCCTGCAGCACCCACCCGTCCCATGCGCCGCCCGAGGCCCACACCCCCGTGGCACCGATCCCGGCGCCGACCGCGCTGCCGACGACAGCCGCGGCGCACGTGCGCGCCAGGGTGCGTGGGGAGCGGAAGCTCGCCGTGCCGCCGGCGCCGAGCAGCGTGGGGCACCACCGGCGCAGGAGCGCCACCACGACCCAGGTCTGGCACACGAGCGACGTCGCGCCGAGCAGCACGAGCGGGCCCGGCGCACCGGTGACCCAGGCCACCCCCGCATGGATCGCGAGCAACGACGCCAGCACCCTCCACTGCCGGTGCGGCGACTCGGCCAGGAGCCACAGCACGGCCACGCCTGCGCCGGGCCAGATCAGGCTCACGGTCTGGCCGTCGACGACGGTCAGGCGTGCCACCACACCGAGAACGGCGTAGACGAGCGCGAAGCCCAGCGCACGGGGCAGCGACAGGGCCGGACGCACGGTCACGCGCGCGCCTCCGTCACGATCCGGCACGCGCGGTCACGACACGGGCGCACACGGGACCGACACACGGGCGGAACACTACTTCTCCCACGGGGCACGCGGGAGCCACATCGCCAGATCGCCGAGTGCGGCCCGCGGGGCGACTAGAGGTTGACGGTGATGTCGGCGTCCTTGCGCAGGCTCTTGACCAGCGCTCCGGCGACGGACCCGATCTCCTGGGTCCTGGCCTGCTCGACGAGCTGGTCGCGCACCTTGGCGAAGGGCGGCACCTGGCCGGAACCGCTGGCCTTCGCCTGCTTCGCGGCCTGCGCGTAGAGCGCACGCAGCTCCTTGTCGGTCGGCTTGAAGGGGCCGTCCTCGTCGGCGACGAGCCGCTCGACCATCACCTGGGTCTCGACCTGGTCGCGCGCGGTCTCCTCGTCCATGCCCTGCTTGGCGATGGCGGCGAGGAGCTCGTCGCCCGACTTCATGCCGTTCTGCTCGGCCAGGGTGGTGAGCTCGGCGTCGATGTCGTCGTCGGAGACCTCGATGCCGCGCGAGTCGGCCTCCTGCGCGAGCAGCTCGGTGTCGACGAGGTCGTCGACCGTCTGCTTCTTCAGCGCCTCCTCGTCGGGAGCCGGGCCGCCGGACTGGGCCTGCGCCTGGGCCTGCGCGAGCTGGGCGGAGTAGATCGGCGCGAACTCGTCGCGGGTGACCTCCTCGCCGTTGACCTCCGCCACCACCTCCGGGACGCCCTCGAGGTCGGCGCCGGCCGAGGCAGAGGCGTCGGCCGAGGCGGAGTCGCTCGACGAGGAGGCAGGGTCGGCCTTCGAGGAGCCGCCGCCACCACAGGCGGAGAGGGTGAGCAGCGCGGCGACCGCGAGGGCGCCGAGCGACGTACGGGTTCGGTGGGTGCGCATGGTGTGAGTCATCGCGCTCGACCGTACGCACCGAACCTGAGGGCGCTCTCAGGTGAGCGCGTCGGGGTCCTGGCGCACCGGGAGCTGGGCGAGGGCCGTACGCACGAGCGTGAGTCGGGCGGCGAGCGCCACCTTCTGCCGGATCCGACCCACGCCGCTCTCCCCGAGCGTGTCGTCCACCGCGGCGGCGATCTGCGCGTCGGTGAAGGTCGGACGGGTGCCGGCGGGCACCTCGACGTCGGGCAGCGCGATCAGCACCGGCAGCACCTGGCTGCCCACGGCCTCGAGGAGGTGGTAGCGCTCGATCTTGCTGAGCGCGTCCCACGCCGCCTCGCCCTTCGTGCGACGGCGCGCCTTGCCGGCTGCCACGACCTTCGCGGCGGCGGTCACGGCGACGGTCAGCTCGTGCTCGGTGAAGCGCATGCGACCAGCATGCCGGATGCGGCATCCTCACGATCGTGCGCCTTCCAGACCTCACCCCCGCTGACATGGACACCGAGCAGCTGTCGCTGCGCGAGCGCATCGTCGGCGGTCCGCGGGGCTCGGGCCCCCAGCACTTCGCCCTCACCGACGAGCACGGTGCGCTGACCGGTCCGTTCGGCGTGATGGTCCACGAGCCGGCGATCGGGGCTCCGCTCCAGGAGCTCGGCAGCGCCCTGCGCTACGCAGGCACGCTTCCCGAGCGGACGCGCGAGATCGCGATCCTCGCGGTGGCGCACGCCACCGACAACGCCTTCGAGCGCCACGCGCACGAGCGTGTGGGTCGCGCGGCCGGGCTCGCCGACGACGAGCTGGCCGCCCTCGCGGACGGCACCTTCGCCCCGGCCGACTCGGGCGAGCAGGCGGCGTACGCCCTGTGCCGGCGGCTGCTCGAGGACCGCGCGCGGCTCGACGACGACGACTACGCCGACCTGTCCCGCACCCTGGGCACCACCGCGCTCACCGAGCTCGTGGTGCTCGTCGGCTACTACCGCACGCTCGCCCAGCTGATGGACGTGCACGACGTCGGGGTGCCCCGGGACGGGACCTGACCGGGGTCTGGATCGGGAATCTGGTCAGGCCGCCATCGGCGGCTCGGCGAGCGCACCACGCAGCTCGGCCAGGATGCGGGTGAGCACGCGGGAGACCTGCGCCTGGGTGAGCCCGATGGCGGTCGCGATCTCCTGCTGCGTGCGCTCCTCGAAGAAGCGCATGTGGACGATGCGGCGATCGCGCGTCGACAGCCGGCCCACGATCGGGGCGAGCACGATCCTTGCCTCGGCCTGGGCCACCTCGCGCTCGTCGCCGGGCATGAGGTCGCCCAGCGTGGACGCCCCGTCACCGACGGGGGCGTCGAGCGAGGTGGGGCTGAAGCAGCCGTCTGCCGCCAGGGCCTCGACCACGTCGTCGAGCGGGGCGCCGAGGTGGGCGGCTACCTCGGTGGGCCGCGGCGAACGATTCAGGGTGGCAGCGAGCTCCTCCTGCGCGGCCGCGATACGGGCCTGGAGCTCCTGGATGCGCCGCGGCGGGCGGACAGCCCAGCCGGCGTCGCGGAAGTGGCGGCGCAGCTCGCCGCGGATCGTGGGCACGGCGAACGACAGGAAGTCGAAGCCGGCGTCGGGGTCGAAGCGCTGAGCGGCCTTCGTCAGCCCGAGGAGGGCCACCTGCTCGAGGTCGTCGAGCTCGATGCCGCGGTTGCGGTAGCGCGAGGCCATCGAACGTGCGACCGCGAGGTGCTCGTCGATGAGGGCGTCACGGGCCGGACGGTGGTCCGTCGGCGTGAGGGTCGTTGCGTGAGCCATGGTGAGCTCCTTGCCTTGCAGGACTCTCACCGTTGTCTTCAGCGAGCACGTCTAGACCAACCTTGCCCTTGACGGGGACTTGTGCAACAGCCGCAAAACGAACACCTCCGTCAGGAGGGGTTCCTGTTCAAGGTCTGTCGAGGGTTCTCGTCGAAGACCTGTCGGTAGTCGGAGGCGAAGCGGCCCGGGTTGTGGAAGCCGAACCGCGCGGCGGCGTCGCTCACGGTGGTCTTCGAGCCGTCGCGCAGCGCTGCGCGCGCGAGGTCGAGGCGCACGAGGCGCAGGTAGTCCAGCGGCGAGCATCCCAGGTGCTTGCGGAAGGCGTACTGCAGCGCGCGCGGCGACATCGAGCACTCCCTTGCCAGCTCCTCGAGCGTGATCTCGTCGCCCGCCCGGGCCTCGACCACGCGCATCGCGTGGGCCACGAGCGTCGGGGACGACTCACCCTGGCCCGCCTCCTGCTCCAGCCTGACCGCCTCGGCCATCACGTCGTTGGGGAAGGTCGCGAGCAGCGTGTGCGCCAGCAGGCGGCCCGCCTCGGCCGCGGCCTCGCCCGCGTGGTCGGGGTCCCCGGCCTGCACTGCGGGGACGGCAGCGCTGAGCTGGTCGACCAGTGCGCGCCAGCGTGCGCCGGCGGCCTGCGAGTGCGGGACGTAGGAGTCGAAGGAGATGTGCTCCCACGGATGGCCGGGAAGGAGGTCCTCGACCGCGAGGGCTAGCGCCTGGCCCGTGATGGTGGTGGCGCGCACCTCGAAGCCCTCGCTGCTGTTGGAGTGGGGCATGTCCCAACCGGCGGCGAGGACCGAGTCGCCGTCGTGGCTGTAGTCGGTGATGTGGTCGCGGCTGTAGGCGGAGTCGCCGTTGATGAGGTCGACCACGACGAGGCCCGGCATCGCATCGGAGTCGGCGGCGAAGGGCGAACCGATGACGAGGTGGTCAAAGGCGAACGTGCCGTGGTCCACGCGGCGGTGCTGCACGGTGCCGACCCGTCCGGTGAGGCGCAAGGAGGCGCCGTAGGCCCGGTCCAGCCAGTCGCGCGCCCGCGCGCCGGTGCCCTCGAAGTCGAAGGCGTCGGGCGAGCCACGCTTGGCACGAGTGTGTGGCACAGGGCACCACCTCCCCGGAGGAGGGTGTCGGCGACCCGTTGGCTGGAGTCCCCTCGACTGTAACCCAAGTCCGGCGTGGGGCGGCATCGAGCGAGTCCGGGGGCTCCCCCTGTAGGGTGGGGATGCTCCACCGGAGCTCCGCCCTGTGTCCGCGGACTGTTGTCATTGAAAGGTGACCGCATGTCTGGGACACCCCCACCCCCGGGCGGGCCTGCCGAGCCCACCGACGCGCTGCGTGACGAGGTCGCGCACCTGCACGAGGCCGTCAGGTCTCAGCGCGACATCGGCATGGCCATCGGCCTGCTGAGCGCCCGTTACTCCTGCAGCACCGAGCAGGCCTGGCGCACCATGCTCCGCGTCTCGCAGGACAGCAACACCAAGGTCCGCACCGTCGCGCGCATCCTGGTGGCCACGCACGACGGATCCGCCGACGCTGCGGACGCCGCCGTGCTCGCCACGTTCGTCGACCACCTCCCACCGTCCGGCTGGCCAACCGGACCATGGACGGAGGAAGATCTGGCGCCATGAGCATCGATGCGGCGGCGCTGGCCGAGAGCCTGCGACGGCTCACCCTCTCCCGCGAGGACAACGGGAGCGTCGTCACCGCCCTCGAGGCCGTGCTCGACGCCTGCGTCGACCTCTTCGACGTCCGCGGCGCCGGCCTGCTCGTCGCCGACGAGCAGGACATGCTGCGCTACGTCGCGGCCACCGAGGGGCCCGGCCGGCTGCTGGAGCAGACCGAGGCCGCGGCCGGGGAGGGCCCGTGCACCGAGGCCTTCGTGGAGGCGCGGGTGATCACCACCCGCGACGTCACTGACGACCCCGAGCACCGGTGGCCCACCCTCGCGCGCGCGATGGCCGCCCAGCCGGTGCGCGCCGTGCTCGGCACCCCCGTGCGGGTCGGCGGCGTGCCGGTCGGCACCCTCGACGTCTACCGCGAGCACGCCCACGACTGGGACGACAGCGAGGTGACCGCGCTGGCCCGCTACGCCGAGGTCATCGCGACCACGCTGATGGCCGCCGTGCAGGCGCACACCGCCGGCGAGCTCGCCCGCCAGCTGCAGTACGCCCTCGACTACCGCGTCGTCATCGAGCGGGCCGTGGGCTACCTGATGGCGAAGGAGTCGACCGACCCGGTCGCGGCCTTCAACGCGCTGCGCACCGCCGCCCGCAGCCGCCGCACGAAGATCGGCCTGGTGGCCGAGCAGGTCCTCGAGACCGGCGCCCTTCCGGTCTGAGGCGGCTCACTGCTCGTCGAGCTCCTCGCGCGGGTGGTCCTGCGGGATCACCCGGGTCTCGACGATCTGGGCCGCGACGTCGCGCAGCTTGACGTTGGTCGTCGACGACAGGCGCCGCAGGAGCTCGAAGCTCTGGCCCTGGTCGAGGCCGTAGCGCTCCATGGCGATCCCCTGGGCCATCCCGATCACGTGGCGCGAGCCGACCGCCGCCTCGAGGGACGTCGACTGCCGCGCGCACGACAGTGCGACCGCGGCGTGGGCCGCGTAGGCCAGCGCCCGGTCGACGACCTCGCGCTCGGCGAAGCAGCCGGGCACCGTGCTGTAGAGCGTGAGCGCGCCGAGCCGCTCGGCCAGCTCCACCGCGAGCAGCGAGCGGATCCCCAGGTCGAGCGCCTGCGGCGCCCAGGACGTCCAGCGCGCGTCGGCCGCGACGTCGCCGACCCGCACCCAGCCGCCGTCCTCGGCGACCTCGACGCCGGGGCCCTCGCCCAGCTCGTGCTGGAGCGTGTCGGCCTTCGCCGCCAGCGGGTGGCTGGCCGCGAGGTGGCGGTGGCGACCGCGGGACTCGCGGGCAGAGAGGCCCACCTTGTCGGCGTCGGGCACGACCTCGTGCATGCGGGCAACGACGGCGTACGAGGCGGCGTGCTCGTCGGGCTCCTGGTGGAGCTCGACGGCCAACCGGGCGAACACGGGCAGGGAGTCGTGGGACGACAAGACAGACCTCGGGACAGAGCACCTACGACCCGTGTTCTCGAGTCCGGGGGAAAGTTATCCTCCCGACGCACCGTCGTTCAACGCGACACCTACCTTCGGACGTCCTCGCGCCGCGGGCACGCATGCTGGGCCGCATCAGGGGTACGTCGCGCGCATGAAGGAGCACACCCGATGAGCACCACCAGCCGACCGATCGCCGCGACCCCCGAGCAGGTCTGGTCGGTGCTGGCCGACGGCTGGCTCTACCCCCTCTTCGTCGTGGGCGCCTCCCGGATGCGCGACGTCGACGAGACGTGGCCGGCGGTGGGCTCGAAGCTGCACCACAGCGTCGGCGTGTGGCCGCTCCTGATCGACGACACCACCGAGGTGGTCGAGGTGGAGGAGGGTCGCCGGCTCGCGCTGCGGGCGCGCGGCTGGCCGGCCGGCGAGGCCCACGTGGACATCTCGCTGCAGCCGGGCAACGACGCCACCGTGGTCACCATCGTCGAGCAGGCGGTGGCCGGCCCCGGAGCACTGCTGCCCAAGGCGGTCCAGGACCCCCAGCTCCACCTGCGCAACGTCGAGACCCTGCGCCGCCTCGCCTTCGTCGTGGAGGGCCGGACCAGGTGAGCACGGCCGCGGCAGGCCGCTCGCACGACGCGATCGTCATCGGCGCCGGGCCCAACGGCCTGGTGGCGGCCAACGTGCTGGCAGACGCGGGCTGGCGGGTGCTCGTGCTCGAGGCGCAGACGACACCCGGCGGTGCCGTGCGCAGCGACCGCGAGCTGCACCCCGACTTCGTGCACGACACCTTCAGCGCCTTCTACCCCCTCGCGGTGGCCTCGCGCGCGATGACGTCGCTGAGGCTCGAGGAGCACGGACTGGTGTGGGAACACGCCCCCGCCGTGCTCGGCCACCCCTTCGGCGAGGGCCAGTGGGCGGTGCTGCACCGCGACCGCCACCGCACCGCGGCCGGCCTCGAGCAGCTGCACGCCGGCGACGGCGACGCCTGGCTGGAGCTGTGCTCGACGTGGGACCGCATCGGCCCCGCGCTGGTCGACGGCCTGACCTCGCCCTTCCCGCCGGTGCGGGCGGGCGCGCGCCTGCTGCCGGCCATCGCCCGCGCCGGTGGCCTCGACGTCGTACGACGCCTGGCCACGCCCGTGTCCTCGCTCGGTCGCGAGCTGTTCGGAGGACCGGCCGGGGCGCTGCTGCTGGCCGGCAACGCCGGGCACGCCGACTTCCCCCTCTCCTCCCCCGGCTCCGGGGTGTTCGGGGTGCTGATGACGATGCTCGGGCAGACGGTCGGCTTCCCCGTGCCGCGCGGCGGCGCGCAGTCGCTGACCGACGCGCTGGTCCGGCGCCTGGCGAGCCGGGGCGGTGAGCTGCTGACCGGCACGCCCGTGGCCCGTGTCGTCGTCTCCGGCGGCCGTGTCACGGGTGTCGTCACCGCCGAGGGCGAGTCCTACGACGCCCCCGCGGTGCTGGCCGACGTCGTGGCTCCCCACCTCTTCGGCGGCCTCGTCCGCGACGAGGACCTGCCCCCGCGCGTCGTGCGCGGGATGCGTGACTTCGAGATGGACCCCGGCACCGTGAAGGTCGACTGGGCCCTGACCGGGTCCGTGCCCTGGACGGGCCGGCCGGACGACGTGCCCGGGACCGTGCACGTGGCCGACTCGGTCGAGGAGATGACGCGCACGCTGGCGCAGGTGTCGTCGGGAGAGGTGCCGGACCGGCCGTTCCTGCTCACCGGCCAGATGACCACGAGCGACCCGACGCGCTCCCCCGCCGGCACGGAGTCGATGTGGGCCTACACCCACGTCCCGCAGCCCGCGGCGACGCGCACCGACGCCGGCGGCGAGATCACCGGACGCTGGGACCACGACGACCTCGAGCGCTTCGCCGACCGCATGCAGGCCCGCATCGAGGAGCGCGCCCCGGGCTTCGGCGACCTGGTCTCCGCGCGCCGCGTCATGGGCCCCCACGAGCTGGAGTCCCGCAACGCCAACCTGGTCGGCGGCGCCGTGAACGGCGGCACCTCCCAGCTGCACCAGGAGCTGGTGTTCCGTCCGGTGCCCGCGATGCGCGGACGCGCCGCGACCGGGCTGCCGGGCCTGTTCCTCGCCTCGGCCTCGGCCCACCCCGGCGGCGGGGTGCACGGCTCGGCCGGCGCCAACGCGGCCCGCGCGGCCATCTGGCACCACCGCACGCACGCCCTGCCCGGGCGTCGTACGCCGAGGGCGGTCCGATGACGCAGACGATGGCCTTCGGACCCCTCACCATCGACTTCGACGACCGGGTGCTGCGCCCGCGCGAGTGGACCGCGGCCCAGTCGCGGTGGGCGGCCGAGCTCATGGCGGGCGCACCCGCGGGTCCGGTGCTCGAGCTGTGCTCGGGCGCGGGACACATCGGCCTCCTCGCCGTGGCCGACAACGACCGGCGGCTCGTGATGGTCGACGCCAACCCGGCCGCCTGTGCGCACGCGCGCACCAACGCCACCCGGGCCGGCCTGGCCGACCGGGTCGACATCCGTGAGAGACGCCTCGAGTCGGCGCTCGGGGACGACGAGCTGTTCGCGGTCGTCGTCGCCGACCCGCCGTGGGTGCCGCGCAGCCGGACGACGGAGTTCCCCGAGGACCCGCTCTCGGCCATCGACGGCGGCGACGACGGCCTCGACGTCGCGCGGGCCTGCGTCGCCGTGATCGCCGCGCACCTGGCCCCGGGTGGCGCCGCCGTCCTCCAGCTGGGCACGACCGACCAGGCCGGGGCATTGCTGGCCGAGCCGGCCTTCGCCGACGGCCCGTTGCTGATGGGCGAGGTGCGTCAGGAGACGCGCGGGGTGCTGGCCCTGATCGAGCGGCCCGCTAGCGCGGGATGAGCTTGTGGGTGCCGTCGCACCACGGGAGCCGGCTCGACTTCTCGCAGCGGCACAGGGCCACCACCGGGCGCTCCACGGCGTGCACGGTGCCGTCCGCGTCCTGGATCGAGGTCGCACCACGCACCAGCATCGGCCCGTGCGGGCACAGCACCACGTCGGGGTGGGCGAAGTCCTGGCTCATCGAGCCACCCCCCAGCTGCTGAACATCGCGGTGGCGAACCGGGCCTCGAGGTCGAGGCAGGTGAAGGCCCCGAAGAGGATCGCGTCGACCTGGTCGGGCTCGTCCTCGGCCAGGGTGCCGCAGATGTCGTGGGCGGCCAGCTGCTCGTGGACGGCGTCGGCCTCCACGTGCTCGTCATAGTAGGTCGCCATCGGGCCGTCCATCCCCAGCCGGTCGAGGCCCTGGACGAGCTTGCGCGAGGGCAGCGAGCTGGTCATCTCGAAGGCGGCGAGGTGCCCGACCGCCGCTCCCCTCAGCCTGCGCCGGAGCCCGAAGAGGGACAGCGCGTTGTTGAGCTCGAGGGTCTCGGGCAGCGCGTCGTCGACGTAGGCGCCGTACTCCGGGCGCAGGCCGACCGCCTCGAGCCCGCGGGCGAAGAGGTGCGCGTGCAGCCGGTTGGGGTCGCCGGCGCCGTACTCGTCGAACTGCAGCTCCACCAGCGCCGCCTTGGCGCGCACCGGCAGACGCGGCACGACCCAGGCCGTGGGGTCGGCCTCCTTGAGGTGGTAGACCGAGCGCTGTCGCAACAGCTCCATCACCTGGTCGCGGTCGGCGTGACGGCGTACGTGGTCGGCGAGCGACGGGCCGTGGTCGGCCGCGACGAGCGCCTCCAGCGCGGCAGGTACGCCGGCAGGGCCGACGTCGGCGGTGGCGTCCGAGCCCGCCCAGCGCGAGCGCAGCCGCTCCTCGAGTCCGGACTCGAGCCGGTGGCGCACGGCGAACAGGCCGACGTCGCCCTCGGCGTCGTCGGAGGCGTCCTCGAAGCCGCGGTAGAGCACCTCGTGCAGGGCCCACAGCGCGATCGCCTCGTCGTCGGGGCCGTCGGCCGCGGGGGCGTCGCCGACAGACGGGGTGCCGGCGAGGCGGCCCAGCACCCATTCGCTGAGCACGCCGCGAGGCTTGGGCAGCCTCACGGGGTGAACACCACCTTGACCATGCCGTCCTCCTTGTCGCGGAACTTCCGGTAGGCCTCGGGGGCGTCCTCGAGCGGGAGGTGGTGCGTGGCGAACGACTCGACGCCGAGCACGTCGTCCTCCTGCTGCAGCAGCGCGAGGATGTCGTCGCTCCAGCGGCGCACGTTGGCCTGGCCCATGCGGATCTGCACCTGCTTGTCGAACAGCTGGAACATCGGCAGCGGGTCGGTCGGGGCGCCGTAGACGCCCGAGATGCTGATCGTGCCGCCGCGGCGCACGCTGTCGATCGCGCTCATCAGCGCTGCGAGCCGGTCGGTGCCGGCGGTGAGCATGATCTTCTCCTGCACCTTCTTGGGCAGCAGCGCGAGCGCCTTCTGGGCCGTCTCGGCGACGGGTGACCCGTGGGCCTCCATCCCCACCGCGTCGATCACGCCGTCGGCGCCACGGCCGTCGGTGAGCTCGCGCACGCGGTCACCGATGCCGTCGACCTCGGTGTGGTCGATCGTCTCGGCACCGCGGCCGTGGACGCGGGCGAGCCGCTCGCGCACGGAGTCGACGGCGATCACGTCCAGGCCGCGGTGCAGGGCGATGCGGGCCGCCATGTCGCCGATCGGGCCGGCGCCGATGACCAGCAGCGTGCCGCCGGGCTCGACGTCGGCGTACTCCACCGCCTGCCAGGCGGTCGGCAGCACGTCGGAGAGGAAGAGGAAGCGGTCGTCGACCGGGCCGTGCGGGACCTTGATCGGCAGCGTGTCGCCGAAGGGCACGCGCAGCAGCTCGGCCTGCCCGCCGGGCACCTGGCCGTAGAGCTTGCTGTAGCCGAACAGGCTCGCGCCGGTGCCGGTGTCACGGTTCTGCGTGGTCTCGCACTGGCTGAACAGGCCGCGGTCGCACATCCAGCACGAGCCGCAGCTGATGTTGAACGGCACCACGACGCGGTCGCCCACCTGCAGGGTCTCGACCGCCGACCCCACCTCGCGCACGACACCCATCGGCTCGTGGCCGACGATGTCGCCGCTCGTCATGAACGGGGTGAGCGGGTCGTAGAGGTGCAGGTCGGAGCCGCACAGGCCGGTCGAGGTGATCTCCACGACGACGTCGGTGGGCTCCTCGATGACCGCGTCGGGCACCTCGATGACCTGCATGTCCTGTCTGCCTTGCCAGGTGACTGCCTTCATGGGCCGTCAGTGCCCAGCAGGCGGCGGACCATGCGCATCCCTTCGAACGTGGCGACGCCCGTCACGGCGGTGCGAGGCTCGTGCCATGACCGACCAACGCGATGCCGCACACCAACGCCCCGAGGGCGTCAGCGACGAGACGATCGAGGCACTGGGCAAGCTGTCGGCCGCCCTCGACCACATCGAGGACGCCCGCGGACACATCTACGCCTTCCACCGCCTGATGGGGAGCGCGGAGAGCACCCTGGAGGAGGCGACGGCGATGGTGCGCGCGGCCGGGCACTCCGACCTCGCCGACGCGCTCGACCGCGACGCGCTCGGGGCGAACCCACTGCCGGGCATGTGGTCGTTCCAGATGGTGGAGCTCTTCGACGACGGCTTCTACGCCCGCGCGAAGGGTCTGCACCAGCGCGCCCTCGACGAGCTCGTCGAGGGCAGGCGACACATCTTCGAGGCCGAGATGAAGGAGCTGCGCCGCACGGCGGGGCGCGAGGGGCACGAGGCCAGGCCCGGCCCTCCGGAGGGCACCGGGGCCTGACCCCGCAGGGTCACACCTTGGCGGGGTGGGAGACCCGCAGGTTCTCCGAGGCCGACTCGCCCGGGACGAGCAGGCCGTGCTGGATGGCCCAGAGCACTGCCTGCGAGCGCGAGGTCACCTCGATCTTCGAGTAAGCCCCGCGGATGTAGGACTTCACCGAGTTGATGCTGAGGTTGGTCTCCTCGGCGATGTCGCGGTTGGCCTTGCCCGAGGCGATCATCGAGAGCACCTCGGTCTCGCGCTGGGTGAGCGGCCACTTCTCGGCGCCGGCCCGCGTCGGCTCGGGCTGGCCCGACCAGGCGTCGACGACCGTGCGGCCGTCGGCGATCTGAAGCAGGTTCCAGGCCAGGCGCCGACCCGGCAGCCACTTGCTGACGAAGCCGGCCGCGCCGCGTGCCATCTCGGTCGAGACGGCCTCCGGGCTGCAGTCCCAGCCGTAGGCCACCATCCGGGAGGGGAA
Source organism: Nocardioides sp. Soil774 (assembly GCF_001428125.1). Taxonomy (GTDB): domain Bacteria; phylum Actinomycetota; class Actinomycetes; order Propionibacteriales; family Nocardioidaceae; genus Nocardioides. Next base: position 596,135 of record NZ_LMSM01000006.1, on the reverse strand, counting down.
CTTGCGCGGCGTCGCCCGCGTGGACGGCGTACGCCGGTGACCCGACGGCTCGTAGAGCGTGAGGTCGCACAGGGGGGCAGGCTCGGCTGAGCGATGCGGGACGATGGAGATGATCGCGGAGTGCGGCTCGAGCATGGTGCGCAGACCGTGGACGACGAGCTCGCTCTCGTCCACGACCGCGACCTTGATGTGTCGGTGACCGGGTGTCGGGGGGCGTTCCATGGCAGCGAGGTACCCCGATGGGCGGGGCCCATACGCCGCCGCCTCAGCCCAGGAGTGCCTGGGCGATCGTCGCCGCCTGCGTCTCGCTCGTGCCGGCGCGGTCCGCCGCGACCCGCAGGAGCACCAGCGCATCGTCGGTGGTGACCCCGACCCGAGCGGCCACCAGGCCGACGGCCACGTCGACCACGCGCTGCTCGCGCAGCCGCTCGGGAGCGGCCTCCGCCCGCTTGAGCGACTCGAAGCCGAGGTCGGCGTTGGTCACCGCGCCCGCCTGCCAGGCGCCCAGGGCCTCGACCAGTCCGTCGATGCGGCCCCGGAAGGCGTGGGCGGTGGAGGCGTAGAGGTCGATGTTGAGCACTGCCCGGCCGTGCTCGACGACCGGCAGGCACACCGTGCTCTCGATGCCGGCGAAGGCGCGCTCGCGCGCCATCTCGGCCCAGCCGCCCTCGTCGAGCGACCCGTCGTCCTCGACCACCGGCACCCACGCCTGGTCAGGCCCCGCGTCAGGTGTCGGCGACGGCACACGATCGCCGACGGTGCTCATGTCGTCGACGAGGGTGAAGGTCAGGTCCTCGTCGAGGATCGTGACGCTCAGCGCGACGCACTCCGGCACCGCCCGCAGCGCCCAGCCCTCGATCACGCGCAGCAGCCCCTCGACGTCGTCGACGGTCGGCGTGACGTACTCGTCCAGGGCTTCGCGGCTCTCGGGCAGCAGCTCCATGCCCTCACCCCTTTCGCCCCCAGGTCGATGTGCGGTGCGTGCTCCTCGATGGTCCCCCGGGCACCCAAGGGACACCACACCCGCCCGGGCGGGCGCATGACGGCCGCGGGCGCGGGGTACGGCCCCGCCGTGACCCCCGCAGAGCTGCCCCGCCCCGTCGTCGTCCTGGACCTCGACGGCACCCTCGTCGACTCGGTCTACCAGCACGTCGTGGCCTGGCAGGCGGCCTTCCACGACGTCGGGCGCCACGTGTCGGCGATGCGGGTCCACGAGGCCATCGGCATGGGCGGCGACCGCCTCGTCGCGCACGTGGCGGGTGACGCAGCCGAGGCCGCCGTAGGAAACGACGTGCGCGAGCTGCACGACAAGTACTTCCGTGCCACGCTCCGCACCGTGTGTGCGCTCGACGGCGCCTCCGAGCTCGTCGAGGAGCTGGCCCGGCACGGCCACCGGCTCGCGCTCGCCAGCTCGTCGGAGAACGAGATCGTCGACGAGCTGCTCGACCTCCTCGACGTACGCCGCCACCTCACGGCGATCGTGACGGGGTCCGACGGCGCGGCCAGCAAGCCGGCGCCCGACTCGGTGCAGCTCGCGATCGAGCGCGCCGGCGGCAGCGGTGGGGGCAAGCCCGTCGTCGTGGGCGACGCCGTCTGGGACGCCCTGTCCGCCGAGGCCGCCTCCGTGGCCAGCATCGGGGTGCGCAGCGGTGGCATCAGTGCCGAGCGGCTGCGGTCGGCCGGCGCCTCGTGGGTCTACGACGGCCCGCGCGACCTCCTCGAGCGACTCGAGGGCGGGCCGCTGCGCTCGCACTGAGGCGGTCAGTCCCCCGCGGGGTAGGGCGAGGCCTTGAGCAGGCCGGCCAGGTGCGCCGCGTGGCGGGTAAGGACCTGGGTGGCGCCGGCCGTCTTCTCCGGCGTCGGGGAGACGTCCTTGTAGTCCACTGTCTGCATGGCCTCTCCCACCCAGTAGGTGACCGCCTGGGCCGGGATGGTGAAGCCGACGTCGTCAAGCGCCTGGAAGAGCTCGGCGCTCACGTGGTGGGCGCCGTCCTCGTTGCCGACGACGCCCACGGCGGCCACCTTGCCGAAGGTCAGCAACCGGCCGTCGTCATCGGTCTCGGACAGCTCGGCGTCGAGGCGCTCGAGCACCATCTTGGCGACCGAGGCGGGCTGCCCCATCCAGATCGGGGTCACCAGCACCAGGATGTCGGCGTCGAGGACCCGCTGGCGCAACGTCGGCCACGCGTCGCCGTCGCCCTCGTCGGTGCTCACGCCGAAGCGGACGTCGTGGTCCACCACGCGCTCCACCGACCCCGTGACGCCGAGCTCGCCGAAGGCCGCCAGCACCTGCGAGCCAAGGAGGTCGGAGCTGGACTCGGCCGGTGACGGCTTGAGCGTGCAGCTGAGGACGAGGCAGGACAGGTCGCGAGTCATGTCGGGCATGCGGCGGTCGGTACCCCGGCACGGGCACCACATGCACGAGACCCGTCGGGGGCTCCATGCACGGCGTACGGCTGGGGGTCCTCGACGGGTCTCGTGGAACCTGGTGCGGGGTCGCCGGGACGGCCCCGCAGCAGCCCAGTACCCCTCCCTGCGAGGTCCATGCACGCGCTACTGATCTTCTTCCGAGGGGGTACGGGACGTCCGCCCAGCGCCACCCCACGAGAGGACGAGCACAGTGCCGAGCCCCGAGCCCCAGCACCCCACACCCCCCGACGGCCCGATGGCCGATCCCCAGACGCACCTCGACACCGACCCGGTCAACGACCCGGACGACGACTCGTGACCTCCCTGTGGCTCGACCGCGCCGCGCCGGTCGACGACGACCCGCTCCCGACCGAGGAGCAGCTCGACGTGGTCGTCGCGGGCGCCGGCCTGACCGGCCTGACGACCGCGCTGCTGCTGGCGCGCGCCGGGCTGCGCGTGGCGTGCGTCGAGGCCCGCCACGTCGGCGCCGTCACGACGGGCCACACCACCGGCAAGGTCTCGCTGCTCCAGGGCACGCACCTCTCGCGGATCCGCCGGCACCGCTCGCAGTCCCTCGCCAGCGCCTACGTCGACAGCAACCGCGAGGGCATGGAGTGGCTCCTGCGCTTCTGCGCCGACCACGGCGTCGAGGTGCAGCGCCGCGCCGCGGTGACGTACGCCGCGACGCACGACGAGCTGGGCTCCGTCGAGGACGAGCACCGGGCGGCCGGCTCGCTCGGGCTGCCCGTGACGTGGCAGGAGCGGCTGGACGTGCCGTTCCCCCACGTCGGGGCGACGGTGCTGCCCGACCAGGCGCAGCTCGACGCGGTGCAGGTGCTGCTGGCGCTGGTGGAGCAGCTGCGCGAGCACGGCGGCACGCTGCACCAGGGGCACCGGGTGGTGTCAGTGTCACGGACCGGCGAGCCCGTCGTCGGCCTCGAGCGCGGCGGGGAGCTGCGCGCGCGACACGTCGTGCTGGCGACCGGCACCCCCGTCCTCGACCGCGGCGCCCACTTCGCGCGGCTCGAGCCGATGCGCTCCTACGCGCTGGCCTTCACCGGCGCGACCGCGCTGGACGGGATGTACCTCTCCGCCGGCTCCGACGCCCGGTCGGTCCGCGACGCCCCCGGCGGGGTGCTGGTGGTGGGCGGCAGCGGGCACGTCGTGGGTCGTACGCGCTCCGAGCGCGAGCACCTCGAGGAGCTGCGCGCATGGAGCGCGCGCCACTACCCGCAGGCCACCGAGACGCACCACTGGTCGGCACAGGACTACCGCACGCCCGACGGCCTGCCGATGGTCGACCGGCTGCCCGGGTCACGCGGCCGGGTCCACGTCGCCACCGGCTACGAGAAGTGGGGCATGGCCAACGCCGTCGCCGCCGCGCGCACCATCTCCGGCGACATCCTCGGCGAGGTGCCGCCATGGGCGCGCGAGCTCCACGGTCGCGCGCCGAGCGCGTCGAGCGCCGCCGAGGTGGCCCGGATCAACCTCGGGGTCGCCGCCTCGCTCGCCGCGGGCGCAGCCCGGGTCGCCCGCGAGAGGCTGCCCGGCGCAGGTGCCGCTGCCACCGCGCGGGAGTGTGGGGTGGTGGGCGTGTGCACCCACCTCGGCGGGCTGCTGAAGTGGAACGACGCCGAGGAGACGTGGGACTGCCCGCTCCACGGCTCGCGGTTCACTCCGGACGGCCAGGTCCTCGAGGGCCCGGCCACCCGCCCGCTGAAGCGGCGTACGGCTCCCGACCAGTAGCTCAGCGCTGGGCGCAGACCAGGTCGGCGCGCAGCCGGTCCTGCGAGGACAGCCGCACGCCGGGGCCGCACACGAGGTCGAGCGGGTCCCCGGCCTGCTCGACCGCGGCGAGGCCCTCGTCGAAGGCCGCCACGACGTCGGCGCAGGCGTGCTCGAGCCCGATGCGCGTCAGTGCCGAGGTGGAGACGTCGCCGCTCAGCGCGAGCTCGACGGCCCAGGCCCCGGCGTCGGTGCGCTGGCAGTCGACGGCGGCCGCCTGCTGGAGGGCGAGGAAGTCGAAGGCGTCGGTGCCGAGCTCGGCGGCCAGGTCGGCGCGCCACTCGGCAGCAGTGGCGTCCTCGCGCTGCACGGGGTTGGCTGACTGCTCGGGAGCCTCCTCCGCCTCCGCGGAGCACGCGGAGAGGGCGGTCAGGACGAGGGCGAGGGCGGGGAGGAGAGCACGCATGCCCGCAGGCTAGGAGCGGGGTGCGCCGCCCGTCCGGGGTTTGTTACTGCTCAGTACGTGATGCTCGCCTCATCGCGCCGGCGGCGCAGCAGGCGGGCCGCGACGAAGCCGCCGAGGGCGCCGAAGAGGTGGCCCTGCCACGAGATGCCCGGCTGGCCGGGCAGCACGCCGAGCAGGGCGCTGCTGTAGAGCAGGAAGACCGCGACGCCGATGAGGATCTCCAGCGGGTGCCGGTCCAGCAGTCCGCGCACGACCAGGAAGACGATCCAGCCGAAGATCAGCACCGAGGCACCGGCGTGGACGCTGCCGGGCTGCGCGACGGCCCACACGCCGAGGCCGCCGACGAGCCAGATGATGGCGGTCGCGAGCAGCCCGCGCGCGATGCCGGTCGCGAGGGTGAGGAAGCCGAGCACGAGCACGGGCACGGTGTTGCCGACGAGGTGGGCGAAGCCGAAGTGGAGCATCGGCGCGACCACCACACCGACCAGGCCCTCGTCGGTGCGGGGGCGTACGCCCCAGGCGTCGAGCGGGTGCCCGGTCACGGTGTCGACGACCTCCAGCACCCACAGCAGCCCCACGAAGCCGCCGACGAGCACGGCGGCCCGCTGCCAGCTGCTGGTCACGAGCGCGCAGCCACCTCGGGCGGGAAGCCGCCGGTGGACACCGTGCTCCAGCGGGTCGGGGTGATCCGCAGCAGCGACTTGCCCTGCTCGACCATCGCTCGTCGGTAGTCCTCCCAGTCGGAGTGCTCGCCGGCGATGTTGCGGAAGTACTCCACGAAGGCGTCGAGCGCCTCGTCGCCCTCGGTCGCGTCGAGCACCTCGCAGTCGCCGTCGACCTGGACCCACGCGTCGTCCCAGTCGTCGGAGAGGACCATCACCGAGACCTGCGGCCGCTTGCGCGCGTTCTTCGTCTTGGCGCGCTGGGGATAGGTGGCGATGACGATCCGGCCGCTGTCGTCGACCCCGCCGGACACCGGCGAGGCCTGCGGGGAGCCGTCGGCGCGGCTGGTGATGAGCACCATGTGGTGGCGCGGCCGGACGAAGTCGAGGAGCTCGTCGAGCTCGACGGAGGTGTTCGTGGCGATCGAGGGGGCCATGCTCCGAGGCTAGCCAGACGGCAGCAACGCGCACCCCTTCGGGCGGTCTGTGGTGCGCGAGCACGTGCCTACTGTCGAGGCCATGACCACTGTGAACCGCACGTTCGACGTCCGTCCCGAGCCCGCCGTGGTGCTGGACTACCTCAAGGACTTCAGCAACGCCGAGGAGTGGGACCCGGGCACGGAGTCCTGCACGCGCACCGACTCCGGACCCGTCGGCGTGGGGTCGACCTGGCACAACACCTCGAAGATCGCCGGCGTGACGACCGAGCTCGACTACACCCTCGAGAAGCTCACCGCCGACACGATCGTGCTCGTCGGTCGCAACGACCGCGCGACCTCCACCGACACCATCACCGTCGTGCCCAGCCCGGACGGCCCCGGCAGCCGGGTGACCTACGAGGCGAACATAGAGATGAAGGGGGCGGCGAAGCTGGCCGACCCGGTCATGAAGGTCGTCTTCGAGAAGATCGGCAGCGACACCGAGGACGACATGACCACGGTGCTGAACCGCCTGGCCTGAGCCCTACGGGATCTCCGGGAGCTGGCGCGTGCGCACCAGCTCGTGGGCGACCTGGACCAGCTTGGTGTTGGTGTGCGAGGAGACACGCTTGAGGTAGGCCAGGGCCTGGTCGGCGTCGACCGTGAGCCGCTCCATGACGATGCCCTCGGCCTGGCCGATGACCGTACGGCTGGCCAGCGCGATCCCGAGCCCGTCGATCTCGCGACTCGCGGCCAGCGACACGGCGAGGTGCCCCGCCAGCGCCTGGGCGATCGCCAGGTCGTCGGGACCGAAGGCGTGCGGCTCGCCGAAGTAGAGGCTGAGCGTGCCGTAGTGGTCGCGGGCGGTGAAGACCAGCAGCGACATCGAGGAGCCGAGACCGAGCTCGGCGTCGACCCGGCGACCCCAGTCGGGCCATCGCGCGTCGCGCGCGAGGTCGGTGCACGTGATGGTCTCCTGCTCGCGCCCGGGGATGTGGCACGGGCCCTGGCCGGTCTCGTTCTGCAGCTTGTTGACCATCGACGGCACCTCGCTGCTGCCGGCGAGGGTGTGGCACTCGCCGTCGCGGAAGAGGGTGATGCCCGCATGGCCGCAGGGTCCGATGAGCTCGACGGCGGCCTCGACCGCCAGCTCGAGCCGGTGCCGGTCCGCGTCAGCCGCGCCCAGCGCCTGGGCGAGGTCGACGAAGTCCGTCACGATGGGGTTGTCCTCGGGCACCGTCACTCCTCTGCTCGGCCGTCCTGGCCGTGTCGCAGAACATTGTGACCGCCCGTTCAATTCCGCGGTGCGACGAACCGCCACTCGAGCGCCGCGCGGTAGGTCTCCCCCGGCTCCAGCGTCGCCGACGGCCACTCGGGGTGGTGCGGCGAGTCGGGGTGGAGCTGCGGCTCGAGGGCGATGCCGTCGCCCTGGCGGTAGCGCCTGCCCCCGGTGCCCCGGCGGGTGCCGTCGAGGAAGTTGCCTGTGTAGACCTGCAGGCCGGGCTGGTCGGTCCAGAGCTCCACGCTCGTCGCCGTACGTCGTGACGTGAGGGCCGCGGCGCGGCGCAGGCCGGTGCCGCGCACGACGTAGTCGTGGTCGATGCCCCGCGCGTCGACGACCTGCGGGTGCTCGGCCCGGACCACCGGTCCGAGCAGGCGCGGCTCGCGCAGGTCGAACGGAGTGCCGCTGACCGGCTCGTGGCCGCCGGTCGGGATGCCGGTGGCATCCACCGGCGTGAACTCGTCGGCCTCGACCAGCAGCTCGTGGTCGTCGACGGTGCCGGCACCCTCGCCGTCGAGGTTGAGGTAGGCGTGGTTGGTCAGGTTGACGACCGTTGTCGCATCGGTGTTCGCCTCCATCGTGACCGTCACGGCGTCGCCGACGACGCGGTAGGTGGTCGTCACTGCGACCTCGCCGGGGAAGCCCTGGTCGCCGTCGGGGCTGACCATCGACAGCACGACCTCGTCCGCAGTGTGCGAGACCACGTCCCAGAGCCGTACGTCGAAGCCGTCCGGCCCGCCGTGGAGGCTGTTGCCGCGGTCGTGGGCGCCGACCTCGACCTCGCGCCCGGCCAGCGGGAAGCGGCCGCCGGCGATCCGGTTGGCGTAGCGGCCGATGGTGCCGCCGACGTAGTCACCGCTCGCGAGCCGCTCGTCGACGTCGGGGTGGCCGAGCACGACGTTGCGCCGCTGGTCGTCGCCGCCGGTCACCAGCAGCCGGTGGACCGTGGCCCCCAGCGTCAGCACCTCGACCACCGGGCCGGGCTCGGCCCCGATCGTCAGCAGGCGCACGTCGCGCCCGTCGGGCAGCCGGCCGAACACACGGTCTCGCGTCACGGGTCCATCCTCGTCCATGGTGGAACCGGCCGGCCGGGGCGACCATCACAGCACCCCGGCCGACCAGGCCTGTCAGCGCGGGCTCGTCAGCGCAGCCGCACGCGGGTGCTGTCGGCGGACCGCGCCAGGGTCGACGAGCGCGGGGTCACGACACGCACGACGTAGGCGCCCGGGCGCTTCGCCCGGACCGCCCAGCGGGCGCGTCCGGCATCGGTCAGGTCGACCCAGGCCGACCGCAGCACGGTGCCGTTGCGCAGGAGCGTCGCGCGCACCCGCTCGGGCGCCTGCCCGGCCGGGTCGGTCACGACCCGCACGCGGGCGGTCGTGCTCCCGCCCTCACGGACGACGCGGACCCGGGTGCTCGACCCGGCCCGCACGACCCGCAGTCGCACCGTCGCGGTGGCCGGGGCGTGCCTGGCGCTGCCGTCGTAGCGGACCTCGAGGTCGTGGCGGCCGACACCCAGCGCCGCGGTGTCCACCGCCACCCGGGCACGCCCGTCGGCGAGCTCGGCCGAGCCGACGAGGCGGCCACCGCTGACCACCCGCACGACCCCGGTCGCCACGCCGGTGGCGCCGGCGACGCGCACCACCACCGACGGCCGGGCACCGAAGCGGGCGGTGGCGGGCGCGGACGCCGCCACCGAGGTCACGACGAGGTCGTCACCGGCCGCGGGCACGGCGAGGGTGTTGGCGGGCTCAACGTTGCCGGCGCGGTCGACCGCGCGGTAGTCGATCGTGCGGGCAGACCCCACTGCGACCGGGCCGGCGTACGCCGTCCAGGCCCCCGACCCGACGCGGGTCTCGATCCGGGCCAGGCCCGAGGTGGCGTCGGCGGCGCGCACCGTCACCCTGCGCTCGGCGTCGTACGTCGCCCGGCTGACCGGGTCGGTCGCGTCGAGGCGCACCTCGAGGGACTCCGTGGCCGACCGGTTGCCGGTCGTGTCGGTGGCGCGGGCCCGGACCTCGTGGGTGCCGTCACCGGTGACGAGGCCGGTCCCGCTCGAGCCGGCGGTGGACGCCCAGGGCGCGCCGTCGACGGAGACCTCCACGCCGGAGATCCCGGAGGAGTCGCTCGCAGTCGCGGTCACCCGGACCGGGTCGGTCACCCACCAGCCGGCGTCCCCGTCGGCGGTGCCGGCGGAGAGGCTGACGACCGGGTCGGCGGCGTCGGTGACCGTGACGGTGGCGACCGGGTGGTCGGCCGACCCGCTCACGACGGTGCCGTCCACGGTGAACGTGCCGGGGGCGGCGTAGCGCGCGGGGTCGACGTCGTCCCAGCGCACCGCGACCTGCTCGGTCGTGCCGTCGCCCATCTGCGCCGGAACGGTCGCCGGCAGCACCGGTGCCGTGCCCTGGCGGGTGGTGACCGCGGCGTCGCCGACCGACGTGACCAGCAGGTCGGGCTGGTAGGCCGCGCGCACGGTGTCGAGCTCGGCCTGCGTCACCGGGATCACCGTGCCGTGGCGCGGGCTGCTGGGCAGGTCGGCGGTGGGCACGGAGGTCCACTCGCCGCTGTCGATGTCGTCGGTGCGGAACGCGAGGTAGCCGCGTCCGCCGTGATAGCTGGGCTGGTCGATGAACATGTACCACCGGCCGGCGACCTCGTTGTCGCGGAACACAGTCGGGCCCTCGCCCTGGGTGTAGGTGCCGCCCCACGGGTTGGGCTGGCCGACGCCGACCTGGTCCTTGACCAGCTGCCAGCCGGGCGTGGAGGTGGTGGTCGGCAGCGAGCCGGTGACGGTGGCGCGCAGGTCGGTGGAGCGCTCCTGGCGCGGGGTCATCACGGCCTCGTCCTTGACGAAGCGGAAGTAGGTCTCCCCGTCCTTGACGACCGTGGCGTCGATCATGCCGCGACCGGTGCCGCGCTTGACGTCGATCCACGGCTGCGGCTCGCTGAAGGTCACGAAGTCGCGGGTCGTGGCGAACATCATCCGCTGGTAGGACGTGTTGATGTCGCGGCCGGTGGTGTCGGTGGTCGGGTAGAGCGCGGAGGCCCAGTAGACGACGTACTCACCGGCGTCGGCGTCGTAGAACGCCTCCGGCGCCCACGTGTTGCCGGCGAAGTCGGACGACACCTTGACGTGGCGCTGGTCGGACCAGTGCACGAGGTCGGTGGACTCCCAGACCTCGAGGTACTTCGAGCCGGTCTCCTGCGCCTCGCCGAAGTCGACGGCCGGGTAGGCCTTGAGGTCGGTGGCGAGGAGGTAGAACCGGTCGCCCTCCGCGGAGCGGATGACGAACGGGTCGCGCAGGCCCTGGGTGCCGAGCCGCGACGACAGGATCGGGCGGCCGTCGTTGAGCACGTCGTAGTCGAGCGGGTCGTTGCCGCGGCTGGCGCCGAGGTAGATCTTCTCGCCGTCGTCGGTGCTCTCGCCGGCGAAGTAGGCGAAGGCGTAGGCGTCGTAGTCGGCCGGGGCAGGCAGGGGCTGCACCCGCAGGGGGATGTTGCGGGTCGCGGTGGCACCGTTGAGCGTGCCGGTCACGGTGAGGACGACGTCGACCGGGGCGCTGCCGTGGGCGGGCCGGGTGACCACGCCGGTGGCGCTGACCACCGCGGGGTCGCTGCTGGCCCAGCCGAACGTCGTGCCGTGGAGGCCGCTCGCGGGCAGGGTGAGGTTGCCGCGGACGTCGTCGGGGTGCACGAGGTCGATCGCGTCGACCGCGGCCTGGGCCTTGCCGGCGTCGTCCTGCTCCTCGGCCGGGACGGTGACGGTGAACGGTCCGCCGGTGCGCGAGACGTCGCCGCGGGTGACCGTCGCGGTGAGCACCGCCTGCCCGGCGGGCTGGCCGTAGGCCGGGCGGTGGACCGTGCCGTCGGCGCCGACGACGCCCGCGTCGCTGGTGGCCCACGTGATGGTGGTGCCGGTCGTCGAGAGGACGAGGTCGGAGGTGACCGCGGAGGTGTCACCGAGGTCGAGCGCGGACGCGTCCGACTCGGCGGCCGCGGTGTTGGTGTCGGCCGCGCTGGCCGAGGCCTCGGCGGCGCTCAGGGCCCGGGAGTAGACCCGGAAATCACGCAACCGGCCCTTGAAGGAGAGGTCGCCGGAGTACGCCGAGCGACCCAGCACGTTGCGGGTGGTGGTGCCGTCGGGCTCCCCGAGCAGCGCCGGGTTGGTGGTGAGGTTGGCGTTGGTCGCGACCAGCACGCCGTCGTCGTACACCCGGGCCGTGCCGGGGACCGCCGGCGTGCCGCCGTCGATGCTGTAGGTGATGTGGCGCCACTGGCCGGTGGGCACCCGACCGGGCCGCGACGCGCTCTGCTCGGTGGCGAAGCCGTTCTCCGCGATGGTGGAGCGCAGCCGGTTGGAGCTGTCGTTGGTGGTGAAGAGGTAGCCGGTGCCGTTGGGGTAGGTCGCGGCGTTGCCGAAGTTGTACATGAACCAGTTGCCGCTGGTCAGGCTCGGGTCGACCCACACGTCGAAGTCGATGGTGACGTCCTCGAGCCCGGCGAGCAGGTTGTTCGGGAGCGTGATCGCGTTGCCCGAGCTGTTGGCGCCACCGGAGAAGGTGAAGCCGTCGCCGGCGTTCCAGCTCGCGGCGCCGGTGACGGTGCCGTTGCGGCCGTTGCCCGAGGAGTCGGCCGCGACGGTGCCGGTCGTCTCGTCGAGCTTCCACCAGCCGACGAGGCCGGTCTCGAGTCCTGTGTCGGCACCGGACGCCGGCCCGACCCCCGCGAGCGCGCCGCCCATCGAGGCGGCCAGCGCGAGCGCGCCGGCCATCCACTTGCTCGTCATGTCAGTTGTTCCCTTCGTTGCGGGTGACGCGGAGGACGACGGTGTCCGAGGAGCGCGCGACGTCCGGCGAGCCGGCGTACGTCGCGGTGATGCGGTGGCGCCCCGGCGCGAGGTCACGCAGGGCGAGGCGCGCGCGCCCGTCGTGCAGGGAGACGGTCCTCGTGCGGGCCTTCTCGCCGGCGGTGCGGACCGTGATCCGCACCCGGCCCGACGGGTCCACGAGCGCCTCGACCTCCACGAGCGCGACGGACTTGCGGACCGAGACCGTGGTCCGGGAGCGCGCCTTGACCACCGCGAGGCTGACGGCGTCCTGCGACGGGGCTCTGGCCGCGTCGCCGGAGTAGCGGACGGTGAGCTGGTGCGTGCCCACCCCGAGGTCCTCGGTGTCGACGCCCAGGACCGCGCGGCCCGCGACGAGGGTCGCGGTGGCGAGGGCGCCGGAGGGCCCGGTGACGGTGACCGTGCCGGTGGGCGTGGTGCCGTCGCCGGTGACGGTCACCGCGATGCGTGCCGTGCGTCCGAGAGCGACCTCGTCGCGGAGCACGACCGCCGCGGTGGCGGTGGCGGCGAGCCGCGCGCCGGCGGCGGGCACCTGTAGCACCCCGGCCTCCTCGGTGTTGCCGAGGCGGTCGACGGCTCGGAAGCCGACGGTGGTGGCCGCGTCGCCCACCTGCACCGGGGCGGCGTACGCCGTCCAGGGGCCGTCGCCGAGCCGGTAGTCCACCCGGTCGACGCCCGCGCCGGCGTCGGCCGAGGCCAGGGTGACCGAGCGGCCCTCCAGGCTCGCCCGGGTCACCGGCGCCGTGGCGTCGATGCCGACGGTCAGCGGCCGGACCTCACCGACGTTGCCGGCCCTGTCGACGGCGCGGACCTCGACGGTGTGGACGCCGTCGCCGGCCACGCGCACCTCGCCGCTGTCGCCGGGCAGGGTGGTCCAGGCGGCGTCGTCGACGGAGACCTCGAGCCGCTCGACGGCGCGGTCGTCGGAGGCGCTGACCCGCACGGTGGCGGGGTCGGCGTACCAGCCGTTGACGCCCGTGCCGGCCACCGAGAGGTCGTCGACCACCGGTGCGACCGCGTCGGCGGTGTGCATCCGGATGAAGGTCACCGACGAGGCCGGGAACTCGTAGGTGAACGAGCTGCCGATGCCGTCGACCTGGCGCACCCGCGGCTTGATCGCGTTGGGCGCAGCCTTCGTGTTGGTCGCGCCGGGCGCACCGCTCAGGGTGGTGACGGTGGCGGTGTCCTCGACGCCGGCGTCGGAGACCTCGACCTGCGTGCGGGCCGGGCTGGTCGAGGTGTTGACCACCTTGGCCACGAGGTCGCCGGTGCGGTCGTCGCGGGTGACGACCTGGTAGAGCCTGGCCGGTGGGGCAGGCTGGTCGTAGTCCATCTGCAGCTCACCGTCGAGGTAGAGCTCGATGTGCGTGCCCTCGACGACGATCTTCAGGTGGTAGGCCCGGCCGGTGGTGACGCTGCGGCCCTCGAGCGCCTTGACCTCGCTGGCCGCGCCCCCGGTGGCGCGCTGCAGCACCGAGCGGCTGTTGTTCCAGCCGCCGAGGTTCCACCAGTAGAAGTCGTTGGCGCCGGTGGCGCCGAAGCCGACGAGGAAGCCCTCGGAGCCGGCGGTCTTGGTGGCGTCGAGCTCGAGCGTGTAGTTGCTCCAGTCCTTGTCGTAGGCGCCCGTCGGGATGCTGCGGGCGTCGGTGACCGACGTGCTCGACTGGCGGTACGCGCCGTTGCTGAGGCCCCAGGTGCCCGCCTGCGGCGACCACTGGCTCGCGTCGGCGAAGGCGTCGGAGAACAGGGTGGCGCCCGTGTCGTTGGACGTGACCGTCACGTTGTCGTAGTTCGCGGCCGTCGCCCACGTGGAGAGGAAGACGCCGCCGGTGATGGGCTGCGCCGCGTCGGCAGGGGCGTCGTACGTGCTCGGCACGACCTCGTCGCCGACGTTGTTGCCGAAGAGCTTCTGCACCTCCCAGTTGGGCGTCTCCCACGACTCGTCGTTGTCGAACCAGATCGCGTCGGGGTTCCACTGCACGTGCGACTCGTTGGCGAGCAGGGGCGCGTAGGACGCCAGGCGCACGACGTCGGCGTTGCGCTGCAGCGCGGTCATGTAGGAGGCCTCGGACAGCGCGTTGTAGAGCGTGTTGCCGCGCGAGGCGTACTCACCGAGGAACACCTTCGGGTCGTCGCGGTCGTAGGAGTCGTAGCGGGCGTTGTTCTCCAGGAACCACTGCGGGTCGCGGTAGTAGTGCTCGTCGACGAGGTCGACGTGCTGCGCGCGGTTGAAGTCCCACAGGGTGTCGAAGCGGGCGCCGGAGGAGTCCGGACCGGAGTTGGAGATGATCTTGATGTCGGGGTAGCGCGCCTCGATCGCGTCGCGGAACTCGGGGAAGTTCTGCTCGAACGTCGTGGTGTTCTCCTCGTTGCCCAGGCCGATCATGTCGAGGCCGAAGGGCTCCGGGTGGCCGAGGGCCGCGCGCTTCGCGCCCCACTCCGTGGTCACGTCGCCGTTGGCGAACTCGATGAGGTCGACCGTGTCGTCGACCCAGCGGGCGATCAGGTCGGGGTCGTGCATCTCGGGGATGCCCGCACCGCCGCAGCCGTTGGCGCCGACGGAGACGACCGGCAGCGGCTCGGCGCCGAGGTCCTCGGCGAGCTCGAGGTATTCCAGGTAGCCGATGCCGTAGGACTGGTTGTAGCCCCAGAAGTTCCAGTTGGTCGGGCGCTCCTCGACCGGGCCGATGGTCTCCTTCCACTGGTAGGTGCGGCGCCGGTCGGTGTAGCCGCTCTCCTCGTAGGTGCGGAAGGTGCCGACGTTGGTGACGCAGCCGCCGGGGAACCTGAGGAAGCCGGGGTTCATCGCCTCGATCTTCTCGGCGAGGTCCTTGCGGAGGACGGACTTGCCGTTGACCGGGCCGACCCAGCGGTCGCTCGGCATCACCGAGACCATGTCGAGCCCGACGACCGACGGCGCGCCCGCCAGCACGGCGAGGCGCCCGGCGTCGGAGGTGGTCGAGGCGGTCAGCGTGAAGGGGTACTTCTTCCACGTGTCGCTGCCGTCGAGCGCGACCGTGGCAGAGGCGAGCGTGGCGTCGCCGGCGGCGTTCTCGACGCGGACGGCCAGCGGCTGCGCGGTGGTGCTGCGCGCCCAGAGGTAGCCGTCGTACGTCGCTCCGGCCTTGACGGCGAAGCCGTTGTTGTAGCCGATGTTGCGCACGCCGTCGCCGGCCGCGGCCGCGGTCAGGCGCAGGTGGTTGCGGTTCATCGCGTTGAGCCGGGTGGCGTCGTCGACGACGGTCGCGGTGGTGCCGGCGCCACTGCGGTCGAGCACCTGCCAGGCCGTCATCCCGGTGAAGGACGAGTTGTCGGAGGTGTTGAACTCGAAGGACCGGTTGCGCACGAGCTCGGCGTAGAGCCCGCCGTCCGCGGCGTAGTTGATGTCCTCGTAGAAGATGCCGAACATGTCGTCGTTGATCGACGCGCCCGTGCCGTCACCGTCGATGGTGAGCGTGGAGGTGCCGTCGTCGACCTGCGACAGCACGAAGCGGACGGCGTCGGCCTCGGCGCCGGTGACCAGCGCGTCGCCCTCGCCCAGCACGACGTACGACGACGGGTCGGCCGCGTCGCGCAGCACGACCGTGCCGCCCCCGGCGTCGGTGAGGCGCAGCGGCGTGGGGTCGTCACCCACCGCGCCGACCTCGAGGGCGCCGTCGACCAGGACGAGCGGACCGGCGTCCGTGGCCAGCGTGACGGCACCGTCGCCGGCGTCGCTCGCGCGCAGGCGCAGGCTCGCGGTCGGCTGGTCGGCGCTCAGGCGCAGCACGCTGCCGTCGGCGACGAGGTAGGGCAGGTCGCCGTCGGCCTGCAGCACGAACGGGCCGGACGGCGTGACGTCGGCGCCGGGCGCGTGCTCGATGGTGAAGGAGTCGAAGGCCGCGTCGAGGACGGTGCCGTCCTGCGCGGCGAGGGCGTAGAGGCCGACCTGGGTGGTGTCGAAGCCGACCGGCGTGGTCGCCGCGGTGACCCAGGCGCTGCCGTCCCAGAAGCTCGAGGTCAGGGTGTCGCCGACGCGCTGCAGCCGCAGCCGCTCGGCGCTCGACGCCGGGCGGTCGGCGAAGGAGACCGCGCTGAAGGAGCCGCCGGTCTCGAGGTCGGTCTCGATCGCGGTGCCCGACGGTGACAGCGAGCCGACGAAGGTGAGGCCGGAGCGGACGTAGTTGTCCATGTCCTGCCAGGCGATGAGGCCGGCGCCCTGGTAGACCTTCGCGACCGAGGCCGACAGGTCGGCGGTGGCGGTGAAGTCGCCCGCGGGCACGTCGAGCACGACGACGTTCTTCGCCGTGTTGTTGGTCTGGTAGGTGTCGCCGGGCTGCCCGGCGAGGCGCAGCGCGCCGCCCGCGACCGCGAGGTGGGCGGGGTCGGGGTTGACCACGTCCCAGCGCGCGTCGAGCGACGAGCCGTCGAAGGTGTCGGTCCAGGTGACGTCGCCGACGGCGGCCGACGCCG
Source organism: Nocardioides sp. Soil774 (assembly GCF_001428125.1). Taxonomy (GTDB): domain Bacteria; phylum Actinomycetota; class Actinomycetes; order Propionibacteriales; family Nocardioidaceae; genus Nocardioides. The sequence continues at coordinate 579,871 of NZ_LMSM01000006.1, read as the reverse complement.
GTGCCGTCGCGGCGGTCGTGGCTGCCAGTCCGGCGGCGAGCAGGGCGGCCGCGGTGGAGGCTGCGGCCAGGCGCTGGGGGAACAACATGCGAGTCCTCGAGGTCCAGGGCTGTCACTCGGATGTGACGGGCACCACAACCGCAGTGTTAACGCTAACACGACGTGCGTCAAGAGCCGTCTCGCGATTGACGCCAGTCGTTGACGGATCTCGGTGACCGTGGTCACACTGCAACTGTTAACGCTCACATGCCGAAGAGGACCCCATGCCTGCCGTTGATCGCCACCTCGCCCCACCCGCGCGCCGGGTGTCCGCCGTCTCCACCGTGCTCGCCATTCTGGCCGGGCTGCTGCTCGCCCTGCCGGCCGCCCCCGCGGCGGCCGCGGACGTCACCGACGGCCTGCTCCTGCGCTACGACCTCACCCAGACGTCCGGGACGACCGTCACCGACTCCTCGGGCAACGGGCGCGACGGGACGCTGAGCGGGGGTGGCACGTGGACCGGGTCGAGCGGGCTCGTGCTCGACGGCGTCGACGACCACGTCAAGCTGCCGAACGACCTGATGGCCGGGCTGAGCGCGATCACGATCTCGACCGACGTCTACATCGAGCCCTCCCAGGCCACCCCCTACTTCATCTGGGGTCTCGGCAACACCGCGTCCTCCGGCTCCGGGACGGGCTACCTGATGGCCAGCGGCAACGCCTTCCGCGCGGCCACGACCACCACCAACTGGTCGGGCGAGAAGGTCACCGCGCGCAGCTCCGGTGGCAACCTGGCGCGCGGTGTGTGGAAGACGGTCACCTACACGCAGGCCGGCACCACCGGCACCCTCTACGAGGACGGGGTGCAGGTCGGGCAGAACACCGGCGTCACCGTGCTGCCCAGCGCCATCGGCAACGGCACCACCACCAACAACGTCCTCGGCGAGTCCAACTACGCCACCGACAACACGCTCAAGGGGAAGCTCCGCAACTTCCGCGTCTACGACCGGGCCCTCAGCCCGGCCGAGGTCTCGGCGATCTCGCTCACCGACGACAACCGGCTCGCCTCCGACACCGCTGCCCTGTCGCTCGGCGACCTGTCCGGCGTCACCGCCGACCTCACCCTGCCCGCCACCGGTCAGTTCGGCTCGAGCATCGCGTGGGCCTCCAGCGACCCGGCGGTCATCACCGCCGGCGGCGGCGTCACCCGGCCCGGCGCCGGCCAGGACCCGGCGGTCGTCACGCTCACGGCGACCCTGACCCGGGGTTCCGGCACCGCCACGAAGACCTTCGACGCCACGGTGCTGCCCGACGAGAGCGACCAGGCCAAGGCCGACGCGGCCGCCGCCGCCATCGAGCTCGTGCACCCCGACGACGTGCGGGGCCACCTCACCCTGCCTGCGGAGGGCACCATGGGCTCGACCATCACCTGGGCGTCATCGGCCCCGGCGGTCGTCGCTCCCGACGGCATCGTGCAGCGGCCCGCCCACGGCACCGGCGACGCCGCCGTCACCCTGACCGCGACGGTCACCGTGGGCTCGGCCACGGCGCTCCGGTCGATCCCCCTTACAGTGCGCGAGCTCCCGGCCCCGGCGCCGTACGCCGGCTATGCCTTCAGCTACTTCACCGGCAACTCGATCGCCGGGGAGAAGATCTACTTCGCGGCCAGCCGCGGCAACAACGCGCTCAAGTGGGACGAGCTCAACGGCGGCCAGCCGGTGCTCGAGTCGACGTACGGCGAGATGGGCCTGCGCGACCCGTTCCTCATCCGCTCCCCCGAGGGCGACCGCTTCTTCCTCATCGCCACCGACCTCTCGATCGGCCGCAACGGCGACTGGGACCGCGCGCAGCGCCAGGGCAGCCGCTACCTCGAGATCTGGGAGTCGACCGACCTGAAGAGCTGGTCGGAGCAGCGCCACGTGCGGGTGTCCCCGCCGACCGCGGGCAACACCTGGGCGCCGGAGGCCTACTGGGACACCGACCTCCAGCAGTACGTCGTCTTCTGGGCCTCGAAGCTCTACGCCGAGGACGACCCGGGCCACACCGGCGGCACCTACAACCGGATGCTCTACGCCACGACCCGCGACTTCGTGACCTTCAGCCCGGCCAGGACCTGGCAGGACATCGGGTCCTCGCGCATCGACTCGACGGTGATCAAGGAGGGCGGCAGCTACTACCGTTTCACCAAGGACGAGGGCGCCGGCACCACCGGCTGCTCCGACATCATCCAGGAGAAGAACGACTCGCTGACCGAGCCGGACCTCGTGGGCGCGAAGGCGTGGGCCTTCCAGGACGGCTGCATCGGTCGCGACGCCGGCACCTCGGCGGTCGAGGGCCCGACGGTCTTCAAGCGCAACCCGGGCGACACCTCGGGCAAGCAGTACTACCTGTTCGTCGACGAGTACGGCGGCCGCGGCTACATCCCGCTGACCACCGACGACCTCGAGGCGCCCGACTGGAAGGTGCCGGCCGACTACAAGCTGCCCGCCAGCCCGCGCCACGGCACGGTGCTGCCGGTGACCCAGGCCGAGCTCGACGCGCTGCGCGCCGACCTGCCGCCCCCGCCGCCGCCTGTGCAGAGCGACGCGGACGGGCTGGTCGCGCACCTCCCGCTGACCGGCGACGCCGCGGACGTGAGCGGCCACGGCTACGACGGCACCGTCACCGGTGACGCCACCTTCGCCGACGGCGCGCTGACCCTCGGCGGCTCGACCGGCCACGTGAGGCTGCCGGACAACATGATGAGCGGCCTCGACGCCATCACGGTCTCGGCCGAGGTGTGGGTCGACCCGGCGCAGTCGGGCAACTACTTCGTGTGGAACCTCGGCAACACCGGCACCGACGGCGTCGGCAAGGGCTACCTCTTCACGACCGGCAACAGCACCTACCGCGCCGCGATCGCGTCGGGGAACTGGACGACCGAGCAGGGCATGACGTCCGGCTCCGCGCTCCAGCGCGGTGCGTGGAAGACGCTGACCTACACCCTCGGCGGCGGCGTCTCGACGCTCTACCTCGACGGCCGCCAGGTCGCCCGCAACGCCAACGTCTCCATCAGGCCGGGCGACATCGGCGACGGCGTGACCACCGCCAACTACATCGGGCGCTCGGCGTACGCCGGTGACAACCGGCTGCGCGGCAAGGTGCGTGACTTCCGTCTCTGGTCGCGTGCCCTCTCGGGCGCGGAGGTCGCCGAGCTGGCGGCCGCGCCGACCGACGTGCTGGACGTGCAGCTCGACTCCCTCGAGGTGCCGGCGATCATCGACGCCGCGGCCGGGAAGATCACGCTGCCGGTGCAGCCCGGGACCGACCTGACCGCCCTCGACCCGACGTACGCCGTCGTGGCGGGCGCGACCGCCTCGCCGGACGGGCCGGCCGACTACAGCTCGCCGGTCGCGCTCACCGTCACCAACGGTGCGGACAGCCGGGTGTGGACCGTGAAGGCCGTCGAGATGCGCTCGCCGGTGCTGCCGGGGCTCTACGCCGACCCCAACATCGCGGTCTTCGACGGCACCTACTACATCTACGCGACCACCGACGGCACGCCCGGCTGGGGCGGCAAGGACTTCTACGTCTGGAGCTCGCCGGACCTGGCGCACTGGACCCGCTCGGAGGAGCCGATCCTGACCCTCGACGGCCCGAACGGCGACGTCCCGTGGGCGAGCGGCAACGCGTGGGCACCGACGATCATCGAGCGTGGTGGGAAGTACTACTTCTACTTCTCCGGCCACAACGCCGCGCTCAACCGCAAGACGATCGGCGTCGCTGTCGCGGACAGCCCGACGGGCCCGTTCACGGCGCAGCCGCAGGCGATGATCCTCAACAACGAGGCAGTCACCTCCGGGCAGGCCATCGACCCGGCCGCCTTCCACGACCCGGTGTCGGGGAAGTACTACCTCTACTGGGGCAACGGCTCCCCTGTCATGGCGGAGCTCGCCGACGACATGGTGTCGCTCAAGCCCGGCACGATCGCGCGGATGACCGGCTTGACCGACTTCCGCGAGGGCTCGTTCATGAACTACCGCGACGGGACCTACCACCTCACCTACGCGATCGACGACACCGGTTCGCCCAACTACCGCGTCGGCTACGCCACCTCGACGTCGCCGACCGGACCGTGGACCTACCGCGGCGTGATCCTGGAGAAGGACGTCTCGCAGGGCATCCTCGCCACGGGCCACAGCTCGATCGTCCAGGTGCCCGGCACCGACGAGTGGTACATCGCCTACCACCGCTTCGCCATCCCCACATTCGCCTCGGCCGGTGGTGACGGCACGCACCGGGAGACCACGATCGACCGGCTCACCTTCGGCGCCGACGGGCTGATCCAGAAGGTGGTGCCGACGCTGTCGTCGGTCGACCCGCTGGCCTACTCCGACGGCGTGGTCACGGCATCGGTGTCCGACGCCGGCGACTCCGGCTGGTTCGGCGCGGACGCCACGCTCACGCTGACCGGCGGCTCGTCGGTGAAGCAGGTCCGGCTCGGCGACGGCGCGTGGACGGCGTACGCGGGTCCGGTCGACCTGCCGGCGGGCTCCTACGACGTCGCCTGGCGCTCGCGCTCGGCCAACGGGATGTGGAGCGAGGTCTGGACGCGCTCGGTGAAGGTGGACGACACCCCGCCGGTCGCCGCGGGCTCCGTCTCGGCCGACCGGGTGCTGACGGTCACCGCCACCGACGACGCGTCGGGCGTGGCGGTGCGGGACTACCGTCTCGACGGGGGCCCGTGGCTCGCCTGGACCGCGCCGGTGCAGCTCGACGGAGCCGCCCACGCCATCGACGTGCGGGCGAGCGACGTCGCGGGCAACACCTCCTCGGTGCAGTCGCTCGCGATCGCGGCCGCCTGGCCTCCCGGCCCCGCGCCCACCACCCCGGTGGTCAAGGCGCCGTCGCGGGTGAAGGTCGTGATGGACCGGACGCCGGACGCCGGCGCGAGGACCAAGGTCGTGGTGAAGGTGGCCTCCGTCCCGGCGTCGGTCGGCGCGACCGGTCGGGTGGTCGTGCGGGTCGACGGCAAGGTCGTGCGTCGGCTGCGGCTCTCCGACGGCAGGGCGGTGCTCCGGCTGTCCTTCTCCGCGGGCAAGCACGTGCTGGCGGTGTCGTACGCCGGCTCCGACGCGGTCGCTCCCTCCTCGGCGAAGGTGACGGTCCGCGCCCGGCGCTGACCACTGCCGCGCGCACCGCCCGGGTCCCGATGGGGCCCGGGCGGTGGCGTTTCCCAGGGACCGTGGTCGGCGTAGCGTGGAGGGATGAGGCGGAGGGCGCTGGTCGCCCGGGCAGCGGTGACGGTGTCAGTGGTCGCGCTGACGCTGGGCGGGTGCACGTCCGAGCCGCCGCGGTCCGCGCCCGTGTCCGCGCCCCACTGCACCACCAGTCCCCCGGCGACCGTCCTCCCCACCTGGGCGCGCGTCGGCTTCTCCGACCCCGAGCCGGCCATGCCGCACGTCGTCGGGGACGGGGGCGACATCACCGCGATCCTGTGGGCGGAGAAGGACCCCCTGACCGCGCCGCCCGCCGAGGGGCGCAACAACAAGGTCCTGTGGGTCGCGCGCGTGGGCGGCGGCGACGGACCGCTGCAGATCGACGCCGTGCTGGCGGACACGGGACGGACGGCGACCCGCGAGGTGGAGCCGGCTCCGGGCCCCTCGATCCTCGACCTCCCGGAGCCCGGGTGCTGGTCGCTCGACCTGACCTGGGGCAGCCACCACGACCACCTGGTCCTGGGCTACGCCGCGCGCTGACCCGGGCTCGGAAGTCCTCAGTCTGAGCGATGCCGCCGGCTGTCGACCGGACGAGGCTGTCCCCCGCCGGGCATGCCTGCCCGACGGCCTCCCCTGTGCGGGTGAGGCCCTACGAACAACGCCTCGTCGGAGTGCGCGTTCTCCGGCCAGGACACCCTCGACGCCATCGAGGGCAACCCGGAGGGCTTCGACGACGGCGCGCTGGCGATGCGCGGCAACCAGAGCCCGGGCGGTGTCGACCGCTACCACGGCGTGCAGAGCTACGGCATCTTCGTGCGCGCCGGGCTGAAGGACGTCGTGCCGTCGCCCGGGGTGGCGTGCCGGGGCAACTGACCCTGCCCTCAACCCTTGCGTGTCGAACATGTGTTCGATACAATGAGGCATGTCAATCGCCAGCCCAGCCCCGGAGCCGCCCCAGGCGGCCGCTGACGCGTCTGCGGCGCGGGTGCTGGAGCTGGCTACCGGCGCGGTGCGGACACGTCGCCTCGCCGAGGTCGAGGAGCTGCGGCTCGCGATCCGGTGGGCGGTGCTCCAGGGTCACCCGGGCGACGACCACGACCCGATGGTCACGCCCGGCGGCGACGGCACCCCCGGGGTCCGCGAGCACGCGATCCCCGAGCTGGCCATGGCCCGCGAGACCCACCCCGCGACCACCCGGGCGCTGATCGCCGACGGGCTCGACCTCGTCCACCGGCTCCCCCGCACCTGGGCGGTCGTCGAGGCCGGCGCCTGCGAGCCGTGGGTGGCGCGCAAGGTCGCCGTCCTCTCGCGCGCCCTGCTGGCCGAGCAGGTCGGCCGCGTCGACCGGGCCGTGGCCAGGGCCATCGCCGGGCACGCGCCGTCCACCGTGCTCGAGATCGCCCGGGCGAAGGTCATCGAGGCCGACCCCGAGACCCACCGCGTCGAGCAGGAGCGCTCACGCCACGAGCGCTACGTCCGCCTCTCGCGCTCCGACGAGCTCGGCTACCGACACCTCATCGCCCGCGTGACCTCCGGCGACGCCGCCTGGATCGACGCCATCGTCGAGCGCGTCGCCGAGATCCTCGCCGCGACGATGGGCCACGACCACAACCACGACGAGCTCCGCTCCCTCGCGCTCGGCTGGCTCGCCCGGCCCCTCGACCTGCTCAAGCTGCTGCTCGAGCACACCGACCTCTCGGACCTCTCGGGCGACGAGCGTCCTGCCTGGGCGGCGGACGACCTCGCCGAGACCGTGGCGACGCTGTGCTCCCTGCCTGCCCGCCGTCTGGCCCGGCTCCGCAACCGCGGCCGCCTCTTCGTGCACGTCTCCGAGGAGGCGCTGCGCACCGGGGTCGGGGTCGCGCGCGTCGAGGGCGTCGGCCCCATCGACGTACGCCAGCTCCACGAGGTCCTCGGCCACGCCGACGTCACCGTCACGCCGGTCCTCGACCTCGCGATGCGACGGCGCGTCGACGCCTACGAGCACCCCGAGGTGGTCAAGGACCACGTCTGGGTGCAGACCGGCGGCGACTGCTTCCCCTTCACGCCGCGTACGGCGACCCGCGACGGCGTCGACTACGACCACGCCGTCCCCTACGACGACACCGGACCGCCCGGGCAGACCGGCCCCCACAACTCCGGACCGCTGCGCCGGCGCCACCACCGCACCAAGACCCACGGTGGGCTCACCACGCGGGTCGTCGGACCCGGACGACATCTCTGGCGCACACCCCACGGCCAGGCGTTCCTCGTCGACCACGCGGGCACGTCCCGGCTGAGCCCGGAGCAGGGCGAGGCGATCGCTGAGGCGATCGAGGACGGCGTGGAGGTCTACTTCACCACCGAGGTGTTGGAGTACGCCCCAGCCTGAGGTCCCCGAAGGTCGCCCCGGTCGTCGGTACGCTCGGGCGCCGACACTGCGAGGGGGACGTATGTTCAAGAGTGCCGAGGAGCGCGAGGCCGAGCGACGCGCGCGCGAAGCGGAGCACGCCAACCGCGAAGCGGCCCGGGCCGAAGATGCCAGGAACGCAGAGGAGGAGCGGCGGCGCGCAGCATTCGTCGCCACACCTGTCGGCGCTGCCACCGTGGCAAGGGATGAGGGGCAGACGTTCTTCGAGGTCCAGCTCGAGGTCGGGGGCCACCTGGGAAGCGCCGGCTTCGGCAGCATCGACGGGCGCAGGACGACGTCCAGCTCGGCAGAGACGCTCGCGGCCATCGAGGCGCTGGGCTGGCAGCTGCAACATGCGAGCTACTTCTTCATGGTCACCGGGGAGACCAGCACCGCCCGCGTGTTCATGAGCGGGGAAGCCACTGCCGTCAGCGGCGTGACCGTCGGCGTCTACCTCTTCCGCAACACCGCCAACCCTGAGGCGGTCGTGGAGGCTCCGTAGGGCCGGATTCACCGGACCGTGCCGACGTGCGCGTCAGTCAGATCCAGCCGCCGCGCGAGCCGGAACGGGGCCCAGGGGCGCGGTCGAAAGGTGCCTTGAGGGCGTCCAGGGTGAGGCCCGCGAGAAACACCACGACCAGGCCGCCGACCAAGAGCGCCAGCACGGGGGGCACGCTGCGCGTCGCCAGGGCGACGACGGCGCAAGAAGCGAAGAGGGCAACGGCGGCACCTGCACTGAAGAGCCTCCACGACACGCGGCGGGCGGTCGTCCGAATGTCACCACTGAGTCCCATGACCTGAGTGTGGCGCAGACCGGCCGTAAGCGCCTGCGATCGGCACACCTTCGCAATGCCGATCACCCGAGACTCCCCCCGGCGAATGGGCACGGCACCGGGTGGGTACGCCCAGGGTCATGAAACCCATCCCGGAGACCCTCGAGGCGATCGCCGAGCTCGACGCGCTGCTCGACGACGGCACCCTGCTGGACGAGCTCCGGCGCACGGCCACACGCGCCCAGGTCATTGCCCCGGGCCTGGCCGGGGTGAGCGTCGCCCTGCGTGTCCACGACCTGACGTTCACCCTCGTGGCTTCCGACGAGGAGATCGCGGCCCTCGACGCGATCCAGTACCTCACGAGCGGGCCGTGCGTCTTGGTGGTCGAGGAGGGGCTCCCCCGGGGCATGGCCACCACGTCGGACGACCTCTTCAGCGAGGCGCGCTGGCAGGACCTCGCCCGCGCCACCGCGGCGGCAGGCATCCACAGCACCGTGACCTTCCCGATCGTCGACGGGGACGAGGTGACCGGCTCGGTCAACCTCTACGGACACACCGAGCACACCTTCGACGGCCTGCACGCCCAGCTCGCGGACGTGTTCCGGGCGTACGCCCCGGGCGCAGTGACCAACGCCGACCTGACGTTCTCCACCCGGCGGCTCGCTGAGAAGGCTCCCGCACGGCTGCGCGAGGACGCGCTCGTCGACACCGCCGTCGGGATCCTGGCCGCATCGCGTGCGGTCTCCTTCGACGCCGCGCGCGAACAGCTCGAGGACTCCGCCGTCCGCGCCGGCGTCCCGATGAGCACGCTCGCACGCGTGATCATCGAGCTCCAGCAGGGAGGCTAGGCGTCGGGGACGGCCTGGCCGTGGGCCTGGACGAGGCGCTCGGCGACCACGCGCAGCTTCACGTTCTCGTGGCTGGACAGGCGCGCCAGGAAGCCGAACGCATGGGCCTCGTCGATCCCGAAGCGTTCCATCACGATGCCGACGGCCTGACCGATCACCTGTCGCGTCGCGATCGCCTCGCGCAGCTGGCCGATCTGACGTGCGTAGTCGAGCGCCATCGCCGACTGGTGGGCGAAGAGCCGCGACAGGAGCCCGAGGTCGGAGAAGGCGCCGACCCTGCCGGAGTAGAGGTTGAGCGCACCGTTGGACTCCGGTGACTCGAACAGCCGCACCCCGGCCTGCGCCCGGATCCCCGCCCGGAGCACCACCGGCGCGTAGCGCGGGAACCGCTCGTCGTTCTCGAGGTCGGGAGACGTGACATGGACAGTGTCGACCGCGGCCTCGTAGCACGGGCCCTCGCGCAGCTCGTACTGTGCCGCGTCGATGTCCATGAGCTTCTCGTCGGTCGGCGCGACGGTCTCCAGACGGCCGTCCGCGTGCTTGACGGTCAGGCTGGCGGCGTCGACGTCCGGCAGCACCTCCACGGCAGCGGCGGTGATGTTGGACAACGTCGTGTCGAGGTCACCTGGCCGCAGTGCCGCAGCGAGTCGCCGCGATGCTTCGACGAGGCCTGCTTCGTCGCTCATGGCGACAGTCTAGGTGCGCGGCGGGACTCCATCCCCTTCACGTTGGCCTCGTCCACCAGCTCCTGGGCGATCGCGCGGAGCTTGATGTTGCGGTGCGAGGAGGCCCGCACGAGGAAGCCGAAGGCATGGTCCTCGCTCATGTCGTAGCGCTCCATGAGGACTCCCAGGGCCTGGCCGATGGTGCGGCGCGACTCCAGGCCGACCCCGAAGGTCTCCCTCTCCTGCGCGTGCCCCAGCGCGATGGCTGCGTGGGTGGCGAACAGCCCGGCAAGTGCGCGAGCGTCGTCGCTCACCTCGTCGTGGAGCGTGGAGTAGAAGTTGATGCTCCCCATGGTCGCCGCGTCCAGGTGCAGCTTGACCGCGAGCTGCGAGCGCACGCCGGCATGCAGGGCCGCCCGCACGTAGGCGGGCCACCGAGCCTCGTCCCGCAGGTGGGACACCGACATCGCCTCGCCGCCCAGGAGCACGACCGAGCACGGACCCTGGTGCAGGGCGTACTGCAGGGCGTCGAGCGGAAGCGCCAGGTCACCGGTCACGGCCCGGGTCTGGACGTGTCCCTTGCGCGCCACCGTCGAGATGCCCGCGTGGTCGAAGCCGGGGACGGAGTTGCAGGCGACCTCGACGATGGTCTTCAACGTGTCGGGCAGGCTGCGCGGCCTGTTCATGGTGCGCGCGGCTTCGGCGATCGAGCCGGCGAAGTCGGATGGGTCCGGCATGGTGGAGCTCCCTCAGTGCATTTGGAGGAGGCACACAGAGAGGCGCTCGTCACGAGACGCTGCAGACCGGCCGCCGGCTCGAAGGTGAGCCGTCCGGCTGTTCTTGACTGTACGCCGCCCTCCGCAGCCGCGGGCGGCTACGACGTCGAGCCGGACGACCTCGTCGTCGGTCGGCGCGAGCGGTCCGGGGAGGACCGGCTCACACGTAGCGCCGCGGCGGAGTCCAGTGGCTGCCGAACTCCGCGTCGTACGACTCGGGCTCGAACGGGCTGTCGCCACCGGCGGGGAAGCTCGACAGCTCACCGAACACGATGCGTCCGGGAAGGTCGTACAGGTCCACCCGCACGAAGTCGGTGTCCTGCCCGAGGCGCTGCGCCAGGTCCACCATCTCGTCCAGCCGCTCGGGGCGCGCGAGTGGCGGCGTCGCCCAGGGGTGGCCACCGCTCAAGGGGACGTGCGTCCAGTCGGCGGTGAAGAAGTCCTGCGTGCGCGCCCGGAACCGACCACGGTCGACCTGCACGTAGCGGCACGTCCCGTGGAAGACGAAGAACTTGTAGTCGTCCGGCACGTCGCCGTCCGCGCCGCCCAGGAACTCCTCCACGACGACCCGCCGGGGCACGTGCCCGTAGGCCCACTCCCGGTTGGGCCCCTGGCCGTAGAGCTTCGTCAACCACACGTCCCCCATCGCGACCAGGTGCTCCACCGGCGCGTGCTCCGGGCGCACGTGGCTGTAGACCCAGCCGTGCTCGGGTGGCGGCAGCCGAGCGTCGGCGGGCGCCGTGGGAGACACGATGACCGCGACACCGCTGCCGTGGCTGGGCTTGACGACGTACGCCTCGGGCAGCCGCACGTCCGCGAGCGCGGTGGGGTCGTCGAGCACCGCCAGCGCCTGCGGGAGCACGCCCGGTCCGGCGAGGGCAGCCACGTGCTCGCGCACCGCGACCTTGTCGGAGAAGGTGACCATCAACGCGCGGTGGTCGCGCAGCATCTTGTAGCGCACCTTCTCGGTGAAGGTGCGCGGTCGACGGGTGCGCCACAGGCGCCACCACCGGACCAGCGTGCTGCGCTGCCGCCAGGGCGTGGTCACCAGCGCCCGTGCACCTGCTCGCGGATCGAGCGGTCGTAGAGGGCAGCGACGTCCGCGAGGAACGATGCGGGGAGCTCGCCGACCCCGCCGGCAGCGGCGTTGGACGACGCCTGCGAGGTGTTGCGCGCCCCCGGGATCACCGTCGACACCCCGGGCTGCTGGATGATCCACGCGATCGCGGCCTGGGCCGGCGTGACGTCCAGGCCGGTCGAGGCGACGAGGGCGGAGAACTCCTGCGCAGCCTTCACGCCTGTCACGTAGTCCACGCCCGAGAACGTCTCACCGACGTCGAAGGCGGAGCCGTCGCGGTTGTAGGTGCGGTGGTCGTCCGCGGCGAAGGTGGTGTCGAGGTCGTACTTCCCGGACAGCAGGCCCGAGGCCAGCGGCACCCGCGCGATGATCCCCACGCCCGCCGAGGCTGCTGCTGGGAGCACCTCGTCGAGCGGCTTCATCCGGAAGGCGTTGAGGATGATCTGGATGCTCGCGACGTGGGGCCGCGAGATGGCGCTCAGCGCCTGGGCGCAGGTCTCGACGCTCACGCCATATGCGGCGATGACGCCCTCCGCGACGAGCTGGTCGAGCACGTCGTAGGTCTCGTCGTCGTCGATCACCTCGCTCGGCGGGCAGTGCAGCTGCACGAGGTCGACCGTGTCCACGCCGAGGTTCGTGCGCGAGCGGTCGAGCCACTGGCGGAAGTTGGACTCGACGTAGCTCGACGGCACCTGGTCCATCCGGCGACCCATCTTGGTCGCGACGGTGAAGCCGGCGTCCGGGTGCGCGGCGACGAAGCGGCCGACGATCTGCTCGCTGCGGCCGTCGCCGTAGACGTCGGCGGTGTCGTAGAACGTCACGCCGGCCTCGGCCGAGGCCTCGAGCACCGCGCGGGCGTCGGCCTCGCTGACGTCGCCCCAGTCGGCGCCGAGCTGCCACGTGCCGAGACCCACGACCGAGACCTCGCGGCCGGTCCTGCCCAGAGTGCGGTGTTCCATGGAAGGCATCCTCACAGACGCTCGGTCACAGGCTCTGGGCGAGACGGTGGTACGCCGCGTTCCAGCGAAGCTCGCGCTTGAAGCCGCGCGTCGTGGTGTCGTCGTCGATGGTCACCATCTCCACTCCGCACATCTCCGCGAAGTCCTCCAGCACCTCGACGCCGATCGCCTTCGACAGCACCGTGTGGTGCGGGGCGCCGGCCATCAGCCACGCCTCGGCGGACGTCGACAGCGACGGGCGCGGCTCCCAGACCGCGCACGCGACCGGCAGCAGGGGCAGCGCCTCGTCGGGCTCGACCACGTCGATGTCGTTGACGGTGAGGCGGAAGCGGTCGCCCAGGTCGGACAGGCCGGCCACGACGGCGCGACCGGGGTCGGCGGTGAAGCGCAGGCGTACGGGGTCCTCCCGCCCGCCGATCGACAGGGGGTGCACCTCGAGCGAGGGCTGCTGCGTCGTGATGGTCGGGCAGACCTCGAGCATGTGGGCGCCGAGGATCTTCTCCGCCCCCGGGACCAGGTGATACGTGTAGTCCTCCATGAACGACGTGCCGCCGGGCAGGCCCGCGGCCATCGTCTTCATCGCGCGCAGCAGCACCGAGGTCTTCCAGTCGCCCTCGCCGCCGAAGCCGTAGCCGTCGGCCATCAGCCGCTGCACGGCGAGGCCCGGGAGCTGCCGCAGGCCGCCGAGGTCCTCGAAGTTGGTGGTGAACGCGCCGAACCCGCCCGCGGTGAGGAACTCACGCATGCCGAGCTCGATCCGCGCGCCGTAGCGCAGCGAGTCGGCCCGCTCCGCACCCGGCAGCAGCTCGGCGGCGACGGCGTAGGTGTCGGCGTACTCCTGGACGAGCTTGTCGATGTCGGAGTCGGAGACCTCGTCGACGACGGCGACCAGGTCGTTGACGCCGTAGGTGTTGACCGAGACGCCGAAGCGCAGCTGCGCCTCGACCTTGTCGCCCTCGGTGACCGCGACGTCACGCATGTTGTCGCCGAAGCGGGCGAGCTTGAGGTGCGCGAGCTCGTGGCGGCCGAGCGCGGCACGCGCCCACAGCGCGACCCGCTCGGCGACGACCGGGGAGTCGACGTGGCCGGCGACGGTCTTGCGGGCGACGCCGAGCCGCGACTGGATGTAGCCGAACTCGCGGTCGCCGTGCGCGGCCTGGTTGAGGTTCATGAAGTCCATGTCGATCGTCGACCACGGCAGCTCCATGCCGGCCTGTGTGTGCAGGTGCAGCAGCGGCTTGCGCAGCGCGTCGAGCCCCGCGATCCACATCTTGGCCGGGGAGAAGGTGTGCATCCACGCGATGACGCCGACGCAGCCGGGGTCGGAGTTGGCGTCGAGCATCTGGCGGTGGATCGAGGCCGCGTCGAGCAGCACCGGCTTCCACACCACCTTGACGGGCAGGTCGCTGCCGCCGAGGCGCTCGGCGATGGCCTGCGACTGCGACGCCACCTGGTCCAGGGTCTCCGGACCGTAGAGGCCCTGGCTCCCGGTCAGGAACCAGACCTCGGTGGTGGGTGCGGACGTCATGCTCATGCGGGTGTTCCTCCGTGGGATAGGTGGTCGCGCGGTCAGCGCTGGCCGTAGACGTTCTGGTAGCGGTCGAAGAGGGCGTCGACGTGCTGCTGCGGGATCGGCACGGGATCGCCGAGCTGGCGCGAGATGTGCACGGTGCGGGCGACGTCCTCGCACATCACGGCCGCCTTCACAGCGGCGCGGGCGGTGGGGCCGATCGAGAAGACGCCGTGGTTCTGCATGAGCACCGCCGGCGAGCGGCTGCCGCGCAGCGTCTCGACGATGCCGCGGCCGATCGAGTCGTCGCCGATGATCGCGAACGGCCCGATCGGGATCTCCCCGCCGAACTCGTCGGCGCCCATCGTCAGCACGCACGGCACCGGCTCGGCGCGCGAGGCCCACGCAGTGGCGTACGTCGAGTGGGTGTGGACGACGCCGCCGACCTCGGGCATCTCGCGGTAGACGTAGGCCTGCGCCTCGGTGTCGGACGACGGGGCGTGCTCGCCCTCGACGACCTTGCCGTGGAGGTCGCAGACCACCATGTTGTCGGGCGTGAGGTCGTCGTAGGACACCCCGCTCGGCTTGATGACGAGCAGGTCGTGGCCCGGCACCCTCGCGGAGACGTTGCCCGCGGTCCACACGACGAGCTGGTAGCGGGTGAGCTGCTCGTGGAGCGCGCACACCTCCTGGCGCAGCGCGCGGATGGTGTCGGTGACGTCGGCGACGACGGTCATGCGCGGGCCGCCTTGCCTGACGAGCGACGCGCCACGGCGTCGCGCCGGATCGCCTTGAGCCGCCGCATCGTCGTGGTGGCGCGACCGAAGTGGTCGTGCAGCGCGACGTACTGCTCGAAGAGCGGGTCGTACGCCGCCGCCCGGGCCTCGTCGGGCACGTAGACGTGGCGCCGCACCTTGCCCATCTGCTTGGCCGCGGTGGGCACGTCGCCGTAGGCCCCAGCGGCCACAGCGGCGTGGATCGCCGAGCCCAGCGCGGGGCCCTGCTCGGAGTCGATGATCGACAGCGGCAGCCGGGTGACGTCGGCGTAGACCTGCATGAGCAGCGCGTTCTTCGCCAGGCCGCCGGCGACGATGAACTCCTCCACCGGGACCCCGCTGTCGCGGAAGGTCTCGACGATGACGCGGGTCCCGAAGGCGGTGGCCTCGAGCAGCGCACGGTAGACGTCCTCGGCGCGGGTCGCGAGCGTCTGCCCGACGACCAGGCCCGACAGCTCGTGGTCGACGAGCACGGAGCGGTTGCCGGAGTGCCAGTCGAGCGCGACCAGGCCGTGCTCGCCGATCTCCTGCTGGGCGGCCAGGCGCGTGAGGTGCTCGTGCACCGACTCCCCCGCGACGGCTGCCGCCTGGGTGTACGACGCGGGCACCCCGTGCTCGGTGAACCAGCCGAAGATGTCGCCGACCCCGCTCTGCCCGGCCTCGTAGCCCCAGAGCCCGTCGACGATGCCGCCGTCGACGACGCCGCACATGCCCGGCACCTCGCGCAGCACCTCGGCGTTCATCACGTGGCACGTCGAGGTGCCCATGATCGCGACCATCTGGCCCGACCCGACCGCCTGCGCGGCAGGCGCGGTGACGTGGGCGTCGACGTTGCCGACGGCCACGGCGATGCCCTCGGTCAGGCCGGTCCACGCGGCCGCCTCGGCCGTGAGCGTGCCGGCCTTCTCGCCGAGCGCGCCGATGCGGTGCTCGAGCTTGTCGGCCACGAAGTCACCGAAGCCCGGCGCGAGCGCGGTGAGGAACTCCGGGGACGGGTAGGCGCCGTCCTGACGGATGCCCTTGTAGCCCGCGGTGCAGGCGTTGCGGACATAGGTGCCGCACAGCTGCCACACGATCCAGTCGGCCGCCTCGACCCAGTGCTCCATCCGGTCGTAGAGCGCGGGGTCCTCCTCGAAGACCTGCAGGCCCTTGGCGAACTCCCACTCCGAGGAGATCAGCCCGCCGTAGCGCGGCAGCCAGGTCTCGCCGCGGGTGCGGGCGAGGGCGTTGATCCGGTCGGCCTGCGCCTGCGCGGCGTGGTGCTTCCAGAGCTTGACGTAGGCGTGCGGCCGGTCGGCCAGCCCGTCGACCTCGTTGAGGGGCGTGCCGTCGGCGAGCGTCGGCACCATCGTGCACGCGGTGAAGTCGGTGGCGATCCCGATGACCCGCGCGGGGTCGATGCCGGCGGCCTCGACGGCCTGTGGCACGGCGACCCGCAGCACCTCGCGGTAGTCCTCGGGCACCTGCAGCGCCCACTCCGGCGGCAGCGGCACCTCGGTGCCAGCCAGGTCGGCAGGCACGGCCCGCTCGAGCACGGCGTGCGGGTAGGGGTGGACCCCGGTGCCGAGCTCGGCGCCGTCGGAGACGCGTACGACGACGGCGCGCCCGGACAGCGTGCCGTAGTCGACGCCGACGACGTAGTGCTCGTCGGTGTGGGACTGGTCGATCATGGCTTCCTCTCGGTAGCCCCGGCAGCGGGCGCGGCGCTGCTGGCGCGCACCACGAGCTCGGGCTTGATCAGGCGATCGGGGGCGGGCCGGCCCGCGAGGGCGGCGCGCAGGATCTCGATCGCGCGGCGACCGACGGACTCGAAGTCCTGCCGGACGGTGGTCAGGGGCGGGATGAGGTAGGCCGCCTCGGGGATGTCGTCGAAGCCGACGACGCTGACGCCGCGCGGGCCGTCGGGCACGGTGCGACCGGCCTCGCTCAGCGCGCGGAGCAGCCCGAGCGCCATCTGGTCGTTGGCGGCGAACACGGCTGTGACGTCCTCGCGGGCGGCGATCTCGCGACCGACCTCGAAGCCGCTGGCGGCCGACCAGTCGCCGATGAGGTGCTGCGAGGGCCGCAGGCCGGCGGCATACATCGCGTTGCGCCAGCCCTGGAGCCGCGCCCGGCCCTCGGTCCACTCCTGCGGTCCGGCGAGGTGGACGATGTCGGTGTGGCCGAGCTCGATCAGGTGCCGGGTGCCGAGCTCGGCGCCTGCGACCTGGTCGACGCCGACGGTCCAGCGCGCCTTCGACGGGTCGCCCTCGACCACGACGACCGGCACGCCCCACTGCTCCTGGGCGCGCGCGACCTCGAGCGCGTCGTCGGTCGCGTGGATGAGCACGATGCCCTCGACGCCCTGGTTGCGCAGGTGGTCGATCGCGTCGACGAGCTCCTCGCGGGTCATGCTCTGCAGGTTGACCGAGCTCACGAAGTAGCCCGCGTCGCGGCCGGCGGCCTGGATGGTGCGGTGCACCGTCGAGGGACCCCAGTAGCCGCTCTTGGAGCCGATCACGCCGATGGTCGCCGACTTGCGGGTGACCAGCGCGCGGGCGGCGGTGTTGGGGCGGTAGCCGAGCTGGCGGATCGCGTCCTCGACCTTCTCGCGGGTCGCGGGGCGCAGGTTGTCCTGGCCGTTGATGACCCGGGAGACGGTCTGGTGCGAGACGCCGGCGAGGCGCGCGACGTCGGCCATGACCGGCGTACGCCGCACGGCGGGCTCCACCTCCGTCATGCCCGGCGCCTGGTGGCGAAGCGCTGCACGACGACGAAGGCCAGCAGCAGCACGCCGGTGATGATGCGGATCCAGTAGGAGCTCAGGGTGCCGTCGAAGGAGATGAGGGTCTTGATGATGCCGAGCACCAGCACCCCGAGCAGCGAGCCGACGACGTAGCCGCGACCGCCGGTGAGCAGGGTGCCGCCGATGACGACGGCGGCGATGGCGTCGAGCTCCATGCCGATGGCGTGCAGGCTGTTGCCGGAGAGGATGTAGAGGGAGAACAGCAGCCCGGCCAGCGCGGCGCAGAAGCCGCTGATGACGTAGACGCCGACCTTGGTGAAGGCGACGCGCAGGCCCATCAGCATCGCCGAGGCCTCGTTGCCGCCGATGGCGTAGACCGTGCGGCCGAAGCGCGTGCGACCCAGGACGTAGGCCGCCACCGCGACGGTGAGCAGCGCGATGATCGCGGTCCACCGGATGTAGTAGTCACCGATCCAGACCGTCCGGAACGCCAGGTCGGTGAAGGTCGGGTCCTTGATCGAGATGGACTCGACGCTGATCAGGTAGGTGAGGCCGCGGGCCAGGAAGAGCCCGGCCAGCGTCGCGATGAAGGGCTGGATGTCGAAGTAGTGGATCAGCAGGCCCATCAGCAGCCCGAGCAGCGTGCCGGTGGCGAGCACCGCGACGATCGAGAGGTAGGGCGACCAGCCCATGTCGAGCGTCTTGGCGGCGATCATCGTCGACAGCGCGACCACCGAGCCGACCGACAGGTCGATGCCGCCGGTGAGGATCACGAAGGTCATCCCGACGCCGAGCACGATCAGGAAGGCGTTGTCGATGAGCAGCGAGAGCAGGACCTGGGGGTCGGTGAGCCCGTCGTAGCGCATGCCGCCGACCCCGAAGAGTCCGATGAACAGCGCCGCGGTGGCGATGATCGGCAGGTAGCGGTTGGGCGGGCGGAAGGTGCGGACTCGGTCCCAGGTCGAGGCGGAGCTCGAGCCGGTGGGGGCGGTGACGGCGCTCATGCGGGGGAACCTGCCTTCGCGAGGGTCGGGGCAGCCGACCGGCGCACCCGCAGCAGGGCGCGCGCCTTCGGCGACTGGAGGAGGCACACCGCGATCACGACGACCGCCTTGAAGAGGTAGTTGACCTCCGAGGGGATCCCGATGTTGGGGATGGTGCGGGCCAGGGTGGCGATGAAGAGGGCACCGACGAAGGTGCCGGCGAGCGAGAAGCGCCCGCCCATCAGCGACGTGCCGCCGATGACCACGGCGAGGATCGCGTCGAGCTCGATCCACAGACCGAGGCTGTTGGCGTTGACCGAGTTGGTGTTGGCCGCGATCACCAGGCCCGCCAGCCCGGCACAGAGACCCGAGAAGGCGTAGACCGTCCAGATGATCGTGCGGGCCCGCACGCCGGCGAGCCGGCTCGCCTCGGGGTTGATGCCGACCGCCTCGATCAGCATGCCCAGCGCCGTACGCCGCGTCAGCACGGCGGTGAACAGCACCATCGCGACCGCGACCAGGAAGGCGAGCGGGAGCGTCAGCACGAAGCCGGAGGCGAGGTCGCTGAAGAACGGGTTGTTGACCGTGGTGATCTGGCCGTCGGTGATCGCCATCGAGATGCCGCGGCCGGCGACCATGAGGATCAGCGTCGCGATGATCGGCTGGATGCCGAGCACGGAGACGAGCAGTCCGTTCCACGCGCCGAGCACGATGCAGACCACGACGGCGTACGTCATCGCCATCACGGCCGTGCTCAGTGCGGCCTCGTCACCGGCGCCGATGATGCGGGTGCACGCCACCGCTGCGGCGATCGCAGCGATGGCGCCGACGGAGAGGTCGATGCCTCGGGTGGCGATGACCAGCGTCATGCCGAGCGCGACCAGCATCACCGGCGCGCTGTTGCGCATGATGTCGATCAGGTTGCCGTAGAGGTGGCCGTCCTGCATCCGCACGTCGAGGAACGACGGCTTGGCGACGACGTTGACCAGCAGGAGGACGACGAGGGCCATGACTGGCCACAGGAGCGGGTGGCGCAGCACGCGCTGCGCCCGGGTCGCGGTCTCAGGCATCGGTCCGCTCCTCCCCGCGGGCCTCACCCGCGATGATCTCGAGGACGTCGCGGACGCTGACGTCGTCGTTGGTCTGCTCGTGGATCTTGCGGCGGTCGCGCATCACGACCAGCCGGTCGCTGAGGCGCAGCACCTCCTCGAGCTCGGCGGAGATGAAGACCACCGACATGCCCTTCGCCGCGAGCTCGGCGACCTTGGCCTGGATCTGCGCCTTGGCGCCGATGTCGATGCCGCGGGTGGGCTCGTCGAGGATCAGCACCTCCGGATCGGTGATGAGCCAGCGGGCGAGCAGCACCTTCTGCTGGTTGCCGCCCGAGAGGTTGCGCATCAGCGCGGTCGGGTCGGCGGGCCGGATGTCGAGCGCCTCGATGTAGTCCTTCACCAGGCGGGTGCGCGTGGCCTGCGGGATAGGGCGCAGCCAGCCGCGCGAGGCCTGCAGCGCGAGCAGCATGTTGTCGGCGACGGTCAGGTCGCCCACCACGCCCTCGGCCTTGCGGTCCTCGCTGGAGAAGGCGATCTTGCGGTCGATGGCGTGGCGGGGGCTGCGCAGCCTGCGCTTGTGCGAGCGGACCGTGAGGTCGCCGGTGTCTGCGGTGTCGGCGCCGAAGAGCAGCCGGGCCAGCTCGGTGCGGCCCGAGCCGAGGAGGCCGGCGATGCCGACGACCTCGCCCTCGAAGAGCTCGAGGTCGGTGGCCTCCAGGGTGTTCTTGCGACCGAGGCCGACCGCCGTGAGCACCGGGGTGCCGGTCTCGGACTCGGTCCGCGGCGCGGCCCGGTCGAGCTTGTCGAGCGTCTCGAGCTCGCGACCGATCATGAGGCGTACGAGCTCGAGCTGGGAGGTCTCGGCGACCATCCGCTCCTCCACGAGCCGGCCGTTGCGCAGGATGGTCATGCGGTCGGCGATCTCGTAGATCTGGTCGAGGAAGTGCGACACGAAGACGATGGCCACGCCCTCGTCGCGCAGCCGGCGCATGACGGTGAAGAGCTTCTCCACCTCGTCGGCGTCCAGGCTGGAGGTGGGCTCGTCGAGGATGAGGACCTTGGCCTCGACGTCGACGGCGCGGGCGATGGCCACGAGCTGCTGCACCGCGATCGGGTGCTCGTCGAGGACGGTGCGCGGGTCGACGTCGATGCCGAGGTGCAGGAGCGTGCGGCGTGCGCGGCGGTTCATCTCGCGCACGTTGATCGACCCGAAGCGGCGCGGCTCGCGACCGAGGAGCATGTTCTCCGCGACGGTCAGGTTGGGCACCAGGTTGACCTCCTGGTAGACCGTGCTGATGCCGGCGGCCTGGGAGGCCGCGGGCGAGTGGAACTCGTGCTGCTCGCCGTCGATCGTGATGACGCCCGAGTCGATGGTGTAGACCCCGGTGAGCGCCTTGATCAGGGTGGACTTCCCGGCGCCGTTCTCGCCCATGAGGGCGTGCACCTCACCGGGGAAGAGCCGCACCGAGACCTCGTCGAGGGCGCGCACGGTGCCGAACGTGATGGAGATGTCGCGCATCTCGATCACCGGCTGCGCCTCTGCCGCGGCTGTCGTCGCGGTCTCCGGCTGCGTCCGCATCTGGGTCATCTCGTTCCTCTCCGGGGGTGCGGCGCGGCCCGTGCGTCGCACGGGCCGCGCAGCGGTCGTTCGCTCAGTACTGACGGTCCGGGAGGGCCGCCTTGGCGTCCTCCTGGGTGAAGGCGGTCTCGTCGGTGAGGACCCGGGCGGGGACCTCCTCGCCGTCGAGCACCTTCTTGGCGAGGTCCATCAGCTGCGGGCCGAGGAGCGGGTTGCACTCGACGATGTAGTTGATCTTGCCGTCGGCGAGGGCCTGCATGCCGTCCTTGACGGCGTCGATCGTGATGATCTTGATGTCCTTGCCGGGCTCGAGGCCGGCCGCCTCGATGGCCTCGATGGCGCCGAGGCCCATGTCGTCGTTGTGCGCGAAGACGACGTCGATCGAGTCGTCGGACTGCAGGAACGACTCCATGACCTGCTTGCCGCCGTCACGGGTGAAGTCGCCGGTCTGCGAGGCGGTGATCTCGATCGAGTCGTCGGCCTTGATCTTCTCCGCGAAGCCCTCGGCGCGGTCGATGGCCGGAGCGGCACCGGTCGTGCCCTCGAGCTGGACCACGTTGACCGTGCCGTCGCCGTCGACGTCAGCGTCCTTGGCGTTCTCGACCAGCCAGTCGCCGGCCTTCTCGCCCTCGACGACGAAGTCGGAGCCGAGGAAGGTCTTGTAGAGCGACGGGTCGGCGTCGACCGCGCGGTCGGTGAGGATGACCGGGATGTTGGCGGCCTTGGCCTCCTGCAGCACGGCGTCGAAGCCGGTCTCCACCACCGGGCTGAAGGCGATGACGTCGACCTTCTGCTGGATGTAGGAGCGGATCGCCTGGATCTGGTTCTCCTGCTTGCCCTGGGCGTCGGTGAACTTCAGGTCGACGCCCTCGGCCTTGGCCGTGTCCTGGATGGACTTCGTGTTGGCCGTGCGCCACCCGCTCTCGGCGCCGACCTGGGCGAAGCCCATGGTGATCGTGCCGTCGTTGCTGTCGGACCCCGAGTCCGCGCCGGAGCTGCTGCCGCAGCTGCTGAGAGCGAAGGTGCTCAAAGAGATCGCCGCCGCGGCGACCAAGGTCTTCTTCACCACTGTCTTTCCTCCACATCAAAGGGGCTGTCTCGCCCGTGTGACCGGTGTCACGTGGTGATAAGTGTGAGCGCTAACATTCCGGTCGTCAAGTGTTCCGTCGAGAATGTCTCACAACGAATGTGAGCGTTCACCCAGGACCCGCCCAACCATCTCCCCCAGCAGGAGGCACCGGTGGACACCCCGCTCCGCGACCAGCGCACCCGCCGCGCCCTGTCGGCCCACGAGGTCGCGCGTCGCGTCGACGTGCACCCCACGTCGGTCCTGCGGTGGGAGCGTCGCGAGCGCCTCCCCGGGCCCGAGCACCTGCGTGCGCTGGCCGGGGCACTGGCCGTCGACGTGTCGCGGGTCGCCTCCTTCTTCGACGAGGCGCGCACCCCGGCGCCTGCTCCGGCGGGGGTCCGCGGGACCGGGCTGCGGGCCCTGCGACACGAGGCCGGGGTGCCGGTCCGACACATCGCCGCCCACCTCGGCCTCCACGAGTCGACGGTCTACAACTGGGAGGCCGGTCGGGTGCGGATCCCCGACGCGCACCTGCCCGCGCTGGCGCGGCTGCTCGGGACGTCCGAGCCGCGGTTGCGCGAGCGCCTGGCCTCGTCGCCGTCCCTCCCCGTCACCCCGCTTCCACCGCTGCGCCGGCTGAGGCGGCGTACGGGCCTGTCGCAGGAGGCGGTCGCCCGTCGCGTGGGCACCACCCGGCGCCGAGTGGGTGCGTGGGAGCGCGGGGAGGTGCCTCCGCTGTGGGCCGTACGCCGACTCGCGGGCGTCTACGGCGTGCAGGTCTCCCAGCTGGCCGGGCTCGTCGGCCTGGCCGCACCGCGCCTGCTCGACCCGGCCCGGTGGTCCGCCGGCGACCTGCCGGAGGTGCTGGCGACGCTACGCGCGTGGACCGGACTGACGCAGGCCGAGGTGGCGCACCGCTGCGGCCTGCACCGCACCACGGTCCGGGCGTGGGAGAACGGGCGGGCGGTGCCGAGCGCCCGTTCGCGCGAGCGGCTGGAGCGCCTGCTCGGGCTCGGCCCCGGCGCCCTGCTGGTGGCCTACCCCCGCTGAGCGGTGGAGCGCCGCACCACGAGGGTCGGCGCGATGGGGTCGATGACGGCGTCGTCGTCGCCCTGCAGGGCGGCGAGCGCAAGGCTGAGCGCGCGGCGGCCGAGCTCGGCGAAGTCCTGCGACACGGTGGTCAGGGCCGGCCAGTAGAACTCCGCCTCCGGCACGTCGTCGAAGCCCACGACGCTCACGTCGTCGGGCACCCGGCGCCCGCGCTGGTGCAGGGCGTTGAGCAGGCCGAGCGCCATCGGGTCGTTGCCCGCGAAGACGGCCGTCACGTCGGGGTCGTCGGCGATCAACAGGCCTGCGCGGTGCCCGCTCGCGGGGGACCAGTCACCCTCGAGCTCCGGGCCGGGCAGCAGCCCACGGTCCTCGTGCGCCCGGCGCCACCCGGCGCGGCGCTGCTCGGCCTCGATCCAGTCCGCGGGGCCGCCGACGTGTGCCACGTGGCGGTGGCCGAGGTCGAGCAGGTGCCCGACGGCCAGCGCGGCCCCGGCCTCCTGGTCGATGCCGGCCGAGAGCGGCGTGCCGGCCACGACGCCCTGCACCGTCACGACCGGGATGGAGAGCTGGAGCGAGCGCACCATCTCCGCGGCCTCGCGGTGCGCGACCGCGACGACGACCGCCTCGACCGCCTGGTCGAGCAGCCGCTGCACGGCGTTGTCGAGGAGCTCGGAGGAGAACTCGGGCAGCCCGACCAGCGAGACGTCGTAGCCCTCGGCGTAGCCCGCCTCCTGCACCCCGAGCGCGATCATGCTGGGGCCGTGCAGGGCGAGGTGCGCGGTGACCATGCCGATGCGCCGCGAGCGGTTGGTGGCCAGCAGTCGGGCGGCGAAGTTGCGCCGGTAGCCGAGCTCGTCGATGGCGGCGAGCACGCGCAGCCGCGTCTCCTCCTTGACCAGCGAGGCGTCGTTGAGCACCCGCGACACGGTCTGGTGCGAGACGCCCGCGCGCTCGGCGACCTGGGCCATGCTCGGCGAGCGGCCTGCGCCCCGTCGCGATCCGGTCTCCCCCATGTCGCGCATCCTAGGGGCGCAGCGCCGCCGCCTCTGCCGCAATCGCGGTGATGCCCGCCCAGTCGCCGGCCTCGAGGAGGTCGCGCGGCGCGAGCCACGAGCCGCCGACGCAGCCGACGTTGGGCAGCGCCAGGTAGGACGCGGCCGTGGCCGCGGTGATGCCGCCGGTGGGGCAGAAGCGCGCGGCCGGCACCGGAGAGGCGATCGCCTTGAGGTACGCCGCACCACCGGAGGCCTCGGCGGGGAAGAACTTCATCTCCGTGACGCCGGCCTCGAGGACGGTCATCACCTCCGACACGGTCGCGGTGCCGGGGAGGAACGGGACGCCGGAGTCGCCCATGGCGCGCAGCAGGTCGGGCGTGGCGCCGGGCGAGACGAGGAACTGGGCACCGGCGGCGACCGCCTGCTCGGCGTGGGCGGGGGTGAGCACGGTGCCCGCGCCCACGGTGATCTCGGGGACCTCGGCGGCGATGGCCCGCAGCGCGTCCAGCGCCACCGGCGTGCGCAGGGTCAGCTCGATGACCGGCAGGCCGCCGGCCACGAGCGCCCGGGCGAGCGGCACCGCGTGCGCGAGGTCGTCGAGGACGACGACCGGCACGACCGGGGCCAGGGAGAGCAGCGAGCGCGGCCGGGTGGCGGGAAGGACGTCAGACGTGCTGGGCAAGGGGAGCCTCCTCGGAGGGGGCGGGCAGGGGACGGATGACGCTGGCGCCGGTCTCGGCGGTGCCGACGATGGCGCGGAAGCCGGAGAACAGCTCGCGCCCGGTGCCGGCCCACTCGACGTCGTGGGGGGCGCGGCCGGTGGTCTCGCGGCGGTCGAGGTCGGCGTCGCTGAGCGCGACCTCGAGCACGCCGGCCTCGGCGTCGACGGTGAGCAGGTCGCCGTCGCGGACCCGTGCGATCGGTCCGCCCAGCGCCGCCTCGGGGGTGACGTGGATGGCAGCGGCGACCTTGCCGGAGGCGCCCGACATGCGGCCGTCGGTGACGATCGCGACCTGCTGGCCGCGGTCCTGCAGCACGCCGAGCGCGGGCATGAGCTTGTGCAGCTCGGGCATGCCGTTGGCCGCGGGGCCCTGGTAGCGCACGACGGCGACGAGGTCGCGGCCGTCGAGGCGGCCCTCGGCGAAGGCCGCGAGGAAGTCGGCCTGGTCGTCGAAGACCATCGCGGCTGCGGTGACGACGCGGTGCTCGGGTCTTACTGCGGAGGTTTTGACCACCGCGCGGCCGAGCCGGCCCGACAGCATCCGCAGGCCGCCGTCGGGGGCGAACGGGTCGTCGGCACCGCGCAGGACGTCGGTGTCGAGGGAGCGCTTCGGACCCTCCTCCCACGTGACGCCCGCCTTCTCGCCCGAGCCGTCGAGGCGCGCCTCGTGCGTGTGGCGCCACAGGCCGCGGCCCGACACGGTGCGCACGTCGTCGTGGAGGTAGCCGTGCTTGAGCAGCGTGTGCACGAGGAACGGCGTACCGCCGGCGGCGACGAAGTGGTTGATGTCGGCCGAGCCGTTGGGGTAGATCCGGGTCAGCAGCGGCACCGCCGCGGACAGGTCGGACAGGTCGTCCCACGTCAGCGTGATGCCGGCGGCCGAGGCCATCGCCACCAGGTGCATCGTGTGGTTGGTCGACCCGCCGGTGGCGAGCAGCGCGACGCACGCGTTGACGATCGCCTTCTCGTCGACGAGGTGCCCGACCGGGGTGGGCTCGCCCCCCGCCGCGGTGATGGCGACCGCGCGCTCCCCTGCGGCGCGCGTGAGGGCCTCGCGGAGGGGGGTGCCCGGGTTGGCGAAGGTCGCGTCGGGCAGGTGCAGCCCCATGACCTCCATCAGCATCTGGTTGCTGTTGGCGGTGCCGTAGAACGTGCACGTGCCGGCGGAGTGGTAGGACGCCGACTCGGCCTCCAGCAGCTCCTCGCGACCCACCTTGCCCTCGGCGTAGAGCTGGCGCACGCGCGCCTTCTCGCCGTTGGGCAGGCCTGAGGGCATCGGCCCGGCGGGCACGAAGACGGTGGGCAGGTGGCCGAAGGACAGGGCACCGATGAGCAGGCCCGGCACGATCTTGTCGCAGACGCCGAGCATGATCGCAGCGTCGAACATGTCGTGCGAGAGCGCGACCGCGGTCGACATGGCGATCAGGTCGCGGCTGAAGAGCGAGAGCTCCATGCCGGCGCGGCCCTGCGTGATGCCGTCGCACATCGCCGGCACGCCGCCGGCGAACTGGGCGAGGCCGCCGGCGCGGATGATCGACTTCTTCAGCACCTCGGGCACGCCCCGGAAGGGCTGGTGGGCCGAGAGCATGTCGTTGTAGGACGACACGATCGCGACGTTGGGCTTGCGGCCCGACTTCAGGCCCTCCTTGACCGGGCCCTCGGCGGCGGCGAAGCCGTGCGCGAGGTTGGCACAGGCGAGCTTGCCGCGCGCCGGACCGGTGCTGAGGGCGGCGTCGACGCGGGCGAGGTACGCCGCCCGGGTGCCGGCGCTGCGGCGGGTGATGCGGTCGGTGACCTCGGCCACCACGGGGTGGATCTGCGGCTTGCTCGGACGGGTGCTCATTCTGTCTCCTGCCAGGATCGGCCGTCGCGCTCGAGGAGCGTCGTGGCGGCGGCGGGGCCGTTGGTGCCGGCGGGGTAGCGCCGGGGTCGGTGCGTGGGGCGCGACCAGTGGTCGAGGATCGGCGCCACCCACGTCCAGGCGGCCTCCACCTCGTCGCGCCGCATGAAGAGGGTCGGGTTGCCGCGCACGACGTCCATCAGGAGCCGCTCGTAGGCGTCGGGGGAGCGCGCGCCGAAGGCCGCGGCATAGCTGAGGTCGAGGGAGACCGGGTGCAGCCGGATTCCACCGGGGCCCGGCTCCTTGGCGGTCATGTGCAGGCGCATGCCCTCGTCGGGCTGCACCCGGATGTGGAGGCGGTTGGCCTCGGTCGGGCCCTCGCTGTGGGGGAACATCGCGTGCGGCGGCTCCTTGAAGACCACCACGATCTCCGAGACCCGCTCGGGCAGGCGCTTGCCGGTGCGAAGGTAGAACGGCACCCCGGCCCACCGCCAGTTCTGCACCTCGGTGCGCAGCGCGACGAAGGTCTCGGTGCGCGACTCGGCGCCGACCTCGTCGGCGTACGCCCGGGCGGGGCTGCCCTCGCAGAGCCCCGCGCCGTACTGCCCGGCCACGACGTTGCGCTCGACGAGCTCGGGCGTCATGGGGCGCAGGGCCTGAAGCACCTTGAGCTTCTCGTCGCGCACCGTCTCGCGGTCGACATAGGTCGGGGGCTCCATCGCGACCAGGCAGAGCAGCTGCAGCAGGTGGTTCTGCACCATGTCGCGCAGCGCGCCGGAGCGGTCGTAGTAGGACCCGCGCTCGCCGACGCCGATCGTCTCGGCCGCGGTGATCTGCACGTGGTCGACCCAGCGGCTGTTCCACAATGGCTCGAGGAAGGTGTTGGCGAAGCGCGTGACGAGCAGGTTCTGCACGCTCTCCTTGCCGAGGTAGTGGTCGATGCGGAAGATGCTCGACTCGTCGAAGACCCGTCCGACCGCCTCGTTGATGAGTCGCGCGCTCGCGAGGTCGGAGCCGACCGGCTTCTCCAGCACCACCCGCGAGCGCTCGGTCACCAGGCCGACCTCGTCGAGGTGCTCGCAGATCGTGCCGAAGAGCCCGGGCGCGACCGCGAGGTAGAACACGCGGATGACGTCCTCGCTCGCGGCGCCGTCCTTGAGCCGCGCGTGGAGCAGGTGCCACGCGCCGACGTCCTCGATGTCGAGCTCGACGTGGTGGAGGCGTCCGAGCAGCCGCGAGACGACCGTCTCGTCGAGGTCCGGCGCGGTGACGTGCGCGGCGAGCGCCTCGCGGACCATCGCGCGGTAGCCCTCGTCGTCGACGTCGGAGCGGGAGACGCCGATGACGCGGAAGCCGTCGGGGAGCTGGCCGTCGCGGTCGCGGAGGTAGAGGGCGGGCAGGAGCTTGCGCAGAGCGAGGTCACCGGTGCCGCCGAAGACCGTGAAGTCGCACGGCTCGACAGGGGACGGGGGGAAAGCCATGCCCGGGACGGTACGGACCCTTTAGGTCTTCGCGCAACAGAACTTCAGTCTTTTCGAGACTTATTTGCGGAGCCATGCCCTCCCAGGTGCCATGATCAGCGCACCATGTCCCCCTCGACGTCGACCGCTCCCTCCACCCCGCAGGCCACCGGCGCGGGCGACCTGCTCGCCCTCATCCGCTCCGGCCAGGCCACGACGCGCGGCGCGCTGGGTCGCATCACCGGCCTGTCGCGTACGGCGGTGAGCGCGCGACTGGTGCCCCTGGAGCGCGCCGGACTCGTGGTCGACGGCGAGCAGGAGTCGGCCACCGGGGGCCGGCCCGCCAGCACGCTGGTCTTCAACGCCGACGCCGGGCTCGTGCTCGCGATCGCCCTGGGCCGCAGCCGTTCACAGGTGGCGGTGTGCGACCTCGACGGCACCGAGCTCGCGTCGGTGAGCCACGAGCAGGAGGTCGGCGCCGGCCCCGACGACGTGATGCCGGTGGTCGTCGACCACCTGCGCGAGATGCTGGCCTCGCTCGGCCGATCGGCCGACGACGTACGCGGCGTGGGCATCTCGCTCGCCGGGGTCGTCGACCCGCGGTCGGTGCAGAGCGTCGACTCCCCCGCCCTCGTCGGCTGGGACGGCGTGCCGCTCGCCCCGTGGATCGAGCAGGTCACCCGCGCGCCGGTCGTCATCGACACCGACTGCAACGTGATGGCGCTGTCGCAGCTGCGCGTCGCGCCGAGCACGCTCGGCGAGCGCGACGACGCCCTCGTGCTCAAGGCCTCGACCGGGATCGGCGTCGGCCTCGTCGCCGACGGCCGCATCTGGCGCGGCCACCGCGGCGCCGCCGGCCAGCTCGGGCACGTCAAGGTCGCCGCGGCCACCGGCCTGCCGTGCCGCTGCGGCGACGTCGGGTGCCTCGAGACCGTGGCCGGCGGCTGGGCGCTCGTCGAGCGCCTGCGCGCGGACGGCCACGAGGTCCACCACGTGCGCGACCTCGTCGCGCAGGCCGTGCAGGGCGACGGCCCCTCCCGCGCCCTGGTGCGCGAGTCGGGCCGCCACATCGGCGAGGCGCTCGCCTCGCTGGTCATCGTCACCAACCCACGCGTGGTCGTCGTCGGCGGCGACATGGCCGACGCCTTCGACGTCTTCGCCGCCGGGCTGCGCGAGTCGCTCTTCGCGAGCACCACCGCACTGGCCGGGCGCGACCTCCAGGTCGTCCCGGTCAGCCACGGGGACCGCGCCGGGCTCGTCGGGTGCGCCCAGCTCGCGCTCGACCAGGTGCTCTCGCCCGCCGCGGTCGACGCGGCGCTGCGGGGCTGAGCCTCAGGCGTCGGCCACGTCGAGCAGCACCTTGCCGACCGCGCCGCCCTCGACGGCGGCGTGCGCCTCGGCGGTCTGCTCGAGCGGGTGGTGGTGCAGCGGCAGGCCGTGCTCCGCGCCGACGCCGTACGCCCCGGCCGCGACCGCCGCGGTGATGTCCTCGGCCGCCGCGCGCAGCGCCGCCTGCCCGACCGTGTAGAGCAGCACCCACTGGAAGCGCGCGTTGGTGGAGAAGGTCTCCCGCACGCTGAGGGTCACCTCGTCGCCGCCGTTGTTGGCGTAGATCGCGATCGTGCCGCGGGGCTTGATGACGCTGACGTCGAGGCGCAGGTTCTGCGCAGGCGCCACCTCGACCACGATGTCGACGCCGTCGGGCGCGAGGTCGCGGATCGCATCGCGCGGATCGCCGTCGCGGTAGTTCACGACGTGGTGGGCGCCGGCGGCCGTCGCGAGGTCGGCCTTCTCGGGGCTGCTCACCGTGCTGATCACCGTCGCGCCGGCCCAGCGCGCGAGCTGGATCGCGGCGTTGCCGACCGCGCCCGCACCGCCGGCGACCAGGACCGTCATCCCGGCCAGGGCGCCAGGGGCGAGCCGGTCGGGACCGTCCTCGGAGGTGGTCAGGGCGCGGTGGGCGGTGACCGCCGGGACGCCGAGGGAGGCGCCCAGGTCGTACGACGCCGCGTCGGGCAGCACGGTCAGGTGGGCGGTCGGCAGCACGACGAGCTCCTGCGCCGTCCCGCCCGGGCGGGTGTGCTGGGCGAGCATCGTCCAGACCCGGTCGCCGACCGCGAGGTCGGTGACACCGGGCCCGACGGCGTCGACGACACCCGCGCCGTCCTGGCCCGGCACGATCTCGGGGAAGGCGAGCTCGCCCATGCCGCCGGCGCGGAACTTCCAGTCGGTGGGGTTGACCCCGGCGCGGACGATCCGCACGCGCACCTCGCCCGGGCCGGGCTCAGCGGCCTCTCGCTCGACGAGCTCGAGCACGGAGGAGTCGCCGCTCTCGGTGTAGACCACAGCACGCATCAGGTGTCCTTCCTTCGGGAGTCGTGTCAGGGGCACAACACCGGCGGACGGCCGACTATGCCTGCGCCAGCGCCACGTCCAGCACGCCGATGCCCTCGCGGACCTCGTCGGCGGTGATCGTCAGCGGCGGCACCACGTGGATCCGGTTGAAGTTGGCGAAGGGCAGCACGCCGCCCCGGCGGCAGGCGGCGAGGATCGCGTTCATCGCCGGGCTGCTGGCGCCGTAGGGCGCGAGCGGCTCGCGGGTCGCGCGGTCGGCCACCAGCTCGAGCGCCCAGAAGACGCCCGTGCCGCGGACCTCGCCGATCACCTCGTGCCGCTCGGCCAGGGCACGCAGCTCGGGCCCGATGACCTCGTCGCCCAGGCGGGCGGCGTGCTCGACGACGCCCTCGTCCTCCATCGTCCGGATGGTCGCGACCGCGGCCGCGCACGCGAGCGGGTGGCCGGAGTAGGTGAGCCCGCCGGGATAGACCCGGTCGGCGAACGTGCGGTAGATCGCCTCGCTGATGGCGACGCCGCCGAGCGGGACGTAGCCGGAGTTCACGCCCTTGGCGAAGGTGAGCAGGTCGGGCACCACCTCGGCGTGGTCGATGGCGAACCACTTCCCCGAGCGCCCGAACCCCGACATCACCTCGTCCGCGATCAGCATGATCCCGAAGCGGTCGCAGAGCTCGCGCACGCCGGCGAGGTAACCCGGGGGTGGCAGCATGATGCCGGCGGTGCCGGGGATCGACTCGAGGATGATCGCCGCGATCGTGCTCGCGCCCTCGAGGGCGATGACCTCCTCGAGGTGCGCCAGCGCGCGCTGGCACTCCTCCTCCTCGGTCGTGGCGTGGAAGGCGCTGCGGTAGAGGAAGGGCCCGAAGAAGTGGACCGTGCCGTCGCTGCCGAGGTCGTTGGCCCACCGCCGCGGGTCACCGGTCACGTTGACCGCGAGGTGCGTGCCGCCGTGATAGCTGCGGTAGGTCGACAGGACCTTGTGCTTGCCGGTGTGCAGCCGCGCCATCCGGATGGCGTGCTCGTTGGCGTCGGCGCCGCCGTTGGTGAAGAAGATCCGGTCGAGGTCGCCGGGGGTGTGCGAGGCGATGAGCCGCGCCGCCTCGGAGCGGGCGCCGTTGACGTACGCCGGCGCCACCGTGCACAGCGTCGCGGCCTGCTCCTGGATCGCGGCGACGATGCGCGGGTGCTGGTGGCCGAGGTTGGTGAAGACCAGCTGGGAGGTGAGGTCGAGCAGCCGGTTGCCGTCGCCGTCCCAGACGTAGGACCCCTCGGCCTTGGTGACGACCATCGGGTCGAGGGCGGCCTGGGCCGACCAGGAGTGGAAGACGTGCCTGCGGTCGAGCTCGTAGGCGCGGGCCGGGTCGTCGAAGTCGCGGTCAGACATTCTGCGGGAATCCCAGCTCGAGGCCGCCTGCAGGGCGGTTGGCGGGGTCGATCCACCGGGTGGTGACGACCTTGCCGCGGGTGAAGAAGTGCACGCCCTCGGTGCCGTGGGCGTGGGTGTCGCCGAAGAGCGAGCGCTTCCAGCCGCCGAAGGAGTAGTAGGCGACCGGCACCGGGACCGGCACGTTGATGCCGATCATCCCGACCTGGACGTCGTTCTCGAAGCGCCGGGCGGCGCCGCCGTCGTTGGTGAAGATCGCGGTGCCGTTGCCGTAGTCGTTGGCGTTGACGAGCTCCAGCGCGTCGGCGTACGACGCGACACGCACGACGCTGAGCACCGGCCCGAAGATCTCCTCGCGGTAGACCTCCATGTCGGGCGTCACGTGGTCGAAGAGGGTGGGGCCGAGGTAGAACCCCTGGTCGCCGCCGCGGGCCGCGACGTCGCGGCCGTCGACGACCACCTTGGCGCCGGCCTGCTCGCCGGAGTCGATGAAGGAGCTGACCTTGTCGCGGTGGGCCTTCGTCACGAGCGGGCCCATGTCGGCCTCCTTGCCGTCACCCGCCTGCGTCGCCTCCGTGCCACCGTCGCCGATGAGCAGCGTCCGGGTGCGCTCGGCGATGCGGGCGACGAGGTCGTCGGCCACGGGCTCGACGGCCACCAGCACGCTGATCGCCATGCAGCGCTCCCCCGCCGAGCCGAAGCCGGCGTTGACCGCGGCGTCGGCGGCCAGGTCGAGGTCGGCGTCGGGCAGCACCACCATGTGGTTCTTCGCCCCACCCAGGGCCTGCACGCGCTTGCCGTTGCGGCTGGCGGTCTCGTAGACGTACTCCGCGATGGGGGTCGAGCCGACGAAGCTGATCGCCTGCACCTCGGGCGAGGTGAGCAGCGCGTCGACGGCGACCTTGTCGCCCTGGAGCACGTTGAAGACACCGTCGGGCAGGCCGGCCTCCTTCCACAACTCGGCCAGCCACAGCGACGCCGAGGGGTCCTTCTCGCTCGGCTTGAGCACGACCGTGTTGCCGGCCGCGATCGCCACGGGGAAGAACCACATCGGCACCATGGCGGGGAAGTTGAAGGGGCTGATGATCCCCACGACGCCGAGCGGGGCGCGCTTGGAGTGCACGTCGATGTCCGTCGAGGCGCCGTCGCTGTGGCCGCCCTTGAGCAGGTGGGAGATGCCGCAGGCGAACTCCACGACCTCCTGGCCGCGGGCGACCTCGCCGAGGGCGTCGGAGTGCACCTTGCCATGCTCGGCGGTGATCAGCCGGGCGAGCTCGTCGCGGCGACTGTTGAGCAGCTCGCGGAAGGCGAAGACCACCTGCGTACGACGCGCGAGCGAGGTCTGGCCCCACTCCTGCGCCGCGCGTGACGCCGAGGCGATGACCGCCTGGGCGTCCGCCTCGCTGGCGAGGGCGACGCGGCCGGACACCTGACCGGTCGCGGGGTTGGTGACGTCGGCCCACCGGTCCGAGGTGCCGTCGAACCGGCTCCCGTCGACCCAGTGCGTGATGGTGGTGGTCATGCCCCCCATCGTGCCGCGCAGGGGCCTGCTGAACCCCCGACGGTGTGTCGCCCGGGGCGACTGCCCGTCGACAGTGTGTCGCCGGTCAGCTCCGGTCGGGCCGGTCGGGCAGCTCGAAGATCGTGGCGTGCCAGGGCTTGGCGGCGACGCCGGTGATGTCGGCCATCACGTGCTTGACCTGGGTGTACTCCTCGAAGGAGTAGGACGACATGTCCTTGCCGTAGCCCGAGGCCTTCATCCCGCCGTGGGGCATCTCGGAGATGATCGGGATGTGGTCGTTGACCCACACGGTGCCGGCGTCGATCTCGCGGGCGGCCCGCTGGGCGCGGTAGACGTCGCGGGTCCACGCCGAGGCGGCGAGGCCGAAGGGCACGTCGTTGGCGAGGCGGATCGCCTCGTCGTCGGAGTCAAAGGGCAGCGCCGCGAGCACCGGACCGAAGGTCTCGTCCTGCACGATCTCGCTGTCCTGCGCCGCGTCGACCAGCAGGGTCGGCTGGTAGTAGGCGCCCTTCGCGAGGTCGCCGCCCGGCGCCGCTCCGCCCGTGACGGCCTTCACGCCTGAGAGGACCGCGCGCTCGACCATGGCGGCCACCTTGTCGCGCTGCTTGAACGACACCAGCGGGCCCTGGTCGGTCGCCGGGTCGGTGGGGGCACCGAGCCGCACCCGCGACATCAGGTCGGCGACGCCGTCGACGAACTCGTCGAAGCGCGAGCGGTGGACGTACGCCCTCGTCGCGGCCGTGCAGTCCTGGCCGGTGTTGATGAGCGTCGCGGCCACCGCGCCACGGATCGCGGCGTCGAGGTCGGCGTCGTCGAAGACCACGAACGGCGCCTTGCCGCCCAGCTCGAGGTGCAGCCGGGTGCCGTTGGCGGCGGCCAGGCCGGCGATGTGGCGCCCGACCGCGGTGGAGCCGGTGAAGGACGTCATCGCGATGCCGCGGTGGGTGACCAGTGCCTCGCCGGTCAGCGGGCCGGGCCCGTTGACCACGTTGACCACGCCGGCGGGGATGCCGACCTCGAGGCAGGCCTCGGCCAGCATCAGGGTGGTGAGCGGGGTGTTCTCCGCGGCCTTGAGCACGATGGTGTTGCCGGCCGCGACCGCCGGGAGCACCTTCCACATCGCCATCTGGAGGGGATAGTTCCACGGCGCGATCGAGCCGACGACGCCGATGGGCTGGCGCCGGATCGTCGAGGTGTGGTCGCCGCTGTACTCCGCCGACGCGTGCCCGTCGAGATGGCGTGCGGCCCCGGCGAAGAAGGCGACGTTGTCGATCGAGCCCGGCACGTCGAACTCACGGCTCAGCCGGATCGGCTTTCCCGTCTGCGCGGTCTCGGCCAGCGCGAGCTCCTCGGCCATGCCCTCGAGGTGCGCGGCCAGCGCGACCAGCGCGCCGGAGCGCTCGGCGGGTGTGGTGCGCGACCACTCGGCGTACGCCGTCGTCGCTGCCGCGACCGCCGCGTCCACGCTGGAGGCGTCGTCGGCGGCGTAGCGCCAGATCTCCTCGCCGGTCGAGGGGTCGATGACCGACTGCTCGGGACCCGTGCCCGTGCCGGCGACCCCGCCGATGACGTTGCTCGTGCTGCGCTGGAGTGTGCTCACGTCGGCACGCTAGCGAGCCCCGGCGGCCTCCACCACGGACAACGTGCAGGCCCGTCGGGGACCGACCCGTCACTCTGACGGGTCGGTCGAGGCCTTGCCGTCCTTCGGCCGGTCGTCCTCCATGAGCTCGTGGTACTGCTCGGCGCTCAGGTAGCGCCGCATCGCGGCCTCGATCGTTTCGGAGGAGGACCCGCGTGGCCCGGGCGTGCGGTCCCTCGCCTCCTGCGCGGCCCTCGCCGCGTCCGTCCTCGACATGCTATTCATGACGTCACACCTCCTCGTCCTCCCAGCACACCGCTCATGCGTGCGCGCGGGAAGTGCCGATCGGCCCGAGTCGTCCGGGTCAGCCCACCAGCACGACGTGCAGCGTGCGCGGGCCGTGCACGCCCTCGACCCGGTCGAGCTCGATGTCGCTCGTGGCCGACGGGCCGCTGATCCAGGTGAGCGGGCGGGCCGGGTCGAGCAGGGCGATCGCGTCGGGCACGTCGGCGACGACCTGGCTCGCGTCGACGACGCAGACGTGCAGGTCGGGCACCAGCGTGATCGCGCGGCGGCCCTGGTCGGGCGTGTGGTCGAGCACGATCGTGCCGGTCTCGGCGATGCCGACGCGGGCACGGGTGACGACCGCCGCGAAGCCGTCGAGCTCGGTCGCGGTGAAGCCCTCGTCGCCCACCGCGTCATCGACGGCGATCCCGAGGCTTGGGGGTACGACGACCCGCGCGGCCCCGACCACGTCGCGGACCACCTGCTCCACCTCGTCGGCCGCGCACCGGGTGACCACCGCGCGGTAGTCCTCGACGCGCTCGACGAACAGCGCCACCAGGTCGCCGCGGTCGGGTGCCCTGGGGGCCGGAGGGACCTCGACGGCCGGCGACACGCCGTCGAGTGCGGTCCGGACACGCCGGAGGATGTGGTCGCGCGCACTCACTTGCGGCCCCCGTCCGTGCGGGCCCACCACTCGCGGAAGGACTCCTCCGGCGGGACGGGCAGGTCGCGTGCCCCGGTCCAGCCGGCCGCCGGACCGGGCAGGCGACCCGCGGCGGCGCGGCCGCCGGGCAGCGTCGTACGGGAGAGGCGGCTGATGACGCGTCCGGCCAGGCCCGAGGCGCGCTCGGCCCAGGCCAGCCGACGGGAGTCGGAGAACGTCCATGCGGCTGCGCGCATGGCCAGCGCCTCGGGCTTGGGCACGCGGTCGCCGCGGTGGGAGTCGACCACCGCGGCGCGCTGGTCGACCAGCACCGACGGGATGTCGATGCGCACCGGGCACACCTCGAAGCACGCGCCGCACAGTGACGAGGCGTAGGGCAGCGACGCGGTCTGCTCGTCGGAGACGCCGTGGAGCAGGGGGTTGAGGATCGCGCCGATCGGGCCGGGGTAGACCGAGCCGTAGGCGTGGCCGCCGACGCGCTCGTAGACCGGGCACACGTTGAGGCACGCTGAGCAGCGGATGCAGCGCAGCGCCTGGCGCCCGACGTCGTCGGCCAGCGCCCGGGTGCGGCCGTTGTCGAGTAGGACGACGTGCACCTCCTGCGGGCCGTCGCCGGGAGTCACGCCCGACCATGTCGAGGTGTAGGGGTTCATCCGCTCGCCGGTCGACGAGCGCGGCAGCAGGCGCAGCAGCGGGTCGAGGTCGGCCCACGTGGCCACGACCTTCTCGATCCCCACGACGCTGATCAGCACCTCGGGCAGCGTCAGGCACATCCGGCCGTTGCCCTCGGACTCGACGACGACGAGCGTGCCGGTGTCGGCGACGGCGAAGTTGGCGCCGGAGATCGCGACCTTCGCGCGCAGGAACTTCTCACGCAGGTGCTCGCGCGCGGCACCCGCCAGGACCGCCGGCTCGTCGGTCAGGTCGTCGGGTGCGGGCCGCCCGACGTCGCCCATGCGGCGGCGGAAGACCTCGCGGATCTCGGCGCGGTTGCGGTGGATCGCCGGCACCAGGATGTGCGAGGGCAGGTCGTCACCGAGCTGGACGATGAGCTCGGCGAGGTCGGTCTCCCAGGCGGCGATCCCCTCGGCCTCGAGCGCCTCGTTGAGGCCGATCTCGGCGGTCGCCATCGACTTCACCTTGACCACCTCGTCGGCGCCGTGGGCCTTCGTCACCTCCGCGACGATCGCGCACGCCTCCGCGGCGTCGCGGGCCCAGTGGACGGTCGCGCCGGCCCCGACCAGCGACGCCTCGAGCGTCTCGAGGTGCGTGGCGAGGTCGCGCAGCGCGGCCTCCTTCACCCCGGCCCCGGCGAGCCGCAGCTCCTCCCAGTCCTCGACCTCCGCGACGACCTTCGCCCGCTTGTCGCGGATCGTGCGGGTGGCGTGGGCGAGGTTGCGGCGCAGCTGGGTGTCGCCGAGCGCCGCGCGCGCCGCGGTCGGGAAGGCCGGCATCCCGACGAAGGCGCCGCTCATGACGCGCCCTCCTCGGTCGCGGCCAGCACCTCGGCCAGGTGCATGACCCGTACGCCGGCCCGCTGGCGCGACAGCAGCCCGCCGACGTGCATCAGGCAGGAGTTGTCGCCCGCTACCAGCACCTCCGCGCCGGTGTCACGCACGTGGCGGGCCTTGTCGGCGCCCATCGCGACGGACGTGTCGGCGTTCTTGAGGGCGAAGGTGCCGCCGAAGCCGCAGCACTCGGTGGCCATCGGGAGGTCGACGAGCTCGATGCCGCGGACCGCCTCGAGCAGCCGGGTCGGGCGATCGCCGACGCCGAGCATCCGCAGGCTGTGGCACGTCGGGTGGTAGGTCACCCGGTGCGGGAAGTAGGCACCGACGTCGGTCACGCCGAGCACGTCGACGAGGAACTCGGTGAGCTCGTGGGTGCGCGGCCCGGTCTCGGCGACCGCGGCGACCAGCGCGGGGTCGCCGGACCTCTCGGCGACGATCGAGTGCTGGTGCCGCGCGGACCCGGCGCACGAGCCCGACGGCGTGACGATCGCGTCGTAGCCGGCGAAGGCGTCGACGTACGTCCGCACGACGGGGACGGCCTCGTCGAGGTAGCCGGTGTTGACCATCGGCTGGCCGCAGCACGTCTGCGCCATCGGGAAGTCGACGTCGACACCGAGGCGGCGCAGCAGCCGCACGACCGCCTTCCCCGTCTCGGGGAACATGGCGTCGTTGACGCAGGTGACCTGGAGGGCGACCTTCACCGCTCGATCCTTGCACGCAGAGACGCCCCCAGGGTCTCGGGTCCCCGGGGGCGTCGGAGCCGCCTGTCGGAATCGAACCGACGACCTAGTCATTACGAGTGACTCGCTCTACCGACTGAGCTAAGGCGGCGTGGCCTGCCGAGACGCGCTCGGTGGACCGCGGGCGAGTATACGGAGCGAGCGGGCCGGGACTGAAATCAGCCCGGCAACGGTGTGGAAGGTGTGGCTAGGGTCGGGGCGTCCGTAGAACCTGCACCGAGGAGGATCCATGCCCACTCGCTCCGCACGCACCGCCTGGAACGGCGGCCTGCAGGACGGCTCCGGCCAGGTCGAGCTCACCAGCTCGGGCGTCGGGACGTACGACGTCTCGTTCCCCAAGCGCGCCGCAGAGGATGCCGGGGGCACCACCAGCCCCGAGGAGCTGATCGCGGCCGCGCACTCCTCGTGCTACGCCATGCAGCTCTCGGCGCTCATCGCCGAGGCCGGCGGCACGCCGCAGGCGCTCGAGGTGAAGGCCGACGTCATGCTCGGCGAGGACAAGGAGGCCGGCGGCTTCAAGCTGACAGGCATCAAGCTGACGGTCCGCGGTGAGGTCGACGGGCTCGACGAGGCCGGCTTCAAGGACGCGGCCGAGAAGGCCAAGGCCAGCTGCCCGGTCAGCAAGGCGCTCACAGGCGTCGACATCACGCTCGACGCAGCCCTCGAGGGCTGAGGCGCGGCCGCTGGTCGAGGAGGTCGCTCCGGCCTTCCTCGACCAGCGGGTGACGCGTCAGCAGGCCGTGTCGTCGGGCGGGACGTCGCCGTCGAGGAGGTAGTCCTCGACGATCGTGTCGATGCACTCGTTGCCGGCGTTGTAGGCCGTGTGGCCGTCGCCGTCGCGCTCGACGAGCACGCCGGAGTCGAGCTGGCCGGCGAGC
Organism: Nocardioides sp. Soil774; assembly: GCF_001428125.1. GTDB lineage: Bacteria > Actinomycetota > Actinomycetes > Propionibacteriales > Nocardioidaceae > Nocardioides. The sequence continues at coordinate 540,528 of NZ_LMSM01000006.1, read as the reverse complement.
GAGCGCGCCCACTTCAGCGGGGTGGCGGGGTCGCGGCTGGTGCCGAGCACCAGGATCGGCGCGGCGCCCTCGGCCCGGATCACCAGCGGCTCCTCGCTGGAGGTGACCGCCACGCCGCGGCAGCCGGCCATCCCCCAGGCGAAGACGTCGCCGAAGGTCGGCGAGGCCGCCTCGAAGGCGTCGAACAGCGACGGGACCTTGGCGAACGGGACCGAGGTGGGGTCGTCGAGGCAGTTGACGGCGTAGTTGGCCTCGACCGAGTTGTCGGCATAGCTGCCGTCGGGGTTGCGCGAGGCGTAGGCGTCGGCGAGCTGCATCAGCGCGGTGCCCTTGCCGTCGAGGGCCGAGGCCAGCGCGGTGCTGAGGAGGAACCAGTAGTCACGGTTGTAGAGCGGCGTGATGATGCCGTAGAACGCGTTGCCCACCGTCAGCTCGCGGTCGCCGGCGGGCAGCGGCTCCTGCTCGATCGAGTCGAGCAGGTCGCTGATCGTGGCCAGGCCCTCGTCGACGGAGTCGCCCAGGAAGCAGTTGTCGGTGGAGTCCAGGCAGTTCTGCACGTAGGCGCGCAGGGCGGTCTCGAAGCCGGCCGCCTGGTCGAGGGCGAGCGAGCGCGGGTCGAGCGAGACGTCGACGGCGCCGTCGAGCACGAAACGGCCCACCTGCTCGGGGAACAGCTCGGCATAGGTCGCGCCCAGCTTGGTGCCGTACGACGCACCGAAGTAGGTCAGCGTCTCCTCCCCGAGCGCGGAGCGCAGGACGTCCATGTCGCGCGCGGCCTCGATCGTCGTCACGTGGCCGAGCACCGGCCCGGAGGCCGCCACGCAGCGCTCGCCGAAGGAGAGCACCGATGCCTTGTAGTCGGCGACCTCGGCGGGCGTGTCCGGTGTCGGGTCGCCGGCGAGGTAGTCGTCGAGCTCGGCGTCGGTGAGGCAGTCGACGGGGTCGGAGCGTCCGACGCCGCGGGGGTCGAAGCCGACGATGTCGAAGCCCTGGCGCAGCGGCTCGCGGAAGACCTGCTTCGCGGCAGCGGCGTACGACGTCCCGCGGGCGCCGGGACCGCCCGGGTTCACCACCATCGAGCCGACGCGCGCGCCGGTGGCCGGCACCCGCAGCAGCGACAGGTCGAGGGTCTCGCCGCCGGGCTCGCGGTAGTCGACGGGCACCGTGAGCGTGCCGCAGTCCTGGTCGGCGTCGCTCTCGCAGGGCTGCCAGTCGATGCGCTGGGAGTAGAAGTCGGCCAACGCGGGCGCCGGCGGCTGGGTGACCGAGGGCGGCGGCGGGGTCGTCGGGGACGGGGTCGGGCGGGCGCTGGGCGCGCTGTCGTCCGGGGCGAACCCCTGGACCGCGAGACCGATGGCGACGAAGGCGGTGAGCGCGAGGGCGAGGACCGCCACCACGGCCACGACCTTCTTCATCGACGGGCCCCGGGCAGGCGCAGCGCGACGGTCATCGACTCCAGCGCCAGCTGCGGCGGCACGTTGAACTCCAGCATCTGCTCCCGGGCGGTGAAGATCGCGTCGATCATGCGCAGCAGCTCCTCGGGGGTGGCGTTCCGCGCGATCGTCGCCACGTCACCGCGCAGCTCCTCGTTGACGAGCAGCCCGGGGGCGCCCATCGCGAGGGCGATGGCGTCGCGGTAGACCGAGACGAGGTCCATCAGCGCGCGGTCGATCACGTCGAGCACGCGCCGCTTGGCCTTCTGCTTCTGCAGCTTCTCGAGCGAGCCGAGGGCGGCGCGGTAGGAGCGGCTGGCGAGGTCCTTGCGCTCGCTGCCGAACATCGACTGGAGCTCCTTGAGCTCGCGCTGCTCGATCTCGGCCGTGATCGCCTCGGTCTCCTCCTTGGCCAGCTCGTTGAGGTTGGTGGCCGCGGTCATGCAGCTGCCGATGCTCGTGAGCCGCGCCGGCAGCGACACGATCTCGCGGCGCCGGGTGCGGGTGCCCTCGTCGACGCAGAGCGCCCGGGCGCGCCCGATGTGGCCCTGGCTGGCGCGGGCGGCGAAGGACGCCACCGTCGCGTCGATGCCCGACCTGACCAGGAAGTCGGTGATCTGCTCGCCGGTGGGCGTGGCCAGCGTGACGTGGCGCGAGCGCGAGGCGATCGTCGGCAGGACGTCGGCACGGGTGGGCGCGCACAGCAGCCAGACCGTGCGCGGGGTGGGCTCCTCGATGGCCTTGAGCAGCGCGTTGCCGGTGCGGGGGTTCTCCGGGGTGCCGAGCCGGTCGGCGTCCTCGATCACCACGATCTGCCACCGCCCGACGGACGGGAACTTGCCGGCCGACAGCACCAAGTCGCGCATGTCGTTGACGTAGAGCACCGACGTCTCGGACTTCACCCACTTGATGTCGGGGTGCGACCCGCTGATGCCGAGGCGGCACGCCTCGCACTCGCCGCACCCGGTGCGGGTCTCGCACTGCAGCGCTGCGGCGAAGGCCCGTGCCACGTTGGAGCGCCCCGACCCGGGCGGGCCGGTGAAGAGCCAGGCGTGCGTCATCCCCTCGCCGCCGGCGGCGCGGCGCAGCGTGTCGAGGACCGGCTGCTGGCCGACGAGGTCGTCCCAGACGGTCATCGCGGCTCCAGCAACGGCTCGGTCCGGGCCTGGACGGCTGCGGCGATCTCCTCGATCGGCGCACGCGCGTCGAGCACGACGTAGTGGTCGGGGTCGGCGGCGGCCAGGTCGAGGAAGCCCTGGCGCACCCGCTGGTGGAACTCCAGCGACTGTCCCTCGATCCGGTCGCGCTCCTCGAAGCGTCCCAGCCCCGCCTCGGGTGCCAGGTCGAGCACGACGGTGAGGTGCGGGCGCAGGTCGTGGGTCGCCCACCGGGCGACGGCCTCGACCTCGGCGACGTCGAGGGTGCGGCCGGCGCCCTGGTAGGCCAGCGTGGAGTCGACGTAGCGGTCGGTGATCACGACCTCGCCACGGGCCAGGGCCGGCAGCACGACGTGGTCGACGTGCTCGGCCTTGTCTGCGGCGTAGAGCAGCGCCTCCGTGCGGTCGGACAGCTCGCCCGTCGCCGGGTCGAGGACGATGCGTCGCAGCTCCTTGCCGACCCCGGTGTCACCCGGCTCGAAGGTGAGCAGCACCGTCTCCCCGCGCTCGACCAGCCAGTCGCGCAGCAGGCGCGACTGGGTCGACTTGCCGGCCCCCTCGCCGCCCTCGAAGCAGACGAAGAGTCCGTGCTCTGAGAAGACTCCGGCGCTCACGCGGGGTCCCCGCGGCGTTGTTCGGGGGAGCGGACCGGCGGAGAAGAACGCCGTGGGGTGTTCACGCGGGACAGACTACGGGCGGGGTGGGACAGGCCCGCCTCACCACCCGTCGGTCTCTCGCCACCCGGCGAAGACGAACCAGGCGAGCAGGAAGGCCCAGCCGCCGGTCAGGCGGCGGTGCCCGGGATGCGGCCGCACCACGCCGAGCGGTCCGCCGAGGAGGAGGTAGGCCACCCCGCCCAGTGGGCCGGCCAGCAGCAACGCCCACCCCCAGGCCCACCGGGTGGCGCGCCAGGGCTCCGGGCCGCCGATGATGAGCAGCAGCACGCCCAGCCACGTGGCCATCGCAAGGAGGGCGACCGGCCCGGGCACCCGCCACTCCATGAACGTCTCGGACGGGGTGCCACCGGACGGTCCGACCGTGATCCTGACCGACCGGTTGATGCTGCGCAGCGTCTCCCGGGGGTCGTCGGAGGTGACGAAGGTCGTGTCGCCCCACGCGTTGTACGAGCGGTCGTCCCCGACCTGGACCACGGCGTACTGGTCGAGGACCCCCGCGAGGACGGTCCAGCGGAGCTCGACCGTCCCGAGGCCGTCGGAGCCGACGAACTGCACCTCGTCGACCTCGCTGGTGGCCACGTCGGCGAGGAGGTCGGCGTACGTCGCGGGGCGCTGGCCGGTCGTGATCATGAGCGCCGCCGTGGCGAGCGCCATGGTGGCGAGGAGCAGGCCCACCAGCCGCCAGCGGCGCTCGCGCCACTCGTCGTACGTCGCCCGCGCCTGCAGCGTCTGCGTCATGGCCTGCCCCCGTCCCAGTGGCGGCAGCCTAGGGCACCCACCACTGCGCGCTTCGGTCAAAGCGACCCCGGTCGCCGCGCGCCGGCGATAGCGTTCGCCGCATGGATCTCACCCGCTTCTCCACGCCGCAGCGCGTCTCCGGCATCGCCATCATCGTCGTCGCGCTGGCAGCGTTCCTGCCGTGGGTGTCGGTCTTCGGCTTCAGCGTCTCCGGGATCCGCGGCGACGGGATGATCACGCTCATCCTCGCGCTGCTCGGCGCGGCCCTGCTCGCCATTCGCACCGGGCTGCTCGACCAGGTCAAGGTCCCCGCCAGGCCGGGGCTCATCGCGTCGCTGGTCCTCGCCGGGCTCGTCACCCTGATCGGCCTGCTCGACATGAACGGCGCCGCGGCCATCGGCCTCTACCTGACCCTCTTCGGCGGCATCGCCTGGGTCGTCGGGGCAGCCCTCGAGCTCAAGGGCGCCAGGCACGAGGTCGCGGCTCCGTCGGAGTCCTGAGCCGCGCCCCTCGGGGCGAACTCAGGACTTCTTGGCAGCCTTCTTCGCCGGAGCCTTCTTCGCAGCGGTCTTCTTGGCCGTCGTCTTCTTCGCGGCCGTCTTCTTGGCGGCCGTCTTCTTCGCCGGGGCCTTCTTCGCGCCCTTCTTGGCCGCCTTCTTGGCAGGTCCGCGCTCGCGGCGCTCGGCGAGCAGCTCGGCGGCGCGCTCGAGGGTGATCGACTCGACGGTGTCGTCCTTGCGCAGCGTGGCGTTGTACTCGCCGTCGGTGACGTACTCGCCGAAGCGGCCCGCCTTCACGATGACCGGCTGCCCGGAGACCGGGTCGTTGCCGAGCTCCTTCAGCGGCGGGGTGGCCGCGCCGCGGCCGCGCTGCTTGGGCTGGGCGTAGATCGCCTTGGCCTGGTCGAGGGTGATGTCGAAGATCTGGTCCTCGGAGGTGAGGCTGCGCGAGTCGGTGCCCTTCTTGAGGTAGGGCCCGTAGCGACCGTTCTGCGCGGTGATCTCGGTGCCGTCCTCGTCGGTGCCCACGACGCGGGGCAGGTCGAGCAGCTTGACCGCCTCCTCGAGCGAGACGGTGTCGAGGGTCATCGACGTGAAGAGCGAGCCCGTGCGCGGCTTGGCCGACTTCGGGGCGTCCTCGGGCAACACCTCGGTGACGTAGGGACCGAAGCGGCCGTTCTTCGCCACGATCTGCAGGCCGGTCTCGGGGTGGTTGCCCACGACCTGCTCCTCGCCGGCCGGGTTGGCCAGCAGCTCCTTGGCCTTGGCCACGGTGAGCTCGTCGGGCGGGAGGTCGTCGGGGACGTTGGCGCGCACGGGGGCACCCGCCTCGCCGCCGTCGCCGGGGCCCTCGACGTAGGGGCCGTAGCGACCCACGCGCAGGTCGATGCCCTCGCCGATCGGGAAGGTCGCCATCTCCTTGGCGTCGATCTCGCCGAGGTCGGTGACGAGCGTCTTGAGGCCGACGACGTCGCCGGCGCCGTAGTAGAACTCCCCGAGCTCGGTCACGCGGTCGCGCCGGCCGCCCGCGATGTCGTCGAGCACGTCCTCCATGGAGGCGGTGAACTCGTAGGACACCTGCCGCGGGAAGTGCTCCTCCAGCAGCCGGACCACCGAGAAGGCGAGCCAGGCAGGCACCAGCGCGGTGCCCTTCTTGTAGACGTAGCCGCGGTTGAGGATGGTGCCGATGATCGAGGCGTACGTCGACGGGCGACCGATCTCGCGGTCCTCGAGCTCCTTGATCAGCGTCGCCTCGGTGTAGCGCGAGGGCGGCTTGGTCTCGTGGCCCTCCGGGGACAGCGTCGCGGCGCTGACCGCGGCGCCCTGGCTGAGGTTGGGCAGGCGGGTCTCGGCGTCGTCCTTGCGCTTCGAGGCGTCGTCGATGTCCTCTACGTAGGCCTTGAGGAAGCCGTGGAAGGTGATCGTGCGGCCGCTCGAGCTGAAGACCACGTCGCGACCGTCGGCGGCGGCGCCACCGATGCGGATGGTCACCGAGTTGCCGACCGCGTCCTTCATCTGGGAGGCGACCGTGCGCATCCAGATCAGCTCGTAGAGGCGGAACTGCTCGCCCGACAGGCCGGTCTGGGCCGGCGTGCGGAACGACTCGCCCGCCGGACGGATCGCCTCGTGCGCCTCCTGGGCGTTCTTGACCTTGGAGGCGTAGGTGCGCGGGGAGTCGGGGAGGTACTCCGCGCCGTAGAGCTCGCGCACCTGGTCGCGCGCCGCACCGACCGCGGCCCCCGAGAGGGTCGTGGAGTCCGTACGCATGTAGGTGATGAAGCCGTTCTCGTAGAGCCGCTGCGCGACCGACATCGTCACGCTCGCGCTCATGCCGAGCTTGCGGCTGGCCTCCTGCTGGAGCGTGGTGGTGCGGAAGGGGGCGTACGGCGAGCGGCGGTAGGGCTTGGACTCGACCGAGCGCACGTCGTACGTCGTGTCGCTGAGGCCGGCGGCCAGCGTCTCGGCGTCGGCGCGCGACAGGTGGACGCGCTCGCCCTTGCCCTTCAGCTCGCCGGTGTTGTCGAAGTCGGAGCCACGGGCGACGCGCACGTCGTCGACGGCGTAGAGCTTGGCGGGGAACATCCGCGGGTCGTGGCCGGTGCCGGCGTCGAAGGTGGCGTCGAGGTCCCAGTAGGAGGCGACGCGGAACTTCATCCGCTCGCGCTCGCGGTCGACGACCAGGCGGGTCGCCACCGACTGCACACGGCCGGCGGAGAGGCCGGACATGACCTTCTTCCACAGCACCGGCGAGACCTCGTAGCCGTAGAGGCGGTCCAGGATGCGGCGCGCCTCCTGGGCCTCGACGAGGTCGTCGTTGATCTCGCGGGGGTTCTCGACCGCGGCGAGGATCGCCGGCTTGGTGATCTCGTGGAAGACCATCCGGTGGACCGGCAGGCCCTTCGGGGGCTTGAGCTCGTCGAGGAGGTGCCACGCGATGGCCTCGCCCTCGCGGTCCTCATCGGTGGCGAGGTAGAGCGCGTCGGCGTCCTTGACCAGCTTCTTCAGCTTGGCGATGTGGCTCTTCTTGTCGCGCGGCACGACGTAGTAGGGCTCGAACCCGTTGTCGACGTCGACCGCGAGGCGGCCCCAGGGCTTGTCCTTGATCTTGGCCGGTGTGTCCGCGGCGTTGTTGGGCAGGTCGCGGATGTGACCGATCGAGGACTCGACGACGTAGTCCTTGCCGAGGTATCCGCCGATGGTGCGGGCCTTGGCAGGCGACTCCACGATGACGAGCTTTGCCACTTCAGTTTGCTCCCTCAAGTTGTGCGCCGAGGTGTTGCTCAGCGCGGCAACGGTAGCGCCACATCCGCACTTCGCCACCCCGGGCGACGATCCGGGACCCCCGTCGCGGCCCACTTCGGCCGGTCCCGGCTGTGGAGGAGGCGTCCTGGACGGGCACCTGTGGACAGGGTGGCGGGCGTGTCGGTGGGGGTGCGGACCGTGGTGGCGCACCCCTCTCCGACCCCGACCCCAGGAGGACCGATGCTCGACCACCGCTACCGCGACGACCACCTCTGGCACGACCCCCACGAGCGGCTGCTCGACGTCGGCCGGCTCCACCACCTCGTCTTCGTCGACGGCCGAATCGTCGACGCGTGGAGCGAGCGCGTGGAGGAGAGTGCGTACGCCGACGTGGCGCGCCGCCACGACGAGGAGCGCCGGCCGACGCTGGTCCAGCCACCTCCCCCGCCCCGCCACCTGCAGGCGCTCGCGTGGCTCGACGAGGTGGCCGGGGGCCGCGACGCGCTCCTGTCGATGACGGCCTCACCGGTCGCGCTGCCGCGCCTGGCCGACCACCTCGACCCGGTGGCCGACGAGCCGTGGCTGGTCACCGAGGAGGTGCTCAGCGACCTGCGTGAGTCGTTGCTCGCGGCCGACCTCGCCGCCCCGCTGCGGGAGTGCCTGCTCCTGGCGCGCGAGCGCGTGCCCGAGCTCGCGGAGCGGATGGGGCCTGATCGCCTCGCCGCGGGGATCGCCTGGGTGGTCGGCAAGGCCAACGCGGCCATCGGGCCGGAGGGCCCCGTGACGCAGGTCCGGATCGCCGACCACCTCGGCACGAGCTCGCTCCACGCGTGCGGCACCCAGGTCCTCGGTCACGTACGCCGCCTCGGCTGGGCGACGGTGCGCCCCTGGGCCATCGGCGCCCCGGCCCTGCTCCCGGTCGGGCGGGTCGAGCTGTTGTCGGCGCCGGTGCGCCGCGACCTCGTCGAGCTGCGCGACCGCTCGCTCGCGGAGGCGCTATGAGCCGGAGCGCTCCACCTCGAGGAAGCCCTCGCCGACGAGCTCGCGCACCACGGGCAGGTAGGTCTCGTGCAGCTCGGCCTCCTCCCGCTCGAGCAGCGAGCCGAGCGCGCCCAGGATCTGGCCCACCGATAGGTCACCGTCGCACGCGCCGAGGAGGGCGGCCTCGACGGTGTCGGCCGTGCGCGCCCGGCGGAACCCGCGCTGCTGGCGCAGCACGATCGCCTCCGGGTCCTCCGCGCCGGGACGGCCGACGGTCTCCTGCTGCACGTCGTCGCGCGCCCGCAGGGTTGTGGCGAGCAGGGCGTCGTCGCCGAGGTCGCGCAGGCCGTCGACCGCCTCGCCCCAGGCGTGGATCGCCGGGCCGATCGGCTGCTCGACGTCGTAGGGCCACTCGAGGAGCTCGTGCCTCCCGGCGTGGTCCGCGCCACCGAGGCGCACGTTGATCCAGCCGAAGCCGACGCCGGCGATGCCGGTCTCCTCGAACCACGACAGCCAGGTGTCGTAGCGCCGGGCGTAGTCCGGACCACCGTGGTGGCCGCTGTCCTTGAGCCACAGCTCGACGTAGGAGGCGGGGTCGAGGGTCTCGCGCTGCACGACGAGCGCGTCACAGTCGGGGCGCAGCCACGAACCGAGCCGCTCGTCCCACGGCTGGCCCTCGACGACCGCCCAGTTGGCCAGCACCTGCAGCCACCCGCCCTCGGTGAGGTGGTCGGGCCCGGTGCGCACGATGTGCTCCACGACGCGGTCCCCGGGCAGGCCGGAGTCGCGGTAGACCAGGCGCTCGCCCGTGGCCGGGGAGATGACGAAGGGCGGGTTGGTCGCGATCAGGTCGAAGCGCTCCCCCGCGACCGGCTCGAAGAAGGAGCCGTCACGCACATCGACGGGGACGCCGTTGAGCTCGGCGTTGAGCCGGGTCATCCACAGCGCGCGGGCGTTCACGTCGGTGGCGACGACGTGGTCCGCGTGCGCGGCCAGGTGGAGGGCCTGCACGCCGCAGCCGGTGCCGAGGTCGAGCGCGCTCCCGACCGGCTCGCGCATGGTGAGCTGCGCCAGGCTCGTCGAGGCGCTCGAGATGCCCAGGACGTGGTCGGCGCCGACCGCGACCGGTGCGCCGTCGAGACCGGGCGTGAGGTCGGAGACGATCCACAGGTCGCGGTCCTCGCCCGCCTCGGAGGCGGCGTAGGGGCGGCAGTCCATCCGGGCCGCCACCTCGCTGACGCTCTGCTCGAGCATCCCAGCGTTGCAGAGCCGGTCGACCAGGCCGGGCAGTGCCCGGTCGGCCTCGTCGCGGCCGACCGGCGTCTGCAGCAGGAAGAGGCGGACCAGCGTGTCGAGCGCCGAGCCCGACGTCGTACGCCGCAGCGCGGGCAGTGTCTCGTTGCGACCGAGCGCGCGGTGCGCGTCCTCGCCGATCGCCTCGGCGACCCGGTCATAGATGAAGTCAGCGGCGTGCAGTGCCTCGCGCAGCGGGCCGACGAAGTCGAGGTCGTGGGACATGGCCCCAGCCTTCCAGACCGTCGGCGCGCGACGGGGGGGTGAGCGCTGAGACGGCGCTGAGGCGAGCGCTGAGGCAAGCCTCCATATCAAGACTGGAGCCTCACCCCCGAAGTTTCGGGGGTGAGGCTCCAGTTTCCCCGGATATCCGGGGATCGCGACCAAGGGGGACGCGTCAGGCGTGCGGGTCGTGCGCGTGCGGGGTGAACGACGACGAGCCGGTGTTGTCGCCGTCGTCGGCGATGGTGACCTCGCGCCGCTTGGAGACCACGACCGCGACGGCGATGATCGACACCGCGACGAGGGCGATCACGACGCGCAGCACGTCGTTCTGGTCCTCGCCCACGCTCAGCGACACGACCGCGCTCGCGATGAGCAGCGAGACGAGGTTCATCACCTTGATGAGCGGGTTGATCGCGGGTCCGGCGGTGTCCTTGAACGGGTCGCCGACGGTGTCGCCGATGACCGTCGCAGCGTGGGCCTCCGAGCCCTTGCCGCCGTGGTGGCCGTCCTCGACGAGCTTCTTCGCGTTGTCCCACGCGCCGCCGGCGTTGGCCAGGAAGACGGCCATCAGGGTGCCGGCGCCGATGGCTCCTGCGAGGAAGCCGGCGAGGGCGGTCGCGCCGAGGCCGAAGCCCACCGCGATGGGCGCCATCACGGCGAGGATGCCGGGCGTCACCAGCTCGCGCAGCGAGTCCTTGGTGACGATGTCGACGACCTTGCCGTACTCCGGACGGCCGGTGCCCTCCATGATCCCGGGGATGTCGCGGAACTGGCGACGCACCTCGTAGACGACCGCGCCGGCCGCCCGGGCCACGGCGTTGATCGCCAGGCCGGAGAAGAGGAACACCACGGCCGCACCGAGCAGCACGCCGACGATGACCGCCGGGTTGAAGACGCTGAAGTCGAGCAGGTAGGCCTCGTCCGGGTTGACGTTGGCGTCAGCGAGCGACTCGAACACCGAGGTGGCGTAGGAGCCGAACAACGCGGTCGCAGCCAGCACGGCGGTCGCGATCGCGATGCCCTTGGTGATCGCCTTGGTCGTGTTGCCGACCGCGTCGAGCTCGGTGAGGATCTGCGCGCCGGCCGGGCTGACGTCACCCGACATCTCGGCGATGCCCTGGGCGTTGTCGGAGACGGGGCCGAAGGTGTCCATCGCCACGATCACGCCGACCGTGGTCAGCAGGCCGCACCCGGCCAGGGCCACGGCGAAGAGCGACACCGTGAGCGCCGCACCGCCGAGGAGGTAGGCGCCGAAGACCGCCGCGCCGATGACCAGGGTGGTGTAGACGGCCGACTCGAAGCCGACCGACAGGCCGGACAGGATGACCGTCGCCGCGCCCGTGAGCGAGGTCTTGCCGACGTCCTTGACCGGGCGGTACTCCGTGCCGGTGTAGTAGCCGGTCAGCGCCAGGATGCCGGCCGACATGACGATGCCGATGACGACCGCGGAGGACGCGATGAAGCGCGGGTCGCCGTCGGCCCCGGCGAGGTCGGCAGCGACGTTGTTGAACTCCGCGAAGCTGCTCGGCAGGTAGAGGTAGGACAGCACGACGCTGGCCACGGCGGCGATGCCCGACGAGAGGTAGAACGACCGGTTGATGGTCGTGAGGCCGTTCTCGTCCGCCTTGGGCTTGGTGAGGTAGACACCGGCGACCGCCGTGAGCGCCCCGATGGCGGGGATCAGGAGCGGGAAGACCAGGCCCTTGTCGCCGAAGGCCTGCGAGCCGAGGATCAGCGCGGCGACCAGCGTGACGGCGTACGACTCGAACAGGTCGGCAGCCATGCCGGCGCAGTCACCCACGTTGTCACCGACGTTGTCGGCGATGGTCGCAGCGTTGCGCGGGTCGTCCTCGGGGATGTTCTGCTCCACCTTGCCCACCAGGTCGGCGCCGACGTCGGCGGCCTTGGTGAAGATGCCGCCGCCGACTCGCATGAACATCGCGAGCAGCGCGGCACCGAAGCCGAAGCCCTCCAGCACCTTGGGTGCCGAGTCCTGGAAGAGCAGCACAACCAGGCTGGCGCCCAGCAGGCCGAGGCCGACGGTGAGCATGCCCACCATGGCGCCGGTGCGAAGGCCGATCGTCATCGCCGGCTCGCGACCGGTGGTCTCGGCGGCAGCGGCGACACGCAGGTTGGCGCGCACGGCGAGGTTCATGCCGAGGTAGCCCACCGCGGCCGAGAAGGCCGCTCCCACGAGGAAGAACACCGAGCGGAAGATGCGGACGGTGGTGTCGTCGGCCGGCAGCACCAGCAGCGCGAAGAACGCGATGGCGGCGAAGATGGCCAGGGTGCGGAACTGTCGGGTGAGGTAGGCGTTGGCGCCTTCCTGCACGGCCTGGGCGATGGTCCTCATGTTGTCGGTGCCCTCGCCGGCAGCCATCACCTGGGACCTGAACATCGCGGCCATCCCGAGCGCACCGAGTGCGATCAGGGCGACGACGACGACCAGGACCAGGTTGCCACCTTCGAGCTCCGGTCTCACGACCGCGGGCAAGATCCCCGTCATGCGTGTCCTCCTAGGACTGGAAAAGATCCGTGAACGCGCCGGAGTCTACGCAGAGGTGATCCAGATCACGGTGCAGGGTGACCTACGCCACACCGGCGTGCCGCGCGGGCGCGACGAAGACCCCTCCGGGCACTGCGCGGAGGGGTGAGGAGGTCTGGCGAGGCGGCGGCTCAGGCGCCGGAGGCGAGGCCGACGGCGTCGTGGATCACGAACACCTTGGCCAGGCCGGTGATGCGGAAGATCTTGAGCAGGCGCTCCTGCGTGCAGACCAGGTCGAGCGAGCCGTCATGCGCGCGCACCTTCTTGAGCCCGCCGACCAGGACCCCGAGACCGGTGGAGTCGAGGAACTCGACCGCCTCGAGGTCGATCACGATGTCGTAGGTGCCGGCGGCGACCAGGTCGGTGATGCAGTCGCGCAGCTTGGGAGCGGTGTAGACGTCGATCTCGCCGCCGACGGCCACGACGGCGCGGCCGTCCACCTCGCGCGTAGCAAGGGTGAGATCCACGACTGCTCCCCGGTCCCCGAACTCGTTCGGACAGTGCGTCTGCGGGCACACCACGTGCCCCTGTTCGTTCCGGGTGGTATCAAACCACGTTCCACAAGCGTTGCGCAGGACTCCCCGGCACTTGGGGAGACGACGTGCGGGGCACGGCGCCGACGACGGCGCTGTCCCCGGCGTTTGCCAGACTTCGATGGTGAGCCACTCCGACCCCGTCGCACGCGTCCCCGTCGACGCGCTCGTGCGGCGGCTCACCGCGGTGCCCGGCCGCGAGGAGCGGCTGCAGCACCTCGAGGTGCTGCCGGCACGGGAGGCGGTCCACGCGGACTGGCCGACCTGGGTGCCCGACGACGTCCGCGGGGCGTACGCCGCCCAGGGCGTGGCACGGCCGTGGCGCCACCAGGTGGTCGCCGCCGAGGCCGCCCACGCCGGCGACCACGTGATCATCGCGACCGGCACCGCCTCGGGGAAGTCGCTGGCCTACCAGCTGCCCGCCCTGTCGGCGATCCGTGCCGCGCGCGGCCCCCGCGGCGAGCGCGGGGCCTCCGTGCTCTACCTCGCCCCCACCAAGGCGCTCGCCCACGACCAGCTCGCGAGCCTGTCGTCGCTGCGTCTCGACGTACGCCTCTCCGCGCACGACGGCGACAGCTCCCGCGAGGAGCGCGACTGGACCCGCGACCACGGCGAGTACGTCCTGACCAACCCCGACATGCTGCACCGTTCGCTGCTGCCCTCGCACCAGCGCTGGTCGCGGCTGCTGGGGTCGCTGCAGTACGTCGTGGTCGACGAGTGCCACCACTACCGGGGCGTCTTCGGCGCCCACGTCTCCCACGTGCTGCGGCGGCTGCGCCGGGTGTGCGCGATGTACGGCGCGCACCCGACGTTCGTGCTGGCCTCGGCGACGGTCGCGCAGCCGGAGGTCACCGCCTCCCGGCTGACCGGGCTCGACGTCGTGGCGCTCACCCGTGACGACTCGCCGAAGGGACAGGTCTCGCTGCTGCTGTGGGAGCCGCCGTTCACCTCCCACGCGGGTGAGAACGGCGCCCCCGTGCGGCGCGCCGCCTCCTCCGAGGTCGCCGACCTCCTCGCCGACCTCGTCGCCGAGGACGTGCGCACGCTCGCCTTCGTCCGCTCGCGCCGCGGGGCCGAGCAGGTCGCGCTCACCGCCGCCGAGCTGCTGGCCGAGGTGGACCCGTCGCTGCCTGCGCGGATCGCGGCCTACCGCGGCGGCTACCTCCCCGAGGAGCGGCGCGCCCTCGAGGCGGCGCTGCGCCGCGGCGACCTGGTCGGGCTCGCCGCGACCAACGCCCTCGAGCTCGGCATCGACATCAGCGGGCTCGACGCGGTGCTGATCGCGGGCTTCCCCGGCACCCGCGCGGCCTTCTGGCAGCAGGTGGGGCGTGCCGGGCGCGGGGCGCAGGACGCGCTCGGCGTGCTGGTCGCCAAGGACGACCCGCTCGACACCTACCTCGTCACGCACCCCGAGACGTTGATCGGGGCACCGGTCGAGGCCTCGGTCTTCGACCCGGCCAACCCCCACGTGATGGGTCCGCACCTCTGCGCGGCGGCGCAGGAGGCCCCGCTCGTCGAGGCCGACCTGCCGCTCTTCGGGGAGACGGCTCGCCAGGTCGTCGACGACCTGACCGAGATGGGGCTGCTGCGGCGGCGCCCGAGGGGCTGGTTCTGGACGCACCCGAGCCGGGCGGCCGACCTCGCCGACATCCGCTCCGCCGGCGGCTCGCCGGTGCAGCTGGTCGAGGCGGGCACGGGCCGGGTGGTCGGCACCGTCGATGCCGGTGGTGCGCACAACCAGGCGCACCCGGGCGCGGTCTACGTGCACCAGGGCGAGACCTGGCTGGTCGAGGACCTCGACCTGGAGCACCACGTCGCGACGATGCGGCGCGAGGAGCCGGCCTACAGCACCACTGCCCGCGAGACCACCGACATCACGATCGTCGCGACCCGCGAGCGGCAGTCGTGGGGCGGTTGCGAGCTCGCCCTGGGCGAGGTCGACGTGTCGCACCAGGTCGTCTCCTTCCTCAAGCGGCGCCAGCCGGGCGGGGAGGTGCTGGCCGAGGAGCCGCTCGACCTGCCCGAGCGGACGCTGCGCACCACCGCGGTGTGGTGGACCGTGCCCGACGACGTGGTCGCCGAGTCCGGAGTGCCGTCGCTCGACGTGCCGGGTGCCGCACACGCGGCCGAGCACTGCTCGATCGGGCTCCTGCCCCTCTTCGCCACCTGCGACCGCTGGGACATCGGCGGCGTGTCGACCGCCCGTCACGCCGACACCGGCCTGCTCACCGTCTTCGTCTACGACGGCCACCCGGGCGGCGCCGGCTTCGCCGAGCGCGGCTTCCGCACGGCCGTCGGGTGGCTCTCGGCCACCCGCGAGGCGATCGCGAGCTGCGAGTGCGCGAGCGGCTGCCCGTCGTGCATCCAGTCGCCCAAGTGCGGCAACCAGAACAACCCGCTCGACAAGACCGGCGCGATCGCGCTGCTCGACGCCCTCCTCGCGGGTGCACCGCGCGTGGGGGCCTCAGGCTAGATTCACCGCATGGTGATCCTCGGTCTTGGCCTCATGATCCTCGGCGGCATCGCGGTCCTGTCCGCGCTCTTCGTGAGCCAGCCGGGCACGGGCGGCGAGCTCCTCGGCTTCGACGTGACCACGCTCGAAGCGTTCTTCGTCGGGGTGGCGGCCGGCGCCGCCATCCTCTGGGGCTTCGCGCTCCTCAAGTGGGGCACCCGTCGCACCCTGGCGCACCGCAAGGAGCGCAAGGAGCTGACCAAGCTCAACGAGAAGCTCGAGCGCGTCGAGGCCGAGCGTCGCGACGAGGACCCCGAGCGCCGCGACACCGTCTGAACCCGGTCAGCCCGGGCCCGCGCGTGCCTCGGCAGTGACGCGCACGGTGCGCCACGGGACCAGCGGCCCGGGCACCGACACCGTGACCCGGACGTCGCGCCCGACGACCTCGCAAGCCTCGACGAGGGCGGCGTTGGCAGCCGCGACCCGCGCCGCCGTGGCACAGCCGATGCCGGCGTCGGCGGCGCCGCCCAGCGCGGCCAGGTCGGCCGCCGCCTGCGCCCGGCGCTGGGCGACCACGAGCCCTCCGGCGGCTGCCAGGCCCACCATCACGAACATCAGCACGCCTGCCATGGCGACCACCAGGACCGTCGCGGCTCCCTCGTCGGACGACCGCCCCCCGGCGCGGACGCTCACTCCTCCACCAGCGCCACCGCGTCGGCGCTGACCGTGACGCCGGGCAGCACCGCCAGGAGGCCGCCCGGCCCGGAGATGCGTGCGCTGGTGGTCACCGAGACCTCGTCGGCGGCGACCTCGATGCGCACCCGCGCGCCGTCGGGCGCGATCCGCAGGGCGACCGCCTCCGCGGAGGAAGGGTCGTCGCCGCGGGCCACGGCGCGGGCGGCCTCGCGGGAGGCATCGACGACCCGCACCTGCGCGGCGCCCACCGCCAGCATCCAGACCAGGCCGGCGGTGAGCGCGACGAGCAGCGGGATCCCCAGCGCGAGCTCGGCCGTGGCCGCGCCCGCGTCGGCTCGGGACCGGGCGTGCATCAGCCGATGCCGAGCAGGCCCATGACGTGGTCGAACAGCCGCTCCAGCAGCTGGTCGCCGAAGCGTCCGGTGAGCAGCGTGTAGAGCAGGCCGGCGAACCCGGCCCCCGCGGCGGTGCCCACGGCGTACTCAGCGGTGGTGATGCCGGCCTCTGCGGCCGACCTGTCGTGACGAGTGATCGACATGTGCTTCCCCTGTCGTCGTGGGGCTCCGGACGAGCCCCTCTCCCAGAACCCTCGGGTGCTGCGCCCCACCGCGCACCCGGTCAGTGTGCCGGCTGTGGACGGCGGCTCCGGGGGCCGGCCTGTGGACCGGTGGTGGGCCGTCACGGGGCCACCGAGCCGAAGAGGGAGGCGACTGTCGGGACCACGCCGAGGAGCAGGAAGGCGGGCAGCAGGCACACCCCGAGCGGGACGGCTGCCGCCACCCCCACCCGCCGGGCGGCATCCTCGGCGCGCGCAAGCGACTCGCGCTCGAGCTCGTCGGCCAGGCGCTCGACGGCCTGCACCACCGAGGCGCCCGAGGTCTGCGACCGGGCCATGGCGCGCGCCAGCGGCGCCAGCGCCTCGTCACGTTCCAGCGTGCCCCAGACCTCGGCGCCCGAGGCCCCCCACCGCGAGCGCTCGACCACGGGCGCCAGCCGCTCGGCGGTCGGTCCGGGGAGCGCGGCGCAGACCCGGGCAAGCCCGGCGACGGGTTCGGCACCGGCGCGGAGGGTGGCGGCGAAGAGCGCCACGACGTGGGGCAGCGTGCGCTCCACCTCCTCGCGCTCACGGCGTACGGCGGGTGGCTCGGCACCCGCGAGCAGGTGGCGGGCCACCGCCGCAGCGACGAGCCCGGCCACCACCCCCGCGGCGCCCCCGACGAGGAGCCACGCAGCCAGGGCGACACCGACGACGGCCACCAGGCGCAGCGGCAGGCCGCGGGAGCCACGCTGCCTCGGCAGCGCCACCCCTGACGGCAGCCAGCACAGGACGGCGCCCGCCGCACACCCCACGGACAGCCACGTCACGGCGCGGCCGCCCGCTCGGCCAGCCGCTCGATCCACCACAGGCCGAGGGCGAGCAGCCCGAGGCCGAGGCACAGGCACGCCAGCCCGACTGCCGTGGTGAGGAGGAACGCCCACGGGTCGGACCCGGCGCCGGAGCCCATCAGCAGCACGGCCAGCGGCAGGCAGGCCACCAGCCGGGCCGTCGCCCGCGCCGAGGCCAGCTCGGAGTCGACGAGCCGACGCGTCCGCCGGCGCGCCCGGAGCCCCCGGCCGGTGCGCTCCAGCGCTGCGGCCAGGCCGTGGCCCGAGTCCTGGGCGACCTGCCACGCCCCTGCGACCCAGAGCAGGTCGGTGGCACCGGGCTCCTCGGCGGCCAGCCGCCGGAGCGCCTCAGGGACGTCGGCACCCAGCCGCGCCGCTTCCACCGCGGCAGACAGCGGGGGCCAGCGCTGCGAGGCCACCGCCAGCGCGGTGCCCGGAGGCCGGCCCACCGCGAGGTCGGCGGCGAGGAGGTCGCACACCTCGAGCACCGCCGCCTGCGTGCTCGCGGTGCGACGGCGCCGCGCCCACGGGCCAGCTGCCCAACCGGTGCGCCACGCGCGGCGGCGCGGGCCCTCCCGCGCGACGACCGCAGCCCCCGGCGACATCCACAGCACGACAGCGAGCGCGGCAGCCACCGCTGCAGCCCCCGCGCTCACGCGACGCTCGCGCCCAGGCGTGCGGAGAGCACAGCCGCCGCCGGACCGGGCACCACACGGTCGTGCTCGAACCTCGCGGCGGTGCGGAGCACCACGAGCCCCGACGCGTCGCGCTCCGGCACCCCGAGCTCGATGACCCGACGTCGCCCGTCACGCCCTCGCCCCAGGTGCACCACGACGTCGAGCGCGGCGGCGAGCTGGCTGTGGGCGGCCTCGCGCGGCAGGCCCGCGGCCAGGGCCAGCGCCTCGATGCGGGCCGGCACGTCGGCGACCGAGTTGGCGTGCAGCGTGCCGCAGCCACCGCCATGGCCGGTGTTGAGGGCGGCCAGCAGGTCGACCACCTCGGCGCCCCGCACCTCGCCGACCACCAACCGGTCGGGCCGCATGCGCAGCGCCTGCCGCACGAGGGTCTGCAGGGTGATCTCCCCCGCTCCCTCGGTGTTGGGCGGGCGGCTCTCCAGCGCCACGACGTGCGGGTGGTCGGGACGCAACTCGCTGGCGTCCTCGACCAGCACGATCCGCTCGCCCACGTCGACGAGCGACAGCAGCGCGGAGAGGACCGAGGTCTTGCCGGTGCCCGTGCCGCCGGTGACGAGGAAGGCGCACCGGGAGTCGACCACCTCCTCCAGCAAGAACGCGCCGTCGGGCGGCAGCGCTCCGGCCGTGACCAGCTCGGGCAGCGTCCACACCCGACCACGCGGCACCCGGAGCGACAGCACCGTGCCCGAGCGCGCGACCGGTGACAGCACCGCGTGGAAGCGGGTGCCGTCGGGCAGGCGCAGGTCGGCGTGCGGGGTCGCGTCGTCGAGGCGCCGCCCGGCCGACGCCGCGAGCCGCTGGGCCAGCCGGCGCACGGACGCGTCGTCGGGGAAGGAGGCCGACGCACGCTCGAGCCCGGCGCCCCGGTCGATCCAGACGGCGCGCGGCCCGTTGACCAGGACGTCGGTGACACCGGGCAGGCGCAGCAGCTCCTCCAGCGGCCCGGCGCCCAGCACGTCGCGGCGGAGCAGGTCGTGCACGGCGAGCACGGTCGCGTCGCCCACCGGCGAGCCCGACGCCCGCAGCGCCTCGGCGACGCGGTGGGGTGTCAGGTCGCCGGCCGAGCCGGCGAGGCGGCGGCGTACGTCGTCGAGCACCGCGGAGGGGACGGGGGCGGCCGGGACGGGGGTGCTCACGCCGCGTCCAGGAGGTCCCGCGCGGCCCGGGCCAGCGGACCGCGGCCCGGCAGCGGTCCGAGGCCGCGGTCGACCGAGGCCGCGAGCCCACGCTGGTCGGCGAGGGCCGCGACGACGGGCAGACCGGTGACCCGCTCCGCGTCGGCATCACCCACCCCACCGGGGCGCAGCACCAGCCCGGCGTGGCCGTGCCGGGCCATTCCGGCGACGAGCCGCGCCGTGGCCGCGAGCGCGGGCACCGTCGCCGGGGCCACCACCAGCAGGTCGTCGCAGCGATCGACCAGCTCGGCCAGCCCGGCCTCCTGACGGGGCAGGTCGAGCACGACCAGGTCGTGACCACGGGAGGCGGCCGGCAGGATGCGGCGCACGGTGGGCACGTCGACCCGCCGGCGCAGACCCGACCAGGTCAGCACGCCGAGGTCGTCGCGACGGGGCACGGCCTCGCGCAGGGCCCGGGCGCCGAGGCGGCCCGCGGTGTCGACCAGCGCCTCCCACCGCACGCCCGCGACGCCCTCCATCCCGAGCAGCCGGTCGAGGCCAGGACCGAGCGGGTCGGTGTCGACGAGGAGCGTCGGCGCGCGGACGGCGTGGCACTGGGCGAGCGCGCACGCGAGCGTGGTGGCACCGGCTCCCCCGGTGCCACCGACGACGCCCACCGTGCGGCCGGGCGAGGACCGCTCCCCCACATCGGCGACGAGGTCGACCAGGGCACCTGCCGCGTCGGGCAGGTCGAGCACGGAGGAGGCGCCCAGCGTGACGGCGGCACGGAAGGCGTGGTCGCCCGGTGACGAGCCGACGACGTGCACCCCGGGGCGACGCGCCGGAGCGATCGCCACCACCTCCTCGAGCAGGTCGTCCCCGACGAGCACCAGGTCGGCGGCGCTCCACGACGACAGGCAGAGCGCTGGCTCGCCGGAGACCTCGGCGCCGACGCCTGCTGCTGCGCAGAGCGGGACGACGGCTTCGTGGACGGCGGCGGAACGGGTGAGGAGGAGGACGGGCATGCCGACGAGACTCCGCGCCACCACCGACGCCGACCACCCTGCCGACCGCCGACCTGTGGACAGTGGCCGCCACGGTGGCCCTGTGGACGACTGGAGGCCACGGGCGCGGGGCCCGCGGCCCCTACGATGAGCCCATGCCCCGCCCCACAGCGGCCTTCTTCGACCTCGACAAGACAATCATCGCCAAGTCGAGCACGTTGGCCTTCAGCCGCGAGTTCCAGGCGGGCGGGCTCATCTCCAGGCGCGCGATGCTGCGCTCGGCGTACGCCCAGTTCGTGTTCTTCACCGGCGGCGCCGACCACGACCAGATGGACAAGATGCGCCAGTTCATGTCGCAGCTGTGCGCGGGCTGGGACGTGGCGACGGTGCGCGAGATCGTCCACGACACGCTGACCAACATCGTCGAGCCGCTCGTCTACGAGGAAGCGGTGCGCCTCATGGACGAGCACCGCGCGGAGGGCCGCGACATCGTGATCGTCTCGGCGTCCGGCGCGGAGGTGGTCGAGCCCATCGGCCAGATGCTCGGCGCCGACCGGGTGGTCGCCACCCGGATGGAGATCGTCGAGGGCAAGTACACCGGCAACATCGACTACTACGCCTACGCCGAGGAGAAGGCCCGCGCGATCGAGCGCCTCGCGGAGACTGTGGGATACGACCTCGCCGCGTCCTACGCCTACAGCGACTCCATCACCGACGTGCACATGCTGGAGGTCGTCGGGCACCCCTTCGCCGTCAACCCCGACCGCGAGCTGCGCCGCATCGCCCTGGCCAAGGAGTGGCCGGTGCTGAGCTTCGTGCGCCCGGTCGCGCTCCGCCCGCGGGTGCCGCTCCCGCCCGCCCGACCGACCCTCGCCGCCCTCGCCGTCGGCGGTGCGATGGCCGCCGGAGGCGTCATGTGGGCCAACCGGCGCAAGCGCCTCACCTGATCCGGCTCGGGTCCCCGTGCACCCACCGGCGGGGGCAGAAGTCAACCCTTGAAGGTGCCGACCCACAGGGATAGAACTGAAGCAAGAACTCCACAGACAGCACGTGCAGCGGGTACCCACGCGGCGATCCACCCATCCGATGGGGTGCTAGCCATTCGAGATCCTCTCGAGGGCGGCGACTTGCGAGTGCACGCTTGGTAGCCCAGGCACGTGTAGGCGGCGGCACCCGATCCATGTGAGCGGGTGCCGCTCGCATGTGCCGGTGACGGTGCGCTCAGCCGCGCAGCGGCGAGGCCTCGGCGCCTGCCGAGAACGCCTCTGCGGCGTAGAGCGCCCAGGCGTGCACCCCGCGCGGCCCGCCGTCGGCGTAGGCGCGCAGGTTGGACTCGTACGCCGCGCGCTGGGCCAGGTGCCCGGCCTCGGGGACCACGAGCGACTTGGCGTCGACCCCCCTCGACACCAGCACGAGGCGCTCGAGGGCGCGCGCGACGATCCCGTTGTGGGAGGCGAAGGGGGCGGCGGTGGCGACGTCGGCGTGCGCGATCGCGGCGACCAGCAGGGCCGGCGCCTCGGTGCCCGACAGGAGCAGCTCGGAGACGCCGCGCAGCCGGTCGGCGGACGCCGCGTCGCGCGGGCGGCCCAGCTCGTCGGGCGCCAGGGCGGACGCGCCGACGACGGCGTGCAGGCGCGCGATCGCCTGCAGCGGGGCGGTCTTCAGCAGCGGCGCGAGGGCCAGCATCGACGCCGAGAGCCGCACCGCGGCGGCGGCGATCTCGTCGCCCTCGCCCGCGCGCACCTGCTCCATGGTCGAGGCCGATCCCTCGAGCACGGCGCTCGCGTGGGCGCCGCGCAGCAGCGACTCCGCGGTCATCTCCGGCGACGTACGCCGCAGGCCCCGGTCGCGCAGCATCACGTCGATCCCGTCGCGGACTCCCGCGTAGGCCGAGGGGACCCCCTCGAGGTCGGTGAGCCAGGCGAGCGGGTCGGTCATGGGGAGGACGGTAGTCGCGACAACTCCGCGGCCGGGCGGCGCGTCCCAGCACGTAGCGTCTGCGCCAACCGACCCCGGGGGACCCCATGCACCGCTCCACCACGATCCTGCTCACGTCGCTGCTCGCGGCGGCGACGCTCCAGCCGACGGCCGCGGTGGCGGTGGCCGAGACCTGCCAGGGCCTGCCCGCCACGCTCGTGGGCACCCCGGGCGGGAGGCTCACCGACACCGAGGGCGCCGACGTGCTCGTCACCAACGGCGCGTCGGTGGTCGACGCCCTCGGCGGCGACGACGTGGTGTGCGCGACCGGCGACGCCGGCACGCGCACCCTGACCTGGCTCGGCGCAGGTGCCGACAGCTACCTCGGCACCTCCGGAGCCGAGCAGGAGGTGCGCACCAGCTTCTTCACCGATCCCGACGTGGCGGTCGACGTGGTGCGGGTGACCTCCGGCGTTGCGATGGTCTACTCGGGCACCGACGGCCTGCCCAACGGCGACGTCATCGAGATCGACGCCGGCACGGTGCAGTGGACCGGCCGCATGACCGCGGAGGGGCGGCTCGCGGGCGGTCCGGTCAGCACGCTGCGCACGGTGGCCCGCCGGGGCGACGCGATGATCAACGCGGTCCAGCGCGCCGTGGTCACCGAGGGTTCCAGTGCCCGCTACACCGGCTTCCCGTCGCAGGAGTTCATGACCTCCGCCTACAAGGGCGTCCTGCGCTATCGCGGCACCAACGAGCCCGAGCAGCTGAGCGTGGAGGCCAAGGACACCTACGACCGCATCGTCGACCTGCGCGGCGGCGTGGACTCCTACTCCTCCGACGGCGTCGGAGGCAGGCGCAGCTCGTACGACGGCGGGGCGGGCCGCGACCAGCTGCGCCTGGCGCTGGGGCGGCGCGAGGTCGACGCCGACCTCGACGACGGCCGATTCGTGGTCCGCGACGGCAAGCGCACGGTCCGGCGCACGTTCGACGGCTTCGAGGACCTCGCCGTCGGTGCCGCGCGGGCGAAGGTCGACGGCACCCCCGCCGGGGAGCAGATCGCCGTCAGCGCGTGCCGCGCCACCGTCAGCGCCGACGGCGGTGAAGACCGCGTCTACCTCAACGTCGTCCTCACAGAGTGGGACCGGCCGGGGTGCCCCTCGCACCACGGGAGGATCGACGGCGGCGCCGGCGACGACGAGCTCACCGGCTCGAAGGGGCGCGACCGCATCTTCGGGGGCCGCGGACGCGACATGGCGTACGGCGGCTCCGGGCGCGACACCTGCGTCGCCGAGTCCACCGACAGCTGCGAGGCGCGCCGGTAGGGGCGTGCCCCCGGGCGATACGGTGAGGCGGATGAGCGACGAACTTCCCCAGTCCCCCGCCACCGTCGACCGCGCGCGCTCCTTCGGCGCGGTGGCGCAGGCCTACGACCGCGGGCGACCGGCGTACCCCGCCGACGCGGTCGCGTGGCTGGCGGGCGGCGAGGCGAAGGTCGTCCTCGAGCTGGGCGCAGGCACCGGCAAGCTCACCCGCGTGCTCGTCGACCAGGGCCACGCGGTGTTCGCGACGGAGCCCGACGAGGCCATGCTCGAGGTGCTGCGCGACCGCGTGCCCGAGGTGAGCGCGAAGGTCGCCACCGCTGAGGAGATCCCCGCCAACGACCGCTCGGTCGACGTGGTGGTCGTCGCGCAGGCCTTCCACTGGTTCGACCACGAGGCGGCGCTGCCCGAGATCGCGCGGGTGCTCAAGCCCGGTGGCCACGTCGCCCTCGTGTGGAACAGCCGCGACGAGCGCATCCCGTGGGTGCGCCGCATGGGCGACATCCTGGGTCGCCAGGACCTCGACACCTCCTCCTCCGAGCACGTCGTGCACAGCGACCTCTTCGGCTTCGTGGAGGAGGCGAGCTTCAAGCACTGGCAGGGGGTCGACCGCGCGTCGATCCTCGACATGGCGCGCTCGCGCTCGAGCTTCGCGGTGATGGAGGAGGACGAGCAGGAGCGCCACCTCGCCGAGGTGCTCGCGTTCTACGACGACTACGGCCGCGGCATGGACGGCATGCAGGTCCCCTACGTGACGCGCTGCTACCGCGCGGTCGTGGTGGACCGCGACGAGCCGCCCACCGACGACGACGGGGGCACCGGGCCCGAGGGACCGGTCGTGAGCGACGGCACCGACACCGACATGCTGCTGATCGACTTCCGCTGACGGTCGTCGGCAACCGAACCCCGTCGCGCCGCATCACACCGCTGACCGATCACCACTCTTCCGCGGGGGACCCCATGCGTCGTACGACGACACTGACCGCTGCCGGCCTGCTGGGCCTGGCCCTGCTCGCACCCACCACTGCCGCGCAGGCTGTCGGTGAGACCTGCCGCGGCGAGGCGGCGACCCTCGTCGGCACCGGCCCCTCGCTGACCGGGACCGAGGGCCGCGACGTCATCGTCACGGGCCGCGCAGGCGTGGTCGACGCCCTCGGCGGCGACGACCTCGTCTGCGTCACCGAGGTGGCCGGCTCCAACGTGCTCGTCGTCGACGCGGGAGCCGGTGACGACGTGGTCGACACCTCGGCGGTGATCGGCGGCAACTACGTCACCGCCACCCTCGGCCCAGGGGCCGACACCTTCGTCGGCGGAGCGGCAGGCGACACGGTGTACGCCGGCGCGAGGACCGACCCGCAGGCCGACACCGAGCGGGACGTGATCGACACCGGCGAGGGCTCCGACAGCGCGATCACCGGCTCGGCCGGCGCGGTCGACCACGACGTCGTACGCCTCGGTGGCGGGGAGGACCGGCTCAGCCTGCGCACCTCCGACGTCGCGCCCGACGCCGTCCTCGACGGTGGGGCCGACGTCGACACCTTCCTCCTGGTGGCCGGCGACGGCGACCTCGCCGTCGACATGACGCTCGGCACCTTCGCCAGCGCTCAGGGCACCGCGAGCTTCACGTCGTTCGAGGTCGCCGACCTCACCGTCGGCGCGGGCCGCGTCACCTACCGCGGCACGCCGGTCAACGACTCGGTCACCGTGCACCCCACCGGCGCCGCTCCCGTCCTCGACATCGCCACCGCCGCCGGCCAGGACGAGATCGTCGTCGAGCCCGCGAGCATCGCCGCCGGCAGCCGGTTCGACGGCGGCATCGGCCGCAACCTCCTCGTGGCGGCCAACCGGGCCGGGTCGATGGCGATCGACCTCGAGCAGGGGACGTTCGCCGTGGACGGTCGCCCGAGCACGGTGACCGGCATCCAGGACGCCACGCTCATGGCGCCGGAGGTGTCGATGGTCGGCGACAGCCGCGGCAACCATCTCTTCTTCTCCGGCTGCGCCGGCACGCTCGTCGGCAACGCCGGCCGCGACCAGCTCGCCAACGTCTACGACGGCCGCTTCGAGTCCTACGTCTACGACTGCCGCGCGCGGGTGCACGCCGACGGAGGCCCCGCAGCCGACTTCCTGCGTGGCGGGCAGGCGGGCGACCGCCTCCGCGGCGGGACCGGCAACGACACCATCGATGGCCGCGGCGGCGACGACCGCATCCGGGGGGACGCGGGTCGCGACGCGCTGGACGGCGGCGAGGGTCGCGACGACATCCGCGGCGGCACCGAGGGCGACCGGCTGAGGGGGCGGGACGCGGCCGACATCCTGCTCGGCGGCCGCGGTCGCGACACGGCCCAGGGCTCTTCGGGCCGCGATCGCTGCGTCGCCGAGCGCGAGAGCAGCTGCGAGCGGTAGCGGTGCCCCGGCCCGCCACCTAGGGTCTGCTGCGTGGCGAGGTGGAGGTGGCGGCGTACGTCGCTGGGCGGCGAGGCCGACCGCGCCGCCTTCCGCGCCCTGCACAACGCCTCGCTCGCCAGCCCGGCGCTGCGCGAGGGCCTGACCACCACGAGCGCCGAGCGCTCCGTCAAGCACCTGCGCGCGCTCCTCGGCACGCCGGCCGCGGGGCTCGGCGACACCAGCGGGCTGCTCGCGTGGGACGGCCTCGGCGGCCACCACCGCACCCAGCTGCCGGCCACGATCAGGCAGGTCGCGGAGACCGGACGCACGATGATCGTCGACGAGCGGACGCTCGTGTGCGACGACGGCGGCTGCCAGGTGCGGCAGGCGATCATCAGCCCGCTGGTCGTGGAGGACACCCTCGTCGGCGCGCTCGTCGTGGGGGCGCCCCACACCACGGGCGGGCTGGTGCGCGCGGCCGACGAGGTGGCGTCGTGGGTCAGCGGCCAGCTCGAGCTCGCCGAGCTCGACCTGTCGCGCAACCGGCTGATGGAGGCCGAGGTGCGCGCGCTCCGGGCCCAGATCAGCCCCCACTTCATCTACAACTCGCTCGGCGCGATCGCCAGCTTCGTGCGCACCGACCCCGACCGTGCGCGCGAGCTGCTGCTGGAGTTCGCCGACTTCACCCGCTACTCCTTCCGCCGCCACGGGGAGTACACGACGCTCGCCGAGGAGCTGCGCTCCGTCGAGCGCTACCTCCTGCTCGAGCAGGCGCGCTTCGGCGAGCGGTTGCAGGTGACGCTGAAGATCGCGCCGGAGGTGCTGCCGGTCGCGGTGCCGTTCCTGTGCATCCAGCCGCTCGTGGAGAACGCCGTACGCCACGGGCTCGAGGCGAGCGCCGACAAGCAGGACGGCGTCGGGCGGCTATCCATCACCGCCCGCGACCTCGACCAGGAGTGCCTGATCGAGGTCGAGGACGACGGCACCGGTGAGGACCCGGAGCGGGTGCGCCAGGCGCTCGCCGGCGACGCCTCGATGGACTCGGTCGGGCTGGGCAATGTCGACGCGCGGCTGCGCAACGCCTACGGCGACGACTACGGTCTGGTCGTCGAGACCGCGCCCGGCGCCGGCACGAAGGTGGTCGTGCGGGTGCCCAAGTTCGCCCCGGGAGTGCAGCTGTGACACCGCTCAAGGTCCTCGTCATCGACGACGAGCGTCCCGCGCTCGACGAGCTCACCTTCCTGCTCGGCCGCGACCCGCGGATCGGCGAGGTGCGCGGCAGCGACTCCGCGACCGAGGCGCTGCGGGTGCTGCAGGCCGAGGAGGTCGACGCGGTCTTCCTCGACATCCAGATGCCGGGGCTCACCGGGCTCGACCTCGCCCAGGTGCTCTCACGCTTCAAGTCGCCCCCGCCGGTGGTCTTCGTGACCGCCCACGAGGAGCACGCGGTGGCCGCCTTCGAGCTGCGCGCGGTCGACTACGTCCTCAAGCCGGTGCGCGAGGAGCGCCTCGCCGAGGCCGTACGCCGCGTGGTGGAGGCCGGCGGGCCGTTGCCGTCGGGCGACGTGCAGATCCCGGTGGAGCGCGGCGGGGTCACCCGCTTCATCAACCGCTCCGAGATCACCCACGTCGAGGCGCAGGGCGACTACGCCCGGCTGCACACCGCCGAGGGCTCGCACCTCGTGCGCACGCCGCTGTCGTCGCTCGCCGAGCAGTGGGCCGCGGCCGGCTTCGTGCGGATCCACCGCTCGGCGCTGGTGGCGCTCCCCCACGTCCAGGAGGTGCGCAGCGAGGGCGGCCGGGTCAGCGTCGTCATCGGCGGCACCGAGCTGCCCGTGAGCCGGCGCCACACCCGCGAGCTGCGCTCGGTGCTCACCCGCCGCGAGCCGCTCGCGTGAGTGACCAGCCGCCACCGCGGGTCCGGGTGACCGGACCGCCGCGGCGTCGCGCGTCCGTCGTACGCTCCGCCGGCACGCGCGAGATCGACGCGGAGACCGCGCTGGGCGAGGTCTTCATGCGCTCGCTCCTGCGCGAGCAGCTGCTGCTCGCGCTGCGCGTGCTGGCCGCGCTGGGGGTGACGGTGGGGCTGCTGCCGCTGGCCTTCCACCTCTTCCCCGAGCTCGGAGAGGTGCGGGTCGGGCAGATGCCGCTGGCGTGGCTGCTGCTCGGGCTGCTGGCCTATCCGTGGCTGGTGCTGCTCGGCTGGCTCTACGTGCGCCGGGCCGAGGACCATGAGCGCGACTTCGCCGACCTGGTCGGCTCGGTGCTGCCGGAGGACGAGTGAGCACCGACGTCGTCCCGGGCGTCGTCGCGGTCGTGCTGGTCTCGATCGCCACGCTCGCGATCGGCACCTGGGGCCTGCGGATCTCGCGCACCACGAGCGACTTCCTGGTCGCCTCGCGCACGGTGCGGCCGCGGCTCAACGCGAGCGCGATCGGCGGGGAGTACCTCTCCGCTGCCTCCTTCCTCGGCGCGGCCGGCCTGCTGCTGACCTTCGGCGCGGAGATGCTCTGGTACCCCGTCGGCTGGACCGCGGGCTACCTCGTCCTCCTGGTGCTCGTCGCCGCTCCCCTGCGCCGATCGGGGGCCTACACGCTGCCCGACTTCGCCGAGGCGCGGCTGGGCTCGCGCGGCGTGCGCACCCTCTGCTCGGTGCTGGTCGTCGGCATCGGCTGGCTCTACCTCCTGCCGCAGTTCCAGGGAGCCGGGGTGACCCTGCGGGCCACGATCGGGGCGCCCCCGTGGGCCGGATCGCTGGTCGTCGCACTGGTCGTGCTGGCGTCGGTGAGCCCGGGCGGGATGCGCTCGATCACCTTCGTGCAGGCGTTCCAGTTCTGGCTCAAGCTCACCGCGCTGCTCGTGCCCGCCTTCATCCTGCTCGCGGTGTGGGCGGCCGACGGCGCCGCCGACCCGACCTCGGCCGCGCCCGCGTCGTGGTCGGTGCCGCTGGCCGCGCCCGGGGGCGGGATCGGGCTCTACACGACGTACTCCCTGATCGTCGCGACGTTCCTCGGCACGATGGGCCTCCCGCACGTGGTCGTGCGCTTCTACACCAACCCCGACGGCCGCGCGGCCCGTCGCACGACCCTCGCCGTGCTGGTGCTGCTCGGCGTGTTCTACGTCCTTCCGCCGGTGTACGCCGCCCTCGGCCGGATCTACGCCCCCGACCTCGTCGCCGGTCGCTCGGACGTCCTGGTGCTGGAGCTGCCGTCGCTGATGGTCGGCGGCGTGCTGGGCTCGGTGCTCACCGGGCTGGTCACCGCGGGCGCCTTCGCGGCCTTCCTGTCGACGAGCTCGGGCCTCACGATCGCGGTGGCAGGCGTGCTGTCGCAGGACGTGACCGGTCGGCGCTGGGGCACCCGCCGCCTCGGCGGCGTCGCGTCGTTCCGCGTCGCGGCTGCCATCGCCGTCGTGGTGCCCCTGCTCATGTCACTGCCCGCCCAGGACGTCGCCGTCGCGCGGACCGTCGGCCTCGCCTTCGCGGTCACCGCCTCGACGTTCGCACCCCTGCTGATGCTCGGGATCTGGTGGCGCGGGCTGACGCCCGCCGGTGCGGTCGCCGGGCTGCTGGTGGGCGGGCTGGGCTCCGGCATCGCCGTCGCCTGGACGCTGTCCGCCACGCCCGCGCCGGGCTGGACCTCCGCACTGCTCGGTCAGCCGGCGGCCTGGTCGGTGCCGGCGTCGTTCTTCGCCATGGTGGTCATCTCGCGGCTGACCCGCGCGTCGGTGCCGGCCCACGCGGGGCGGTTCATGGTGCGGCTGCACACGCCGGAGGCAGTCGACCTCAAGCGATAGGCGCCGGCCTCGCACGTGCGGCGGTTGCGGCCCTCGGGATCCGTCGCAACGGGCCACTACCGCCACACGTGCGGCGCGGGGCTCAGCCGCGCATCGCGCGCAGGTCGTGCATGAGGTCGCGCCGGGCTTCGCCGAAGTGGTCGTGGAGCTCGCGGTAGTGCTGGTAGAGCTCGTCGTAACGCGCGACGTCGGCAGGCACCGGGCGGTAGACCGTCTCACCGCGACCACCCATGGCCGCCGCGGCCGCGTCGAGGTCGACGTGGGCACCCGCGGCCACCGCGCCGTGGATGGCTGCGCCCACCGCTGCGGCCTGCCCCGACCGGACCGTCGACAGCGGGAGTCCTGTGACGTTGGAGTAGATCTGCATCACGAGCGGGTTCTTCAGGAGCCCACCGCCCACGACGAGCTCGTCGATCGCGATGCCGGCCTCCATGAAGGCCTCCACGATTCGCCGTGTCCCGAACGCGGTGGCCTCGATGAGGGCCCGGTAGACGTCCTCCGCACGGGTGGCGAGCGTCAGCCCGACCAGCACACCGGACAGGTGGTGGTCGACGAGCACGGAGCGATTCCCGTTGAGCCAGTCGAGCGCCACCAGCCCGTGCTGGCCGATCTCCTGCTCCCCGGCCAGCTCGGTCAGCAGGTCGTGGACCTGAATGCCGCGCGCCTGCGCCTCACGCTCGTAGCGAGCAGGCACCCCCTCGGAGACGAACCAGGCCAAGGCGTCCCCGACCGCGCTCTGCCCCGCCTCGTATCCCCAGAGGCCGGGCACGATGCCGCCGGCGACCACGCCGCACATCCCGGGGACCTCGACGAGGGTCTCGTTGCTGACGAGGTGACAGCTCGAGGTCCCCATGATCACGAGCAGCTGGCCCGGGCGCGTGGCCTGGGCTGCGGGTGCGGCCACGTGCGCGTCGATCGTGCCGACGGCCACAGGGGTGCCTTCAGGCAGACCGGTCCACGAGGCTGCTTCAGGGGTGAGCCCGCCCGCGGGCTGTCCCAGCGCGAGCACCGGCACATCGACCCGATGGCCGGTGGACCCCATCAGGCGAGGGTCGACCGCAGTGAGGAAGTCGCTCGAGGGATCGGCGCCCTCCTGGTGGAGGCCCTTGTAGCCGGCCGTGCCGGCGTTCCGGACGCGGACGCCGGTGAGCTGCTGGACGATCCAGTCGGCAGCCTCCACCCAGTCCTCGGCGGCCTCGTGGACCCCGGGAGCCTCCTGCAGCACCTGCAGCACCTTGGGGAGCTGCCACTCCGAGGAGATGAGTCCGCCATACCTGGCCAGCCACGGCTCATCTCGCTCGCGGGCGGCCCGGTTGAGGAGGTCTGCCTGCCGTTGCGCCGCGTGGTGCTTCCACAGCTTGACGAAGGCGTGCGGCTCGTCCGCGAGCTCGTGCGTCTCGACGAGCGGCGTCCCGTCGGCGAGCGTGGGGAGCACCGTGCTGGCGGTGAAGGCCGTGCCGATCCCGACGACGTCGCGCGGGTCGATCCCCGCGGACCTGATGGCCTCGGGCACGGCTGTGCGGAGCACGTGCCGATAGTCGTCCGGCACCTGCAGCGCCCAGTCCGGGGGCAGTCGCCGCCCCGAGGGGAGGCTGCGGTCCAGGACGCCGTGGGGGTAGTCGGCGACGGCCGACCCGAGCTCGCGGCCGTCTTCAACGCGCACGACCACTGCCCGGCCCGACAGGGTGCCGAAGTCCACGCCGACCGCAACGGGCCGGCCGGAGGGCCGTGACGGTGGCGCGAGGTCGTCGGGCTCCACCACCACCTACCGCGCCAGCCTGACACCGCCGTGGTTGGCGATCACCTTGATCAAGGCGGACGCGTTCTCCTGGCCGAAGCCTTGCGCCTGGGCCTCCGCGAGCGTGTCGGCTGCCTGTGAGGCACCATGCATCTCGACCCCGACCGACGAACCGAACTGCTGGATGAGGCCCACGTCCTTGGCCATCAGGTCGAGCGCGAACGCCGGCGTGTAGTCGTCGTCGAGGACGGTCGGACCGACGCCGTCGAAGATCGGCGAACGGAAGTCGGTCACCGCCAGCACCCCCAGCACACGGTCGAGGTCGAGCCCGGCAGCCTTGGCCAGGGTCAACGACTCGCCGAGCGCCATGAGCTGCGCGGCCACGACCGCGTTGCCGACCAGCTTCATCCGGGCGCCGGCTCCGGCACCACCCATGTGGTGGACGGTCTCGCTGACCGCCTCGAGCACGGGCCGCACTCGCTCGTACGTCGCCTCGTCGCCTCCTGCGACGACCCACAGGCCTCCGTTCGCGGCTTCGTCGCGCGACCCGAAGACGGGCGCGTCGAGGAAGGCGACGTCGCGCCCGGCGAACGCCGCGGCCTCCTCGTCCGCGAGGGCCGGGCTGATGGTGGACATGTCCACGACGATCGACGACGGGTCGACGTGCGCGAGCACGCCGTCCGCGCCCAGCATCACCTCCCGGACCGCGGTGTCGTCGGACAGGCACGCCATCACGATGTCGCGGCCGGTCACCGCCTCGGCGATCGTGGTCGCCTCGTGAACGCCGTCAAGGCCGTCGGCGCGACCCGCCGACCGGTTCCACACCGTCACGTCGTGCCCGGCACCCACGAGGTTGCGGACCATGCCGCCACCCATGGTGCCCAGCCCCAGATATCCGATCGTTGCCATGTCAGTTCCTCTCTGCGGGGGCAGCGTGGAGCGCCGCCTGCCAGCACTGGAGCAGTCGAAGGAAGGCGGTGGCGCCCGGGTCTTGGAGCCCGATGCTGCGCTCCTGCAGCCAGGAGGCGCGACCTCGGCGGGACTGCAGCGCCTTCGTGTCGGCGACAGCCCGCTCGGCCCCGACGACCGCGGCGTCGAGGGCGGCGACGGGGTCGGACCCGGCCTCGAGCGCATCAGCCGCCGGCATGATGGCGTCCAGGATCGTCTTGTCGCCCAGCTGGGTCTTGCCGCGCAGGGCGATGTTGTCCCCCGCAGCCCGGACGAACCGGGCTGCGTCGGCCTGGTTCGGCTCCGTGGAGTCGACGAGCGTCTTCGAGCCGGCGAGCAGACCGCCGGCCACGAGGGCCGCCATCGTCGAGGGATTCGCGTTGGCGAACGCTTTGGCGCAGGCCTTGGCCAGCTCGGCCGCGGTGGCGTCCTCGGGGAGCTGCTCGAGCGCCTCGATCACTGCACCGGCGCCCAGCGAGATGGTGACGCCCAGGTCGCCGTCCCCCAAGGCCTGGTCGAGGTCGCGCAGCTCGTCGGCGTAGCCGACCAGGTCGGCGAGCGCCCGGCGCGCCACGACGTTGAGGTCCGCCGTCCTCATGCCGACACCTCCCGGAAGAACGGCGATTGCGCCGGGGCGTTCAGCAGCTCGAGCCGCGCGTCGTCCAGCCGGAGGACCGACACCGAGGCGCCGGCCATCTCGAGGCTGGTGGCGTACTCACCCACGTAGGTCCGTTCAATCTCCACACCCCTGCCCCGCAGCACCTCGTCCACGCGCCGGTAGAGCACGTAGAGCTCCTCGAGCGGCGTCGCACCGAGCCCGTTCACCAGGACGGCGACGCGGTCACCGTCGGCAAGGGACAGGTCGTCGATGATCGCTCCCACCAGCCGGTCGGCGATCTGGTCGGCGGTCTCGAGCGGTCCGCGGTGGATCCCCGGCTCGCCGTGGATGCCGATGCCGATCTCCATCTCCCCGTCCGGCAGGTCGAAGGACGCCTTGCCCGTGGTCGGCAGGATGGTGGGCGAGATGCCAATGCCCATCGTGGCGGTGTTGACCACCACGTCCTCGGCGATCCGAGCGACCTCGTCCAGGGAGTCGCCGCGCTCGGCAGCGGCACCAGCAGCCTTGTAGGCGAAGAAGATGCCGGCCACGCCGCGTCGGTCGTCCGCGCGCTCTCGTGGCTGGCTCGCCACGTCGTCGCGGCCGAGCACCGTGCGCGTCTCGATGTCCTCGAGCTCGGCGAGGTCGCAGGCGAGGTCGAAGTTGAGCACGTCGCCGCCGTAGTTGCCGTAGAGGTAGAGCACGCCGGCGCCACCGTCGACGGCCTTGGTGGCCTCGAAGACCTGCTGCGAGCTGGGCGAGCTGAACACGTTGCCGATCGCGACTGCCGAGCAGAGCCCGGGGCCGACGTAACCCTTGAAGAGCGGCAGATGACCGGACCCACCGCCGGTCACGATGCCGACCTTGCCACTGACGGGGGCGTCGGCGCGGGCCAGGATCCGGAGGTCGTCGCCGACCGTCCTCAGGGCACCGGGGTGCGCGAGGAGGATCCCTTGGACCATCTCGTCGACGAACTTCCCGGGCTCGTTGATGATCTTCTTCATGACTGCCTTCCGGAGTTGAGCGTCTGGTGTGAGTTCGGGGGGACTGCGGCGTCGCTGGGCGCCGACCGTCGAGGACCGCGTCGTCGGCGCCAGCGCACCTGGTCGGTCACCATCACGACGATGAGGATCACGCCTTGGGCGATGGCGTACTCGTAGGCCGAGAGACGCATCGCGGTGAAGCCGCTGGCAAGGACCTGGAGGGTCAAGGTGGCGAGGACCACGCCGGCGACCGTCGCGAAGCCTCCCGCGGGGTTGGTGCCTCCGAGCACGGCGATCACGATGACCAGCAGGACGTAGGACGCGCCGTAGTCGGCCGAGGCGGTCGGGTTGCGAGCGATGAACAGCACGCCTGCGAGGCCACCCAGCGCGCCCGCCACCGTGTAGGTGCGCATGAGCACCGACGAGCTCTCGATCCCGGAGAACTTCGCAGCGACCGGGTTCGCACCCTGCAGCTGGGCCCGGAGCCCGGCTGGCGTTCGCGCCACGAACAGGCCTGTCGCCACGGCGACCAGCAGGAAGACGAGGAAGAGGACCGGGACGCCACCGACGGTGGACATGCCCAGGTCGGCCAGGGACTGCGGCAGGCCGTAAAGGGTGCTCCCCCCGGTCCAGGCGACGGCGATGCCGTTGAAGACCTGCATGGTGCCGAGGGTCGCCAGGATGGGCGTGATCCCCACGCGCGAGACCAGCAACCCGTTGACCGCACCTGCTGCCACACCCACCAGGACGCCCTCGAGGGCCAGCAACGGCATCAGGCTCTCGGCCAGGCCCGGGTCGTCCTTGGCCACCGCGGTGTACGTCATCGAGATGGTGATGGCCGACAGGTTGGCGATCGCGACCAGTGAGAGGTCGATGCCGCCGGTCAGCATCGCGAGCATCATCGCGATGGCCAGCACCCCGATCTCCGGAGCGGCGACAGCGATGTTCTGCAGGTTGAGCGGGTTGAGGAACACCCGGGGGTTGAGTGCCGCGAAGAGGCCGAACGTGAGGACCGTGAGCAGCAACATCCGCCCCGTGGTGCGGTCGACGTGCACCCGTCGCAGGAGCGACTGGTAGCGATCGTCGATCCCCTCCATGGGCGTGGCCGTCCGGTCGTCGGTCTTGCTGGTCATGCGACTGCCTCCTCGGTCCGGACCACGCGTCGGTGGCGTGCGCTGCGTCGGGCCGCGACCGCCTGCACCCCGACACCGACCAGCAGCAGACCGCCGACCGCCGCCCGCTGCCAGGCACTGGGCACGCCGGCCAGGATCAGGCTGCTGCCGATCACCTGGATGACCAGGACCCCGAGGACGGTCCCCAGGACCGAGCCCCGCCCACCGAAGATCGAGGCGCCGCCGAGGACGACCGCCGCGATGATGTCGAGCTCGCTGCCGGCCATGTCACGCGGACTCGCGCTGCGGCCCATGATCATGTAGATGACCCCGGCGGTGGCGGCCATCATGCCGACGAGGACGTAGATGAACAGCTGGATCCGCACCACCGGGAAGCCGGCCCGCCGTGCCGCCTCGACGTCGCCGCCGATGGCGTAGACGCCGCGGCCGAACATCGTGCGCCGCAGCAGCCACGAGACGAAGAGGCACATCAGGACCGCCGGCACGATCATCACGTGGAGGAAGGCGTTGCGCCCGTCGCTCGACACCTCGAGCAGGTTGGTCTTGGACAGCGCCGCGAGTGACCCGGGGAGCTCCGCGACGTAGCGTGAGCCGACGTAGGTCAGCAGCACGCCGACGAAGATCCCCTGTGAACCGAGGGTCACGATCAGCGTCGGGAGCCGGAACCGCGCAATCACGACGCCGTTGAGCAGACCCAGCAGCGCACCCAGCGCGAGGGCGAACGCGAACGCCCCCACCAGCCCCGGGTCGACGATGTCCCCCGCGGCCCGCACCGTGGAGTACGCCGCGAAGACCGCGATGGCCGGGAACGAGACGTCGATGCCTCCGGAGATGATCACGATGAGGACGCCGAGGGCGAAGATGAGCGGGACGATGCTGTTGCGGAGCACCGCGAACATCGTGGGGACGGAGAAGAAGGTCGGGTTGGCGATCGACGTCACGACGACCAGACCGATGAGGATGAGCGCGAGGATCCCCTCGTTGTTGGGGCCGCGCAGTCGGCGCAGCAGGTCGCTCGCGGCTTCGGCGTTGCGAGTGGTCGTGGCGGTGCTCATGCGGCCATCCGATCCTGGATGCGGGACACGGTGACGTCGTCCCCGGCGAGCTCGTGCACGATCCGTCCTCGACGCACGATCAGGACCCGGTGGCAGCAGGAGACGAGCTCGGGGGCGTCGTCGGAGATGACGATGACGCCCATCCCTCGCTCCGCCTCGTTGCGCAGGATCTCGAGGATCTCTGCCTTCGAACCCACGTCGACGCCGACGGTCGGGCCGTTGAGCATCAAGACCTTGGGCTGGGTGGCCAGCCACTTGGCGATGACCACGCGCTGCGCGTTGCCCCCGGACAGCGACCGTACGACGGCACGGGTGTTGGGGGCCTTGACCTTCAGGCGCTCGAAGAGCGACTGGATGGTGGACCGGACCCGGGCCCGGTCGAGCAGGCGCGAGCGGCTCCGGTGCCTGTCGAGGGAGCCGGCGATGATGTTGTCCGCGATCGACTTCTCCAGGAACAGGCCCTGGGTGAGCCGGTCCTCCGGGACGTAGCCGATGCCGGCCCGCACCGCGTCTTCGATCCGATGGCCCGTGAGCGGTGCTCCGTCCACGTGGACGGTGCCGCTGTCGGGTCGGGTGATGCCGAAGAGGGCCTCGGCGATCTCGGTGCGACCCGAGCCCAACAGGCCCGTGACCCCGAGGATCTCTCCGCGTCGCAGGCTGAACGTGACGTCCTCGAAAGCTCCTGCCAGGTTCAGCTCGCGCACGTCCAGCACGGTGGGCGCGTCGATCGGCAGCGCGCTGACGACGCGCTCCTCGTTGATCTCGCGACCGGTCATGTGGTGTGCGATGGCGGCCGGGCTCAGCTCCCCGGCCGCGGCCGTGACGACGTGTCGGCCCGATCGCAGGATCGTCACGCGCTGCGAGACCTCGAGCACCTCGTCGAGCTTGTGCGACACGAACACCAGGGCGACACCGCGGTCGCGGAGCCGCTCGACGAGGGCGAAGAGCCTGGCGACCTCGCTGTGGGTGAGGGCCGTGGTGGGCTCGTCCATGATGATGACGCGCGCCTCGTGCACCAGTGCCCGGCAGATGGCCGTGAGCTGTCGGTCCGCGACGGTGAGACGCTCCACGTCGGCGTCGAGGTCCAGGTCGAGGCCCAGCTCGGCGACGATCCTGTCGGCTGCCGGCCGCAGCGCGGCTGCGGAGTAGAGCCTCTTGCCGTCCGCCACCGCCGAGGTGAGCGTGATGTTCTCCGCGACGGTGAGGTTGGGGAACAGCGAGAAGTCCTGGTAGATCACCTGGATCCCGCTGCGGATCGCGCCGGCCGGGTCCATCGCCGGGTGCGCCACTCCATCGATGACGATCTCACCACGGTCGGGACGCTCGGCCCCCGAGATGATCTTGATGAGCGTCGACTTGCCGCATCCGTTCTCGCCCGCGAGGCAGTGCACCTCGCCCGGCATCAGCTCGAGGGAGACGTCGGACAGCGCCCGCACGCCGCCGTACGTCTTGGTGATGTCACGTACGGCGAGCACGGGCTGGCGCGCGTCCGCCTGCTCTGGCTGGACCATGGGTGGGACCTTTCCAGGGAGGGGGCCGGCCACGTGGTGGCCGGCCCCTGCACGAGAGTGCTCGTCGATCAGAAGTCGTACTGCTTGGCGGTCTCGGCGTCCGCGGCGACAGATGCGTCACCGACGAACACGTTGTCGTAGCCGTCGAGCTTCTTGATCGACTCGTAGCCCTCGATCCCGAGGTCGGTCCCGTCCTCGATCGTCTCGCCCTGCGCGAGCATCATCGCGATCTGCAGCTGTGCCTCGCCGGCCAGGGCGGGGTCCCAGAAGAAGATCTTGTCGATCGAGCCGTTAGCGAGGTACTTCTCCGCAGCCGACGGGATCGAGGTGCCCATGACGCACACCTCGTCCTCCAGGCCTGCCTCCTCGACGGCGCGGGCGATGCCGGGGACGTCGTTGCCGGCCGAGCCCTGGAAGCCCTTGATGTCGGGGTACTTCGCGAGCACCTCCTTGGCCTTCTTGTACGCCGCTTCCTCGTTGTCGGTGCTCTCGATGGGGTCCTCGACGCGCTTCATGTCGGGGAACTCGGTCTGCTGCTTGTCGTAGGCCGCTCCGACCCACTCCATGTGGGTCTTGGCGGTCAGGCCGCCGACGAACTGGACGTACTCGCCCTTGCCGCCCATGCACTCCCCGAGGTTGTCCATGATCTCCTCGCCGTAGGCCGCGTTGTCGAACGCCTCGATGTCGATGTCGACGTTCTCGATGCCGGTGGCCTCGTGCGACACCACGACGATGCCCTGCTTGCGGGCCTGGGCGAGGACGCTGGACAGGGCCTCGGGCGAGTTGGGAACGACCGTGATCGCGGTCGGCTGCTGCGGGATCAGGTCCTGGATGATCTGGATCTGCTTCTCCGGGCTGACGTCGTCGGCGCCCTCCTCCCGGGCATCGACGCCTGTGCGTTCGCCGAACGTCTGCACACCCTCCGCCATGCGGTCGAACCAGGCGATGCCGGTCAGCTTCACGACCGTGACCATGGTCATGTCCTCCGGCTTCAGGTCCTTGTCGCCGACGGCACCGCCCTCACCGCTGCCACCCACGGACCCGCACCCGGCGAGCAGGGCGCTCGCAGTCAGCGCCGCGGTCGCAAGCCGAACACTCTTCCGAACCCTCATGTTCTCTCCCTTGTCTGGTGGGGCCCGCGAACCGCGCATGTCGCCTGGTTCCGCCCAACTTCGGGTGACCATAGTCACGTCGAGCCGCACATGTCGACAGTTAGGGCGCACTTTTTGCGCGATTTCTTTCGAGTTCGTGCGCGTTATCGCGCATTCGGTGCCTGATACGCTCTGCACACTTTCGAGAGAGGAGCAGCGCGATGTCGCGGCTCGCGGACATCACGGCCCTGCTGAACGAGCGTGGATTCCAGAGCGTGAACGCGCTGGCAGAGGCCTTCGACGTGGACAGCTCGACCATCCGGCGCGACCTCGAACGACTGCAGCTGCAGGGTCAGGTCAGCCGGACCCACGGAGGCGCCGTGCCGGTCGGCCGGGCCGACCACGGTCACGAGAGCAAGCCGACCGTCCGGGCGGCGGAGAAGCGCGCGATCGGCGCGGCCATGGCCGACCGGATCCTCGAGGGGCAGTCGATCCTGCTCGACGGCGGCACGACGGCGCTCGAGGTCGCGCGCGCGCTCCACCACGAGCGACTGACCGTGGTCACGCACGACCTGCGGGTCGGACTCGAGGTCGCGAAGAAGCCCAACCTCAACCTCGTCTTCATCGGCGGTGAGCTGCTGCCCAACGGATTTGCCATGTGGGGGCCGACGTCGATACAGCAGATCGAGACGATGCGCGTGAACGTGGCCATCTTCGGCGCAGGTCACGTCCTGGAGGACGGGATCTATGCCGCATCGAGCTATGAGATCGAGCTGAAGCGCAAGATGCGTTCGATCGCCGGAGAGGCGTTCTTCGTCGCCGACAGCTCCAAGTTCGGCAACGACGCGCTGTTCAAGGTGTTCGGCTACGAGGACTTCACTGCCGGGATCTCCGACGCCACGCTCGACCCGATCCGTGCGGCAGGACTGCCGGTCCCGATCATCCGCGTGCCGATCACCTGAGACCCCGCACCCAGAACTCGTTCCCGTCCGGGTCGGCCATCT
This sequence comes from Nocardioides sp. Soil774, assembly GCF_001428125.1. GTDB lineage: Bacteria > Actinomycetota > Actinomycetes > Propionibacteriales > Nocardioidaceae > Nocardioides. The sequence continues at coordinate 500,873 of NZ_LMSM01000006.1, read as the reverse complement.
CGACCTCGTCGCCGCGGTGCTCGGTGACCGAGGCCCCGAGCCCGACCAGACGCGACACCTCCGCGTCCAGGTCACCGGAGGCGGTGAGCACGAAGTGCATCCGGTTGCGCGGAGCGCGCTCGTTGAGCGGCGGTCCACCCCAGGCGATCCACATCCCGCCCGCGGGCGGCTTGATGCCGGTCTCGCCGTCCTCGTCGTGGAGGAGCGGCCAGTCGAGCGCCGCGGACCAGAAGACACCGACCTCGCGCGTGCCGTCGGCGGCCACCTCGCCGAGGAAGCCCGTCCCGGCGAGCCAGTTGTTCGTCTCCTCGATGATGCAGAACTCGTTGCCCTCCGGGTCGGCGAGCACGACGTGGCCCTCGTCGGGGAGCTGCCCGACGTCGAGGTGCGTGGCGCCGAGCGACAGGGCGCGGTCGACGTTGGCCTGCTGCGAGGCGGTGTAGCTCGTCAGGTGGAGGTGGAGCTGGTTGAGCAGGTCATGCGGCAGGTCGGCGTGCTCGAAGGACAACCGCATCGGCGCATCGGCGTCCGGCAGCAGGTCGAGGCCCGAGCGCTCCCACCCGAGCAGGTCGCCCCAGAACGAGGCGAGGCCGTCGGGGTCCGAGGCGAGGACCGTCAGCGCGTGGAGTCGTACGGCCATCCCGGCACCCTAGGCGGGCGGGCAGGGGAGGTCATCGGGGTATTCGCCCAGGCGAAGCGCCGACGACGTGAACCCTCCACCCTCGCGGACCGTCTGTCCTGAGTAGTCGCTACTTCCAGGAGGAACCATGCCCCGAGCACGCCTTGCCCTCGCGACGTCGATCGCCACCTCGGCCATCGTCCTGTCGAGCGCCGCGCCGGCCCTCGCCTTCCACCACGTCGCGCTGCCTGCCAACGCATGCGGGCAGTCCGACTTCGCCGGTGGGGCCAACCCCACGGCGATCACGGCGATCCGTGAGAACAACCCGGCCCAGACCCTTCCCCTGCCGCCGGTCGGGTTCGAGAACGCACCGGTCGATCGGGGCAACTGCCCTGCGCTGCGCGACTGACGCGTCCGAGCAACCACACCTGCGTCTGGTCGCCTCGTGTCCCACCCCCGCTGGCTGCTCTGGATCGCGGCGGTCCTGGCCGCGGTCCTCCTCGTCGTGGTGATCCTCTACGGCGGCGGGGGCGACGGCGGTCTCGGCGGCGGCTACTGACGGCGAACCCCCTCTTCGGCGCAGCGACGATCAGCGTGGGACAACCTTCGTGACCTCAGCGGCGTCACACGGGGACAAGCCGACCCCGAGGAGTGCCATGAAGCGACTGAGTGCCGTGCTCGCGACCGGAGTGCTGTCGGCCTGCCTGGCCGCTGGCGGCCCGGCCGCCGCTGCGGACCACGACACGTCGCCCCTGGGGGCGCACCTGGAGTTCCGAACGGTGACGTGGTCCTCCCAAGGAGCAGCCATGCGCGTCATGGCGCCGCGCGACTGGCCGTTGGTCCTGACGCCGGAGGGCCAGGCACGCTTCAATGCCCCCGGGCGTCCGGACGTGCTCACGATGGGCTATCGCGGGGAGGGTGCCCTGCGTCCTCAGCTGTCGAGCAAGGTCAGAGCCCTTCGAGGCACTCCTGGTCTGGACCTTTTTGTGGTCGACGGTCACGGCCGCGGCGACTCCGCCAGCGGAGAGCTTCGCTACACGTGGACACCCGAGGTGGGCGAGGTCCGCTTCGTCGCCTACCGCTACCAGGGAAACGACGCCTACATGGTTGCCGGCCCGCTGCGTGACCAGCACGGACTCGAAGCAGTGCTCCGCACGGCGACCCTCACCGGCGAGTGCAGCTGAGGCAGCCTCATGCACCGCGGCGTACGTGCCGGGCGGCGAGCCAGGTCTCGAAGCGTCCGGCAGCCGTCGCCAGGTAGCGGCGGACCTCCGCCTCCAGCTGCGCGACCTCGTGGCGCAGGCCGAACATCTCGTAGTCGGCGAGGCGCTCGGGCGCACACTCGTGCACCCGGAGAGCCGTCCGATCGAGGGACTCACCGCAGGCGCCGCAGGGCATGAACCTGGAGCTGAACATCCCACCTCACCCGCCCTTCTCATCGCGTGGTGTCGGGACTAGCGTGGACCGAAGTGAGCTGGCGCCAGAGCGGAGGCTCAAATGGCAGACAACGCAGACCTCGCACGCAGGTTGCACGAAGCATGGAACGAGCGGAACTTCGACGAGATGGCCGAGGCGATGACCCCGGACGCGACCATCACGATCGTCGGCTCGGGTGACACCTTCGAGGGCATCGAGGGCTCACGGCAGTACAGCACGATGTGGGCCGACGGCTTCCCTGACGGCAAGGTGACGATCGACCGGGTGATCGAGTCCGGCGACCAGGTCGTGGTCGAGTACACCGGACGGGGCACCCACACCGGGACCCTGGCCACCAGCATGGGTGACATCCCGGCGACAGGGCGATCGATGACCCTGCAGCTGTGTGACGTCATGGAGTTCAGCAACGGCAAGGTCCGGAGCCAGAGGTCGTACTTCGACACCGGATCCATGATGGCTCAGCTCGGCCTGATGGCCGACCAGACGGCATCACAGCACTCGTAGACCGACCAGCACGACCGGCGTCGGCTCACCCGCCGGGACTGCTCCTCACGCACGCCGGAGGAACAGGTGGAGAGGTCGACGGAGCGGGACCTCCTGGAAGAGCTGCGGCGCCACCGTGCCGAGCTCCGGGAGTCCATGGGCGCGCTGGAGGATGCCCTGGCCGCACCGGCCGCCGCGGATCGCTCACGCTGGGCCCAACGCGTGCAGGCCGCACTGTCGGAGGTCTCGGGTGACTTCCGGGCACACATCGACATCACCGAGGGCCCTCGCGGCCTCTACGGAGACGTCCTCAGGACCTCGCCGCGGCTGTCGGGCGCCGTCGACGGCCTCACGCGGGAGCACGCGCTGATCGGTGACCAGACCGACCAGCTGCTGACCCGGTTGGCCGCCCCGGACCTCAACAGTGACGTGGACGCAGTACGCCGCGAAGGCACTGCGCTGCTCGGACGGCTCGTCCGGCACCGGCAGCGCGGCTCCGACCTCGTCTTCGAGGCCTACGAGTTCGACATCGGCGGCGAGACCTGACGGGGGCCCTCACCCCACCGCCAGCCGATACCCCCGCTTCACCACCGTGAGCACCGCCTTCGTCCCGATGGCCGCACGCAGCCGCGCCACCGCCATCTCGACCGCGTGCTCCGACCCCGCCTGCCCCGACGGGAGCGCAGCGAGCAGCGCGCGCCGGGAGACCACGAAGCCGGGGTTCACCAGCAGCGCCATCAGCACCGACAGCGGCGCGGGTGACAGCTCCACCGGCACCCCGTCGAGCAGGAGCGAGTCTGAGTGCACGATCAGCGTGCGCCCGTCGGAGAGGCGTACGTCGACGCCGTCGCGGCGCGTCGGCAGCTCGGTCTCGAGCTGCTTGATCATCCCGGCCAGCCGCGAGCGGTCGGGGAAGATCGTCGGCACGCCCCACATCTCGAAGGCCGCCGCGGTGACCGGGCCGACGCAGGAGGCGACCACGTCGGACTGGAAGGCAGAGATGACGTCGTCGCGCCGCCCCACGGAGTACGCCGCCTCCATCAGGGCCGCGACCGCGGGGGCGGACGTGAAGGTGACCGCGTCGAGCTCGCGGTCGGCGATCCGGTCGATCAGGTGGAACATCGGCGACGGGTCGTCGGCGGACTCCACCCGGTAGATCGGCACCGTCAGCACCGACGCGCCCTGCCGGCGCAGAGCGTGCGCGGCCATCGACAGCGACTGGCCGTGCTCCTGCACGACGATCCGCTTGCCGGTGAGGTCGCGCCCGCGCAGGTGCGCGAGGACGTCCTCGAAGCACTCCGACTCCGGCGACCAGAGCTCGCGCAGCCCGTGGCGACGCAGCACGCCGACGCTCTTCGGGCCGCGGGCCAGGATCTCGGCCCGCCCGAGGACCGCCACGAGGTCGTCGTACAGGCCCGCCTCGGTGGCCGCGTCGAGCCAGGCCTTCATCCCGATGCCGGTGGTGGCGAGGAAGAGGTCGACCGGCTCGGCGACGACCTCCTTCGTCGCGGCCAGCAGCTCGGCGAGGTCGACGTGGTTGGGCTCCAGCGACAACGCGGCGGCCCACTCGACGCTCGCGCCGCGGCGCTCCAGCAGGGCCACCTGCTCCTCGGCCTTGCGAGCAGCGGTGACCCCGATCCGGAACCCCGACAGCGGCAGGCTCACGTGACCTCCCGCGGGGCACCGACGAGCACGACGCCGTCGACCACCGAGACGTCGTACGCCGTCACGCGCACGGCGTCGTCGTCGAGGCAGGCGCCGGTGCGCAGGTCGAAGGCCTGTTTGTACATCGGCGAGCTGACCACCGGCACGTCCCCGCGGGACCCCACGATCCCGCGGGACAGCACCGACGCCCCGCTGAACGGGTCGAGGTTCGACAGGGCGAAGACCGCGCCGTCGTGCGTCCGGAACACCGCGACGGCCACCCCGTCGACCAGGGCCGCGACGCCGCCCTCGAGGGGCACCGTCTCGACGGTGCACACCGCCGTCGAGGTCATGGTGGCGCTCATGCCGGGGCTCCCACAGGGATCAGCGCGGGCGCGACGGGCTGGATCTGGTCGCGCTCGGTCGTGAAGGCGATCGTCGGGTCGGGGGTGTCCGGGGCGTTGACGAAGGAGACGAATCGCTCCAGCTTCGCGGGGTCGGCCAGCGTCTCGGCCCACTCGTCGGCGTACCCACCCACGTGCCGCGCCATCTCCGCCTCGAGCTCCGCACCGAGGCCGAGCGCGTCGTCGACCACCACCTCGCGCACCCGGTCGAGCCCGCCCTCGAGCTGCTCGATCCAGGTGGAGGTGCGCTGGAGCCGGTCGGCGGTGCGCACGTAGTACATGAGGAAGCGGTCGAGGTAGGAGACCAGCGTCTCGGTGTCGAGGTCCCCGGCGAGCAGCCGCGCATGCGCAGGCGTGGCGCCGCCGTTGCCGCCGACGTAGAGGTTCCACCCCTTCTCGGTCGCGATGACGCCGAAGTCCTTGCCGCGCGCCTCGGCGCACTCGCGCGCGCACCCGCTGACGCCGCCCTTGAGCTTGTGGGGGCTGCGCAGCCCGCGGTAGCGCAGCTCCAGCGCGATCGCCAGGCCGACCGAGTCCTGCACGCCGAAGCGGCACCACGTCGAGCCCACGCACGACTTCACCGTGCGCAGCGACTTGCCGTAGGCGTGGCCGGACTCGAAGCCGGCGTCGACGAGCCGCTTCCAGATCGCCGGGAGCTGCTCCATCCGGGCGCCGAAGAGGTCGATGCGCTGGCCGCCGGTGATCTTGGTGTAGAGCCCGTAGTCGCGCGCGACCTCGCCGATCACGATCAGCTTCTCGGGGGTGATCTCGCCGCCGGGGATGCGCGGGACGACCGAGTAGGTGCCGTTGCGCTGGATGTTGGCGAGGTACTTGTCGTTGGTGTCCTGCAGGCCCGCGGTCGCGGGCTCGAGGATGTGGGTGCTGGTCTGGCTGGCCAGGATGCTCGCGATCGCGGGCTTGCAGAGGTCGCAGCCGCGGCCGGTGCCGTGCGCCTCGACGATGTCGTCGAAGCGGCGGTAGCCGTGCACCGCGACGACGTCGAAGAGCTCCTGCCGGGTGAGCCGGAAGTGCTCGCACAGTCCCTTGTCGACGACCAAGCCCTGACTGGCGAAGTGCTCCTCGACGAGGTTCTTGACCGTCGCCACGCACGAGCCGCAGGTCGTGCCGGCGCGGGTGCACTGCTTGACCGCGGCGACGTCCTCGCAGCCCTGCTCGGACACCGCGTGCAGGATGTCGGCCTTGGTCACGTCGTTGCACGAGCACACCTGCGCCTCGTCGGGCATGCCCATCGGCGCACCGCTGCTGGCCGGCAGGATCAGCTGCTCGGGGTTGTCGGGCAGGGCAAGCCCGCTGCTGACCATCGGCCGCAGGATGCCGTACGCCGACGCGTCGCCGACGAGGATCCCGCCGAGCAGCCGCCGACCGTCCTCGCTCACGACGAGCTTCTTGTAGACCCCGCTCACCGCGTCGGCGTACGTCAGCTCGAGCGCGCCCTCGGTCGTCGCGAACGCGTCGCCGAAGCTCGCCACGTCGACGCCGAGGAGCTTGAGCTTGGTGGACATGTCGGCGCCGGTGAAGCTGCCGGGGCCGTCGAGCAGCGCGTCGACGACGACCTCGGCCATCGCGTAGCCGGGCGCGACCAGGCCGTACATCGTGCCGCCCGGCGCCGCGCACTCCCCGATCGCGAAGATGGCGGGGTCGGCGGTGCGGCACTGCTCGTCGACCAGCACGCCGCCGCGCGGGGCGACCTCGAGGTCGCACTCGCGGGCCAGGGCGTCCCGCGGCCGGATGCCAGCGGAGAAGACGACGACCTGCGCCTCGACGACCTCCGTCGGGGCGCCCTCCTCGGTACCGGCCTGCCTCACACGCAGGCCGGTGACCGCGTCGTCACCCTCGATCTCCTCGGTCAGCACCCCGGTGTGCACCTTCACGCCGAGCTTCTCCACGTGCCGCACGAGCGTGGTGCCGGCCGCGTCGTCGAGCTGCACGGGCATCAGTCGCGGCGCCATCTCGACCACGTGCGTGCTCAAGCCCAGCTGGACGAGCGCGTTGGCGGCCTCGAGGCCCAGCAGCCCGCCGCCGATGACGATGCCGCTGGTGGCGCGCTCGCTGGCCGCCTTGATCGCCTCGAGGTCCTCGATGGTGCGGTAGACGAAGCAGCCGTCCTTGCCGCGGCCCTCGACCGGGGGGACGAAGGGCGCCGCGCCCGTGGCGAGGACCAGCACGTCGTAGTCGTGGACGGTCACCGCACCGGGGTTGGTCAGGAGGTCAACCGCGGCGCTCGGCGGCGACACGACCGTGACGGTCTTCTGGACGCGGTCGATCTCGGTCACGACGCTGTCGAGCACGAGCCGCACGCGCGGGTCGTCGTACTCCCCGCCGGGCAGCAGCGACAGCGCCTCGGACCCGAGGCCGAACCAGCTCGTCAGCCCCACCCGGTCGTACGCCGCCCGCGGCTCCTCCCCGATCACGAGGACGTCGTGGGTCTCGGTCAGCCCGCGCTCGACGGCAGCCTGGGCGAACCGGTGCCCGACCATGCCGTGCCCGACGACGACGATCCGCTGACGCTTGCCTGTGACCATGCCGAGGACGGTAGGAAGCGGATGTTGTCGGGGGCGTTCCGCAATGTTTCAGGCAGGAAAACTGGGCGGCACGGCCTCACGCACAGGACACGTCGCCCGGGGCACTTCCGCATTCCTCCACGTCCGCTGTCGACCTGCACCTACCATCCGCCTCATGCGTCTCCGGTATGCCATCGCGGCCCTCGTGACCTCAGCCGGCCTCCTCGCCGGAGGATGCGGGGGATCTGGGAGCAACGACAACTCTCCGTCGTCGAGTCCCAGTGCCGGCGAGACGACCCCGGCGGAAACGTCGGCTGTGCTGGAGGATGCCGCCGGCGTCTGCAACGACGTCCTGCTGCTCGGCGACGGCGGGATGGCTCAGTACATCGCGACGGTCCGCTCCTCAGCGAACACGGCGGCGGGAGCAGCGCTGGACGACGAGCGCTGGGACGGGCTGGCCGACGCTGCTTCGGACATGTCGGTTGTCTACGACAAGGTCAGCGCCCTGCAGGGCAGCGGTGACCAGGCAGCTGCTCTGGCACGCCTCAACGAGCTGATGCCTGAGCTGGAGTCGGCCAAGAGCGACTTCGCGAGCCAGTGCCGACGTGTGCTCGCTGCGGGTGGAGATGTCGACGAGTCCCTCATCGCACCCTTCATTGAGCCCGACGACAGTGGCTTCGATGACTCCCTCTTCGGCGAGAGCGAGTCCGCCGAGACGTCGTTCCCCGCAAACAAGGTCAAGCGCTACCTGCAGACGGTTCGAGACCTCGACGCTGGTGGCGAGCTCGACGCCACTCCGGACGACACGCTGACCCAATACGGCGGCGTGGTGTGCGAGCTGCTGGACAGCGGGACTCCCGAGGGGGAGATCGCACTTGCCCTCAGCGAGGAGAAGGACCTGAGCATCGATGCAGCGGCCACCGTCATGACCGGCGCCTACATCGATCTGTGCTCGTGAGACGTCCCTGACGAAGCCGCTACCGGCGTCGCAGCTCCGGACTCATCCGCTCCAGCACGGCGAGCTGCGCCGGCGTGACGTACGACGGGTTGCTGCCGGCCGGCATCCGCAGCACCTCCATGGCCGAGAGCGCGGCGTCGCCGACGAGCTCCGAGCGCAGCAGCGGCTGTGCGAGGGCAGTCAGCTCGACGGGCATGACGCCGTCGGCGGCGACGCCGGTGGTGCGCCCGTGCGCCCAGATCCCGGGCGGGTGGTCGGCGCTCCAGCCGCTGACCCACAGCAGCAAGCGCTGCCCGGGCGCGACCAGCTCGGTGCGGTAGGTCGGTCGCACGCACCAGGTGCGCGCCTCGGCGAACCCGGCGCGCAGGTGGGCCTGTGTCGACGTGAGGCCGCCGCTGGCCTTCACGAGCCACGCACCGAGCGTCTCGGAGGAGAGGGCACGGACGGGAGGGACCACCCCACGAGGGTCGCACGGGTGACTGGAACGCCGCGGGCTGGGAACCTGAGGGCGTGAACGACTGGTTCCTCCCCGAGACCGAGCGCCCCTGGACCTCGGGCAACCACGTCGTGCCGCGGGTGCACGGCGCCGACTACTTCGCCCGCCTCGTCGAGGTCGTCGGCGCGACGGGGGCCGGGGACCGGATCTTCTTCACCGACTGGCGCGGTGACTCCGACGAGCGGCTGACCGACGACGGCCCGACCGTCGGGGAGCTGCTGAAGTCGGCCGTCGCCCGCGGCGTCGAGGTCCGCGCGCTCATGTGGCGCTCGCACCCCGGCCAGCTCAACGGCGAGGAGAACGGCCACCTCGGCCGCATCCTCAACGAGTGCGGCGGCGAGGCGCTGCTCGACGAGCGGGTGCGCCGCGGCGGCTCGCACCACCAGAAGCTGCTGGTCGTGCGCCGCAAGGACCATCCCGACCAGGACGTCGCGTTCGTCGGCGGCATCGACCTGAGCCACGGCAGGCGCGACGACGCCTCGCACGCCGGCGACCCGCAGGCACCGCCGCTCGACGACAGGTACGGCGACACCCCGCCCTGGCACGACGCGATGGCGGAGATCCGCGGCCCGGCCGTGGCCCACGTGCTCGACACCTTCACCGAGCGCTGGGACGACGGCACGCCGCTCGACCACCGCAACCCCTACCGCGCCACGGCCCACCGCATCGCCCGGATGCCGCGCCACCCCGAGTCCCTGCCCGAGCGGTGGGACCCGCCGCCGGAGGCCGGGCGGCACAAGGTGCAGGTGCTGCGCACCTACCCCGCCAAGCGGCCGGCGTACCCCTTCGCCCCGCACGGCGAGCGCTCCATCGCCCGCGCCTACTCCCGCGCCTTCGGCCGGGCGCGTCGGCTCGTCTACATCGAGGACCAGTACTTCTGGTCCGAGGTCGTCGCCGCCACGCTCGCCGACGCGCTGCGCCGCGAGCCCGGGCTGCACGTCATCGCGGTCGTGCCCCGCTTCCCCGAGGAGGACAACCGGGTGGCAGGGCCGCCGATGCTCCACGGCCAGCGGCTCGCGTGGCAGCGCCTGCGCGATGCCGGCGGCGACCGCTTCGAGATGTTCGACCTGCACAACGACGCCGGCACGCCGGTCTACGTCCACGCCAAGGTCTGCATCGTCGACGACGCCTGGATGACCATCGGGTCCGACAACCTCAACCTGCGCTCGTGGACGCACGACTCCGAGCTGACCTGTGCGGTCGTCGATCCCGACGGCGAGCTGCCGCGCTCCCTGCGTACGACGCTGTGGGCCGAGCACCTCGGGCTGCCGGCCGACGACGAGCGGCTCCTCGACATCGACGACCCGATGACCCTGTGGCGCTCACGGGTGGGCGCGCCCGGCAGCCGGATCGGCGTCCACGAGCCGCCCGAGCTGCCGCGCCGGACGCGCGCGTGGGCGCGGACGGCGTACCGGCTCTTCTACGACCCGGACGGCCGGCCGCGCCCGCTGCGCGGGACGGGCGACTTCTAGCGCGTCGTCACCGGCAGGTGCACCACGACGTCCTTCATCCGCATCGCCCCGACGACCCGCGAGCCGAAGCCCGAGGACATGTCGGAGATCGGCGAGACGGTGAGGAACAGCGTCTGCCCGGCAGGCACGTCGACCGCGACGGACGGCAGCTCGACGCCGCGGCGCGGCTTGTCGATCACGATGCCGCTCTCGCGGATCGGCAGCATGTTGTTCTGCACGATCTTGGCGTCGAGCGGGCTGGTGCCGACCGACAGGGCCAGGAAGGCGCGGTTGTCGAGGCCGAGCGTGGTCAGCGTGCCGTCCAGGGTGGGCGAGCCGGCGATCGTCAGCGGGCCCTGCGCGACCGGGTACGCGATGGGCGCACCGGCGCCGACGGTGGAGACGACCTGCCCGAGCTCGACGTCGGTGTTCGGCGTGACGGCGGGGACGGTGACGCAGCGCCCGCCGGCGGTGGTGAGGTGGTACTTCCCGAAGCCGGTCAGACCGGCCTTCTCGCCCATCAGGTTCTGCTGGAGGAAGCGCAGGCCGAGGTCGGCGAAGGTGGGGCTGCCGAGCGTCGGCGAGCACGCATCGGTCGTCGCCAGCGGGACGTCGAAGTTCGACCCGGCCGGCAGCAGCGACGGCAGGGTGTGGCCGCCGTTGTAGCCCAGGAAGATGCTGCGCGAGCGGGCGCTGTCGGTGAGCGCGCGGCTGAAGTTCTTGAAGCCCTGCTCGAGCGGGAAGAGGTTGTCGGTCTCGCCCTGCCCGAAGAGCACCGGGATGTCGAGCTTGCGGCCCTGCCGCACGTGCCACTCCGGGCCGTTCTTGTCGAGGAAGTCATAGAGGTACGCCGGCACGTTGCCGGTCGCGGCGGCCTCGGCGAAGCCCTGGATGACGATCGGCGGCAGCGCGTCGGTCGGCAGCGCTGCCGCGGTGAGCGCGGAGGCCCACTCGGTGCGCGGCACGCCCTGCGGGAAGAGGCTCTGCGTCAGGGAGAACCAGGTGATCTCCGGGACCAGCGCGTCGAAGCGCGTCGCGCCCTTGTCGCGCAGCTCGCTGAAGGCGCCGACGAACTGGTAGCCGCCGCCGTAGGAGCCGCCGATCGCACCGAGCACGGGGTCGCCGGGCTTCTGCTTCTGCACCCAGTCCTGGGCGGCGACGAGGTCGACGATCTTCTGGACGTCCTTGCCCTCGACGTCGGGGTTCTCGATGTAGGCCTGGCCACCGCTCTCCCCGAAGCCGCGCTGGTCGAAGCTCAGCACCCCGAAGCCGGCATCGGTGAGATAGCTGAACGCGGCCGGGTCCGTCGTACGGCTGCCGCCCCAGCCGTGGCTGTGCAGCACCATCGGCACCTGGTGCGACCGCGACGCCCCGGCAGGGCGGAACAGCGTGAAGCAGATGTCGACCGGGGCGGTCGTGCCCGGGTCGGGGATGCTCTGGATGCAGCCGTCGGTCGTGGTGACCGTGTCGGCGGCGGTGGCCGGGGAGCCGAGGAACGGGGCGGACGCGGCCGTGAGGATGCTGACGGCGGCAGCTGCGATGAGTCGGTGCATGACGGGCCTCTCGGGTGACGACGGTCACCCCTACCAACGAGTAGCTCCGCTGGTGGCTACGGCAGCCAGCCCTCACGCGCCCGTGCGGACGTCCAGCTCCTCGGCGGCTCCGTGCGCCAGCTCGATCCGTGCGACCTCGGCGTAGGTCGTCCCACCACTGGTGACAGACGTCCGGAGGAGCGTGATGTGGGACGGCGACCAGCGCACACCCGGGTGGGGGACCTCGGCGCCGGCGACCGAGTCGGGGACGGGCGCCCCGCCCTCGCCCTCGAGCGAGCCGAGGCTGGTGAGCTGGCTGCGGAAGTTGCGCCGGTCGAGGTAGAAGCGTTGCAGGCGGGCGACCTCGATGACGTGGCTATAGATGTCGCGCAGGGCGCCGACGTCGCCCTCGAGCTGGGCCGTGACCTCGAACGGATGGGCGTCGGCCACCACCACCTTGGTGACGTGCAGCACCGGTGCCGGCCACGAGCGTGCCTCGGCTTCGAGGGCCTTGACGAGAACGGCGACATCATCCCCGGTGACGTTGCCGAACTTGGCCAGGCGGACGAACACGGCTTCGGGCGCGGTGGGCACGAGGGAGACGACGGGCGCGGCGCCCTGGGGCTCGACCTGCCGACGGCCGAGGAGCCGGTCCAGGCGTCCGCGCTTAGGCTCCTCGGTCACAGGCGGCGCCGACGGGATCAGGTCGTGCGCCGCCCCGAGGGCGCTCTGGACCACGTCAGGCGGCGGGACGATCACGGCGTGCAGCTGCATCGTTGCCCTTTCCTACGGTGGCGACCGAGCACCGGACGCACCGTCCACGAGAGTCCTCCCAGACTAGCCCCCTGCACGTTCGGGGAGCCCGGAACGCGACCCGTCGGAGGGCAGCTCGCCCCGAGAGCTGGTCTCGACCACCTGTCGGCCCCGCAGCAACGCAGGTAGCGTCCGAGGGACCGGAGGGGGGAGGCGCCGATGGCCAAGCCCGCCATCCTCGCGATCGACGACGACGTCGCGGTGGTCGCCGCCGTCGTCCGCGACCTGCGCCAGCGCTACGGCGAGGACCACCGCGTGCTGCGCGCGACCTCGGGCGCGGAGGCGCTGGAGATCCTTGCCGACCAGCTGCTCAAGGACCGACCGATCGCCGCCGTCGTCTCCGACCAGCGCATGCCCCAGATGTCGGGCATCGAGGTGCTGAAGGAGGTGCGCCAGCAGTCCCCGGACTCCAAGCTGGTGCTCCTGACGGCGTACGCCGACACCGACGTCGCGATCCGCGCGATCAACGACATCGCCCTCGACTACTACCTGATGAAGCCGTGGGACCCGCCCGAGGAGCGGCTCTATCCCGTCCTCGACGACCTCCTGCGCGACTGGGCCCACGACCACCCCGACCGCGACTCCGAGGTGCGCGTCGTCGGCCACCGCTGGTCGGAGCGGACGGTGGAGGTGAAGACCTTCCTCACCCACAACCACGTGCCCTACCGCTGGCTCGAGGTCGACCAGTCCGACGAGGCGGCACGGCTGCTGGAGCTCGCCGGGGCCGGCACCGACGACCTGCCCGTGGTGGCGCTCCCGGACGGCGTCGCGCTGCGCTCCCCCACCACCGTCGAGCTCGCCGACGCGCTCGGCCTGCACACCCGCGCGGAGAAGCCGCTCTACGACCTCTGCATCGTCGGCGGCGGCCCGGCGGGTCTCGCCGCAGCGGTGTACGCCGCCTCCGAGGGGCTCGCGACGGTCGTCGTCGAGCGTGACGCTCCGGGCGGCCAGGCCGGGCAGAGCGCGTCGATCGAGAACTACCTCGGCTTCCCCAAGGGGCTCTCCGGCGCCGACCTCACCCACCGCGCCGTCGCACAGGCGTCGCGGTTCGGTGCCGAGATGGTGCTCACCCGCGACGTCGTCGGCTTCGAGACCCGCGGCCCCGTCCGGGCGGTGCTGCTCGACGGCTCGGCCGACATCGAGGCGCGCGCGGTGCTGGTGGCCAGCGGGGTGTCGTACCGCCGCCTCGAGGCACCCGGCCTCGACGCGCTCGTCGGGCGCGGGCTGCACTACGGCGCGAGCGCGAGCGAGGCGGCGCAGACGGTCGGCGAGGACGTGTACGTCGTCGGCGCGGCCAACTCGGCCGGCCAGGCCGCGCTCAACTTCGCCCGCTACGCCAAGCGGGTCGTCCTGGTCGTGCGCGGCGCCTCGCTGGAGGCGTCGATGTCGCAATACCTCGTGGGTCGGATCCTCACCGCACCCAATGTCGAGGTGCGGCTGCGCACCGAGGTCGGCGGCGCGCGCGGCGACGGGCACCTCGAGGCCCTCACGCTGGTGGATCGCGACACGGGTGACACCGAGGAGGTCGAGACGAGCTGGGTCTTCGTCTTTATCGGCGCCGCCCCGCACACCGACTGGCTCGGCGACGCCGTCGCGCGCGACGACCACGGTTTCGTGCTCACCGGCCCCGACCTGCCGGGTGACGTGTCATGGCCGCTGGAGCGCGGGCCGTTCGCACTGGAGACCAGCGTGCCCGGCGTCTTCGCTGCCGGCGACGTGCGCCGCGACTCGATGAAGCGCGTCGCCTCCGCCGTCGGCGAGGGCGCGATGTCGGTCTACCTCGTCCACCGCTACCTGGCGCAGACATGACCCTCTTCGACGAGCTGCGCGCGGTCGCGATCCTCGACGCCTTCACCGACGACCAGGTCGCGGCCCTCGCGGCTGCGGGGCGGGAGGAGTCGTACGACGCCGGCGCGCGGCTCTTCGACGAGGGTCGCCCGGCCGACGACTGGTGGCTGCTGCTCGCGGGCCGCATCGACCTCGTGCGTCGCATCGGCCACGAGGAGCAGACCATGGCGACCATGGCCGACCCCGGACAGTGGGCCGGCGGCTTCCGCGCGTGGGACGAGCACGGCGTCTACATGGGATCGGCCCGGGTGGGCGCGCCGACGCGCGTCTTCCGGCTGCCGGCGGCCGAGCTCGCTCGCCTCGGCGAGGCGTGGTTCCCCTTCGCGGTCCACCTGCTGCGTGGGCTCATCGGCACGGCCCGGCGCATCGAGGTCAACGCCCGCCAGCGCGAGGCCCTCGTCGCGCTCGGCACCCTGGCCGCCGGGCTGGCGCACGAGATCAACAACCCCGCGTCCGCCGCCGTGCGCTCGGTCGGCGCGCTGCAGCAGTCGAGCGACGACGTCTTCTCCTCCCTCCAGCGGCTGGCCGGCGAGGGCATCTCCGCGGAGCAGTTCGTCGGGATCGACGAGCTGCGCCGCTCGATCGACCCGTCTTCGGTGCCGACCGGGGTCGCGCTCTCCGACCTGGAGGACTCGCTCACGGATTGGCTCGATCTCAACTCCATCGACCGGTCATGGGTGATCGCGCCCGCGCTGGCCGCGGCCGGTGTGACGACTGGCTGGCTCGACCAGGCAGCAGCCACCCTGTCGGGCTCGGCGCTGCAGGCCGGCCTGGAGTGGGTGGCGAGCTCGGTGACCACGACCGCGCTGATCGCGGAGGCGCAGAACGCCACGCGCCGCATCTCCGACCTGGTCTCCGCAGTGAAGTCCTACTCCCAGCTCGACCGCGCCGCCGTGCAAGACGTCCGCGTCGTCGACGGCCTCGAGAGCACGTTGATCATGCTCGGCCACAAGCTGCGCGACGGCGTCACGGTCGTTCGGGAGTACGACGACTCCGTCCCCACCGTCACCGCCAACCCCGGCGAGCTCAACCAGGTCTGGACGAACCTCATCGACAACGCCGTCGACGCCATGGACGGCTCCGGCACCCTGACGGTGCGGACGTACGCCGACGGCAGCCACGTCGTCGTCGAGATCTGCGACACCGGCCCGGGGATGACCGGCGAGGTCGCGGCGCATGCCTTCGAGCCGTTCTTCACGACCAAGGAGGTCGGGAAGGGGACGGGGCTGGGCCTCGACATCTCGCGCCGGATCGTGGTCGAGCGGCACGGGGGTGGGATCTCGGTGGAGTCGGCGCCGGGGGCGACGGTGGTGCGGGTGCGGCTGCTGTTGGGGGGGTTTTTCACGCGAGTAGCCCAGCCCGCCGCGAACCGGTCGTGACCTTGATCGTCACCGATCCAGGAGAGGGCGCGGGGGAGACGACTCTCAGGACGTGCCCGGCGGGCCGTCCAGCACCCTCGGCCGGTATTCGACCAGCTGGATTTGGCCGTCGAAGGTACGACTGTTCGTCATGTCGAGGGCGACGTCGGGATAGCCGTCGTAGATCCGCTCGCTGCCGGTCGCCCCGGTGATCACGGGGAAGATCACCACCCGGAATCGGTCCACGAGCCCGGCTGTCAACAGCGACCGGCACAGAGCAAGGCTGCCAATGGTGCGCATGGACCTCGCACCGGTGTGCCTCATCTCCCGCACAGCATCTACGGCGTCGCCGGCAACTAGAGTCGAGTTCTCCCACTGCAACGGCCCGGTCAGGGCCCTGGAGAAGACGACTTTGGACATGCCTCCCAAGACGTCAGTCCCCGGTTCGCCTTCCCGGGTGAGGCCGTACATGAGCCGGTAGGTGTTGGCGCCCAACAGGACCAGGTAGTCCTTCTCGGGACTCTCGGCCAACCAGGCCAGGTAATCCGGTCCCTCCAGGCCCCACCAGCCAGGCCAGCCCTCCGCGGAGGCATACCCGTCGAGCGAGGTGATGAAATCGACGACCAGCTCAGGCATGGCGCTCCTTCCCCGTGCGATGACCAGTCTGCACCCTTAAGGGCACGAGGGGTACGAGGACGGCATGACGGGTGGGTCTTGCTGCACGCATCGTGTCCGCCCGACCTAGCCCATACCGCCGCGAAGAACTCCCAGTGCCTGCGGATCCTGGGCCCATACGCGCCGTGCTTCTCAGCTCGGGTAGATGTCCACTCCGGCCGGGGCTTCGAGGATCATCCGTGCCTTCTCGGGGTGGATGCGGTGGGTGCCGGTGTGGTCGACCAGGAACCCCAGGCCGTGGGGGGTGAGCCAGACGTAGCGTCCTTCGCCGCACTGGCGTGACTGGTAGCCCGCGTGGGTCTTCCAGCGGTGGTGTCGTCGGCCGAGGGGGCCGGAGTTGTGGGAGCCGGTCTGGTCCGGCGGGNGCCGGTGTGGTCGACGAGGAAGCCCAGGCCGTGGGGGGTGAGCCAGACGTAGCGGCCTTCGCCGCACTGGCGTGACTGGTAGCCCGCGTGGGTCTTCCAGCGGTGGTGTCGTCGGCCGAGGGGGCCGGAGTTGTGGGAGCCGGTCTGGTCCGGCGGAGGTTCTCGGGAGTCGTCGCCGTGGTCGTAGGGGACCGGGTGGTCGAGGTCGACGTGGCGGCTGGTGGAGGTGGCGTAGGGCCAGTAGTCGCCGCCGGTGATGAGGTTGATCTGGTCACGCAGTGACTCGGGGTGTTCGTAGGCGGTGTGGCGGACGCGGTCGGAGAGGTCCTTCACGGGCTGGAGCGCGCATCAGTGACTCTTGCGGGCGCGTGTCGGGCGGAGGACCGTGGGGTCGTGGACTCACCACGCGACCACGCGCTCGCGTCAGAGCGACGCCCCCTGCTTCCTCCCGGCGAGGAGGAGCGGGTCTCGGGCTACGGCGTCATGGGCCAGACGTTCGCCTCTGGTCACGTGCTCGGGCTGCGCCGCTGGACCGCCTCGTCCGTCGGTGACCAGTTCACCTCGGTATGGCACCGAGCTCCCGACGGGCAGTGGCGCTTCTACGAGTCCGCGCAGCCCGAGTTCGCCTGCTCGCGCTGGTTCGGCCACGGCGTGCAGGAGTCGACGGTCGTCGACATCGACATCACCTGGGAGGCAGCCGACACGCTGCACGTCTCCGCCGGGCAGCTGCTCGACTGGCGGGTCACGCTCGACAGCTCGCCGATGACGCGCGTGATGAGCCAGGTCGGCAACAGGCTGCCGCTCTCCGCCTGGAGGTCGCAGAAGATGCTCAAGGCGATGGGTGCCGTCGCGACGTCGACACTGGGGGTGGGCAAGGTCAGCATGACGGGGCTCACGGCCAACGGCCTCCCGTTCGACGCCAACCCACGGCTGATCTGGCGGGTCGTGGACTCGAGCGCCGTGATCAACGGTCAGGACCTGGGGCCTCCCGCGCCGTTGGCCGAACAGGCGCGCATCGGCGACTTCTGGATCCCGCAGCGCGGCATCTTCGCCATGGGGCGCGTGTTCGTGGGCAGCTGACCCGAGGCCCGCTAGGCGAAGGACTTCTCCAGCGCATCCAGCACTGCCGTCCGCTCCCGCTGTGCCATGAGCCGCAGCATCGGCGTCGCGAGACGCCACGTGCCGTGGGCACGCAGCCGCGCGTCGTGGCGTACGAGCGTCTCCCGCTCCCCCACCGACTCGAGCGTGTAGCCGGGCCAGCCCTCGGTCTTGGTCCGCCCCGACGAGGTCTTGTCCCACCAGTGGTAGACCAGCCGGCGCGGCGGCTCGAGCTCGACGATCTCGCCAGGGATCCGCCCCATCACGGTCGCGTCCTCGTAGGTCGTGCCGACCGCCGGCGGGCCGGGCGAGGTCTGCGTGCTCCGGCGCCGGATGCTGCCCTTGGTGGGCATCCACTCGTTGTGCCCCTCGATGTCGGCCAGCCGCGCGAAGACGTCGGCGGCCGGCGCCTTGATCGTCCGGGTCAGCTCCAGCTCGATGTCGCCCATCTCCGCATGGTCGCCCCGGCGCTGGCTCCGCACAATCCCGGTCTAGCGTCGGGGTGCCCCGCCGCCGAACACCCCGATCACCGTGACGCCGTCCTGCGCGTAGAGCGGGATCTCGCGACTCTCGGGCGTCGCGGCGAGGGCTCCGGCGAGCGTGCGCTCGGGCTGCGGTCGGTCGGCAGCGCGGACGAAGCCGCACCGGCCGTCGGTGCCGTACGCCGAGACGAGGTCCGGGCCCGGATCCTCCGCGTCGATCCCGGCGCCCGAGCCGTAGGTCATGCCGTGGTCGTTGACCGGGTAGGGCGGGTCGGCGGGCAGCCGCGGGCACTCCTCGTACGCCGTCTCCCCGGCGTGCGCGGCGGGGTCGAGCGCGCGGACGACAGGCGACGGCTCACCGCTCATCATGTGCTCCAGCCGCACCCCGCCCGCGAACCCGAGCGCCACGGCGGCGACGCCGAGCGAGACCTTGACCAGCACGGGTCTGGGACGACGGCTTCCGCATAGAAGTTGTCGCTCAGCCGACCGGCACCCGCTCCCGCGTCGTGCCGCCGACGAGGCGGCGTACGACGTCAGCGCAGCCGCCGCAGCCGGTGGTCGCGCGGGTCGCCTCGACGCACTGCGCCACCGAGCCGCACGCCCGCACCTCCCCGGCCGTGACGCCGGCGCAGGCGCACACCTCCGCCTCGTCGGGCAGCGGCGTGGGTGCCTCGGCGGCCTCGGGGAGCAGCAGCTGGCCGGGCTCGTCGGGGCCGAGGATCGTGCCGCGGTCGTAGAGCTGGGTGATCAGCCCGACGCGCGACAGGTCGCCGACCAGGGCGGCCGCGACGATGCGCCCGCCATGGACGACGAGGCGCCGGTGCGATCCGGAGACCGGGTTGGTCACCTCGACCACCTCGCCCTCGGCGGTCAGCGGGTCGCCGAGGACGGCGACCTCGAGGCCGGTCGCGCGCAGCCGCGCGACGTTGCGGAGCCCGTCGTACGACGCCGCCTCGCCCCGGATCACCCGGGCGAGCACGTCAGCCTGCTCCCAGGCCGGCGGGACGAACCCGGTCGTACGCCGCCGGTGCTCGGCGCAGTCGCCGATGGCCTGGACGCGGTCGTCGGTGACGCTGGTCAGCGTGCTGTCGACGACGACCCCGCGACGGACCATCAGCCCCGCGCGCCTGGCAAGTGCGGTCGATGGGCGGCCGCCGGCGGTGAGCACGACCAGGTCGGTCGGCAGGACCGCCCCGTTGTCGAGCTGCACCCCGTCGTCGGTCATCCGGACCGCGCGGGCGCCGGTGTAGACCTCGGTGCCGAGGCGCCGCAGGTCGCGAGCCAGCACGCCACCCGCGGCGGGGCCGACCTGGCTGGCGAGGAGGTGCTCGGCGCCCTCGACGACCTCGGTCAGCACGCCGCGCACCGCGAGTGCTCGGGCGACCTGGAGGCCGAGGAGGCCGCCGCCGACGACGACGGCTCGAGGTCTCGTGACAGGGCTTCGCCCTTCCTCGACCAGCGAGGTCAGCGCGGTGGACAACCGGGTGCAGTCGGCGAGCGTGCGGAACGGGTGCACCCGCGGGTCTAGGGTGCCGTCGCGGCGCACCAGCCCCCGGATCGGCGGCAGCGTGGGGATCGAACCGCAGGCCAGCACGAGCCGATCGAATGCGACTCGTTCCCCATCAGTCAGCACGACGTCGCCGGCGGCCCGGTCGAGCTCCAGCACCCGCGCGCCGAGGCGCAGGTCGAAGCCGCGCTCCGCGAACCACTCCGGCGAGCGCAGGGTGAGCGCGTCAGCGGGGTGGGTGCCCTCGAGGACGGCGGAGAGCAGGATGCGGTTGTAGGGGGCGTGCGGCTCGTCGGCGAGGACGGTGAGCTGCACGTCGGCGCCCACCAGCTGCTCGGCGAGGCGCACGGCGGCCATGCCGCCGCCGACGACCACGACGCGCTCAGGCATGGGTGACCGGGTCTCGTGACGGTCGCTGCGCGACCTCCTCGAGCAGCGAGGCGACCGACGCGGCGCACACCTTGAACTCCGGCATCCGCGACGCGGGGTCGAGGGCGTCGTTGGTCAGCCGGTTGGCGCCGACCCAGTGGAACGGCACGAAGACGGTGTCGGGGCGGATCGTGGTCACCACCCGGGCCGGCGCGGCCATCGAGCCGCGCCGCGTCGCGACCCGCACCGGGTCTCCCGCAGCGACTCCGAGTCGCCCGGCCAGGAGCGGGTGCAGCTCGACGAACGGCCCGTCGTCGGGCAGCGCGCGGGTGCGCCGCGTCTGCGCGCCGGACTGGTACTGCGCGAGCACCCGCCCGGTCGTGAGGTGCACGGGGTAGTCCGCACACGGGACCTCGGCGGCGCCGCGGTGCTCGACGGCGTACATCCGGGCGCGGCCGTCGACGTGCGCGAACGTCTCGGCGAAGAGCCGCTCGCCGCCCCAGAACACCCCGCCCTCGTCGCGGATCCGGTCGTAGGTGATCGAGGAGTAGTCGGCCGGTCCGCCCGCCGAGGCCCGGCCGAGCTCGGCGAAGACCTCCTCCGGGTCGGTCGCGAACGGCACGTCGGAGAGCCGCGCGGCCAGGCCGGCGATGACGTCGAGGTCGGAGCGCACGCCCGACGGCGGCGTGATCGCCTTCTGCCGCAGCACGACGCGGCCCTCGAGGTTGGTCATCGTGCCGGTCTCCTCGGCCCACTGCGTCACCGGCAGCACCACGTCGGCGATCGCCGCGGTCTCCGACATCACCACGTCGCAGACCACGAGCAGGTCGAGCGCCTCCAGCCGCGAGGTGACGTGGGTGGCGTTGGGCGCGCTGACGACGATGTTGGAGCCCATCACCAGCAGCGCGGAGGGGCCGTCGTCGGTGCCGAGCGCGTCGAGCAGCTCGTACGCCGACCGCCCGGGGCCGGGCAGCGTGTCGGGGTCGACCCCCCAGACCCCTGCGACGTGGGCGCGGGCGGCGGGGTCGTCGATGCGGCGGTAGCCGGGGAGCTGGTCGGCCTTCTGCCCGTGCTCGCGACCGCCCTGGCCGTTGCCCTGCCCGGTGAGGCAGCCGTATCCCGCGCCGCGCTTGCCGACCATGCCGAGAGCGAGCGCGACGTTGATCCAGGCCAGCACGGTGTCGGAGCCGGTGGAGTGCTGCTCGGCGCCGCGCGCGGTGAGCACCATGACCTTGGGCGAACCCGCCAGCATCGCCGCCAGCGCCCGCAGCTCATGTGCCTCGATGCCCGTCACCCGCTCGCCCCGCTCGGGCCACCAGCCGGCGACCGAGTCACGCACCGACTCCCACCCGGTGGTCCGGGCCGCGAGGTAGTCCTCGTCTACCGCAGCGGCGGCGACCAGCAGGTGCAGCACCCCGAGCGCGAGGGCGAGGTCGGTGCCGGGCACCGGCTGCAGGACGAGGTCGGCGCGGTCCGCGGTCGGCGTACGCCGCGGGTCGATGACGACGACGCGACCGCCGCGCTCGCGCAGCCGGTCGAGGTGACGCGCGGCCGGGGGCATGGTCTCGGCGAGGTTGGAGCCGACGAGCACCAGCACGTCGGCCTCCTCGACGTCGGCCAGCGGGAAGGGCAGGCCGCGGTCGAGGCCGAAGGCGCGGATGCCGGCCGAGGCGGCCGACGACATGCACCAGCGGCCGTTGTAGTCGATCTGCGAGGTGCCGAGCGCTGCGCGCGCGAGCTTGCCGAGGGAGTAGGCCTTCTCGTTGGTCAGGCCCCCGCCGCCGAAGACCGCCACCCCGTCGGGCCCCTTCGCCGCCTGCGCGGCACGGATGCCGGCCGCGACCCGGTCGAGGGCGTCGTCCCACGACACGGCCGACCACTCACCGCTCTCACGGTCGCGCACCAGCGGCGAGGTGAGGCGCTCGCGGCTGCCGTAGAGCCCGGCGGCGGCCCAGCCCTTGCGGCACAGCGCGCCGCGGTTGACCGGGAACTCCTCCCACGCCTGCACCTCCGGCACACGCCGCCCGGCGAGGCGCATCCCGCACTGCAGCGAGCAGTAGGGGCAGTGGGTCTCGGTCGCCATCGACGACTCAGATCTCGGCGGCGGCGAGGCCGTGCGCGCGCACCGGCCGGCGCAGGTAGAGCGCCCAGGTCATGACCGCGCAGAGCAGGTAGTAGCCGGTGAACACCGTGAAGGCGCCCTTTGTCGACGACAGCGGGTCGGCCACCCACGGTGCGGAGAAGGCCAGCGGCACGAGGAAGCCACCCATCGCGCCGACGGCCCCGATCACGCCGAGCGCGGACGACGACTGGCGCGTGGCGGTGGTGAGCGCGGCGGTGCGCTCGGGCGTGCCGGGAGTCGTCGTACGCTCCGCCTTGGCCTTCCACAGCGCCGGGATCATCTTGTAGACCGAGCCGTTGCCGACGCCGGTGGCGGCGAAGATGCAGAGGAAGAAGCCGAGGAACAGCGGGAACCAGTCGGCGTTCTGCGTCGCGATCGCCGGATCCGCGGTCGGGTTCGGGGTGAGCCGGCCGACGGTCCACAGCACTCCGAGCGTGAAGACCGTCATCGCCACGAACGACGCCAGCGTCACCCGCGCGCCGCCCCAGCGGTCGGCCAGCCAGCCGCCGAGCGGCCGGGTGAGCGAGCCGACGCCGGCGCCGAGGAAGGCGTAGAAGGCGAAGAAGATGCCGGTGCCGAGCGGCGCGGGCTCGGGCACCCAGAAGTTGAGCTTGATCAGCAGCGGCATCGCCGCGGAGTAGCCGATGAACGAGCCGAACGTGCCGATGTAGAGCAGCGACAGCAGCCAGGTCTCGCGCTGCTTCACCACCTGCATCTGCTCCCGCGGCGAGGACGAGACGGTCGCGAGGTTGTCCATCCGCAGCCAGGCGGCCGCGGTGGCCAGCAGCGCCAGCCCCGCATAGACGTACGCCGCCCGCTCGAGGTGGATGCCGCTGCCCGAGGCCTGCACCAGGCCGAAGATGCCGGCACCGCCGACCATCACCGGGAGCAGCAGCTGGATCAGCGAGACGCCGAGGTTGCCGCCGGCGGCGTTGAGGCCGAGCGCGGCGCCCTTGCGGTCGGAGGGGTAGAAGAAGTTGATGTTGGCCATCGACGAGGCGAAGTTGCCGCCGCCGACCCCGGCGGTCATGGCGATCAGGCAGAAGGCCCAGTAGGGCGTCGTCGGGTCCTGCACGGCGTAGGCGAAGAGCAGCGTCGGCACCAGCAGCATCAGCCCGCTCACGATGGTCCAGTTGCGCCCGCCGAACTTCGGCACCGCGAAGGTGTAGGGCAGCCGCAGCAGCGAGCCGACCAGGTTGGGCAGCGCCACCAGCAGGAACAGCTGCTGCGGGGTGAACGTGAAGCCCTGCGCCAGCAGGAAGGCCGACGACACGCTCCAGATCAGCCAGACGCTGAAGCCGACGTGCTCGGCGAAGATCGACCAGACGAGGTTGCGGCGGGCCACGGAGTGACCGGTCGTCTCCCAGAACTCGGCGTCCTCGGGACGCCAGTCCTCGATCCAGCGGCGGCTACGGCGGGTGGGGGTCTGCGTGCTCATGGCGAGGAGCCTCGCCGCGAGGTGTGACGGGCGACCTGCCGCGGCGGTGGCGGGACCGTCACATCTTCCTCACGACCTCACGCGCGCATGCCGGCGCCACGACGGGGTACTGCGGGCCATGACTCCTCTCCACCTGCGGTCGCTCAGCCAGGTCGTCGCGATGCTCGGGGCTGGGGTCGCCCAGGTCGCCCTCGGCGCCGTACGCCGTCCGCCGCGCTGAGCGACGGGCCCTCGGCGGTCTAGCCTTCGAGGCATGGACGCCTGGGACGACACGCGCGGCGGATTCGCCGAGGCCGCGCACTGGTTCGTCGCGACCGCGGCCCGCGTCGGCGACCGCTGGTCGCAGCCCGGGCTGGGCGAGTGGGACGTGCGCAGCCTGGTCGGCCACACCAGCCGGTCGATGCTGACCGTCGAGGCCTACCTCGCGCGTCCTGCCGAGCGCGTCGACGTCGAGTCGGCCGCCGACTACTACCCGGCGACGCGCGCCATCGCCGCCGGACCGGACGTGGCGACCCGGGGCCGCGAGGCCGGGGAGGCGCTCGGCGACGATCCGGCGGACGCCGTGGCCACGATCGCCGCACGCGTCGTGCCGACGGTCACGGCCTGCGACGGCACCGAGCTGCTGACGACGGTGGCCGGCGGGATGCGCCTGGCCGACTACCTGCCCACCCGCACGTTCGAGCTCGTCGTGCACACCCTCGACCTCGCCGGCGCGCTCGGCCTGGCGAGCGAGCCCCCGCCGCGACCCGCGGCGCAGGCCCTGCGGCTGGTGGCCCGGCTGGCCGCCGACGGTGACGCCGCGGGCCCGCTGCTCCTCGCGGTCACCGGGCGGCGTGGGCTGCCCGACGGCTTCTCGGTGCTCTGAGCGCAGCCTCGGAGACGCACCCGCAAATGCACGAAGGCCCCCGACCGCAGCTGCGGTCGGGGGCCAACGCGGCGAAGATCAGGAAGAGACGCGAACGTTCTCGGCCTGGGGGCCCTTGGGGCCCTGGGCGAGGTCGAACTCGACCTTCTGGTTCTCGTCGAGCGACTTGTAGCCGTTGGACTGGATGGCGGAGAAGTGGACGAACACGTCCTCGCCGCCACCGTCCTGCGCGATGAAGCCGAAGCCCTTGTCAGCGTTGAACCACTTGACGGTGCCCTGAGCCATGATGATTTCCTTTGTTCGGTGCCGGGGGCGACGTGCCCTCCGGCCGCTGAAGACATCCATGCGTACTGATGTCCAGCGAACCGAAACCAGGAGTACGAGATACGAGTCGCGCACTGTGCGCAACCAGGACGGCTGGGTGCTCCGTCCCTTCAACACCTCCACCGTAGAGCACTGGGCCGCAGATACCTACTTCCTCGCTGTGGCGGGTGGTGCGGGACGACGTCACCTCCTCCTGAACCGCTACGACGAGCGCAACCCGGCCTGCAGCTCGGCCAGCGCGTCCTCCAGCGACACCCGCGGCGTCCAGCCCCAGCCCTGCGCCCGGTCGGCGCGGACGCGGCCGGTCCACACGGGTCGCTCGTCCCACACGGGCTCGACGCCGAGCGCCGAGGTGACGGCGCCGAGGTAGTCACCCCACGTGGCGGGGCCGGCGGACACGTTGACCGGGGTGCAGCCGTCCTCGACGGGACCGGCCGCGACGTCGTGCCCGGTCGCGATCGCGCCGGTGGCGAGGTCGGCCGCGATCGCGGCCAGGTCGTCGACGTGCACCCAGGCGAAGGACTGCTCGGCGACACCGTGGCGGCGTGACTCGTCGTCGCGGATCGCGGCTGGCTGCACGGTGTTCCACACCGAGGACGCGCCCGCACCCAGGATGGCCGGCGGGCGCAGCAGCACCCGGGTCGTGCCGCGCAGGCGGCCCAGGGCGTCGTCGACGTCGCGCTTGACGACGGCGTAGTCGTCGGCGTCGTCGGCCACCAGGGCTGAGTCCTCGGTGACGTCGCCGACACCCGGGCTGCGGTCGTAGACGGCCGCGGTGGAGACGTGGACGAGGAGCGGGACGGCGGCCGCCACCGCGGCCTCGGCCACCGCGAGGGTGCCGTCGAGGCCGACGCGGCGCTGGTCGTCGCGGCCGGACCCCAGCGGGTGCACGGTCGTCACGAGCGCGTCGGCGCCGGCGACCACCTCGTCGGCGAAGGCCGGGTCGCCGAAGTCACCCACGTGTTCCTCGACGCCCGGCGCCTGCGGCGCGGTGCCGACACGGCGTACGACGGCGCGCACCCGCGCCCCGCGCTCGGCCAGGGCGCTCACGACATGGCTGCCGACGAGGCCGTTGGCGCCGGTCACGACGACGACGCGAGACGAGGAGGGAGAGGTCATGCCCCCACCATGTCAGGCGAGCGGTCGTCCTCCCGGGCGGCCGGCTCGGGCAGCAGGACGTGCGCCACGACCGCGACCCAGATCGGCGCGAACAGCAGGCTCGTCATCACGTCGGTCGGGTGGTGCGCCCCCTGGTAGAGCCGCGACGGCGCCACGACGAGCGGCACGAGGAACAGCAGCCAGGTCCAGCTGCGCCACCGCGGGAAGTAGGCGTTGAGGAGCAGCGCGGTCGCGCAGTAGACGACGATCGAGGTGAAGACGTGGCCCGACGGGAAGCTGTGGTCGGGCACCAGCCCGGGGTCGAGGATCTTCACCGGCGGCCGGTCGCGCGGGACGAGCGCGGTGACGATGAGGTAGAGCGCCAGCGTCGGCCCGACGAGGACGGCGTAGTAGATGGCCGGCCGCCAGCTGCGCACCTTGCGGGAGACCACGATCGCGAGGACGAGCGCCAGCGCGAGGCCGATGATCGTGTCGGCGACCTTGCTGCCGATGTCGGCCGCCACGTCGAGCCCGGAGGTGCGGTGGTCCTCGAACCAGCGGTTCACGCTGTTGTCCCAGGGGTCCACCGTCGACTGCAGCGGGTGCGTGAGCACCCACCCCACGGCGAGCACGCCCAGCAGGATCAGGACCCACGTGATGCCCAGTGTCTGCGCCGCCCGGCGCGGTGAGATGTCGTCGTCCACGGGCGAAGCGTCCCACGACCGCTCGTCGCGTGGCACCCACCGTTGGGCGACGGCGTACGCCCATCGGCCGACCCGGGCGTGCGTGCCCCTCCCCGCCCGGTCGCGACCGGTGTCACGGTGACGGCGGTCACACCCGGTGGCCATGCCCGGAAGGACCCTGACGTGACACACGACGCCCACGATCAGGCCGCGCGCCACGACCCCGTCTACGACGAGTTGTCGGCACGACCGGAGTTCGCCGAGCTCCGCGGCCGCTATCGCAAGTTCATCATCCCGGCCACGGCCGCGTTCCTGGCCTGGTACGCCCTCTACGTCCTGCTGTCGATGTTCGCCCACGACTTCATGAGCACGAAGGTCGCCGGCAACATCAACGTCGCGCTGGTCTTCGGGCTGCTGCAGTTCCTGACGACGTTCCTCATCGCCTTCCTCTACAGCCGCTACTCCAACACCCACCTCGACCCGCTGGCCCGCCAGCTGACCGAGGACTACCACCGCACGCTCGACGGGCGTGCCGACAACGGAGGTCTCTGACCATGGAAGGCCACCAGATCCTCACCACGGCGCTGTTCCTCGGCGTCGTCGCGATCACCGTCGGCATCACCATCTGGGCCAGTCGCAACTCCTCCGGCGCGGCCGACCACTACGCCGGCGGACGTGGGTTCTCCGGCTTCCAGAACGGTCTCGCCATCGGCGGCGACTACATGTCGGCCGCCTCGTTCCTGGGCATCTCCGGCGCGATCGCGCTGTCGGGCTACGACGGCTTCCTCTACTCCATCGGCTTCCTCGTCGCGTGGCTGGTCGCCCTGCTGCTCGTCGCGGAGGTGCTGCGCAACTCCGGTCGCTACACGATGGCCGACCAGCTGGCCTACCGGATGAAGCAGAAGCCGGTGCGCATGGCGGCGGCCACCTCCACCGTGGTCGTCTCGATCTTCTACCTCCTCGCCCAGATGGTCGGCGCGGGCGCTCTCGTGGCCCTGCTGCTCGGCGTGCAGAGCGAGGCGCTGAAGAACCTGACGATCTTCTTCGTGGGCGCGCTGATGATCTTCTACGTCACCGTCGGCGGCATGAAGGGCACGACCTGGGTGCAGATCGTCAAGGCCGTGCTGCTGATGATCGGCTCCGCGCTGATCGTGGTGATCGTGCTCGCCAAGTTCGGCTTCAACCTCTCCGAGCTCCTTGGCACCGCCGCCACCAACAGCGGCAAGGGCCAGGCGTTCCTCGAGCCGGGCTTGAAGTACGGCCCCGAGCTGCACAAGAAGATCGACTTCATCTCCCTGGCCATCGCCCTGGTGCTCGGCACGGCGGGCCTGCCGCACATCCTGATCCGCTTCTACACGACCCCGACCTCGCGGGACGCGCGCAAGTCGGTGCTGTGGGCGATCGGCCTGATCGGCGCGTTCTACCTGTTCACGCTGGTCCTCGGCTTCGGTGCCGCGGCCCTGCTCGACAAGGACGCGTACGCCGAGGTGGCCGCGTCGGGCGGCAACCTGGCCTCGCCGCTGCTCGCCGAGGCCGCGGGCGGTGGGCCGGGCTCGACCGGCGGCGCGGTGCTGCTGGCACTGATCGCGGCGGTCGCGTTCGCGACGATCCTCGCCGTGGTCGCGGGCCTGACGCTGACCTCGTCGGTGTCGGTGGCCCACGACATCTACAACTCGGTGATGAAGGACGGCACGGCGTCGGAGGAGCAGGAGATCCGCGTCTCGCGGATCGCGGCGGGCGTCATCGGCCTGGTCGCGATCGTCCTGGCGATCCCGGCGCAGAAGCTCAACATCGCCTTCCTCGTCGCCCTGGCCTTCGCGGTCGCGGCGTCGGCCAACCTGCCGGCCATCATCTACAACATGTTCTGGCGCCGCTTCAACACCCGCGGAGCGCTCTGGAGCATCTACGGCGGGCTCATCTCGTCGGTCGGCCTGGTGATCTTCAGCCCGGTCGTGTCCGGCAAGGGACTCGACCCGATCACCGGCAAGAACCTCTCGCTGCTGCCGACCAGCATCGACATCTCGTGGTTCCCGCTGGAGAACCCCGGCATCGTGTCGATCCCGCTCGGCTTCCTCCTCGGCTACCTCGGGAGCATCACGTCGAAGGAGCCGTCGGCGGAGGAGCGCTACACCGAGCTCGAGGTCCGCGCCCTCACCGGCGCCGGCGCCGAGCAGGCCGTCCAGCACTGACCCGTGACCCCCTCGTCGAGCCGGAGTAGGTTCGGCGAGGGGGTCACCCCCATCACCCCAGCACGTGCCCCGCACCAGGAGAGAGCCTTGTCCGAGCAGTCCCCGAAGAGTCCGGCCCTGTCCAACCTGTCGCGCGAGGAGCGCCGCTTCGAGCCCCCCGCCGAGCTGGCGGCCGCCGCCAACGTCAAGGAGGAGGCCTACGCCCGCGCCGACGCCGACCGCGAGGCGTTCTGGGCCGAGGCCGCCGAGCGGCTCGACTGGGGCACGAAGTGGGACCAGGTCCTCGACTGGACGGACCCGCCGTTCGCCAAGTGGTTCGTCGGCGGCACCCTCAACGCCTCGGTCAACTGCGTGGACCGCCACGTCGCGGCCGGCAACGGAGACAAGGTCGCCATCCACTGGGTGGGTGAACCGGACGACGACACTCGCGACATCACCTACGCCCAGCTCAAGGACGAGGTGTCGAAGGCCGCCAACGCGCTGACCGACCTCGGCGTGCAGAAGGGCGACCGCGTCGCGATCTACATGCCGATGATCCCCGAGGTCGTCGTCGCGATGCTCGCCTGCGCCCGCCTCGGCGCCCCCCACACCGTCGTGTTCGGCGGCTTCTCCGCCGACGCGCTCGCCTCGCGCGTCACCGACTGCGAGGCCCACGTCGTCATCACCTCCGACGGCGGCTACCGCCGCGGTGCCGCCAGCGCCCTCAAGCCCGCCGTCGACGAGGCCGTGGAGAAGACCGGCGACCTGGTGCGCCACGTGCTCGTCGTACGCCGCACCGGCCAGGACGTCGCGTGGGACGACGCGCGCGACGTGTGGTGGCACGACGTCGTCGACGGCGCCTCTGCCGAGCACGAGCCCGAGATGCACGACTCCGAGCACCCGCTCTACGTCATGTACACCTCCGGCACCACCGGCAAGCCCAAGGGCATCCTGCACACCACCGGCGGCTACCTCACCGGGACGTCGTACACCCACTGGTCGGTCTTCGACCTCAAGGACGACGACGTCTACTGGTGCACCGCCGACGTCGGCTGGGTGACCGGCCACTCCTACATGGCCTACGGCCCGCTCGCCAACGGCGCGACCCAGGTGATGTACGAGGGCACGCCCGAGAAGGGCCGCTGGTGGCAGATCATCCAGGACTACAAGGTCTCGATCTTCTACACCGCACCCACCGCGATCCGCACCTTCATGAAGCAGGGCCGCGAGGTCCCCGACGCCTACGACCTCTCCTCGCTGCGGCTCCTCGGCTCGGTCGGTGAGCCGATCAACCCCGAGGCCTACATGTGGTACCGCGAGGTCATCGGCGGCGAGCGCTGCCCGATCGTCGACACGTGGTGGCAGACCGAGACCGGCCAGATCCTCATCAGCCCGCTGCCCGGCGTCACCGCCGGCAAGCCCGGGTCGGCGATGAAGGCCCTGCCCGGTGTGGCGATCGACGTGGTCAACGACGACGCGGAGTCGGTGGGCAACGGCAACGGCGGCTACCTCGTGATCCGCGAGCCGTGGCCCGCGATGCTCCGCACGCTGTGGGGCGACGACCAGCGCTTCAAGGACACCTACTGGTCGCGCTGGGAGGGCCTCTACTTCGCCGGCGACGGCGCCAAGCTCGACGAGGACGGCGACATCTGGCTGCTCGGGCGCGTCGACGACGTCATGAACGTCTCCGGCCACCGCCTGTCCACCACCGAGATCGAGTCGGCGCTCGTGTCGCACCCCAAGGTCGCCGAGGCGGCCGTGGTCGGCGCGGCCGACGAGACCACCGGCCAGGCGGTGTGTGCCTTCGTGATCCTGCGCGAGGCTGCCGGCGACGGCGGACCCGACATCGTCGAGGAGCTGCGCAAGCACGTGCAGAAGGAGATCGGCGCGATCGCCAAGCCGCGCCAGATCATGGTCGTGCCCGAGCTGCCCAAGACCCGCTCCGGCAAGATCATGCGCCGCCTGCTCAAGGACGTCGCCGAGCACCGCGAGGTCGGCGACGTGACCACCCTCGCCGACTCGACGGTGATGGACCTGATCAAGGGCAAGGAGGGCTCGGCCGCCTCCGAGGACTGAGTCCTGACGCTCTCTCCCCGCGCTCCACGCGATCCGTCATACGAACCCGCACCTATCGGTGCGGGTTCGTATGACGCTCGGAGTCAGGCGGCCGGCTCCGCCGCGTCGGACGTACGCCGCGTGGCCGCCAGCAGCACCAGCACGCCGACCACCGCCGCGACCAGCGAGGCCAGCAGGATCGCGATCTTCGCCTCCTCGGTCAGCAGGTCGGCGCCCGGGAACGACAGCCCGGCGATGAAGATCGACACCGTGAAGCCGATGCCGCCGACGGCGCCGAGGCCCAGCAGCATCGGCCAGGTGGTGTCCTCGGGCAGCCTGCCCAGCCCGAGGCGTACGGCGACGAACGAGGCCAGGAAGATGCCGACCGGCTTGCCGAGCACGAGGCCCAGCACGATGCCGACGCCGACGGGCTCGGTGAAGACCTTCCCGAAGGCGCCCAGCTCGACGCCGGCGTTGGCGAGCGCGAAGACGGGGAGCACGACGTAGGCCGACACCGGGTGCAGCGAGCTCTGCAGCCGCTCGACCACGGAGACCGACTCCTTGAGCAGGAACCGCATCTTGTCCAGCTCGTCGGGGTCGAGGCGACGGTCGCGCAGCGCCTCGGTGGCGTAGCCGCGGGCGACCTCCTCGTTGAGCAGGGAGGTGGCCGGTGCGAGCAGGCCGATCGCGACGCCGGCCAGGGTGGCGTGCACGCCCGACTCGAGCAGGGCGAACCAGACGCCGACGCCGAGGACGGCGTAGACCACGACCGTCCAGATCCGCAGCC
The DNA here is from genome assembly GCF_001428125.1 of Nocardioides sp. Soil774. Lineage (GTDB taxonomy): Bacteria > Actinomycetota > Actinomycetes > Propionibacteriales > Nocardioidaceae > Nocardioides. The sequence continues at coordinate 469,272 of NZ_LMSM01000006.1, read as the reverse complement.
GTCGCGCGACCACCATCAGGGCGAGCAGGCCGATCGCGATCGCGAGCCAGCCCAGCGACAGGTCGCTGGTGTAGAACACCGCGATCACCAGGATCGCGCCGATGTCGTCGACGATCGCCAGGGTCAGCAGGAAGAGCCGGGCCGCCGACGGGATCCTCCTGCCCAGCACGCCGAGCACACCGACCGCGAAGGCGATGTCGGTCGCCATCGGGATGCCCCAGCCGGCGTTGCCCTCGCTGCCCGGCGGGTTGAGCGCGACGTAGAGCAGCGCCGGCACGGCCATCCCGCCGACGGCGGCGACGATCGGCAGCGCGGCCGTGCGGGGGTCGCGCAGGTCGCCGTTGACCAGCTCGTACTTGATCTCGAGCCCGACCACGAAGAAGAAGATCACCATCAGCGCGTCGTTGACCCAGTGCTGCAGCGACTCGTCGAGGTGCAGCGGGCCCACGTCGAGCACGAGGTGGGTGTGCCACAGCGCGTCGTACGACGACGCCCACGGGCTGTTGGCCCACACCAGCGCGACCACCGCGGCGAGCATCAGCAGCAGCGAGCCGGCCGCCTCGACCCGGAGGAACTCGCGCACCGGTCGCGCGACCAGGCGCGCCAGTGGGCGGTTGCTGGCGCTGTAGACCGGGCCGGACTCCCACAGGTCGTCGTCGACGTCGATGCCGGGCTCGTGCGGGTTCTTCGGGGGGGAGGTCATGCGCGGGCGCATCCTTCGGGGGTCGGCGGGGTAACTACTGACCGCGACGACACGCCGCGGGCCGACCAGACTTCCCGGCTCACCTGAGGCCCCAGTGTAGACGGGGCCGTTGGTAGGGTCGACGCACTCAGCCCCCGGCGTACACCGAAGGACAAGCTCCATGGCAACCGAACCGGTCAAGCCCGGCACCGATCTCCAGGGCGACCCGACGATCGGCAAGCTCGTCATGGACGCGCAGCGCGACATCTCGACGCTGATCTCCAAGGAGATCCAGCTGGCCAAGAGCGAGATCAAGGTCAGCGTCAAGCACGGCGGCGTCGGCATCGGCCTCTTCGCCGGCGCGGCGTTCCTCGGCCTGCTCGCCGTGATCATGCTGTCGGTGTCGATCGCCTACTTCATCCACTGGAACGGCGCGGGCCTCGACCTGCACTGGGCCTTCCTGATCGTCTTCGGCCTCTACCTCCTCATCGCCGGCCTGCTCGCCTTCATCGGCCTCAAGCAGGTCAAGCAGGTGAAGGCGCCCGAGCGCGCGATCGAGCAGGGCAAGCAGATCCCGCAGGCCCTCAAGGGCAAGGGCTGAGGCTCGTACGACGCCTCAGCGCACGCAGGTGCCGGTGTCGACCGGCGCCTCGCGCGTGAGGCCCTGCGCCGCGGACTCCGCGAGCTGGCTCGCGGTCAGCGCGTAGCCGGTGTCCTGGTCGCTCACCGACGCTGCGAACACCAGGCCGGCGACCTCGCCCGACGAGGTGACGATGGGGCCACCGGAGTTGCCGGGCCGGATGAGCGCGCGCAGCGAGTAGACCTGGCGGATGACGGTGCCGTCGCCGTAGATGTCGGGCGAGCGCAGGCGCTGCTCGGAGCGGATCCGGCCCGACTGCACGTCGTAGGGGCCGTCCTGGGGGTAGCCGAGGACGGCGACCGGGTCGCGCGGCCCGGCCTCGGTGTCGAGCGCGAGCCGCGGCACGCCGACGTCGGGGACGGCGAGCACCGCGATGTCGAGGTCGGGGTCGTAGAGCACGACCGAGGCGACCACCGTGGAGCCGGCCACCTCGACCTCCGGGCGGGTCACGCCGGCCACGACGTGGGCGTTGGTCATCAGCCGGCCCGGGGCGTAGAAGAAGCCCGATCCCTCGACGCCGCTGCCGCAGCCGTTGGCGCCGCGCACCTTGACCACGCTGGCCTCGGCGGCCATCACGTCGGGGTCGGTTAGCATGCGCGGGTCGCCCGGCTTGACCGCGACGATGCGCTCGGGGGCGAAGGGCTCGAGGTAGCGCGGGAAGAAGGTCGTGCCGACGACGTTGTTGAAGGTCTGCAGGACCCGGCCGGAGTCGGGCGGCAGCGTCTCGTCGACGCGGGCCAGGATCGTGGAGTCACGCACCAGCGGGGTGATGCCACCGATGCGGGTGCCGGACACCGCGACGCCCAGCGCCCACGCCACCAGCAGCACCGCGACCGCGCTCAGCGCCGACCCGCCGATGGCGTCGACGGCCCGGACCGGCTGCCAGGTGATGCGGTCGCGGATGCGGGCGCCGACGTACTGGAAGAGCGCCTGGCCGAGCGAGGCGGAGATGATCACGATGAAGAGCGCACCCAGCGACACCCACAGCGACGGCGCCGCGTCGCCGAGCGCGAGCGGCGCGGCCCAGATGCCCAGCAGGCCGCCGAGGAGGAGGCCGGCGGTGGCGCAGGCGCCGGTGATGAAGCCCTGCCAGTAGCCGGAGAGGGCGTAGATCCCCACGAGTGCGACCAGGCACCAGTCGAGGACGTTCATCGCTACTCCTCGAGCCGGGTGTTGGGGCTGGCGTTGTTCGGCCTGGGGTCAGGTGCCAGGTCGGACTGTCGAGGCTCACCTTGCAGCATGTGGTCGGGCAGGTCACGCACCCGCGCCCGGTCCCAGTCCTCGACCCACCCGAGGTAGGAGAAGAGCCGGGCGATGATGCCGGCGGTGAAGCCCCACAGGATGACGTCCTTGTCGGGGCCGATCAGGAAGCCCGGACCGGTCCAGCCGCTGGGGTGGCGCACGTTGATCCGGTGCTGCGGGTCGAGCAGCTCGGCGATCGCGACGTGGTGGATCTCGTGCACCTCGTCGGGGCTCGCGATGCGCACCTGCCCGCGGTCGCGCCAGTAGCCCAGGACCGGGGTCACCGCGAAGTTGCTCGGCGGCAGCCACAGCTCGGGCAGCTCGCCGAAGACCTCGACCTCCGCGGGGTCGAGGCCGATCTCCTCGTGCGCCTCGCGCAGCGCCGCCTCGCGCGCGGTCTCGCCCTCGTCGAGCGAGCCGCCCGGGAACGACACCTGGCCGGGGTGCGAGCGCATGTGGTGGGCCCGCTCGGTGAGCAGCAGCTCGCCGCGGTGGGCGAGGTCGTCGGGGCCAGTGGGGTCGTCGTCGCGGTCGGCGAAGACCATCAGCACCGCTCCCCGCCGTGCGTCGGCGTCCTCCGGCGGCATGAAGCGGGTCAGCTCGTGGACGGTGATCGTGGAGGCCGCCTCGACGACCGGCCCGAGCCAGCCCGGCAGGCCGCTCGTCTCGGGTGGGTTCACAGCTCGATCCCGAGGTGCTCGGCGACCAGGTCCTCGACCTCGGCGACCGACGTGATGCCGCCGGAGTCCTCGCCCACGACCCGACCCGACTCGTCGACGAACAGGAAGACCGGCAGGCCGCGACGCGCGATGGCGAAGGCCTCCTGGGCCATCAGGTCGCCGCCGGGGTCGGCGACCGACGGGTAGGTCGCGCCCGTCTCCTCGGCCAGTGCCATCGCACCGTCGGGGTGGACGTCGTTGAAGTCGATGCCCACGACCGCCACCTCGCCGGCGTAGCGCTCGTGGAAGGCCTGCAGCGCGGGCATCTCCTTGCGGCATGGTCCGCAGTTGGCCTGCCAGAGGTTGATGACCATCGGTCCGCGGAGCGAGGACAGGTCGACGTCAGGCCCACCGGCCAGGCAGGGCAGCGTGACCGACGGCAGGCCGCCGTCGACCGGCTCACCCGAGCCCGGCTCGCAGTCCTCCATGCCGATGCGGTCCTTGGCCTTGCGCAGCGCCGGGGTGTCGACCTTCACGTCCGGAGGGCGTACGTCGATGCCGCCACCGTCGGAGGTGCACGCGGTCAGCGACGCGGCGAGCAGCGCGCCGACCAGGCCGGCGACCAGGGCAGGCCTCACGCCGGCCCCTGCGTGGTGACGAGCTTCTCCGCCTCGACCGGGTCGGTCGGGCCGGTGCCGAAGGAGGGGCACAGCCTGGCGATCGGGCACGCGCCGCAGGCCGGCTTCTTGGCGTGGCAGCGCCGGCGCCCGTGCCAGATGAGGTGGTGCGACAGCATCGTCCAGTCGCGCTTGGGGAAGAGGGCGCCGACCGCGTGCTCGACCTTCACCGGGTCGGTCTCCTCGGTCCAGCCGAAGCGGCGCGCGAGACGTCCGAAGTGGGTGTCGACGGTGATCCCGGGCTTGCCGAAGGCGTTGCCCAGCACGACGTTGGCGGTCTTGCGGCCCACGCCGGGCAGGGTGACGAGCTCCTCGAGGCGGTCGGGCACCTGGCCGTCGTAGCGCTCGACGAGCGCCTGGCTGAGCTTGAGCACCGAGTCGGTCTTGGCGCGGAAGAAGCCGAGCGGGCCGAGCAGCTGCTCCATGTGCTCGCGCGGAGCCGCGGCCATCGCCTCGGGCGTGGGGTAGGCCGCGAAGAGCGCCGGGCTGGCGGCGTTGACCCTCCTGTCGGTGGTCTGCGCGGAGACCACGGTGACCACCAGGCACTCGAAGGCGTTGGTGAAGTCGAGCTCGGCGGCCGCGTCGGGATAGGTCTCGGCGAGGATCCGCTCCATCTTGCGCGCCCGACGCACGAGCGAGGTGTCGGGCTTCGCGATCACGCTGGGGGCAGGCACGCGGCCAAGCGTACGGTCCTGCTCCGACAGGCCCCGAACCGCCAAGTTCACGCTGCCGCACCGGCCCGGAGTGGCCCTTGTGACCCAGACCACGGCTAGGATCGGGCACGATCCCGCGGGCTCGCCCCCGGGCCCGGCGAGGGACCGCACTCACTTGGAGGATTGACGTGGACAACGACGTGCTTCGGCAGGCACCGCTGTTCAGCTCGCTCGACGACGAGGCGGCGACCGCGCTGGGCGGTTCGATGGCCGAGACCACGCTGCGTCGCGGCGACGTGCTCTTCCACGAGGGCGACTCCGGCGACAAGCTCTACGTCGTCACCGAGGGCAAGGTGAAGCTCGGCCGCTCCTCCTCCGACGGCCGGGAGAACCTGCTGGCGATCATGGGCCCCGGCCAGATGTTCGGCGAGCTCTCCCTCTTCGACCCCGGCCCGCGCTCGGCGACGGTCACCGCCGTCACCGACGCCACCTTCGCCTCGCTCTCGCACGACGACCTGCTGAAGTGGCTCGAGGGCCGCCCGCAGGTCGCGCGCGGGCTGCTGTCGCAGCTTGCCGGCCGGCTGCGCAAGTCCAACGACGTCGTCGCCGACCTGGTCTTCTCCGACGTCCCCGGCCGCGTCGCCAAGGCGCTGCTCGACCTCGCCGACCGCTTCGGCCGCACCGCCGACGACGGCGTCCACGTCCACCACGACCTCACCCAGGAGGAGCTCGCCCAGCTGGTCGGCGCCTCCCGCGAGACGGTCAACAAGGCGCTCGCCGACTTCGCCTCGCGCGGCTGGCTGCGCCTGGAGCCCCGCTCCGTGGTGATCATGGACCTCGAGCGCCTCTCGCGCCGCGCTCGCTGAAAGCAACGTTTCTTTCACCACTGACCCCCGAACCGGCGCCCGCGTGCGTCGTACGTCGTGAGGGGGGCAGATGACCGACAGATCCGGGTTCGACGAGTTCGTCCACGCACGCGGGCCCGCGCTCGCGCGCACGGCGTACCTGCTGACGGGCGACCACCACCTCGCCGAGGACCTCGTGCAGTCCGCGCTGGTCCAGGCGGCGAAGCACTGGGAACGCATCCACACCTCGCCCGAGGCCTACGTCCGGCGCGCGATGTATCATCAGAACATCTCCTGGTGGCGTCGGCGCAAGCTCGCCGAGACCCCGCTGGAGTCGTACGACGCCCCGGTCGCCGCCGCCGACCCCACGTTGCGGCTCAGTCTCGAGCAGGCCCTGCGCCGCCTGACCGCACGCCAGCGCACGGTGCTGGTGCTGCGCTACTTCGAGGACCTCACCGAGGTCCAGACGGCCACCGTGCTGGGCATCTCCAGCGGCGCGGTCAAGTCCATGTCGCGCCAGGCCCTGCAGCGGTTGCGCGTCCTGGCCCCCGAGCTCGCCGACCTGGTGGGAGCAGACGCATGAGCACCGACCTGCGCGAGGAGCTCGACGCCCTCGCCCGCACCCAGACCTTCTCCCCCGACCCGTCCCTGTGGGACCGCGGTCGCCGTGCGCGGCGACGCGGGCAGGTGCTCGCCGTCGCCGCCGTGCTGGCGATCCTGGCCTCGGTCGGCGGTGCGGCCGCCCTCGTCTCGACGGACCGCGAGCTGCGTACGGCGTCCGGCGAGGAGGTGGCGGGTGGCGCGATCCCCAGCCGGATCCAGGACCCGGGCGAGCTCGGGCTCGAGCCGGACCTCGCGGTTGGACCCGCCTCGGTGGCGTTCTTCTCCTCTGTCGCCCAGCCGGTCGTCATCGGCGCGACCGACGGCCGCTATCACGCGCTCGACCTGCCTGACCTGTCCGCCGACCGTGGTCCACTCGCGCTGTCCCCGGACGGCCTCCACCTGGCGTGGCGCAATCGCGGCGGCATCCACGTGCTCGACCTCGAGGACGGGACCTCGAGCTACTACCCCGGCGACGACGAGCACGCCGACGTGACCACCCTGGAGTGGGTCCCGGGCTCGCGGCGGCTCCTCTGGACCGGCGAGGACCGTCGCGGCGCGAGCTCGGGAGGGGTGTTGCCCGTCGCCGGGCAGGGTGGGCGACCCCTCCCGACGTCAGCGCTGCGCGGGATCCCGTCCCCGACAGGAGAGCTGGTCGCGGTGGCATCACCCAGGACCGACGAGGACGCAGCCACCTTCGTCGACCCCGGGGGCAGGACCATCGGACGGGTCCTTCCCGCGGACCTCTACCCCGAGGGCGCCTCCGTGACGCCGCTCGGCTGGGCGACCGACCACCTCGTCGTGGCGCAGGCCTACGGGCCTCCCGGCTCGTACGTCGAGGGCCAGCACCTGGTCCTCTTCACCTCGCCCGAGCGCCCCCGGTCGGAGTGGACCTACCGCATCGTCGCGCGCGACATCCCGCAGAACGCTGTGCCGCTGAGCATCGCCGTCGACCTCATACCCGACCTCGACGGCACGTCGTCGCAGGCACTGACCCACGACTTCGGTGACGTCCTGGCCCCCGACCAGCGCGACATCTCCTGGATCATCGGCCTCGGCGTGGCGGCAGCTATCGCCGTGCTGCTGGGCCTGCGGTGGCTCTGGCGCCGGTTCCTGCCGCGCGTCTAAGCCCGGGGGTCGCGTCCCGCGAAGGCGACCAGCCGGTCGTACGCCGACGCGTCGTCGGCGACTGGCACGGGTGCGCCGAAGGCCTCACCGCGGTTGTCCTCGGTCAGCCCCTGCCGCATGAAGGCCAGCCCGCGCTGGGCGACCTCGTCGTCGAGGCGCAGCGGCCGCCCCAGCGCCTGCACGAGGTCCCAGGTGTGCACGCCCAGCTCGGCGCTCTGCCAGTCGGCCTGGGCGACGTGGTCGTCGGGCTGGCCGTGCCAGTGGTGGAGAAGGTCGTCGGCGTGGGCGCGGAAGTGCGCGGCGAGGACCGCCGGGTCGTCACCGACGTCAGCGCTGGCGCTCCAGTCGACCTCCTCACCGCGTGCCGAGCGCAGGAAGCGATGCGGCGCGCCCGCGAGGTGGTCGGCGAGCTCGCGCACCGTCCACCCGGAGCAGGGTGTGGGGCGGTCGAGGTCGTCGGGGTGGATCGCGGCGAGCGCGTCGCCGGCCTGGTCGAGCGCGCGGGAGAGGACGACGACGGCTCGGTGCTGGGTGTCCATCCCCCCACCTCACGCCTCAGCGGGCGCCGGCGCAAGCCCCTACCGCTCGGTGAGGTACGCCAGCTGCGCGCGCACCGACATCTCCGCCGCCCCCCAGAGCACCGGGTCGACGTCGGCGTAGACGACCTCCACGATCGCGCGCGGCAGGTCCTCGTGCGGGAAGCCCCCGCCCTCGCGGGCGACGGCGTGCAGGTCACGCAGCGCCTCGCGCACCTGGTCGAGGCGCTGGCGCCGGTGCGCGAGGTAGAAGTCGAGCGCGCCCAGTGCGTCGTCGATCACCGGTCCGTGGCCGGGCCAGACCGTGGTGATGCCCTGCTCGCCGCAGAGGTTGTGGAGCCGCTCGAGCGAGGAGAGGTAGGCGCCGAGCTGGCCGTCGGGGTGCGCCACGACGGTGGTGCCGCGGCCGAGCACGGTGTCGCCGGTGAGCACGGCGTGGTCCTGCGGCACGACGAAGGACAGCGAGTCGGCGGTGTGGCCGGGGGTCGCGACGACGTGCACCTCGAGGTCGCCCACGGCGACCACGTCACCCTCGACCAAGCCCTCGGAGCCGAGGCGGTAGGCCGGGTCCAGCGCTCGTACGCCGCAGCCGTGACGCTCGGCGTACTCCCTGGCAGCCTCGCTGTGGTCGGCGTGGTGGTGGGTCAGCAGCACGACCGACACGTCGCCCGCGGCGGCGTCGATCGCGTCGAGGTGGGCGGTGATCGACGGGCCGGGGTCGACGACGACCGAGCGGGACGAGCCGGGGTTGCGCAGCACCCACGTGTTGGTGCCGTCGAGCGTCATGATGTCGGCGTTGGGCGCCAGCACGCACTGACCGGTCGACCCGAAGGACCCCCCGGTCCAGGTCATCGCTGCGCGATCAGTGCTGCGTAGTGCGGCGGCGTGGACAGGATGAACTCGTCGCCGTCGGCGACGACCTCCGGCATGAACATGTCGACGCGGCGAGCCTGCGCCTCGGCGAGCACCGCGTCGGGGTCGGCGTGCTGGCCGACCTCGAGGCAGGTCAGCCAGGTCGGGGGCAGCATGAGGATCTCCTCGCGCTCGACCTGCGCGACGGCGTCCAGGGCTCCGGTCCAGGTGACCGACGACGACTCGGTCGACACGTCGCGGGTGACCTGGCCCTCGGGCAGGTGGGCCACGAAGAACCAGGTGCGGTAGCGGCGCGGCTCGAAGACCGGCGTCAGCCACCCCGACCAGGCGCCGAGGAGGTCGGTGCGCAGCACGAGCGAGCGCTTCTCGAGGAACTCGGTCAGCGACACCTCGCGCGACTCCAGAGCGACCCGGTCGGCCTCCCAGCCGGCACCGGTCGTGTCGGCGACCACCGCGTCGGGGCCGGCCCCGGCGAGGAGGACGCCGGACTCCTCGAAGGTCTCGCGCACAGCGGCGCACACCAGCGCGCGGGCCTTCGGCTCCTCGCACCCGAGCCGCGACGCCCACTCGGCCGGCGTGGGCCCGGCCCACAGGCCGCGGTCGACCAGCTCGTCGTCGAAGTCGCGCGGGTCGACCCCGCCCCCGGGGAACACGCACATGCCACCGGCGAAGGCCATCGAGGTCTGCCGGCGCAGCAGGTAGACGTCGGGGCCGGCCGCGCCGGGACGCAGCAGCACGACCGTGGCCGCGTCACGCGGCTCGGCCGGGGCGGCGTCGCCGGCGGCGTACGACCGGGCCTGGGCGACGAGTGCCTCGGGCAGCGGGAGGCGCTGCACGCTCAGACCTCGACGACGATCTCGACCTCGACCGGCACGTCGAGCGGCAGCACCGAGACGCCCACGGCGGAGCGGGCGTGCTTGCCGGCCTCGCCGAAGACCTCGCCGAGCAGCTCGGAGGCGCCGTTGGCGACCTTGGGCTGGCCGGTGAAGTCGGGGGTGGAGGCAACGAAGACGACGACCTTCACGACGCGCTTGACGTCGTCGAGCGAGCCGATCTCGGCCTTCACCGCGGCGAGCGCGTTGAGGGCGCACTGGCGCGCGCACTCGTAGCCCTGCTCCTCGCTCACCTCGGCGCCGAGCTTGCCGACCGCGATCATCTCGCCGTCACGCGCGGGCAGCTGGCCGGCGGTGAAGACGAGGTCGCCGCTGCGCGCGGTGGGCTGGTAGGCCGCGACGGGCGGCACGACCTCCGGCACGGTGATGCCCAGCTCGGCGAGGCGGGCCTCGGCGCCCATCAGGAGGCCTTCGCGCGCTTGAGGAAGGCCACCAGGCCGCCCTGGGCGTTGGTGTGGATCGCCACCAGCTCCCAGCCGTCCTGGCCGAAGTTGTTGAGCATGAGCGCTTCGTTGTGGAGCGGAATCGGCGCCACCTGGTATTCCCACTGGGTCATGGCTCGCACCCTACTCGGCGCGGGCCACCGCTAGATTCCGGGGATGGAGCGCACAGCTGCGGCCGAGAGCCGGGAGAAGAGCAGGGGTCTCAACCCCTTCGAGAGGTTCGTCGAGGTGTCGACGAAGGTGATCAGCCGCGCGCCGTTCTTCGCCGTCGTGGTGGCGGTCGTCGTCATCTGGGCGGCCAGCTATCCGCTGTGGAAGAGCACCACGAAGTGGGAGCTGGCGATCCACACCTTCGGCGGCGTGCTGTCGCTGCTGCTGCTCGTCCTGCTGGAGAACGCCGGGCGGCGCAACGCCGAGGCCATGCAGGAGAAGCTCAACGTGCTGGCCGAGGCGCTGGCCGCCCTGATGGACTCCCGCGCCGCCGACGACCCCGAGCTGCGCGAGGCTGCGGACAACCTGCGCGAGGCCGTCGGCCTGGAGGAGCGGCACTAGGCAGCGAGCAGGCGCAGCGTCTCCTCGCGCGCGGGCGACGTACGCGCGTCGGTGCCGAGCCCGGCGCCGGCCACCGGGTGCACCATCACCTCGTCGACGGCGTACGTCGCTGCCAGCTCGGCGAGGCGTGCCCGCGCCTGGACGGGCGAGCCGACGATCCAGCGGCCCTGCATGGCGCGACCGAGGGCGCGCTGGTCGGGCGTCATCTCGACGGCCTCGGCGTCCTCGACGAGGCGCTGCGGGTGGAGCGGGGCACCAGTGCGCAGCGCGATCATCTGCTGCACGTTGGGCAGCGCGCGGCGGCGTGCCTCCTCCTCGGTCTCGGCGACGACGGCGTTGACGGTGAGGAAGGTGCGGGGCTCGGGGTGCTCCCGGGAGGGCCGGTAGGTCGAGCGGTAGAGCTCCAGCGCGGCGCCGGTGCCCTCACCGGAGAAGTGGTGGGCGAAGACGTAGGGAAGGCCCTTCTCCGCGGCGAGGCGGGCGGAGTAGTCCGACGAGCCGAGCAGCCACATCTCGGCGACTGAGCGGGCCGCAGGGGTGGCGCGCAGCGGCTGGCGCCGCGGGCCGATCTGCAGCTCGACGCCCTCGGTGGACATGAGGGTGCGGATGTCGTCGACGTAGTCGGGGAACCGGGTCACCGCCTCGTCGGCCGACTCCGCGCTGCTGCCGCGCAGGACGTAGCGGGTGAGCGGGTCCGTGCCGGGAGCGCGGCCGATGCCGAGGTCGATGCGACCGGGGTACGCCGCCTCCAGCAGCGCGAACTGCTCCGGGACCACGAGCGGCGCGTGGTTGGGCAGCATCACGCCGCCCGAGCCGACCCGGATGCGCGAGGTGGCCGCGGCGAGCATCGCGATGATCACCGGCGGGTTGGTGGACGCCACGGCCGGCATGTTGTGGTGCTCGGCGACCCAGTAGCGGCGGTAGCCGAGCTCGTCGGCGACCTGGGCGAGACCGCGCGACGCGGCGAGGGCGTCCCCGGTGGTCTGGTCGCTGCGGACGGTCACGAGGTCGAGGACGGAGAGGGCTGGAGCAGGTGAGGTCACTGACGGCACAGCGCCGCCCCCGGTCGCGATATTCCACTGGTCCCGCTGCGCGCCGCTGTGGATCGGGGTCCTAGCGTCGGGGCGTGAGTGAGACCACGCCGGCGCCGCGGGAGCGGATCCTCTCCCCCGCCTACGCCGCGACCACGGTCGCGATGTTCGGCCTGATCGCCTTCGTCGCCTTCGAGGCGATGGCGGTCGCCACGATCATGCCCACGGTGGCGCGCGACCTCGACGGGCTCGGGCTCTTCGCGCTCGCCTTCGCCGCTCCGCTGGCCAGCAGCGTGGTCGGCATGGTGGCCGCCGGGGCCTGGAGCGACCGGACGGGACCGGTGGTGCCCCTCCTGGCGTCGATGGCGCTGTTCTCCCTCGGCCTGCTGGTCTGCGGGATCGCGCCGACGATGGAGGTGCTGCTCGCGGGGCGCGTCCTCCAGGGCCTCGGCGGCGGGGCGCTGACGGTCGGCCTCTACGTCATCGTCGGCCTCGTCTACCCACCCGCGCTGCGCCCTGCGGTGTTCGCGTCGTTCGCTGCCGCGTGGGTGCTGCCCGCCCTCTTCGGGCCGGGCGTCGCCGCCCTCGTCGCCGACGTGTGGAGCTGGCGCTGGGTGTTCCTGGGCGCAGTCGTCCTCGTCGTGGGTGCGCTCGCGCTCCTCGCGCCGGCGCTGCGCCGCCTCGAGCCGCACGCCGAGGGCACGCACACGCCGCGGTCGCGCCTGTGGTGGGCGCTCGCCGCCGCGGTCGCGGTGCTCGCCGTCGAGCTGCTCGGCTCGGCGACCGGGTACGCCGCACTCGGCGCGCTGCTCGCAGCTGCGGTCGTGTGGGTCGCGCTGGGGCGGCTGCTCCCGCGGGGCGCCCGGCGAGCCGCGCGCGGCCTGCCGGCCGTGGTGGCGCTGCGCGGACTGCTGAGCGCGGTCTTCTTCTCGACCGAGGCCTACATCGTCTACGTCCTGCAGGAGCACTGGGGCCTGGGCCCGGGACGTGCGGGCATCGCGCTCACGTGCGTCGGCATCACGTGGGCGAGCGCGAGCCAGCTCCAGGCGCGCCTCGGCGAGCGGGTCTCGCACCGGCGCGCGATGGTCGTCGGCACGTCCGTGGTGCTGCTCGGGGTCACGTGCCTCGCGGCGACCGTGGCGGTGCTCGACGCCGGCGTGCGCCCGCCCGCCGTGCTGCCGGGGGCGGCGTACGTCCTCGCAGGCGCCGGGATGGGCTTCGCCTACCCGCGGCTGGGTGTGGCCATGCTGGAGCAGTCGACCGACCGCGACCGAGGCTTCAACTCCTCCGCGCTGTCGATCGCCGACTCCCTCGGCGCGGCTCTCGCGTTGTCGAGCGCGGGGGCGGTGTTCGCGCTGGCCGAGCGCTCCGGCGGCGACCCGTTCCTCGCGGTGTTCGCGATGGCGGCCGCCGCCGGAGTGGTGGGCGTCGTCGCGGCCTCACGGACCGCGACGACGTCCTGACAGGCTTGGCTCAGGAGGCCTGCTCGAGCGTGGGGTAGTCGGTGTAGCCCTCGGCGCCGCCGCCGTAGAAGGTGGACGGGTCGGGCTCGTTGAGGTCGGCGCCCTTGCGCCAGCGCTCGACGAGGTCGGGGTTGGCCAGGAACTGGCGGCCCACCACGACGGCGTCGGCCAGGCCGGTGCCGAGCAGCTTCTCCACCGAGTCGAGCGTGGTGAGGTCGCCGAACCCGTCGTTGAGCAGCACCACGCCGTCGAAGCGCTCGCGCAGGTCGCGCACCAGCGACTCGAGCGGCTCCAGCGGGCTGGCCAGCAGGCTGAGGTAAGCCAGGCCCAGCGGGGCGACGCCGTCGACGACCGCGCGGTAGGTCGCGGTGAGGTCGGTGCCGATCTCCTCGCCGATGCCGTTGAACTGGTGGCCCGGGCTGAGCCGCAGGCCCACGCGGTCAGCGCCGATGGCCTCGGCGACCGCGGTGACGACCTCGACGACGAAGCGGGCGCGGTTCTCCGGCGAGCCGCCGTAGACGTCGTCGCGCAGGTTGATCGTCGGGTCGAGGAACTGGTGGAGCAGGTAGCCGTTGGCGGCGTGCACCTCGACACCGTCGAGGCCCGCGGCCACTGCGTTGCGCGCGGCGGTGACGTAGTCGGCCACGAGCCCGGCGACCTCGTCGGTCTCGACCGCACGGGGCACGTCGTGGGCCTTCGGACCCTCGGCGGTGACCATCTCGCCGGGCGCCTGCACAGCGCTGGGGGCGACGGTCTCGACGCCGTCCTTGTTGTCGGCGTGGGCGATGCGACCGGCGTGCATGAGCTGCGCGACGACCACGCCGCCGTCGGCGTGCACGGCGTCGGCGACCAGGCGCCAGCCGGCGACCTGCTCGTCGGTGTAGAGGCCGGGCACGTTGAGGTAGCCCTGGCCGGCCTGGCTCGGCGCGACGCCCTCGGTGATGATCAGCCCGGCGCCGGCGCGCTGGCCGTAGTACTCGGCGTTCAGGGCGGTCGGCGCGTGGCCGGCGCCGGCGCGGTTGCGCGTCAGCGGCGCCATCACGAAGCGCTGCGGGAGCTGCCAGCGGCCGACGGTGAGGGACTCGAATGCACGGGACATGTGGGACTGCCTCCAAGGAAAGTTGAGGACTGTACGACCGTCCTCAGCGACGCCGCGGCCGCCGATGTTCCCCGACGAGAGATGACTCACACCCCTCGTCGGGGAACGCCCCGCCCCCCTGCTCAGCGGCGACGCAGCGACGCGTCGACGAGCGCCGGCGGCGCGTAGCCGCGGTCGGCCTCGTTGAGGGTCGTCCCGGGCGGGACGATCTCGTCGATGCGGTCCAGCACGTCGGCCGGCAGCGCCACCTTCTCCACCCCGAGCTGCGACTCGAGCTGCTCGAGGGTGCGGGGGCCGATGATGGCCGACGACACCGCCGGGTGCGCGAGCACGAAGCCGAGCGCGAGGTGGATCAGCGACAGCCCGGCCTCGTCGGCGAGCTCCTGCAGCTCGAACACCGCCTCCAGCTTGGCCTTGTTCTCCGGCGACGAGGGGTCGTGCCGGGCGGGCTGGCGCTGCAGCCGGCTCGAGGTGAACGACAGGTCCTCGCCGCGGCGGTAGCGGCCCGAGAGCCACCCGCCGGCGAGCGGGCTCCACGGCAGCACGCCGAGGCCGTACTTCTGCGCGGTCGGCAGGATGTCGCGCTCCACCTCGCGGGCGAGGATCGAGTAGGGCGGCTGCTCGGTGACGGGGCGCTCGCGCTGGCGCTTCTCGGCGACCCACTGGGCCTCCACGACCTGCGAGGGCAGGAAGGTCGAGGTGCCGATGTAGCGGATCTTGCCCTGCCGCACGAGGTCCGTCAGCGCGCCGAGCGTCTCGTCGATGTCGACCTCCGGGCGCGGGCGGTGCACCTGGTAGAGGTCGATGTGGTCGACCTGGAGCCGGCGCAGCGAGTGCTCGACCTCGCGGACGATCCAGCGCCGTGAGCTGCCGGCCTGGTTGGGGTCGTCGTCGTGCATGTTGCCGTGGAACTTGGTGGCGAGGAAGACGTCGTCGCGGCTTCCCTTGCGGGCCTGCAGCGCCTTGCCGACGATCTCCTCGGACTCGCCGCGGGCGTAGACGTCGGCGGTGTCGATGACGTTGATCCCGGCGTCGAGCGCGCGGTGGATGATCGCGATGGACTCGTCGTGGTCGGGGTTGCCCCAGGCGCCGAACATCATCGCGCCGAGGGTCAGCGGGCTGACCTGGACGCCGGTGCGGCCGAGGGGGCGGTAGTGCTCGAAGCTGCTCATGCGGTCTTCTCCTGGATCGAGGGGGCGTACTGGCTGGCGGGGCGCGCGAGGCCGAGGTGGTCGCGCAGCGTGCTTCCTGTGTACTCCGTGCGGAACAACCCGCGCTCGCGCAGGATCGGCACGACCTCGTCGATGAAGACCTCGATCCCGCCCGGCAGCCACGGCGGCATCACGTTGAAGCCGTCGGCGGCGCCGTGCTCGGCCCACTCCTGGATGGTGTCGGCGACGTCGACGGGCGTGCCCGCGACCACCCGGTGCCCGCGCGCCCCTGCGAGGCGGTGGCAGAGCTGGCGGATCGTGGGCTGCTCGCGCGCCACGATGTCGAGCACCAGCTGCGAGCGGCTGTGGAACGCGCGGTCGCCCACGGGCGCCACGACCTCGGTCGGGAACGGCCCGTCGAGGTCGTACGACGTCAGGTCGACACCGACGAGGTTGCCGAGCTGGCGCAGGGAGTACGCCGGCTGGGTGAGGTCGTTGAACTCCTCCTCCAGCGCCCGGGCCTCCGCGGCGGTCGAGCCGATGAACGGGCTGATCCCGGGCAGCACCTTGGGCTGCCCGGGGTCGCGCCCCACCGACCGCGCGCGCGCCTTGATGTCGGCGTAGAACTCCTGCGCGCTCTGCAGCGTCTGGTGCGCGGTGAAGATCGCCTCCGCCCAGCGGGGCGCGAAGGCGCGCCCGTCCGGGGACGAGCCGGCCTGCACGTAGACCGGCCGGCCCTGCGGCGAGCGCGGTGCGTTGAGCGGGCCGGCCACCGAGAAGTGCGGACCCTCGTGGTCGATGCGGTGGATCTTGTCGGTGTCGGCGTAGATGCCGCTCTCGCGGTCGGCGAGGACGGCGTCGTCCTCCCAGCTGTCCCAGAGCTTGGTGACGACCTCGAGGAACTCCTCGGCGCGCTCGTAGCGCTGGGCATGGGCGGGATGCGCCTCGAGGCCGAAGTTGTGCGCCGCCGCGGCCGAGGAGGTGGTGACGATGTTCCACCCCACCCGGCCGTTGCTCAGGTGGTCGAGCGAGGCGAACTGCCGGGCCAGGTTGTAGGGCTCGTTGTAGGTCGTCGAGGACGTCCCGATGACGCCGATCCGCTCGGTGGCCGCGGCGATGGCGGTCATCTTGGTGATCGGCTCGAGGCCGCCGCGGGCGGCGTACGCGATGTTGTCGGCCAGCGCCGGGCCGTCGGCGAAGAAGACGGCGTCCATCTTCGCGGCCTCGGCGCGCTGCGCGAGCTCCTGGTAGTAGGTGATGTCGGTGATCCGCTCGGGCTGCGACTCCGGGCGGCGCCAGGCCGCCTCGTGGTGGCCGTCGGGGTAGATGAAGAGGTTGAGGTGCAGCTGACGCGTCACGAGGCCGCCCTCTCGCTGAGCTGTCCGACCGTGGGGCGCGGGGCCGCGTCGTGGTCGTCCTCGACGCCGAGCTCGGTGAGCAGCTGCGCGCGCAGCCGGGCGAACGCCGGGTCGGCCTGCGAGCGCCGGCCGTCGAGGTCGATGCGGGCGTCGTGGCGCACCACGCCGCCGTCGAGCACGATCACGCGGTCGGCGAGCACGATCGCCTCGTCGACGTCGTGGGTGACCAGCAGGACCGCGGGCTGGTGCACCTCGCACAACCGGCGCAGCAGGGTGTGCATCCGGATCCGGGTGAGCGCGTCCAACGCGCCGAACGGCTCGTCGGCGAGCAGCAGCTGCGGGTCGCGCACCAGCGAGCGGGCCAGCGAGGCGCGCTGCTGCTCACCGCCGGAGAGCTCGTGGGGCCACGCCCCCTCCCGACCGGCGAGGCCGACCTCGGCCAGCGCCTGCGAGCCGCGCTGGGCGGCGTCGGGCGTGCGGAGGCCGAGGGTGACGTTGTCGAGCACCCGCTTCCACGGCAGCAGCCGCGAGTCCTGGAAGACCACCGAGACCTTCGCCGGCACCTCGATGCGGCCGTGTCCGGCGACGCCGCGGTCGAGGCCGGCGAGGGCGCGCAGCAGCGTGCTCTTGCCCGACCCGCTGCGGCCCAGGAGGGCCACGAACTCGCCGGGGGCGATGTCGAGGTCGAGGCCGTTGAGCACGCCCCCGGCCTCGTTGAAGCTGCGGTGCAGGGCCTGCACCCGGACGGCTGGTTCGGGCTGGGTGCTCAGCTCGCGAGCGTACGACGCCATGACAGGGCCTTCCTCTCGATGATGCGGACTGCTGCGTCGGCGGTGACGCCGAGCAGGGCGTAGACGACGAGGCCGACGACGATGATGTCGGTCTGGCCGTAGTTGGAGGCGAGCGTGATCATGTGGCCGATCCCGCTCGTCGCGTTGATGACCTCGACGACCACGAGCGCCAGCAGCGACGAGGTGACCGCGAAGCGCATGCCGAGCAGGAAGCCGGGCATCGCGCCGGGCAGCACCACGTGCCGCACGAACTCGGTGCGCGTCACGCCGAGGGTCTCGGCGAGCTCGGCGTAGCGGCCCTCGATGGTGCGCAGGCCGTTGTGGGTGTGGATGTAGACCGGCACGAAGACGGCCAGCGCGATGGTGATCACCTTCATCGGCTCGCCGATGCCCAGCCAGAGGATGAGCAGCGGGATCAGCGCCAGCGTCGGGATGGAGCGCTTGACCTGGATGGGTCCGTCGATCAGGGACTCCCCGATCCGCGACAGCCCGGAGACGAGGGCGAGCACGGTGCCGACGAGCACGCCGAGGCCCAGGCCCAGCGCGGCGCGGATCCCCGACGTCACCAAACTGTCGGTGAGGCGCCCGTTCTCGATCAGGGTCTCGGCCGTCGCCACCACGGTCCACGGCTCGGTGAGGGTGCGCGGGTCGAGCAGGCCGGTGGCCGACCCGACGACCCAGGCGGCGAGCAGGGCCACGATCCCGATCAGGCCGCCGAAGCGGATCGGCTCGCCCGGGCCGAGCCGGCGACGCGTCGGGCGTACGTCCTCGGCCTCCGCGAGCGGGCGGGTGGGAGCGGTGAGGGTGGTCATGACCCCTTCCCCTCGCTCGAGACCGCGGCGGCGATCGCCTTCTCGAAGCGGCGGTCGTAGATCGTCTCCACGTCGAGCGGCTCCTGGTCCTGCTCCTCCACCAGGGTGTCCACGGTCTGCTGGTGGCGCGCGATGAACTCGTCCCAGTCGGTCGGGACGGTGAACTCGCCGAGCGCGTCGACGACGTACGTCGCGTCCTCGGGCGAGAGGCCCTCGTGGTCGACGTAGTAGGCCTGGGCGAACTCGTCGGGGTGGTCGGAGATCCACTGCTGGGCCTCGGCCCAGACGCCGACGTAGTCCTTGATGGCGGCGGCCTTGTCGGCGTCCTCCAGGACGGTCGTCGGCGCGTAGAGCGTCCAGGCGTCGTCGCGGACACCGGGCTGGATGGTGGTCGCGCCGTCGCGCTCGTACTTCGCGAGGTAGGTCTTGACGAGCGTCTGGCCGAGCGGTGCCACGTCGACCTGCTTGCCGGCCAGCGCGACCGAGAAGGCGTCGTCGACGCTCTGCATCTCGACGAGCTCGACGTCGTCCTGGGTCAGGCCGGCCTCGCGCAGCACGTTGAGCACGAGCGCGCCCTGGGCCTGGCCGGGGCTGTAGGCGATCTTCTTGCCCTTCAGGTCCTCGATCGACGTCACGTCGACGCCGGGAGCGACCCCGAGCTCGTAGGTCGGGTGCTCCATCGGGTCGACGGTCTCGCGGGCCGCGACGATGCGCACGTCGGTGCCGGTCCAGTGGGCGAAGAGCGGCGGGATGTCGGCCACGGAGCCGATGTCGATCGCGTCTGCACGGAAGGCCTCCAGCGTCTTGGGACCGCCGGTGATGTTGGCCCACTCGACGTCGACGTCGAGGTCGTCGATGAGACCGGAGGTCTCCAGGGCCACCTGGGTCGCGGGGTCGCCGACGCGGAGGGTGGTGCCGTCGGCGGGTGCGTCGGGCAGGGCCGCGGTGAGCTCGAGCTTGGGGCCCGCCTGCTCACCGCCGCAGGCCGACAGGGCCAGCATGGTGGTGGTGGCCACCAGGGCCGCGCGGGTGAGGGGGCTGATGAGCCCTCGTCGTGACATCACAGTTCTCCTATCGGGGACGAGTCTTCAAAGTAATGTAAGTTGGTCGACAAACCACAGTTTTGGGTGACCGGTTCTCCCTGTCACCCCGGCTTGCACGCGTCAGGCCGAGCGCAGGAGCGGCAGCAACGAGTCGCCGACGCGCGCGATCTCCCGCTCGTACGGCGTGTCGCTGAGCACGAAGTGGGTGATGCCGAGGTCGGCGTAGCGCAGGAGCGCCTTGGCCACGTCGTCGGGCGAGCCCACGAGCCAGGTCGTGCCGGCGCCTCCGCCCCCGACGCGGCCGGGAGCGGTGTAGAGGCAGTCGTCGAGCACGTCACCCCGGTCGGCGAGGTCGAGCAGGCGCTGCTGACCCTCCGCGACGCGGCGGCCGGGGTCGGCCTCCCACTCGTCGCGCCCCTCGGCCATCGCCGCGACGCGCGCCTCGGCGTCGGCCCACGCCTCCTCGGTGGTGTCGCGCACCAGCGTGGTGATGCGCAGGCCGTACTGCAACGGCGGGAGGTCGCGCTCGACCTCGGCGCTCAGCGACCTCAGGTGGTCGATGCGCGCGGCGACGCCGTCGAGCGGCTCGCCCCAGAAGAGCTGGACGTCGGCCTCGGCCGCCGCCGTGCGCTGCGCGGCCTCGGACGCGCCCCCGAAGTACAGCTGTGGGTGCGGGCGTCCCTCGCGCGCGACCGGCTTGTGCTCGAGCGTCGCGCCCTCGGAGCGGTAGTGCTCGCCCTCGAACGTGACGTCGTCCTCGGTCCAGAGCCTGCGGACCAGGCGCATGAACTCACGCGTCCGGGCGTAGCGCTGCGCCTGGTCCCCCTCGTCGTCGCCGTACTGCGGCTGGTGGTCGGGCCCGCTCACGACGTTGACCCGCACCCGACCGCCGCTCAGCTGGTCGAGGGTGGCGGCCGACGACGCGAAGTGCGCCGGCGTCCAGTAGCCGGGCCGGATCGCGACGAGCGGGTTGAACGTCGTCGTGGCTGCGGCCAGCGCGGTGGCCACCGTGAAGGTGTCGGGCCGCTTCCAGCCGGTGCCGATGAGCGCCCCTCCCCAGCCGTGCTGCTCGGTGAGCCGGGCCAGCTCGGTCAGGCGCGCGAGGCTGTTGTGGCCGGCCACCGTCGTGTCGGACCGGTGGCCGGGGGTGACCTGGTTGGGGATGTACCAGAGGGCGTCCATGCGCTTCCTTGTCTTTGTCTAGTGGGTTACTAGAGATAACACACGGCAAGCGGCGCTGCGCGCCCCGGCGCGCCATCCGGACGCGGATCGACCGGATCCGTGCCTAGCCTCGAGGCATGGACATGAGGCTGGAGCTGGTGATGGTGCCTGTGACCGATGTCGACCGGGCCAAGGAGTTCTACGAACGGGTCGGCTTCAGCGCCGACCACGACCACGAGGTCAGCGACCACGTGCGGTTCGTGCAGATGACCCCGCCGGGGTCGGCCTGCTCGATCGCCTTCGGCAAGGGGCTCACCCGACTGGAGCCGGGGTCGCTCGACAACCTCCAGGCGGTCGTGGCCGACGCGGACGCCGTACGCGCCGAGCTCCTCGAGCGGGGCATCGAGGTGAGCGAGGTCCAGGAGATGCAGTGGGGTCGCTTCGTCTTCCTCGCCGACCCCGACGGCAACCGCTGGTCGCTCCAGCAGCTGCCGGACTGGTCGGCGGGCTGAGGCCGGACCGGGCTCTGCACCCGAGTCTCCCGGTTGTGGGCCGAGATCTCGGCTGATAACCGGGGAAGTCCCCGGATATCCGGGGACTTCCCGCAGGGCCTCAGACCAGCTCAGGCCCGGTCTTCTCCCGCACCTCGTCCTCGGTGACACCCGGCGCGAGCTCAACGAGCTTGAGCACCCGCTCACCGAGGGTGCCCGACGGCGCGACCTCGCCGGTCGCGGGGTCGATGACGTCGATCACCGCGAGGTCGGTGATGATCCGCTGCACCACGCGCTTGCCGGTGTAGGGCAGGTCGCACTCGTCGAGGATCTTCAGGGAGCCGTCCTTGGCGGTGTGCTCCATCAGCACGATCACCCGCTTGGCTCCGTGGACCAGGTCCATCGCACCGCCCATGCCCTTGACCATCTTGCCGGGGATCATCCAGTTGGCGATGTCGCCGTTGACCGAGACCTGCATGGCGCCGAGGATCGCGGCGTCGATCTTGCCGCCGCGGATCATCCCGAACGACTGCGCGGAGTCGAAGAACGACGCGCCCCTGCGCAGGGTCACCGTCTCCTTGCCCGCGTTGATCAGGTCGGGGTCCTCCTCGCCCTCGAAGGGGTACGCCCCCACGCCGAGGATGCCGTTCTCGCTCTGCAGCACCAGCTCGACGTCGTCGCCGACGTAGTTGGGCACCAGCGTCGGCAGCCCGATGCCGAGGTTGACGTACGACCCGTCCTTGAGCTCGCTGGCGGCACGTGCCGCCATCTCCTCACGACTCCAGCTCATGTCAGCCTCCCAGTCCGTGCGTCGCCGCGTCGTCCGCCAGGCCGGCCGGGCGCGGTCGCGTGGTGGTCTTCTCGATCCGCTTGTCGGCGGCCTGCTCCGACGTCAGCGCGACCACCCGCTGCACGTAGACACCGGGGGTGTGGATGTCGTTGGGGTCGAGCTCGCCGGGCTCGACGAGCTCCTCGACCTCGGCGATCGTGACCCGCCCGCACATCGCGGCGAGCGGGTTGAAGTTGCGCGCTGAGTCGCGGTAGACGAGGTTGCCGTGGCGGTCGCCCTTCCAGGCCCGCACCAGCCCGAAGTCGGCCACGATGGCCTCCTCCAGGACGTACTCCTTGTCCCCCTCCGCCGTCGAGAAGACCTTGGTCTCCTTC
Organism: Nocardioides sp. Soil774; assembly: GCF_001428125.1. Lineage (GTDB taxonomy): Bacteria > Actinomycetota > Actinomycetes > Propionibacteriales > Nocardioidaceae > Nocardioides. The sequence goes on along the minus strand of NZ_LMSM01000006.1, from coordinate 447,285 downwards.
GGCGGCGAGGCCACGACCACGTTGCCCTCGGAGTCGTACTTCCACGGCAGGCCACCCTCGGCGACCTGGGTGCCGACGCCGGTGGCGGTGTAGAAGCCGGGGATGCCCGAGCCGCCCGCGCGCATGCGCTCGGCGAGCGTGCCCTGAGGCGTCAGCTCGACCTCGAGCTCGCCGGAGAGGTACTGCCGGGCGAACTCCTTGTTCTCCCCGACGTAGGAGGAGATCATCCGCCGCAGCCGCTTCTCGAACAGCAGCCGGCCCAGGCCCCAGTCGTCCACGCCGCAGTTGTTCGAGACCGCCTCGAGGTCGGTCGTGCCGGCCTCCAGCACCGCCTCGATGAGGACCGACGGGATGCCGCACAGTCCGAAGCCGCCGACCGCGAGGGTCGCTCCGTCCGGGATGTCGGCGACCGCGTCGGCTGCCGAGCTGACCACTTTGTCCATGATCGGCACCCTAGCGGCCGTGTGACCGCCGCCACTGTGTGGGCCGGGACCACAGTTCGCGCCCCCGGATGTGCACACCCGCGCCCTACTCTGGAGGCGTGAGCGCGCACCCCGACCGGTCCGTCGACTGGCCCCAGGTGCGCCTGCACGTCGTCACCGGCAAGGGCGGCACCGGCAAGTCCACCGTCGCCGCCGCGCTCGCGCTGGCCCTCGCCACGTCGGGGCGCAACGTGCTGCTGTGCGAGGTCGAGGGCCGCCAGGGCATCGCCCGCATGTTCGACGTCGACCCGCTGCCCTACGAGGAGACCCGCATCTCCAAAGGAGCGCCCGACGCCACGGGCCGTGCCGGACAGGTCGACGCGCTGCACATCGACCCGGAGTCGGCGCTCCTGGAATACCTGTCGATGTACTACAAGCTCGGTCGCGCCGGGAAGGCGCTCGACAAGTTCGGCGTCATCGACTTCGCCACCACCATCGCCCCGGGCGTGCGCGACGTGCTGCTCACCGGCAAGGTCTACGAGGCCGTGCAGCGCCCGCGTCGCCCCGAGGGCAAGAGGGGCGACAAGGGCCGCGACCGCGCCGCCATCACGTACGACGCCGTGGTGCTCGACGCTCCCCCGACCGGGCGGATCTGCCAGTTCCTCGGGGTCAACTCCGAGCTCGCCGGCCTCGCCAAGGTCGGCCCGGTCAAGTCGCAGGCCGACAAGGTGATGGAGCTGCTGCGCTCGCCACGCACCGCCGTGCACCTCGTCACCATCCTCGAGGAGATGCCCGTGCAGGAGACCTCCGACGGCATCGCCCAGCTGCGGGAGGCCGGCCTCCCGGTCGGCGGCATCGTGGTCAACCTGGTCCGCCCCCAGGCCCTCGGCCCCGGTGCCCTCACCCGCGTGCGTGACGGCAACGTCGACCCGACCGGCGTCGCCTCCGACCTGACCCGCGCGATGGTCGACGTCGACGCCGGGCTGGTCGGCTCGCTGCTCGACGAGGCCCGCGACCACGCCGTACGCCGTCAGCTCGAGGACGAGCAGCGCGCCCTCGTCGCCGCCGAGGACCTGCCGACCTACGAGCTGCCACGCATCGCCGGTGGCATAGACCGCGGGGCGCTCCTCGAGATGGCGCAGCTCCTCCGCGAGCAGGGCATGGCATGAAGCCGCCGACCCTCGACGTCGACGCCCTCCTCGACGACCGGAGCACCGAGATCATCGTGTGCTGCGGCTCCGGCGGCGTGGGCAAGACGACCACCTCCGCCGCGCTGGCGCTGCGCGCCGCCGAGCGCGGCCGCAAGGTCGTGGTCCTCACCATCGACCCCGCCCGGCGCCTGGCGCAGTCGATGGGCATCGAGCAGCTCGACAACACCCCGCGGCCGGTGGCCGACGTCGACGCCTCCGCCGGCGGGTCGCTCGACGCGATGATGCTCGACATGAAGCGCACCTTCGACGAGGTGGTCGAGAGCCAGGCCAGCGCCGAGAAGGCGCGCCAGATCCTGGAGAACCCGTTCTACGTCGCCCTGTCGAGCTCGTTCGCCGGGACGCAGGAGTACATGGCGATGGAGAAGCTCGGCCAGCTCTACCGCGAGTCGCAGCAGGACGGCACCTACGACCTCATCGTGGTCGACACCCCGCCCTCGCGCTCTGCGCTGGACTTCCTGGACGCGCCGGAGCGGTTGTCCAGCTTCCTCGACGGTCGGCTGATCCGGCTGCTGATCGCCCCGGCGCGCGGGCCCGCCCGGCTGATGACGGCCGGCTTGTCGGTGGTCACCAACGCGTTGAGCAAGATCCTCGGCGGGCAGATGCTGCGCGACGTCCAGACGTTCGTGACCGCGCTCGACACATTGTTCGGCAGCTTCCGCGAGCGCGCCGAGCACACCTTCGCGCTGCTCCAGGCCGACGGGACCGCGTTCGTCGTCGTCGCCGCACCCGAGCCCGACGCGGTGCGTGAGGCGGCGTACTTCGTGGACCGGCTCACCGACGACGACATGCCGCTGGCCGGCCTCGTGGTCAACCGTGCGAGCCCGCCGGCGCGTACGACGCTGTCCGCGGAGGAGGCGATCACCGCCGCCGACCGGCTGCGGGCGAGCGACTCCTCGTCGTTGACCGCCGGTCTGCTGCAGCTGCATGCAGACCGCGTGCGCATCATCGAGCGCGAGCAGCACCTGCGCGAGCGCTTCGCCGCCTCGCACCCGCGGGTGCGCACCGCCGTGGTGCCGGCGATGCCCGGCGACGTCCACGACCTCGACGGGCTGCGCGCGATCGGCGAGAGCCTGGCGCACCAGGGCTGATCGAGGACCGCTCAGACGTTGACGGTGGGCGTCTCGACCTTGGTACGGGCGGTCTCCAGGATGGAGCGCCACGACGAGTCGGGGCGGCGGCGGAGCAGCGCACGGCGCTCACGCTCGGTCATGCCACCCCAGACGCCCCACTCGATCTGGTTGTCCAGGGCCTCGGCCAGGCACTCGGTCCGCACGGGGCAACCCGCGCACACCTGCTTGGCCTTGTTCTGCTCGGCGCCCCGCACGAAGAGTGCGTCCGGCGTCTCGCCCTTGCATGCAGCACGCGCTGCCCAGTCCTCGACCCACATAGTCAAAACCCCACGGTGTTTGTCGAGCCGGTCGGCCGCCCCCATAGCGGCCATTCCCGACTCGAGTAGAAAAGTAAACGAATCCCTGGCAGGAGCGGCAGGGCCAGGTGGTTCAATTCGCATAGTCCGATGTGACTATCCGGCTGCGCGCCTGGAATGCCGGGTGGTATGCGAGTTCCCCGTAGTCTGGGCCCCATGTCTTCACGCTCCGAGCGCTCCCAGGGACGTCCCGACGCCGGCCGCGTCGCCTCGCACCTCGCGGTCATGGGTGCCGTCGCCGTGGTGATGGGCGTCCTCACCGCCTGCCTCGCCATCCCCTTCGCGGGCCTTGTCGGCGTGGCCGCCAAGGACGTCAGCACCGGCATGGTGAACCTGCCGGAGTCGCTCGAGGCCAAGGACCTGTCGCAGAAGACGCGCATCTACGACGTCAACGGCAACCTCATCGCCTCGCTCTACGACCAGAACCGGATCAACGTCCCGCTCCAGTCGATCTCGCGGCCCATGGTCAAGGCGATCGTGGCGATCGAGGACTACCGCTTCTACGAGCACGGCGCGCTCGACCTCAAGGGCACCCTGCGCGCCTTCGTCACCAACCAGGCCAACGGTGGCTCGGTGCAGGGTGGCTCCTCGATCACCCAGCAGATGGTGAAGCAGACGCTGCTCTACCAGGCCGAGACCGACGAGGAGCGCAAGGCAGCGACCGAGGAGACCTACGCCCGCAAGATCCGCGAGCTGCGCTACGCGATCGCCTTCGAGAAGAACCACACCAAGGACTGGATCCTCGAGCGCTACCTCAACATCGCCTACTTCGGTGACGGCGCCTTCGGCGTCCAGGCTGCGGCCGTCCACTTCTTCTCCAAGAACGCCAAGGACCTCAACCTCCTCGAGGCCGCCACCCTCGCCGGCCTGGTCAAGAACCCGGTCGGCTACGACCCGATCGACAACCCCGAGCGCGCCGAGAGCCGCCGCAACACCGTCCTCGACCGGCTCGCCCAGCTGGGCGTGCTGAGCGAGAAGAAGGCCGAGCGCCTCAAGGGCACGCCGATCGAGGAGACCCTCAAGGTCAAGTCCGCGCCCAACGGCTGCCAGCAGTCGCGCGCGCCGTTCTTCTGCGACTACGTCGTCAACTGGCTGCTCAAGGATCCGGTGCTGGGCGACACGCCCAAGGAGCGTCGTACGACGCTCAAGAACGGCGGCCTGACCATCAACACCACGCTCGACCTCGACATGCAGAAGGCGGCCGACGACTCGGTCTCCGCGCACGTCTACCCGACCGACCAGGCCATCGGTGGCCTGGCCATGGTCGAGCCCGGCAGCGGTGACGTGCGCGCGCTGGCCCAGTCGCGCCCGATGGGCAAGAACAAGGCCAAGGGCCAGACCTACCTCAACTACGTCGTGCCCAAGAAGTACGGCGACGCCAACGGCTTCCAGGCCGGATCGACCTTCAAGGTCTTCGTGCTGGCGTCCGCCATCAACCAGGGCATCCCGCTGAGCACGCAGATCAACTCCCCCGAGGAGCTGCACATCGACGACGAGGAGTTCGCGAACTGCGACGGCCCCTATGCCGGTGACGGCAAGGGCTGGGACGTCAGCAACTCGACCGGGTCGGGCACGTTCGACCTCTACAGCGGCACCCAGAACTCGGTGAACACGTTCTTCGCCCAGCTCGAGACGCAGACCGGCATGTGCGAGCCGCTCCAGCTGGCCGCCGACATGGGCGTCAAGGTGCCGCTGGCGCAGAAGGTGCCGTCGTGGATCCTCGGCGTCTCCGACAGCAACCCGCTCGAGCTGGCCCAGGCCTACGCCACCTTCGGTGCGCGCGGGCTGCACTGCGACCCCCGCCCGGTCACCGGGGTGCTCGACTCGAAGGGCCAAACCCTCAAGGAGTTCCCCACCGAGTGTGAGCAGGTCATGCCCGGCGCCACCGCCGACGCGGTCAACGACATCCTGCGGGGCGTCATGGAGCCGGGCGGCTTCGGCCAGAACATCGCCATCGACAAGCCCTCGGCGGGCAAGACGGGCACCAACCAGAGCAACATGTCGGTGTGGTTCGCCGGCTACACGCCCGCGATCGCCACCGTCGCCATGGTCGCCGGCGCCAATGAGCTCGGCGAGTGGGAGAGCCTCAACGGCCAGACCGTCGGCGGCGTGGGCATCTACGAGGCCTTCGGCTCCACCGTCGCCGGGCCGCTGTGGGGCGACGCGATGGCAGCGATCTCGGCCAAGCTCCCCTACGAGGACTTCCAGACGCCTCCCGGCGACGAGATCGCCGGCGTCCTCTCGACCGTGCCCGACGTGGCCGGCCAGACCGTCGAGGCGGCGACCCAGCAGCTCGAGGCCGCCGGCTTCGTGGTCGCCGACGGAGGCGACGTCAACTCCGAGGTCGCCGCCGGCAGCGTCGCCTACACCTCACCGGCTGGCGGCACGTCGCTGAGCAGCGGCGACACCGTCACGCTCTACGCCTCGACCGGCTACGTGCCCCCGCCGCCGTCGATCAACAGCGGCGGCAACAAGGGCAAGGGCAACAAGGGCAAGGGGAAGGGCAAGGGCCGCCGCTAGGCCACGGCGGGCTGCCTCCGGGCCTCAGCCCAGCTGCTTGCGCACCTCGGCGGCGACCGCGCCCCCGTCGGCGCGACCCCTGACCTGGGGCGTCACGACGCCCATCACCTTGCCCATGGCGCGCATGCCCTCGTCGGCAGCGCCGGTCTGCGCGATCGCGGCGCTGACGAGGTCGGCGATCTCGGCCTCGGTGAGCGGGGTCGGGAGGTACTCCGCGATGACCTCGCCCTCGGCCGCCTCCTTCGCCGCCATCTCCTCACGACCACCGTCGGCGAATGCCGTCGCGGCCTCGCGGCGGCGCTTGGCCTCGCTGGAGAGCACACCGAGCACGTCGTCGTCGGAGAGCTCGCGGGCCGCCTTGCCGGCGACCTCGGCGTTGGTGATCGCGGTCAGCACCATCCGCAGCGTCGAGGAGCGCAGCTCGTCACGCGCCTTGATGGCGGTGGTGAGGTCGGCGCGGAGACGGTCCTTCAGAGCACTCATGGGCCCATTGTGGCAGCCTTGCCGAATGGCTTTCCTCCCCGTCGTCGGACGCACGCTGACCCTCGGCGCCGTCGCCGGCGCCGGGCTGGCGTCGTACGCCGCCTGGGAGGCGAGGCAGTACACCCTGCGCCACGTGACGGTGCCGCTGCTCCCCGACGGCCACGCCCCGCTGAAGGTGCTGCACCTCAGCGACATCCACATGGCTCCCGACCAGCGCGACAAGCAGGAGTGGCTCCGCGGCCTCGCCGCCCTCGAGCCCGACCTGGTCATCAACACCGGCGACAACCTCGCCCACCGCCGCGCCGTGCCGGTGGTCACCGACGCGCTCGGCGGGCTGCTCGACGTGCCGGGGGTCTACGTCCTCGGCTCCAACGACTACTACGCCCCCGGCATGCGCAACCCGATGCTCTACCTCCTGCCCGACACCGGCAAGCGCAACACCAAGACCCCGCAGCTGCCGTGGCCCGACCTCAAGGAGCGCTTCGGCGCGGCCGGCTGGCTCGACCTGACCAACGGCTTCGGCCGGCTCACCGTCAAGGGCACCTCGATCGCCTTCGCCGGCGTCGACGACCCGCACCTGAAGTACGACGACCTGCCGCGCGTCGCGGGCCCGGCCGACCCGGACGCCGACGTGCGGCTCGCGGTCACCCACGCGCCGTACCTCCGCGTCCTCGACCAGTTCGCCGCCGACGGCTACGACGCGATCATCGCCGGCCACACCCACGGCGGCCAGGTGTGCCTGCCCACCCTGGACGGCCGCGGACGTGCCCTCACCACCAACTGCGACCTCGAGCCCGCGCGGGCCCGCGGCCTGCACCGCCACCCGGCCGGCTCCGCCCCCGGCGACGACGGCTCGTCGTGGCTGCACGTGTCGGCCGGCCTCGGCACCAACCCCTACGTCCGCTTCCGGGTGGCCTGCCGCCCCGAGGCGACCCTGCTGACACTCACCTGAAGGAGCCCACGTGCCACTGGTCCGGGTCACCAACTTCGCCGTCTCGCTCGACGGCTTCGGCTCCGGGGAGCCGCAGTCCCTCGAGGCGCCCTTCGGCCATGCAGGGATGAAGCTCCACGAGTGGCGCTTCGCGACGTGGCAGGCCGGCGCGCCCAACGGCGTCGACGCCCTCTTCGGGCGCCAGTACGACGTCGGCTTCGGCGCCGAGATCATGGGCGCCAACAAGTTCGGGCCCCCCGGCTGGCAGGACGACCCCGGATGGCGGGGCTGGTGGGGCGAGGACCCGCCGTTCCACACCCCGACCTACGTCCTCACCCACCGCCCGCACGACTCCCTCGAGATGGAGGGCGGGACGACCTTCCACTTCATCGACGCCTCGCCCACCGAGGCGCTCGCCCTCGCCCAGGAGGCAGCGGGTGACCTCGACGTGCGGATCGGCGGCGGCGCGAGCACGGTCCGGGCGTTCGTGGCGGCCGGGCTCGTCGACCACCTGCACGTCGCCGTCGTGCCGGTCGTCCTCGCCCGGGGCTCCCGCCTCTGGGACGGCCTCGAGGCGCTCGAGGACACCTTCGACATCGAGGCGGTCTCCTCGCCCAGCGGTGTCACCCACCTGAGCATGACCCGGAAGCCGGCCTCCTGAGGCGCGTCCGTCCCGCGCGGTCGGGGCGATTTCGAGAGGCCCTGACCGCTCCGGTATGCTCGCCCGCGTTGCCCTGCCGAGTGCTCGCAAGAGCTCAAGCGGCCGGGCGGCGGGCTGTGGCGCAGCTTGGTAGCGCGCCTCGTTCGGGACGAGGAGGCCGCAGGTTCAAATCCTGTCAGCCCGACATCCGGAGCTCCCGGACCCACATCGATGGGTCCGGGAGCTCCTGTCATTTGGCACACTGCCCCCATGGCCCAGAGCGACGACCACGACGAGCACGACGACGGACCCTCGCTGCAGATGCCGTCCCTCTCGCTGCGGCGGCGGCGGAGGGCCAGCGAACCCACCGAGCCCAGCGAGCCCGCCGACTCCCTCGACCCTGCCGAGCCCGTTGCCGGTCCCACGGAGCCCGACGCCTCGACCGGCGGAGACCCAGCCACGGTCGCAGCACCCGAGAAGGTGGCTGCACCACCGCTGCGAGCGCGCGTACGCCGACCGTCCCTGGGCGGCCTGCCCGCGGCAGCGCTCAGCGGGCTCGGCGTCGGCGTCCTGGCCGTGCTGCTGACCTGGCTCGCCGGCGCCGGCTGCAACGTCGTGCGGGGCACGTCGTCGTGCGGTGGCGCGATCGGTCTGCCGCTCCTGCTGGGCGGGCTCGTGCTGCTGGCGTGGGCCGGCAGCCTCGCACTGCGAGCCCTCGGCGTCACCGACGCAGGCTCGACCAGCCTGTTGGCCGTCGGGATCCTCGCCGTGCTGGTGATGGTCTTCCTGCTCGGCTCGCTCGACCAGTGGTGGAGCGCCGTCGCCGCCCCCCTGCTCGCGGCAGGCTGCTACGCCGGGTCGTGGTGGGTCACCACGTCCGTCGTCGGGGACGACGGCTGACGACCCTCAGAGCGCGGCGGCGACGATCTCCGCGATCTGCACCGTGTTGAGCGCGGCGCCCTTGCGCAGGTTGTCGTTGCTGATGAAGAGCGCGAGGCCGCGGTCGTCCGGCACGCCCGGGTCCTGGCGGAGCCGACCGACGTACGACGGGTCGCGACCGGCCGCCTTGAGCGGGGTCGGCACCTCGTCGAGCTCGACGCCGGGTGCCCCCGCGAGGATCTCCCGGGCGCGGGCGGGCGTCATCGCGCGCTCGAACTCGGCGTTGACCGCCAGCGAGTGCCCGGTGAAGACCGGGACCCGCACGCAGATGCCGGAGACCAGCAGGTCGGGCAGGCCGAGGATCTTGCGCGACTCGTTGCGGAGCTTCTGCTCCTCGTCGGTCTCGTTGAGCCCGTCGTCGACGATCGAGCCCGCCATCGGCAGCACGTTGTAGGCGATCGGCTCGACGTAGGCCACCGGGTCGGGGAAGGCGATCGCCGAGCCGTCGTAGGCGAGCTCGCGGGCCTTGTCGCCGGCTCCCTCGACGCCGTGGGCGAGCTCGTCGACGCCGGCGACGCCGGAGCCCGAGACGGCCTGGTAGGTCGAGACGATGAGGCGCGTGAGGCCCGCCTCCTCGTGCAGCGGCTTGAGCACCGGCATGGCCGCCATCGTCGTGCAGTTGGGGTTGGCGATGATGCCGCGCCCGGCCGCGATCACCGACGCCATCGCGTCGGGGTTGACCTCGGAGACGACGAGCGGGATGTCGGGGTCCTTGCGGAACGCGCTGGAGTTGTCGACGACGATCACGCCCGCCTCGACGAACGTCGGCACGAGCGCACGCGAGGTGGTGGCGCCGGCGGAGAAGAGGGCGATGTCGAGGCCGGCCGGGTCGGCGGTCGCGGCGTCCTCCACGGTGACCTCGCGGTCGCCGAAGGCCAGCACGGTGCCAGCCGAGCGCGACGAGGCGAAGAACCTGACCTCGCCGACCGGGAAGTCACGCTCGAGCAGGATCTGCCGCATCGCGACACCGACCTGCCCGGTGGCCCCGACGATGCCGATGTTGACCTTCCGGGTCATCGGCCGGTGCCCCCGTAGACCACGGCCTCGACCTCGTCGGCGTCGAGGTCGAACGCCGTGTGGGTGGCGCGCACGGCGTCGCCGACCGCGGTCTCGTCGACGATGACCGAGATGCGGATCTCGGAGGTGGAGATCATCCCGATGTTGACCCCGGCCGAGGCGAGCGCGCCGAAGAACTTCGAGGTGATGCCGGGGTGCGAGCGCATGCCGGCGCCGATCAGCGACACCTTGCCGATCTTGTCGTCGTAGAGCAGCTTGTCGTAGCCGACCTCGGCCTGGATCCGCGCCAGCGCCGTCATCGCGGTCTGGCCGTCGGTGCGCGGCAGCGTGAAGGAGATGTCGGTGAGGCTGGTCGCGGCCGCGGAGATGTTCTGCACGATCATGTCGAGGTTGATCTGGGCGTCGGCGAGCGCCTCGAAGATGCGGGCCGCCTCGCCGACCTTGTCGGGCACGCCGACGACGGTGATCTTGGCCTCGCTGACGTCGTGGGCGACTCCGGCGATGATGGGCTGTTCCATGGTCTCTTCCTCGGGTCCGGCGACATCGGGGTCGTTCTTGACCCAGGTTCCTTCGAGCTGGCTGAACGACGAGCGCACGTGGATCGGGATGCCGTAGCGGCGGCCGTACTCCACGCAGCGCAGGTGCAGGATCTTGGAGCCGCAGGCGGCGAGCTCGAGCATCTCCTCGTAGGACACGGTGCCGAGCTTGCGGGCGCTCGGCACGATGCGCGGGTCGGCGGTGAAGACGCCGTCGACGTCGGTGTAGATCTCGCAGACGTCGGCCTCGAGCGCGGCCGCCAGCGCCACCGCGGTGGTGTCGGTGCCGCCGCGGCCGAGGGTGGTGATCTCCTTGGTGTCGGCCGAGACGCCCTGGAAGCCCGCGACGATGACGATGTGGCCCTCGCCGATCGCCTGGGTGATGCGACCGGGGGTGATGTCGATGATCTTGGCCTTGCCGTGCACCGAGTCGGTGATCACGCCGGCCTGGGAGCCGGTGAACGAGCGGGCGGTGTAGCCGAGGTCGCTGATCGCCATCGCCACCAGCGCCATCGAGATGCGCTCGCCCGCGGTGAGCAGCATGTCCATCTCGCGGGCCGGCGGGAGCGGCGAGACGCCGTTGGCGAGGTCGTAGAGGTCGTCGGTCGTGTCACCCATGGCGGACACCGCCACGACGACGTCGTGCCCGGACTTCTTGACGTCCACGATGCGCCGCGCGACGCGCTTGATGGCGTCGGCGTCGGCGAGCGAGGAGCCGCCGTACTTCTGCACGACAATGCCCACGGTTGGTCCCTCGGGTCGGGTGCGGCCGTCATCGGCCGGGTGCGTCTCTGGCGTTCCCGCCGGCGCCGTTGCCGGAGGGCGAGCCCGATTCTACGGCTGCGTGCCGGGGTCGATCTCCAGCATCTCATCGGCGACGGCGACGGCGGCCGCGTTGGCCACGAAGTCGGTGTCGAAGCGGTCGTGCGCGACGACGGTCAGCAGCGCGTTGAGTGCCGCGCCGGCCAGGTTGCCCCAGCTGTTGACGTAGGAGAACTGCCACCACCACAGCGCCTCGTCGACGTCACCGGCGCGGAAGTGGCGCAGGCCGTTCTCGAGGTCGATCGCGATCGAGGCGAGGTCGTCGGACAGCCGGCTCTCGACCACCTCGGGGACGTAGGGGTCGAAGACGAAGGTGTAGGAGTCGACGCCCTCGAGCATGTCGGCCAGGCGCAGCCGCAGGTCGTCGATGTCGGCCTCGGGGCCCACGTCGGGCTGGAACTCCTCGCGCGGGGCGAAGTCGGTCTGTGCGCCCAGCCGGGCGCCGGCCAGCAGCACCTGGCTGATCTCGAGGAGCAGGAGGGAGACGGCCTCGGCGCCGTTGCCCTCGCGGGCGATGGCGCGCAGGGCGAGCAGGAAGCTCGTCACCGAGTCGGCGATCTGCTCCTCGAACCTGATCTGTTCGGTGTGGTCGGTCATTCTGCTGATCTCCTTCCGGCGAACGCACGGCCGAGGGTGACCTCGTCGGCGTACTCGAGGTCACCGCCCACCGGCAGTCCACTCGCCAAGCGGGTGACGCGCAAGCCCATGGGGCCGAGCAGGCGCGTGAGGTAGGTCGCGGTGGCCTCGCCCTCGAGGTTGGGGTCGGTGGCGAGGATGACCTCGGTGACGGTGCCGTCGGCCAGTCGCGGCATCAGCTCCTTCACGTGGAGCTGGTCGGGACCGATGCCGTCGATCGGCGAGATCGCGCCGCCGAGCACGTGGTAGCGACCGCGGAACTCGCGGGTGCGCTCGATCGCGACGACGTCCTTGTACTCCTCGACCACGCACAGCACGCTCGGGTCGCGCCGCTCGTCACGGCAGATGCGGCACTGCTCGTCCTCGCTGACGTTGAAGCAGATCGAGCAGAACTTCACCTTCGCCTTGACCTCGATCAGCACGTCGGCGAGACGCCGCACGTCGGCGGGCTCGGCCTGCAGCAGGTGGAAGGCGATGCGCTGCGCGCTCTTGGGACCGACGCCGGGCAAGCGGCCCAGCTCGTCGATCAGGTCCTGGACGACACCCTCGTACACCGTCGCTGCTCTCAGCCCAGGCCGGGCGGCGAGAAGCCGAGCCCGCCGCCACCGCCGAGGCCCTCGGTGAGCGGGCCGAGGGAGTCGCCCGCGAGCGCCTCGGACTTCGCCCGGGCGTCACGGTAGGCCGCGACGATGAGGTCGGAGAGGTCGGACAGGTCGTCGGGGTCGTTGCCGTCGAACTCGCCGGTGCGGATGCTCACGCCGACCAGCTCGCCCACGCCGTTGGCGGTGACCGTGACGGCCCCGCCGGCGACCGTGCCCTCGACGGTGGTGCGGGCCAGCTCGGCCTGCGCCTCCTCGAGCTGCTGCTGCATCTGCTGCGCCCGCTGGAGCAGCGCGTTCATGTCGAAGCCGCCGCCACCGAGGGCGTCGAAGGGGTTCTGGGTCATCGGGTCTCCCGCGTGAAGAGTGAGGTCGAGGTCGTGGAGGTCGTCGAGGTGCTCATCTGGTCAGTCGTTCCTGATCTCCTCGATCAGGCGGGCACCGAGGGTCTGGCTCAGCAGCGACTCGGTGTCGAGGGCCGCCGACTCGGCGTCGGGGTCGTCGGGGTCGGCGTCGTCGTCGGGCGAGCGCACCGGCTCGCTGGGCTCGGAGCCCACGCCGGCCCGGGCCGCCTCGAGCGCCTCGCGGGCCGGGGCGGCCGACACGACGGGCGCCGGTGCGGCGGCAGGAGCGGCGTCCTGGGTCACCCAGGCCGGCGGCGAGTCCGGGGCCTCGGGAGCGGCCGCGGGGGCCGGGGAGGCCGGGGTGGCGGGGGAGGCCGCCGGGGCCGGCGCGGTGGCCGACTGGTGCACGACCGGCGCCTGCGCCGCGGCGCCCGAGGGGTCCACGATCGACTCCACGCGCCAGTCCATGCCCACGACGTCGATCGCGGCCTGGCGCAGGATCTCGTCGCAGCCGCCGTTGACGAAGGAGTCGCGCGCACCGGAGTTGGCGAACCCGACCGTCAGCCGGGTGCCGTCGACATCGACCACGTGGGCGTGCTGCGAGAGCACCATCCACGCCAGGCGCCGCCGGTTCTTGGTCTGCTCGAGGATGTCGGGCCACAGGCGGCGTACGTCGACGAGGCTGAGGCCACCGCGCGGTCCGCCGGGCTGCGCGGCGACCGGCGCGTCGGGGCCGGACGCCACCACCGGGGCGGGCGCGGGCTCGGCCACGGCTGCGGGCGGCTGCACCGTCGCGGGCTCGGCCGGCGGCGCCGAGGTGGGCATCGGCGGGGGCGGGGGCGGCCCGGCGTCGCGGGCCGGGCCGGCGTCGGGCGCAGGGCCGGCGTCGGGCACCGGGCTGGCAGTCGGCACGGGCGGCGGCGGTGCGGGCTCGTCGCTGCGCAGGGCGGGCGCAGGGGCGCTGGCGGGGGCTGGGGCGGTAGCGGGAGCGGCGGGTGCAGGGGCCGGGGCTGGGGCCGACGCAGCGGCTCCCGCCGGCACGCCGGTCACGTCGAGGCGGCGCTCGAGCCGCTCGAGGCGGGCCATCACGCCGTCGGCGGTGTGGTCGGCGCCGGGCAGGAGCACCCGGGCGCACAGCAGCTCGAGCAGCAGCCGGGGCGCGGTCGCGCCGCGCATCTCGGTGAGCCCGGCGGCGACGATGTCGGCCGCGCGGCTGAGCTCGATGGCGCCGAAGCGGGCCGCCTGGGCGACCAGGCGCTCCCCCGCGTCGTCGGGGACGTCGATGAGGCCGGTCGCCGGGGCGTCGGGCACGGCGGTGACGATGACGAGGTCGCGCAACCGGCGCAGGAGGTCCTCGGTGAAGCGGCGGGGGTCCTGCCCGGTCTCGACGACCTTGTCGACCACCGAGAAGACCGAGGCCCCGTCGCGGGTCGCGAACGCCTCGACCACCTCGTCGAGCAGGGAGTCCGGGGTGAAGCCCAGCAGGTCGGTGGCGAGCTTGTGGGTGACCCCGGCCGACCCGGCGCCGCCGAGGAGCTGGTCGAGGACCGACAGCGTGTCGCGCGCCGACCCGGCCCCTGCTCGTACGACGAGGGGCAGGGCGGCCGGCTCGATGCCGACGCCCTCCTCCGCCGCGAGCTGCGACAGGTAGTCGCTGAGCAGCCGCGGTGGGATCAGCCGGAACGGGTAGTGGTGGGTGCGCGAGCGGATCGTCGGCAGCACCTTGTCGGGCTCGGTCGTGGCGAAGATGAACCGCAGGTGCGGCGGCGGCTCCTCGACCAGCTTGAGCAGGGCGTTGAAGCCCTGCGTGGTGACCATGTGCGCCTCGTCGATGATGTAGACCTTGTAGCGGTCGCGCACCGGCGCGAAGAACGCCTTCTCGCGCAGGTCGCGGGCGTCGTCCACACCGCCGTGCGACGCGGCGTCGATCTCGATGACGTCGATCGATCCCGGGCCGCCACGCGCGAGGTCGCGGCAGCTGTCGCACTCACCGCACGGGTCGGAGATCGGCGCCTGCGCGCAGTTGAGCGCGCGCGCCAGGATCCGGGCCGAGGTGGTCTTGCCGCAGCCACGTGGGCCGGAGAACAGGTAGGCGTGGTTGACCCGGTTGGCGGCCAGCGCAGCCCGCAGCGGCTCGGTCACGTGGTCCTGCCCGATGACCTCCTGGAAGGTCTCGGGCCGGTAGCGGCGATAGAGCGCGAGCGGTGACTCCACGTCGTGAACCCTAACCGTGCCCACCCACACCGCACAGGGCCCGGGGCACCCCGGGGAGCGGGGGCCTGAGCAGGGGCATGAAAAGGCCCCCCACGCACCCGTCAGAGCTCACTTGCCCTTGCTGCCTTCCGGCCCTGGGGGATTGGGCGAGGTGACGCCGCGTGGGGGGTTGCCGGGAGTCTAGGCGAGCGGGGACAGCGCGCCCAAACCCAGGGTCGACACCAGCCCGACGAGGCGATTTCACCGCCTGCCGACGTGACCGGTACTCTCCTCGGCGGAGGTATCGCCTAGTGGCCTATGGCGCTCGCTTGGAAAGCGGGTTGGGTTAATAGCCCTCGGGGGTTCGAATCCCCCTACCTCCGCCGACACGAGGGCCCCGCACCTGCTGGTGCGGGGCCCTCGTCGTACGTCCCGTGGTTCAGCGCAGCTGGGCCTGCAGCCCGTAGCGCCACTCCTCGGAGATCAGCAGGCTGCCCTCGCCGAGGCGCCGCTCGACGGCGTCGACCAGCATCGCGGAGGCCTTCTCGGGGTAGACGCGGTCCCACGACAGCTCGGCGCGGTGCTCGAAGACGTGGTGGATGACCGAGACCATGAGGTCCTTGCTCACCGGTGGCGCGAGGAAGTTGCTGCCCGCGAGGAAGGTCTCGGAGCGGTCGGAGCCGAAGCGCAGCGTCACGCACGGCACCTCCAGCACGTTGGCCTCCTCCACGATGCTGCCGGAGTCGGTCACGATCACCGCGCACATCGACATGGCCGCCACGACGTCGAGGTAGCTGTCCCACACGGGCGTCGAGATCAGCGCGTCGCCGTACCTCTCCTCGAGGTCGTGCAGCCATTCGCGGCGCCCGAAGTTGTCGATCGCCGCCTCGGTGCCCAGCAGCCGGATGAACAGCACGTGGTGGCCCTGCTCGAGCAGTGCCTCCATGGCGTCCATGAGCAGGTTGAAGCGGTCACGGTTGGTGGTGTTCTCGCGGCGGTGCACGCAGAAGCGCAGGAACGAACCGTCGCCCATCTGCGGGAACTTCTCGAGCACCTGGTTCTTGTCGCTGCCGGCAACCGCCTGCGCCAGTGCGTCGACGACGGAGTTGCCGACGACGTCGATGGCGGCCGGCGCGAAGCCCTCGTCGACCAGGAACTCGCGGTTGAGCTCGACGGGTGCGGCGTGCAGGTCGGAGCCGGCGTCGGCGACGCGGGTGTTGAACTGCTCCGGCGACGGCTCGCGGCTGCCCTTGGACCAGCTGGCGCGGTCGATCGACTGCTCGCGGAACGACGCCCAGTCGAGGTCGGCGCCCTGCTCCAGCCAGCCGCGCAGCACCTCCGGCTTGGGCGAGAGGGTGCGCAGCCCGGCCTCGACGTGCACCAGCGCCTGTCGCTCGCCGAAGGTGGCCAGGGCACCCGCCATCGCGGTGGTGGTGTCGCCGTGGACGTAGGTGATCGGGAAGCCGCCCCGGTCGGCGAAGCCCTTGAGGTAGAGCGCGAGCTTGGCGGTGATGCCGGAGACGAGGTCGTTGACGCCGCCGCGCACCTCGAGGTTGATGTCCTCGCGCACCCCGAACTCGTCGAGCATCGACTGCGAGAGGTTGTGGTCGTAGTGCTGGCCGGTGTGGCACAGCACGACGTCGTGGCCGCGCTCGCGCAGCTCGTGGTAGATCGGCGCCTGCTTGATGATGTCGGGCTTGGTGCCGACGACGACGACGTGCTGGCTGTTCTCGTGGGACATGGGTTCCTTCGGGCGAGGGGCGCGAACGGGCTCGGAAGAGATCAGAGGAGATCTTCGCGGGTGCTCGCCGCGAGGAGCGAACGCAGGCGCTCGAGGGTCGGGGTGTCGAGCGCCTTCTTCTTGTCCAGGACGTAGACGGCGTCCTCGTGCGTGACCACGATCAGCCCGCGGGCGCCGAGGGTCACGACGGGTCGTCCGTCCATGCTGGCCACGAGGGTGTCCTCGGCGTCGAGCTGCAGGGCCGGGCCGATGGAGGTCACCCGCTGGTCGTGCAGCACCCGCTCCAGGCGGGTCCACGTGCCGACGTCGGTCCAGCCGAGCTGGCGCGGCACGACCAGGCACTCCATGCCGGCCCACATGAGGGGATAGATCTCGTGGCCACCGATCGCGGCGCCGCGGTAGCCCTGGTCGGACTGGTCGGGTCCCGCCCCGCGGGCGAAGCGCTCGATCGAGTCGAAGATCAGCGGCAGGGCGGTCCGGTAGGCGTCGCACGCCTGCCCCACCCTTACGCCGTAGCAGGCGGTGTTCCAGTAGAGCCGGCCCGTGCCGGACAGCTCGTCGACCAGGTCCTCGTCGGGCTTCTCGTGGAAGGAGTCGATCACCTCGACGACGCCGTCGCCGCCCTTGGTGTGGATGTAGCCCAGGCTCGGGTCGTAGCGGGTGGGCTCGGCACCCAGCACCACCATCGACTCCGGCGTGCGCTCGAGCTGGTCGAGCATCTCGCGCGAGGCCTGGTTGAACGCGACCTCCTCGTTGATGAGGTGGTCGGACGGGGCGATCAGCGCCGGGGCGTTGCCGTAGAGGTGCGACAGCGTCGCGATGCTGAGCGCGAACGCCGTCGCCGGACCGGCCGGGTCCTCCTCGAGGATGAGGTTCTCCGCCGGCACCGGACCGAGGTTCTTGCGGGCCGCGTCGGCGAAGCGGGCCCGCGTCGAGACGTGGATGCGGCTGGGGTCGACGATCTCGCTCAGTCGCTCGATCGTCCCGGTCAGCAGGGGACGGTCGCGCACCACCGGCTGGAACTGCTTGGGCGCGCGGTCGCGGCTGATCGGCCAGAGCCGCGAGCCCTGGCCCCCGGCCAGGATGACGGCAACCGGCTCGTCAGAGGTGTCGGTCATGGTGCGATTCCACCACGGGCGTGGGCGCGGGGAGGAAGAACCGTGCACTCAGCGACGCAGCAGCGGGCGCAGCATGAAGGCCAGCGCGAGCACCGAGCCGGCGACCAGCCCGGACCACAGCAGGATGGCCCTGGGGGTGCTGAACAGGTCGATCCGCTCCGGCGCGGGCGGCGCCACGGCGTCGGTGCGCGTCTCGGCGACGGTCGACTCGATCTTGCCCTGGCGACCCGGCGCGAGCTCGCGGGTCAGCGCGTCGTAGGCCTGGACGACCCCGGCCCCCGCCCACGGGTCGTGGGCGGTGCCCTGCGCGATGGGTCCGGCGCCCTCCGTCGTGGCCTCGAGGCGCGCGACGAGCTGGCGGGGGGTCTCGCGCGGGAACTCCTCGCGCAGCAGGGCGAGGATGCCGCTGACCTCCGCGGTGGACCACGACGTCGCGACCTCGCCGACGTCGCAGACCTGGCCGGTGGCGTTGAGCGAGATCGCGCCCAGCGTGGGGGCGGAGACGTCGGTGTCGGCGTTGGGCACGACGTAGGTGCTCGGGTCCTCGTTGGCGGGCGGGGTCGCACTCACGCCGAGCACACCAGGGTAGTCGGCGGGGTAGACGTCGGCGTCGTTGCCCGGCGTCCCCTTGTCCGCACCGGTGTCGGACCCCTCCTCCTTCGCGTTGCCGGCCGCGGCGACCACCACGAGGGGCAGGTCGACCAGCCGGGCCACTGCGGCCTCGAGCTTCGCGTCGGGACTGGGCACGGCCAGCGAGATGTTGACGACGTCGAACTTCTCGCGCGGGTAGGCCGCCAGGACGGCCTCGATGCCGGCGACGATCCCGGCCGACGTCACCGGTCGCTGGCCCTGCGCGATGTCGGCGGTGTCGGAGTCGTAGACCTTGAAGTCGTGCACCTCGGCGTCAGGGGCGACGCCGCGCGGACCGGCGATGAGCCCGGCCACGATCGTGCCGTGGCCCGACAGCGTGGTGGCCGCCGAGGCGCCTCCGACCGCGACGGACGTCGGGCGGGCCAGGCCCGGCAGGGCCACCACGCCGCTGTCGATGACCGCGACCTTCACCCCGCGACCGGTCGCGAGCTCCTGGGCCTGCTCGACGTGCATGCGGTCGAAGGCGGGGTTGTCCTTGGAGTGGGTGTCGGCCAGCTGCTCGGAGCCCGGCACCTCGCTCACCGAGCAGGGCGCCAGGTGCTCGGCCGCCGCCGGCCCGGCCCAGACCGGCACGACCGCCGCCGCGACGACGCCGGCCGCGAGCGTCGTACGCAGTCGCGAGGCGTGGCGCGCGCTCACGAGTCGCCTTCGCCGTCCGCGTCGGGGTCGGGCGGGGGCGCGTCCTCGGGGAGGCGGCGGGCGCTGTTGGTCGACAGCACGACGCCGGGGTCGAAGAACGTCAGCCACGCGCTCGGCACCAGCGGCGGGTCGACCTCGCCGTAGCCGATGAACTCCGGCACGCGGGGGCCGAGGAGGTACTTGGTGCCCTTGGTGTCGATGACGTAGGGCGTGCCGGCGTCGGCCGCGGACTCCGAGCCCGACTGCACGTAGGCCCCGGCGCTGGGCTCGACGTCGACCTCGTGGCGACCGGGAGTCACCTCGCTCGGGTCGGCGGCGCCGGTGGGGTTGGTGGCGAGGCTGACGGTCGGGTCGGCGTCCGCCGCCGGGTGCAGGACCCCGCACAGGGCGCCGCTGCCCACCGCGGTCGGCAGCGTCTGCGGCCACTCGACGGGGTAGCCGGGGTCGCCGAGGGCGGCCACGAGGTTCTCCGGCAGCTCGGTGGCCGTGGCGCCGACGACGTCGTAGACCATCCCGGCGAACGGCGACAGCTTCTGGGGCTTGTCGTCACCGAGGAGGTAGTAGGTGCCGGCGCTGGAGAGCAGCAGGTCGCCGATCCGGAACTGGGAGAGGTCGGTGCCGGAGTCGCCGTAGGGCACCGACTCACCGGGTCGGTCGATGCCGAAGGCGTCCTTCTCCAGGGCGTCACCGCGGGGGAAGAGGTTGAGCCAGTCGTCGTCGACCTCGGCGGCCGAGGCGCCGAAGCCGAGCCGGTCGGCGATCGTGGAGGCACTCGTCTCGTCGCGGGGCATCGGGAAGCGGTAGGCCCGCCCCGGCGTGGTGCCCTCCGCGGGCGCGGTGGCGATGAGCCACTCCTGCTTGCCGTGCGAGACCAGGAACGCCGACGCCGCGAGGTCCTCGACGGTCGGCTCCTGCTGCACCGCGACCTTGATGCCGAGGCCGTCGCCGGTGCAGGCCGTCCAGCCGTCGTCGACGAGCTCGCCCGCGCTGGGCAGGCCGGCCGGCGCGCTGTCGATGCCGAGGTCCTCGCCGAGCTGCACGGTGCGGATGTACTTGTCGCGCACGGTGAACGGCGTCAGCTCGGCGTCCTCGAGCAGCAGCTGCGCGGAGACGAAGTTGGGCACGCGCTGCAGCAGCGGGTCGTCGCCGCCGCGGAGCACGACGTACTGCTCACCGGTGTCCTTGGAGATGATGAAGCTGCCCTCGTCGAGCCACTGCGCCGGCGGGCGGCCGAGCAGGAAGCCGGCGATCGCGGCGCCGGCGAGCAGCAGCACCGACAGCGCGACACCGCCGATCAGGACACGGCCCGGGCGCACCGGCTCGACCTCGCGGCCACCGGGGGCGCCGGAGACGAAGGCGGTGACGAGGCGGCGGCGGCTGAACGCGTGGGCCTCGACGAGGTCCTTCTTGGTGGCCATGGACTCAGCCCGCCACGGCGGAGACGAAGCCGGCGGCGAGCACCATCAGCGGCAGCAGCGCCAGGAGGGTGACCATCTCGACGACGTCGCCCATGCGGCCGCGCCGCACCGACGGCGAGGCCGGCACGAGGGTGAGCGCGAGCAGCGCGGCACCCACACCGGCCAGGCCGATGGCCGCGCCCGCGCGCCACCCGTCGTGGACGAGCAGCATCGACACCGCGACCGAGACCAGCCCGAGGATGCCGGAGGTGAGGCCGGCCAGCACCTCCGAGCCGGTGCGGTACTGGCGGGTGCGGAACATGACGGCCAGGCAGCAGACCGCGGCCAGGACGGTGCCGAAGGCGCCCCGTCCGACCGCGAAGGGGGCGAAGAGGACGAGCAGCGTGCCGACGGTGGCGGAGACCGCGAGCAGGATCTCGTGGCCGACCCGTGCGTCGTCGGCGACCTCGTCGGGGTCGATCTCGTCCGGGTCGGCGGTGATGTCGTGCAGCGAGTAGAGCTGGTCGACCTTGGTGCCGGTCACGCCCAGCGCCAGCCACGGGAAGATGCTGCCGGCCAGCACGACGAGGGTCATCAGCACCGTGAAGACGGTGCTCGGCTCGAGCGAGGCGACCCGGATCAGCACCGAGCTGGCCACGAGGACCGCGCCCACCACGATCGCGGGGATGACGAGCGCGCGGCCCTCCTGCAGGCCGACCACGGCCACCAGCCCGACCGCCAGCACGCCGAGGCCGGCGCACAGGAGCGGGTCGGTGAAGAACGCGTCGTCGAGCGGCCAGGTCCACCCCGGCAGGTCACCGGGTGCGAGCAGCAGTCCGGCCACGCCGGCGTAGAGAGCGGCGATGAGGGAGACCGCGACGCCCGCCTCGGGCTCGTCCTGGGCCCGCGCCAGCACGATGCCGCCGACGACGAGCAGCGCCGCGATGACCGCGGCCGCGACCCCGCCGAGCAGGCTCTCGCCCTTGAGCAGCAGGGCCAGCGCCCCCAGGCCGAGCAGGATGCTGCCCGCGCCCAGCGCCGTACGACGTCCTGCCGCCGGCTCCCACGGCTGGAGCTCGTTCTCCACCACGTCGGCCATCGCCTCGACGACGTCGTCGTAGACGCGGGGGGCCTTCTCGTCGACCCCGGCGGTGACGGTGAGCAGGCCGCCGTCCTCGATGCCCTGCATCGTCAGACCCGCGTCGTTGGCCAGGATCCGGCCCTCCTGGGTCACCAGGCGGTAGCCGCCGTAGACCGTGGAGGCGTCGAGCAGGCCGACGGAGCGGGCCAGCTCGGGCACCAGCTCGGCGACCGGGATGGAGCCCGGCAGCACCAGATCGACGCGCCGGGAACCCGAGGCGATGGTCACCCGGACCAGTCCCGAGGCGACCGAGGACCCCTGACTCATTGGTGTCTCCCCCTGATCGTGCTTCACGTGCGCGCGGGACGAGGCCCCGAGCCACCGAACGGAGTGCAGCCTAGGCGAACAGGCAGCGAGGCCGGTCGTCCCACCACGGGACGACCGGCCTCACCGGCTGGAACGCGATCAGAAGCGGTTGGCGCCTCGCGCGTCGGCGGCCTTGTACTCCGCGTTGGACGCGTCGACGCCCTTGCTGGCCTGCTCCAGGAGCAGGGTCATCTCCTGCATGGCCTGGTCCCACTTCGCCTTGGCCTGGTCGTAGGCCATCTTGGCGTTACCGTTCCAGTCCGACTTGAGCGGGTTGAGGTCCGTCTCGAGCTGGTCGAGGCGCGCCTCGATGTCCTTGGCGGCCTTCATCACGTCGGCGGCACCGGCGTCGAGTGCACCGTGCTGGACCTTGATTCCGTCGAAGCTCATCATCGATCTCCTGAGTCTGTGTAGGGGCTCGGCGTCAGCCGAGACGGCCCTGGAGGTTGGCGTGGGTGGCGGACTGGCTCTCGTCGGTGGAGACGTTGTCGCGCTCGGTCTCCTTCATCGACGCGGAGAGCTGGTCGAGCGCCTTGAGGATCGTCTCCTGCTTCTCGTTCCACGCGATCATGAGGTTGTTGAACGCGGTGGCACCCTGGCCGCCCCATCCGCCCATCATGGTCTGGATGTTGCCGGAGAGGACACCGCACTTGTTCTTGACGTCACCGCGGGCCTGGTCGACGAAGTCGGCACCCCTGGACAGGGCCTTCTCTGTCTGGCCGTAGATCTCGCTCATGTCGATCCGTTTCCCTCGGCGGTCGAACCGACCGAGTTTCTTGTGTGTTGGTGATCCACCGGACTGGTGGTCCGGTGCTCGGGGAGACGTCCCGACCCCCCGCGCTGACGTGCATCTACCCGACCGATTTGGGGCTAAACCTCACGACGTCATTTCCCACAGGCGGCGGAAGACGCCGGCCGCGACGACCGCCGAGGCGAAGGCGAGGCTGCCGCACAACGACTCCGCGACCTCGGCCCGGCGCGACCACCAGACCGAGCGCCACCCGCGCCCGGTGGCGACAGCGGCGCCCAGCGCGATGGCACCCAGGGCCACGACGGCGTAGAAGAAGGTGTCCAGGAGCTCCGCGCCCGGGCCGAGCACCAGGTGCACGGCGAGGGAGACCAGCGCGGCCAACCCGCCCAGGCGCAGCAGGCCGCGGGCCGCGGCGTGGCGGTAGGAGCGCGCGGCCAGCAGGAGCGAGCAGCCGGCGAAGAGGACCAGGCACCGTGCGCCGATGCGGTCGAGGTCGATGGTGGCGGTGTGCAGCAGCAGCGGGCTCGCGACCGCGACCGTCACCAGGATCGCCGCGGAGGCGCCGGTGACGATGCGCGAGGCCCGGTGGACCAGCCGCTCCATGGCGTCGGCCGCCACCACGATGCGACCGCGACGGCCCTTGCGCTGCGCGTCGCGCGCGGACCACGCGGTGACGGCGAGGCGGTCGAGGTCGAGGAGCGCCTCGTCGGGCACGTCGATGGCGAGCGACGGCGCGAAGCGCGCGGCCATCATCGAGCCGAAGACCAGCAGCGTCCAGGCGACGCGGGCGTCCCAGCCCATGAGGGCCGGCACCGAGCAGCAGGCGAAGACCGTCAGCCCGGCCGCGATCCACACCGCACCGAGCTCGTCGGACTCGGCCGAGAGCGCGCGACCGATGCCGGCCACGACAGCAGCGGCGATGCCGGCGGCACCCAGGATCGCGGGCAGCAGGTGCACGCCGGGCTCGTAGAGGGCCGCGAACGCGGCGGCGGCGGCGAAGGCCGGTGCTGCGGCAGCACGCTGCCGGGTGTGCCGGCCGACGGGCAGCACGCCGACGAGCGCGCACGCCAGCAGGATCCCCACGGCGACGGTGCGCACCGTCTCCTCCCCCGCGCGACCGGCGTACCACGCGGCGAGGACGGCAGCGAGCGCGGCGACGGTGGCGATCATCGACGCCAGGGCGGGGCTCTCGGGTGCGTTCTTGGCGGCCTGCAGCAGCGTCACCCGGCGCGGGCGGTGCACGCCCGTGGTGGCGACGAGCACGTCGCCGGGCTGCACGCCGGCGTCGGCGAGCGGGACCGCGGCGTTGAGCCGCTCCCCCAGCGCGGTCTGCAGGAGCGGGATGCCCGGGACCGCGCCCGCCGCCTCCGCCTGCTTGGCGTACTCGCGGGCGACGTCGACCGAGGTGGCCCCGGCGGGGACCACGAGGTCGAGCACGCCGGCGGGGCCGTGGATGCTCACGGCGATGGTCGCGTCAGCTGGGCTGGGCATGGCGACGTCCGACACGATTCCCCCTTCGCGTGCACCGGGCGCTTCTCTCGGAGCAGGGTATTGCACGGCCGGGGTCGCCGGGCGGGTCGTCGGCTCGCGCGGGTGCAGCGGCGCACCTACTATCGACGCGACTTCATCTGGTGAGGCAACGGGGGATGCGTGAGCACGACACTGCGAGGCGGCCAGAGGCTCGACGAGCCGGAGATGCCGGGCGGCCAGATCGTGCTGCAGCCCCCGCCGGAGCTGCAGGAGGGCGAGGGCGCCGGCGGCGTGCTGATGAACGCCATCCCGATGCTGGGCAGCCTGGGCTCCATCGTCCTGGTGGCCACGATGGGCGGGGCCAACAAGAGCCGCAGCTTCCTGGCCGCGGGCATGTTCCTCTTCGCCACGCTCGGCTTCATCATCGTGCAGATCGACCGGCAGCGTAAGCAGCGCGCGCAGCAGGTCACCGGGTCGCGCACCGAGTACCTGCGCTACCTCAGCAACATCCGCAAGGTGGCGCGCGAGGCCGCCGACCAGCAGCGGCGCGCCCTCAACTGGCACCACCCCGAGCCCAGCGCCCTGCCCTCGCTGGCCGAGGAGCGCACCCGCCTGTGGGAGCACACCGCCTCGGACGACAACTTCCTGCACGTGCGCTACGGCCTCTGCTCCCAGCCGCTCTCGCTCGAGCTGGTCCCGCCGGAGAGCGCGCCGGTCGACCAGGTCGACCCCGCCGCCGCGTCGGCGCTGCACCGCCTGCTCGTCGTGCACCGTCTCCAGCCCAACCTGCCGGCGTCGATCGACCTGCGCGCCTTCGACCGCATCGAGCTCTGCGGCGACGCCGAGGAGGTCCGCTCGACCGCGCGGGCGATGATCTGCTCGGCCACGGCCTTCCACAACCCCGACCAGCTCGTGGTCGCGGTGCTGAGCTCGGAGCAGAACCTGACCCACTGGGACTGGGTGAAGTGGCTGCCCCACGCGCAGAGCACCCGCGAGGCCGACGCCGTCGGTCCGATGCGACTGGTCTCGACCTCGCTCGACGACCTCGGCAACCTGCTGCCGCCCGACCTCAGCGACCGGCCCCGCTTCGGCGCCGACGAGCGCGCGGCGACCCCCCACATCCTGCTGGTCATCGACGGCGGCCACCTGCCCCCCGGCAACCACATCGTGCCGCCCGACGGCCTGCACGGCGTCACCCTGCTCGACCTGCCGAGCCGGTGGGACGAGCTCGAGGACTCCACGCGCCTGCGCCTGGAGTTCGCCGACGCCCCCGACGAGCTCGGCAAGCGACCGGTCAGCG
Source organism: Nocardioides sp. Soil774 (assembly GCF_001428125.1). Taxonomy (GTDB): domain Bacteria; phylum Actinomycetota; class Actinomycetes; order Propionibacteriales; family Nocardioidaceae; genus Nocardioides. Next base: position 422,052 of record NZ_LMSM01000006.1, on the reverse strand, counting down.
CGCTGCGGCTGCGCGGCGAGCCCGTGCGGGCGCTGGCCGACCAGTGCGACCTCGCCACCGCGGAGGCGTACGCCCGACGCATCGCGCCGCTGAAGACCGCCAGCGCCGAGGCCTCCTCGGCCGGCGGCGCGGTCGACATCACCTCGACGACGCCCGACCACATGGACCTGCTCGGCCTCGGCGACATCTTCGCCTACGACCCCGCGACCGCCTGGCGTCCGCGCCCCGCGCGCGACCGGCTCCGGGTGCCGATCGGCATCGGCGACTCCGGCGGCATGGTGCACCTCGACATCAAGGAGTCCGCCCAGCAGGGCATGGGACCCCACGGCCTGGTGATCGGTGCGACCGGCTCCGGCAAGTCGGAGTTCCTCCGCACGCTCGTGCTCGGCCTGGTGATGACGCACTCCTCGGAGCAGCTCAACCTCGTGCTGGTCGACTTCAAGGGTGGTGCGACGTTCGCCGGCATGGCCGACATGCCGCACGTGTCGGCCGTCATCACCAACCTCGCCAACGAGCTCACGCTCGTCGACCGCATGCAGGACGCCCTCTCCGGCGAGATGACGCGCCGCCAGGAGCTGCTGCGCGACGCCGGCAACTACGCCTCGGTCCGCGACTACGAGAAGGCCCGCGCCAACGGCGAGCCGCTCGAGCCGATGCCGTCGCTCTTCATCGTCGTCGACGAGTTCTCCGAGATGCTCTCGGCCAAGCCCGAGTTCATCGACCTCTTCGTCGCCATCGGCCGCCTCGGCCGCTCGCTCGGGCTGCACCTGCTGCTCGCCTCGCAGCGGCTCGAGGAGGGCCGTCTGCGCGGCCTGGAGTCCCACCTGTCCTACCGCGTCGGCCTCCGCACCTTCTCCGCCGGGGAGTCCCGCGCGGTCCTCGGTGTGCCCGACGCCTACGAGCTCCCCGCCGTCCCCGGCCTGGGCTACCTCAAGCCCGACCAGTCCACGCTGCTGCGCTTCAAGGCGGCGTACGTCTCCGGGCCGCCGTCGAGCCGCACCCGCGTCACCCGCGACGAGGGCGGCGCCATCCGCGGCATCCTGCCCTTCACGATCTCCGAGGTGCAGGCGCTCCAGCCGACCGCCGACGAGACCCCCGACGTGGCGGCCCCGCAGCCGCAGCGGCAGGGGCAGGGCGAGCAGCCCTCGCTGCTCGACATCGCGGTGCAGCGGATGATCGGCAAGGGCCCCGAGGCCCACCAGGTCTGGCTCCCGCCGCTCGACGTGCCCGACACCCTCGACGAGCTCATGCCCGACCTCGTCGAGCACGCCGACCTCGGCCTCACCTCGCAGCAGTGGCGCAACGTGCCCGGCCTGGTGATCCCGCTCGGCACCGTCGACCGTCCCCGCGAGCAGCGCCGCGACACGATGACGCTCAACCTCACCGGCGCCGCCGGTCACGTGGCCGTCGTCGGCGGGCCCCGCTCGGGCAAGAGCACCCTGCTGCGCACGATCGTCACGAGCATGGCGCTGGTGACCACGCCGATGGAGTCGCAGTTCTTCGTGCTCGACTTCGGCGGTGGCACGTTCGCCCCGCTCGCCCGGCTGCCGCACGTCTCCGGCGTCGCGACGCGCTCCGAGCCCGACGTCGTACGCCGCGTCATGGCCGAGGTCGAGGGCATCGTCGACCGTCGCGAGGCCTTCTTCCGCGAGAACGGCATCGACTCCATCGAGACCTACCGCTCGCGCCGCGCCCAGGGCCGGGTCGACGACGGCTGGGGCGACGTGTTCCTGGTCATCGACGGCTGGAGCACGCTCCGCGCGGAGTTCGACGACCTCGAGATGGAGATCCAGCAGCTCGCCGCGCGCGGCCTGACCTTCGGCCTCCACATCGTCACCGCCTCGACCCGGTGGGCCGACTACCGCGCCGCGATGCGCGACGTCTTCGGCTCCAAGCTCGAGCTGCGCCTCGGCGACCCGCTCGACTCCGAGGTCGACCGCAAGGTCGCCGCCCTCGTGCCGGTCGGTCGCCCGGGCCGCGGTCTCGTGCCGTCCAAGCTGCACTTCCTCGGCGCGCTGCCGCGCGTCGACGGCGACGGCAACGCCGACACGCTCGGCGACGGCGTCGACGACCTGATCGACAAGATGGCCGCGGCGTGGAAGGGCCCCGAGGGCCCCAAGCTGCGCCTGCTGCCCGAGCGGGTCACGCTCGAGGCGATCCGCGAGGACGCGGTGCGCCGCAAGATGCCCGAGCGCCACGTCCTGCTCGGCATCAACGAGAAGGAGCTGGCCCCGATCGGGCTCGACGTCGACGCCGAGCCGCACATGCTGATCTTCGGCGACGGGCAGTCGGGCAAGAGCGCGCTGCTGCGGGCCTACGTCCACGAGATCATGCGCACCCGCACGCCGAAGCAGGCCCAGATCGTGCTGGTCGACTACCGCCGCTCGCTGCTCGGCGAGGTGCCCGACGAGTACCTGCTCAACTACCTCACCTCCGCCACCCAGGCCACGCCCACGCTCAAGGACATCGCGAGCTACCTCGAGGGTCGCATCCCCGGTCCCGACGTGACGCCCGACCAGCTGCGCAGCCGCTCGTGGTGGACCGGTGCCGAGGTCTTCGTCGTGGTCGACGACTACGACCTGGTCGCCACCCAGCAGTCCTCGCCGGTCTCGGCGCTGCAGCCGCTGATGGCCCAGGCCCGCGACGTCGGCCTGCACGTCGTGGTGGCGCGGCGTACGGGTGGTGCGTCCCGCGCGCTCTACGAGCCCGTCATCCAGTCGCTGCGCGACCTCGCGATGCCCGGCGTCGTGCTGTCCGGCCCGCGCGACGAGGGCGTGCTCATCGGCAACCTGCGCCCGCAGCCGGCGCCCGAGGGCCGGGCCCGGGTCGTCACCCGCGACGGCGGCACCCAGACCGCGCAGCTGGCCTGGCTCGACCCGACCATGTGAGCCGCCGCCCGAGCGGTGAGTGACGGAGATTTTCGGCGCCACCGATCCTCCTCACGCACCGCTCAGGCGCGCCTCGTACGGCGACACGCCCGGCGAACGGTGTGTGAGGGGGATTCCGAGCGTCCCGAATCCCCCTCACACACCGCTCGCCGCGGGACTAGCGGCGGCCGCTGTTGAACATCCCGCGGGCGATCTCGCGCGCGGCGGTGCGCATGAAGTCCTTGAAGGCCGTCGACTTCACGACGGTCTCCACCATGGAGTCCTTCTCCTTCTCGGCCTTCGTCGAGGCCTTCTCGGTGACCCGCTCGTTCTTCTGCTCGCGCGCCATCTCCTTGACCCGGGCGTCCTCGGCGGCCTTGCGCGCGCCCTCCTCGAGCTTCTTCGCCAGCAGCTCGCGGGCCGACTCGCGGTCGATCGCCTCGGCGTACTTCGCCGACAGCGGCGAGGCCTTGACGGCGGCCACCATCGCGGCGGGGTCGGCAGCATCCATCAGCGACTCCGGCGCGCGCAGTCGGGTCCAGGCGACGGGGGTCGGGGCACCGCGCTCGTTCATCACGGTGACGATCGCCTCGCCGATGCCGAGCGACGTGATGACCTCGCCGAGGTCGTCGTACGCGCTGTCGGGGTAGGTGTTCACGGTGGCGCGCAGCGCCTTGGCGTCGTTGGGCGTGTGGGCGCGGAGCTGGTGCTGCACGCGCGAGCCGAGCTGGGCGAGCACGTCGTCAGGGACGTCGGTCGGCGACTGCGTCACGAAGAAGACGCCGACCCCCTTGGAGCGGATCAGCCGCACGGTCTGCGCGATCTGGTCGAGGAAGGCGTCGGAGGCGTCGTGGAACAGCAGGTGCGCCTCGTCGAAGAAGAAGACCAGCTTGGGCTTGTCGAGGTCACCCTCCTCCGGCAGGTCGTGGAAGAGGTCGGCGAGCAGCCACATGAGGAAGGTGGAGAACAGCGCCGGGCGGTCCTGCAGGTTCGGCAGCTCGAGGAGGCTGATCACGCCGCGGCCGTCGTCGGTGGTGCGCAGGAAGTCCTGGGTCTCGAACTCCGGCTCCCCGAAGAAGACGTCGGCACCCTGGGCCTCGAAGGTGATCAGCTCGCGCAGGATCACACCGGCGGTCTGCGGCGAGAGCCCGCCGATGCCCTTGAGCTCGGCCTTCCCGGCCGCGTCGCCGGTGAGGTACTGCAGGACCGCACGCAGGTCGGCGAGGTCGAGCAGCGGCAGCCCGTGGGAGTCGCAGTAGTAGAAGACCAGGCCGAGCGAGGACTCCTGGGTCTCGTTGAGGCCGAGCACCTTGGCCAGCAGCGTCGGGCCGAAGGCGCTCATCGTCACCCGCACGGGGACGCCGGTGCCCTGGCCGCCGATGGCGTAGAACTCGGTCGGGAAGCCGGTCGCGGTCCACTGCTGGCCGACGCTCGCGGTGCGGGCGGTGAGCTTGTCGCTGGGCTCGCCGGGCGCGCTGAGGCCCGACAGGTCGCCCTTGATGTCGGCGGCGAACACCGGTACGCCGTTGGCGCTGAGCTGCTCGGCGAGCAGCTGCAGGGTCTTGGTCTTGCCGGTGCCGGTGGCGCCGGCGACGAGGCCGTGCCGGTTGAGCATGCCGAGGGGGATCTTGATGTGGACGTCGCTGAGCCGCTCGGCGTCGAGCATCAGGCCACCGAGCTCGAGAGCCGGACCCTCGAACCGGTAGCCCGGTGCCACCGCCTCGGAGACGGGGTCGCTCGGGGCGGGCTGCGATGCCGCTGGGGTCTCTGGGGTCTCTGGCATGCCGCGAGCCTAGTCAGCAGGTGAGGCGACGACGAGGGCGTCGATATAGTCACCGCCGTGATCTTCAAGCGGGTGGGCGACAGCCGGCCCTACCCCGACCACGGCCTCGACTCCCGCGGCTGGGCCGACCTGCCCCCGCGCCAGGTCCGCCTCGACGAGCTGGTGACCACCAAGGACACCCTGCGCCTCGACACGCTCCTCGACGAGGACTCGACCTTCTACGGCGACCTCTTCGCCCACGTGGTGCAGTGGCGCGGGGACCTCTACCTCGAGGACGGGCTCCACCGTGCGCTGCGCGCGGCCCTGCAGCAGCGCCTCGTGCTCCACGCCCGGGTCCACCAGGCGGAGGACCAGTGAGCGGTGCGCTGAAGTCGGCGCTGACCCTGGCGGTCCTCGCGCTGCTGGTGGTCGTCGCCGCCGTGTGGGGCTGGGCCGCGCTGACGCAGCCGTTCCCGCAGGACGAGCCGGTCGCGATCTGCGAGGACACGACCGTCACCGCCGGCAGCGAGGTGCGCCGGGACCAGGTCGTGGTCAGCGTCTTCAACGGCAGCGGTCGCAGCGGGCTGGCCGGCGCGACCAGCGCCCAGCTCAGCGAGCGGGGCTTCGTCCCCGGTGACGTCGGCGACGCCCCGACGCCCGCCGCGACCACGCAGATCTGGGCCTCCGACCCGACGAACCCGGCGGTCGCCCTCGTGAGCCAGCAGTTCAAGAAGGCCAAGGTCGTCGCGGGCGACGCCCTCGGGCCGGGCGTGGTCGTGGTGGTCGGCGAGAAGTTCAAGGCGCTGCGCAAGAAGCAGGTCGAGTCCGTGGTCGCCGAGGCCGACGCGACGTACTGCCGCGCCACCGGCTCCGAGTAGCCCGGTTCCGACCAGCCGGGACAGCTAGTCGCGCGGGCGCCGCGACGGGTCGCCGACCCACTGGGCCAGGCGACCGTTCTCGGAGACCTGGCGCATCCGCACCTCGGTCGCCTCGCGCAGCTTGCGGGGGGTGACCACGAGCAGGTCGTCGCCCGCGCGCAGGACCGTACGTCGTTCCGGCACGAGGACGCTGCCGCCGCGGACCACCAGCGAGACCGAGGCGCCCTGGGGCAGCCGCAGCTCGCCCACCTCGACGCCGTGCATCTTCGACGTCGACGCGATCGTGACCTGGAGCAGGTCGGCCGCGACCTTGTCGAGGGGCGCGGCCTCGACGTCGAGGCCGCGGGGCTCGTTGCGCCGCGCGACCCGCAGCAGCGAGGCCACCCACGGCAGGGTCGGGCCGGTGAGCAGGGTGTAGACGACGACCATCACGAAGACGATGTCGAAGAGGTCGTCGGCCCCCTCGACCCCCTCGGCGAGCGGGATGGTCGCGAGCACGACGGGGACGGCTCCGCGCAGGCCCGCCCACGAGATGAACGCCAGGTCGCCCGGGCCCATCGGCTGCACCACGCTGCTGACCAGCACCGAGAGCGGCCGGGCCACGAGCGTCAGCACCAGGCCGGTCACGAGGGCCTGCACGACCGTGTCGACGTCGATCCGTGCGGGCGAGAGCAGGAGGCCGAGCATCACGAACAGGCCGATCTGCGCGAGCCAGGCCACGCCCTCGGCGAACGACCTCGTGGCCACGCGGTGCGGCAGCTCGCTGTTGCCGAGGATCAGCGCGGCGACGTAGATCGCCGCGAAGCCCGAGGCGTGCAGCGCGGCTGCCGCGCCGTAGGCGGTGAACGCCAGGCACAGCACCGCGAGCGGGTAGAGGCCGGAGGAGGGCAACGCCGCCCGCCGCATGATCCACGCACCCGCGACGCCGCAGGCGATGCCGACGAGGCCTCCGGCGATCAGCTCGAAGACGATGATCCCGGCCGTCTCGAAAGGACTGGCCTCCCCGATCGCCCCGGTGGAGATGATGCCGACCAGCACGACGGTGGGCGCGTCGTTGAGACCGGACTCGGCCTCGAGCGCGCCCGTGAGCCGCTTGGGCAGCGGCAGCGCGCGCAGCACCGAGAAGACCGCGGCCGCGTCGGTGGGCGAGCAGATCGCGCCGAGCAGGATCGCCAGCTCCCACGGCAGACCGAGGAGGTAGTGGGTGCCGACCGCGACGACCGCCACCGAGACCGCCACCCCGAGCGTCGCCAGCGAGAGGCCGAGCCGGATGCTGGAGCGCATCTGGCGCCAGTCGGTCGTCAGGCCACCCTCGGCCAGGATGATCGCCAGCGCGCCGAAGCCCAGCGCGTGCGCGAGCTGTGCGTCGTCGAAGGGGATCCCGAACGGCCCGCCCTCACCGAGCGCGACGCCGATGAGCAGGTAGATCAGCAGCGACGGCAGGCCCACGCCGGCCGAGACCCGCACCGCGAGGATGGCCGCCAGCGTCACCACCGCGCCGACCAGCACGAACAGGTCGAGCTGGTGGACGTCGAAGGTCATGCACACCTCAGTCGCGGCGGGGCGGTCGGCGTCTCGATCCTATCGGCCGCCCACCCCGGCGCCTGGATGCGAATCCAGACATGGGAACGCGTTTGGGACGGCTCGAGGTCGGGTAGTCGTCCACGGACGAGAGGGAGTGATCGATGTACGGCGACCCCGCCGCCGGACGCCGACGCGTCGCGCAGCTGCGCGAGCAGAGCGGCGACATCCGTGCCCTGGCCGCTCGGCTGGTCTCGCAGGCCGAGGCGGTGCCGTGGCACGGCAAGGCAGCCGACGCGATGCGCGAGCGCATCAAGGGCCGCGCCGACCACCTGCGCGCCGCCGCGGCCCACCACGAGGACGCCGCCGAGTCGCTCGCACGTCACCTGGCGGAGGTCGACGTGCTCAAGGAGGCCATCGAGACGCGCTCGCACAAGGCCACCGCCCTCGTCGACGACGCCCGCTCCCGGTCCGCCGCTGCCGCGTCCGGCGCCTCGCCCGACGGGGCCGAGGCGGCGCTGCTGGCCTTCGACCCCCCTCCGGCCGGTCACAAGGACTGGCTGACCACCGACCTCCCGGGGCTCTGACATGGTGACCATCGACCTGACCACCGCGCCCCCGGCGCCGGCGACCTTCCTCGACGCCATGGCGCGACGCCTCGCGCTCACGCTGCCCGAGCTGCGCCTGGTCGCCGAGCTCGCCGGCGGCGCGCCGCTGCCCTTCGACCTCCGTGACGGCGAGGCCGCCGACGCCGGGTCGCTCAGCGGACGCCTCGGCCAGAGCCGCGGCACCTCCGAGGACCGGGCCTACGCGCAGGCGCTCGCCTCGCTCCACGACCCGCACGAGACGCTGCGGCGCCGCGGCCTGCTCACCGACGCGGGCGCGGACGCCGGGCTCCTCGGCGCGGTCGGGCTCCTGGCCACCCCGCGCCTCGCGCTCGACGTCGACGTCGCGGCCGGCGCCACCCAGGTCAAGGCCTGGCACCGACAGGCCGGCGACGCCGTCGCGAGCCTGTCCACCTGCGACGGGATCGTCTTCGAGCTGGCCTGGTTCCCCGTGCACCAGTGGACCACCGAGCTCGCCCGCGTGACCGCCGTCCCCGAGGACCTCCCGCTCACCGCGTCCCAGGTGCCGGCCCTGCTCGACGTCCCCTACGCCCTGGCCGACTCCGTGGGCGAGGCGCTGCGCTCGAGCCGCGCCGACCTCGTCCCGGTGCTGGTGGGGCAGAGCGACGGCGAGGTGCTGGCCGACGGCTCGCCGATGGGCGACGCCGAGGCAGCGGCCGCGGTCTGCGCCGTGCACGCCGAGAGCCGCGGACGCCTGCGCATCCTGGCCGCAGCCGTGTCCGAGCGCGTGACCACCTCGGTGGGCGTGGTCTCGTGGGTGCTGCTCCGCGACGGCTGGCACTCCCTCACCCCACGCCACGACGACGGGGCGCGCGTCTCGGTGGCGCGCGTCGACCCCGACGACCTCGCCACCGCGCTGGCACCCGTCCTGGCCCAGGTCACCGTCGGAGAGGCGGCCACAGCATGACGTCACCCCACGACGTTCTCGGCCTCCGCCGCTTCGCTCCCCCGACCGACAACGCCGCAGGGACCCCGACATGAGCGACCTCGACATCCCCCGCACCCACGGCGCCGACGACGCCTCGGCATCGGTCGGTGCCGACAAGTACGACCAGATGCTGGCGCTGGCCGACCTCTTCGACGCCTCCGGCGACGAGATGCGCACCCGCGCGCGGCTGGGCGCGGAGATCCTCGGCGACGACGACGTCGTGGACTCCGCCGAGCTGTCGCCGACCACGTGGGGGCCCGCCGAGGAGGACATCCGCGCCGCGACGACGGGCAAGCACGGGCTGCTGACCCGCTCCGTCGAGCTCGACGCCGACGCGCTCGTCGTACGGGCCACGGTGCTGACCTACCGCTGGATCGACGAGCTGCAGGCGGCCGCCTACAAGACCCTCGGCTCGATCGCGGGTCGCGCCATCGGCTACCTCGCCCCCGAGGTGGCCCTCGGCGGAGCGATCGTCAGCGCTGGCCTCATCGAGACCGACGCGCTCGACCGCGACGGGGTCACCGCCTACCTGAGCGAGCTCGCCGAGAGCAACCCCGACCTGATGGAGCACCTCTCCGGCGGCGGCGGGCTGCTCGACGGGCTGCACATGCGCTCGCTGCTCACCGCGGGCGTGCTCTCGTCGGAGCAGGGGGCCGGTGCGGCTCGCGGCGGCCTGCGCGCGATCGGCGTGGGTGACTTCCCGACCGACGCCGTGTCCGCCTTCCGCGACTCCGCGGGCTCCTTCGTGGAGGCCGAGGAGGTCCCGGCCGAGGTCGACGCGACCGCGACCGCAGCGGCACCCCGCTCCCTCGAGGAGCTGGTGGTGACCCTGTTCGCGGAGGACCAGCGGATCAGCGTGCAGCGCGTCGGCGCCGGGCGCTACATCGCCTACCTGCCCGGCTCCCTCGGGGTGGATCCGGGCCGGCTCCGCCTCGTCGGGGCCGACCCCACCACGTCCGCGGGCCAGGTCGTGCGCGCGATCGAGAAGGTCCTCACCGAGGACGACGCCCGCGTCATGCTGGTCGGTTCGGCCGCCGGCGGCACCGTCGCCGCCGAGATCGCGGCGGGCGTCAGGTCGGCGCGGTTCGTCGTCGACCAGGTCGTCACCGCGGGGTCCCCGTCGGCCCAGGTGCCGCGCCTGCCCGACGCCACCCGGATGCTGTCGCTGGAGGACCGCTCCGACCCCGTGGCGATCCTGGGCTCGCTGATCAACGCCCGCACCACCAACCGGCTGACCGTCGTCTTCGACGCGGGGGAGGTGGCCGGTGACCACGCCTACGTCGCCGGTGCGCGGGCCGCCGACGGCGCCGAGCACCCCGAGCTGCGCGCCGAGATCACCCGGCTGCACGAGCTGGGCTACCTCGCCGGCTGAGGAGGGCTCAGACGATCTCGTGCACGAACTCACCGAGCTGGGTGAGGTTGCGGCACTCCACCATCGGCACGACCGCGCCGTACTGGTCCGCGGCGCTGTCGCCGGTGCCCCAGTGCCGGGGGTGCTCGGGGTTGAGCCACCACGCGTGGCGGGCGCGTCCCGCGAGGTCCGCCAGCACGGGCAGCGCGAGGTCGCTGTAGTTGGAGCGTCCGTCCCCGAGGACCAGCAGTGACGACCGGGGACCGATCGCGTCGGGGTGCTCCTCGGCGAACCGCGTCAGCGCCCGTCCGTAGTTGGTGCGCCCGAAGCGGGCAGCGTGGGAGATGCTCGCCGAGAGCTGCTCCATCACCTCCGCGACGTCGGCTCCGGGTGCGAAGGTGTCGGTGACCTCGACGACGTCGTCGACGAACGTGAAGGCGCGCACCCCGCCGAACGCCTCGCGCAGCGCGAAGACCAGCATCAAGGTGAACTGGGCGAAGCTGGCGACCGACCCGCTCACGTCGCACAGCACGACGAGCTCGGTGCGGTGCGGACGCCTCGGGCGGTGGTGGGTCGTGAGCGGCACCCCGCCCGTGGCGATCGAGGCCCGCACGGTGCGGCGTACGTCGAGGGGACCGCGCCGCCGCGCGTGCTGCTCCTTGGTGAGCCGGGCCGCCAGCCGGCGGGCGAGCGGGTAGATCTCGCGGCGCATCTCCTCGAGGTCGCTGCGACGGGCTGCGGTGAAGTCGAGCCGGTCGATGGTCGGACGCACCGTCACTGCGGCGACGTGCTCGGGTCCCTTCTCCTCCGCGATGCGCCGGCGCGCATCGCCCTCGACCATCCGGGTGAACTCCCCGATCCGCCGGCCCGCGTCGCGCTGGGCCCGCTCCTCGTCGAGGCCCTGGGCGAGCAGCCCCTGGACCAGCCGGTCCATCAGCTCGGCGGGCGAGACCCGCTGCAGCGAGGTGTACGCCGACCAGCTCGACAGGCCGGGTCCGCGGCCCGGCATGGCGCCGAACCTCGCGACGGCCTCGACGGCGAGGTCCTGCATCGCCTGCTGGTCGCCGGACGCCAGCGCCTCGGCCAGCGCCTCACGCAGCCGCTGGAGCTGCGCCCCGGTGTCGGGCACGCCCTCGGTCGGCGCGACGTCGTCGCCGGCGACACCGCCGCCGACGAGCCGGGGGTAGTAGATGTCGAAGACCGCGTCGAAGGTGACCCGCTGCGGCTGGCGCTTGACCAGCGTGGCGGCGTAGGCCGCGCGCACGGTCTCGCGGTCGTGCCAGTGCACCCGCTCGAGCGCGCTGATCGCGTCGAGGCCCTCGGCGAGCGACACCGACAGGCCCGCGGAGCGCAGCGCCTCCACGAAGCCGATGTGGGTGTCGAGCAGGGTCATCGCGCGGCCAGCAGCTTGAGCTCCTTGACCGCCCGCCGCTGGTCGGAGGCGTGCTTGAGCACCACTCCCAGGGTGCGCGCGACGGTCTCCTCGTCGAGGTCGCCGACCTGCAGCGCGACGAGGGTGCGCGCCCAGTCGACCGACTCGGCGATCGAGGGCGCCTTCTTGAGCTCGAGCTCGCGCAGCCGCACGACGACGTCGACGAGCTGCACGGCGACCCGGTGGTCGATGTCGGGCACCTGGCTGGTGACGATCGCCCGCTCGCGCTCGGCGTCGGGGTAGTCGAGGTGCAGGAACAGGCAGCGCCGCTTGACCGCCTCCGACAGCTCCCGGCTGGCGTTGGAGGTCAGCACGACGAAGGGACGCCTGGTGGCGCTCACGGTGCCCATCTCGGGGATCGTGACCTGGAAGTCGCTCAGCACCTCGAGCAGCAGGCCCTCGACCTCGACGTCGGTCTTGTCGACCTCGTCGACGAGCAGCACCGTCGGCTCGTCTCGCCGGATCGCGCTGAGCAGGGGCCGGGTGAGGAGGAACTCCTCGGTGAAGATGTCGTCGTGGGTCTCGCTCCACGCCTGGTCGGCCCCGCTGGCCTGGATGCGAAGCAGCTGCTTCTTGTAGTTCCACTCGTAGAGCGCGCGGGCCTCGTCGAGACCCTCGTAGCACTGCAGGCGCACCAGCTCCGCGCCCGTGGACCGCGCGACCGCCTTGGCCAGCTCGGTCTTGCCGACGCCCGCCGGTCCCTCGACGAGCAGCGGCTTCTCCAGCGCCCCGGCGAGGTACGCCGTGAGCGCGGTCGCGTCGTCGGTGAGGTAGCCGGCCGCCTCCAGGCGCCGGGCCGCGTCGTCAGGCGAGGTGAACCAGCTCGTCGTCACCGCGCGAGCCTAGCCCCGTTGTAACGCCGGGTTGCTCCTTGTACCCACCCCGTTGCACGGGGGTGGGTACAGCACGTAACCCGGCGTTACATGTGGACGCTCAGGCTTGGCAGCCGCCACGCCCGGCCGACGCCCCCTCAGCCCGCGCCTCGCTTCGCTTCGGCTTGGCAGAGGGGGCGGGATTCGAACCCGCGGTAGGTCTCCCTACGACCGCTTTCAAGGCGGTTCCGATCGGCCGCTCCGGCACCCCTCCTCGTGCCGCGCCGGGGCGCCGCACACCGCGGGACTCTACCCAAGCCGGGCCGCCGCCCGGACCCGAGCACCGGGTGGGGCCCGCGCGCGTGGTGAAATCTCTCGCGTGACGACCGAGACCGCCACCGACCACCGCCTCGCCCCCGCCGTCGCGGCGCGCCTGCTGGGCCTCGTGCTGTGCGCGGTCGCCGTGCTGATCCTCCTGAGCACCGTCGCGATCGCGGTCCTCGACCTCCACACGGTGTTCCTGCTGGTCCCCGTCGTGCTCACCCTCGCCGTGCTCGCGGGCTGCTGGTGGACCTGGCGCACGCGGGGCTGGGTGGCCCGGTTCACCGACGAGGGCTACCGGGTGCAGTGGGTGCGCGGCGTGGGCGCGGCCTCGGCGCGCTGGAAGGACGTCGAGGACGCCGTGACGACCACCGTGGCCGACTCCCCCGTCGTCGTGCTGCGGCTGCGCGACGGGCGTACGACCACGATCCCCGTCGAGATGCTCGCGATCGACCGTGAGGCCTTCGTGCGCGACGTCCAGGAGCACCTCCAGCGCGGACACGGCCTGAAGAAGTGGTGACCTGATTCGGCACGGGCGCGCTGCGCCTTGTAGCCTTCAGTTCGCTCGGCCGCTGGCTGGGCATGGAGGCGTCGCCTAGTCCGGTCTATGGCGCCCGCCTGCTAAGCGGGTTTGGGGCTAAAACCCCATCGAGGGTTCAAATCCCTCCGCCTCCGCCCCGACGTCGGCCCCCTCCCCCACCGGAGGGGGCCGACTGCATGTCGCGGATCAATTGCAGGATCGTGCATTGCACAGACCTGCAGACGCATCGGCATGACGACGTCCGTCGACGTGGGGGATGATTGTCCCGTCATCCCCTGTGACACTTGACAACGAGGTGAAAGCCAACATGACCCCAGTCCGCCGTATCGCAGCCGCCGCACTCGTGGCCGCCCTAGGCTTCGGATTCGTCGGGATCAGCAGCGCGCCTGCGAATGCCGACTACACCTGGGGCACGTTCGCCAAGGTGGAACGCTGACCGACGTGCCATGATGTGCACGCAGTGAAGTGCTGAGACACGGACCCCTCAACCCCCCACGAGTTCTGGTCCGCACGGCCTCCCCCACAGGCCCGTCTCGGCAGCAAGGGCAGTGACCTCTGGTCGCTGCCCTTGCCTCATTTCCCGACCGTTTCGGCGCTACTTCTTCGGGGGCTCGTCGGTCTCGCGGCCGTCGATGCCGCGTTTGCCCATCTCGTAGCCGAGCTGGAAGCGGGTCTCCACCTCGAACTCGCTCTTCAGGTCGGCCACGTAGCCCGCGTAGGTCCGGGGGCTGACCCCGAGGCGCTTCGCGCCCGCCGGGTCTGCGCGGCCCTCGAGCAGCATCCGGATGGTCATCGCCCGCTGCTCGGCGGCGATGTCGCGCATCAGCGAGGTCTCGCTGCTGGTGAACGGCCGGGCTCGCTCCCAGTGGCGCTCGAACATGTCGACGAGGTAGAGCACCATCGACGGCTCGCTGATCACCATGGCGGCTTCGAGGCCCTCGTGGCTCGGGATGACCGCGGTGCGGCGGTCCACCACGATGAGGCGGTTGAAGAACTCGTCGAGCGTGCGCACCTCCGCACCCTCCGCGGACACGGCAGCGACGTACTTGCGGGTGTCGCTGCCACGGCGGGCCGCGTGCTGGTAGAGCGTGCGCATCCGAACCCCCCGCCGGAGCAGGGCGATCTCGCGCGCGACCACCTCGGCGAGCTGCTTGACCCCGCGACGGTCCTGCGGCTGCGCGAAGAGCAGCTCCTGCTCGGCGTCGCTCACCAGCGACTCCAGGAAGGTGCGGATGGTCGTTCCCCCGCGGATCTCGGCGAAGGGCCCGCCGACCGCGCTGGGCGAACGACGCCACGCGTGCGAGAGGGTGCCGAAGGCCTGGGCCCAGTGGGCCGACTCCACGATCAGCTCGGCGCCCTGCTGGCCCATCGGCGCGACCACCCGTGCCTGGACGGTCGCGGGATCGACCGCGCGCCAGAAGGCTCGGTCGTCGCTCCTGACCACCAGCCCCACCTCGACGAGGAGGGCGAAGGCCTGCTGCAGCTCGCCGCCCTTGACGATGCGCTTGTCGGAGGCACTGATGCCGGCGGAGGTGACGATCTCCTCGTAGAGCGGGGTGGCCTGCGCCTCAAAGACACCGCGCTCGTGCTGCCCCAGGGGCATGACTCACCTCCGCTCACCCCGAACCCAGTGGGGTGATCGTGCCACAACGGCCCCAGTCGTACGCCGGAGACGACGGGATGGGACGGGATGGGACGCACCGACCCGCCACACCGTCGAGCGGCGGGCGGGTCGGTGACGCGGGATCAGGCCGGGGTCACTCCCCGAGACGGGCCTTGAGGGTGTCGAGCTCGCTCCACAGCACGGCCGGGAGGTCGTCGCCGAACTTCTCGAACCACTCCTCGATCTGCGGCAGCTCGGCCTTCCACTCCTCGACGTCGACCGCGAGGGCCTGCGCGACCTGCTCCTCGGTGAGGTCGAGGCCGTCGATGTCGAGCGACCCAGGGGCCGGCACATGGCCGATCGGGGTCTCGACCGCGGCGGCCTGGCCGTCGATGCGCTCGATGACCCACTTGAGCACGCGGCTGTTCTCGCCGAAGCCGGGCCACAGGAAGTCGCCGTCGTCGGAGCGGCGGAACCAGTTGACGTAGAAGATCTTCGGCAGCTTGGCCGCGTCGTTGTCCTTGCCGATGCCGACCCAGTGGCCGAAGTAGTCGCCGGCGTTGTAGCCGATGAACGGCAGCATCGCCATCGGGTCGCGGCGTACGACGCCCACGGCGCCGACCGCGGCCGCGGTGGTCTCCGAGGACAGCGTGGCGCCCATGAAGGTGCCGTGGTTCCAGTCGCGCGCCTCGGTGACGAGCGGGATCGTCGTCTTGCGACGACCACCGAAGAGGATCGCGTCGATCGGCACGCCGCGCGGGTCGTCGTACTCGTCGGCGAGGATCGAGCACTGCTTGATCGGGGTGCAGTAGCGGCTGTTGGCGTGGCTGGAGAGCTCGCCGGTCCCGGCGGCGATCTCCGGGGTCCAGCGCTCGCCCTTCCAGCTCGTCGCCTCGGCCGGGGTGTTCTCCAGGCCCTCCCACCACACGTTGCCGTCGGGGGTCAGCGCGACGTTGGTGAAGACCGAGTTGCCCTTGCGGATGGTCTCCATGGCGTGCGGGTTGGTGTGCTCGTTGGTGCCGGGCGCGACGCCGAAGAAGCCGAACTCGGGGTTGACCGCCCACAGGCGGCCGTCCTCGCCGATCCGCATCCACGCGATGTCGTCGCCGATGGCCTCGACGGTCCAGCCCGGGACGGTGGGCTTGAGCATCGCGAGGTTGGTCTTGCCGCACGCGCTCGGGAAGGCCGCGGCGACGTACTTGGTCACGCCCTGCGGCGAGGTGAGCTTGAGGATGAGCATGTGCTCGGCCAGCCAGCCCTCGTCGCGCGCCATGACCGAGGCGATGCGCAGCGCGTAGCACTTCTTGCCGAGCAGGGCGTTGCCGCCGTAGCCGGAGCCGAAGCTCCAGATCATCCGCTCCTCGGGGAACTGCACGATGTACTTGGTGTCGTTGCACGGCCACGCGACGTCGGCCTGGCCGGGCTCCAGCGGCATGCCCACCGAGTGCAGCGCGGGCACCCACTGCGGGTCGCGGCCGGCGGACTCGAGCTCCTCGATGCGCCTCAGCACCTCGGTGCCCATGCGGGCCATCACGCGCATGGAGACCGTGACGTAGGCCGAGTCGGTGACCTCGATGCCGAACATGGGCTGCTCGGCGTCGAGGTGGCCCATGACGAAGGGGATGACGTACATCGTGCGTCCGCGCATGCAGCCGGCGTAGAGCCCACGCATGAGCTCCTTCATCTTCTCGGGCTCCATCCAGTTGTTGGTGGGGCCTGCGTCGCGCTCGGCGACGGAACAGATGTAGGTGCGGTCCTCGACGCGCGCCACGTCGGTCGGGTCGGACGCGGCGTGGAACGAGTTGGGCATCACGTCGGGGTTGAGGCGCGTGAACGTGCCGGTGGCCTCGAGCGAGGCGGTGAGCTGCGCCCACTCCTCGTCGGACCCGGTGCACCAGTGGATGGTGTCGGGCTGGGTGAGCTCGGCGACCTCGGTGACCCAGGCGAGGATCCCCTCGTGGGTCGTGGGCGGAGTCGTGGAGGGCGTCGTCTGGGTGTCGATGGTGGCGGTCATGACCGTTCCTTCAGCGTTTGTCGCGGTTCGCGCGGCCTCGTTGTCGGCGACTTCTTCCGGACGCTAGCGGCGGCTGACGCACGCACATATTGGATCGGTCTAAGGGTTGTGACGTGGATCTCGCTGCCAGGAGGTATGTCCCTGGACGCGGCGGGGCAGCACCACCATCGCGTCAGATCGGCGTCCCCTGCTCCCCCTCCTGTGACGTGCGTGGACGCGCTCAGTCCGCGGCCACGGCTGGCACGGCGGGCACGGGTGCGAGCAGGAACTCCTTGATGAAGACGTCCATCGGCACGGGCTTCCCGATCAGGAAGCCCTGGGCGTAGTCGACGCCTTCAGCGCGGACCACCTCGAGGATCTCGGGATCGGAGACGAACTCGGCGACCGTCTGCTTGCCGAGGTCGCGGGCGATGCCGACGATCGAGCGCACGATCGTGCGGTCCACCGACGAGCGGTGGACGTGCGCGACGAACTCGCCGTCGATCTTCACGTAGTCGAAGATCAGGTGCTTGAGGTAGTAGAACGAGCCGAAGCCCGCACCGAAGTCGTCGAGGGCGAACCGGCACCCGAGGGCCGCCATCCGCTCGGCGAACTCCCGGGCCAGGGCGACGTCGGCCACGGCGGAGGTCTCGGTGATCTCGAGGATCAGCGCGTGGGGGTCGACCTCGAAACGCTGGAGCGCCGACAGGATGGTCTGCTCGACGGCCGGGTCTCCCATGGACGCCCCTGAGATGTTCACCTCCAGGCAGAAGTCGGGCATGATCTGGCGCAGCTGGGCCAGCATCTCGAGGCTGCGGTCGAGCACCCAGCAGTCGACCCTCGGCATGAGACCGGCGCGCTCGGCGATGTAGACGAAGCGACCGGGCGGGACGAGCTCGCCGTCCTCGCCGCGGAGCCGCAGCAGCACCTCGGCGGAGTCGATGCGACCTGTCTTCATGTCCATGATGGGTTGGAAGTGGAGCGCGAAGCGGTCGTGCTTTAGCGCCTCCTCGATCCGGGACTGCCACTGCAGCCGCATCGAGCTGCGTGGGCCCCGCCCCTCCCCCTCGGCGAGGAGCGCGACGCGGTTGCGGCCGGACTCCTTGGCGTCGTACATCGTCATGTCGGCGAGCGCGAGGATGTCGGCGGAGTGCTCGGCGGCCGCCGCGAAGGTCACCGCGCCCACGCTCGCGGACACGTGACGGCGTACGCCGTCGAGGGTCGCCGCGTGGTCGCGGATGCGCTCGACCACGAGGTCCGCGACCCGCTGGGCGGTGGCCTGGTCGGCGTCGGTGAGCATGATGGCGAACTCGTCGCCGCCCACCCGCGCCACCACGTCGGTGGTGCGGATCGAGCGACGCAGCAGCCCTGCGATCGTCACGAGGAGCTGGTCGCCGGCGTTGTGCCCGAGCGAGTCGTTGACCTGCTTGAAGTTGTCGAGGTCGAGCAGCAGCAGGGCACCCGTGGGACCGTGCCGTCGGCACCGGTCGAGCTGGCGCTCGAGCTCGCTCTCGAAGCGGCGTCGGTTGGCCAGCCCGGTGAGCACGTCGTGGTCCGCGAGGTGCGCGAGCCGGTCGAGGTAGCGGCGGCGGTCGGAGACGTCGACGACGTTGACCATCACGATGTCGCCGATCTGCGGGTCCTGCACGACGGTGCTGCTCACCGCGACGGCGACGTCGTTGCCGCCCGAGTCGCGCAGGCGGCACTCGGCGTCCATGATCTCGCTGCGGTGGGACATCAACCGCTCGACGTGGTCGCGGATCGCGTCCTCGCCGGGAGCCTCGAAGCTCTGGAAGGGGTGCCCGACCATCTCCGGCGGCTCCAGGCCGACGATCACCGCCAGCGCGGTGTTGACGCGCAAGATCGTGCCCTCGGGGTCGAGGAGGGCGACGCCGTGCGGCGCGTTGTCGAACAGCCGCTCCACCCGCTCGTTCGCCATACGGGCCCGGCGGGTCTCACGGTCCAGGTCGTGCACGATCCGCTGGACGACGGGCGCGAGCACCAGTGCGACCGTGCTCCACACGGCCGCCCGGCGCCAGTCGCCCCACACGTACTCCGGTGGCCCGATGAGCACGATCGGCAGTGTGAAGACGACGACGGTCAGGCCGCTCGCGACCCACAGCTCGCTCCGCGTGCCGGTGATGGCCAGCCAGAGGATGGGCAGCAGGACGCTGGCGCTCAGCCCCGACGAGGTGCCCCCGACGGCGCCGCCCGACGCGTGGTGCACGAGGGCGACGAAGACGAACATCAGGTATGCCGGAGCCGGGTCCAGCCACGTGCGGGCGGGCCGGCGTACCGAGAGCGCGAAGAGGCCCGCGACCGCGACGAGGACCAGCCCGGCCAGCGCGTAGACCCACCAACCGCTGACGTACGGCGGGACCAGGGTGACCCCGAGGCACGCCAACGCCACCGCCGCGAACGGGACCGCGAGCCCAATGCCGGGCTTGCCGTCGCGCGACCACAGCAGGGGGTCGGCGAGTTGACGAGATCTTGACACGCGCTTGATCGTACGGGCGATTTCGCCGCCTGGGTCGGTTTCCGGATCAGCCCTCGGCGTCGAGGTCGGCGGCCACGCGGCGGTGCGCCTCCCAGATCTCCTCGGGCATCCGGTCGAACTGCGACAGGTGCTCCTCGCGGAAGCCCATCTCCTGCTGCCAGCGCTCGTGGTCGATGCTCAGGATGCGCTGGAGGTCGGCGGCCGGGACGTCCATGCCGGTGAGGTCGAGCTCCTCCTCGGTCGGCAGGACGCCCACGGCCGTACGCCGTCCCTCGACCTCGCCGTTGCGCAGCTGGAGCAGCCACAGGAGCGGGCGCAGGTTGTCGCGGTAGCCCGGCCACAGGAAGTGGCCGTCGTCAGGGTCCTTCTGGAACCAGTTGACGTGGGCGAAGATCGGCTGGTCCTTCGCCGCCCCCACGATGTCGAGGTAGTGCCGGGCGTAGTCGCCCTCGCCGTAGGCCATGAACGGCCGGTTGGACATCGGGTCGTAGCGCAGCTGCCCGTCGACGCCCTCGGCGGCGAAGGTCGCCTCCGCGCCGAGCGTGAGCCCGTCGTAGACGCCCTCGGCGAGGTCGGTGATCGCACGGATCAGCGGCTCGCGGTCACGGGTGCGGCCGCCGAAGATGATCGCGTCGATCGGCACGCCCGCGGCCGCGTCGTAGTCGGGCGCGATGTTGGGGACGTTGTCGAGGGTCGTGGTGAACCGGCTGTTGGGGTGGGCCCAGGCGGCGGTGTCGTTGTCCTTGCGGTCCGCGAGCGGGGCCCCGGTCCAGTCGAGCCAGCCCTTGACGTCGGTCGGCGGCTTCGGGGTCTTGCCCTCCCACCACACCTCGCCGGTCGTGGGGTTGTAGGCGACGTTGGTGAAGATCGCCTGTGAACCCTCCTCGATCGAGGCCAGGGCGTTGGGGTTGGTCGTCTCGTTGGTGTCCTTGGCGACGCCGAACACGCCGTACTCGGGGTTCATGCCCATCAGGCGCCCCGACTCCTCGTCGACCCACAGCCACGCGATGTCGTCGCCGTAGAACGACACGTGGTAGCGGTCCCCCAGCGCGTCGGGGGCCGCCATCATCGCCAGGTTGGTCTTGCCCGAGGCGCTCGGGAAGCCGCCGCACACGTGGTAGGTGCGGCCGGTCTCCTTGTCGTGGATGCCGATGAGCATGTACTGCTCGGCGAGGAACTTCCGGCTCGCCCAGCCGTCGTACGCCCCCTGCCGCAGGCCGTGCGCGATCTTGCCCAGCAGCGCGTTGCCGCCGTAGGACGAGCCGAAGTGCAGGATCGTGCGCTCGTCGGCGACCGTGACGAAGTAGCGCTGGTCGTCGGGGGTGCCCTGGCCGAGGTTCTCCAGGTCGCCGGTGACGTGGACCGCGCGGACGAAGGAGTCCGGGTCCTCGAGGTCGTTGACGAACTGCACGCCCACGCGCGACATCCGGATCATGTGCAGCACGACGGTGCGGGTGTCGGTCAGCTCGACGCCGGCGGCCCACGGCGCGAGCTCGTTGCCGGGGGGCGACATCAGGTAGGGGATGACGTACATCGTCCTGCCCTCGGACGCACCGCGCATGCGCTCGTGCAGCATCGGCTTCATCTCCGAGGCGGGGCGCCAGTTGTTGTAGACGCCGCGGTCCTTCTCGTCGTTGGTCGCGACGATGGTGCGCTCCTCGGAGCGGGCGGTGTCCTTGTAGTAGCTGCGGGAGTAGTAGCGACCCTCCCCCGCGCGCTGCAGCTCGCCGGCCGCCACGGCCTCCTCGAGCAGGCGCGCGTCGTCGGAGGCGTTGACCACCTCGACGTGCTCGGCGCCCGTGAGCTCGGCGTACTCCTTCACGAACTCGCGGACGCGGGGGTTGGTCAGCCCCGCCTCGTCCAGGACTGCCTCGAGATCTGCCATCGCGCTGCCTCTCATTCTCGCGGTGCTGCGTCCGCGGGCGGGTCGGTGCTTGCACCCTAGGGCACCGGATCGGCGCGCCGGATCGGGCAGAGGTCCCCGTCGCAGCACGGGCAAAGGTCCCGCGCCGGCTCCCTGATTTCGCCAGCCCCACCACCGTCGGCTATCCTCGTCCAGTCCTCGCGGCGCGCAAGCGGAGCGAACGACGGGCGCCTGTAGCTCAACGGATAGAGCATCTGACTACGGATCAGAAGGTTTGGGGTTCGAATCCCTACAGGCGCGCAGGACACGAGAGCCCCCGGTGACACCGTCACCGGGGGCTCTCGTCATCTGTGCTTGTCGTGGGCGCCGCGCGTCAGTGACCGGGACGGTGGAGCATCCGGTGGACCCGTACGTCGCTGTGGCGCAGGCGCTTGGGCCGGTTGGCGGCGAGCAGGAAGACGCCCATCCCCACCACCACGAGGACGGCCAGCGTCGCGAGCATCGCGGCGAAGATCGAGGGGGACCAGTCGTGCTGGACGTACTGCTGGGTGAGCATGGGTGACCTCCGTGTCGTCGGGTGACTCCACGGTGCCGCGACCGCGGCGGCGCCGGCAGGTCCGAAGGACCTCTCGTGCAGGGACAGACGTCCCGCGGTCGCGGCGGGCCGCTCAGATCACGAGGTTGAGCAGGAGCACGAACACCAGGCCGGACACCGAGAGCACCGTCTCCATGATCGACCAGGACTTGATGGTCTGGCCGACGCTGAGGCCGAAGTACTCCTTGACCAGCCAGAACCCGGCGTCGTTGACGTGGGAGAAGAACACCGAGCCGGCGCCCACGGCGAGCACCACGAGCGAGGTCTCGCCGGTCGACAGGCCGTCGACGAGCCCGACCATCAGCGAGGACGCGGTGATCGTGGCGACGGTGGCCGACCCGGTGGCGAGGCGGATGAGGACGGCCAGCACCCACGCGAGCAGGAGCACCGAGATGTTGGCGTCGTCGGCCCACTCGGCGAGGAGCGTGCCCAGGCCGGTGTCGACGAGGACCTGCTTGAAACCGCCACCCGCGGCGACGATCAGCAGGATCCCGGCGATCGGGCCGAGGGAGGCACCGGTGACCTTCGAGAGGGCCGCGCGGTCCATCCCCGACGACTTGCCGAGGGTGAACATCGCGACGACCAGGGCTATCGAGAGCGCGAAGATGGGCTCGCCGAGCAGGTCGAGCACGCGGCGTACGGGCTGGGTCTTGTCGTCGACGGCGATGTCGGCGACCGCCTTGCCCATCATCAGCGCGACGGGGAGCAGGACGGTGAAGAGGGTGACGGCGAAGGACGGGCGACGGACCGCACCGGCCTCGTCGCGGACGTCGGCGTCGAACGTGCTAGGCGCGGGTACGTCGACCCACTGGCCGGCGAGGCGACCGAAGAGCGGTCCGGCCACGACCACGGTGGGGACGGCGACGAGGACACCGAGCGCGAGCGTCGTGCCGAGGTCGGCACCGAGGGCGCCGATCGCGACCAGCGGGCCGGGGTGCGGCGGCACCAGGCCGTGCATCGCGGACAGCCCGGCCAGCGCGGGGATGCCGACGGTGATCAGGGAGAGCTGGGAGCGGCGGGCGACCAGGTAGATCACCGGCATCAGGAGCACGAGGCCGATCTCGAAGAACATCGGCAGGCCGATGATCGCGCCGACCAGCGCCATCGCCCACGGCAGCATGCGCGGGGAGGCGTGCCCGACGATCGTGTCGACGATCTGGTCCGCACCGCCGGAGTCGGCGAGCAGCTTGGCGAACATCGCGCCGAGGACGATGAGGATGCCCACGCCGGCGGCGGTCGAGCCGAACCCGGCCGCGAACGACGGGAGCACACCGGTGCCGGTGTCAGGATCGGCGAGGATGTTGACGCCCGCCACGGCGCCGACGGTGAAGGCGCCCGCGATGAGCGCGAGGAACGGGTGCACCTTGACCAGGGTGATCAGGGCGACGATCACGGCGATCGCGGAGAGCGCGGCCAGGATCAGCTGCCAGCCGTCAGCGACGGGCTGGACCAGCGTGGTGCCGGCGAGCGGCAGCAGGGACATCGGGGACATCACGGGTTCTCCTCGGTGGGGGTGAGCGCCTCGAGCTGCGAGACGGACGCTGCGACGATCGCGTCGACGCCCTGGTCGACGTCGATCACGACACCGCGCTCGTCCGGCTGCAGCGGCTCGAGCGTGGCGAACTGGGAGGCCAGCAGGGAGGCCGGCATGAAGTGGCCGGGCCGGCTGGCCTGGCGGTCGGTGATCACGGCGTGGCTGCCCTCGAGGTGCACGAAGACCACGTCGGGCGCGTGCATGCGCAGCTGGTCGCGGTAGGTCCGCTTCAGCGCCGAGCAGCTCATCACCCCGCCGCCGTCGGAGTGGACCGCGAGCCACTCGCCGATGATCTCGAGCCAGGGGTGGCGGTCCTCGTCGTCCAGCGGACGACCTGCCGACATCTTGGCGATGTTGGCGCGGGGGTGCAGGTCGTCGGCGTCCTCGAACGGGACGCCGAGCCGCTGGGCGAGCGCGGCCCCGACCGTGGACTTGCCGGAGCCGGAGACACCCATCACCACGACGACGTATTCACCGGTCATGGCGCGCATCCTGTCACCAAAGATCAGATCTTTACAACCCCCTATTTCAAATGACCTGCCCTTTGCGCGCAACCACCCCCGTAGGATGATGTTTCCCGTGACGACTCCTGCGCCGCTCCCTCCCGCTCGGCCGGGCCAGCACGCCAGCGTGCTGGACGCCCTCGGCGGACGGATCGCGGCCGGCACGCTCGCGCAGGGCCAGGTGCTGACGCTGGACTCGGTGTGCGCGGAGCACGCGGTGTCGCGCAGCGTGGCGCGCGAGGCCGTACGGGTGCTGGAGTCGATGGGGATGGTCGCCTCGCGTCGACGCGTCGGCATCACGGTCCAGCCCCAGCAGCGGTGGAACGTCTTCGACCCCCGCGTCATCCGCTGGCGGCTCGACGGGGGCGACCGCACCGCCCAGCTGCTCTCCCTCTCCGAGCTGCGCCGCGGCATCGAGCCGGTGGCTGCCGCGCTCGCCGCGCAGCGCGCCGACGCCACCCAGTGCCGGGTGCTCGCGGCTGCGGCGTCGGACATGGTCATCCACGGCCGCCGCGGCGATCTCGAGGCCTACCTGCAGGCGGACACGATGTTCCACCGGATGCTGCTCGAGGCCAGTGGCAACGAGATGCTCCGCTCGCTGCACGGCGTCGTCGCGGAGGTGCTCAGCGGCCGCACCCACCACGGGATGATGCCGGCCAGCCCGAACCCCGAGGCCATCGCGCTCCACGACGAGGTGGCCCGGGCCGTACGCCTCGGCGACGCCGCCGCCGCCGAGCAGGCGATGCGCGCCATCATCGACGAGGCCGCCGACGCGATGGAGGGCGAGCAGGGCTGACGCCGTGCGTCGTCCGGTCTGGACGGCTGGGTGGTCGCCGTGACACCTGTCCCCTGACCGGCGCATCCTGAGGGGACGTGTCGCACCCCTCGAGGAGGCCACGTGGGTGCACTGCCTCGACCCGATCTGGCTCCGGGCCCCCACCGGGACCTCGTCCTGGCGCTGCACGACCTGCACCGCCGGGGTGGCTGGCCGAGCCTGCGGACGCTCGCCCGGGCGGCGGGATGCAGCCACACGACCGTGTCCTCGGCGTTCTCCTCCCCCAGGCTGCCCGGCTGGGGACTGGTCGAGCTGCTGGGCGAGGCGATGCAGGGAGACGTCGCCGAGCTGCGCGCCCTGTGGCTCGCCGCGAGCGACGGGACGACTGCTGCCCGCCACCCGCGCGAGCTGGCCGGCCGTCGCACCGAGCTGGCCCGCGTGAGGCGCCACCTGACGTCGGGCCAGGGGCTACTGCTCGTGGTCGGCGAGGCGGGCATGGGGAAGACATGCCTCGCAGGTGCCGCGGTCGAGGTCGAGCGACCCCACCTGGTCGTCACCGCGGGCACCTGCCTGCGGCTGTCGACCGAGGTCCCCCTGCTGCCGGTCGCCGACGTGCTGCGCGGCGCCTTCTCCGTCGACGACGGACGCTGGCTCGAGGCTGCGCTGGGCTCGTGCGCGCCGTACGTCGCGGGCTCGCTGCAGCACCTGCTGCCCGAGCTCGCCGCCACCGGGCCACCTCCCGACCCGGCCGACGACTGGGCGAGGCAGCGGCTGTTCGCCGCTGTCGAGGCCGTCCTGTCCGCCCTCGCCGCGGTGCGTCCGACAGCGGTCTTCGTCGAGGACGTGCACTGGGCCGACACCGCGACCTTCGACCTCCTGGAGCACATGGCGGCCAGGGGCTCGACCGTGCCGCTGCTGGCGACGTGGCGCTCGGCGGACCCCGAGACCCCGCCGGAGGCGTCGGAGTGGCTTGCCCGGGTGCGGCGGCATCCCGGCGTCGACGTCCTCGAGCTGGCACCGCTGGGCCGCGACGAGACCGGGGAGCAGCTCGCGCTGTTGATGGGCGGGCACGTCGACGCAGACGTCGTCGACCGGGTCCACGCCCGCAGCAGTGGGCACCCCCTCTTCACCGAGCACCTCGCCGCCGCCGGATCTGCCGTGGCCCTTCCCGGCGCCCTGGCCGACGTGCTCGACCACCGCTTCGAGGGGCTGCCGGCCGAGGCGTCGGCCGTCGCACGCGTCCTCGGGGTGGCGGACCGTCCCCTCGGCGCGCGCGAGCTGGTCGCGGTCACCGGGCTCGAGTCGGCCGAGGTCACCCGGGGCCTGAGGGCCCTGGCCGAGCGTCGCCTCCTCCTCGACCCGGCCGCGACGGAGGTGCAGCTGGGTCACCCCCTGCTCGCCGAGGCGATCCGCCGCACCGTGGTTGCCAGCGAGGCCGTCGAGCTGCACCGCGGGCTGGCGGAGGTTCTGGGCTCCGGGTCGTCGCCCTCGGCGGCGGAGGTGGCCACCCACTGGCAGGCCGCCGGCGACCGGGTAGCGGAGCTCGACTGGCGGGTGCGGGCCGCGCGCGCCGCGGAGCAGCGCTTCGCACTCGCCAACGCCGCGCAGCAGTGGCTCCGCGTGCTGGAGCTGTGGCCGACCGGGGCAGCAGCCGCCGGCTCGCCACCGATCAGCCGGTGGACCGCCTGCCTGGGCGCGATGGACGCGCTGTCCTACTCGGGCGACATCTCGCGCTCGGTCGAGCTGGTCGAGGAGGCCCTGTCGTGGGCGGCGGCCCTCTCGCCGCAGGAGGCGGGCGAGGTCCATGCGTGGGCGGGCGGCTACCGGACCTACTTCCGCAACCCCGGCGCCGGGCTGCCCCTGCTGGACCGGGCGATCGAGCTCTTCGCCCCGCTGCCGCCCTCCAAGGGCAAGCTCTACGCGCTGACCTCCCGGGCCGGGGAGCTGGCCGAGCTCGGACGTTTCGAGGAGCGCTCGGCCACCCTGGCCGCCGCCCTCGAGGTGAGCCGCGCCCTCGACGACCCCGTGAAGCACCGGGAGGCCTGCCTGGAGGCGGCCATCGACGACTACTGCCGCGGCGACCGAGCCGCATTGGACCGGGTCGCCGACCTGGCCGCGCTCGTGCTGCCCACACCCGACCCGCTCGGCGACATCCGCGCGGCGCAGGCCCACGCCGACCTGTTGCGCCTGGAGGGCGCCGGTCGCGAGCGGGTCCAGGCGGCAGCGCGCCGCGGGCTCGCGGTGGCCGAAGCCTGGGAGATCGACAACTGGGAGACGACGCTGCTGCGGTGGGCCGTCGCGGAGGCCGCGTGGGACGCAGGACGGGTCGACGAGGCCGCCGCCGTCATCGACCCCCTGACCGAGGGTCCACTGGTGGGCGACCGCGCGCCGCTCCACCTCGCGCGCGCCGTGCTGGACACCCTGCGCGGCCGACCGCGCGCCGGCGTCGGGCTGGCGGCCCTCGACCAGGTCGTCCCGACCCTCCGGGTGTGGTTCGTCCCGTGCGTGGCCGAGGTCCGACTCTGGTGCGACGAGCCGCAGGAGGCCTTCGACCTGCTCGTCGGTGACGTCGAGCGCAGGCTCGCCGGCGGCTACCCGCAGCCGGGGCGGGCCGTGGTCACGCTTCTCGCCCGCTCAGGGGCGGACCTCGTCTCCGCACAGCCCCCGGCCGGACGGTTGCGTCGCCGTCACGAGGTGGCCGAGCGGATCAACTCCCTCGTCGAGGCGATGGCCTCCCTCCCGGCCGACCCCGACGGGGCCATGGACGTCGCGACCCCCGCGCACGACGCGACGTACGTCGCCGAGCGGGCGCGCCTGGCCGACCGCGAGACGATCGAGGTGTGGGTGGCCGCGGCCCGGGAGTGGGACCGGGTCGAGCGCCCGCACGACGCGGCGTACTGCCGCTGGCGCGCTGCGCGGGTCGCGGTCGCGAGCGGGCAGGCCGCGGTCGCCGACCGGCTGCTGCGGCGCGCCGCGCAGCAGGCCCGCGAGCACGTGCCGCTGCTGGAGGCGATCGCCGCCGTGCGAGCGACCCGCTAACGGTCGAGCAGCGGGCGGGCCGGGT
This sequence comes from Nocardioides sp. Soil774, assembly GCF_001428125.1. Classification (GTDB taxonomy): domain Bacteria; phylum Actinomycetota; class Actinomycetes; order Propionibacteriales; family Nocardioidaceae; genus Nocardioides. The sequence continues at coordinate 394,585 of NZ_LMSM01000006.1, read as the reverse complement.
CCCAAGCCGTGCCGTCGCGCTCGTCGCGGCGCCGGCGTGCGATCGCGGAGAGGGCCTCGAGCACGACCCGGTTGGCGAGCGCGGCCGTGATGTCGGCGTGGTCGTAGGGCGGGCTGACCTCGACGACGTCGACGCCGACCACCGGGAGCTCTAGGCAGATGCGCCGCACCGAGTCGAGCAGCTCGCGTGCCGAGAGGCCGCCGGGCTCGGGGGTGCCGGTGCCGGGGGCGTGCCCGGGGTCGCACACGTCGATGTCGACCGAGAGGAACACACCCTCGCACTCGTCGGTGGCGATGGCGAACGCCTCGGTCAGGCACTCCGTCAGCCCGCGGTGGACGATCTCGGTCATCTCGTAGGACCGCATCCGTTCCGCGGCCATCCAGTCGAGGGTCTCGGGGCCGGGCCAGTAGCCGCGCAGGCCCACCTGGAGGAACCGGTCGCCGCGCAGCGCGCCCGACTCGATGAGGCGGCGCATGGGCTGGCCGTGCCCCCACAGCGAGCCGAACTCGATGTCGCCGGTGTCGGCGTGCGCGTCGAAGTGGATCATCGAGACGCGCCCGTGGCCGAGCACGTTGGCCACGCCCTTCGCGTCGGGGTAGGCGATGGAGTGGTCGCCGCCGAGGACGACCGGGATGGCACCGGCCCGCGCGACCTTCTCCACCGCCGCCTCGAGTGCCGGCAGCGCGACCTCGATGTCGCCGGAGTACATCTCGACGTCGCCCGCGTCGACGACCACGAGGTCCTGCAGCCCGTCGGTGCGCAGCGCGAGCGAGGGCCGCGAGCCGTCGTGCGGGAGGTAGTCGGTCATCCGGATCGCCTGCGGGCCGAACCGCGTGCCGGGGCGGTGGGACGTGCCGCCGTCGAACGGCGCGCCCAGGATCACGACGTCCGCGTCGGCGTACGACGTCTCGTCGTCGAGGTCGCAGGCGGGGACCCCCAGGAACGTGATGTCGGGGCCGAACTGAGCGCCGTAGCGAGCCATGTCGCTGATGCTAGGGCTCCGGCCCGCTACCAGTCCCCCAGCGCCGCGAACCGCTCGCCGATGAGCGTGTGGGTCTCGGCGTCGGGGTGCAGGTTGTCGGGCAGCGGGAGCCGCTCGGCATCGGCGGGGCCGTAGAGCCCGAGGCCGTCGACGTAGGCCAGGTGCTCGTCACCGCGACGCTCGACGACCTCGGCCAGCACCTCGCGCACCGCCTGCAGGGTCAGCGCCCCGGCCGCCACCGACGCCGGGTCGCCGGCGGCGACGAAGGCGACCCGGCCCTCGGCCATCGCGGCCATGTCGGGCGCCGTGGGGCCTGGGGTCGACTCGTGGACGCCGCAGAAGATGGGCGACACCAGCCGGATCGGCGTCTCGGGGTGGCCGTCGCGGATGGTGTCGAGCCAGCCGTGGACGGCCGGCCCGAGGACGCGGCGGCGCATCACGTCGCCGTTGACCAGGTTGATGCCAAGCTTCAGGCTGATCAGGTCGGCGGGGGTGTCGCGGATCGTGCGGGCCACGAAGGGGTCGAGCATCGCGCTGCCGCCGAGGCCGAGGTTGAGCAGGTCGAACCTGGCGAGCCGCGCGGCCACGACCGGCCACGTGCCCGTGGGATGGGTGGCGTTGGACCCGTGGCTGATCGAGCTGCCGTGGTGCACCCACAGCGGGCGGTCGACCGCCTGGGGCTCGAGGGGCGCGTCGGCACGCAGGTCGACGAGCTCGGTCTGCTCGTCGTGGGGCAGCCAGACCTCGACGTCCTTGTCCCCTGCGGGCAGGTCGATCACCAGGGATGCGGGCTCGCCCGGGACCAGGGTGCTCGCGCCGGTCATCATGTCGACGTCGAGGACGTTGCCCCCGCAGGCCGGCAGCCGCGCGTGCAGCTCGCCCCCGACCAGCACGTCGTACCAGCCGTCGGGCCGCGCCGGGGCGCCGACGTAGCGCCGCTTGGTGGGCAGCACGTCGAGCTCGAGGCGGGTCGCCGCTGTGCGCAGCGCGAGTCGTACGCCGGAGGGCTGGGCCTCGACGAGCCGCAGCTGCGGGTCGTCGGTCTGGGCGCGCGCCCACGCGGGCAGCCGGTGGGGCAGGAGGCCGCGGTCGGTCTGCTCCAGCTCGAGTGCTCCGCGCACCAGGGTCGGGTCGATCATCGGGTCTCCCAGGAGCGCAGCAGGGTGTCGAGGCCGTCGACCACGCGCTCCCACGTGGCGTCGGACGTGGGCGCGGCGGGGGCGCCGTGGGCGAAGGCTCCGGCGGCGTCGAGCGCGGCGTAGCCGTGGAAGGTGGCGCCGAGGAGGCGTACGGCGTGGGTGACGTCGTCGGCGGCGAGGTCGTAGCCCCGCAGCGAGGCGCGCGCGAGGTCGGCATGGCGCGGGCCGGCGCTCGCCGCCGCGGCGGCCGCGTCGAGCGGGACCCGCGTGGCGGCGTAGCGGCCCGGGTGCTCGACGGCGTAGGAGCGCCACACCCCACCCACCGCGTCGATCGCCTCGCGACGACTCACGCCGGCCAGTGAAGAGGCGACGAGATCAGCCGTCTCGGCCAGGGCGAGGAGCGCGACCCGGGTGCGCAGGTCGGCCGTGCTGCGGACGTGGGAGTAGAGGCTCGGCGTCGCGACACCGAAGCGCTGGGCGAGCGCGGTGAGCGTCACCGCGTCGAGGCCCACCTCGTCGGCGAGGTCGGCCGCGGCCTGCGTGACGACGGTGCTGGTCAGTCCTGCGCGTGGCACGGCGGCTCCCTTCGTGAGTGAGTTCAAAACCTTACTCCCTTAGGTTTGCGCCACCAAAACCTCGCCCGACGGCCCCTTCCCTGAGGCGGCCATTGACATTAGTTCGAGACTCGTACTTAATAGGTCTCGTGACCCTCGTGCTCGGCATCGACTCCTCGACCCAGTCGACCAAGGCCGTCCTCGTGGACGCCGCCGACGGACAGGTCGTCGACTCGCGCACCGCGCCGCACCCGCCCGGCACCGAGGTCGACCCGCAGGCCTGGCTCTCGGCGGTGGACGAGGCCACCGAGGGCCTGCTCGAGCGGGCGGCCGCGCTCTCCGTCGCCGGTCAGCAGCACGGCATGGTCGCCCTCGACGGCGAGGGCCACCCGGTGCGCGACGCCCTGCTCTGGAACGACACCCGCTCCGCCGGGGCCGCCCGCGAATTGATCGAGGAGATCGGCGGCCCCCAGGCCTGTGCCGACGCGGTCGGCAGCGTCCTCGTCGCCTCCTTCACCGTCACCAAGCTGCGCTGGCTGCGCGACCACGAGCCCGACCGTGCCGCCCGCGTCGAGTCGGTGCTGCTCCCCCACGACCACGTCTCGCGCCACCTCGCCGCCCCCGGCACCGAGCCGTTCACCGACCGCGGCGACGCCTCCGGCACCGGCTACTTCGCCACCGCCGGGGGGACCTGGCGTCCCGACCTCCTCGAGCGCGCGCTCGGTCGCGCCGCCCGCCTGCCCCGCCTCGTCGCACCGGGCACCGTCGCGGCCGAGACGGCCGGCGGCGTGCCCGTCGCGGGCGGCACCGGCGACAACATGGGCGCCGCCCTCGGCATGGCCCTCGAGCCGGGCGACGTGCTCGTCTCGGTCGGCACCTCCGGCGTGGCCTCCGCGATCAGCACCACGCCGGTCGCCGACGGCACCGGCGTCGTCACCGGCTTCGCCGACGCGAGCGGCGGCTTCCTCCCGATGGTCACCACGATGAACGCCGCCGGCATCCTCGACCTGCAGGCCCGCTGGCTCGGCGTCGACCACGACGGCCTCGCCGAGCTCGCCCTGGCCTCGACGCCCGGCGCCGGCGGGGTGACGTTCCTGCCCTACTACGGCGGCGAGCGCACCCCCAACCGCCCGGACGCCACCGGCACCTGGACCGGGCTGAGCCCCCGCACGACGCGCGCCGACCTGGCGCGGGCGGCGTACGAGGCGCTGCTCTGCTCGCTCGCCGACGCCGTCGAGGCGCTCGTCGCCGCGACCGGCGAGCAGCCGCGCCGGCTGCTCATGGTGGGCGGCGCCACGCGCAGCCCCGCCCTGCGGGCGCTGGCCCCCGCCGTCCTCGGCAGCGCCGTCACGCTGCCGCCGACGGGTGAGTACGTCGCCCTCGGCGCTGCGCGCCAGGCGGCCTGGGCGCTGGCCGGCACCGACGCTCCCCCGGCCTGGGCCACCCCCGCGACGACCGTCCTCGAGGCGGACCCCACCCCCCACGTGCGCGAGGTCTACGCCGACCTGCGCGACCGCACCCGAGCATGGACCACAGCAACGGAAGGCACCCGATGAGCACCGACATCCCCACCCCCACCCCCGAGGACAAGTTCTCCTTCGGTCTCTGGACCGTCGGCTGGCAGGGCGTCGACCCGTTCGGTGGCGCGACCCGCCCACCGATGGACACCGTCCACGCGCTGGAGAAGCTCGCCGAGCTCGGCGCCTACGGCGTGAACTTCCACGACGACGACGTCATCCCCTTCGGCAGCGACGACGCCACCCGCGACACGATCATCGCCCGCTTCAAGCAGGGCCTGGAGGACACCGGCCTGGTCGTCACCACCGCGACCACCAACCTCTTCAGCCACCCGGTCTTCAAGGCCGGCGGCTTCACCAACAACAACCGCGACATCCGCCGCTTCGCGCTGCGCAAGGTGATGCGCAACATCGACCTGGCCGCCGAGCTCGGCGCCAAGGTCTACGTCGCGTGGGGCGGCCGCGAGGGCGCGGAGTACGGCGCCTCGCAGGACACGGCCGTCGCGCTGGACCGCATGAAGGAGGCCTTCGACCTGCTCGGCGACTACGTCACGGAGAAGGGCTACGACATGCGCTTCGCCATCGAGCCCAAGCCCAACGAGCCCCGAGGCGACATCCTGCTCCCGACGATCGGCCACGCGCTGGCCTTCATCAACGAGCTCGAGCGTCCCGAGCTCGTCGGGGTGAACCCCGAGATCGGGCACGAGGAGATGGCCGGCATGAACGCAGCGGCCGGCTACGCCCAGGCGCTGTGGCAGGGCAAGCTCTACCACATCGACCTCAACGGCCAGAACGGTCCGAAGTACGACCAGGACCTGCGCTTCGGCGCCGGCAACGTGCGTGGCGCCTTCTGGATCGTCGACGTGCTGCTCGCCGGCGGCTACGACGGTCCGGTGCACTTCGACTACAAGCCCTCGCGCATCGAGGACGAGGACGGCGTGTGGGTCAGCGCCGCGGCCAACATGCGCAACTACCTCATCCTGCGCGAGAAGGTGCAGGCGTTCCGCGCCGACCCCGAGGTGCAGGCCGCGCTCGAGGCGGCCCGGCTCCCCGAGCTCGCCCAGCCGACGCTCGGCGAGGGCGAGGACTGGAAGCAGCTGCTCGACTGGCCGCTGCCCGACCCCGACCAGCTGGGCGCGATCGGTGCGGCGACCGAGCACCTGGACCAGCTGGCCCTCGAGCACCTCTACGGCGTCCGCTGACCACCGACAGGCCCGGCGGCGCGGGCACCGAGGGACTGCGGCGCGACAACACCGCCGCCGTCCTCCGGTCCCTGCGCCGCTCCGGGCCGGCCAGCCGCGCCGAGCTCGCCAAGGACACCGGACTGGCCAAGGCCACCGTCGGGGTGATCGTCGCCGACCTGCAGGCGGCCGGCGCGGTCGCGGAGGAGGACCCGCGCCCCGGCGTGCGCGGGCGCCCGGGCCGTCCGGTGGCCCTGCGCGGTGACGACGTCGTGTCGCTCGGGCTCGAGCTCAACGTCGACTACGTCTCCGCGGTCGTGCTCGACCTCGCCGGCCGCGTGCGCTTCAGCGAGAGCAGGCACGGCGGCGACGCCGACGACCTGCTGGCCCTGGCCCGCGACGCGCACGCCGCGGCCGTCGGACCCACGCGCACCCTCGTCGGCGCCACCGTCGCCGTGCCCGCGCTCGTGCGCGCCGACAACCGCACCGTGGCGTGGGCGCCCAACCTCGTCCTCGACGGCCCAGGCCTCGCCGACGACCTCGCGACGGAGCTGGCGGCGCTCGGCGACAGCGTCGCCCCGACCGCGGTGCGGGTGAGCAACGACGCCAACTGTGCGGCGTACGCCGAGTCGCACCACGGCGCGGCGCGGGGGGCGGCGCACGCGCTCTACCTCACCGGCACCGTCGGCATCGGGGCCGGCATCGTGCAGGGCGGCGAGCTGGTGCGCGGTGGCGCGGGCTTCGCCGGCGAGGTCGGCCACATGCCGCTCGGCGACGCCTCCGCCCTGTGCGGGTGCGGCCGGCACGGGTGCTGGGAGGCCTCGGTCGGCCTCCACGCGATGCTCGCCGAGGTGGGCATGGGCGAGCTCGACACCCCCCTGCGCACCGCCGAGGCGGTGGCCGAGCGTGCCGCCACGGACCCCGAGGTGCGGGCCGGGCTCGCGCGGGTCGGCCGCAACGTCGGCCTCGGCATCGCGATGCTGAGCAGCGTCCTGGACCCCGAGGTCGTGGTGCTCGGTGGCTACTTCGTGCCCCTGGGCGACCTGGTGGTCGAGCAGGCGCGGCGCACCCTCGACGAGCGCCTGGCCTCCGCGGTGCAGGTGCGACCCGAGCTGCGGCTCAGCACCCTCGGCATCCGCGCGGCGGCCCTCGGCGCGGCCGAGCAGTCGCTCGGTCCGGTCTTCAGCGGCGAGATCGACCTGACGGCCTGAGGCCCGGTCGCTCAGCCCGCCAGCTGGGCGCGTACGTCGACGAGCGCCGAGCCGAGCGCGGCGACCGGGTCGACGAAGAGGGGCTCGAGCGCGATCTCGGCCGCACCGAGCAGGGCGGAGTCCGAGCCGAGGCCGGGGAGGCTCAGGCGCACCGACTCCAGCGGCGCAGGCAGCGCGCGGTCGGTGAGGCCGGCGTCGATCTCCGGGCCGACGAGCTCGTAGAGCGAGCGGAAGTAGCCACCGAGGATGACCAGGCGAGGGTTGAACATGTTGACGATGCTGGCCAGGCCGTGGCCGATCGCGGTGCCGGTGCGACGCAGCTCGGGCGAGGGGGAGGTGAAGCCGTCGAGCACCTCGTCGAGCTGGGCGACCTTGTCGGGAGGGCAGTGGATGGCCTCGGCGATGGCGTGGCCGCCGACCTCGGTCTCCCAGCAGCCGCGGTTGCCGCAGTGGCAGGGGCGCCCGCCGGGGTCGAAGCGCAGGTGGCCGACCTCACCGGCATAGCCGCCGGCGCCCTCGAGGCGGTGCCCGCCCATGATCACGCCGGCACCGACGCCGACGTTGCCCGAGACGTAGATCAGGTCGTCGATGCCGACCCCCACGCCGCGGGTGTGCTCGGCCAGCGCGCCGAGGTCGGCGTCGTTGGCGAGCGAGACCGGGACGTCGAGGCCGAGCGCGGCGAGCACGATGCCGCCGAAGGACACGTCGTGCCACTCGAGGTTGGGGGCGAGCCGGATCAGGCCGTCGCTGCGGCGCACCATGCCGGGCACGCTGATGCCGATGCCGACCAGCGGGGCGGCGGTCGGGGCGTCCTCCACCACCTCGCGGATCAGGGCGGCGACCGACGCGCCCACCTGCCAGGCCTCGCCGTCGTGGGGCACCGGCGCCTGGGCGCGGCGGAGCACCCGTCCGCCGAGGCCCACGCGCGCCACGACGGCACGGTCCACGCCGAGGTCGACGGCGATGACGCAGGGTCCGTCGCCGGCGATCGCGACGCCGGCCGAGGGCCGCCCGGCCCCCTGGCGGGCACCTCCGGCGGGCGTGGCCCGCTCGGAGATGCCCAGCGACTCCAGCTCGCCGACCAGCCCCGCGATGGTGCTGCGGTTGAGCCCCATCAGGCTGGTCAGCTCGGCCCGGGAGATCTGCCCGGCGCCGTGGACGTGGCGCAGCACCGTCCCGAGGTTGTGGCGTCGCACGGCCTCCTGGTTGGTGCCGAGACCGGAGCGCCGCTGCTGCGGGCTCATGACCGTGACCTAGACGCCCGCCGAGGAGCGACGACGGCGCGAGATCGCATCCACGCTCGCGGCGAGCAGCAGCACACTGCCGGTGACCACGAAGTTGATGTACGCCGCCTGGTTGAGCAGGCCCAGGCCGTTGGAGATGGTCGCGATGACCAGGCCGCCGATGACCGCGTCGAGCGCGCGGCCGCGGCCACCGAAGAGGCTGGTGCCGCCGATGACGGCTGCCGCGACGGCGTAGAGCAGCGTGTTGCTGCCACCGGAGCCGGGCGAGACCTTGCCGGTGTACGACGCCGACAGCAGGCCGGCGAGCGCAGCCATGCCGGTGCAGATGACGAAGGCCATGATGCGGACCCGGAGCACGTTGATGCCGGCGCGGCGCGCGGCCTCGGCGTTGCCGCCGACGGCGTAGAGGTGGCGCCCGAAGCGGGTCTTGGTCAGCACGTAGGTCCAGAAGAGCAGCAGCGCGATGACCACGGGCGCCGCCCACGGGATGCCGCTGATGTCGAAGATCGGGTTCGGCGAGCGGTTGGCGTTGAGCAGCGCCGTCAGGCCGAGCACGATGACTGCCAGGACCGCGATCCGGATCACGACGAGGGCGATGGGCGGGTGGATCAGGCCCTTGGCCGACAGCGAGCGGTAGCGCCACAGCGACAGCGCGGCGAAGGCGACCACGATCACCACCGCGGCGACCCAGCCGGCCGTGACCGGCACGTTCTTGATCGACAGGCCGCGCAGGACGGGGTCGTTGAAGCGGAGCGAGCCGCCGGAGCCGATGAGCTTGAGCGGCACCGCCTGCAGCCCGAGGAAGAACGCGAGGGTCACGACGAAGGACGGGATGCCCAGAAACGACACGAGCGAGCCGATGGCCAGGCCGATCACCGCGCCGAACGCGACGCCGGCGAGGGTCGCCATCCACCAGGTCCAGTCGTAGTCGATGAGCATCAGCGCGGTGATCGTCGCGCAGGCGCCGCCCGCGACACCGGCCGACAGGTCGATCTCGCCGAGCAGCAGCACGAACACGATGCCCATCGCCAGCACGATGATCGCGCTCGCCTGGACGACCAGGTTGGCCATGTTGTAGGTCGTGAGGAACCGGTCGTTGAGCGAGGCGAAGATCACGACGAGGACGACCAGGCCGAGGATAGCGGGCAGCGAGCCCATGTCACCGCCGCGCAGCCGGTTGACGTAGTCGCGGGCCGAGTCGGCGATGCTGCCGGCCTGGCGGTTGTCGTTGTCGAAGCCGCCGGCCGCCGGGCTGGGGGCGGACGCGGTGTCGGTGTCAGTACTCATGATGTGAGGTCTCCGGTCTTCTCTGACGGGGGTCAGACGGTCGCGGTCGCGGGGTCGGCGATGCCGAGGTCCCCGGATCGTCCGGCGGTGATGAGCTCGACGATCTGGCTGTGGTTGACGTCCTTCGCCGACACGTCCGCGGCCACCCGCCCGAGGTAGAGCGCGGTGATGCGGTCGGCGACCTCGAGCACGTCGCCCATGTTGTGCGAGATGAGCACGACGCCCAGGCCGCGGTCGGCGAGACGGCGTACGAGGTCGAGGACCTGGCGCGTCTGGGCCACACCGAGGGCGGCGGTCGGCTCGTCGAGGAGGACGACCTTGGAGTTCCACAGGACCGCCTTGGCGATCGCCACCGTCTGGCGCTGGCCGCCGGAGAGGCTGGCCACGCTCTGGCGCACCGACTTCACGGTGCGCACCGAGAGCGAGGCCAGGGTCTCGCGGGCGCGGGTCTCCATCGCGACCTCGTCGAGCCCGAAGCGGGTGGTCTCCTCGCGGCCGAGGAACATGTTCTCGACGATGTCGAGGTTGTCGCAGAGCGCGAGGTCCTGGTAGACGACCTCGACGCCGAGGGCGGCGACGTCGCGCGGCCCGTGGACCTCGACCTTCTTGCCCTCGAAGTGGTAGTCGCCGCTGTCGCGGCCGTAGATGCCGGCGACGATCTTGACCAGGGTCGACTTGCCGGCGCCGTTGTCGCCGACGAGAGCGGTGACCTGGCCCGGATAGACCGCGAAGTCGACGTCGTGCAGCACGTGCACCACGCCGAAGCTCTTGTTGACTCCACGCAGCTCGAGCAGCGGCTCAACCATGGGATTCACTTCCGATCGAGAAGAATTTGTTGTGCGGGTGGACAGGGACGACGCCCGGGCCGGGTGCGGCCCGGGCGTCGTCCGTGATGTGTCCGGACCTCAGGAGGTCAGGAGATGCCGGCCTCGGAGCACAGGTCGGCGAACTTGCCGGCGCAGACGTCCTCGGCCTTCTGGCCACCGTCGTCGATCACGTCGCCGACGTTGTCCTTGGTGATCGCCTGCGGCGTCAGCAGGATCGAGGGGACCTCGCTGTCGTCGGAGGAGTCGACCGTGGTGCCGGTCGCGTCCGCCTTCTCGCCCTTCGCGAGGGCGATGGCGACGTCGGCCAGCGCGCCGGCCTCCTGCGTGGCGGACTTGTAGACCGTCATGCACTGGGTGCCGGCGAGGACGTTCTGCAGACCCTCGACGGTGGCGTCCTGGCCGGTGACCGGGACCTTGCCGGCCTGGCCGGCGCCCTCGAGGATGCTGATCGCAGCGCCACCGAGACCGTCGTTGGCGGCGAGGACACCGTCGACCTTGCCGTCAGCAGCGGTGTAGAGCTGCTGGAAGATCGTGGCGGCCTGCTCGTTGTCCCAGTCCGGGACGGCCTGCTCGCCGACGACCTTGTAGTTGCTCATCTCGTCGAGCACGCTGTGCGCGCCCTCGGCGAAGAGGGTCGCGTTGTTGTCGGTGGGCGAGCCGTTGAGGTAGACGATGTTGGCGTCCTTGTCACCCAGGCAGTCCGCGAGGCCCTGGCCCTGCAGCTCGCCGACCTTGGTGTTGTCGAAGGAGACGTAGTACTCCGCCGAGCCACCGAGGGTGAGGCGGTCGTAGTCGATGGTGGCGACGCCCTGCGACTTCGCCTTCTCCTGGATCGCGGCGCCCGACTCGGAGTCGAGGTTCACGATGGCCAGGACGGTGACGCCGTTGCCGATCATGCTGTCGGCGATCGTGGTCATCTTCTCCGCGTCGCCCTCGGCGTTCTGGATCTCGTAGTCGACGCCGGCCTCCTTGAAGGCTGCCTCGAGGGCCGGGCGGTCCGCGCTCTCCCAGCGCACCGAGGACTCGGTGTCGGGGAGGATGACGCCGATCTTGCCCTGCGCCTCTCCGCTGCCGGAGTTGTCGCTGCCGCTGCCGGTGTCGCCGCTGTCGTCGCTGCCGCAGGCGGTGAGCGCCATCGAGAGACCGAGCAGGGGGACCAGTACCAAACTGTGCTTCCGCTTCACGCGAACCGCCTCCTAGCGATTTCAATCGCACGGCGGCCAGGTGTGGAACACTGGACCGACGTACATATGTTGTGCGGAACAACATATGGAGTGATGGTCGTCACGTCCAGAGCGAAGCCGAGCCGTGACCGGTTCGTTACCCAACTGGGGGTCGTCCCCGCCCGGACAGGCGTAGGGGCGACTGGACCAGTGGTCCAGCCGCCCCTGCTGTCGCGAGGTGCCGAGGAGTCGCCTCAGCGCTTGCGCGCGCGCCTCGAGGTGGTGGCCTTCTCGGCCGCCTCGACCTCGCCCGAGGCCCCGTCGGTGACGAGCGCGCCGCTGGTGCCCTGGAGGTGGGCGCGCACGAACCACTGGTACTGCTCGAGGTCGGCGGTCTGGCCGATCACGATGTCCTCGGTCACCGGGTCGTCGCCGACGGCCTCGATGGCGGCGCGGTGGTCCTCGATGACGCCCGTGTAGACGAGCTCGAGGGCGGCCAGGTGCGCGCTGGTGTCGGCCCGCATCAGGTCGTAGTCGTCCCACGTGCGCGCGGAGACGAGCGCACCGGGCAGGCCGTTGGGCGCGACGCCGAGGGTCGACATCCGCTCGGCGAGCACGTCGATCATGTCGCGCACGCCGTCGATCTGCGGGTCGAGCATCTCGTGCACGCCGATGAAGTGCGGGCCCACGACGTTCCAGTGGGCGTGCTTGAGGGTGAGCTGGAGGTCGTTGAGCGCGTGCACCCGCATCTGCAGCGCGTCGGCCACCCGGTGGCCCGTCTCGGCGCTCAGGCCGGGCACGGTCAGGGGGGCGTCGGCGCCGCTGGTCACCTGCGGGCTCGCGGATCGGGTCGTCTTCTTGGCCATGTCGCCACGCTAGGTCGCACGGGCAAGGCCGGCACCAGCCCGCGGGGTGGGGCTGGGGTGGCTGGCTAGCGTGGCGCCATGCCCTCGATCACCCGCACCTTCGCCACGACCGCCTCCCCCGAGGCCGCCCACGCCTACCTCGCCGACTTCCGCAACGCCGCGGAGTGGGACCCCGGCACGGTGACCTGCGAGCGGACCGGTGGCGACGGCGGGGTCGGGACGACGTACCGCAACGTCTCGTCCTTCCTCGGCCGCACCGTGGAGCTGACCTACGAGGCGACCCAGGTCGACGCGCCGCGCCACGTGCACCTGCACGGCACCGGCCCGTCGTTCGAGGGCGACGACATCTTCGAGGTCGCGCCCGCCACCGGCGGGTCGCGGGTCGTCTACACGGCGCGGATGGAGTTCTCCGGGCTGTCCCGGCTGGCCGCGCCCCTGGTGCAGGCCTACCTGCCGCTGCTCGCGTCGAAGACCATCGACCAGCTGCGCGCCTGCCTCGACCGGCAGGCGGGCTGAGCGACTCAGTCGCGCGCCACCCTGGCGGGCAGGGCCACGAGCAGGACCACGAGCACCACCACGGAGGCGAGCGCGCTGGCAGCCGCGGCCCACCGGTCGTAGACCACGTCGACGACCAGGAAGAGGATTCCCCCCAGCATCACGCTGATGAGCACGAGCGCGGCCATGGTCAACCGGTGCCCGGCGCGGACGAGCTCGGGCTTGGCGCCGTCCTGGAAGACGCGGCGGTGGATCGCCACGGGCGCGAGCGTGACCCCGACGGTGGTGAACGCCAGCGCCAGCAGTCCGACGTACCACCCACGCTGGAAGCCGTCGAGCTTGTCGAAGCCCGACTGGAAGGGCAGCGTGGCGAGGAAGCCGGCCAGCAGCTGTACGCCGGTCTGGCTGACCCTGAGCTCCTGGAGCAGCTCGTCCCAGTTGCGGTCGGCCCGCTCGTCGGGGCTCTCGTCGCGGTCGTCGTCAGGCACGCACCGGATGCTATTCGCGGGCCGGGCGCCGCACACCCCCCGACGGGTGAGCAGACGGTCGGTCGCCGGTGGCACCGTGGCGGACATGGCTGACCAGAAGCCCGCGAAGAAGACCGCCAAGAAGCGTGACCCGGGACCGTCGGTGAAGGACCCGGAGGTCTACGAGGCCCTGCGTGACGAGGGCGCCAGCAAGGAGAAGGCGGCACGCATCGCCAACGCGGCCGCCGCCCAGGGGCGCTCGAAGGTCGGCGAGCGCGGCGGCGAGGCCGCGGACTACGAGGACCGCACCGTCGCCGAGCTGCGCAAGCGGGCCGCCGAGCTCGACATCGAGGGCCGCTCGTCGATGACGAAGGCCCAGCTGGTCGACGCGCTGCGCCACCACTGAGGCGTCGGCACCTGGTCCGGGGGGCTCAGGTCGGAGGATCGAGCCGGGCGAGGGCGCGCAGCCACATCCGGTCGGCGTCGACGGCGGGGGTCGCCGGGCCCACCGCGGGCTCGTCGAGCAGGCCGACGGCCGACAGCGGCGGGGCAGCGCCCGCCGAGCGGGCGACGTCGACCAGCACGCGCGCGGCCGCGACGGCGGCGGGGCGGTGCGTGCTGATGACCGACTCGTAGACCGGCGCGCGCCCCGGGGCGGCCGGAACCTCCCACGCCGAGACCACCGCGGCCCGCGCGGCGCTGAGCGTCACGACGGTCCACTCGCGCCGCAGCGGCGAGCGCTCGGGCAGCTGGCAGCGGGCGGGGGTCGCGCCCGGGTCGGCGGGCAGGGCCTCGTCGAAGTCGGCGACCACGGCGGCCCACGACGCGGTGCGGGCCAGCTCGTCCCAGCGGTGGCGCGAGCGGGCGTACTTGTGGCCCTCCTGGAAGGTGCCGAGCACCAGCGCGCCGTCGGCGCGGGCGAGGGCCTCGTCCTCGACCGCGTGCGAGGCGGCGATCAGGGCGCGCCGGCCGAGCCGGTGCACGACCAGGTGGGGGAACTCCCGCGACAGCACGGCGTGGACCGACTCGACCCCGCCCTGGTCCTGGCGACGCCGGACCGTGTCGATGGCGACCTGGAGCCCCACGCCGCTCGTGCGCACCTCGAGCACCTGCTTGACGAGGTCGACGTCGGCGTCGGTGAAGCGGCGGTGGCCGGTGGGCGAGCGCACCCCGGCAGGGAAGCCGAAGCGGTTCTCCCACGTGCGCAGCACCGCCGGGGTCAGCCCGGTGCGTGCCGCGAGCACGCCGATGCTGAACCCGTCCTGGGGAGCGGTCTGCACGAGGCCTCCTCGATTGATGGTGTCCAACTCTTGTACAACCTGCTGAAGTAATCTATACAGGACTGTAGAGGTCAAGGGACCCCCACCCGACCAGAACACCAGGAGATTCCCATGGGCAGTGTGATCCTGATCAGCACGGCGGCGATCATCGTTGCCATCGTCGGTTGCTTCGTGATCTGGCGTCTCGACGCCTCGCGCGCCGAGGAGATCGAGCACCAGACCGCACCGGCGCCGCGTCCGCAGCTGTCGGTCGTGCCGGCACCCGCGCCGCAGCCGCGCCCGCAGCTCGTGGTCGTGCCGACGCAGACGCCCCCGCGCCACCTCGGCGCCTGAGGCGCCCGAACCGGCGCCGGGGCCGGGCCCACCCGCACGGGTGTCGTTCGACGGGCACCACCGTGGCAGGTTCGACAGTGACCAACTCCGGTCGGCACCGACTGCACAGGAGGAACCACGATGGGTCTCGACGACAAGATCGACAACAAGGCTGACGAGCTCAAGGGCCAGGCCAAGGAAGCCACCGGCAAGGCGACCGACGACGAGCGCCTGGAGGCCGAGGGCAAGGGCGACCAGGCCGGCGCCAACCTGAAGCAGGCCGGCGAGAAGGTCAAGGACGCCTTCAAGGGCTGACCCCCGTCCCCGCCGGCGGCCACCACCCCCGTGTGGCCGTCGGCGGACCTGTTCAGGCAAGCCCCACCCGGCCGTCAGGCCGGTGCCGCCTCCGCCACCACGTGGGGCGAGCGGCCCGCGAGGCGCGTGACCACCACCGCGCACGTGAGCATGGCCAGGGCGATGGCGGCGAGCACCACCAGCTGGAACTGCGCGGCGACGATGGGCGACGCGCCCCCGAACAGGGCTCCCACGAACGCCCCCGGCAGCGTGACCAGACCGGTCGAGCGGGTCTGGTCGAGCGTCGGCAGGAGGGCCTCGCGGGCCGCGTCGCGGCCGATGGCGTCGTACGCCTGGGCGGGCGTGGCGCCGAGCGAGAGCCACGCCTCCACCTCGTCGCGTCGGGCGCGGGCCCCGCGCAGGAAGTTGCGCCCCGACAGGGTGGCCGCCGACATCGCGTTGCCGATGACGATGCCCGCCACCGCGACGACGTAGCGGGCCTCGAGGTCGACCAGCCGCAGGGCGAGGACCAGCACCAGGCTCACGGTGGCACCCGACAGCACGCCGACGAGGGCCAGGGAGCGGCCCCGCGGCAGCTCGGAGAGCCGCGATCCGGCCGTGGTCGTGGCGGTGGTGAGCATCAGCACGATGAAGAGCACGACCGTCCACGGCAGCGCCAGCACGCCACGCAGGATCGCAGCGACGACCGCGAGCTGGACGACCGCGCGCAGCAGCGCGGTCAGCGGGAGCCAGCCCAGCTCGATGCGGGCCAGGCGCGCGAGCCCGAGCGTCGTCAAGCCGACGACCAGCAGCCCCAGCCCCCACCCCGCGTAGTCCACGGCGCCGATCCTCGCCGACCGGGGCGCGCAGGGCCAGCGACGGCCGCCGGACGCGACCGCATGGACGGAGCAACCGGCGGGTACGACGTCGGACGTGAACCCCTCACGTGCGTGCGTGGCGCTCGGGGCCACCGTGCTCCTCGCCACCGGGCTCACCGCGTGCGTGCCGAGCCAGCCGTCGCGCGCGGACTGGCGCGCGAGCGCCCGGCAGGCCCTGGACGACACGACGAGCGAGGTGGAGTCCGTGGCGCTGGTGCTCGACCTCGAGTCGCGCGACCGGCTCCCCGGGCGGTCGGCCCGTGTCGCGGCGGTGGAGTCGGAGGAGTCGCTGGCGAGTGCCGAGCAGACGTTCACCAGCCAGCAGCCGCCGCCCGGCACCGGTCGCCAGGACGCCGAGGTCCAGGACGTGCTGGGTCGCGCCACCGACCTGCTGCGGGAGGCCCGCGTCGCGGTGACCGCCGGTGACGAGGCGTCGTACGACGCCCTCCGCGCGCGGCTGGGCGAGCTGTCCGACGACCTCGACCGGGTCGGCGAGGACCTGCGGTGAAGAAGTTCTTCGCCGTCGCGCTCGGCATCCTCACCGCCATCGGCGGCTTCGTCGACATCGGCGACCTGGTCACCAACGCGCAGGTGGGCGCACGGTTCGGGCTCTCGCTGGCCCCGGTCGTCGTGGTGGGCGTGGTGGGCATCTGTCTCTTCGCCGAGATGTCGGGCCGCGTCGCCGCGGTCAGCGGACGGGCCACCTTCGACCTGGTGCGCGAGCGGCTCGGCCCGCGGGTCGCGCTGCTCAACCTCGTGGGATCGATGGGCGTCACGTTCCTGACCTTCATCGCCGAGATCGGCGGCGTCGCCCTGTCGCTGCAGCTGGTCAGCTCGGTGAACGAGGTCCTGCTGGTGCCCTTCGTGGCGCTGGCCGTGTGGCTGCTGCTGTGGCGCGCGAAGTTCAGCGCCATCGAGAACGTGCTCGGGCTCCTCGGCCTGGCGCTGATCGTCTTCGCCGTCGCGCTGTGGCAGCTCGGACCGGACTGGGCTGCGATGGCCCACCAGGCCGTCACGGTCGACAAGCCCGCCAGCGAGGACTGGACCACGTGGGCCTACTACGCCGTCGCGCTCTTCGGCGCGGCGATGACGCCCTACGAGGTGTTCTTCTTCTCCTCCGGCGGCGTCGAGGAGCGGTGGACCGAGCGCGACATCGGCACGATGCGGGCCAACGTGTTCATCGGCTTCCCGCTCGGCGGGCTGCTCTCGCTGGCGATCGCCGGCTGCGCGGCGGTGGTGCTCCAGCCCGACGGCATTATGGTCGACACCCTCGGCGAGACGGCGCTGCCGGTCGCGGAGGCCCTCGGCAAGGTCGGCGTCGCCGTCGCGGTCCTGGGGTTCGTCGCGGCCACCTTCGGTGCGGCCTGCGAGACCGGCCTCTCCGTCGGCTACTCGCTGATGCAGTACGTCGGCCAGCAGTGGGGCAAGTACGTCCGCCCGCAGCAGGCCGTCACCTTCCACGTCGTGCTGGTGCTGGCGACCCTGGCCGCGGCCACCGTGCTGCTCCTCGGCGTCGACCCGATCCTGGTGACGGAGATGTCGGTGGTGTTCTCCGCGGTCGCGCTGCCCCTGACGTACTTCCCGATCCTGGTGGTCGCCAACGACCCCGACTACCTCGGCCGCCACGTCAACGGGCGGGTCGCCAACGTCCTCGGCACGGTCTACCTGGTGCTGATCCTGGTCGCCGCGGTGGCCGCGATCCCGTTGATGGCGCTGACGGGGATGGGCGCATGAGCACCCCGCACGGCCTGCCGGGCGGCCGCTTCGAGGGCGAGCTCGACCTGGCGCTGCACCTGCTCGACCGGCAGGTCCAGGACGCCGACGGCGCGCTCGTCGGCAAGGTCGACGACCTCGAGCTCACCCGCCACGACGACGGCACGCTCGTGGTGTCGGGGCTGCTGCTGGGCGCCAACGCCCTGCTCCCGCGGCTGTGGCGACGCGCGCAGGAGCTGCACGTCGCCGCGGCCCCGCAGCGACCCGGGCAGCACGTCGCGGACCGCATCGACCTCGCGCTCGTGGAGCGGCTCGACAGCGGCGTACGCCTGCGCACCGGGCGTGCCGGGGCGGCGCCGCCCGCACCCGCCCTCGCCGCCGACCGGGTCCGGCTGGCGCAGCTCCTCGGCGCCCCCGTCACCCACGACGGCACACCGGCGGGCCGGGTCGTCGACGTCCGCGCGCGGCCCGAGCCCGGGCGCGGGCTCGTGGTCCGCGAGCTCGTCGTGGGCCGCGGCGGGCCGGGCTCGATGCTCGGATACGACCGCACGCCCGACATGGGTCCGTGGCTCGTCGCCGCCGTCGTGCGCCGGCTGCACCGCGACTCGTGGGTGGTCGACGCGCGCCAGTGCGACATCGACTGGACGCGCGGGTCGGTGCGCGCGCAGGGCCCCCGTCGGCCTCTCGCGCAGGACCGTGAGGACGGACGCCGGGGAGGACCCGGCCCACGGGTGCAGCCCGGCGGAGCAGGGGAGGACTGAGGATGGACCACACGCACCAGGTGAGCGACCGGCAGTGGGTGGAGCGCATCGCCGCGCTGGCTGCCGACGACACCGCAGGGGCCACGATCGCCGTCGCCGAGTCGTTGACGGCGGGGCGGCTCTCTGCCGCGCTCGGCCAGGGCGAGGACGCCTCGACGTGGTACCGCGGGGCCCTCGTCGCCTACTCCTCCGAGGTCAAGCACGACGTGCTCGGCGTCGCCCCGGGCCCGGTGGTCAGCGACGCCTGCGCGCGCCAGATGGCCGAGGGCGTACGCCGCCTCCTCGGCGCCGACGTCGGCCTCGGCATCACCGGTGTCGGCGGACCCGGCAGCCAGGAGGGCCGGCCGCCGGGGACGGTGCACCTCGCCATCTCTGACCGTCGCGGCACCCGCGCCCACGAGGTGCTCTTCGAGGGCGAACCCGACGTCGTGGTGGCCTCCGCGACGACGCTGGCGCTGCTCGAGCTCGCCAAGGCCCTGCAGCCGGAGTCGGGCCCGGCGCATGACGCGTCGGAGCAGGGGTACGTGGGCGCATGACCCGACACTCGCCGGAGGACCTCGACCCCACCGACCAGACCGGGCGCCCCGTGATGGTGACCGGGGCGATCATCGGCGTGCTGGTCGCACTCGGCCTGATGGTGGTCGTCTACTTCCTCGCGCGCTGACGCCCGGCTGTCGGCACCCGCTCATAGGGTGGCGCCCGTGACCCTGCACCTGCACACGGCCGAGCGCACCGACGCGCTCGCTGACGGCCTGGCCGACCTGCTGGTCACACCTCTGCCCGACCCGTTCGCCCGCGAGGTCGTGGTGGTGCCGGCGCGCGGGGTGGAGCGCTGGCTGACGCAGCGGTTGTCCCACCGGCTGGGGGTGGGGGCCCGCGGCGGCGACGGGGTTTGCGCCGGTGTCGACTTCGTGACGCCGCACTCGCTGGTCTCGATGCTGCTCGACCGCGACGCCGACGACCCGTGGAGCGCGGACCGGCTGGCCTGGCCCCTGCTCGCCGTGATCGACGACGTGATGGGTGCACCCGGGTTCGAGGACCTCACGACCCACCTCGGCGGGGGCGACCCCGACGACGACCGGTCCGCGCGGCGCTATGCCGTCGCCCGCCGGCTGGCGGGCCTGTTCTCCTCCTACGCCGTGCAGCGCCCAGCGCTGCTCAGCGAGTGGGCGGCCCACTCCCCCTCTGACGGGGCCGGGGGTGCGCTCGACGTCGACCTGCTGTGGCAGGCCGACCTGTGGCGCCGGCTGCTCGCGGTCGTCGACGTCCCGCCGCCCGACGTGCGCCACGCCGACACCGTGGCGCGGTTGCGCTCGGGCAGCGGCGCCGGGCTCGACCTGCCCTCGCGGCTCTCGCTCTTCGGCCACACGCGGCTGCCGGAGACCGAGGTCGCGCTGCTGCGGGTCCTCGGCGAGCAGCGCGAGGTGCACCTGTGGCTGCCGCAGGCATCGACCGAGCTGTGGCACGCCCTCGCGCCCACCGCGCAGGAGGGCCAGGTGCCGCGCGACCGCGACACCTCCGCAGCCCTGGTCGGTCACCCGCTGCTGGGCTCGCTCGGCCGCGACGCGCGGGAGCTGCGACGCACGCTCGGCGACCTGCCCGGCACCCCGGCACCTGTCTCCCCGCCGGCTCCCGACACGCTCCTGGGCTGGCTGCAGCACGACCTGAGGGCCAACCTGGCGCCCGACGCCGCGCTGCGCGCCACCCGCACCCGAGCCGACGACTCGGTGCAGGTGCACGCCTGCCACGGCGCCGCACGCCAGGTCGACGTGCTCCGCGAGGTGCTCGTGGGCCTGCTCGAGGACGACCCGACCCTCGAGCCGCGCGACATCCTGGTGATGGTGCCCGACATCGAGACCTACGCGCCGCTGATCTCCGCCGCCTTCGGCATGGCCGACGTCGCGGGGGAGGGTGCGGGCCACCCGGGCCACCGGCTGCGCGTGCGCCTCGCCGACCGGTCGCTGGCCGCCACCAACCCCCTGCTCGCCCTCGCCGCGCAGCTCGTGGAGCTGGTCCGCGGGCGGATGACGGCCAGCCAGGTGCTCGACGTGGCCGGTGCCGACCCGGTGCGCGCGCGCTTCGGGCTGGGCGACGAGGAGCTGGAGCGCATCGCGCACTGGATCGACGTCAGCGGCATCCGCTGGGGCTACGACGCCGAGCAGCGGGGCACCTTCGGCCTCACCGGCATCGGCGCCAACACCTGGGCCTCCGGGCTGCGGCGGGTCCTCCTCGGCGCCGCGATGTCGGGCCTCGACCACCGGCAGGTCGCCGGCACCGTCCCCGTCGACGACGTGAGCGACGGCGACCTCGACCTGGTCGGGCGCTTCGCCGAGCTCGTCGACCGCGTCCACACCTTCGTCGCGAGCGCGGAGCGTGCGGTGAGCGTCACCGACTGGACCACGGCCCTGAGCGAGGCGGTGCACGGCCTCACGTCGACCCCGCTCGACGACGTCTGGCAGGTCGCGCAGTTCGACCGCGAGGTCACGCGCATCGCGGCGGGCGCCGGCGACTCCGGCACCACGCTGCGCCAGGCCGACGTGCGAGCGCTGCTCCAGCAGCGCCTGCGCGGGCGCCCGACGCGGTCCAACTTCCGCACCGGCACGCTGACGGTCTGCACGATGGTGCCGATGCGATCGGTGCCGCACCGGGTGGTGTGCCTGGTGGGCCTCGACGACGGCGTGTTCCCACGGGTCTCGACCGTCGACGGCGACGACGTGCTGGCCCGGCGTCCGCGCACCGGCGAGCGCGACCTGCGCGCCGAGGACCGCCAGCTGTTCCTCGACGCGATCGTCGCGGCCACCGACAAGCTCGTCATCACCTACACCGGCCGCGGCGAGCACACCGGGGCCGAGCGACCGCCCGCGGTGCCGCTCGGCGAGCTCCTCGACGCACTCGACCGCACCTCGGCCACACCCGTGCGCGACCACGTGCTCACCCACCACCCGCTGCAGCCCTTCGACGAGGACAACTTCGTCGCCGGGGCGCTGCGCGAGCCGCATGCCTTCACCTTCGACCGCCTCGCCCTCGCGGGCGCCACGGCCGCGCGCGCCGAGCGGCACCCCGTCGGCGTGCTGGTGCCGAGCCCCCTGCCGCCTCCCGCCCGCCAGGACGTCTCGCTGGCCGACCTGCACGACTTCTTCGCCCACCCGGTGCGCGGGTTCTTCCGGCGCCTGCGGATCGCGCGCCCCTACGACGCCGACGAGGTCAAGGACGCCATCCCGATCACCCTCGACGGGCTCGAGAAGTGGGCGGTGGGCGACCACCTGGCCTCGCAGGTGCTCGGCGGTGCCGACGCCATCGCCGTCGGCGAGGCACTCAAGGTCACCGGGCAGCTGCCGCCCGGCCCCCTGGGTGCCGGCGTGCTCGACGAGATCATCGGCGTGGTCCGACCCCTGGTCATCCGCGCTCTCGAGCTGCGGCGCGCTCCGCAGCGCACCCTCGACGTCGACATCGACCTCGGCGGCGGCCGTCGGCTCTCCGGCACGGTCAGCGACGTGTGGGGCAACAACCGGGTGTCGGTCTCCTTCTCCACCCTCGCCGCCAAGCACCGGCTCGCCGCCTGGATCGACGCCCTCGCGCTGGCTGCCGGACTGCCCGACGAGAACTGGACCGTGCACACCATCGGCAAGCACCGCTCCGGGGGCCAGGTCCAGCAGATCGGTCCGCTGGCCCAGCACGAGGCCGAGCAGTGGCTGCGCGACCTCGTCGCCCTCTACGACGCCGGCCAGTGCGAGCCGCTCCCCCTCCCGGTCAAGACGTCGCTCGCGTGGGCCGAGGAGCACCGCCGCGTGCTCGCCGGCAGCGACGGCGACCCCGACGTCAAGGCCCGGGCCGAGTGGGAGACCCCGCGCTTCAACGACTCCGGCTTCCCGCGCGAGGACGCCGACCCCTGGCACGTGCGCGCCTTCGGTGAGCACGCCGACTACACCCTCCTCACCACGCCCGTCCGCGACGGCGAGGACGGGCCGCACCGTCTCGGCCACCACGCCTGGCGACTCTGGGCCCCGTTGATCGACGGCGGGTACGAGCAGGTGAGGGGCCTGTGAGCACGCCGACGACCACTCCGGCCACCTTCGACATCGCCGCCGACCTCCCGCCCGGCACGACGCTCCTCGAGGCGAGCGCCGGCACCGGCAAGACCTGGACGATCGCGGCGCTGGTGACCAAGCACGTCGCGTCGGGCGACGTACGCCTCGACGAGATGCTGGTCGTCACCTTCACGCGTGCCGCCAGCCAGGAGCTGCGCGAGCGCGTACGCCGCCAGCTCGACGAGGCGGTCCAGCTGCTCGGCGACCCGACGCTGCGCGACCCTGCCAACCGGCTCCACGACTGGCTGCTCGACGGCGACGAGGTCGTCCTCGCCGCGCGCCTCGACCGGCTGACCCAGGCGCTGGTGTCGTTCGACGCCGCCACGATCGCCACGATCCACCAGTTCTGCCAGCTGGTGCTGCGCAGCCTCGGGGTCGCCGGCGACACCGACGCCTCCGCCACGCTGGTGGAGGACCTCGAGCAGCTCACCACCGAGACCGTCGACGACCTCTACCTCGCCCGCTTCGGCTCCGAGCCGCACCCGCCCTGGACCCGCGCCGCCGCGCTCGAGCTGGCGCGCACCGTGGTGGGCGACCCGCGCGCCCGGGTCGAGCCGGCGGAGGCACTCGACGCCGCGGACTCGACGGCGAAGATGCGGGTGTCGTTCGCGTGCGCAGTGCTGGAGGAGGTCGAGCGGCGCAAGCGGCGCCTGGGGATCCTGAGCTACGACGACCTGCTCAGCCAGCTCGCCGACGCGCTCGAGCGCGCCGACGCCCCCGCGCGCAGGCGCATGCAGCACCGGTGGAAGTTCGTGCTGATCGACGAGTTCCAGGACACCGACCCGGTGCAGTGGGAGGTCTTCCAGCGGGCATTCGCGGCGACCACCACGATGGTGCTCATCGGTGACCCCAAGCAGGCCATCTACGCCTTCCGCGGCGGCGACGTCGTCACCTACCTCCAGGCCGCCGGTTCCGCGACCACGACCCAGACCCTCGGGGTCAACTGGCGCTCCGACCGGCCGCTGCTCGACGCGGTGCACGCGGTCCTGCAAGGCGCCCGGCTCGGCGACGAGCGCATCGTGGTGCACCCCGTCCAGGCCCACCTCGCCGAGTCGCGGCTCGAGGGAGCGGGCGCCCCGTTCCGGCTGCGGGTGGTGCGCCGCGCCGAGCTCGGCAAGGGGCCGCGCTCCAGGCCGCCGGTGGCGCTGTGGCGCGACCACGTCATCACCGACACCGCCCACGACGTGAAGCGGCTCATCGAGAGCCGCGCGAGGTTCGAGGGCCGCGAGCTCCGGCCCGGCGACATCGCCGTGCTCGCGGCCCGGCGCAACGAGCTCGAGGCGGTGCAGCAGGCGCTCGCCGACGTCGGTGTCCCGTCGGTGGTCAACGCCGGCGGCTCGGTCTTCCACACCCCGGCGGCGGGCGAGTGGCTGGCGCTGCTCGAGGCGATGGAGCAGCCGCACCGCGCCGACCGGGTGCGTGCCGCCGCCCTCACCTCCTTCTTCGGCCACACCGCCGCCTCGCTCGAGGCCGGCGGTGACGCGCTCACCGACCAGCTCGCCGCACGGGTGCGCACCCTGGCCGACGTCTTCACGCGGCGCGGGCTGGCCGCCGTGGTCGAGGTGACCGCGGTCGAGGGGCTCACCGCGCGCGTGCTCGCCCGCGTCGGTGGCGAGCGCACGCTGACCGACCTGCGGCACATCGGGGAGTCGCTGCTGCGCGTGTCGACCGAGCAGCACCTCGGGCTCGTGGGACTGCTGGCCTGGCTCCGCGAGCAGGTGGCCGACGACAAGCTCGAGGTCGCCTCCGAGCGCACCCGGCGTCTCGACTCCGACGCCGCCGCCGTGCAGCTGGTGACCATCCACGGCAGCAAGGGACTGCAATACCCCGTCGTCTACCTGCCGACTCTGTGGAACCGCTACACCGGCCGCGACCCCGCGGTTCCCCTGTTCCACGACGACGAGGGTCGCCGCTGCCGCGACGTCGGCGGGGCGAGCGCGTCCCACCGCGAGGCGGTGCGGCGCCACTGGCGCGAGGATGCCGGCGAGTCGCTGCGCCTGCTCTACGTCGCGATGACACGGGCCCAGTCGCAGGTCGTCGCGTGGTACGCCGCTGCCGACCGCAACACTCCCGACTCCCCGCTGCACCGGATGCTCTTCGGGCGCCGACCGGGCATGTCGCCGGTGCCGGACAGCCAGGCCCTGGTCGAGGAGGACCGGCTGATGGCGATCCTCACCGCGTGGCAGCAGGCGGGCGGCCCGCAGGTGGAGCTCGCCACCCTCGTGCCGCCCGACCCCACGCCGCTCGAGCGCTCCACGCAGCCGTTGCAGGTCCGCTCGTTCACCCGCGACGTCGACACCACCTGGCGCCGCACCTCCTACTCGTCGCTGTCGGCGGCCAGCGCCGCGCACGCCGCCGCGGCCCTGTCCGAGCCCGAGCTCGACGCCGAGATGGAGGCAGGGCTGGAGGCCGCCGCTGCTGCGGCGGACCTCAACCTCGACGGGGAGGTGGCGGCCGACGCCGCCGCCGCATCGGTGCCGTCCCCCATGGCGACCCTGCCGGTCGGGGCCACCTTCGGCTCCCTGGTCCACGCGGTGCTCGAGCACGCCGACCCCGGTGCCGCCGACTTCCGCGCCGAGCTGCTGCGACTCATCGGCGAGCAGCTCGTCTGGTGGCCGGTCGACCTCGACCCCGACGAGCTCGCCGACGCCCTGGCCGCGGTCTGCACCAGTCCGCTCGGTCCCCTGGCGGACGACCGCACGCTGATGTCCCTCAGCCTGGGCGACCGGCTGCGCGAGCTCGACTTCGAGGTGCCGCTGGCCGGGGGCGACACGACCGCCTCGCCCGTCGACGTACGACTCGGCGACCTGGCGCCGCTCCTGAGGCGTCACCTGCCCGACGGCGACGCCGTCCGGGTCTACGCCGACGCGCTCGACGGCGACCCGGAGCTGGCCGCGCAGTCGCTGCGGGGCTACCTCACCGGTTCGATCGACGTGGTGCTGCGCCTCGACGTCGACGGGCAGCAGCGCTTCCTCACCGTCGACTACAAGACCAACTGGCTGGGCCCGCTCGACCAGCCGCTCACCGCGCACGACTACCGGCCCGAGATGCTCGACGAGGCGATGGCCCACTCCGACTACCCGCTCCAGGCGCTGCTCTACACCGTGGTGCTCCACCGGTTCCTGCGGTGGCGGCTGCCGGGCTACGACCCGGCGACCCACCTCGGCGGGGTGCTCTACCTCTACCTCCGCGGGATGTGCGGGCCGCAGACGCCGGTGGTCGACGGCATGCCGTGCGGGGTCTTCTCGTGGCGCCCGCCGGTGGCGCTGGTGGAGGAGCTGTCCGACCTGCTCGACGGCGTGCGTGAGGGGGTGGCCCGGTGAGCGACACCTTCGAGCCGGTCGACGCCCACGACCGCGACCTGGCCCTGGGCGCCACCGGTGTCCTGCGCGACTTCAACACCGCCGGGGTGGTGACCGCAGCCGACGTCCACGTCGCCACGACGCTGGGCCGCCTGGCGGGCGAGCCCGACCCGTCCGTGCTGCTCGCGGTCGCCCTGGCCGTGCGGGCCGTGCGCCACGGCTCGGTGTGCCTCGACCTCACCGCCGTCGCCGACTCGCTGTCCGACCTCGACCTGCCGTGGCCCGACCCGGGCACCTGGACGTCGGCCGTCGCGGCGAGCCCGCTGCGGACGGAGGGAGTGGTGCGGATCGACCACGACCTGGTCTACCTCGACCGCTACCACGAGCAGGAGACGCAGGTGCTCCACGACCTGCGCGAGCGCGGACAGGTCGTCCACCACGTCGACGCCGCCCTGCTCGACCGCTCGCTCGAGCGGGTCTTCCCCACCGCCGACTCCGACGAGCAGCGCGAGGCCTGCCGCCGGGCGGCGACCCAGGCCACGACCGTCGTCACCGGTGGTCCGGGCACCGGCAAGACCACGGCGGTGGCGGGCCTGCTCGCCGCGCTCGTCGAGCAGGCCGAGGCCCGCGGCGAGCGGCTGCGCATCGCCCTCGCCGCACCCACCGGCAAGGCCGCGGCCCGGCTCGAGCAGTCGGTGCGCGGGTCCGCCTCGCGCTTCGGCGAGGCCGACCGCTCGCGGCTGGCCGACGTGACCGCCATGACCGTGCACCGGCTGCTGCGCCAGCACCCCGGCAACAGCACGCGCTTCCGCCACCACCGTGGCAACCGGCTCCCCCACGACCTGGTCGTGGTCGACGAGGCATCGATGGTGTCGCTGACGATGATGGCGCGCCTGCTCGAGGCGGTGCGCCCCGAGGCCAGGCTGGTGCTGGTGGGGGACCCCGACCAGCTCAGCTCGGTCGACGCCGGCGCCGTGCTGACCGACCTGGTCAGGGGCTACGAGCAGCGCGACGACTCCCCCGTCGCCGCGCTCCGCACCGCGCACCGCTACGGCCGCGAGATCGGCAGGCTCGCCGAGGCGCTGCGGCTCGGTGACGCCGACGGGGCTATCGCAGCGCTCAGTGCCGGCGACGACGCGGTGGAGTGGGTGCGCGAGGGCGACCCCGCCCGCACCATCCGCTCCGCGGTGCTGCCCCACGCCCTGGCAGTGCGCGACGCCGCGGCGGCCGGCGACGCCACCCGGGCGCTCGCGGCGCTCGACCGGCACCGCCTGCTGTGCGCGCACCGCGACGGCCCCTTCGGCGTACGCCACTGGAACCGGCGCATCGAGCAGTGGTTCGCCGCCGAGACCGGCGAGCCCGTGCACGACTCGGCCTACCTCGGGCGCCCGCTCCTGGTCGCGGCCAACGACTACGCGCTGGGCGTCTACAACGGCGACACCGGCGTCGTCGTGGCCGGCGCGAACGGTCGGCGCGCCGCCATCGCGACCGGGGTCGGCTTCCTCGAGCTGGCGCCCTCACGCCTCGGCGACGTCGAGACCATGCACGCGATGACCATCCACAAGTCGCAGGGCAGCCAGGCCGAGGAGGTGACGGTCCTGCTCCCAGACGAGGAGTCGCGGCTGCTCACGCGCGAGCTGTTCTACACCGCGGTCACGCGCGCCCAGACCAAGGTGCGCGTCATCGGCTCGGAGTCGGCGGTGCGCGCGGCGGTCGGTCGCCAGGCCCTGCGCGCGAGCGGGCTGCGTGCCCGGCTGGCGGATGCCTGAAACCTGCGCGACACAGACTCCCGATAGCCTCGCGGCATGCCCTACCTCATCCGAGTCGAGCTCCCCGACGTCCCGGGGTCGCTCGGTCGCGTCGCGAGCGCGATCGGTGAGGCAGGTGGCGACATCGAGGCGATCGAGATCGTCGAGAAGCGCGACGGCTACGCAGTCGACGACGTCCTGCTCGAGATCCCGCCGGGCACGATGCCCGACTCGATCGTCTCCGCGTGCAGCGTGCTCGACGGGGTCAGCGTGCTGTGGATCAACCGCTACGCCGCCGGCGGCAACCTCTTCCTCGACCTCGAGGTCGTCGAGTCGCTGACCGAGGACCCCGCCACCGCCCGCGACCGACTTGTGGACCTGCTGCCCATCGCCTTCCGCGTGGACTGGGCCGCCCGGGTGCGCCCCGGCGACGACGGCCTCGAGGTCGTGCACGCCACCGACGCGGCGCCCAGCACCTTCGAGATCGGCCCGCTCACCGCGCCTGCCCGCCTGCCCGGCGACGAGACCTACGTCGAGTGCGCGGCCCCCTTCGGCGACGACGTCATCGCCATGGGCCGTCGCGGCGGCCCGGAGTTCCTCGACTCCGAGCTCGCCCGGCTCGAGCACCTGCTCGGCCTGGCGATCACCATCAGCCGCGACTGACCTGCGCCGACCCCACAGCGGTGGTCCAGCCACACTCCTGACCCTCAAAGTGTCGCTCCACCACCGCTCCCGCGTACGCCGACCCCACCCCTGCGGTCAGGCCACCGAGCGGATCCGCGTCACGAAGACCGAGCCGAGCACGCAGAGCACGAAGCCGACGAGGTAGACCACGCCGTAGCCGAGCGACCAGCTCTCCCCGCGGGTGGCGACCGTGCCGCCGAGCTCGCGCACCAGCACGAGGATGAGGCCGGCGATGGCGGGCGCCAGCACCTGGGGCAGCGCCGAGGCGATGTTGATGACGCCGAGGTCCTTGGCGCGGTCGCCGGCGCCGGGGAGCACCTGGGTGATGAGGGCGAAGTCGACGGCCTGGTAGACGCCGAAGCCCGCTCCGAGCACCACGGCTGCGAGGAGGGCGCCCGGCCAGTCCTGCCACAGCCCGAGCACGAGCGAGCTGGTGCCGATCAGGGCGCCGGAGGCGATCACGAAGACCTTGCGTCGTCCGATCCGGTCGCTCCAGTGCCCCACGACGACCGTGGTCGCGACGGTCGCGACGCCGTAGATCAGCACGAGCAGCCCGAGGCGCCCCGTCGCGTCGTCGTCGCCGTAGCCGAGGCCGTCGGTGAGGAAGTAGTAGAGGTAGTTCAGCGCGATCCAGTTGCCGAGGTTGACCAGCAGCCGGGTGACGAAGGCCCACGCGAAGTCGGGGTGCTCGCGCGGGGAGACCCAGAAGGAGCGCAGCAGCCGCTTCCAGTCGAGCGGGTCGAGGACGTGGTCGGCCGGCAGCGCCACGTCGCGCGAGCCGAGCAGGTAGGGCACCGACAGCACCAGCATCACGAGCGCGATGACGAGGTAGCCCTGCGCGATCGAGCCCGTCAGCTCGGCGATCTTGATGCCGAGCAGCACGCCGACGGTGCCGGCGATGGCCACGAGCCCGCCGATCAGGCCGCGTCGCTCGACCGGCACCTGGTCGGGCACGGCAGCGACCCCTCCGGCCCACGCGGCGTTGAGCGCCAGCTGCACCAGGCACCACGCGACGACCATCAGCGGGGCGTTCTGCGCCACCGACAGCAGCAGCAGGGACGCGGCGCCGAGCATCACCCCGCCGAGCACCCACGGCACCCGGCGACCCAGGCGCGAGCGCGTACGGTCCGAGAAGGCGCCCCACACCGGGTTGGCGACCATGGAGACCGCGGCGCCGCTGAAGAGCACGACCTCGAGCAGCGCCTCCTTGCTCATCCCGCCGGCCTCGGCGGCCGCGATCCGGTCGGACTGCTGGGCGAGCAGCACCTGGATCGGGCCGAACCAGCCGGCCACCACGCCGAGGTTGAGCAGGACGAGCGCCCCGACCCAGCGGGCCGGTGGCACCTCGACCGGGTCGTCGAAGGCCGAGCGGGCCGGCACCGTGGTCGTCACGGCGACATTGTGGGGCCCCACCCGATGGTGCGGGAAGGCCTTGCGCGCGGCACCTGCGCGTGGTGCGCTCGGAGAGTCCACCGACCGCCGCGACGAAGGGAGAAGCTCATGACCAGCGACGCCATCGAGCCCGACCAGCCGGAAGCCTTCGAGCCGGAAGCCCCGTCCCACCTCGACCCCGACGCCGAGGAGGTCGTGCACGACGTCGACCTCGACGAGGAGGCCGTCGTCGACGAGGCCGAGGGCCCCGACGACGTCAGCGAGCAGGCGCTCTGACCCGGACGGACCAGGTCAGGCGCGCTCGAGCAGGAACAGCGGGATGAGCCGGTCGGTCTTCTCGGCGTACGACGCGTAGGTCGGCCACGTGGCCACCGCGTGCTGCCACCAGTCCTCGCGCTCCTCGCCCGCGAGCTCGCGGACGCGGTAGGTGTGCTTCTCCGCGCCGTCCTGGAGCTCGACCTCGGGGTGGGCCACGAAGTTGTGGTACCACTCCGGGTTCTCCGGGGCGCCGCCCTTGGAGGCGACCGCGAGGTAGGCGCCGTCGCGCTCGACCCGCATCACCGGGTTCTTGCGGAGGTTGCCGGACTTCGCGCCGACCGAGGTGACGACGACGATCGGGTAGTCGGTGCCCGGCAGGGTCGAGGCCTCGCGGCCGTCGGAGGCCTCGTAGGCCTCCACCTGCTCGCGCACCCAGTCGGACGTGCTCGGGACGTAGGTTCCAGTCAAGGTCATGCCCGGCACAACAGCACGGGCCGCGGCGATCTTCCAGCCGCAGGATGGATACGGTGCGCACATGAGTGCGATCGAGCGAATCATCCAGTACCGAGTGCAAGGTGCCTCGTGCGCGCACGGAGCGAAGCGAGTACGTGCATGAGCTCGATCGAGGGCGTCAGCGAGATCTTCGACCCCGAGGCCTGGGACGTCGTGCCCGGCTTCGACGACCTCACCGACCTGACCTACCACCGCGCCCGCGAGCACGGCACCGTCCGGATCGCCTTCGACCGCCCCGACGTGCTCAACGCCTTCCGGCCGCACACGGTCGACGAGCTGCTGCGCACCCTCGAGCACGCCCGGATGTCCGCCGACGTCGGCTGCGTGATCCTCACCGGCAACGGCCCCAGCGCGAAGAACGGCAAGTGGGCCTTCTGCACCGGCGGCGACCAGCGGATCCGAGGTCGCGCCGGATACCAGTACGAGACCGACGGCCACACCGACGCCGGAGCCGACCCCAACCCCATCGACAAGGCCAAGCTCGCGCGCCTGCACATCCTCGAGTGCCAGCGAGTCATCCGCTTCATGCCGAAGGTCGTCATCTGCGTCGTGCCCGGCTGGGCCGCCGGCGGTGGGCACAGCCTGCACGTGGTCGCCGACCTCACCCTCGCCAGCCGCGAGCACGCGCGCTTCAAGCAGACCGACGCCGACGTGGGCTCCTTCGACGGCGGCTACGGCTCGGCCTACCTCGCCAAGCAGGTCGGCCAGAAGTTCGCCCGCGAGATCTTCTTCCTCGGTGACGAGTACGACGCCGAGACCATGCACCGCATGGGCGCGGTCAACCGCGTCGTCGACCACGCCGACCTCGAGCGCGAGGCACTGGAGTGGGGCCGCAAGATCAACGGCAAGTCCCCAACTGCCCAGCGGATGCTGAAGTACTCGTTCAACCTCCTCGACGACGGCCTCGTCGGCCAGCAGCTCTTCGCCGGCGAGACCACGCGCCTGGCCTACATGACCGACGAGGCGCAGGAGGGCCGCGACCAGTTCCTCGAGAAGCGCGAGCCCGACTGGTCGCCCTACCCCTGGTACTACTGAGCCTCCCGACTTCGTCGGTGCTACAGCCGCTCCGCGACGGCGAGCTCGACGACGAGGCGCCGGGCCCACTGGTGAGGCGGGAGACCGGAGACGACTTCCTCGAAGTAGTCGCGCAGGTCGGCGTCCGAGAGCACGTCGTCGAGGACGGACTGCTCGGGGATGCTCCCTGACACTGCGTGCCGGACAAGGTCCGCGACAGCGGGATCGGTGTCCGCCATCAGCTCGGACGCGTCGACTCCGAGCGAGGCCCAGGCGTCGGGGTGCTGCGCGGCTGCGACGAGGGTCCACGTGCGCGCCTCGAGCGAGCCGTCCCGTGCCCAGCCGACCAGCTCGGGCATCAGTCCCCGGACGGCCTGGGCACAGTCCTGCACGACCGCCCACGGCGTGTAGCCCTCCCAGGTCGTGTCCTCGCCCAGGCCGATGTGCACCACCAGGGCCAGCAGCAGGTTGCGCTCGGTTCGTGGGAGCCCGGGCGCCTTGGCGGCGTCGAACAGGAACGGGACGGCGAGCGCCGAGGCCTGGTAGACGGTCCCCTGGTGGCACAGGCATCCCCAGAGCTCGTCGATCGCCTCGGAGCGCTCGCCAGGCGACGAGCTCGCCAGCTGGTGCAGCAACGTCGGCACCGACGTCGCCGGGCCGTAGGCGCCCTGAACGGCCGACCAGTCGATCTCGTCGAGGTTCACGGTCCGCATTGTCCGGCACAATGCCCGGATGAAGATCGACCTCACCGTCGCGGCCATCCCCGCGTTCATCGGCGCCATGGCCGCCGAGTACGCCTGGCAGCGCACGCACCCGGTCGCGCCCGGCACCCGCGCCGGTGACTACCAGCTCGCCGACACCGTCGCGAGCCTGAGCATGGGTGTCGGCAGCCTCGCCGCGCCCTACGTCGCGCGCCGGCTGCTCGACCCGGTCACCCCCGGCGTCGGCCGGCACGGCCGCGCGCTGCTCGCGGTGGGTGCGGCCACCGCCGTGCTGACCACGGTGGGCGACGTCGTACGCCGTCGGCTTCGCGACGGCCGGCTGCCCGATCCCCAGACCGTGCCGGCGCAGGTGCGTGCGGTGCAGGACGATCTCGCCGAGATCCGCCTCGGCCCGGCGACGGCCGCCGCGGACCGCACACCTCCGGTGCTGCGCAAGGCGCACGGCGCGCTCGCGGTCAGCGCAGTCGCCTCGACCGCCCTGATCACCTCGACGACCTGGGCGGCGATGACCTCGGGCAGGCGGCTCCACGCCTGCTCACCACTCGATCTCGGCACGGGCCGGTGGGCGATCGTGGCGGCGATCTTGGGCTGGGACTTCATCTACTACTGGAACCACCGCCTCAGCCACGAGAGCCGCTGGCTCTGGGCCGTGCACTCGGTCCACCACTCCAGCGAGCGCTACAACCTCTCGACCGCGCTGCGGCAGCCGGTCGCCGAGGGCGTCACGCTGACCGTGCCCTACGGCCTGCTCGCGCTGGCCGGCGTACGACCCGCGCTCATCGAGCAGGCCCGCGGCATCAACCTGATCTACCAGTTCTGGATCCACACCGAGGCGATCCAGCGGCTCGGCTGGGTGGAGAAGGTCTTCAACACCCCGTCGCACCACCGGGTGCACCACGGCTCCAACCGCGACTACCTCGACCGCAACCACGGCAGCATCCTGATCCTCTGGGACCGCCTGTTCGGCACGTTCGAGGAGGAGGACGAGCCCGTGGTCTACGGCCTCACGTCCAACATCGACACGTTCAACCCGCTGCGCGTCGCGACCCAAGAGTGGACCGACATCGCCGCCGACGTCGCCACCGCGGACTCCTGGCACGACCGCTGGTCGTCCCTCCTGCGTCGACCGGGCTGGGCGTACGCCCGTCGCGCGGCCGCGGGCGTCGCCTGAGCCCGACCCGGCTGGCCGGGTCTCGTGACAGGCGCCGAGGCGCCTTCCTCGACCAGCAGGTCCAGGCGATCAGCTCGTCGCGAGCGTGTGGTTGTCGATCTCCGGGTAGTGCTTGCGGATGTTGACCTTGCGCTCGAGCTCGCCGATGACCGCGGGGGCGAAGTTGACCTCCGACAGCGCCTGCGCGCTGCCGAGGCCACCGGGGCTGAACACGTTGATCTCCATGAGCTTGTCGCCCACGATGTCGAGCCCGACGAGGAACATCCCGTCGGCGACCAGCTTGGGTCGCACCACCTCGACCATCTCGAGCATCTCGTCGGTGACCGCGACCTTCTCGGCCTTGCCGCCGGCGGACATGTTGGAGCGGATGTCCTTGGTCGACGGCGTACGGCGGAAGGCGGCGTACTTGCCGTCCACCATCAGCGGCTGGCCGTTCATCACGAACATCCGCACGTCGCCCTTGGCTGCCTCGGGGAGGTATTCCTGGGCCACGACGTAGCCGTCGCGCGAGATCGCCTCGATGATCTGCTTGAGGTTGGGCGCCTCCTTGCGGTCGATCAGGAAGACCCCGGCGCCGCCGGAGCCCTGCAGCGGCTTTAGCACCGCCTTGCCGCCGAGGTCGGTGATGAACTCCTCGATCATGTCCTCGTCGCGCGAGATCAGCGTGCGGGGTCGCACGATCTCGGGGAAGTGCTGGAAGTAGGCCTTGGACAGGGCGTTGGCCAGGCTGGTGGGGTCGTTGACCACCAGCACGCCGCTGGAGGCGATGAGCTGGCCGAACGCGACGCCCGCGTTGTTGCGCCACGGGTCGCTCTCGGCGTCGTCGGCCGGGTCGTTGCGCAGCATCACCACGTCGAACTCGTCCATCCCGATGAGCTCCTCGACGTCGGGACGCTTCACGTCGGACATGTGGCGCTCGAGGGAGCGGTACGACTTGGCGTGCCCGGCGCGGGCCTTGGTGCTCAGGGAGCCGTCGGGCTCGTAGGCGAAGTCGCCGATGCCCATGTACCAGGCCTCGTGGCCCATCTCCTTGGCCGCCATGGCCAGGCGGTTGGTGGTGTACTCCGCCTTCTCCGTCTCGATGTCGTTGACGACGAATCCGATCTTCATGCGGGTGCCTCCAGCAGTGTGCCGAGATCTTCGGTCCCGGCCGCGCGGGCCAGGTTGGCGGTGGTCGCCGGGTCGTGCAGGTAGCGGGGCAGGACGCGGGGTGCTCGCAGCAGCCCGCGCGACTGCAGGTCGCCGATGAGCGGCAGGTCGCGCAGCGAGAACTTGCCCAGCCAGAGCTGGTCGAGCCCGCCGCCCGCGCCGAGGTGCTCGAGCAGCTCGACGAGGCCGCGCAGGTAGATCGCGTCCTTGGTCATGCCGCCCGAGCGGTAGACGCGCATCACCGTCGTCCACGCACTGTGGGGAGGGAAGTCGTCGGCGACCAGGGCCTCGTGGGCCTCGGCGAAGGTGGCGCCGCCGATCATCCGGTGCACGGTGACGACCCGGCTGGCGAGCTGGCGCAGGCGGAAGGCGGTGAGCCCGCCGCACGCGATCTCGGCGAGGACGGCGAGGCCCTCCTGCGTCTCGTCGTAGCCCGCGAGCCCGACGCCGAGCACCTTGATCGGCTGGTGGCTGCCGTTGGCCTGGGTGACGAGGTGGGTGCCGACCTCGTGGTGGAGCAGGGCGCGGGCGCGCGAGCGCTGCACCTTGGTCTCCGGCCCGATGAGCAGCGTGTCGCCCGAGACCATCACGCCGTTGACGTCGACGCGGACCTCGGCGTGCATGGCGAGGTCGGGGTCCTCGGCGCGGTAGTGCGCGATCTCCTCCTCGGCCAGCGCGAGGAACGCCTCGGCGTCCAGCGCCTCGTCGGTGGGCTCGGTGCGGGTGATGCCCACCAGGAGCTCCTCGGCCTGCCGGCGCAGGCTCGGCGACACACCGCCGTAGAGCTCCACGCTCAGCGGCAGGAAGTCGTCGGTGTCACGGGCCTCCAGCATGTCGAGCTGGAGCTCCATCTCGCGGTGCTTGGCGCGCAGCAGCTGGCCGAGCACCGGGTCCTCCACCTCGCCGAGGTCGATCGCCTCGAGCTCGGCGCGCACCACCGCGGGGTCGGCGTCGAGCTCGCGATAGGTGAAGTCGGGCTCCGGCTCGCGACCCTCCAGGAAGTCGTCGCGCAGGTCGTCGGCGTCGACCGGGGTGATGTCGAGCAGGAAGCGGAAGCTCTGGGCGAGCAGCGCGAGCCGGTGGTCGACCGCCAGGTCGGAGGGGCTGAGGCCCGGGTCGTCGTCGGTGCTCACCGCAGCTTCGCCAGCTCGTCGTGCAGCCCGGGCAGTGCCGCGGCGAGCCCGTCCTGCACCCGGCGCAGCCGCTGCTCGTCGAGCTCGCCGGTCCACTCGTCCATGAAGGTCTTCTTGAATTCCAGGGCGAGCACGCAGCCCACGCGCGGGTAGCGGTCGTGGACCCACCACGCGAGGTTGCGTCCCTCGAAGGCGACGTTCTCGCGGGCGTCGAGCGGCCCGCAGCCGAGGGAGGCGTCACGCAGGTCGCCCATGAAGCGCTCGACCAGGGGGCCGAAGAGGTCGTGGTCGAGGCTGCCGGTGCCGACGTTGACCTCGGGGTTGTCCTCGGCCGGCGCGGGCGGGGCGTCCGCGCCGTCACGCCGGTGGTTGTAGGAGTGCACGTCGAGCAGCACGAACGGACCGCGCTCGGCCAGCGCGTCGAGCCTGGGTGCCAGCGCGTCGTAGAAGGCGTCGTACGTCGCGAGGCTGCCCTCGAACAGCTCGTCCGACAGCGTCCCGCCGTGCCAGACCTCCAGGCCCCAGCAGTCCTCCGGCGTGCGGTAGACCGCCTCGCGCCGCGGCCGGTTGAGGTCGGCCTCGAAGCGCGAGCGCGCGGTGATGACCCGGTCCGGCACCACCGAGGCGATGCGGTCGGTCCACGGGTCCTCCTCGCGGAAGCGCTCGCTCTCCTCGAGCACCATCGCCTCGGCGATCTCGGGCCGCAGCTCGTGACCGGCATGCACCGACGTGGCCACCACGGGCCCGTCCCACTCCCCGGCGAACGCGACAGCGTCCGACGTCCCTCCCAAGTCCGTCATGGCCATGTGTCTACCGGAGCGCCGCCGCCCCGGCCATGCGGCCCGCATCCCTAGGGGTGGGTGCTGGTAGGACTGGGGCATGCGAGTCGTGGTCCTCACCGGTGCCGGGATCTCCGCCGAGAGCGGGCTCTCGACGTTCCGCGACTCCGGCGGCCTGTGGGACGGGCACGACCCGATGCAGGTGGCCACCCCGGAGGCGTACGCCGACGACCCGGCGCTGGTGCAGCGGTTCTACGACGAGCGCCGCGCCGCACTGGAGCGGGTGCGGCCCAACGCCGCCCACCACGCGCTCGTCCGCCTCGAGGAGACCCTCCGGGACGACCTGCTCGTCGTCACCCAGAACGTCGACGACCTCCACGAGCGGGCCGGCTCGCGCCGCGTGCACCACATCCACGGCCGGCTGCGCTCGGCGTGGTGCACGACCTGCGGCGGGCGCCACGAGTGGGACGGCCCGCTGGGGCACGAGCCGCCCTGCCCCGCCTGCGACGCGACGACCCTGCGGCCCGACATCGTGTGGTTCGGCGAGATCCCCTACGGCATGGACCTCGTCGAGCAGGCGCTCGCCGAGTGCGACCTGTTCGTCTCCATCGGCACCTCGGGCGTGGTCTACCCCGCCGCCGCCTTCGTCCACTGGGCACGCGGCGAGACGCTCGAGCTCAACCTCGAGCCGAGCGCAGGTGCCACCGACTTCGCCCGCACGCTCCACGGACCGGCGACCCGCCTGGTGCCCGCGTGGGTCGAGGAGCTGCTCGGCTGACTTGCTGCGTTCGCCTGCGCGCCGGGCACCCGCGTGATGTGATCGAGCGGCTCGTCACGAGGGAGAAGTCATGCGCAGGACCACGCCGGCCGTCGCCGTGCTGGCGCTCGCGGGCGCCCTGAGCGGGTGCAGCGTCTACCACGACTTCACGACCTCCGACTTCGCCAAGCAGGACGGCGACGCGATCGTCGCGGCCGCCAGCGAGGCGATGCAGGACGTCCAGAGCGTCCGGCTCACCGGGCAGGTGCGCTCGCGGGGCAACCAGTACTTCATCGACCTGCGCCTGGACCGCGACGGCCACTGTGCGGGGACCATGCGCTTCGGCTCGAGCAACATCGACATCCGCCGCGTGGGCGACCGCGTGTGGCTCAAGGGCGAGTCGGGCGCCTACAACCGGCTGAGCAGCACCCGGCTGCCCGACTCGGTGGTCGACGAGCTCAGCACGTCGTGGGTGCTGTTCGAGGACGACAAGAGCCTGCGCCAGGCGTGCGACCTCGAGGCGTTCCTGGACTCCTTCGAGGTGGTGGACCTCGGCGCGGACGACGCCGGCAAGGGCAAGGGCGGCAAGGGCAAGGGCGGCAAGGGCGGTCGCGACGACCTGTCCGGCGACGCGCCCACCACCGTCGGCGACGAGACCAGCGTGGATGGCGAGAACGTCGTGCAGCTCAGCGGCAGCCCCGGCGGGCAGCACGAGGAGCTGGCCTGGGTGCGCAGCGACGCGCCCCACTACGTCGTACGCATCGAGTCGACGTCGGCGCAGGACGGCGGGTCGATCGCGCTCACGGAGTTCGACGAGGACGTCGAGGTCGAGGTGCCCAAGGCCAAGGACGTCTACCGCCCCTGACCCGGGGTGCGACGCTCAGTCGCCGCCGCGCCAGGTCGAGGCGCCGCGCGGCGCAGGCGTGCGCGGTGTCGTGTCCGGCGGCGTCGGGCGGAAGTGCAGGCGCACGCAGGTGCCGCGACCGAGCGAGGAGACGACCTCGACGGTCCCGCCGTGGCGCTGCATGACCTCGCGCACGATGCCGAGCCCGAGGCCGGTGCCCGGTCGCAGCAGCGCCTCCTCGTTGGTCGAGCGGAAGAGGGGGGTGAACAGCTTGGCCTGGTCGTCCTCGGAGATGCCGATCCCCTCGTCCTTGCAGCTGAAGGACAGGCCGCCGTCGGCGCGGCGCTCGATGCCGAGCCAGATCTCGTCGCCCTGGTCGGAGTACTTCACGGCGTTGTCGACCAGGTTGGTGACGGCGCTGGCGATCTCGCGCGGGTCGGCCAGGACGATCGCCTCGCGGGTGTCGCCGACGAGGTGGAGGGTGATGTCGCGGCGCTCCGCGACGGCGCTCATCGAGGCCAGCGTCTCCTCCACGATCGGCAGGAGGTCGATGCGACGCATCGTGGGCGGGTGCTGCGGGTCGCTGACGCGCGAGAGCATGGCCAGCCCCTCCAGCAGGTCGCCGAGACGCTCGCTGCCGCGCAGGATGGCCTGCGCGCGGCGCCGGTCGCGTTCGTCGACGAAGTCGCTGGTGGCGAGGAACTCCGCGTTGGCGGAGATCACGGTCATCGGGTTGTTGATCTCGTGGGTGAGCTCGCGCAGGAAGCGGTGACGCGCCTCCTCGAGCTCACGCAGCTCGGTGAGGAGGCGGCGCTCGCGCTGGGTGGCGTGGGCGTTGGCGATGGCCCGGCCCAGGTCGTGGCCGAGCTCGAGCGCGGCGACCCCCTCGCCGTCGGTCCACCTGCGCGAGCCGGTGCGGCGCGCGCACATCAGCATGCCGAGCACCTCGTCGTCCACGCCGACGGGCGCCACGACCACGGCCTCGAAGCCGGCGCCGCGCAGCGCCTCGGTGAACCAGTCGGCGTGGGCGGTGTCGAGCTCGGCGTCGCCCCAGATGCGGCC
Organism: Nocardioides sp. Soil774; assembly: GCF_001428125.1. Lineage (GTDB taxonomy): Bacteria > Actinomycetota > Actinomycetes > Propionibacteriales > Nocardioidaceae > Nocardioides. The sequence continues at coordinate 355,798 of NZ_LMSM01000006.1, read as the reverse complement.
GGGCTCGATGATCAGCACCCGCTGCTCGGCCCAGGCGCGCGCCGCGGCCTCGTCCAGCGCGCGGCGTACGTCCGGTGCCATCTGCAGCCCCAGGCTGTCGGGCGTCTCCGCGTCCTGGTCGATGAAGACGTGGATCTCCAGCTCGTCGACCGAGAGCGCACCGAGCAGCGTCGAGCGCGCCTCACGCAGGAGGTGGTTGACGTCGTGGCGCGCGGGGTTGGACCGCGCCAGCCGGCGCGTCGCGCGGATGACGCGCATGTGGTCGGCGAACTCCTCACGCTCGACCACGGTCACGACCGAGCGCAGCGTCATCGCCAGCTCGTCGGAGATCTCGAGCAGCCGGTTCTTGTCGGGCCGCTTGAGGTCGGTGGGGACGTCGAGGTAGAGCAGGGCCCGCAGGTCACCACGCTCATCGGCGATCTGCGCGGCCAGCATGTCCATCGGGTGCCAGTCGCCCGGGTCGCCCGTGGTCGGGATGTCGGGGACCACGACGACGCCGTCGATGAGGTCGCGGACGTCGTCGGAATAGCTCTCGTCGGGCACCCAGACGAAGTTGCCGAACGGCTCGCCCTCGGCGAAGACCATCTGCATGTCGGCCAGGCGGGAGGCGGTGCCCAGCCGCTCCTCCGCGTTGGTCACGTCGCCGTAGATGGCGACGAACTCCAGCAGCCCCTTGGGGCGTACGACCTCGATGGCGCACACGCGGAAGCCGGCGCGGGTGGCGGCGTCGCGGGCAAGGGCATGCATCAGCGCACGCGCACGCGCGTCGCCCCAGCTCAGGTCGCGCGTCCTGCGCTCACCCGCCCCACCCTGTTCCATGGCGCACTCGCCCTCCCCACCCGCCATGGGGATGGTAGGCGCGCGGTGGTGACTGTCGGAAGTTTTTCCGCAGGTCTTCACTTTGGCCCGCGGCGTCCGTGGTCGGCTCAGGCTGCGCCGCGGGGTGCGTCGGGGGGAGCCAGCGGGAGCCACACGCTGAAGGTGCTGCCCTCGCCCAGCACCGACTCGACGCCGATCCGGCCGTGGTGACCGCTGACGACGCGCTCGGTGATCGCCAGGCCGAGGCCGGTGCCCGGGCGTCGGCGCGCCTCGGGGCGCGCCGAGCGGTAGAACGGCTTGAACACCGACTCGAGGTCGCCGGGCGCGATGCCGACCCCGGTGTCGGCACAGGTGAGCAGCACCCCGTCGCGTTGCTCATGGCGCTCGGGGGCGAGCGTGACCCGGACCGCGCCGCCGCTCAGGGTGTACTTCAAGGCGTTGGACAGCAGGTTGGTCACCAGCCGCTGGAGCCCGGCGACCTCGCCGACGATCAGGAGGTCGTCGGTGACGTCCACCTCCAGCTCCACGCCCGAGAGACCGGCGGTGGTCGCCTGGAACTGGCAGCTCTCGCGCACCAGGGCGGAGAAGTCGACGCGCGTGCGTGGCGTCGAGCGCTCGGGGTCGTCGGCGGTGGCCAGCGCCATGAGGTCCTCGATCATGTCCTCGATCCGGCGCGCGGCCCGGTCCATCGCGTGCACCGACTCGTCCCGCAGCTCGGGGTCGGCCTCGTCGGCCAGCAGCTCGAGGTGGGTCCACAGGACGCTGACGGGGTTGCGGAGCTCATGGGCCAGCGTGAACACCATGTCGCGCCGGTAGTCCGCGACGCCCCGCAGCTCGGCGTTGAGCGCCCGCTCGCGCTCCATCAGTCGCGACTCGAGCACCAGACGGGCCAGGTCGCCGGCCACCGTGGTCGCGGCCACGATCTCGGAGGTGGTCCAGCGCGGCTCGCCGATCGCACGTCCCATCGCGAGGGTGCCGAGGTATTCCTCACCCGCGCCGATCGGCACGAGCAGGCCGGAGCCCAGGGAGTGGGTGTCCATGATCCGGGTGAGCGACGGCGGGGTCTCGATGGCGTCCTCGCCCCTGCCCCACGTGTGCTCTCGCTCGACGACGAGGTGCCCGCGCCGCCGCCACTGGCGCCGCATCAGCTCCGAGACGTGGCGTCGCTCGTCCTCCAGCTCGGGGACCTCGGTCGCCTCCGAGATGACGTCGACGGTGTCGACGGCCATCGCCTCGACCATCGCCCGTGACACCTCGGCGAGGAACTGCTCCTCGCCCAGGCCGGGCCGCACGCTCTCGATCGCGCGTCGCGCCTGTGCCACCATGCGCACCTGCTCGCCGTAGAGCTCGCGCTCCACGATGCTGACGACCGCCTCGAGCATCACGCCCGCCTCGGCGTTGATCGCAGCGACGGTCTCGGGGGTCGGGCGCAGGCCCGACAGCGGCTCGTCGAGGTAGATCAGCGCGCGCAGCTCGCCCTCGTCGTTCTCCAGCAGGCGGACCAGCTGGTCGTCGGGGTCCCAGCCGTTGGGCAGGCCCGAGGCCGGGACGTCCGGCTTGTGGCCGTACTGGTCGAGGAAGGTGCGGGTCGTCTCGTCGAGCCGCTCGTTGGGGATGTGCCTCCAGCCGTCGAGGTCGACGCCGAGGGTGAGGATGTGGTCGAGGGCGAGTGGGGACGCCTTGCCGAGCATCTCCTCGCGCGCCGCCTCGTCGCCGGCGATCGCCACGAACTCCAGGAACCCGTCGGAGCGCAGCGCCTCGATGGCCACCACCTTGTGCTCGGTGCGCCGCGCGACGTCCTCGGCGATGGCGTGCAGGACCGCGCGCTGGGCCTCGTTGCCCCACGCCCTCCCGCGTGGGCGCACCCACGCCGCATCGTCGTCACCCACAGCTGCTCCCCGCCCCGTCTGCGCCGGACAGGAGCGACGGTACGCGTGCCGTGGCTGGTCGCGCGGCAACTTCGGAAGGTTCGATGGCGCCTTGGTGACTCGCGGGTAACATACGGGTCATGAAGCGCGACATCTACGACGAGGACCACGAGGCCTTCCGCGCCTCCGTCAAGCAGTTCCTGGACCGCGAGGTCACCCCGCACCTCGAGACCTACGCCGAGCGCCACGGCCTCGACCGCGACTTCTGGCTCGCCGCCGGCAAGCAGGGCTTCCTCGGCCTGGAGATCCCCGAGGAGTTCGGCGGCTCGGAGGCCGGCGACTACCGCTTCAACGCGGTGCTGACCGAGGAGCTCGCCAAGGTCAACATGACGCTGCCCAGCTGCGTCGGCATCCACGCCGACATCACCGTGCCCTACCTGGTGCACCTCACCAACGACGAGCAGCGCGCCCGGTGGCTGCCCAGGGCCGCGAGCGGCGAGCTCGTCACCGCCATCGGCATGACCGAGCCCGGCGGCGGCTCCGACCTGGCCAACCTCAGGACCACCGCCGTGCGCGACGGCGACGACTGGATCATCAACGGGTCCAAGACCTTCATCACCAACGGCGGCTCCGCCGACATCGTGCTCGTCGCGGCGCGCACCAGCCCGGAGAAGAAGGCCAAGGGCATCTCGCTCTTCGCCGTCGACACCACCCTGGAGGGCTTCAGCGTCGGCCGCGTGCTCGACAAGGTCGGCCAGGACGAGTCCGACACCGCCGAGCTCGCCTTCGACAACGTGCGCGTCAGCAACGACGACCTCGTCGGCCCGCTCGACACCGGCTTCATCTCGATGATGCAGTTCCTGCCCCAGGAGCGCCTCGGCTCGGCCATCACCAACCTGGCCCACGCCAAGCAGATCCTCGAGGAGACCATCCAGTACGCCAAGGACCGCCAGGCGTTCGGCCAGCCGATCGGCGCCTTCCAGAACACCCAGTTCCTCCTCGCCGACCTGGTGACCCGCGTCGACGTCACGCAGGCCTTCGTCGACCAGTGCGTGATCGCCCACACCAAGCAGGAGCTGACGCCGGTCGACGCCGCGAAGGCCAAGTGGTGGACCTCGCAGGTCCAGAACGACGTCCTCGACCACTGCGTCCAGGTGCACGGCGGCTACGGCTACATGAACGAGTACCGCGTCGCCCGCGCGTGGCGCGACGCCCGCGTGACGAAGATCTGGGCGGGCTCCAACGAGATCATGAAGATGCTGATCGGGCGCGACCTGGGGCTCTGATGCGGGCCTTCGTCGCCGTCGTCCCGCCGCCGGAGGTGGTCGAGCACCTCGACGCCTTCTTGTCCGTGCGGCGGGAGGCGGCGCCGTTCCGCTGGTCGGGCGTGGAGCAGTGGCACGTGACGCTCGCGTTCACCGAGTCGCTGCCCGACCACGCCCTCGAGGCGCTCGACGACCTGCTGGGCGCCGCCGCGCTGCGCCGGGCGTCGTTCGGGATGCGGGTCACCGGTGGCGGGGCCTTCCCACACGCCGACGGCGCGCACGTCCTCTACGCCGGCCTCGAGCCGGACGACGACGCCGGGCTCGACCGCCTCGCCCAGGCCTGCCGCACGGCCGTCTCCCGCGCCGGCGCTCGCGTCGACGGTCAGCGGTTCCGCCCGCACCTCACCCTCGCGCGGCTCGGGCGGCCGGCCAACGTGACCTCGTGGGTCCGCCTCCTCGACGGCTACGCCGGGCCCCGCTGGCAGGTCGGCGAGGTCGCGCTCATCGCCTCCCACCTCGGGGAGGGCCCGCGCCGACGTCCGCGCCACGAGGTCGTGGGCACGTACACCCTCGCCTGACCCCGACCACTGTCGGACGCTGAGCACAGGCTCACCTTCGTTGCGGCCCGCTGCGCAGGACGCGACGATGGGGTCGTGAGCGAGCGAAGCGAGCGAACCATCGGACACAGTGCCTCATGCGCGCACGGAGCGAAGCGAGTACGTGCATGAGCATGGAGATCGGGACGGACGAAGAGCCGCAGCACTTCCACGACGAGATGGGCAACAACGTCGGGACCCGCCTGAACTGGCTGCGCGCAGCCGTGCTGGGCGCCAACGACGGCATCGTCTCGACCGCCGGCGTCGTGATGGGCGTCGCGGGCGCCACCGACGACAGCGGGGCCATCGTGATCGCGGGCATCGCGGCGCTGACCGCGGGCGCGCTGAGCATGGGGGCCGGCGAGTACGTCTCGGTGAGCACGCAGCGCGACTCCGAGAAGTCCCTGCTCGCCCTCGAGGCCGTCGAGCTGGAGCGGATGCCCCAGACCGAGGAGCGCGAGCTGGCCCGGATGTACGAGGAGAAGGGCCTCTCGCGCGAGACCGCGGAGCGCGTGGCCGCCGAGCTCACCGAGAAGGACGCGCTGCGCGCGCACGCCGACATCGAGTTCGGCATCGACCCCGACAACCTCACCAACCCCTGGCACGCGGCCTGGGCCTCGATGATCGCCTTCACCGTCGGCGCCCTGCTCCCGCTGCTCATCGTGGCGTTCGTGCCCGACAGCGTGCGCATCCTCGTCACGGTGCTCAGCGTCGTCGCGGCGCTCGCCCTCACCGGGTTCGTCAGCGCCCGGATCGGCTACAGCCCCCGCCTGCCCGCGGTGGTCCGCAACGTCTCCGGTGGCCTGCTGGCGATGGGGGTCACCTACCTCATCGGCATGCTCGCGGGCACTACCCTCGGCTGAACCCACCCCGGAGGAGCTCCATGTTCGACATCGTCGCCGGTCTGCCCGTCCACGCACTCGTCGTCCACGCCGTCGTGGTGCTGGGTCCGCTCGCCGCGCTCATGCTGGTGGCGTACGCCGCCCGCCCGGGCTGGCGCACGGGCCTGCGCTGGCCGACCGTGGCGCTGTCGCTGATTGCGGCGGTGTCGGCGTTCGTGGCCACGCAGAGCGGCGAGGCGCTCGAGCACCGCGTCGGCGACCCGGCCTACGAGCACGCCGAGAAGGGCGACCTCGCAGGCATCTCGATGTACGTCCTCGTCGGGGCCGTGGTCCTCGTCGTGTTCGTGCTCGCCCGCGCCGGACAGGCCGCCCGGATGACAGCCGTCACCGTGGTGGTGTCGCTGGCCGCGGCCGCCTTCGCGATCTTCGCGGTCATCGATGCCGGCCACTCCGGTGCCTCGTCGGTCTGGAAGGGCACGATCGCCGGCACGTCGTCCGGCGGTGGCGAGGGCGAGGACGACTGAGCCGACCGGGGCGCCTCAGCCCTGTGCCGGGCCCGTCGAGCCGCGGAGCACCAGCTCGGGTGCGAAGAGGTACTCGCGCGACGCCACCGGGTCGCCGCCGATCGCGTCGGCCAGGGCGGCGACGGCGGTGCTGCCCATGGGTGCGACCGGCTGGCGCACGGTGGTGAGCGGCGGGTCGAGGAAGGCCACGAGCGGTGAGTCGTCGAAGCCGATGACCGACACGTCGCCGGGGACCGCCAGGCCGCGTGCGCGGGCCGCGCGGATCGCACCGATCGCCATCATGTCGGAGCCGCACACGACGGCGGTGGCGCCCTGGGCGAGCAGCTGGTCGGTGGCCGCGGCGCCGCCCTCGACGGAGAAGATCGTCTCCGCGATCCAGCCGCGCGCCTCGTCCTCGGCCTGGCCGAGGTGTCGGCCCAGCGCGGCGACGAAGCCCTCGTGCTTGCGGGCCGACGGCATGAAGCGGGCGGGGCCGATCGCGAGGCCGATCCGGCGGTGCCCGAGGTGGGTCAGGTGCGCGACCGCGAGGTCCATGGCCACCCGGTCGTCGGCGGAGATGAACGGGGCGTCCACGCCCTCGACGTAGCCGTTGATGAACACCACGGGCAGGCCGCGCTCGAGCAGCACCCGGTAGCGGTCGTGGTCGGCGCGGGTGTCGGCGTGCTTGCCGGAGACGAAGATGATGCCGGCCACGCCGTGGTCGAGCAGCGACTCGACGTACTCGTCCTCCGACAGGCTGCCGGGCGACTGCGTGCACAGCACGGGGGTGAAGCGGCGACGGGCGAGGGCGTCCTCGATGACCTGGGCGAACGCGGGGAAGATCGGGTTCTCCAGCTCGGGCACGACGAGGCCCACGAGGCCGGCGCTGCGCTGGCGCAGCTGGGCGGGTCGCTCGTAGCCGAGGACGTCGAGCGCGGTGATGACCGCTTGCTTCGTGCCCTCACTGACACCGGGCTTGGAGTTCAGCACACGGCTGACCGTGGCCTCGCTGACGCCGGCCTCGGTGGCGATCTGGGCCAGGGTTGCCATGGGGGAATGAAAGCAGCCTTGCACAGCGCTTGCAAGGTCTTTCATTTCCTGCATGTTCCTTGCTAGCCTCCGGTGACCACCATCACAGCGCCCGTCTCGGGGCGCGTATCCCTGGGAGAAACAGCATGCGTCGACTCAAGGCCGGCTCCGCCGGTATCGCCGTCGCCGCCCTCGCCCTCACGCTGGCGGCGTGCGGCAGCGACGGCGGGGACACCGACACCACGAGCAACAACGACTCCGAGGCCAACACCGACATGAGCGCCGAGCTCACGTGGTGGGACACCTCGGACCCCGACAACGAGGCACCGGCCTACGACGAGCTGATCAAGAAGTTCAACGAGGAATACCCGGACATCACGATCAAGCACGAGGTCGTCCCCTTCGACCAGACGCAGAACAAGTTCAAGACCGCGGCGGAGGCCGACTCGGGTGCGCCCGACATCCTGCGCGCCGAGGTCGCCTGGACCCCCGAGTTCGCCTCGCTGGGCTACCTCTACGCCCTCGACGGCACCGCCGCACTCGAGAACAACTTCGCCGAGACGCCGCTGTCGAGCAACGTCTACGAGGACAAGACCTACGGCGTCCCGCAGGTCACCGACACCCTCGGCCTGATGTACAACAAGGCGCTGTTCGAGAAGGCCGGCCTGGACCCGGAGAACCCGCCCGCCACGTGGGACGAGGTCCGCGATGCCGCCAAGGCGCTCAAGAGCAAGGCCAAGGTCGACGGCATCTACATCAACTCCGGCGGCTACTTCCTGCTGCCGTTCCTCTACGGCGAGGGTGCTGACCTGGTCAACACCGACGACCAGACCATCACGGTCAACAGCCCCGAGGCCGTCAAGGGCATCGAGACCGCCCAGAGCCTCGTCGAGGACGGCACCGCGGTGAAGCCCACCGCCAACGACCCCTACGGCACGATGATGACCCTGTTCAAGGAGCAGAAGGTCGCCATGATCATCAACGGCCCCTGGGAGGTCGCGGGCATCAGCGACGACCCGAAGTTCGGGGGCATCGACAACCTCGGCGTCGCCCCCGTCCCGGCCGGCAGCGCCGGTCAGGGTGCGCCCGTCGGCGGCCACAACTACGTGGTCTACTCCGGCATGGACGACCAGAAGGCCGAGGCCGCTGCTGCCTTCATCGCCTTCATGAGCTCCGCGGAGTCGGAGGCCTTCATCGCCGACGAGCTCGGCCTGCTGCCCGGCAACGCCGACTCCTACGACATGGTCACCAACGAGCGCGTGGCCCTGTGGGCCGACGCGATGGACGTCGCCCAGCCGCGTCCGTGGATCCCCGAGGGTGGACAGTTCTTCGCCGCGCTCGACACCATGGCGACCGCCGTCCTCATCCAGGACAAGCCCGTCCAGGGCGCCCTCGACGAGGCTGCCGACACCTACAAGAGCGAAGTGGTCCCCGACTACTCGCTCCAGTGACACCCCGCTGACCGCGCAGGGCCGCACCGGATCCTCGGTGCGGCCCTGCGTGGAAGGCGCCCCGCCACGGTTCATCACCGCACGCTCGATCACCCCTGAGAGGCACGACTCCGATGCGCAAGAGCTTCGACAAGCACTGGTACGCGTGGGCCATGGTGCTGCCCACCGTGATCGTGCTCGGGGTGCTGGTCTTCTACCCCCTCCTGCAGGGCGTGTGGCAGTCCTTCACCAACCTCAACGAGTCCAACCAGCGCGCCGAGATCTGCACCAAGATCCTCGGCGGCGCGGTCACCTGCGAGCCCAACCCCGACGCCGCGAAGTTCGTCGGTCTCGACAACTACGTCGACATCCTCACCGGCCAGCAGGGCCACTTCTGGCTGCAGTTCTCCAACACCCTCGTGTGGACGCTGGCCTGCGTCGCCCTCCACTACGGCCTGGGCCTGGGCCTGGCCGTCATGCTCAACCGCAACTTCCGCGGCCGCAGCTTCTACCGCGTCGCCCTCATCCTGCCGTGGGCCGTGCCGTCGTTCGTCGCGGCCTTCGCCTGGCGCTTCATCTTCGACGAGCGCTTCGGCGTGATCAACGGCGTCCTGCGCGCGGTCGGCATCGACCCGGTGTCGTGGTTCGAGCAGCGGTGGACCTCGCTGTTCACCGCGATCGTGGCCAACGTCTGGCTCGGTGTGCCGTTCATGATGGTCGCCCTGCTCGGGGGCCTGCAGTCGATCAACGGCGACCTCTACGAGGCGGCCGAGATGGACGGCGCCACGCCGTGGCAGCGCTTCGTCAACATCACGCTGCCGGGCCTGCGGCCGGTCAGCTCGACGGTGGTCCTGCTCGGCACGATCTGGACCTTCAACATGTTCCCGATCATCTACTTCGTCACCCGCGGCCAGCCGGCCGGCGAGACCGAGATCCTGGTGACCGGCGCCTACCGCGCGGCGTTCGAGGGGATCCGTGACTACTCGCTCGCCGCGACCTACGGCGTGCTGATCCTCTCGATCCTCGTCGTCTACGCCAGTGTCTACAAGCGCCTGCTCGCCAAGCAGGGAGAGGTGTTCTGATGTCCACGATGCCCCCGGCAGCCGTCGCTGCCGACCCGCTGGAGTCCGTGGCCGACACCCGCCCGGTCCGCAACCGACGACGCCGCGAGCGTTCGGTCGGCGCGAGCATCGCGCTCCACGCCACGCTCATTGTCGCCACCTTCTCGGCGCTGTTCCCGATCCTGTGGGTCGTGCTCAGCTCGATCAAGCCGGCCAGCGAGATCCGGCGTACGGAGATCCAGGTCTTCGCCAGCCCCACGCTCGACAACTACCGCCGCCTGCTCACCGAGACCGACTTCCCCACCTGGTTCGTCAACTCGGTGGTCGTCGCGGCGTTCACGATGGTCATCGGCATCGCGATGTCGGCGACCGCGGGCTACGCGCTGAGCCGCTTCAACTTCCCCGGCAAGCGTGGCCTGATGTGGGTCTTCCTGCTGACGCAGATGTTCCCCGTGGCGATCCTGATCGTGCCGATCTACACGATCATGGCCAACCTCGGCCTGATCGACACCAAGCCGTCGCTGGTCATCGCCTACTGCACGGTCGCCGTGCCGTTCTGCGCGTGGATGCTGCGCGGCTACTTCGACACCATCCCGCGTGAGCTCGACGAGGCCGCGGCGCTCGACGGGCTCGGCCCGTTCGGCACCTTCTGGCGCGTCATCCTGCCGCTGGCGCGCCCGGGCCTCGCCGTCACGGCGTTCTACACGTTCCTCACCGCGTGGGGCGAGGTGGCGTACGCCATCGCGTTCATGCAGGGCAGCAACCACTACACGCTGGGTGCGGGGCTGCAGACCTTCGTGCCGCAGTTCAGCCCGCGCTGGGAGCTGCTGACGTCCGGCGCGGTGCTCATCACCCTGCCCGCCGCGATCGTGTTCTTCTTCGCCCAGCGCCACCTCGTGGCCGGCCTGACCGCCGGCGGCACCAAGGGCTGAGCCCGCCCTCGAGGGGGGCTCAGCCCAGGGCGGCGACGATCTCGTTGACCTTGTCCTTGGCGTCGCCGAAGAGCATCTGGGTGTTGTCCTTGAAGAACAGCGGGTTCTGCACGCCGGCGTAGCCGGTGGCCATCGAGCGCTTGAAGACGATGACGTCGCGGGCCTTCCAGACCTCCAGCACCGGCATGCCGGCGATGGGCGAGCCGGGCTCCTCCATCGCGGCGGGGTTGACGGTGTCGTTGGCGCCGATCACGAGGACCACGTCGGTGTCGGGGAAGTCGTCGTTGACCTCGTCCATCTCGAGCACGATGTCGTAGGGCACCTTGGCCTCGGCGAGCAGCACGTTCATGTGGCCGGGCAGGCGGCCGGCGACCGGGTGGATGCCGAAACGTACGTCGACGCCCTTGTCGCGCAGCTTGCGGGTCAGCTCCGCCACGGGGTACTGCGCCTGCGCGACGGCCATGCCGTAGCCGGGCGTGATCACCACCGACGAGGCATCGGCCAGCAGGGCGGCGACCTCGTCGGCCTGGATCTCGCGGTGCTCGCCGTAGTCGCGGTCCTCGGCGGGACCACCGTCGGAGCCGAAGCCGCCGGCGATGACGCTCACGAAGGAGCGGTTCATCGCCCGGCACATGATGTAGCTCAGGATCGCACCCGAAGAGCCGACCAGCGCGCCGGTGATGATGAGCAGGTCGTTGCCGAGCATGAAGCCCGCAGCGGCCGCGGCCCAGCCGGAATAGCTGTTGAGCATCGACACGACGACGGGCATGTCGCCACCGCCGATCGCGGCGACCAGGTGGAAGCCGAGCACGAGCGCGAGCACGGTCATGATCGCCAGCGGCACCATGCCGACCCAGCCGTCGGCCAGCATGAACCAGACCATCAGCACCGCGGAGACGACGAGGATCGCGAGGTTGAGCAGGTGGCGACCGGGCAGCATCATCGGCGCCGAGCTCATCCGGCCCGCGAGCTTGCGGTTGGCCACGACGGAGCCGGTGAAGGTCACCGCTCCGATGAAGACGCCCAGGAACACCTCGGCGTTGTGCACCGCGTCCGACCCCACCCCGAGCTCGTGGAGCGAGGCGACCTCGATGTAGGTGTTGTAGCCGACCAGCACGGCCGCGAGGCCGACGAAGCTGTGCATCATCGCGATGAGCTCGGGCATCCCGGTCATCTCGACGCCGCGGGCCAGGCGGATGCCGATCACGGCACCGACCGAGCCGGCGACCGCGATGATGACGAGCCCCACCACGATCGGGGTCCGGTCGACGACGAGGTCGTCGGTGAGCTGGCGCAGCACCAGCAGCAGCGTGGCGACCAGCGCCAGGCCCATGCCGGCCATGCCGAAGGCGTTGCCCCGTCGCGCCGTCTCGTGCTTGCTGAGCCCGGCGAGGGCGAGGATGAACAGCAGCGCCGACAAGATGTAGGCGCCCGTCACGAACGAGACCACCGGATCAGCCCTTCTGGAACATGTTGAGCATCCGCCGGGTGACGAGGAAGCCACCGAAGACGTTGATGCTGGCGAGCAGGATGGCCACCCCGGCGATCACCTGGACCGCGAGGTTGTCGATCGGGGCCTGGAGGATCGCGCCGACCACGATGATCCCGCTGATGGCGTTGGTGACGCTCATGAGCGGGGTGTGCAGCGCGTGGTGGACGTTGCCGATGACGTAGAAGCCGATGACGACAGCGAGCACGAAGACCGTGAGGCTCGGCAGGAAGCTCGCCGGCGCCAGGGTCGCGAGTGCGAGGAACACGACGGCGGCCAGCCCGACGGCGTACAGCCTGCGCCGGGGGTCGGGCGGTGCGGGCGGCTCCTGCTGCGCGACCTCCGCGGCGGGGGCGCTCGGGGCGGCCGACACCTGCACCGGCGGCGGCGGCCACATCACGTCCCCGTCGCGCGTCACCGCGATGCCGCGCTGGACGACGTCGTCCATGTCGAGGACCAGCGCGCCGTCCTTGCCGGGCGTCAGGAGCTTGAGCAGGTTGACGATGTTGGTGCCGTAGAGCTGGCTGGTCTGCGCGGCGAGGCGCCCGGCGAGGTCGGTGTAGCCGAGCACGGTGACGCCGTTGGCGGTGACGACGCGCTCGTCCTTCACCGTCGCCGCGACGTTGCCGCCGTTGGCGGCGGCCATGTCGACGACGACCGAGCCGGGCTTCATCGCCGCGACCGTCTCCGCGCTCAGCAGCTGCGGCGCGGGGCGGCCGGGGATCAGCGCGGTGGTGATGACGATGTCGGCGGCGCGCGCCTCCTCGTCGTACATCGCGGCGGTGGCGGCCTCCTGCTCGGCCGTCATCTCCTTGGCGTAGCCGTCGGAGGAGACCTCCTGCTCCATCTCGACGGTGACGAACTGCGCGCCCATCGACTCGACCTGCTCGGCCACCTCGGGGCGTACGTCGAAGGCGCGCACGATCGCGCCCAGCGATCCGGCGGCACCGATGGCGGCGAGGCCCGCGACGCCGGCACCGACCACGAAGACCCGCGCGGGCGGGACCTTGCCGGCGGCAGTGACCTGGCCGGTGAAGAGCCGGCCGAACTCGTGGGCCGCCTCGATCACGGCGCGGTAGCCCGCGACGTTGGCCATCGAGGAGAGCACGTCCATCGACTGGGCTCGCGAGATGCGCGGCACCGCGTCCATCGCGAGCGCCGTGACACCGGCGGCGGCCAGCTGCTCGACGAGCTCGGGGCTGCGGGCCGGCGCCATCAGGCTGATGACCGTCGCGCCGCGGCGCATCCGGGCGATCTCGGCCTCGGTGGGGGCGTTGACCTTGACCACCACGTCGCTGGCCCACACGTCGTCGGCACTGCCGACCACGACGCCAGCATCGGCGAAGGCCGCGTCGGGCTGGTCGGCCGCCGCGCCCGCACCGGCCTCGACCACGACCTCGTAGCCGAGGCTCGCAAGCTGCGAGGCCGTCTTCGCCGTGCCTGCGACGAGGGTCTCGCCGGGTCGTGACTCACGTGGGATGCCGATGCGCACTGCTGCCTCCTGGGTGGGGGCTCCGGTCCTGGTCGGGACCAGAGCGGCGTGCGGGCCGGGGCACAAGGTATCGAAACAGGGACCCTTGTCACGGGTGTCTCAGGTGGCGCGTGTCACGTCGCCGCTCACCCGTTGGGGTTGGCCGGTCGACACCGCGGGCGTGTGGCCATGTTGAATGGCAGCAGTACCGGAACCGACGATCAGGAGATCTACGTGAACAAGACCGATCTGCGCGACGCCATCGCGTCGCACGCCGACCTCAGCAACGCCCAGGCCGACAAGGCCCTCGAGGCTGTCATCACCTCCATCACCAGCGCCGTCGCCGGCGGCGACAAGGTGACCGTGCCGGGCTTCGGGACCTTCGAGTCCCGCGAGCGCTCGGCCCGCACCGGCCGCAACCCGCAGACCGGCGAGACGATGGAGATCGCGGCCAGCAAGGCGCCTGCCTTCAAGCCGGCTGCTGCGTTCAAGAACGCCGTCAACAGCTGATCTGACGCACCACGACTCGGCCCCGTGAGGACTCCTCACGGGGCCGAGCTGCGTCCGGGGGCGAGGACGCTGGGATCGGCGCCTTCAAGGACGGCGACTTCGTGCTCCGGGACGTGAACGGACTGGCACTGCTGCCGGCCCAAGGAACGAGGTCCGACTAGGTGTGTCCTTGGCGCCGCCCGTTACCGGATCTGGCGAGATGAGGGCGATGCGCGGGTCCTCAACGACAGGAGGGCGAGACGTTCGGTCCGGGCTCGAACTCAACCTCGATGTCGTCACTCTCGAATCGGGCGCGTGACTGCGAGAGCACAGTCAGCGTTCCCCGCTCGTAATCGTTGAGGTCTTCCTCGTCGCCATCAACCGTGACCGGATGCCACCACTCGCCACCAAGACTGATCGGTTGAACCCCGCAGTGGGCGTACAAGAAGTACTCCACGGACTCATCCGTTGGCGGCAGACGCTGTTGGTACGCCGTCTCCTGAGCGGCCGTCGGCTGGTCTGGCTGCTCTGCGCATGACACGAGCAGGCCGCAGGCGGTGATGAACGCTGCCAGTCGAAGCACGCACGCAGCATGACGCACCACACGGTCCTCTGCGAGCGGTGTGCCGCCACGACTTGAGCCGCAACGAATGTCCGGATCTGCCGCGATCCGTGTAGTCCGCACGGGCGTGCGCAGGACCAGGCAATCGGACGCATCGGGTGTGAGCGGGAGCCGCCTTGCCCCAGGGACGCGCCTGATACCCCGTCAGCTCGTGGCTGGCGAGGTGCAGGGCGGGGTCATGGTCGGTGCTGGCGTGGAATCAGCGGCGGGCCAGGTTCGGGTGGATCGAGCGCGGTGGTGCCGTGCCGGTCGCGTCGGTAGCGGTGGCCGTGGGGCGAGGTCCACTCGAACACTCCGCGCTGAGTCATCCGGTAGCGCCAGGCCGAGTGGGTCTTGAGGCGGTGGTGGGATCGGCAGAGCGCGGCGAGGTTCGAGGTCGTCGTCGGTCCGGGCTGTTCGCGTCCCTCGGCCTCGGCGTCGTGGTCGAACTCGATGACGTGGTCGATGTCGCAGGCCCGGGCGTTGCGGCCGCACCAGGGGAACACGCACGTGCGATCGCGGAGATCCACCTGCTCACGGAGCCGGTCGGGCACGGCGTACGCCGGTGTGGACTCCTCGGTGTTGAGGTCGATGATGGGCTTCACGGTGATCGTGGTCCGGGAGTCGGCGCACCACGACTGCAGCTGACCGAGGAGGAGAAGGCGATGGCGCTCCTCGAGCCGGCCGGTGGGACCGAACACGGTCTGCTCGCCGCTCGTGGTGGCGGCGAAGTGGGCGTGGAGCACGACCTCGCGCGCGGCGGGAAGTCCGTCCTCGGTCGCCTCGCCACCGCCGCCCTGAGCGAACAGGTCGAGCGCGGTCTGGGTCCGGGCCAGCTCACCGAGCGCGACCGCGCGTCGGGCGTCGAGGCACTCAGTCGACCCCAACGCCTTCTGAGTCGCGGCACCTCGGCCTCGACGCGGACGGTGCCGGCGAAGTGCACGTCCTCGTCGTGGATGGTCACGTGGCGCGGGTCGACGTGGAGGTAGCCGTCCTCCGGATCCGAAGCGGGGTCGGCGGCGGCGAGGTCGAACCGCTTGATGGTCTCCGCCACCAGGCGGTCCAGTTGCGCGGTGCCGATCCTCCCGGCGACAGCGGCGACCTGGGCGTCGACGAAGCGGGCCGCGTCCCGTGTGAGTGCAGGCGCCGAGTGGATGGTGGTCTCCGCGACCAGCCGCGCCCGCCAGGCCGGCACGCGCCCCGACTGGACCTGTGCCCACAACCGCGGGAGTCGGTGCCGCAGCTCGAGGGCGTGGCCGATGAGCTTCTTCGCAGCAGTGGTCGAGATGCCGAGCACGGTGCCGAGCTCCGCGATGCAGAACTCCGCGACNGCGGTGCCGCAGCTCGAGGGCGTGGCCGATGAGCTTCTTCGCAGCAGTGGTCGAGATGCCGAGCACGGTGCCGAGCTCCGCGATGCAGAACTCCGCGACCAGCGGGCAGCCGTCTCCTGCGATGGGCTCCTCGTGCTCGCTGCCGGGGACGGTGAACGCGGCCGCGGAGTGGATGGACTCGGGCGGGTGSAGRTCGGCCCACCGGGCGGCGAGGTCGAGCTGTCGSGCGGCTGCGGCATCCTCGRCRGACCGGGCGTCRCGGATCGAGGCGAGCAGRCCGGCGGGGCCGAGGGCGTCTGCCTCAGCCTCTGCTCCGGATCCTGCCAGTGCCTCGATCATGTGATCGATTCTAGTCGTCGCCACCGACAGTCAACCGGGTGAGTGTCGGCGAGGAACGCCTGAGTTCCGGTCAAGCTCGCCGGCTGTGGAGGCAGTGGTCTCGAGGCTCTCTGCGCTCGCACCTCGACCACGCGCGGACCCCTCAGCCCCGCCGCACCATTCGCCGCTCGAGCCCGACGTCCTCAGGCTTCGTCGACCCGTCGAACGCGAAGCCCTGGCGCTCGTAGAACGAGATCGCGCGCTCGTTGCCGTCGAGGACCCAGAGATAGGCGTCGGCCCCGCCGATCGCCTCGGTCAGCAGCGCGAACCCCACCCCCAAGCCGTACGACGACGCCCGCACGTAGAGCCCCATCAGCTCCAGCGGCGGCAGGTCGTCGTCGGGGTCGCGGCCGGTGCCGGTGCTGGAGAACCCGACGAGCCGCTCGTCGTCCCACGCGAGCAGGTTGGCGCTCGAGCCCGCAGCGATGATGGTGGACCAGCTCGCCACCCGCTCCGCCCGGCGCTCGCGCCGCGCGTGGAGGATCACGGGGTCGACGAGCGCACCGTAGGCCTCGTCCCACACGTCGAGGTGCAGGTCGGTGAGGGCCTCGGCGTCCTCGACCCGGGCGGGGAGGACGCGCAGGGTCACCGGCGACCCATCGACTG
Source organism: Nocardioides sp. Soil774 (assembly GCF_001428125.1). Taxonomy (GTDB): domain Bacteria; phylum Actinomycetota; class Actinomycetes; order Propionibacteriales; family Nocardioidaceae; genus Nocardioides. The sequence continues at coordinate 339,088 of NZ_LMSM01000006.1, read as the reverse complement.
GGTGAGCCGCAGCACCCGGTTGGGGATGACGGCGGTGAGCGCGCGGACGGCCTTGTACTGCGCGCCGGGGATCGAGTAGGCCCGGCCCTTGTCGAAGTCCTCCAGCGACGTGCGCACGAGGAACTCCACGTCGAGCCACATGAAGCCGTCGCCGCGCTTGACCTCCATCCGCTGGTGGAACTCGGTCTTGGTGAACCCGGGGCACAGCGCCATCACCTTCACTCCGCGCGGGCCGTACTCCATGTGGGCCCACTCGCTGAAGCTGTTGACCCACGCCTTCGCGGCGGAATAGCTGCCGCGGGGCAGGAAGGCGGCGACGCTGGAGACGTTGATGATGCCGCCGTGCCCGCGCGCGGCCATCGCGCCGAGCGCCGCGTGGCTGAGCCGGAGCACCGCGGTGACGAGCACCTCGAGCATCTCGGTCTCCTCGTCGGCGGTGTTGTCGAGGAAGCGCTTCTTCAGCCCGAAGCCGGCGTTGTTGACGAGCAGGTCGACCGGACGGTCCTGGTCGGCGAGGCGGGCCTCGACGCGGGCCAGCGCGGCACGGTCGACGAGGTCGGCGACGAGCACCTCGACCTCGACCTGGTGGGCGCGGCGCAGCTCCTCGGCCACCTGGTCGAGGCGGGCGCCGTCGCGCGCGACGAGCACGAGGTCATGGCCGCGAGCGGCGAGCTGGACGGCGTACTCGTGGCCGATGCCGGCCGTGGCGCCGGTGATGAGGGCGGTGGTGTTCGAGGGGGGCATGGGCCCAGCATTTCAGGACACCGGCAAAGCCCGCGACCCCGTCCGGCACAATGGCCAGCGATGAGCACCCAGAGCCGTGGCCCGGCCCCCGTCACGCTGGCTGTCGCCAACCAGAAGGGCGGCGTCGCCAAGACGACGTCCGTCGCCTCCATCGGCGCCGCGCTGGCCGAGCTGGGGCACCGCGTGCTGCTGGTCGACCTCGACCCGCAGGCGTGCCTCACCTTCTCGCTCGGCATCGATCCCGAGGACCTCGACCTCTCGGTCCACCACGTCCTGACCCAGGGCGTGGACCCGATCGAGGTCATCATCGAGACCGAGGACGGCGTGGACGTCCTGCCCGCCACGATCGAGCTGGCTCGCGCCGAGGCCGACCTGCTCACCCGCACCGGGCGCGAGCACGTCATCAAGAGCGCGCTCGAGCAGCTCGCCGAGGACCTCGACGACTCCGAGGTGGGTGCCTACGACTGGGTGCTGCTCGACTGCCCGCCCTCGCTCGGCGTGCTGACCGTCGCGGCCCTCACCGCCGCCGACGGAGTCCTGATCCCGCTGCAGTGCGAGACGCTGTCGCACCGCGGGGTCGGGCAGCTGCTCGACACCGTCCACGACGTACGCCGCTTCACCAACCGCGGGCTCGAGGTGTGGGGCGTGCTCCCGACGCTCTACGACGGGCGCACCAACCACGCCCGCACCGTGCTCGAGACGATCAGCGAGACCTACGACCTCGAGGTCGTCGAGCCGCCCATCCCCAAGACGATCAAGTTCGCCGAGGCGCCCGCCGCGGGACGCTCGATCCTCGCGACGAGCCGCAGCAACAAGGGCGCCCAGGCCTACCGCGAGGTGGCCAAGAACCTGGTCGCTCGCGCGAGCAGGCCGAAGGCGAGGAAGAAGCCCGCCAAGAAGCCCGCCGAGAACCCCGCCACGAAGGCCGCTGCCCGGAAGGCAGCGGCCCGCTAGGGATCAGCCCTGGCTCGGGCTGTCCTTCACCGGGGAGCCCCCACGGGTGCGGCTCCGGCTGCGGTTGCGACGACGCGGGGCGTCGCCGGTCGCCTTCTCGCGGGAGCCCTCGCGCGAGCCACCGTCACGGCCACCGTCGCGGGAGCCACCGTCGCGCGAGCCACGCTCGCGGGCGGGCCGCTCCTTCTTCTCGACCGGGGCGGGCGGCACGATGCGGCCCTTGGTGCCCTCGGGGATGCCCTGGTCGTGGAAGAGGTGCTCGGAGGTCGAGTACGTCTCCTGCGGCTCGGGGAAGGGCAGCTCGAGCGTCTTGTTGATCATCTTCCAGCGGTGCAGGTCGGCCCAGTCGACGAAGGTGATCGCGATGCCCGAGGCGCCCGCGCGGCCGGTGCGGCCGATGCGGTGGACGTAGGTCTTGTCGTCCTCGGGGCAGGTGTAGTTGATGACGTGGGAGACCCCGCGCACGTCGATGCCGCGGGCGGCGACGTCGGTGGCGACGAGCACGCGGATCTTGTCCTCACGGAACTTGGCGAGCGCCTTCTCGCGCGCGACCTGGGCCATGTCGCCGTGCAGCGGGGAGGCGCTGAAGCCGCGCTCGGCGAGGTCGTCGGCGACCCGCTGCGCCTGACGCTTGGTGCGCGTGAAGACGATGATCTTCTCCGCGTCCTCGGCCTGCAGGACGCGGCCGATGATCTCGGGCTTGTCGAGGTCGTGGGCCTGGTAGATGAACTGCGCGGTCGCCGGCACCATCGTGGTGTCGTAGGACGACTCGGCGCGGATGTTCATCGGGTGGCGCATGTGGGTGCGGGCCAGCGCGACGATCGCGGAGGGCATGGTCGCCGAGAACAGCATCGTCTGGCGGGTCTCGGGGGTCTTCGACAGCAGCGTGATGACGTCGGGCAGGAAGCCGAGGTCGAGCATCTCGTCGGCCTCGTCGAGCACGAGCGCGTGCACGTGCGAGAGGTCGAGGGCGCGACGGTTGGCCAGGTCGATGAGGCGACCGGGCGTGCCGACGACGATGTCGACGCCGGACTCGAGGGCCTCGAGCTGGGTGTCGTAGCCGACGCCGCCGTAGACGGTGAGCACGCGCAGGCCCATGTCCTTGCTGGCCAGGTGCAGGTCGTTGGAGACCTGGAGCGCGAGCTCGCGGGTCGGGGCCACGATGAGCGCCTGCGGCTTGCCCTGCGGGAGGTCGGCGTAGGCCGGGTTGGTCGGCGCGATCGAGCGCTGCAGGACCGGGATGCCGAAGGCGAGGGTCTTGCCGGTGCCGGTGCGGGCCTGGCCGATGAGGTCGGTGCCGAGCAGGGCGACCGAGAGGGTCATCTCCTGGATGGCGAAGGGGGTGGTGATGCCGGCGCGCTCGAGCGCGTCGCAGATCTCGGGCAGCACGCCCAGTTCACGGAAGGTGGTCACGAAGAGGTGTCGCTCTCTGATGAGTCGGGTTGTCCCACGCGTATGCGGTCAGCCCACTCGAGAGCCCCTCGGGGCTAGTGACGACCGCGCACATACAGGCGGCCACCGGCGGATGGTCGGCGGCTCGGTCACCATGATGGTATCGCTAGGCTGCGAACATGACGGAATCGCCCGACGAGGACTACCGCCGCGCCGCAGTCGACCTCCTCGGAGCCATCGCCTACGGCGAGCTGTCGGCCTTCGAGCGACTCGTCGAGGACGCCAAGCTGGCACCGGGGATCGACGACAAGATCGCCATCTGTGCGATGGCCACCGCGGAGTTCGCCCACCTGAAGAAGCTCGTCGGGCGCCTCGAGGAGCTCGGCGCCGACCCGGGTGAGGCGATGCAGGCCTTTCGTGAGAGCTTCGACGGCTTCCACGCCCACACCGCGCCCTCGGACTACTACGAGGGCCTGATCAAGGCCTACGTCGGCGACGGCCTCGCCGCCGACTTCTACCGCGAGATCGCGGCCTACCTCGACGCCGAGACCCGCGAGGTCATCATCGCCTCGCTCGAGGACTCCGGCCAGACCGCCTTCATCGTCGAGCGCGTGCGCGCCGGGATCGCCGCCGACCACCGCCTCGGTGGCCGGCTGGCGCTGTGGGGCCGTCGTCTCATGGGCGAGGCGCTCACCCAGGCCCAGCGGGTGGCGGGCGACCGCGACTCGCTCACCGCGCTGCTGGCCGGGGGAGTGGACCGCCCCGGGCTCGACCTCGCGGCGCTCGGGCGGATGTTCACCCGCCTCACCGAGCTGCACGCTGCCCGCATGGCCCGGCTCGGGCTCGACGCCTGACGCCGTACGCGACGAGGCCCCGCAACCGTCTCGGTTGCGGGGCCTGGTGCCGTGCGGGTGTCAGACCCGGGTGCGGTTCCCGGTGTTGCGGCCGGTGACCGTCGAGGCGATGACCACCAGGACGGCGGACACGATGATCGCGACGATCCAGCGGACCCAGTCGACTCCGCCGGACCCGTTCCCGCCGAACAGCGAGTAGACCCAGTAGCCGATGAGGACACCGCCGATGCCGCACAGGATCGTGAGCCAGATCGGGATGTTGTCCTTGTCGCCCGGCGCGACCAGCTTGCCGAGCAAGCCAATGATCGCACCGACGATGATCAGGACGATGAGGTCTACGACCATGATGGGCCACCTTTCTTTCCCGCGCCCTCGCGGACGGGGTGTCGGCATGGTGCCGACAGGCTCATGATGTCGCTCGCACGACCTGCGAGCAAACACCGCGCGCCCGGAAGGGTGAGCGTGTCAATGACCCGTTCGGGCCATCGCGCAACCGGCCCTCAGCGGAAGCCGACGGCGCCGGACGTGGGCGAGCCGAGCTCGACGTAGGCGATCTTGGCGGCCGGCACGACGACGGTGCGGCCCTTGACGTCGCTGAGGCGCAGGACGCCGTCGCCGGAGAGCGCCTCGGCCAGGCGGGCCTCGATGTCCTCGGGCGTGCTGTCGGTGTCGAGCACCAGCTCGCGCTGGGCGTGCTGCACGCCGATCTTGACCTCCACGTGATGCTCCTTCAGTCGTGTCTGGGGGTGTCGACCCGAGTGTGCCGGGTCGGTGGTCGTCGACTCAGTGGTCGTCGGTCATCGGGTAGCCGCGGATCCCGCGCCAGGCCAGGCCGGCGATCAGGGCGGCCGCGTCGTCCTGGGAGATGCTGCCGCCGCCCGCGAGCCAGAACCGCGCCGAGACCTGCGCCATTCCCACCAGCGACACCGCGAGCAGCTCGGAGGCCTCGTCGGGCAGGCCGGTGTCGGTGCGGATCACGTCGGCGATCATCGAGGCGCACTCGACGGTGACCCGGTCCACCCGCTCGCGCACGTCGGGCTCGCTGGTGAGGTCGGACTCGAAGACGAGGCGGAACGCACCCTCCTCCGAGGCGACGTAGCTGTAGAAGACCTTCATCGTCGCCGCGACCCGGTCCTTGTTGTCCGTCGTCGAGGCCAGCGCCTCGCGGCAGCCGTCGATGATCGTGTCGCAGGAGGTGTCGAGCAGCGCGAGGTAGAGGTCGAGCTTGCCGGGGAAGTGCTGGTAGAGCACCGGCTTGGAGACGCCCGCGCGATCGGCGATGTCGTCCATCGCGGCCGCGTGGTAGCCCTGGGCGACGAAGACCTCGAGGGCCGACTCGAGCAGCTGCACCCGACGTTCGCGACGCGGCATCCGTCCGCCGCGCGGTCGCGGTGCGTCGGTGTCGGTGTCGGTGCCGCCTACGGTCACGTCGTGCTCCTGGTGCTGCGAGGTGGTGCTCCGGGATGGTGCTACGGGATGGTGCTGCGGGACGGATACTCCTGAGTAGTCCGGGGCGAGCCTATCGGCCCCCCGCGACGCGGAGAGGGACCCCGGTCGTCCGGGGTCCCTCCCTGCGTGTCGGTGTCGCGTGTCGTGCTGGTGCGACCTCAGGTCACGGGTTGACCACCCGCACGCCGAGGAAGCCGCCGTTGTCCGCCGTCACCGTCGCGGTGACGCCGCGCCCGGCGACCTTGACCGAGTTCTGCGGGTTGGCCGAGGACCAGTAGCGCAGCGGGTCGGAGTCGTCGAACGTCGGCTGCTGGGCACGGGCCGGGGCGCAGGCCGCCACGGACTGCACGGCCTGGTTCTTGCCGTTGCCCACCAGGACCTCCTTGTGCAGGCACAGCTCCGGGTTGGAGCCGAGCCCGAACGTGGCGTCGAACCCCTGGCGCCGGTTGGAGGGACGCGTGCCGTCCGGGTAGGCGAACGGGGTCGCGAAGGAGTCGACCGGGAGGGCCGCACCGCCGCCGGGGTGCGCGGAGGTGTTGTTGTCGGCGTAGGCGTCGTCCACCAGCCACACGAGCATGCCCGCGCGGTAGGGGAAGAACTCCACCTTGTTGGGCGCGGTGTAGGCGCTGGTGAAGTTGTACGGGCCCTCGGCCAGGGTCTGGTCGAAGCCGACGTACTGGCGGTTCTCGATGAGGTAGTAGCGCTGGGTGATGTCGGACTCGGTGCCGGTGGAGATCTTCCAGCCCGAGGCGGTCCAGCCGTTGGCGCCGTTCTCGGCGCCGTCGGTGAAGCCGCCGACGGTGATCTTGTCGAGGAACGCGCCGGCCTCGTTGACGCCGCCGTCGGTCTGGTAGCGGAAGCGGAACAGGCTGGCCGCGCCGCCGGCGGGGCTGTAGCTGTACCGCAGCGTCTTCCAGCGACCGCCCGAGCTGCCGTCGACGGGCGAGCCCACCTTGGTCCAGCTCTGGCCGCCGTCGGTGGAGTACTCGGCGTAGAGGTAGTCGTAGCCGGCCTCGATGGCGTACCAGGCGCTGGTGGTGACGTCGACCTTCGCGGCCGCGGGCACCGAGCGGGTCAGGGTGTTGTTGAGGCCGTCACCGCGTCCGGACCACCAGGCCTTCGTGCCCTCCGGCGGAGTGGTGTACGCCGTGCTGACCTGCTTGTCGGGCAGGTTGACCTTGATGGCCTGGTCACCCTCGTTGGTCTTGGTCTTCGGGTCGTCGTAGGTGTTCTGCGACGGGCCGAGGGTGGTCGTGGCGCTCTGGCCGGGGTTGACCACCGAGTAGTCGAGCCAGCCGAGCTCGAGCTTCTCCTCCGGGCCCATCAGGCCCGGGGTGGTGCCGATGGCGTTGTCGGCCGGGCCGTGGCCGAGCCACGATCCCGAGGACATGAGGGTCCAGAACGCGGTGCCGTTGTCGCCGCCGGCGGTGTCGTAGTAGTCGGGCAGGCCGAGGTCGTGGCCGAACTCGTGGGCGAAGACGCCGAGCCCGCCGTTCTCCGGCTCGACGGTGTAGTCGCCGATCCACAGGTTCGAGGAGCCGATCCGCGTGCCGCCCAGCTTGTTCTGGGTGCCGCCGACGGTGGGCCCGGTCGTGCCGTAGTCGTCGCCGTTGACGTACCACCGGTGCGACCAGATGGCGTCGGGGGACGCGCCGGCCTCCTCGCCCTCGCCGGCGTGCACGGCCTGGAAGTGGTCGATGTAGCCGTCGGCCTCGGTGAAGTTGCCGTCGTTGTCCCAGTCGTAGCGGTCCCAGGTGTCGAGGGACGCGAGGTAGGTGTTGACCTCGGCCGGGCTCTTGCCCGCGGCGATCTGGGCGTCGTACCACGCGTTGACGGTGTCGGCGATGAAGGCCCACGAGCCGCCGGCGTCCTCGACGGCGTTGGCGCCGTAGGTCGCCTGGGTGCCGGGCACCGAGACCCAGTCCTCGACGGTGTTGGTGACCGAGTAGCGGCCCGAGGACAGCTTCTCGTAGTAGGTCTTCATCGACTCGCCGGAGCCGTTGAACAGCTCCTCGTAGTGGGGGACCTCGAAGTCGGGCTCCCAGTAGGTCGAGTTGTCCACCGCGCGGTCCGGCTCGGAGATCTGGCCGTGCTGGACGTCGGAGAAGTCCGAGAGCACCGTCCAGATCTTGTCCTGCTTGCCGACCGGGAACTCGTAGAACGTCGGGGTGTCGGACCCCGGCTTGAGGTTGACGGTCGCGCCGCCGCGCTCGCGCGTGACCAGGCGGTCGGGGTTGCGGTCGAGCAGGGCGAGCGCCTTGTCGCGGCGCTGCTCCTGCCGCCCGGTCAGCGGGCCGGGCCGGTTGTCGGGGCGGTGCGTGGAGCCCGCGGAGTCGCGGGGGGAGTCGTTCGTGGGTGAGGCCACGGCGGGGGACAGGGCGGTGAGCCCCAGCGCCAGCGTGGCGGTTCCGGCGAGGACGCCGGGTACCAGCTTCTTCACGGGTGTTGTTCTCCAGCTTCCGAGAGTCGTGGCGGCACCTGCGCCCCCCAGGGATTGACCAGGTCGCCTGGCCCTCCGGGTGCTGCCCACGCGTTACTTCACTTCACCGGAGGTGGTCCTGGCAAGGATCTGCGGTGAAATCGTGGGATTTCGCGAGATCGTCCGCCGGCCGGCAGAGCCCCGGGGTCGCCGAGTCCGGATGCCGGGACGTCGTACGCCGCCTCACGGCGCGGCAGGGAACATGGACGCGGTCCCGATGGTTGTCCCGGGACCAGGCCGTCACCCGAAGGAGTCACTGTGTCGTACCCCGCGCTCGTCGAGCCGGCAGCCGAGCTCACCACCGACGAGGTGCGCCGCTACAGCCGCCACCTGATCATCCCCGACGTGGGGATGAGCGGGCAGAAGCGCCTGAAGAACGCCAAGGTGCTCGTGATCGGCGCCGGCGGCCTCGGCTCGCCCGCCCTGCTCTACCTCGCCGCGGCCGGCGTCGGCACGATCGGCATCGCCGAGTTCGACGAGGTCGACGAGTCCAACCTGCAGCGCCAGGTCATCCACGGCATGTCGGACATCGGCCGGCCCAAGGCGGTCTCGGCCCAGGAGTCCATCGCCGAGGTCAACCCGCTCGTCGACGTGGTGGTGCACAACGAGCGCCTCGACAACGACAACGTCATGGGCATCTTCGAGGGCTACGACCTGATCGTCGACGGCACCGACAACTTCGCCACCCGCTACATGGTCAACGACGCGGCCTACTTCCTGAAGATCCCCTACGTCTGGGGCTCGATCTACCGCTTCGACGGCCAGGCCTCGGTCTTCGCGCCGTCGATGGCCGACGACGCGCCGTGCTACCGCTGCCTCTACCCCGAGCCCCCGCCGCCGGGCATGGTGCCGAGCTGCGCCGAGGGCGGCGTGCTCGGCGTGCTCTGCGCCAGCATCGGCTCGATCCAGGTCAACGAGGCGATCAAGCTGCTGACCGGCATCGGCGACCCCGCCATCGGCAAGCTCGTGATCTACGACGCCCTCGAGCTGGAGTGGCGCAAGCTCAAGGTGCGCAAGGACCCCAACTGCGCGCTGTGCGGCGAGAACGCGACCGTCACCGGCCTCATCGACTACGACGCCTTCTGCGGCGCGGTCTCCGACGAGGCCGCCGAGGCAGCCGCCGGGTCGACGATCTCGGTCACCCAGCTCGAGCAGATGCTCAAGGAGCGCGAGGCTGGCGAGCGCGACTTCACCCTCATCGACGTCCGCGAGCCCAACGAGTTCGAGATCAACCGCATCCCGGGCGCGGTGCTGGTGCCCAAGGGCGAGTTCCTCAACGGCAACGCCCTGGGCGACCTGCCCGCCGACAAGCCGATCGTGCTGCACTGCAAGTCGGGCGTGCGCTCGGCCGAGGTGCTCGCGATCGTCAAGGGTGCGGGCTACGCCGACGCCGTCCACGTGGGCGGCGGCGTGGTCGCCTGGGTCAGCCAGATCGACCCCAGCCAGCCGGCGTACTGATCGCGTAACCGGGCCTCAGGGGCTTCGTTGGACGCTGCATGCGCACTCCGACGAAGCTCCTGACCCTCGCCGCCGCAGCCGGTCTCCTCGCTGCGGCGGCCACCAGCGCCCCGGCGTCCGCGTCGCCGAGGAAGCACGCGCGCACGACCTGGGCACCCGCCGCGACCGCGACGATCCACCCGGGCGTGCAGATGTACACCGAGGGCGCCCAGTGCACCGCCAACTTCGTCTACACCGACGGCTCCGGCAGGACGTACGTCGGCTACGCCGCCCACTGTGCGGGCACCGGCGAGGCGACCGACACCGACGGCTGCCAGGCCGCGTCCCTGCCGCTCGGCACCAAGGTCGACTTCGTCCAGGGTGGCTCCCCGGTCACCGACGGCACCCGGGTCGGCGGCGGGACGCTGGTCTACTCCTCGTGGCTCACCATGCAGCAGCGCGGCGAGACCGACGCCGACACCTGCGCCTACAACGACCTCGCGCTGGTCAAGGTCAACGCTGCCGACGCCGGCAAGGTCAATCCGTCGATCCCGTTCTGGGGTGGGCCGGTGGGCATCAACACCTCCGGCACCGCCGCCGGCGACACCGTCCACAGCTATGGCAGCTCGAGCCTGCGTGCGGGCGTCGAGGCGCTCTCGCCCAAGCAGGGCACCAGCCTCGGCACTGAGGCCGGCGGCTGGTCGCACCCGGTCTACACCGTGACGCCCGGCGTCCCCGGTGACTCCGGTAGCGCGTTCCTCGACGCCGAGGGCAACGCGCTCGGCACGCTGTCGACGCTCGCGATCGCCCCGCTCGCCGGCTCGAACGGCGTCGGGGACATCGCCCACGAGCTCGCCTACGCGAAGGCCCGCAGCGGCATCGGGCGCCTGCGCCTCGTGCGTGGCACGGAGCCGTTCAGCCCTCTGCCCTGAGGCACCGCAACAACCGGGTGACGATCCCGCCCGCCGCTCGCACGGCGCGACCCCGGTCACCTAGGGTCGCGCCATGCGTGCGTGGGGGAGGCTGTCGCCGGGGCTGCGTGCCGTGGTGGTGGTGGCCGCCACGAGCCTGCTCATGGTGCTGGTGGCCTGGGCGTCGCTGATCGGCCCCGACGAGGTCTTCACCGGCCCCGGGCCGACGCCGGCGACGCTGACCACGCCGACCGAGACCTGCATCCCGCTGCCGCCCACCACCGGGCCCGACGCCACCACGGAGGCGCCGGACAACCCCCGCGGGCTGCCCTACTGCCAGCCGCCCGACACCTCGCGCCGTGACGCCACCGACATGGTGCAGCGGGCCGACCCGCCCCTGTGGCTCAGGGTGGTCGTGTGGACCCTCGAGGCAGTGCTGCTGGTCGCGGTGCTGGTGCTGGCGGGTCTCGGCGTGCGCGCGCTCGCCCGTGCCGTACGCCGTCGCGTCGGAGGGCGCGAGGAGCGCCGGGTCGCGGACTTCGTCGAGCTCGGTGAGCCCGAGCGGGTGGCCGAGCAGATGGCCGCCGACGCCGCCGAGCAGGACGCGCTGCTGCGCGAGGGCGAGCCGCGCAACGCCATCGTCGCGGCCTGGCACCGCTTCGAGGTGCAGGGCGAGCGAGCCGGCGTGGGTCGGCGCCCCGCCGAGACCACCTCGGAGTACGCCGTGCGCATCCTCGACCTCGTCGACGCCGACTCCGGGGCCGTGCACCGCCTCGCGGTGCTCTACCGCGAGGCCCGCTTCTCCGAGCACCAGATCACCGAGGACCACCGCGCCACGGCGCTGGAGGCGCTCGCGGCGATCCGTCGCGGCGCGGGGATGCGCGCATGAGGGGCCGGCTGCCCACCGGTCGCTGGCGCTCGCGCCTGGTCGGCGGCGTCGTCATCGGCGTCGTGGCGTACGTCGTCTCGGGGTGGCTCGACTTCGCGCCGAGGCCGGTGCCGCTCGCGGTGATGACCGCCGTCGTGTGCACGCTCGCGTGGCTGCTGCTCGACACCGTCGACCTCGCTCCCGCGAGCTGGCGCACCGCGATGCCGCCACCGGGGGACCGCGTCGACGAGGCCACCTCCGACCTGCGCATCCTGTCCAGCCACCAGCAGGCGAGCGAGCCCAGCGAGGCCGTGCGCGACCGGCTCGTCGCCCTCGCCCGCTCGCGCGACCCCGCGCTCGCCGACGCCCTGCACGACGAGATCGAGCCCCACCACCGCCTCTCGCCCGCCGCGATCGACCGCATCCTGACCCGAATCGAGGAAGTCCGTGACCGAAGCTGAGCCCCGTCCCGATGCCCGCGTGGACGCCGCCGGCGTCGCCGCCTTCGCCGAGGGCGTGCTGGAGGAGGTGGGCCGCGCCGTGGTCGGCAAGCGCGAGGCGCTCACGCTCGTGCTCGCCGGCATCCTGGCCAAGGGTCACGTGCTGCTCGAGGACTACCCCGGCCTGGGCAAGACGCTGGCCGCCCGGTCGTTCGCCGGTGCCCTCGGCCTGGAGTTCGCCCGCGCGCAGTTCACCCCCGACCTGCTGCCGGCCGACCTGACCGGCTCCTACGTCTACGACCAGCGCCGCGCGGAGTTCGACTTCCGTCCCGGGCCGGTCTTCGCCGGGCTGCTGCTCGCCGACGAGATCAACCGCACCCCGCCCAAGACCCAGGCCGCGCTGCTCGAGGCCATGCAGGAGGGCCAGGTCACCGTGGAGGGCCAGACCCACCGGCTGCCGAGCCCGTTCCACGTCCTCGCGACCGCCAATCCGGTGGAGTACGAGGGCACCTACCCGCTGCCCGAGGCCCAGCTCGACCGCTTCCTGCTCCGGGTGGGCTTCGGCTACCCCAGCGCGGGGGAGGAGCACGACGTGCTGCGGCGCCGCCTCGACCGGCAGCGCGAGGAGGTCGACGTACGCCAGGTCACCGACGCGGCGGGGCTCGCCGGCGTCCAGGCCGCGGTCGAGCGGGTGGCGGTCGACGAGTCGGTCGTGCGCTACTGCGTGGACCTGGTGGCCGCGACCCGCACGCACCCCGACGTGCTCACCGGCGCCTCGCCGCGCGGCAGCCTCGGCCTGGTGCTGACCGCCCGCGCGTGGGCCGGCATCCGCGGGCGCGACTTCGTGGTGCCCGAGGACGTCAAGGTGGTGGCCCGTGCGGTGCTGTCGCACCGGGTGACGGTCAAGCCCGACCTCTGGATGACGCAGGCCTCGGGCGCCCGCGTGGTCGACGCGGTGCTCGGGTCGGTCGCCACCCCGCGGCCGCTGGAGTCGCACCGGTGACCTCCTGGCGGCCGACGCCGGCGCTCGTCCGGGCCAGCCTGCTCGCGCTCGGCGGCCTCGCCGGCGCGGTGGTGCTCGGCCTGACGACGCTCGCGGTGCTCGCCGCCCCGTTCGTGGTCGTGGCCGTGATGGGGCTCGTCTCGCGTCCGCGCCACGACCCGGTCCTGCGCACCCGCATCGACCACCACCGGCTGCACGAGGGGCAGGGCACCGCCTCGCGCCTCGACCTCGACGACGCCACCGGCGTCGAGCACGTCACGCGCGTCGCCGCGGCGATGCCGCACGTCGCGACGCGCCCGACCCACGGCGCCAGTGGCTCCCTCGTCGCCGACGGGCTCCCGACGCTGGGCTTCAGCCCGCGGCGGTGGGGGCGTCGCGCGGTCGGCGCCGAGCGCATCGGGCTCACCAGCGCCTGGGCCGGCTGGCGGTGGGGCCCGGTGGACATGCCCGAGCACGGGCTCAGCGTGCTGCCCCAGACCGCGCCGTACGACAGCCGCGCGGAGGTGCCCCAGCCCGACGGCCTGGTCGGGCGGCACCGCTCGCGGCGGATCGGCAGCGGCACCGAGTTCGAGGGGATCCGTCACTTCGCCGCCGGCGACCGGCTCAAGCGGATCACCTGGCCCGTCTCGCTGCGCACCGGCGAGCTGCACGTCATCACCACCCGCGCCGAGCAGGACGCCGGCGTGTGGCTGGTCGTCGACGGGCTGCGCGACATCGGCGTCTCGGGTGGCATCGACGGCGCTGCGAGCACCCTCGACCTCACGGTGCGCGCCGCGGCGGCGCTGGCCGAGCACCACGTGCGCACCGGCGACCGGGTCGGGCTGCTGGTGGTCGCCGCCGACGGGGCGCGCGTGCGCCTCGGGTCCGGCCCGCGCCACCTGCACCGGCTGCAGGGCACGCTCGCCCGGGTGCGCACCGAGGCCCGCAGCGTGCCGCCGGAGCGGCTCGACCTAGGCGCGAGCACCGGCAGCGTGGTCTACGTCCTCTCCCCGATGCTCTTCACCCCGCTCGTCGACGCGACCGCGGGGCTGCAGCGCAGCGGTGCCTCCGTCGTCGTGATCGACACCCTCGGCGAGCGTGACGGCGGGGCCGACCGGCTCGCGCTGGCCAGCCTGGCCGCGCGGATGCAGAAGATCGAGCGCGACGCCCGACTCGAGCGGCTGGCCGACCTCGGGTGCCCCGTGGTGCCCTGGCGCGGCCCGGGCACGCTCGACACGGTGCTGCACCAGCTCGCGCGACGCGCGCGTGCACCCCGGGTGCGGAGGGCATGACGTGGCCGGCCTGAGGATCGTCGCGCCCGGGGTCGAGCGCCCCGTGCTGCTGCTGCGCGCACTCCTGCTGGTGCTGCCGTGCGCGGCACTGGCGCTCGCGCTCCCGGAGGTGCCCCACTGGCTGGTGGTCGGCCTCGTGGTCGCCGGGTCGGTGACGTGGGCGTCCTGGCCCGACCACCCCGCCGGTGCCGTGGTGCTGGTGAGCGTCGCCGGCTGGTGGGCCGTGCACGACGTGCTCGACTGGCGGGTGCCCGTGGTCACGGTGCTGCTGCTCGCCGCGCACGTCGTCGCCACGGTGCTGTCCTACGGTCCCGCGACGCTGGCGCTCGACCCGCACCTCGCGAGGCTCTGGCTGGGCCGCGGCCTGCTGGCGCTCGTGCCGCTCCCGGTGACGTACGCCGCCGCGCGGGGGCTCGACCCCGACCTCGCCCCGGCGTGGACCTGGACCGTCGCCGGCCTGCTGGTCGTCGCCCTGCTGGTGGCAACCGCGCGGCTGACCCGGGCGGAGGAGGAGTGAGCGCGACGGAGGAGGAGCGCGAGCTCTACGCCGAGCTGGTGCTGCAGTGCGCGGAGTCGGTGCCGCGCGGCCACGTGACGACGTACGGAGCGATCGCCGACGTGGTGGGCGAACGGCTGGGGCGGGGCGGCCCCCGGCTGGTCGGCAACGTGATGGCCCGCCACGGCGGCGGCGTGCCCTGGTGGCGGGTGGTCCGCGCCGACGGCTCGCTGCCGCCCTCGCACGACGACGAGGCGCGCCAGGCCTACCTCGAGGAGGGCACGCCGCTGCGACGCGGCGGCGCGGTCGACGTGGGACGTGCGTTCGTCCGCCCGAGCCTGCGGGCACAATGAGCGCCATGCTCTACACGGTCGCGCACGGAGTCATCCCCCCGCTGGCGCGCGCCGTGTGGCGGCCTCGCGTGGAGGGGCTGCACCACGTGCCGTCCACCGGCCCCGTCATCGTGGCGAGCAACCACCTGTCGTTCTTCGACAGCGTCGTCATCCCGGTCGTGGTGCCCCGCAAGGTCGTCTTCCTCGCCAAGTCCGACTACTTCACCGGCACCGGGGTGAAGGGCGCGCTGTCGCGCGCGTGGTTCGAGGGGCTCGGCATGCTGCCGGTCGACCGCGACGACACCAAAGCCGCGATCGCCAGCCTCGACACCGCGCTCGAGGTGCTGCGCCGCGGCGAGGCGTTCGGCATCTACCCCGAGGGCACCCGCTCGCGCGACGGCCGGCTCTACCGTGGCCGGACCGGTGTCGCGCACCTGGCCCTCACAGCCGGCTGCCCGGTCCTCCCGGTCGGCCTGCTGGGGACCGAGGACATCCAGCCCGTCGGCTCCAACCGGCCCCGGCTGCGCGGCGTCGACGTGACGGTGCGCTTCGGTGAGCCGATCCAGGTGGCGGGGGAGTACGACGGCGTGCCCAGCGGGCGCGCGCGCCGCGAGCTCACCGACCGGATCATGGCGGCGATCGGCGGCTTGTCGGGCCAGGAGACGGCCGGGGTCTACAACGAGCGGCCCGCCTCCGCCTGACGGCGTACTGCTGCCGGCCCGCCCGTCCTCGACTCTCGAGCGGTGTGTGAGGGGGATTCGCTGGGCCGGGAATCCTCCTCGGTCACCGGCCTCACGCGTGTCGCCGTACGGCGCGCCGGCGGGCGGTGCGTCAGGCGGAAAGCGGGTCCCCGAAATCCTCCTCACTCACCGCTCAGCCGGCGACCCTCGAAGCCAGGGCAGCCAGCGCCTGCGGGAAGATCTCGGCCGGAGGCGTGACGAGGCCGGCGCCGACCTGGCCGACGCCGGCGACCGCGCCGGCCA
Source organism: Nocardioides sp. Soil774 (assembly GCF_001428125.1). Taxonomy (GTDB): domain Bacteria; phylum Actinomycetota; class Actinomycetes; order Propionibacteriales; family Nocardioidaceae; genus Nocardioides. The sequence continues at coordinate 323,475 of NZ_LMSM01000006.1, read as the reverse complement.
TGCCGGTGTTGATCTGCGGAAGGATGCCGGTGCGGCACACCTTGCTCACGTCGATGCCGGTGGGCACGCCCTGGAACTCCAGCACGGGCACGGACCAGCGCGGGTTCTCCGCGAGCGTGATCTCGTGCATGCGCCGGGTCGTGGCGAGCGCGTCGGGCACCGAGCCGCCGACCAGGCGCACGATCGCGGGGGCGGTGGCCATCGCGAAGCCGCCGATGCCGGCGGTCTCGGTGATGGCGGAGTCGCCGATGTCGGGGTTGGCGTCGTCGGGCCCGTAGTCGCCGAGGAAGAGTCCCTCCGCCACCTGGGCGGGCCCGGTGAACCACTCGTCGCCGGTGCCGGAGACCTGGATGCCGAAGTCGGTGCCGTTGCGCGCCATCGCCACGACCATCGTGGAGCCCGGGACGTCGCGAGCGGCGTCGAGCGCGAGCTTGCAGGCCGGCATGGCGAGGTTGAGGAAGAAGTGGTCGTTGCCGCCGACGAAGCGGAGCGCGTCGGCGACGTCGGAGCTGCCGAAGCCGCCCGTCTCCTGGCTGAGGACCATCGCGGGGGAGAGGTCGCGCAGCAGCATCAGCGTGCCGGCGCGGTTGCGGTTGTGGGCCTCGTCGCCCATCTGGAGCATCTGGGTGAGGATGCCGGTGACGTCGGTGGCCTCCTCGGTCCCGCGCACCGCGGCCTGGAGCAGCGGACCGAGCACGTCGCCCATCCAGCGCAGGCGGGTCAGCACGTCGGGACCGTAGGCGCCGTAGCGCAGCACCTTGCCCAGGCCCTCGTTGAGGGAGCAGTAGGTGCGCTTGCCGGTGGCGCGGTCCTCGAGCACCCACATCCACATCGACGGCGTGACCACGCCGGCCATCGGGCCGACGGCGCTGCGGTGGTGGCACGGCTCGAGGCTGACGTTGCTGCCCGACTCGAAGAGCGCGACGGCGTCCTCGGGGTCGTCGACCAGGCCCTCGAGCGCGGCCCCGCCCATCAGAGCGCCGCGCAGGGGTCCGGAGGTGCGGTCCCACGTGATCGGCGGGCCGGCGTGGAGGAACTGGCCGCGCTCGAGGCCGAGGACCTCCGAGGCGGGCGCGACGTCGACGAGGTGGGCGGTGACGCCGAGCATCGCCTCGACGGCCTTCCGGTTGGCCTCCGGACGACGCGGGTCGGTGGCGACGGCGGCGAGGTCGGCCTCCGTGCCGGGCATCGGCGGGCGCCAGTCGACGCGCTCGACGCCCACGGCCTGTCCGGCGACGGCGTCGGCGAACATGTCGGCGCCCACGGTCACGACGGTGGTCTCGCTCATCGCTGGGCTCCTTCGATCAGCTGGACGACGCGGCGGGTGGCCGCGGCGTTGGAGAGGTGGACCTCGGCACCGGCGGCGACGAGCGCGTCGCGCTGCGCCGAGAGGTCCTGCGGGTCCAGGTCGGTGCCGACGAGGCTCACCACGACCGGGATGCGGCGCTCGCTGCGGGCCGCGGCGATGGCGGGCGCGAGGTGCGCGGCCGGGTCGGGCTCCGCCCCGTGGCCGAGCACGAGGTCGAGCAGGATGGCGCCGGTCGCGGGGTCGGCCGCGGCCCGGGCGACCTGCTCGTTGCGCAGGGTCGGGTCGATCATCGGGTGGGCGCGGCCCTGGGTGAGGGCGTCGTCGCCGAAGTCGACCATGACGTGGTCGTCCACGAGCAGCTCCTCGCCCAGCGCGAGCTCGGGCGAGAGCGGGATGTTGCTGCGGATCGGGCCCAGCCGCTCGGCGGCGATGAGCATCGACTCGTCGCACAGGGTGCCGCCGACGAAGAGCCCCCGCAGCAGCGGGCCGGTGGCAGGCCCGGTGTTGTCGGCTCCGTGCACCGGCCACTGCGGCGCCTGGTGGCCGAGCCGGGCCAGCACGGCCTCGGCGACGGTCGTCAGGTCGCGCTGGCCGCGGCCGAGCAGGCCGAGCTCGACCGGCGTGGAGAGGGCCTCGGCCTCGCGGGCCAGGGTCTCGGCGACCTCCGGTGCGGGCGGCTTGGAGACGACGACGACGAGGTCCACGTCCGGGTCGGCGTCGAGGCGGCGCAGCGCCTCACGGGTGGCGAGGCCGCCCACGACGGACGACAGGTCGCGCCCGCCCACGCCGAGCGCATGGCGTACGCCGACCTCCTCGAGGCCGGCGCCGGCGTGGTGCAGGAGGGCGAGCAGCTGCTGGCAGCCGGTGCCCGAGGCGGCGACGAGCCCGATGCGGCCCGGGCGCACGGTGTTGGCGAAGCCCAGGCCGATCCCGTCGATGACGGCCGTGCCGCAGTCCGGACCCATGACGAGCGCACCGCGGGTGGCGGCGTAGGTCTTGAGGGCGACCTCCTCGGCGACGGGCACGTTGTCGCTGAAGACCATCACGTCGTGGCCGGCCTCGAGGGCGTCCATCGCCTCGACGGTCGCGCTCGCGCCGGGCACCGAGACGAGCACCACCGATCCCGCGCCCGTACGACGCAGCGCGGACGCGGTCGTGCGCGGCGGGGCGACCTGCGCGTCGCCCTGGCCCGGCCGGGTCGGGACGAGCGCGGCGTCGACCGCGGCCAGCGCGGCGGTGACGTCGGCACCGGCGTCGAGGCGCAGCGCGACGACCATGTCGTTGGGCGAGGAGTCGGGCACGTCGAAGCCCATGCCGGCGAGCACCTCGAGGTTGAGCCCGGTGGCCATCGCCACCTGCGCGGCAACGACGCCGGGCGCGGCCTGCACCGCCCGGCTGACCTGGAGCAGGGTCACCGAGTCGGCGTACGCGCCGCTGCGGAGCTCGACGTGGTCCTTGGTCGGTGTGCTCATGCTGCCCTCCCGGGGCGGTCGGTGGGGTGGTCGGTGGAGATCGAGGCGAGCGCCAGGCGGGCGCCCGCGAGCAGGCCCGCACCGGAGGTGGCGCCCACGGCGAGCAGGTCGGCGGTGGTGGTGTCGTCCGGGGCGGCCAGCCACGCGGCGAGCTGCGGCAGCGCCTCGCCCTGCACGGCGCACTCGAGCAGCGTGGCGGAGAGCAGGGTGGTGACGCCGAGGCGACGGCGTACGGCGGCGGACAGGACGGCGTCGGGTCGTCCGTGGGCGGCGCGGGTCACCAGCCAGCCGGCGAGGACGTCGTCGCCGAGCGGCGTGAGGCCGGGCCCCCGACCCAGGAGGCGGTCGAGGTGGGCCGGGGTCAGGCGCCCGTCGGCGGGCAGGTCGAGGCCCGGCGTCATGGGGATCGCGGGTGCGGACCTGCAGGTCCCATGACGTCCGACGCGGGTGACGCGGGGGTCGACGACGCGGCCGATGCGCACCTCCTCGCCGCCGATCGTGAGCGTGCCGCCCGCGACCACGACGGGCCGTCCGGCGAGGGGGGTGAGGTCGTCGACGGTCGACCACAGCGCGCAGGGCACCCGGGTGGCGGTCGAGGAGACCAGGCCCAGGCACCAGCCGTCGAGGTCGACGTAGATCGCGGTGCTGCTCGCGTGCAGCACCGGGCGTACGCCGTCGTCGGCCGCGGCGAGTCGCTCCTGCACCCGGACCGGCGCCGCGACCGGGATCACGGGGCGGGCCGGACTGGACATCACCGCACAGACGCTAGCGGCACATGGCAGACTCGCGAATGTGAGTTCCTGACAAGCAAGGGGCAGAAGTGGGCCAAGAGTTGATAAGCGATCCTGAGGCTGTCGCCGCGCTGCACCGCGCTGACGCGCTCCACACCGCGCTCTCGCACATCGTGCTGGAGGGCGGCGACCTGGTCGCGATCGCCGAGGCGGTGGGCGCCGCGCTCGGCTGTGGGGTCGTCTTCACCTCGACCGACGGCCGCGAGCGCGCGGCCCACCTCGACGAGGCGCAGCGCGAGGCGCTCGCGGGCGCCGACCTGGTCGACCCCACCGGACGCGTGCGGGTCGAGCGGATCGACCCCGGCGGCACCGCGGTCGGCGAGGGCGAGGCCCTGGTGCGCCGCGTGGTGGCGGCGGGCGTCGACCTCGCGCGGCTCGTGGCCCTCAACCCCGACGGCAAGATCCACTCCTCCGACGCGCACGCGCTGGAGCGGGCCGCGATCGTGGCCGCGCTGCTGGTCACCCGCGTCGAGGCCGTGACGGCGGTGGAGAACAAGTACCGGGGCGACTTCCTGCGCGACGTGTTCCTCGGCCGCGCGGGCGAGGAGGACTACGTCGCCGAGCACGCGCAGGCCTTCGGCTGGCACCTCGACCGGCCGGTGATGGTCGTGGTCGCGGTGCTCGACCCCGACGCGGTGGCCGCGCTCGTGTCCTCGCCCGAGGACCGGCGCGCCTGGCAGGACCGGTTCGCCAACGCGTGGCGCCAGGTGAGCGCAGGCGTCGACGGCAGCATCGCCTCGGTGGCCTTCAGCCGCGAGGTGGTCACGCTCGTGCCGGTGGACACCGACGCCGACCCGGCGAGCACGCACGCCGCCGTCGACCGGATCGTCGAGGCCGTGCGAGGCGACCGCGGGGGCGGGCGCATCTCCTTCTCGGCCGGGGTCAGCCGTGTCGCGCACGACCTGGGCGAGCTGCCCGAGGCGTTCCGCCAGGCCCAGCGGGCGGTGGAGATCGGTCGCCGGGTGCACGGCGGGGGCACGGTGACCCGCTTCGACCAGCTCGGCCTGCACCGGCTGCTCGCGCTCGTGCCCGACGGCGCCGAGCTGACGGCGTTCGCCGCCGACGTGCTCGGTCCGCTCGCCGAGCGCACCCCTGAGGCCGCCGACCTGCGCGAGACCCTGCAGGTGCTGCTCGACACCAACTTCAACGTCGCCGAGGCCGCGCGGGCGCAGTTCTTCCACTACAACACGATGCGCTACCGCGTCGGCAAGCTGCAGCGGATCCTCGGCCCGGTCGCCACCGACCCCCACCTGCGACTCGACGTGGCGGTGGCGCTGCGGGCGCTGGAGATCGCGGGCTGAGGGTGGCGCGCGAGCGGGGGACGGGCGTGCGCCTGCGCACGTGGCTCGCACTGCTGACGGCCTTCGTGGTCGGGGCGGTGGTGTGGACGCTCGGCGCATCGTGGGTCTTCGTCCGCGTGGCCGGCCTCCTTGCCGAGGGCCCCTTCGAGGTCTTGCTCGACAACCGCTCCGGGGAGGCCGTCGTGGTCACCCTGACCCAGGTCGGTGCCACGGCCGGCACGCGGCACCCCATGCCGGTCGACTCGATCGCGGGCACGAGCTGGAGCGGTTGTGCCGCGACGGAGGTCGTGGTCGAGCTGCGCGGCGTCCCGGACACCGAGGTGTCGCGCGAGCGGCTCGACGTCTGCGACGGGGACCGGGTCGTCGTGGGAGCGGGCTTCGGCGTCAGCGTCGGGTGAGGCCCTGCTGCGCGAGACGGCGTACGCGTCAGGGCCGGCGCACGCCGTACCACTGCTCGGCGCCGAGCTCCTCGAAGCGCTCGAGCTCGGCGAACCCCAGCCGCACGGCGAGCGCGCGGGAGCGGGTGTTGGCCGACTGGGTGCACACCACCACCGGCTCGTCGAAGCGCTCGGCTGCCCACGCCAGGACGGCGGACCCGGCCTCGGTGGCGTAGCCGTGGCCCCAGGCGGATTCCGGCAGGACATAGCTGAGCTCGAGGTCGCCGCCCGGGGTGCCGGCCCGGCCCGGGCGAGCGGTGTCGCGCCGCCCGATCCCCATCCAGCCGACGAACCGGTCGTCGTGCTCCATCACGAACTGGCCCGGCCGGTCCGCCGGCACGCGCGGCAGCTCGGCGTCCAGCTCGGCGCGGTCGCGGCCGCCGCCGAGGTGGTGGTTGACGACGTCGTCGGAGCCGAGGTCGAGGAAGTGCTCGCGGTCGCGCGCCTCGGGGGCGCGCAGGAGCAGCCGTGCGGTGCGGATCGGCTCCGGCGGCCAGTCGTCGACGAGCAGCGGGAGCGCCATGGCAGGGGAGCGTAGCCGCGCGGAAGAACTTGTCATCGACACCGGCGTTCCTTCGGCATATCTCGCCAGTGAGGGTGTGTGATGTGGCGCACTAGTTTGTGGTTTCTCGGGTACCCACCCCTGTGAAATCTGGAGGCCTGCACATGTCGATGTTCAAGTGGGACGTGGTCGATCCTGCGCCCGGCCAGGCGGTGCTCCCGCACCAACGCCTGCCGTGGGGCAAGACGGTCGGTCTGGGTGCCCAGCACGTGGTGGCCATGTTCGGCGCCACCTTCGTCTTCCCGTTGGTGATGGGGCTCGACCCCAACCTCGCCATCATGTTCTCGGGTCTCTGCACGATCCTGTTCCTGCTCATCGTGCAGAACCGCGTGCCGAGCTACCTCGGCACCAGCGCGTCCTTCGTCGCCTCCGTGGCGGCGATCCGCGCGCTCGACAGCGGCAACGACTCGTCGTACGTCACCGGCGCCATCCTCGTCGGCGGGCTCGTGCTTGCTGCCGTCGGCGTGCTCGTGCACTTCGCCGGCGCCGAGCTGATCCACCGCATCCTGCCGCCGGCCGTCACCGGCGCCGTCGTGATGCTGATCGGCTTCAACCTCGCCCCGGTCGTGGCCGGCATCTACTGGCCCCAGGACCAGTGGATCGCGCTGCTGACCGCGGCCTTCATGGTGTTCGCGGCCGTTGCGCTGCCCGGCTTCTGGTCGCGCATCGCGGTGTTCCTCGCGCTGATCTTCGGCTACGTCCTGTCGTGGGTGGCCGACCTCGTGCTCGGCCCGATCACGTCCGTGCTGGGCGGCGCCACCGAGGCCACCGAGCACGACCGCGTGTCGTGGGCCGGTGTCCAGGCCGCCGACTGGCTCGGCCTGCCGAGCGGCACCCTGGCCGACGGCGTGTCCGTCGTGCACGGCCCGTCGTTCTCCCTGACCGCCATCCTGCTCGTCCTGCCCGGCGTCATCGCGCTCGTCGCGGAGAACACCGGCCACGTCAAGGCGGTCGCGGAGATGACCGGCGAGAACCTCGACCCCTACATGGGCCGCGCGATCGGCGCCGACGGCATCGCGACCGCGTTCGCCAGCGCCTTCGGTGGCTCGCCGACCACGACGTACGCCGAGAACATCGGCGTCATGGGCGCCACGCGGGTCTACTCCACCGCGGCCTACTACGTCGCCGCTGCCGTCGCGATCCTGCTGGGCCTCTGCCCGAAGTTCGGCGCGATCGTCAACGCGACCCCGGGCGGCGTCCTGGGCGGCATCACCGTGGTGCTCTACGGGATGATCGGACTCGTGGGCGCGAAGATCTGGGTCGAGAACAACATCGACTTCGGCAACCCGGTCAACATGGTCGGCCTCGCGGCCGGCCTGATCGCCGGCATCGGTGGCGTGAAGCTCACCTTCGGCAACGACTTCGAGCTCGGCGGCATCGCCCTGGGCACGATCCTGGTGATCGTGTTCTTCCACATGGTCAAGGGTCGCGGCACCCACGGCGCCGGCACGGTCACCCGCAACCTCAGCCACCCCGACTACGACGGCGGCGTCGACGACGCAGCCTCCGGAGGCACCACCCACCGATGAAGCCCGCACCCTTCGCCTACCTGCGCCCAGCAACCCTCGAGGAAGCCCTCGCGGCGCTCGCGGGGGAGCAGGGGGCGAAGGTGCTGGCCGGCGGTCAGTCCCTGGTCCCGCTGCTGTCCATGCGGCTGGCCGCTCCGTCGATGCTCATCGACATCAACGCCCTGCCGGACCTCGGTCACGTCACCACCTCCCACGAGGGGGACGCGACCGGGGTCCGGGTCGGGGCCCTCGCCCGCCACGCCCACGTGCTCGCCTCTGACGAGGCGGCCGAGGTGCAGCCGCTCGTGCGGATGGCGCTCTCCCACGTGGCCCACCCGACGATCCGCAACCGGGGCACCACGGTCGGCTCCCTGGTGCACGCCGACGCCGCGGCCGAGATGCCGATGGTGCTGCGGCTCCTGGAGGGATCGGTCGACGTCGCGTCGGTGCGCGGTCGTCGTACGATCCCGGCCGCCGAGCTCTTCGCCGGCCCGCTCGAGTCCACGCTGGCCCACGACGAGATCGCGGTGGAGGCCTTCTTCCCCGCGCTGGCACCCGGCGCGGGCGTGGCGTTTGAGGAGATCGCCCGCCGCCACGGCGACTACGCGCTCGTCGGCGTCGCCGCGCACGTCGAGACCGACGGCGACACCGTCACCCGGGCCCGCCTGGGCTACCTGTCGGTGAGCGACGTCCCCGTCGTCGTCGACGTCACCGCCGCCCTCGACGACCCCGCGTCGGCGGCGCTCGCCGAGCTCGAGCCGGTCGACGACATCCACGCCACCGCCGACTACCGCGCACACCTCGTGCGCGTGCTGACCCCGCGTGTGCTCGCCGCGGCGACCGACCACGCCCGCTCGCGGGCAGGAGAGGCGATCCCCTCGTGACCACCGAACAGCTCCACGACGTCCGGCTGCACGTCAACGGCTCCGTCCACGAGGTGCAGGTGCCCGCGCGGCGCCTGCTCTCCGACGCACTGCGCCACGACTGCGGCCTCACCGGCACCCACGTCGGCTGCGAGCACGGCGTGTGCGGCGCGTGCACGATCCTGGTCGACGGCGCCCCGGTGCGCTCGTGCCTGATGCTCGCGGTCTCGGCGGTCGACTCCGAGATCACCACCGTCGAGGGCCTCACCGAGGACGACGGCACCCCACAGGGCCGGCTCAGCCCGGTGCAGCAGGCGTTCAGCGACTGCCACGGCCTGCAGTGCGGCTTCTGCACGCCGGGCTTCCTCACCACGATCACCGCCGGGCTGCGCGACAACCCCGACCCGAGCGAGGAGGAGGCGCGCGAGATGATCGCGGGCAACCTGTGTCGCTGCACGGGCTACCAGAACATCGTGAAGTCCGTGCTCCGCGCCGCCGAGATCCAAGGCGAGATCCAGGGCGAGATCCAGGGCGAGATCGAGCGGGAGCGCGGATGACCACCAAGCTCTTCGGCACCAAGGTGCCGCGCGTGGAGGACCAGCGCTTCCTGCGCGGCCAGGGCCGCTACGTCGACGACCTGCTCCACGACGACCCGCGGCTGCTGCACGCCGCGGTGCTGCGCTCGCCGCACGCACATGCCCGCATCGTCGACATCGACGTGGCCGACGTGCTCGACGTCGACGGCGTGCTCGCTGTCTGGACCTACGACGACCTCACCGGCCCCATGGCCGAGCCGCTGCCGCTGCTCATCCCGCACCCGGCCCTGACCCACGGCCGCACCCAGTACGCCCTGGCGAAGGACGAGGTCAACTACGTCGGCGAGGCGATCGCCTTCGTCGTCGCGGTCGACCGCTACGTCGCCGAGGACGCTGTCGCCCGCATCCGCGTGGACTACGAGCAGCTGAAGCCGGTGGTCGGCATCGCCGCCGCCCGCGCGGCGCAGCGCACCGTTCACGACGACGTACCGGACAACGTCGGTGCCCGTCTCGAGCAGGAGAACGGCGACGCGCGCGCCGCGATCGCCGCCGCCCCGCACGCGCTGGTCCTCGACCTCGACATCGAGCGCTCGGCCTGCACGCCCATGGAGGGCCGCGGCACCGTCGCGCGCTGGGACCCCGACACCAGCCGGCTCACGGTGTGGTCGTCGACGCAGACCTCGACGGGCGTACGCGGGTGCGTGGCGGCCAAGCTCGGCCTCGACCTGGCGAAGGTCGACGTCATCACCCCCGACGTCGGGGGCGGTTTCGGCGTCAAGGTCGTGCACCCGTGGCCCGAGGAGCTCCTCGTGCCGCTGGCGGCGATGACGCTGGGCCGTCCGGTGAAGTTCACCGAGGACCGGCGCGAGCACTTCATCTCCTCCGCCCACGAGCGCGCCCAGCAGCACCACGTCGAGGTCGGCTTCGACGACGAGGGCCGCCTGCTCGGGCTCGACGTCGAGTTCTGGCACGACCACGGCGCCTACACGCCCTACGGCCTGATCGTCCCGATCATCACCTCCACGCAGCTGCTCGGCCCCTACAAGCCGCAGAACTACCGCGTGGTGTTCTCCTCGCTCTACACCAACACCGTGATCGTCACCCCCTACCGCGGCGCCGGTCGCCCGCAGGGCTGCTTCGTCATGGAGCGCACGATGGACGCGATCGCGGCCTACCTCGGCAAGGACCGCACCGAGGTGCGCAGCGCCAACTTCATCCAACCCGACGAGTTCCCCTACGAGCACGGCCTGGTCTTCCAGGACGGTCGCGAGCTGACCTACGACTCCGGCGACTACCCGGCCTCGCTCGCCAAGCTCAAGGAGCTGGTCGGCTGGGACGAGTTCGAGGACTTCCGCGCCGAGATGGCGGCGCAGGGGCGCAAGGTCGGCATCGGCCTCGCCTGCTACGTCGAGGGCACCGGCGTCGGCCCCTACGAGGGTGCGCACGTGCACATCGAGACCTCCGGCAAGGTCAAGGTCGCCACCGGCCTGACCACGCAGGGCCAGGGCCACCAGACGGCGTTCGCCCAGATCGTCGCCGACACCCTCGGCGTGCGCTTCGAGGACGTCGAGATCACCACCGGCGACACCCGCAAGATGCCCTACGCCGTGGGCACCTTCGCCTCGCGCGCCGCGGTGATGAGCGGCTCGGCGATCCACCTGGCCTCCCTGCGCGCGAAGGAGAAGGCGCTGCGGATCGCGGCCGAGGCGCTGGAGGCGTCCGAGGACGACCTCGAGATCGTCGACGGCGTCGTGTCGGTCAAGGGCACCGACGCGAAGATCGACCTCGGCACCGTCGCGGTGCTGTCCAACCCGCTGCGCTACGCCTTCGACGAGGCGTCCAAGGCGGCCACCCAGTTCAGCGTCGGCGACCCCGGCAAGCCGCCGGTCGACGAGGACGACGAGCCGGGCCTGGAGGGCAAGGACTTCTACTCCCCGCCGCGCTCCACCTTCGCCAGCGGCATGCACGCCGTGATCGTGGAGACCGACCCCGACACCGCCGAGATCACGATCCTGAAGTACGCCGTCGTCCACGACTGCGGCCACCTCATCAACCCGATGATCGTCGAGGGCCAGATCCACGGCGGCGTCGCGCAGGGCGTGGGCGGTGCGCTCTACGAGCGGATGGCCTACGACGAGTCCGGACAGCTGCTCAACGCCTCGTTCATGGACTTCCTCATGCCCTACGTCACCGAGGTGCCGACCTCGATCGAGATCGACCACCTCGAGACCCCCTCCCCGCTCAACCCGCTCGGCATCAAGGGTGCGGGCGAGGCCGGCGTCATCCCGTCGGCCGCCGTCTTCGCGGCCGCCATCGAGGACGCCGAGGGCTTCCCGATCACGGCCATGCCCATCTCGCCGTCCGAGCTCTACGCGCTGCGCCTCGAGCACGCCGACAACTCATTCGCTGGTTGAGGAGGGCGCCCTGCGCCCGTCTCGAAACCCATTCCAAGGAGCAGACACATGAAGTTCACCGGCGAGAACGTCCTGGCCGCACCCGTCGAGCAGGCGTGGGACGCGCTGCTCGACCCGGCCGTGCTCGTGCGCACGATCCCGGGCTGCGAGCGCCTCGAGGCGACCGGCGAGAACGCGTACGCCATGACCGTGACCGCGGGCGTCGCCTCGATCAAGGGGACCTACGCCGGCTCGTGCCAGCTCGGTGACCTCGTCGAGCACGAGTCGCTCGTGATGAAGCTCGACGGCGCCGGAGCCCCCGGCACGATCGGCGCCACCGTCAACGTCCGCTTCACCCCCGAGGGCTCCTCGACCCGCGTCTCCTACGACGCCGACGCGGTCGTCGGCGGGATGATCGGGGGAGTGGGCCAGCGGATGCTGACGTCGGTCTCGCGGCGGATGGCGGGGGAGTTCTTCGGCAACGTCGACGCCGCGCTCGCGGGCGGCCCGGTCGCCGAGCCGGGTCTCGTGACGGGCGCGAGCGCGCCCTCCTCGACCACCGGTGGTGCGGCGCCCGTCGCCGCCGGTCAGGTCTTCACCGCCCCGGCCCCGGCGCCGGCTGCCGCGTCGCGCCAGGAGTTCCTCACCGGCGTCGCCGTCGGTGCCGGGCTCGTCGTCCTGGGCGTCGTGGTGGGCGGGATCTTCGGTCGTCGGCGATGAGCGACCTGACGGTCGACTCCACCGCGCGCGCCCAGGCAGCCGCCGTACGTTCCGGGGAGATCTCGGCAGCCGAGCTGCTCGAGCTGCACCTCGACCGGATCGACGAGCGCAACCCCGAGCTCAACGCGATCGTCTCCCTCGACGTGGAGCGGGCGCGCGCGTGGGCCGCGGTCGCCGACCAGGCGCAGGCCTCGGGCGAGGAGCTCGGCGCCCTGCACGGACTGCCCTTCGCGGTGAAGGACACCCACGCCCTCAAGGGCTGGCGCACGACCTACGGCTCACCCATCCACGCCGAGTCGGTGGCCGACCACGACGACCTGCTGGTCGAGCGCATCCGCGGCGCGGGCGCGGTCTTCGTCGGCAAGACCAACGTGCCGGAGTTCGCTGCCGGCTCGCACACCTTCAACGCCGTCTTCGGCGTCACCCGCAACCCCGTCGACCCCAGCCGCTCCGCGGGCGGGTCCAGCGGGGGAGCGGCGTGTGCGCTGGCGTCGGCCATGGTGCCGCTGGCCGACGGCTCCGACATGGGCGGCTCCCTGCGCAACCCGGCGTCGTTCTGTGGTGTGGTCGGCATGCGGCCGTCGCTGGGCCGGGTGCCGGAGTGGCCGCTCTACAACCAGTGGGAGACCCTGTCGGTCGGCGGTCCCATGGCGCGCAACGTCGGCGACCTGGCCCTCCTGCTCTCGGTGATCGCCGGCCCCGACCCGCGCGCGCCCCAGGCGCTGGGCGACCCGGGCCGGTCGTTCGCCCCGCCGCTGCGGCCCGCTCCTCTCGCCGGGCTGCGGGTCGCCGCCACGGTCGACCTCGGCGGCTCGCTGGTGGTCGACCACGCGGTCGCGGACGTCGTACGAGCCAGCGAGGCGCGGTTGTCCGACGCGGGTGCGGTCGTCACAGACGCCGTCCCCGACCTGTCGCTCGCCGACGACACCTTCCGCACGCTGCGGGCCTGGCACTTCCAGGCCAAGCTCGGTGCCCTGCTCGCCGAGCACCCGACCTCCTTCAAGCCCTCGTTGGAGACCAACATCCGTGCGGGCGAGTCGCTCACCGGCGCCGACGTGGCCCGCGCCTACACCCAGCGCACCGCGCTGTCGGAGACGATGCGGCTCTTCTTCGGCGACCACGACGTCCTGCTGCTCCCCACCTCCCAGGTGCCCCCGTTCCCGGTGGAGCAGGAGTTCCCCGAGACGATCAACGGCCAGGAGATGCCCGACTACCTCGCGTGGATGCGCTCGGCCTGGGCCATCACCGTCACCGGCTGCCCCGCGATCTCGGTGCCGGCCGGCACCACCCCCGACGGCCTCCCCGTGGGCGTCCAGCTGGTTGCGCGCCACGGCGCCGACCGGCGGCTGCTCGAGGTGGCCGCGGCGGTCGAGGAGCTCTTCTCCTGACCGGACCCCCAGAGATAGTCCGCATCAAATGGCTTGCCGAAGCCCCGTCCAGGCAAGCCATTTGATGCGGACTATCCGAGCGGGCTGTGGATGGGGTGTGGAGAAACCGACCCGGGCTGGGGACGGACCCCGGTCCGGCTGGGGACGACACGCCGGAACCCGAGGTATGTCCGAAGACTTTGCCCTCACCCCTTGTGGACCGCTCGCGCAGGGGCGTAGAACTCTCCCTACGCAGCCCCGCAAGGGGAGGCGGGACGGCTCCGCAAGGAGGATCCACACGACGTACGCCGGCTTGCCGGGGCCCGTCGCAGCCACCGGGTGATGCGGTGACTGGGGTCCGAGCGACGGAGCGGTCGACCGGGATCATCACCACGACCGGTCACCCCGACGAACCGGACGCCACGGCGACCCGTTCGTCATCGAAGGGCCCTCGACGCTCATACCGTCGAGGGCCCTTCTCCTTTCCCCGGGCGGCTCACAGGGGTGTGGCGGGCGGGTCGAGCGCGTCCTACGCTGCACGGACCATCGGGGGAGGTCAGACGTGCGCAGAGCCGTCGCAACCGCAGCACTCGCACTCATCGCCACGTCGGGACTGGCCACGTCCGGTCTCGCCGCGCCCGGAGTCGCCACCGCCGGGCTCGGCTCSCCCGCGCCCGCCGCTCCGGGCGGTGGCGCGGGGGAGCGCACGCTCCGTGCCACCCAGGCACCGACCGACGCACCTCGCGAGCCGGCGCTCGTCCAGGCGCAGACGGGCGCGCCGCTGCTCAAGCCCGGCTTCCCGGTCGACATGCTCTTCACCGCAGGGACCTACCAGTGCTGCGGCAGCGGTGTCCTCGTCGGGGACGTCGACGGCGATCCCGACCTCGAGGTGCTCGTCAGCGGCATCGCCCGTGGCACGACGACCGCGGTCGACCCCGACGGGTCGATCCTCCCGGGCTGGCCGGTGGGCACCCGCTCGCACGAGTACCTCTCGCTGGCCGAGCTCGATCCGGCACGGCCCGGCCTCGAGGTCGTGAGCAACAACTTCCTCGACCGCATCACCGCGCTGGACGGCGCGGGCCGCGCACTGCCCGGCTGGCCGCGGACGAACTTCATCGGAGGGCTGCACCCGGCGGCCGCGATCGACCGCGACGCGGACGGCACCGACGACCTCGTCTACAACCCCGACGACCACTACTACTCGATGCTCGACGCCCAGGGCGACGACGTCCGCGACGGCGGGTGGCCCCTGCCGGGTCCCGGCGCGTTCCAGCAGCAGGCCGAGCCGGCGGTCGCCGACCTCGATGCCGACGGCCGCCCCGAGGTCGTGGGTGGCGGGGCCTCCTACAGCGGCGAGTCCAACGTGGGCGCCTGGCACGGCGACGGCACCGCGGTCGCGGGCTGGCCGGTGCACGTGGAGGGCTTCGACCACATGGACCGGATCGCGGTGGGCGACGTGGTGGGCGCCGCCGGCCCGGAGGTCGTGGTCGAGGCCGGCGGCTCGATCGAGGTGCTCCGTCCCGACGGCGGCCGGGTCGCGCGGTGGATGGTCGGCGGCGACGCCGGTCAGGCGACGACGACGCAGCACCCCGCGCTGGGCGACCTCGACGGCGACGGTGACGTCGAGGTGGTCGTCGGCTCGCCGCAGCTGGTGCACGCCTACCAGGGCGACGGGACGGAGCTGCCGGGGTGGCCGCGGCCGATCCCCTTGCTCGAGCCCGGCGTCGTCCTCGACACGTCGCCCGTCATCGGCGACCTCGACAACGACGGCCTCCAGGACGTCGTCGCGTCCGGGCTCGCCTACGACGCCGACGGCAAGCGCTACCACTTCGTCTGGGCCTGGGACCGCACCGGCGTCGCGCTGCCGGGGTTCCCGCTGCGCATGAACACCTCGACCGGGTGGACCCCGGCGATCGCCGACCTCGACGGCAACGGGCGCTCCGAGCTCGTCGTCGCCGGCTACCACCCCGAGAACTTCGGCGGCTACTGGCCCGGCCTCTACGCCTTCGAGTACCCGACCGGCACCGCGGCGCCGGCGGACTGGGGGCAGTACGCCGGCGGCCCGAGGCGGCAGGGCGTGCCTCGCCAGGCGTTGGCCGCGGCCGCCCAGCCCGGCGCCGCCGGCGACCCGGGCCCGTTCACCCGCCTCGCCGACGCCTGGCCGGGCGCGGCCGGCAGCAGTCCCCGCGACCTCGTCGTGCTGGGCGACGCGGTCGTCTACACCGCACGCACCGCGCAGGCCGGCCGCGAGCTGTGGGTCAGCGACGGGACCCCCGCCGGCACGCGCCTGCTCAGCGACGTACGACCCGGACAGGCGTCCTCGACGCCGATGGACCTCGAGGTCGTCGGCGACCGGGTCTGGTTCACCGCCGACGACGGGGTGCACGGACGCGAGCTGTGGTCGAGCGACGGCACCCCGACGGGAACCCGGCTCGAGGCCGACGTCGTCGCCGGCACCGCCAGCGCGCGTCCGCTCGAGCTCACGGCTGTGGGGGACAGGCTGTTCTTCTCGGCACGGACCGCGGCAGGTCGTGAGCTGTGGACCAGCGACGCCGCCGGCACGCGTCTCGTCGTGGACACCACCACGTTCGGCTACGGGCTGCCGTTCGACGACTCGCACGTGCGCTGGATCGCCGCCGCGGGCGACCGGGTCACCTGGCTGGCCCGGGAGACCGAGAACGAGGACGGCTACCGCTACGTCGCGCTCTTCGGCTCCGACGGCACCCGGGCCGGCACCCAGAAGCTGATCCCGAACCGCGACCTGTCCTACGGCTCCGGCGACCTGCTGGTGCACGGCGGCGTGACCGAGGCGCCCGACGGGCGTGCGTGGTACCGCGTCGACCAGCGGCTGGTGCGCACCGACGGCACGACGACCGGCACCCTGACCTACGAGTGGGACGAGAACGACGACCAGGTGCTGGGCGCGCCGGCACCGCGCGGCGCGCAAGCGCTGCTCGCCGCCAGCGCCGACGGCTACGGCGTCGAGCTCTACCGCGAGAACGCGACGATGGTCGCCGACCTGGACGACGGGCTCTACCAGACGCCCGTCGGGTCGAGCCGCGGCGAGAGCGCGCCCGCCGACCTGCGCGCGTGGGGCAGCGGGTGGTGGTTCAGCGCCCGCACGGGTCCGTCCGGACGCGAGCCCTGGACCAGCGACGGGACGGCCGCGGGCACGAAGCAGGTCGCCGACCTCGCGCCCGGCCCCGGCGGACAGCAACCCGGTGCCGCTGGCCGACCTCGGCGACCGGCTGCTGGTGCGCGCGAGCACGCCCGACCGCGGCGACGAGCCGTGGGTGCTCTCCGGCTCCGGCGCCTCGCGGCTGGCAGACGTCGCCGCCGGTGCGCGCGGCAGCCACGCCGGGGAGGCCGTCGTGGTCGGCGGGCGGGTCGTCCTCGTCCTCGACGACGCGGCCACCGGTCGCGAGCTGTGGACCGTCGCGGTCGCGGACGTGCCCACGCCGACCGCCCCGACACCGAGTCCCAGCCCGAGTCCGACCCCGAGCCCGAGCCCCGAGCCCGAGCCCGAGTCCCAGCCCGAGTCCCAGCCCGAGCCCCAGCCCGACGACGGGCCCCACGCCGACCCCGAGCACCACCCCCACACCGACGCCGACCCCGACGCCGACCCCGACGCCGGGCACCACCCCGACCCCGGCCGCCGAGCCGTCGACCCGCATCACCCGGCACCCCCGTGCTCGTACGACGTCGCGCAGCGCACGCTTGCGCTTCCGGGCCGACGACCCGGTGGCGAGCTTCGAGTGCCGGCTGGACCGCGAGCGGTGGCGTGCGTGCTCGTCCCCACTCAGGGTGCGCCGGCTCGCGCTCGGGCGCCACGTGCTGCGGGTCCGCGCCACGAGCGCGAGCGGGGTGCGCGAGACCACGCCGGCCGTCCTCCGCTGGCGGGTCCTGCGCGACCTGTGACCGGGGTCAGGTCGCGTTCATGATCCAGAAGGGTCCGGCTGCGCCGACGAACGCGACGACGATGCCGAGCAGCATCACCACGAGGCGCCAGGTCGCGACAGGTGGCGCGAGCGATCTCGGGGTCGTCCTGGGTCAGGGGTGAGTGTGTCCCGTCCACGCCGGTTCTACGCCTCGTGGTGCAGGGTTGCCCAGCATCTGCCAGCGAATGCCCTGTCCGTCGGCAGGAATTGCCGTGGTTCGCGACGGCGTACGAGCGGTTGGATCGACCCCATGAGCAATCGGCGGATCAGGATCGGCATCGACACCGGTGGCACGTTCACCGACGTGGTCGCCTTCGACGAGGACTCCGGGGAGCTGGTCACGACCAAGACCCCCAGCACCCCGGGCAACCCGGCCGACGGCTTCATCGCCGGCATCGAGAAGATCCTGGCCACGATCGACGCCGACGGCAGCGACATCACGGCCGTCTCCCACGGCACCACGGTCGCCACCAACAAGCTGCTCGAGGGCAAGGTCGAGGCGCTCGGCTTCATCACGACCGAGGGCTACGAGTTCATGCTCGAGATCGCCCGCCAGTCGGTGCCCGACGGCTACGGCAACTCCTACTTCTGGGTCAAGCCCGACCGCATCGTGCCCGCCGACCGGGTCCGCACGGTCGGCGGTCGCCTCGACTTCACCGGCGCGGAGGTCCGGCCCTTCGACGAGGACGCCGCCGTCGCCACCGCCCGCTGGTTCCGCGACCGGGGCATCGCCACGATCGCGGTCTGCTTCCTGCACGCCTACGCCAACGACGACCACGAGCTGCGGATGCGCGAGATCCTGCGCCGCGAGCACCCCGAGGCTGTCGTGTCGATCTCGAGCGAGGTGCTCCGCGAGTACCGCGAGTACGAGCGGGCGATGACCACGCTGGTCGACGCCGCGGTCAAGCCCAACGTGAGCCGCTACGTCACCAACATCTCCGAGCGCCTCCTCAACTTCACCGGCAACGAGATCCCGTTCTACGTCATGAAGTCCAACGGCGGCGTGCTGTCGGCCGACGAGGTCGTGCACCAGCCGATCACCACCGTGCTGTCCGGCCCGGCCGCGGGCGCGCTCGGCGCCGCCCTCATCGCCAAGGTCGCCGGCTTCCCGAGGATCCTCACCTGCGACGGCGGCGGCACGTCCACCGACGTCTCCGTCGTCCTCGACGGCGAGCCGACCCTCACCACCGAGGGCACGGTCGGTGCCTACCCCAGCAAGATCCCGATGATCGACGTCGTCACCGTCGGTGCCGGCGGCGGCTCGATCGCCTGGCTCTCGCCCGAGGGCACCCTCAAGGTCGGCCCCCACTCGGCCGGCGCCGACCCGGGCCCGCTCTGCTACGGCAAGGGCGGCACCGCCCCCACGATCACCGACGCCCACGTCACCCTCGGCCGGATCCCTCCCCACCTCCTCGGCGGCGAGATCCCCCTCGACGTCGAGGCGGCCCGCGCCGGCATCGCCGACCTGGCCGGAAAGCTGGGCGTCGACTTCGAGAGGTGCGCCACCGGCATCCTGGAGATCTCGGCCTGGAACCAGGCCAACGCCCTGCGCCAGGTCAGCGTCAAGCGCGGCCTCGACGTGCGCGACTTCATGCTCACCACCTTCGGCGGCTCCGGCTCGCTGCTCGCGTGCCGCCTCGTCGACATCCTCGACCTGGCCGGCGTCGTCGTGCCGCCCAACCCGGGCAACGTCAGCGCCTTCGGCCTGCTGACCGTCGACGTGAAGAACGACTACGTGCAGACCCACGTCGCCAAGGAGTCCGCGATCGACCACGCGGCCGTGCAGGCGGTGCTCGACACCCTGACCGACCGGGCGCGCGAGGCGCTCGCCAAGGAGGGCTTCGCCGCCGCGGAGCATGAGTTCCACCGCACGATCGACGTCCGCTACGTCGGGCAGGCCTACGAGGTCCGGGTGGCCGCGCCCGAGGGCGGCCCGGAGCAGGAGGTCGACGCGGCGTACGTCGCGCAGGTGGCCGAGGCCTTCCACGCCGAGCACCGCCAGCTCTACGGCTACGACTTCCGGGGCGACCGCGACCAGCAGGTCGAGTGGGTCAACCTCCGCGTCACCGGGGTCGGGCCGATCACGCGGCCGGAGATCCCGACGCTCGCCCCCGCCGCCGGGTCCGTCGAGGACCGTGCGGTCCGCGGCACCCGCCCTGTCTGCTTCGACGCCGACCAGGGCTACGTCGACACCCCCGTCATCTGGCGCGGCGACCTCGGCGCCGGCGACACCTTCACCGGCCCCGCCATCGTGGAGGAGTTCGGCTCCACCATCCCCGTCCACCCCGGCTTCGAGGTCGCGGTCGACGACTGGGCCAACCTCGTGATCCGCAAGAGCGGCGACAAGGAGACCGTGCGATGAGCACCACTGCAGTGGACCCGGCCTACGTCACCGCCAGGCCGGTCAACCCGGCCGGGCTGCCGACGGCGTACGAGCACGGCAACCGCCTCACCGCCGAGGGGGCGAGCGTCGACCCGATCCTCGTCGAGATCGTCCAGGGCACCCTGGCCAGCGTGGAGATGGAGGTCGAGACCGCCATCGGTCGCACCTCGCGCTCGCCGATGATCCGCGACGCCCACGACTTCCGCGCCGGCATCCACGACCGCCAGCTGCGCAAGCTCACCGGCCGCTCCTACAGCGCGCTCGTGCACCCGATCGTGCGCGACTTCCCGCTGGAGGAGATGCGCGAGGGCGATGTCTTCTTCCACAACGACGTCTACGAGTCCGAGGGTGGCATCGGCCACCTGCCCGACCTCTGCGTCACGGTGCCGGTCTTCCACGAGGACAATGGTGTGAAGAGCGTCGTCGCGTTCGTCCAGGCCTTCGGCCACCACGACGACATCGGCGGCGCCTGCCCCGGCTCGATGCCGAGCGGCGCGACCAGCGTCTACGAGGAGGGCCTCGCGGTCCCGCCGATCAAGCTGTGGGACGCGGGCGTGCCCAACAAGGCCGCACTGCGGATCATGACCCGCAACTCGCGCATGCCCGACAGCCTCGCCGCCGACCTCGACGCCGAGTGCTCGGCGTGCCTGATGGGCGCGCGCCGGCTGAGCGAGCTGTTCGAGCGCTACGGCCGCGAGGCGATCGAGACGTCGTTCGACGCGATCCTCGACGCGACCACCGAGACCTACCGCCGCGAGATCCTGTCCAAGATCCCCGACGGCACCTACGTCTGGGAGGACTACGCCGAGCACGACGGCGTGGATGAGCCGCAGCTGCACACGCAGCGGATCACCCTGACCAAGGTCAGCGACGCCCCGGCCGACCCGGAGCAGGGTCGCCCCGCGGGCCCCCGGCTGATCATCGACTTCACCGGCACCAGCGCGCAGGCCAAGGGCCCGATCAACCACTGCGGCGACTACGTCGGCGGCAACTTCCTCAAGAAGTGGCTCGCCCCGATCCTGCGCAACCTCGCCGACACCCCCGAGCGGATGGCCGAGCTCGACGTCAACGAGGGCATCGTGCCGCTCATCGAGATGCGCTTCCCGGAGAAGGGCACGCTCCTCACACCCATCCACCCCGGGCCGACCAACGCCCGCACCTTCGTCATCCTGCGCCTGCTCGGCGTGCTCGCGGGCGTGGTGGCCAAGGCCGTCGACGGCAAGATGCCGGCCGACCAGGAGACGATCCGCTACACGGGCGTCTACGGCAAGGACCTCGAGGGCAACGACTACCTCATGCGCGAGGTCCTCGGTGGCGGCTCGGGCGGGCGCTACTACGCCGACGGCGAGGACACCATCCACGTGGTGCCCGACTCGCGCAACCTGCCGACCGAGTTCACCGAGTCGCGCTTCCCGTTCATCGTCGAGCGCCTCGGCCTCGCCCAGGACTCCGGCGGCGCCGGCCAGTTCCGCGGCGGCCTGGGCTACGAGAAGCACATCCGGATGCTCAAGGACGCCCACTTCATGTCCATCGCCGACCGCTCGATCCTGGCCTGCTGGGGTGTGCGCGGCGGCAAGGCCGGCTCGCCGTTCCAGGTCGTCATCGACCCGGGCGGCCCCGACGAGCGCGAGGTCGACGCCCTCGCCGACGCCGAGGAGATCAAGGCCGGCCAGCTCGTGCGGATCCGTACGACCGGTGGTGGCGGCTGGGGCGACCCCCTGGCCCGCGACCCCGAGCTCGTCGTGCGCGACGTGGTGTGGCGCAAGGTCTCGCCCGAGGCGGCGCTGCGCGACTACGGCGTCGTGCTGACCGGTTCCGTGGACGCCGACGACCTCGGCTTCGACGCCGCGGCCACGGAGGCCGAGCGTGCGGGCCGCGAGGCGTGGAGCCGGGAGGACGACGCGTTCTTCGACCGCGGTCCGGGCTACGCCGCGCTCGCCGACGGCGCGGCGTCCGCCGAGGTCGACCGGATCTGAGGACGACGGTGCGGCGCGTCGCGGTGATCGGAGGGCACGGCAAGACCGGCCGTGCCGTCTGCGCCGCGCTCGCCGCGCGCGAGGTCGAGGCGGCGCCGCTGGGTCGCGCCGACTGGACGGACCTCGCTGCCGCGGTCGCCGGGTGCGAGGCGGCGTACGTCATCGCACCCAACCTGCACCCCGACGAGCCGGCCTACGTCTCGGCGGTGATCACGGCGCTGACCGCGTCCGGCGTCGGGCGGGTGGTCCACCACTCGGTGGCCTCGCCCTACGTGCCCGCGATGCCGCACCACCTCGGCAAGGCGGTCAGCGAGGACCTCGTGCGGCGCAGCGGCCTGGCGTGGACGATCCTCCAGCCGGGTGCCTACCTGCAGAACCTCGACCTCACCGGACCGATCGACCTGCCCTACTCGCCCGACGCGCCGTTCGGGTTCCTCGACCTCGCCGACCTCGGGCGCGCCGCCGCCGTGGTGCTCACCGAGCCCGGCCACGCCGGCGCGACGTATGAGCTCGCCACGCGCGTGGCGACCGTGCGCGAGCTCGCGGCCGAGGCCGGCGTGCCGGTGCGACGGGTCGACGACCCGGGCACCCATCCCTGGCTGAGCGCGATGTTCGCCTACTACGACGCGCACGGGCTGCCGGTGGGCACGCGGGTGCTGCAGGCGCTGCTCGGACGTGCGTAAAAGGGCAGGAGCTCCGGCCCGCGGTCCTGCCATGATCGCGCCATGACCGACCCCGACACGTACGCCGACCTCGGTGGGGCCGCCTGGCGCTGGGTCCTCGACCAGGTGCGGTGGGACGACGCCGGGCCGTGGATCCCGGTGTCGGTGCCCCACGAGGGCGAGGCGCCGGAGGACCGCGACGGCATGCACAGCGGCATCGGCGGGCTGGCCCACGTGCTCGCCGAGGTGCGCGAGACACGGCCGTGGACCGACGAGGAGCAGCGACTCGCGGACGGCATCGCCGCGCGGATCCAGGGCGGCCTGGCCACCACGACGGCGTACTCCTACTTCGACGGGCTGGTGAGCGACCTCGGCGTGCTGGGCGCGCTCGGCGCGGACGGCGCGGGCAGGGCCGTGGCCCGCCTCGCCGAGCTCGCCACCGACGACGGCTGGGAGCAGCCGTGGATGACGCCGCCGCGGTTCGCCCCGCACGCGCGGGTCAACGACGCGACGCTCGGCACGGCCGCGAACCTCCTCGGCGCCGTGTGGGCGCTGCGGCACGGCACGCCCGGTGCCGCGGCGCTTGCCGGAAAGGCCGCCGACATCCTGCTCGCCGAGCGCGAGCCCGCCGACGCGGGCACGAACTGGTCCTTCCTCCCGCCACGCTTCACCGAGCAGGTGCGCGCCGAGCGGGGCGACATGCAGATGCCCAACTGGTCGCACGGCCTGGCGGGGATCGCCGCAGCGCTGGCCGTCGCGGGCCGCGAGCTCGACCGTCCCGACCTCGTCGAGGCCGCGCGCAGCGGGGCCGAGCACCTTGTCACGCTCGGCGACACGACGGCGGGCGGCTTCGTGGTGCCGCACGTCATCCCGGGCGAGCCGGACACGGACGAGGTGACGTTCACCTGGTGCCACGGCCCGGCCGGCACCTCGTTGCTCTTCACCGCGCTCGAGCACGCGGGCGTCGCCGACGTGGCGGGGGAGACCCCGGCCCAGTGGCACCGCCGCTGCCTGCGCAGCATCCGCACCTCAGGCGTCCCGGAGCGGCTGCGGCCGGGTTTCTGGGACAACGACGGCCGCTGCTGCGGCACCGCCGGGGTGGGGGAGGTCTTCCTCGACGCCTGGCAGCGTGACGGGGTCGACGACGACCTCGTCTTCGCGCAGGTGCTGGGCGAGGCGCTCGTCGAGCGCGCGCTCCTCGAGGGCGACCGCGCCTGGTGGCGCTTCACCGAGCATCGCGCCGACGAGCCGCTGCTCCCGCCGGGCGTCGGCTGGATGCAGGGCGCCGCCGGCATCGCGGCTCACCTGATGCGGCTCGCGCGGGTCCTGCGCGAGGGGCGTACGACGCCGGTGGTGGCGCGTCTCGACACCTGGTGGAACGTGCGGGCTTGAGCCCCGGGTGCCTCAGGCCTCCAGGACGAACCAGGCCGTCAGGCCGTCGTCGTCCGGTTCGGACCCCCAGCGCGCGGTGAGCTCGGCCACCAGCTGCAGGCCCCTCCCGTGCACCTGCATCAGGTCGCTGGCTGCTGCCTCGGTGACCGTCTGGGGCGACCAGGCGCTGCGTACGGCGACGGTGATGGCGGCCGACTCGTTGAGCACCTCGACCCAGCACCCCGAACCGGAGTGGACCACCGCGTTGGTGACGAGCTCCGACATGCAGAGCGCAGCGGTCTCGGTCGAGTCGGCGTCCACGTCCCACAGCAGCAAGGTGTCGCGCAGCCGTCGTCGTGCCGGCCCGACCGCGGCCGGGTCGCCCGGCACCCAGAACTCCACCACGAGGGACCCGGGCTCGGCGGTGCGGACGGCCGCACCCGGTGTCCTGACGTGGTCGGCCTGTGCCTCGCCGAGCCTCGCGCCCAGGCTGGCACCGAGCTCGCACAGGGCGGCGACCTCGTCGTCGCGGAAGGTCGGCACGGTGCTGTAGAACACGACGTAGGCGCCCAGGGTCCTGTTGCCGTAGACCAGGGGCACGGCGGCCAGTGCCTGGGTCTCAGTGCCCTGCTGGCGCTCCACGAAGGCCGGGTGGGTGCGGCTGACGCGACCCATGCTGCCCACCACCGGCCGCCCGCTGCGGACGGCCGTGTTGAGCGGCACGTCGTCGTAGGCGTCCAGGTGGCACCACGTCGCCGGCTCCTCGCCGGGGTGGTGCGCCGAGGTGAAGTTCAGCCTGCGGCCACCGCCCTCCATCAGGGCGACGCCCGCGCGACGTACGCCGGGCAGGGCGGTGAGCCGGTCCAGGGAGTCCCTGGCCCAGGCGTCGGTGTGGTCCACGGCGCTCACCACCCCTCCCCGTCCACGGAGGGAGCCTACGTGCGCCGGGAAGGTCCACGCCATGGCCGACACCACCCCGCAGGGGTGGGAACCGTGCGAAAACCCGTCATCCGCCGCCGACGGCCACGATGATGGGTCGGTGACTGGCCCCCTGCCCCTTCCCGACCGGTTGACCCGGTTGGCACGGGTCACCAGCGAGCTCGTGGACGCGCGCACCGTCGAGGAGGTCTCCCGGGCCGTCGTCATGCACGGGGCCGAGGCTGTGGGCGCGGCGCTCGCGTCCATGACGCTGGTGTGCGACGACCGTCGTACGGCCCGCCTGGTGGCCCTCAGCGGCGGGCTCGCCGGGGACGAGGAGCGGTGGAGCACCTTCCCCGTCAGCGCCGACCTGCCCGCGGCGGAGGTCATCCGCACCGGCCGCCGCCTGGTGGTCACTGGTCGCGACGCCATCCTCGCGCGCTTCAGCGACGTGCCTGCGCGGGGCCTGGAGACCCTTGTCACCCTTCCGCTGGGGAGCGGCGACGACGTCATCGGGTCGATCACCCTGTCGTTCACCGAGCCGCGCCGCCTCGAGGACGCGGAGATCGAGTTCCTCGACATCCTCGGCAACGCCTGCGCGCAGAGCATCGGCCGCATCGCCGCACAGCACGAAGCAGCCCGCCAGCGCGCGAAGCTCGAGTTCCTCGCACAGGCGGCGACCGAGCTCGCCAGCAGCCTCGACTACCAGGCGACCCTTGCCCGGGTCGCCCGTCTCGCGGTGCCCACGTTCGCCGACTGGTGTGCGATCGACCTGGTGGACGACGGCCGCCTGCGCCGCCTCTCGGTCGCCCACGTCGACCCCGCCAAGGTCCAGCTCGCGCACGACCTCGCAGAGCGCTACCCCGCCGATCGCGAGGCGGCCCACGGTGCCTGGCAGGTGATGCGCACCGGTCGCAGCGAGCTCATCGCCGAGATCACCGACGACATGCTCACCGCGGGCGCCGTCGACGCCGAGCACGCCGAGATCGCGCGCGCACTGCACCTGCGCAGCGCCGTGACCGTGCCGCTCGTCGCCCGCGGGAGGATCCTCGGGGTCATGACCTGGGTCGCGGCCGAGTCCGAGCGGCACTACACGCCCGACGACCTGGCGCTCGCCGAGGAGCTGGCGCAGCGGGCCGCTGTGTCCCTCGACAACGCCGACCTCCACAGCCAGACCCTGGCCGCAGCGGTGCAGCTGCAGCGCGCGGTGCTCCCCGACGCGCTGCCGGCTGCTCACGGGTGGGAGCTGGCCCACCACTACAGCCCCGCCGGTCGCACCGAGGTCGGCGGCGACTTCTACGACGTCATCGAGCGCGACGACGGCGGCCTCGTCCTCTTCATCGGTGACGTGATGGGCCGAGGCGTCGAGGCTGCCGCGGCCATGGCGCAGGTGCGCGCGGCGGTGCGGGCGTACGCCGCTCTCGACCCGCGACCGCGGGCCGTGCTGGGCCACCTCGACGAGATGTTCGACCACTACGGCTCCGAGCAGCTCGTGACCCTGCTCTACCTGCTCGTCGACCCCGCCCGCGACGAGGCCGTGATCGGCAACGCCGGGCACCCACCGCCCGTGCTGGTCAGGGGGGACGGAACGCTGGTGGAGCTCCCGTCGGCCGATGGACCGCCGCTGGGGGTGGGCATCCAGGAGCGCAGCGAGACCGTGGTGGCGTTCACGGTGGAGGACACCCTGATCGCCTTCACCGACGGCCTCGTCGAACGACGCGGCGAGGACATCACCGAGGGGCAGGCGCGGGTGGCCTGCGCCGCCCAGGCACACCGCGGCAAGCCCCTGGCCGACGCCGTCGCGTCCCTGGTCCAGCAGGTGGGCGATCCCTCGCGCGACGACGACATCGCGGTCCTCGGCGCACGGCGACTGGCCTGAGCCCGGCGGTGCCGTAGATCCCACCAAGGTGGCAACTGTTGCCACCGAAACCGCAGGTCGTTGGCCGAAACTGCCGTGGGGAGCGTGTGAGGCGCGCCACTAGGGTCGAGCCCATGAGGGTCCTGCTCGCACTCGGCGGAAACGCCATGACCAACGCCGACGGCCGCGCCCGCCCCGAGGACCAGATCGCCGCGGCCCAGACGGCCATGGCCGCCGTCGCCGGCCTGCTCGAGCACGACCACGAGGTCGTCATCACCCACGGCAACGGCCCCCAGGTCGGCAACCTCCTGGTGAAGAACGAGCTCGCCGCGGCTGTCGTGCCCCCCGTCCCGCTCGACTGGTGCGGCGCGCAGACCCAGGCCACCCTCGGCTTCGTGCTGATGGACGCCCTCGACGGCGAGCTCGCGCGCCGCTCGATCGCCCGCCGCAGCGCGGCGCTCGTCACCCGCACGCTCGTCGACGCCGACGACGAGGGCTTCACCACCCCCACCAAGCCCATCGGGCGCCACCTGCCCGAGGCCGAGGCCCGGGTGCTCATCGACCACGGGGAGACCTGGGAGGACCGCGGCGAGAAGGGCTGGCGCCGCGTCGTCGCCTCGCCCGAGCCGCTCGAGATCCTCGACGCGCCCGCCGTGCAGGCGCTGATCGAGGCCGGCTTCGTCGTGGTCGCCAACGGCGGCGGGGGCATCCCGCACGTACGCCGTCCCGACGGCTCCCTCGCCGGCGTCGAGGCCGTCATCGACAAGGACCTCGGCGCCGCCCTGCTCGCCCGGACGACCGCGGCCGACGTGCTGGTCATCGCCACCGACGTGCCCCACGCCGTCATCGGCTGGGGCACCCCCGACGCTCGCCCGCTGGGCACCGTCACAGTCGCGGAGCTGCGCGAGCACGCCGCCGACGGACAGTTCGCCTCCGGCTCCATGGGCCCGAAGGTCGACGCCGTGTGCCGCTTCGTGGAGGCCACCGGCAAGCGGGGCGTCATCACCAGCCTCGACCAGATCACCGCAGCGGTCGCCGGCGACGCCGGCACCGTCGTCGTACCCAGCTGACCGCAACGAAAGGAAGCACTGCCATGCCCTCTGCCATCGAGGTCCGCAAGGTCCCGATCCACTCCGTGGCCGACGCCTCGGAGCTGACCAAGCTCATCGACGACGGCGTCATCGCCGCCGACCGCGTCTTCGCGATCATCGGCAAGACCGAGGGCAACGGCGGGGTCAACGACTACACCCGCATCATCGCCGACCGCGCCTTCCGCGAGGCGCTGGTCGCCAAGGGCGCCGACCCCGAGCAGGTCAAGGGTGTCCCGATCGTGTGGTCGGGCGGCACGGACGGCGTGATCAGCCCCCACGCCACGATCTTCGCCACCACTGACGTCCCCGAGGACGACCCGTCGCGCGAGGAGCTGCGGCTCACCGCCGGCTTCGCGATGAGCGAGCCGCTGCTGCCCGAGGAGATCGGCTACACCGCGATGATCGAGAAGGTCGCCGCCGGCGTGAAGGTCGCGATGGAGCGCGCCGGGATCACCGACCCCGCCGACGTGCACTACGTGCAGACCAAGACCCCGCTGCTCACCATCCACACCATCCGCGACGCCAAGTCGCGCGGCAAGACCGTGTGGACCGAGCACACCCACGAGTCGATGGACCTCTCCAACGGCGCCACCGGCCTCGGCATCGCCGTCGCGCTCGGTGAGATCGAGATGCCCACCGATGCCGACGTCATGCACAACCGCGACCTCTACTCCTCGGTGGCCTCGTGCTCCTCGGGCGTCGAGCTCGACGTCGCGCAGATCGTCGTCGTGGGCAACGCCAAGGGCGTCGGCGGCCGCTACCGCATCGGCCACTCGGTGATGAAGGACGCGCTCGACGCCGACGGCATCTGGGAAGCGATCCGCTCGGCCGGCCTCGACCTGCCCGAGCGCCCGCGCACCAGTGACCTCGACGGCAAGCTCGTCAACGTCTTCCTCAAGTGCGAGGCCAGCCAGGACGGCATGGTCCGCGGGCGCCGCAACGCGATGCTCGACGACTCCGACGTGCACTGGCACCGTCAGATCAAGGCGTGCGTCGGCGGCGTCACCGCGGCCGTCACGGGCGACCCGGCGGTCTTCGTGTCCGTCTCCGCGGCCCACCAGGGCCCCGAGGGCGGCGGCCCCGTCGCCGCGATCGTCGACATGTCCTGACCCTCCCTGCACCGCACCGCAGGATTTCCACACCCCGTCCGCGGGGCCGGCAGCGCACTGTCGGTCCCGCGTGATGGGGTGTCCTGCGTGAACACCCCACGGAGTTCTGCTCCTCCGCTTCGCTCCCCCGAACAACTCCGCGGGGACCCCAAGAGCGCGACGACGACGCGCTACCGGCTGGTGGCACCCGACCGCCAGGTCCTGGTGCCGCAGCTCGACGAGCACCAGCAGCGCGTGGTCGACCACGAGGGCGGCCCGCTGCTCGTGCTGGCCGGGCCGGGGACGGGCAAGACCACGACCCTGGTCGAGGCGATCGTCGATCGTGCCCAAGAGGGTCGCGGGGTCCTCGCGCTCACGTTCTCGCGCAAGGCCGCCGAGCAGATGCGTGACCGGGTGACCGCACGGATGGGGGCCACCACGACGGCGATCACCTGCAGCACGTTCCACTCCTTCGCCTACTCCCTGGTCCGCCGCTACGCACCCACCGAGCTCTACGCCGCCCCGCTGCGGCTGCTGTCAGCCCCCGAGCAGGACGTCGTGCTGAGCGAGCTGCTCACCACCGCGCCGGAGTCGGTCGTGTGGCCCGACGGCCTGCGCGCCGCCGTCGGCACCCGCGGCTTCGCGCGCGAGGTCCAGGACGTCCTCGCCCGGGCCCGCGAGCGAGGTCTCGACCCCGAGGACCTCGCAGAGCTCGGGCGCTCCGCGGGCCTCCCGGTCTTCGAGGCCGCCGGCCTGTTCATGGAGCAGTTCCTCGACGTGATGGCAGCGCAGAGCGCCATCGACTACCCCGACCTCATCGCGCGGGCGGTGATCGAGGCGACCCGCCACCGCGACGAGCTGCGCGCGGAGTTCGCCCACGTCTTCGTCGACGAATACCAGGACACCGACCCCAGCCAGGTCGAGCTCCTGCGCCAGATCTGCGGCGACGGCCGCAACCTCACCGTGGTCGGCGACCCGGACCAGTCCATCTACGGCTTCCGCGGCGCCGACGTGCGCGGCATCCTCGACTTCCCGGCGAGCTTCCCGACCCGCTCGGGCGAGCACGCGCCCGTCGTCGTGCTGCGCCGCACCCGCCGCTTCGGCCCGCGCCTGCTGCTGGCCGCGGGCCGGGTGGCCGGACGGCTGACCCTGAGCGGCAGCATCGGCGCGGAGGCGCGCGAGGCCTTCCTGACCCCCGAGTGCGAGCCGGGCCCGCACGGCCAGGGACGCGTCGAGGTCCTCACCTACGACACCGAGCGCGCCGAGGCCGAGCGCCTCGCCGACCTGCTGCGCCGCGCCCACCTCGAGGACGGCATCGCCTGGGAGCGGATGGCGGTGCTCGTGCGCTCCGGCCGCTCCAGCATCCCGCCCCTGCGCCGCGCGCTCGCCGCGGCGGGGGTCCCCGTCGAGGTCGCCTCCGACGACCTGCCGCTCGTGCACGACCCGGCGGTGCTGCCGCTGCTCGACGCGCTGCGCGCGGTGGTCAACCTCGACAACGACGACCCCGACTCGCCCGACTTCCTCGACCCCGGACGCATCGAGTCGCTGCTGCTGTCGCCGCTCGGCGGTCTCGACGCCTCCGACCTGCGCGCCCTCACCCGTCGACTGCGCACCCGTGAGAAGGACCTGGCCGACCCCGACGCCCGCCGCACGTCACGCGAGCTGCTCCGGCAGGCGGTCGTGACGCCGGGCTTCCTCGACGGGCTCGACGGACCCGATGTCGAGCGCGCCGCCGCGCTGGCCGGGCTGCTGCGCGACGGCTCGCGCATGCTCGCCGAGCGCGTCGGTGTCGAGGACGTGCTCTGGCACCTGTGGTCCGCGACGCCGTGGCCGCAGCGGCTGCGCCGCCAGGTCGACCTCGGGGGAGCGTCGGCGCGGCGTGCGCACCGCGACCTCGACGCGGTCGTGGCGCTCTTCGAGCTCGCCTCCCGGGCCGTCGACCAGCGCGACCACGTCGGTGTCGGGGCGTTCTTCGCCAGCCTCGTCGCCCAGCAGCTGCCGGCCGACACCCTGGCCGAGCGCGGGGTGCGCGGTGCCTCGGTCCGGTTGCTCACCGCCCACCGCTCCAAGGGCCTCGAGTGGGACCTCGTCGTCGTGGCCCACGTGCAGCAGGAGGGCTGGCCCGACCTGCGCCGCCGCGCCACCCTGCTCGGCGCCGACCGGATCGGCGTCGACGACGCCGGCCACCCCGACCTCGTCCCCCCGGTGACCACCCGCGCGCTGCTGATGGAGGAGCGCCGACTGTTCTACGTCGCCTGCACCCGCGCGCGCCGTCGGCTGGTCGTGAGCGCGGTGCGCTCGCCCGACGACGACGGCGAGCAGCCCTCGCGCTTCCTCGAGGAGCTCGGGGTCACGATCGATCACCAGGACGGTCGCCCGCCCCGGCCGCTGTCCCTCGCCGGCCTGGTCGCCGAGCTGCGGCGCACTGCGGCCGACCCGGAGACGTCGCTGCCGCTGCGCGAGGCGGCGGCGCGCCGCCTCGCGGCGCTGGCCGCCGAGGAGGTCGACGGGCGCCCGCTGGTGCCGTCCGCCGACCCCTCGACCTGGTGGGGCACCCGCAGCTCGACCCGCTCGGTCACGCCGATCCGTGACCCCGCACAGCCGGTGCCGATCTCGGCCAGCATGCTGGAGTCGATCCTGCTCTGTCCCGCGCAGTGGTTCTTCGAGCGCGAGGCCGGCGGCGTGTCGGCGGTGCACCAGTCGGCCAACCTCGGCCAGGTGCTGCACGCGCTCGCCGAGCGCGTCGCCCACGGCGAGCTGCCCTGCGAGGTGGAGCCCCTGATGAGCGAGGTCGAGGCCATCTGGGACCGGCTCGCCTTCCGCACCCCCTGGTCGCGCCAGCGCGAGCTCGCGCGCATCCGCAAGGCAGTGGGCCGCTTCGTCCAGTGGCACCTCGCCAACCCGCGCCAGGTCCTCGGCGCGGAGGAGCGCTTCCGCACGGCGATCGAGGTCGAGGGGCGCGAGGTGCTGCTCACCGGCTTCGCCGACCGGCTCGAGGTCGACGACGCGGGGCGTGTCGTCGTGGTCGACTTCAAGAGCGCCCGCGCGGCCCCCACCGGCCCGGCGGTCGCCGGCAACCTCCAGCTCGCCCTCTACCAGTACGCCGTCGACGCCGGCGCCCTCGACGAGCTCGCCGGGCGCTCCGTGGCGTCCGGTGGTGCTGAGCTGGTGCAGCTCGGCATCGACGACGACTCGGCGACGGCCAAGGTGCAGGCCCAGCCCGCCCACCTCGACGACGGGCAGGAGCGCGCCCAGCTCCGTGCCGGCCTGGCGCGGGCCGCCGACCTGGTCCGGGCCGAGACGTTCCCCGCCACCGCCGGGGCGCACTGCCGGGACTGCCCGTTCACCGCCATCTGCCCGGCCAAGGGCGCAGGGAGCGTGACCGTCCAGTGACCGACCAGCAGATCGACCAGCAAGCCGAGCGCGAGCCGGTGCGGCTCGACACCCCGCAGGACCTCCAGGCGCTCATGGGCGCCACGCACGCCGCCAGCGACGAGCAGTGGGCCGCCATCACCGCCCCGCTGCGTCCGACGGTGGTCGTCGCGGGCGCGGGCAGCGGCAAGACCACCCTCATGGCGCAGCGCGTCGTGTGGCTGGTGGCGACCGGCAAGGTGCGGCCCGAGGAGGTGCTCGGCCTCACCTTCACCACCAAGGCCGCCGCCGAGCTGCGCCAGCGCGTCACCGCTGCACTCGGGGCGGCCGGGCTGCTCGACCGCTCCGTCGTCGCCGAGGGGGAGGACGTCCTGGAGCCGACCGTCGCGACCTACCACGCCTACGCCGCCACCCTCCTGACCGACCACGGCCTGCGCATCGGCCACGAGCCCGACACCCGCGTGGTCTCCGACGCCTCGCGCTACCAGCTCGGCGCCCGCGTCATCGAGCGGTTCACCGGCCACATCGAGCTGCTGACCGACCACCCCGCGACCGCCATCCAGAACCTCCTCGCCCTCGACGGCGCGATGAGCGAGCACCTCGTCAGCCCTGACGACGTACGTCGTGCCGACGCCGAGGCGCGGCGCGGGTTCTGCCTCGCGGTCGAGGAGGAACAGGCCGGCAAGGCGCGCAAGACCTACCTCGACCCGCCGGCCAAGGCGGTCAACGCCATCGACCGGCGCGCCGAGCTGCTGCAGCTCGTCGAGGGCTACCGCCGGCTCAAGGCCGACCTCGGACTGATGGACTTCGGCGACCAGATCGCCCTGGCGGCCCGGCTGGTCGACGACCAGCCCGAGGTGGGGGAGCTCGAGCGCGCGCGCTTCAAGGTCGTGCTCCTCGACGAATACCAGGACACCTCCGTCGCGCAGGCCACGATGCTGGCACGGCTCTTCTCCGGACCCGATCCCGAGCACGGCCTGGGCCACCCGGTGATGGCCGTGGGCGACCCCAACCAGGCGATCTACGGCTGGCGAGGCGCCTCGGTCTCCAACATCCTCAACTTCGCCGACACGTTCCCTGCCGCCGACGGCGAGCCGGGGCGGCTGCCGCTGACGGTCAACCGCCGCTCGGACCGCCGCATTCTCGAGGTGGCCAACCGGCTGGCAGAGCCGTTGCTCGCGGCCTACGGCGACAAGGTGGCCCGGCTGCGGGCTGCGGAGATCGCGGGTGACGGGCACGTCGAGGCGCACGTCTTCGAGCGTGCGATCGACGAGCTCGCCTGGCTCACCACCGAGGTCAGCCGTGTGCACGAGTCCGGCACCGCCTGGGCAGAGATCGGCGTCCTCAGCCGTGACAACGCGCAGGCCGAGGAGGTCTACGACGCGCTCACGGGTGCGGGGATCCCGGTCGAGATCGTCGGGTTGTCCGGCCTGGTGCGGCTGCCCGAGGTGGCGGAGGTCGTCGCGACGCTCACGCTGCTCCACGACGTCACCGCCAATTCCTCGATGCTCACGCTGCTCACCGGTCCGCGCTGGGCCATCGGCCCGCGCGACCTGCGCCTGCTGGCGGTGCGCGCCGCCGAGATCGCCGGCGTGCACGGCCGGCGTGAGGCGGCGTCCATCGCCGACCAGCTGCTCCAGATCGCCGACGGCATCGACGCCTCCGAGCTGCCCGCCCTGAGTGACGCCGTCGAGTCGCCGGGCGAGGCGCCCTACAGCCCAGAGGCGCTCGACCGGCTCGGCATGCTCGCAGGTGAGCTGCGCCGGCTGCGCGCGCACGTGGGCGACCCGCTGCTCGACGTCGTACGCCGCATCATCGACACCACGGGGGTCGACGTCGAGCTCGCCTCCGCCACGTCGCCGGCCGCGGCCGCCCGGCGCGACAACCTCGACCTCTTCGTCAAGGCGGTCGCGGAGTTCCAGTCGGTCGACGGCGACGTCACGCTGCCGGCGCTCCTGGCCTACCTCACCGCCGAGGACGACCAGGGCAACGGCCTCGACGTCGCCACGCCCACGGCTGCCGACTCGGTCAAGCTCCTGACCGTGCACCGCGCCAAGGGCCTGGAGTGGTCGTCGGTCTTCTGCGTCGGCGTGGGGGAGACCCGCTTCCCCAGCAACCGCTCACGCACCCTGTGGACCTCCTCGCCCGCCGTGCTGCCCGCGTCGTTGCGGGGCGACCGGGCCGACCAGCCGCAGCTCGCCGGCCACGACAAGGCGGCACTCGAGGCCTACCGCGCGGCCACCAAGGCCCACGACGCGGAGGAGGAGCTCCGGCTGGGCTACGTCGCCTTCACCCGCGCCGCCCACCACCTCGCGGTGACGTCGTACGTCTGGGGCCAGCGCGCCACCGCGTTCGGCCCGTCCGACTACCAGCGCGTGGTCCGCGAGCAGCTCGACGACTGGGCACAGCCGGTCGAGCGGTGGCTGGAGAAGCCCCCGCCGAAGTCGCCCAACCCCAACGACGACATCGACCCCTCACGGCCATGGCCCGTGCCGGGTGTGGGAGAGGAGGCCCGACGCCGGCTCGCGGCGGCCGACCTGGTCCGCTCGATCGACCCCACCGCTGCCGACGAGGGGCTCGACATGGTCGAGGCGGCGCAGGTCGCGGAGTGGGACGACGACCTCGCCCAGCTCCTCGACGAGGCGCGCGCCGAGCGGGCCACGACCGTCGAGCTGCCGTTGCCCAGCAGCCTCTCGGCCACGTCCGTGGCGCGGCTGCGCGACGACCCCGACGCGTTCGCCCGCGAGCTGGCCCGACCCATGCCGCGTCCGCCGGCCCCGGCCGCGCGGTTCGGCACGGCGTTCCACGCCTGGGTCGAGGAGCGCTTCGGGCAGCAGGCGCTCATCGAGCCCGACGAGCTGCCGGGCCGCGCCGACGCAGGCATCGACGACGAGGCCGACCTCGGGGAGGTGGTGAAGCGGTTCGAGGACGGGCCGTTCGGCGATCGCGCCCCGCACGCCGTCGAGGCGCCCTTCGCCCTCGTGCTCGGCACCCAGGTCGTCCGCGGACGCATCGACGCGGTCTACGCCGAGCCGTCGGACTCCGGTGCCGACTTCCTCATCGTCGACTGGAAGACCAGCCGT
Organism: Nocardioides sp. Soil774; assembly: GCF_001428125.1. Lineage (GTDB taxonomy): Bacteria > Actinomycetota > Actinomycetes > Propionibacteriales > Nocardioidaceae > Nocardioides. The sequence continues at coordinate 288,476 of NZ_LMSM01000006.1, read as the reverse complement.
CACGAGAACGCCGACCCCCTCCAGCTCGCCCTCTACCGGCTGGCCTGGGCCGAGCTCACCGGCACGCCGCTGGAGCGCGTCCGCGCCGCCTTCCACTACGTGCGCTCCGGACGCACCGTCGAGCCCGCCGACCTCCCCGGCCGCGAAGGGCTCGAGCAGCTGCTGTCCCTCTGAGCGGTGCGTGGGGCAGGTTCCGAGGCCGTCGAACCCGCCTCACGCACCGCTCGAGCGGTGATCCCCCCACATTCCGAGCGTCAGGAATGTGGCTGGACCACCGCCCCGAGGCCAGGAGACCTCAGGCGAGCGCGGCGGTCAGCGCGATCTCGACCATCTCGCCGAAGGTCTGCTCGCGTTCCTGCGAGGTGGTCTCCTCGCCGGTGACGATGTGGTCGGAGACGGTGCAGATCGCGAGCGCGCGACGGGCGTGCTTGGCGGCGAGGGTGTAGAGGGCGCTGGCCTCCATCTCGACGGCCAGCACGCCGTACTTGACCATCTCGCCGAGCAGCTCGGGGCGGGCGGGGTAGAAGGAGTCGCTGGAGAAGATCAGCCCGACGTGGAACGGCGAGCCGCCCTCGCGGGCCTCGGCGGCCTCGACCGCGGACCGCAGCAGGCCGAAGTCGGCGACCGGGGCGTAGTCGATGCCGTGGAAGGCGATGCGGTTCATCGAGGAGTCGGTGCACGCGCCGGAGGCGATGATGACGTCGCGCACGGCGACGTCCTCGGTGACGGCGCCGCAGGAGCCGACGCGCACCACCGAGGCGACGTCGTAGTCGGCGAAGAGCTCGTTGACGTAGATCGCCATCGACGGCTGGCCCATGCCCGAGCCCTGCACGGAGACCCGGTGGCCCTGCCACGTGCCGGTGAAGCCGTACATCCCGCGGACCTCGCTGTAGCAGCGCGCGTCGTCGAGGAAGTTCTGCGCGATCCACTTCGCGCGCAGCGGGTCGCCGGGCAGCAGGACGGTGGGTGCGATGTCGCCGGGCTGGGCGCCGATGTGGGTGCTCACGGCGCACAGCCTAGGGGTGCCGAGCCCCCGCTAGCCTGAGGCGGTGAGCCCCGAACGCCTCCTCCCGCACGTCGCCCTGTCCCTCCACGCGCACAACCGGATGGGCCTGCGGCGCACGGACGAGGAGTGGCTGGCCGAGACGATGGCCGACCCGACGACGCGGGTGCTGGTGGTGTCGGGCAACCGGCTGCGGCCCGTCGACGGCGGGATCGAGTGGACCACGCCGGGCGACGCGCCCGACGGCACGCTGGTGCTGCTGGGCGAGGACGGCGCGGGAGCGGTGCACCTCGCGGTCATCGTGTCTCCCGACGACGCGCCGGGGGAGCGTGACGACTGGGTGCCGCTGCGCGACGTGCTGGGCGTGCTGGCCGAGCAGGAGCCGGGACAGGCGCCGCTGCTGATGCACGCGGTCGGGTTGGCGGAGTGGCACCACGCGACCCGGTTCTGCCCGCGCTGCGGCGGCACGCTGGCCAGCCGCGCGGCTGGTCACGAGCTGCGATGCACGCAGTGCGGTCGGGCGCAGTTCCCGCGCACCGACCCCGCGGTGATCATGGCCATCACCCACGGCGAGGGCGACGACGAGGCGATCCTGCTGGGCCGCAACCGGGCCTGGCCCGCGGGCCGCTGGTCGACGCTCGCCGGCTTCTGCGAGCCGGGGGAGACCCTCGAGGACGCCGTACGCCGGGAGGTGGCCGAGGAGGTCGGCGTGCGGGTCGGCGAGGTGAGCTACTTCGGCAGCCAGCCGTGGCCGCTGCCGGCGAGCCTCATGCTGGGCTTCACCGGTCGCGCCACCAGCACCGAGATCGACGTCGACGGTGCCGAGATCGAGGAGGCCCGGTGGTGGACGCGCGCGGACTTCGAGGCCGCCGTGCGCACCGGTGACATCGCGGTGCCCCGCGGCGTCTCGATCTCGTCGTCGCTCATCGAGAGCTGGTTCGGACGCCCGCTCGACGGGCCCGGCTGGGGCTGAGCCGCTCAGTCACACTGGTCGCAGATGCCCGTCGCGGGCAGCGCGATCCAGCAGCGCGGGCACAGCTTGTCGGGACGGTCCGTCGCCGCGACGCGTGGACGCGGCGTGGTGGCGCTGCGCGTGGAGGCGGCGCGCGTGGTGCCGGTGCGGGGGGCGCTGGTCCGTGACCGCGTGCCCGGCACGCGCTCGCTGGGTGGTGAGTCGTCGCGCACCTGGAAGCCGAGTCGCGTCAGCGCCTTGCTCGCCCCGGCGGAGCCGCCGGGGATGTCGGCCGGGGTGAGGGTGCGCCCGGTCGCGAGGCCGTGGGCGATGCCCGCGATGGCCGCGGCGTCGTACTCCTTGCCGTGGTGCATCAGCACGTGGGTCGAGACCCCGCCGCGCACGAGCATGTAGTTGGCCCCGCCTGCTGCGTCCCAGGTGTCCATCGCGGTGAGGACGTGGTCACGGTCGATCGAGTTCAGCAAGGACACGTGGTCAAGGCTAACCCGCGAGGAGGGAGAGCTTCTCCTTGACCTGCGCCACCGACGGGTTGGTCAGCGTGCTGCCGTCGGAGAACAGCAGGGTCGGCACGGTCTGGTTGCCGCCGTTGGCCTGCTCGACGGTGAAGGCGGCGTCGGGCTCCTGCTCGATGTCGACGATCGAGAAGGGGATCCCCTCGCGGTCGAGCTGGCTCTTCAGGCGGTGGCAGTAGCCGCACCAGGGCGTGGTGAACATCGTGAACTGGCTCTCGGACATGCAGGCCACAACCACGCGGGTCGGGCGGGCATTCCCTCCCCGTTCCCGGGTCGTGGCGGTGTCGGCGGAGGCGCATAGGGTGGCGTCGCCGTCCGACCGCACCACCCGTCCGTCCGCCCGACCCGTCCCAGGAGCTGACCGTGCTCGAAGCGCTCGACCCCGAGCAGCGCCAGGTCGCCGAGGCGCTGCGCGGGCCCGTACGAGTGCTGGCGGGCGCCGGGACGGGCAAGACGCGAGCCGTCACCCACCGCATCGCCCACGGGGTCGCGCAGGGGGTCTACGCGCCCACCGAGGTGCTGGCGCTGTCGTTCACGACCCGCGCGGCCGGCGAGATGCGCGAGCGGCTGCGCGCGCTCGGCGCCCCCGGCGTGCAGGCGCGCACGTTCCACTCCGCGGCCCTGCGCCAGCTGCGGTTCTTCTGGCCGCGTGTGCACAACCGCGACCTGCCCGAGCTCACCGAGTCCAAGCTCAGCATGCTCGCGCTGGCTGCCCGCCGGCAGCGGCTCGGGGTCGACCAGGCGACCCTGCGCGACCTGGCGAGCGAGATCGAGTGGGCCAAGGTCTCCAACGTCGGTCCCGACACCTACGCCGCGCTCGCCCGCGCGCGCGGCCGGACGGTCTCCGGCCTCGAGCCCGAGGTCGTGGCCCGCGCCTTCGACGCCTACGAGGAGGTCAAGCGCGGCCAGGGGCGGATGGACATGGAGGACGTGCTGCTCTTCGGCGCAGGTCTGCTGGCCGACAACGAGGCGGTCGCCGCCCAGGTGCGCCGGCAGTACAAGTGGTTCGTCGTCGACGAGTTCCAGGACGTCTCGCCCCTCCAGCACGCCCTGCTCGACCTGTGGCTGGGCGGGCGCGACGAGCTGTGCGTCGTCGGCGACCCGGCGCAGACCATCTACTCCTTCGCCGGTGCCGACGCGCGCTACCTGCGCGAGTTCACCAACGCCTTCCCGGGCGCCACGAGCGTCGAGCTGGTCCGCAACTACCGCTCGACCCCCGAGGTCGTCGCCGCTGCCAACACCCTGCTCGCCGGCACGCCCAGCAAGGGCGTCGACCTGGTGGCGCAGCGGCCCTCCGGCGCCACGATCACCTACCGCGAGGCCACCGACGAGGTGGCCGAGGCCGACGCGGTCGCCGAGCGCGCGGCGGCGTTGCGCGCCCAGGGCACGCGGGCGAGCCGGATGGCGGTCCTGCTGCGCATCAACGCCCAGTCCGAGCGCTTCGAGGAGGCGCTGGCCGCGCGCGGCATCCCCTACGTCGTACGCGGTGCGGCACGGTTCTTCGACCGCGGCGAGGTGCGGCAGGCGATCACGCTGGTCCGCGGCGCCGCACGCAGCGGCGAGGCGTCCGGCCCGGTCCCCGACGCGGTCGTCGCGGTGCTCTCGCAGATGGGCCACTCGACCGAGCCCCCGGAGGGCAGGGGAGAGGTCCGCAACCGCTGGGAGTCGCTGCAGGCGCTGGTCGACCTCGCGGGCGACTTCGGCCGCGAGCGTCCGGACGCGACGCTCGGAGACTTCGTCGACGACCTCGACCGCCGGGCCGGCGAGCAGCACGCACCCGTGGCCGACGCGGTCACGATCGCCACCATCCACTCCGCCAAGGGCCTCGAGTGGGACGCCGTCTTCGTGGCCGGCATGCACGAGAAGATGATGCCGATCAACCAGGCCCAGACGCCGGCGGAGATCGAGGAGGAGCGACGCCTCCTCTACGTCGCGATGACGCGTGCGCGCGACGAGCTCACGGTCTCGTGGGCGAGCGCGCGCGAGCCGGGAGGCCGGGGCAACCGCGGTCCCTCACCCTTCCTGGCCCCTCTCCTCGACGGTGTCGCCGGGGTCTCCGCGCCGCGACGCGAGCGCTCGAAGCGCAACCGGGCCGCGCTGCACTGCCGCGAGTGCGGCCGGGCGCTGTCCACTGCCTCGGAGAAGAAGGTCGGCCGGTGCGCCGACTGCCCGGCGTCCTACGACGAGGCCCTGTTCGAGCGCTTGCGCGAGTGGCGCCTGGCGCGCGCGTCGGCCGACAGCGTCCCGGCGTTCGTGGTCTTCACCGACGCCACCCTGCAGCTCATCGCCGAGCACGCGCCGGCCGACGAGAAGGGCCTGCGGGCCATCAGCGGGGTGGGTCCCGGCAAGCTCACCAAGTACGGCGACGAGGTCCTCGCGCTGGTCTCCGGCACGCGTGCGGAAAAGAATTCTCTGTAATACCCACAAAATGGTTTGCCCCTGACGGAGATCAGGGTCTAGCGTTCCCCTCACAACAACCCCGCGCATGGGATCCCTGACACGGATCCGCGCCCGATGCCCCGAAGGAGGTGGCCCCCATGGAGAACTACACGAAGACGATGACGGCTTGGACGCCGTCCTTCGGCATGTCCACCCTCGGCCGCCCCTGCGCGCACACGCGCGCCTTCGGCGCCGGTGTGGTGGCTGTCCAGGACGCCGCCGCCATCGTTCGCATCAAGGGCGATTTCCCGGGTTCTCCTGCCTGGAGTCCGTCGAGCTAGGTCACACCTCGCATCGGCAGCCTCCAGGCCGCGGAACCCGACACCGGGATCCGCGGCCTTTCTGTTTGTCCAGCACCGAGTCATCAACCCGCGATCAGGTCAACGAGAAGGAGGTGAACACATGACCATCAGCGAACTCGTCCGCGACCGCGCTGCCGACGTCACGATCCAGCTGGAGCCCCAGGCTCCGCTCGGAGCCCTGCACGACGCAGCCGCCGAGGTGGATGAAGAGCTGCTGCCCTGCCGCATCAACGACGCAGAGCTGTGGTTTGCCGAGTCCCCCGCGGACGTCGAGCACGCCAAGGCGCTGTGCACGGACTGTCCCGTCCAGGCGCTCTGTCTCGACGGAGCGCTCGAGCGACGCGAGCCGTGGGGTGTCTGGGGGGGAGAGCTCTTCCTCCAGGGCGTGGTGATCCCGCGCAAGCGGCCGCGAGGCCGGCCCCGCAAGTCCGAGCAGGTCGCAGCCGCGACGCACAAGGACGGGGCCGCCGCGTAGGCGTCACCGCAGCTCCCATCTCCGATCGAGGAAGTACAGGAATTACACACACCATGAAGACCTACCGAAATGGACGCAACGACATGAATCTCATGCATGAAGAACTCGCGCGCGCACAAATGTCCGCGCGCCTGGGAGAGGCGCACGCACTGCGGCGGGGCCACCACCTCGCCATGGCTCGTCGTATGAGCCGCAAGGCCGAGCAGGCCGCGCTGCAGGCACGTCTCGCCCTCGCCCGCGCGATCTGATCCGAGCCCCCTGGGGGACACCTCAGCCCTCGCCCTGATCGCGGGTGAGCCGACACCCACGAGCCGGTACGTCGTCACGGTGACGACGTACCGGCTCGTGGCCATTTCCCCTCCGGTGCCCGCAGCGCGGCGGAGTAGCCTCGTGGCGTGAGCGAGACCGTGACCTGCGCCTTCTGCGGCACGCAGGCGCCGCAGGCCGAGACGCTGACCTGGACGACCGCGGTCGAGCGGGGACGGAGGGTGTCCTACTGCGACTCCTGCTCGCGCACGCACCTGCGGGCCATGGAGGGCAAGCTCGACAGCGAGTGGTGGTGAGGGACGCGGCTCAGGCCGTGTCGAACCAGTCGCACCCGCAATAGGGGTGGCGCTGCCAGCGCCGCGCGCTCGGCACCGGCTCGTGGTCGAAGCGCCACGAGGTGAGCCAGGTGTGCGGCAGCTCACCGCGCGCCCACCTGCCGAGGTCGCGCGCCGCGGCGCCCGAGGCCAGCGACAGCAGCGCCCGGGGCACCTCGGGCAGGCGGGACGGGTCGCCCTCGTCGAGCACCTCGGCGGCGACGCAGCGCGCGCACGGGCCGAGGCCCGGCGCGGCCCACGGCCCCACCTCGACGGCGTACGACGTGACGGCGACGAGCAGGTGCGGGAGCGAGGCCACGGTCCAGTCGTCGACCGTGGCCGACACCGTGCGGCCCGGCGCGATGCTGACTCCCACCGCGGCATCGCCGGTCACGACCACGCCGGCGGCGGCGAGGGCGGCGGTGGCAGGGTCGCGCCACTGCGAGGGGCAGGAGAGCTGGACGCGGAGGGAGCCGGCGCCGGGACGCGGGGACGGATGCACGTGCCCACGCTGGCACTCCGTGGCCGTCGTCGGGCCGTCGTCCACAGCCTCGTCGCCGGGTGCGGATGAAATGCGCAGCGGCGGCGACACCCGGAGGTGTCGCCGCCGCTGTCAGCTCAAGGGGTGAGGATCACGCCTTGCCGAGGATGCGGTTCAGGTTGGTGCCGCAGACCGGGCAGACGCCCTTGGCCATCTTGGTGCCCTTGTCGTTGACCTTGATCTCGCCCTCCGCCTCGCGCTTCTCCTTGCACTTGACGCAGTAGAACTCACCACTCCAGGTCTCCGCCATGACGGCCTCCTTGCTCGTTACTTCGTGGTCGTCGCGACGGGGTTGCTGTGGGGAAGCCCGCCGGGGAGCCCGGCGGTCGCCAGGGCTCCGCAGGCGACCCTACGCCACGCGTGGCCCACGCTCACGCACCACACGCGCTGAGCGTGAAACCGCCGATCCGGACGTCGGTCGCGATCGGTAGGGTCGAGCCATGCCTGAGCACCCCTCACACGACCCGTCCGAGCTGCCCCACCTGCGTCTCGAGCGCCCGTCGGAGGGGGTCGTGCTGCTCACGCTCGACAACCCGGCGATGCGCAACGCGATGAGCGACGAGATGACCTCGTCGTGGGTCGAGGCGATCGACCGGATCGCCGCCGACTCCTCGGTGCGCGCAGTGGTCGTGACGGGCGAGGGCAGCGCCTTCTGCTCGGGCGGCAACACGTCGTGGATCGCGAGCGAGCCCGACGCGAGCGTCGACCACCTCCGCTCGCGGATGATGCCGTTCTACCGCGCGTGGCTCTCGGTGCGCCGCCTCGAGGTGCCGACCATCGCCGCCGTCAACGGCCCCGCCATCGGCGCGGGCCTGTGCTTGGCCCTGGCCTGCGACATCCGCTACGCCGCCTCCGGCGCCCGGCTCGGCATGCCGTTCAACAAGCTCGGCATGCACGCCGGGATGGCCGGCACGTGGCTGCTGCCCGAGGTGGTCGGCCTCGCCCACGCCCGCGACCTGCTCCTCACCGGCCGCGTCGTGGACGCCGACGAGGCGCTGCGACTCGGCATGGTGTCGCGCGTGATCGAGCCCGACGCCTTCCTCGACGAGGTGATGGCCACCGCCGCCGGCATCGCGGCGACCGCCCCCATCGCGGCCCGGCTCACCAAGATCGCCCTCGCCGACGGCGGGCACGCCGACTTCGAGTCCGCCCTGCAGTGGGAGGCGCTCGCCCAGCCGGTCACGCTGGCGACGGCCGACCTGCAGGAGGGCATCGCCGCGGCCCGCGACAAGCGCCCGGCCCGGTTCCAGGGGCGCTGAGGAGACCGCGGTGAGCCTGCAGGGGGACGACGTACGCGGACCGGTGGCCACGCTGCGCCGGATCGCGTTCCTCATGGAGCGCCAGCGTGAGGAGACCCGCCGCATCGAGGCGTTCCGCAACGCCGCGCGCACGATCCTCCCGCTGGGCGAGGACGACGTACGCCGTCGCGCCTCCGCGGGCACGCTCACCGAGCTGCCGGGCATCGGGCCGAGCACGGCCGCGGTGATCACCGACGCCTGCAACGGGGTGGTGCCCGAGCGGCTGGTGGCGCTGGAGCGCACGGCGGGGCCGCTCGCCCGGGGCGGCGAGGAGGTCCGCGCCCTCCTGCGCGGCGACCTGCACTCGCACTCCGACTGGTCCGACGGCGGCTCACCGCTGGAGGAGATGGCGATGACGGCCATCGAGCTGGGCCACGACTACCTCGTGCTGACCGACCACAGCCCGCGGCTGCGGGTCGCCAACGGGCTGAGCGCCGAGCGGCTGGCGCGCCAGCTGGGCGTGGTCGACGCCGTCAACGAGCACCTCGGCGGCTCCTTCACCCTGCTCAAGGGCATCGAGGTCGACATCCTCGACGACGGCTCGCTCGACCAGACCCCGGAGATGCTCCGGCGCCTCGACGTGCGGGTGGCGTCGGTGCACTCCAAGCTGAAGATGGAGGCCCCGGCGATGACGCGGCGCATGGTCGGCGCGGTGCGCGACCCGCACACCAACGTGCTCGGCCACTGCACCGGCCGGCTGGTCACGGGTGGTCGCGGCACCCGCGCGCAGAGCCAGTTCGACGCCGAGGCCGTCTTCACCGCGTGCGTCGAGGAAGGCGTGGCGGTCGAGATCAACTCACGGCCCGAGCGCCGCGACCCGCCCACGCGCCTGCTCGAGCTCGCCCGGGACCTCGGCTGCCTGTTCTCCATCGACTCCGACGCGCACGCGCCCGGCCAGCTCGACATGCTCGACTTCGGCGCCGCCAGGGCGGCGGAGGCCGGCATCGACCCCGACCGGATCGTCAACACCTGGGAGCGCGACCGGCTCCTGGAGTGGGCCGCCGCGCGCCTGTGAGCTGCGCGTGGCACTGCTCCTGTGTGGGTGCCGGCGGCTAGGTTCGACCCATGAGCACGTCGCCCAGCACCCCCGAGGTGGAGGTGCGTCGCTCGCGCCGGCGACGACGTACGGTCTCGGCCTACCGCGACGGCGAGCGCATCGTGGTGCTGATCCCGGCCACGATGAGCAAGCGCGACGAGGACACCTGGGTGGCCGACATGGTCGCCCGGATCCAGCGCCAGGAGCGGCGCAAGCTGCGCTCCGACGACGACCTGGTCGCACGGGCGACCAAGCTCAGCGACCACTACTTCGGTGGGCTCGCGGTGCCGGCGTCGGTGCGCTGGGTGACCAACCAGAACGCGCGCTGGGGCTCGTGCACCCCCAGCGACCGCACGATCCGCCTCAGCGACCGGCTCCAGCACATGCCCGGCTGGGTCGTCGACTACGTCCTGGTGCACGAGCTCGCCCACCTGCTGGAGGCCGGTCACACGCCGCAGTTCTGGGCGTGGGTCGACCGCTACCCGCGCGCCGAGAAGGCCAAGGGCTACCTCGAGGGCTACTCCGCGGCTGCCCGCCTCGAACCCCCGCCCGGGGTGGACGAGGCCTGAGGTCCGCGGTGCCTCAGCCCCGCACGCGGGCGACGGCGGCGTCGACGAGGACGTACATGTCGTCGAAGGTGTCCGGCAGGTCGTCGACGCGCCACCAGCGCACGTCGAGCGACTCCTCGCTCGTGGCGTGCGAGCCGTCGGGCTCGGCGACGGCGACGAACCGTACGTCGAGGTGGTGGACGGTGCCGCGGTCGGAGCAGAACTCGACCGCGTGGGCGTCGAGCGACAGCGGCTCGGGGTCGAGCTCGAAGGCGGACAGCCCGGACTCCTCGACCAGCTCGCGCCGCGCGCCGTCGACAAGCGAGGCGTCGCCCGGCTCCAGGTGACCACCGAACGCCAGCCACGCGTCGGCCTTGCGGTGGTGGTTGAGCAGGACGGCGTCGGCTCGCGGCGAGACGACGATCGCGCCTGCGGTCAGGTGGTCGGGGAAGCACGCCTTGGCGAGGCCGTCGGGGTGGGCAGCGAGGTGGGTGAGGAAGCGGTCGCGCAGCGCCGCCTGCTCCGGCGACCGCGGCGTCCAGCCCGCCAGCACCGACGTGGCGCTGGCGTGGAGGTCAGGGGTCACTCGTCGCCGCCGTCGAGCAGGTCGCGCAGGCCGGCGTCCCACTCGTCCTCGGTCAGCTCCTCGGGCGCGACGGAGTCCTCGCGGAAGCCCAGCGGGTCGTCGAGGTCATCGGCGGTGGGCAGCAGGTGCGGCGACATCCACACCCCGTCGCGCGCCTCCGCGCCCTGCCGCGTGCGCAGCGAGCCCCACAGCGTGGAGGCGTCACGCAGCCGGCGCGGGCGCAGCTCGAGGCCGACGAGCGTGGCGAAGGTCTGCTCGGCAGGCCCGCCCGCGGCGCGGCGACGGCGTACGGTCTCCTGCAGCTTGGCCGCGGCCGGCATCCGCTCGGCGGTGGCCTGCCCGACGACCTCGTCGACCCAGCCCTCCACGAGCGCGAGGGTGACCTCGAGCTTCTGCAGCGCGGCCTTCTGCGCCGGCGACGGCTCGGGGTCGAACAGGCCCCCGGCCATCGCGTCCTGCATCGCAGCAGGGTTGGCCAGGTCGACCTCGCGCAGCTTCTCCTCCATGCCGGAGGTGTCGAAGTCCATGCCCGCGCCGTATTCAGCGACCGCGCCGATCAGGTGGTCGCGCAGCCACGGGACGCCGGCGAAGAGCCGCTGGTGGGCGGCCTCGCGCAGCGCGAGGTAGAGCAGGACGTCGTCGTCGGTGACGTCGGGGAGCTCGGCGGCGAAGGCCGAGACGTTGGTGGGCAGCAAGGCCGCCTTGCCGATGGGGCCCAGCGGCAGGCCGATGTCGGAGGCGCTCAGCACGTCGCCGGCGAGCGCGCCGAGGCCGCTGCCGACCTGGGAGGCGACCATCGCGCCGCTCGCCTTGCCGAGCATGGCCATGAGCGGACCGGCGAGCTGCTTCATCTCCTCGGGCATCGCCTGGCCGAGCGCGGCGGTGGCGGAGCCGGCGATCGGCTCCACGAGCACCTTCCACACGTCGAGGGTCTCCACGATCCACTCCGCGCGCGACCACGCAGCGGTGGTGGTGACGCCGGACGGGAACTCGGTGGTGGTGTCGAGCCAGTGGTCGGCGAGGCGTACGGCGTCGGCGACGGCCGCGGCCTGCGCCGGGGTCACGCTGGGGTCGGGCTCCTGCGCGGCGGCACGGCGGGCCAGGTCGAGGACGCTGTCCCAGTTGACCGGGCCGTCGTGCGGGGCGAACAGCGACTGCATCTGCGCCATCAGCGCGTTGAGGTCGGGCATCGCGCCGCCGGCGCCGAAGCCGCCCATCTGGGAGAAGATCTGCTCGAAGGGCGTGCCCTTGAACGGGTTGGCGTCGTCGGGGCCCTGACCGGAACCGGGGCCGCCGGGGGTGTCACTCATGACACCCACGTTACCCATCCTCCCCAGCCCGCGCGCCCCCGCCGACACCCGCCGGCAGGACCGCCGCTCGCCTAGACTCCGAGGCGTGACCGACCCCGTGCGCCTCGTCGACATCCGCGACACCCCGCTCGACGTGGGGGAGGTCCTCGACGCCCTCGGCGACGACGGAGCCGGTGGCCTCACCCTGTTCGTCGGCCAGGTGCGCGACCACGACGGCGGCAAGGGCGTCACTGCCCTCGACTACTCCGCCCACCCCACCGCGCTGGCCCGGCTGGAGGACGTGTGCCGTCGGGTGGCGGGGGCGCACGACGTGCGCGGCGTGGCAGCGGTGCACCGCGTCGGCCAGCTGCGCATCGGGGACCTTGCTGTCGTGGTGGCCACCACCGCGGCCCACCGCGGCGACGCGTTCGCGGCCTCGCGCGACCTCATCGACACCCTCAAGGCCGAGGTGCCGATCTGGAAGCACCAGGTCTTCGACGACCAGAGCGAGGAGTGGGTCGGCACGCCGTAGCGCCTGCCCGCCCGCCCCCTCGCCGACGCCTAGGCTCCAGGCGTGGAGATCCTGCTGTGGCTCGTGCCGTCCGTCCTGGTGACGCTCGCGGCGATGCTGTGGGTGTCGTGGTCCAGCCGCGACGGGCGCGGCGAGGTCGACCGCGACGTCGCCGTCGAGCGGCTCGGCAAGGCCCTGGCCAAGGACCTGCCTGCCGGCACCCGGCGTACGGCGACGCCGGCACGCGACCGCAGCACCGGCATCGCCGTACGACCCAGCCACGGGTCCGGCCCGGCGGGCGGCTCCGGTCGCCGCGCGTCGTAGTCGTCGACTGGTGCCCGGCCAGTTGCGGCCGTTTGAGAGAGTTGCGCCATGACTCAGCGGACCAGGGCGGGGCTGCTCGCGCTGTGCCTGCTGGCGGTGCTGTGGGGGACCGCGATCTTCGTGCCGCTGCCCTACATCACCTACTACCCCGGCCCGACCGTCGACATCCTCGCCACCAACGACGGTGAGGAGACCGTGCAGGTCAGCGGGCACAAGGCCTACTACGACGACGGCGAGCTGCGGATGACGACCGTCTACGTCAGCACCCCACAGGAGCACGTCACCCTCCCCGACCTGCTGCGCGCCTACTTCGACCCCGACGCCGCGGTGTGGCCGCGGTCGTCGGTCTACGCCCCCGACGAGACCGACGCGTCCAACGACCGCGAGTCCGCGGTCGCGATGGTGTCGTCGCAGGACACCGCGGTCGCCGCCGCGCTTACCGAGCTCGGCGAGAAGGTCGACCCGATCGTGGAGGTCCTCGACGTCACTCCCGGCCTGCCGGCCGAGGGCAAGCTCAAGGTGCGCGACGTGCTGCTCGAGGTCGACGGCACCAAGGTCACCCAGGCGCAGGACGTCGTCGACGCGGTCGACCGGGCCCGTGCCGGCCAGCCGATCCGCTTCGTCGTACGCCGTGGCGACGAGCAGGTCACCACCGACATCACGCCGAAGAAGGTGGGCGAGGACCTGCGGGTCGGCATCACCCCTGGCGTGGGCTTCGACTTCCCCTACCGCGTCAGCGTCGACATCGCCGACAACATCGGTGGACCCAGCGCCGGGCTGATGATGTCGCTGGCGATCTACGACACCCTGACCCCGGGGTCGGTCACGGACGGCTTCGACATCGCCGGCACCGGGACGATCACCCCGGACGGCAAGGTCGGTCCCATCGGCGGCATCCAGCAGAAGATCGCCGCGGCCCGCGACGCAGGCGCCGACCTGTTCCTCGTCCCGGCCGACAACTGCGACGGCATCGGGGGAGTCGACCCCGGTGACATGCGGCTGGCGAAGGCCACCACGATGCACAGCGCCGTCGAGACCCTGTCGACGTGGGTCGACGACCCCAACGCCCCGCTCCCGAGCTGCGAGGACACCGCCTCATGACCACCCCGTCAGACCTTCCCTCCGACGTGCCGGACGGCGGTGCCGCGCAGGCGCCGGCGCTCCCGGAGGACCCGGCGCTCGCGACGGCCGTGCTGGAGATCGAGGCGCACGTGGCCCAGTCGGGCTGGGACCAGCCGGCGCGGCTCTACGCGCTGGTCGACACCGCCGAGCTCGTCGCCCAGGAGCCCGCGCTCGCGGCCGCGATGGAGATCGACGGGCCGGCCGACGACGGCTCCCTCACCCCGATCGAGCAGGACGGCCTGCCGGCGGGCCAGTCGCTCGAGGAGGCCCTGCAGACCATCGCGTGGCCGCCGAGCGTCGACGGCTGTGCGGCCGTCATCGAGCGGCTGGTGCTGCCGCCCGGCGTCGACGACGACATCCCCGACGACCCCACCGCCGCCGAGCTGTTCGCCCGCGAGCACCCCGATCGCCAGGAGGTGCGGATGGTGGCCGGCGTGACCCGCGCCGGCGCGTCGTACTGTGCCCTGCGGCTGCGCGCCCACGACGACGAGCAGTCGGTCGTCGACGGCACCGGGCTCGTGCCGGGCCTGCTCGACCTCCTCCACGCGACCCTCCACGACTCACCCGAGCAGGGGCAGGCATGAGCAATCCCTTCGACCGACCCAGCGGCCCGAGCGGTCCCGGCGGACCCCAGCGTCCGGGCGGACCCGGTGCGACGCGACCCCGGCCCGCCTCGCGCCGGCCCGGCGCCCTGGTCATCACGGTCATCGTGCTGATCGTCGCCTTCATGCTGCTCAGCGGCTTCGCGTCGTTCTGGACCGAGCGCCTGTGGTTCCGCTCGCTCAAGCAGGGCGACGTCTTCACCACCCTGCTCCTGACCCGGGTCGGGCTGTTCTTCGTCTTCGCGGGACTGATGGCCGCCACCGTCGGCCTGTCCATGGCGATGGCCTACCGCTTCCGCCCGGTGCTGTGGCCGGGGATGCCCGGGACGCCCGACGACGGGATGGACCGCTACCGCGACTTGCTGTCGCCGCGCATGGGCTGGGTGATCGGCGGGGCGGCGACCGTGATGGGCCTGTTCGCGGGCGCCTCCGCGACAGGGCAGTGGCGCAGCTACTCGCTGTGGCGCCACAGCCAGCCCTTCGGCACCACCGACCCCTACTTCAAGAAGGACGTCGGCTTCTACGTCTTCGAGCTGCCCTTCTGGCACTACGTCGTCGACTACGTCATGGCGCTGGCCGTGGTCGGGCTGATGGCCTCGATCCTGGTCAACTACCTCTTCGGCGGCATCCGCTTCTCGGCCCGCCCGGGGGAGCGGCTCACCAGCGCCGCGCAGATCCAGGTCTCGGCACTCCTGGCGATGTTCGTGCTCGCCAAGGCCGTCGACTACTGGCTCGACCGCTTCGACCTGGTCACCCACTCGGGGTCGATCTTCACCGGCATGGGCTACACCGACGACAAGGCCGTGCTGCCCGCCAAGGAGATCCTGGCCGGCATCGCGGTGGTCTGCGCGATCCTCTTCCTCGCCAACATCTGGCGGCGCACGTGGCTCCTGCCCTCGGTGGGCGTGGCGCTCTTCGCGCTCTCCGCGATCATCCTCGGCCTGATCGTGCCCACCGTCGTCCAGGCGATCCGGGTCAACCCCAACGTCCCCGACCGTGAGGGCCCCTACATCCAGGCCAACATCGACGCCACGCGCAAGGCGTACGGCCTCGACCAGGTCGAGACGACCTCGGTCGACGACACGCCGGTCAGTGGCGGCGGCAAGCTCGCCGAGCTCGACGAGGTGACCTCCAGCGTCCCGCTCGTCGACCCGAAGATCGTCAGCGAGGTCTTCGAGCAGCAGCAGCAGGTGCGCGCCTACTACTCGGTCAGCGACGTGCTCGACGTCGACCGCTACGAGATCGACGGCACCGACCGCGCGGTCGTGCTGGGCGTGCGCGAGCTCGACCAGCAGGGCATCGACGCCGGCGACCGCAACTGGAACAACCTGCACACCGTCTACACCCACGGTGACGGCGTCATCGCCGCCTACGCCAACCAGCGGCCCCAGGACGACTCCAGCCAGTCGTCCAACATCCAGTGGGCCGAGGGTCAGGAGGCCGGCCAGGACGACCTCACCGCCCTGTCGGCCGACGGTGTCGAGACCCGCGTCTACTTCGGCGAGACCAGCCCCGACTACAGCGTCGTCGGCAAGCCCGCCGACGGCCGCGACGTCGAGCTGGTGCTGCCCTCGGACGAGGACGCGGAGACCCCGGAGACGACGTACGGCGGCAAGGGCGGTGTGCCGGTCGGGAGCCTGTTCCACAAGCTGCTCTACGCGGTGAAGTTCAGCGAGCCCAACTTCCTGCTCGCCGGTCGCGTCAACAAGAACTCCAAGGTGCTCTACGACCGCAACCCGCGCTCGATGGTCGAGAAGGTCGCACCGTGGCTCACCGTCGACTCCGACCCCTATCCCGTGGTGGTCGACGGCCGCATCCAGTGGGTGCTCGACGGCTACACCGTCACCGACAAGTACCCGCTCTCGCAGCGTGAGTCGTTCGACACGATGACGCTCGACTCGCTGCAGCAGAACGACGGCTTCCAGACGCTGCCGACCGACGAGGTGAACTACCTGCGCAACTCGGTGAAGGCCACGGTCGACGCCTACGACGGCACGGTGACGCTCTACGCCTGGGACGAAGAGGACCCGATCCTGAAGGCCTGGAGCGAGGTGTTCCCCGACCTGATCCAGAGCCGCGACCAGATCCCCGACGCGCTCATGTCGCACCTGCGCTACCCCGAGGACCTGTTCAAGGCCCAGCGCTACCAGTTCCAGCGCTACCACGAGACCTCGGCCAAGGACTGGTTCGAGGGCTCCACCCGCTGGGTCGTGCCGAAGGATCCGACCGTCAAGGACTCAACCCGGCTGCAGCCGCCCTACCGCTTCTTCATCGACGAGGACGGCAAGCAGACCTGGTCGCTGACCTCGGTCTACGTCCCGCGCGAGCGCGAGACCTTGGTGGCCTACATGAGCGTCAACAGCGACGCCACCGACGAGGACAACTACGGCAAGATCTCGGTGCGCGAGCTGCCCAACGGGCGCACCGACGGCCCCGTCCAGATCGCCGCCGCGCTCAGCACCGACGAGACGGTGCGCCAGCAGCTGCTCAGCTTCACCAACGGTGACGCCGAGCCGATCTTCGGCAACCTGCTCACGCTGCCGATCGACAACTCGTTCATGTACGTCCAGCCGCTCTACACGCGGCGCGACAGCGAGTCGGCCTTCCCGGTGCTGAGCTTCGTGCTGGTGTCCTACCAGGGCCGCGTCGGCATCGGCGAGACCCTGGAGGAGGCCATCGCGGACTCGCGCAACGGCGCGGTGTCCACGCCGCAGACGCCGACGGGCACGCCGACGCCCAGCCCCACCGAGACCCCGTCGACCTCGCCGAGCGAGTCGCCGTCGGCCTCGCCGAGCACGCCGGCACCTGCCGGCACGCAGGCGCAGATCCGTGACCTGCTGCGACAGGCCGAGGCCAAGTTCGCCCAGGCCGACGCGGCCCAGGCGGCGGGCAACACGGTGAAGTGGGCGCGGCTGATGGAGGAGGGACGGGCCCTCATCGAGCAGGCCGTACGCCTCGCCGGCTGAGGCCGGGCACCCCCGATTTGGGCTCTCGCAGCCGCCCCTGTAATGTTCTGTTCACCGACGCGGGGTGGAGCAGCTCGGTAGCTCGCTGGGCTCATAACCCAGAGGTCGCAGGTTCAAATCCTGCCCCCGCTACAAAGTTCGAGAGGCCCTCACAGTCTGACTGTGAGGGCCTCTCGCATGTCCGGACGCGGCAGCGCTCAGGGGCGGGGCTGGCCCGGGCCGGCGCCCGCGGGGTCGGCGTACGGGTCCGTGCTGCTGGTGCGGCCGGCGAGGAAGTGGTGCAGCACCGACGTACGTGCGCTGCTCACGCGGGAGACCTGCTCGGCGCCGTCGGGGCTGAGCAGGCCGACGTCGATCCACTCGTCGCTCGAGCCGAGCACGGTCCACCGTCCTCCGGATCGCTCCCAGCGGGTCAGCACCTCGACCAGTCCACCGGGCGGCCCGGACTCGGGGCGACCGTGCCCCTCGTCGTGCTCACGACGGGGCTCGGGGTCGGTCCGGTCGGCGCGCCGCGAGGCGACGTCGCTGTCGGAGCAGAACCCGGTGCCGTCGCGCTTGAGGCAGAGCAGTCCGGTGAGCCGCCCCTCGTCGTCGACCACGGCGAGCCGTCGCCGACCCGCCGCCGCCAGCACCTGGCGTGCTTCCTCCGCCGTCGCGTCGTGCCGGACGGTCCGCCCGGTCAGGCGCGCGTGCGGCAGGACGTCGGCGCCCACCGCCGGGAGGTCGCCGCGCAGGACGGTGCCCAGCAGCGGCTCCCCGACGCGACCGGTGGCGGTGATCAGCAGCATGTGGACGTGGTCGCTGTCGAAGAACGCCCGGGCCTCGTCCACCGTCGTGGAGCGGCCGCGCACCAGCGGCGTCCGCACCATCACCTCGCCGACAGACAGACTCGTCATGGAGCAACTATGAGGGCCTGGGGTGCAGCGACCTTGATCCGGGTGGTCAGCCAGGTCAGCTGGCGCGACGTCTGGGCGCCGGCGTGCTGCGAGATCTCGAGGAGCTCGGGGTCGCGCAGGCCCTGCGCGCCCTGCGCGATGACGGTCCACGTGGTCTGGACGAGCGTGGCCAGGACGTGCAGGTCCTGCAGGTCGCGCAGCAGGCCGACCTCGCCCTCGCGAGCGCCCGCCAGCCCGGCGGCGTGGAGGCGCTCGGGCTCCTCGACGTCGGCCTCGCCGTAGCGCTCGACGACGGGCGCCAGGGCCTCGCGGTTTGCCTGCGACCAGTCGGCCAGCATCCGGCAGGTGTGGAAGACGTCCGCGACGCGGGCATGCCCGTCGGCGACGGCGCGCAGCGACTCGGCCAGCGTCTTCTCGCTGTGGTCGGCGAGCCCGAGGTAGGTCGTCAGGTGCGGCATCACCGGCCTCCTTCGCTCGAGTCGAGGGCCGGGTCGAGCGGGTAGTGCGGTGTCGCGGCCGGCTCGGTGCTGCTGGTCGGCCCTCCGCCCGCGGTCGCCCGCGGCCGGCGCGACAGCGGGAAGTCGTGGTCGGGCGACGGCGCGGACGCGGCCGTCGTCGGTGCCGGCGAGGGTCCGTCACCGGCGCGGACGCGGGTGACCTGGCACGCCGCGGTCTTGAAGGCGGGCTGCTTCGAGACCGGGTCCCACACGGTCATGGTCAGCTCGTTGGCCAGTCGCCGATCGGCATCGGCATGGCTGCCGCCAGGTGCCGACCCCGGCTCCCAGTGGCCGTAGTGGAACGGGGCGAAGACCGCGCCGTCCATCACGTTGCCCACGCGGGCGCGCACCTCGATGGCGCCGCGGGGGGAGGTGACGCGCACCCAGTCGCCCTCCTCGATCCCGCGCTCGTGCGCATCGGCGGGGGAGAGCTCGACCCACGCGTCGGGGGCGGCCTGGTCGAGGTCGCGCGAGCGCCCGGTCTTGGTGCGGGTGTGGAAGTGGTAGACCGTGCGCCCGGTCGTGTAGCGCAGCGGGAACTCCGCCGACGGCTCCTCGTGGGGCGGGGTGTACGCCGCCCCCTTCAGGAAGGCGCGACCCGCGGGTGCCATCGCGCGGTGCTCGGTCTCCGTGACCGTGCCGCCGGTCGCGAGGTCGTGGCCGTAGGTCTCGCAGTAGTCGGTGTCGGTGGGGAACACGGCGTCGGCGTAGAGCCGGTCGGTCCCGTCGGGGTGCTCGTCGTTGACCGGCCACGGGATGCCGGTCGGACCGCGCAGCTTGGCGTAGGAGAGGCCGGTGTAGTCGACCGGTCGGCCGGCGGTGACCGCCGCCCACGCGTCGAAGGCCTCCTCCGGGCTGCGCCAGCCGATGAGCGGCTCGCCGGAGCGGTTGGTGAAGCCCATGGCGTCGGCGTAGGCCAGGAAGATGTCGAGGTCGCTGCGCGCCTCACCCGGTGGCTCGACCGCCTTCTCCGACAGGTGCACGGTGCGGTTGACGTTGGTGTAGCAGCCGGCCTTCTCGCCCCACCCGGCCGCAGGCAGCACGACGTCGGCGAGCTCGGCGGTCTCGGTGAGGAACAGGTCCTGCACGACCACGAAGCACTGGTCGCCGCCGAGGATCTTGCGGATGCGCGCGGACTCGGGCATCGACACCGCGGGGTTGGTGGCCGAGATCCACAGCAGGCCGATCGACCCGGTCTCGGCGTAGGAGAAGATCTGCATCGCGTGGGTCGGCGGAGCCCAGTGGGGGACGGTCATCACGTCGACGTCCCACGCGTCGGCGAGTTCCTTGACGTGCGACTCGTTGTCCCAGTTGCGGAAGCCGGGGAGGTCGCCGTCGGCGCCGCACTCGCGGTTGTTCTGCGCGGTGGGCTGCCCGTTCATCTGCAGCACACCCGCGCCGGGACGGCCGATCATGCCGCGCAGCAGGTGGAGGTTGTGCACCGCGACGGAGGCCGCCGTGGCCTGGTGCGACTGGTAGAAGCCCTGCAGCACCGTGGACAGCACGCCGTCGCTCTCGCCGAAGATCCGCGCCGCGCGACGTACGTCGTCGGCGTCGACGCCGCAGATCTCCGCCACGTGCTCGGGCGTGCAGGGCTCGACCGTCGAGCGGAGGTCGTCCACCCCGATCGTGTGGGCGTCCACCCAGTCCTGGTCGACCCAGCCGTTGACGAAGAGCTCGCGGGTCAGGCCGTTCATGAGCGCGAGGTTGGTGCCGACCCGCGGGGCGAGGTGCACGCCGCCCGTGCGCTCGGCCTCGAGCGCGACGAGGGTGCGGCGTGGGTCCACGCAGACGACCCGGGGCGGGTCGTCACCTCGGGTGCGGTCGAGTATGCGTGCCCACAGCACCGACTGGGTCTCGGGCATGTTGTGCCCGAAGAGGAAGAGTGCGTCGCAGTGCTCGATGTCGGTGTAGGACCCGGGCTGGCCGTCGGCGCCGAACGACTCCTTGAACGCCGCGGCGCTCGTGGCGGTGCACAGCCGGGTGTTGCCGTCCATGTGCGGCGTGCCGAGGCCGGCCTTCCCGATCACCGCGAGCGTGTAGTACTCCTCGAGGAACAGCTGCCCGGAGGTGTAGAAGCCGTGGCTGAGGGGCCCCTTCTCCTCCAGGAGCGCCTTCGACCGCTCGACGATGCGTCCCATCGCGGTGTCCCAGTCGGTCTCGACCAGCCGGTCGCCCTCGCGCACGAGGGGCCGGGTCAGCCGGTCGTCGGCGCTGGCCCACCGGGTGGAGCCGTAGAGCCCCTTGGGGCCGAGGCGGCCGTGGTTGACCACGTCGGTGGCGCGACCTCGTACGCCGACCATGCGGCCGTCCTTGACCGCGATGTCCAGGCCGCAGCCGTTGCTGCACAGCAGGCAGGCCGACTGCACCCAGGAGTCGACCGCCTCCTCCTCCACGCCCGGGTCGAGGTGCTGGTCGACGCGTGCGGGCCACACGGTGCCCTTGGCGTGGGGCGTGCGGGTGCCGAAGATGTCGGCGATCCGGTCGGTCATGAGGGCGCCTTCCGTGCGGTGGTAGAACTGCATGCTCTAGAGCATGTAGTTTCAGTTCAGCACGCCGAGCACTGGTGAGTCAGACCCGGAGGGGTGACCGCGGGCGGGCCCGAGGAGGAGGAGCACATGGAGACGACCGATCAGGAGGTGGCCGACGCGCTCCTCGGCGTCGGACGCGCGCTGATGGGCATCACGTTGCGCTCGGTGGCCGCGGCGCCCGTGCCGATGACGGTGCCGCAGCACCGCGTGCTCCTGCTCATCTCGACCGACGGCCCCCGACGGGTCGGCATCCTGGCGGCGGACCTCGGGGTCAACCAGTCCAGCGCGAGCCGCCTGGTCGACCGCCTGGTCGCGCAGGGCCTGGTGCAGAGGATGGCCGACCCCGCTGACGGCCGCGCGTCCCTCGTGGCGCTGAGCGCTCGCGGGGAGAAGGCGCTAGCGGCGGTCCACGAGCGCAGGCTGGCGGCCGTGCTGGACGTGGTCGCAGTCATGCCGACGCGTGCCCGTCGCGAGGTGCTGGCGTTCCTCGCGGAGGCCGCCGCGGCGATGGAGGTCGAGGAGGCCGTGTGCGTGCCCTGACGTCGGAGCCCGGGACGGGCGGATCCGCGCGAGTGGTCGAGGTCGCCGATCCCGTGCCGGGCCCCGGCGAGCTCCTCGTCCGGGGTGTGGCCGTCGGCGTGTGCGGCACGGACCGCGAGATCGCGCGCGGCGACTACGGGTGGGCGCCACCGGGGCGCGAGCGTCTCGTCCTGGGGCACGAGTCCCTCGGGCGGGTGGAGCAGGCGCCGCCGGGCAGCGACTTCGCGCCTGGTGACATGGTGGTAGGCGTCGTCCGCTCGCCGGACCCGGTGCCGTGCGGTGCCTGCGCGCACGGGGAGTGGGACATGTGCCGCAACGGCCGCTACACCGAGCGCGGCATCAAGGCGCTCGACGGGTTCGCGAGCGAGCTGTGGACGATCCCCGCGGGCCACGCCGTGCCGGTCGCCGCAGGACTGGGGCTGGCCGGCGTGCTCACCGAGCCCACGAGCGTCGTGGCCAAGGCCTGGGAGCAGGTCGACAGGGTGGGGGAGCGTTCGTGGTTCTCGCCGCGCACGGTGCTGGTGACCGGCGCTGGTCCCGTCGGGCTGCTCGCCGCGATGATCGGCGTGCAGCGGGGGCTCGACGTCCACGTCCTCGACCGGGTCACCGACGGGGTCAAGCCGGCCCTGGTCCGCGACCTGGGCGCCACGTACCACCACGGGACTGTCGCCGAGGTGGCAGCGGTGGCACGCCCCGACGTGGTCATCGAGGCGACGGGCGCGGGATCGGTGGTGTTCGACGCGATCGCCGAGACCGCTGCGTACGGCATCGTCTGCCTCACCGGCGTCTCAGCGAAGGGACGCGCGCTCGAGATCGACGCCGGTGGCCTCAACCGCGAGCTCGTGCTGGAGAACGACGTCGTCCTGGGGTCGGTCAACGCCAACCTGCGCCACTACGCCGCGGCCGCGCGCCACCTCGCCGACGCCGACGTCGACTGGTTGCGCAGGCTGATCACCACGACCGTGCCGCTCGACGACTTCGGCGCGGCCCTCGAGGGCTCGGGCGCGGACGTGAAGGTGGTCATCTCCCTCGAAGGGTGAGAGCGCACCTCCTTGACAACACGTCTGCGCATTGGTGATGTCAGCGGGGTCACCCTCCACCGATGCCGCGGGAGCCGCTCATGGGACGCAGCGACGCCCGCCGGTGCGGGGCCGCGGCAGCTCTGCTCGGCCTGCTGGTGGGCCTCCTCTCCGGCGTCGGCGTGCTCACCGCGTCGCCTGCCGCCGCGCACGCCACCTTGATCAGCACCGACCCGCCCGAGGGCGCGGTGCTCACCGCTGCGCCGGAGCAGGTCGTCCTCACCTTCGACGAGTCCGTCATCGGCGACCCGGGCGGCACCACCGTCTTCGACGCCGCCGGCCACGAGGTCGCCTCGTCGGCCGCGGTCCGTGGGCCCCGGCTCGTGGTGGACCTCGACGAGGAGGTGGGGGACGGCACGCTCGTCGTCGTGTGGCGCTTGGTCTCGGATGACGGCCACCCCCTCGGCGGCTCGCTGCGCTTCTCCGTCGGTGCGCCCAGCGAGGTCGTCGACGTGCCGGGCGAGGAGGTCCACGTCGACACCGACGCCCCCTGGCGGCTCGGCGTGCTGCGCTGGCTGGGCTACCTCGGCCTGCTCGCCGCGGCCGGCGTGGCGGCCTTCTCGGTGCTGTTCCTGCCCGGTGACGCCCGCGCCGACGCCGCCCGCGACCGGTTGCGTGGTGCGGCCCGCCTCGCCGCAGGGGTGGCGGCCGTGGGGTGGTGCTTCGCGGTCCCGCTCGTCGCGCTCTACCAGCTCGGCCTCGGCGCCTCGGCGCTCCGCGACGGTGAGACCTGGTCCGCGCTCGCGCCCGCGCAGTACGCCGTACCTGCCGCCGTGGTCGCCGGGCTGGTCGTGGCCGTCACCGTGATGCCGGTGACCCCGCCCGCACGCTTGCGCGTGGTCACGGTGCTCGCGGGGTGCGGCGTGGCGCTGGCCGCCCCGGCACTCACCGGCCACACCCGTGCCGCGGATCCCAACGCACTCGTGATCGGCGTGGACGTGCTCCACCTCGTCGCCGCCGCCCTCTGGCTGGGCGGTCTCCTCGCGATCGCGCTGGTGCTCGGCGACCTCGCGGCCGACGACCGGCACGGGGCCGGCGTCGTGGCCCGCTTCTCGACCTGGGCCGCAGGCATCCTGGCCGTCCTGGTGGTGGCGGGCAGCCTCCTCGCCTGGCGCATCGCCGGCTCGTGGGCCGCCCTGCTCGACACCGGCTACGGCGCGCTCCTGCTCGTGAAGGTGCTGCTGGTGCTCGTCGCGGTCGCCCTCGCGTCGTGGAACAGGTTCGTCCTGCTCCCACGCCTGCTCGGGGCCGAGCGCAGCCTGGAGCGGCGCGACCACGCGGCGACGGTGGTCCGGACGGTCCGGGTGGAGGCCGGGGTGCTGGTGGCGGTGCTCCTGGTGACCGGCTTCCTCGTCGACCGGAGCCCCGAGCCCGAGTCCGCCGTAGCTCCTGCCGTGCAGGCGATGAGCAAGCTCGTCGACCCGGTGCGCAGCGTCACCTTCGCGGTGCCGTGACGAGCCGTCGGCTCAGGAGCGCAGCACCTTCTCCATCGGGCGTCCCTTGGCCAGCTCGTCGACGAGCTTGTCGAGGTAGCGCACCTGCCGCATCAGCGGGTCCTCGACCTCCTGCACCTTCACCCCGCACACCGACCCGGTGATCTGGTCGACGTGCGGGTTGAGGCTGGCCTCGGCGAAGAAGTCCTCGAAGGTGGTGCCGCGCTCGAGATGGGCGCGCAGGGCAGGCTCGTCGAAGCCGGTCAGCCAGGCGATGACCTCGTCCAGCTCGGCCTGCGTGCGCCCCTTCTTCTCCACCTTGGCGACGTAGTGCGGGTAGACCGAGGCGACGCTCGTGGTGAAGATGCGGTGCATGCTCCGAGGATAGGTCGAGGCGCCGACGCTCAGCCCTTGTCGGGATCGGCCGCGCGCTGCATGGTCCGCAGCTCGGCGGCCGCGGCCTTGACGGTGCCCGGGTCCATGAGCGGCTCGGTGCCGGGCTGGTGCAGGTCGGCGCGGTCGGTGTCGGGGTTGAGCCCGTCGCCGGCGGCCGGGATGCCGGACGGCGTACGGAGCTGGTCCTCGACCTCGGCCTCGCTCAGCCCCAGCGCGGGCGCCATCACGGCCGCCTTCTTCGACGGTGCCTTCTTCCGAGCCGGCTTGCGTGCGGGTGCCTTCGATGCGGGTGCCTTCGATGCGGGTGCCTTCGATGCGGGTGCGTGCGCCGGCGGCTCCTCGGCGACCGGGGCGGGCTGCGTCGTCGGGACTGCGGTGGGCACCGAGGTGGGCGCGGTGGTGGCGTCGGTCGGCCACGGCGACGCCGCCGGGCGGGGGTGGGCGCGGACGGCCCGGTCGAGTGCCCAGCCCACGACCTGGCCGCTGGCGCGGAGGCCGACCGTGGCGGCGCCGACGGTCGAGCCGAGGGCGGCGGCAGCAACGTGCGCGGTGGCGCGGGCGGGCAGGGTCGCCACGTCGGTGACGGTCTTGAGAGTCTTCACGAGGGCTCCGTTTCGTCGGGTGTCCCGACCCCGTACCCAGCGGCGCGGGTCGCAGACCGTGGCGTGCGCCACGTCCGCCGCGCCCCGCTCTCGGGGTGGGGCGCCGCGTGCGGGAGGGACGTGCGGGGTACGGAAGGGGACGTACGCCGCAGCCCGCGGCGACCAGAAAGGCGATCCGATGACCCAGAACACGCACCTGCGATCCGACCGCACCAACGGCTCGCCCGTCCAGGCGGCCTCCGCGCTCGTCGGCGCGGTCTTCCTCCTGGTGGGGGTGCTGGGCTTCATCCCCGGCGTCACCACCGGCTACGACGGGCTGAAGGCCGCCGGCCACCAGTCGCACGCCGAGCTCCTGGGCATCTTCCAGGTCTCGATCCTGCACAACGTCGTCCACCTGCTGTTCGGCGTCGCCGGCATCGCGCTCGCGCGCACGGCCTCGACGGCGCGCAGCTTCCTCATCGGCGGCGGCGTCGTCTACCTCGTCCTGTGGCTCTACGGCCTGGTCGTGGACAAGACCTCGCAGGCCAACTTCGTGCCGCTGAACTCCGCCGACGACTGGCTGCACCTCGTCCTCGGCCTCGGCATGATCGCGCTCGGCGTCGTGCTGGGCAAGCGCGCCCGGGGCACCGTCACCCGCTGACCGCTGCAGCACCTGGCACGTCGGGCTCCGTCACCTGGTGGCGGGGCCCGTCGTCGTACGTCCCCACGTCAGTGCTCGTCGTCCTCGGGCTTCCTGCCCTCCGACCCCTCGGACATCCGCCGGGTGTCGCGCCGGATGCCCTCGGCCCGGCTCTTCTCGAAGAGCAGGATCGCCACGACCACGCCGGCCATGACGAGCACGGTGGCGAGGAGACCGAACGCGTCCATCCCTCCACGATGCCACGGGGAGCCACGCACGGGCGGGCGGTCGGCGCGACGCCCCCCGGACGCACCACCGGCCCGCCCCCGAGGTCGGGGGCGGGCCGGTGACGATCGATCAGGACTGCGTCTGCGAGCGGACCTCGTCCACTCCCGACTGCCCCTCGGACTTCACTGTCTGCGCGCTGTCCGCGGCGGTGTCCTTGACCTCCTGTACCGCCTCGGTCGCGGTCTCCTTGACGCTCTGGGCGACGTCCTGGGCGACGGACTTCGCCTGGTCCACGACCGGCTGGCCGTGCTCCTTCGCGGCGTCCACGACGTGACCGGCGGCCACGGCCTCCTTCTCGGAGGCGGGGATCAGGGCGGAGACGATCATCCCGGCGCCGAAGGCGACCAGGCCGGCGGCGAGGGGCGAGCCCTGCACCTTGTCCTGCGCGCCGCTCACGGTGCCGTGCGCGGTGTCCTTGACCGAACCCATCGCACCGCTCGCCGTGCCCATCGTCGTCCCGGCGCCGCTCGACGCCGACGACCGCATGCTGTCCGCGCTGCCCATGACCTTGTCACGAACCGAGCGCATCCGGCCGCGGGCGGCCTCCTTGCGCCGCTCGACGATGGCCGAGGGGCTCACCCGGTCCTGCAGGGCGTCCACGTTGGCCGTCATCGACTGACGGGTCTGCTCGATGTCGCTGCTCAGCTCTTCTGTGCTCTGGCCCATGCCGCGTCCTCCTTGAGTGTCTGCTGCGTCTTCGGCAGCTGCGGGTTGGTCTTCTTCAGCTCGGCGCGTCCGCGTGCCGCGAGGACGGCACCCACGATCGCCCAGAGCAGGGTGGTGATCAGGAACGCCAGCTCGACCGGCATCCAGTTGTCGAGCAGGTAGCTCAGGGCGAACGACGCCAGGATCAGCGCCAGCAGGCCTGCCACCCCGGCGCCACCGAGCATCCCGGCGCCCTTGCCGGCCTTGCTCGCCTCGGCCTTGAGCTCGGTGCGGGCGAGCTCGAGCTCCTGCTTCACCAGCGTGGTGAGGTCGTTGCTCAGGTCACCCACGATCTCGCCGAGGCTGCGCGAGTCGCTCGACTCGGCGGCGTACGACCCTGAGGTCGAGGTCGCGGCCGGCGCGTGCAGGTCGGTCATCGGGTCGGTTCCCGAGGGGCCCGTCACGGCGTGTCCTGCGTGCGCTGGCCCGGCAGGCCCGACTGGGTGGGGTCGAGGCTGGACGGGGTGGCGAGCGTCGGCGCCGCGGCGTCGAAGCCGGCCGGGTGCGGGCTGTCGTCGATCGACAGCGTGCCGTCGGTCGGCGCCATCGGGCCCGTGCCGACGCCGGTGCTGCCATAGGTGGCGCCGGCGCCGAGCCCAGCGGCGTCGTGGCCCGCTGCACCCGAGTCCTGCAGCGACGCTGCAGCGGCCCCGTCGGCGGTCGCACGGAACATGCGTCCGGCGACCACACCCGCAGCCAGGGCGCCCAGCAGGAACGTGCCGGGACGACGGCGGGCGAAGTCGCGGGCGTCGGTCAGCAGGTCGCCGGGCTCGCGACCCTCGAGGTGGCTCCCGAGCGCTCGGACGCGGTCGGAGACCTCACGGGCCAGGTCGACGGCCATGCCCTGGTCGGGACCCTGCTCGGCCATCTGCTGCAGGTCGTCGCCGAAGGAGCGCAGGGTCTGCGACAGCTTGTCGCGCCCTGTCACCGCCTGGTCGGTGACCTGCGTGGTGACCTGCTGGCGGGCGTCGCCGATGACGTTGCGCGCCTGCTCCGCAGCCGTGCCGGCGACGTTGAGCGCCTCGTCCTTGGTCGTCCCGGCCAGGTGCCTGCCCTGGTCGGCAGCGGTCGAGGCAGCCTGCTTGGCGGTGCCCGACGTGCCCGTGTCTGACGTGTCGCTGTCCGTGCCGTTCATGGTGCTGTCGAACCCGGGGGTGGTCCCGGTCGTGCCCGTGCCTACGGGGTCGGTTCCGTATGTCGTCATGCGTCCTCCTCGTGTCGTTCCTCGGTGGTCCCTGCGCCCGGCGCAGGGTCCGGGTCGCTGGCCGGCTCGGAGTCCGGCCGCAGCTGCTGGACGTCCGGTTCCTCGCCGTCCGGCGTGGGCGGATCCGCGTCCTGGTCGTGCGTCTGGTTCTCGCTCATGGCTTTCCGTACCCACCGTTCGCGGGATGACTCCACCCCTAGGTGGGGTAGGTGCCCGTGCCCTTCGGTGCCCCGTGCGCCGCTGCGCATGCGCCCTCGCTCCGGGGGGCACCTGAGGACATGCCCACCCTGTTGCACGACTCCGGACCCGTCTCGGGCACTGCCTCGCACCACCGCTCGTACGCCGACCTCGCGCCGGCCGAGGTCGAGGAGATCGGCCGGACGCTGGACGCCCTGCGCCAGGAGGTCCTCGACAGCCGGGGCTCGGCCGACGCGGCGTACATCCGCCGGATGATCGCGGTGCAGAGGTGCCTGGAGGTCGCGGGTCGGGTGGTGCTGCTGGGCAGCCGCAGCCGCACGGCCTGGTGGCTCGGCACGGCGTCGCTCACCCTGTCGAAGGTGCTCGACAACATGGAGATCGGGCACAACGTGCTGCACGGGCAGTGGGACTGGATGCGCGATCCGCGCATCCACTCCTCGACATGGGAGTGGGACCACGCCTCCGCGCCCGAGCAGTGGCGGCGCGCCCACAACGACCGGCACCACGTCAACACCAACGTCCTGGGCGAGGACAACGACCTCGGCTACGGGATCCTGCGCGTCGACGAGGCGCAGGAGTGGCAGCCCCGCCACCTCGCGCAGCCCCTGCTCAACCTGCTCAACGCGTGCTTCTTCGAGTACGGCATCGCGATGTACGACCTCGACCTCGGGCAGACGCTGCGCGAGCGCACGGGGTTCGCGCCGCAGCAGAAGGCCGAGATGCGCGCGACCGGGAAGCGGGTGGCCCGCGCCGCGCTGCGCGACTACGTCCTGCACCCGCTCCTGTCGGCGCCGACCGGCTCGTGGCGCCCCACCCTCGCGGCGAACGTCGCAGCCAACGTGGCCCGCAACGTGTGGAGCCACTCCGTCATCATGTGCGGCCACTTCCCAGAGGGCGTGGAGACGTTCGAGGTCGACGAGCTCGACGAGCACGAGACCCGCGGGTGGTGGTACGTGCGGCAGATGCTGGGCTCGGCCGACATCTCCGGGCCGTGGCTGCTGCACGTGCTGTGCGGCAACCTGTCACACCAGATCGAGCACCACGTGTTCCCCGACCTGCCGAGCAACCGCTACCGCGAGGTCGCCGGTCCGGTGCGCGAGCTCTTCGAGCGGCACGGCCTGACCTACCACAGCCGGCCGCTGCTGCGGCAGGTCGCGAGCGCCTGGCACAAGGTCCTGCGCCTCTCGGTGCCGCCGCGGACCCGCGCGGCGACGCCGACCGGCTGACCTCAGGCGCGCGAGCCCGCCTCCGCGCCCAGCACTGCGGCGCGTCGCCGTGCGTCGAGGGCGGACGAGCGCCGCGACAGGCGGGCGTCGAGCACCGCGGCCGCCTCGGTCGTGCGCCCGGCCATAGCGAGCGCGTGCACCAGGGTGTCCTCGACGACCTCGCGCTGTGCCCGGCTGCCGCCGAGGGGCTCCATCGTCGTGACGACCCTGCCCAGGGTGGCGGAGGCGGCGTTCCACCGCTCGTCCACGACGGAGGCCAGTCCCTCGCAGAGCGGTGCCACCACGTCGCGGAACACCCGGTCGTCGCTCGCCGACGACCGGGCTGCGAGCCCGGCCAGCCCCGCCCCGTCCCCGTCGGCGGCGAGGAGCACGGCTGCGTGCATCGCGGCGAAGGCCGTCGGCGGAGCGCTGAGCCAGTCGTCGGGCGCGGCGGCGCGCACCGCGGCGACGGGCTGCCCGTCGGTCCACGCGCCGGTGACACGCCCGCGCCAGAGCAGGGCGCCGCTGTCGACCACGACCCGGCTGCCGGTCACGACCGAGGGCGAGAGCTCGCGCTCGTAGCGGCGGCGTACGGCCTCCACGTCGTCCTGCATCAGCTCGTGCAGCGCCGCGTGCCACGAGAAGTGCGAGCGGTGGTTGGCCTCCGGGCCACGGGTGCGGATCCACTCGTCGAGCCACGCCAGGCCGGCGGCGTGCTCGCCGGTCTCGTAGAACACGTGGGCGCGCGCGTGCACCGCGTGGCCCGAGGACGGCTCGACCGAGAGCGCGTAGGACGACAGGTCCTCGGCCTCGCCCCAGCGTTCCTGGTCCTGGCGCACGAAGGCGAGCTGGCCGGCGTACCACCAGTCGTCGCCGTAGGAGCGCCCCAGCGACTCGACCAGCTCGGCGGTCTGGGTGCCGCTGGTGAGCCCGCCGAAGGCGACGGTCGGCACCGCGACGCTGACGGCGAGGGCGTCGCGCGGGAACAGGCGCACGTGGCGCAGCAGGGCGGAGGCGCCGGTGGCCTCGTCGGAGCGGAGCCGGGTCGTGACGGCGTCGAGGAAGGAGCACTCGCGGTCGTCGAGGTGGCGCTCGGCGGCGGCGCGGTGCGCGGCGCGCAGGGAGGCCCGCCAGTGGGTGGTGGCGCCCCACTCGTGGCCGAGCAGCGCCAGCGCTGCGTGGGCCTGGACGAAGCCGGCGTCGGCCTCGACGGCCTGGGTGAGCCCCTCCTCGACGCCGTCCTGGAGACGCAGGAGCCGCCCGAGTGCGGCGTTGTAGCGCTTGGCCGCGCGACGGTCGGTCGACAGGGTGAGGCCGTAGGGGTCGACGGGGCGGCGTCGCGACTCGCCGTGCAGCGACCGGGTCACCGCCCGCGCGACGTCGTAGGCCTGCTCGCGGATCTCCGGCATCGCCGTCGACTCCCAGAGGTTGCCGCGCCGCAGCGAGCCGACCGCGAGGAAGGGGCGGGTGGCGGGCAGCGTGCCGACGATGCGGCCGTCGTCGGTGGTGTCGATGCCCAGGCCGGCCGGGCCGGGGCGGACGAGGCCGGTGTGCGCGAGGCGGGCCAGCAGCGGGTCGGCGGCGATGGTGCCGACGGGGCCGGTGCAGTTGACGACCGCGCCGACGCTGAGCTCGGTGCCGTCGTCGAGGGTGACGTGCAGGGCGTCCTCGTCGGCTCGTACGCCGGCGATGGTGCCGCGGTGCCGCTGGAGCCGCCCCGCTGCCGCGACGGCCTCGAAGCGACGAGCGGTGGCCGGGGCCATCCGGTGCCGGTGCACGTCCCACGAGCGGGCGTCCTCGGCGATGAAGCGGCGCTTGTCGGGCTCGCCGAGGCCACGCCAGAGCTGGGCGGTGACCGGACGCAGCCCGTCGATCGCGGCGCGCCAGTCGCCGGTCGTCGCGACCGTGTGCGCGACGTGCTCCGTGAGGGTCGCGCGCAGCGCGTCGAGGCCCTCGCTGCGGGTGACCCCGGGCGGCGGCGGCACCGGGGGAGTGGTCGGCAGCACGTGCGCCTGCGGCACCGCGTCGGTGCGCGAGACGACGTGGACGGTGCGACCGGGTCGGTCGGCGCTGATGGCGAGGTCGACCATCGTGAGGCCGGAGCCGAGCATGAGCACGTCGCCGACCTCGGGGATCCCCTGTGTCCACGGGTCGGCGACGAGTCGGGGGTCGGCCGCCAGCTCGGGCGGCGCCCAGCCGGTGCCCGGGCGGCTGCTGGTGGCCAGCACGACGGCGCGCGCCTCGAGCCGCTCGCCGTCGGAGAGCTGGACGACGAAGCCGGTGCCGGACCCGGCGACGTCGACCACCTCCGCGTGGCGGCGTACGAGCCGGGCGTTTCCGGGGAACTCCGTGGCGGACCTCAGCAGGCTCTCGACGTAGCGGCCGAAGACCGCGCGCGGGGCGAACTCGTGCGGCTGGAAAGCAGGGTCGTAGTGGGTGCGCAGCCACCGCAGGAAGTGCTCCGGGTCGCGCGGGAACGCGCTCATGCCGGACGCAGGGACGTTGAGCAGGTGGCGCTCGTCGGTGGTGGAGTAGGCCTGGCCGCAACCGGTCGTGGGGGCGGGGTCGACGAGCTCGACGCGGAACCGTGAGGACAGCGCGGTGACCAGGTGGGTCGCGACCAGCGTGCCGCCGGCACCCGCTCCGACCACCACGACGCGACAGTCACCCTCGTTGGTCCCCATGCCCCACTCCGTCCGTTTAACTACACTGACTTACTGGACAAAAGTAGCAAGGCGTCGGGCGGTCCGCGAGTCGGCGCGCCCGGCCCGCCCGCTCGGGCTGCTTCAATGGGCGCCGTGCGCAAGGTCGGCCTGCTGGGCGGGATGAGCTGGGAGAGCACCGCGCTCTACTACCGCCTCGTCAACGAGGACGTGCGCGAGCGGCTCGGCGGCTTCCACTCGGCGCGCCTCGTGCTGGCCTCGGTCGACTTCGCCGAGGTGGAGGCGATGCAGGTCGCGGGCGACTGGGACGCCGCCGGCGCGATGCTTGCCGACGAGGCGCGCGCCCTCGAGGCGGCCGGAGCCGAGTGCCTGGTGCTGTGCACCAACACGATGCACAAGGTGGCCGGCGCGATCGAGGCCGCGGTGGACATCCCGTTGCTCCACCTGGCCGACGTGACCGCCGACGCCGTGCGCGCTGCCGGGCTCGACCGGGTGGCGCTGCTCGGCACCCGCTTCACCATGGAGCAGGTGTTCTACGCCGACCGGCTGCGCTCGCACGGGATCGACGTCCTGGTGCCCGACGAGCCGGACCGGTCGCTCGTGCACGACGTCATCTACGACGAGCTCGTGCGCGGCGTGGTCCGCGACCCGTCGCGGGCGGCGTACGTCGACGTGGTGGGGCGCTTGGTCGAGGCGGGCGCCCAGGGCGTGGTGCTCGGGTGCACCGAGATCGAGCTGCTCATCGGCGCTGACGACGTCGAGGTCCCGGTCTTCGCGACCACCGCGCTGCACGCGCGGGCAGCGGTCGACTTCGCGCTCAGCTGATCCGGCCGGATCACCAGGTGCAGCCAGTCGTCGAGACGCGCGAGCTGCCGGCCATCGCGGCGACGTGCCCGGTCGGTGCGCCAGCCCAGGCGAGGGTGGCATCGATGTCGGGGCCGGTGTCCTCCACGAGCCACGAGGCTAGCGGCGGCGTACGCCGCACGTGCTGCGGTCGTGGCCGTCGTCGGGCCGGATCGAGGGCCAGGACCGCCGCACGTGCGAGGGGCGGGGCACGCGAGGCGGTCGGCCGCCGGGGCAACCGCCCATCGGGGGCTGACCCGGGTGGTTCGCGTGCGGCAGGCTGGGGCGGTGCTCACCGTGATCATCGCGCTCGCCGCCAACACGACCCTCGCGGTCCTCAAGAGCATCGTCGCGGTGCTCACCGGCTCCGCCTCGATGGTCGCGGAGGCCGCCCACTCATGGGCCGACGCGGGCAACGAGGTGTTCCTCGTCATCGCCGAGCGGCGGGCCGAGAAGCCTGCCGACGAGACCCACCCGCTCGGTTTCGGCCGCGAGGCCTACGTCTGGTCGATGATCGCCGCCTTCGGCCTCTTCGGCGTGGGCGCGGCGGTCTCGTTGTGGCACGGCATCACCTCGCTCACGGCGGAGGAGGCGGAGGCGAGCTATCTGTGGGCCTACGTCGTGCTCGGTGCGGCGTTCGTGCTGGAGAGCATCTCCTTCTTCCAGGCGCGCCGCGAGGTGCGTCGCGGTGCCCGCAAGGCCGACGTCAGCCGGGTGACGTTCCTCGACAAGACGTCCAACCCGACGCTGCGCGCGGTCTTCTTCGAGGACGCCGCCGCGCTGGTCGGCATCGCGATCGCGGTGAGCGGCCTCGCGCTCCACCAGGCCACGCACCAGCCGGTGTGGGACGCGATCGGCTCGATCCTGGTCGGGCTGCTGCTCGGCTTCGTCGCGATCTACCTGCTGCGCCGCAACATGGACTTCCTGGTCGGCCAGGTCGCCGACCCGCGCATCCGCGAGACCGTGCTCGGGTGGCTGAGCGAGCGCCCCGAGGTCGAGAGCGTCAGCACGCTCCACCTGGAGTACGTCGGTCCGGGCCGGATCTTCCTCGTCGGCTCGGTCGACCTCGTCGGCGACGACCCGGAGAGCGAGGTCGCCGCCGAGCTGCAGCGCCTCGAGGACCACCTCGAGGAGCGTCCCGAGATCGCTCGCGCCGTGCTCTCGCTGGCCGCGCCCGGCCGCACGCCGACGACGGCCGACGGGTTCCAGTGAGCCGGGGAACAACCAAGGTGGTTGAGCGTTGAACCAACCATGAAGAAGATCGGTTTCCTCAACTTCGGCCACTGGACCGACTCGCCGCAGTCCGCGGTCCGCAGCGCGTCCGACACCCTGCTCCAGTCGATCGACCTCGCGGTGGCCGCCGAGGAGCTCGGCGCGGACGGTGCCTACTTCCGCGTGCACCACTTCGCCCGCCAGCTCGCCTCGCCGTTCCCGCTGCTCGCCGCCGTCGGTGCGCGCACCAGCCGGATCGAGATCGGCACCGGCGTGATCGACATGCGCTACGAGAACCCGCTCTACATGGCCGAGGACGCCGGCTCCGCCGACCTCATCTCCGGCGGCCGGCTGCAGCTCGGCATCAGCCGGGGATCACCGGAACAGGTCATCGAGGGCTGGCGCTACTTCGGCTACGCCCCCGCCGAGGGCGAGGACCAGGCCGACATGGCCCGCCGACACACCGAGGTCTTCCTGAAGGTGCTCGAGGGGGAGGGGTTCGCGCAGCCCAACCCTCGCCCGATGTTCCCCAATCCGCCCGGGCTGCTGCGGGTCGAGCCGCACTCGCCGGGGCTGCGTCAGCGCATCTGGTGGGGCGCGGCGTCCGACGCCACCGCCCGCTGGACCGCGCAGATGGGCATGCACCTGATGAGCTCGACGCTGAAGGCCGACGAGACCGGCGAGCCGTTCCACGTCCAGCAGCGCAAGCAGATCGAGGTCTTCCGTGAGGCGTGGAAGGAGGCCGGCCACGAGGGCGAGCCCCGCGTCTCGGTGAGCCGGTCGATCATGCCCATCACGACCGACCTCGACCGGATGTACTTCGGGCGCGAGGGCGCCAGCACCGACCAGTTCGGCCAGATCGAGGCCAACCTGCGCGCGGTCTTCGGCAAGACGTACGCCGCGGAGCCCGACGTGTTGGTCAAGGAGCTCGCCGACGACGAGGCGATCGCCGCGGCCGACACCCTGCTGCTCACGGTGCCCAACCAGCTCGGCGTCGACTACAACGCCCACGTCCTGGAGACGGTGCTCACCGACGTGGCGCCCGACCTCGGCTGGCGCTGACGCCTCCCCCTCACGAGGGCGCGGCGGCCCGCAGCTTCTCCAGCAGCGGGCCTGCCGCCTCGGCGAGGAAGCGGTCCTGGCCCTCGTCGCCGACCTGCACCAGGGCGACGTCGGTGAAGCCGGCCTCCCAGTAGGCCGACACGGCCTCGACGATCGCGTCGAGGTCGGGCCCGCAGGGGATCGACTCGGCGACGTCGCCGGGACGCACGAACGTGGTGGCGCCGGAGAAGCCGGCGGGCGTCGGGAGGTCGGCGTTGACCGACCAGCCCCCGCCGAACCAGCGGAACTGCTCGTGCGCCCGCGCGACCGCGGCGTCGCGGTCGGGGTCCCAGCAGATCGGGATGTGCCCGACGGCGCGGGCCCCGTCGCCGATGCGCGGCGCGCCGTCGACGGCGTTCCACGACTCGACGATCTCGGCCTTGGGCTCGACCGCGACGAGGTGGTCGGCCAGCGGGGCGAACCGCTCGATGGCCCGGTCGCCGGCCACGGCCACGCCGATCTCCACGCCCTCCTCGGGGACGTCCCAGATGCGTGCGGAGTCGACCTGGAAGAACTCGCCGCGGTGGTCGAACAGCTTGCCGGTGTGCAGGCCGCGGATCACCTCGATCGCCTCGGCGAGCATGTCCTGGCGCTCGGCGATCGCCGGCCAGCCGTGGCCGACGACGTGCTCGTTGAGGTTCTCCCCGCTGCCCAGGCCGAGGGTGAAGCGACCCTCGGCGAGGATCTGCAGGGTCGCGGCCTTCTGGGCCACGACCGCGGGGTGGTAGCGCAGGGTCGGGCACGTCACGTAGGTCATCAGCCCGACCCGGTCGGTGGCGTGCGCGACCGCGCCCAGCGTCGTCCACGCGTGCGGGGCGTGCCCCTGCTCGGTGAGCCACGGCGAGAAGTGGTCGCTCATCACCTCGAAGTCGAAGCCGGCCTGCTCTGCGGCGACGGCGTACGACACCAGCTCGCGCGGGCCGCTCTGCTCGGTCATCAGGGTGTAGCCGAAGCGAGTCATTCCTCGACGGTAGCCAGCGCCCGGACCTCGCCCACCACCCGCTCAGGTGAGGTCGGCTTGTGCGCGGCTGCTTGTGTGGGAGCCATGACGCACACCGACGACACGTCCGAGCACACCGACGACTCGCAGCAGGACGGGCAGGTCTCCGAGCTCGCCCCCCAGGGCGACACGCCGGACCCGATCAGCTCCGGGGACTCGGTCGCCGGGCAGCCCGACCAGCAGTCCGGCGAGGTGCAGGAGGGCGCCCAGGGCCCCAACGCGATCCCCGAGGACGAGACCGGCGAGCACCCCCACACCACGTGACGGTGCGGTAGAACGGTCGCCATGAGCAGACCAGTCGTCCTCGTCGTGGGTGCCGGGCCGGGCGTGAGCGGGTCGCTGGCGCGTCGCTTCGCCGACGAGGACCACGACGTCGCCCTGCTGGGCCACGACCAGCAGGTGCTCGACGACCTCGCCACCGACCTCGAGGCGCGTGGGGTCTCCGTGGGCCACGCGTGCGTCGACGTGACCGACGAGGAGGCCACGCGCGAGGCCGTACGCCGCTTCGGCGAGCACACCGGCCGCATCGACGTGGTGCACTTCAACCCGAGCGCCTTCCGCGAGACGGACCCGCTCTCCTTGGGTGTCGCGGAGCTCCTCGAGGACGTCGCGCTCGGCGTCGGCGCGCTGCTCACCGTCGTCCAGGCCGCCCGTCCCTTCATGTCCGCCGGCGGCCGGATCAGTGTCACCGGCAGCATGGCCGCCGACGAGCCCTGGGAGGGTGCGGCGTCACTGGGCGTGCAGAAGGCGGGCGTGCGCAACCTCGTGCACAGCATCGACAAGACCCTCGCCCCCGACGGCATCCGCGCGGTGTCGGTCACCGTGCGGGGCGCGCTCGCGCGCGAGGGCGCCTTCACGCCCGACCGGGTCGCCGAGGCGTTGTGGCAGGCGATCACCACCGACGAGTCCGAGTGGCGCAGCGAGGTTGCCTACTCCGGCTAGGTTCGTGCCGTGCAGCCCCGCCGCGTCAGCCGCCCTCTCGTCGCCCTCGCCTCGGTGGCGGTGCTGCTCGCAGGTGCGGCGGCCTGCGGCGACGTCGGACCCGCTGGTCCGACCACCACCTCGAGCACGCCTCCCGGCAGCGCGGAGCCGGTCCCGGCCGAGGACGCGCTCGCACTGGTCGCGGACGGCGCCGACGTGATCGACGTACGCACGCCCGAGGAGTTCGACGCCGGCCACCTCGACGGCGCGCTGAACATCGACTTCCAGTCCTACGACTTCACCGACCGCGTCGACCAGCTGCCGCGACGGATCTCCTACGTCGTCTACTGCGCGTCGGGCAACCGGGCCACCGGAGCTGTCGAGAAGATGCGCGAGCTCGGCTTCGACGTCGTCAACGGCGGCGGCTACGACGACCTGGTCGCTGCCGCCGGGTGAGCGCTCAGCGCCTGCGGCCCCACGCCAGGTAGGCGATCGGCCCCACCGGCTGCACCGACATG
This sequence comes from Nocardioides sp. Soil774, assembly GCF_001428125.1. Classification (GTDB taxonomy): domain Bacteria; phylum Actinomycetota; class Actinomycetes; order Propionibacteriales; family Nocardioidaceae; genus Nocardioides. The sequence goes on along the minus strand of NZ_LMSM01000006.1, from coordinate 250,917 downwards.
GCCGGCACCCACAGGAGCTTCGGGCCGCGCACCAGCTCCGCCGGGCGCTGCTTGAGGTCGCGCAGGCACCACGTCGTGAGGGCGACCTCGACGATGCCCGCGGCGACGATCACCTTCTGCTGGGTCGGCGTCATATCCGACCAGCTCTTCTTCTTCGCCATGCTCCGAACCTACTCCGCCCGCGCGGCTCAGGCGCCGCGGATCCCGTTGAGGGCGAACCAGGAGATGGCAACCCCGGCGAGGGCCGCGAGCAGCCCCCACCACGCGCCGGTCAGTGCGCGCCGCGCGGGTGTCGCGTCCGCGCGCGCCATGCCCGGGAGGGCGATCGTGGTCGCGGCGCCCGCCGTCGCCATGGCGACCAGCTGCACCGGGACGATCCAGTTCTCCGTGCCGGGTCCGTCGAGGACGTACGCCGCCGCCGGCAGGCTCAGCATGCCCAGCAGCAGCAGGGCGACGATCCCGACGAGGCGCTGCGCTGATCGGCTCACGGGTCCCACGCTAGCGCCGATCAGCCGGCCGGGCTGTCCTCCTTGGCCACCAGCGTCAGCACGTCGTACGTCGCGACCGGCTCGCCGTCCTGGTTCTCCACCAGCGCGTCCCAGCGCACCTCGCCGTAGTCGGCGGAGGCGCGCGGGGTGATCTGCTTGACCGTCAGCGTCACGCGGATGGAGTCGCCGGCCTTGACCGGGGTCAGGAACCGCAGGTGGTCGACGCCGAAGTTGGCCAGCACCGGACCCGGAGCGGGGTCGACGAAGAGGCCGGCGGCCATCGAGACGATCAGGTAGCCGTGCGCCACGATGCCGCCGAAGAGGGGGTTCTGCGCGGCGGCCTCGGGGTCGGTGTGGGCGTAGAACGTGTCGCCGGTGAAGTCGGCGAAGTGGTCGATGTCGTCGAGCGAGATCATCCGCGGCTCGGTGGCGATGGTGTCGCCGATCGCGAGCGTGGCGAGCGAGTGGCGGAACGGGTGCTCGGGGGTGGTCGTGCGCTGCGAGCCGCGCGTCCAGCGACCGGTGATGGCGGTGAGCATGTCGGGGGAGGCCTGGATCGCCGAGCGCTGCATGTGGTGCAGCACGCCGCGTACGCCGCCGAGCTCCTCGCCGCCGCCGGCGCGGCCGGGGCCGCCGTGGACGAGCATCGGCAGGGGGGAGCCGTGGCCGGTCGACTCGGGGGCGTCGTCGCGGTCGAGCACGAGGATGCGGCCGTGCCACGGCGCGAGGCCGAGCACGACGGTGCGCGCCACGGCCGGGTCGTGGGTGACGACCGAGCCGACCAGCGAGCCCTTGCCCCGCGCGGCCAGGGTGACGGCCTCGTCGAGCCCGCCGTAGGACATGACCGTCGCGACGGGCCCGAAGGGCTCCACGTCGTGCGGCTCGACGGCGCCCGCGCGGGCGCGCAGCAGCACCGGCGCCATGAACGCGCCACGCTCGCCGTCACCGGCGAAGCCCGTGGTGGAGGCCGGGTCGCCGAGCACCACGTCGCACGAGGAGCGCAGCGCCTCGACGGCCTTGCGTACCTCCTCGCGCTGGCCCAGGGAGGCGAGCGGGCCCATGCGCACCGACTCGTCACCGGGGTCGCCGACGGTGATGGTCGCCAGCTTCGCGCTGATCGCCTCGGTCATCTCGTCGGCCACGGCAGCCGGCACGATCACGCGGCGGATCGCGGTGCACTTCTGGCCCGCCTTGGCGGTCATCTCGGTGACGACGCCCTTGACGAAGAGGTCCCACTCGGGGTCACCGGCGGAGACGTCGGGGCCGAGCACGGAGCAGTTGAGCGAGTCTGCCTCGACCTGCAGCGTGACGCCGCCGTGCAGCACCGACGGGTGCTGGCGCAGGATCCCGGCGGTGTGCGCGGAGCCGGTGAAGGCCACCGAGTCCTGCACGCCGAGGTGGTCGAGCAGGTCGCCGGCCGAGCCGGACAGCAGCTGCAGCGAGCCCTCGGGCAGGATGCCCGACTCGATGATGCGGCGTACGACGAGCTCGGTGAGGTAGGCCGTCTGGCTGGCGGGCTTCACGATCGAGGGGAGCCCGGCGACGAAGGCCGGGGCGAGCTTCTCGAGCATGCCCCAGACGGGGAAGTTGAAGGCGTTGACCTGCACCGCGACGCCGGGGCGCGAGGTGTAGACGTGCTGGCCGAGGAAGACGCCGGTGCGGCCGAGCTGCTCGAGGTCGCCGTCGCAGACCACCACGTCGTTGGGCAGCTCGCGCCGGCTCTTCGAGGAATAGCTGAAGACCGTGCCGAAGCCGCCGTCGATGTCGATCATCGAGTCGCGACGAGTGGCGCCGGTGGCCAGCGAGAGCTCGTAGAACTCCTCCTTGAGGCCGGTCAGGTGCGTGGCCAGGTCCTTGAGCAGCAGCGCGCGCTCGTGAAAGGTCAGCTCGCGGATCGCGGGGCCGCCGACGGTGCGCGCGTGGTGGGCCATGGCGCCGATGTCGAGGCCCGAGCTGGAGATCCGCGCGACCTCCTCGCCGGACGCGGCGTCGAGGAGCGGGTCGCCCTCGGCGGAGGCGGACCACCAGCGGCCGGCGGCGTAGCTCTCGAGCAGACGGGTCACGGGGGCTCCCTCACGGTTGGGCTCACGGTTCGACGGCGCGCGCGACGATGTTTGCGCACCGGGGTGACGGGTGCCACACTAATAGCAGACCGATCGGTCAGTAAATGCTGCTGCGCCGCCGGTCCCGACGCATGCCACCGGAGGACGGATGACGACCACCCAGACCGCACCCCAGGCGCCCTCGCCCGACGCGCTCGAGCGCCACTTCGACGACACGATCGCCCGCAACGAGCGCATCGAGCCGCGCGACTGGATGCCTGAGGGCTATCGCAAGACCCTGGTGCGCCAGATCGCGCAGCACGCGCACAGCGAGATCATCGGCATGCAGCCCGAGGGCAACTGGATCACCCGTGCCCCGAGCCTGCGCCGCAAGGCGATCCTGCTGGCCAAGGTGCAGGACGAGGCCGGGCACGGGCTCTACCTCTACTCCGCCGCCGAGACGCTCGGCGTCTCCCGCCTCGAGCTGACCGAGCTCCTGATCGCCGGCAAGCAGAAGTACTCCTCCATCTTCAACTACCCGACGCTGTCCTACGCCGACGTCGGCACGATCGGCTGGCTGGTCGACGGCGCAGCGATCTGCAACCAGGTGCCGCTGTGCCGCACCTCCTACGGCCCCTACGGCCGCGCGATGATCCGCGTGTGCAAGGAGGAGTCCTTCCACCAGCGCCAGGGCTACGAGCTGCTCAGCACGATGATGCGCGGCACCGACGAGCAGCGCGCGATGGTGCAGGAGTCGGTGAACAGGTTCTGGTGGCCGGCGCTGATGATGTTTGGCCCGCCCGACGCCGACTCGCCCAACACCGCGCAGTCGATGGCGTGGGGGATCAAGCGCAACACCAATGACGAGCTGCGCCAGAAGTTCGTCGACATGTCGGTGCCGCAGGCCGAGGCGCTTGGTGTGACCTTCCCCGACCCCGAGCTGCGGTGGAACGCCGACCGCGGCCACCACGACTTCGGCGAGCCCGACTGGGAGGAGTTCATGCAGGGCGTCAAGGGCAACGGCCCCTGCAACGCCCAGCGCATGGCCCACCGCCGCCGTGCCCACGAGGACGGCGCGTGGGTGCGCGAGGCCGCGACGGCGTACGCCGCCCGATCGTCGGTCGAGGAAGTCGCGCAGCGACCGTCACGAGACCAGGACGGGGTGACGCGATGACCGAGCTCTCCGCCGAGGGCGGCCACGGGGCCGTGCCGCTGAAGGACGTCCCGACGGGCGAGGGCGTCACGCCGCCCGAGCCCGAGTGGCCCCTCTACGAGGTCTTCGTGCGCGGCAAGCGCGGGCTCAACCACGTGCACGTCGGCTCGCTGCACGCCGCCGACGACCGGATGGCGCTGCTCCACGCCCGCGACGTCTACACCCGTCGCAACGAGGGCGTGAGCATCTGGGTGGTGCGCGCCGACGCGGTGACCGCGTCGAGCCCGGACGAGAAGGACCCGATGTTCGCCCCGAGCGGCGACAAGGTCTACCGGCACCCGACCTTCTACGACATCCCCGACAACGTCCCCCACATGTGAACACCCCACGACGTTCTTCTTCCCCCGCTGCGCTCCTCCAGAACAACGCCGCGGGGACCCCGTTCCCTCCGACGATCGACGGACAGAGCTGATGACCGATCACGTGCACACCACACCCGAGGACGAGCACGACAACGCCTACGCCGGCCTGCTCGTAAACGACGCCCACTGGGCCTTCGGCACCGACTTCGAGGACCCCCTCGCGGGTGTCGACACGACGATCCCCGAGGGCGTCGACGCGCCCACCCTGGCGGCGTACGCACTGATGCTGGGCGACGACGCACTGGTCATGTCGCACCGGGTCTCGGAGTGGACCAGCAACGCGCCCGACCTCGAGGACGACATCGCGCTGTCCAACATCGCGCTCGACCTCCTCGGCCAGGCGCGGCTGCTGCTGGCCCGGGCCGCGAAGGCCGACGAGTCGGTCGTGCCCGTGCTGCCCGAGGGATCGCCGGCGCCCCCCGAGGACGCACTGGCGTTCTTCCGCGAGGCCCACGACTTCCGCAACGTGCGGCTCGCCGAGCTCGTCAACGGCGACTTCGCCGAGGCGACCGTGCGGGTGCTGCTCTTCTCGGTGTGGCGCCTCGCGCTGCTCGAGCAGCTGCGCGCCAGCCGCGACCACGTGCTCGCGGCCGTCGCCGCCAAGGGCGTCAAGGAGGTCGCCTACCACCGCGACTACTCCGCCCGCTGGTTCGTGACGCTGGCCCGGGGCACCGACGAGTCGCGCCGCCGGCTCCTCGCGGCGCTCGACGCGCTGTGGCCGCTGTGGCCCGAGCTCTTCGACACCCACCCGGTCGAGGCAGCAGCCGCGGAGTCCGGCGTCGGCGTCGACCCCGCCGGGGTGCGGGACGCCGCTGAGGCAGTGCTCGACCAGGTCCTCGCCGCCGCCGACGTGCCGCGGCCCGAGGTCGCCCGTCGGGCCGGCGTGCTCGGGCGCACCGGTCGCGACGGCATGCACGGCGAGCCGCTGGGCCGGATGCTCGCCGAGATGCAGTCGGTGGCGCGCGCGCACCCCCGGGGCCTGTGGTGAACCTCGACACGCCCGCTCGTTCCTCACGTGCCACTCGATCACCGAGCCGCTCGCTCGAGCGCGCCCGGGCGGTCGCCGGGAGGGTGACCGACCCCGAGCTGCCGATGCTCACGCTGGTCGACCTCGGCGTGCTGCGCGAGGTCGACCTGGTCGGCGACTCGCACGTCGTCGTCGACATCACGCCCACCTACTCCGGCTGCCCCGCGATGGCCGCGATGCGCGACGACCTCGTGCGCGAGCTGTCGGGTGCCGGCTTCGACCGGGTGGAGGTGCGCGTCAGCCTCGACCCAGCGTGGACGACCGACTGGATCACCCCCGAGGGTCGCGCCGCGCTGGCGGCCGCCGGGATCTCACCGCCCGGCCCGGCGCCGTCGACCGACGGGCCGATCCCGCTGACCCTGCTGCCCACCGCCCGTCAGGTCCGCTGCCCGCAGTGCGACTCGCCCGCGACCGAGCTGGTCTCGGAGTTCGGCTCGACGGCCTGCAAGGCGCAGTACCGCTGCACCGCCTGCCGCGAGCCCTTCGACCACGTCAAGGAGATCTGAGCCATGTCCTCGAGGCCGGCCGGCACGACCTTCCACGAGCTCACCGTGCGAGACGTCGCGCCACTGACCGACGACTCCGCCGCAGTCACCTTCGACGTGCCCGACGACCTGCGCGAGCTCTACGCCTTCGAGCCGGGGGAGTCGCTCACCCTGCGCCGGGTCGTCGACGGGGTCGAGCACCGCCGCACCTACTCCATCTGCGCGCCGGCCGGCGACGCCCCGCGCATCGGCGTACGCGCCATCCCCGGCGGCATGTTCTCGTCGTGGCTCATCCGCGACCTCGCCCCCGGCGCCCGCGTCGAGGTCGCCCCGCCGTCGGGCGGCTTCCGTGCCGACCCGGCCACCCCCGGCCGGCACCTGTGCATCGCAGCCGGCTCCGGCATCACCCCGATGCTCTCGATCGCGGCATCGGTGCTGGCCAACCCGGCGAGCTCGGTGACGCTGCTCTACGGCAACCGCGAGACGACGTCGGTGATGTTCGCCGAGGAGCTCGGCGACCTCAAGAACCTCCACGGCCCGCGCTTCGACCTGGTGCACGTGCTCTCGCGCGAGCCCCGCGACGTCGAGCTGTTCTCCGGCCGGCTCGACGCCGACCGGCTGCGTCGCCTGCTCGCGGTCAAGGTGCCGCTCGCGTCGGTCGATCACGTGTGGCTCTGCGGTCCGCTCGGCCTCGTGCAGGACGCGCGCGCCGTGCTCGACGAGCTCGGCGTGCCGAAGGAGAAGGTGCACTTCGAGCTGTTCTTCGTCGACGAGCCGCCGCCGCAGCTGCGCCACGCCGACCGGGTCGTCGAGGGTGTCACCAGCGAGGTCACCGTCGTGCTCGACGGACGTACGACGACCACGCCGATGTCGCGCGGCGCGACGATCCTCGACTCGGCCCAGGCCGTGCGCAGCGACCTGCCCTTCGCGTGCAAGGGCGGCGTGTGCGGCACGTGCCGCGCCAAGGTCGTCGACGGCGAGGTCGAGATGGTGCGCAACTACGCCCTCGAGCCCGCGGAGGTCGAGCAGCAGTTCGTGCTGACCTGCCAGTCGTTCCCCGTCAGCGACGCGGTCACCGTCGACTTCGATGCCTGACGCGCTCCAGCCCGCGCGCGACATGTGGGCCGCCGACGGCGCCAGCGCGATGCTCGGGATGCAGCTCGAGCACCTCGCGGAGGGCAGCGCGACGGTCACGATGGTGGTGCGGCCCGACATGGTCAACGGCCACGACCTGTGCCACGGCGGCCTCATCGCCAGCCTGGCCGACTCGGCCTTCGCGCTCGCGTGCAACTCCCACGGCCCGGTGACGGTCGCGGCCGGCTTCTCCGTCGACTTCCTCGAGCCCGGCCGCCTCGGCCAGACGCTGCGCGCCGAGGCCCGTGAGGTGTGGCGCCGAGGTCGCTCGGGGCTCTACGACGTCACGGTGTCAGCGGGGGAGACGGTCGTCGCGCAGTTCCGCGGCCGGAGCCGCACGCTGCGCTGAAGCGACGGCGCCGGGAACAACGGCCCGGCCGGCGCACGTCGAAGGACCCTGTGCCCAGACGCGCGATGCTCCTAACGTCGGGCCATGAAGGCTCCGTGGAAGCTGTGGTCCCTGCTCGTCGGTCTTCTCGCCCTCGCCGCCCCCGCGCTGGCCGTCACGGGTCCTGCCGCCGGGGTGCGCGCGACCTCCGCGCCGCCGACCCCGGTGCTGGTCGCCGTGCGCGCGACGCACGACGGCGGCACAGTCGATCGGGTCGTGTTCGAGTTCCGTGGCGGCCTGCCTTCGAAGCGCGACGTCGCCTACGTCGAGCGGGTCTTCGCCGACGGCTCCGGTCGTCCCGTGCGCATTGCGGGCCAAGCGCTCCTGCGGGTGCGCTTCGAACCCGCGCAGGCCCACACCGACGACGGGCAGCCGACCGAGGCACCGCGTCGCGTCGCGTTCGGCGTCCCCAACGTCCTGACCGCCGTGCGTGCCGGTGACTTCGAGGGCGTCACGACGTACGGTCTCGGGCTCGCCCGCCGGACTCCTGTGCGGATGACCACGCTGCAGGACCCCCCGCGGGTGGTGGTCAGGGTGGGCGCCGACTTCCCGGTCGTCATGCGCCATGTGTGGTTCTTCAACCGCCGGCGGTTCGTGGAGAACCGGGAGCCCTTCTTCGTGCGGAACCTACGGTGGGTCGCTCCAGGTGCCCCCGCCACCGCCCTGATGGACCGGCTCTTCGCTGGACCAGACCCCTATGAGCGGGCGCGCGGGCAGCGGTTGCTCCGGTCCGGCGCCAGCGGCTACGACGACCTGACCATCAGCAACGGCACCGCGGACCTCCGACTCACCGGCGGGTGCCGCAGTGGCGGGTCGACGGTCACGATCGCTGGGGAGATCCTGCGAACGCTCAGGCAGCTGCCCACAGTCGACCGCGTCGTCCTGCGCGACCCGGCGGGCCACACCCTCGACCCCACGGGCCCGGGCGACTCGACCCCGGCGTGCCTCGAGCCCTGACGTACGTCGGTGCGCCCGGAGGATCGTGGAGCTCACGTGCCGCTCAGTGGCTCACGGACTCCACCGTCGTGACGAAGTCCCCGGATATCCGGGGACTTCGCCGCGGCGGCGCCCCCGGCTACTCACCCCGCCGCAGCAGCCCGTCGAAAGCGAGCGTCGCGACCGTGTCGGCGAGGTGGTCCACGTCGACGTCGCCGCGCAGCCACTCGGTCATCGAGTTGACGGTGCCGAAGAGCAGCCGGCTGGCGAGCAGCGGATCGACGTCGGTGCGGATCTCGCCGGCGGCGGCGGCCTCGCGCACCATCTCGGCGAGGCGGTGGTCGATGTCGCGCCGACGGGCGAGGGCGTTCTTCTCCGCGGGCGTGTTGCCCCGCACCCGCAGGAGCAGCGTCACGGCGGGCAGGTGCTCGGCGAGCACGACGACGCTGGAGCGCACGGCCGCGCGCAGGCGCTGGGCCGGGGTCGCGGTGGTGTCGGCCTGCACCGCGTCGAGGGCGGCGGTCAGCTCGCCGAGCGCCTCGTCGAGGGCGCGCTCGAGCAGGTGCTCCTTGCCGGGGACGTGGTGGTAGATCGCCGACTTGGTGAGCCCGAGCTCGCGGGCGAGGTCTCCCATGCTCGTCGCGTCGTAGCCTTGCCTGTTGAAGAGCTCGATGGCCACGCGCAGCACCGTGGCCTGGTCGTGGCCCGGCCGGCCGCGGCGTACGCGCTCTGACATGGATGAACGTTCTCACGACCGACGGCCCACCCGGAGGACCCCGTGCTCGACCTGACTCCCCGCCCCGGCGACCTCGACCCGGTCGAGACCCTCCCCGTCGAGGAGCTGCGGGCGCTGCAGCTCGAGCGGCTGCGGTGGTCGGTGCGCCACGCCTACGACAACGTCGCGCACTACCGGCGTGCGTTCGACGAGGCGGGCGTGGGCCCCGACGACGTCCGGTCGCTGGAGGACCTGGCCCGGCTGCCGTTCACCACCAAGGCGACCCTGCGCGACAACTACCCGTTCGGCATGTTCGCGGTGCCTCGCGAGGACGTCGTACGCCTCCACGCATCGAGCGGCACGACGGGCAAGCCCACCGTGGTCGGCTACACCCGCGACGACCTCGACATGTGGGCCGACGTGGTGGCGCGCTCCATCCGCGCGGCCGGCGGGCGGCGCGGGATGGTGCTGCACAACGCCTACGGCTACGGGCTGTTCACCGGTGGTCTCGGCGCGCACGCCGGCGCCGAGCGCCTGGGCTGCACCGTCGTCCCGGTCTCCGGCGGCATGACGCAGCGCCAGGTGCAGCTGATCCGCGACTTCGAGCCCGACGTGATCATGGTGACGCCGTCCTACATGCTCTCGATCATCGACGAGCTCGAGGCGCAGGGCGTCGACCCGCGCTCGACCTCGCTCAAGGTCGGCATCTTCGGAGCCGAGCCGTGGACCAACGACATGCGGCGCGAGATGGAGGAGCGCACCGACATGCACGCCGTCGACATCTACGGCCTCTCCGAGGTGATCGGACCCGGCGTCGCGAGCGAGTGCGTCGAGACCAAGGACGGCCTGCACGTCTGGGAGGACCACTTCTACCCCGAGGTCATCGACCCGGTCACCGGCGAGGTGCTGCCCGACGGGGAGGAGGGCGAGCTGGTGTTCACGACGCTGACCAAGCAGGCGATGCCGGTGATCCGCTACCGCACCCGCGACCTCACCCGCCTGCTGCCCGGGACCGCGCGCACCATGCGACGGATGGAGAAGATCACCGGGCGCACCGACGACATGATCATCCTGCGCGGGGTCAACCTCTTCCCGACCCAGATCGAGGAGATCGTGCTCGGCATCCCGGCCCTGTCGCCGCACTTCCAGTGCCACCTCGACCGCTCGGGCAACCTCGACACCCTCACCGTCCGCGTCGAGCGGCGCGAGCACACCACGGACGCCGAGGCCGCCGCGGCGCAGGCCTCGCTGGTCCACGCGATCAAGGCCTCGATCGGGGTGAGCGTCGCGGTCGACGTCGTAGACGTGGCGTCCATCGAGCGCTCGGTCGGCAAGATGCGGCGCATCGTCGACCACCGGCCGCCGCGCTGAGTCGCGGACATTTGCCGCCCGGGCGACGCGGGGCGCTAGAGTGGTCGCAGCGTCCAGACGCCGTGCCGCACTGACCACCCCAGGTCCACCGGCCACCGCGCACCTGACGCCCGCTCCACACCTTCACGCCTGTGCGTGGCGGGCCAGAGCCGCACCCGGGCTCGCCTGCCCCGCGACGCGTATCCAGTCCGGGAGGACACCTTGGCCCAGCGCCAGCGCTCACGCGGCGGACGACGCACCCCTGCGCACGCCCGCCACAAGGACAACGAGGGCATCGTCCCCGTGCTCGCCCGCGCCGTGCGCGAGCTCGAGTCCGCCGTCCAGCGGGGGCCGCTGGCCCCGGGGCAACGGGTCCGCTTCCAGGTGGTGGCGCTGCTCGTGCGCGAGCACCGCAGCGACGTACGCGCCTCGACCGAGCTGTCCGACGCCCAGAAGGGCGACGAGCTCAAGCGCCTCGACGGGATCGCGACGATCCTGGCCAAGACCGCGACGCGCGACCCCTCGCTCTTCGGCCTGCTGTCCGAGGAGGCCGTCGTCACCGACACCGCTCGCGACCTGCGCCTGGAGATGCTGCGCAAGGCCGGCGTCGAGCCGGTGGTCGAGGAGCCCAAGCCCGACGACGAGGCGGGCCCCGGACTCGGCGAGCGCCGCGTGGTGCCGCAGTCGGTCGTCCAGCACCAGCTCGCCAACCCGTTCCTGGCGCCCGACTTCGGCATCGGTCGCGAGCGCCGCCGCGTCCACGGACGGCTCTCCACCTGGGAGCTGCTCGGTCCGCTCTTCCGCTCCTTCGAGCTCGGCGGCGCCTCCTCCTGCATGGACCTGCCCGAGGCGACCTCGCTCAACGCCCCCGGCAAGCTCGAGCTCATGCCGCACCAGGCGCGGCTCATCGCGTCGGCCGCCGAGGGCCACCGCACCTTCCTGCTCGCCGACGAGCCGGGCCTCGGCAAGACCGCGCAGGCGCTGCTCGCCGCCCAGGCCGCCAACGCCTTCCCGCTGCTCGTGGTCTGCCCCAACGTGGTCAAGACCAACTGGGCGCGTGAGACCGAGCGCTGGACGCCGCGCCGCCGCGCCACCGTGATCCACGGCGACGGCACCGAGGTCGACGCCTTCGCCGACGTCATCATCGTCAACTACGAGATCCTCGACCGCCACGTCGGCTGGCTCGGTGACTTCGGCTTCCGCGGCATGGTCGTCGACGAGGCCCACTTCATCAAGAACAAGACCTCGCAGCGCTCGCGCCACGTGCTCGAGCTCTCCGAGCGGCTGCGCACCCGCACCGCCCGTCCGCTGCTGATGGCGCTGACCGGCACCCCGCTGATCAACGACATCGAGGACTTCCGCGCGATCTGGCAGTTCCTCGGCTGGATCGACGACACCATGCCGACGGCCCGGCTGATGGAGGCGCTGGAGGAGACAGACCTGACGCCGGCCGACCACCCGTTCTACCCCGCGGCGCGCAAGGCCGTGATCGACATGGGCATCGTGCGTCGCCGCAAGGTCGACGTCGCCGAGGACATCCCGGCGCGCCGGATCGCTGACATCCCCGTCGAGCTCGACGACGAGGACACCCGCTCGATCCGCGGCGCCGAGGAGGAGCTCGCCCGGCGGCTCGTCCAGCGCTACAAGGCCGCGCTGGAGACCCGTCGTACGGGCTCCGTCGTCGACGGCATCGACCACGAGCTCGTACGCCGCGTCGCGACGTGGGAGCGCGAGGAGATGGACTCCGGCACCGGGGGCGAGAACGTCTTCTCGATGTTCCGCCGCATCGGGCGCGCCAAGGCCGGCCTGGCCGCCGACTACGCCGCGCAGCTGGCCCGCAACGTCGGCAAGGTGGTTTTCTTCGCCCGCCACGTCGACGTCATGGACATCGCGGAGGACACCTTCACCCGTCGCGGGCTCAAGCACACCTCGATCCGCGGCGACCAGACCGCGCGGGCGCGCGAGAAGGCCATCGAGTCCTTCGTCAACGACCCCGACGTCAAGGTCATCGTCTGCTCGCTGGCTGCCGCCGGTGTCGGCGTCAACCTGCAGGTCGCCTCCAACGTGGTGCTCTCCGAGCTCTCGTGGACCGACGCCGAGCAGACCCAGGCGATCGACCGCGTGCACCGCATCGGCCAGAGCGACCCGGTGACGGCGTGGCGCATCATCGCCGCCCAGACCATCGACACCCGCATCGCCGAGCTCATCGACTCCAAGGCCGGCCTCGCCGCGCGGGCGCTCGACGGCTCGGACGAGGAGGTCACGTCGTCGGCCAACATCCAGACCGAGGCGCTGGTCGCGCTGCTCACCGACGCCCTGGAGCGCGAGCTCGCCTGAGACCCACCCCTCGGGACCTGCTGGGGACCACTGCCCCTTGTCCCACCGGTCCGTGACCGGTAGGCAGGAGGCATGAGCGAAGAGCGCGAGACCTACGGCGACATGTCGGTCGACGACGAGGACCAGCTGCAGCCCGAGGACACCCTGGACGACACCGACCTCGACGACGTCCTCGACCGCGGCTACTCCCCGCCCGACCGCGCACCCAAGGGCTACGACGACTACCCGACCGAGGCCGAGCGCCTGCAGGGGGAGTCCCTCGACGAGAAGCTCGCCGAGGAGGAGCCTGACATCGACCCCTACGCGGAGGTCGACGACGACAGCGACCGCGAGGACGAGAACGCCCTCGACGAGCAGCTCGGCCTCGACGAGGCCGACCCGCGCTCGGGCCGGCTCGTGCAGCCAGACGAGGGCTTCGGTGAGGACACCGACAAGCAGGAGCTCGCCCTCGACGTGGGCATCGACGGCGCCGGTGCGTCTGCCGAGGAGGCCGCGATGCACATCACCCGCGAGCCGGAGCCGGAGTCCTTCGAGGGCTGAGCCTCCCCCTCTCTTTGGTCGCGATCCCCGGATATCCGGGAAACTGGAGCCTCACCCCCGAAGCTTCGGGGGTGAGGCTCCAGTTTTGATGGTGCAGTCCTGCTCCGGGATGCCTGGACCGACGCCGTGCCACGGAACTGCGCCGCGGAGGATGACGTCCCACGCACATGAGAGCCAGGGTCCTGCTCGGCACGTGCCTCACGCTGGGTATCACTGTCGTGTCGTCGAGCTGTGCGAGTGACGGCAGCAGCTGCGCCACCGTGGTGTCCTACGCCGAACCCGTCCTGACGATCCGTCACGTCACAGGCCCCGGTGGAGTGCCGGTCGGGACGGTCGAGGTGACGCGGCTGCGTCGTGACGGGCGCCCGGCGCTCACCGAGGTGGCGAAGGGACTGCGGTTCGGCCGGGAATGGATCCCCGGTCTGGTGACGAACGATGCTGACCTGCACTCGAACCTTCAGGTGTCCGGTGGCCGGCTCCTCTGCGAGGTGCCGTGTGCGTTCGGATCCTTCGCTGACACCGACGCCGAGCTGCGTGTCGCCGCAAGCGGTGCGCACGGCACCTGGCGAGGGCCTGTCGGCTACGGCACGAGCCGCGGCTGCGGACCGACGCTCGACGACGGCGTGGACCTCGAGCTCGTGCTCAGCGAGCCGCGCCGATGAAGTTGGTCCTCGCGTTCGCGTTGTTGGCGTCGAAGCGGCCGGTGCGGAGCGGCTGGCCCTGGCGCGGGTGCAGGCTGCACGGCGACGGCGTGGTGGCGTACTTCTTCTCGCCCGCGGTGCTTGGGAATGAAAGCAAGATTGCTTGCAGCAGCGGGCTCACGTCGTGGCCGCCACAACCCGGCTTGCGGGCCTAGGATCCTCGGCGTGCGGGACGAGATGACGACGCCGACAGGCTGGGACCAGAGCGACGATCACGCGCTGGGCTCGCCCGCTCTCGGCGTGATCGCACTGGTCGTCGCGCTCCTGAGCGTCGTGTGCGCTCCCACCTACTTCTTCAGCGTCTTCGCCTACCTGGGCGCCGTGGTGGCGGTGCCGCTGGGCCTTCTCGCTCGCAGCGTCCCCGAGGATCGCGGGCTCGGGACGGTCGCAGTCGCGCTGGCGGTCGCGGCGTGCGTCGTCGCGACTGCGGTCCTCGTCTCCGTGGGGGGCTGACCCGGGTGCTCCAGTCCCGCAGCCAGGTGCTCCAGCGCTCCCGGCTGTGCGGGCGAGCATCGCGTCGTTGGGTGGACTCAATGGGGAGGTCGCGTCGCCGGTGGGCGACCACGCGCATCAGCAACCAGCCGGGCAATCCGGCGACCGCCCCGGGGGGCCTGCCCCTCGATGGTGAGCTGGGCTCGGTGGAAGTCGTAGTGCTGCGTGCCGTAGTGGTAGACCTCCTCCAGCGTCATCGTGTCGCGGAAGAACGGGTCCCAGTCGACCGGGAAGTGCATCCGCCGGGCAAGAGCCGCGTCGGACTCGGCATCGAGGCGGCGGTGGAGTCGATCGATCGTGCGGTCGAGCTGCCCGGTCAGCCGTGCCTCGTGGAACACCAGCGCCCCGCCGACAGAGCCGAGGTAGTTGATGTGGTGGAACGGCCGCGTGCCAGCGTCCAGCACCGCTGCGAAGGCCCGGCCCAACGGATCGGGGAGCCGCCCGAAGAGACAGACCAGTCGCAGCAGGCGGCTCACGACGAGGTAGCCGAACGCCATGTGCCAGAGCATCTGCTGGTTGGTCCAGCGGGTGCCGTCGGTGCGACGACGCAGATCGGCGGTCGTGGCGGTCGCGACCAGGTGATGCAGGTCGGTGCGGACGCGTTCCAGCTCGTCGTGGATGGACCTCCGGTCAGGAGGCTGGCCGTTCACGGTCATGGAGTCACCCGCCTCAGCGCTCAGAGATACGTGTCCGGGACAGGCCCAAGCACGTCCATGTGGCTCTCGGCCGCGATCTGCTCCAGCACCTCGGCGGCGTCGCGATGCAGGTGCAGCGGCGGACCGAAGCCGGGTGGCTCGCCCTGGGTCTGCACGAGCGCGAACTCACCGGCCGTCTGCGCGGACGTGGCCAGGACCAGGGCCTCGAAGTTGCCCAGGTCCAGACGGCGTCCTTCACCGGGCGGAACCACGAAGGCAGCGGTCATGCCCAGCAGCATCCCGCCGCCCGCAGCGCACCGCAATGGCCCGCGTCAGCCCATCCGCCGCAGCACGCCCACCGGCACCCGCTTGATCACGAACCCCAGCGGCACCCACGGCCAGGCGGGCACGACTGCCGACTTCTTCTGCTTCTCGATCGCCTCCACCATGGCGCGCACGCCCTTCTCGGTCGAGGCCATCAGCGGCGTCTTCGCCGAGGTCCCCGACATCTCGGAGACGATGTAGCCGGGGTAGAGCACGGTCACCTTGATCGGGGTGCCGTGCACGTCGGCGCGGAAGCCCTCGGCGAGGTGCGCGACCGCGGCCTTGGTGGCGGCGTACGTCGTGATGTTCCTCGGCATCCCGCGCAGCGCGGAGAACGACGAGACCATCACGAGCTGCCCGGCGCCCTGGGCGCGGAAGATGGCGGCGGCGGCCTCGGTCTGCGCGAGCGCGCCGATGAAGTTGGTCTGCGCGGTCTCCTTGTTGGCGTCGAACCGGCCGGTGCCGAGGGGCTGGCCCTTGCCGAGGCCGGCGTTGACGACCACCTTGTCGAGGCCGCCGAGCTCGGCCCGGAACTCCTCGAAGACGCGGAAGACGGCGTCGTGGTCGTTGACGTCGAGCGCCTTGACCACGACCCGGCGCCCGGGGTGCGCGGTGGTGATCTCCGCGGCGAGTGCGTCGAGCCGGTCCGTACGTCGTGCGCAGAGGGCGAGGTCGTAGCCGAGAGCGGCGTACTGGCGGGCCATCTCGGCACCGAGGCCGCTGCTGGCACCGGTGATGAGGATCGAGGGCATCAGAGGGTCCTAGCGGTAGGTGAGCAGGTCGGGGGAGAGGTGGTCGTGCGCGTTGAACGACACGAGCGTCGTGCCGCGAGCGCCGCACACGACGGTGGAGGTGCCGGTGTTGATCGACACCGGGTTGAGCCGCAGCCACAGGTCGGTGCGAGCGTCCTCGCCGTCGGCGAGCAGCGAGGCGACCGCCCAGGCGATCGGGCCGCCGCTCGTCAGCACGACGGCAGTGCCGCGCGCGGGCAGCGACGCCACGAGCCGGTCGAAGGCCGACCGCACACGTGCGGTGAAGGCACCGAACGACTCGTCGTAGGCCTCGTCGTGGTCACCGGAGGTCCAGCGCAGCGTCGCCTCCTCGAACCAGCGCTGGAAGGCGGCCTTCTCCGACTCGCCCTCCTCGGTCGTGGGCTGGTCGTGGACCGCGAGCACCTGGAGGTGGTCGAACTCGTTCCAGCCCGCGTCGAGGGACACCTCGCACGACCAGCCGCCGCCCTCGAGCACGCCGCTCGCGGTCTGCGCGTGCCGCCGCATCTCGCCGGCGACGACGACGTCGGGCGCGAGCCCGCGCACCGCCAGCGCCGCACCGAGCACGCGCGACTGCTCGTGGCCGGTGGGGGAGAGGTTGTCGTAGTCGGCAGCGCCGAACGACGCCTGGCCGTGCCGGACCAGCAAGATCCTGCTCACGAAGCGATCAGCCCGTCGACGCGGCGCCCGATGATCTGGACCGCCGGCCCGAAGAGGGCGTACATCTCGTTGGTGGTCTGCCCGTGGAACCAGCGGTAGTAGATCTGCTGGGCGATCACGGCCATCCGGAACAGCCCGAAGACCTCGTAGAACCGCCATTGCTCCGGCGTCACGGAGCGGCCGGTCCGCTCGGCGTACGCCGCCACGAACTCCTCGCGCGTCAGCATCCCGGGCAGGTGCGTCGGCACCCGCCGCATCATCTGGAACTCCTCGGTGTCGTCTGCCTGCACCCAGTAGGCCATCGACCCGGCGAGGTCCATCAGCGGGTCGCCGAGGGTGGCCATCTCCCAGTCGAGGACACCCACCACGCGCGTGACGTCGTCGGAGGAGAGCACGAGGTTGTCGAGCTTGAAGTCGTTGTGGATCACGCAGGTCGCCACGTCGTCGGGCTGGTGGGCGTCGAGCCACGCCATCACGGACTCCAGGTCGGGCACGTCGTCGGTGCGGGCGTTGCGGTAGCGCGTGGACCAGCCCTCCACCTGGCGGCGGACGTAGCCCGCGCCCTTGCCGAGGTCGGCCAGGCCCGCGGCCTGCGGGTCGATCCCGTGCAGCTCGGCGAGCACGTCGACGGCGTCGAGGCACAGCGCGCGGGCCTGCGCGGGCGACAGGGGCACGTCGGCCGGCCACTCGCTGCGCGGGATGACGCCGGCGATGCGGTCCATGGCGTAGAAGTCGCCACCGACCACGTCGGCGTCGTCGCAGAAGGCGACCATCGGGGCGACGTAGTCGAAGACTGGGGCCAGCGCGGACTGGATGACGTACTCGCGGTGCATGTCGTGCGCACCGCGCGCCTTGGTGCCCTGCGGGGCGCGGCGCACGATCAGGTCGCGGCCGCAGGGGTAGCGGAGGAGGTAGGTCAGGTTGGAGGCGCCACCCGTGAACTGCCGCACCTCCGGCTCGCCCTCGAGGCCGTCGGGGGTCGCGGCGTGCTTGCGCAGCCACGCCGCCACCCGCGTGACGTCGAAGGCGTCCTCCGCACGCACCTCGCGCGCGCCCGGCACGGCCGTCACGACGTCCCCTCCGAGAGGGCCTCGAGCTTCGCCGCCTGGGCGCGCATGACCGCGTCGTAGGCGGGCCGGTCGGCCCACTTGAGGAAGTAGGCCTGGCGGGCCGCCTCGTCGGGCACGATCACGTCGTCACCGGCGTCGATGCCGGCCAGCACGGCTGCCGCGATCTCCTCGGCGGTGGTCCGCGAGCGCTCGACCAGCCCGCCGACGACCTGGCCGACGAGCTCGTCGCTGCCCTGCATCGAGTCCATCAGGTTGGTGCGGAAGTAGGACGGGCACACCACGCTCGCGCGGATGCCGTACGACGCCAGCTCGTGGCCGCACGTCTCGGTGAACGCCACCACCGCGGCCTTCGTGGCGTTGTAGGAGCCCATCCCGCCCGGGTGCACGAGGCCGGCGAGCGAGGCGACGTTGACGAGGTGGCCGCTGCGCTGCTGCTTGAGCATCGGCGTGAACGCCCTGGTGCCGCGGACCAGGCCGAAGAGGTTGACCTCGGTGATCCACTGCCACTCCTCGATGGTGCAGCGGTCCACGCGCCCGCCGCCGGCGACGCCGGCGTTGTTGACCAGCACGTCGAGGCCGCCCCAGCGCTCGCGCACCGCGTCGACCGCCGCGGCCCAGTCGTCGTCGGAGGTGATGTCGAGGACGAGGTCGATGCCACCTTCGACGGATGAGCCGGCGACGCGGTCGGTGGCGAGCACCTCGTCGCCACGCTCGCGGAACGCGGCAGTGAGCGCGGCGCCGAGGCCGGAGGCGGCTCCGGTCACGAGGACGCGCCTCACGAGGCGTGCTTCCCGAGCTCGATCTTCGCCACGACGTTGCGGTGCACCTCGTCGGGGCCGTCGGCCAGCCGCAGCGTGCGTGCGCCCACCCAGGCGGCGGCCAGCGGGAAGTCGTCGGACACCCCGGCGCCGCCGTGCAGCTGGATCGCCATG
Source organism: Nocardioides sp. Soil774 (assembly GCF_001428125.1). Lineage (GTDB taxonomy): Bacteria > Actinomycetota > Actinomycetes > Propionibacteriales > Nocardioidaceae > Nocardioides. Next base: position 232,316 of record NZ_LMSM01000006.1, on the reverse strand, counting down.
TCGATGACGTCGAGTGCCATGTTGGGCACCTCGACCTTGATCTCGCTGACCGCGGAGTAGGCCTCGCGGCTCATGCCCTGGTCGAGCAGCCAGGCGGCGTGCATCACCAGCAGGCGGGAGCGGTTGATGGCGATGCGGGCGTCGGCGATGCGCTCGCGGTTGCCGCCGAGGTTGGCGATGGGCTTGCCGAAGGCGGTGCGCTGCAGCGCGCGGGCGCAGCCGAGCTCGAGGGCGCGCTCGGCCAGGCCGATGGCGCGCATGCAGTGGTGCACGCGGCCCGGGCCGAGGCGGCCCTGGGCGATCTCGAAGGCGCGGCCCGGGCCGAGCAGGATGTGGGACGCCGGCACGCGCACGTCGTCGAAGGACACCTCGCCGTGGCCGAGCGGCTCGTCGTAGTAGCCCATCGTGGTGAGCATCCGCTCGACCTTCACCCCGGGGGTGTCGCGCGGCACGAGCACCATCGTGTGCCGGGAGTGGCGGTCGGCGTCGGGGTCGGAGAGCCCCATGAAGACCAGGATCTTGCACTCGGGGTTGCCGATGCCGGTCGACCACCACTTGCGACCGTTGATCACCACCTCGTCGCCCTCGACCCGCGCGGTGGCGGCCATGTTGGTGGCGTCGGAGGAGGCCACGTCGGGCTCGGTCATGCAGAACGCGCTGCGGATCTCCGCGCGCAGCAGCGGCTCGAGCCACTGCGCCTTCTGCTCGTCGGTGCCGTACTTCAGCAGCACCTCCATGTTGCCGGTGTCGGGCGCGTTGGAGTTGAAGACCAGCGGCGCCAGGAACGAGCGCCCCATCGCCTCGGCCACCGGGGCGTAGTCGACGTTGGAGAGTCCCTCGCCGCCGTCGGTGCCGAAGTCGGCGGCGTAGCGCCCGGCGTGCGCGGCCGGGAGGAACAGGTTCCACAGGCCCTGGGCGCGCGCCTTGGCCTGGAGCTCGGCGATGACCGGGTCGGGCGTCCAGGAGTCGCCGCCGGACTCGCGCAGGCGGGTGATCCGGGCGTGGGTCTCGGCCTCGATCGGCTCGATCTCGTCGGTGACGAACGTGCGCACCCGCTGGGTGAGGTCGGCGGCGCGCGGGGAGAGGGAGAAGTCCATGTCATTGACCTTCGCACACTGTTGAGCAATGCTCAATAGCGTGTCCGACCCCGCTGCCCCCGCCGTACGCCGTCGGCTGAGCGCGCCCGAGCGCCGCCGCCAGCTCGTCGGCATCGGGCTGGCCAAGATCGTCGAGAAGCCGATCCAGGACCTCTCGATGGACGACATCGCGGCCGAGGCCGGGATCTCGCGCGGGCTGCTGTTCCACTACTTCCCGACCAAGACCGACTACTACCTCGCGTGCATCGCCGCGGCCGGGCGCCGCATCCTGCGCAACACCGCCCCCGACGAGGCACTCCCGGGGGAGCAGCAGGTCGAGATGGTGACCCGGCTGATGGTCGAGCAGATCGAGCGCCGACGCGCGTTCTACCTCGCGCTCGTGCACGGCCACGGAGTCGCGGACCCGCGCGTCAGCGAGGTGATGGACTCGGTGCGCGACGGCAGCACCGACCGGGTCGTGCGGGCCCTCGACGTGCCGGCGCGCCGGCGCGACGTCGTACGCGCGTGGTGGGCCTACACCGAGGACCGGGCACTCACCTGGTCGGCGGTGCCGACCCGTGAACGCCCGGTCCCTGTGTCACGGCTGGTGGCGGAGTGCGTCGCGGCGCTCCACGCCCTGCTCGCGATCGACGTCGCTGTGGACGAGTGAGGCCTCAGCCCTTCGTCACGCGGCCCGTGACTGCGAAGCGCGCCTTGTCGTCGAGCGGGCGACCGCCGCAGGCCAGCAGGGTCTTGCTGCCGCAGCGGTAGCGGGTGGAGGCGTTGACCAGGGTCACCGACACCGCGCCGACGGCCCGGTTGTCGAACGACACCGTCTTGTGCCCGTCGCCGCCACGGTTGAGCCTGACCGTCTTGACCTGGCGCTTGCCGTTGCGGAGGTAGACCACCACGACCGCGGCCGGCGAGGTGCGCTTGGCCGGTCCGGCGACCTTCACCGACAGCTTCCACTTCTTGCCGCCCAGGCCCTTGCCGGGCACGTAGACGTAGGAGGCCGAGGCGAGGTGGTTGATGCGGGTGGCGTAGCGCTTGGTGCGCTTGTGGCGGCTCAGCTGCTTGGCGCCGCGGACCTTGGGGGAGGGGTACTCCGCGCCCTCGGGGTAGTTGAGCGCGGGGATCAGGTTGCCGGCGGCGAAGCCGGAGTAGACCTTGGTGAGCCCGCCCTTGTGCTTGAGCACCTTCTGCAGCGCCTGGATGCTGTACTTCCCGCCGTCCTTGCGCAGCGAGCCGGCCTGCTTCCACGCCTTGTTGACCAGGCCGATGCCGTAACGGGTCGTGAGGTACTCCCAGAAGACCCAGTTGCCGTACTGGAAGGTCGCGGTGCGGCTGAACATGTCGAGGGGCACGTAGGGGGCGTAGATCTGGCTGGTGGGGAAGTACTGGCGGTTGTCGTTGACCTGGGTCGCGACCCGCTCCTCCATCCACGTCGCGGTGGACTCCATCATCCAGAGGTCCTCGCCGTAGTCGTAGGCGAACTGCACGGCGTGGAAGAACTCGTGTCCGGCGGTGACGACCAGGTTGTCGTCGGGCGTGCCGACGGGGAACTGGGCCGCGGCGTAGTCGTTGTCGAGCACGCAGTAGCCCGACGCGGTGCGGTTCTTGACGCGGCGCTCGGGGGCGCAGAAGCCGTAGAGGCCCTGGCCGAGGTCCTTGAGGTAGACGTCGAAGAGCGCGTTGCCGCCCTCGGCGCGGTCGCTCAGCGGCGCGCGGTAGCCGAGGCTGTCCACGATCGTCGACCACACCGAGTCCATCACCGCGAGGTTGTGGGCCGGCCAGTCCGGGGTGGGCGGGGCGTCGGCGCCCGTGGCGACGTAGTGCACGCACAGGCGGGTGTTGCACACCGGCGGCGCCTCGGGCGCGGTGTAGCCGAAGCCCTGGTTGTCACCCGCGCCGTCGCTGGGGCGGGCCAGCAGTGCGTCGGCGTTGCGCAGGTCGCGCCCGCGCAGCTCGGAGCGCTTCATGAACAGGTCGCGCAGCGCGAGCGTCGCGGACGGGTCGCGCGGCAGCGCCTGGCCCGAGAGCACGCGGCGGGCCGTGGCGAGCGCCTCGGGCGCGGACACCTGCGCCACCTCGGTCGCGGCGGCGGGCAGGCCCAGGCCTGCCTCGAGCACCTTGTCGGGGGCCTGCTCCAGGGCGCGCACCTGCTGCTCGGCAGCGGGCGTGCGGGTCGGGCGACCGTGGTCGGCAGCGACGGCGGGGGCGGACAGAGCCGCGCCGCCCACCAGTGCCATGGCCACAGCGGTCGTGACGATTCTGCGCATGATTCCCCTCGTGGTTGTCAGATCGGAGCGAGCCTAACCCGCCCGGTGGGTCGCCGGAGGCCTCCCGCGAGGCCTCCCGCGAGGCGTTGGCTAGAGGTCGGCGATGTGCTCGATGATCGCGGTGGTCGAGATGGCCGGCGTGCGCTCGAGGTAGACGACCTCGCACGCGTCGGCGAGCTCGTCGAACTTGCCCGCCCAGTCGTCGCCCATGACCAGCACGTCGGCGCCGTGCTCGACGATGTAGTCGCGCTTCTGCTCCAGGCTCTCCTCGACGAAGACCTCGTCGACGACCTTGAGCGCGCCGACGATGGCGAGCCGCTCGCGCTGGCTGAAGATCGGCGCCCGGCCCTTCTTGCGCTCGTTGAGGGCGTCGGCAGACACCCCGACGACCAGCCGGTCGCCGAGCGCCGCGGCCCGCTCCAGCACGCGCAGGTGCCCGACATGGAACACGTCGAACGTGCCGAAGGTGATCACGGTGCGAGGCATGCGCGGCATTCTGGCACGGTCAGGGAGGATGGACGGCATGCCCGCCACGGCCGCACCGAGCACGCCCCGCATCTCCCTCATCACCCCTGACCCGGGGGCCGACGAGGCGCGGCGTCGTGGCCTGCGCCGGATGCGCTCCGTCGCGGTCGGCCTGCTCGCCCTCGCCGCCGTCGTGTACGTCGTCACGCTGGGCCGTGACGGCTTCTGGGGCTTCGTCAACGCGGGCGCCGAGGCGTCGATGGTCGGCGCCATCGCCGACTGGTTCGCGGTGACGGCGCTGTTCAAGCACCCGCTGGGGCTGCCGATCCCGCACACCGCCCTGATCCCGCGCCGCAAGGACGAGCTGGGCAAGGGGCTCGAGGAGTTCGTGGGGGAGAACTTCCTGCAGGAGGACATCATCCGCGAGCGGGTGGCGGCGGCGACGATCTCGGCGCGGGTGGGCGACTGGCTCTCCGACCCCGCCAACGCGCGGCGCGTGGTCGACGAGGCCTCCGACGTGGCGGCCATCGCCCTGGGCAAGGTGCGCGACGACCACGTCGCGGACCTGGTGACCCAAGCGCTCGTGCCGCGCTTCCACGAGGAGCCGATCTCCCCGCTGCTGGGATCGACGCTGATGGAGGTGCTGCGCGACGACCTCCACCACGGCGTGGTGGACCTCGCGGTCGACGAGATGCACCGCTGGCTGCTCGACAACCCCGAGACGTTCTCGCGGGTCCTGGAGGAGCGCGCCCCGTGGTGGGCCCCGCCCCGGCTCAACGACGCGGTGACGTCCCGCCTGCACGTGCAGGCCCTCGCGTGGCTCGAGGACATCCGTGACGACCCGCACCACCGCGCGCGCGAGGCCCTCGACTCGATGCTCGGGCAGCTCGCCCACGACCTGCTCAACGACCCGGTCACCCAGGCCCGCGCGGAGGCGTTCAAGGACCGCCTGCTCGAGCACCCGCAGGTCGTCACGACCGCGGTGTCGCTGTGGAAGGCGATGCGCTCGGCCCTGCTCGGCTCGATCCAGGAGCGCGATGGCGCGGTGCGCCAGCGCCTGCTGCTCGAGCTCAACCTGTTCTCGCAGCGACTGCGCGACGACGCCGTCCTGCGCGATCGCCTCGATCGCGCGGCGGCCGACCTCACCGTGTTCGTGATCGAGCGCTACGGCGCGGAGGTGACCACCGTGATCACCCACACGATCGAGCGGTGGGACGGCAAGGAGGCGGCGCGGCGCATCGAGCTGCACGTCGGGCGCGACCTGCAGTTCATCCGGATCAACGGCACGATCGTCGGCGGCCTCGTGGGCGTGCTGATCCACGCCCTGAGCCTGGTGGTGGGCTGAGGCTCACCGCCGGCAGGGCTTCATGACCGGCATGATGCGGCTGCGGCCCTCGAAGGAGTGGGCGAAGGCGTCGTCGAAGTGCGCGAGGTACTGCTCGTAGAGCCACCGGTCGTCGGTGACGCGGAGCATCACCTCGTCGTTGTAGAGCAGCCCGCCGCACGTCGTGTTGGACGTTCCCGTGACCACGAGGTGGGTCGGCCGCCCCCGCAGCCGGGCGTGCACCGCCAGCATCTTGTCGTGCGTGAGCACCGTGCGCACCGCCTTGTCGGGGATCGTCCCGGTGGGAAGCGGGGCCTGCATCCAGTTCTCGACCGTGTCGCGCGAGGTCAGCACCCGTACCCGGCACCCGCTGCGCGAGAGACGCGCGAGCTCGGCGCGTACGTCGGCGCGCTGGATCACCGCGAACATCGCCGAGATCTCGCGGGCCCCGCGGCTGCACGACAGGTCGCGCAGCGTGGACAGCAGCAGGTCGCGCCGGCTCGGGTAGACCGCGGCCGCGATCGTGCCGGAGCTCCAGGTCTTGCTGCGGTCGTCCCACGCGTCACCGTCGACCCGCAGGCTCTGGGCCTGCAGGCGCGCGAAGTAGTCGAGGCCGAACCGGTGCAGGCCGGGGTCGTCGATCTTGAGCAGCGAGTTGTACTGGCGGAACTGCCGGTCCTCGAGGTTGGCCGAGGAGGTGATGAACGACTGCACGCCGCCGATGTCGGTGACGTAGAACTTGAGGTGCTGCACGTCCTGGCTGTCGGGGTAGGGGCCGGGGGCGCGCCACGGCAGGCAGGCACCGCTGCAGATCGTGACGTTGGTGCGGTCGGGGTCCTGCGTCTCGAGCGTCTCGATGAGCCGGCGGCCCTGACGGTTGAGGCGCAGGTCGTCGTCGCCGACGAGCAGCACGACCGCGCCCCGGCGCTGCGCGGCCAGGATGGCGTCGGTGGGCGCCTTGATGTCCCAGCGGAACATCGCGATGCGGATCGTGTCGCCCGGGCCGGCGGTGTCGAAGAGGCGGGCCGGTCGGTCGAGCACCGTGGGGTCGCCGGTGCGGGTCGGCGGGGAGGAGAAGCAGACCTCGATGACGCCGCGGGCGGCGCACCCGGACTTCCCGGCGCGCGCGGCGGCCGGGGCGTCGTACGCCGTCGCCGGGACGGCCGCCAGGGGTGCCGCAAGGCACAGCGACGCAGCGGCCAGGACGAGGCTTCGGATGCGCACGGACACCTACCCTAGAGACATGTCACCGCGCAGCGAGCCCATCGACGTCCCGATCCGTGACGAGTCCATCCGGCTGGGGCAGTTCCTCAAGCTCGCCAACCTCGTCGAGAGCGGCGCCGAGGCCAAGCCGGTGATCGCCGACGGGGCAGTGACGGTCAACGACGAGGTGGAGACGCGACGGGGCCGCCAGCTGGTCCCGGGTGACGTGGTCACCCTGGGACCGCTGGCGGCCCGGGTCGCCACCCGGGAGGTCGAGATCGACGTCCCCTGGTGACGGTTTCGCTGCGGAGTGGTCAGCGGACCTCGAGCAGGTCCACCACGAAGATCAGCGTCTCGCCCGGCTTGATCGCGCCACCCGCGCCGCGGTCGCCGTAGCCCAGGTGCGGCGGGATGACGAGGCGACGGCGGCCGCCGACCTTCATGCCCTGCACGCCGGTGTCCCAGCCGGAGATGACCTGGCCGATGCCGAGGCGGAACTGCAGCGGGGTGCCGCGGTTGTAGGAGGCGTCGAACTCCTCGCCGGTGGAGTGCGCCACGCCGACGTAGTGGACCGAGACGGTCGAGCCGGAGGTGGCCTCGGCTCCGTCACCCTCGACGAGGTCGGTGACCTCGAGGTCGGCGGGCGCGTCGCCCATGTGCGGGTCGACGTCAGGCTTCTGGGTCACGGTGCTTCTCCGTTCGGTGGGGTGTCAGGTCTGGTGGACGTAGTGGTCGAGCTGGTCGCGCTCGAACTCGAGCTCGCCGATGCGGCTCTTGACCACGTCACCGATGGAGATGATGCCGGTCAACCGGCCGTCGGCCACCACCGGGACGTGCCGGATGCGGTGCTCGGTCATGGTCTGCATGAGGTCGGTGACGCCGTCGCCGCCCGTGCAGGTGCGCACCTCGGCGGTCATGATCTGGCTGACGGGGGTGTCCAGCACGGCCTCCTCGGCGTGCAGGCGGCGTACGACGTCGCGCTCGCTGACGATGCCCGAGACCCGCTCGCCGTCCTCGCTCACGACGAGCGCGCCGACGTTGTGCTCGGCGAGCAGGGCGACCAGCTCGCGCACGGTGGCGTCAGGGCTGATGGTCACCACGGCCTGCTGCGCCTTGGCGTGGATGACGTCGTTGATCTTCATCGTGGGCACCTCTCGTCGGGCGACACTGCTGATGCGTCACCGTAGCCAAGCCCGGCCGTGAGGGACAGTGCCGAACGGCCCGCGCCCGCGCGTCAGTCCAGGACGGGCGGGGCCTGCCGCTCGCGCAGGTTGCTGACCGAGCCGGGTCCGCGGCGCGGCACGTCGGGGTCCGAGCCGTCGTCGTCGAGCGCTCCGAGGAAGGACAGCGCGGCGTCGTGGAGGTGGCCGTTGGAGGCCAGCGCGTTGCCGCCCCACGGGCCGTCGGTGCCGTCGAGGGAGGTGAAGCGCCCACCCGCCTCGCGCACGATCACGTCGAGCGCCGCCATATCGTAGAGCTCGAGCTCGGGCTCGGCCGCGAGGTCGACCGCGCCCTCGGCGAGGAGCATGTAGGACCAGAAGTCGCCGTAGGCGCGGGTGCGCCAGCAGCGCCGCGACAGCGACACGAAGTCGTCGAGGCGGTCGCGCTCGTCCCACCCCGACAGCGACGAATAGCTGAGGGAGGCGTCCTCGAGGCGGCGTACGTCGGACACCTCGCACCGCGTGGCCTTGAGCAGCGAGCGCCCGGTCCAGGCGCCGCTGCCCGCCGAGGCCCACCACCGGCGCTGCAGCTGCGGGGCCGAGACGACGCCGAGCACCACCTCGTCGTCGATGGCGAGCGCGATGAGCGTGGCCCACACCGGCACCCCGCGCACGAAGTTCTTCGTGCCGTCGATCGGGTCGATGATCCAGCGGCGCTGGCTGTGCCCGGTGCTGCCCTGCTCCTCGCCGACCACGGCGTCGCGCGAGCGCACCCGCGAGAGCGTGCGGCGGATGGACTCCTCGACGGCCCGGTCGGCGTCGGTGACCGGGGTGAGGTCGGGCTTGCTCATGACGTGCAGGTCGAGGGCCTTGAAGCGCGACTGGGTCAGCGAGTCCGCGTCGTCGGCGAGGACGTGCGCGAGGCGCAGGTCGTCGGTGTGGTCGTTGGAGCCGGTGATGGGCATGGCCACAGGCTAGGGGCACTCACCAGTCGGTGGCGCCCTCCCGGGCTGCGAGCAGGCGGCGGAACGACTCGACGCGGTCCGGGTCGGCCTCGCCGGCCTCGACGGCCTCGTCCAGGCCGCACTCCGGTTCGCCGGTGCCGTGGGAGCAGCCGCGCGGACACCCCTCGGTCATCTCGTCGAGGTCGGGGAAGGCCTCGATGAGGTTCTCCGGCTGCACGTGCGCGAGCCCGAAGGAGCGGATGCCGGGGGTGTCGATGATCCAGCCCTCGGCCTCGGGCAGCTCGAGGAGGTAGGCGCTGGTGGAGGTGTGGCGACCGCGGCCGGTCACGGCGTTGACGATCCCGACCTCGCGGTGGGCGTCGGGCACCAGCGCGTTGACGAGGGTGGACTTTCCCACGCCGCTGTGGCCCACCATCACGCTGGTGCGCCCGCGCAGGCGCTCGCGCAGCTCGGTCAGGTCGCCGGCGCCCTCGCCCTTGAGCTGCGTCACGACCCACGGCACGCCGAGGGAGCGGTAGGTCGACAGGAGCGTCTCGGGGTCGGCCAGGTCGGCCTTGGTCAGGCACAGCAGCGGCGCCATCCCGGCGTCGTACGCCGCCACGAGCGCGCGGTCGATCAGCCGGGGGCGCGGCTCGGGGTCGGCGAGCGCGGCCACCACGACGAGCTGGTCGGCGTTGGAGACGATCACCCGCTCGACGGGGTCGTCGTCGTCGGCGGTGCGCCGCAGGGTGGTGCTGCGGGGGACGACCTCCACGATCCTGGCCAGCGACCCGTCGACGCCGGTGGTGTCGCCGACCACGCGCACGTGGTCGCCGACCACGACGCCCTTGCGGCCCAGCGGGCGCGACTTCATCGCCATCACCCGCCGGCCGTCGAGCAGGAGCGTGAAGCGACCGCGGTCGACGGTGACCACGCGGGCATCGACGGCGTCGTCGTAGGAGGGGCGGTCCTTGGTGCGGGGCCGGGTGCGGCGACGGGGGCGCTCGTAGTGCTCCTGGTCGTGCTCGGAGTAGCGCCCGGTCACGTGCGCGCCCCGTGGACGGCGTCGGTCCAGGCCGTCGCGAAGTCGGGGAACGTCTTCGACGTGGTCGCGATGTCCTCGACCAGCACGTCGTCCACGGCGAGGCCCAGGATGACGCCGGCGTGGGCCATCCGGTGGTCGGCGTAGGTGTGGAAGGTGCCGCCGTGCAGGGTGGCGGGGCGGATCGAGAGCCCGTCCTCGCGCTCGGTGACGTCGGCGCCGAGGCGGCCGAGCTCGGTGGCCAGCGCGGCGATCCGGTCGGTCTCGTGCCCACGGATGTGGGCCACGCCGCGCAGGTGGGAGGGGGTGTCGGCCAGCGCGCAGAGTGCGGCGATCGCGGGGGTGAGCTCGCCGACGTCGTGCAGGTCGAGGTCCACGCCGGTCAACCGGGCGGGCCCGACCACGGTCAGGTCGCCGTCCGCCAGGCTCACCTCGCACCCCATCAGGGTGAGGATGTCGCGCAGCTCGGCGCCCGGCTGGGTGGTGGTCGTCGGCCAGCCCCGCACCGTCACCCGGCCGCCCGTCGCCGCGCCGAGCGCGAGGAAGGGCGCGGCGTTGGACAGGTCGGGCTCGATGTCGTGGTCGACCGCGCGGACCGGGCCCGGCGCGACGGCCCACCGGTTGGCGTCGGTGTCGTCGACCTCGACGCCGTGCTGGCGCAGCATCTGCACGGTCATCTCGATGTGCGGCAGCGAGGGCACCGGCTTGCCGACGTGGCGCACGTCGACGCCGACGTCGTAGCGCGCGCCGGCGAGCAGCAGCGCGGACACGAACTGCGACGACGCGCTCGCATCGATGGTCACCACGCCTCCCGGCACCGAGCCGAGGCCGTGGATCGAGAAGGGCAGGGAGTCACCCTGGATCGAGACGCCGAGGTCGCGGAGGGCCGAGAGCACCTGGCCGATCGGGCGCAGGCGCATGTGCGGGTCGCCGTCGAAGGAGACCAGCGCGGTGCCGAGCCCGGCGATCGGCGGGACGAAGCGCATCACCGTGCCGGCGAGGCCGCAGTCGATGGCGGCGTCCCGGTCGAAGGCGCCGGGCGTCACCTCCCAGTCGCCGTCCGCGGTGTCCTCGACACGCGTGCCGAGGGAGGTCAGCGCGGCGGCCATGAGCAGCGTGTCGCGCGAGCGCAGTGGACGGCGTACGACGCTGGGGCCCTCCGCGATGCCCGCGAGCACCAGCGCGCGGTTGGTCAGCGACTTGCTGCCGGGCAGCGAGACCACCCGGTCGACGCGCTCGAGGGGACGGGGCGCCGGCCAGAGCTCACTCACCCGCGCACCCTATCGAGGTCAGGTCAGCTGGGCCTTGGCCAGTTTGGCCTCGCGCCTGGCGTCCTTGGCGACCTGACGTGCCTCCCGGCGCACGTCGGCGGCGGCGCGACGCGCGCGCCAGGCCAGGCCGGGCTTGCCCTCGGTGTCGACCGCCGCCAGCAGCAGGCCGCCGAGGACGGAGGTGTTCTTGAAGAACTGCAGGCGCTGGGCGGCCTTGGCCTGCGCGTCGCTCTCCTCCCAGAAGGCGTGCCCGGCGAGGGTGGTCGGCACGAGGGAGGCGGCGAGCACGGCGGAGCTCAGGCGGGGCGCGCGGCCCGTGGCGAGCGCCGCGGCGGCGAGGATCTGCGCGCCGGCGTTGATCCGCACGAGGGTCTGCGGGTCCGTCGGGATCGGCGCACCGGGCACGGCCTGCTGGGCGAGGGGCACGACGCGGTCGGTGACCTTCTTGGCCTTGGCGGCGTGCGCCTCGGTGTTCTTCAGCGCGTTGATGCCCCCGGCGACGAAGATCGAGGCCAGCATGGGACGGGCGAGCAGCCGAGTGATCGTCATGTCCCCTGTCTACACGATGCGCCTGCGCCGCGCCCCGCCCGCAGGGAGGCGGCCGCGGCCGTGGCTCATCCCAGGACCGCGCGCCAGGTGTTGTCGGAGGGGTCGGGGTCTGGCTGCGCCGAGCTGAGCGAGGCGACGACCTGGGCGCCCTGCGGGGCGACGACCTCGAGCGCGAACGGCGTCAGGTCGGCACCCGAGACCTGGCAGGTCGCGCGAGCCCGGGCGAAGGTGCAGCGACCGTCGTCGGTGCGCACGACGTGGGCGTCGGGCGACTCCACGGTCAGCACCGCGGTGGCCCCGGGGCCGAGTCCGGCCACGCGCACCACGACGTCGTACGTCGGTCGCGTGCCGGAGACCGACCCGCCGACCGACGCCCCGGGCGCGGCCGGCGGCGGCGGGGTGGGCGTGGGGGTCTGGGTCGGGCTCTGGGTCGGCGTCTGGGTCGGGGTCTGAGTGGGCGTCTGCGTGGGCGTCGCGGTGGCGGTGCCCGTGGGCTGGGTGCCCGGCGTGGGCGACGGGCTGGATGTGGGGGTGGAGGTGGGCGTCGACGTCGGGTCGGAGGTCGGGTCGGTCGTGGGATCGGTCGTCGTGGGGTTGGTGGTGGGGTCGGTGGTGGGGTCGGTGGTGGCGTCGGTGGTGGTCGTCCCCGGGGTCAGCTCGACCTCCTCGCCGGGCGTGAGGACGACGGAGCCGCCGGAGCGCCGGGTGCGGCCCTGCGGCGACCCGGGTGCGGAGGACGGTGCCGCGGACGTGGTGGCGGAGGTGGTGGCGGACGTGGCCGGGCGCTGCGCGGCGGGATCGGAGGTGGTGCGGTCGGGGCCGTGCAGCCCGAGCGCGAGCCCGCCGGCGACGACCATCGTGCTCGCGGCGACCCCGGCCACCGCGGCCGTGCCGGCGTTGCCGGCCACGAGGTCGCGGATGCGCCCGGCGAGCACGCCCAGACCGACGTGAGCAGCGCCGGTGGCGGCCGCCCCGCCGACGTAGGCGGTGGCAAGGCCGCCGAGCAGCAGCGGTGCGAGCAGGGCGCCGAGGTTGCTGTTGACCTCGGTGAGCTCGAGGTAGACCGCCATGCAGGAGCGGCACTCGCCGAGGTGGTCCTCGACCTTGGTGGCGTCCCGCCTCGAGATGCCACCGCGGACATAGGCGCCGAGCTGCCCGTGCGTCCAGCGACAGGCGTCCTCCTCGAGCTCGGCGACGTGCTGGGTGAGGAAGGCCTGGCGCAGCCCCTCGCGGGCGCGGTAGGCCAGCGCCGAGACCGAGTTGGCGCTCATCCCGAGCAGCGGGGCGATGTCGGCGGGCCTGTCGCCCTCGACCTCGGTGTGCCACAGGACGAGCTGCCAGCGCTCGGGCAGCGAGGCGAAGGCCCGGGCCGCCGCAGCGCTCTCGAAGCCCTCCACGGCCGTGTCGCGGAATGGCACCCCGGGGTCGAAGGCCTCCATGTCGTCGGTCGTGTGCAGCCTGGCGCCGGCACGGAACCGGTCGACCTGGAGGCGGCGCACGGAGGTGAGCAGGTAGGCGCGGAACGCCACGTCGGGCCCACCGCCGCGCTGCAGCACGCCGAGCACCTTGACGAACGCCTCGGAGACCAGGTCCTCGGCGTCGCCGGGCTGCACGAGCTGGCGCGCGAGGCGTCGGGCTGCGTCGACGTGGCGCTCGAAGAGCGTGCCGTAGGCGTCGATGTCCCCGCCGCGGACCGCCGAGATCAGCTCGGCGTCGCTCGGCGCTTCGACGCTGGTGGCAATGCTCATGTGGATCGACGCTTCCCGGGCGCAGTTCCCGGCGTGGCCGCCAGGACCCTTGAGACTGTAGACCTCGCGGGCCGGATGGGGGACCTGTCGAGGTGAATCGTGATTTTTCGCCTCTGGTCCGCGTCATGGACGCCGGTGCGTCACGTCACACCACTGAGCATGACTGGATCCGGAGGGGGTGGCCGTGAAGATCTTCGCCACGCGTGGGCGACGAGCTGCGGTTGCCGTTCCCGAGGTGAGCGGGCCACAGCCTGCCGTGCGGTCGGGGTTGCCGCACCGGTTCGAGGCAGTGGGGGAGGCGCTCACCTCGGGGACGGACGTCCTCCAGGCATGTGGCGTCGCGGGCCAGGACCTGGCCCGCGACGGTGCCTCGGTGGAGGAGACGCTCGAGGGCCTGCGCACCACGTGGCGCACGCTGGGCGACAGCGACCCGTCGTACGACGTGGTGGCGGCGGTGCTGACCGCGTGGAGCGAGACCACCCTGGGCTACCTCCACCAGCTCTCGTGCGAGGACCCGCTGACGGGGTTGTCGAGCCAGGCGCACCTGCGCAGCCGGCTGTCCGAGCTCTACCGCCTCGGCAGCGCTGAGGGCGGCGCCGGCCACCACGCGCTCGTGGTCGTGGCGATGCCGCTGGGCGACGACCCGTCGGAGGAGGCGGGCGACCACTTCACCCGCGCGATGCGACTGGCGCGCACCGGCGAGCTGGCACGCACCGCGTTCGTGCGCGACGAGACGGTCGCGCGACTGGGCATGCACCGCGTCGCGGTGCTGACGCGCCGCGACGACCGGCTCGGGCGGCGCGTGCGCGTGCTGCGCACCCTGCTCGACGGGGTCGAGGCAGGGTCCGGGCCGTCGGTCCGGGTGTGGATCGAGGGCCTGCCGCCGACCGACCCGGGTGCCGGGATGCTCCTCGACGAGCTGGCCCGCGGCTGAGTGCTCCCGGGTGACCTCGCGCCCGGCTAGGGTCGCCCCATGTGCGGCCGCTATGCCTCCTCCCGGCAACCCGACGACCTCATCGAGGAGTTCGAGGTCGTCGAGGACCGCTCTGCTGCGCCGCTGGCGCCCGACTACAACGTCGCGCCGACGAAGGAGGTCTACGCCGTCGTCGAGCGCCCGCCGTCGCGCGGTTCCGCCGACGAGCCGGCCCAGGCGCCGCAGCGCCAGCTGCGCGTGCTCACCTGGGGACTGGTGCCGTCATGGGCCAAGGACCCCTCCATCGGCAACCGGATGATCAACGCGCGGATGGAGACGGTCGCCGAGAAGCCTGCCTACCGCAAGGCGTTCGCCTCGCGTCGCGCGCTGCTGCCGGCCGACGGCTACTTCGAGTGGTACCCCACGTCGCAGACCAACGCCAAGGGCAGGCCGGTGAAGCAGCCGTTCTTCATCCGTCCCAAGGACGGCGGCGTGCTGGCGATGGCGGGCCTCTACGAGATCTGGCGCGACCCGACCCGCGCCGACGACGACCCCGACCGCTTCCGCTGGACCTGCACGGTGCTCACCACCGAGGCCGAGGACGCCCTCGGCCACATCCACGACCGCATGCCGCTGATGGTGGAGCGCGAGCGCTGGCACGAGTGGCTCGACCCCACGACGCCCGGCGACACCTCGCTGCTGGTGCCGGCCGCACCTGGGCGGCTGGAGGCATATCCCGTCTCCACCCTGGTCAGCAACGTGCGCAACAACGGGCCCGAGCTCGTCGAGCCGCTGCCCCCCGAGGAGGAGCTCCGGTGATGAAGGCGACGGTCCGCTCGGTGGACACCCCCTACGGCGAGGGCCGGATGCACACCCGCCGCTCCACCCACCCCATGGCGACCCTGCTGCTCAGCCACGGTGCGGGCGGGGGCGTGGAGTCGCGCGACCTGTGGGCGCTGGCCGAGGCCCTGCCGGCGCAGGGCTTCTCGGTGGTGCTCTTCGAGCAGCCGTGGCGGGTGGCCGGACGCAAGGTGGCCACCGCGCCGGCGACCCTCGACGCGGCCCTGACGTGCGCCGCCGACGTGATGCGCGTGCGTACGCCGCTCGTGGTCGGCGGCCGCTCGGCGGGTGCCCGCTCCGCGACCCGTACGGCGCGCAGGCTGGGCGCGACCGGCTGCCTGGCGCTGTCGTTCCCGCTGCACCAGCCCGGCCGGACC
Source organism: Nocardioides sp. Soil774 (assembly GCF_001428125.1). Classification (GTDB taxonomy): domain Bacteria; phylum Actinomycetota; class Actinomycetes; order Propionibacteriales; family Nocardioidaceae; genus Nocardioides. Next base: position 217,125 of record NZ_LMSM01000006.1, on the reverse strand, counting down.
GAGCCGACGCGCCTGCCCGAGCTGCGTGCGACCGGGCTGCCGACCCTGGTGATCCAGGGCGAGCGCGACCCGATGGGTCGTCCCGAGGAGTTCCCGGCCGACCTGCGCGCCGTCGACATGGTGGTCGTCCCGGGCGGCGACCACGGGCTGAAGGTTCCTGCGCGCGGCGAGGTGACGCAGGAGGAGGCGATGGGGATCGTGGTGGAGTCCACGCTGGAATGGCTGGTCCGCGAGGTCGTCGGGAATCCTCGCGTGGGGTGAGGTGTTGAGCCCGGTGTGCAGTCAATGACCCTGGAGAGACCCACAGCGCTATCGTGGACCGTGATGACTGAATCACTCACGGACGACACGTCCGGCCCTGGCACGACCGCTCCCGACGCCAGCCTCGAGAGTGCCGCCGAGATCGTCCTCGAGGACGAGTCCTCCGACGAGCGCTCGGCCCGCTTCGAGCGCGACGCCCTGCCCTTCCTCGACCAGCTCTACGGCGCGGCCATGCGGATGACCCGCAACCCCGCCGACGCCGAGGACCTGGTGCAGGAGACCTTCGCCAAGGCCTACAGCGCGTTCCACCAGTTCAAGCCCGGCACGAACCTGAAGGCGTGGCTCTACCGGATCCTGACGAACACCTACATCAACTCCTACCGCAAGAAGCAGCGCCAGCCGCAGCAGTCGATGTCGGAGGACGTGGAGGACTGGCAGCTCGCGCGCGCGGAGTCGCACTCCTCGACGGGCCTGCGGTCCGCGGAGATGGAGGCGCTCGAGCACCTGCCCGACTCCGAGGTCAAGGACGCACTCCAGCGGCTGCCCGAGGAGTTCCGCCTCGCGGTCTACCTCGCCGACGTCGAGGGGTTCCCCTACAAGGAGATCGCCGAGATCATGGACACGCCGATCGGCACAGTGATGTCGCGCCTGCACCGCGGTCGTCGCCAGCTGCGCGACATGCTGGCCGACTACGTCCGGGCCAACGACCTCCTTCCCGCATCCACCGTTCCCGACACCGAGGGGGGCGCGTCGTGAGCACGCACGAGCACGGCAACGACGACTGCGTCGACTACATCGAGCGCATCGTCTACTTCATCGACAACGAGCTCGACCAGGCCGACTGCGCCGTGGTGGAGATGCACCTGCGCGAGTGCGGCCCCTGCCTCGAGCGGCACGACCTGCAGAAGGCGGTCAAGCAGCTCGTCGCGCGGTCCTGCTCGGAGGCCGCGCCGGAGTCGTTGCGCGACCGCGTACGCCTCCAGCTGCGCGAGGTGAGCATCCAGATCACCGAGGGCGGCGCCTGAGGTCGGCGCGACCCGATTCGCCCAGCACGTCGTCATTTGACACACTGCTCCGAGCACCGAATCCAGGAGGACCACCATGGGCAAGACCGGACGCAAGCGCCGCGCGCGCAAGAAGAAGGGCGCGAACCACGGCAAGCGCCCCAACGCCTGACGCGCACCTGCACGTCATCTCGTAGAAGTCCCCGCCCAGCGCGGGGACTTTTGCACGTCCGGGCCTGGTTCAGGCGCCCTCGAACATCGCGGCGAGCGTGGGCTGCGGCAGCAGCGTCAGCTCGGCGACGTGGGCGAGAGGCAGGTCGCCGCGGTGCTCCGCGACCAGGGCGCGCACCTCGTCGACGGCGATGCGGCGCTCGTACTCCGCGACCTCGATGCGCTGGCCGAGCGTGGCCAGTGCCTCGCGCAGGCGGTCGTCCATGTCGTGCCCCTCCCGGCGCCCGCCCCATGAGGACACCGAGGACGAGGGTGCCAGAGGAGGGCGAGCCGTGCGATCAGATCGCCCGGGTCGGCCCCACCGGTCTAGTCAGGGTGACCCTGACGCGAGGTGCCGCGTCGGTGTCAGACCCGGGACATGAAGCGTTGCGCATCCACCACGACCCGGGTGATCTCACCGGCGGCCAGCACCTTGCCCGAGGCGGTGTCGCGGGCGCTCACGGTGAAGCGGTGCAGCCGCCCGTCCTCGTAGGCACTCGAGGCACTGACCTCCACCTCCGCGCCGACCGCGCTGGCGGCGAGGTGCTCGACCTGCACCCGGGTGCCCACGCTGGTCGAGCCCGTCGGCAGGACGGGGTCGAGGCAGGCGCAGGTGGCCGCCTCGAGCCAGGCCAGCAGCCGTGGCGTGCCGAGCACCGGCAGCGACCCGCTCCCGACGGCGGCTGCGGTGTCGGAGTCGCCGACCACGTAGGTGAGCGTGGCGGGCTCGAGGGTGGTCATGGGCGTGCCTCTCGCAGGAATTCATCGGGTGGTGGGGCAACCTGTGTGCCACCCACACGTCTACCAGACATGGGCACGAGGACCGCAGGGGCGGGGACGGGCATGGAGCGAGCAGTGGACATCACTGAGCTCTACGCTGCGCACCGGCTCTCGCTGGTCCGCCTCGCGGTGCTGCTGGTCGACGACTTCGCCTCGGCCGAGGACGTCGTCCAGGACGCCTTCGCGGCGCTGGCCCGCCGTCCCGACGCCGTGAAGGACCCGTCCAAGGCGCTGGCCTACCTGCGGGTCTCGGTGGTCAACACCGCGCGCTCGGCGCTGCGCCGGCGTCGTACGGCGCGGGCGTACTCACCCCCGCACGACCTCTCGCCGCCCACGCCCGAGGACAGCGCGGTGCTGGCGGAGGAGCACCGGGAGGTCATCGCGGCGTTGCAGCAGCTGGCGCCCCGCCAGCGCGAGGTGCTGGTGCTGCGCTACTGGAGCAACCTGTCCGAGGCCGAGATCGCCCGGACGCTCGACATCAGCCAGGGCACCGTCAAGTCGACCGCGAGCCGCGCGCTCGTGGCACTGGAGAAGGCCATGCAGACGAGCCGGGACAGCGGCCCGGCATCACCCACGAGCTCGGGGAAGGAGCAGCGATGAGCACGACACACGACACCTCGGCCCTCGAGGACCGTCTGGTCGCCGCCCTCGCCGCACGCGCCGAGCTGGTGCAGCCCGAGGACCTGGCCCCACTGGCCACCGTCGCCACGCTGCGGCCCCGCTGGCAGTCGCCGTGGGTGCTGCTCGCCACCGCCGCGGCCGTGCTGCTCGTCCTGGGGGTCGTCCTCCAGGGAGTCGGTGGCCGCCAGCGCTCCGACGACGTCGCCCCGAGGCCGGACGACCCGAAGATCGAGCTCGAGCTGCCCGCCGACGTGGGCCGCGACTGGAAGGCCAGCCCCGAGTCGACGCCGGCCCGGGTCGACCTCGACGGCGACGGGGCCAAGGAGAAGGTCGAGTTCCTGGGCGAGGAGACCAAGGACTTCGACGGCCGGATCCGGCTGCAGACCACGCTCAGCAGCACCGGTGAGGAGGCCTACGGCGTCGCCGACGTGGCGTCGACCGTCGGCGCGGGAGCGGAGGGGGTCGTCGACGCCGACGGCGACGGTGACCAGGAGCTGGTCGTCTTCGACCCCGACCTCGACACCTCCGGCGGAGCGCCGCTCGTGTTCGACCTCCGCGAGGGCCTCCTGGTGCAGGTCGTGCCCGAGGACCCGTCGCTGCTGCAGCGCGGCGACGTGCAGGTCCCCGGCAGCCAGACCGGGCTCTACGACCGGGTGCGCGTCCTCCAGTACTGGATCGAGGACGGCAGGCTCTTCTCCGGACGCTCGGAGGACTCCTTCGCCCGCACCGGCATGACCACCGCGCAGCTCCCCGGGATCGTGCTGGAGACCTGGGAGTGGCGCCTCGGCGACGACGGCGTGCTGCGTCGGGAGGCTGCCGGCTGCAAGGAGCTGGTCTTCGACGTGCAGGAATGCGACGCCGACTCAGGGGCCCAGGTCCCGGACCTGACCCCGGCGACGGAGACGGTGGGGGTCGGGGAGAGCGCCGACATCACCACCGGCTTCCCGTTCTCGATCCGCGTCGAGGCCGGCGACCCGCCGGTGCTGGTGGGCGAGGGCCAGGACGGCGTCACCCTGCGGCACGAGCTCGACGGCGCGGACCCGCGCGTGGCGACGGTGCAGCCCGAGAGCATCTTCTCCGACGGCGAGTCCCTCGTCGTGACCTCCGCCTCCGATCCCACGCTCGTGCAGCTCCTCGTGCAGCGCGGCGAGAGGATCGTGGCGCTCGACCCCGTGGGGGAGGTGCCGCTGGAGAACACCGACGACAACCGCACGTGGCTGACCGAGGGCGGCTCGGTCGTGTCCGTCACCGCCGTGGACGACGGCTCCTGGCAGCTGTGGTCGTGGCAGATGACCTCGGGCGACCGCGTGTTCGCGCTCCCGGGCGTCACGGTGTGCTTCGACGACGTCGACGACCCCACCACGGCCCGCCGGTGCTGACGACCTGCTGGTCCTCCCGCGTGCTCAGAACACCTTGCTGAAGGCGAGCAGCTCGACCCCGGGCAGCGGCGACCAGTCGCGCCCGGGGTCGCGGTCGTAGCCGAGACGGGTGTAGACCCGGTGCGCGGTCGCCATCGTCGCCAGCGACGACAGTGCCATCCCGACGGCCCCGTCCTCGCGAGCGCGGTCCTCGCACAGCCGCGCCAGCGCGGTGCCGGCCCCGGCGCCCTGCGCGGCGGGGTCGACCGCCAGCATCCGGAACTCGCCCTCGTCGGCGCGGGCGATCTCGCGCCACCGCGAGCCGGGCGGGCAGTAGGTCACGACCCCGGCCACCCGGTCGTCACCGACCGCGACCCAGACCTCGGCCTGGGCGTCGCGGGTCGCGACGTCGTGCAGCCGGGCTCGGTAGTCGTCCTCGGCCCCGGTGAGGAAGGGCTCGTAGGCCGCGACGCACACGTCGCCCGCCGCCTCGTGCTCGTCCGCCCGGATGCGGCGCAGCTCCAGTCCCGCCATCGAGTGTCAGATGCCGAACGTGTTGCGGGGGTAGGCCGCCTCGACGTCGGTGATCACGTTGACCAGGTAGGGGACGCCGGAGGCGTAGGCACGGTCGAGCGCCGGACCGATCTGCTTCGGGTCGCTCACCGTCTCCCCGGCCCCGCCGAGCGCCCGGACCACCTCGTCGTACGCCGTGCGCGGCGCGAGGTCGGCCACCACGTCGTAGCCGTAGAGCATCTGCATCGGGCCCTTCTCCAAGCCCCAGGCGGAGTTGTTGCCCATCACCATCACGACGGGGAGGTCGTGGCGCACGAGGGTGTCGACGTCCATCAGCGAGAAGCCGGCGGCGCCGTCGCCGAGGAGCAGCGTCACCTGCGCGTCCGGGCGCGCGATGCGGGCCGCGATCGCGGCACCGAGGCCGGCGCCGAGGCAGCCGTAGGGGCCGGGGTCGAGCCAGCCACCGGGGCGCCTGGGCTCGACGTACTTGCCGGCGAAGGAGACGAAGTCGCCGCCGTCGCCGATGACGACCGAGTCGTCCTCGAGGCGCGGCACCAGCTCGCCGTAGATGCGCGCGGGGTGGATCGGGTCGGCCTCGGCGCCCAGCAGGTCGGCGTCACGGGCGGCGGCGACCTTGACCTGGTCGGCGAGCTGGTCGGCCCAGTCGGTCCAGTCGGGCTTGTCGCCGCGCTCGATCGCGGCCTGCAGCCCGTCGAGGACCGTGGTCAGGTCGCCGGAGACCGACGCCGCGAGGTCTGCGTGGCCGGAGACCTGGCCGGGGGAGTCGGCGATGTGGACGACCTTGGCGAAGGCGCCGTCGGGGTTCTTGTCCGGCCCGCCGAAGGCGCCGTAGCCCAGTCGGAAGTCCAGCGGGGTGCCGACGACGACCACGAGGTCGGCGCCCGCCAGCGCCGCGCCGCGGGCCTTCGTCACCAGCGAGCGGTGGCCGCCGGGCACCACGCCGCGGCCCATGCCGTTGGTCAGGGTGGGGATGCCGAGGTCCTCGACCAGGCGCAGGGCCGCCTCCTCGGCGTGGTCGGCCCACACGTCGGTGCCCAGGACGAGCACGGGGCGCCGCGCCGCCGCGAGCAGCCGGGCGACGGCCGCGATGGCGTCGGGGTCGGGCTCGACGCGCGTGCCCTCGCCCGCGGGCACCGTGCCGGTGGCGGGGGCGAAGAACTCGTCCATCGGCACGTCGACGAACACGGGGCCGCGGTGGCTGGAGCGCGCGAGGGTGAAGGCCTCGTCCATGCCGGCGGCCACCTCGCCCGCCGTCATCAGCGTGCGGGCGGCCTTGGCGATCGGGGCGATGATCGGCGGCTGGTCGAGCTCCTGGAGCGAGCCGGTGCCCCAGCGGTTCTGCGGGGCGCGGCCCCCGACGACGACCATGGGGGAGCCCGCGAACTGCGCCTGCGCGATCGCGCTGATGCCGTTGGTGACGCCGGGCCCGGCGGTGAGCACGGCCAGCCCGGGCACACGGGTGAGCTTGCCGGTCGCCTCCGCGGCGAACGCGGCGGTCTGCTCGTGGCGTACGTCGAGCAGCCGCACCGGCGGGCCCTGGCCCTCCTGCTGCGTCTTCACCGCGCCGTCGTACATCGGGAAGACGTGGGCGCCGGACAGGGTGAACATCGTCTCCACGCCGTGGGCGCGGGCGACGTGGACGGCCAGCTCGCCGCTGTGGCCCGAAATCTCGCTCATGCCCCGCAGGTTAGCCGCCCGCTACCCGCAGGTAGGGAGCGTTCGTCATCCGGAGCGCCTCGATGAGCACCAGCAGCAGGTCGGATCGGACCTGCGGCGGCTCCGGGGCGAGCGAGAGCTGCACGAACAGCGCACGCAGGAACGCCTGCGGTGCGGCCGTCGGGGGATAGGGGTCATGGTCGACCGGTCCGACGAAGGGGTTGCCGGCGGCACCGATCCGGTGGATCCACGGCTCGAGGACGTCGGTGCCGAGGGTGTTGCGGCGCAGGATGTTCATGACCGCGGCGGCGATGCGGTCGGGCTCGCCGGCGAGCAGGGGCTCCTCGGCGGGCTGCAGCAGGCGCTCGGCGAGGATGTCGAGGAGCAGGGCGTGCTCGGGCCCGGCGAGGTGCGGCGACTCGCCGAGCGCGCCGATGGCGTCCGCGCCGTGGGCCACCGCGTGCGCCCAGCCCTTGTCGGGCACGAAGCCGCGGGTGTCGCGCTCGGTGAGGAACCAGGTCGCGAGCCGGTCACCCCACTCCATGACCTTCTGGCTCGGCAGCAGGTGCTGCTCGTTGTCGCGCTCGAGGCAGACCGCGAGGATCAGCACGCTGAAGCTGCGCCGGAACACGGTGTCGGTGCCGGTCTCGCCGAGGCCCACGGACAGGCCCGCGACCATGCCGTCGCCGAGACCCGCGAGGAGGTCGTCGTAGATCCCGCGCTCGATCCAGGTGGCGAAGGCGGGGAAGGCGGTGCCGTCGCGCACCTCGGGCTCGGTGGAGCCGAGCATCGTGGTGAGCTCGGTCGTCAGCTCGTCGAGGGGCCGGTCCGAGGGGACCTCGAACCCGGTCGCCTGCACCTGGCTCCAGTACCCGATCGACATGCGCCCCATCCTGCCAGCCGCCCCCGACACCTTCCTAGCCCGGTCCACGGCACGCCCTAGGCTGGGCCGGTGCCATCCCTCCACGAGCTCGTGCGAGCCCACACCGACCTCGTCGAGGACGACGTGGCGTGGCTCCAGCTGCTCATGGCCGACTGGCAGATCCTGGCCGACCTGTCCTTCGCCGACCTCGTGCTCTGGCTGCCCGACCGCGAGGGCAGGGGCTACTGGGCCGGGGGGCAGATGCGCCCCACGACAGGTCCGACGGCCCTGGTGGACGACGTGCTCGGCACCTTCATCCCCACCGGGCGTCGGCGCATGCTCGACGAGGCCTTCGGGTCCGGGCGCCTGGTCCGCGAGGGCGACCCGGAGTGGCGCGACGACGTGCCGGTGCGCGTCGAGGTCATCCCCGTGCGCCGCGACGGTCGCGTGATCGCCACGATCGCGCGCAACACCAACCTGCTCGGCGTACGCACCCCGAGCCGCCTCGAGCTCAGCTATCTCCAGACCGCGGCCGACCTCACCCAGATGATCGCCGCCGGCTGGTTCCCGCTCCCGGGCCAGCGCAGCGACCACGCCGACTCACCCCGCGTCGGGGACGGCTTCGTGCGGCTCGACGCGGCCGGCCGCGTCGTCTACGCCAGCCCCAACGGGCTCTCGGCCTACCGCCGTCTCGGTCTCCAGGGAGACCTCACCGGGCTGGTGCTCGCCGACCTCACGCGTGACCTCGTGCCCGCCCGCAAGCGGCTCGACGAGGAGACCCTCAGCGCCGTCCTCGGTGGCCGGGACGGGCGGGCGACCGAGGTGGGCACCGACGACGTCACCCTGATCGTGCGCAGCATCCCCCTGCGGCCGCAGGGGGAGCGCAGCGGGGCGCTGCTGCTCATGCGCGACGTCACCGAGCTGCGCAGCCGTGACCGCGAGCTGGTCACCAAGGACGTCACGATCCGCGAGATCCACCACCGGGTGAAGAACAACCTGCAGACCGTCGCCGCGCTGCTGCGCCTGCAGGCGCGGCGTACGGACGCCGAGGACGCCAAGGCCGCGCTCGAGGAGGCGGTGCGCCGGGTCGGGTCGATCGCGATCGTCCACGAGACCCTGAGCCACGCGGTCGAGGAGACCGTCGACTTCGACGAGATCGCCGACCGGCTGGGCTCGATGGTGGTCGACGTCAGCGGCGTGGAGGTGCCGGTCCGGGTCGTGCGCGAGGGCTCCTTCGGCAAGCTGCCCTCCGAGGCGGCGACCCCGCTCGCGATGGTGCTCACCGAGGTGCTGCAGAACGCCGTCGAGCACGGCTACGCCGGGGGGTCGTCGCAGAGCGAGGGCCGAGTCGTGGTCACCGCGCGCAGGATCGTGGGCCGCCTGCACGTGGTCGTCGAGGACGACGGTCGCGGTCTGCCCGAGGGGTTCGACCTCGACACCTCGACGCAGCTCGGCCTCTCGATCGTGCGCACGCTGGTCGAGTCCGAGCTCGGCGGTGTGCTGGAGATGGGGCCGGGCACCCGCGGCACGCGCGTGCAGGTCGACCTCCCGATCGACTGAGCGGCGCCGTCGAGCAGTCCTGGCGCGGGCGCGACCTCAGGCGGTGCGGATGCGGGCGCGAGCGTTGCGGCGCTTCAGCGCGCGTCGCTCGTCCTCGCTCAGGCCGCCCCAGACCCCGTGGTCCTGGCCGGCCTCGAGGGCCCAGGCCAGGCACTGCTCGCGCACCTCACAGCGCCGGCACACCTGCTTGGCCTCCTCGATCTGGAGGATCGCGGGTCCGGTGTTGCCGATCGGGAAGAACAGCTCAGGGTCCTCGTCGAGACATGCGGAGCGGCTGCGCCAATCCATGAGTGGGGGAATCCCTCTTTCTGAGTCACAGGCAGTTGCTGTTTTCGGACATTCAGCTGGGCCCGGGCGCTCGAAAGCGCAGCGACAAGACTCGCAACATTTGAACGTTCACACAACCCCAAACGGTGGTCGTGTCCGTCACAACTACGCTGTCGTCGTGCCTGTTACGCGTCCTGACAATCCCCCTGGTGCAGACCATAGCGTGCCTGCGCCCCTCGTGGTGGCCGCGTCGCTCGCCGCTCTCGAGGCGTTCGTGCTGGCCGCGCTCGGTGTCCTCGAGCTGGCCAACCTGCGCACCGTCCGCCTCACCATGGGCGTGACCACCGCCGGGTTCTTCCTCGCCGCCGCCGCCGGGCTGGGCTGGTGCGCCTGGTCGCTGTGGAGGGTGCAGCGATGGGCGCGCGGGCCCGTGGTGATGGCGCAGCTGATCGTGCTGGGGCTCGCGTGGAACCTGTGGGACGGCGCGACCCGGCCGCTCTCGGCCGGGCTCGCCGTCGTCGCCCTGGTGACCATCGCGGGGCTGCTGCACCCCGCGAGCACGCACGTGCTCGAGGAGGACGCCCGCCTCGGCGGGTGACGCCCGGCCCCGCCGGTGCGGACCGGCCTCGAGTCAGTCGGCCTCGAGCGAGGTGCGCAGCTGGGCCAGCGTGCGGGTCAGCAGCCGCGAGACGTGCATCTGCGAGACGCCGATCTCCTCGGCGATCTGTGACTGCGTCATGTTCTTGAAGAAGCGCAGCAGCAGGATCCGCTTCTCGCGCTCCCCGAGCCCCTCGAGCAGGGGCTTGATCGACTCACGGATCTCGACGTGCGCGATGTTGGAGTCCTCCACACCGAGGCTGGCGAGCATCGCCGGCGGACCGTCCTCGCTGTCGTCGGAGGCGTCGAGCGACAAGGTGGCGTAGGCGTGGGAGGACTCGATGCCCTCCATGATCTCCTCCACCGAGCAGCCGATGACCTCGGCGAGCTCGCGGGGGGTGGGGGAGCGGCCGAGCTTCTGGGTGAGCTCGCCGGTCGCCCCGCCGATCTGCATCCGCAGCTCCTGCAGGCGCCGCGGCACGCGGATCGCCCACCCCTTGTCGCGGAAGTGGCGCTTGATCTCACCGATGACCGTCGGCGTGGCGTAGGTCGAGAACTCGACGCCGCGGTCGGTCTCGAAGCGGTCCACCGCCTTGATCAGGCCGATGGTGCCCACCTGCACCAGGTCCTCGAACGGCTCACCGCGGTTGCGGAAGCGCCGCGCGCAGTGCTCGACCAGTGAGAGGTGCAGGTGCACCAGGTCGTCGCGCGCGCCCGCCCGCTGCGCGGTGCTGCCGTCGGCATCGCGCATGAGCGCGAAGAGCTCGGCGCTGCGTGCGCGCACGTGGTCGAGCCCGGACGGCACGTCGTCGTCGTGCTCGCGGTGCTCGACGGTCCCCACCGCCGTGTGATCCCCCGTGTCCCCCGTGTCTGCGCTCATGTCAGAGCTCGGCACCCGTCATTCCTGCCGCGACCGTCGAGGTGACCGTGAAGCGGACGCGGAAGCGACCGTCCTCGGGGCCGGCCGCGGCGTCCTGCGCCATCGTGTCGAGCACCTGCCAGGCGAAGCTCTCGGTGTCGAGCGGGGGCTCGTCCGACGCCTCGGTCTCGAGGGTGACGGTCATGGAGGCCGGCGTGGAGGCGGGCGTGGCGGCCCGGCCGAAGAAGAAGCACGCGACCAGGTCGGTGCCGGGGTCGGCGGCCGGGATCACCAGCGCGGTCGCCTCGCCGATGGCGATGCGCAGGTCCTCGATGTCGTCGATGGTGAAGTCCAGGCGTGCAGCGAGACCTGCGGCGGTGGTGCGCACGACCGAGGCGTAGGCGCCCACGGCGGGCAGTCGGAGCTCGACGTCGGCGCGAGGGCCCCCGGTGTGATCTGCCATCTGGGTCAATGTCCCGTCGTCGAGGCGGATGTGCTCGCCACACCCTAGCCGGGTGTCAGCCGAACCACGGGCAGACCTGGTCACGGGTGCGCAACGCGTGGCGGTGGGCGGGGTCGCGCAGCAGGGTCGGGGTGCCGACGGTGCGCACCGGCACCGAGCCGGGACGACGTACGCCGTCCGCGTGGCCGTCCGCGAGCGGCTCCAGCTCGACCACGACGCCGCACACGCCCTGGCCGAGGTCCTCGACAGTGGTCGGGCCGAGCCGGTGCAGCATCCCCAGCGAGGCCGGGTTGGACTTGAGCACGTCGGTGACGATGCGTCGCACACCCTCGGGTCGCGAGCGCACCAGCACCTCGAGCAGCACCGTGGCGACGCCGCGGCCCTGCCACTCGTCCTTGACGGTGACGGCGAGGTCGGCGGCGTCCGGGGCGTCGTCGTAGCGCACCATGCGGGCCAGCGCGACGGGGTCGTAGGTCCCGGGGGAGGTCTCCACGCACAGCACGAGCGCCACGTGGTCGACGCCGTCCACGTCGTCGACGAGGTGCTGCAGCATGTCGTCGCTGAGGTGCATCACGGGCGCGAGGAACCGGCGCCGTCGCGACTCCGGCGACAACGTCTCGAACTCGGCGGCCAGCGTGGCGCGGTCCGTGCGCTGCAGGGGCAGCACGAAGGCGTCGGTGCCGTCACGCAGGCGGACTTCCTCGATCAAGGGGGCCTCCGGTCGCCGAGGGATGCACGACGGCCGGGCGCGGACACGTGGTCCGGGCCCGGCCGTCGGCAGGAAACCTAGCGGAGCGGCAAGCCGCTCAGAAGAAGGCCTGTGCAGGCCCCGCCCCGCGGCCTCTGAGGAGTGCGGAGCAACAAGCTGCTCGGAAGAAGGCCTGAGCAGCGTCCGCTCCGCGGCCTCTGCTCAGGCCTTCTTCGTCTCCCAGAAGATCTCGGCGATCTCGTCGATCTTGGCGAGCAGCTCGTCGGCCTTGGCCGCGTCGAGCTCGCCCTTGGTGCCCGAGGCGCCGGCCAGCTTGGTGGCCTCGTTGACCAGCGTGTGCAGCTGGGGGTACTTCTCGAAGTGCGGGGGCTTGAAGTAGTCGGTCCACAGCACCCACAGGTGGTGCTTGACGAGCTCCGAGCGCTGCTCCTTGATGAGGATCGCGCGGGTGCGGAAGTCGGGGTCGTCGTTGTCGGCGACCTTGGCGATGATCGCCTTGATGGACTCGGCCTCGATGCGTGCCTGGGCGGGGTCGTAGACGCCGCAGGGCAGGTCGCAGTGGGCGGAGACCTCGACGGTGGGGGCAAGCAGGTGGCGAAGCATCTGGATCCTCTCGGTCGGGAGTCTGCTACTTCCTGCGACACTACTCCGCGTGCAGAGGGGTCGGCAGCGGGGTCTCGCCCGGAGGGGTGCCCGCTCCGGACCGCCCTTCGGGACCGCCGTGGTGCGCGGTCGTTCGATGCTCCCGACGCTGCGCGAGGGCGACCTGCTGCTCGTCCGCCACGGTGCCGAGGTGCGGCCCGGGGCGCTCGTCGTGGCGCGCTTCGCCGACGGGACGCTGGCCGTCAAGCGCGCCGTCGAGCGGCGCCCGACGGCCACGGGAGCCGACGGCTGGTGGTTGCTGAGCGACAACCCCGGCGAGGGCGTCGACTCCCGCCACCGGGGCCCGGTGCCGGACGAACGGGTGCTGGGCGTCGTACGCCTGCGGGTGTGGCCTTCCCCACGCGTGGGACGCGCCCTGCGGGCCCGCTGAGCTGTGCCAGTATCGCCGGCATGGCAACGCATCCGCACGCTGGCGACCCGGTGTTCGACCTGCACCTCGGCGGCAAGATGGAGATCGTCTCGACGGCCGCGCTGACCGGCCCCGAGGAGCTCGCCCTCGCCTACACCCCCGGCGTGGCACGCGTGTGCGAGGCGATCGCGGCCGACCCCTCGATGACCCAGCACTACACGTGGGTGCCCAACACCGTCGCCGTGGTCACCGACGGCACCGCCGTGCTGGGCCTCGGTGACATCGGCCCCGCCGCCGCGATGCCGGTGATGGAGGGCAAGGCGGTGCTGTTCAAGCAGTTCGGCGGCGTCGACGCCGTGCCGATCTGCCTCGACACGACCGAGGTCGAGGAGATCATCGAGACCGTGGTGCGCCTGGCCCCGAGCTTCGGCGGCATCAACCTCGAGGACATCTCCGCGCCGCGGTGCTTCGAGATCGAGGCGCGGCTCAAGGAGCGCCTCGACATCCCCGTCTTCCACGACGACCAGCACGGCACCGCGGTGGTCGCGCTCGCCGCGCTGACCAACGCGCTCCGGCTCACCGGCCGCGACGCCGCGACCGCGCGCGTCGTGGTGCAGGGTGCCGGTGCCGCCGGCGTGGCCGTGGCCCGCATCCTGCTCGAGGCTGGGGTGCGCGACGTGGCGGTGCTCGACCGCCAGGGGGTGCTCAACTCCGAGCGCCACGACCTCACCGAGGTCAAGGCCGCGCTGGCCCGCGACACGGCCGACGTCTTCGGGCGCCGCGGCAGCCTGGCCGACGTGATGGCCGGGGCCGACGTCTACATCGGCGTCTCCGGCGGTCAGGTGCCCGAGGAGATCGTCGCCTCGATGGCACCCGACGCGATCATCTTCGGCCTGGCCAACCCGACGCCGGAGGTGCACCCCGACCTCGCGCACAAGTACGCCCGCGTGGTGGCCACCGGCCGCTCCGACTTCCCCAACCAGATCAACAACGTCCTGGCCTTCCCCGGCATCTTCCGTGGCGCCTTCGACGTGCACGCCACCGCCATCACCGAGGGGATGAAGGTCGCCGCCGCGCACGCCCTCGCCGAGCTCGTCGGCGACGACCTGAGCGAGGACCTGGTCATCCCGTCGCCCTTCGACCCGCGGGTGCCCGGCGCGGTGCGGGAGGCCGTCGCGGAGGCCGCGCGTCGCGACGGGGTCGCGCGCCGCTGATCAGCCAGGCAAGGCCGCGAGGACCTCGACCACCTCGCTCGGCGACGGCATCTCCGCGATCTCCGTCGACACCGCCCGCGCCTGCAGGAGGAACGACTCCTCGGTGAGCAAGCGCGTGGCCGCCTGGACGACCGACTCCGGAGACACGTCGTCGGGCTCCAGCACGAGCACGGCCCCGACGCGCTTCCCGCCTGCGGCGTTGCGGAACTGGTCAGCCGCCATCGGCAGGCACAGCTGCGGCCTCCCGGCCGCGAGGGCGCCCAGGAAGGTGCCGGAGCCGGCATGCGAGACCACCAACGCGCACTGGTCGATGATCTCCGCCTGGTCGACCCACTTCTCGATGCGGACGTTGTCGGGCAGCCCGGACAGTTGGTGGGCATCGCCGTCCGGCCCGACGGCCACCAGCAACCGGATCGGCATGGTGGCGAGGGCGGAGGCCACGAGCGGAAGGACCGGCGACTGGTTCTGGACCGTGCCGAGAGTCAGGTACACCAAGGGAGTGTCGTCGCGGGGCGGCTGCATCGTCCGGGGCGACGCGGGCCGCAACGGTTGTGTCCGTGGAACGTGTCCCATGGGCACCGACTGCACCGACCTCGGACAGATGTCGAGGTAGAGGCTGGTGAAGCACCCGAGGTAGGGCGGCGGCTCGTGCCCGTGGGCTGCCCACACGGGCTCGACGGCCTCGGCGGCGCTGCGCACGATCTCGGCCGGTATGGCACCCCCGAATGCGTGCGTGACGCTCGGTCTGCCGAGCACGGCACCGACCAACGGGGAGGCGAGCTCGCCGTGCTCGTGGATCAGCAGGTCGGGATGCCACCGTCGTGCCAGCGCCAGGAGGTCGTGCGCCATCGGCGGGGTGAGGAGGGCTCCGAACAGGCGAGGGAACATGAACGCCGCCCGCTGCGAGGGAGCGACCTGCGCCGCCCGCGCATGCAGGAGCTCGAGTCCACGGTGCAGCTCCTCGCCGGTCAGGCCCGCGGGCGCGGTGGCGATGCCGGCGGCCGCGAGCTGCGGGATCGCCTGCGCGCTCGTCGCCCAGAGCACGCTGTGGCCGCTCGTGCCGAACGCCTTGGCCAGCGGCAGCATCGGGAGGACGTGGCCGTAGCCGAAGGTGGACGAGAAGAGGACCCTCATGGCGACCCCTCACCCTCAGAACCCGATCGACGGCTCCGGCTCGACCAGCGTGCGCATCGCCCCTGCGAGCTCGGCGTACGCCCCTCGACGATACTCCCGGACGAGTCCCGCGCGCAGGCGTCCGCCTATCGAGTGCCCGAGGAAGCCGGAGCCCAGCACGGCGACGTCGAGGCCGACGTCCGCGGCGTCGTCGGTCCGCACTGCGGCCCCGGAGCCGGCCGACGCGGTGAGCCGCCAGCGACCCGCGTTCCACGGTGCGTGGCGGTCCTCGACCTCCACCACCACGTCGCAGTCGTGCTCGTAGCCGCGCTGCGACCAGGCCGCCCCGAGGTCGACCAGGCGCACCCAGGTGCTGTCCCACGTGTGGAGCTCGCCCGTGCCGCGGGGGCCACCGACCCAGTCGACCAGCGGGTCGTCGACCGCGATGCTCTCGAGCTTGGTGGACCCCATGAGGTCGACGTCGACGAGCCGACGGGCGAGCGCGAGCCGCGCAGCCGGCGATCCGGTGACCATCCCCGCCGTGACGGTGCCCGAGGGGCGCGCCTGCTCCCACTTGTGCTCGCGGCGCAGGCCGACGTAGCCCACGTCGACCCCGCCGCGCCGCGCGAAGAGCACGCGCCGCGGCTCCTTGTCGCGCAGCGCCTCGGCGGGCTCGAAGGCCATGAGGGAGAAGAAGCCGGGCGAGCCGACGATCGTCCCGGGGCGCTCGGAGGCGCACGCGAGCTGGCAGGCGCGCATCCGCTCGGTCACGCCCGGTGCGGCCATGTCGACGAGCTGGGTGGTGAGCGCGCGGGCCTCCTCCTCGAGGTGGGGCGCGGTGAAGGTGGTCCCGCGCCCGAGCGAGACCTGGAGGTGGAGCGCGGCCATCCCGTAGCCGAAGCGGCCGTAGATGCCCGGCTCGCTCGCGTGCAGCGCGGACAGGGCGGTCCCGGCGTCGCGCGTGCGGGCCAGGTGGTCGCGCATCATCGCCGACAGGACGCCCTGGCGGCGACTGTCGGGGTGCACGCCGACCCACGTCAGGCCGGCGACCGGCACGAGCGCCCCGCCGGGGAGCGCGAGCTCCATGGGCCGCACGCCGTAGATGCCGGCGTGCAGGTGCTCGGGACCGTCGGGCAGGTCGGCCACGAAGCGCTGGTCCTCGGGGAGGCCGAGCCGCATGGCCTCGGCGTCGTTGTCGCTCACCTCCCCGAACCACACGAGATGGTCGGTGGCGAGGTACTTCCCCGCGTCGGTCGAGGGGCGTACGTCGATGCTCACCCGGCAACCCAAACGTCTGGGCTCCGGACCTGCAACCGGTTAAGCAAGCCCACTCGCTAGGGTCGGGACATGTTCGCCGTCTATGCCGAGTCCTTCTCCTCCGACGACCCGCTGAGCGGCCTGGTGGTGGGGGAGCGACCCGCTCCCGAGGCCCCCGAGGGCTGGGCGACCGTGACCGTCAAGGCCGCCAGCCTCAACCACCACGACCTCTGGTCGCTGCGCGGGGTCGGGCTGCGCCAGGAGGCGCTGCCCATGATCCTCGGCTGCGACGCCGCGGGGCTCGACGAGGACGGCAACGAGGTCGTCGTGCACGGCGTCATCGGCGACCCGCGCTGGACCGGCGACGAGGCCGACGACCCGGGCCGCTCGCTGCTCTCCGAGCGCCACCAGGGCACCTTCGCCGACCAGGTCGTGGTGCCGCGGCGCAACCTCGTGCCCAAGCCCGCCTCGCTGTCCTTCGAGGAGGCCGCCTGCCTGCCCACCGCGTGGCTCACCGCCTATCGCATGCTCTTCGTGCAGGGCGACTGCAAGCCGGGGGAGACCGTGCTGGTGCAGGGAGCCGGTGGAGGGGTCGCCACCGCGCTCATCACCCTCGGCCGCGCTGCCGGGCTGACCGTGCTGGCCACCAGCCGTGACGAGGCCAAGCGCACCCGCGCCCTCGAGCTCGGCGCCCACGAGGTCTTCGAGTCCGGCGCCCGCCTGCCGGTCAAGGTCGACGCCGTGATGGAGACCGTCGGGCGCGCCACCTGGGACCACTCGGTCAAGTCCCTGCGCCCCGGCGGCCGCATCGTCATCAGCGGCACCACCTCGGGACCGAACGTCGACGACGCCCAGCTGACCCGCATCTTCTTCCTGCAGCTCTCCGTCATCGGCTCGACGATGGGCACGCGTCAGGAGCTCGACCGCCTGGTCCGCTTCCTCGACGCGACCGGTGCCCGGCCGCTGGTCGACCGCACGCTGCCGATGGAGCAGGCGGCCGACGGGTTCGCCGCGATGGCGCAGGGCGACGTCTTCGGCAAGATCGTCTTCACCCGGTGAAGCACGTCGTCACCGGTGCGGGCTCGGGCATCGGGCTCGCGCTGGCCCACCGCCTCGTTGACCGGGGCGACGAGCTGGTGCTGCTGGCGCGCACCGAGGCGCGCGCCGCCGAGCTCGCCGGCGTCTTCCCGCAGGCGCAGCTGCTGGTCGCCGACCTCGCCGACCCGGGCACGCTCAACGGGCTCGGCCGCGAGGTCGACGGTGCCGTCGACACGGTCGTGCACGTGGCCGGCGTCGTCGAGCTCGCGCCGGTCGCCCAGCTGCGGCTTGTCGACTGGGAGGAGCAGCTCGCGGTCAACCTGACGGCACCCGCGGTGCTGACGCGCGAGCTCCTGCCGCACGTGCGCGAGGCCCGCGGGACCGTCGTCTTCGTGAACTCCTCGGCCGGGCTCAGCGCGGGCGCCGAGTGGTCGGCGTACGCCGCCTCGAAGTTCGGCCTGCGCGCCCTCGCCGACTCCCTGCGGGCCGAGGAGGTGGAGCACGGGGTGCGGGTGAGCACGGTCTACCCGAGCCGCACCGCGACCCCGATGCAGGAGAAGGTCCACGAGCAGGAGGGCCGCACCTACGACGCGTCGCGCTGGATCAGCGCCGAGACCGTCGTCGACACGATCCTCCACGTCATCGACCTCCCGGCGGACGCGACGATTCCCGATGTCACCGTGCGTCCGGTGGTGCCCCGCACCACCTGAGCCGGTCGTCAGTCGGCGGCCGGCTCGAGCACGAAGGCCCGGATCCGCCGGCTCGACCCCACGCGGGTGCGATAGCTGAGGTATCCGGGGTAGAAGCGTGCCGCCAGCGCGAAGATCTCGTCGCTCTCGGCTGGAGTGGCGGCACGAGCGCGGACCTCGCGCGAGATACCGCGGTAGGCGACGCGCGCTGCGGGGTCGGCCTCCAGGTTGAGGACCCACGCCGGCGTCGAGGGCTGGCCGAAGTTGGTGCCGAGCAGCGCCAGGGTGCCGGCGTACGGCGTCGCGATGAGGTGGCTGGTGCGCGGTCGTCCGGACCTGCGTCCCGTCGTCGTCACGTCGAGCACGGCCAGGCCCGCCAGCAGGCTCGGCGCGCTGTGGCGCCCGCGGGTCAGCCTCGCGACGGCGTCGTCGAGGTGTCGCAGCGAGTGCGCGAACAGCCAGCCGCCCGCTCGGGTGCCGGCGCCCCAGCGCACCACGCGGTGCAGGGGGTTGGCTGAGGCGTGCGAGTAGCCGAGGTCGTCCGCGAGGCCCGGGGAGGGAGGCATGGCACGCATCATGCCTCGCGCGAGCGCCAGCTGAGCGCGCCCACGAGCAGCATCCGCAGCTGGGTGCGGGCCTCGGCGAGGGTGCGCGCCTCGGAGTCGGGGTCCTCGACGAGCCGCTCGGCCATGGTGACGACGAACGACACGATGAGGTCGGCGAGCAGGCCGATGTCGGTGCTGGAGTAGTGCTCGGCGGCACCGCTGCGGGCGATGTCGGTGGCGAGCTCGCGGGTGATGAGCTCGATCTCGTGGCGGATCGCCTCGCGCACGCGCGGCGGGCCGGCGGTCCGCTCGCGGGCGATGAAGGCGTAGTGGGACCGGTTGTCCCGCACGTGCTGGGCCACGATCGGCAGCGAGCCGTCGATGAAGTCGCGGTACTCCGGGGCGTGGCGCCACACGTCGAGCAGCATCAGCCGCAGCGACCGGAAGCTCTCGTCGACCAGGGCGAGGCCCAGCAGCTCGAGCGAGCCGAAGTGGCGGTAGAACGCGGTCGGGACGACGCCGACCTGCTTGGCGACCTGGCGCAGCGAGATCGCCGCCAGGTTGGAGTCGGCGGCCAGCGCCAGCGCGGCGTCGAGGATCGCACGGCGGGTGCGCTCCTTGCGGTCCGCGCGCGTCTCGCCGTCGACGGCCTCGCCCACTCCCGTCGCGCCCATGGCGTGATCGTAGGGCACCCACGGACCGAGACACAGTGGACAGATGTTCACCGAAGTGGGCCGCATCACCTCCGTGGCGATTGACCGTCTGGTCGCGGGCCGCGATAGTTGAGTGCACAGACGTTCACCGAATGGAGCAAGCATGACCCTCGTGTCCCAGCTCGCCCGCTCCCGTGCCGTGGCGGCGCTGACCTCGCCGCACGGTGTCGACCACTACCTGTCGCGGGTGAATCCCATGTGGGCGGCGCACGAGGTGCGCGGCCGCGTGGTCGCGGTGCACCGCGAGACCGACACGCCCGGCGCGCCGGTCGCCACCCTCACCGTGCAGCCCACGGCGACCTGGCGGGGCCACCTCGCCGGGCAGTACGTCCAGGTCGGGCTCGACCTCCCGGGCTCGGCGCGCCGGATGACCCGCTGCTTCTCGATCTCGTCCGCGGCCTCGGGCGCGGGGGAGGAGTTCACCCTCACCGTCCGCGCGCACGCCGAGGGCCAGGTCAGCAAGTACCTCGTCGACGCCGAGCCGGGGCAGCTGCTCCACCTCTCCCAGGCCCAGGGCGACTTCACCTTGCCGGTCAGCCCCGCCACCCCGGGCATCGACCCGTTGCTCTTCATCACCGGCGGCTCTGGCATCACGCCCGCCATGTCGATGGTGCGGACGCTGCTCCGCGACGGCTACGAGGGCCGGGCCGGACGTCCCGTGACGTTCCTCCACCACGCCCGCTCCGCCGAGGACCAGATCTTCGCCGAGGAGCTGGCCGACATCGCGGCGGCGGACAACGACGTCGCCGTGCACCTGCGCCACGGGGACGCCGTCTTCAACGAGCTCGAGCTCCGCCGCCTCGTCCCCGGCTTCCGAGACACCGACACCTGGGCCTGTGGCCCGGCCGGCATGATCGAGCTGGTGCGGGCGGCGTACGCCGACAGCCCGCGGTTGCGGCTCGAGCTGTTCAAGCCCCCGACCACCTCCAGCGGCGCGGCCGAGGGTGACCTCACCTTCGCCGCGACCGATCGGCAGGTCGCCAACACCGGTGCCTCGATCCTCGAGCAGGCCGAGGAGGCGGGCCTCAGCCCCGTCTTCGGCTGCCGGATGGGCATCTGCTTCTCCTGCACCACCCGCAAGTCCGAGGGCACCGTGCGCAACGTGCTCTCCGGCGCGGAGTCCTCGTTGCCCGACGAGGACATCCAGATCTGTGTCTCTGCCCCCGTCGGCGACTGCGTCGTCGACCTGTGATGGAAGGACCACTCCGATGACCACTCCGACGACCACCCAGGACCAGAAGCTCACCCCCGACCAGCTCGAGGCCTTCGGCGCCGAGATGGATGCGCTCCGCCAGCGCGTGCTGGCCGACCTCGGCGACGCGGACGCCGACTACATCCGCACCGTCGTCAAGCGCCAGCAGCAGCTCGAGGTGCTCGGCCGCGCCCTGTTCTACCTCCCGCCCGCCTGGCCGCTCGCCGTGGCCGCGCTCTCGCTGTCGAAGATCCTCGAGAACATGGAGATCGGCCACAACGTGATGCACGGCCAGTACGACTGGATGGGCGACCCGCACCTGAGCTCGCGCGTCTACGAGTGGGACAACGTGTGCCCGAGCGAGCAGTGGAAGTACTCCCACAACTACATCCACCACACGTTCACGAACATCCTCGGCAAGGACCGCGACATCGGCTACGGCATCCTGCGCATGGATGAGGACCAGGAGTGGCACCCCTACTACCTCGGCAACCCCGTCTACGCCTTCCTGCTGATGGTCTTCTTCGAGTGGGGCGTGGCCATGCACGACCTCGAGGTCGAGAACATCGTGCGGGGCACGCGGAAGATGGAGGACAACAAGGCGCTGCACGCCGGCATCATGCGCAAGGTGCGCCGCCAGGCGCTCAAGGACTACGTCCTGTTCCCCGCGCTGACCGGCCCGCTGTTCCCGCTCACCCTCGCCGGCAACGCGACGGCCAACCTGGTGCGCAACGTCTGGGCGTTCAACATCATCTTCTGCGGGCACTTCCCGGCAGGCGCCGAGACGTTCAGCGAGGCCGAGTGCGCCGACGGATCGGACGGGAAGGAGACCCGCGGGCACTGGTACTACCGCCAGGTCCTGGGCTCGGCCAACATCTCCGGTGGTCGGCTGTTCCACGTGCTGTCGGGCAACCTCAGCCACCAGATCGAGCACCACCTGTTCCCGGATCTGCCGGCCCGGCGCTACCCGCAGATCGCGGGCGAGGTGCGCGAGATCTGCGAGCGCTACGGCATCGCCTACACGACCGGACCGCTGCGACGGCAGCTGGGCAGCGTGGCGCGCAAGATCTGCCGCCTCGCCCTGCCGGACCGTACGTCGCCGCAGCCGGGCGAGCGCGACGCCGTACGCCCGCTGGCTGCCTGACTTCGCACCCGAGTCTCCTGGTTGTCACCCCACATCTGGGGTGACAACCAGGAGACCCCCCGGATATCCGGGGACCCGCGCGAGGAGGCGGAGCCGCCTAGTCCTCGGGGTCGTCGAGCCTGGCCAGCCACGTGGCCAGGCGCTCGACGGGCACCTCGAAGTCGGGGTGCGCGTCGACGAACGCCTGGAGCTGCTCGGCGAGCCAGGCCAGGGTGACCTCCTCGTCACCCCGGCGCCGCTCGAGCTCCTCGATCCCCCGGTCGGTGAAGTACACCCCGGCTCCTCCTCGGGCTCTGCCTCAGTAGTCGTTGCCGGCGCTGCGCGCCGCCTCGAAGGCCGCGTCGAGCAGCGTCTTCTGCTCCTCGGTGTGCCGCTTCACCGTGCCCACCGACGGCGAGGCCGAGGACGGGCGGGTGATCGGCTCGACGGTGAGGTCGAGCTGCGGCCACACGTTGAGCTGGTAGTGCGGCCACGGGCCCATGTTGCGCGGCTCGTCCTGCACCCAGCGGATCGCCTTGAGGTTCGGGTACTTCGCGATCTCGGCCTTGATCTCCTCGACCGGGTTCGGGTAGAGCCGCTCGACCCGGCCGATGGCGAACTTCGCGCCGTCCTCGCGCTTCGAGCGCTCGACCATGAGGTCCCAGGTCACGCGACCCGAGCACATGATCAGCACCTCGACCTGGTCGCGGTCGGCAGCGTCGTCGCCGATGAAGGGACGGAACGTCGTGTCGCCGACGAAGTCCTCCGGCTTGGACGCCGCCTCCTTGCGCTTGAGCATCGACTTCGGGGTGAAGACGATGAGGGGGCGGTGCTCCTCGCCGAGGGAGTGGCGGCGCAGCAGGTGGAAGTACGACGCGGGCGTCGAGGGCTGCGCGACGACCATCGCGTCCTCCGCGCTCATCGTCAGGAACCGCTCGATGCGCGCCGAGGAGTGGTCGGGGCCCTGGCCCTCGTAACCGTGGGGGAGCAGCAGCACGACACCGGACTGCTGGCGCCACTTGGTCTCACCGGCGGAGATGAACTCGTCGATGATGGTCTGCGCGCCGTTGACGAAGTCGCCGAACTGCGCCTCCCAGAGCACCAGTGCCTCGGGGCGCGCGACGGAGTAGCCGTACTCGAACCCGAGGGCGGCGTACTCCGAGAGCAGCGAGTCGTAGACGTGGAACTTGGCCTGGTCCTCGGTGAGGTTGGTCAGCGGCGTCCACTCGTCGGCGTTGGTGCGGTCGATGATCGTGGCGAAGCGCTGCACGAAGGTGCCGCGGCGCGAGTCCTGCCCGGCCAGGCGCACCGGGCGGCCGTCCATCAGCAGGGAGCCGAAGGCGAGGATCTCGCCGGTGCCCCAGTCGATCGGACCGTCGGTGATGGCGGCCGAGCGACGCTGCAGCTGCGGCATCACCTTGGGGTGCACGGTGAAGTCGTCGGGCGGCGTGACATAGCTGTCGGCGATCCGCTTGAGGACCTCCGGCGTGACCGCGGTCGAGAAGTCGCCCGCGGGCTTGTCGGGGTAGTCGGGGACCGTGGTCCACTCCGTCGGCGCCTCCGAGCTCGCCTCGCGCACCTCGGTGAAGACCCGCTCGAGCTGCTGCTGGTAGTCCTTGAGGACCTGCTCGGCCTCCTCGATCGTGATGTCGCCACGACCGATGAGGGACTCGGTGTAGAGCTTGCGCACCGAGCGCTTCTGCTCGATCAGGTCATACATCAGCGGCTGGGTGTACGACGGGTCGTCGCCCTCGTTGTGGCCGCGGCGGCGGTAGCAGACGAGGTCGATGACGACGTCCTTGTTGAACGCCTGGCGGTAGTCGAACGCGAGCCGGGCCACGCGGATGCAGGCCTCGGGGTCGTCGCCGTTGACGTGGAAGATCGGCGCCTGCACCATCCGCGCCACGTCGGTGGCGTACAGGGAGGAGCGCGACGAGCCGGGCGAGGTGGTGAACCCGACCTGGTTGTTGATCACCACGTGCACGGTGCCGCCGGTGCGGTAGCCGCGCAGCTGCGAGAGGTTGAGCGTCTCGGCCACCACGCCCTGGCCGGCGAAGGCCGCGTCGCCGTGGACGAGCAGCGGCAGCACGGGGTATTCGGCACCCTTGTTGAGGATGTCCTGCTTGGCGCGCGCGATGCCCTCGAGCACCGGGTTGACCGCCTCGAGGTGGGAGGGGTTGGCCGCGACCGAGACCTTGATCTTGTCGCCAGAGCCGGCCACGAACTCGCCCTCGGCGCCGAGGTGGTACTTCACGTCGCCCGAGCCCTGCACGGTGCGCGGGTCGATGTTGCCCTCGAACTCGCGGAAGATCTGGCTGTACTTCTTGCCCACGATGTTGGCGAGCATGTTGAGCCGACCGCGGTGGGCCATGCCGATGGTGACCTCGTCGAGGCCCGCCTCCGCGGCGGCCTCGCAGATCTCGTCGACGAGCGGGATGGTGGTCTCGCCACCCTCGAGGCTGAAGCGCTTCTGCCCGACGAACTTGGTCTGCAGGAACGTCTCGAAGGCCTCGGCCTGGTTGAGCTTGAGCAGGATCCGGAGCTGCTCCTCGCGGGGCGGCTTCACGTGGGGCTGCTCGACGCGCTCCTGGATCCACTTGCGCTGCTCGGGATCCATGATGTGCATGTACTCGATGCCCGTGGTGCGGCAGTAGGAGTCGCGCAGGATGCCGAGGATGTTGCGCAGCTTCATGAAGCGCCGGCCCTCGCCGCCGAACGAGCCGGTGGCGAACTCGCGGTCGAGGTCCCACAGGGTCAGCCCGTGCGACTCGACCTCGAGGTCGGGGTGGCTGCGCTGGCGGTACTCCAGCGGGTCGGTGTCGGCCATGAGGTGGCCGCGGACCCGGTAGGCGTGGATCAGCTCGAGGATGCGGGCCTGCTTGACGATGTCGTCGTCGTGGCTGGCGACCACGTCGCGCGCCCAGCGGATCGGCTCGTAGGGGATGCGCAGCGAGCGGAAGATCTCGTCGTAGAAGTCGTTCTCGCCGAGCAGCAGGCTGTGCACGCGCTTGAGGAACTCGCCCGACTGCGCGCCCTGGATGACGCGGTGGTCGTAGGTCGAGGTCAGCGTCATCGACTTGCTGATCGCGTTGCGGTTGATGGCGTCGTCGGAGGCGCCCTGCCACTCCGGCGGGTACTCCATGGCGCCGACGCCGATGATCGCGCCCTGACCGGCCATCAGGCGCGGCACGGAGTGCACGGTGCCGATGCCGCCGGGGTTGGTCAGCGAGATCGTGGTGCCCTGGAAGTCCGCCACGGTGAGCTTGTTGTCGCGCGCCTTGCGCACGACGTCCTCGTAGGCGGTCCAGAACGCGGCGAAGTCCATCGCCTCCGCGCCCTTGATGCTCGGGACGAGCAGCTGGCGGGTGCCGTCGGGCTTCTTCATGTCGATCGCGAGACCGAGGTTGATGTGGGCCGGCGTGATCAGGTTGGGCTTGCCGTCGACGACCTCGAAGCCGACGTTCATCTCCGGCATCGAGCGCAGCGCCTTGACCAGCGCGTAGCCGATGAGGTGCGTGAAGGAGACCTTGCCGCCGCGGGCGCGGGCGAGGTGGTTGTTGATGACGGTGCGGTTGTCCCACAGCAGCTTCACCGGCACCGAGCGCACCGAGGTGGCGGTCGGCACCGACAGCGAGGCGTCCATGTTGGCCGCGGTGCGGGCCGGGGCGCCGCGCAGCACGGTGTAGGTCGGGGCGTCGCTGGACTGCGTCGGCGCTGCCGGGCTCGGGTCCTTGGCGACGGGGGTGCTGGTGCCCTTGGCAGGCTCCTCGGCCGCGGCCGCCGGGCGGGGGGTCGACTTCGCCGACGACTTCGGCGCCTCGGAGGCGGGCTTGTCGCCAGGCTTCTCAGCAGCCTTCTTGTCAGCAACCTTGGCCGCGGGCTTCTCGGGCGCCTCGGCGGCCGGCTTCGCGGGGGCGGCTGCCTGCTGCGCGGCGGGCGCCGCGGCCTTCGCAGGAGCGGCAGTCCTGGCAGGCGACGAGGACGAGGCGGCAGCGCCGTTGGAGAAGTACGCCGCCCACTCCGGCCCCACGCTCCCGGGATCCTTGTCGTACTGCTCCTTCATCTCCTCCACGAGCCACTCGTTGGCTCCCAGGTCGGATGATGGTGCAACCGAGGAATGGTTGCCGGACTGCCCGTTCGGGGACTGCGACACGCTTGCTTCGCCTCTTCCAGATCTCATCGCGCGAGGGTTTGACCAAGTCGGCCACAAGGCTAGTCGTACACGCTCGCAAATGCAGGGCCGGGCTCGTCCTTTGGGGCATGGTGTGGCCCACACCCGTTCCACCGCTGGAGAAGTCATGCCAAGCCCCCTGTCGGGACGCAGCCCGTGGGCCCGCCGCTGCGCCGGACTCGTGCTCGCCCTGCTCGTGCCCGTGCCCCTCGCGGCGTGCCAGTCCGCCTCGGACCCGTCCGCCGCGCCCGAGCGGCTCAGCCGCAGCGACGCCCGCGCGAGCCTCGCCTCGCACCCGGCGCCGACGCACACCCGCATCCACCGGGTCTACGGCCGTCTGGCCGTGCCGAAGCGCAAGGCCGTGCGCCTGCAGGTGGGGCGGGTCGTGGACCGCTGGTGGGACGCGGCCTACCTCGGCGGCACCTACCCGCGCAGCAGCTTCCCCTCGGCCTTCCCCGGCTTCACCGCCGCCGCGGAGAGCCGCGCCCGCGCCGACAAGGCGCTGCTGACCAACCAGACCCGTGGCCCGTACGTCGACTCGGTGACGCCGAGGCACAAGGAGGTCCGGCTCGACGTCCTCGCCACCGGCCGGCAGGCCCGTTCGGTGACCGCGCACTTCGTGCTGCGCTTCGACTCGACCGGGACGAAGGCGGCGACCACCACCGTGCGGGGACGGCTGTTCCTGACCCGGGAGCGTGGCGCCTGGCGCATCTTCGGCTACGACGTCGCGAAGGGATCGAAGTGATGGACCTGCGGTCGTTGGCCCGACGGGCCACCCGGGCGCTCGCGCTGGCCGGCGTGCTCGCCGCCACCGCGCTCGTCGTGCCCCAGTCGTCGGTGCAGCCGACCGACGTCAGCCTGGTGCGGATCAGGCACGCCGAGGGCGTCGCGACCGGCGGCGGCGACGTCGTGTGGATCCTCGCCGTCGGCTCCGACGCCCGGCCCGGCGAGCTGATGACCCGTTCACGCGGCGACGCGCTGCAGCTGGTCGGGATCAACACCCGCACCGGCTCCGCGACCGCCATCGGCGTGCCGCGTGACTCGTGGGTCGAGATCCCCGGCCACGGCCGGGAGAAGATCAACTCCGCGCTCTACTTCGCCGGACCGCGAGGCATGGCCGGGGCGATGCGCAACCTCGTCGGGATCGAGCCCGACTACGTCCTGGTGACCCGCTTCCCGTTCTTCGAGGACATGGTCGACGACATCGGCGGGATCACGGTGAGCAACCCGCGCCGCTTCTCCGACCCCTACCTCAAGAAGGAGGGCTTCCGGCAGGGCCGCATCCACCTCGACGGCTACAACGCGATGGCGTTCTCCCGCATCCGCAAGGGCCTGGCCGGTGGTGACTTCGACCGCTCGGCCAACCAGCAGCGCACCCTGCGCGGCATCCACGCGCGCATCCGCGCCCAGGCCGACGTGCCGGGCTTCATCGAGCGCGGCGTGATGACGGTGCTGGAGCACACCGCGACCGACGCCTCGCCCGCCGAGCTCTTCCGCCTGGCCCAGGCCGTGGCGCAGGTCGACCCCTCGAGGATCACCACCTGCGTGGTGCAGGGCCGGGTCGGTTTCGTCGGCGCGGCCAGCGTGGTGTTCCCCGACGTGGCGCAGGCGCGGCGCCTCGGCCGGGAGGCCCGGGGAGACGCCGCGCTGCGCCACTGCTGATCAGTAGGGGTAGATCCGCCCGGCCGTGCGGGCCAGGTCGATCACCACGGCCTCGGAGTAGAGCTTGATCCGCAGGCCGATGACCTGTGAGCCCCGGTAGCCGGTGTCGACCAGCTGGCGCTGGATCTCGCCGGCGCCGTTGGGCAGCTCGACGACGCCGCCCGGGGCGGGCACCGGGACGGGCTGGCCTGCGACGGTGATCGAGCCGATCGCGGTGGACACCTGGGCGCGCACCCGCTCGCCGGACTTCTGGCGCATCGCGGCGCGCGAGCTGACGTCTGTGATCACCAGCTGGGCGGTGGGGATGGAGACCGACGAGATCGCGGTGCGCGACCAGCCCTTCGCCACCTTCTTCGACCGGAGCTGCTCGCCGTTGACCTGGTAGGTCACGCCGTCGAGCACGACCGGCACGGGCACGAGCTGGCTGGCGTGCGGCACCCGGTAGGTCTGGGTCCGCCCGCGCGAGCCCTGGCAGGGGAGCGCCTTGTGCTCGACGTTGCCGAACCGCAGTGCGCCCTGCAGGGCCTGGTAGTCCATCGCGGTGCCGCCGGAGCGGAAGACGCCGACCGGCGCGGGGCCACCCATGCGCACCCGTGCGGTGCCGAGCTCGACGAGCTGGCGACGGTCGCCGGCCGTGACCTCGATGCGGAGCGCGGAGGCCTGCGACTGGGCGTTGTGGTCGTTGGCGCGGCCGTTCTCGTAGCCGAGCGCGATGGAGCCCAGCCCGGGGATCTGGATCGGCTTCGTCACGTCGCTCAGCACCTGGAACACCTGCTGGGCGGTCTGCTGGGTGCCGCTGAAGACGGTGTCGGTGACCTGGTCGAGCGGCGCGAGCAGCTGCTGCAGCTCGGGCGGGAGGCTCTGCACCACGGTGTTGTCGAGCAGGCTCAGCGTGATGCTCGCGAAGGTGAAGCTCTCGGCGTGGCCGTAGCCCTGGGGGGTGTTGAAGGCGTCGGCGGTCGTCTGCAGGCCCTTGATGACCAGCTTCGGCGTGGTCAGGGGGCCGACCGTGCCGCCGATGCTGATGTCGCCGATCGTGTTGGTGCCGCGTACGCCGTGCGTCCTGCCCTCGGTGTAGGTCTCGGTGCGGCTGGTGCTGGCCGAGATGTTGATCAGCGGGTTGTCGGGCACCGACACCGCGCTCTCGGCCTCGACCACCTTGCCGACCGCCCGGGTGCAGAGCTGCTGGGCGTGGGCGTCCTTGAGGTTGAGCGCCTCGACGCTGTCGGTCACCAGCTTCACTCCGTAGACGTCGCCGCGGTAGCCGAAGTCGCTGAGCCGGTCGGCCTGGGCCGCCCTGACCACGGCTCCGTCCGCAGCAGTGGCCGGCGCAGCGGCTGTCGCCAGGGCCAGGCCGAGGCCGAGGGCGGTGCTGATCGCGGTCGCCCTGCGGCGCCTGGTGCGGTCTCCCACGTGCTCCATGTCTTCCTCCCAAGGACCGGGGAGTCGACGCATCGACCGGTCTCCCTTGTGACCGGTCGGTAACTCCCTCGCCCGGTCAACGACGGCTCCACGGATTGGTCACGTGGAGCGCGGCAGGCGATGTCAGGGGCGAGGACGAGCAGGTGCGCCCATGACGTAGGTGCGTGACCACCAGTGCTTCCCGCTGTCGCTGCTCCGTCGCCAGCCACGGCCGAGCAGCTCCGCGTCGAGCTCGTGCAGCCGCGCCTGTGCCGTCTCGATCCATGCGTTCGGCTCGATGAGGTCGTCGAGGTCCTGCAACCTCATCACCGGGAAGGTCGCGCCGGTGAGGACGTGGTCGTCAGCCCGGTGCTCAGGTCCCGGCGGGCGCGCCACGAACCTGTGCTGCGCGCTGCCGAAGGACCCGCCGATGGTGCTGGCCAGGGCCTTCACCCACGAGTGCTCGCCCAGCTCCTCGAGGTGGACCTCGACCGTCTCGTACGAGCTCATGAGCGCCGACCCAGCCGAAGGAGCCTCCAGGCCACGAGTGCGAACCAGGTGGGGAGCATGAGCCCGTAGAGCAGGTATCCCGGACCGATCATCGGGCGGAGCGCCTCGCTGACGATCCCGATGGCTCCGGTGAGCACCCCGAACACCATCAGGGCCCGGCCGAAGCCTCCCCTCCTCATGGGCAGGGACAGGAGGAGGATCCCGGCCGCAGTCAGCACGCCGGCCCATGACACGGCGTTGGTGGCGGCGACGAGAGCCTCCGCCGCGCTGACCAGACCGGCCCTCTCGGCGTCGGTGCGAGCCGCAGCGTAGGAGCTGCTGAGGATGACGAGTCCGCCGTGCAGCGACTGGGGGCTGCTGCCCAGGGCGAGCGCGATGACCTCGGACACCACCCCGATGAGTCCGCCCACGGCTGCGAGGCTCTTGTCCACGGACGTCAACGCCGTCGCGACCGCGCTGAACACGACGAGCGCGGGCACGCTGAGCCCCACGAAGCACACGAGCTCCGTCACGTAGACGACCTTGTGCGAGGCGATGAAGAGGAGCAGCTCGCGTCCGTCGACAGGCGGAACCGGCGCTGCGAACACCAGCACCACCGGGACCAGCACGAGGACGACGAACGCCAGGGCAGACACCCCACCGGCCCTGTACAACAGGCCCCACGAGGGATCGGGTGCCCTCGCTCCGTCGTCGTCGGCCGCCATGACCCCATCCTCGGGCGCCGGCCGTCGCGAGATAAGGGCACAACGTCCCCACCGCCGGGCTACGAGACCCCGGAGACCGAACGACGGATCTACGTCTGGCGTAGGTCCGTCGGCTCGAACGTCCCGGTTCACACAACGCGCCTCCGGCAGGATTCGAACCTGCGGCACCTGGTACCGGAAACCAGTGCTCTATCCCCTGAGCTACGGAGGCCTGCACGGGCCGAGGCCGGTGCGCGCCGAACACTACCGGTCGGTGCGGGCGGTCGTGAAACCGCCTCAGTCCGGCGTCAGCGCAGGGCGAGCGAGCCGGACGTGGCCGAGGTGAAGGGGAGGGCCGCGTGCTCGCTGATGCGGGCGTCGAGGGCCGCGGCGACCTCGTCGGGCCAGGGTGCGGTGAGGCGGGTCGAGAGGTCGATGTGGAGGAAGATCTCCTCGACCACGCACGCGACTCGCTGCTTGGTCTCGTCGAGCAGGTAGACCAGCGCGTGCCCGGCCCGCTCGGACCTGCCGAGCAGGCGGACCCGTGCGGACATCGTGTCGCCGGTGCGCAGCTCGCTGAGGTAGGTCACGTGGTGCTCGGCGCTGAAGCACGCGTGCCCGTGGGTCAGCGGCCACATCTGCGGGATGCCCACCTCCACGAGCGACTCGTCGAGGCCCTCGCTGGCGATCCCGATGTAGTGGCGGACGTTGAGGTGGCCGTTGATGTCCTCGAACGGCATCGGCACGGGCTGCTCGACGTAGGCCGGGAGGGCGATCAGCTGGTCGTAGGTCGGGTGCGTCGTCACAGGCAGACCCTAGGGCAGCACCCGGGCAGCGGCCGGGTGCGGGACCCGCGAGCGGCGGTCAGGGCGTGAAACCGGTTCGGGGGAGCCGGTGCCGCGCCGATAGGCTTGCCCGGTGAATCCAGAAGCTCTCTCCGAGACCATCGTCGACGTGCTGGGGGCCCTCGTGGCCGACGGCGCGATCACGCTGCCCGACGGCGTGCCGACCCAGGTCACGGTGGAGCGACCCCGCCAGCAGGGCCACGGCGACTACGCCACCAACGTCGCGCTCCAGCTCGCGAAGCGGGTGCAGGTCGGGGGCCAGGGGACCAACCCGCGTGCCTTCGCCGACCTGGTCGCCGAGCGGCTGCGCGCCGCCGAGGGCATCAGCGGCGTCGAGGTCGCGGGTCCGGGCTTCCTCAACGTGAGCGTCGAGGCCGGCGCGCAGGGCCAGGTGGCGGCCGACATCGTGGCGGCAGGGGCGGCGTACGGCCGGACGCGGACGCTGGACGGGCAGTCGGTCAACATCGAGTTCATCTCGGCCAACCCGACCGGCCCCCTGCACCTGGGGCACACCCGCTGGGCCGTGCTGGGCGACGCGATCGCGCGGGTGCTGCAGGCCGCGGGCGCCCAGGTGGCCCGCGAGTTCTACATCAACGACCGTGGCAACCAGATGGACCTCTTCGGTGCGTCGCTGGAGGCCTCCGCGCTGGGGCGTCCGATCCCCGAGGACGGCTACCAGGGCGGCTACATCGCCGACCTCGCCGCCGCGATCGTGGCCGAGCAGCCCGGCATCGTCGAGCTGCCCGAGGGGGAGCGGCTGCGTGCGTTCCGCGAGGCGGGCTACGCCCTGCAGCTCACGGAGCAGCAGGAGCAGCTCGACGGCTTCAACACCCACTTCGACGTGTGGTTCTCCGAGCGTGACCTGCACGCCGACGAGTCGCACGGCTCGGTCGCCGACACCTTGCGCGACCTCAAGGACAACGGCCACCTGTTCGAGGCCGACGGCGCGCTGTGGATGCGCACGACCGACTTCGGTGACGACAAGGACCGGGTGCTGATCCGGTCCAACGGCGAGCTCACCTACTTCGCCTCCGACACCGCCTACTACCTCAACAAGCGCTCGCGCGGTTTCGACCACTGCATCTACCTGCTCGGCGCCGACCACCACGGCTACGTCGGGCGGCTGCGCGCGATGGCCGCGTGCGTCGGCGACGACCCGGCCCTGACCCTCGACGTGATGATCGGCCAGCTCGTGAAGATCATGCGCGACGGCCAGGAGCTGCGGCTGTCCAAGCGCGCCGGCACGATCGTGACGCTCAACGAGCTCATGGACGAGATCGGCGTCGACGCGCTGCGCTACTCGCTGGCCCGCTATCCCGCCGACAGCCCGCTCACGCTCGACGTCGCCGAGATCACCAAGGCCTCGAGCGACAACCCGGTCTACTACGTCCAGTACGCCCACGCCCGCACCTGCCGGATGATGGAGAACGCCGCCGACATCGCCCTGACCCTGCCGGGCGAGGCGTTCGACCCGGCGCTGCTCGACCACGAGCTCGACGGTCGGCTGCTGCGCGCCCTGGCCGACTACCCGCGGGTGGTCGCCAGCGCCGCCGAGCTCCGCGAGCCGCACCGCGTCGCGCGCTACCTCGAGGACACCGCCGCGGTGTTCAACAAGTGGTACGACACCAAGGAGTGCCGGATGCTCCCGCAGGGCGACGAGCCGGTCACCCCCGCCAACGAGGCGCGCCTGGTCCTGGTGGCCGCGACGCGGACGGTGCTGGCCAACGGCCTCGACCTGCTCGGCGTGACCGCTCCCGAGAGGATGTGATCGGCCGTGCCGACCGCCCACCCCTCCGGCTGGGCGCACGCCGACGGCGCGCTCCGCTCGACCAGACCGGGCGGGCCCCACTGGCTGCGGGAGCCCGACGACACCAACGCCCTGGTCGCCCACCTCTGGTCGGCCACGGCCACCAAGACCGACGGCGTGCTGAGCGTCGGCGGGGTGCCGCTGCCCGAGCTGGTGCGTGAGCACGGCTCACCGGCGTACGTCCTGGACGAGGACGACTTCCGCGCCCGGGCACGCGCCTTCCGTGACGCCTTCGACGACTACGAGGTCTTCTACGCCGGCAAGGCGTTCCTGTGCACCACCGTGGCGCGCTGGCTCGCCGAGGACGGGCTGTCGCTCGACGTGTGCTCCGGCGGCGAGCTCACGGTCGCCGAGCGTGCTGGCTTCCCGATGGAGCGGGTGGGCTTCCACGGCAACAACAAGACCGTGGCCGAGCTCGCCCGCGCCGTCGAGCTCGGGGTGGGGCGCGTCATCGTCGACTCCTTCGACGAGATCGGCCGCCTCGCGTCGCTCGCCGAGGAGTTGGTGCGCACCGTCGGGGTGATGGTGCGCGTCACCGCGGGCGTGGAGGCCCACACGCACGAATACATCGCCACCGCGCACGAGGACCAGAAGTTCGGCTTCTCGATCGCCAGCGGCGACGCCCTCGAGGCCGTACGCCGTGTGCACGCCGCGCCGGCGCTGCGCCTGCTCGGGCTGCACTCCCACATCGGCAGCCAGATCTTCGACACCTCCGGCTTCGAGGTCGCCGCACGACGCGTGCTGGCCCTCCACGCCAGGGTCGGTGCGGACCTGGGCGTCGAGATGCCCGAGATGGACCTCGGCGGCGGCTTCGGCATCGCCTACACCACGCAGGACGACCCGGCCGAGCCCGCCGACCTGGCGGCCGGCATGTCGCAGATCGTGGCGCACGAGTGCCGCGCGCTCGGCATCTCCGCCCCGCGACTCTCGATCGAGCCGGGACGCGCCATCGTCGGCCCGTCGATGTGCACCGTCTACGAGGTCGGCACGGTGAAGGAGGTCGCCCTCGACGGCGGGGCGCGGCGTTCCTACGTCTCGGTCGACGGCGGGATGAGCGACAACATCCGCACCGCCCTCTACGACGCCGACTACTCCGCGACCCTCGCGTCGCGGCGCTCGGAGGCGCCGGCGTCCCTCGCCCGTGTGGTGGGCAAGCACTGCGAGGCCGGCGACGTCGTGGTCAAGGACGAGTTCCTGCCCTCCGACGTGCGCCCCGGCGACCTCGTGGCCGTGCCCGGCACGGGCGCCTACTGCAGGTCCATGGCGTCCAACTACAACCACGCGCTGCGTCCTCCGGTGATCGGAGTTCGGGACGGGAAGACTTTCACTGTGCTGCGACGAGAGACTGAGGCCGACCTGATGGCGACCGATGTGGGTGTTTCCTCATGACTGACAAGCGCACCTTGAAGGTGGCCGTGCTCGGCTGCGGCGCCGTCGGCTCCCAGGTGGTGCGGCTGCTCAGCGAGCAGCACGACGACCTGGCCGCCCGGGTGGGCGCGCCGGTCGAGCTCGTCGGGGTGGCGGTGCGACGCCTCGACGCGCCCCGCGACGTCGAGGTGCCCGAGGGCCTGCTCACCACCGACGCCGCCGCCCTGGTGGCGCGCGACGACGTCGACCTGGTGGTCGAGGTGATCGGCGGCATCGAGCCGGCCCGCTCGCTGATCCTCGCCGCGCTGGACAACGGCGCCAGTGTCGTCACCGCCAACAAGGCCCTGCTCGCCGAGGACGGTCCGACGCTCTTCGAGGCCGCGGCCAAGGCGCAGCGCGACCTCTACTACGAGGCGGCCGTGGCGGGCGCCATCCCGATCCTGCGCCCCCTGCGGGAGTCGCTGGCCGGCGACAAGGTCACCCGCGTGCTGGGCATCGTCAACGGCACCACCAACTTCATCCTCGACAAGATGGACACCTCCGGCGCCGGGTTCTCCGAGGCGCTGGAGGAGGCCCAGGAGCTCGGCTACGCCGAGGCCGACCCGACCGCCGACGTGGAGGGCTTCGACGCCGCCGCCAAGGCCGCGATCCTGGCCAGCCTGGCCTTCCACTCCCGCGTCACGGCCTCCGACGTCTATCGCGAGGGCATCTCCGAGGTGACCGCCGCCGACGTCGCGAGCGCCCGCGACATGGGCTCGGTCGTCAAGCTGCTCGCGATCTGCGAGCTGCGCGGCGACCAGGTCGCCGCCCGCGTGCACCCGGCGATGATCCCGCGCTCGCACCCGCTCGCCAGTGTGCGCGAGGCCTACAACGCGGTGTTCGTCGAGTCCGAGGCCGCCGGTCAGCTCATGTTCTACGGCCCCGGCGCCGGGGGCGCGCCCACGGCCAGCGCCGTGCTCGGCGACCTGGTGACGGTCGCCCGCAACCGCCTCGCCGACACCCGCGGCGCGGGGGAGTCGGCGTACGCCGATCGCGCGGTGCAGCCCATGGGCGAGACCCGCACCCGCTACCACGTGGCCATCGACGTGGACGACCGCGCGGGCGTGCTCGCGGCCGTCGCCAACGCGTTCGCCGACCACGACGTGTCGATCCAGACCGTGCGCCAGGAGGGTCGCGGGGCCGACGCCCAGCTCGTGGTCGTCTCGCACGCAGCCCCCGACGCGGCGCTCAGCGCGACCGTGCGGCAGCTGCGCGGGATGGACATCGTACGCGAGGTCACCTCGGTGATGCGCGTCGAGGGGGGCGACGAGTGAGCACCACCGACGCACCCTGGGCCCACCACCAGTGGCGCGGGCTGATCGAGGAGTACCGCGACCTGATCGACCTGCTGCCCGCCGACCTCGAGGCGGTCACCCTGCGCGAGGGCGGCACGCCGCTGGTCCACTCCGACTGGCTCTCGTCGATGACCGGGGGCCAGGTCTGGCTGAAGGTGGAGGGCGACAACCCCACCGGCTCCTTCAAGGACCGCGGCATGACCACCGCGATCTCGCTCGCGAAGCACGAGGGGGCGCAGGCGGTGGTGTGCGCCTCGACCGGCAACACCTCGGCCTCGATGGCGGCCTACGCCGCGAAGGCCGGGCTCAAGCCGCTCGTGCTGGTGCCCGAGGGCAAGATCGCGGCCGGCAAGATGGCCCAGGCCGTCGTGCACGGGGCGCAGATCATCATGGTGCGCGGCAACTTCGACCACTGCCTGGAGATGGCGAAGGGGCTGGCCTGGAACTACCCCGTGGCACTGGTCAACTCGGTCAACCCGGTCCGGCTCCAGGGCCAGAAGACCGCGGCCTTCGAGATCTGCGACTTCCTCGGCGACGCCCCCGACTACCACCTGCTGCCCGTGGGCAACGCCGGCAACATCTCGGCCTACTGGATGGGCTACGAGCAGTACGCCGACCTCGGCCGCGCCAGCAAGCGCCCGGTCATGCGGGGCTTCCAGGCCGAGGGCGCCTCGCCGCTGGTGACGGGCGAGCCGTTCCCCGACCCGGAGACCAAGGCGACGGCCATCCGCATCGGCAACCCGGCCTCGTGGAAGCTCGCCGAGGCCGCCGCGCACGAGTCGGGCGGACGGTTCGCCGCCCTGTCCGACGCGCAGATCCTCGCCGCCCAGGTCGAGCTCGCGCGCCACGACGGTGTCTTCGTGGAGCCCGCCTCCGCGGCCGGCGTCGCGGGCCTGCTGGCCGAGCTCGCGGCCGGTGAGAGCTACGCCGGCGCCACGGTGGCGATCACCGTGACCGGTCACGGCCTCAAGGACACCGCCACGGCGCTCGAGTCGTTCGGCGACGTCGTCGACACGGTCGTGGACGCCGACGTCGACGCTGCGGCCGCTGCCGCCGGCCTGGTCTGAGCATGGCCACCTTCGTCGAGGGACCGGTGCGCGTCACCGTGCCTGCGACCTCCGCCAACCTGGGACCCGGGTTCGACGCCTTCGGCCTCGCCCTCTCGCTGCGCGACGAGCTCGAGGCGCAGGTGCTGCGCGAGGGCCTGGTCGTCGACGTGGAGGGCGCCGGCGCCGACGGCGTACCGCGCGACGAGTCGCACCTGGTGGTGCGCGCCATGCGCGCGGCCTTCGAGCTGATGGGGGAGCAGCCCCCGGGCCTGCGGCTCGCGTGCCGCAACCGGATCCCGCACGCCCGCGGCCTCGGCTCGTCGTCGGCGGCGATCGTCGCCGGGGTCGTGCTCGCCCGTGGGCTCGTCGCCGGCGGGCAGCTGCTCGCCTCCGACGAGGCGCTCTTCGGGCTCGCCGCGGACCTCGAGGGGCATCCCGACAACGTGGCGGCGGCGTTCTACGGCGGGTTCGTCATCTCCGGGCGCGAGGACGACCACTGGTGGGCGGTGCGCGCCGGCGTCGACCCGCGCATCACTGCTGTCGCCTTCGTGCCGCCGACCGGCGTCGAGACCACCGTGGCGCGGGGTCTCCTGCCCGCCTCCGTCCCGCACGCGGACGCGGCCGCCAACTCCGGTCGCGCGGCCCTGCTCGTGGCTGCGCTCAACGGCCAGCCCGAGCACCTGCTCACCGCGACGCGCGAGTGGCTGCACCAGGACCAGCGTGAGCCCGCGATGCCGCAGACCCTCGCGCTCGTACGCCGCCTGCGCGCCGCCGGCGTGCCGGCCGTGGTGTCCGGCGCCGGCCCGACCGTGCTGGCGTTCGGCACCGTCGACTCCTCGGCGCTGGTCGCGCGGTGCCCGGAGGGCTGGGAGTGCCACGACCTGTCGATCGAGCAGTCCGGCCCGCTCCTGCTAACCTGACGCCGCGCCGTTCGGCGCACCTGCCCGTCCCGGACACTCCTGTCCGCGCGCACGGGCGACCACCATCCGCCTCGCAGGCCGCTCGCCGGTCGTCGCGGGCGACGCAACGTGCGAAGGATCCACGTGACCGAGACTCCCTCCGCCACCCCTGCCGAGCAGCAGGACGCGGCTCCCGACGCTGCCCCCGATGCCGCTCCCGATGCCGCTCCCGATGCCGCTCCCGATGCCGTGGCGAAGCCCGCGAAGAAGGCAGCCGCGAGGTCGGCGTCGAAGTCGGCCGGCCTGGGCTCGATGCTCCTGGCCGACCTGAAGTCGATGGCCGCCGGCCTCGGCGTCGCAGGCGCCGGCTCGATGAAGAAGGCGCAGCTGGTCGAGGCGATCAAGGCCGCCCAGTTGCCGGCTGCTGCCCAGCCCCAGAAGCAGGCCCAGGCCCAGTCGCAGGACCAGCAGCCGCAGGACCAGCAGCCGCAGGCCGAGGCCGTCGCGCCGCAGGCGGCGGAGACCGTCGAGGCCCCGGTGCAGTCCGAGCCGGCCCCGCAGACGACCGTGCGCACCCGCACGCGCAAGCAGCGCCAGGTCGAGCAGGCCGAGCAGAAGCAGGCCGAGCAGCGCCAGCCCGAGCCGCAGAAGCAGCAGCCGGAGCAGCAGTCCGAGCCGAAGCAGTCCGAGCCGAAGCAGTCCGAGAAGGGTGCCCGGCAGGACAAGCAGGGCCAGGACAAGCAGGGCCAGGACAAGCAGGGCCAGGACAAGCAGGGCCAGGACAGGCAGAAGCAGGACAAGGGCCAGAAGCAGGTCGAGCAGGCCGAGCAGAAGCAGGACCGCCAGCAGGACCGCCAGCAGCAGGAGCGCCAGCAGGACCGGCAACAGGACCGCCAGCAGCAGGACCGGCAGCAGCAGAACCTGAACCAGGGCCAGCAGCACGATGACGACGACGACGGCGAGGGCGGCAGCCGTCGCAACCGTCGCCGTCGCGGTCGCGACCGCACCGTCGCGCGCGTGGCGGGCGGTGCCCGCAACGAGCCTGACACCACGATCCTCGAGGACGACGTGCTGGTGCCGGCTGCCGGCATCCTCGACGTGCTCGACAACTGCGCGTTCGTGCGTACGTCGGGATACCTGCCCGGCCCGGAGGACGTCTACCTGTCGCTCTCGATGGTCCGCAAGTACCACCTCCGGCGCGGAGACGCGGTCGTCGGCCAGGTCCGTCAGCCGCGCGAGGGCGAGCGGCGCGAGAAGTTCAACCCGATGGTCCGCATCGACAGCGTCAACGGCACCGAGGCCGAGGGCGCCAAGGAGCGTCCGGAGTTCGGCGACGCCGTCCCGGTGCACCCGCACCAGCGACTGCGGTTCGCCACCGACGAGTCCAACCTGGCCGGCAAGGTCGTCGACATCGCGGCGCCGGTCGGCAAGGGCCAGCGCGGGCTCATCCTGGCCCCGCCGCGCTCGGGCGCCACGACCCTGCTGCAGTCGATCGCGCGGTCGGTGACGACCAACAACCCCGAGTGCCACGTGATGGTGGTGCTGGTCGACACCCGCCCGGAGGAGGTCACCGACTTCCAGCGCGCCGTCAAGGGCGAGGTCGTGGCCTCGACCTTCGACCGCCAGCCCGCCGACCACACCCTCGTCGCCGAGCTGGCGATCGAGCGGGCCAAGCGCCTGGTCGAGCTGGGCCACGACGTCGTGGTGCTCCTCGACTCGCTCACGCGACTGGGGCGCGCCTACAACCTCGCCGCCCCCGCCAACGGGCGGGTGCTGGGCGGGCTGGTGGACGCCTCCGCGGTCCACCCGACGAAGGAGTTCTTCGGCGCCGCCCGCAAGATCGAGGACGCCGGATCGCTGACGATCCTCGCGACGGTCGCCGTCGGCACGGGCTCGGCGACCGACGAGTTCTTCCTCGAGGAGCTCGCCGGCACCGCCAACCTCGAGCTGGTGCTGAGCGCCGAGCTCGCGGCTCGCGGGATCCTGCCGGCGGTCGACGTCGCGGCCTCGGGCACCCGCCACGAGGAGAAGCTGCTGGCACCCGCCGAGGGGGCCGTCGTGGGCGACCTGCGCAAGCAGCTCGCGGCCGCCGACTCCGCCCAGGCCGTCGCCAAGGTGATCGGCTCCCGCTGACCTGCCCGGGCGGGAATCTGCGGATTGGCGCCGTTGTTCAGACCGGTGGCACACTTGTGCGTCGGTTCCGGTTCACGTCACATGCGATCCACGCAGGCGACCCGGAGCAATTCGAGAGGAAACCATGAAGAAGGACACTCACCCCGACTACGTCGAGACCGCCGTCACCTGCACCTGCGGCGCGTCGTTCACCACCCGTAGCACCGCGACCTCCGGCTCGATCCACGCCGATGTCTGCTCGCAGTGCCACCCGTTCTACACCGGCAAGCAGAAGATCCTCGACACCGGCGGCCGCGTCGCCCGGTTCGAGTCCCGCTACGGCAAGAAGGCTGCTGCCCAGCCGGAGAAGGCCGAGAGCAAGTAGTCCACGTCAGGCGCCGGTCGCCCGCTCCGTGCGGGTGGCCGGCGCCTTGTCGTCTGTCCACACCACCAGAGGAGCAGCATCGTGTTCGAGGCCGTCGAGGGCATGCGCGCGGAGCACGCCGATCTCGAGCAGAGGCTCGCGCTCCCCGAGACCCATTCCGACCAGCGCCTGGCCAAGCAGCTCAACCA
This sequence comes from Nocardioides sp. Soil774, assembly GCF_001428125.1. Lineage (GTDB taxonomy): Bacteria > Actinomycetota > Actinomycetes > Propionibacteriales > Nocardioidaceae > Nocardioides. The sequence goes on along the minus strand of NZ_LMSM01000006.1, from coordinate 177,074 downwards.
GCGCTACGCCGAGCTGACCGCGGTCGTCACGACGTGGGAGGAGTGGATCCGGCTCGGCGAGGACCTGGAGGCGGCGCGCGAGCTGTCCGGGGACGACGAGGCCTTCGCCCGCGAGGCCGACGAGCTCGCCGTACGGCGCGAGCGGGCCGAGGAGCGACTCCGGCGCCTGCTGGTGCCGCGTGACGCCGCCGACGGCAAGGACGCCCTGCTCGAGATCAAGTCCGGGGAGGGTGGTGAGGAGTCGGCGCTCTTCGCCGGCGACCTGCTGCGGATGTACTCCCGCTACGCCGAGGCCCGGGGCTGGAGCGTGGAGGTGATCGACGCGACCGAGTCCGACCTCGGCGGCTACAAGTCGGTGACGGCGGCCGTGAAGGCCCGCGGCACCGTCGAGCCCGGCCAGGCGCCGTACGCCCTGCTCAAGTTCGAGGGCGGGGTGCACCGCGTCCAGCGCGTGCCGGTCACCGAGTCCCAGGGTCGCGTGCACACCTCCGCCGCGGGCGTGCTGGTCATGCCCGAGGCCGAGCAGGTCGACGTCACCGTCGACGACAACGACCTGCGCATCGACGTCTACCGCAGCAGCGGCCCCGGTGGCCAGAGCGTCAACACCACCGACTCCGCGGTGCGCATCACCCACCTCCCGACGGGGATCGTGGCGAGCTGCCAGAACGAGAAGAGCCAGCTGCAGAACAAGGAGTCCGCGATGCGCATCCTGCGGGCCCGGCTGCTCGCCGCTGCGCAGGAGGCCGCCGACGCGGAGGCCAGCGAGGCCCGTCGGAGCCAGGTGCGCACGGTGGACCGCTCGGAGCGGATCCGCACCTACAACTTCCCCGAGAACCGCATCTCCGACCACCGCACCGGATACAAGTCCTACAACCTCGACCAGGTGCTCGACGGCGACCTGCAGCCGGTGCTCGACTCTTGCGTCGAGGCCGACCTCGCGGTCCGGCTCGCCGCACTGGAGTCCTGAGTGCGCGCCAGCGCCGCCCGGCGGGGCGCCGCGTCCGCGCTGCGTGACGCCGGGGTCGCCTCGCCCGAGCGCGACGCCGACCTCCTGCTCGCCCACGTGCTCGGGGTCGGCCTGGGCCGGCTCCCGCTGGTGGACGACCTCGACGACGCCCAGCGCACGGCGTACGACGCCCTGGTGGCGCGCCGCGCGGCCCGCGAGCCGCTGCAGCACCTGACCGGCACCGCCGCCTTCCGCCACGTCGAGCTCGCCGTCGGTCCCGGGGTCTTCGTGCCCCGTCCCGAGACCGAGCTGCTCGCGGGCTGGGCGATCGAGCAGGCCGCGCTCGTGCCGTCGCCCGTGGTCGTCGACCTCTGCACGGGATCGGGCGCCATCGCCAAGGCCGTCGCCGACGAGGTGCCGGGCGCGCAGGTCCACGCGGTCGAGCTCGACGAGGGTGCGCTGGCCTGGGCCGAGCGCAACCTCGCCGGCAGCGGGGTCGACCTGCGCCACGGCGACCTCGCCACCGCGTGCGACGACCTGCGCGGCAGCGTCGACGTGGTGGTGTGCAACCCGCCCTACATCCCGCTCGAGGCCTGGGAGTCGGTCGCCGCCGAGGCGCGCGACCACGACCCGCACCTCGCCCTCTTCTCCGGCCAGGACGGCCTCGACGCGATGCGCGTCCTCGAGCGTCGCGCAGCCCTGCTGCTGCGGCCCGGGGGAGCGGTGGGGGCCGAGCACGCCGACGTCCAGGGCGAGTCGGCGCCGGCGCTCTTCGCCGCCACCGGCCGCTGGACCGACGTGGTCGACCACCGTGACCTCGCGGGTCGGGCGCGCTACGTGACCGCCCGGCTGGCACGATGAGCGCCGTGGACAGGTTCGAGACCTCGACGGAGGAGGAGCGGGAGACCGCGGTCAGCGCCGCGGCTGCCGCCGTACGACGTGGGCAGCTGGTGGTGATCCCCACCGACACCGTCTACGGCATCGCCGCGGACGCGTTCTCGCACGAGGCCGTGCAGGCACTGCTCGACGCCAAGGGGCGTGGTCGCGAGATGCCGCCGCCCGTGCTGGTGTCCGCGGCCACCACGCTGGACGCGCTCGCCGAGGGCGTGCCCCCGTGGGCCCGCGCCCTCGTGGAGGAGTTCTGGCCCGGTCCGCTGACCCTCGTGTGCCGCCAGCAGGCCTCGCTCATGTGGGACCTGGGGGAGACCCGGGGCACCGTCGCGGTGCGCATGCCCGACGACGAGGTGGCGCTCGCCGTCCTGGAGCGCACCGGGCCGCTCGCGGTCAGCTCCGCCAACACCACCGGCCGGCCTGCCGCCACCGACGCCGGGGCCGCCCAGGAGATGCTGGGCGAGTCCGTCGCGGTCATCGTCGACGGCGGCACCTCGCCCGGCGGCGAGGCCTCCACGATCATCGACGTCACGGTCCCCCAGGGCCGGGTCCTGCGCCTGGGTGCCCTCTCGCTCGACGCGCTCAACGCCGTGCTCGAGGAGCACGGCGTCGTGCTCGCGGACGAGGCCTGAGGCGTGCGGGAGTACCTCCTCGTCTTCCTGGTCGCCCTGTCGGTGACCTACCTGCTCACCGTCATCGCGCGCGAGATCGCCCTGCGCACCGGTGCGGTGGCCGCCGTGCGCGACCGTGACGTCCACGCCGAGCCGATCCCCTACCTCGGGGGGCTGGCGATGCTCGGCGGCCTCTCCGCGGCCTACCTGGTCGCACGCGAGCTGCCGTTCCTGGGCCTGCGCAGCGAGGGCTTCGTCTTCAAGGACGCCGGCGTCGTGCTCCTGGCCGGAGCGCTGGTGTGCGCGGTCGGGGTGATCGACGACATCTTCGACCTCGACGCGCTCACCAAGCTCGGGGGACAGGTGCTCGCGGCCGGCCTGCTCGTGGTCATGGGCGTGCGGTTCTACTACTTCCCGAGCGCGGACGGCACCCAGTTCGCCCTCGACGACGCCCAGGGCGCGCTGCTGACCCTCGTCGTGGTCATCGGCACGATGAACGCGGTCAACTTCGTCGACGGGCTCGACGGGCTCGCGGCCGGGATCGTCGGCATCGGCGCGTCCGCGTTCTTCCTCTACTGCTACATGCTCTCCGACCAGAACAACCTCACCCTGGCCACCACCGGGGCCCTGCTCAGCGCTGCGCTGGCCGGTGCCTGCGCCGGCTTCCTCCCCCACAACTTCCACCCCGCCCGGCTGTTCATGGGCGACTCCGGGTCGATGCTGATCGGGCTGGTGCTCTCCGCGAGCGCCCTCACGCTGACGGGGCAGTTCTTCGGCATGCCCAACACCGAGGGCAACAGCCTCTTCGTGACCGTGCTGCCCGTGCTGCTGCCGATCTCGCTGCTGATGGTGCCGATGGTCGACCTCGTGCTCGCCGTCGTACGCCGGACGCGGGCGGGTCGCTCGCCGATGAGTGCCGACAAGCAGCACCTCCACCACCGGCTCCTCGAGATCGGCCACTCCCAGCGCCGTGCGGTCCTCATCATGTGGCTCTGGGCGTTCACCCTGGCGACCGGTGCCGTGATCGTGAGCCTCTTCGACGATCCGTGGGTGTGGTGGAGCCTGGGGTCCATGCTGGCGCTCACGGTCACCATGACGTTCGTGCTGCCCAAGCTCCACCGACCTCCGAAGACGGGCCTCGGTGACACCGGACTGCCCGAGAACGCCCTCGTCGAGGGCCGCCTCGAGGAGGCGGGGGAGCCGGGGGAGGAGCCCGAGGACCAGCCGGTGGACCAGCCGGTCAGCCAGCCGGCCGACGGGTCGGGGGAGGGCGTCGCGGGACGCTGATGCGGAGGCACGGAGGACTTTGTGATAGTTTTCACGAGCACCCAGACCGACCCCCACGGACAGGCCGCCACCATGACGACCGCGTCGACGCACACGACCCGCAGAGGGTCGTCCCCGCTGCTGGGGGCCCTTGCGGCCGGTGCAGGCGCAGTGGTCGTGCTGACCGTCGTCGCCACTGTGGTCGAGGGTCGCCCTGCGATCCTCGGAGCAGCCTCGGGAGGCGTGCTGACGCTGGTCGTCTTCGCGCTCGGCGTCGCCTCGGTGAGCGCGGTCGCACGGGTGCTGCCGTCCGCCTCGCTGCTCGTGGCGCTGATGACCTACGTGCTCCAGCTGCTCGCGCTCGCCGTCTGTGTCGGCACGATCGACGCGGTGTTCGACGCCGCGACGCTGTCGCGCGGATGGTTCGCGGCGGGCGTCATCGCCGTCACGGCCCTGTGGGTGGTGGGCCAGCTGGTCGCCGCCACGCGCCAGCGGATCCCGGCCTTCGAGACCCGTGACGCGGTCCCCGCCGCGGACCGGCCGGAGCCTCACCCCGGGGGTGAGCGATGACCGAATCCGCTGCTAGTGTGCGGGGCGCGATGGCTCGACAGCTTCCCCCGACGGCCCCATCCGACGATTCCCCCAAGGGCGACCCCTGGCACGCCTTCGGCTACATCGTCTCCGGTGTGGCGTTCTACGGAATCGCTGGCTGGGCACTCGATCGGTGGATCGGAACGACCTTCCTCGTGGCGATCGGCATCCTCGTGGGTGCCGGCTTCGGGATCTACATGACATACGCACGGTTCAACAAGGCAAGTGCTCACGAAGACAAGCACCGAGGAGATTGACTCGATGTTCGGCATCAACATGGCTGAGTCCGGCGGCGAATTCGTCTCGCCCGGACCCAACAGCTTCGACTTCTCCGAGGTCCCCCTGTTCCACCTCGGCGGCCTCGCGGTCACCAAGCCGATGGTCCAGCTCGTGCTCGGTGCCCTCGTCGTGTTCGTGTTCTTCTACGCCGCGTTCCGCCGCGCCACCCTCGTGCCGGGCCGCCTGCAGTTCGCCGGCGAGAGCGCCTACGGCATGGTCCGCAACTCGATCGGCCGCGACATCATCGGCAGCCACGACTTCATCAAGTTCGTGCCCTACCTGGTGACCCTCTTCTTCTTCATCCTCATCAACAACGCCTTCGCCTCGATCCCGGCGATCCAGTTCCCCACGTTCTCGCGCGCCTCGATGGCCTACGCGCTCGCGGGTCTGAGCTGGGTCATCTACAACGCGGTCGGCATCAAGAAGCACGGCCTCCTGGGCTACCTCAAGCTGCAGAGCGTGCCCTCGGGCGTGAGCCCCTTCATGTACCCGCTCCTGGTCCCGCTCGAGTTCTTCTCCAACATCCTGGTCCGCCCGGTCACGCTGGCACTGCGTCTGTTCGCCAACATGTTCGCGGGCCACCTGCTGCTGATCCTGTTCTCGACCGGCGGCCTGTTCCTGCTCGAGTACGGCGGCGTCGGCTACGTCGCCGGCCCGCTGGCGTGGGTCCTGGCCATCGCGATCTCGTTCCTCGAGCTCCTGGTCCAGTTCCTCCAGGCCTACGTCTTCACCCTGCTCAACGCCATGTACATCTCGGGCGCTCTCGCCGACGAGCACTGAGCCCCCGGGTCGCACCACCCCACGATCTGCTCCATCCCTAGCTCAACCCCACTTGAAGTAGCACCAACCGAAAGGAAATTGCCGTGGACGGCACTCTCAACGGCTCGCTCAACATGGTCGGCTACGGTCTGGCGGCCATCGGCCCCGGTATCGGTATCGGCCTGATCTTCGCGGCCTACATCTCCGGCGTCGCCCGTCAGCCCGAGGCCCAGGGCCGCCTGCAGTCGATCGCCATCCTGGGCTTCGCCCTGGCCGAGGCCCTCGCGATCATCGGTATCGCCCTCGCGTTCGTCCTCAGCTGACGTACACGCCCTCTCTGACCTAGGACTGCCATGCAGAATCTGATCTTCCTCGCGGAGGGAACCGAGCCCACCGAGGGCGGCCACGCCCCGGAGAACCCGCTCGGCTTCGTGCCTGTCGAGTTCGCCCTGTCGCTCGTCGTCTTCGGCCTGCTGCTCTTCCTCATCTGGAAGTTCGTGGCCCCGCGCTTCGAGCAGACCTTCGCCGAGCGCACCCAGGCGATCGAGGGTGGCATCGCCGCGGCCGAGTCCAAGCAGGCCGAGGCCGACGCCAAGCTCGCCGAGCTCGAGAAGCAGCTCGCCGACGCCCGGCACGAGGCCGCGCGCATCCGCGAGGAGGCGCGTGAGCAGGGCGCCCAGATCGTCGCCGAGATGCGGGAGACGGCCCAGGCCGAGTCCACCCGCATCGTCGAGCACGGCAAGGCGCAGATCGAGGCCGAGCGCCAGCAGGCGGTCACCTCGCTCCGTGCCGAGGTCGGCTCGCTCGCGACCGGCCTCGCCGGTCGCATCGTCGGCGAGAGCCTGGAGGACGAGGCTCGCCAGAGCCGCGTCGTCGAGCGTTTCCTCGCCGACCTCGAGGCCCAGACGGTCGGTGCCGACAACGGCACCACCCCGGGGAGTGTCAACTGATGATGCGAGGCGCGTCCGCAGACGCCTACGCCGCGGCCGCCGCAGTGCTCCCGGGCACCGGCGACCTGGGTCGGGTGGGCCAGGACCTGTTCGGGACGGCGGACCTGATCCGCTCCGAGCCGGGCCTGCGCCGGGTCGCGACCGACGTGTCGATCCCGGGCGAGGCCAAGGCCGAGCTGCTCCGCGGAGTGCTCGCCGGCAAGGTCTCGCCCGAGGCACTCGCCGTCGTCACCGCTGCGGTCTCGCACCGGTGGACGGCGGGCCGCGACCTGGGCGACGCCCTCGAGCAGCTCGGCGTCGTGGCGACGGTGCGATCCGCCGGCGGTGACGCCGGTCGCCTCGAGGACGAGGTCTTCGCGGTGGGTCGCCTCGTGCAGTCGAACCCCGGGCTGCGCGACGCCCTGTCCGACCCGGCTCGCAGCCGGGGCGACAAGGCGGATCTCGTCACGGGCCTGCTCGGCGACAAGGTGCTCCCCGCCACGGTGGCCCTCGTGCAGCAGTCGCTGTCGGGCAGCCACCGCACGGTGTCGGTCGCACTGGCCGCCTACCAGAAGGTCGCGGCCGAGGTCCGCGGCCAGGGGGTGGCGACCGTACGCGTCGCGCGTCCCCTCGCCGCACCCGACCGCGAGCGCCTGGCGGGTGTGCTGGCGCGCACCTACGGTCGTGACGTGCACCTCAACGTCATCGTCGACCCCGACGTCATCGGCGGGATCAGGGTGGAGATCGGTGACGACGTCATCGACGGCACCGTGTCCAGCCGGCTCGACGACGCCGCGCGCAGGCTCGCCGGCTGACGCCGGTCCCGCACCACACACTTTTCGAGCACCACAACATTCATGCACAGGCAGAGAACAGGTGAGATGAAATGACGGAGCTGTCCATCCGTCCGGACGAGATCCGGGACGCGCTTCAGCGCTTCGTGTCGGACTACAAGCCCGACTCGACGGCCAAGGAAGAGGTCGGCACGGTGGCCGAGGCCGCCGACGGCATCGCCCGCGTGAGCGGCCTGCCCTCGGTCATGGCCAACGAGCTGCTCGAGTTCGAGGACGGCACGCTCGGCATCGCGCTCAACCTCGACACCCGCGAGGTCGGTGTCGTGGTCCTGGGTGACTTCGACAAGATCGAGGAGGGCCAGGTCGTGCGTCGCACGGGCGAGATCCTCTCGGTGCCCGTGGGCGAGAACTACCTCGGCCGCGTCGTCGACCCGCTCGGCAACCCGATCGACGGCCTGGGCGACATCGCCTCCGACGAGCGCCGTGCGCTCGAGCTCCAGGCTCCCGGCGTGATGGTGCGCAAGTCCGTGCACGAGCCGCTCGCGACCGGCATCAAGGCCATCGACGCGCTGACGCCCATCGGCCGCGGCCAGCGCCAGCTCATCATCGGTGATCGCGCGACCGGCAAGACCACGATCGCGATCGACACGATCATCAACCAGAAGGCCAACTGGGAGTCCGGCGACCCGGACAAGCAGGTGCGCTGCATCTACGTCGCCATCGGCCAGAAGGGCTCGACCATCGCCTCCGTGCGTGGTGCCCTCGAGGAGGCCGGCGCCCTGGAGTACACGACCATCGTGGCCTCGCCGGCGTCCGACTCCGCCGGCTTCAAGTACCTCGCCCCCTACACCGGCTCGGCCATCGGCCAGCACTGGATGTACGCCGGCAAGCACGTCCTGATCGTCTTCGACGACCTGACCAAGCAGGCCGAGGCCTACCGTGCCGTGTCGCTGCTGCTGCGTCGCCCGCCGGGTCGCGAGGCCTACCCCGGCGACGTGTTCTACCTGCACAGCCGGCTGCTCGAGCGTTGCGCGAAGCTGTCCGACGAGATGGGCAAGGGCTCGATGACGGGCCTGCCGATCATCGAGACCAAGGCCAACGACGTCTCGGCGTTCATCCCGACCAACGTCATCTCGATCACCGACGGCCAGATCTTCCTCCAGTCCGACCTGTTCGCGGCCAACCAGCGCCCGGCGATCGACGTGGGTGTCTCGGTCTCGCGCGTGGGTGGCTCGGCGATGACGAAGGCCATGAAGGCCGTCACCGGCTCGCTCAAGGTCGACCTGGCGCAGTTCCGCGCCATGGAGGCGTTCGCCATGTTCGCCTCCGACCTCGACGCCGCCTCGCGCCAGCAGCTCGACCGGGGCCAGCGCCTGATGGCCCTGCTCAAGCAGCCGCAGTACTCGCCGTACCCGGTCGAGGAGATGACCGTCTCCCTGTGGACCGGCACGTCGGGTCGCCTCGACAAGGTCCCGACCGACGACGTGCTGCGCTTCGAGAACGAGTTCCTCGACTACCTGCGCCGCAGCCACGAGGGCATCCTCGCCGGCATCCGCGAGACCTCGAAGTTCGAGGACTCCACCGAGGACCAGCTGGCCCAGGCCTACGACTCCTTCCTCGACCAGTTCGAGACCTCCGACGGCCAGAGCATCAAGGCCGGCAAGGAGGAGCACGTCGCTCTCGAGGACGAGGACGTCGAGCAGGAGCAGATCGTCAAGCAGAAGCGGGGCTGAGACGATGGCTCTCTCGGTACGCGAGTACCGCGCGCGGATCAAGTCGACGGAGTCGATGAAGAAGATCACGCGTGCCATGGAGCTCATCGCTGCGTCCCGCATCATCAAGGCGCAGCAGCGGGCCCAGGCCGCCGCGCCCTACGCCCGCGAGCTCACCCGTGCGGTGTCGGCCGTGGCGACGTTCTCCAACGTCGACCACGCCCTCACCGTGGAGCCGGAGGACCCCAAGAAGGCGGCGGTCCTGATCGTCACCTCCGACCGTGGTCTGGCCGGCGCCTACTCCTCGAGCGTGCTCAAGGAGGCCGAGCGGCTCGTCGAGAAGCTCAAGGGCGAGGGCAAGGCCGTCGACCTCTACACCTCCGGTCGCAAGGGCGAGGCCTACTTCAAGTTCCGCCAGCGTGCCGTGGTGCGGTCGTGGACGGGCTTCTCCGACCAGCCGACCTACGACGTGGCAGCCGAGATCGGCGCCACGCTCATCGAGACCTTCCTCGCCGAGGAGGGCGACGGTGGTGTCGACGAGGTGCACGTGGTCTACACGCGGTTCCGGTCGATGCTGTCGCAGGAGCCCACCGCCGTACGACTCCTCCCGCTGGAGGTCGTCGAGGGCACCGAGGCGCCGGAGAAGGACGACCTGCTGCCGCTCTACGAGTTCGAGCCCTCGCCGAGCGACGTGCTCGACTCGTTGCTGCCGCGCTACGTCCAGAGCCGGATCTTCTTCGCCCTGCTCCAGGCTGCGGCCTCGGAGCTGGCGGCTCGCCAGAAGGCGATGAAGGCCGCGACCGACAACGCCGACGAGCTCATCAAGAAGTACAAGCGCATCGCCAACCAGGCCCGCCAGGCTGGCATTACCCAAGAGATCAGCGAGATCGTCGGAGGCGTCAACGCGCTCGCCGACGCACAAGCCGGGAGTGAATGAGATATGACTGCCACCATCAACGAGTCCGCGGCGACTGCCTCCGCCGGCGGCGTGGGCCGCATCGCCCGCGTCATCGGCCCGGTCGTGGACATCGAGTTCCCGTCCGACTCGATGCCGCCGCTCTACAACGCGCTCACGTGCGAGTTCGAGCTGAGCGGGGAGACCCACTCGATCATCCTCGAGGTCGCCCAGCACATCGGTGACGGCATGGTCCGCGCCATCTCGATGAAGCCCACCGACGGACTGGTCCGCGGCGGCCAGGTCCACGACACCGGTGAGTCGATCACCGTGCCCGTCGGCGACGCGACCCTCGGTCACGTCTTCAACACCACCGGCGACGTCCTCAACCTCGCCGAGGGCGAGGTCTTCGAGCCCGCCGAGCGCTGGGGCATCCACCGCAAGGCGCCGGCCTTCGACCAGCTGGAGTCCAAGACCCAGATGTTCGAGACCGGCATCAAGGTCATCGACCTCCTCACCCCCTACGTCCAGGGCGGCAAGATCGGCCTGTTCGGTGGTGCCGGCGTCGGCAAGACCGTGCTCATCCAGGAGATGATCGCGCGCGTCGCGAAGGACCACGGTGGTGTGTCGGTGTTCGCCGGTGTCGGCGAGCGCACCCGCGAGGGCAACGACCTCATCGTCGAGATGGAGGAGGCCGGCGTCCTCGGCCAGACCGCCCTCGTCTTCGGCCAGATGGACGAGCCGCCGGGCACGCGCCTGCGGGTCGCCCTGTCCGCCCTCACGATGGCGGAGTACTTCCGCGACGTGCAGAAGCAGGACGTGCTGCTCTTCATCGACAACATCTTCCGCTTCACCCAGGCCGGCTCCGAGGTCTCCACGCTGCTCGGCCGCATGCCGTCCGCGGTGGGCTACCAGCCCAACCTCGCCGACGAGATGGGTCAGCTGCAGGAGCGCATCACCTCGACGCGTGGTCACTCGATCACGTCGCTGCAGGCGATCTACGTCCCCGCCGACGACTACACCGACCCGGCCCCGGCCACGACGTTCGCCCACCTGGACGCCACGACCGAGCTGTCGCGCGAGATCGCCTCGCTCGGCATCTACCCGGCCGTGGACCCGCTGACGTCGACCTCGCGGATCCTCGACCCGCAGTACATCGGCGACGACCACTACCGGTGTGCGGTCCGCGTCAAGCAGATCCTCCAGCGCAACAAGGAGCTGCAGGACATCATCGCGATCCTCGGCGTCGACGAGCTGTCCGAGGAGGACCGCATCATCGTGTCGCGGGCGCGCCGCATCCAGCGCTTCCTGTCGCAGAACACCTACGTCGCCAAGCAGTTCACCGGCATCGAGGGCTCGACGGTCCCCGTGGCCGACACCATCGAGGCGTTCAACAAGATCGCCGACGGCGAGTACGACCACGTGGCCGAGCAGGCCTTCTTCATGTGCGGCGGTCTGGACGACGTCGAGCAGAAGTGGGCCGAGATCCAGAAGAGCCTCTGATGGCCGACCTGGCCGCGGACAAGGTCCTTCAGGTCGAGCTGGTCGCTGCCGACCGGCTCGTCTGGTCGGGCCAGGCCACGATGGTCATCGCCCGCACCACCGAGGGCGACGTCGGCATCCTGCCCAACCACGCGCCACTGCTCTCCTCGATCATCGAGGGAGTGGTCGACGTGCAGACGGTGGAGGGCGAGACGTGGATCGCCGCCGTCGACGCCGGGTTCCTCTCGGTCGCCGACAACCGGGTCTCGATCCTGTCCGAGCGGGCCGAGATGTCGCACGAGATCGACCTGGAGAAGGCACGCCAGGACCTCGAGCGGGCCAAGGAGTCGGGCGAGAACGACGACGCCGCGCAGGAGGCCGTACGCCGAGCCGAGGCACGCATCCGTGCCGCGGAGCGGGCCTCCTGACGGAGCCTCCTCGCACGAGCGCTAGGGTGAGCGCACGAACCGCCGGGTTCGTGCGCTCACTGCTTCGTGGAGGTGTGGATGCCGGTCTGGGAGCTGGTGCTCGACCTCGTCGGGCTGGTCCTCCTCCTCGCCCTGCTCTACGGCATCTCGCTCATCGTCCGGCGCCGGCTCCTGGCCCGTCACGGAGGCACCTTCGAGCTCAGCTATCGCGTGCGCACCGAGCACCCGGGGCGCGGCTGGCTGCTCGGGATCGGGCGCTACTCCGGGCAGTCGCTGGAGTGGTTCCGGATCTTCTCGCTGTCCCCGCGGCCCAAGCGGGTCTGGGCCCGTGACCTGCTCGACTACTCCGGGCGCCGTGCGCCCGCGGGGCCCGAGGAGATGTCGCTCTACGACGGCCACGTGGTGGCCTCGTGCCACTACGACGGCGAGCCGCTGGAGATCGCGATGAGCGAAGCCTCGCTCACCGGTTTCCAGTCGTGGCTGGAGTCCGGCCCTCCCGGCACGGACTGGAACCGCCGCTGAGCGGTGCCGGCGGTCCTGCGCCGGCAGGCAGGCTCAGGCAGGGCCGGTCGAGTCACCGACGCGCAGCCGCACCGGGAGCAGCACGTCCGCCACGTCGGCCCCCGCGATGCGACCGAGCACGGCCTCGGCCGTGGCGCGCCCCTTGTCCGCCAGCGGCTGCACCACCGTCGTGAGCTCGAGGTCCAGCCACGGCGTGGCCACGCCGTCGAACCCGGCGACGCTGAGGTCCCCGGGCACCCGGAGCCCCCGGCGACGGGCCTCGAGGACCACGCCGGCGGCCTGGACGTCGCTCTGGCACACCACGGCGCTCACCCCCGGATCCCCGGCGAGGTAGTCGGCGGCGAGTGCCTGCGCGGCGCCCAGGTCGCTCGCGCACGCGCCCACGACGTGGGCGTCGGGGAAGACGTCGCGGAGCCCGGCCTCGCGCTCGCGCTGGGCGTGGGAGGCCGCGAGGGTCACGGTCGCCACGCGGCGGTGCCCGAGGTCGTGGAGGTGCTTGGCCAGGGCCTTCGCCCCGCGGCGGTGCTCGATGTCGACGTACGTCGCCCCGGGCCACGTCGGTCCCTCGACCACCACGACCGGCACGTCGCGCGCGACCAGGTCGTCGTAGGCCGCCCAGCTGTCGCGCCCGCAGATGTCGTAGATGGCCGCGTCGATCGGCAGGCGGGCGTGCTCGTCGTCGTCGCCCATGAGCAGCAGACCAAGGCCGGCCGCGCCCAGCACCTGGGAGATCGCGTCGAGCATGGGGAGCGCGGCCGGGTCGCGGAACGCCGTGCTCAGCTGCCCCACGGCGATCCCGACGACGCCGCTGCGTCCGCGACGCAGGTTGCTGGCCAGGGGGTTGGGGCCGGCGTAGCCGAGCGCGGCAGCCGCAGCGAGCACGCGCTCGCGCGTCGAGGCGGACACCGGCTTGTTGCCCGAGAAGGCGAGGGAGGCCGTGGAGAGCGACACCCCCGCCGCGGCCGCGACGTCGGCGAGCGTGGTGGCGCGGGTTGGACCTGGCACGGGGGAGAGGGTAGCATCGAATCGATTCGATCGAAACGATTCGCGCGCGGGCCCGGCTCGTCGCCAGGAGCTGCCCGTGCCCACGCTGACCGCCGCCCGCAACGCCGTCGCGCTGACGTTCTTCCTCAACGGGCTCGTCTTCTCCAGCTGGGTCTCGAGGATCCCGGAGACCCGCTCGAGCTTCGGGCTCTCCAACGGCCAGCTCGGCCTGGTCCTGCTGTCGATCGCGGTGGGATCGGTGCTGGCGCTCCCGACCACGGGCGCTGCCATCAACGCCTTCGGCACCGTGCGGGTCGTGCGCCTGGGAGCCGTCGCCGCCACCGTCGGCATGCTGGCCGCCGCGCTGGGCCTGGGCCACGAGCTCGCCGTCACCGTCGCCGGGCTCTTCGTCTACGGCCTCGGCATCGGCGTGTGGGACGTGGCGATGAACGTCGAGGGCGCCGAGGTCGAGCGCGGGCTCGGCCGGGCGATCATGCCACGCTTCCACGCCGGCTTCAGCGGAGGAACGGTGGTGGGGGCGCTCCTCGGGGTGCTGCTGATCGAGTTCGACGTGCCGGCGCTCGTCCACCTCGGCGTCGTCGTCGCGGTCTCGCTGGCGCTCGTCTGGCGCTCGTCGCTGGCCTTCCTGCCCGTCGCCGAGACGCACGAGGAGGAGCGGACGTCCGCGGCCCGCGCCTGGCTCGAGCCGCGCACCCTGCTGATCGGCGTCATGGTCCTCGCCCTGGCGATGACCGAGGGCACCGCCAACGACTGGCTCGCGGTCGCGCTCGTCGACGGCCACGACGTCTCCCACGCGGTGGGCGTGGCCGGTTTCGCGGTGTTCGTGCTCGCGATGACCGCCGGACGCTTCGTCGGCACCGGGCTGATCGACCGCTTCGGCCGGGTGGTCGTGCTGTGGGGGACGATGGTGCTCGCCGCAGCGGGCGTGCTGCTGATCGTCTTCGCCGACGCGGCCGCGCTCGTGGTCCTCGGCATCGTCCTGTGGGGCGTCGGCGCCTCGCTGGGGTTCCCGGTCGGGATGAGCGCGGCGGCCGACGACCCGAGGCGCGCCGCCGCCCGGGTCAGCGTGGTGTCGACGATCGGCTACGCCGCCTTCCTGGCCGGCCCGCCGTTCCTCGGCTTCGTGGGCGACGAGGTCGGCACCCTCAAGGCGTTGCTCGTCGTTGCCGTCCTGCTGATGCCCGCCGCGCTGGTGGTGCCGTCAGCGCGCGAGCGGCGCTAGCTCGTACGCTCGCCGCCCGGCACCCACAGGACGTCGCCGTTCTCGCGGTTGGCGTGGCGGGCGAGGATGAAGAGGAGGTCGGAGAGCCGGTTGAGGTAGGTGATCGCGAGGATGTTCATCGTCTCCTCGTGCTCGGCCCAGGCGGCCCAGCCGGCCCGCTCCGCACGGCGTACGACGGTGCGCGCGACGTGGAGGTGCGCGGCGGCCACGCTCCCGCCGTTGAGGATGAAGGAGCGGAGCGCGGGCAGCGACTCGTTGTAGTGGTCGCACCACGCCTCGAGCCGGTCGACGTAGTCCTGCTCGATCCGCAGCGGCGGGTACTCAGGGTCGGCGACGACCGGCGTGCAGAAGTCGGCGCCGACGTCGAACAGGTCGTTCTGCACGTGGGTGAGCACCGCGACGACGTCGTCCTCGAGCCCGCCGTGGGCCAGGGCGACCCCGATGTGGGCGTTGCCCTCGTCGACGCAGGCGTAGGCCTCGAGGCGGGTGTCGGTCTTCGTGGTCTCGCTCATGTCGCCGAGCCGGGTGCGTCCGGCGTCGCCGGTGCGGGTGTAGATGCGCGTCAGGTTGACCATGCCGCGGAGCCTACTGGGGCTCCCTGTGGAGACTCGCCGCAAAAGGTGAGGCGTGGATGCAACCCGAGGGGGTAGAACGACGTCATAGGAGTGACACTGGTCACGCAGAGGCGTCGGGGGACGTCGAGGAGGGGGTCCCGATGGACATCACCTGGGACGGAACCGTGCTCGTGCTGCACGGCGCCTTCGACGTGCGCAGCACGTGGGAGGTCCGCGCCGCGATCTACGCCTGCCTCGAGGACGGCGACACCGACGTCGTGGTCGACATGAGCGAGGTCACCACCATCGATGCCACCGCCCTGCGCCTGCTCGCGGTGGCGACCCGGCACGCCTGGCTCTCGGGCCACCACCTCACCGTGCGCAACCCCGGCACCGCCGTGAGGCGCATGGCGCACCTGACCCGGTTGGCCCACGCCATCGAGGTCGAGCGCGCGGCCGCGACTGCGTGAGGCATCAGTCACACGTCGAGGGCGGTGACTGAGGAGTAACCGGGGTCCTACCCTGTCGCCATGAGCGAATCGGAGCGTCCGGTCAAGGACCGGCCCTGGGTGATGCGCACGTACGCCGGCCACTCCACCGCCGAGGCGTCCAACGCGCTCTACCGCACCAACCTGGCCAAGGGGCAGACCGGACTGAGCGTCGCGTTCGACCTGCCGACCCAGACCGGCTACGACCCCGACAGCCCGCTGAGCCGGGGCGAGGTCGGCAAGGTCGGCGTGCCTGTGCCCCACCTGGGTGAGATGCGCAAGCTCTTCGCCGACATCCCGCTCACCGAGATGAACACCTCGATGACCATCAACGCCGTCGCGATGTGGATGCTCGCGATGTACCAGGTGGTGGCCGAGGAGCAGAACCCCGACTCCTCTCCCGAGGAGGTGGCTGCCCAGCTCGCCGGCACCACCCAGAACGACATCATCAAGGAATACCTCTCGCGCGGGACGTACGCCTTCCCGCCCGAGGCCTCGATGCGGCTGATCGCCGACATGATCGCCTACACCGTCCACCAGATCCCGAAGTGGAACCCGATCAACATCTGCAGCTACCACCTGCAGGAGGCCGGCGCCACGCCCGTGCAGGAGCTCGCCTACGCGCTGAGCACCGCGATCGCCGTGCTCGACGAGGTGAAGCAGGCCGGGCAGGTCTCCGACGACGACTTCGAGACGGTCGTCGGGCGCATCTCGTTCTTCGTCAACGCAGGTGTCCGCTTCGTCGAGGAGACCTGCAAGATGCGCGCGTTCGTGCAGCTGTGGGACGAGATCACCCGCGAGCGCTACGGCGTGCAGGACCCGAAGATGCGCCGCTTCCGCTACGGCGTGCAGGTGAACTCGCTCGGACTGACCGAGGCGCAGCCGGAGAACAACGTGCAGCGCATCGTGCTCGAGATGCTGGGCGTCACCCTCTCCAAGGACGCTCGCGCCCGCGCGCTCCAGCTGCCGGCGTGGAACGAGGCGCTCGGCCTGCCGCGGCCGTGGGACCAGCAGTGGTCGCTGCGCCTGCAGCAGGTGCTGGCCTTCGAGTCCGACCTGCTGGAGTACGACGACATCTTCGACGGCTCGCACGTCATCGAGGCGAAGGTCGCCGAGCTGGTCGAGGGCGCCCGGGCCGAGATCGACCGCGTGCAGGACATGGGCGGAGCGATCGCCGCCGTCGACTACATGAAGTCCGAGCTGGTGTCCTCCCACGCCGCGCGCCGCGCGCGCATCGAGTCCGGCGAGGAGGTCATCGTCGGCGTCAACAAGTTCGAGTCCACGGAGCCCTCGCCCCTGACCGCCGACCTCGACGGCGCGATCATGGCCGCCGATCCCGAGGCCGAGAAGACGGCTCGGGCGAGCGTGGAGGCGTGGAAGGCCGGACGCGACGAGGACGAGGTCGCCGAGGCGCTTGCTGCCCTGGCTGCCGCGGCGAAGACCGACGCCAACCTGATGGCCCCGACCCTGGCTGCGGCCCGGGCCGGCGCCACCACCGGTGAGTGGGCCGCGACCCTCCGCGAGGTCTTCGGCGAGTACCGAGGCCCGACGGGCGTCACCGGAGCGACGACGGCCGAGGCGGGCGCCGAGCTCGCGGCCGTGCGCCAGCGGGTCGCCGCCACCGGTGAGGAGCTGGGCGGCCGGCTGCGGCTCCTGGTGGGCAAGCCCGGGCTCGACGGCCACTCCAACGGCGCCGAGCAGGTCGCCGTGCGGGCGCGCGACGCCGGCTTCGAGGTGATCTACCAGGGCATCCGGCTCACGCCCCAGCAGATCGTCGCGGCGGCCGTGGCCGAGGACGTCCACTGCATCGGCCTGTCGATCCTGTCGGGCTCCCACATGGAGCTGGTGCCCGACGTGCTCGACGGCCTGCGCGAGGCCGGGCTCGACGACGTCCCCGTCATCGTCGGCGGCATCATCCCCGACTCCGACGGGCGCAGGCTCCGCGAGCTCGGGGTGGCGGCCGTCTACACGCCGAAGGACTACGGGCTCACCGAGATCATGGACGGCATCGTCGACGTGATCCGCACGGCCAACGGCCTGGACTGACGCGCGGGCCCACGGCTGGCACACTCGCCTGCATGGCATCCACTGGACCCTCCGCCCGGCGACGGGTGATCGTGGTCGGGGCCGGTGTCGTCGGCCTGACGAGCGCGGTGCGCCTGCTCGAGGCCGGGCACCGGGTCGACGTGGTGGCCCGCGACCTGCCGCTGGAGACGACCTCCGCGGTGGCTGCGGCGCTCTGGTATCCCTACCTGGCGCTGCCGCACGACTGCGTCACCGCCTGGGCCGCGACGTCGTACGGCGTGTTCGAGGAGCTGTCACGCACCGAGGGCACCGGCGTGCGGATGCTCACCGGGACCGAGGTGCTGCGCGCGCCGACGCCCGACCCGTGGTGGCGCTCGGCCGTGCCGTCCCTCGATCGCGAGACGGCGCTGCCCTCCGGCTACGCCGACGGCTGGACCTTCGTCAGCCCGGTCGTCGACATGCCCGTCCACCTGCGGTGGCTCGCCGGCAGGGTGGCGGAGCTCGGCGGCACCCTCACGCGGATGAACCTCTCGGCGCTTCCCGACGACGGCACGCTCGTGGTCGACGCCACCGGTCTCGGCGCGCGCCACTTCGGCGCGGACCTGACGGTCGTGCCGGTCCGCGGCCAGGTCGTCGTGGTCGAGCAGGTGGGCCTGGACCGATGGACCCTGGACTCGGCCGGACCGACGTACGTCGTTCCCCGCAGGCACGAGGTGGTGGTCGGCGGGACCGAGGAGCAGGGCGAGTGGAGCCGCACCCCCGACCCGGCCACCGCCGAGGACGTGCTGCGGCGCGCGACGGCGCTGGTGCCAGAGCTCGCGGGCGCACGCGTGCTGCGCCACAAGGTGGGGCTGCGCCCTGCCCGGCCCTCCGTCCGACTGGAGCGGACGGGCGACGTCGTCCACTGCTACGGCCACGGTGGCGCGGGCGTGACCCTGTCGTGGGGCTGCGCCGCCGATGTGGTGGGCCTGGCCGATGAGTGACCTCCAGTGCGCCGCGCGGGTGTTCGTCGCCCGCCACGGCGAGGCCGTCTACGAGAGCGAGCTGCTGAGCGACGCCGGGGGATGGTTGAGCCCGACCGGGCGGCTGCAGGCGCGACACCTTGCCGATCGCATCGCCCCCGAGCGCGTCGCCCGGGTGTGGTCGAGCGACCTGGCGCGCGCCGTGCAGACGGCCGAGATCGCGGCAGGCGTGCTCGGCGTCGACGTCGTCGTGCGCGAGGGGCTGCGGGAGTTCGGCGTCGGCCACGCCGCCGGCACGACGGGCGAGCCCGATCCGTTCGCGGAGACCTTCGCCGCCTGGCTCGGCGGTGACCTGTCCGCGCGCATCCCCGGCGGCGAGAGCGGGGAGGAGGTCGCCGGGCGCTACGCGGCGGTCCTCGACGAGATCGCCGACGCCCACCGCGGGGAGTCCGTGCTCGTGATCAGCCACGGGGGAGTGATGTGCATGGCGCTGTCGGCACTGGCGCGCAACCTCGCGCTGAGCCACTCCCGCGACCTGCCGCTCGCCAACGGCGACGTGGTCGCGCTCGAGGGCGACGCCGACGGCTGGGTCGCCCGCTCGTGGGCGGGACGCGCGCTCAGCTGAGCTGCTGGGCCACCACGACCACGACGGCGACCACCGCCATCACGGCCAGCGCGATCCCCATGCGTGCGGCCATGCCCTTGACCCACAGCGACATCATCGTCTCGCTGCGTCCGCGGCGGTCCAGCGGCGCGGCGTCGACGACCGCACTGCGGTTGATCGGGCCGTAGACGTGGGGATAGGTGTCGTCGCCGACCGGCTCGACGACGACCTCGGCGTCGGTGAGCCGCGCCGGGTCGACGGTCAGCAGCACCAGGCGCTCACCGAGACCGCGGTAGTAGCGCTCGAAGACGCCCGCCACCTGGTCGCGGCGACTGGCGTGGATGAAGCCCTCGTCCGCCAGCGAGCGGCCCATCGTCGAGGTGGTGTAGGTGCCGGTCTCCAGGGTGCGCCGCCAGTCGGACTCGGTGGCGATGTGGAAGATGCGCTCGGAGGGCGACGAGGTCACCGTGCGAGGGTAACGCCATGACAGGGTCGAGCAGGTCCGAGCGGGTCTACGTCGTCACCGACATCGAGGTCGACGGGTTCGTCCCCGGCGCCAACTCGATGCTCTCCCTGGCCTCCGTCGCGGTGACCGCGACCGGCGAGCAGGTGGGGGAGTTCGAGGCGGTGCTCGCCGGCCTGCCCGGTGCGCAGCCCGACCCGCAGGTGTGGGCGTGGTTCGCCAGCCAGCCGCCCGAGGTGCTCGCGGCCGCCACGACCGACCCGCGCCCGGTGCCGGAGGTGATGGCCGACTTCGTCGCGTGGGTCAAGAGCCTGGGCCAGGAGCGCGAGCTCGTCGCCTCTCCGCTGGGCTTCGACGGCACCTACGTCGACCACTACCTGCGCCGCTTCACGTCGTACGCCCTCTGCGAGGGCCTCTACGTCGACGACCGGCTCTTCCACGGCGCCGGGCTGTGCCTCAAGAGCCTGGCGTGCGGGCTGGTCGGGGGCGACCCGGCGACGTTCTCCGTGCACGACCTGCCGCGGGAGTGGTTCGGCGACGTGCCCCACACCCACCGCGCCATCGACGACGCGCGCGGCTACGCGAACCTGCTCGTCGAGGTGCTGCGCCGCTCGCGCGAGCGCGCCGGGTCCTAGAAGAGGCGGTGCTCCGCGTCGTCCATGCCGCGCAGCGCGTCGTAGTCGACGAGGGCGCAGGTGATGCCGCGGTCGGTGGCGAGCACGCGGGCCTGCGGCTTGATCTCCTGCGCGGCGTAGATGCCGCGGACCGGACCCCTGGTGGTGAGCATCGGGTCGCGGTTGAGCAGCTCGAGGTAGCGGGTGAGCTGCTCGACGCCGTCGATCTCGCCGCGCCGCTTGATCTCCACCGCCACCGACAGGCCGTCGGCGTCGCGGCACATCAGGTCGACCGGGCCGATGGCCGTCATGAACTCGCGACGCACGAGGGTGAGGCCCTCGGCCAGGGTGGCCGGGTGCTCGGCGAGGAGCTCCTGGAGGTGCTTCTCCACTCCGTCCTTCTGCAGCCCGGGGTCGACGCCGAGGTCGTGCGAGGTGTCGTGGAGGACCTCGTCGATGAGGATCCGCAGGGTGTCATCGGTCTTGGTGGCCGTGACCAGCCACTCGGGACGCCCGTCCTCCGAGGTGCCCTCGCGCACCGTGCAGGGCGGCGACATCCAGTTGAGCGGCTTGTAGGACCCGCCGTCGGAGTGGATCAGCACCGACCCGTCCGACTTGAGCATCAGGACTCGCGTGGCGAGCGGCAGGTGGGCCGAGAGCCGTCCCGCGTAGTCCACCTGGCAGCGTGCGACGACGATCCTCACGACGGGCGAATCTACAGTGACCCCGTGACCGACCACGCAGTACGCCCCGCGCGACAGCGCGACCTGGTGCACCTCGGCATCGAGGACGAGGCCCACGGCCCCGGCCTCACGATGGTGGCCGGCGACCCCGCCCTCGGACACGTCCGCATCGACCTGCTCGACGGGCACGCCCACCTCGCGCGGCTGCACGCGGGCGTGGACCTCGACGGCAGCATCGCCCGGGCCTTGGTGGACGCGGCCTGCGAGCGCCTCGCGGCCAAGGGCCACGGGCAGGTCACCGCGCACCCCTACGCCGGCGCCGAGGCGCGGGCCCACGCCGCGCTCGGCTTCACCGACATCCCGGCCGACGAGCCGCTCCCGGGGCCGCTGGCCGCGATGCGCGACGACGCGGGCAGGGTCCTGCAGCGACGCGTGCTGCGCCGCCACCGCACCACCGAGGACCTCGCTGCCTTCCTCCCGTCGCTCGACGCCGCGCCCCGCGAGGTCGGCACGCTGCGCGCGGTCGTCAGGCGGCCGTCGCCGGGGCACCGCGAGGTCCTCGAGGTCGGACACCTCGACCTCGACGAGGGCCTGGTGGGGGACTCGTGGGCCGCGCGCGGCAGTCGTCGTACGCCGGACGGCTCGGCGCACCCCGACATGCAGCTCAACATCATGAGCCACCGCCTCGTCGAGTTCCTCGCCCAGGATCCCGAGCGTGAGCCGCTGGCCGGTGACCAGATGCTGCTCGACCTCGACCTGTCCCACGACCACCTGCCCGCCTGGACCGAGCTCCACATCGGCGGCCCCGACGGCGCGGTCGTGGTGGTGACCGACCAGCCGCACAACGGCTGCGGCAAGTTCATCGCGCGCTTCGGCAAGGACGCGTTGGCGTTCGTCAACGGGCCCGTGGGCAAGCCGCGGAGGCTGCGCGGGTTGTGCGCCAAGGTGGTGCGTCCAGGCCAGGTGCGACCCGGCGACGAGGTGGTCGTCGTACGCCCCTCCGCCCCTGCGGGAGCGTGACGGTTCCCACACCCGGAGGGGCGCCACGACGTGGGAGCATGCGGGCATGACTGACACCGCTACCCGCGAGTTCTCGACCGTCGGCGTGATCGGCCTCGGCACGATGGGCGCCGGCATCGCCGAGGTGTTCGCCCGCAACGGCTACACCGTGATCGGCGTGGAGCAGAACGACGCGGGTGTGCAGCGCGGTCGCGAGCACCTCGAGCACTCGACGGGCCGCGCGGTCAAGCGCGAGAAGATGACCCAGGCACAGGCCGACGAGCTGCTCGGCCGGATCACGCTCACCACGCAGATGAGCGACCTCGCGGTCGCCGACCTCGTCGTCGAGGCGGTCGTGGAGTCGCTGGAGGTCAAGAAGTCGATCTTCCGGACCCTGGACGACATCGTCCGCCCCGATGCTGTGCTGGCCACCAACACCTCCTCGCTCAGCGTCACCGAGATCTCCACGGCCAACTCCAAGCCCGGTCGCGTGGTCGGCGTCCACTTCTTCAACCCCGCCCCGGTGCAGAACCTGGTCGAGATCATCCGCACGGTCGTCACCGAGCCCGACGTGCTCGCCGACGTGCAGGAGCTGCTGCGCAGCCTCGGGAAGAACCCCGTCGTGTGCGGCGACAAGGCCGGCTTCATCGCCAACACGCTCCTCTTCGGCTACCTCAACCACGCCGTCTCGATGTACGAGGGCAAGTACGCCTCCCGCGAGGACATCGACGCCGCCATGCGCTTCGGCTGCGGCTACCCGATGGGTCCGCTGGCGCTGCTGGACCTGATCGGCCTCGACACCGCCTACGAGATCCTCGACACGATGTACAAGCAGGGGCGCGACCGGCTGCACGCACCGGCGCCGATCCTCAAGCAGTACGTCACCGCCGGGCTCCTCGGACGCAAGTCGGGACGCGGCTTCTACACCTACGAGGCGCCCGACTCGCCCGTCGTCGTCGCCGACCCGCAGACCCCCAGCGCCGACGACAAGCCCCAGCTGCGCCACGACATCAAGCTCGTCGGCGTCGTGGGCACCGGCACGATGGCGTCCGGCATCGTCGAGGTCTTCGCCAAGGCCGGCTACGACGTGCTCTTCACCGGCCGCGGGCAGGACAAGGTTGACGGCGTCGTCGCGACCATCACCAAGAACTTCGACAAGCAGATCCAGCGCGGACGGGCCACCGAGGAGCAGAAGGGCGAGGTGCTCGGCCGGGTCCGCGGCACCACCTCGCTCGACGACCTCAAGGACGTCGACATCGTCGTGGAGGCGATCGCGGAGGACCTGGCCATCAAGACCACGCTGTTCGAGAACCTCGACGAGATCTGCAAGCCCGGCGCGATCCTGGCGACCACGACCTCCTCGCTGCCGATCATCTCGATGGCCAAGGTGACCAAGCGTCCGCAGGACGTCATCGGCATGCACTTCTTCAACCCGGCGGCGATCATGAAGCTGGTCGAGGTCGTCTCCACCGTCGCGACCGACGAGGCGGTCACCGAGTCCGTGCTGGCGCTGTGCGACGAGGTCGGCAAGGTCGCGGTGAAGTGCGGGGACCGCGCGGGCTTCATCGTGAACGCGCTGCTCTTCCCCTACCTCAACGACGCGGTGAAGATGCTCGAGGCGCACTACGCGACGGCCGACGACATCGACACCGCGATGAAGCAGGGCTGTGCCCTGCCGATGGGCCCGTTCGAGCTCCTCGACGTGGTCGGCAACGACGTCTCGCTGGCGATCCAGAAGGAGCTCTACCTCGAGTTCCGCGAGCCGGGCTTCTCGCCCGCGCCGCTGCTCGAGCACCTGGTGACCGCGGGCTACCTCGGTCGCAAGGCCGGCCGCGGGTTCCGCGACTACAGCAGCCGCTGACCGACCAGCGCGGCAGCCACCTGGCGTGCCGCGTCGTCCCCGACCAGCACCGTGTAGTGGTTGGCGTCGGCCACCCGGGTGACCGTCAGCCGCGGGGACGCAGCCGCAGCGGCGTCCACCGTCTCCTCCGGGAGCATGCCGCCGGGTTGGTCGAGCATGCCCCGCGGGGCCACCAGGAGGTCGGTCGCGACCGACAGCGACGCCACGGCTGCAGCGATCTCGTCCGAGCGCAGGACCAGCTCGCGTCCGGAGGTCCGTACGGCGTCCTCGTGGGCGCGAGCCCGCACGCCGTCCGGGGTGGAGATGGCGTCGTAGCGGGCGTAGGCGTCGAAGTCGTCCGACCAGTAGGGCCCCATGGCCGGGTGCGCGCGGAAGAAGTCGACGTAGGCGTCGTCGTCGGCGTAGGTCGCCCGCAACCGCTCGAGCATCGGGCCCACCACGGCGTCGAGCACCACGTCGGCGTCCACGCCGGGCGGTGTGGGGAGCGCGAGGCCGCCGTCCACGAGGAGGAGGCGGCCGACGGTGTCGGGGAACATGTGGTCGACCCCGACGGCGACGTAGGCGCCCAACGAGTGACCGGCCAGCACCTCCGCCCCCGTCGCCGTCACGACGTCGCGGGCGTCGCGCGCGAGGTCGTCGATGCCGAAGGGCCCCGGGAGGTCGCGGGAGTGCCCGCGACCGCGCATGTCGAGCGCGACCAGCCTCCAGTCGTCCGGGAGGTGGCGCGCGACCGCGGCCCACGACATGGCGTTGGCGGTGATGCCGTGCAGCGCGGCTGCCACCCGGGGGCCCGAGCCCCAGGCAAGGGCGTGGATGCGGCCGCCGTCGACGTCGAAGTGCTCGCTCACGGGTGTGTCCATGACACGTGTTGTAGCACTGGTCAATCGAGGCAGAACTCGTTGCCCTCGGGGTCGGTCATGACGATGTGCCCACCGGTCATCGGCGGGGCCGGCTCGTGCCGCTCCACGCGGGTGGCACCGAGGGCCACGAGTCGCTCGCACTCCGCCTCGAGCGCGGCCATCCGCTCCTCGCCCTCGAGCCCGGGCGCAGCCCGCAGGTCGAGGTGCACACGGTTCTTGGCGCGCTTGTCCTCGGGCACCCGCTGGAAGAACAGGCGCGGGCCGTCTCCGTCGGGGTCCTGGGCGGCGGAGGCCGAGTTCCACTCCGACTCCGGCACCCCCACCTCGGCGAGGAAGGCGTGCCACGCCTCGAAGGGGTCCTGCCCCGGTGCGAGCTCGCGCCCGGGCGGGGGCGGGTTGACGTAGCCCATCGCAGCGGCCCAGAAGCGTGAGAGCGCCTCGGGGTCGTGGGCGTCGAAGGTCACCTGGATCGTTCGGCTCATCCCCTCATCGTCGCGCAACCCACCGACAGCGGGCGTCGCACCACCCGGGCGTCAGCGGCTGTCGACCACCAGCGCGGCCAGCCGTGCGCGCGTGTTGATGTCGAGCTTGCGGTAGATGTGGGTCAGGTGGGCGTCGACCGTGCGGGGGGAGACGAAGAGCTCCTCCGCGATCTGGCGGCTCGTCAGGCCGTGGGCGACCCGGTCGGCCACCTGCCGCTCCGCGGGGGTCAGCGCGTCGAGCACCGACGGTGCGCTCGGGGTGCCCCGGGTGAAGACCGCGGTGATGAGCGGGACGGCCTCCGCGGACAGGTCGTCGCCGGAGATCCACTCGGCCGGCGCGCGCGGCGCGGGCACGACGTCGTAGTCGGCGGAGTAGCCCCAGCGGACCGCGAGCCGGGGCGTGCGCAGCGCGAAGGCCGCCGCGGCCAGCAGGTGCGCCTCCGGGAGGTCGTGGGCGCTGGCCACGCCCGCGAGACCGTCGAGCACGTCGGCGGCCCGCAGCGGCAGCTGCATGGTGTGGCAGCTGTCGAGCGCCGAGAGGTAGGTGGTGGTGGCCTGGTCGAGGTCACCGAGGCGCACCAGGGCGCGCCCGAGCAGCAGGCGTGCCTCGACGCCGTCACGGCCCAGCCGGGCGGAGTCGGCGAGGGCGACGACGTCGGCGGCGAGCCCCGCCGCCTGGCGGACCTCCCCGCGCACCAGCAGGTCGCGGCCGTCCTGGGCGAGCACCGGGAGGCGTACGGCCCACGGCAGGGTCTCGCGCGCCACGTCGGTGGGCTCCCACGTCGGGTCGATGCCGCGCAGCAGCGTCTCGGCCAGCAGGCCGACCCGGTCCTCGGCGAGCTGACGTGCCTCCCGCACCACGGCGCGCGCAGCGGCGACCGCCTCGGCGATGCGGCCCTGCTCGAGCGCGATGCGCGCCAGGAGGGTGCGGGCCGAGAGGTCGATCCAGCGCTCGTCGCGCGACGTACGCCCCAGCATGGCGTCGCCGACCGCCTGGGTGGCCT
Organism: Nocardioides sp. Soil774; assembly: GCF_001428125.1. Classification (GTDB taxonomy): domain Bacteria; phylum Actinomycetota; class Actinomycetes; order Propionibacteriales; family Nocardioidaceae; genus Nocardioides. The sequence goes on along the minus strand of NZ_LMSM01000006.1, from coordinate 151,143 downwards.
CCGCGAAGCGGCCCTGGGAGACGTAGACGTCGGCGAGGGTCCGCGTGGCCTGCCGGCAGATGGATCCGTCGGGGTCGAGCTCCAGCGCCCGCCTGGCCTCGGCCTCGGCGAGCTGCATCTCGCCTGCGTCGAGGTGCATCTCGGCGCGGATGGAGGCGGTCTTGGCGAGCTGCTCCGCGGGCCGGGGAGCCGACGAGGCGTGCTCGTCGGCCCGGTCGAGCAGCCAGAGGCCGTCGTAGGAGCCGCGCATCTCCGAGGCCGCGATCCCGGCGCGCCGGGCCACCTGCGCCCCGAGCTCGGGCGGACCGTCGCCACTGCTGAGGGCCCCCTCGAGGATCTCGACCGCGTCCCGCGCGCGCATGGAGGTGTAGAGGGAGGAGTAGATGCGGTTGGCCACGGAGTAGCCCTCCGCACGGGTCTCCGGCCTGGCGCAGGCGCTCAGCACGGCATGGCGCATCGCCGGCAGGTCGTCGAGCCACTCGGCGTCGGCCGCGCCGAAGTTGTCGTGGTCGGGGGCGAGTCCCTGCGCCCAGCGGAGCAGTCCTGCCTCCACGGCGGTCGCGTCGTCGGGTCGCGCGAGGGTGCGGGCCCGGCCCCGGATCGGGGAGAGCATGTCGAAGTGGCCGCGCGGGTCCACCTCGAGCAGGCTGCGGCGCACCAGGTTGCCCGCGAGCTCGGCGGCCTCGGGGGCGGACGAGCCGAGGACGTGCGACAGCACGCCCAGGCCGACCGGGAAGTCGAGGAGGCCGATGCGGCGCAGCGCCGTGGCGCTCGCCTCGTCGAGCATGTCGTGCGCGGAGTCGACGGCCTGGTCGAGGCTGACGGTGGACATCGCGTTGCTGAGCCCGACCAGCGCCGACTGGACGGCCACCTGCTCGATGAGCAGGGGGAGGCCGCCGGTCGCGCTGAGGAGCCGGTGGACCTCGTGGGCCTGCTTGACGAGGTCGACCTGCTGCCCGCCGGCGGCTCGGATGCGCTGCAGGAACAGGTCGACGGCCGGGCCCTCCAGCGGCGCCCGCACGTGGGGCACCGGCAGCGGCCCGACGCGTACGACGGACTCGTGGACCTCGCCGGCCGTGGTGTGGGCGGTCACCACGACGCGGGCGTCCGTGGTGCCCTCCAGCATCGACTGGAGCACCGGTCCGGCGGCCGTGGCGTCGAGGTCGAGCCCGTCGAGCACCAGCAGCCGGTCGCGGCCGTCGATCGCGCGCGTCAGCGCTCCGGGCAGCGAGTCGCCCGGCGCGGTCTCGGCGTCGAGGCTGCCCAGCGCCGCGAGGAGGAGCTCGTCGAGGCTGCGCAGGGTCCGCGCGTCGACCCAGACGCAGTCGCTGTCCGCCGCCGCGTGGCGCACGAGGAGCGTCTTCCCGCAGCCGGGCGGACCGACGACGGTCACCCAGCGCGACCCCTCGAGTGCCTCGTCGAGCGCGCGCCTGACGTCGTCGCGTCCGAGGCACGGTGAGAGCACACGCCCGAATCTATCGCCTCCGTGCACCCGGCGCGCACCAGAGTTACGTAGGACTACGGATGCCGCGGCGCACCGGGCCACGAGAGTGTTCTCCTACGCCGATCGGCGACGGGACCGCACGAGGGGATGGTCCCGCCGCCCGGAGGCCACATGTCGGAGCAGGTCGCACATCGTCGGGGGTCGATGGGCGGCCTGCTCTTGCAGGTTCTGCGTAGGCTGGGCGCCATGGAACTCGTGCTCGTGCTGGTCGTCCTGGGTGTGCTGACGGCGGTCGCCGTCGGTGCGGGCCGGTCGAGCAAGGAGCGCGAGCTCGCCCGCGCCGAGGCCGAGGTCGCGCCGGTCAAGCGGCTCGCCGAGGAGGACGTGACCGCGCTCGGCGTGGAGCTCCAGGACCTCGACATCGACCTCGCTGGACAGCAGCTCGACCCGGGCGCCAACGCCGACTACCAGCGGGCCCTCGACGCCTACGAGTCCGCCAAGACGGCCGCCGCCGCGCTCACCCGCGCCGACGACGTACGCCACGTGACCGAGATCCTCGAGGACGGCCGTTACGCGATGGCGTGCGTGCGTGCCCGGGTGGCGGGCGAGCCGCTGCCCCAGCGACGGCCGCCGTGCTTCTTCGACCCGCGCCACGGGCTGTCGGTCGCCGACGTGCCCTGGGTGCCGCCGGGCGGTGCGTCGCGCGACGTGCCCGCCTGTGCCCTCGACGTCGAGCGCGTGCGAGCCGGGGCCGAGCCCGACATCCGCAAGGTGATGGTCGGCTCCCGCCGGGTGCCCTACTGGCAGGGCGGTCGCGCCTACCAGCCCTACGCCGCGGGCTACTTCGGCGCGTTCGGTCCGATGGACTGGATGTTCATGGGGATGCTGTTCGGCGGGGGCTTCGACGGCCTGGGCGAGGGCATCGGTGCGATCGGCGAGGGCATCGGCGACATGTTCGGCGGCATCGGGGACGGCATCGGCGACCTGTTCGACGGCTTCGACTTCTGAGCCGACCCGATCGGGTGAGCAGTCCGCACCGCTCGCCCCCAGGGGTGTGCAGGCCTTCCTGACGCAGGTCTAGCGTCCGGGGAATGGCTGGAGTCGAGACGGGCACGATCACCACTGACATCCCTGCACGCATGGACCGCCTCCCGTGGGCGCGCTGGCACTGGCTGGTCGTCATCGGGCTGGGCACGGTGTGGATCCTCGACGGGCTCGAGGTCACGATCGTCGGCTCGATGTCGGCGGCGCTGAAGCCCAGCGACACCGGGCTGGGCCTCTCCAGCTCCGACGTCGGCATGGCCGGCGCGATGTACGTCGCCGGTGCCTGCATCGGTGCGCTGTTCTTCGGCCAGCTCACCGACCGCTTCGGCCGCAAGAAGCTGTTCCTGCTGACCCTCGGCGTCTACACCGTCGCCACCGTCCTCACGGCGTTCTCGATGAACCCGGCGTGGTACTTCGCGTGCCGCTTCCTCACCGGGATGGGCATCGGGGGCGAGTACGCCGCGATCAACTCCGCGATCGACGAGCTGATCCCGGCGAAGTACCGCGGTCGCGTCGACGTCGCGATCAACGGCTCCTTCTGGGTCGGCGCCGCGCTCGGCTCGCTGCTCACGATCCCGCTGCTCGACCCCAACATCGTCGACCCGAGCTGGGGCTGGCGTGCTGCCTTCGGGCTCGGTGCGATCCTGGCCGTCGGCATCCTCGTGGTGCGTCGGCACGTGCCGGAGAGCCCGCGCTGGCTGTTCATCCACGAGCGCGAGGAGGAGGCCGAGCGCATCGTGCGCGACATCGAGCGCACGGTGTCGGAGGAGAGCGGCAAGCAGCTGCACGACGTCGACGAGACGATCACCATCCGCCAGCGCAAGACGATCAGCCTTCCGCTGATCGCCAAGACGGTCTTCACCCTCTATCCCCGCCGCACGATCCTCTGCTTCTCGCTCTTCGTGGGCCAGGCGTTCCTCTACAACGCGTTCTTCTTCACCTACGGCGACACCCTGACCACGTTCCTCGACGTGAAGCAGACCGGGTGGTACCTGGCGGTCTTCGCCGCCAGCAACTTCATCGGCGCGCTCGTGCTGAGCCCGCTCTTCGACAGCGTGGGGCGCGTCAAGATGATCGCGGGCACCTACATCCTCTCCGGCGTCCTGCTCGCGATCGCCGGGACGATGCTGGGCAGCCTGTCGGCGGTCACCCTCACGCTCTTCGGCGCGATCATCTTCTTCTTCGCCTCCGCCGGGGCGAGCGCTGCCTACCTCACCGCCTCGGAGATCTTCCCGATGGAGACGCGCGCGCTGTGCATCGCGTTCTTCTACGCCATCGGCACCGCCGTCGGCGGCATCACCGGACCGCTGCTCTTCGGCCGCCTCATCGACGGCGCCGACTCGATCACCGGCATCGCGCCGGGCTACTTCCTCGGCGCCGCGCTGATGGTCGCCGGCGGCATCGTGGAGATCTTCCTCGGCGTCAAGGCCGAGGGGCAGTCGCTGGAGGACATCGCCCAGCCGCTCACCGCCGAGGACCAGCCGGCGCACGCCTGACGCCCGCACGCCCCGTCCGCAGCCGACCACCGTCGAGAGGAGTCGAGCCATGAGCCCGATGCCACCGCCCAAGCCCACCACCGAGGGGCACCGTGACCGGCAGGTGTTCCACGAGATGGGGCAGATCGTGCGCGCCCTCGAGGCCCACGGGCCCACCTCGCCCGACAACCTGCGCGAGGTCGTCGGCGGCGCCTGGTGGGAGGAGGGCCGCTTCGAGCGTGCCCTCGCGCTGGCCGCCAGCGACGGCCTGGTCCACACGACCGGGGACGGCTCGCTCGTCGCCACCTGAGGACTGCCGCCGCGCCGGCATGGGGGAGACTGGTGCGGTGAGCCTGCACCGCACCGAGCTCGGCCGGACCGGCCCGCGCGTCGTCTTCTGCCACGGACTCTTCGGGCAGGGACGCAACTGGACCCAGGTCGCGAAGGCGCTCAGCACCGAGCACCGCGTCACCCTGCTCGACATGCCCAACCACGGGCGGTCGCCATGGACGGAGTCCTTCGACTACGTCGCGCTGGCCGACCTCGTGGCCGCCGAGCTCGGCGAGGAGCCGGTGGCGCTGGTGGGCCACTCGATGGGCGGCAAGATCGCCATGTGCGTGGCGCTGCGCCACCCCGGGCTCGTCGAGCGCCTGGCGGTCGTCGACGTGGCGCCGGTGGCCTACCCCAGCGGTCGCGAGTTCGTCGGCTACATCGAGACCATGCGCTCGCTCGACCTGTCCGCCCTCGGCTCGCGCGCCGAGGCCGAGGAGGCGCTGCGCGAGGCGGTCCCCAGCTCCGTCGTGCGCAGCTTCCTCCTGCAGAACCTGCGCCGCACCGACGACGGGTGGCACTGGCAGCTCAACCTCGAGCTGCTCGGCGAGTCGATGGACGGCCTGACCGGCTGGCCGGCCGAGCAGCTGGGGGAGGCGTCGTACGACGGCCCGGTGCTGTGGGTCGGCGGCGCCGACTCCGACTACATCTCCGACGAGCACGCCGCCGAGATGGATCGTCGCTTCCCGCGCAACCGCCGCGTGCTGGTCAAGGGCGCCGGGCACTGGGTGCACTCCGAGCAGCCCGAGGTCTTCCTCGAGGTGCTGCGCCGCTTCCTGCCCTGACGGGCGTGCCCGGGGCAGGCGGAGGCTCGGCTCAGGCCTTGCGCCGCGCGCGGTAGGCCGCCACGGCCTCACGGTTGCCGCAGGTGGTCGAGCAGTAGCGGCGCGAGCGGTTGCGCGAGAGGTCGAGCACCACGTCGTCGCAGTCGTCCGCGGCGCACCGGTCGAGCCGCGACATCTCGTCGGCACGGATCACGTCGACCATCGCCATCGCGGTCTCGACGACGACCCGCTCGTCGAGCGGCCGGTCGGGGTCCACGGCGTGGAGGTGCCAGTCCCACTGATCGTGGCGCTGCAGCTGGGGGAGGGCCCGCGCGCGGGCGAGCATGCCGTTGACGATCGCCGCAGCCTCGTCGCGATCGGCCAGCAGCAGCTCCTTCAGGGCCGGTCGCAGGTGGCGCAGGGAGTCGAGCTCGTCGGCGGTCGCGTCGTGCCGGCCGGTGTAGGCCCAGGCGGCCAGGAAGGCGGACAGGTCCTTCACCGACCCGAGCGGGTCACCGGGCTCGTCCGAGGAGTTGACCAGGGCGACGGCCGCCTGCAGCGCCGCGTCCGTGTCATCGGTGAAAAGCATGTTGACACATTACACGAGGCCCGCCTAGCGTCATGTCCGTGACGGCTTTGACCCATGACACCGCGCGCTCGCGCACCACTACGGGACTCGCGCTGGCGGTGGCGTCCGCGGCGTCCTTCGGGATGTCGGGCGTGCTGGCGCGCGGGCTGCTCGACACCGGCTGGAGCGCCGGGGCCACGGTGGCCCTGCGGATCGCCGTCGCATCGGCGGTGCTGGTCGTCCCCGGGGCGCTCGCGGTGCGCGGGCGGTGGCACCTGGTGCGCGACAACGCAGCGCTGATCGCGGTCTACGGCGTCGCGGCCGTGGCCGGCGCACAGCTGTGCTACTTCTACGCCGTCTCCCACCTGCAGGTGAGTGTCGCGCTGCTGCTGGAGTACACCGCGCCGGTCGCCGTCGTCGTCTGGCTGTGGCTGCGCCACGGTCACCGACCGTCGGCGCTGACGGTGCTGGGCGCGGCGATCGCGGCCGCCGGGCTCGTGCTCGTGCTCGACGTCGTCTCGGGCGCCGAGCTCAGCACGGTCGGCGTGCTGTGGGCCCTCGGCGCGATGGTCGGCGCCGCGACCTACTTCGTCATCTCCGCCGACGAGGACAACGGCCTCCCGGGCATCACCCTGGCCGCCGGTGGCCTCCTGGTCGCGGGTGCCGTGCTGCTGGTGGCCGGCGTCAGCGGGCTGCTGCCCTTCGACGCCTCGTCCGCCGACGCCGTCTACGACGGCCGCGCGGTGGCGTGGTGGGTGCCCGTGCTGACCCTGGGCCTGGTCACCGCGGCCTTCGCCTACGTCACCGGCATCGCGGCCGGGCGTCGCCTCGGCAGTCGGCTGGCGTCGTTCGTCGCGCTCGGCGAGGTGCTGGCCTCCGTCGTCTTCGCCTGGGCGCTGCTCGGCGAGCTGCCGCGGCCGGTCCAGCTCGCCGGCGGCCTGCTCGTGCTGGCCGGCGTGGTGGTGGTCAAGCTCGGCGAGGGGCGTACGCCGCTGCTGGTGGAGCCGCTGCCCGCGGACGCCGGCCCCGCGGGGGAGCCGGCATCCGTCAGTGGGCGTCCTGGCGCCTGAGGAAGACCTCGCGGTGCAGCAGCAGCAGCGCCGCGGCGACCGGGACGGCCAGCAGCGCGCCGACGATGCCCATCAACGAGCCGCCGACGAGCGCGGCCACCACGGTGACCGAGCCCGGGATGTCGACCGACTTCTTCATGATCCGCGGGTAGATCAGGTAGGACTCCAGCTGCTGGTAGGAGATGTAGTAGACCAGCGCCACCAGCGCGACGGTCGGTGACACCGTCAGGGCCAGCAGGGTCATCAGCGCCCCCGACACGAATGCGCCGACGATCGGGATCAGGGAGAACAGACCCACGACGAAGCCCAGCGCGAAGGCGTACTGGCCGAGGCCGACGATGAACGAGAACACCAGCGTGCTGATGCCCGCGCAGACCGAGACGAGGAACGCGCCGGCGACGTAGGCACCCGTCGAGCGGATGATCCGGTCACCGAGGTCGCTCACGCGCGGGCGGCGCGAGGCGGGTGCCAGGGAGTACGCCGCGTGCTTGATGCTCGGCAGCGAGGCGAGGAAGTAGATCATCAGCACGAGCACGATGAGGCTGTTGGTGAGCGCCGAGAGGACCCGCAGGCCGACGCCGAGCGCGCCGCCGAAGACCTTCTGGCCGAAGTCGCCGTTCTGGATGTAGTCACGCGCCTTGGCGATGACGTCGTACTGCTCGTCGAGCTTCTGCACCTGCGAGTTGGCCTGGAGGTCGTCGAGCCATCCGGGTGCGTTCTTGGTGATGGCGGCGATCTGCTCGCTGATCACCGGCGCGATCGCCACGACGAAGAGCGCCAGGACGCTGAGCACCACGACCAGCACGAGGAGGACCGACAGGCCGCGACGGACCCCGCGGCGCATGAAGAACTCCACCACCGGGTTGAGCCCGATGGCCAGGAACATCGCCATCACCAGCAGCACCAGGATCGAGGAGATGCTGAGCAGTTGCTGGGACAGGAAGATCGCGACGAGGGCGCCGAGGGCACCGAAGAAGCCGATCTTGAACGGGGAGTGGCGCAGGAGCAGCGGCGGGGTCGTGGCGGGAGCCACCCCGGCGTAGGGCGCGGGTGCCGCCTCGTCGACCACCAGGTCGACCCCGTCGTCGATCTGCGCCGCGATCTCGGCCGCGGAGCGTGCCGAGTCCTCGGCGGACTCGGCGGCCGCCTCGGCGCGGTCGGCGTCGTCACTGACCTTCTCCACCACGTCCCCGACGTCGGTCAGGTCGACCGGCGCCTCGGAGCCGTTGGCGGTCTCGGTTCCGGCATCGCGGGGGGCGACGGCCTCCCGGAGCCGGGCGCGCCAGCTCAGGACTCGTCCTCGCCGAAGCCGGCGACGACGTCGCGCAGGGCACCGAGCTGGGCCGTGATGGCGTCGCGGCGCTTGGCCACCCGCTCGACCTCGGCCTGGATGTTGGCGAGCTCGCGCTCGGCCTCGGCGACCCGGGTGGCACCGATGGAGTCGGCCTGGGTGCGGGCGGAGGCGACGACCTGCTCGGCCTCGCGGCGGGCGCGGGTGAGCAGGCCCTCGGCCTCGGCCTGCGCCTGCTGGCGGTGGGCGTTGGCCTGCGCGGTCGCCTCGCGCGCCCGCTGCTCCGCAGCCGTGGCGCGCGCCTCGGCCTCGGCGACGAGTCGCTGGGTCTCGGCGGTGGCGTTGCTGTGGTGCTCGGCAGCCTCGCGGGCCAGCCGCTCCTTCTCGACCGCGAGCGTGCGGCGGGCCTCCTGCACCTCGCGGTCGGCAGCCGCACGTGCCTGCTCGGACTCGCGCGTCGCAGTGACCCGCATCTCGTTGGTCTCCTGCTGAGCGGCCAGGCGCAGCTGGTCGGCCTCGCGGCGCGCGGCGGCGAGGAGGTCCTCGGCCTCGGCCTTGGCCAGGCTGCGCTCGGTCTCGGCGTCGGCGGTGAGCCGCGCGCGCATCTCGTCGAGCTCCTTGAGCTGGACCAGGCGCATGTCGTCGGCCTCGCGGGCGGCGTCGGCGCGGATGCTCGTGGCGTCGCGCTCGGCCTGCTTGCGGATGTCCTCCGCGTCACGGTGCCCGGCACGGCGTACGTCGGCAGCCTCGTCCTCGGCCATCTTGAGCATGGACGAGGCCCGACCGCCGAGCCCGGCGTAGGTCGGGTTGGCGTTCTCGGCCAGCTCGGCACGCATGCGCTCGAGCTCGGACTCGAGATCGATGACGCGCTGCTCGCTGCTCGCCAGGCTGGTGGCGAGCCCGGACTTCTCCGTCTGCAGCTGCCCCACGCGCTGGTCGACGGCAGCCTTGTCGTAGCCGCCGCGGCGCACGAGCGGCAGCGGCGCGCTGCTGGTCGATGCCGGGACGGGCGCGGCCGGCGCGGGCCGGGCGGCAGGGGCTGCCGCGGCGGGTGCCGCCGGGGTGGCGGGGGTGGCCGGGGTGGCGGGGGTGGCCGGGGTCGCGGGTGTCGCCGGAGCGGCTGGCGTCGAGGCGGCCGGCGGCGGGACCACGGGGGAGCGACGGGTGGTCTCCGCCGGCGTGTCGTCGGCCTTCTCCGCAGCGGCTGCGGGCGGAGCGGCCGGCATGGTGCTGGTGTCGACCTCCGGTGCGTCCTTGGCCGTGACCGGGAGCACCTGGGTCTCCTCGGCCGCGTCGTCGGCGGACTCCGGCTCGTCGAAGATGGACAGGCCCTTGTCGGAGCTCATGGTCGAGGCACCTCTCTCGTTGCTGTGGCTCGTGCGCGCGACTCGGTCCTCCTCGTCGCGGGTGCCAGTCTCGCTGATGCCCGGACAAGTTCACACCCCGGCTCGCGGGGGATCCGCGAACCGGGGTGTGACCAATGTCGGCCCTGCTGCCAGAAGGTGCCCGAAGGGGTGACTCAGACCCCGCGGAAGCGGTTGATCGCGTCCTCGTGCTCGGCCCGCATCTCGTGGTCGAGGACGCCGAGGCCCTCCTCGGGAGAGAGGCACAGCACGCCGACCTTGCCCTGGTGGGCGTTCTTGTGGACGTCGAGGGAGGCCTGGCCGACCTCGTCGAGGGTGTAGGTCTTCGACAGGGTCGGGTGGATCTTGCCCTTGGCGATGAGGCGGTTGGCCTCCCACGACTCGCGGTAGTTGGCGAAGTGGCTGGAGATGATGCGCTTGAGGTTCATCCACAGGTAGCGGTTGTCGTACTCGTGCATGTAGCCCGACGTCGAGGCGCACGTCGTGATGGTGCCGCCCTTGCGGGTGACGAACACCGAGGCGCCGAAGGTCTCGCGGCCGGGGTGCTCGAAGACGATGTCGATGTCCTCGCCGCCGGTGAGCTCACGGATGCGGGCGCCGAAGCGCTTCCACTCCTTCGGGTCCTGCCGGGTGTTCTCGTCGTTCCAGAACTTGTAGCCCTCCTCGGAGCGGTTGATGATCAGCTCCGCGCCCATGCTCCGGGCGATGGCGGCCTTCTCCTCGTTGGAGACCACGCACACGGGGGTCGCGCCGCCGTTGAGGGCGTACTGCGTCGCGAAGCCGCCGAGGCCACCGGAGGCGCCCCAGATCAGGACGTTGTCGCCCTGCTTCATGTCGCCGCCGTTCTTGCTCACCAGCTGGCGGTACGCCGTGCAGTTGACCAGGCCCGGCGAGGCGGCCTCCTCCCAGGTGAGGTGCTCGGACTTGGGCATGAGCTGGTTGGCCTTGACCATCGCGACGTCGGCCAGGCCGCCGAAGTTGGTCTCGAAGCCCCAGATGCGCTGCTCGGTGTCGAGCATCGTGTCGTTGTGGCCGTCGGGGCCCTCGAGCTCGACCGAGAGGCAGTGGGCCACGACGCGGTCGCCGGGCTTCCACTTGGTCACGCCGGCGCCCACGGCGAGCACGACGCCGGAGAGGTCGGAGCCGACCACGTGGTAGGGCAGGTCGTGGCGCTTGGTCAGCTCGGAGTTGCGGCCGTAGCGCTCGAGGAAGCCGAAGGTGGAGACCGGCTCGAAGATCGAGGTCCACACGGTGTTGTAGTTGATGGCGCTGGCCATCACGGCCACGAAGGCCTCACCGGGGCCGAGCTCGGGCAGAGGGACCTCGTCGACGTGGATGGACTTGCGCGGGTCCTTGTCCTTCGACGCCACCCCCTCGAACATGTCGACCTCGTCCTTCTTCACGAAGGCGGCGCGGTAGGACTCCGGGAGCTCGAGGCTGGCGAAGTCCTCGGACGTGGCCTCGCCGGACTGGATGGCTTCGAGGATGTGGTGCACGGGTGTCTCCTGAATTCACGGTGTGTGAGGCATCGGTGTGACGATCGAGGGTGAAGATACCGGCGAGTAACCTCGCGTGGGCAGTCCTGTGAGATACGTCGCTCAGTGGGCGTGGGCGGCCGGCTCCACGAGCTCGACCAGCACGCCACCGGCGTCCTTGGGATGGATGAAGTTGACGCGGCTGTCCGAGGTGCCGCGGCGCGGGGCGTCATAGAGCAGCCGCAGGCCGCGGGCGCGCAGCACGTCGGCCACGTGCTCCACGTCGTCGACACGGAAGGCGAGCTGCTGGATCCCCTGGCCGTTGCGGTCGAGGAACTTGGCGATGGTGGACTCCGGTGTCAGCGGCGCGAGCAGCTGGATGCAGGAGCCGGAGTCGCCGACGCCGACCATCGCCTCGCGCACACCCTGCTCCTCGTTGACCTCCTCGTGGAGCACCTGCATCCCGTAGGCGTCGCGGTAGAAGGCCATCGCCGCGTCGAGGTCGGGCACCGCGATGCCCACGTGGTCGATGGCGGTGAAGAGGTGCTGGACGTCGTCGGGCAGGCCGGTTCCGGGCTGGTCAGCGCTCATGGAGCACATCGTGCACTTCGCGGCGGTGGTGCGCGAGGGGGTGTGACGTGTGCCTCATGGTGAATGCCCGCTCACCCCCTCCCGGAGCCACGGGCGCGGTGGGTATCGTCCGAAGCAGCGGCAGCTGCCGCGCCGACTCGCAACGCCTGGAGGAAGACTCATGACCGGTTCCGTGATCGTTGCCGGGGCTCGCACCCCGATCGGCCGCCTGCTCGGCGGCCTCAAGGACCAGTCCGCGGCCGACCTCGGCGGCGTGGCCATCGCCGGCGCGCTGGAGAAGGCCGGGGTCACCGGCGAGCAGGTCGACTACGTGATCATGGGCCAGGTCATCCAGGCCGGCGCCGGCCAGATCACCGCCCGCCAGGCCGCGGTCAAGGGCGGGATCCCGATGTCCGTCCCGTCGATCACCATCAACAAGGTGTGCCTCTCGGGCCTCAACGCCATCGCGATGGCCGACCAGCTCATCCGCGCCGGTGAGCACGAGATCGTCGTCGCCGGCGGCATGGAGTCGATGACCCAGGCCCCGCACCTGCTGCCGAAGAGCCGCGAGGGCTTCAAGTACGGCGACACCGCGCTGGTCGACTCGATGGCCTACGACGCCCTCTACGACCAGTTCACGCACCAGGCGATGATCAACCTCACCGACGGCTGCAACGCCGCGGGCGCCAACCTCACCCGCGAGGAGCAGGACGCCTTCGCAGCGCAGTCGCACCAGCGTGCGGCGCTCGCCTGGAAGAACGGCGTCTTCGACGACGAGGTCGTCCCCGTCACGATCGCGAGCCGCAAGGGCGACATCACCGTCGCCGAGGACGAGGGCATCCGCGGGGACACCACCGTGGAGTCGCTCTCGGGCCTGCGCCCGGTCGCCAAGGACGGCAGCATCACCGCGGGCTCCGCCTCGCAGATCTCCGACGGCGCGTGCGCCGTCGTCGTGATGAGCAAGGCCAAGGCGGAGGAGCTCGGCCTGACCTGGCTCGCCGAGATCGGCGCGTCCGGCCAGGTCGCCGGCCCCGACTCCTCGCTGCAGCTGCAGCCGGCCAACGCCATCACGAAGGCGGCCGAGAAGGAGGGCATCGCCGTCTCCGACATCGACCTCTTCGAGCTCAACGAGGCCTTCGCCGCGGTGGGCATCGAGTCGGCCCGCCAGCTCGGCGTCGACCAGGACAAGGTCAACGTCAACGGCGGGGCGATCGCCCTGGGCCACCCGGTCGGCATGTCCGGCGCCCGCATCGTGCTGCACCTCGCGCTGGAGCTCCAGCGCCGCGGCGGCGGCACCGGTGCCGCGGCCCTGTGCGGCGGCGGCGGGCAGGGCGACGCCCTGATCATCCGCGTGCCGGCGAGCTGACCGCTCGCGTGACGCTGCCCCGCTCGAGGAGGGGCGCCCCCGCGGTCCCCGAGCTCGTCTCGCGGGCACGGGAGGGCGACCCCGCCTCGGTCGCGCGCCTGATCACCCTGGTCGAGGACGCCTCCCCGGTGCTGCGGGAGGTCATGGCGGCACTCAGCGCACACCCGACCCGGGCCCACGTCGTGGGCGTCACCGGGGCGCCGGGCGTCGGCAAGTCCACCTCGACCAACGCCCTCGTCGCCGGGATGCGGCGCGCCGGCAAGCGGGTCGGGGTGCTCGCCGTCGACCCCTCGTCCCCGTTCTCCGGCGGCGCGCTGCTCGGCGACCGGGTGCGGATGGGCGACCACGCCCTCGACCGCGACGTCTACATCCGCTCGATGGGTGCGCGCGGCCACCTCGGCGGCCTGGCGTGGTCCACCCCGCAGGCGGTGCGGGTCCTCGACGCAGCCGGGTGCGACGTCGTCGTCGTCGAGACGGTCGGTGTCGGGCAGAGCGAGGTGGAGGTCGCCGGGCTCGCCGACACCACGCTGGTGCTGCTGGCGCCCGGCATGGGTGACGGGATCCAGGCGGCCAAGGCGGGCATCCTCGAGGTCGGTGACATCTATGCCGTCAACAAGGCTGACCGCGAGGGTGCCGACCGCACCCGGCGCGAGCTGCGCTCGATGCTCGCGATGGCCGATCGTCGCGAGGGCGACTGGCGACCGCCCGTCCTCCAGACCGTCGCCAGCACCGGGACGGGCATCGACGAGCTGCTGGCGGAGGTCGATCGCCACCTCGTCTGGCTCGAGGAGTCGGGCGAGCTGGCGCGACGTCGTACGGAGCGGGCGCGACGCGAGGTCGAGGCCATCGCGCTCGCGGCGCTGCGCGAGCGGTGGGGGAGCGCAGGTGGGGGCGCGGACCTCGAGGCCCTCGCCGCCCGCGTGGTGGCGGGCGAGCTGGACCCGTACGCCGCCGCGGACGCGCTAGTCGCCGACGGGGCCTGAGAGGGCCTCGCCGAGGTCCTCCGCAGCGCGGCGGGTCCAGGCCTCCAGCAGCGGCGGGCTGACGCCCTCGGCGGTCACCGCGAGCAGGTGGTCGGCGCCGGCGCCGGGCACGGAGGCGATCACCGTGTGCGCGCGCCCGGTGGTGAGCTCGACCGTCTCGACCTCGGCCGAGGGGCCGGCGTCGTGGCGGCTGTGCGTCGCGAAGGCGGTGCCGGCCGCGCGTGAGACCCGCGGCACCTCAGGCTTCGGGAGCCCGTAGGCCGCCACGGGCGTGCCGGTCGCGGTGCACAGCACAGCGCAGGAGGGGTCGTCCATCGCCCGCAGCACCTCGACGAGGGAGGACCAGAGCGCCTCCACCTGCGCCTCGGAGGCGGCGTCCGCACCCACCTGGCGACGTCGGTGCTGAGAGGCACGCCCCGACCACCGGGCACGACGGGTCGAGGAGGGCGAGGAGATGAGTTCAGCAGTCACGGGGCACGTCCTTGGTCGGAACGAGAGGACGGCGTCGGAGCCCGAGACGGCAGCCAGACCTTGTGGATCTCTTGTTGCAACAGAGTGGATGGACCGTAACCGGCGCTGTCGCGATCGCGTGGCATTTCCGACCAAGAAGTGGTGGCCGGTCGGTGGAGCGCGCGAACTTGCACCGTGGTGCAAACTTGCACTACGGTGCAAGACATGTCGTCCGGAACCCGCGCGCACCGCAAGAACCAGACCCGTGAGGCACTCTGTGCCGCCGCCGTGTCGATCGTCGGCGAGCACGGCCTCGACGCGTTGACCGCCGACCGGATCGCCGAGGTCGCCGGGGTGTCGCGTCGCACGCTGTTCAACTACTTCGCGCGCGTCGAGGACGTCCTCACCGCGACGATGGAGTCCGCCACGTCCGACATGATCGACGCGATCGTCGCGCGCCCTGCCGACGAGCCGCTGCGCACGTCCGCGCTCGTGGTGCTCGAGGAGCTCATCGACTCCCCGGTCTTCACCCAGGCGCGTGCCCTCGAGCGCGCGGCCGGACGCTCGGCCGCGACTCGCCGATTCCTCCTCGAGCTCGACGACCGGCAACGGATGGCGCTCGAGGAGGGGCTGCGACGACGCCTCGGCGAGGACGCCGACGAGCTCTACGTCACCAGCCTCGCCGCCGCGGCGTACGGCGTGCTCTGCGCGGTCACGCGGCTCGTGGTGAGCGCCACCGACGACGACGCCCGTGCCGCCGAGCTCCACCGGGCCTGGATCCGTCGCGGCCTCGACCACCTCTTCGCGGGCTTCGACGAGTCCGCCGCGCACCCCGCGCCCAGTCCTGCCACCCCTGGCACCGCCGACACCTCCTTGGAGTCCTGAGACATGGCCACCCTCCTGCACCGCCTCGGTGCCCTCGCCGCCCGCCGCCCGATCGCCGTGCTGCTCGCCTGGCTCGTCGTCGTCGCCGCCGCCGTCGGTGGCGCCACGACGCTGTCGCGCCCGCTCAGCAACGAGTTCGAGATCCCCGACAGCGAGTTCGGCCGGGTGCTCGACCACCTCGGCGAGGTGATCCCCGAGGTCGCCGGCGGCACCGGCACGGTCGTCGTGCACAGCGCCGACGGATTCACCGCAGAGCAGTGCTCGGCCCTGCGCGACACGATCGAGGAGTGGGAGCAGCTTCCCCACGTGACCGCGGTGGTCGACCCGTTCGCCCTGCAGTCCCGCCTCGACGGCTCGGACCGCAGGCTGGCCCGCGCCGAGCGGCGCCTGCGCGACGGGCAGGACGACCACGACGCCGGACGTGCCCGCCTCGCCGGCCTCGAGGCCTTCCTCGCCGAGAACCCGGACGCCGCGACGCCCGAGGTCGAGCAGCAGGTCGCCGAGGGTCGCGCGCGCCTGGCCCGTGCCGAGCAGCGCCTGGACGACGGCTGGGACGAGGTGCGCACCGCCGGCGCGCTGCGCGCTGCCGGTTCGGGGGTGTCGTTCGTCAGTGACGACCGCACCACCGCGCTGGTGCAGGTGCGCTTCGACACCGACACCCAGCAGCTCGACCCCGCAGTCCTCGAACGGGTCCCCGAGACCGGTGCGTCGTTGTCGGATGCGGGCGTCGAGGCCGACTACGGCCAGGAGCTGACGATGAGCCGTGAGGTCGGCGGCATCGGCGAGGTCGTCGGCGTCGCCGTCGCAGGCGTGGTGCTGCTGGTCATGCTCGGCTCGCTCGTGCTGGCCGGGCTGCCCCTCGCGATCGCCCTGGTCGGGGTCGGCGTCAGCCTCGCGACGGGGCTGGCCACGACGCACTGGATCTCGCTGCAGCAGATGGCTCCCGTCCTCGGGATGATGCTGGGGCTGGCGGTGGGCATCGACTACGCCCTGTTCATCGTCAACCGTCACCGGCGCCAGCTGGGCGACCTCGTCGACGGCGGCGTCGACCTGGACCGCGACCAGGTCCGGGCCAGCATCGCGCTGGCCACCGGGACCGCCGGATCGGCGGTCGTGGTGGCAGGCACCACGGTCGTGATCGCGCTCGCCGCGCTCGCGGTCTCCGGCATCCCGACCCTGCTGCAGATGGGCCTGCTCGCCGCGTCCACCGTCGCGGTGACGGTGATGGTGTCGCTGACGCTGACCCCCGCCCTGCTCTCGCTGGTCGGTCGCCGCGCCGCGCCGCGTCGTCGGCGTACGTCGTCGGCGACCGCACCGCGGGCGCCCTGGCCGCAGCGCTGGGTCGGCCTGGTCACTCGGCGCCCGCGCGCCGCCGCAGCACTGGTCACCCTCGTCATGGTGGTGCTGGCCGTCCCCGCGCTGTCGATGCGGCTCGGGCTGCCCGACGGTTCGTCGGAGCCCCAGGACTCCACCGCCTACCGGGCCTACGAGCGGGTGGCGACGAGCTTCGGCCCCGGTGCCAACGGCCCACTGCTGCTCTCGGCCGACTACGGGTCCCCGGTGGCGCAGGACGACCTCGTGGCGGAGCAGGCGCGCATCGCGCGGGCCGTGCTCGCGGTCGACGACCGGGTCTCGGTGCTCCCGATCGGCACGAGCGAGGACCGTCGCACGATCGCCTTCCAGGTCGTGCCGGCCGAGGGACCGTCGGCGGAGTCGACGCTCGAGCTGGTCGAGGGCCTCCGCCGCCTGGCCGCGGGCGACAGCCTGCGCGAGACCAGCTGGCTGCACCTCCACGGCCTCATCGGTGACGCGAACCCGACCGGTCGCGACCTCCTCGGCGACGACGTCGAGCTCGGGCTCACCGGTGCCACGGTGGCCAACATCGAGGTCTCCGAGCGACTGGCCGGGGCACTGCCCCTCTACCTCGCCATGGTGATCGGCCTCTCGCTCGTGCTCCTGGCGGTGGTGTTCCGCTCGATCCTGGTGCCGCTGGTGGCCACGGCCGGCTTCCTGCTGTCGGTCGGCGCGAGCTTCGGAGCGATCGTTGCGGTCTACCAGTGGGGCTGGCTCGGCTCGCTGTTCGACGTGCACGACCCGTCGGCGGTCTTCAGCTTCATGCCCACCCTGCTGATCGGCATCCTGTTCGGCCTGGCGATGGACTACCAGATGTTCCTCGTCTCGGGCATGCACGAGGCCTACGTGCACGGCCGCGACGCCCGCACCGCGGTGCGCGAGGGCTTCAGCTCGGGCGCTCGCGTGGTCGCTGCGGCCGCGCTGATCATGGTCTCGGTGTTCTCCGGCTTCATCTACGCCGAGATGACGATGGCCCGCTCGATCGGCTTCGGCCTCGCGGTCGGGGTGCTCCTCGACGCCTTCCTGGTGCGGATGACGTTCACCCCCGCGGTGCTCTCCCTGCTCGGCGACCGGGCGTGGTGGCTGCCGCGCTGGCTCGACCGGCTGCTGCCCAACCTCGACGTCGAGGGCGCGGCGCTGGCCGAGCGGCTGGCTGCGCGGGAGCAGTCCGGGGAAGGTGTCGAGGAGACCGAGCGCGAGCGCGAGCTCGTGACCGTGGGTTGAGCTGGACTGGGGTGGGCTCAGCTGAGCCGGAGGGTGTGCCCGGTGATGCGCGACGCCGCGCTGCTGGCCAGGAACAGCACCGAGTCGGCCACCGCTTCGGCGACACCCGACGGCTGGGAGCGCACGAGGGTGCCGCCGGCCACGCGGCTCCCGCCGGTGCTCGCTGCCCGCGGCGCGAACTGGCGGGGGAGGGACGGAGGGGTGGGCGGCACCACCGAGTTGACCCGGACGCCCAGCCCGGCCCAGTTGTCCGCGGCCCGCGCGGTGAGCTCGACCAGCTCTGCCTGTGCGGCCTCGGGGGTGCGCGAGAGCTCCAGCCACGCGCGTACGGCGCCGGTGTTGACCACGCAGCCCCCGGAGAGGGCGGGGCTCTGGCCCAGCTTGAGCCGCAGGCGGCGGGTGAGGAACGTGGGCCCGAGCAGACCCGACCTGGCCGCCTCGGCGATGAACGCGTGCTCATCCGGCGGCAGGCCGTAGGGCAGGTTGCAGCCGGCGGCCAGCACGAGGACGTCGATGTGCTCGACCGTCGCGGCGAGGTGGTCGATCGAGTCCTGGCGAGCGAGGTTGACCGACTCGTAGTCGAAGGCGGAGAGGTCGGAGTCGTAGAGCGAGCGCAGCATCATCGTGCCGGTCACCGTCACCGAGGCGCCGCAGGCGGCGAACGAGGAGGCGATCGTGTGGCCCTCGCCGCGGGTGCCGCCGACGACGAGGACCTGGTAGCCGGTGAAGTCGTACGACCCCGATGTCGTCATGGCGCGGTGGTCCTCCCTTGGACGTCGGGAGTTTGTACCATGCGAAAGGGTGGGCCCGACAGGCGAGGTCAGGCGCCCGGGACCCCATCGGTCCCACCGATCACTTCCTCCTCGCGGAGGGGGTCGGCGAGGTCCGGGCGGCCGGTCCGCACGGCGGCGAAGGTCCACAGCTTGTTGAGCACGAAGGACAGCGGGGTCACCAGCACGATCACGATCAGCTGGGCCCAGTAGAGCCGGCTGCGCAGGCCGGACGAGTCGTCGAGCAGGTCGCGCGGCAGGCCCACGGGCGAGTGCGGGTGCAGGAACAGGGTGAGCAGCGCCAGGCCCACGACCTGCGCGCCCAGGCCCACCACGACGAAGGGCCAGTACTCCCGCCACCAGCCGCGGGCCCTGCTGCTGCGGAAGGTCCAGCTCCGGTTCAGCTGGAAGTTGGTCAGGTTGGCCACCAGGAAGGCCACGGTGGAGTAGACGTGGTACCAGCGCAGGTTGAACCCCGACGAGCCGAGGGGCACCACGGCGTCCTCGAAGTGCGGGCCGACGCGGCGCAGGACGACCAGCGTGAGCAGGTTGACGACCACCCCGCTCGCTCCCACGAGCGCGAAGCGGCCCAGCAGGGCGACGTTGTGCCGGTGCCGCGCCAGCACGGCGGCTTGCCGCGATCCCATGCTGCGAGGCTACCGACCCGTGCACGCAGAGATGGCGTGCATCCCTAGGATTGTCGTCATGACGCAGCAGCCGTTCAGCCGCCCCGGTGCCATCGACCTCTCCGGACTGGGCAAGCCCGCCCCGCAGCCCGGCGCCCCCGCCCGTCCGACCGACGTGCCCGGCGGCGCGGCGTCGTCGTACAGCGTGCAGGTCGACGAGCAGAGCTTCCAGGGACTGCTCGAGCAGTCGATGACGGCTCCGGTGCTCTTGGTGTTCTACTCGCGCACCCGGATGCCCGAGAGCGGTCAGCTCGCCGACGACCTCGCCACCGTGGTGGGGGAGCACGAGGGCCGCTTCCTGCTCGGGCGGGTCGACATCGACGCCGCCCCGCAGATCGCCCAGGCCATGCAGATCCCCTCGATCCCGCTGGTGGTCGCCGTCGTCGACGGCCGCCCCATGCCGCTGCTGCAGGACCCCCTGCCGATCGAGGAGCTGCGCACGGCGCTGACCCAGGTCGGCCAGCAGCTCACCGCCCAGGGCATCACCGGGCGCCACCAGCCCCGCTCCGGCGCAGCGCCCGCGACCGAGGGCGAGGAGGAGGTCGTCGACCCGCGCTACGCGCCCGCGCAGGACGCGCTCGCCGCCGGCGACATCGACACCGCGGTCGCGGAGTACCAGAAGCTGGTCGACGCCAACCCTGCCGACGTCGAGGCCGCAGGCGGCCTGGCGATCGCCCAGGTCATGCAGCGCACGCAGGGTGTCGACCTCGCGCAGGCGCGCGCCGCGGCGGCCGACGCCCCCGACGACGTGGACGCCCAGACGATGGTCGCCGACCTCGACATGCTCGGTGGGCACGTCGAGGACGCGTTCACCCGCCTGGTCAACCTCGTCGCCCGCACGGCCGACCCGGAGCGCTCGCGGGCGCGCGACCACCTGCTGGGGCTGTTCGCGGCGGTCGGCAACGACGACCCGCGCGTGCTGGCGGGCCGTCGCAACCTGGCCTCTGCGCTGTTCTGAGCGATCAGCTGGTCGAGGCGCGCTTCTCCAGCACCGCGCGCCCGGCCTCGAGCCGGGCGACCGGCACGCGGAACGGCGAGCAGGACACGTAGTCCAGCCCCACGCGGTGGAAGAAGTGCACCGACAGCGGGTCGCCGCCGTGCTCGCCGCACACGCCGACCTTGAGGTCGGAGCGGGTCTTGCGACCCTTCTTCGTGCCCATCTCCACCATGCCGCCGACGCCGAGCTGGTCGAGCGACTCGAACGGCGAGACGTCGAAGATGCCGTGCTCGAAGTAGCGCGAGAAGAAGGACGCCTCGACGTCGTCGCGCGAGAAGCCCCACGCCATCTGCGTGAGGTCGTTGGTGCCGAAGGAGAAGAAGTCGGCGGCCTTGGCGATGCGGTCGGCGAGGAAGGCCGCGCGCGGGAGCTCGATCATGGTGCCGATCGAGATGTCGAGCTTGACGCCGCGCGACTCCTGGACCTCGGCGATCTCGTGCTCGAGCTGGGCTCGCACGATCTGCAGCTCGCGCACGCTGGCCACCAGCGGCACCATGATCTCCGCGCGCGGGGTGCCGTGCACCTCCATCCGGTCGGCCGCGGCCTCCGCGATGGCGCGTGCCTGCATGCGGAACAGGCCCGGGATCTGGATGCCGAGGCGTACGCCGCGCAGGCCGAGCATCGGGTTCTGCTCGTGCAGGCGCCGCACGTGGGTGAGCAGGGTCGTGGCGCGCTCGTCGCTCTCGCCGCGCTCCTCGGCCAGCGCGACCTGCACGCTGAGGTCGGTGAGGTCGGGGAGGAACTCGTGCAGCGGCGGGTCGAGCAGCCGGATCGTCACCGGCAGGCCGTCCATCGCCTCCAGGATCTCGGTGAAGTCCTGGCGCTGGAGCGGCAGGAGCGCCGCCAGCGCCTCGTCCTGGCCGGCCTCGCCCTCGGCCACGATGAGCTTCTCCACCAGCTCGCGGCGCTCGCCGAGGAACATGTGCTCGGTGCGGCACAGCCCGATGCCCTGGGCGCCGAAGCGCCGTGCGCGGGCGGCGTCCTCAGGGGTGTCGGCGTTGGTGCGCACGCGCAGGCGACGCGCACCGTCGGCGTGGGCCATGATCCGCGACACGGCCAGGGCCAGGTCGTCGTCGAGCTTCTCGCCCTCGAAGTGGCGTACGACCACGGAGTCGGAGACCGGCACCGCGCCTGCGAAGACCTCGCCGGTCGTGCCGTCGATCGAGATGACGTCTCCCTCGCGCACCGTCTCCCCGCCGCGCACGGTGAACTGCTTGCCGCGGGTGTCGACGTCGAGGGACTCCGCGCCGCACACGCACGTGACGCCCATGCCGCGGGCGACGACCGCGGCGTGCGAGGTCTTGCCGCCGCGACTGGTGAGGATGCCGCGTGCGGCGACCATGCCGCGCAGGTCGTCGGGGTTGGTCTCCTTGCGCACGAGGATCACGTCCTCGCCGCGCTCGGTCCACTCGACGGCGGTGTCGGAGTCGAAGACGGCCTTCCCGACCGCGGCGCCGGGGGAGGCGTTCATGCCGGTGGCCAGCAGCGTGCGCTCGGACGTCTCGTCGAAGCGCGGGAACATCAGCTGGGCGAGCTGGTCGCCGGTCACGCGCAGCACCGCCTCGTCCATCTGGATCAGGCCCTCGTCGACCATGTGGACCGCGATGCGGAACGCCGCCTCGGGGGTGCGCTTGCCGACGCGGGTCTGGAGCATCCAGAGCTTGCCGCGCTCCACGGTGAACTCGATGTCGCACATGTCGCGGTAGTGCCGCTCGAGGCGCGTCATGATCTGCATCAGGTCGTCGTAGGACGACTGGTCGATGTCGGCCATGTCGGCGAGCGACACGGTGTTGCGGATGCCGGCGACGACGTCCTCGCCCTGCGCGTTCTGCAGGTAGTCGCCGTAGACGCCCTGCTCGCCGCTGGCCGGGTCGCGGGTGAAGGCGACGCCGGAGCCGGAGTCCATGCCGAAGTTGCCGAAGACCATGGCCTGGACGTTGACGGCGGTGCCCAGGTCCTCCGGGATCCGCTCCTGGCGGCGGTAGAGCCGGGCCCGGTCGGTGTTCCAGGAGTCGAAGACCGCCCGGATGGCGAGGTCGAGCTGCTCACGGGGGTCCTGCGGGAAGTCGTGCCCGGTCTGCTCCTTGATGATCGCCTTGAAGCTGTCGACGAGCCCGCGCAGGTCGTCGGCGTCGAGGTCGAGGTCGGACTGGGTGCCCTTGGCGTCCTTGGCGGCGTCGAGCGCCTCGGCGAACAGCTCGGAGTCGACGTGGAGCACCGTGCCGCCGAACATCTGCAGCAGGCGGCGGTAGGAGTCGAGGGCGAAGCGCTCGGACTCGCTGCGAGCCGCGAGGCCGCCCACGGAGGTGTCGTTGAGGCCGACGTTGAGGACGGTCTCCATCATGCCCGGCATCGAGAACTTCGCCCCGGACCGCACCGAGACCAGGAGCGGGTTGTCGGCGTCGCCGAGCTTCTTGCCCATCGCCTCCTCCAGGCGGGCGAGGTGCTCGGTCACCTCCTCGGCCAGGCCCTCGGGCTCACCGCCCGCACCGCTCGCGTCGTCGTCGGACTGCGCGAGGTAGGCGCGGCAGGTCTCGGTCGAGATGGTGAACCCGGGTGGGACCGGCAGGCCCAGGTTGGTCATCTCGGCGAGGTTCGCCCCCTTGCCCCCGAGGAGGTCCTTCTGGTCCTTGCTGCCCTGTGAGAATTCGTAGACCCAAGCCATGGGAGGCATCCTGCCTCAGCGACCGGACTCCGTATACGTCCCTTCGCCGGTGACGGCCGCGCGGATGCGGCGCGCGGTGAAGTCGGCGGCGAGATCGTCGACCTCCTCGAGGGTGCAGAAGCGCGCGTCGCGGATCTCACGCTCCTGCTTCACCACGGTGTCGAGCAGCGAGGACGGGTGGGTGCCGCCGTCGAAGACCAGGCAGACGGCGTCGTCCCAGCCGCCCCAGGTGGGGAGCCAGTCGGTGAGCAGCAGGTCGCCGGGCGCGAGTGCGAGACCGAGCTCCTCCTCGACCTCCCGCTCGACAGCGAGCCGCGGCGACTCCCCGACCTCGACCACCCCTCCGGGGAGGTCCCAGTCGCGCTTGTAGGTGAGCTGGCACAGCAGCACACGACCCTCGGGGTCGCGCACGAGCATCTGCGAGATGGCGCGCTTGCGGGGGAGGAAGGAGTTGAGGAGGGCGCGGAAGCTCTCCGGCTCGCTGAGCGGCGGGTCGGTCGAGAGCCGCGACAGGACGACGTACGCCGTCGCTGAGGGGCGCTCGCCCATCCCGGGCACGACGCGCTGCACGCCCTCGCGGTGCAGCCCCGCGCGGGTGGCGACCCGCAGCGAGCGCGCGTTGTCGGCGTCGACGCGCGCCTCCACGCGCTGCAGCCCCAGCCCGCCCTGGCCGACCTCGGCGAGGGCCCAGTCGACGAGCACGCGGACCGCGCGGGCGGCGAGGCCGCGGCCGCGGTGGCCGGCGTAGAGCGTCCAGGACAGGCTCGCGCCGACGCTGCCCTCGCGGGTCAGCTCGACGCTGCCGGCCAGCCGGCCGTCGTGCTCGACGACGAACGAGGCCTGCTCGCCCGCGGCGTAGCGCCGGCGCCACGCCGAGATGGCCGCGCGGTGCCGCTCCTCGCTCACGTCGGCGGCGTCCCAGCCGAACCAGCGGGCCATCTCCTCGTCGTGCCCGGCGACCGCCTCGGCCACGTCGTCGTCGCGCCACGGGCGGAGCGTCACCACGCCGTCGGTCAGTGTCGGCTGGTCGTCTGGCACGTCCTCACCCTAGCGAGGCGGTGCGTGGCGGGGCTCGCGTCAGCGCACGACGTCGAAGCGGGCCATCATCCCGTGGTCCTCGTGGTCGAGCATGTGGCAGTGGATCATGAAGGGGCCGGTGTAGTCGGTGAAGCGGGTGGCCACCTCCACGACTTCTCCCGGGTCGAGGCGCCAGGTGTCCTCGAGGCCCCGCTCCCAGGGAGGAGGTGCCTTGCCGTCGCGGAGCAGGGTGCGCCACTGGCCGGCGTGGATGTGGACGTAGTGGGTCACCTCGCTCGTGTTGCGCAGTCGCCACCTCTGCGTGACGCCCAGCGGGACCTCGTAGTCGACGCGGTGTGGATCGAACGGTCGGCCGTTGATCGTCCACGCGCTGCCCGTCGCTGGAGTCCCGGTCAGGTCGAAGGTCCAGGTCTTGCTCACCCGGCGTGGGGGCTCGACGAGCTCGGGAGCAGGCAGCTTCGTCGGAAGCACCGAGTCGTCGGTCGCCGCGCCGTTGACCCGGAACTCCATCAGGGGGGCGATCCGGGTACCGGTCCCGGCGGATCCGTCCGAGCGGGGCACCGACCTCAGCGTCACTGCGGTGCCCTCCTCGCCGTGGAAGTCGACCAGGACGTCCGCGCGCTGCGCCGGACCGAGCAGGATCTGCTCCCGGGCGACGGGACGGGGGAGGAGGCCGTTGCCGGTGCCGATCTGGATGAGGGGTCGGCCGTCGGACAGCGCGAAGGCGTAGGCGGAGGCGCTCGATGCGTTGAGGAGTCGCAACCGGTAACGGGTGGCGGTCACGTCGAGGTGGGGGAGGAAACGGCCGTTCACCAGCACGTGGGTCCCGGTGGTGGCGTCGTTGGGCGGGGCGCTCGGTCCGACGAAGAACATCTGACCTCCGTGATGCACCATCGCGGGCGCTGTGGCGAAGGGGTTGGCGAGCCGGTTGTGGTTGCCGAAGGAGCGGTCGGCCACCATCAGGGGGACGTCGCGCACCCCGGTAGGAAGGTGGAGCCTGCGGTCGGCGGCGTCCGAGACGAGGAACATGCCCTGCAGGCCACGCCAGTTGTTGCGCGCGGTGTGGTCCATGCGGTGGTCGTGGTACCAGAAGAACGAGCTGGGCTCGGGATTCCCGCCGTAGGTCAGCGGGTAGTAGTAGGTCCGCGCCGCGCCGCGGGGGATGAGGAACTGGGTCGGCTGGCCGTCGTCCACGGGATCGTGGTGGTCGCCGTGCAGGTGCACCGTCATGGACCCCGCTCGTTTGGGCAGGGCGTTGACGAACGTGACACTGGTGGCCCTGCCCGCCGGGCGTGTGATCGTGGGTCCGGGCCAGGTGCCACCGAAGGTCCACATGCGCGTGAGCGGTCCCGTCGGGAGGATGCGTACGCCGGCCTCGCGCATGCGCAACCGGACGTGCGGGCCGCTGAGCACGGAGGGAATCACGAGGGGTTGGTCGAACGCCACCGGTTCGGGCGCAGTGCCCCCACCGCTCCGGTCGACCACGAGGGTGCCGCGCATGTTGGGGTGGAAGCGACAGTAGAAGTCGTAGCTGCCGGAGGCGAGGCCGTCGACCGCCGGGATGGCCACCGTGGTGCCGTGCAGGACCTTGACGTCGAACAAGGGAGTGCCGTCGCCTGCCAGCGCGATGGACGTGACGGTGTGGTCGTAGACGTCGAGGTTCGTGACGCTGAGGGTGCCATCACCGGACACGGTCACCAGGGGTGTGGAGTACGACTTGCTCGCGTCCCCGCGGTTGATCACGATCGTGGCCGACGTCCCGCCTGATGCAGCCTCTGCACGTGCCGCTGGCGAACTGGTGCCGGCAACGATCGTCAGCGGGGTCACGTCGTAGGCGACGAGCGCTGCGGCACACCAGGCCGCGACTGCGAGCCCGATGACCGATCGCTGCCTGACCGTGCCCCCCACGCGTGAAGTATCTGTCTCCCGCACCCGTCCGGCATCCCCAAAAGTCGGGTGGTCTGGACATCAGCAGAACCACTGACGAGGAGTGGTGCAAGGGTGCGTTCGTCGAGAAGTGGCCGGCGGTCGCCGACCTGGCACCACCCAGTTACGGAGGCACCACATGCGGATCAAGATGCTCGTGCACGCGGCTGTGGCCGTGCTGTGCACGACGGCGCTCGTCGCGGCACCCTCGGTGACCGCGACAGCCAACCCACGGCCTGTGCAGCACTCGCGTGCGGCCGTGCCCACCATCACTGCCCACATCACACGCACAGGGGTGAGGCTCACCGGGGTCGACGGCCTGCACGCGGGTCGCGCCGAGCTCGTGGTCACGGGCAAGGGTGACACCACCGTGTCGTTCGGGACGCTCCGCCGCGGGTACTCCTGGACGTCGTTCTCCCACGACCTCGTGGCCGGCTTCGTCAAGAACAAGGCGACGGCCATCAAGCGGATCTATGCCAAGACCGACGCCATCGGTGGACTGGCTCCCGGGGGGACCGGCACCATCGTCTTCCCCCACCCCGGGAAGTACTTCGCCTTCACCTTCGGCGAGAAGGGGCCGTCTAAGCCGGCGGAGTTCGTCGTCGGGGCGAGGCGGAGGAGCCGGGCCCCGCACGTCGACGGCCGGATCGTCGCTGCCGACGGACCGGGCTGGCGCGGAAGCTCGACCATGCCCGCCAAGGGCACGTTCTTGTTCAAGAACGCCGCCACCACGAAGGTCCTCCACTTCGTCGAGCTGCAGCGCGTGAAGGAGGGCACCACGGTGCAGGAGGTGCTTGCCACGTTCCAGGGCCCGGAGACGCAGGGGCCGCCCCCGTGGTTCATGCCTGGATCCATGCAGGCCGACGTCATCTCGCAGCGTCGATCCATGACCGTGGACTACGACCTGCCGCCCGGTCAGTACGTCGTGCTCTGCTTCATGCCCGATCCGAAGATGGGCGGCATGCCGCACGCCTTGATGGGCATGATCGAGATGATCCACCTCACCTGACGCGCGGCGTCGGGCACGACGATGCAGGCCGCCGGCCCCTGGAGCGCTCGCTCCGGGGGCCGGCGGTCGAGGCTCCTCAGGCCTTGCGGAACCAGACCGTGGCCAGCGGCGGGACCACGATGTCGGCGTACGCCGGCTGCCCGTGGTGATCGCCCTTGGTCGCCGTGATCACGCCGAGGTTGCCCACCCCCGAGCCGAGGTAGGTCTCGGCGTCGGTGTTGAGCACCTCGTCCCAGCGCCCGTCGGACGGCAGCCCGAGCCGGTAGCCCTCGTGCGGGGTGCCGGCGAAGTTGGTCACGCAGACGAGGTCGGGGTGGCCCGGGGCGCTGCGCACGAAGGAGAACGTGTTGCGGCCCGCGTCGTTGGCGTCGATCCACGAAAAGCCGGACGGGTCGTTGTCGCGGCCCCACAGCGCGCCGCTGGCGGCGTAGGTGGCGTTCATGTCGCGCACCATCGCGTGCACGCCGGAGTGCTCGGGGTGCTCGAGCAGCCACCAGTCGAGCTCGCGGCTCTCGGCCCACTCCGACTCCTGGCCGAACTCGCAACCCATGAAGAGCAGCGGCTTGCCCGGGTGAGCCCACATGTAGGCGAGGTAGGCGCGCAGGTTGGCCAGCTGCTGCCAGCGGTCGCCGGGCATCTTGCGCAGCAGCGAGCCCTTGCCGTGGACGACCTCGTCGTGGCTGATCGGCAGGACGTAGTTCTCCGCGTAGGCGTAGACGAGGGAGAACGTCATTTGGCCGTGGTGGTGGCTGCGGTAGAGCGGGTCCTTGGCGACGTAGTTGAGCGAGTCGTGCATCCAGCCCATGTTCCACTTGAAGCCGAAGCCCAGCCCGCCGTCGCTCGTCGGGCCGGTGACGCCCGGCCACGCGGTGGACTCCTCGGCGATGGTGACGATGCCGGGCACGCGCTTGTAGACGGTGGCGTTCATCTCCTGGAGGAACTGAACGGCCTCCAGGTTCTCCCGGCCACCGTGCTTGTTGGGCGACCACTCGCCGTGCTCGCGGGCGTAGTCGAGGTAGAGCATCGAGGCGACGCCGTCGACCCGCAGGCCGTCGGCGTGGAACTCCTCGAGCCAGAAGACCGCGTTGGCGTAGAGGAAGTTGCGCACCTCGTTGCGCCCGAAGTTGAAGATGTGGGAGCCCCACTCCTTGTGCCACCCGCGCTGCGGGTTGGGGTCCTCGTAGAGGGGGGTGCCGTCGAACCTGGCCAGGGCCCACTCGTCGGTGGCGAAGTGCCCGGGCACCCAGTCGAGGATCACGCCGACGCCGGCCTGGTGCAGCCGGTCGATCAGCCGCTTGAGGCCGTCAGGGTCGCCGAAGCGAGCGTCCGCGGCGAAGTAGGAGGTGACGTGGTAGCCCCACGAGCCGCCGAACGGGTGCTGCATGACCGGCATGAACTCCACGTGCGTGAAGCCGAGGTCGGCGACGTAGGGCACGAGCGCGTCGGCGATCTCGTCCCACGAGTAGAGCTCGCCGGAGTAGTGCTTGCGCCACGAGGCGAGGTGCACCTCGTAGGTCGACATGGCCTCGTCGACCGGCTGGCCGGTGCGTCGCTTCTCCAGCCACGCGTCGTCGTTCCACTGGTGCTGGGACTTCCAGACCACCGAGGCCGAGCTCGGCGGCTTCTCGGCGTACTGCGCCATCGGGTCGGCGCGGTCGCCCCACTGTCCGTCGGCGCCGCGCAGGCGGTACTTGTACTGCGAGCCGACGCCGGCTCCCTCGACGTGGACGTGCCACACGCCGGACCCGTCGAGGCGCGTCATCGGGTGCTGCGAGCCGTCCCAGCCGGCCCACTGCCCGGCCACCTGGACCTCGAGGGCGTTGGGGGCCCAGACGCGGAACGAGGTGCCGGTGTCGGTGACCTGGGCGCCGAGGACGGTCCAGAGCTCCTCGTGGCGGCCCTCACCGATCAGGTGCAGGTCGAGCTCACCGGGTGCGTGCGTGTCGGTCGTCTCGTTCATGTCGTCTCCTCCAGCGCTGCCAGCGGGATGGACAGCCATCCCGGTCGGTTGCGGGCCTCGTAGACCGCTTCGTAGACCGTCTTGTCGGCCAGGTATGCCTCGAGCAGGGTCTGCCCGGCCCCCTCGAGGGCGTCGCCCCGCTGGGCGGTGTAGGCCTCGAGGAAGGCGGCACGGTTGCGCGCCGACCACTCGGCGGCCCGGTAGGTGCGTTGGTCGGCCTCGCTGGCGTCGTAGTCGCCGCTGGTGAGGGCGACCACGCGCGGGGCGTAGTCGAAGGAGCGGATCATGCCCGCCACGTCGCGCCACGCCGAGTCGGGCTCGAGCCGCTCGGCGAGCGGCTTGGCCGGCTCGCCCTCGAAGTCCACGATCTTCCATCCCCGCGCGGTGCGCAGGGTCTGCCCGAGGTGGAGGTCGCCGTGGACCTGCTGCACCTCGACACGGTCGAGCTCGCGCAGCCGGGCGTACGTCGCCCGCAGGCCGGCCTCGTGCGGCGCGAGGTCGGGCACCACCTCGAGCGCCGCGGCGAGCCGGCCCTCCATGGCCCCGGCCAGGCCGGCCAGGGCAGCGGCGTCGCGCTCCTCGACCGGGAAGTGCTCGGCGAGGTCGGCGTGGACCTCGGCCAGCGCCACGCCGAGCCGCGCGGCCTCGCCGGCGAAGTCGCCACCCACCTCGTCGGCGTGCAGGTCGGCCTCGGCGAGGAGGTTGCGCACGCTGGCCAGCGCCAGGTCCCACCCGTCGCTCGCGGTGCGGAGGAACTGCTGGAGCATGGCCAGCTGGATCGTGGTGTCGGTCTGCTCGTCGACCAGGTCGAGCCAGCCGTAGAGCGACGCGACGTGCGTCGAGCCCGCCTCGGTGAGGACCTGGTGGATCGCGACGTCGGGGTTGACGCCTGGCGTGACCTTGCGGAACACCTTCATCAGCGCGTCCTCGCCGAAGGCGACCGAGGAGTTGGACTGCTCGCCGGAGAACAGCGTCGAGTGGGCGTCGAGGTCGAGCTCGTGGTCGCCGAGGCGGTGGAAGTCGAGCTGCCCACGGTCGGTGCTCGACGGTGGTGCCGCGAAGGCACGCAGCCACAGCCCCATCGACTCGCGGTCGTGCAGCGCGTCGTAGACGTGGGCGTGCCCGAACTCCCCGTCGTCCCACTCGCCGACGTGGGCGTGGGCGAGCCGCTCCTGCGGCTCGGCGTAGAACGCCAGCGGCAGCTGGTACAGCTCGCTCGCGTCACCCTGGCCAGCGGCGTACGCCACCTCGGCGAGCTCGATCGACACGTGGAGGCCCGGTGGGGCCTCGGGCAGCTCGCCGACGCGGCGCAGGCCCGCGAGCCTCCACTCGCGTCCCTTGCCGCCGAACCAGCGCGCCTCGCCGATCCAGGCGGTCAGGGCGTGGTCCCTGTTGTCATGGCCGTCGTTCGTGCTCACTGCTCCACCCCCGGGTTCGGGTCGGTCAGGCGCAGCCACAGGAACCCGTAGCCGCCCAGCGTCAACAGGTAGGGCAGCTCGCCGATCGCGGGGAACGGCACGCCGCCGAGCAGCTCGACGGGCACCATGCCCTCCCAGTGGCGCAGGTCGAGCTCGACGGGCTGCGGGAAGCGCGAGAGGTTGTTGACGCACAGGATGACGTCGCGTCCCTCGGGGCCCGCTCCGTCGGGGGAGTGCTCGCGGACGTAGGAGAGCACGCTCGGGTTGGAACCGCCGAGGTCGACGAAGTCGCCCAGGCCGAACGCCGGGTGACGGCGGCGCGTGTGCACGAGCCGGCGCGTCCAGTGCAGCAGCGAGGAGGTGTTCTCCAGCTGCGCCTCGACGTTGACCGACTGGTAGCCGTAGATCGGGTCCTGGACCGCCGGCAGGTGGAGCTTGCCGGGCGTGGCCGAGGAGAAGCCCGCGTTGCGGTCGGGCGTCCACTGCATCGGCGTACGGACGCCGTCGCGGTCGCCGAGCCAGATGTTGTCGCCCATCCCGATCTCGTCGCCGTAGTAGAGGACGGGGGAGCCGGGCAGCGACAGCAGGAGCGCGGTGAAGAGCTCCATGCGGTTGACGTCGTTGTCGAGCAGCGGCGCGAGACGGCGCCTGATGCCGATGTTGGCCTTCATCCGCGGGTCGTGGGCGTACTCGGACCACATGTAGTCGCGGTCCTCGTCGGTGACCATCTCGAGGGTGAGCTCGTCGTGGTTGCGCAGGAAGATGCCCCATTGGCAGCCGTCGGGGATCGCCGGCGTCTGCTCGAGGATCTCCGAGATCGGGAAGCGCGACTCACGGCGCACGGCCATGAAGATGCGCGGCATCACCGGGAAGTGGAACGCCATGTGGCACTCGGTGCCGATCCAGCTGCCGTCCTCGGTCTGCTCGGGACCGAAGTACTCCACGACGTCGGCGGGCCACTGGTTGGCCTCGCAGAGCAGCACGCGACCGGGGTAGTTCTCGTCGACGAAGCGGCGGCACTTCTTGAGGAACTCGTGCGTCTCGGGCAGGTTCTCGCCGTTGGTGCCGGGGCGCTCGTAGAGGTAGGGCACCGCGTCGAGCCGGAAGCCGTCGAGGCCCATGTCGAGCCAGAACGCCATCGCCTCCAGCATGGCGTCGTGGACCTTGGGGTTGTCGAAGTTCAGGTCGGGCTGGTGGTGGAAGAAGCGGTGCCAGAAGTACTGCTGGCGCACCGGGTCCCAGGTCCAGTTGGACGGCTCGGTGTCGACGAAGATGACCCGCGCGTCCTGGTAGAGCTCATCGGTGTCGGACCAGACGTAGAAGTCGCCGTAGGGACCCTCGGGGTCGCTGCGGCTGGCCTGGAACCACGGGTGCGCGTCGCTGGTGTGGTTCATGACGAAGTCGATGATCACGCGGATGCCGCGCTGGTGGCAGGCGTCGAGGAACTCGTGGAAGTCCTCCACGGTGCCGCACTCGGGGAGGATGTTGTTGTAGTCGGCGACGTCGTAGCCGCCGTCGCGCAGCGGCGAGGTGAAGAACGGCGGGATCCACAGGCAGTCGACACCGAGCCACTCGAGGTAGTCGAGCTTCTCGATCAGGCCCTTGAAGTCGCCCGTGCCGTCGCCGTTGGAGTCGCGGAACGAGCGGACCAGCACCTCGTAGAAGACCGCCGTGCGGAACCACTCGGGCTCGGCGTTGAGCACCGCGGTGGCCGCTCCGGCCTCCGTCGGCATCTGCGCTGACGTGGGGTGCTGGGTCAACGGGTCCTCCTCGCGCTGATGATGTGGGCGGGTTCGTGGCCGGGATCGAGCCGGACGTAGTTGTGCGCGGCCCAGCTCCAGTCCTCGCCCGTGATCTCGTCGTGGGCGACTAACGAGTCGTGCCACTCCATCCCCAGCGCGGGCATGTCGAGGTGGACCATCGTCTCCCGGGTGCCGTGCGGGTCGAGGTTGATGACCGTGATGACGACGTCGCTGGTGCCGTCGGGGAGATCGTGCTTCTTGGAGAAGACGAGCACGTGGTCGTCGTCGCTGGAGTGGATCGTCACGTTGCGCAGGAGCCGGAGCGCGGGGTGCGCGCGCCGGATCTCGTTGAGCCGGGTGAGGTAGGGCGCCAGCGTGGTGCCCTCCGCGTCGTGCCGCTCCCAGTCGCGGATGCGGATCTGGAACTTCTCCGAGTCGAGGTACTCCTCCGAGCCGGGCTTGACCGCGACGTGCTCGAAGAGCTCGTAGCCGGCGTAGACGCCCCAGCTCGGTGATCCGGTCGCCGCTAGGGCGGCGCGCACCTTGAACGCCGCCGGGCCGCCGTACTGCAGGTAGGCGTGGAGGATGTCCGGGGTGTTGACGAAGAAGTTCGGCCGCATCAGGTGGTCGGACTCCGAGGACACCTCGACGAGGTAGTCCTCGATCTCCCGCTTGCCGGTGCGCCAGGTGAAGTAGGTGTAGCTCTGGTGGTAGCCGATGGAGCCCAGCCCGTGCATCATCGCGGGCTTGGTGAACGCCTCGGAGAGGAACAGCACGTCGGGGTCGGTGCGTCGCACCTCGGCCAGCAGCCACTCCCAGAAGGCCAGGGGCTTGGTGTGCGGGTTGTCGACCCGGAAGATCCGCACGCCGTGGGAGATCCAGAGCTTGACGATGCGCAGCACCTCGCGGCAGATCCCCGCGGGGTCGTTGTCGAAGTTGATCGGGTAGATGTCCTGGTACTTCTTCGGCGGGTTCTCGGCGTACGCGATGGTGCCGTCGGCGCGGGTGGTGAAGAACTGCGGGTGCGTGGTGACCCAGGGGTGGTCCGGCGCTGCCTGGAGGG
The DNA here is from genome assembly GCF_001428125.1 of Nocardioides sp. Soil774. GTDB lineage: Bacteria > Actinomycetota > Actinomycetes > Propionibacteriales > Nocardioidaceae > Nocardioides. Next base: position 118,213 of record NZ_LMSM01000006.1, on the reverse strand, counting down.
CGAGGTCGAGGGCGACCTCCAGGCCCAGCTCGCCGGCGCGCGCCACGAAGGCGTCGAAGTCGGCGAAGGTGCCGAGCTCGGGGTGGATGGCGTCGTGGCCGCCGTCCTTGCTGCCGATCGCCCACGGCGAGCCGGTGTCGTCGGGCCCGGGGGTCAGGGTGTTGTTGGGGCCCTTGCGGTTCAGCTCGCCGATCGGGTGGATCGGCGGGAGGTAGACCACGTCGAAGCCCATCTCGGCGACGCGGTCGAGCCGCTTGGCTGCGGTGCGGAAGGTGCCGGAGGTGATCTTCCCGGTCTTCGCGTCGCGCGTGGCGCCCTCGGAGCGGGGGAAGAACTCGTACCAGCTGCCGAAGAGCGCCCGCTCGCGGTCGGCGCGGAACCGGAACGGCCCCGTCACGGTCGTGAGCTCGCGCAGCGGGTGGGCGAGCAGCACGGCGTCGAGGTCGGGGTCCTGCAGTGCGGCGAGCCGCGCGCCCACCGGCCGCGTCTGGTCGCTCGCAGCGGCGATGGCGCCCCTGACGAGCGCCGCCGCGGCCGGGTCGAGCGTGTCGGTGCCCCTGCCGCCCGCGACGCGCTCGAGCAGCAGCCGCGCCTCGGTGAACATGAGCTCCACGTCGACGCCGGCCGGGATCTTGATCCCGCCGTCGTGCTGCCAGGTGGCCACGGGGTCGGACCAGGAGTGGACCTCGAAGGTCCACTCGCCGGCGACGTCGGGGGTGACGTGGGCGAGGTACCGGTTGGGCTCGACTCCCTCGGGTCGCATCCGAACGGGATCACGACGCCTCCCGGACGGATCGATCGCGACGACCTCCGCCGCGAGCTGGTCGTGCCCTTCGCGGAACACGGTCGCGCGGACCGGCATCGGCTCGCCGACAGTCGCCTTCGCCGACTGCCGACCGAGGTCGACGACGGGGGATACATCCATCACGGGTATGCGTCCAACCATGGCCCCCACACTTTCGGACCCGACACCCGCATGCAAGCCGACCGCGGCCGAGGCCACCCCTTGGGACGGCCCGGCCGCGGCCGGTGCTGCGGGTGCCGCAGGGTCAGGAGCCCGCGGCCACCGTGATCACCCGCAGGCGCGTCCGCGAGGGCGCGAGAGCCTCTCGGTCGCGCGGCACGAATCGCACTCGCACGGTGTTCCGGCCCCGGTGGAGCGCCTTCTTCGGCACCCTGACCCGGGCGGTGCCGTCGTTCGTGCTGACGGACCTCCAGGTGCGGCCGTCGATGCTCACCACGAACCTGCCCGCTTCCTGCTCGACGGCCGAGCGCACCGTGAGGAACAGCACGGGGGCCGGCTTCCGCGACGTCTGGTAGGCCCGCTTGACGATCATGCGGGTCCGGGTGCGCGCGGGCGTGCCCGCGTCCGGGCCGGTGGCGGGCGGGGTGCCCGTGCCGGGCGGGGTGCCGGTGCCGGGCGGCGTGCCCGGCGTGCCGGGCGCGGTGGGCTGCGTCGGCAGGGTCGCGTCGTCGCCGAAGACCTGGAGCTCGGCGGCGTGCACGATGGTGCCCCGGTCCGAGCCCTCCTTGCAGTCGGTGAGGACGGTGGTGCTGGCCGTCTGCTGACTGGCGTACGCCTGCTGGCCGGTGCACTGGTTCTCCAGCGTCACCAGGCGCACGGCGGCGGCCTCGGTGTCGGGCACGTCGAACTCGCGCAGGTTGAGCGTCGGCGCGACCGGGCGCGGCAGGACGCTCGGGAACGCGTCGGCGGGCGAGGTGTAGAAGCGCGTCCAGGTGGCGTCCGCCGTCTCGCAGGCGGCCGTGCACGCCTCCAGCGCGAACTGGCGCAGGGCGGTGAAGCGCGAGCCCGAGTCGGGGTCGTCCTGCGCGAGCGGGACGTCGGTCGCCGACGGCGGTGCCGGAGTGAGGTACGCGCTCACCTGGACCCGCCGCACGGTGCTGACCTCGCCGGCCAGGTCGACCGACACCGACGGGTGCGACTCGTCCACCTGCGTCGCGGTCACCCCGCCCCAGTTGGTCGCCTCGGTGCCGTCGATGAGGGCCTCGGGGTTGAGCGAGCCCGCGGTCGAGCCGATGACGCTCGCGCCGGCTGGGGAGCTGGCGAGGTTGACCACGTCGCCGAGGGTCTCGGTGCGCGCTGCGCCGTCCGCGAGCACGGTCATCGTCCACCGGGTGGCGCCGCGGTCGGGGGAGACGGCCACCATGTCGTAGGTGCCGGGGGTGAAGCTCGCGCTGTCGCCCAGCGCGGTCTCCGGGTCGGTGTCGGCGACCGGCGTGACCCGGGCCTCGTAGTCACCGACGTAGATCTTCGCGGCACCGGTGGTGTCGAAGGTGATCCGCGACGTCGGCCCGGTCGGGGTCGCGAAGCTCGGAGTGGGCTCGGGGTCGTCGGCGTCGACGACGGCTGCGTCCGCACCCATCCCGCGGCGGGCGAACGCCGCCCACAGCACGTCGGTGTCGGCGCCGCCGAAGCGCATCTGGTCGGCGGCGATCATGGCGTCACGCGCGTCCAGCATGGACGTCGCGCCCTGCTGGAGCAGGAAGGCGTCGAAGACCAGCTGCACCCAACGCCGGTTGCCCGGGCAGGTCTCGACGGCGCGCGGCGTGCGGGTGGCCGTCGCGTCTGCACACTGCAGCTGCAGGGCCTTGTCGGCGTAGGGGTACTGGGCGTCGTACTTCTCGACGAGTGCCTGGCGGACCTCCCACATCGTGCCGTTCCAGATCTCGCCGTCGGCGTGGACCTCGGGGCCGGTGGTGTCGAAGCCGTAGTCGGAGTAGTTCAGCGGGTTGTCGTCGATGGAGTAGTCGCGGATGGCGGTCTCGGTGTTGCCGGTCGCGTAGGCGCCGACGGCCCACACGTTGCCGCCGTTGCTGTAGCCGTGGGCGAACTGGTACTCGCCGGCGACCAGGTCGCCCCACGACTCGCCCATCGCGCCGCCCTGCTCGGAGCTGATGCCCTCGTCGGGGCCGCCGATCATGCGGTTGCTGATGGCGTGGGTGTACTCGTGGCCGACGATGCCCATGTCGAGGCCGCCGTCGGTGCAGGGGGCGTAGAACGCGCCGGCGATAGGCTCGAAGAGGTACTGGTTGGTGATGCCGGGCACGCCGTCCTGCAGCGCGATCTGGTTGGCGTTGTCACGGCCCTGGAACGTCGGGCTGCCGCCGCTGACGGCACCGGCCTGCGCGTTGCCGACCTCCTGGTCGCCCGCGGCACCGCCGCGGCTGCCGTTGTCGAGCTGCAGGTTGTAGTTCTCCTCGGTGAAGCCGAGGTAGTAGGAGAAGTCGTGCATCCGGTTGTGGGCGACGAAGAGGTTTCCGACCGAGGCCTCGATGTCGTTGCCGCCGGGGACGAGCTCGGAGGTGTCGCAGCGGCTGTTGTTCCAGCGGTCCTCGAAGTCCTTGGTGTAGGCGCGGGTCGCCGAGACCGGCGCCTGCGCCGTGCCGCCCGGGGTCAGCGGGCTTGCCCACGCCTCGTGCGTGTTGGCGTTGTTGCCCACGGTGGTGAAGGTCGAGAGCGCGCCGACGGTGTCCCACGGGCCGAAGGAGGCGATGGTGCGCAGCTCGCCGGGCGGGGTGGTGCAGGCGGGGTCGACCAGGCGCCAGCAGCCGACGACCGAGTTGGTCGGGACCTCGTCAGGGGAGTCGAGGGTCGGGTTGGCGGTGAAGTAGCGCCACATCGGGTTGCCGGTCAGGTCGCCGGTGCCCGGCGCGGCGGCGTCGCTCGTGGTGACGGCCAGGGTGTACTGCCCGACCACCACGGACGCGGCGTCGAACGGGCAGACCTGGGCGGAGTAGGTGCCGGCCGGCATCGAGGCCGAGGAGTACGTCGCCACCTCGGGGTTGGTCGCGTTGTCGCCCGTCGCGAGCAGCGAGTCGCCCTTGAAGATCTTCACGACGAAGTCGTCGGCGGGCACGCCGGTCGCGCCGGCCGTGATCGAGCGGGTGAGGTCGTCGGTCAGGTCGAACGCGTGCTTCGGGCCACACTCGGTCGGGGTGACGCTGCCCGTGAACACGTCGTTGTAGGCGAAGTTGTCGACCTGGTTGTGGCGGGCGAGCACCTCGCCGGTGACCGCGTCGACCAGGCTGGTGAACGCCAGCGCGCCGGCGCCGGCGACGTCGACCACGTTGGCCTCGAGCACCGGACGCACCGTGCCGTCGGCCATGGGCAGGGCGCGCAGGCGCACCTGCTGCTCCTGGGCGAAGCCCGGCACGGTGAGCCGGGTCCAGCCGCCGCTGACGGTCCTCGTGATCGACGCGACCTGGTCGACGGGCACGCCCACGGAGAGGTCCTTCGCGGCCTCGAGCCATCCCTGCAGCGGCGTCAGCACGGCCGCGGGCAGCACGCTCGTCGTCGTACGGGCAAGGGAGGAGGAGACGTAGGCGACCTGCCCGTCGGCGACGCCGACGGTCACCAGCCCGCCGAGCGCCGGCGCGACGCCGTCGAAGTCCTGGCGGAGGAGCACCGCACGCGCCCCGGAGCGCGCCAGCGGCTGGGCGGAGACCAGCTCGAGCGAGTCGATGCCGGCAGCATCGGTGCCGAACAGCGCTGCGTGGTCACGGAGCCAGGCGCGCGCGCCGTCGACAGGGGCGCCGGGTGCGGCGCCGAGGGACCCGTCGGCGGGGAGCAGGGACGCCGGGGTGCCGAGCTGGTTCCACCGGGCGGTGACGTCGCCGAGCGCGTCGACCGCCTGGCGCTGCAGCGCCGTCGGGAGGGCGGTGCCGCGGGTGTCGACGTCGCGCGGGCCGGCGACGGGGTCGCCGAGGGTGCGCACGTCGGCCGGGGTGGCGCCGGGGGCGACCGCCTGCTCGGCCGACGCGGAGCGCTCGGCGGTGGCGGGGCCGGCGACGGCGGTGAGGGCGGAGATCGCGAGGAGCGTCGCGGCCGCGAGCGAGGTGCGGCCGAGGCGGGGGCGGGGCGAGGTCATGCCGCAACAACGCCGCTGGCTACTGGTGAGTTATGCAGACGTTGACCTCAGGTTCTTGGATCGATCCAAGAAATGCCCTAGCGTGCTGGACCGTGCGAGCGTTCCGACGATTCACCGTCCGTCCTGTCCTGCCCGAGCCCCTCGGCGCCCTGTCCGTCCTCGCGGGCAACCTGCGCTGGTCGTGGCACCCACCCACGCAGGACGTGTTCTCCTCGATCGACCCCGCGCTCTGGCGCCAGGTCAAGTGCGACCCCGTGCGCCTGCTCGGCGCCGTCGGTCGCGAGCGGCTCGACGAGCTGAGCGGCGACCAGGAGTTCCGCGCCCGCCTCGACGCGGCCCACGCCGACCTCCAGCGCTACCTGTCCGAGGACCGCTGGTATGCCCGCAAGGCCGGCGACGACGCGCCCCGTGCCATCGCCTACTTCTCCTCCGAGTTCGGCATCACGTCGGTGCTGCCGCAGTACTCCGGCGGCCTCGGCATCCTCGCCGGTGACCACCTCAAGGCGTCGTCCGACCTCGGCATCCCGCTGGTGGGCGTCGGCCTGTTCTACCGCCACGGCTACTTCAAGCAGGCGCTCGACCGCGACGGCTGGCAGCAGGAGAGCTATCCGGTCCTCGACCCCGACGAGCTGCCGCTGACGGTGCTCCGCGAGGCCGACGGCTCACGAGCCATCGTCTCCCTGGCCCTGCCGGACGGCCCGGACCTGGTGGCCCGCATCCTCGTCGCCCACGTCGGCCGGGTGCCGCTGCTCCTGCTCGACACCGACATCGAGGAGAACAGCGCCCACTACCGCGACGTGACCGACCGCCTCTACGGCGGCAACTCCGAGCACCGGCTGCGCCAGGAGCTGCTCCTCGGCATCGGCGGCGTACGCGCGCTGCGGGTGTGGTCGCGCATCACCGGGGCCCCGGCCCCCGAGGTCTTCCACGCCAACGAGGGCCACGCCGGCTTCCTCGGCATCGAGCGGATCCGCGAGCTCACCGTCGCCGAGGACGGACCGCACCTCGACTTCGACACCGCGCTCGAGGTCTCGCGCGCCGGCACGGTCTTCACCACCCACACGCCGGTGCCCGCGGGCATCGACCGCTTCCCGCGCGAGCTGGTCTCGCAGTACTTCGGCGGCAGCTCGCCGACGCCCGGCGTGCCGGTCGAGCGCGTGCTCGCCCTCGGCGCGGAGGACTACGAGGGCGGCGACGCCGGCGTGTTCAACATGGCCGTGATGGGCTTCCGCCTCGCGCAGCGCGCCAACGGCGTCTCCGAGCTGCACGGCCACGTCTCGCGCGGCATGTTCAACGGCTTGTGGCCGGCCTTCGACGAGGCCGAGGTGCCGATCACCTCGATCACCAACGGCGTCCACGGCCCCACCTGGATCGCCCGCGAGGTCATCGAGCTCGCCGCGAGCCGCGGCGCCGACATCGACGGCGACGACACCGACGCCCTGTGGCCGATGGTGGACCAGATCGGCGACCGCGAGATCTGGGACCTCAAGCGCACGCTGCGCACGCGCTTCATCGACGACGCCCGCGACCGGATGCGCCGCTCGGCGGCCAAGCGCGGCTTCGCGCCGGCCGAGACCACCTGGATCGACACCGCGCTCGACCCCGACGTGCTGACCATCGGCTTCGCGCGACGCGTGCCGACCTACAAGCGCCTGACGCTGATGCTGCGCGACCCCGCGCGGCTCAAGAAGCTGCTGCTCGACCCCGAGCGCCCGATCCAGCTGGTCATCGCCGGCAAGGCGCACCCGGCCGACGAGACCGGCAAGCGGCTCATCCAGGAGATGGTGCGCTTCGCCGACGACCCCGAGATCCGGCACCGCATCGCCTTCCTGCCCAACTACGACATCGCGATGGCGCAGCCGCTCTACCCCGGCTGCGACGTGTGGCTCAACAACCCGCTGCGTCCCTACGAGGCCTGCGGCACCTCGGGTATGAAGGCCGCGCTCAACGGCGGCCTCAACCTCTCCATCCTCGACGGCTGGTGGGACGAGTGGTACGACGGCAACAACGGCTGGGCGATCCCGTCGGCCGACGGCATCGACGACACCGACCGCCGTGACGACCTCGAGGCCCACGCGCTCTACGACCTCCTCGAGGGCGAGGTCGTGCCGCGCTTCTACGAGACCAACGACGAGGGCGTGCCGCCGCGCTGGCTCGAGATGGTGCGCCACACCCTCAAGTCGCTCGGCCCCAAGGTGCTGGCGACCCGTCAGGTGCGCGACTACGTCCGTGAGCTCTACGCCCCGGCCGCGCACACAGCGCGCTCGCTCAACTCCGACTACGCCGGCGCCCGCTCGCTGTCGGAGTGGAAGCAGACCGTCCGCGCGGCGTGGCACGGCGTACGCGTCGAGCACGTCGACTCCGAGGGCGTGGGCGACCAGGCCGAGGTCGGCGCGACGCTCGCCGTGCGCGCGTGGGTGGCCCTCGGGTCGCTCTCGCCCGACGACGTCGAGGTGCAGGTCGTGCACGGGCGGATCGGCTCCGACGACGTGCTGACCTCGACCTCGGCCACGCCGATGCTGGTGGGGGAGTCCTACGACGGCAACCGCCACCGCTTCGACGCCGCCGTCCCGCTGCGGCTGTCGGGCCCCTTCGGCTACACCGTGCGTGTGGTGCCCCGCAACGAGGCGCTCGCCTCGGTCGCGGAGCTGGGCCTGGTGGCCGAGCCCGCCTGAGTCTGCGCCTCTTCAGTGATCCCCGGCTGACCGGGGATCACTGAGCTTGTCGGCCCGTGCACGGCCTGACAACCTCAGGAAGAGCCTGACAAGTCGCCGCGGTAGCGCCTCAGCCGAAGGCGAGGTAGAGCCCGACGAGGGTCGGGACGACCCCCAGCAGGAGCCACGGCGAGACGATCCGCTTGCCGTGGATGGCCAGCCCGGTGGCGACGGCCATCGCGCCGAAGACGCCCGCGATCACAGCCAGGCCGGCACGCGAGCTCGGCGGCCCGTCGAGCATGACGGCCGCGACCACGAGGCCGACGACGAGGTGCAGGATCGTCGTCACCGCCAGTGTCGACATGACCCACCTCTGCACGCGGGCGAGGTCGCGGGCGTCCTTCTCCGGGTCCTGGACGACCCGACGGGGTGCGTCCAGGTCCAGCAGGTGGCCGCGGCCCTTCTCGGTCCGTCGCGCCGGAACGCTGCTTGCCATGCTGTCCCTCCAGGGATTCGTTGCTGTGACAACAGTTGTTAGGCTAACGGAATGCCGCGCACGGGCCCAACCGACGACCCGCTCGCACTGGAGCGCCAGGTCTGCTTCGCGCTCGCCGTGGCCTCGCGCACGGTCATCTCGGTCTACCGCCCGGTTCTCGAGCCGATGGGGCTCACCCACCCGCAATACCTCGTGATGCTCGCCCTCTGGGGCCGCGAACCGCTCTCGGTGACCGAGCTCGGCCGGGTGCTCGAGCTCGACGTCGGCACCCTCTCGCGCCTGCTCAAGCGGCTCGAGTCGGCGGGGCTGGTCACGCGCGAGCGCAACCCCGCCGACGAGCGCAGCCTCGCCGTCGGCCTCACGGCCCGGGGCCGGGACCTGCGTGAGGAGGCCCTGGACGTCCCGGTGCGTGTGCTGGAGCGCCTCGGGATGGACCTCGACGAGCTGGTGGAGCTGCGCGACCGGCTGACGCGCGTCATCGACGCTGCGAAGGACGCCACCCGGGAGACCATGGCGCCGGCCTGAGGCGGGTGCAGACTGCGCAGGTGCGATCAAGCGCGGAAGGACCCGGACCAGCAGGGTGGTGGGCATGACGACAGCGGCGGACACCTTCACCGCCTTCCTCGACACCCTGGCCGAGACGCTCGACCTGGGAAGCGAGGAGCGTGCTCGGCGTCTCCACCTCTCGCGCTCGCACCTCGACCACGTCGTGGCGGCGGCGGGAGGCGAGCCGCCGGAGCGGATGCGGCGCCGGCTTCTGCTGGAGCGGGCGGCCCACCGGCTGCTCGCGACGGACCAGCCGGTGGTCGACATCGCGTTCGAGGCAGGCTTCGGCTCCACGAGGCGTTCACCCGGGCGTTCGCGCGGGAGTACGGCGCCGCCCCGAGCCGCTGGCGTCAGCAGCCGACCCGGACCCGGATCGAGGCTCCGAGCGGCGTGCACTTCCACCCACCGGGCAGCCTGCGGCTGCCCACCCGGCGAAAGGTGACACCGATGGACCTGATGACGCGCATGATCGAGCACCACGTGTGGCTGACCTCCGAGCTGCTCGAGCGGGCCGGACGGCTCACCGACGAGCAGCTCGACGCCCGGATCGAGGTGCCGATCGGCACGATCGACGACGACATGTCCATCCGCTCGGTGCTCGGCAGGCTCGTGGGGCAGCTCGCGCAGTGGAACGCCGCGGTGACTCAGCGGTCCTACGACTGGGACCAGGAGCGCGGCAAGTCCGTGAGCACCCTGCGCCGCGAGCTCGCCGAGGAGGGCCCGACCTTCCTGGCGCAGGTGCGCGCGACCGTCGAGGAGGGGCGCCTCGACGACACGTTCGTCGACGTCACCTGCGACCCACCCCGGGTCTTCACCTACGGCGGGATGATCGCCCACGTGCTGACCTTCGCGGCCGTACGACGCCTGGTCGTGCTCGGCGCCTACGAGACCCTCGGCATCACCGACCTCGACGCCGGCGACCCGATGGAGTGGGTGGCCGGCGCTGCGAGCTAGCGCGCCGTCAGCCGCCGAGCAGCGGGGCCAGCGCGTTGGTCAGGACGAAGGCCGTCGCGACGACGACCGCGATCGTCATCGGCACCCGGGCGCGCCGGTCGCCGAGCCGGAGCGCCTGGCGGCCGAAGTGGACCGCGGCGATCGCCGGCAGCGCGAAGACCAGCAGGGCCGGCACGACGGCCGCGACCGCGACCGGCCACGGAGGCTGGTCGCTGCCGACGTCGTAGCCCATCGCGGACACCAGCCCCTCGCCGACGAGGAACGCCAGCCCGAAGCTGGGCACGAAGCCGAGCAGGGACAGCCACGCGCGGCGGGTGGGAGCGGTCGCGCCGGGAGCGGGGTGGCGGGTGGTCGTCATCGCACTCACCCCAGCGCCACGACGAGTGCGACGAAGGCGACCAGGCCCACGAGGGCGACGGCCACCCCGAGCCGGGCGCGGTCACGCCCCGAGCCGTGGCGCGCGAAGGCGTACGCGACGGGGATGCCGCCGAGGCCGATCGGCAGGCCTGCCAGGGCGATGGCGCGGGCCCAGCTGGGCGGGTCGACGACGTCGCTCAGGCTCAGGACGTAGGTGAGCACCACCGACAGCGAGAACAGCACGCCGAGCACCAGCGTGACGGTGCTGGCGGTGTCGGAGGAGCGGGCGGTGCCCACCGGGTGGGTGGAGGTGTTCATGGCCGACTCCCTTCCTCGTCCCCAGTCTCGTGCCGCGCCGGCGGGAGGGGGAGTGCCGGTGGGCCCTCCGCCGCGGGCAGGAGGTCCTGTGCAGCGGAAGCTCAGGTCTGGCGCAGCACCAGCACCGAGCGGGCCTGGAGCAGCAGCGACGTGCCGGCGACCACCGGCGTGCCCTCGGCGACCCCGGCGTTGGTGGAGAGCACGACCTCGCCGTGGTGGACCCACTGGTTGTCGGGGAGCACCAGCTTCACGTCGTCGGCGCCGGCGTTGAGCCAGATCATGAACGACTTGTCACGGATCTGCTCGCCCCGCGGGCCGGGGTAGCGCAGCGGCGCGCCGTTGAGGAACATCCCGACGGTGCGCACCGAGTCGTCGTTCCAGTCCCCGGTGGACATCTCGCGGCCCTCGGGGTGCACCCACACCAGGTCCTTGATGCCGCCGCGGATCGTGGGCCGCCCCTCGAACCAGTGCCGCTGGCGCAGGGCGGGGTGCTCGCGGCGCAGCCGGAGCGCGGTCTTGGTGATCTCGTAGACGTCGAGCCAGGCGTCGTCGGGGCGCCAGTCGATCCACGACGTCTCGTTGTCCTGGCCGTAGGCGTTGTTGTTGCCGCCCTGGGTGCGGCCGCGCTCGTCGCCCGCGGTGAGCATCGGCACACCGCTGGAGAAGCACAGCGTGGCCATCAGGTTGGCGGCCTGGCGCCGCCGCATCGCGATGATGTCGGGGTCGTCGGTCTCGCCCTCGACGCCGCAGTTCCACGACCGGTTGTTGTCGGTGCCGTCGCGGTTGTCCTCACCGTTGGCCTCGTTGTGCTTGTCGTTGTAGGACACCAGGTCGCGCAGGGTGAAGCCGTCGTGCGCGGTGACGAAGTTGACCGAGGCGTAGGGCGAGCGGCCGTCGTCGGCGTACAGGTCGCTCGATCCGGCCAGCCGCGTCGCGACGGTGCGTACGCCGCCGGAGTGCCCGCGCCAGAAGTCGCGCACCGTGTCGCGGAACTGGTCGTTCCACTCGATCCACGGCGGTGGGAACTGCCCCACCTTGTAGCCGTCCATCGAGGCGTCCCACGGCTCGGCGATGAGCTTCACGTGGCGCAGCACCGGGTCCTGGCCGATCGCAGTGATGAGGTGGCTGCCCATGTCGACGACCTGGTTGGTGCGCGTCAGCGCGCTCATCAGGTCGAAGCGGAAGCCGTCGACGTGCATCTCGTTGACCCAGTAGCGCAGCGAGTCGAGGATCATCCGCAGGCTCTGGGTGTGGGTGGCGTCGACGGTGTTGCCGCACCCCGTCACGTCCCAGTAGGTGTCGGGCATCGGGTCCTCGTCGGCCTCGCGCGCCGGCGGCACCACCCGCTGGTAGTAGCCGAGGTCGTCGAGGCCGCGGAAGCTCAGCGTCGGTCCGAGCGGGCCCGCCTCGGCGGTGTGGTTGTAGACCACGTCGAGGATGACCTCGAGGCCGGCCTCGTGGAAGGCCTTCACCATCTGCTTGAACTCGGTCACCTGCTGGCCGCGGTCGCCGCCCTCCGACCTCGCGCTGCGGGCGTAGGCGTTGTGGGGCGCGAAGAAGCCGAGGGAGTTGTAGCCCCAGTAGTTCACCAGGCCGCGCTCGGACAGCGCCGGCTCGGAGAAGAACTGCTGCACCGGCAGCAGCTCCACAGCCGTGACGCCCAGGTCCTTGAGGTAGTCGGTGACCGCCGGCGTCGCCAGCCCGGCGTAGGTCCCGCGCAGCTCCTCGGGCACCCGGTCGTGCAGCGCGGTCATGCCCTTCACGTGCATCTCGTAGATCACCGTGTCGCGCCAGCGCCGTCTCGGCGAGGTGTCGGCGCCCCACTGGAAGTCGTCGTAGACCACCACGCTGCGCGGGACGTACGGCGCGGAGTCGAGGTCGCTGATCGTCTCGGGCTCGCGCGGGACGTAGCCGAAGATCGCGTCGTCGACCACGAGGTCGCCCGAGACGGCCTTGCCGTAGGGGTCCAGCAGCAGCTTGGCGGCGTTGAAGCGCAGGCCCGCCTCGGGCTGCCACGGCCCGTGGGCGCGGTAGCCGTAGCGCGCGCCGGGGGACACGCCGGGCAGGGCGCCGTGCCAGACGCCGAGGGAGTGCTCGGTCAGCAGGTGGCGGGTCTCGGCGCCGTCGTCGTCGAACAGGCACACCCAGACGCGCGTGGCGTTGGGGGCGTAGACGGCGAAGTTGGTCGACTCGTGCGACCAGGTCGACCCCAGGGGGTAGTTGCGCCCCGGCCAGACCGCTCGGGTCTCGCCATCGTGGTTCCAGACTGATTCGACGTCGGGGGGCGGTGTCACGTGAGCCATTGTGATGGTTGACACCTCTCACGGCAGAATGCGCCCACGCCGTGGCGCGAGCCCGGCACCGACGCACCGACGAAGGGGAGCAAGCCATGGAGTTCGTCTCGATCGACGTGACCGACGGGGTCGCGGTCCTGCGCCTCGACCGGCCGAAGATGAACGCGATCAGCGTCCAGGTGCAGGCCGACCTCCGCGAGGCCGCGGCCGAGCTCACCGAGCGCGACGACGTGCGCGCCGTCGTGCTCTGGGGCGGCGAGCGCGTCTTCGCGGCCGGCAACGACGTCAAGGAGATGGCCGAGATGACCTACTCCGACATGGTGAAGGTCTCGGCCTCCGTCAGCTCCGCCACGACCGCGATCGCCCGGATCCCCAAGCCCGTCGTCGCCGCTGTCAACGGCTACGCCCTCGGCGGGGGCTGCGAGCTCGCCCTGGCGGCCGACCTCCGCTTCGCCGCCGAGGACGCGGTCTTCGGTCAGCCCGAGGTGCTGCTCGGGATCATCCCCGGCGCCGGCGGCACCCAGCGGCTGACCCGCCTCGTGGGCACCGCGAAGGCCAAGGACATCATCTTCACCGGCCGCTTCGTCACGGCCGACGAGGCGCTGCGCATCGGCATGGTCGACCGGGTCGTCCCGGCCGACCAGGTCCTCGCCGAGGCGACGGCGTACGCCGCCCAGTTCAGCAACGCGGCCGCGCTGGCGATCCGTGCGGCCAAGGAGTGCATCGACCGGGGGAGCGAGGTCGACCTCGACACCGGCCTGGAGATCGAGCGCCAGCAGTTCGCCGGAGTCTTTGCGACCGAGGACCGTACCCGCGGCATCACCTCGTTCGTTGAGGTCGGGCCGGGCAAGGCCACCTTCGTGGGTCGCTGACCCCGCCGCTGCAACCCACCACCCAGAACCAGGCCGCCGCCGAGCGGCCGACGCGAGGAGACCACCACCGTGGCAACGAAGATCCGGGCGACCGTGGCCCAAGTCCTGTGGCTGGCGTGCGCACTCGCCGCGCTGCTGCTGGCCGTGGGCGCGCTGCTCATCGCCCTGGACGCCAACAAGTCCAACGACCTCGTCGACGCGGTGCTGCGCGCCGCCGACGTGGTCGACCTCGGGGTGTTCTCGCGCGGCGACGGCATCAAGCAGTTCCGCGGCCAGGGCGCCGAGGTGAAGAACGCGCTGTTCAACTGGGGCCTCGGCGCGATCGCCTGGCTGGTCGTGGGTCGCATCCTCGACCGCATCGTCAAGCCCTGACGCGAGCCCGACACGCCGGGCCGGCACGGCGTAGGGTCGGCGCCATGTCGTCCGCGCGGTCAGCCTCCCTCCTCGTCGCCGGTGTGCTGGGGCTCGTCCCGACCGGCGGCGGGGCGGCGTACGCCGTGCCCGCGACGGCGAACGCGACCACGACAACGACGGTCGTGAGCCTGAGCACCGTGCAGTCCGTCTACGGCCAGGCGGTCACCGCGACGGCGTCGGTCACCAGCAGCGCGGGCGCGCCGAACGGCGACGTCTACTTCGCTGTCGACAACCTCAACATCAAGGCCAACCTGCTGGGCAACGGCACCGCGAGCGTGGTCCTGCCGCGCCTCCACGTCGGCTCGCACCCGGTGGTCGCCACTTTCGTGCAGTACCCCGACCCGACTGTCACCAGCACCTCGGCGCCGGTGGACTGGGTCGTGCAGCAGGTGCGCACGCGCGTCGCGGTGCAGGTCACCGGTCGCCGCACCACCGGCCCGACCGCGGTCCGGGCGCAGGTCGACGGTGAGTACGGCACGCGCCCGTCCGGCCGGGTCCGGGTTGTGCTCCACCGCACGGGCACCCGGCGCACGGTCCGGGTCGTCGTGCCCGTGGACGCCACCGGCCTCGCGGTCGCGCCGTTCGGCCGGCTGCGTCGCGGCGCCTACCGCGCCGTCGTCACCTACACCGGCGACCCCGACCACCTGCGCCAGCGCCGGGTCGAGCGCTTCCGCGTCAGCGGCACCTGACCCGCCGCCCGGCCGCGACCGTGACAGTTCCACTGTGAGGGACCCCACCCGGATCGCCATTCCGCCCCGGTGGACGGGCAAGTAACCTCACGAGCACACCCGAGTCCACAGGAGGGGCCGCGAGGCCACACCACCATGAACATTGTTGTCTGTGTGAAGTACGTGCCGGACGCCACGGCCGACCGCAAGTTCGAGGACGACTACACCGTCGACCGCGTCGGCGTCGACGGGCTCCTCTCCGAGCTCGACGAGTACGCCGTCGAGCAGGCGCTGCAGTTCCGCGAGAAGCGCGAGGGTGAGGACATCACCGTCACCGCGCTGACCGTGGGCCCCGAGAAGGCCGTCGACGCGGTGCGCAAGGCGCTGCAGATGGGTGCCGACTCCGGCGTCCACGTCGTCGACGACGCGATCGCCGGCTCCGACTACCTCGGCACCTCGCTGGTGCTGGCCAAGGCCATCGAGAAGGTCAAGGCCGACTCCGGCGCCGACCTCGTGCTCTGCGGCATGGCCTCGACCGACGCGTCGGGCTCCGTCGTGCCGGCGATGCTGGCCGAGCGCCTCGGCATGCCCCAGGTGACGCTGGCCTCGGTGATCGAGTCGCAGGGCGACCAGGTCCGCATCAAGCGCGACAACGAGGGCTCCACTGAGGTCATCGGTGCGACGCTCCCCATCGTGCTGAGCGTGACCGACCAGTCGGGCGAGGCCCGCTACCCCTCCTTCAAGGGCATCATGGCCGCGAAGAAGAAGCCGCTCGAGACCTGGTCGCTGTCCGACCTGGGCCTCGACGCAGAGCAGGTCGGCCTGTCGGTGGCCTACACGCAGGTCGAGGACACCACCGCCCGCCCGCCGCGCACCGCCGGCGAGATCGTCACCGACGAGGACGGCTCGGGCGCTGGCGCGCTGGTCGACTTCCTCGCCTCCAAGAAGTTCATCTGAGGAGCTGCTGGACATGTCTGAGGTTCTTGTTGTCATCGACCACGCCGACGGCGAGGTCAAGAAGCCGACCTTCGAGCTGCTCACGATCGCGCGTCGCCTCGGCGAGCCGTCGGCGGTCTTCTTCGGCTCGCCCGAGCAGGGCGACGCCGTGGCCGAGAAGGTGAAGAAGTACGGCGCCGCGAAGGTCTACGTCGTCGACGACGCCCAGATCAAGGGCTACCTCGTCGCGCCGAAGGCCGAGGCCCTGCAGCAGCTGGCCGAGAAGACCAGCCCGGCCGCGATCCTGCTGCCCTCGACGTTCGAGAACAAGGAGGTCGCCGGTCGCCTGGCGATCAAGCTGGGCTCGGGCCTGATCACCGACGCCGTCGACGTCGCCGACGACGGCACGACGACGCAGAGCGTGTTCGCCGGCAACTACACGGTGCAGGCCAAGGTCACCCACGGCACCCCGATCATCACCGTCAAGCCCAACTCGGCCGCCCCCGAGGAGGCCGAGGGTGCCGGCACCGTGGAGGCGTTCGCCGCGACCGTGTCGGACGCCGCGAAGACCGCGCAGATCGTGGCCACCCAGCCGCGCCAGTCGACCGGGCGCCCCGAGCTCACCGAGGCCGCCATCGTGGTCTCCGGCGGTCGTGGCACCGGCGGCAACTTCGAGCCCGTCGAGGGCTTCGCCGACTCGCTCGGCGCGGCCGTTGGCGCCTCGCGTGCCGCGGTCGACTCGGGCTGGATGCCGCACGCGTTCCAGGTCGGCCAGACCGGCAAGACGGTCTCGCCGCAGCTCTACGTCGCCAACGGCATCTCGGGTGCGATCCAGCACCGCGCGGGCATGCAGACCTCGAAGACGATCATCGCGGTCAACAAGGACCCCGAGGCCCCGATCTTCGAGCTCGTCGACTTCGGCGTCGTCGGCGACCTGCACACCGTGCTGCCCGCCGCGACCGAGAAGGTCAAGGAGCGCAAGGGCTGATCCCCGCCCGACCCACGACGAACGCCCCCGGCCGCAGCGGCCGGGGGCGTTCGTGCGTCCGGGTCACCAGGCCTGCGCCCGCGCCTTCCACCCGTCGCCCCGCCTCACGATGCGCAGGACCTGCCCGCGGTCGATCGCGGTGCTGATCATGTCGAAGCTGCCGGGGTCGTCGTAGAACTGGTCGGCGTCGCTGCACCTGCCCGGGGTCGGCGCGGCGACGCGCCCCAGCCTCTCCGAGCCCAGGGCTGACACGCGCTCGAGGCGCACCGGCCACCGGCGTGATCCGCGCGTCGCGACCACGCGCACGGCGGCGTCCGGCCCGTCGGGCACCACGACGTCGCAGCGTGCGCCGCCCACGCCGCCCGGGAGGGTGACGACGCCCCGTTCGGGCGAGATCACGTGCGTGCTGGTCGGACTGGGCACGGCGACGTACCGCCCGTCGCGGGACTGGCCCAGCGGCCGCGGTCCCATCCGCAGCGCCTGCCAGGACACGCCGTCGCGGGTGGTGAGCACGACGTTGTCGTCGCCGCAGGTCACGACGGCGACGAGCACGGCGAGCGGGCCCACCGGGTCGGCGTCGCTCCACGTGCACCGCGCCCGCGCCTGGTGGATCGTGGTCGCCGGGCCCCACGCCTGGGCCACCGGGTCGTAGACCTGGGCACGCACCCGTCGGCTGGTCCGTGAGCCGAGCGCGACGAGCGGCACTCCGGGCGCGGAGAAGAACTGGCGGTCGAGGGGCCACTCGTCGGGGAGCACCAGCCCGGGGGCATCCTGGGGGGCGACCTGCGTGACCGCCCACGGCGAGGAAGCGTCCGGCCGGGAGATGACGGCCACCTGGCCGGGGTCGCCGAACCAGCCGAAGAGCGTGGTGAAGGCGTCGACGTTGGCGAAGTCGGTGTCGGAGCACGCGTCGTCGGGAGCGAGCTCCTGGCGCACGGGCGCCTCGTCGCCGGTGCGCGTCAGCACGACGATGCTGCAGTGACTGGCCAGCCCGGACCCGTAGAGGTAGGAGACCTGCGCGTCGTCGGTGATGGTGGCGGTCGCGGTGTACTCCTGGCCCGGGGTCTCGAGCCGGTGCCGGACGAACCCCTCCGGGCCGAACGTCACGTAGCCGCCGCCCTCGGGATAGATGGCGCGCGTGCCCCCGGGGGAGATGCCCGGCTCCTCGTAGGCCTCGCCCTCCAGCTCGTACGCCGACCACGTGACCGTGTCGGGCGACCACAGCGCCTGCGAGGAGGTCGGCGCCTCGTCCTCGGCGTATCCGCCCCGGTCGCACTCGGCGACGACGGCGACAGCGCCGCCGGCGGTGCGAGCGTCGACGTCGCCGCAGAAGAGCCGCTTCCTGCGCAGGACGACCACCGGGTCCGACCACACCCCTGTGGTCGCCTCGAGGCGCCTCGCCCGCACGGTGCGGTAGCTCTCCGAGGCCCACACACGCAGCCGGTCGCCGTCGGCGAGCCTCAGCTCGACCCCTCCCGGGATCTCGCGTGGCAGGTCCGCCGTCCCGGCCACGCCGCCCGTGCCGGGCGGCGGGGCCGCCTCCGCCGTCGAGCCGGACAGGACCGTCGCTGCCGTCGCCAGCGCGACGACCACCCCCGTGATGCGAGACATGCGCCTCACCCTAGGTCCGATCGACCTACGCTGGACGTCATGAGCAGCGAGGAAGCAGTCCGCGAGGTCGCCGGCCGGGCCCGCACCGCGAGCCACGTGCTCGCCACGGCCACCCGTTCGGTCAAGGACGCCGCGCTGCACGCGATGGCCGACGCGCTGCTGGCCTCGGCGCCGGCGATCCTGGCGGCCAACGCCGAGGACGTCGCGCGTGCGGAGACCGGCGGCACCCCGGCCAACATCGTCGACCGGCTGCGCCTCGACGACGCCCGGCTCGCCGCGATGGCGCAGGGGCTGCGCGACGTCGCGGGCCTGCCCGACCCGGTCGGCGAGGTGCTGCATGGCAGCACCCTCGCCAACGGCCTCGAGCTGCGCCAGGTGCGGGTGCCGTTCGGGGTGGTCGGCATGATCTACGAAGCGCGCCCCAACGTCACCGCCGACGCCGCCGGGATCTGCCTCAAGGCCGGCAACGCCGTCCTGCTGCGCGGCTCGTCCAGTGCGCGCTCGAGCAACGCCGCGATCGTCGCGGCGATGCGGGAGGCGCTGGCGGGCAGCGGCCTGCCGGAGGACGTCGTACAGCTGGTGCCGGGCGACACCCACGACAGCGTCAAGGCGCTGATGAGGGCCAGGGGACTGGTCGACGTGCTCATCCCGCGCGGGGGAGCGGGCCTGATCCGCAGCGTGGTCGAGGAGTCCACGGTGCCGGTGATCGAGACCGGCGTCGGCAACTGCCACGTCTACGTCGACGCCTCCGCTGACCTCGACCAGGCGCTGGCGATCGTGATGAACGCCAAGACCCAGCGCACCAGCGTCTGCAACGCCGCCGAGTCGCTGCTCGTGCACGAGGACGTCGCCGACGAGTTCGTGCCCCGCGTCGTCGAGGCGCTGCAGGAGGCGGGCGTGCTGGTGCACGGCGACGCCACCTTCGCGGAGTACGACGGCGTGGTGCCGGTGACCGACGAGGACCACGCCGCCGAGTTCCTCGGGCTCGAGATCTCGGCTGCGGTCGTCGCCGACGTGGAGGGTGCGATCGAGCACGTCCGGCGCTTCTCCTCGGGCCACACCGAGGCCATCCTGGCGCGTGACCAGGCGACGATCCGGCGCTTCGTGGCGGCCGTCGACTCCGCGGCGGTGGTGGTCAACGCCTCGACCCGCTTCACCGACGGTGGGGAGTTCGGCTTTGGTGCGGAGATCGGCATCTCGACCCAGAAGCTGCACGCGCGGGGGCCCATGGGCCTGCCCGAGATGACCTCGAGCAAGTACGTCGTGGTGGGCGACGGGCACGTGCGCTGAGAGCTGGCGCGGGCAGGCGATAGGATCGCGCCCATGTTGAGCTCCCTGACTGTCCTCGCCGCCGAGGCCGAGCACGGCGACCCCGTGATCAGCCCCTTCGTCGTCGGCGGCATCGCGCTGGCCCTGCTGCTGGTGCTGCTCCTGGCCGTGGTCTCCTTCGGCGGCGGTCGCGAGCACAGCTGAGGCCGGCGATCTCGTGACTGCTCCCGCGGCCGGGCGCCGCGTCGGAGTGATGGGCGGGACGTTCGACCCCATCCACCACGGCCACCTCGTCGCCGCCTCAGAGGTCCAGGCGTGGTTCGACCTCGACGAGGTCGTCTTCGTGCCCACGGGCGACCCCTGGCAGAAGAGCGACCGCGACGTCACCGAGGCCGAGCACCGCTACCTGATGACGGTCGTGGCCACGGCTGCCAACCCGCGCTTCAACGTCTCGCGGGTCGACATCGACCGCGACGGGCCGACGTACACCATCGACACGCTGCGCGACCTCAAGGCCGTCATGCCCGACGCGGAGCTGTTCTTCATCACCGGCGCCGACGCGCTGGCCGACATCTTCACCTGGCGCGACGTCGACGAGCTCTTCGAGCTCGCCAACTTCGTCGGCTGCACGCGGCCCGGCTACGCCATGGACGCAGCCACGCTCGACAAGATCCCCTCCGACAAGGTCACCATGGTCGAGATCCCCGCACTCGCGATCTCCTCCACCGACTGCCGCGACCGCACCCGGCGCGGCGAGCCGGTCTGGTACCTCGTGCCCGACGGCGTCGTGCAGTACATCTCCAAGCACCACCTCTACAGCAAGGACCCCGCATGACAGCCACCGACCACGCCCTCGAGCTCGTCGCCGTCGCAGCCCAGGCCGCGCACGACAAGAAGGCCGACCAGGTGCTCGCCTTCGACGTCAGCGAGCAGCTCGCCATCACCGACGCCTTCGTCATCGCCAGCGCCAGCAACGAGCGCGCCGTCGGCGCCATCGTCGACGAGGTCGAGGACAAGCTGCGTGAGGCCGGCGCAAAGCCGATCCGTCGCGAGGGCCACCGCGAGGGTCGCTGGGTGCTGCTCGACTACGGCGAGATCGTCGTGCACGTGCAGCACGAGGAGGAGCGGATGTTCTACGCCCTCGAGCGCCTGTGGAGCGACTGCCCGGTCATCCCGCTCACCCTGACGTGAGGCGCCTGGTCCTGCTGCGGCACGGACGCACCGCCTGGAACGACTCCGGTCGCGCCCAGGGCCACGCCGACGTCGACCTCGACGAGGTGGGCGCCGCGCAGGCCAAAGAGGTCGCGCCCGTCCTCGCCGCGATGGCGCCGGTCGCGATCTGGTCCTCCGACCTCGCGCGAGCCGCGCGCACGGCGTCGACGGTCGCGGCCGAGTGCGGCCTCGAGCCGGTGCTCGACGCCCGCCTGCGCGAGTACGACGTCGGCCCGAACCGGGTCGGCCTGACGTCGACCCAGTACGCCGCCGCGCACCCCGCCGAGCACGCCGCCCTGGTCGCCGGCGACATCGCCGCGATCCCCGGGCGCGAGACCCGCGACGACGTGCTCGCCCGCTTCCTCCCCGCGCTGACGGCGTACGCCGACTCGCTGGGCGAGGGCGAGACCGGCCTGCTGGTCTCCCACGGCGCCGCCCTGCGCACGTGCGTGCCGGCGTTCCTGGGCTGGGGCGCCGACCCGGGGGAGGACGCGCTCGGTGGCCTGGCCAACTGCGGCTGGGTCGAGCTGGAGCACTCCGCCTCCTTCTGGACCGGCGGGCGTGAGCGGTGGCGGATGACCGCCTGGAACCGGGTGGTCGGGTGAGCGAGCGCGCCCGCGAGGTCGACGTGGCCCTGAGCCGGCAGGTCGCGCGGGTCATGGACGACGCCGTCACCGTGCCCGGCACCCGCATCGGGGTGGGCCTCGACGCCGTCATCGGGCTGGTGCCCGGCATCGGTGACGCGCTCGGGAGTGCGCTGTCGACCGTCATCGTGCGCGACGCGGTCCGCGCCCGGGTGCCGATGGTGGTGCTGGCCCGGATGGGCCTCAACCTGCTCCTCGACGCCGTGCTCGGGCTGGTCCCGGGCATCGGCGACCTGCTCGACGTGGCCCACCGCGCCAACCGCAAGAACCTCCGGCTGCTGCTGCGCGAGCTCGAGCGCGAGCCCCTGCGGGAGCCGCCGACGCCGGCCTACGTCGTCGGCGCGGTGGCGCTCATGGTCGTCCCGGTGCTCGCCGGCGTGGTCGCCACGGTGCTCGGGATCTGGCTCCTCTGGCGCTGGCTGACCTGACCGGGGACCCCGATTTCACCTCGGCGGGGGCGTCCGCTAATGTTTCCGGCTGTTGGGGCTGTGGCGCAGCTGGTAGCGCATCTGCATGGCATGCAGAGGGTCAGGGGTTCGAGTCCCCTCAGCTCCACCAACAAGAAGTCCGGCGCAGAGCGCCGGACTTCTTCGTTTTTCTCAGGCCTCGCCGAGTCGGCGTTCTGAAATGGTCGGTGGCACCATGTGCTCATGACCGCGACCGACCTCTCCGCCAGCACCTCCGAGCTCACCGCCGCTCACATCGCGACCACCGAGCGCTACGCCGCGCACAACTACCACCCCCTCCCGGTGGTGCTCGCCGAGGGCGACGGCGCCTGGGTCATCGACGTCGACGGCAAGCGCTACCTCGACTGCCTCGCGGGCTACTCCGCGCTCAACTTCGGGCACTCCAACGAGCGCCTGGTCGCGGTCGCGCGCGAGCAGCTCGGCCGCCTGACGCTCACGAGCCGCGCCTTCTTCAACGACCGCCTCAGCGGCTTCGCCGAGGCGCTGGCGCGCCTGACCGGCAAGGACATGATCCTGCCGATGAACTCCGGCGCCGAGGCCGTCGAGACCGCGATCAAGGTCAGCCGCAAGTGGGGCTACGAGGTCAAGGGCGTGCCCGCCGGACAGGCCTCGATCGTGACCATGGAGGGCAACTTCCACGGCCGCACGACGACCATCGTGAGCTTCTCCGACGACGAGGTCGCGACGTCGGGCTACGCCCCGTTCACCTCCGGCTTCCGTCGCGCCGCCTACGGCGACATCGACGCCGTGGCCGCCGCCATCGACGAGACGACCGTCGCGGTGCTCTTCGAGCCGATCCAGGGCGAGGGTGGCGTGGTCATGCCGCCCGAGGGCTTCCTGCGCGACCTGCGCGCGCTGTGCACCGAGCGCAACGTGCTGATGGTCGCCGACGAGATCCAGTCGGGCCTGGCCCGCTCGGGCAAGACCTTCGCGTGCGACCACGAGGACGTCGTGCCCGACATCTACGTCATGGGCAAGGCGCTCGGCGGCGGCATCTACCCCGTCTCCGCCATCGCGGCCGACCACGACGTCATGGACGTCATCACCCCCGGCTCGCACGGCTCGACCTTCGGCGGCAACCCGCTCGCCGCGGCCATCGGCACCGAGGTCGTCGCGATGCTCGAGGAGGGCACCTTCCAGGCCCGCGCCGCCGAGATCGGCGACCAGATCGAGGCGGGCTTCCGCCCCCTCGTGGGCCGC
Source organism: Nocardioides sp. Soil774 (assembly GCF_001428125.1). GTDB lineage: Bacteria > Actinomycetota > Actinomycetes > Propionibacteriales > Nocardioidaceae > Nocardioides. The sequence goes on along the minus strand of NZ_LMSM01000006.1, from coordinate 95,424 downwards.
GGCCTGGTCGACGTACGCGTGCGCGGTGCGTGGGCCGGCATCGACATCGACCCCGCCCTGATGACCGGTCGGCAGATGTCCGAGGCGCTCATGGCGCGCGGCATCCTCGCCAAGGACACCCACGGCTCGACCGTGCGCTTCGCCCCGCCGCTGGTCGCCAGCGACGACGACGTCGCGCTGCTGGTCTCCGCGGTCACCGAGATCCTCGCGGGCGGCTGACCTCTCCGCGGCGGTCGCCGGTCGTTGCGATCCCCGGATATCCGGGGATCCCGACGGCTGTGCGGTGATCGTGGTGCATCAGCCGCACCACGACCACCGCACAAGCAGGGGAGCGGACGTCAGGCGATCGTGAGGCCGCCGTCGACCGGGATCATCTGGCCGGTGACGTAGCCGGCGGCGTCGGAGGCCAGCCAGACCGCGGTGGCGGCGAGCTCGTGCGGGTCGCCCTTGCGGCCGGCCGGCACGCGCTGGAGCGCGAGGTCGAGGTAGCCCTCGGGATAGGTCTCGGTCATCTCCGAGGTGAAGAAGCCGGGCGCGAGGGCGTTGACGCGGATGCCCTTGCGGCCCGTCCACTGCTGGGCCAGGTCGCGGGTCAGGCCGCCCAGGCCGGCCTTGGAGGCGCTGTACGCCGCCTGCGGCAGGCCGCCGGTCGTGATGCCGAGGATCGAGGAGATGTTGATGATGCTCGACCCGGGCTGCATGACGCGGCCGCACGCCTGCGCCATCCAGTAGCAGCCGTTGAGGTTGACGTCGATGACGGACCGGAACTGCTCCGGCGTCTCGCGGGTGGCCGGGACGGCGGTGCCGATGCCGGCGTTGTTGACCAGCACGTCGACGCGTCCGAACTTCGCCATCGCCTCGTCCACGAGCCGCTGGCACTGCTCGGGGTCGGCGACGTCGGTGGCGACCGTGTGCACGCGGCGCCCGGTCGAGCGCACGGACTCAGCGACCCGCGTGAGCTTGTCGACACGGCGCGCGCCGAGCACCACGTCGGCGCCGGCGTCGGCGAAGCAGTGGGCGAACGCGACCCCGAGGCCGCTCGAGGCCCCGGTGACGATGACGACCTTGCCGTCCAGGCGGAACATGTCCATGACTCCCATGTTGGGACCCTAGGACGTGGCGCTGCTCACGTCTGCCGCGGGGGTCACCCGTGCGCGCGGCAGGTCGCGCACCGAGCGCGAGCAGAGGACGAGCGCGCAGATGACGGCGTACGCGATCCCGGAGGCCACGAGCACCCGCTCGTTGCCGAACGCCAGGCCGAGCGGGCCCCACGCGAGCTGGCCGATCGGCATGGCGATGAACGACCCGAGCATGTCGTAGGAGTAGGCCCGGCTCAGCATGTCGTCGTCGATGTTCTCCTGCATCGCCAGCGACCAGCCCATCGAGAACACCTCGATGCCCATGCCACCCACGAACGCGGCTGCGACGAGCGCCACCACGACCGGGTCGACGCCGAGCATCACCATGGGTGCGGCGTTGAGGGTGATCGCGAGCATGCCCCACAGCAGGGGCCGCTCCAGCCGGAAGCGCAGCAGCACCACCGCCATCGCCAGGAGGCCGAGCGCCTCGGCGGAGAGCACGAATCCCCATGCCTGGCGCCCGATCGTGTCCTCGGCGACCACGGGACCGAGGGTGAACAGGGCGCCGTTGTGGATCATGTTGAGCGCACCGAAGCCGAGCACGACGACCCACAGCCAGGTGACGCTGCGGAAGAAGGCCCAGCCCTCGCGCAGGTCGGCCCAGGTCGAGGTGGCCTCGGCCCGTGCCGGTCGCGGCGGGATCTTCACCGGGGCGAGCAGGACGGCCGCGACGGCCCAGGCGAGAGCGTCCACCAAGAGCGCCCAGCCGGGCCCCGAGGTGACCACGATGAACGCACCGAGGGACGGGCCGAGGACGGTGAGCCCGTTGCGGGTCAGCGACAGCAGGGCGTTGGCCTGCTGCAGCGACTCGCGGGGCACCAGCTGGGGGACCAGTCCGGCCATCGCCGGCATCGACATCGCCGACACCGCGCCGTGGAAGGCGCTGAGCACGATGATCATCCACAGCTCTGCGCGCCCGGTCAGCACCAGCACCGCGATCGCGCCCTGCGACAGGGCGGACAGGACGTTGGACACCTGCAGCACCACGGCGCGGGGGAAGCGGTCGGACAGGACGCCGCCCCACAGCAGCAGCAGGATCATCGGGATCGTGTGGGCCGCGAGCACCTGACCGATCGCGATCGCGCGCCCGTCGATGTCGAGGACCGCGAAGGTCAGCGCGATGTTGGCCATCATCGCGCCGAGGGTGTTGACCAGCCGCGAGGAGAAGTACCACGCGAAGTTGCGCTCGGCGAGCGGTGAGACGGATGCCCTCCAGGTCATCGGCCCTGCTCCTCTCGCGGGACCCAGCGCGCGGCCTCGCCCTCGAGGCCCCCGGTCATGGTGAAGGCGTGGGTGGTGAGGCTGATGTGGACGGTGCCGGCCGTGCCGGCCGGCCGCGCCTCGTCGTGCAGGAGGTGCGAGGCCTCGTGGAGCAGGTCGAGGGCGCGGTGCCACGCCTCCACGGAGACCCAGGCCTCGAGGTCGCTCGACGTCGCGGAGCCCGTGCCGGCACCGAGGAGGCGGCGCTCCACCTCCACGGCGTTGGCGCGGGCGTAGGCGACCCGGTCGTCCACGCCGCTGAGGCGGTCGGGGTGCTGGCGCGTGGCGTCGTAGCGGTAGCGCTTGGCGACCCCGCCGCGGATCTTCTCCTCGCCCTCCACCACGAGCTCGCCGACGTCGTGCAGCACCCGGAGGTGGTAGGACGCGTTGGCGTGGGTGAGGTCCAGGGCGCGCGCCACCTCGGCGGCGCTCATCGCCTCGGCGGTCAGCAGCGACAGGATGCGCAGCCGCACGGGGTGCGCGCTCGCCCGCAGCCGTGCCACGGCGTCGGTGTCGGTCTCGTCCATGCCACCCTCCAAGAGTCGTTGGGGAGTAGCGTGCGGGGTGGACGGTCCACTGTCAAACACTTCTTGGGCAGTTGCGGGTGATGGAGGTCCCGCGACCGACCCTGAGCGCACCCCGGTCCGACCCCGGGAACGCGTGCTCAGGGGCCGTGGACGTGCTTGGCTTGACCTCGAGGGCGCGGCCACCGGGCCGGCCGAGGAGTGAGTGAGATGTCCGACCAGTACCCGCAGCACCCGCAGGACCCCTACCGGTCCGGCGACCCGGCCCAGCAGGGCGCGTACGGCCAGCAGCCCGCGCCGTCGGCCTACCGGGCGACGCCGACGACGATGTCGCCGCAGGACGAGCGCACCTGGGGTGCGATCAGCCACGCCGGCGCGGTCGTCGCGATGATCTGCTCGGCGGGGTTCCTCGGCTTCCTCGCCTCGCTCGCGGTCTACGTCATCCACAAGGACCGCGGCCCGTTCGTCCGCGCCCACGCGGCGAACTCGCTCAACGTCCAGATCTCGATGTTCATCTGGCTGGTCGTCGCGACCGTGCTCTATGTCATCCTCGGGATCGTGACCCTGGGCGTCGGCTTCTTCGTCTTCCTGCCGGTGTTCCTCGTGCCGCTGGTCTTCGCCGGCATCCTGCACGTCATCGGCGCGGTGAAGGCCTTCAACGGCGAGTGGTGGGACCCGCCGCTGACCCCGTCGTTCGTCAGGTGAGCTCGCGCAGGACCTCGGTCCTGCCACGCGACTGCTGCCCGGGACCGGACCGTGAGGTCCGGGCCGGGCAGCAGCGCCAGCACGTCGTCGTACGTGCTCAGGTCTGCGGTCGATGCGTGCAGCATCGCGGGAGGTATGCTGGTGCCGTGCACGAGCAGCTCCTTCTTCGACAGCCGCGCTGATAGCGTCCTGACACCCACCAGGACCGACACGCGGCCACCCCTCCATGTGAGGGGTTTTTTCATGCCAAGAGCCAGCACCACTGCCACCAGCCAGCACCGCAGGAGACACGCCATGACGCAGGACACCGGGACCCACGAGACCGAGCGCGCGACGTACGACATCGCCGCCGCCGAGACGAAGTGGCAGCGCGTCTGGGAGCAGCTCGACCCGTTCCGGGCCGACGACGACAGCCCGCGCGAGAAGCGCTACGCGCTGACGATGTTCCCCTACCCGAGCGGCGACCTGCACATGGGCCACGCCGAGGTGTTCGCGCTGCACGACGTGGTGGCGCGCTACTGGTGGCAGCGCGGCTACGAGGTGCTCAACCCGATGGGCTTCGACTCCTTCGGCCTGCCGGCGGAGAACGCCGCGATCCGCCACGACGAGCACCCCGACACCTACACGCGCGCCAACATCGCCAAGTCGATCGAGTCGTGCAAGAAGTACGCCGCGTCGTTCGACTGGTCGCGCACCTTCAACACCAGCGACCCGGAGTACTACCGCTGGACGCAGTGGCTGTTCCTGGAGTTCTTCAAGCGGGGCCTGGCCTACCGCAAGAACTCACCTGTCAACTGGTGCCCCAACGACCAGACCGTGCTGGCCAACGAGCAGGTCGTCGGCGGCCAGTGCGAGCGGTGCGGGGCGGAGGTGACGAAGAAGGAGCTGACCCAGTGGTACTTCAAGATCACCGACTACGCCCAGGAGCTGCTGGACGGGCTCGACGAGCTGGAGGAGACCTGGCCCGACCGCGTGGTCACCGCGCAGCGCAACTGGATCGGCCGCTCGGAGGGTGCGCACGTCAGCTTCACGCTGCACACCGCCTCCGGTGAGCGCGACGTCGACGTCTACACCACCCGTCCCGACACGCTCTACGGAGCGACGTTCATGGTCGTCGCGGCCGACGCGGCGCTGGCCGCCGAGATCGTGCACCCCGACCGCGCGCAGGCGCTGGAGGACTACCTGGTCGAGGTGCGCAAGGCCTCCGACATCGACCGGCTGGCCACCGACCGGCCCAAGACCGGCGTCGACCTGGGCATCACCGCCACCAACCCGGTCTCCGGCGAGGAGATCCCGGTCTGGGCGAGCGACTACGTGCTGGCCGACTACGGCACCGGCGCGATCATGGCCGTGCCCGCGCACGACCAGCGCGACCTCGACTTCGCCCGCGCGATGGGGCTGCCGGTGCGCCGCGTCATCGACACCGGCGACGACAACCCGGAGGAGACCGGCGTCGCGACCTCGGGCGACGGGACGTACGTCAACAGCGGAGCGCTGGACGGGCTGGGCGACAAGGCCTCGGGCATCCGCTCCATCATCGAGCGCCTGGAGGCCGACGGCCGCGGCTCGGGCGCGGTGAACTTCCGGCTGCGCGACTGGCTGCTGAGCCGCCAGCGCTACTGGGGCGCGCCGATCCCGATCATCCACTGCCCGGTCGACGGCGAGGTCCCGGTGCCCGAGGACCAGCTGCCGGTCACACTGCCGATGCTGAAGGGCGCCGACCTCAAGCCGCAGGGCACCTCGCCCCTGGGCGGCGCGACCGAGTGGGTCGAGACGACCTGCCCGACCTGCGGCGGCCCGGCGCGCCGCGACACCGACACGATGGACACCTTCGTCGACTCGTCGTGGTACATGTTCCGCTACTGCTCACCGCACGACGACACCCAGGCCTTCGACAGCGCCAAGGTCAACGCCTGGATGCCCTGCAACCTCTACGTCGGCGGCGTCGAGCACGCGGTGCTGCACCTGCTCTACGGCCGCTTCTTCACCAAGGTCCTCAACGACATGGGCCTGGTGGACTTCCGCGAGCCGTGGTCGGCGCAGCTCAACCAGGGCTTCGTGGTCAACCAGGGCAAGAAGATGAGCAAGTCCCTGGGCAACGGCGTCAACCTGGGTGAGCAGCTGTCGGCCTTCGGTGTCGACGCGGTGCGCCTCACGCTGGTCTTCGCCGGTCCGCCGGAGGACGACATCGACTGGGCCAACATGTCGCCCGAGGGGTCGCTGCGCTTCCTGCAGCGCGCCTGGCGGCTGTCCGGCGACGTGACGTCCGAGCCGGGCGTCGACGTGACGACCGGCGACCAGGCGCTGCGCCGCGTGACCGCGCGGACCGTGCACGACGCGGCCGAGCTCGTCGAGGCCTACCGCTTCAACGTGATGGTCGCGAGGGTGATGGAGCTGGTCAACGCCACCCGCAAGGCGATCGACTCCGGCTGCGGCCCTGCCGACCCCGCGGTGCGCGAGGCGACCGAGACCGTGGCGATCCTGCTCTCGCTGGTCGCGCCCTACACCGCCGAGGAGATGTGGGAGCGGCTGGGCCACCAGCCCACCGTCGTACGCGCGGGGTGGCCGGAGGTCGACGAGGCGCTGCTGGTCGAGGACACCGTCACCGCCGTGGTGCAGGTCAGGGGCAAGGTCAAGGCGCGCCTGGAGGTGTCCCCGGACATCTCCGAGGCCGACCTGGAGGTCGCCGCGATGGCCGACGCGGGCGTGCAGCGCGCCCTCGACGGTGCGGTCGTGCGCAAGGTCGTCGTGCGCGCGCCCAAGCTGGTGAACATCGTCGTCTGACGGTCTCGTCGGACGTTAGGGTCGCCGCATGCCTCGCGTCGTGGTCGTCACCGACTCGACCGCGAGCCTGCCCACGGACGTGGCGCAGGCTCGCGGCATCCGGGTCGTGCCGCTGCAGGTCGTGATCGGCGCGCGCGTGCTGGACGAGGGCCCGGACGGCGCGACGCCGGAGGTCGTGGCCGAGGCGCTGCGCGACTTCGTGCCGGTGAGCACCTCGCGCCCGGCGCCGGCGCTCTTCGCCGAGCTCTACCGCTCGCTCGCGGCCGAGGGCGCCGAGGAGATCGTGTCGGTGCACCTGTCGGGGGAGATGAGCGGCACCGTCGAGTCCGCACAGCTCGCCGCGCTCGAGGCCGACGTGCCCGTGCACGTGGTCGACTCCGGCCAGGTCGGCATCGCGACGGGCTACGCCGCGCTCACGGCGGCCGACGTCCTCGACAGCGGCGGCACGGCGAAGGAGGCCGCCGCGGCGGCGCTGGACCGCGGCGAGGCGGCGACGTCGCTGTTCTACGTCGACACCCTCGAATACCTGCGTCGCGGCGGGCGCATCGGCGCCGCCGCCGCCATCGTCGGCAGCGCGCTGTCGGTGAAGCCGCTGCTCGCGATCTCCGAGGGCCGGGTCGCGCCGCGCGAGCGCGTGCGTACGGCGTCACGCGCGCTGGCCCGGCTCGCCGACCTCGCCGTGGAGGCGGCGGGCGACCAGCCCGTCGACGTCTGCGTCTCCCACCTGGCCAACGCCGAGCGCGCGCACGAGCTCGCGACCGCGCTGGCCGACCGGCTGGCCGCGGGGCTCGAGGGCCGCGAGGTGATGTGCGGCGAGCTCGGCGCGGTGCTGGGCGCGCACGTCGGGCCGGGCATGGTCGCGGTCTGCGTGTCGCCGCGTCCGTAGGGCGACTCGAGCGGACCACGGTCCGCTCGACGCACGGCATGCCGGGCGTCAGGCGTCCATCCCGGTCGACAAGGCCGCGCCGGGCGTTCCTCGAGTGGCATCGCCCGGCTGTCCACAGATCGCCCGGCACCCCTGTCGGCGGGCGTGCGCCGTTCCTAGCGTGGAGGCATGCGCCGATCTCAGTCCTCCTCCGAGCACGCCGAGGCGGTGTCGCGGCGACTGGCGACGCTGAGCGCCGAGCTGGCGGCCGTCCGTGGTGAGCCCGACGCGGCGCACGAGCCGTCGGCCCACACCCGCGTGCGGGACGGTGGCGAGCCGGTCGCCACCGCTGCCGTGGCGCCTGTTGAGCTGCCGGTGCCGGGGCGCCACGCGTCGCGGCGGCTCCACGTCGGTGGCCTCCAGCTGGGCCCGGTCCACCTCGCGGTGGTCGCCGTCCTGGCGGCGCTGGCGGTCGGCCTGGCCGCGTGGTGGGCGGTGCGCGACCAGGCCGAGGCGGTGCCGATCTCGCCGGACGGGCCCGCCGCCACGCCGCTCACCTCGGTGACCCCGGCGGGTCCCGGCGAGGAGGCCCCCGCCTCCGGAGCGGCCGATCGTGACGCGGAGCTCGTGGTGGACGTCGCCGGGAAGGTACGCCGACCCGGCATCGCCGTCCTCCCGCCGGGCGCGCGGGTGGTGGACGCGCTCGAGGCGGCGGGCGGTGCGCGGCCCGGGGTCGACCTCACCTCGCTCAACCTGGCCCGACCGGTCGTGGACGGCGAGCAGATCCTCGTCGGCGTGCAGCCGGTCGCGGGTGTCGCGGGCACGCTCGACTCGCCGTCCCCCGCGGGAGGCACGCTGGTCAACCTCAACACCGCCGACGCGGCGGCGCTCGACACCCTCCCCGGCGTGGGCCCGGTGACGGCGGAGTCGATCCTGTCGTGGCGCGAGGAGCACGGCGGGTTCACCTCGGTCGACGAGCTGCTCGAGGTCGACGGGATCGGCGAGGCGACCTTGGCCGACCTCGCTCCTCTCGTGACGCTCTGAGTCGTGCCTGACCTGCGCGCGGTCGCGCTCGGGGTGGGCGCGTGGGCCGGGGCTCTCACTGCGCTGCTGCTGCCGGGGCGGCTCGCGCTCGCCCTCGTCGTGCTGCTCCTCACGGCGACCGGGCTGCTCGTGGCACGTCGTCGGCTCGGGCTCGGGTGGCTCGGTCCGGCTGCGGCGCTGGCGGCCGTCGCGGGGGTCGCCGCGCTCCAGCAGGCCCTGCTCGCCACCTCGCCGCTCGCGAGCCTGGCCTCCGAGGGCGCGGTCGTCGACGTACGCCTCGAGCTCACCTCCGACACCCGTGTCGTCACCGGTCAGTTCGGCGACCTGCAGGTCGTGCACGCCCGGGTCTCGCGCGTCGAGGGCCGGGAGAGTGCGTGGCGGCTCGAGGCCCCGGTCGTGGTCATGGCCGGCGCGCAGTGGCCGCGGCTGCCCCTGGGCACGGTGCTCGACACGACGGCGCGGCTGGTGCCCGGTGACGGCGACGTGGCCGCGCTGGTGCGACCGACGGGCGCGCCGCGCGTGGTCGCCGAGCCGGACGTCTGGTGGGACGCCGCCGCGGCCGTACGCCGATCGGTGCGGGCCGCGGTCGCCGGGCGCGACGCCGATGCCCGCGAGCTCGTGCCGGCGCTGGTGGTCGGCGACGACGGCGGACTCGACCCCGACCTCGCCGACGACTTCCGCACCACCGGCCTGACCCACCTGCTCGCGGTGAGCGGCACCAACCTGACGCTCGTGGTCGGCTCGGTCCTCGTGCTCGCCCGCTGGGGCGGCGTACGCGGTCGCTGGCTGCACCTCCTCGCTGCCCTCGGGATCGCCGGCTTCGTCATGACGGCGCGGGCCGAGCCCAGCGTGGTGCGCGCCGCCGCGATGGGCGCCGTGGCGCTCGTGGGGATGGGCGGCAACGGCCGCTCGCGCGGCACCCGCGCCCTGGGCGTCGCGGTGCTGCTCCTGCTCCTGGTCTGGCCACGGCTGGCGGTGACGGCCGGCTTCGCGCTGTCGGTCATGGCGACCGGGGGCATCCTGCTGCTGGCGCCGCCGTGGCGCGACGCGCTCATGCGCTGGACGCCGCGCTGGGTGGCCGAGGCCGTCTCGGTGCCGCTCGCCGCCCAGGTGGCCTGCACGCCGGTGGTGGCCGCGCTGTCGGGGCAGGTCAGCCTCGTCGCGGTGGGCGCCAACCTGCTCGCGGCCCCTGCCGTCGCGCCGGCGACCGTCCTGGGCCTGGGCGGGGGCGTCCTGGGGCTGGCCTGGACGTCCCTGGGCGTCGTGGTGGCGGCGCCGGCAGCCTGGTCGGCGGGGTGGATCATCGCGGTCGCGCGGTGGGGCGCAGGAGTGCCGACCGCCGCGGTCGCCTGGGGCACGGGCCCGCTCGCGCTGGTGCTGCTCACGCTGCTGTGCCTGGCCGCGGTGCCGCTCGCGCCGCGCCTGCTGGGGCGCCCCGGCTCGACGCTGGCCTGCACCGGCCTGCTGGTCGTGGTGATGCTGGTGCGGCCACCGACGCCGGGGTGGCCGCCCGAGGGCTGGGTGCTGGCGATGTGCGACGTCGGGCAGGGCGACGGGCTCGTGCTGCGCGCGGGGGAGCACGCGGCAGTGGTGGTCGACGCGGGACCGGACCCGGCGGTGATGGACGCCTGCCTCGATCGGCTCGGCGTGCGCGAGGTGCCGCTGCTGCTGCTCACCCACTTCCACGCCGACCACGTGGACGGCGCGGCGGGCGTGCTCGACGGCCGCGAGGTCGGCGCGGTCGAGGGCACCGGCTTCCTCGACCCCGCGGCGGGGGTGCGCGTGGTCGAGGAGTCGACCGGTCGCGACCCCGGTGTGGCGGCGTACGGCGCGACGCGGACCTTCGGCCTGGTGCGGCTCCAGGTCGTGTGGCCGCGGCCCGGGGCCCCGCCCGGGGACGCGGGGGAGAGCGCGCCCAACAACTCCAGCGTGGTGATGGTGGCCGAGGTCGCGGGCATCCACGTCCTGCTGACCGGCGACGTCGAGCCCTCGGCCCAGGCAGTGCTGGAGCGCGACCTGGCGGGGCTGCAGGTCGACGTGCTCAAGGTGCCCCACCACGGCAGCCGGCACCAGGACCTCGGCTGGCTGACGTCGCTGGGCGCACGGGTGGCGCTGGTGTCGGTGGGGGCCGACAACGACTACGGGCACCCCTCGCCCGACGTGGTCACCGCCCTGACCGCCGCGGGCATGAAGGTGTGGCGCACCGACCTCGCCGGTGACGTGGCGGTCGTGGCGCGCGACGGGGAGGTGGGTGTCGTCACCCGCGGATAGGATCGCGCCACCATGGCTCGCACCCCCACCGCCGCCCAGGTCCTCGGCCACGTCGTCCTCGTGACGGGCAAGGAGGAATACCTCTCCGCGCGCACCGTCGCCTCGGTCCGTGACGCCGTGCGGGCGCACGACGCGGAGGCCGAGCTCGCCGAGTCCACGGCCGCCGACCTGACCCTGGCCTCGCTCGGCGAGATGTCGGCTCCGTCGCTGTTCTCCTCGATCCGCTGCGTGGTCGTGCGGGCGCTGGAGGACCTGCCGGACGAGTCCGTCGACGGGTTCCTCGCCTACTGCGCCGCACCGGCTGACGACGTCGCCCTCGTGCTGGTGCACTCCGGTGGCGCGAAGGGCAGCGGGGTGCTGACCAAGCTCCGCAAGCTGCCCGCGGTGACCGAGGCCAAGTCGGAGGAGGTGAGGGCCAGCGAGATGCCCTCCTTCGTCACCGCGGAGGTGGCCTCGCACGGGTCGAGGATCGACTCCGACGCCGCTGCGTTCCTGGTGCAGGCCGTAGGCAGCGACCTGCGCTCGCTGGCTGCCGCCGCCGACCAGCTCACCAACGACTACCCCGGCGAGCAGCTGAGCGTCGAGAAGGTCCAGCGCTACTTCGGCGGCCGCGCCGAGGCCAAGTCGTTCACCGTCGCCGACGCCGCGTTCTCCGGCAAGCGGGCGCTCGCGCTCGAGGAGCTGCGCTGGGCCCTCGACACCGGCACCGCCGGGGTGCTCGTGACCTCGGCGATGGCGGCCTCGGCTCGGAGCCTGGCGCGCTTCCTCGGCTCGCCGCGCGGGGCCCGCGACGGCGACCTCGCCCGCGAGCTGGGGGTGCCGCCGTGGAAGGTGCGCACGGTGCGCGACCAGTCGCGTGCGTGGACCCCCGAGGGCATCGCCGCGGCGGTCCGCGCGGTCGCGAAGGCCGACGCCGACATCAAGGGCCAGGCCCACGACGCGTCCTACACGCTGGAGCGGCTCGTGCTCACCGTGGCGGGACTGCGCGACTCCCGCTGACACCTGCCCCAAATGCGAAACACCCGCCACGTGGGCGGGTGCTCGGCGGGGAAGGGACTCCTCAGAGGGAGGCGGCCTTCTTGGCGATCGACGACTTGCGGTTGGCAGCCTGGTTGGCGTGGATGACGCCCTTCGAGGCGGCCTTGTCGAGGGCCTTCATCGCGTCACGGCTGGCCGCGACGGCAGCGTCCTTGTCGCCAGCCTCGGAGAGCTCGCGGAACTTGCGCACAGCGGTCTTCAGGCGCGACTTCACGGCCTGGTTGCGCTGACGCGCCTTCTCGTTCTGCTTGTTGCGCTTGATCTGGGACTTGATGTTCGCCACGTGTGGATCCTCGGATGCTCGAACTGGTCTGAAAAGGAAGTCTGGTGCTGTCGGCTGCCAGGCAACCCCCACCTGGTGCGACGGTGTGGGGCGGGCGCCGGACACGCAAGGAGAAACACTACCGGCAGGCGGCGTGCGCGCCCAAATCCGTCGTACGCCGGCAACCGCGGTCAGCGACCGGCCCGGCGGGTGACGGCACCCATCATCCGGCGCGACTCGGCGATCCGGAAATCGTTGAGCGTCGGGAGGTTGACGTCGACCGCCACCACCGAGCGCACCGCCAGGTGCGCAGCGAACCCGGCGAGGAAGGCGGTGACGACCTCGTCGCCGGCCTCGGCGAGGGCGGGGGAGGAGGCGACGGAGTCGTCGAACCACGGCTCGTCGACCCGCTCCAGCCGGGCCAGCAGCGGGTCGGCCCACGCGGGCCCGCGCGCGGCGACACCCCAGTCGACGAAGACGACCTCGCCGCCCGGTCGGCGCAGGAGGTTGTCGACGCGGATGTCCCAGTGGCAGACCTGGCCCATCGGGCGTCCGGCCTGCTCCCGCAGCACCGCGGCCCACCCGTGCGGGTCGCTGCGCAGCCAGTCGGGCACCGGCACGGTGTCCGGGGCAGCCGCGAGCCCTTCCAGCGACTCCGCCCACCTCGCCATCACGTGGCCCACGTCGACCAGGTCGGCCGACGCCGGGACGTCACGCTCGTGCAGCACCTCGGCGAGCCGGTCGGTCGCGCGGAGGACCGCCTCGAGCTCGGTCGCGTCGGCGAAGTCGGGGTGGCGGCCTTCGACGTCCTCGATGAGCAGCGCGACCCACGCGTCGTCGTCGTACGACGCCAGCAGTGGCGCCCACAGCTCGTGCTCGCCGAACGCGGCCAGCACCGCGGCCTCGCGCCGGAACAGCCGCGGGGTGTCGGGGTTGAGCTCGACGCCGACCGCCTTGACGAAGGCGCGGGTGCCGTCGGCGCAGGTGAGCCGGCTCGCGCAGCCCGGTGACATCCCGCCGACCTGCTCGGCCACCTCGGTGACGGGAGAGCCGAGCGTCTCCTCGACCCAGGCCCGCACGCGTGCGGGCACCGCGCCGTAGGGCAGGCGTACGCCGACGGCGCGCGGCGCGGTCACGACCAGCCCCGGCGCTCCGCGAGCCAGTCCCAGCACACCTCGCCCTGCCAGCGCTGGTGGTCGCGGAGGTGGGGCGAGCTCGGCGGGACCGGAAGCTCGCACTGGGCGAGGAAGTAGCCGACGTAGAGGGCGAGGTTGATGTCGAGCGCCTCGGGGTCGACGTCACGCAGCAGCCGGCGCCCGGCGATCACCGCGTCGACGTCGATGCCCTCCCCCCGCGGTCCGATCAGCGCGGCGAAGGAGTCGAACCATGCGGCACCGCGCACCGGCCAGTTCCAGTCGCACAGCAGGGCGCGGCCACCCGCGTCGATGAGCACGTTGTCGGAGCGGATGTCGGTGTGGACCAGGGTGTCGCCCCCGACCACGTCGGCGTAGCGGCGGGCCAGCGCCTCGGCCTCGGCGAGGTGCGTGGGGTCGAGGTCGGTGCGGGTCTCCCGGATGGCGGACCACCCGTCCACCAGCGGCGCGAAGTCGTCCTCCGCGGCGTCGAGGGCGAGGTCGGCCGGAGGCGGCGTGAGGGTGTCGGCGACGAGCTCGAGCGAGTCGAGCAGGGCGTCGAGGTCGTCGGCGCGCCAGGGCCGGTGCGGCGTCCGGGCGGCGACGTACTCGGTGCCGAGCACCACCCAGTCGTCGTCGAGGTGCCACAGCAGCCGCGGGGCCGGGACCTCAGCGGGGAGTGCGGCGAGCTTGCGCGCCTCCTCGCGGTAGGAGTCGGCGAACATCTTCTGCGCCTTCACCGAGGCGGCCTTGGCGAAGTGGCGCGAGCCGTCCTCGCACACGAGCACCGAGGCGAAGCCGGGCGTGAAGCCGCTGGTCTGCGAGATCGCCGAGACCACCGGGGAGCCGCACTTGCGCTCGATCCACGCCCGCAGGTTGGGCGGGAGGAAGGCCCACTCGAGCCTCCGGGCGGTGCGGTCGTGCGGCAGCGGATAGGGCGCGACGGGTGCGGTGCGGGACATGGGCGGCATCCTTCCCCACCGTCGTGTGGTCCACGAGCAGATATCGGTCCAGACCACGTGGGAGCACCTTGACTCCTAATGGCATTAGGAGAATCGTCGACCGCATGGGAAGCGTCGCGGAGCGCCGGGCCCGCACCACCGACACGATTGTGGCGGCGGCGCGGCGGGTGATCGCGGAGGAGGGCGCGGCAGCGCTCACGCTGGGCGAGGTCGCGCGGCGCGTGGGCATGCGGACCCCGTCGCTCTACGGCTACGTCGCCTCGCGGGCGGACCTCTGCGACGAGCTGTTCCGGCGTGGCTGGGCCGACTTCGGCGCCGCGACCGCGCACCTCGAGCCCACGGACGGCACCGACATCCACGCCCTGCTCACCGAAGCGCTGGACGTCGCGGTCGGGTGGGCGCTGGAGCACCCCGCCGACGCCCAGCTGATGTTCTGGCGTCCGATCGCCCGGTGGCAGCCATCGCCTGCCGCGTTCGAGCCCGCCGCGCGGGCGCTCGCCCGGGCGGGTGCCGCGCTCGCCCGCGCCCAGGAGCTCGGCCTGCTCGACCCGGCGCCCGAGCCCGAGGAGCTGGTGCAGGTCTGGGCCGCGCTCACCACGGGCGTCATCTCCCAGCAGCTGTCCAACGAGCCGGGGGTGGGTGTCGACGAGGGACGCACCTCGCGCCACCGCGCCGCGCTCGTGCGGATGTACGTCGACCACTACTCGCCTCGCCCCTCCACCCACCCACCACGGAGCACGCCATGACCACGACCACCGCACCGCGGGCCGCCGGGCTCGCCCAGACCGACCCCGACCGGGGCCGTGACCTCGCCGTCGCGGAGTACGCCGCCCTGGTCGCGATGGTCGACGGCTTCACCGACAGCGACTGGGAGCGGCCGACCGACTGCACGGGCTGGCGGGTGCGCGAGATGGTGGCGCACCTCGCGGGCGCGGCGGAGGAGGGGTGCCGGCTGCCGGTCATGCTGCGCCACCAGGCCGCGGCGCTGGCCGGCGTACGACGCGGGCGCGGGCCGCTGGTCGACCTGCTGTGCGAGGTGCAGGTCCGCGACCGCGAGCAGATGTCGGACGCCGACCTGGCCGCCGACCTCCGCCGCTGGGCGCACGGGGCGCCCGACGGTCGACGCCGCCAGCCCGGGCTGCTGCGACGTACGCCCCTGCCGGCGTTCGCCGGGCTCCGGCCGGGCTCACGCATGGCCTACCTGCTCGACGTGGTCTACGTGCGCGACGTGTGGCTGCACCGGGTCGACCTGCACCGCGCGACCGGGGCGGACATGCCGCTCTCGTCGGCGGAGGGCGAGGTCGTCGCCCAGGTGGTGCGCGACCTCGACCTCGACTGGACGGGCCCGGCCCTCGTCCTCACGCTGACCGGCCGCGGTGGTGGTCGGTGGCGGGTCGGCGACGGCGCACCTGTCGCCGAGGTGAGCGAGGACGCCGTCGCCCTGATGCGGCTGCTGTCGGGCCGCTCCGACGAGTGCGTGCTGGCGTGCGAGGGCGACCCGACCGCGGCGGCCCGGCTGCGCGCGGCGCGGGTGGTGTTCTGATCGTCGTGGGACGAAACCCGGGTGCGGGCCGCAGGACGGGCGCGACAGGATGGCGCCATGCCTGAGCTCGTCCTGCCGACCCCGTCCGTGCGCGAGTCCTTCCTGGAGGCGATGGACGAGTTCGTCGCCGAGGGGGCGGAGTTCAGCCAGACCGCGGCCTGGATCGAGCACAACGCCCCCGGCTGGCAGGACCCCGACGTCTTCGTCTCCTTCGTCGAGGCGGTGCGCGCGGACGCGCTGGAGGAGACCCCACGGCTCGAGTGGCACGTGCCCTGCACGACGCTGTGGTGGGTCGACGGCGAGGACTACCTCGGCCGACTCGCCATCCGCCACGTCCTCAACGACTTCCTGCTCGACGTCGGCGGGCACATCGGCTACGACGTACGCCCCTCCCGCCGGCGCGAGGGGCATGCCACCGCGATGCTGCGCGAGGCCCTGCCGTGGGCGCGCGGCCTGGGCATCGAACGGGCGCTGGTCACCTGCGACGACGACAACGTCGGGTCGATCCGGGTCATCGAGGCGGCGGGCGGCGAGCTGGAGGACGTGCGCGGCGTGAAGCGCCGCTACTGGGTGCCGACCCCGGGGTAGGGGGTCGGGGCAGGCGCCCGCCGGATGCGGGTGGCCGCGCCGACGCCCACGACCGCGACCACGAGCCCGACCAGCTGCAGCCCCGACAGGGTCTCGCCGAGGACGAGCCAGGCGAGCACCGCGGTCACCGGCGGGCTGAGGAAGAACAGGCTGGCCGCGGCGCCGGAGCCGCCGCGCAGCACCAGGTGCGAGAGCAGCACGAGCCCGACGATCGAGTTCACGATCGCGATGAAGGCCACGGCGACCAGCGCCTGGCGCGTGTCGGTCACCGGCCAGGCGCCTTCGGTGGTCCAGCCGAGGACCAGCAGGGGAGGCGCGGACACCGCGAACTGCGCCGCGGCCGACCACAGCAGGTCGGGCTGCGCTCCGATCCAGCGCTGACCGAGCGTGCCGAGGCTGAGCGTCAGCATGCTCAGGCACCCGACCACGACGGCCACCGCGCCGCCTGCGTGGTCGAGGTCGGCGCCGAGCACGAGGAGCACCCCGACCACGCCCGCGACGAACCCCGCCACCTGGAGCGGCGAGACCCGCTCGCCCAGCAGGCCCGCGGCCAGCAGTGCGGTCAGCACCGGGCTGAGGGCGTGGAACAGCGAGGCCAGGGTGGCGCCCAGGCCCAGGTCGAAGGCGACGTACATCAGCCCGAACTGCACCGCGTTCATCACGAAGCCGACGGCGGCGACCCGGCCGAGGGTGGCGCGGTCCATGCGGGTCGGGCGCCGCTGCGCCAGCGCCAGGCCGGCGGCGAGCACCGCGGCCAGCGCGAAGCGCCAGCCGAGCACCGTGAACGGCGCCGCCGCGTGGACTGCCGCGGGACCGGAGATGTAGCCCGAGGACCACACGAGCACGAACATCCCTGCTGGGACCAGCGGCAGCGCGGTCGCGGTCCGGGAGCTCACCCCCGCACGCTAACGCGCCGGTTCGTCGGGGCCCGACCCGCGTGGAAGAATGACCCGACCCCGCCGTCGTACTCCCGAAAGCAGTCCGTGAGCCTCACAAACGCGCCGCAGCCTGGCTCGACCGACCCGTCGATCATCCGCAACTTCTGCATCATCGCGCACATCGACCACGGCAAGTCGACGCTGGCCGACCGGATGCTGCAGCTGACCGGGGTCGTCGACGAGCGGGCGTCGCGCGCGCAGTACCTCGACCGCATGGACATCGAGCGCGAGCGCGGGATCACGATCAAGAGCCAGGCCGTGCGGATGCCGTGGACCGTGCCCGCCGGCAACGCCGAGGACGCCGAGCCCGGCACCTACGTCCTCAACATGATCGACACCCCGGGCCACGTCGACTTCACCTACGAGGTCTCGCGCAGCCTCGAGGCCTGCGAGGCCGCGGTCCTGCTCGTCGACGCCGCACAGGGCATCGAGGCCCAGACGCTGGCCAACCTCTACCTCGCCATGGGCGCCGACCTCCACATCATCCCGGTGCTCAACAAGATCGACCTGCCCAGCGCCAACGTCGAGAAGTACGCCGCCGAGCTGGCCGGCCTGGTCGGCTGCGAGCCCGAGGAGGTGCTGCTCACCAGCGCCAAGACGGGCGTCGGCGTCGAGACGCTGCTCAACGAGATCGTCAAGCAGACCCCGCCCCCGGTCGGCGACGCGGACGCCCCGGCCCGCGCGCTGATCTTCGACTCCGTCTACGACACCTACCGCGGTGTGGTCACCTACGTCCGGGTCGTCGACGGCAAGCTCAGCCACCGCGACCGGATCAAGATGATGTCGACCAACGCGGTCCACGAGATGCTCGAGGTCGGCGTGATCAGCCCCGAGCCGGTCAAGGCGCGCGAGATCGGCGTCGGCGAGGTCGGCTACCTCATCACCGGCGTGAAGGACGTGCGCCAGTCCCGCGTCGGTGACACCGTCACCTCGCAGCACCACGGCGCCACCGAGTCGCTCGGCGGCTACAAGCACCCCAACCCGATGGTCTACGCCGGTCTCTACCCGATCGACGGCGACGACTACCCGACGCTGCGCGACGCCCTGGAGAAGCTCCAGCTCAACGACGCGGCGCTGACCTACGAGCCGGAGACCTCCGGCGCGCTGGGCTTCGGCTTCCGCTGCGGCTTCCTGGGCCTGCTCCACATGGAGATCACCCGCGACCGGCTCGAGCGCGAGTTCAACCTCGACCTGATCTCGACCGCCCCCAACGTCGTCTACGGCGTCGTGATGGACGACGGCACCGAGCACGTGGTGACCAACCCCAGCGAGTACCCCGACGGCAAGGTCGCGGAGGTCCGCGAGCCGGTGGTGAAGGCGACGATCCTCGCGCCGTCCGACTACATCGGCACGATCATGGAGCTGTGCCAGCTCAAGCGCGGCAACCTGCAGGGCATGGACTACCTCTCCGAGGACCGCGTCGAGATGCGCTACACGCTGCCGATGGGCGAGATCGTCTTCGACTTCTTCGACCAGCTCAAGTCGCGCACCAAGGGCTACGCCTCGCTCGACTACGAGCGCTCGGGCGAGCAGGCCGCCGACCTGGTCAAGGTCGACATCCTGCTCCAGGGTGAGCCGGTCGACGCGTTCAGCGCCATCGTGCACCGCGAGGCCGCCTACTCCTACGGCGTGATGATGGCCGGCAAGCTCAAGGACCTCATCCCGCGCCAGCAGTTCGAGGTGCCGATCCAGGCCGCCATCGGCGCCCGCGTGATCGCCCGCGAGACGATCCGCGCGATCCGCAAGGACGTGCTCGCCAAGTGCTACGGCGGTGACATCAGCCGCAAGCGCAAGCTGCTCGAGAAGCAGAAGGCCGGCAAGAAGCGGATGAAGAACATCGGCTCGGTCGAGGTGCCGCCGGAGGCCTTCGTCGCCGCCCTCGCCACCACGCAGCCGACCGAGAAGACCGGCAAGAAGTAGTGGCCGGTCCGCACCGCGTCGTGCGCCCGGGCGACGTACGCCCCGAGCCTTGGGCCAACGGGGGCGGTACGACGCGGGTGCTGGCGCGCGCCGACGACGACGCCTGGCGGATCAGCGTCGCCGACGTCGAGCGCGACGGCCCCTTCTCGGCGTTCCCCGGCCGCCGGCGCCTGCTCACCGTCGTCGACGGCCCGGTCCTCGGGCTGGAGGTCGACGGCGAGACGCACGTCGTCGAGCCGCACCGGCCGTTCGCCTTCTCCGGGGACGCCACCGTCCTCGCGTCGGTGCCCGACGGACCGGTCCGCGCGCTCAACGTCGTCGTCGACCCGGCTGCGGTCGCCCCGTTCGTGACCGTCCTCGAGCTGGGCAGGGGCTCGGCGCTGCCGCTCGCCGCCGACCAGGCGGCCTACGTCCTGACGGGTGCCGAGGCGGGCTGCCTGGTGCTCGGCCCGGGCGAGGTCGAGGGTCGCTGCACCGTCGCCGTCGTCACCCTCGAGCGCGCCTGACCCATCCGGTCGCGGCCCGGGCAGCGAAGGACCGGCATGCGCCTCGACGACCGGCTCCGGGTGGAGGTCATGCGCGCCACCGCGCGCTTCACGGTGTCGTACGGCGACGGGCTGAGGTTCGCCGGCCGCGACCTGCCGGCGGCGGAGCGGATCGTCGTCCCGAGCCGCCACGGTGACGTGCCGGTCCACCTCTACCGGCCGGGGCCCGGCCCGCTGCCGGTGCACGTGCACCTGCACGGCGGGGCGTTCCTGATGCGGTTCCCCGCGATGGACGACTGGTGGTGCCGCTACCTCGCCGCCACCGCCGGTGTCGTCGTGGCCAACGTCGACTTCGAGGTCGCGCCCCGCGTCACCTACCCCGTCGCCCAGCACCAGGCGCACGACGTCGCGGCGGCGCTGGCGGCCGACGGGACCCCGGTGTCGGTCGGCGGCTTCAGCTCCGGTGGTGGCCTGGCTGCCTCCGTCGCGCTGCAGGCGCGTGACGCGGGGTCGTTCGCCCCGACGCTGCAGGTGCTCGGCATCCCGGCCCTCGACCTGTCGGCCGAGCCGCGCGACGGTGACCCCGGGATGGTCTCGCCGTCGCTGCGCCGCCTCGTGCGCCGCGTCTACCTGCCCGACCCGGCGACCCGGCGTGAGCCCTACGCCTCGCCGCTGCTCGCCGAGGACCTGTCCGGCCTCCCGCCGGCCGTGGTGCTCACGGCCGAGCGCGACGTGCTGCGCGCCGAGGGCGACGCCTATGCCGTGCGCCTGCGCGCGGCCGGCGTACGGGTGGTGCACGACGTGACGCCCGGGGTCGACCACTACTTCCTGACCGAGGACCCCGTGCGGGCGCGCTCGACGATGGCGATGGTCGCGGGGGAGGTCCGCGCCGCGGTCGGGCCGGCCTAGCCGCGCATCGCGCCGCCGGGGCGGCCGTAGGACTCCGCGACGATCTCGGCGACCACCGACAGGGCGATCTCGCCCGGCGCCTTGCCGCCGAGGTCGTGCCCGGCCGGCACGTGCAGCGCGGTCACGTCCACGCCTTCGGCGCGCAGGTCGTCGATGAGCCCGGCGGCGCGGCGCCGGCTGGCCATCATGGCGACGTAGGCGGCGTCCGAGGCGAGTGCGGCGCGCAGCACGGCCGGGGCGTCGGGGGCGTCGTGGTCGCACAGCACGACCGCGTCACCGGGGCGCGGGTCCAGGCCCGGGCCGCCGTCGTCGGCCGACTCGACGACCACCGTGCGCCCCACGGTGGAGGCGATGACGGCGATGGCCCGCGAGATCGGGTTGTCGCTGAGGACCAGGATCCGCCCGTGCTCGCCCCGCTCGTCGGACCACGCCTGCTCCCGAATGCTCATACGCGTACTCGCTTCGCTCCGTGCGCGCATGAGGCACGTGGCGC
Source organism: Nocardioides sp. Soil774 (assembly GCF_001428125.1). Classification (GTDB taxonomy): domain Bacteria; phylum Actinomycetota; class Actinomycetes; order Propionibacteriales; family Nocardioidaceae; genus Nocardioides. The sequence continues at coordinate 74,561 of NZ_LMSM01000006.1, read as the reverse complement.
GCTGTCCTCGTTGATGGGCTCGCTGGCGCTCGCCCATGACACGCAGCCTAGGCTCGGCGCATGTCCGTCGCCATCCCCCCGGGGCTGCTCGAGCAGCGGGCGCTCGGCGCCGACTGGGCGGGCTGGCTCGACCGGCTGCCACGGCTGGCGGTGGAGCTGGTCGAGGAGTGGCGGCTCACGCCGGTCGCGACCTCGCTGCACGGGTTCTGCTCGCTGGTGGTCCCGGTCGTGGACCCGGACGGCACGCCCGGGGCGCTCAAGGTGACCTTCGACGGTGACGACGAGTCGCTGCACGAGGGCCTCGCCCTGCAGCGCTGGGGCGGGCGCGGCGCCGTACGTCTGCTGCGTGCCGACCCGCACCGCCGCGCGCTGCTGCTCGACTGGCTGCCCGGGCCCGACCTCGCCGACACGTGGGACGTCGAGGCCTGTGAGGTCGTGGGCGGTCTCTACGGACGCCTCCATGTCCCCGCGCTGCCGCAGCTGGCCACCGTCGCGTCGTACGTCGAGCGCTGGCTGGGCGAGCTCGACGGCCTCGGTCGCGACCTCCCGGTGCCGCGGCGCTACGTCGAGCAGGCCCTCTCGCTGGGTCGCGACCTGCTGGCCGACGGCCGCGAGCCGGTCGTCGTGCACGGGGACCTGCACTACGACAACGTGATGGCCGACGAGTCCGGCGATTGGCTCGCCATCGACCCCAAGCCGATGGCCGGCGACCCGCACTACGAGCCGGCACCGATGCTGTGGAACCGGATGGACGAGCTCACCGGCCCGCTCGCGGTCGGTTCGGTGCGCGACGGGCTGCGCCGCCGCTTCCACGCCCTCGTCGACGCCGGCGGGCTCGACGAGGCGCGCGCGCGTGACTGGGTGGTGGTGCGGATGGTCCTCAACGCCGGGTGGACCGTCCAGGACGCCCGCCGCGCCGACCGCGGGCTCCACGCGGACGAGCGCGACTGGATCACCCGCTGCATCGCGATCACCAAGGCCGTCCAGGACTGAGGCGCAGGCGCCGCGCAGTGCCCACCAGGTGGGCCGAAAGTCGCATTCGGGTCCGTGGTCCGGACAATTGGGCCTGTTTGCTACCCCCCGGTAATCCCAGTGATCTAGGTTACAGCCAAGTCAGCAGCCAGCCCCCGCTGTGTGACGCGGCCGCGTCACGCCAAGACGAATGAGTAGGTAACAGATGCCGACCACGATCGACACGACCTTCCTCGACACGATGCCGGCCAACGTCGCCGTGCAGTTCTTCGACCGGGTGGCCGCGTCGCCCGACAGCGAGGCCTTCCGGTTCCCGCGCGGGGAGGCGTGGGAGTCGGTCACCTGGAAGCAGGCCGGCGACAAGGTCGAGGCGCTCGCGGCTGGCCTCATCGCCCTGGGCGTCGAGCCCGAGCAGCGCGTCGGCATCGCCTCGGGCACCCGCTACGAGTGGATCCTGGCCGACCTGGCGATCATGTGCGCCGCCGGCGCCACGACCACGGTCTACCCCAGCACCAACGCCGAGGACACCGTCTACATCCTGGGCGACTCCGAGAGCCGCGTCGTCTTCGTGGAGGACGACGAGCAGCTCGCCAAGCTGACCGCCCACCGCGCCGAGCTGCCGCACGTCGGCAAGGTCGTCACCTTCGACGGCAAGGCCGACGGCGACTGGGTGATCACGCTCGACGACCTCGCGGCGCTGGGCGCGCAGAAGCTGGCCGAGCAGCCCGACGTGGTGCGCACGACGTCGCAGGCGATCGCTCCCGACCAGCTGGCCACGCTGATCTACACCTCCGGCACGACGGGCCGGCCCAAGGGCGTACGGCTGCGTCACTCGTCGTGGGTCTACGAGGGCGAGGCGATCCGCGCGCAGGGCATCCTGTCCGAGACCGACCTCGAGTTCCGCTGGCTGCCGATGGCCCACTCCTTCGGCAAGGTGCTGATGTCGACGCAGATGGCGTGCGGCTTCGCGGCCGCCATCGACGGCCGCGTCGACAAGATCGTCGACAACCTGGGCGTCGTGAAGCCCACCTTCATGGGCGCCGCGCCCCGCATCTTCGAGAAGGCCCACGGCCGGATCGTCACGATGCAGGCCGCCGAGGGCGGTGCGAAGGAGAAGATCTTCCAGAACGCCTTCAAGGTCGGCCTCGAGGTCGAGCGCCTCAAGCGCGAGGGCAAGTCGGTGCCGCTGGGGCTCAAGGTGCAGCACGCATTGTTCGACAGGCTGGTCTTCACCAAGATCCGCGACCGCTTCGGTGGAAACGTCCGCTTCTTCATCTCCGGTGCCGCCGCGCTCAACCGCGACATCGCCGAGTGGTTCGGCGCGGCCGGCATCAAGATCCTCGAGGGCTACGGCCTCACCGAGACCTCGGCCGGCTCCTTCGTCAACCACCCCGACCAGAACAAGTTCGGCACGGTCGGCCCGGTCTTCCCCGGCAGCGAGGTCAAGCTCGGCGACAACGACGAGATCATGATCAAGGGCCCGGGCGTCATGGACGGCTACCACAACCTCCCCGAGGAGACGGCCAAGACGCTGACCTCCGACGGGTGGCTGCACACCGGTGACAAGGGTGCGCTCGACGAGGACGGCCACCTGGTCATCACCGGGCGCATCAAGGAGCTCTTCAAGACCTCCGGCGGCAAGTACATCGCCCCGCCCGCCATCGAGTCGAAGTTCAAGGCCGTGTGCCCCTACGCCAGCCAGTTCATGGTCTTCGGCGACGAGCGCAACTACTGCGTCGCGCTCGTCACCCTCGACCCGGACGCGATGGCCGGCTGGGCCGAGGAGAACGGCATGAGCGGCAAGTCCTACACCGAGGTCGTGCAGTCGCCCGAGGTGCAGAAGATGGTCGGCGACTACGTCGACGAGCTCAACAGCCACCTCAACCGCTGGGAGACCATCAAGAAGTGGAAGCTCCTCGACCACGACCTCACGGTCGAGTCGGGCGAGCTGACCCCCTCGATGAAGGTCAAGCGCAACGTCGTGCAGGACAACCACCAGGCGCTCATCGAGGAGATGTACGCCTGAGCTGCCGGGACTGCTGAGCGGGGGTGCCCGCGTGGTTGGATACCCGCGTGCCCCCCGCTCAACCCGACGGCGACGTCGCCCCCGAGGACGGCCTCCTGCCCGACGAGGCGTGGGCCGAGTTCGGCAGCAAGCCGTTCGGCCTCTACGTCCACGTCCCGTTCTGCAGCGTGCGCTGCGGCTACTGCGACTTCAACACCTACACCGCGCACGAGCTCGGTGACGAGGTCGGCGCCAGCCGCTCGTCCTACGCCGAGGCCGCGATCCGCGAGATCCGCTTCGCCCGGCAGGTGCTGGGCCACCGCGACGTGCCGATCGAGACCATCTTCTTCGGGGGCGGCACCCCGACCCTGCTGAAGCCGGCCGACCTGGGCGCGATCGTGGCGAGCGCGGCCGCGGAGTTCGGCCTGGCCGACGGGGTCGAGATCACCACCGAGGCCAACCCCGACAGCGTCGCCGCCTGGGACCTCGAGGAGCTGCGCACCGCGGGCTTCAACCGGATCAGCTTCGGCATGCAGTCGGCGGTCGACCACGTGCTCCGCACGCTCGACCGCACGCACGACCCGATGCGGGTGCCCGCGGCCGTCGACTGGGCCCGCCGGGCGGGCTTCGACGACGTCAGCCTCGACCTCATCTACGGCACGCCGGGGGAGTCGCTGGCCGACTGGGAGACCTCGGTCGAGGCGGCGCTGGCGTGCGAGCCGGACCACGTGTCGGCGTACTCCCTGATCGTGGAGGACGGCACCGCCCTGGCCCGGCAGGTGCGGCGCGGCGAGCTGCCGATGCCCGACGAGGACGACCTTGCCGACAAGTACCTCATGGCCGACGAGCGCTTCAGCGCCGCGGGCCTGAAGTGGTACGAGGTGTCCAACTGGGCGACCTCGCCCGACCACTGGTGCCGCCACAACCTGCTCTACTGGACCGGCGGCCACTGGTGGGGGGTCGGGCCCGGCGCCCACTCCCACGTCGGCGGTGTGCGCTGGTGGAACGTCAAGCACCCCGCGGCGTACGCCGAACGGCTCGGGCGCGGGGTCTCACCCGCCATCGGGCGCGAGGTGCTCGGCTACCGCGACCAGCGCGTCGAGCGGGTGCTGCTCGAGATCCGGCTCGTCGAGGGTCTCCCGGTGACCGCGCTCGACGCCACGGGTCGATCCCACGTCGCCCGGCTGGTCGCCGAGGGGCTCGTCGAGCTCGCCACCGAGCGGCTGGTGCTCACCCAGCGCGGCCGGCTGCTCGCCGACGCGGTCGTGCGCGACCTCGTCGACTGAGACGGCCCGCCGCCCCTCCTGTCGCGTTCCCCGGATATCCGGGGAAACTGGAGCCTCACCCCCGAAGCTTCGAGGGTGAGGCTCCAGCTTTGATCTGGAACCTCCGGGTCCGCGGGTCTCATGACGGCCCGCGGGTCTCGTGACGGGTCGCCAGCCCTTCGCTCCGCTCAGGGCTGGGCGAGCCCTCCTCGACCTCCCGACGTGATGTTCCCTCCGCTGCGCTCAGGGAAGCGTCGTGAAGTCGATGAGCTCCTCGACCCTGCCGAGCAGCGCGGGCTCGAGGTCGGCGTACGACGTCACGCGGCCCAGGATGTGCTTCCACGCGCGCGCGATGTCGGCCTGGTTGCGGTGCGGCCAGCCCAGCTGCTGGCAGGTGCCGGTCTTCCAGTCGATGCCCTTGGGCACCGCGGGCCAGCGGGGGATGCCGAGGCGGTCGGGCTTGACCGCCTGCCACACGTCGATGAAGGGGTGCCCCACGACGAGCACGTGCTTGCCGATGGGGGAGCGGGCGATGCCCTGGGCGATGCGCGCCTCCTTCGACCCCGGGACCAGGTGGTCGACCAGGACGCCCACGCGGCGCTGCGGTCCGGGCTTGAAGTCGCGGAGGTGGTCGGCGAGGTCGTCGACGCCGCCGAGGTACTCGACCACCACGCCCTCGATGCGCAGGTCGTCGCCCCAGACCTTCTCGACCAGCTCGGCGTCGTGGCGGCCCTCGACGAAGATCCGGCTGGCGCGGGCCACGCGGGCCTTCGCGCCGGCGACCGCGACCGAGCCCGACGCGGTGCGCGTGGGGGCGGCGGGCGCACCTGCGCGCACCGGGCGGGTGAGGATGACCGGCTTGCCCTCCAGCAGGAAGCCGGGCCCGAGGGGGAACGTACGCCGCTTGCCGCGGCGGTCCTCGAGCGTCAGCGTGTCGATGTCGCGGTCGACCGCGACCACCTCGCCGCACCAGTCGGTGGTGACCTCCTCGACCACCATGCCGAGCTCTGTGGGCGTCTCGACGGCACGGCCCCTGGCCGGGACACGCCAGTCGCCGGAGAGGACGTCTGTTCCGTAGCGATCCGCAGGCACCGGGATACGGTAGGCGGCCAACGGACACAATCGGGGGTGGCACGCCGTGGCAGCACGCGCGACGACGCAGGAGAACGAGCACACGGCGCAGGGGGTCGGGGGCAGCGACGGGGGTCGCGCGGCACGCCTGCGACGGACTTCGTGGCGCGAGCGCATCCGGGCGCGCCTGCGCGACGACTACGAGGAGGACGGCGTCTTCCGGCCGGTGCGGCTGTCGGTCTGGGCCGACTGGGGGATCTCCGCCGCGATCATCGCCGTCGCAGCCGCGTCCTTCGTCGGCTTCTTCGTCTGGCTGGCGCAGACGCGGGGAGCCTGATGTCGCGGCGGCAGCGCACCACCCAGCAGTCCGCGATCGCCCGGTCCTTCGGCGGGCGCAGCGGCTTCGTGTCCGAGGAGCTCAAGGGGCCCGACAAGCCCGGCAAGCAGATGACCCGATGGGAGCGCAGCGCGGCCTGGCTCAACTGGAGCGACTCGCACAACCACTACGAGGAGTACGCCGACGACAACCAGGTCCGTCTCGGTCGGCTGCTGCCCTCGACCGAGGTCCTGGTCGCCGTCGGCATCGTGCTCTTCGTGTTCGGCGGTTACGCCGCGTTCATCGCCGTGCTCGCGCTGACGCGCTGACTCAGCCCTGCGAGATGCCGGCGCCCTGGGCGCCGTCGCCGCTCCCGTCGCCGTTCGCGATCGCCTCGTCCTCCTCCTGGGTGGCGTCCATCTCGAGCTCCTCGCGGCTCTTGGTCGCCTCGTCGTCGGGGTCGAGCGGCTCGGCCAGGGGGTTGTCCTCGCCGGGCTGCAGGTCCTCGGGCAGCTGGTCGTCGGAGATCCCGCCGAGAGTGGAGGAGTCCGGCGAGGCGGTGCCGCCCTCGTGGTCGGCGTCCGCGGGGCTGGTGCCGCTCTGGGAGCGCGGGGTGTCGGTGCTCTGGGTGGACTCGTTGTTGTCGGTCATCACCCAGTCCTACCGAGGCGCACCGGGCCGCGCCAGCCCCCGGGGGGTGACCGCGCAGACGAGCTCAGACGAGCGGGAGGCGCTTCTGGCTGCGGGGCAGGTGCTCGTAGCCCAGGCGTACGGCGCTGACGAGCCGCTCCGGCTCCCACGGCCACTCGCCCTGGGCGAGCGCCTCGGACTGCGGCACACCTCGCGAGGCGAGGTCGCGGATGGTCTCGGCGATGACGCCCAGCTCGGCGCGCTGGGCCTGGACGTAGTCCTTGTCGACGACCTGCCCGTGGCCGGGCACGACGACGGTGGCGTCGGTCATCAGCCCGAGCACCAGGTCGAGCGTCAACGGCCAATCCATCGGCCACGAGTCGTCGCCGATGAAGGGCGGGTCCGACTCCTCGATGAGGTCACCGCCGAGCACGACGTCGGCGTCGGGCACCCGGACGACCAGGTCGCCCGCCGTGTGCCCGCGGCCGGGGTGGATCAGCTCGACCGCGCGGTCGCCGAGGTCGACCTGGACCGCCGAGGAGAACGTGTGCGTCGGCAGCTGCAGCGTGGTGGCGAGGACCTCCTCGCGGCGCGGGTGGTCGCTGGCCTGCTCGTACATCTCGAACGTGTGCCGCGCGGACTCCTCGACGTGGTCGCGGGCCCACTCGGTGGCGTGGATCGGCATCTCGCCGAACTGCTCGACCATCGTCGCGTTGCCGAAGTGGTGGTCCCAGTGCTCGTGGGTGTTGACCAGCCCGGTGAGCGGACCCGCGCCCAGGCGGCGTACGTCGTCGGCGACCACGCGCGCCTGCTGCGCCGAGCCGTGCGTGTCGACCATGAGGAGTCCGTCGGACCCTCCGACCAGCGTGATGTTGACGTGCATCCAGTCGTAGTGCGCCACCCAGACGCGGGGCGCCACCTCGACGAATCGGGGGGTGAGGTCGGGCATGCCCCGGACACTACGGCCTGCTAGTAGAGTTGGCACTCCCGTCAGTTGAGTGCCAGCGAGGAGGTTCCGTGGTCGACGACCGCAAGCTCGACGTGCTGCGCGCGATCGTGGAGGACTACGTCGCCACCGAGGAGCCGGTGGGCTCCAAGGCGCTGGTCGAGCGTCACGGGCTCGGCGTCTCGCCGGCGACGGTGCGCAACGACATGGCGGTGCTGGAGGAGGAGGGCTACATCCACCAGCCCCACACCAGCGCGGGCCGGGTGCCCACCGACAAGGGCTACCGCCTCTTCGTCGACAAGCTCGCCACCCTCAAGCCGATGAGCATGGCCGAGCGCCGCGCGATCTCGACGCTGCTCGACGGCGCGGTCGACCTCGACGACGTGGTGCAGAAGTCGGTGCGGCTGCTGAGCCAGCTGACCCGCCAGGTCGCCATCGTCCAGTACCCCACGCTCTCGCGCTCCACGGTGCGCCACGTGGAGCTCGTCGCGCTGACCCCGACCCGGGTGATGGTCATCCTGATCCTCAGCACCGGGCGGGTCGAGCAGCGCCTGGTCGAGCTCGACGCACCGATCGCCGACACCGACCTCGCCGAGCTGCGGGTCGCGGTCAACCAGGCCACCGCGGGCGTGCAGATCGCGGCCGCCGCGGCGGCGCTGGGCGCGCTGCCCGACGACGTACGCCCCGAGCAGGCAGACTCCACGCGCGCCGTCGTCGGGGTGCTCACCGAGGCGATGTCGGACCACCGCAGCGACGAGCGCGTGGCCGTCAGCGGCACCGCCAACCTCGCCCGCTACGGCGACTTCGACACCGCCGTGCGACCGCTCCTCGAGGCGCTGGAGGAGCACGTCGTGCTGCTCAAGCTGCTGGGGGAGTCGGGGGTCGACGCGCTCACCGTGCGCATCGGGCACGAGGGCCCCTACTCAGAGCTCGCCGCGACCAGCGTCGTGGCCACCGGCTACGGACCGCAGGAGCTGCACCTCGGCTCCCTCGGCGTGGTCGGACCGACCCGGATGGACTACCCCGGATCCATGGCAGCCGTGCGCGCCGTCGCGCGCTACGTCTCGCGGATCCTCGATGAAGGAAACCAGTGACCCAGGACCCCTACGAGATCCTCGGCGTCTCCCGCGACGCCGATGCCGACGAGATCAAGAAGGCCTACCGCCGGCTGGCCCGCCAGCTGCACCCCGACGTCAACCCCGACCCGGAGACGCAGGAGCGCTTCAAGGACGTCTCGCGCGCCTACGAGGTGCTGAGCGACCCGGGCAAGCGGGCGGCGTACGACCGTGGCGGCGACGCGTTCAGCCAGGGCTTCGGCGGTGCCGGCCAGGGCTTCAGCTTCACCGACATCATGGACGCCTTCTTCGGCGGTGGCGGCGCGGCCGCCGGCGCCGGTGCGCGTGGCCCGCGCTCGCGTGCGCGGCGCGGCCAGGACGCCCTGATCCGCCTCGACGTGACGCTCGCGGAGGCCGCCTTCGGCGTCACGCGTGACCTCAAGGTCGACACGGCGCTGCGCTGTGAGGCCTGCGAGGGCGAGGGCACCGCGCCCGGCACCAAGCCGGTGCCCTGCGAGACCTGCCACGGCCAGGGCGAGGTCGCTGTCGTGCAGCGCTCCTTCCTCGGCGAGATCCGCACGCTGCGCCCCTGCGCGGCCTGCCGCGGCTATGGGTCGGTCATCCCCGACCCGTGCCGTGAGTGCTCCGGCGACGGCCGGGTGCGCTCGCGTCGCACGCTGACGGTCAAGATCCCCGCCGGCGTCGACCACGGCACCCGCGTCCAGCTGACCGGCCAGGGCGAGGTCGGCCCCGGCGGTGGCCCGGCCGGCGACCTCTACGTCGAGATCCACGTCGAGCCGCACAAGACCTTCACCCGCCACGGCAACGACCTGCACACCACGATCTCGCTGCCGATGACGGCGGCGGCCCTCGGCACCCACCTCACGCTCCCGCTGCTCGAGGCCGACCTGGAGCCGCCGAAGGACTCCGACCCCGACTCGAGGCCCGTCACCACCTACGACCTCGACGTCCGCCCCGGCACCCAGTCGGGCAGCGAGCAGGTCATCCGCGGCTTCGGCGTGCCCAGCCTCCGCGGCGGTCGCGGCGACCTGGTCGTCAGCATCTCCGTCGACACCCCGACGCGGCTCGACCCGCGCCAGGAGGAGCTGCTGCGCGAGCTGGCGGCGATCCGCGGCGAGGAGCAGCCCGACGGGCAGAACGAGGCGCCGCACAAGTCGATGTTCGGCCGGCTGCGCGAAGCCTTCCAGGGCTGAGCGGGCCGGTGTCGCTCCCCGTCCACCTCGTCGACTCGCTGACGGACGCCGTCCCCGGCTCGGTCGTCGAGGTCGACGGCGACGAGGCGCACCACGCCGTCGCCGTACGCCGCCTGCGCGAGGGCGAGCAGGTCGTGCTGACCGACGGCCGCGGCACCTCGGTCACCGGCGCGGTCGCCTCGACCGGCAAGAGGTTCTTCTCCGTCACCGTGGCGTCGGTCTCCACCGACACCCGCCCGGAGCCGGCGATCACGGTCGTGCAGGCGCTGCCCAAGGGCGAGCGCGGCGAGCTGGCGGTCGAGGTGCTCACCGAGGTCGGCGTCGACCGCGTCGTGCCGTGGGCGGCCTCGCGCTCGGTGGCGGTCTGGAAGGGCGAGCGGGCCGTGAAGTCCCACGCCAAGTGGCAGGCGACCGCCCGCGAGGCAGCCAAGCAGGCGCGTCGGTCGTGGCTGCCCACGGTGACGCCCCTCGCTTCGACCGCCGACCTGGCCGCGGTCGTCGCCGACGCGGACCTCGCGGTGGTGCTCCACGAGGACGCGACCCAGCCGCTCGCCACCCTCGACGTGCCCGCATCGGGCCGGATCGTCGTGGTCGTCGGCCCGGAGGGCGGCATCGCCCCCGACGAGCTGGCCGAGCTCACCGACGCCGGCGCCCACGTCGTACGCCTCGGGGCCGAGGTGCTGCGCACCTCCACCGCCGGCGTCGTGGCCGTCGCGGCGCTGCTGTCGCGCACGCCGCGCTGGTCCTGACGCCGCGTCAGTCGATGACGGTGATGCGCCGGGTGTCGGTGAAGAAGTCACCCTGGCCCGACGGGTCCTCGGTCTGGGAGATCACGACGTAGTCGCCGGGCGCCACGCCGCCCAGGTCGAAGGTCACCGAGAAGGGCCAGAGCCGGGGCGTGCCCTCACCGCTCGCGATCGTCGGGACCTGGTCGACGACGTAGGTCCCCTCCCAGCGCTGGATGCGCGTCACGATGTTGCCCTCGTAGCCGGTGCCCGCGCCGGTCACGGTGAAGGGCTCGTCATTGTCGACCACCTGTCCCTCGAACGGGGTCGACAGGCTGACGTGAGCGAGCACGTCGAGGTCCGGGCCGGCCGTGACCGGCGTCGACGTCGCTACACCGAGGACGGTGTCGGCGAGCTCGCCGAACAGCCGGAAGCGGACCGGCAGCTGCTTGCCCACCGCGTCCTGCGCCGTGCGGACGACGGCCTCGACGGCGAGCCGCGCCTCCTCGGGCGTGAGCGCGCCGGCCGAGCGGAGGTCGTCCTGCGGGTCGCCGCCGAGCGAGACGTCGATGACGTCACCGGTGGACGCGAGCTGTGCCGAGGCGGTGGTGAGCGGTGGCCAGAGCACCCGGTAGTCCGGGTCCTCGGGCGGCAGCCGCCTGCCGTCGCGGGTGCTGCCGACGGCCGCGGCGACGGCGACACCGAGCGGGTCCGCAGGGTCCATCGTGAGGAGCTGTCGGTAGAGCCGGGGACCCGCGGGGGTGTCTCCGACGTAGTAGACCGCGTGGACCCCCTGGGAGGCGCGGCGCATCTGCTCGAGCCTGTCCTGGCGCTCGGAGCGGTCCGGTGCGGCGGAGGTCGGGTCGTCGGTCGGCGTCGCCGTGGATGTCGGTCCGTCCGCCGGTGCCGGCGCGGCGCCGTCCGGCATGTCCCCAGCCGCGAGCACGAGCGCCGTGACGGCCGAGGCGGCGACGAGCCCGGCGCCGCCTGCGGCCCACCAGCTGCGGCCGCGACCCCGCTCGGGCGGCCTGGTGGCGGCACGGACCGCCTCGATCCGGTCACCGGGCTCGATGGCGTCCGCCGCCTCGTGGAGCAGGTCAGTGATCCTCTGGTCGTTCACGACGGGTCCTCCCACCAGACACTGAGCAGGTCGCGCAGGGCGGCGCTGCCACGGGATGCGTGCACCTTGACCGCGCCGCGCGAGATGCCCAGCGCGTCGGCGATCTGTGTCTCCGACCAGTCGAGGTAGTGCCGCAGCACCAGTACCTCGCGCTGGCGCTGCGAGAGCTCGAGGAGCGCGGCTCGTACGGCGTCGCGCCGGGCGCCGCCGAGGGACGGCCCGGTGACGACCGTGCCGACGGCCTGCTCGCGGCGGGTGTGCTTCTCGACGACCGCGCGGTGCCGCAGCGCCGAGCGCGACCGGTTGACGACCGCCTGGCGCAGGTACGCCAGCGCCTTGTCGGAGTCGCGCAGCCGTGACCAGCGCCCGTGCATCGCCACGAAGGCGTCCTGCACGACGTCCTCCGCGGCGGCCTGGTCGTGCACGAGCAGGGCGGACAGGCGCACGAGCTGGCGCCAGTGGGCGGCGTACATCGCCTCCACCGCGGCGTCGGCGTCAGCACCGTGCAGCGAGAGGTGCTCGGCCACGGGCGCCCCCCGTCGGTGTGGTCCGGTCGTCATCACATGAGTGGGACGCCCCAGTGCAAGGGGCGGTTGACACCTACTGGACGGTGATGTTCTTGGTGTCGACGGACGGGCCGTTGCCCTCGGCGCCACCCGACGGGTCGTCGGTCGAGCACCGGAGGACGGCCTCGCCGCTCACGCCCTCGAGCGGGATCTCCACCTCGAAGGCGAACAGCCGGTCCTCCATCCAGCCGTCGGACTGGTAGGCCTCCAGCGCCACCTCCTGGCCGCCCACGATCAGGCGGCAGGGGCCCGAGGCCTCGAAGGAGTTCGCCACGCCAGTGACGGTGAGGGTGTCGCCGGTGACGGTGTCGCCCTCCGCGGGCGAGGTGATGTTGACCAGGTTGAGGGTCTCGAGGTCGCTCGAGGCCTCGTACGGCGCGTCGGTCGCGAGCCCGAACAGGGGAGCGCCACCCCGCTCGAGCTGCACCGGCACCCGCTCCTGCTGCACGCCCTGCAGCGTGCGGACCAGCTGCTGGACCGCGAGCTCGGCGTCCCGCGCGGTCATGCCGTCGGGGCGCTCGGTGAACGCGTCGCCCGGCACCTCGACGAGCAGCACGCCGTCCGTCGCCGTCACCGCACTGATCTCGACCTGCGGCCACAGGGTGCGGTAGTCGGGGTCGTCGGGGGAGCCGCCGGCCACCAGGCGGGCCGCCTCCAGCAGCGGGTCGCCGGTGACGCGGTGGAACTCGCGGAACAGCACCGTCCCCCTCGGCCCGTCGCCGGCGAAGTAGACCGGGACCGTGGTGCCGTCGTCCGAGGTGTCGTCGGCAGGCGACTCCGAGGCGGCCGGCTCGCTCGTCGGGTCCTGCGGCGCGGAGGGCTTCGGCTTCTCCGTGGCGCGGTCTCGGGACTCGCCGGAGGCCGGCGCCGGGTCGTCGGAGCTGCACGCCGCGAGCGTCAGGGTGCAGGCGAGGACGGCGGCGCCCGCGCCAGCCCAGCGTCGTACGGACGGACGGCGAGCGGCGAAGGTCATGGCGCTCACGGTAGTGGTGCGGCCGCCCCGTCCTTTGGTCCCACACGCCGCGGCGCGGCAGCCTAGGCTGGGCGCATGAGCGAGCCCGTGGACGACTGCGTCTTCTGCAAGATCATCGCCGGGGAGATCCCCGCCGACGTGCTGGCCCGCAACGAGCACGCGGTGTCGTTCAAGGACCTCCACCCCCAGGCGCCGTTCCACGCGCTGGTGGTGCCGCTCGCCCACCACGCCGACGTGGCCGCGTCGGCGGCTGCCGACCCGTCGATCGTCGGCCATGCCGTCGCGCTCGCCGACGAGGTCGCCCGCGCGGCGGGCAACGACCACTACCGCCTGGTCGCCAACACCGGCCGCGGTGCCGGCCAGACCGTGTTCCACACCCACTTCCACGTCCTGGCCGGTTCGTCCGGCATGACCGAGCGACTGGTCTGAGCGCCGTGCGCCGCCCCCTCGCCGCTCCCCTCGCCGCCCTGCTCGCCACGGGCCTGCTCGCCCTCTCCGCGTGCGGCGGCGGCTCGGCCGAGCCCCGTGCCGACCGCAGCGCCACCCAGCCCGCGTCGTCCCCGTCGGCCGACGACGCCGCCGACGACGCAGGCGCGGCCGGACACGGCGGCCACTACGCCGAGCCCGCCCGCTCGAAGCCGCTGCGTGCGGGAGAGACGCGTACGACGATCGCGATGCCCGGCAGCTACACCCCCTCGGCCCCCTACGGCACCGGCACCGACGACTACCGCTGCTTCCTGCTCGACCCCGAGCTCGAGCGCGACGCGTGGCTCACCGGCACGCAGGTCCTGCCCGGCAACCCCGACGTCGTCCACCACGTGATCCTGTTCCAGGTCGCGCCGGAGCAGGTCGCCGCGGCCGAGGCCAAGGACGCCGCCGAGGACGGTGAGGGCTGGACCTGCTTCGGAGGCACCGGGCTCGACCGCTTCCAGGACGTCAACCACTCGTCGTGGATCGGCGCGTGGGCGCCCGGCGGCGAGGAGACCGTCACCAAGCCGGGCTTCGGCGTGCGCCTGGCGAAGGGGAGCCGGATCGTGATGCAGGTCCACTACAACCTGCTCGCCGGCCAGGAGCCCGACACGTCGGCGGCACAGCTGCGGCTGGCCCCGGGCAAGCGCCCCTACCAGGCGCTGACCACGATGCTGCTGCCCGCGCCGGTCGAGCTGCCGTGCCGCCCACAGCACTCCGACGGCCCCCTGTGTGACCGCGACGCGGCGCTCGCCGACGTCAAGGAGCGCTTCGGCGCCGAGGGCAACACCGCCGACCTGCTCCACCTGCTCTGCGGTGGCGAGCCGCAGCCGGGCACGACCCAGTCGTGCCTGCGCACCCTCGGCGAGCCGATCACCATCCACGGCGTGGCCGGCCACATGCACCTGCTCGGCCGCTCGATCAAGATCGAGGTGCGGCCCGGCACCCCGCAGGCGCAGACCATCCTCGACATCCCGGTGTGGGACTTCGACGACCAGGGCAGTCGACCGATCGAGCCGATCACCCTGCAGCCCTTCGAGCAGGTCAAGGTCACCTGCACCCACGTGCAGTGGCTGCGCGACAAGCTGCCCGCCTTCGAGGGCCAGCCCGACCGCTACGTCGTGTGGGGCGAGGGCACGACCGACGAGATGTGCCTGGGGATGCTGCAGGTCACTCGGCCCTGACGGGGCCACCCCTGTTCAGGTGGGCCCCGTGTCGCACGCTCGGTAGCATGGTGGGGCTCTGCCACCGACCCGGAAGGCCGCCCGACATCGGGCCTCCATGACTGACACCACGCGCAGCACGAGCCGCACCGGCTCCCCCCAGGACAAGCCGACCCACACGGTCGTGGTCCCCAACAGCATCGACATGGTGTCGGTCCTCGGGCCGGGCGACGAGCACCTGCGGCTGATCGAGCGCGCCTTCGACGCGACGGTTCACGTGCGCGGCAACCGGATCACCCTCACTGGCGACTCCGCCGAGGTGGCCAGCGCCGAGCGCCTGCTCGACGAGGTCGTCACCCTCGTGCGCACCGGGCAGGGCGTGACGGGGGAGACCGTCGAGCGGATCATCCAGATGCTGCGCACCGAGACCCTGGAGCGCCCGGCCGACGTGCTGAGCCTCAACATCCTGTCCAACCGCGGACGCACCATCCGGCCCAAGACGCTCAACCAGAAGCGCTACGTCGAGTCGATCGACAAGCACACGATCACCTTCGGCATCGGACCCGCCGGCACCGGCAAGACCTACCTGGCGATGGCCAAGGCCGTGCAGGCGCTGCAGGCCAAGGAGGTCAACCGCATCATCCTGAGCCGCCCGGCCGTCGAGGCGGGGGAGCGGCTCGGGTTCCTGCCCGGGACGCTGAGCGAGAAGATCGACCCCTACCTGCGCCCGCTCTACGACGCGCTGCACGACATGGTCGACCCCGACACGATCCCCAAGCTGCTCGCCGCCGGCACCATCGAGGTCGCCCCGCTGGCCTTCCTGCGTGGTCGCTCGCTCAACGACTCCTTCATCATCCTCGACGAGGCGCAGAACACCACGCCGGAGCAGATGAAGATGTTCCTGACGCGCCTCGGCTTCGGCTCGCGCATCGTCGTCACCGGCGACACCAGCCAGGTCGACCTCCCCTCCGGCACCAAGTCCGGGCTGCGGGTCGTCGAGGGCATCCTCGACGGCGTGGAGGACATCTCGTTCTGCCGCCTCACCGGCACCGACGTCGTGCGCCACCGCCTGGTGGGGCGGATCGTGGAGGCCTACGAGGTCTTCGACGCCGACAACGAGCGCACCGGGCCCCGGAAGACGACCCAGACGTCCACCCCGACCACGGTCCAGAAGACCGAGGGAGGTCCGCGATGAGCATCGAGGTCCTCAACGAGTCGGGCCTCGAGCTCGACGTACGCCGCCTCTCCCGCCTGGCCCGCTTCGTCATGGACCGCATGCGGGTGCACCCGCAGGCCGAGCTGTGCATCAAGGCCGTCGACGAGGACACCATCGCCGAGCTCAACGGCCAGTGGATGGAGAAGGACGGCCCGACCGACGTGCTCGCCTTCCCGATGGACGAGCTGCGCCCGGGCAAGGTCAACGAGGAGCCGGAGGAGGGCGTGCTCGGCGACCTGGTGCTGGCGCCGTCCGTCGCCGAGCGGCAGGGCGAGGAGGCGGGCCACGGGCGCGAGGCCGAGATCGACCTGCTCACCGTCCACGGCATCCTCCACCTCCTGGGCTACGACCACGCCGAGCCCGAGGAGCACGCGGTGATGTTCGGCCTGCAGGCAGAGCTCCTCGACGCGTGGCGCTCAAACCCCGACCCCGCCTGACGTGACCGCCTGAGATGACCGCAGACATCTGGCAGCTCGGCTCGGCTGCCTTCCTCGTCCTGCTCGCCGGCCTGTTCTCCGCCGCCGACGCCGCGCTCAACGGGTTCTCCCGCGCCCGCGCGGAGGAGCTGAAGGCCGAGGGCCGCGCCGGCGCCACGCGCCTGGTGATGATCCTCGACGACCCGCCGCGCTACCTCAACACCGCGCTGCTCCTGCGGCTGCTGTGCGAGATCAGCGCGATCGTGCTGGTCAGCACCTGGGCCCGCGACGCCTACCACGGCTCCCTGGTCCCGAGCGTGCTCACCACCATCGGGGTCATGCTGGTCGTCTCCTTCGTCGCGATCGGCGTGGCGCCGCGCACCATGGGCCGTCAGAACGACGCCCGCATCGCGCTGCTCTCGGCCGGCCCGCTCTCACTCGTCACCACGATCCTGGGCCCCATCCCGGCGCTGCTGATCCTGCTCGGCAACGCGATCACCCCGGGCAAGGGCTTCAGCGAGGGCCCGTTCTCCACCGAGACCGAGCTGCGCGAGCTCGTCGACCTCGCCGAGGCCTCCGCGGTGATCGAGTCGGGCGAGCGCCGGATGATCCACTCCGTCTTCGAGCTCGGTGACACCACCACCCGCGAGGTGATGGTGCCGCGTCCCGACGTGGTCTACGTCGAGCGCCACAAGAACATCCGCCAGACGCTCTCGCTGTTCCTGCGCAGCGGCTACTCCCGCATCCCGGTCGTCGACGACAACCTCGACGACATCGTCGGCATGGCCTACCTCAAGGACCTGGTGCGTCGCGACTTCGAGGCGCCCGACGTGGAGTTCACCCAGCGCGTCGAGGAGGTGATGCGCCCGGTGCACTACGTGCCGGAGTCCAAGCCGGTCGACGCGCTGCTCTCCGAGCTCCAGGCCAGGCGCCAGCACATCGCCGTGGTCGTCGACGAGTACGGCGGCACCGCCGGGCTGGTCACCATCGAGGACGTGCTCGAGGAGATCGTCGGCGAGATCACCGACGAGTACGACGAGGAGGAGGTCGAGGTCGAGCGCCTCGACGACGGCACCATCCGGCTCTCCTCGCGCTACCCGGTCGACGACCTCGACGAGCTGGTCGGCTTCACCGTCGAGGACGAGGACGTCGACAGCGTCGGCGGGCTGATGGCCAAGCACCTGGGCAAGGTGCCGATCCCCGGCTCGGTGGTGGAGTGTCACGGCCTGCGCCTGGAGGCCGAGCGCGCCACAGGTCGCCGCAACAAGATCGAGACCGTGCTGGTGACGGTGCTCGCCGACAAGGACGTCGACGACGAGGCCGGGCCGGTCGGCTCCGCCGGGCGCTGACCACGACGTGCTCCTGGCGCACCGTCTCCGCGGTGCCGCGTCCGGTCGCTCACTAGGGTGTCGCCCATGAGCGACCACGACGACCACGTTGCTGCGCTGAGCCCGGAGGACGCCAAGCTGGTGACCCTCGCCCGCGCGACGCGGGTCCGCGCCCGCGCCGTCGAGGGTGCCGCGGTGCGCGACCTCGACGGACGGACGTACGCCGCTGCCAGCGTGCGCCTCGAGCACCTGCACCTGTCGGCGCTGGAGGTGTGCGTGGCGATGGCCGTGGCGTCCGCGGCCGCGGGCCTGGAGGCCGCTGTCGTGCTGACCGACGGCGACCTGCCCGACACCCGCGCGGTCGCCGACCTCGCCGGTGCGGGCGTGCCGGTGCTCGTCGGCGACCCGGCGGGGCGCATCCACACGCGCTCGGCCACCTCCGCGGGCTGAGCCTCCACACGTGCTTCGTCGCGGGGCCCCGACCACCTGCTGGTGAACCCCCTCGCGAGGCGGCGCACGAGTCGCTAGCGTGAGCGGCGTGCGCACGACGGTGGGTTGGCAGGTCCACGCCGAGGGGGTCGCGCGGCTCCGGGAGTCCTGGGCGGCCGTGCCCCGCGGCGCGCCGGTGCGCCTGGCCAAGCGCACCAGCAACCTCTTCCGCGGCCGGTCGGCGGCCGGCCCGGGACTCGACGTCTCGGGCCTCGAGGGGGTCATCGAGGTCGACGGCGACGTCGCCGAGGTGCAGGGGATGTGCACCTACGAGCACCTCGTCGAGGTGACCTTGGCCCACGGCCGCATCCCGCTGGTCGTGCCGCAGCTGCGCACCATCACGCTCGGCGGGGCGGTGAGCGGCCTCGGCATCGAGGCGACGAGCTTCCGCAGCGGCCTGCCGCACGAGTCGGTGCTCGAGATGGACGTGCTCACCGGATCCGGCGAGGTGGTCACCACCAAGCCGGGCGACGCGCTCTTCGACGCCTTCCCCAACTCCTACGGCTCGCTCGGCTACGCCACGCGGCTGCGCATCGAGCTCGAGCCGGTCGCCCCCTACGTCGCGCTGCGGCACGTGCGCTTCGACGACGCCGACGCACTCGCCGCGGCGGTGGAGCGGATCGTGGCCGACGGCGCCTGGGCCGGTGAGCAGGTGGACGGGCTCGACGGCGTGGCGTTCGAGCCCGGCGAGCTCTACCTCACCCTGGCCCGCTGGACCGACGATCCGGGGCCCACCTCCGACTACACCCGGCAGCAGGTCTTCTTCCGCTCCGTGCAGGAGCGCAGCACCGACCGGCTCACGATCCACGACTACCTCTGGCGCTGGGACACCGACTGGTTCTGGTGCTCGCGGGCCTTCGGTGCCCAGCACCCGGTCGTACGCCGTCTCTGGCCGCGCCGCTTGCGCCGCTCCGACGTCTACTGGAGGCTCGTCGCGCTCGACCGGCGACTCGGCATCGGTGACCGCCTCGACCGCCGGGCCGGGCGCCCGCAGGGGGAGCGCGTGGTGCAGGACGTCGAGATTCCCGTCGACCGGCTGCCCGAGTTCCTCGACTGGTTCGACCGGGAGGTCGGCATGCGGCCGGTCTGGCTGTGCCCGCTGCGGCTGCGCCGGGTCGCCGCGGACACCGAACGGCCGTGGCCGGGATACCCGCTGAGCAGCGGCGAGACCTACGTCAACGTCGGCTTCTGGGGCGTCGTCAACGTCGGACCCGACGCCCCGCGCTCGCCGCGCAACCGTGCCATCGAGGCGAGGGTCTCCGAGCTCGGCGGCCACAAGAGCCTCTACTCCGAGGCGTTCTACGACGCCGACGAGTTCGACCGCCTCTACGGCGGTGAGGAGCTCACGCGCGTCAAGGCCCTGCACGATCCCGACGACCGGCTGACGACCCTCTACGACAAGGTGGTACGACGACGATGAGCCTCGGATCCAACCTCGACGGCGGCGCCCGCGGGCGCCTGACGATCGGCGACGCGATGGACCGGCTGGTGCGGGGCGGGCTGCCGCTGCGCTTCACGGCGTACGACGGCAGCGCGGCGGGGCCGCCGGACGCCGAGCTCGGCATGGACCTGCGCACCGAGCGTGGTCTGGCCTACCTGATGACCGCGCCGGGCGACCTCGGCATGGCGCGCGCCTACGTCAGCGGCGACCTCGACCTCACCGGCGTCCACCCCGGCGACCCCTACGACGCGATGGTGCTGCTCAAGGACCACACGAAGTTCCGGGTGCCCACGCCGACCGAGGCGCTGCGGATCGCGCGCGACCTCGGGCTCTCGCACCTGCGCCCGCCCGCGCCGCCGCCCCAGGAGCACCTGCCGCGCTGGCGCCGGGCGGTCGAGGGCCTGCGCCACTCGATGACCCGCGACGCAGAGGTGATCTCCCACCACTACGACGTGTCCAACCGGTTCTACGAGCTCGTGCTGGGCCCGTCGATGGCCTACACCTGCGCGCTCTACGAGACGCCGTCGGCGAGCCTCGAGCAGGCGCAGGCCGCGAAGTTCGACCTGGTCTGCCGCAAGCTCGCCCTCCAGCCGGGCCAGCGCCTGCTCGACGTCGGCTGCGGCTGGGGCACGATGGTGCGCCACGCCGCCCGCGAGCACGGCGTACGCGCGCTGGGCGTCACGCTCTCGCTCGAGCAGGCCCAGTGGGCCAAGGAGGCCATCGACCGCGAGGGCCTCGGCGACCTCGCCGAGGTGCGCCACCTCGACTACCGCGACGTCGTCGAGTCCGGCTTCGACGCGGTGAGCTCGATCGGGCTGACAGAGCACATCGGCGTGCGCAACTACCCCGCCTACTTCCGCCACCTGCGCGACCGGCTCAAGCCGGGCGGGCGGCTGCTCAACCACTGCATCACCCGACCGCACAACGGCCGGCAGGAGACCGGTGCCTTCATCGACCGCTACGTCTTCCCCGACGGTGAGCTGATCGGCTCGGGCACGATCGTCTCGGCGGCGCAGGACCAGGGCCTCGAGGTGCAGCACAGCGAGAACCTGCGCCTGCACTACGCCGCGACGCTGCGCGACTGGAACCGCAACCTCGTCGAGCACTGGGACGAGTGCGTGGCCGAGGTGGGGGAGGGCACGGCCCGCGTGTGGGGCCTCTACATCGCGGGCTCGCGGATCGGCTTCGAGCGCGACGAGGTCGAGCTGCACCAGGTGCTCGCGACCCGCAACCACGCCGACGGGCGCTCCGACTTCCCGATGCGTCCCGACTGGTGAGCCACCGATAACCTGCTGCGGTGAGCACCCGCGCAGCGCAGTTCCAGGCGACCGTCCGGCGCCGCGAACCGCTGACGGACCACCTCGTCCGGCTCGTCCTCGACGACCTCGACGGCTTCGCCAGCACGGGCGTGCCCGACGAGTGGGTCGGCCTGGTCGTGCCCGGGCAGTTCCAGAGCCGCTACTACACCGTGCGCGACTTCTCCGGCGGAGAGCTGACCCTCGACGTGGTCGTGCACGACGTCGGGCTGGTCACCGAGTGGGCGATGCGCGACTGCGTCGGCGACACGGTCACCATCACCGAGCCGAAGTCCTCCTTCGAGCCCCCGGCGGACGCCTCCTGGCTGCTGCTCGTGGGCGACCTGACCGCGATGCCGGCAATCGCGCGCATCGTCGAGACCCGTCCCGACCTGCCGACCACGGTGCTGGCCGAGGTGCCCGACGACCTGGCCGACTACCTCCCCGCGGGCCCCGACGTCACCTGGCTCAGCCCCCCGTCGCACGGGCAGAGCGCGCTCGCCGAGGTCGTCGAGGGCCTCGACTGGCCGCCCGGCGAGGGCTACTTCTGGATGGCGGGGGAGTCCGCGCAGATGCGCGCGATCCGCAAGCACCTGATGCGCGTGGTCGGGCTGCCCACCAGCCACTACGACGTCATGGGCTACTGGCGCGCCACCGCCGGCCGGCAGCCGCGGGCGGTCGACCCCGGCCCCCTCTGGCGCGCAGGCAAGGCGGCAGGGAAGAGTGACGAGCAGATCTGGGCCGAGTACGACGCAGCGCGAGAGGCGAGCGATGGCTGACGAGCACGACGACATCACCGAGGGCGTCGACCCCGTGGACGCCGACCCCGCCGACGAGCTCGACGACGACCTGGACGAGGACGACGAGCTGGACGAGGACTTCGACCTCTCCGGCGTCGCGCCGGCGGGTGCGTTCTACACCGCGCCCGAGGGCTACCGCAGCGGCTTCGCGTCGTTCGTGGGCCGGCCCAACGCGGGCAAGTCGACGCTCACCAACGCCCTGGTCGGGCAGAAGATCGTCATCACGTCCTCGAAGCCGCAGACCACGCGCAACGTGGTGCGCGGCATCGTGCACCGCGACGACGCCCAGCTGATCCTGGTCGACACCCCCGGCCTGCACCGTCCGCGCACGCTGCTCGGCGAGCGGCTCAACGACCTGGTCCGCACGACGTGGGCCGAGGTCGACGTGGTCGCGGTCTGCTTCCCGGCCAACGAGAAGATCGGGCCCGGTGACCGGTTCCTGGTCACCGAGCTGGCCAAGGTGCGGCGCACGGTGCGGATCGCGGTGGCGACCAAGACCGACCTGGTCACCCCCGAGCAGCTGGGCCAGCACCTGCTGGACATCGCAGCCCTGGGTGCGGAGACCTCGACCGAGTGGGCCGAGATCGTGCCGGTGTCCGCGGTTTCCGGCGACCAGGTGCAGCTGCTGGCCGACCTGCTCGTCGGGCTGCTCCCCGAGGGCCCGCCGCTCTACCCCGACGGCGACCTGACCGACGCGCCCGAGGAGGCGCTGGCCGCCGACCTGATCCGCGAGGCCGCGCTCGAGGGGGTGCGCGACGAGCTTCCCCACTCCATCGCGGTCGTGGTGGAGGAGATGGGCCTGCGCGAGGGCCGTCCCGCCGACAAGCCCCTGCTCGACATCGTCGCCAACCTCTATGTCGAGCGCGACTCGCAGAAGGGGATCATGATCGGCCACAAGGGCTCGCGGCTGCGCTCGGTCGGCACCGCCGCCCGCAAGCAGATCGAGGCGCTGCTGGGCACGCCGGTCTACCTCGACCTGCAGGTCAAGATCGCCAAGGACTGGCAGCGCGACCCGCGCCAGCTGCGCAAGCTCGGCTTCTGACGAGGCGCTCGTCACAGGGGGCGGCGGGTCCGGGCGTTCTGCCCCGCCGGGCCGCGGATCGACCTACGCTTCTCCCCGAGAAGCCAGTTGACCGTCCGGAGGAAGAGCCGTGCTGCCCCGCCGTCCGCGCCTGAGCACCGTCGCCTCCACGGGACTGGTGCTCGCTGCCGTGCTGTCCGCGCTGGTCGCGCTCGACGCGCCGGCGACCGCGGGCCGTGCAGCCGGGCAGCACCTGCGCGCCCGCGAGCGATCGCTGGGCGTGGTGGTCGCGGGCGCCCCGAGCGACCTGTCCGAGGCCAGGTCGCTCGCGCGCCGCACCGACACCGACCTCGACGAGATCACCTTCTACGTCGCGTGGTCGCGCGGCGGCGACTTCCCGGCGGCCGACGCCTCCCGCGTCGTCGCGTCCGGCGCGGTGCCGGAGCTGACCTGGGAGCCGTGGGACCCCGCCGACGGCGTGGACCAGCCGGCGTACGCCCTCGACCGGATCGCCGCCGGCCGCCACGACGCCTACCTCAAGCGGTGGGCGAGGCAGATCAGGGCGTGGGGCAAGCCGCTCGTCATTCGCTTCGCCCACGAGATGAACGGCGACTGGTATCCCTGGGCCGAGGGCGTCAACGGCAACGGTCCCGGCGACCACGCCGCCGCGTGGCGCCACGTGGTCGGGATCTTCCAGCGCGCCGACGTCACCAACGTGACGTGGAGCTGGTCGGCCAACGTGCCCTATCCCGGGTCCACCCCGCTCTCCTCGCTCTACCCCGGTGACGCCTACGTCGACCGCGTCGGCCTCGACGGCTACAACTGGGGCACCACCCAGCCGTGGTCGTCGTGGCAGGCGTTCGGTGACCTCTTCGGCCCCGGCGTGGCCGAGCTCAGGTCGCTCACCTCGCGACCCGTCCACGTCGACGAGACCGCTGCGCCCGAGGGCGCCGGCGGCGACAAGGCGGCCTGGATCGCCGACATGTGGGCCTGGCTCGACGCGCACCCCGAGGTGCGCGGGGTCACCTGGTTCTCGCTCCACAAGGAGGTCGACTGGCGCATCGACAGCTCGGCCGACGCGCTCGCGGCCTGGGGCAGGGGCGCCCGCCGCTACTGAGCGCCGAGAAGGCACTTCGTGCCCGTCCGACCCGGCGAGGAGGCACTTCGTCCCCGTCCGGTCAGGCAGGCACCCAGCAGATCCCGTAGCGCTGACCGGCGTCCCACTGCTCGCGCGTGGGCACCTCCTGCGACCAGGTGAAGTCGAGCGGATCGGCAGCGCGGGCCCGCGCCACGTCGCCGCAGGGGCCCTCCATCCGGTCCGCCACAGCGCCCTGCGCAGGCAGCCTGCGACCGGGGATGTCGACGGTGGCCACCGCCAGCCAGCTGTGCCTCGCCCCGCACGCCACGCGGCGGAAGCCCTTGGTCCCCGGCGCGGCGGTCGCGCACATCGCCACGGCGGGCGCGTCGCCCCAGCCCTTGGTCCGCAGCGGCAGGCGCAGGAGCGTGCGGGGGGAGGCGACCGCCACCACGTCGCACCGGAACCAGTCGGCGCCGGCCTCGGCGCGCTGCGGGCTCGGCGTGAACCACACCGCGCGGGCCATCGTGAGGCGCAGCTCGCGGGGCGCGAGGCCCAGGTGCCGCGGCAGCCGGGAGGTGCACGTCGTACGCGCCTGCCGCTGTGCGGCGTCGGAGTCGACGCGTCGGGTGCGTCCGGCCGGCGTCCGCAGGCGCAGCCGACCCACGAAGTAGGTCTGCGCGGTGTGCTTCCTGCGGCACGCCACCGGGTCGGTCCGGCCGACCACCGCGACGGCCTGGCGGAAGGTCAGCGCGTGGCACTCACCGACCTCCGGCGTGGGCCCGGGGTCGGGCGGCACCGTCTCCGACGGCGTCGTCGTGGCGGTCGGCGTCTCGTCCGGTGCCGCAGGCGCCTCGTCGGGCGACGCGGTGCAGCCCACCAGGACGAGCGCCGCCACCAGGGCGGCGAGGGTGCGCGCCGCCCTCATCCCATCACCAGGGCCGCGAGCGTCCCGCCCAGCTCGTACGCCGACTCGCGCTCGGCCTCGCCCACCTCGCCCAGCACCTCGAGCACCGGCGCCGCCTGGCGCCAGGGCAGCGCGCCGACGATCGACTGCACCGACCGCACGGCGCCGGTCGTGTCGTAGCGGCCGTGGACGTAGAGCCCGAACGGCTTCTTCCCGCCCGCGCCCGCGGCCGCCGACCCGTCGTCGGACAGCGACCCGCCGACCTCGAGGAACAGGCAGTCGAAGAAGTGCTTGAGCGCGCCGCTCATGTAGCCGAAGTTGGCGGGCGTGCCGAGCACGTAGCCGTCCGCGCCGAGCACGTCGTCGGCGCGCGCCTCGAGGGCGTGGCGCACCACCACCTCGACGCCCCTCACCGCGTCGTCGCGCGCACCCGCGACCACCGCGTCGGTCAGCGCCGAGACCGAGGGCGTGGGGGAGTGGTGGACCACCAGCAGACGAGGCATGACGGGAGCCTACGAGGCGAGTAGCGTCGAGCAATGAGCTTCGAGGTGGCGGGTGAGGCCTACGACCGGTTCATGGGTCGCTACTCCAGGCCGCTGGCGTCGGCCTTCGCCGACTGGCTCGGCGTGTCCCCGGGCCAGCGAGCGGTCGACGTCGGCTGCGGTCCCGGCGCACTGACCGCGGTGCTGGCCGAGCGGCTCGGGCCCGACCACGTGGCCGCGGTCGACCCGTCCGAGCCGTTCGTCGCGGCCTGCCGCCAGCGGCTGCCGGGCGTGGACGTGCACCGCGGCACGGCCGAGTCGCTGCCCTTCGCCGACGACAGCTTCGACGTCGCCGCCGCATGCCTGGTCGTGCACTTCATGTCCGACCCCGCCGCCGGGGTCGGTGAGATGGCGCGCGTGACGCGCGACGACGGGTGGGTCGGGGCCACGGTCTGGGACCTCGCCGGCTCGCGCGCACCCATGTGGCCGCTGTGGCAGGCGGTCGCCGAGGTCGCGCCCGAGCACCCCGACGAGAGCGGCTTCCAGGGCGGCTCGCGCGAGAGCCTCGTCGGCATCCTCGGGGCCGCCGGCCTGCGCGACGTGGAGTCCGTGGAGCTGCCGGTGACGGTGACGCACCCCAGCTTCGAGGAGTGGTGGGAGCCCTACCTCCACGGCGTCGGGCCGGCCGGCGAGGCCATCGCGGCGATGGACGAGGAGCGCCGCGCCCGGCTCGAGGCGACCCTGCGGAGGAACCTCGGTGCGGGGCCCTTCGACATCACCGCCGTGGCCTACGCCGGCCGCGGGCGGCCCTGACCCCGGCCCTGACCCCGGCCGGTCCGCGGATCGGGACGCGAGGTGTGGCGTCGCGGGAGGCGGCGTACGCTGGCTCCATCATGATGCGCACCCTCCTCCTTGGCTGCCGCAGCGAGGCCTGACCCGGCCCCCTCGTTGCGGAGTGTGGCGCGTGCCGGTCGCCCCTACAGCCACCTCATCAGCGCAGCGAGGAAGTCATGACCCACCTGAGCAACACCGCGAACCAGCAGGGCAGCAGCCCGATGCCGTTCGGCCGCTACACGCCGTTCGTGCCCGTCGACGTGCCCGACCGCACCTGGCCGACGAGGAAGGTCGAGAAGGCGCCGCGCTGGCTCTCCACCGACCTGCGCGACGGCAACCAGGCGCTGATCGACCCGATGACCCCGGCCCGCAAGCTCACGATGTTCGAGCTGCTGGTGAAGATGGGCTACAAGGAGATCGAGGTCGGCTTCCCGAGCGCGAGCCAGACCGACTTCGACTTCGTGCGCAAGCTCGTCGAGGAGGACCGGATCCCCGACGACGTGCAGATCTCCGTGCTGACCCAGGCCCGTGAGGACCTCATCGAGCGCACCGTGGATTCGCTGGTCGGGGCACCGCGCGCCACGATCCACCTCTACAACGCGACCGCGCCGCTCTTCCAGCGCGTGGTCTTCAACGTCACGCCCGACGAGTGCCGCAACATCGCCGTGCGCGGCACCGAGATGGTGATGAAGTACGCCGAGGAGCGCCTGGGCTCGATCGTGGGCAGCCAGGACTTCGGCTACCAGTACAGCCCCGAGATCTTCACCCAGTCCGACACCGACTTCGCCCTCAGCGTGTGCGAGGCGGTCTCCGACGTGTGGCAGCCCGAGGCGGGCCGCGAGATCATCCTCAACCTGCCGGCGACCGTCGAGATGTCGACGCCCAACACCTACGCCGACCAGATCGAGTACTTCGGGCGCGGCCTGACCCGGCGCGAGCACTCCGCGATCAGCCTGCACCCGCACAACGACCGTGGCACGGCCGTCGCGGCCACCGAGCTGGCCCTGATGGCGGGCGCCGACCGCGTCGAGGGCTGCCTGTTCGGCCACGGCGAGCGCACCGGCAACGTCGACCTGGTCACGCTGGGCATGAACCTGTTCAGCCAGGGCATCGACCCGCAGGTCGACTTCTCCGACATCGACGAGGTGCGGCGCACGGTCGAGTACTGCACCAACCTGCCGGTCCACCCGCGCCACCCCTACGCCGGCGACCTCGTCTACACCGCCTTCTCCGGCTCCCACCAGGACGCCATCAAGAAGGGCCTCGAAGACCTGGACAAGAAGGCTGCGGCCCTCGGCGTGCCGGTGGGCGAGCTGCCGTGGGAGGCGCCGTACCTCCCGATCGACCCCAAGGACGTCGGGCGCACCTACGAGGCGGTCATCCGCGTCAACAGCCAGTCGGGCAAGGGTGGCGTGGCCTACGTGCTGAAGTCCGAGCACAAGCTCGACCTGCCGCGCCGCGCGCAGATCGAGTTCAGCCGGGTTGTCCAGCAGCACACCGACGCCGAGGGTGGCGAGATCACTCCCGAGGAGATCTGGTCGGTCTTCCGCGCCGAGTACCTCGACCGGCGTACGCCGCTGGAGCTCGACACCGTCCACACCTCCAGCGCCGCGGGGGAGAAGGACCAGCTCACGGTGGGCGTCTTCGTCGACGGCGAGCGGCAGGAGCTCACCGGTGAGGGCAACGGCCCGATCGCGGCGTTCGTCGACGCGATCTCCGACCTCGGCCACGACGTCCGCGTCCTCGACTACGCCGAGCACGCGCTCTCGGCCGGTGGCGACGCCATCGCGGCGGCCTACGTCGAGTGTGCGGTGGGCGAGAAGCTGCTCTGGGGCGTCGGGCTCGACGCCAACATCGTCACCGCCTCCCTCAAGGCGGTCATCAGCGCCGTCAACCGCGCCTGAGCCCGATAGTCCGCATCAAGAAGCTCCTGAATGGACGTCCGGGACGAGCCGTTTGATGCGGACTACATTGAGGCCATGCTGGTGAGCGAGCGGATCGGACAGTTCTTCGTCGAGTCCGACGGTGGGCGCGACCGCCTGGAGTACACCGAGTACGGCTCGGGCGACGAGTGGGTCGTGCTGCTGCACGGCCTGCTCATGCCGCGGCGGATGCAGCAGCCGCTCGCGCGCGCGATGGCCGCGCAGGGCCTCCACGTCGTCACCCTCGACCTGCTCGGGCACGGCCGCTCCGACCAGCCCGCCGACCCGCTCGTCTACTCGATGACCTCCTTCGGCGAGCAGGTCGTCGCGCTCCTCGACCACCTCGGCGCCGAGCAGGCCGTCATCGGCGGCACCTCGCTGGGTGCCAACGTCTCGCTCGAGGTCGCGGTGCTGGCCCCGGAGCGGGTCCGGGGACTGATCGTCGAGATGCCGGTGCTCAACAACGCCCTGGTGGCCGGGATCCTGGCGTTCGTGCCGATCATGCTGGCCGCGCGCTACCTGCCGGTCACCGCCAACACGCTCCAGAAGGTGTCCCGCTCGGTGCCGCGCGGCATCGTGCCCTTCTGGGCCGGCGTCTGCCTCGACACCGTCGACCACCGCGCCGACGCGATCGCCTCGGTCCTGCACGGCGTCATCTTCGGCCGGCTGGCCCCGTCGTCGAGCCAGCGCCGGCGCATCCACGCGCCGGTCTTCCTCGTCGGGCACCCGATCGACCCGATCCACCCGTTCGTCGACGCCGACATGCTCGCCGCCGAGCTGCCGCACGTGCGCCTCGAGCGCGCGTCGTCGATCCTCGAGTGGCGGTTCCGTCCCGACCGGCTGACCAAGGCCGCGGCCGAGTTCGCGCTCGACTGCTGGCAGGCCGCGCCCCCGCGCCGCGCGCGCAGCCGCACCTGAGCCGCACCTGAGCCGTCACCCGGGCGGCGGGGTCGCCTTCCCGTCGGGGTCCTGCTCGACGCCGCCGACGAGGCCCTCGACGGCCATCGTCGTGTTGTCGCGCTGGCGCACCAGCACGTAGCCCTGGTCGACGAACACCACGCGGAACAGGCCGTCGCCCAGGTCCTCCACCCGAGTCGGCGCCTCGGGGTTCACCCAGTCGGCCGTCCCGGCGTAGTCGAACTCGCCGTCCGCCGGCGTGGTGCAGTCCCAGCCCTCCGGCTGGTCGATCATGCTGCCCGCGGTGTCGCAGTCCCGCTCCTGCAGCGCGGTGAGGAACCGCTTCGCGGCCACCTCGTAGCCGTTCACGCTGCCGTCGCCGTCGCTGCCACGTCGCGTCAGGGCGAAGGCCAGCGCGGCCACGGCGAGGAGCGCGCAGGCCGCGGCCACCACGGGGAGCGGACGCCGCCAGAGCGGGCCCGATCCGCGCGTCGGTCGCACGGGAGGGGCCGGCGGGGCGGGCACGGGTGAGGTGGTCCCCGCGACTGCGGCCGCCAGCGCGCGGGCGTACGACGTCACGTCGGGCCAGCGGTGCTCGCGGCGCGGCTGCATGGCGGTCCGCACCACCTCGTCCACCGCCTCGGGCACGCCCGGCACCAGCTCGGCCAGCGGCGGCAGCGGCGTGCCGGGGCCCGCCGGACGCGGCGGGCGACCGGTGACCAGGGCACGGGTGACCGCGCCCAGGGCGTAGACGTCCGCCCGGGGGTCGACGGCGACGTCCGGGTCGGCCTGCTCGGGGGCGCCGTAGGCGGGCGTGCCGACGTGGAGCGTTGCTCCGGAGTCGGTGGTCAGCGCCTTGGCGACGCCGAGGTCGGCCACCAGGACCGTGCGGCCGCCCCCCGGCCGGGAGGCGAGGAGCAGGTTCTGCGGCTTGATGTCGCGGTGCACCACGTCGCGGGCGTGCAGCGCCGCGAGCCCCTGCGCGGCCTGCGAGACGATGTCGACGACCTCGGCGGGGGTGGGACGGTGACCGCTCGCGAGCAGGTCGGCCACCGAGCCGCCGTCGGCGTAGGTCATCACGAAGTAGGGCGTGCCGTCGGGGGTGACGCCCACGTCGTGCACCTGCACCAGGTGCGGCGACGACGCGCGGCGCAGCAGCCGCGCCTCGTCGAGGAACCGCTCGCGCACGTCGGCGTCCTGCGCCCAGTTGTCCGCGAGCACCTTGACCGCCACCTCGGAGTCGAGGGCGTCGTCGTGGCACAGCCAGACGGTGGCGAAGCCGCCCGTTCCGATCCGGCGTACGCGACGGAGGCGACCGAGCTGCTCTGGCAACGACACGCGTGCATCCTGCCCCGTCGCCCACACGCCCACACCACCGGCGTGGTGGACAATGGGGGCGTGCCCCTCTACCGCGACGAGGCGGTCGTGCTGCGCACCCACAAGCTGGGTGAGGCCGACCGCATCATCACCCTGCTGACGCGTCAGCACGGGCGGGTGCGCGCGGTGGCCAAGGGCGTGCGCCGTACGACGTCGCGCTGGGGCTCGCGGCTCGAGCCCTTCACCCACGTCGACCTCCAGCTCGCCGAGGGCCGCAGCCTCGACGTGGTCACGCAGGCCGAGACCCTGGACCCGTTCAACGCCCGCCTCGGGCTCGACTACGACCGCTACACCGCGGGCACCGTGATGCTGGAGACCGCCGAGCGCCTGGTGACCGAGGAGAAGGAGCCGGCTGTCCAGCAGTTCCTGCTGCTGGTCGGCGGCCTGCGCGCCATGGCCGGCGGCGAGCACCCCGCCAAGCAGGTCCTCGACTCCTACCTCCTGCGCTCGCTGTCGGTCGCCGGCTACGCGCCGTCCTTCGACCACTGCGTGCAGTGCGGGGTGGAGGGGCCCCACCGGTTCTTCAACCCCTCCGCCGGCGGCGTGCTCTGCACCTCCGACCGCCTCCCCGGCTCGGCGACCCCGGCGACGGAGACCGTGCGCGTGCTGGGCGCGCTGCTGGTGGGCGACTGGCCGGTCGTGCACGCGGCCGACCCGCGGCACCTGCGCGAGGCGAGCACGCTGGTCTCGGCCTACCTCGCCTGGCACCTCGAGCGCGGGCTGCGCTCGATGGCGTACGTCGAGCGCTGACCCGCTCGCGCCCGCAGGTCCTTCGGCTCTGGCGACGCAGCTCCGACAGCGGGAGCGTGGAGTCATGAGGTATGCACACCACGGGGCCACGTCCCACGACGGCCGGGCAGCCGCCACGTTCTCCCGGCAGCTGGCGGCCCTCTCGCTCGTCGTCCTGCTCACCGGCGCAGTCCTCTTCGCAGGTGCCTGGCTGGTCGGGGGCCAGGACGCCGTCTCCGACAACTGGGTCGGCGTGACGGTCGTCGTGGCGTTGTTCGCCGGGCTCGCCGGCACGTTCACGGCACTGTTCACCGCGGTCGTGGCAATGGTCCGCCACGAGCCGTGGCGGCACCTGTGGCTGCCGCTGGCGGCCTTCCCGGCCGTCGTCCTGGTCGTCGCGCTCCTCGAGGCGTTCGTCTTCGAGTGACACCGGCACCGGCGCGAGCCACGGCCGTACGACACGCCCGGCCTGCACGTTGAGTCGCTGGGCGACTCAAGGGCCAGTGCTCGCTGGGCGCACGCCGTCCGCGACTACGCTGGCGGCCGTGAAGCGACAGGTGAGGCCGCCCACCCCGCACCCCAGCGGTGCGACGCCGCCGCAGGTGCCGAAGGAGCTCGTGCCCGGGCACGTCGCGATCGTGATGGACGGCAACGGCCGCTGGGCCAAGGACCGCGGGCTGCCGCGCACCAAGGGCCACGAGCAGGGCGAGTCGTCGCTCTTCGACGTCGTCGAGGGGGCGATCGAGATCGGCGTCAAGGCCGTCTCTGCCTATGCCTTCTCCACCGAGAACTGGTCGCGCTCGCCCGACGAGGTGCGCTTCCTCATGGGCTTCAACCGTGACGTGATCCGCCGCCGTCGCGACGAGATGCACGAGCTCGGCGTACGGGTGCGCTGGGCCGGTCGCGCGCCCCGGCTGTGGCGCTCGGTCATCAAGGAGCTCCAGGTCGCCGAGGAGCTGACGAAGGACAACGACGTCCTGACCCTCACGATGTGCGTCAACTACGGCGGTCGCGCCGAGCTCGCCGACGCTGCGCGCTCCATCGCGCGCGAGGTCGCGGCCGGCCGGCTCAACCCCGACAAGGTCGACGAGAAGACCTTCGCGCGCCACCTCTACGTCCCCGAGCTGCCCGACGCCGACCTCGTGTGGCGCACGTCGGGGGAGCAGCGGCTGTCCAACTTCATGCTGTGGCAGGCGGCCTACAGCGAGATGGTCTTCACCGACGTGCTGTGGCCCGACGTCGACCGCCGTCACCTGTGGGCCGCGATCGAGACGTACGCCGCCCGCGACCGTCGCTACGGCGGGGCGCTGCCCAACGCCTGAGCCCTAGCGGCAGGCCGGGCAGGTGCCGAAGATCTCCAGCGTGTGGCTGATCTCGGCGAAGCCGTGCTCCGAGGCGATCGCGTTGGTCCACCGCTCGACGGCCGGGCCCTCGACCTCGACCGTCGCGCCGCAGGTGCGGCACACGAGGTGGTGGTGGTGCGTGTCGGAGCAGCTGCGCCAGATGGCCTCGCCGTCCTCGTTGCGCAGCATGTCGACCTCGCCCGCGTCGGCGAGCGCCGCGAGCGTGCGGTAGACGGTGGCCAGGCCCACAGAGTCGCCCTGGCGCGAGATCAGGTCGTGGATCTCCTGCGCGCTGCGGAAGTCGTCGAAGCCGGCGAGGGCCGCTGCGACCGCGAGCCGCTGCCGGGTGGGCCGGACCGCGGGCCGCGCGCCGTGCTCAGTGCTCGTCATAGTGCTCTCCGTGCGGGGCGTGGCGGTGGCCGTCGTGGACGTAGTCGACGTGGTCGCCGTGGGGGACCGCCGGGTGCCCGCAGGCCTCCCCGTGCTCGTGGTCGTGCTCGTGGTCGTGCGCCCGGTCGTCGTGTCCGGCCATCCGGTGCGTGTCGGGGACGCCGGGGTCTCCTGACGACTCGTCTCCCACGATCGGGAAGGGCTCAGCCAGGCGCCGGCGCCGGCGCAGCCAGACCCCCAAGGGCCAGGTGGCCGCGAACATCGCCAGCGCCAGGAGCACGATGGACGGACCAGGGGCCACCGTCGCCCGTGCCGAGAGCCAGGCGCTGACGACCAGGCCGCCGACCGCGGCGACGCCGCCGAGGACCATCGCGGCGACGAGGGTCGAGCGGAACGACCGCGCCAGCTGCTGCGACGTGGCGACCGGCACCACCATCAGGGCTGACACCAGCAGCAGCCCGACCGTGCGCATGGCGACGGTGACGCTGACCGCGGCAAGCACCGCGACCAGCAGGTTGTAGGAGCGGACCCGGAGCCCGGCGACCCGGGCAAACTCGGGGTCGGAGGCCACGGCGAAGAGCTGGGGGAGCAGACCGAGGGTGAGCGTCAGGACCACGACGGCCAGGCCGGCGGTGTACCAGACCTCGGTGGCGCTGATGCTCGTCACCGACCCGAACAGGTAGACCTGCAGGCTGGCCGCGCCCTCACCGGCCAGGCCGGTGATCAGCACGCCGCCCGCCAGGCCGCCGTAGAAGAGCAGGGCCAGGGCGACGTCGCCGTTGGTGTGCCCCTGTTCGCGGATGACCTCGATGAGCACCGCTCCGAGGATCGCCACCACGACGGCCGTCCAGGTCGGCGAGGTGCCGGTGAGGAGGCCGAGCGCGACGCCGGTGACGGCGACGTGCCCGATGCCGTCCCCGAGCAGGGCCAGGCGGCGCTGCACGAGGAAGGTGCCGATCCCCGGTGCCGCGAGGCCGGTGAGCAGCGCGGCGAGGAGGGCGCGCTGCATGAAGTCGTGGCGCAGGAGGTCGAGCAGCTCCGTGGGGCTCATCGGTGTCCCTCCCGGTGGTCGTGGGACAGCCTGTCGAACGGCGAGCCGACGTGCGGCACGTGGTCGTGGTGGGCGTCGACGGGGTGGTGGTGGCCGTGGACGTCCTCGTGCGACAGCGGGGTGCCGTCGTAGGCGATCCGCCCGTCGCGCATCACGACCGCCCGATCGACCAGCGGCGCCAGCGGGCCGAGCTCGTGGGCGACGAGGACGACGGTCGCGCCGCGGC
This sequence comes from Nocardioides sp. Soil774, assembly GCF_001428125.1. Taxonomy (GTDB): domain Bacteria; phylum Actinomycetota; class Actinomycetes; order Propionibacteriales; family Nocardioidaceae; genus Nocardioides. Next base: position 40,833 of record NZ_LMSM01000006.1, on the reverse strand, counting down.
CGGACAGGGTGTGGAGGGCGTCCGCGAGGGCCTGCTGGTTGGGCAGGTCGACGCCGGCGGTCGGTTCGTCGAGGAAGAACAGCTCGGGCTCGCCGGCGAGCGCACGTGCGATGAGGACCCGCTGCTGCTGGCCTCCGGAGAGGGTGGAGACGCCGTCGCCGGCCCTGTCCGCAAGCCCGACGACGTCGAGCGCGTCGGCCACTGCGGCGCGGTCGGCGCGGCTCGTGGGGCGCAGCAGGCCCCGCCGGGTCAGCCGACCGGAGGCGACGACCTCGCGCACGCTGGCCGGGACGCCGCCCGTCGCGGTGCCGCGCTGCGGGACGTAGCCCAGGCGGTGCCGCGCGCGGAAGTCGTGCAGCGGGGTGCCGAAGAGGAGGACCGTCCCCTGCGTCAACGGCCGGAGCCCGGTCAGGGCGCGCACGAGGGTGCTCTTGCCCGAGCCGTTGGCTCCCATCAGGGCCACGAACTCGCCCTCGCGCACGACGAGGTCGTTGCCGCGCAGGACGGGACGTCCGCCGATGGCGACGGTGACGTCGCGCGCCTCGACGACGGGGGAGCCGGTGGTGTTCAGCATCCGTTGGCTCGCTGGAGAGCGGCGAGGTTGTGCTGCATGAGAGCAACGTAGTCGCCCGCGGCGTCGCCCTCGCCCGGTCCCTCGAGGGGGTCGAGCACGGCCGTCTCGACCCCGGTGTCCGACGCCAGGGTCTCGGCCATCGCGGGGGAGGCCAGCCGCTCGGAGAAGACGGTGGTGATGCCCTCGTCGGCGATCAGCTGCTCGAGGTCGGCGAGCACCGCGGGCGTGGGCTCGGCGTCGGGGGAGAGCCCGGCGATCGCCTCGAAGTGCAGGCCGTAGCGCTCGAGGTAGCCGAACGCCTCGTGGCTGACCACGACGGTGTCGCGCTCGCAGTCGGCGAGGCCGGTCGTGTACTCCGCGTCGAGATCCTCCAGGCGGGTGCGCAGGTCGTCCGCACGGGCCCGGTACGCCGTCGCCCCGTCGGGGTCGGCCTCGGCGAGCGCGTCGGCCACCGTGTCGCCGAGGTCGGCCATCAGCAACGGGTCCTGCCAGAAGTGCGGGTCGGTGTCGCCGTGGTCGTGCCCGTCGTCGGAGGAGTGCTCGTCGACACCGTCCTCGTCGTGGCTGTGCTGCTCGTCCATCGAGCGCAGCGCCACCGCGTCGGCGGCGTCGACGAGCACGCCCTCCGCGACGGTGTCGACGGCGTCGTCGACGGCCGGCTGGAAACCGCGCTCGAAGACCACGACGGCGCCCTCCTCCAGGTCGACGGTCTGGGCGATGCCCATCTCGAGGTCGTGGGGCTCGCCGCCCGGCCGGGTGAGGTTGGAGACGGTCCAGTCCGCGCCCGCCACCTGCTCGGTGACCCAGGCGAGGGGGAAGAACGCCGCGACGGCCTTGTGGTCCGACCCGGCACCCGAGCCGGTGCCGGATCCAGGTCCGCCGCACGCCGCGAGCAGCAGCGCGCCGACGACGGCGAGCGGGAGGACGCGAGGACTGACGGACATGAGAACGATTCTCACGGTAGTTGAGAACCGTTGTCAAACCGATCCCGCCGGACCACCCGGCTAGCCTGTGGGACGTGCTCGTCGTGACCCGCCTCCGGACGCCCGCCCCCGACCTCGCAGCCGAGGGTGAGATGCGACAGGGGCTGCTGCGCGCACTCGGCATCCTGGCGACCAAGCCCGGCTATGTCGGGGGCGAGGTCGGCCGCAACGTCGACGACCCCACCTTGTGGGTGCTGGCCACGCGCTGGGAGAACGTCGGTTCCTACCGCCGCGCGCTCGGGTCGTACGAGGCGAAGATGCACGTGCAGCCGCTGATGGTGCATGCGCTCGACGAGCCCAGCGCCTACGAGCTGGTCGAGGAGGGGACCGACCTCAACGAGGTGCGCCCGCGGTCGTTAGGCTGACCGCTCCCATCCGACAGCACCGCCGAGCCGGCAGCCAGCCGGCCCGATCCCTAAGGAATGCACCGTGGCCAAGCCTGCTCCGACCGCCCTGGACAACGTCGTCTCCCTCGCCAAGCGCCGGGGTTTCGTCTACCCCTGCGGTGAGATCTACGGCGGCACGAAGTCCGCCTGGGACTACGGCCCGCTCGGCGTGGAGCTGAAGGAGAACATCAAGCGCCAGTGGTGGAAGTTCATGGTGACCCGGCGCGACGACGTCGTCGGCCTCGACTCCAGCGTCATCCTGCCGACCCGCACGTGGGAGGCCTCGGGCCATCTGAGCACCTTCAGCGACCCGCTGACCGAGTGCCAGTCGTGCCACAAGCGCTTCCGTGAGGACCACCTCCAGGAGGACTACGCCTCCAAGAAGGGGATCGACGACCCCGACTCGGTCGACATCAACGCCTCGGTGGCCTGCCCCAACTGCGGCACCCGTGCCGCGTGGACCGAGCCGCGCAACTTCAACATGATGCTCAAGACCTACCTCGGCGTCATCGAGGACGAGTCGGGCCTGCACTACCTGCGCCCGGAGACCGCGCAGGGCATCTTCCTCAACTTCGCCAACGTGGTCACGAGCAGCCGCCAGAAGCCGCCGTTCGGCATCGCCCAGATGGGCAAGAGCTTCCGCAACGAGATCACGCCCGGCAACTTCATCTTCCGCACGCGCGAGTTCGAGCAGATGGAGATGGAGTTCTTCGTCAAGCCCGGCGAGGACGACGAGTGGTTCCGCTACTGGATCGAGGAGCGCACCCGCTGGTACGTCGACCTCGGCATCAACCCCGACAACCTGCGCCACTACGAGCACCCGCAGGAGAAGCTGTCGCACTACTCCAAGGGCACGACCGACATCGAGTACCGCTTCGGGTTCTCGGGCCGTGACTTCGAGGAGCTCGAGGGCATCGCCAACCGCACCGACTTCGACCTCAAGCAGCACAGCGAGTTCTCCGGCAAGGACCTGGCCTACTACGACCAGGCCGCCGACGAGCGCTACATCCCCTACGTCATCGAGCCGGCCGCCGGCCTGACCCGCTCGCTGATGGCGTTCCTCATCGACGCCTACACCGAGGACGAGGCACCCAACACCAAGGGCGGCGTCGACAAGCGCGTCGTGCTCAAGCTCGACCCGCGCCTGGCGCCGGTCAAGGTCGCGGTGCTGCCGCTGAGCCGCAACGCCGACCTCTCGCCCAAGGCCAAGGCCCTCGCCGCCGAGCTGCGCCAGAACTGGAACGTCGACTTCGACGACTCCGGCGCGATCGGGCGCCGCTACCGCCGCCAGGACGAGATCGGCACGCCCTACTGCGTGACGGTCGACTTCGAGACCCTCGACGACGACGCGGTCACCATCCGCGAACGCGACACGATGAGCCAGGAGCGGGTCAGCCTCGACGGCATCACGCGCTGGTTCGCGGAGAAGCTCGTCGGCTGCTGAGCCCCCGCGCGGGTGGCCCGTCGCCGTCCGGCGACGTGCCACCATGTCGCCATGCTCCGCACGGCAGTCCTCACCTCGGCCCTCGCGCTCGTCCTGACGGCGTGCTCGGGGGCCGACGACGACACGGGGCCGACCCCGGAACCCTCTCCGGCGACCCCGGTTGTCGAGGCGTCGACCCCGCCCGGCACCGAGCTGTCCTTCGGCGACCCCGCCACCCTCGTGTGGCAGCCGACGGCCGACCTGGCCGGACAGCTCGAGCTGAGCGTCGACGCGGTCGCCGAGCAGCGGCAGTCGGTGTTCGACGGCTGGCTGCGCGACGACGCGATGGCGGCGTCGCGCCCTTACTTCGTGACGGTGACGCTCACCAACACCGGCGAGGGGGACCTCGCCGGGCAGCCGGTGCCGCTCTACCTGCGCGACGAGACCGGCCGGCTCGGCGCGCCGTGGACCCTCGGCGGCGACTTCACCGCCTGCCAGAGCGGCCCGCTGCCGACGCCGTTCGCCGCCGGCGCCACCGACGAGATGTGCCTGGTCTACCTCGTGCCCGACCGGGGCCGGATCCGCGACCTGGTCTTCGAGCCCACCGAGGGCTACGACCCGATCTCGTGGACCGGCGAGGTGGCGGCCCCGGAGAAGCGCCCGGCCAGGGACGAGGCCGGGAAGAAGGGCCGTCGCGGCTGATTTGGGCCGCGGGCGGGCCCCGCTCGACAATGGGCGCATGAGTGCCATGCCCGACTCCCTGACGCTGGGGTCGCTGCGCGTCGGGACGCCGGTCGTGCTGGCGCCGATGGCCGGCATCACCAACGCCGCCTACCGGCGGCTGTGCGCCGAGCAGGGCGCCGGGCTCTACGTCAGCGAGATGATCACCAGCCGCGGTCTCGTCGAGGGCGACGAGGTGACCCGCAAGATGCTCACCTTCGACGAGCTCGAGACGGTCCGCTCGGTGCAGCTCTACGGCACCGACCCGGTCTACATCGGCAAGGCCGTGGAGATCCTGTGCGCCGACCACGGCGTGGCCCACGTCGACCTCAACTTCGGCTGCCCGGTCCCCAAGGTGACCCGCAAGGGCGGAGGGGGAGCGCTGCCCTGGAAGCGCGGGCTCCTGGGCGAGATCCTGGACCACGCCGTCGCCGCGGCAGCGCCGTACGACGTCCCGGTGACGATGAAGACGCGCAAGGGCCTCGACGACGACCACCTCACCTACCTCGACGCGGGCCGCATCGCGCAGGAGACCGGCGTCGCGGCGATCGCGCTGCACGGCCGCACGGTGCAGCAGGCCTACTCCGGCGAGGCCGACTGGGACGCGATCGGCGCGCTCGTCGAGCACGTCGACATCCCGGTGCTGGGCAACGGCGACATCTGGGAGGCCGCCGACGCGCTGCGCATGGTCGAGCAGACCGGCGCCGCGGGCGTGGTCGTCGGGCGCGGCTGCCTGGGCCGTCCGTGGCTGTTCCGCGACCTGGCCGCAGCCTTCCACGGGCAGGACGTGGCGACCCTGCCGACCCTCGGCGAGGTGAAGGCGATGATGCGCCGCCACGCCGAGCTGCTCTCGGAGCACATGGGCGAGGAGCGCGGCTGCAAGGAGTTCCGCAAGCACATCACGTGGTACCTCAAGGGCTTCCCTGCCGGCGGCGACCTGCGCCACCAGCTGGCCCTCGTCGACTCCCTCGCCACCCTCGACGTGCTGCTCGACGGGCTCGACGACACCGCGCCCTTCCCCGAGCGCGAGCTCGGCACGCCACGCGGGCGGCAGGGCTCTCCGCGCAAGAAGGTCGTGCTGCCCGACGGCTGGCTCGACGACACCGACGGCCGTGGTGCCCACCTGCGCGAGGACGCCGACGAGGCCACCGGCGGCTGATCGGCCGGCGTCAGGGAGGTCTTGCCCTGCGCGACGAGATCGGCGTCCCGTGAGCCGGAACACCCCGGTTTTTACCGTCAGAGATTGGGACAGGCGCGAAATCCTGTGCTCTACTCGATGATCGCGCCGGCGTGGGCACGAGTCTTCCCCCGGTTTCCCCCGACTCGTGGTTCGGCGCAGTCCCTGTCAGCAACCGCAAAGGATCAGCGCTGTGGCTCAGCATCGCCACAAGCGGGAAACCCCTGCTAGCACCACCACCCCCCGTCAGTCCCGAGTCCCCCGCTCCGTCCTCGTCTCCGCACCGATCGCCGTCGTGGCGACGCTGTCCGCGGTCACGATGGGAGTCCTCGGCGCGGAGCCTGCGAGCTCCGACTCCGACCTCCTGGCCGCGTCGTCCAGCACCTCGCAGTCGGTCGCGAACGCCACCTCCGCGGTGGGCCGCCGGGCTGACCTCGCCTCGCGCTCCCAGGTCCGCCGCCAGATCCGCAGCGCTGCCCGCGCCGAGGCGGCCGTGCGCCGGGACATGAGCGTCGACCAGCAGGCGCGCCGCCTCGCCAAGAAGGTCGACTCCGGCCTCTGGACCACCGCGGCCCTCAACCTCTGGGACGGCCCGAGCGAGAAGGCCGACAAGCTGGGCGTGCTCGACGCGCTCACCCAGGTCAAGCTCACCGGCCGTCGCCAGATGGGTCGTGTGCAGATCGTCCTCGACGGCCAGTCGCGCTGGGTCACCGCCGACTACCTCGCCAAGGACAAGCCGAAGCCCGAGCCCGCGGAGCCTGCCGGTCCCAGCCTCGGTGGTGCGTGCACCAACGGATCGGTGATCGACGCCGGCCACGCCGCGCTCTACGACATCCACGACGTGGTGTGCGCCAACTGGCCGGAGATCACCGCCTACGGCACGTGGCGCGGCGACGGTGAGCACGGCGAGGGCCGCGCGATCGACATCATGACCAGCGGCGCCACCGGCTGGGACGTCGCCAACTTCCTGCGCGCCAACTACTCCTCGCTGGGCATCGAGTACATCATCTACTCCCAGCAGATCTGGTCGGTCGAGCGCTCCGGCGAGGGTTGGCGCGGCATGCCCGACCGCGGGTCGGTCACCGCCAACCACTACGACCACGTCCACGTCACGGTCTACTGAGCCGGACCCGCCGTCCGTCCAGTGTCCTCGGGGCTCGCTAGGCTGACCGGCCGATGAGCATCGAGGACCTGTACGACGACGCCGACCGCGAGCGCGTGGTCGCCGAGCCGCCCAAGCGCGTGGACGCGCCCGTGCGGCTGGCGTTCGAGCGCGACCGGGCGCGCGTCGTCCATGCGGCGGCGTCGCGCCGGCTCGCGGCCAAGACCCAGGTCGTCGGTCCGCAGACCGACGACTTCGTCCGCAACCGGCTGACCCACAGCCTCGAGGTCGCGCAGGTCGCCCGCGACCTGGCCCGGGCGATCGGCACCCACCCCGACATCGCGGAGACCGCGGCGCTGGCCCACGACCTGGGCCACCCGCCCTTCGGCCACAACGGGGAGCGGGTGCTGGCCGAGCTCAGCACCGGCTGCGGCGGCTTCGAGGGCAACGCCCAGACGTTGCGCCTGCTGACCCGGCTGGAGTCGAAGACCTTCGACGCGGGCGGCCGCTCGGTCGGGCTCAACCTCACCCGAGCCACGCTGGACGCCTGCACCAAGTACCCCTGGCCGCGCAGCGCCTCCACTGGTCCGCACGGCGTGCACGCCGACGGCACCCCGCGCGTCGTGGTGAAGTTCGGTGTCTACGACGACGACCGGCCCGTTTTCGACTGGCTGCGCGCCGGCGTCAAGGGGCGCAGGCGCTGCCTGGAGGCTCAGGTCATGGACCTCGCCGACGACGTCGCCTACTCGGTGCACGACGTCGAGGACGGCATCGTGGCCGGCCGGCTCGACCTCACCCGCCTCGATCGCGACGCCCTCTGGGAGACGGTGCGCTCGTGGTACCTGCCCGGCGCCGACGACTCCGCGCTCGACCGGGCACTCGGCGACCTGCGCGCGGTCGGGAGCTGGCCGCGGACGTCGTACGACGGCAGCAGGCGCAGCCTCGCTGCCATCAAGAACCTGAGCAGCGACCTGATCGGCCGCTTCTGCGGCAGCGTCCAGCAGGCCACCTTCGCCGCCTCGGGTGGGGAGCCGCCTGTGCGGCACCGCGCCGACCTCGTCGTGCCCGAGCGGACCGAGGTCGAGATCGGGGTGCTCAAGGGCATCGCGGCGCTCTACGTGATGCAGGCCGGCGACCGGGTCTCGCTCATGCAGCGACAGCGTGAGCTGGTGGCCGAGCTCGTCGAGGCCGTGTGGCACCGCGGCGCCGACGCCCTCGACCCGGTGTTCGCGGGGGACTGGGAGGACGCCGATGACGACGCGGCTCGCCGCCGCGTCGTCATCGACCAGGTCGCCTCGCTCACCGACGCCAGTGCCGTCGCCCGCCATGCCGCGCTGACCGCGCGTTGACGGGCGTCGGCCGGCGCCGGCGGACCGGTGCCTAGGGCAGGTCGCCCTGCGGGTAGGGGTTGTCCTGCCGGGCGGTGCTGTCGGGGTGGAGCTGGTCCTCGAGGTCGGAGCGGTGGTCGCCGCCCGAGGGCGTGACCTTCCCGGCCGCCGTGGAGGCAGCGCCCGCCGCGGTGCTGGCCGCCGAGGCCACCTTGTCCTTGACGATCGGCGCCTTGTCCTTGGCCAGGTCGGCGGCCTGCGCCGCCTTCTCCTGGACGCGCGGGTCGTCCTTCACCCGGGTGGCGGTGCGCTTGATCTGTTCGTAGCGCTCGCGTCCGGCGCGGGTGCCGAGCACGTAGCCGACACCTCCGGCGACGAGCAGCATGAGCTTCTTCATGTGGGTCTCCCTTCCCGAGGATCCAGTGGTGGTGGTTCGTGTGGTGGTGCGGTGTGGTGGTTCAGCTGCGGCGACGGCGCCACAGCAGGAGGACCACGGCCATCGCGACGAGCGAGCCGGCCGCGCCGAGGACCTCGGGGCGGGGACGGCCGGTGTCCGTGGTCGCGGAGTCCTTGAGGGCGCCGACCTTCTCCTGCGCCCGGGACTTCACGTCGAGCTTGGCGGCCAGCTGGTCGACGGTGTCGGCGAGCTGCTCGCGCTGCTGGGCGATCTCTGCCTCGAGCTGCTCGGGCGTCTTCTGCTCCTGCGTGCCCTCGTGCGCGCCCTGCTCGTGGGGGTCAGCCATGGTGGTCTCCCTTCACCGTCGCGATGTCGTCCTTGATGCCGCGGATCGCCTTCTCGGGGGCGGCCGGTGTCGCCTCGGCGACCTTGTTCTTCCCGACGAGCGCGACCGCTCCGGCCACGACCAGCAGCGCCACGGCCACCACGAGGGCCGCGAGCCACGCGTCCCAGACCGTGGCGAGGGCGAGGATGGCGGTGGTCACCAGGGCGGCGAGGCCGAAGAAGCCGAGCAGCCCGGCGACGCTGAACATGCCGATGCCCACCCCGGCCCGCTTGCCCTTCTCCGCCACCTCGGCCTGCGCCAGCCGGATCTCGGAGCGCACGAGCTCGGGGATCTGCTGCGACAGCTGGTGGACCAGGGCGCCCAGGGTCTGGCTCTCCTGTGCTCCGTGCTGTGAGGTCATGCTTCGACCCTCCCAGCCCTCGCGCCGACGACCAACCCCCCTCCCGCCCGAAGGGGTGGCGACCGGTCGGGTCGCGGGTCTGGGGAGACTGGCCGTCGCGCGTCGGCGTACGCCCGTAGACTCCCCGGCGTGGCAGGCCGGATTCGCGACGACGACATCGCCGAGGTGCGCGAGAAGGCGCGGATCGACGACGTCATCAGCGAGTACGTCACGCTCAAGCGCGCCGGTGGCGGCTCGCTCAAGGGCCTGTGTCCCTTCCACGACGAGAAGACTCCGTCGTTCAACGTCAATCCCGCACGGCAGTTCTTCCACTGCTTCGGCTGCGGCGAGGGCGGCGACGTGATCGCCTTCCTGATGAAGGTCGACGGCCTGACCTTCACCGAGACCGTCGAGCGGCTCGCGGAGAAGGTCGGCGTGCAGCTGCGCCGCGAGGACGGCGACGACGAGCCCGTCCGGCCCCGAGGCCCGGCGCGCGGTCGCCTCGTCGAGGCGCACAAGGTCGCCCAGGAGTTCTACGCCGAGCAGCTGGCGAGCGCCGACGCCGTGGTGGCGCGCCAGTTCCTCGACCAGCGTGGCTTCGACCAGGCCGCGGCACAGATGTTCGGCGTCGGCTTCGCGCCGCGCGACGGGGAGGCACTGACCCGCCACCTGCGCGGTCGGCGCTTCACCGACGAGGAGTCGGTCGCCGCCGGCCTCGTCGCGCACGGGCGCTCCCACTACGACCGCTTCCGCGGCCGCCTGGTGTGGCCGATCCGGGAGGCCAACGGAGACACGATCGGCTTCGGTGCGCGCCGGATCTTCGACGACGACCGCATCGAGGCGAAGTACCTCAACACCTCCGAGACCGCGATCTACAAGAAGAGCCAGGTGCTCTACGGCATCGACCTGGCCCGCACCGCGATGAAGGACTCCCAGCAGGCCGTCGTGGTCGAGGGCTACACCGACGTCATGGCCTGCCACCTCGCCGGCGTACGCACCGCGGTGGCGTCGTGCGGCACCGCGTTCGGCACCGACCACGCGCGGGTGCTGCGGCGCTTCATGGGCGACCACGACACCACCAGCGGCGAGGTCATCTTCACCTTCGACGGCGACTCCGCCGGGCAGAAGGCGGCCATGAAGGTCCTGGAGAGCGACCAGGTCTTCGCCTCGCAGACCTACGTCGCGGTGGCGCCCGAGGGCATGGACCCGTGCGACCTGCGGCTCAAGGAGGGCGACGAGGCGGTGCGCGAGCTGGTCGCCAAGCGCCTTCCGCTTTACCGCTTCGCGCTCGACAACATCCTGGCCCGCCACGACCTCGACCGTGCCGACGGGCGCGTTGACGCGCTGCGCGACGCCGCCGGGCTGGTGGCGAGCATCCGCGACAAGACCAAGGTCGACGCGTTCTCGCGCGAGCTCGCCCACATGGTCGGCATGGACGTCGACGAGGTGCGCGCCGAGGTGCGCCGCGCCGCGAGCCGGCCCGTGCGCACCGACGAGCGCCGCCCGTCGCGCGCCCCCGACGCCCCCGAGCAGCCGCAGCCGCAGCGCCCGGCGCTGCCGAGCCTGTCCGACCCACGCTTCCTCATCGAGCGTGAGCTGCTCAAGCTGGTCATCCAGCACCCGGCCGGGGTCGGCCGCACGACCGCGCACGTCACCACCACGGACTTCACCCATCCCACCTTCGCCGGCGTCTGGGAAGCGGTGAGCGCGGCAGGTGGTCCGGCGGCCGGCGCCGACGACCCGGGGTGGTCCAACAAGGTCCGGGGTGCCGCCACCGACCCGGCGGTGGTTGCCGCGATCACCGAGCTCGGCGTCGAGCCCGTGCGCGGCACCGCCGACCCCAACCCGACCTTCGCGGTGGCTTATGTCTACCGCCTCCAGGAGCTCACCACGTCGCGGCGCATCGCCGACGTCAAGGCCAGGCTCCAGCGCACCAACCCCGTGGAGCAGGCGCTCGACTACAACCGGATGTTCGGCGAGCTGGTGACCCTCGAGCAGCACCGGCGCCGGCTCCGCGAGGGCGCTGTGGGCCAGCCGGGAGCCGCCACGTGAGCCCCGACCCGAGCCGCGACCCGAGTCGCGCGAGGGGCCGGCGCTGGGGGCGTGTGCCGACGCCGCCGGTCGAGGTCGCACCGGGGGAGAAGGTCCTCGCCGCGGCGACGGCCGCCGACGGCACCGTCATGGCCGGCACGCGCGACGCGTTCTACGTCGTCTCCGGCACGGTGACCCGTCGGGTGCCGTGGGAGCAGGTCGAGGCCGCGGGCTGGGACCGCGACACCGACACCTTCCGCCTCTCCGAGGTGGGCACCTGGGGCGAGCAGAGACCGGTCCACACGGCCCAGCTCGACGAGCCCGGCCGGCTCCTCGAGCTGGTCCACGAGCGGGTCACCGCGAGCGTGGTGCTGCAGCGCCACGTGCGCATCGCGCGCGGTCGCGGGCTGCGGGTGATCGCGCGCCGGGCGCCGTCGGGAGCGGGCGGGGTGCAGTGGGTCTACGAGTACGACGCGGGCGTCGAGCCCGAGGACCCGACCGTCCGGGCGGCCGCTCGTGAGGCCCTCGACCTCGCCCGGCGCGACGTGGGCCTGCCCTGATTTCACACCCGTGATCGGCCTTGCTAATGTTGCGCCTCGCTGCACAAGCGATCCCCTGTAGCTCAACTGGCAGAGCATTCGGCTGTTAACCGGAGGGTTGTTGGTTCGAGTCCAACCGGGGGAGCCAGAGAGAAGAAGGCCCCGACGCGCACCGCGCGCGTCGGGGCCTTTCTTCGTCCTCCGCGGTCGCCGCAGAGAGGCGATGGCGAGCGCTCAGGCGGCCCCGGCGGCGTACGCCTCCACGAGCTGCGCCTCGGCCGTGTCGAGGTAGGCGGCGAGCCCCGACTCAGCGCCTGCGAGGTCGCCGGCCGCGAGCTGCTCGAGGATGGCCCGGTTGCCCGGCAGGTAGGCCTCGTGGAACGCCTGCGGTGCGTCCATCACGTGGAAGACCAGCCGCAGCTCGGCGAGGAGGTGGTCCATCGCCTCGGTGACGCGCGGGCTCTGAGCGAGGTCGGCGACGGCCTGGTGGAAGTGCATGTTGGCCGTGCCGACGTCCACCCACTCGCCGCGGGACGCGGCGGACTCGCCCTCCTCGACCGCCGCGCGCACGGGCGCGAGCAGGTCGGGCCAGCGCCCGGCGATCGAGGGGTCGGCGTCCATGCGCTCGGCCACACGGCGCACGGCGCCGCACTCCAGGATCCGGCGCACCTGGTAGAGGTCGCGTACGTCGTCGACGGTGAGCCGGCGGACGAACACGCCCCGGTTGAACTCGTGGACCAGGAGACGCTCGTGGCCGAGCAACCGGAACGCCTCGCGCAGGGTGTTGCGGGAGACGCCGAGCGCGGCACCGATGTCCTCCTCCGAGAGCCGGGTGCCCGGACGGAGGTGGCCCTCGGTGATGCGGGTGCGGAGCACGTCGGCGACGCGCCCGGCGGTGCTCGCGCGGCCGAGGTCGGAGCGCTCGCGGCGCAGGTCCTCGAGCCAGTCGGTGGTGGTCACGCTCCGAGGCTATCGGACCGGGGGTATTGACGGATTGTTCAACAATCCTTCACCCTGGTGTGACGGGGACCACTCCTGACGCCGACGCCGAGGCCCGGGACCGACACGGACGGACACCCACATGAGCGACGAGACACGCCAGCACGAGGACCGGACGGTGGGGCAGCCGACCGCCGCGAGCCGGACCGCAGCCAGCCGGGGCGCCCTGCTCGGCGCGATGTTCCTGATGGCGACCAGCGCCATCGGTCCCGGCTTCATCACCCAGACCACCGTGTTCACCGCCCAGCTCGGGGCGGCGTTCGCCTTCGCGATCGTGGTGTCGATCCTCGTCGACGTCGCGGTGCAGATGAACGTGTGGCGCGTGGTCGGCGTGAGTGGCCTGCGGGCCCAGGAGCTGGCCAACTCGGTGCTCTCCGGAGCCGGCTACTTCCTCGCGACGCTGGTCGTCCTCGGCGGCCTGGTGTTCAACATCGGCAACATCGGCGGCACCGCGCTCGGCACCAACGCGATGTTCGGCCTCGACGTCAAGATCGGCGGCGCGATCTCCGCCCTCATCGCCATCGCCATCTTCCTGAGCAAGCGGGCCGGGATCGCGATGGACCGCATCGTGGTGGTGCTCGGCGTCGTGATGATCGCGATGGTGCTCTACGCCGCGATCGTGTCCGGGCCCCCGGTCGGCGAAGCGCTGAAGCAGAGCGTGCTGCCCGACGACGTCGACTTCCTCATCATCACCACCCTCATCGGCGGCACGGTCGGCGGCTACATCACCTACGCCGGCGCGCACCGCCTCGTCGACTCGGGCATCACCGGCCCCGAGCACGTCCGCGACATCACCCGCGGCTCGGTGACCGGCATCCTGGTGACGGGCGTGATGCGCGCGCTGCTGTTCCTCGCGGTGCTCGGCGTCGTCGCCGGCGGCGTGACGCTGGCCGTGGAGAACCCGCCCGCCTCGGCCTTCGAGGCCGCGCTCGGCGAGGTCGGCGTGCGCGTCTTCGGCATCATCCTGTGGGCCGCCAGCATCACCTCGGTCATCGGGGCGTCCTACACCTCGGTGTCGTTCCTCGCCGGCTTCTCGCGCCGCCTGGAGGCGCGTCGCAACCTGGTGACCGTCGGCTTCATCCTCTTCTCGACGGCGGTCTACCTCGCCCTCGGCCAGGCGCCGGTCACCCTGCTGGTCCTCGCGGGAGCCCTCAACGGCCTGATCCTCCCGGTCGGCTTCGCGATCATCCTGTGGGTCGCTGCCCGCCGCACCGACCTCATGCGCGGCTACCGCTACCCCCGGCCGCTGCTCGCCATCGGTGCGCTCGTGTGGGTGCTGACGGTCTACCTCGGCTGGAACTCCCTCGGCGGGATCGCGGACCTGCTGTGACCGTGACGAGCATCGACCTCAACGCCGACCTCGGTGAGTCGTTCGGCAGCTGGACCCTCGGCGACGACGACGCGCTGCTCGAGGTGATCACGAGCGCCAACATCGCGTGCGGCTTCCACGCCGGTGACCCGACGGTGCTGCGCCGCACGTGCGAGCGGGCCGTGGAGCGTGGCGTGCTGATCGGCGCGCAGGTCGGCTACCGCGACCTCGCGGGCTTCGGCCGGCGCTTCGTCGACATGGACCCCCACGACCTGACCAACGACGTGCTCTACCAGCTCGGCGCGCTCGAGGCCTTCGCCCGCGTCGCCGGCACCCGGGTGCGCTACGTCAAGCCGCACGGCGCGCTCTACAACGCGATCGTGCACCACGAGGCGCAGGCCGAGGCCGTCGCCGAGGCCGTACGCCGCTACGACCCGACGCTGCCCGTGCTCGGCCTGCCCGGCTCGGTGTGGCTCGCGGTGGCCGAGGAGGCCGGGCTCGTGCCGGTCGCCGAGGCCTTCGCCGACCGCGCCTACACGCCCGAGGGCACGCTGGTGTCGCGGCGCGAGCCCGACGCGGTGCTCCACGACCCCGACGAGGTCGCCGAGCGCAGCGTCCGCATGGTCACGCACCAGGAGGTGGTGGCCCACGACGGCACCGTCGTCGCGGTGCGGGCCGGCTCGGTGTGCGTGCACGGCGACAGCCCGGGCGCGGTGGCGATGGCCACCGCGGTGCGTCGCGGGCTGGAGGCTGCGGGGGTGCGCGTGGAGTCCTTCGTCGGCCAGGACGCCGGGTGAGGTTCCTGCCGTGCGGCGAGTCCGGCCTGCTGGTGGAGGTGGAGGACCTCGACGAGGTGCTCGCCCTCTATGCCGAGCTGGTCGAGGAACCGCCCGCGGGCGTCGTGGACCTCGTCCCCGCCGCTCGCACCCTGATGCTGCGCATCGACCCGACCCGCAACGACCCGGCCGGGGTCGCCCGCGCGGTGCGGGCGGTCCGGCCGCAGTCGACCCACCGCCCCGACTCCGGGCTGGTCGAGGTGCCGGTCACCTACGACGGCGAGGACCTCGCCGAGGTCGGGCGGCTCACTGGGCTGGGTGAGCGGGGCGTGGTGGAGGCCCACACCGCCCAGGAGTGGACGGTCGCCTTCTGCGGCTTCGCGCCCGGCTTCGGCTACTTGGTCGGGGCGGACGAGCGGCTCACGGTGCCGCGCCGCGACGTCCCCAGGACCCGGGTCCCGGCACGCTCGGTCGCCCTCGCCGGCGAGTTCACCGGCGTCTACCCGCGGGAGTCACCCGGCGGCTGGCAGCTGATCGGCCGCACGAGCCTCGAGCCGTGGGACCTACAACGCGACCCGCCGGCACTGCTCGTGCCGGGGTCCCGTGTCAGGTTCGTGGAGGCGTGATGACGTCCTGGCTCGAGGTCGTGGCCCCCGGCGCCCTGGCCACGGTGCAGGACCTGGGCCGGTCTGGCCTGGGCGCCCTGGGGGTCGGGCACTCCGGTGCCGCCGACGCGCCGGCGCTGCGACTGGCCAACCGGCTGGTCGGCAACCGTGAGGGCGCCGCCGCGCTCGAGGTCACCTTCGGCGGGTTGGAGGTCGTCGCCCACGGCGACCTGACCGTGGCGCTCACGGGTGCCCCGTGCCCGATGACGGTCGACGGCCGCGCCCACTGGGCGTTCGGGGCCGTGCGGGTGCCCGACGGTGCACACCTCCGGCTCGGCACGCCTGTCACGGGTCTCCGCAGCTACCTCGCGGTCCACGGCGGGATCGGCGGTCCCGAACAGCTCGGCTCCCGCTCCACCGACACCCTCGCTGCGCTGGGCCCGACGCCGCTCGCTGCCGGCGACCGGGTGCTCGTCCGGGCCTCCACGGGCCCCCTGCCAGGTGTCGACCTCGCCCCGGTGGCCGTCCCGGCAGCGGGCGACGTACGCATCCGCATCGTCGACGGCCCCCGCGCCGACTGGTTCACCGACAAGGCCCTCGCGGCGCTGGTGTCCCAGCCCTACGACGTCACCGCCGACAGCAACCGCGTCGGCATGAGGCTCGCGGGCCCCGAGCTCGTCCGTCGCCGCGACGACGAGCTGCCCCCCGAGGGCATGGTCTGCGGCGCCCTGCAGGTGCCGCCGTCCGGCCAGCCGACGCTCTTCCTCGCCGACCATCCCGTCACCGGGGGCTACCCGGTCGTCGCGGTCGTCGTGGGGGCCGACCTCCCGGTCGCCGCCCAGGTGCGGCCCGGCCAGCGCATCACCTTCGTCCGAGTCCCGACCGCCCACCCCGCCCCAGGAGCACGCGATGACTGAGACCGATCTCCCCAGCCGCCCCGACACCCTGTCGCCCGACGAGGCCCGCGCCCGGTTCCGCGCGGGCCTGCGCGTGCCGACGTCCGGCTGGTGTGCCGGGTGGACCCAGGCCAACCTGCTGGCCGTGCCGCGTGACCTGGCCTACGACTTCCTGCTCTTCGCCCAGCGCAACCCTGCGCCGTGCCCGGTCCTCGACGTCACCGAGCCCGGCGCGTGGAGCAGCCTGCGGTTCGGGGGCGACCTGCGCACCGACCTCCCCGCCTACCGGATCTACGAGCACGGCGAGCTCGTCGCCGAGGTCGACGACGTCGTCGACCGGTGGCGCGACGACATGGTCGCCTTCCTCATCGGCTGCAGCTTCACCTTCGAGGACGCGCTCCTGGCCGCCGGCGTGCCGATCCGCCACCTCGAGCAGGGCACCAACGTCCCGATGTACCGCACCGACGTCGCGTGCCGGCCCGCCGGCTCCCTCTCCGGCCCGCTGGTCGTCTCGATGCGCCCGATGCCCGCCGCGCAGGTCGCCACGGCCGTCCGTGTGACCTTGCGCTACCCCGCGGTCCACGGGGCGCCTGTGCACATCGGCTCGCCGCGCGAGATCGGCATCACCGACCTCGACGCGCCCGACTTCGGCGACCCGGTCGAGGTCCGGCCCGGCGAGGTGCCGGTCTTCTGGGCGTGCGGGGTGACCCCGCAGGCCGCGGTCATGCAGTCGCGGCCGGCGCTGGCCATCGGGCACGCCCCGGGCAACATGGCGATCACCGACATCCGCGAGAGCGAGCACATCGTCCCCTGAGGCGCCGCGGAGGAGGACCAGTGCATTGCCGTCGCGTTACGCCTGTGCCTCGCCGCGTGAACTGTGCGTTACCCCGGCCCGGCCCGCCACGGGCCGCGTCAGGCTGCCGCCATGGACGTTGAGCACAGCAGTGGCACGGCCGAGGTCGACCTGCGCGAGTTCGTCGTACGCCCCGACGCGACGGTCGTGGGCGACGACGGGGTCGGGGGAGTGCTCGTTGCCTCCCTGACCTACGCCGGACGCCTGGCGCGACGCGTCGGCGAGCTGGTCGGGGTCGGTGACCTGCGCTCGATCGAGGTCGTCGGTCGGCGCCGGCTCACGGTGGGCGTGACCTGGACGCCCGCGGGCGAGGGCACCTACCGCGCAGTCGATGCCGCACTGCCGGCACGCCTCGTGCCGGCCTTCACCGTGGTCGGGGCGGTCGACACCTCCGCCGCGGTGGGCCACTGCCTCACCCGCGTGCTGGGGGTCGAGGGCGTGCGCTGGGCTGTGCTGGTGCTCATCGACTCACGCGTCGTCGCCGCGGAGGGGGAGCGGCACGACGCGCCCCACCTCGCGGAGGCGGGCAACCGCGTGCTCGCGGTGCTGGGCTCGCTCGGCGATCGGCACGCGACCGGCTTCGTGCGACTCGGCTTCGAGCAGGACGCCGTCGTCGGCGCCCAGGTGGGGCGCCACGCCCTCGTCGTGCGGTGCGGCGCGACCGACGACGCCGTCCTGCTCGCCGTGCTCGACGAGGTGCGCGCCGTGCTGGCGGGCCACGACCTCTCCCTCGTCCCGCCGCCGGCTGCGCCGGAGGTCGACAAGGTCCCGGCGGCCGCCGCCGTCGACGCGCCTGTCGTCGCGCCGCCACCACTGGTCGGCGCCCGGTTCGGAGGCGGCCAGCGTGCGGAGCGACCGCGGCGAGGCCGGTTCGCCCGCTGAGGCGGGTGGGCGCTCCTCAGCCCCAGCCGAGCGGGAAGACCTCGAACGTCGCGGCGTGGGTCACGCCCAGGCCCTGCCCACCGGCGCGGAGGATGCCGTCGAGGAACTCCTCGGGGTCCCAGCCCTCCCAGCCGAGGCCCTCGATGTAGGCACGGTGCTCCTTCAGCGACGCGACGCCCGCGTCGAAGGTGTCGGTGACGTCGACGGCGTGGGTGGCGTCCGGCGAGTTCCCGGCCCACACGGCCCGCACGCCGCCCCACGGCTCGAGCCCGTCGGTGAGCTGCTCGGAGAAGACCCATCGGTTGCCGGCGTCGCGGACCGCGTCGAGCAGCGCCTTCCCGACAGCGATGTGGTCGGCCTGGTTGAGGTTGGTGCCCCCGAAGGTCTCGCGGAAGTTGATGGTCATGGCGACGTCGGGGCGGTGGCGACGCACGACCTCGGCGATCACGCGCCGCAGCTCCACGCCGTACTCCAGGATGCCGTCCGGCAGCCGCAGGAACTCCACCTCGGAGACGCCGACGGCCGCGGCGGAGGCGATCTCCTCGGCCTCGCGCAGCGGTCCGCACTCGTCGGGGTGCACCCCGTCGATGCCGGCCTCGCCGCTGGTCACCATGCAGTAGACGACGCGCTTGCCCTGCCCGGTCCACCGCGCCACCGCGGCGGCTGCGCCGTACTCGATGTCGTCGGGGTGCGCGACGACGAAGAGCGCGCTCTCCCAGTCCTCGGGGAGGGGTTCGTACGACGGTGCCACGGGTCGCTCGGTCATGGGCCGAGCATGGCACCTGCCGGGTCGCTCAGGCCATCACGCCGACGGGCTGCGGCGCGAAGCCGGGGAACACCTGCCCCACCGAGACGCCGAAGCGCCTGGTGACCACCTCGGCGAGCACGCTGCGGTAGTCGGTCGTCACCAGCAGGTCGGCGTCGAGGGAGTCGACCAGGCCGGGCCACGATCCGAGGTAGCGACCGCCGCGCACCCCGGCCCCGGCGACGAACATGACGTTGCCGAAGCCGTGGTCGGTGCCGTAGTCGTCGTTTTCCTTCACCCGGCGGCCGAACTCGCTGAGCGTCACCAGCGTCACGCGCTCAGCGGCGGGGCCGAGGTCGCTGAAGAACGCCGCGACCGAGGCCGCGAGGTCCCCGGCGTTGCGCTTCATCTCGCCCCACTCGAGGGTGCCGAGGTCGGTGTGCATGTCCCAGTCGCCCTGGTCGACGGTGATCACCTCGGCACCGACGCCGGAGCGCACGATCCGCGACACGTCCGACAGCGCCTTGCCGAGGTCGGTGGCGGGGTAGGCGGTCGCGGGGGAGCCGGCCGGCAGGTCGCGCGCGGCGCCGAAGGTCTCCGCGCCCGCGATCGCGTCGCGGACGGCCTGGCCCATGCGGCCGTTGCCCTTCCACGCGTGCCTCAGCGCGAGCAGACGGCGACCGTCGTCGTCGGTGCCGGCCACCTTCGCCTGGTCGACGCGGTCGACGACGAAGGCCGGGTTGGCGCCGAAGAGCGAGGTGGGCACCTGGTTGCCGAGCGCGGTGCCCTGCAGCGGCGACGCGCCCGGCAGCTCGCCGAGCAGGCGGTTGAGCCAGCCGTTGCGCTCGCTCGAGCCGGGCGCGGCGTCCTCGATGGCCTCCATCGCCGCGAAGTGCGAGCGGTTGGGCGTGGCCATCCCGGTCGCGTGCACCGCGGCCAGCGTGCCCGCCTGCCACATGGGCAGCAGCGCTGCCAGGGCCGGGTGGAGGCCGAACATCGCGTCGGGCGCGAGCAGCGCCGTGTGCGGTACGCCGATGCGCGGGCGCGCCGCGTAGTAGGCCGGGTCGCCGTGCGGCACGACCAGCGACAGCCCGTCGGCCGCCCCGCGAAGCGACAGCAGCACCAGCACCGACCCACCGGGAGCGGCGAGGCGGGAGGCGGGCCGGCCGGTGACGGCGTACGCGCGGGGGCCTGAGCCGCTGAGCCCGGGGCCGAGGGCGATGGCGCCGCCGGCCAGGGCGGTGCCCAGCACGGTGCGGCGGCTCAGCAGGGTGCGCGCCGCGTCGTAGTCGGGGCAGCCGCAGGCGCGGCTCGCGGGGGTCTGCGCGGAGGAGGTCATGTCAGCACGCCAGGTGGTCGGGGGAGTCGAGGACGGCGGCCAGCAGCCGCGGGAAGCCCCACTGGTAGAGGCCGTGGTCGCGGTCGATCTTCTCCTTCGCGCGGCACCCGGTGGCCAGGCACGCGGTCGCGAGGAGCTTCCTGCTCGCCGGCCGGTGGAGCAGGTCGCGGCTGACCTCGTCGACGAGGTCGGCGAACCGGATCGGCTTCCTCGCCGGCACCCACTCGCTGGGCCGGCGGTAGCGCAGGTCGGCCGCCGGCCACCAGCCTCCGGCCATCGACCAGTGCATGCCCATCGACGCGAGCGCGCGAGCGGGCGAGGCCCAGACGTCGTCGCTCACGGGCGTGCCGTCGGGGCGGGGCCACGCGTGCGGGGAGAGGCCCAGGCCGGACGCCTGCCAGAGCATCGCGTTGGCGCCGGACTCCTCCTGCTCGGGCCGCCCGACACGCACGCCGAGGGCGCGGTAGGTCGCCACGACGTCCTCGCTGGGGTCGCGCAGCTTGGCGCCCGAGGAGGCGCGGAACTCCTTGCTTGCCACGAGCGCGCGCAGCACCGGCACGATCGCGGTGTCGTTCTTCAGGTAGACCTTCGCGAGCCGCCTGACCAACGACGCGGGCGGGTCGTCGCGCACGAGCTTGGTCGCGAGCCGCTCGCACACGTGGTGCGCGGTGTCGGGGTGGTGGGCGAGGTAGCGCAAGAACTCCTTGGTGACCGCACGCCCGTCTGCCTTGCCGTTGGCGTGGCTGAATCCGCGGACCTCCACCCGGCCGGTCCAGTGGTCCTCCTCGACGTAGGACGCCGCCCACGACTTCCACAGGTCGACGTGCCAGCCGGTGAGGATCCGGGAGGAGGCCTTGACGTCGTCCTCGGAGTAGTTGCCCGCACCGAGGGTGTGCAGCTCGAGCAGCTCGCGCCCGAGGTTCTCGTTGGGCGCACGCTTCGTGGACGTGGCCGCCGACAGGAAGATGAGCATCGCCGGGTGGGTCGCGGTCGCGGCGAGCAGCTGGTCGAAGCGACCCAGCGCGTGGCGCCGGACGGTGTCGCCGTAGTCGACGCGCCACGTGAAGTGCCCGTCGCCGCTGACGGGCACGTGGAGCATGCCCTCCCAGATCTCGGTCATCTTCTCGAGCACGGGACGCCTCGTGCGGATCCGGCGCACCAGCAGCCAGCGGCCGTAGTCGTCCATGACCTCCCAGCCGCCGCGGATCTCCTGCACCTGACGCTGCCAGAGCTCGGCCGGTCCACGGTCGAGGTCGGGCCACCAGCGCCGCACCTCGTCGGCGGCTGCGTCGGGGAAGGAGCCGGGGCGGGTGAGCTGTCGCTCGAACCACGCCGACGCACCGCCGGCACGGCGTACGTCCTTGGCGAGCGTGGCGTCGATGCCATAGCCGAAGCGCGTCACGAGGTGCCGCTGCGCCGGGCTCAGCAGCCCGTCACGATCCTGTGCCACCCGAGGTCCTCCCGTCCCGAGGGGCACCACTGTCCCACGCGGGCTGCGCGCGGCGCGCGCGAAACCGGGATCTGGTTCGAGGTCGGGACCACCATCGCCTAGGGTGCGCCCCGAGGGGCGGTAGCTCAGTCGGTCAGAGCAGAGGACTCATAATCCTTGGGTCGTGGGTTCGAGCCCCACCCGCCCCACTCGACAGGCTGTTGACCTGCGGAAACTCCAAATGGTTGGGCCCACTGTTGATTGGCTCGCGGTCCAATTCCTGACTTATTCCCCACTTTCAGACGCTCCCGCAGCGGGGAGCACCATGACTGTGGCGGCACGCGTCGGTGTTGTGGTGCGACCGAGGTAGTGCGCGGTTACGTTCAGGTCGCTGTGACCGAGCTGGGCCCCGATCTCGGCGAGCGGTGCGCCGGCTTGGTCCATCCACGAGGCCACGGTCCTTCGGAACGAATGTGAGCCCGCCCAACGGGCGTCGGCTTCCGAGAGCACGGTTCTGATCGCCTTCAGGACGTTCTGGCGATCGCGGGGCTTGCCAAGGATGTTGGCTCCGTTCCGGCTGATCGAGAACCTGGTCGTGCCGAACACCTGTCCCTCGGTGCCGAACCTGCTGGCCCTCAGGCGTAGCCGTTCGGTCAGCGACTCGCTCAGGGCGAGCACCCGGTCGGCTTGTCGCGTCTTCGTGCCCCGGACGCGCACCCGCCGGGCGTCGAGGTCGATGTCGACCCACGCGGTGTTGCGCAGTGCCTCGGAGATGCGGGCGCCGGTACCGAAGAGGAACGCGACGAGGTCGCCGATGTCAGCGCCGGAGGCATCGGCGGCACGCTGGACGTGTCTCATCTCCTCGATGGTGAACGCGCGTCTGGTGTCGAGATGCCGGCCGCCGCAATTGCCGTCGCAGTCCTCGGGGTCCCGACAGGACCTGTCGCCGGCGCTGCCGGGCGCCGCGACCGGCAGCTCGACCCGGCGCATCACGCTCGCAGGGATCGCGTCGAGTCGTTCGGCGAGCGTGAGGATGCCGCCGAGGACCTTGCGCGACTGGAGGGCAGCGACGGTGCCACGGGTGTTGGCGATCTCGGTGAGCCAATGCTCGATCACGGCGATCGAATTGACCTGCGACACGGTCAGCGAGCCGATGGCAGATCCCTCGATGACCCGGCTGACGTAGCCCTCGTAGTCCGCAATCGTGACGGGTGACAGTGCGCCTCCACCGCGCTTGCGCTGGCTTCGCTTGCGCGTCAGCCATACCTGCGCGGCGGCATCGACGCGGGTCTCGTTGTTGAGCTCGCTGGTTCCTCCCGCGTGCTGCCTTTCCGCAGCGGTGACCTTGGCACGGAGGGCGCGAGTGGCGGCGGTTCGAGAGCTCCCGGCAGCGCTCGCCTCACGGCGGATGTTGCGACGGTCCTTGAAGTAGCCGCGTGCCTGGAACTGGCCAGGACGAGTCGGGTGAGGACGAAGTGTGATCTTTCCCAGCTCGTACGCCGGGGTGGTCGGTCGCGGCACAGTCATCGCCTCCGTAGTTGGGAATAGTTCAAGGGTGCGAGTCCTTGCGGGGGCGTCAACCTTGCCGCGTTGGATCTGTGGACAACTACTGCCGCACGCTCCCTGTGGACAACGCTCAGCCGACCTCGACGTAGTGGGTGTTCTCGTAGGCAATGACGTCGGCGTAGCGGTAGGCCACTCGGTTGCCGAGCTTGATGTAGCTGATGCCCTGACCGTGCGCTCGTAGGTTGGCCAGATGACCCACGGTGACGGCCCATCGGTCGGCAAGCTCCGCTGCGGTCAGGAGGTCACGGGGCGGTTCGGCGTTGCGGTGGATGGGGTTCACGGATCGGTCCTTGTCGTCTCGAGCGCGGGGAGGGCTCATCTCGGATCAGGACAAGCAACGGTGCGCGAGCGATTTCGGCTCGGTCGGGCGCCGGCGGAGGTCATCGGCCCAGCTCTGGAGACGTGGCCGGCGAACGGGCAGGGTGGTTAGGCCCAGCGCGGGAGGCCTGAGCGGCGCGCAGCGCGGCTGCTTGCATCGAGATGGTTTGGGAGCGTGCCTGGCTCCCGTAGCGGTCGATGTCATCGGCTGCACGACGAGCGGCCTGCGCGGGCCCGAGGTCTGTGCGATCCCCGCTGAGGGTGTCGATCCATTGGGCGCGAGCGTCGTCGACGGACTCGGCGACGAGATGGGCGGTGTTGGTGTTGCGGCCGCGGGTCATGCCGACGTACGCCGACGCGGCGCTGGTGGTTTCGCCGAGAAGCAGGTGGGCGCTCTCGACGGTCTCTCCCTGGGCTCCGTACGCCGTTGTTGCGTAGGCAAGCTCGACGTGTTGAACGACGTACTCGTGAGGCAGGATCCGGATGCCAGCACGGCCAGTGACGATCAAGCTTCGGTCGGCGTTGCTGCCGGTCACTTGCCACGTGTCCCGGTTCGCGACTCCGAGCCCACGGTCGTTGCGGCGGGTGGAGACGCGATCGCCGACCCCAACGAGCTCACCGCGTTGCGTCACAAGATCACCAAGCCGCCAACCAGACGACCCATGGCAGCGCCGGCGCCGATCGCGGATGGCTAAGTTGAGGTTGCCGACCTGGTCGTGAGTGTCGGCCACGATCAGCTGGTCGCTGTCGGTCCCGATGTTGGCTAGGGCTGCGGTCCGCTCGACCTCGCTGGCATGGACGACTATCTGACCGCGGTCCAGGAGGGCGTCGAAGACCTCGCCGGGTCGCTCTCCCGTGCGCATCAGCAGGCTGAGATCGGCGTATCCGGGATCGGTGAACCGATGTACAGCGTCGAGCTCTAAGCGTGCTCCTGGCGGTGCCCAACGGGCGGCGAGGTCGAGGACGCCCCCACGGCCGACCGCGGGCAGTTGGTGACGATCCCCGAGGAGCGCGATGGTCGCGTGCGCACGAGTGGCGATCTCGAACACTGCGTGGGCGGTGTCTTGGTCGAGCATGCCGGCCTCGTCGACCAGCAGCACGTCCCCGGAGCGTAGGCACGCAATCTGATCGGGGTGCGTCTCGAAGTGACTCCACCGGCCGTTCTCGTCCCACCGGTAGCCGTGCTGGTGGACCAGCCACGCAGCTGAGAACCCGTCCGCGCCGACCTGTTTTTGCGCGGCCTGCGCGGCCTTGAGGGTTGGCGTGACCACGACCAACCGTCGCCCGTCAGCTGCAAGAGCGTGAGCGGCCGCGGCGAGGGTGGTGGTCTTGCCGGTGCCGGCGGCGCCCTCGATCACTAGAAGCCCAGTCTCGCGATCGGCTATCGCTTCAACAACGGCCTGCTGTGCAGGGTCGAGGCCCTCGAGCCCCGGCCCCGGCTCGGCATCACGAGGAGCTCGTTGCGAGCGGGCTGTGATGCACTCGATCAGATCGGCCTCTACGTCGAGAACTCGTTGTGAGGTGAGCTGTCGGATGTGGGCTGGGACGTCATCTCGGTCGAGCATCGGCACACACCGCGAAAGGGCGCGGTCGACGATGTCCGCAACCAGCTCCCCGCGCACGCCGGGTTCGACTACAACACCGGCCGAGGCCACGAGTCGTTCGACCTCGCCGCGTACGTCGGCGATGTTCCACGCCGACCGCCGCGCGCCGAGGCGCGACAGCGCTACCGCCGCTACGGCGTCGCGCTGGATTAGTCCGATGTCGAGACCAGCAACCGGGGCTTCACGCAGAGGCGGCTTGAAGCCGAGATCGGATAGCTCGTCGTTCCACCATTCGACCAGTTCGCTGCCGTCAGCAGGGGCGACCTTGTCCGGTCGCCCCTCGGCCCACGCGCGCCGGTCCCACGCCCGCCGCAGCTTCGGGCCTGGTTCCTGGCCGGGATGGGCAGCTCGCCAGGCGGCCTCGTACTCGTCGACGTTGCGGTGGATCTGGGCGGCGCGATGGCTGAAGGCCGGAGTGAAAGGCCGGAGCTCGATAATCTCGCCGGCGTCGTCAAGGGTGAACCCGTTCTTTGCCAACGTCTGCCGGAACTCGGGATCGCACATGATCGCGGCGTGCCCGATGCCGTTGATGGCCTCGATGCTGTCCACGACTCCGACCGAGTGCAGTCCGCGCCACTCCCCGCAAGCGAAGACGCGGGCATTGAACTGCAGGTGCAGATGTCGGTGCGGGTCGCCAGCACGAGACGTGTAGTGCCGAACAACCGCCGCCTCGAGCCGTTCGACTGGGACCTGAACCTGCCGGTCACGCGGACCGACGCGCGTAGTCGCAGTCGCTGTGACGTACTTGACGACCTCTGCTGAGGCGCGGTCCATCGCCGCGTCGTATGCCGCCGCGATCTCTCCGTCCAGCGCAGCGGCGATCGACCAGGTCTTCGGCCCGTTGACCACGACCTCGACGAATCGCAACGCATTCGCGTTGTTGCGCAGCCGCCCCTTTGGTGTGCCAGCGTCGACGTCGTACCCAGCCACCCACCGCTCGTACGCGTCACCGTCCAAGCTCCCCGCAAGGGTCACGACGGTGGGTGTCGCCGTGTAGCGCTCGGCCAACCCTGTCCCTTCGGCGAGGTAGTAATCGTCCGCGCGCGAATGATCGGCTTCGAC
The DNA here is from genome assembly GCF_001428125.1 of Nocardioides sp. Soil774. Classification (GTDB taxonomy): domain Bacteria; phylum Actinomycetota; class Actinomycetes; order Propionibacteriales; family Nocardioidaceae; genus Nocardioides. The sequence goes on along the minus strand of NZ_LMSM01000006.1, from coordinate 15,065 downwards.
GTAGCGACGGGCAGCCGCGGCGGCGCCGCGGTAGAACTTCACGCCTCCGTGCACGCATCCCACCCGCTCGTCCCTTGTCGGCGCGCAGGTGAGGTTCGACCTGCCCATCAGGGACGGACCGACTACGGAACTCCGTAGCATGCGTGCCGCTCTGAGAAGCATCGGGACGGCGTGCAGTTCGGACGCGGTGAGCCGGCTGGTGCCCAGCCACGACGGTGGACTGAGGGTCCGCGGCAGATGGGTGCGCAACGGCAGATACGCAGTGCAATCTTCACTCGCGCGAGATGGTTTGCGACTCGCTCACTCCGAGGCGGTGACCCACGAGTCATTATCGCCGGTCTGGACGACCGAGCACGTCCCGATTTGCCTGAGACGCGAGCACGCATTTTCTTCGGCTTAGGCGCTGAATCGGCACGTGGCAATAGCGGCTGCGTAGAATGGGCGGTGCGTCGTCGGACGCACCCTGTCCGCGGGGAAGGGACTATCCCACCGACTCGACTTCAGCAGTGACCGGACCGGACCTCGGCCCGCGCACGCGGACCCGGGCAGCGGAGGTTCGACATGCGTGAACTGCCCAAGCGCCCATCCCTGGAACACCTGCGCAAGCAGGCCAAACGTCGACGCCGGACCCGAGGCGTCGGATTGGTCACAGCGCAGCGCGAGCTGGCTGCCGAGTACGGCTTCGCCAGCTGGCCACGGCTAGTCCGACACGTGCTGTCCATCGGCTTGTCGGGGATGGAACGGGCTCTGGCCCTAGCCGAGCCAGCCGCCGTGCGCAGCCTTCTCGTCGAGAACCCGTCGGCCGCCACCACCCGTATCCACGACACGCCACCGCTGCTTCGGCTGCTCGCTGACTCCACGGGTGCACCTGGCGATATCCGCTCATGCGCTGAGCTGCTCCTGGACGCGGGGGCCGATCCGCTCGCCACCACCCCGTCAACAGACGGCGAGTGGGAACTGACGACCTGCTACTACGCAGTCGAACGGCAGGACGTGTCGCTGCTTCAACTGCTCTTGCAGCGCGGCGCCGAGCCGGACGACGACGCCTTCTATCACGCCTGCGAGCGTGGCGGTTCTGCGTTCCTCGAACTCCTGTACCGTCCCGGATACGAGAACATGCTCGCTCACAAGCTCGACTTCGAGGATGAGGTCGGACTGGCATGGTTCCTTACGCGCGACCCCGACCTTGACGCCCTTGGGGCCTTGCACTGGGCGATCGGGCCGGGGCCGCAGCACACGCATCCTGCGGATGCTGCTCGATGCAGGAGCTGACCCCGACCTGCCCCACCCTGACATTGGCCTGACGCCCCTGGCGGCTGCCGCACGTGTCGGCCACTTGGCCGCCTACGACCTACTCGCGGGTCTTGGTGCCACCGGCGTGTTGGACCGCGTCGCAGAGGACGTGCTTGCGGTAGCTCGCGGCCAGTCCCACACACTTCCCGACGCACCGCCTCCTATGCCCGGCATTCCCGGCCGCGACTCCGGGTGGCTGCTGGGGCAGTTCGCGCTGCTCGGACGAGTCGAGGTGGTGCGGTCGCTGCTCGACGCCGGTGTTCCCGTGGACTCTCGCGGGTGGAGCAATTTCACCCCTCTTGACCAAGCAGCCATGCATGGGCGCCTCGATGTCGTGCGGCTCCTGGTCGAGCGCGGAGCCGACTTGGAGGACTGCGCCTTTGACGACGAGGGCCCGACACCGCTCGACGCGGCCGTCTGGGGTTGGCGCAACAACCGTGCCACTGACGGCGACTACGAGAACACAGTCGCCCTGCTGGTCGCTGAAGGTGCGCCCACCAGGCACACCCCACCAACAGGCAACCAGCGCATCGACGAACTTCTCACCCGACAGCACGAATCGACCTGACGCCCGATACCCAGACGTGCGTGTTGTGGCCAGTGATGGATTGATCCCGACTGTGTCGAGCGTAAACCGGACCTAGGTACCGAGTGCAAGCGTCACTCGTCAGGGTTCGCGTAGCGCTGCTGGGGCATACTGCCGATGACCAGGTGGTCGGCGAACTCTAGGAGTCAGCCTTGAAGGTCGAGCTGTTGTACTTCGACGGGTGCCCGAATTGGACAGTGGCTGACGAGCGCCTCGCTCGCGCCCTAGTCGTCATCGGACGTGACGACCTGACGGTTCACCGCCGGAGGGTCGAGACCGTCGAGGAGGCTTCCGCTGTCTCGTTCACCGGGTCGCCGACCGTGCTCATTGACGGGCGCGACCCATTCGCCACCGGCGACGAGCAGGTGGGGCTGGCTTGTCGTGTCTACTCCACGCCTCAGGGGCTCGGCGGGTCGCCCACCGTGGAGCAGTTCGTCGAGGTGCTGTCGTCCCTCAGCGAAGAAGTTTGAGGACCGACGACACCAGGACCATCGCCAGAGCCGCCCTCTCGCGAGGTCACGTCTTTATTCCTGACTTATTCCCCACTTTGAGATGATTCGAGGCCTTTTGGCGTGACGACGGATGGAGCCAGAACCCCTGTTCTGAGCGTAAATCTGGCTCGGGTGATGCGATGTGAGGGGCCCCAGATCGTTTCCTTGGGTCGTGGGTTCGAGCCCCACCCGCCCTACTCCCGCGAGGTGCGTCAGCCCTCGCCGGCGATCAGGTACTGGTCGCCCTGCTTCTGCAGCTGCAGCTGGACCTGCTGGGTGGTGGTGTCGCCGTTGGTCTTGACGTAGTCGATCGTGTAGGACACCGTCATCGCCTTCGGGTCGGCGGTGATGCCGTAGGGCCGGGCGGAGCTGATGGTGCTCCAGAAGCCGGAGTAGCGGTCGTAGCCGCCGCTCTCCGTCTTGAACTGCGGGGTCAGCATCTCGAAGGTCGACCGCGGGTCGGCGGTGACGCGGGAGAAGTAGTCCTCGACGAAGGCCTGCATCGCCGCTCGCTCTGCTCCGGTCCCGCCTGCGGACGGACTGGGCTCGGCCGTCGGCTCCTGCGACGTCTCGGACGCCGTCGGCTTCTCCGTCGGCTCGTCGGACGGAGCGGGTGTCGTGCTCTTCTCGGTGCCGGCCGTGGTGTCGGGACGCTCGCCGTCACCGGGCCACAGGAGCCACGCCCCCAGTCCGGCCAGGAGCAGGAGGACGAGAGCAGTGACCAACCAGCCGACCGGCCGCCGTCGAGAGCCCGGGCGGTCGGTGATCGTTGCTGGCGCGGCCGCTGCGACGGGCGTCGGCGCGGGCGTCGGTGCCGGGTCGCGGCCGGCAGGCAGTGCTGCGTCCCCGGCGTCCAGCACCATGGTCGTCTCCGCACCGCCGCGCCCGTCGGCCGGTGCCGGCCCACCTGGCTCGCCGCGGGCGATGCGCTGCAGCTCGTCGCGCACCTGCACCACGGACCAGCGCTCGTCCGGGTCCTTGGTCATCATCCCGGCCAGCACCGCGGCGAGCGGGTGGTCGTCGGGCAGGCGCGGAGGCGCGTCGTGGACGATCTTGTAGAGACCCCCCAGCACGTTCTGGCCCATGTTGTACGGCGCTCGCCCGGCGACGGCGTGGAACAGCGTCGCACCCAAGGACCACACGTCGCTCGCGGCGGTCGCGGGCTGTCCGGAGGCCACCTCCGGCGCGAGGTAGGCGGGCGAGCCGGTGACCAGGCCGGTCCGGGTCAGCGCGTCGTCGTTCGCCGACCGGGCGATGCCGAAGTCGCCGAGCTTCACGCGGTCCGCGTCACCGACCATGATGTTGCTGGGCTTCACGTCGCGGTGCACGATCCCGGCCCGGTTCGCCTCCACCAGGCCGTCGGCGGCTTGCGCGATGAGGGCGGCCGCGCGCCTGGGGTCGAGAGGTCCCTCGCCCGCGACCAGCTCGCTGAGCGTGCGCCCTTCGACGAGCTCCATGACGAGCCAGTAGCAGTCGTCGTCCTTGACGAGGTCGAGGATCGAGACCACGTGGGGGTGGTTGATGCCCGCGGCCAGGCGCGCCTCGCGCTGGGCACGGGCGACGTCGTCCTCAGTCGTGCCCGGGAGGAGTCCCATCCGCTTGATGGCGACCGAGCGGCCCAGCACCTCGTCGTGGGCGAGGTGCACGACGCCCGCTCCACCACGCCCGATCTCTCGCTCGAGGGTGTACCTGCCTGCGATCACGTCCTGCCCCTTCCGTGGCGTCACATCAGGCTGCCACGCCGGCCTCGATCGCCGCACACCCATCGGGACCAGTGCACCGTGCCCCGGGTCACTGGACCCGCAGCACCCCCCGCGCGCCGCGCTCGGCGTCCACCATGAAATGGCTGACGAACGGGTAGTCGCCCGGCTCGTCGAGCACCAGCTCGACGAAGCCGCCCTGGGCGGGGAGCAGCGGCAGCACCTGCGCGCCGCCGTCGCGCGAGGGGCCACGCCGGGTGCCGAGCTGCCACGCTCCCTCGGAGAAGACGGTGTCGAACTGCCCGCCGACGACGTGGAAGGACGAGGCGCGGCTCGGTCCGGCGTCGAGCACCCAGATCCGCACCCGGTCGCCGGCGAGGGCGCGCAGGGGCTGGTGCGCGTACTGGTCGGGATAGCCGTTGAAGACCACGGCGTCCGGCTCCTCGGCCGCCACCTTGTCGAGGTCGGCGACCGCGCCGTCGACCCCGTGGTACTGCTCGGACTGGACGAGCACGTACGCCCGGTCGACGCGCGGCAGGTCGGGCGGCTCGATCACGACGGCGCCGAACAGGCCGTTGGCGATGTGCGCCGTCATCGGCATCGTCGAGCAGTGATACATCCATGTCCCGGCCCGGGTCGCGGTGAAGCGGTAGGTCAGCGACTCCCCGGGGGGGATCGTGCGCATCACTGCATCGGGGGCGCGCACGCCGGCGTGGAAGTCGATCGAGTGGCCCATCGTCCCGTCGTTGACGAGGGTGATGACGAACCGGTCGCCGACGCGTCCGTGCAGCACCGGGCCGGGCGCGGTGCCGTTGAAGGTCCACACCTCCTGGGTCACCCCGGGGGCGACCTCCGCCTCGTGCTCGGTGATCCGGAAGGTCTCGCGGTGCACGCGCCCGGGGCCCAGCGGCGGCACGACCGGGTCGTACGCCGCGAAGCCCGGCGCCGGCTCACCCGGGGCCTGCAGCGGCGCACCGGACGAGTCGTGGCCGTGGTCCTCGTGGCCCGGGGGCACGGTCGCGCCGCCCGGGGCGTGGATCGCTGCGCCGTCGGCGCCTCCGCTGACGTCGACGGCGAACACCATCCCCATCTGCCGGTGCCCCACGACCGAGCACCACCCGTCGAGGTCGCGGCCGACGACGCCGACGTCCAGCACCGCTTCCTCGCCGGGAGCGGTGCGCCCGGTGTCGGCGCCGGTCTCGAGGACCAGGTCGTGGACGTCGCCGTCGCTCTCGTTGCGCAGGGTGATGACGAGCCGGTCGCCTGCCTGCAGCTCGACGTGGTCGGGAGTGAAGCGCATGTCCTTCGCGACCACGTCGACCTCCACGGTGCGCCCAGTGGGAGCGACCCCCGCATCGGCGGAGACGGCCCGACCCAGGGCGGCGGGGTCGACGGCACCGCCGACCGCCACCGCCAGCACGGCGAGGGCGACGCCGACGGCGGCGAGACCGGTGTTCTGGCCGCGGGGTCGTGCGACGACCGTCGAGGTCGGGGCGACCCGGTGCCGCAGGCGGACGGCGCGCAGCAGGAGCGGCACGAAGGTCGCGAGGGCGCCGAGCACCAGCACCGACGCCACGACGCGTACGCCGCTGGGCACCGGCAGCACGCACCACACCAGTCCGACGTTGGCCAGCGTCACCCTCAGCGCGCCGCCCGCGTCGAGCGCACCGTTGGCGGACCTGACGGCGGCGGGTCCGCCACCGAGCACCACCGGCACCAGGTAGGACAGGGCGCCCAGCAGCACCTGGGCCACGAACCCGGCGGCCAGGTAGGGCGCGGCGTCGTGCAGCGCGAGCGACACGTCGTCCCACCCGCCACCGAGCACGACGCGCACCGCGACCACCGCGAGCATCCCGACCAGCCACAGCACGCCTGCGCCCACCGACCATGTCGGGAAGCTCGCCGGCGGCTTGACCCGTGCCGCGTGCACCATCGGACGGGCCAGGACCAGCACGCCGCCGAGGTAGGTCGCCAGGCCGACCGCGACCCCGCGTGGCTGGTCCGCCCACGAGGCCGCCGCCACCAGGCCGATCCCTGCGACCAGCAGGGGCAGCGCGACGCGGGAGGCCTTCTCGGCCCCCTCGGCCAGCCGGGTGCGCAGCATGGTCGGCCACAGGGTGACGAGGGTGCCGAGCACGGTGAGGCCCACCCAGCCGAGCACGTTGATGCTCGCGTGCGCGATGCGCACGCGCGCGTCGAGGGGGTCGGACAGGCCACGTGCGAGCCAGACGCCGAGCGTCGCACCGACGGGGAGCAGGGCGCCCGCGGCGAGGTAGTAGTGCACCGTTGGCGCGAAGCGGGAGCGGAACCTGGCGCGCAGTCCGCGCGCCAACGACACCACGTGCCACGTCACCGCGGCCGCGACCGCCACCGCGCCCGCCAGGACGAGCAGCCACCCGCCGAGGCTGACGCCGACGGTCACGGCGATGGCGCCGAGGTCGAAGGTCGCCAGCCGGATCGACTGCTCCCGTCGGGGCGTCGCCGGTCCCCGCAGCAGCGTGTCGGCGAAGTAGCGGCTCCACACGAGGATCGCGTGGCCGGCGGCGCCGAGCAGCAGCAGGTGCAGCAGCAGCCAGCGTGCCTCCGGCACCCACCGGTGCACGAGCGCCACGACCACCGCCGCGAGCAGCCAGCCGACCACGGGCAGGTCCCGGATCGGCCAGAATCCGCGCGTCCCGGATGTCGGCGCGTCAGGACGTGTCCCGCTCGGCGACTGCAGGGCGGTCATCGCGCCACCTCCGGCTCGCGGTCAGTGGCCGCCACGACCGCGCGCGGCGCGGGTGGACCCATCGCCGTGCTCGCGGCCGCGACGACGAAGAACAGCAGCAGCGCCACCGCGTTGCCGGCCCCGCCGACCTCGCGCGCCAGGTCGCTGCCGAGGGCGTCGCCGCCCCACAGGCGGAGGACGAGGGAGGCCTGGAGCAGGAGCCACGGGGCCCACATCGCCGGCCGGTAGGGGAGCGGCACCCGGGTCACCGCCGGCAGGATCGAGGAGGCGTGCGCCATGATCATCGAGAGGGCGAACCCCAGGAAGACCGCGTGCACCAGCGTGTCGTACGCCACCCCGTCCGCCGGCTGCCCGGCGACCAGCCAGACGCCTCCCGCCACGGCCAGCCAGCCCTGGCCGGCCAGCATGCAGGCTGCCGCGAAGCGGGGCAGACCGGAACCGCGGACGGTCCGCCGCGCGACGTCGTACGACGCCAGCCAGGCCGCCAGCAGGAGGACCACCAGGCCCAGGGCGCCGGCTCCGGCACGTGGCCACATCGTGGTGGCCGGCACCCCGACGGTGACCGCGAGACCCAGCAGCACGAGCGAGGTCCCAGCCCCCGCCGGCATCGCCAGTCGGGCCAGCTCCAGCCGCTCGCCGGCGATCGTCAGCACCACGAAGCCTGCCAGCCAGGGCAGGGCGAGGGGGACGTCGGCGCCGCCGAGCACGAGCACCGCGCCACCGAGCGCCAGGACGGCGCCGAGTGCGGAGACCAGCACCGCGTCGTCGCGCTGGCGGCGCCACAGCGGGACGTAGAGCAGGCACAGACCAGCCGTGCCGGCCACCAGTAGCGGGTGGCCGAGGCGGTCCACGCGCGGTGCGAGCAGCGCCAGGGCGCCGGATCCCAGGAGCGCGGGGACGGCGTAGCCCCAGGTCGAGCCGAGGGCCACCGCACGCTCGAGCGCGACGAGCGTGCCGACGAACCCGAGCACCATCAGCAGGCCGTGGGCGTCGCCCAGCCGCCCCGAGTGCACCGGGGCCCACACGCCCAGCAGCGAGAGGCCGGCGTCGACGCCGACGACCATGGCGACGGCCGCCGGCACGGCCAGCAGCGCGCGAGGCGCCGGCGTGCGCCGCCCGCTCACGGCAGGCTCACGACGCAACCGAGGGACTCCGGGCGCGGGCGGAGCCCGGCGCCCTCCCGGCCCAGCACGCCCTCGACCATGCCGAGGTGCACCGCGCACACCACGGCCGGGTGCGAGCGGGCCGCGTCGAGCAGGGGGCAGGAGTGCAGGACCACCCGGTCCCCATCGGCCTCGGGGGAGAAGCCGGTGTGGGTGAGCGCGAGCAGCACCCGCTCGTGACCGTCCTCGACGGCCCCGAGCTGGTCGCGAAGGCGCTCGCCCCACGCCCGGCCGCCGCGCACCGCCGCGGGGTCGAGGGCGCGACCCTCGCCGGCGTCCAGCCCCGACGCCAGCGCCATGGCGAGGGCGGCGTACTCGGGCTCGCGGGCGAGGTAGCCCCACGCCGGGCGACCGCGACCGCCACCGCGGCTGGCGATGCGGCTCGCGCTGCCGGCCGCCACCAGCGCGTCGAGGTGCCCGCGCAGGGTGTTCTGGTGCAGGCCCGTGAGGTCCTGCAGCTCCGAGAGGGTCAGTGCGCGACCGGCCGCGCGGAGCGTGGCCAGCACCCGCGCCTGGGCGGCGGTGAGACCGGGCTCATTTATTTCCACGGGATTCATTGTAGATTATTAGCGAACCGTTCGCCCACCCGAGGAGGCACCATGTCCACCGTCACCATTGCCAGCAACCACGCCGACGCGGAGGCGGCCGAGAAGGTCGAGCAGCACCACGCCGAGATGGCCGGCCGGCTCGACCTGCTGACCGCCGACGTCGTGCGTGCAGCGCGCACCGGCCACGCCGACTCCGCGCGGCAGGACCTGCTGTCGTGGCTGCGCGACGAGCTCGTGCCCCACGCCACCGCGGAGGAGCGCACCCTCTACCCCGCGGCACGCCAGATCACGGAGTCCCGGCTGCTCGTCGAGGCCATGCTCGCCGAGCACGTCCTCATCCACCGCCTGGTCGCCGACCTCGAGGCCGCGTCCGACCCCGTCGAGGTGGCCGCGCTCGCCCGGGCCCTCGAGACCGTCTTCGACAGCCACCTCGCCAAGGAGAACGACCAGCTCATCCCCACCCTCGTCGCCTCGCCTGACTACTCCGTGGCGGAGATGCTTGCCGGGATGCACGAGCTCCTCGGCGGCCGCGCGGACCACGGGGAGGACGCCCAGCCCGCCGACGTGGCCCACGGCGGGCACCAGTGCGCCTGCGGAGGCCACGACGAGGCGGGCCTGCCTGAGCTCGACGTGCGTGTGATCCCCCACGCCATCCGGCACGCGACGATCTTCGGCGCGCTGGACGGCCTGCGCCCGGGCGCCGGCCTGCTCCTGGTCGCCGACCACGACCCGTTGCCCCTGCTCGCCCAGCTCGAGCAGCGCACGCCCGGGGCGTACGCCGTCGACTACCGCGACGCCGGACCCGACGTCTGGCGCCTGGAGCTGGTCCGCCGCGCCTGATCCGCGCCTGATCCGCTGGGGTACTAGCACCATCGGACATCTCGCGGAGGTCGCCTGCCGCGACGAGGCTGGTCCCACCTACTCCAGGAGGACCCATGACCACCACCCCCAGCATCACCCGCACCGTGACGGGCGCCGCCCGCGCCCTCGCCCTCACCCTCGCCGTCGGCGGCCTCGCGGCCGGTCTCGTCGGCGCGGGCACCGCGTCCGCCTCCGCACAGGGAGGGCTCGTGTCGCAGCGCAGCGGCGGCGACGACGACCCGGCCGGCGACGACCACGGCGGCACCCGTTCGGGCGGCGACGACCGCGTCATCCGCACCGGCAGCTGCAGTGACGGCGCCACGTGGAAGCTCAAGGTGAAGACCGACGACGGCCGCCTCGAGGTCGAGGGCGAGATCGACAGCAACGTCGCCGGCGAGCGCTGGCGCTGGATGCTGCGCCACGACGGGTCGGTGAGCGACCGCGGGGTGGGCACCACGGCCGGACGCAGCGGCTCCTTCGAGGTCGAGCGCCGGATGGTCGACCTCGCCGGCACCGACGCGGTCGTGCTCCGCGCCGTGCGCGACGGCCAGGTGTGCCGGGGTGTGGTCAACTACTGACCTCGTCCAGGAGGTGCACCCCATGCGGTGGCTGACCAATCCCGTGGCGCAGTTCCTGGCCACGGGATTCGTCACGCTCGTGGTCGTCCTCGTCGCGACCGGCGCGCTGAGCCGCTCGGCAGCCGACGAGGAGGCGATCGCCGACGCGCGCTCGCTGACCCGCGTGCTCGGCACGTCGGTGGCCGAGCCGGCCCTCCCTCGGGGGCTCGTGCGCGGGGACGCCGCGGCCATCGACCGCTTCGACCGCTCCGCGCTCGACCGGCTGCTGGTCGACGACGTCCTGCGGATCAAGGTCTGGGACGCCGACGGGACCATCATCTACAGCGACCGCACCGAGCTGATCGGTGCGACGTACCCCCTGGGCGGCGACGAGCGCGACGTGCTCCGCGACGGCGGCACCGACGCCGAGCTCTCCGACCTCGCCCGGCCCGAGAACCGTTTCGAGCGCGAGCTCGGGGGTGACCTCCTCGAGGTCTACACGCGCATCCACGCGCCCGAGGGCGATCCGCTGCTCTTCGAGGCCTACCTCGGTGTCGACCAGGTCCGCGAGCGCCGCGCGCAGGTGCTGAGCCGGTTCCTGCCCATCACCATCGGCTCCCTGCTCGCCCTCGTGGCCCTCAGCACACCCCTGCTCGTCCTGCTGTCACGACGCCTCTCCCGCGCGGCGCGCGAGCGCGAGCGGCTCCTCGAGGCGGCCGTGCGTGCCTCCGACGACGAGCGGCTCCGCATCGCGCGCGACCTGCACGACGGTGTCGTCCAGGACCTGGCGGGCTCGTCGATGCAGCTGTCCACCGTCGCGGCACGCACCGACGGGGGAGAGCGCCAGGAGCTGGACGAGATCGGCCGGTCACTGCGGGTCAGCATGCGCGCGCTCCGGTCGCTGCTCGTGGAGATCTACCCACCCGACCTGCACGCCACCGGCATCGCAGCCGCGCTCGACGACCTCGTCGCGCCCTTCGCGGCGTCCGGGATCGCGGTGGACGTCGACGTCAGCGGAGACGAGGACGCCTCGCGCCGGGCGGTCGCACTCGTGTGGCGGGCCGCGCAGGAGGCCGTGCGCAACGTGGCGCGGCACGCCGGAGCGAGCCGCATGTCCCTCACCGTCCATCGCCACGACGACGTCCTGGTGCTGGAGGTCGTCGACGACGGGGCGGGCTTCGACCCCGCGTCGGTGGTGGGGGAGGACCGATTCGGCCTCCGTGGCACCGAGAGCCTCGTGCGCGAGCACGGCGGCACGATGGAGGTGGAGTCCGCGCCCGGCGCCGGCACCACGGTCCGCGTGGAGGTGCCGCTCGCATGATCCGTGTGGTGCTGGCCGACGACCACGCCGTCGTACGCCGTGGCCTGGCCGGGCTCATCGAGTCGACCGACGATCTCGTCGTCGTCGGCGTGGCGCGCGACGGCAGCGAGGCGCTCGCGCTGGTGCGCGAGCACCGTCCCGACGTCGCCGTGATGGACCTCCAGATGCCGGTGCTCGACGGGGTCGAGGCCACCCGGGCCATCGTGGCCGAGCAGGCGGAGGACGGGGGCGGCACCGAGGTGCTCGTGCTCACCTCCTTCTCCGACCACGCGCGCATCGACGCCGCGCTCGAGGCCGGCGCGGTCGGCTACCTCCTCAAGGACGCCGAGCCCGAGGTCCTCCTCGAGGGCATCCGCGCCGTCGCGCGCGGCGAGTCGCCGCTGGACCCGCGCGCGGCCCGGCGCCTCCTCGCCCGCGCCTCAGGACGTACGCCGTCGCCGAGCGTGTCGGCGGCCCGCGACGACGCGGGGTTGTCGCCGCGCGAGGCACAGGTCCTGCGCCTGGTGGTCGAGGGCCTGCTCAACAAGCAGATCGCCCAGCGCCTCGGCATCACCGAGCGCACCGTGAAGGCCCACCTGACCTCGGCCTACCAGCGCATCGGCGTCGCCGACCGCACCCAGGCGGCGCTGTGGGTGCAGCGTCACGAGCTCGACGGGTGAGGCGTCAGCCCTCGCCGGAGATCAGCAGCTGGTCGTCGAGCCGCTTGAGCTGCAGGCGCACGCGCTGCGTGCTGCGCTCGCCCGACTTCATCACGTAGTTCACCGTGTAGCCGACCGTCAGGTCCGAGGGGTTGCTGCTGACGTCGGCGAGCTCGGCCGACCGCACCGTGCCCCACCACCCGATGTAGCCCGGGTAGCCGCCGCTCTCCTGCTGGAACTCCGGCGTCAGCCGCTCGAACGCCGCTCGCGGGTCGGAGGTCACGGTCGCGATGTAGTCGGTGATGAAGGCGTCCATCTGCGCGCGCGTGTCCTCCGCCGACACGGGAGAGGCGCTGGGCGTCGGCGACGAGTCCTGGGACGCCGGTGCACCGGTGTCGCGGTCGTCGGGGACGGCCTCGGGCGTGCCGCGCCCGGCCAGGACGTACGCCGCCACGACCGCCGCGACCGCCAGCACCGCCGCGGCCACGATCCAGCCCCAGCGGCGGTGGTGGCGGCCCGGAGCCGGCGCGGGCGCCAACGGAACGGGCGGGAGGACGCCAGTTTGCTCCGGCGGAGGGGGTACGACGGGTGCCACCCGCACCGTCGACGTCTGGCCGTGCGAGATGCGCAGGAGCTCCTCGCGCACCCGGGGCATCGACCAGCGCTGCTCGGGGTCCCGGTTCATCATCACCGACAGCAGCCCGGCCATCGGGTGGTCCTCCGGCAGGCGCGGAGGGTCCTCGTGCACGATCTTGTAGAGCGCGCCGATGAGGTTGTCGCCCACCTCGTAGGGCGGGCGGCCCGTGACCGAGTGGTAGAGCGTGGCGCCCAGCGACCACACGTCGCTGGCCGCGGTCGCGGACGACCCGGAGGCCACCTCGGGCGCGAGGTAGGCCGGCGACCCGGTCACCAGACCGGTCTGCGTCAGCGACAGGTCGTCCTCCGACCGTGCGATGCCGAAGTCGTTGAGCTTGGCCGCACCACCGGCGATCATGATGTTGCTGGGCTTCACGTCGCGGTGCACGATCCCGTTGGCGTGCGCCTCGACCAGCGCGTCGGCGGTCTGTGCCAGCAGGGTGGCGGCCTCGGTGGCGTCGAGCGGTCCGGAGCCCCGTACGCGCTCGCTGAGCGTCTCGCCGTCGACGTACTCCATGACCAGCCAGCGCACGTCATGGTCGTTGACCAGGTCGAAGACCGCGACCACGTGCGGGTGGTTGAGCGCCGCGGCCAGCCGCGCCTCCCGCTCGGCCCGCTCGAGCTCGGCGTCGTCGGAGCCGGGGGTGGCACCGATGCGCTTGATGGCGACCTGCCGACCGAGCACCTCGTCGAGGGCCAGGTGGACCGTCCCGGAACCGCCCCGACCGATCTCCCGCTCGAGCCTGTACCTGCCTGCGATCACGTGCCGTGCTCCCTCCCGACCCTCCGCCGTGCTCGCCCTAGGCTAGTGCCCGTCCTCGAACCCGACCCCACCCGAAGGAACTCCCGTGACGACCCCCCACGCACTCGACGAGCTGGAGTGGCGCGGCCTCGTGGCCCACTCCACCGACCGCGACGCCCTCCGCGCGGCGCTGGGCCAGGGAAGCGTCAAGTTCTACGTCGGCTTCGACCCGACCGCGCCGAGCCTCCACATGGGCAACCTGCTCCAGCTCGTCACGGCACGTCGGCTCCAGCTCGCCGGCCACACGCCCTACATCCTCGTCGGCGGGGCCACGGGCATGATCGGCGACCCGCGCGACTCCGGCGAGCGCACCCTCAACTCCCTCGACACCGTCAAGGAGTGGACCGAGCGGGTGCGCCAGCAGGTCTCGCGCTTCGTGTCCTTCGAGGGCGACAACGCCGCCACCACGGTCAACAACTACGACTGGACCGCCTCGCTGTCCACCATCGACTTCCTGCGCGACATCGGCAAGCACTTCCCGGTCAACCGGATGCTGGCGCGCGACACGGTCAGGCGTCGTCTCGAGTCCGGCATCAGCTACACCGAGTTCTCCTACGTCCTGCTCCAGTCCATGGACTTCCTCAGCCTCTTCCGCGAGCACGGGGTGTCGCTGCAGTTCGGTGGCTCCGACCAGTGGGGCAACATCACCGGCGGCGCGGAGCTCGTACGCCGCGTCACCGGCGAGAGCGCCCACGGCTTCGCCACTCCGCTGGTCACCAAGGCAGACGGCACCAAGTACGGCAAGACCGAGGGCGGCGCGCTGTGGCTCGACCCCGAGATGCTCTCGCCCTACGCCTTCCACCAGTTCTGGCTCAACGTCGAGGACGAGAAGGTCGGCGAGCTGCTGCGCATCTTCACCTTCCTCACTCACGAGGAGATCGAGGACCTCGAGCAGCAGACCGCGGAGAAGCCGTTCCTCCGGGCCGGGCAGAAGCGTCTGGCCGACGAGGTGACGGCGCTCGTGCACGGCGCCGAGGAGGTCGAGCACGCCAAGGCCGCCGCGGCCGCGCTGTTCGGTGGGGGAGACCTGTCCGCCATCCCGACCCAGACGCTCGCCTCGGCGCTGCGCGAGGCCGGGGGTACGACGCTCCCCGATCGCGAGCTGCCCGGCATCCTCGACCTGCTGGTGTCCAGCGGGCTCGCTGGCAGCAAGGGCGACGCGCGCCGCACCGTCGCGGAGGGAGGGGCCTACCTCAACAACGTGCGGGTGGAGGACCCCGAGCTCAGGCCCACCGAGTCCGACCTGGTCGCCGGCTCCTGGCTCGTGCTGCGCCGCGGGAAGAAGAAGTTCGCGGGCGTCCAGGTGCCCTGATCCGGGGCCACGCGACGCGCTCGCGCGCCGTCCCACGCGTCACAACAGGTCTCTGACCTGCGAAGACGTCGATGTGCCCGCGGTCACACTGTTTCGATTTGCACGATCCCCCGGGGATCATTAATGTTCTCTTTGTCGCCAGGGAGCGGCGGGGAGCAAGGCCAGTCAGGCCGGGCTCCCGGCCCCGGGCAGGACAACCCGAAGCGGTCATCGGTCACGGTGACACCACCGGGTCAGAGCGAAACAGCCCGCGATTTGCGCGGACAGAAAGTCGCTCGCTAGGTTTGACCAGTTGCCTCACGCAACCGAGATCCTCGCCGGATCGCGATGTGGGTGCGTCTGATACTTGAGAACTCAACAGTGTGTTTGATTAGTCGACGAATTAGTTTGTTATGCCCCGTTGACGTCATGGCTGCCTTTGGGTGGTGG
>NZ_LMSM01000005.1 GCF_001428125.1 Nocardioides sp. Soil774 | reverse complement strand
CGGAACTCCTTGGGGAACGCCTTTGGCATGGTGAACATCCTTCCAGCGCCGACACATCGACGCAGATTCAGATGTCACCTATCCGTGCAGCAGTCCCGAAGAAGTATCCGGTCGAGACGGCCGCGGGCCGAAGCACGAAGTATGACCGGCTTTCGGATTGAGAAGGGGCCGTTCGCGGTCACCCAGATCGAGGCGTGGATCGGGCTCGACCCACGATTCCGCAACTGGCCGGTCGTGTACGCGCTCGACGGTGACGACCAGATCTACGTGGGCGAGTCGCTGAACGTAGCCACCCGCTTCCGCCAGCACCTCGCGTCGCAGGAAAAGCGACATCTCAAAGGTGCGCGCGTCGTGCTTGACTCGACCTTCAACAAGTCCGTGTGCCTCGATCTCGAGGCATTCTTGATCCAGCGGCTCTCCGGCGACGGTACCTACCAAGTCACCAACCGCAACGTTGGGATCTCCGATCGTGACTACTACGGTCGCGAGAAGTACCAGAAGATCTTCGCGGACATCTTTGAAGAGCTGCGCCGCGATGGGCTCTTCAGTCGTTCGTTGCCGGAGATCGAAAACTCCGACCTGTTCAAGCTGTCGCCGTTCAAGGCCCTCACGGACGATCAGGAGATCGTGGTCCTCGACATCCTCGAGGGACTGTTTGACGACATCGCGTCCGGGACGCCCAGTCAGATCGTCGTGCAGGGTGAACCTGGCACCGGCAAGACCGTCGTGGCTGTCTACCTGATGAAGCTGCTCAGCGACATCAAGGCATCTGATTCATCGCAGCAAGTTGAATCAGAGTCGGTGCTTGCAGAGTTCTTCGTCGAGGGCTACCCGGAGCTCCTCCACGACTCCCGGATCGGGTTCGTCGTTCCACAGATGTCATTGCGCAAGACGATCCAACGAGTCTTTAAGCGCACTCCCGGCCTCGATGCGGCGATGGCAATGTCTCCGTTCGAGATGGGCAACAGCAGGGAGCGCTTCGACCTCCTCATCGTCGATGAGGCCCACCGCCTGCGACAGAGCGGGAATCAACCGGCCGGGCCCCTGTACAAGATGTTCTCGGATATCAACATGAAGCTCCTCGGGGCGGACGACCCCGACCTCACTCAGCTCGACTGGGTGCGGGCCATCAGCACACACCAGATCTACCTCATGGATTCCGCGCAGAGCATCCACACTGGCGACGTCCCGAGCCGCGCGCTCGACGCCTTGATGGCTACGAGCGATGCATCGCATCGCCGCTACCGACTGACGTCGCAGATGCGCGTTCGGGCTGGCGAGGACTACGTCGGTTACGTGCGAGGCGTGCTCAGCGACACACCGCCCGCGCCGCGACACTTCGCTGGCTACGACCTTCGATTCTTCGACGACTTGTCCCAGATGCGTCAGATGATCCTCCAACGTGATCAGGAGGTCGGGCTCGCACGCCTGGTCGCCGGCTTTGCCTGGCCGTGGATTAGCCGGAAGGACAAGTCGGCGTTTGACATCGAGATCGATGGAGTGCAGATGCGGTGGAATGGCACCGACGTCGACTGGGTCAACTCGCCGGGCTCACCGAACGAGGTCGGCGTCATCCACACCATCCAGGGCTACGACCTCAACTATGCCGGCGTCATCATCGGACCGGACCTGCGCTACGACCCACGCCGCGGCGAACTCCGATTCGACCGCCGGAACTACTTCGACCCGACGGCTGCGAACAACATGCCGCGACGCGGCATCACGTTCACCGACGAAGACATTCTCGGGTTAGTCGAGAACATCTACGCAGTGCTACTCACCCGAGGGATGCTCGGGACGTACGTCTATGTGTGCGACCGACCACTCCGGGAACGCCTCCGCCCGTACTTCGACGTCCCGGCCAACATCGCAGCGAATGCCGCGCACCCCAACCCCTGACGCATCCATCACCCATCAGCGACGGCTCCCGATCTCTCCGTCCTTCATTCCGCCGTAGATGCCGCCCACGGCCGGGCGCGGCGATGCCCGGTTGCTGCCCGCACGGCCTGAGCGCGAACCGCGCGCATCCCGGCACGGCCAGACACTTCTCCGTCACGCTAGGGCCGGCGAATGAGTCCCATGGCGTCTGCGTGCCGAAGGACGTCGGCATGGAGCGGGTCTTCTTCTGCGAGGTAGTCCGCCGCCTCACCTGGCGGAAGAGTGAGCACCTCTACGACTTGCTCGCCATCCGGTGGATTTGATGGCGGGCCCGTGACGCGAACGCGCCCGACCGCATAGCCCCAGTACGCGCGTGGATGCGGGAAGTGCGAGCGGTAGGGCTTGTCTAGTTCGCTGTCTGCCCGGTGCGAGGAGAAGTGGACCAATGCTCCAGAGAGGGCAGCGCCTGCCTCTTCGGCGAGTTCCCGCTTGGCGAGGTCTATGAGGGACTCGCCTGGCTCACGGGTTCCGCCCGGCAGGAAGCGGCCACCCTGCGCACTTCGGCAAACCACGACCTCAGCGCCCTTGGTCACCGCAACGATGTGGAGGCGGGTGACGAGGTGCTCTGGAGCTGCTCCTCCGGCGTACGAGATCCGAGCGGCCGCGTAGTCCACGTACGAATCCTCGAAGAGCCGAGGGAACCGCCTGGACCAGTCAGTGGGACTGGTGTTCACGTGCCTCAGCATGTCAGGCGACTAACTTGCCCAGTCCGGCAGACCGGGCACAGGGGGTCCCGAATAGGGACACACCCAGTAAGTCGCCAGGCACCCGTCCGGAAGTGGTTCGAGCCGATCGACGGTGGTAGTTCAACCGTCAAGAGCTCTTCTCTTGCGGACTATCTGCGGACTACAGAGGTGTCGTGATCACGTTTCCGCAGGTCAGAGGCCTGTAGGGAGTGGGTCGGCCTGTAGGCCGGGTTCTGTCCCGCTGACGCGGGGGCGACCATCCATCTGCGACGACCGTTGCCGGCCGCCTGGTGCGATCTACCCGGATGCTCGGGCGGGCCGCCCTCGAACGCATCCTGTCTGATCTTGCTCCGGGTGGGGTTTGCCTAGCTGCGCCGGTCGCCCGGCGCACTGGTGGTCTCTTGCACCACCGTTTCACCCTTACCGCCCGGCACGCCGGGAGGCGGTCTGTTCTCTGTGGCACTCATCCCGCGGGTCACCCCGGGTGGCTGTTGGCCACCACCCTGCCCTGTGGAGCCCGGACCTTCCTCGACCCGCCATCCGAGGACGGCGGACCGCGGCCGCCCGGCCGACCCACTCGGGAGCGAGTCTAGGGGTGGGTGAGCACCTCGGCGCCATCGTCGGTGACCAGCAGGGTGTGCTCGAACTGCGCGGAGCGGCGGCGGTCCTTGGTCACGACCGTCCAGCCGTCGTCCCACATGTCGTAGTCGGGCGTGCCGAGGTTGAGCATCGGCTCGATCGTGAAGGTCATCCCGGTCCGGATCTCGTCGTCGAAGCGCGGGTCGTCGTAGTGGGGGATGATCAGGCCGGAGTGGAACGCGGTGCCGATGCCGTGGCCGGTGAAGTCGCGTACGACGCCGTAGCCGAAGCGCTTGGCGTAGGCCTCGATCACGCGGCCGATGATGTTGACCCGCCGACCGGGCTTCACGGCCTTGATGGCGCGGTCGAGGGACTCCTTGGTGCGCTCGACGAGCAGACGGGTCTCCTCGTCGACGTCGCCGGCCAGGAAGGTCGCGTTGGTGTCGCCGTGCACGCCACCGATGAAGGCGGTGATGTCGATGTTGACGATGTCGCCGTCCTCCACCACGCGCGAGTCGGGGATGCCGTGGCAGATCACCTCGTTGACGCTCGAGCACAGCGACTTCGGGAAGCCGCGGTAGCCCAGCGTCGAGGGGTAGGCGCCGTGGTCGCAGAGGAACTCGTGGCCGATGCGGTCGAGCTCGTCGGTGGTCACGCCCGGCACCACGTGGGAGCCGACCAGCTCACGCGCCTGGGCGGCGAGGCGTCCCGCGACGCGCATCCGCTCGATCGTCTCGGCGTCCTTGACCTCCTCGCCGGTGAAGCGCTGCGGCGCCGGCTGGTCGACGTACTCGGGACGGGCGATGTGGGCGGGCACGGGGCGACGCGCGGACACCTCTGCGGGGGATACGACTGGCACGGGCGCGAGTGTAGTTTCGGCGCATGAGCGAGAACGAATACTGGTTCTGCCTGAAGCACCACACGGTCGAGGGCCACGACGGCTGCAAGAACGCCGACCGGCTGGGCCCCTACGCCAGCTCCGCGGAGGCGTCGCGGGCGCTGGAGAAGGTGCAGGAGCGCAACGAGGCGTGGGACAACGACCCCGACTGGAACGACAACGGTCCGGCCTCCGGTGACGGCCTCACCGACGGCACGCCGGACAGCTGATCACCCCTTCTTCTTGCCCTTCTTGGCCTTGTTGCCCTTGGCGGGGTTGACCGACTGAGCGATGTCGGCCGCGGTGCGCACGCTCTTGAGCGCCCGCTTGGTGTTCTTGTCGATGGTCCTGGTGAGCTCGGCGATGGCCGCTTCGTACTGCTTGCTCACCCGTGCCGCGGTCTCGGCCGCCACGCGCTCCGCGGTCTCCTGCGCGACCTGCTGGATCATCGCCGCGGTGCCGAGCGCCTGGGCGCCGACCTCGACGGCCCGCTCGGTCGGGGACTTGCGGGCGGGTGCAGGCGCGGGTGCAGGGGGCGCGGTGCGGGTGGGCGTCGTGCGCTTGGCCGTCGTCCTCTTCGCGGGGGCCTTCTTCGCGGGGGCCTTCTTGGCGGGGGTCTTCTTCGCGGCGGTCTTCTTGGCGGGGGTCTTCTTCGCAGGTGTCTTCTTCGCCGTGGACGTGCTGGCGGGCGCCTTCTTGGCGGCTGTCGTCTTCTTCGTGGCCGTCCGCTTGGCGGGGGCCTTCTTCGCGGTCGTCTTCTTCGCGGTCGTCGTCGTGGCCGTGGTCTGCTCGGCCGGGGTCTCGCTCATGGAAGGCTCCTCGCGTCGTCGGGTGAACACCTGATCCTGCCGCCCCTGACAGGCGTTGTCACCGGCTAGCGTGTCGGCGTGCCCCAGCCCAGCGTCCGCGAACCGCTCTCGCCGTGGCCCTTCGCGGGCCTGGTCGGCCTGGCGTGCGTGGCGTTCTGCATCGGGGCGACCCCGGTCGCGATCGGTGCGCCCTGGTGGGCGATCGTGCTGCTGGGGCTCGCGTGGGTGGCAGCCCTGCTGGTCGCGATCGCGTGGTTCACCACCCGACCGAGGGCGGTCGTGCTGCTGCCGGTCGCGCTGGCGCTGCTGTGGCTGGCCGTCGTGCTCGCGGGCGCGCGCTACCTCGGCTGGTCGGCGCCCTGACGCCTCAGAAGGTGTGCTCGGGGCCGGGGAACGTGCCGCCGCGCACGTCGTCGGCGTAGGCCCGGGCGGCGTCGAGCAGGACGCCGTGCACGTCGGCGTACTGCTTGACGAAGCGGGCCATCCGACCGGTGCGCAGGCCGAAGGCGTCCTGCCACACGAGCACCTGGCCGTCGCAGCCGGCGCCCGCACCGATGCCGATGGTCGGGATCGTCAGCTCCTTGCTAATGCGCTCGGCGACGTCGCCGGGGACCATCTCCATCACGACGGCGAAGGCGCCCGCCTCCTGCACCGCGCGCGCGTCGGCGACGACGCGGTCGCTCGCGTCGCCGCGACCCTGGACGCGGTAGCCGCCGAGGGTGTGCTCGCTCTGCGGGGTGAACCCGATGTGGGCCATCACAGGGATCCCGCCGCGGGTGCACCTCTCGATGACCGGCGCCATCTCGGCGCCGCCCTCGAGCTTCACGCAGTGCGCGCCGGCCTCCTTCATGAACCGTACGGCGGTGAGGTAGCCCTGCTCGGGCGAGGCCTGGTAGCTGCCGAAGGGCAGGTCGCCCACGACCATCGCCCGCTTGACCGAGCGCGCGACCGCGCGGGTGAGGGGGAGGAGCTCGTCGACCGTGATCGGCAGCGAGGTCTCGTTGCCGAGGACGTTGTTGGAGGCCGAGTCCCCGACCAGCAGCAGGTCGATCCCCGCCTCGTCGAACGTCGCCGCGGTGTACATGTCGTAGGCGGTGAGCATGGTGATCTTCTCGCCGCGCTCCTTCATCTCCCGCAGGTGGTGGGTGCGGACCCGCTTGACCGGCGCCGCCGGCGCGGCGGGACCGGAGCCGTAGGGGGCGGTCTCTTCAGGCTGCTGGGACATTGCTCGCTCCTCGTCATCTCGCGGCTCCCCGACGGAGTCCACGGACCACTCCTCAGGCTAGTGCTGGGACGTCGGCACGACCCTGTGGTGGCTGTCACACACCGCCTCGTCAGGAGGTGAGGGCCTCGATCGGCCTGGCCTCGTCGTTCTCGACGCGGTCCTTGTCGTCTCCGTCGTAATCGGCACACGCCGACTGCACCCGCACGACCCAGATGCCGGGACCACGGGCAGGGGAGGGCTCGACGTCGACCGTGGTGTCCTCGCGGGTGAGCGTGACGTGGCCGTCGACCTGGGTGTCGTCGGTCCAGCCGTCGTCGACCAGCGCGGCCCTGACCGCCTCCAGCTGTGCCGCCGGGTCACCCTCGGCAGCGGTCATGCTCGCGAAGACCTCGTAGCGCCAGCTCAGGGCCATGCAGCTCTGCCACTGGCCGAAGGCCTTCACCTTGCGCGCCTCGAGCGCGTCCGCCGCCCTCGGCACGGCGATCTCGGCGTGGTCGGTGGTCGTCTTCTCGACCCCGTCGACGACTCCGCCCGCACCCCCGCCCCCTCCGCCCGCGCAGGCGGAGAGCGCGGCGGCGAGGGCGACCAGCAGCAAGGACGTACGCATGCGGCCCACCGTAGTGCTCACGGCCACCGCGGCGGCCAGACGCTGTCCCAGGCGTCGTCCCACGCGTCCTGCGCGCCCCGGACCGCGTCGCCGACGCCGTCGCGGACGTCCTCGTAGGTCTGCACCGCGCCGTCGCGGACGTCCTCGTAGGTCTGCACCACCGGGTCGACGACGTGGTGGCGCACCTCGCTGCCCGCCCAGTCGTAGAGGTAGTCGTGGGCGGCCTGCGTGCGGCCGCCGGTGTCGACGACGGCGCCGGAGTTGCCCGAGACCACGTCGGCCATCGAGGCCAGGGCGGGGTTGCCGTCGTCGAAGTAGTTGGTGTGGTTCTGCATGAACCCCACCTCCACCAGCCCTCCGGGACCGTGGAACTCCTGACCGTTGTCGACCGCGAAGACCGTGGCACCGAAGTCGTGCTGCGCCGGGTCGGCGCCGAGCCCGACGCTGTCGTCCCACGAGCCCGGGAACAGGCCGTGCTCGCCGCCGAGCCACGACACCGGGTCGTTGTCGGCGGCACCGACGAACACCTGCCCGGCCGGCATGTGGAGGTCGGAGGCGTGGTGGACGCCCTCGCTCGCACCGGGGCTGCCGATGAGCACCAGGCTGTCGGCGTCCATCCCGCCGGCCGCGGCGTACGACGACGTGGTCGAGCCGTAGCTGTGGCCGATGACGGTGAGGTGGGGCTGGTCGCCGCCCGTGTGGGTGCTGTTGAGGCCGTCGACGAACTGGGACAGCGCCACCCCACCGGCCTGCGCGTTGGCCTCGGTCACCGTGTGCGAGACGTCGCCCGCGGAGTCGACGAGGTCCCACGGCATCGTGGACTCGGGGTCGAAGTTGGGGGAGTCGTAGCCGATCCACGCGATGGTCGACACCGAGCCGTGGCGCGGCGGGTCCTCGCCGAGCATGCTGTTGACGGTCTCCTCGTAGAGGTTGAGCGCCTGGTCGCCGTTCTCGTCGATCTGGGTGCCGTCCTGCATGATCCCCGGCACGTAGACCGCGGTGTGGTCGGCGGTGTCGGGGTCGCCGTAGGCCACGGCCGCGATGCCGTCGCCACCGAACGCGTGGGGCTGGTAGGCCATGACGAACGCGTCCACGCCGAGGTCGGCGTACTTGACGGACCCGGCCTGCGCCACCGCCTTCTCGATCGACTGGGCGTTCTCCAGCCAGCGCTGCTCCGACGCGCTGAGGTCCTGGCCGGACGCCTGCTTGGCGAGGAGGTACTCGATGTCGCGCTGGACCGCTGAGGTGTTGGCCTCGTCGCGGTCGCCGGTCGGGATGCCGTTGGTGTTGCCGACGAGGTCGGGGTCGCTGATGAGCAGGGCGTTGCGCTCGGCCTGCGACAGCCCGTTCCACCAGGCGTTGACGGCATCGGTGTCGGTGCCGAGCCGTCGCAGCTCCGCGGCCAGCGCGGTGGTGTCGGCGCGCGAGGGATCGGCGGCGGCCGCCACGCCCTCGGCCAGCTGGTCGACCGCGGCGAGGGCCCGGACGGCCTTCTGCTCGTCGGCGTCGACGCGGTCGCGCCACGAGGTGAGGTCGTGGTGGTAGTCGTCGAAGCGCGCCCTCAGCTGCGCGGCCTGCGCCTGCAGGGCGGGCACCTGCGCCTCCGTGGCGGTCTCGATCCGGCGCAGCAGGTCGTCACGGTCGTCGTTGAGCCCCTGGCGACGCTCCATCAGCTGCTCGCGCTCGCTGCGACGCTGCCGCATCGCGGTGAGGAACTCGTCGATCGCCAGGGCACCGCGCTCGAGGGCGGCGGAGACGGCGTCGGTGTCGGCGGCGAACCGCGTCACGGCGTGGTCTGCGGCCTCGGCGGCATCGCCGCTGAAGTCCGCGGGCGCACCGTTGGCGCGGGCCCACTCGGCGACGTCACTGACCGCTGTCGCGGCCGCGCGTACGTCGGTGAGCACGGCGCCGGACGCCTCGGTGACCTTCAGCTCGGGCTCGCGCGGGAGCCAGGCGGGGACGGCGATCGTGGTCACGGGCCCACCGCCTCCACGGGCAGGGTGTCGCGGTCGTGCCACATCAGCAGCTGCTGGGTGGACTGGACGCTCTCGCCGTCGGTGAGGAGGAAGTCGTACATCGTCTGGGCCAGCGAGTCGGCATGCCCCGAGGCCCGGTCGCGCAGGGCGAGGGTGCGCTGCTCCCAGGTGGTGAGGAACGCCTCCGCCGCACCTTGCACGGCGTCGCCGAGGAGGGAGGGATCGGCCTGGGGGAAGTTCTTGCGGGGGCCGTCGAGGCCCTCGGCCTGCTGCTCCCACGCGTCGCGCGCAGCGCCCAACGTGGCGGTCCACATCTGCAGCGTCATCGTGCGGCCTCCTCGGGCGCGCGCACCTTCGCGGTCCGCAGGGTCAGCACCAGTGCGGTCGGCCGGACCGTGGCCGCCGCCTCGAGGCCGCCACGGAGGCGCCCCACCAGGCGCGGTCGGTCGCCCGGCACCGGCCGCGCCTGCCAGCCGAGGTCGAGGAGCGCCTGCCCGGTGGCCCGCAGGAGCGCGACGTTGTCGCCCTCGGCGAGCCCCTCCACGACCGCCACGGCCTCGAACCAGGACTGGTGCCACTCGTCGGTGTGCCAGCCGGCGTCGCGGCGAACGAGGTGCTCACCGGTGCCGATCCGTGCGAGCAGGTCGTCGAGCTCCTGCGCGACGTCGGCGGCCAGCGTGTCGCGCGCAGCGGCGTCGAGCACCGGGACGACGGGGGCCGGCCTGTCCTGCGGCAGCAGCACGACGTCGACCTCGGGGTGCCGCTCGCGCAGGACGCGCAGCATGGGGTCGGCCATGACCGGGTCGAGGTCGCCCGGTGGGGTGGCGGGAGGCGTCATGGACACCTTGTTCCGCGCCCGCGCCCGCCTCAAACCCGTCGGTTCGCGGGCCATCCCCGGCTCAGCGGGGAGAGATCCGCAGCACCCGGTCGCCCACGCCGTTGTCAGTGGTGACGAGCAGGTCGCCGTCGCGCGCGGAGGTCACCGAGCGCAGCCGGCCGAACCGGGCGAGCGCACGCGGCCGGGTCACCGAGGTGAGCCGGCCGTCGGCGTCGAAGCGCAGGAAGAGCATCTCGGAGCCCTTGAGAGCCGCCACCGCGAGGGTGCCGTCGAGGCGACCCCACTGCTTCCCGTGCACCCAGGAGGCACCCGAGGTGGCGATGGTCGGGTCGCCCGACGACCACCTCGCCTCCTGCTGCACGCCCGGCAGTGACTGGTCGGTCATCGGCACCGACTCGTCGTAGCCGGGCACGGGGTTCCACCCGTAGTCGCCGCCGGGCACGAGGAGGTTGACCTCGTCGTCGCGGTAGCTGCCGTGCTCCACCGACCAGAGCGAGCCGTCGGCGCGCTGCGCCAGGCCCTGGACGTTGCGGTGGCCGTAGGTGAGCACGTAGCGGCGCGGCGTGGAGGCGTCGGCGAAGGGGTTGTCCGCCATCGGCCGGCCGGTCCGGCGGTGGACGCGCAGGACCTTGCCGCCGAGGGAGTCGAGGTCACGCGGGTTGGTGCCGACGGCGGCGTCGCCGGTGCCGACGAGCAGCGCGTCGGAGTCGCGGTCCAGCAGCAGCCGGCAGCCGCCGTGCCGCCCGGAGGTCGACGGCAGGTCGGTGAGGACCGTGCGACGGTGGCCGAGGCGGCGCCAGCGCGCGTCGACGCGCCAACGGCTGACCTGGACGTGGTGGCCGCCCTTCGCGCTGCCGTGGCAGGCCCAGACGGTGCGCGAGCGGGCATCGACGGCCAGGGACATCAGGCCGGTCTCGCCGGAGACCCACACGAGCCGCGACAGGTCCGCGAGCGTGCGGCGCCTGCCGTCGCGTGCGACGCTGATGCGGGCGCGGTCGCGCTCGGTCACCACGAGCCGCCCACCGGGCGCCGGCTGCACGTCCCACGGGTGCTGCAGCCCCCGGGCGACCGTGCGGACCCGCCAGCGGGACGACCCGGCGCTCACGGCGCGGTGTGCCGACGGCAGCGCGGCGCGGTCGGCCGTCCCGACCCCGGCGGCCGACCCCGGCGGCGCCGTCGCCGGCAGCGCGACGCCCACTGCGGCGGTCAGGGCGGAGACGAGGCGGGTGGTCCGAGACGTGGGGCGCACCCCGGCGACGCTACGCGCGTCGGTGGTCGCCGGGAAGGGCGCTCACGCGGGGTGCAGGGGCCGCGCGAGCTGGAGACCGACCCGCGTCGTGGCGTAGCCCAGGCGGGTGTTGAGGGCTCGCATCGCCGCGTTGCCGTCCTGGGTCCAGGTGTAGACCTCGCTGACGCCGTGGTCGGCGGCCCACGCCAGGGCGACCAGCTTGAGGTGGATCGCCAGGCCCCGACCGCGCCAGTCGCGGCGTACGGCGGTGAGCCCGTTCTCGGCCCGCGACGGGTCGTCGGCGTCGAGCCCGAGGCCGGCACAGCCGACGACCTCGCCGTCGTGGACGGCGAGGAACATCGGGTCGACGAGCCAGTCCCGCGCCCACCGCTCCGGGCTCACCTCGAGCGGGGTGTCGACCGCGAAGTCGGCCAGGCACTCGCGACCGAAGCGCTCGTAGGACGCCTCCCACAGACCGGGACGGTCATGGGCGGTGACTACCTCGACGCCGGCGGGCACGGGCGTCGGCTCGACCGGACCCTCCACCCGGAAGGTCTGCTCGATCTCGCGGTTGACCTCGCGGAAGCCGAAGCGCTCGGCGAAGGCCAGCGAGCCCTCGTCGTCGGCGCCGGCGCGCAGGACCGGGAGGCCGAGCCGCTCGACGTGCGCGACGAGGTGGTGCAGCAGCGCCGTCCCGACGCCCCGGCGGCGGTGCTCGGGCAGGACCCGGGGGATGACCGAGCCGCCGCCGGCCGTGTCGGAGGGCTGCGCCATCCCCGAGCCGACGACCGTGCCGTCGACGCGGGCGAGCACCATCAGCCGCTCGGGGGAGTCGCCGGCGCGGAGCTCGGCGACGGAGGAGGTCCGCTCGTAGGGCAGCACGGCGATGCGCACCTGCCGCCACTGCTCGTAGTCGTCGTCGCTGACGCAGGGCGCAATGTCCATCCCCATCTCCATGCCACCACGGTCGCGCACGGGCGGCAGGTCGCGCCAACCATTTCGGCGCTCGGTGCAGTTGAGTGGGTGACGAGGGGGATGCGTGGACGAGCAGGGCTTCACCGAGTGGGTGACCGGGCGGCAGCGCCAGCTGCTGCGCTCGGCCTACCTGCTCACCGGTGACCTGCACCGCGCCGAGGACCTCGTGCAGGAGGCGCTGACCAAGGTGGCGCTGCGGTGGGCGCGGCTCGCCGACGGCAACCCGACGGCGTACGCGCTGCGGATCATCGCCCGCGACAACATCTCGTGGTGGCGCCGCCGCCGCGACGTGCCGACTGACTCGTTCCGCGACGCGGGGGCGAGCGAGGAGCCCGAGACCGCTCTGGTCGTACGCCGAGCGCTGGCGCGCCTGACGCCGGCGCAGCGGGCCGTGCTGGTGCTGCGGCACTTCGAGGACCTCACCGAGCGCGAGACCGCCGACGTGCTCGGTGTCTCGATCGGCACCGTCAAGAGCCAGAACGCCGCCGCGCTCGCCCGGCTGCGCACCGGAGCCCCCGAGCTCCTCAGCCTCATCGGGAGGACGCCGTGACCGACCTGCACCGAGTGCTCACCGAGGCGACCGAGCACGTGGGATCGCCCGACCTGGCCGGGCGCGCGCTGGCCGGCGCCCACCGCCGACGCGTGCGACGTGCTGCCGCCGGCGCGCTCGCCGCCGTCGTGCTGGTGGGCGGCGGTGTGGCGTGGGCGGTGCAGGACCGGGTGCCGCACGCGGACGTGGTGGACACGCCGGTGCCGACCCCGGACGGCGGCACCGTCGACCCGGCCGACCTGCCTGCCGTCCCGGCGATCGACCCCGGTGCGGTCCAGGCCCTGTGGGACCCGGCGGGGGCAGGCCGCCTGCCGTGGGTGGACCTCGGCCTCCCGGAGTCGCTCCAGCCTCCGGTCGAGACCTACGACCCGCCGATCGAGTCGCCACCGCTGGTCAGCATGCGGGGCGCGCGGGCGGTCGTCGCGAGGGACGACCGGCTCTACCTCCTCGACACCGACGGCACGCGTGGGTGGTACTCCCTGGAGTGGCCGGACGAGCCGCTCGCTCCGGCCGACGACTACCTGGCGCTGTCGCGGGACGGCACGATGCTCTCGTTCGCCGGCAGGGACGGGCTCTGGTCGCGCGAGGTCCGCAGCTCGCGATGGCGCCGCGTCGACTACCCCGACGGGTTCCGGGCCGGGAGCGAGTACGGCGTCAGCATCGAGGCGCTCGTGGCGGAGATGGCGTACCTCTCGGACGGCGAGGACCGGTGGCAGATCGACGTGCAGACGGGCAGGGCCGACGAGATCAGCGTGCCCCCCTACGTCTACGACGTGGAGCTCGCTCCGAACGGAGTCGTCCTCGGGCTCGGTTCTGCCGGTCGAGGACCGTACTTCGTGCGCGCACTCGTGGAGATGATCGGCAGCCGCACGTCGGTCACCCGGGCCGACGCGTTGCAGAGCCTGACCGGCCTCGCTGCCGACGAGGACTCGCTCGTCGCGACCCGAGGGGTGTCCACCCCACCCGGCGACGCACCGGACGACACCTGGCGCAACGGACTCGTCGCGCTGGATCGCGACGACTGGTCGACGCGGGCCTACCTGCCGATCCGCGACCCGCGCTGGGCCTACACCGACGGCGGGCTCCTCACGTCGATCGCCTGGCTGGACGCCGACACCGTCCTGGCGCAGGTGGTCGCACCCGACGGTGCGTACGACGCCGGCGAGCTGACCCTCTTCACCTGGAACGTCGAGACGGGCGAGCTGCGCAAGGTCGCGGCCCTGCCCGCGGGGCAGCGCTTCGACGTGGCCATCGACCTGCTGGGGAGCCTGGGGTCGATCGCCGGGGTGGTCCAGTGAGAACTGGCTGCCGCGGGCGACGTACTGCCGCCGTTGGTCACTGGACTACGGGGGAGGGCGGTGCGAGTCCCTAGAGTGGCGGCGTGGACTTCTACTCCGCCTACGCCCAGGGCTTCGCGCGGATCGCGGCCGTCACCTTGCCGGTGCACCTCGCCGATCCCGCCGCCAACGCGGCCGCGGTCATCGAGCAGGCCCGCGCCTGCCACGACGACCACGTCGCGGTCGCGGTCTTCCCCGAGCTGTGCCTGACCGGCTACTCCGTCGACGACCTGTTCCTCCAGGACACGCTGCTCGAGGGCGTGCAGGAGGCGATCGCGGAGATCGTGGCCGCGAGCGCCGACCTGATGACGGCGCTCGTCGTCGGCGCGCCGGTCGTGCAGGGCAACCGCGTGCACAACTGCGCGGTCGTCATCCACCGCGGCTCCGTGCTCGGCGTCGCCCCGAAGTCCTACCTGCCCAACTACCGCGAGTTCTACGAGCGCCGGTGGTTCGCGCCGGGCGACGACCGCGAGCTCGAGTGGGTCTCGGTCGCCGGGCAGGACGTGCGGTTCGGCCCCGACCTCGTCTTCCGCTGCCTCGACGTGCCCGGCCTCGACCTGCACGTCGAGGTGTGCGAGGACATGTGGGTGCCGGTGCCGCCCAGCGCAGAGGCCGCGCTGGCGGGTGCCACGGTGCTGGCCAACCTCAGCGGCTCACCGATCACCGTGGCGCGCGCGGAGGACCGTCGGCTGCTGGTGCGCAGCGCGAGCTCGCGGTGCTCGGCGGCGTACGTCTATGCCGCGGCGGGGCAGGGCGAGTCGACGACCGACCTCAGCTGGGACGGCCAGACGATGGTCTACGAGTGCGGCGACCTGCTGGGCGAGAGCGAGCGCTTCCCCGACGGCCCGCGCCGCAGCGTGGTGGACGTCGACCTCGACCGGATCCGCCAGGAGCGGCTGCGGCAGGGCACCTTCGACGACAACCGCCGCACCCACCACGAGCGCACCAACCGCTTCCGTACGGTCGAGTGGGAGCTCGACCCGCCGGCCGGCGACATCGGCCTGCTGCGCAAGGTCGACCGCTACCCCTTCGTGCCCGACGACCCCGAGCGGCTCGCGCTCGACTGCTACGAGGCCTACAACATCCAGGTCTCCGGCCTCGAGCAGCGACTCACCGCCATCGGCACGCCCAAGGCCGTGATCGGCGTCAGCGGCGGCCTCGACTCCACGCACGCGCTGATCGTGGCCTGCAAGGCGATGGACCGGCTCGGCCGTCCGCGCAGCGACGTGCTGGCCTTCACGATGCCCGGCTTCGCGACCGGCGCGACCACCAAGTCGTACGCCACCCGCCTCTCGCAGGCGCTCGGCGTCACCTTCGCCGAGATCGACATCCGCCCCGCCGCGGAGCAGATGCTCGCCGACATGGGCCACCCCTACGCGAGCGGCGAGAAGGTCTACGACGTCACCTTCGAGAACGTGCAGGCCGGCCTGCGCTACGACTACCTCTTCCGCCTGGCCAACCAGCGCGGCGGCATCGTCGTCGGCACCGGCGACCTGTCGGAGCTGGCGCTCGGCTGGTGCACCTACGGCGTCGGCGACCAGATGTCGCACTACACCGTGAACGCCGGCGTGCCCAAGACGCTCGTGCAGCACCTCATCCGCTGGGTGGTCAGCCACGGCGAGCTCGACGAGGCCGCCAACGAGGTGCTGGTCGAGATCCTCGGCCAGGAGATCACCCCCGAGCTCATCCCGATCGAGGAGGGCAAGAAGGCGCAGGCCACCGAGGACTCGGTCGGCCCCTACAACCTCCAGGACTTCACCCTCGCCCACGTCGTACGCCTGGGGGTGCGACCGCGCAAGATCGCCTTCCTGGCCTGGCACGCGTGGAAGGACGTCGACGCGGGGGAGTGGCCGCCCGGGTTCCCCGACGACGCGCGCGTGGCCTACGACCTGCGCGACATCCGTAGCTGGCTCGAGGTGTTCGTCAAGCGCTTCTTCGCCAACCAGTTCAAGCGCTCGGCGCTGCCCAACGGGCCCAAGGTGAGCGCCATGGGCACCATGAGCCCGCGCGGCGACTGGCGGATGCCCAGCGACGCCAAGGCCACGGCCTGGCTGGCCGAGATCGAGCGGGACGTGCCGACCTCCTGAGGCGTGCGCTGCGCCGGTCCTCGCGGGGACGTCTGGACCGGTGCAACCTCTCGCCGCCGCGATGCGTCCACACTGAGCCGGACCAGACACGGGGAGAGCTCATGACCATCCGCACGACCACCACCGCACGCGCCGCATCGGCCGCCGCCGTCCTGCTCGCGACGCTGCTCGCGCCCGCCACGTCGTACGCCGTCGCGCCGGACGCGGCCGCCGCGCCGCAGGCACGCACGGCCGAGCCACGCACCCGGCTCACCTTCACCGTCGCCGACTGCGAGGGCTGCCGGGTCCAGCTGACCAGCGCGCTCGGGACCTACGCCGAGGCTGACGCCGGGCTCGTCGACATCTGGACCTCGCGCGAGCGGGTCGTCGAGGACGGGTCGGTCACCTTCACGATGGCGACCCGGCGCACGTCGGGGCTCTCGGCCACCGTGGTCGCGCCGTGGGAAGGCTTCACCGGCTACCTCACCACTGTCGCGTGGCGCTACAACGGCAAGCGGGTCGGCGACCCGGTCACCCTCGAGGAAGCTGTCACCAGGACGAAGGCGTCCGCGTGCTGGGAGGGCACGCGCCGGCGCGAGGTCACCCTGCCGCTCGTGGTGGAGAAGGTCCGCGTGCGCGGGGTCCACAAGATGGTCCCCGGCAGCATCGCCTACCTGCCCACCACCCAGAGCTGGCTGAGGCCCGTGCGCGAGGTGTGGGACGGCGTCCTCGGCTCGCAGGACGTCAACATCTGCCACTGACGCCACCAGGTCGCGGCACGTGGTCATGTGCGTGGTCATGTGCGTGGTCATGTGCGGGCGGCGCCGCGCACGACCCCTAGGCTGGCCCCATGGGCAAGCAAGAGGACTTCGTACTCCGCGCGCTCGAGGAGCGTGACGTCCGGTTCGTGCGGTTGTGGTTCACCGACGTGCTCGGCTTCCTCAAGAGCGTGAGCGTGGCCCCGGCCGAGCTCGAGAACGCCTTCGAGGAGGGCATCGGCTTCGACGGCTCGGCCATCGAGGGCTTCGCCCGCGTCTACGAGTCCGACATGCTCGCGCACCCCGACGCCTCGACGTTCCAGATCCTGCCGTGGCGCGGTGGCCAGGAGGGCCCGCAGACGGCGCGGATGTTCTGCGACATCCGGATGCCCGACGGCAGTCCGTCCTACGCCGATCCGCGGCACGTCCTGAAGCGCACGCTGGGCGCGGCGGCCGACAAGGGCTTCACGTTCTACACCCACCCCGAGATCGAGTTCTACCTGTTCAAGAACGTGCCGGGGAAGGGCGACGAGCCCGAGCCGGTCGACCGCAGCGGCTTCTTCGACCACACCGCGCAGTCGCGGGGCTCGGACTTCCGCCGCGAGGCGATCACGATGCTCGAGGCGATGGGCATCTCGGTGGAGTTCAGCCACCACGAGGGCGGCCCGGGCCAGCAGGAGATCGACCTGCGCTACGCCGACGCGCTCACCACGGCCGACAACATCATGACCTTCCGCACGGTCGTCCGCGAGGTCGCGCTGGGCCAGGACATCTGGGCCTCCTTCATGCCCAAGCCGTTCACCACCCACCCCGGCTCGGGCATGCACACCCACGTCTCGCTCTTCGAGGGCGACCGCAACGCGTTCTTCGAGGCCGGCGCGCAGTACCAGCTGTCGAAGACCGGGCGGCAGTTCATCGCCGGCATCCTGCGCCACGCCAGCGAGATCAGCGTGGTGACCAACCAGTGGGTCAACTCCTACAAGCGCCTGCTGGGCGGCGGCGAGGCGCCCTCGTCGATCTGCTGGGGCCACAACAACCGCTCGGCGATGATCCGCGTGCCGATGTACAAGCCCAACAAGGGCCAGTCGACCCGCATCGAGCTGCGCACCGTCGACCCGGCGTGCAACCCCTACCTCGCCTTCGCGGTCATGCTGGCCGCCGGCATGAAGGGGATCGAGGAGGGCTACGAGCTGCCGCGCGAGGCCGAGGACGACGTGTGGTCGCTGACCGAGCGCGAGCGCAAGGCCCTCGGCATCGCGCCGCTGCCCAAGAGCCTGTCGGAGGCCATCGACGTGGCGGAGAGCTCGGAGCTGCTCGCCGAGACGCTCGGTGAGCACGTCTTCGACTTCTTCCTGCGCAACAAGCGCTCGGAGTGGGAGGAGTACCGCACCCAGGTCTCCGCCTACGAGCGCGACCGGATGCTCCCGGTCCTCTGAGCCTGTGACCGGCCCGCGCGTCCTCGTCGTCGAGCACCAGGAGTCCTGCCCGCCGCACCTGGTGGGCCGCTGGCTGACCGACGCCGGCTGCACGCTGTCGGTCTGCCGCCCCTACGCCGGTGATGCGTTGCCCGCGCTGACGTCGTACGACGCGGTGCTGGTGCTGGGCGGCGAGATGAGCGCCAACGACGACGACACCGTGCCGTGGCTGGGCCCGCTCAAGGCGGGCATCCGCGACGCGGTGGATGCCGGGACGCCGCTGCTGGGCATCTGCCTGGGCCACCAGCTGATCGCCGCAGCCCTCGGTGGCGTGGTCGAGCGCAACCACCGGGGGCAGATCGTCGGGCTGCAGCCCGTGGGCTGGTCCGAGCACGCGGCCGCTGATGACTGGGTCGCCGGGCACAGCGGCACCGAGGTGGCGATCCACTGGAACAACGACATCGTGGTCGCGCTGCCCGAGGGCGCGGTCGTGCTGGCCCGCAGCCCCGGCGGCGAGGTGCAGGCGGCCCGCTTCGGCCCGGCTGCGTGGGGCGTCCAGGCGCACCCCGAGGCCGACACCGGGGTCGTGTCGCGGTGGGCGGAGTCCGACCGTGCCGACCACGTCGCGCTGGGGCTCGACCAGGACGCGGTGCTGGCCGCGATCGAGCAGGCCGGCCCGGCGCTGGCCGCGCACTGGCGTCCGCTCGCGGCCCGCTTCGCCGAGCTCGCGGGGGCCCGCGGATGAGGTCGGCGGGCTCCTTCGTCCGGATCGGCTTCGTCGACGGGGCGGCTGCTGCGGACGGCATCGAGCGGCTCGGTGACGCAGGGCGTCCGCTCACCGACACCCTCGCCGCCACCGCCGACCCCGACGCCGCGCTCGAGGGCCTGCTGCGCCTCTCCGACGCGCTCGACGAGGAGTCCGCCGGCGCCGGTGCCGCGATGCTCTCGGAGGTCGCCGACGACGAGGGCACCGCGATGCGGCTGTGCAGCGTGCTCGGCGCGAGCGCCGCGCTGACCCACCACCTCGTGCGGCACCCGGGGCACTGGCGCGAGCTGACCGACCCGACGCTGGGCAGCACCCGCCCGGCGGCGTACGCCGTGCGCGAGGCGATGCTGACCGCGGTCGGCGCCGACCCGCACGCCGACGAGCCGGTCGCGAGCCTCCCGGACGCCGACGCCGTCGACGTGCTGCGAGTGGAGTACCGCCGGATCCTGCTGCGGCTCGCCGCCCGCGACCTGGCCCACCACGTCGGCATCGACGACGCCGCCGCGGAGATCTCCGACCTGGCCGGCGCGACGCTCGAGGCGGCGCTGGCCATCGCCCGGGCGCGCGTGGGGGAGACCGCCCACGCGGTGCGGCTCGCCGTGATCGCGATGGGCAAGTGCGGTGGGCACGAGCTCAACTACATCTCCGACGTCGACGTGGTCTACGTCCACGAGCCCGCCGTGCTCGCGTCGGGGGAGCTGGCCGACGACTCGGTCGCGCTGCGCGCGGCCACCCAGCTCGCCTCGCACCTGATGCGCATCTGCTCCGACCACACGCGCGAGGGCACCATCTGGCCGGTCGACGCCAACCTGCGCCCCGAGGGCAGCCAGGGTCCGCTGGTCCGCACCCTCGCCAGCCACCGCGGCTACTACGAGAAGTGGGCCAAGACCTGGGAGTTCCAGGCGCTGCTCAAGGCGCGCCCGGTCGCGGGCGACCTGGCGCTGGGGCGCGCCTACCTCGAGACGATCGACCCGCTGGTGTGGAGCGCGGCGGAGCGCGCCGGCTTCGTCGCCGACGTGCAGGCGATGCGCCGCCGGGTCATCGAGCACATCCCCGCCCACGAGGCCGAGCGGCAGATCAAGCTGGGCTCGGGCGGCCTGCGCGATGTCGAGTTCGCCGTGCAGCTGCTCCAGCTCGTGCACGGCCGAGCCGACCCGACGCTGCGCGAGGGCGCGACGCTGAGCGCGCTGGCCCGCCTCACCGACGGGGGCTACGTCGGGCGCGAGGACGGCGAGCGGCTGCACGAGGCCTACTCCTTCCTGCGCACCCTCGAGCACCGCATCCAGCTGCACCAGCTGCGGCGCACCCACGTGCTGCCCGACGACGAGGCGTCGCTGCGCCGGCTGGGCCGCTCTCTCGGGCTCTTCTCCGAGCCGGCCGCGCAGCTCGACAAGCAGTGGCGCTACCACCGCCGTGAGGTGCGCCGGCTGCACGAGAAGCTGTTCTACCGCCCGCTCCTCGGCGCGGTCGCCAAGCTGTCGGGCAACGAGGCCAGGCTCTCGCTGGAGGCGGCCGAGGCCCGGCTCGCGGCGCTCGGCTACGCCGACCCGAGGGCGGCGCTGCGCCACCTCGAGGCGCTGACCGCCGGCGTCTCGCGCACCTCCGACATCCAGCGCACGCTGCTGCCGGTGCTGCTCGAGTGGTTCGCCGACTCGCCCGACCCCGACGCGGGGCTCTTCGGCTTCCGTCGCATCAGCGAGAGCCTGGGGCGTACGCCGTGGTACCTCACGATGCTGCGCGACGAGGGCGAGGTCGCCCAGCGCCTGGCCTTCCTGCTCGGCACCTCGCGCTACGCCACCGACCTGCTCGAGCGCGAGCCGCGCGGGGTGAAGATGCTGGGGGAGTCGCTCGAGCCGCTGAGCGCCGAGGCCGTGCTGGCCGAGATGCAGGCGCTCACCGAGCGTGCCGAGTCGCCGGAGGCCGCGGTCGTCGCCGTGCGGGCCGTACGTCGTCGCGAGCTGCTGCGCATCGCGTGCGGCGAGCTCGTCGCCGGCACCGACGTGGCGCTGGTCGGCCAGGGGCTGAGCCGGCTCACCGACGCGACCCTGCAGGCAACGCTCGACATCGCGACCGAGTCCGTACGGCGCCAGCGCGAGCTCGACGAGCTGCCGAGCCGCATAGCGGTGGTGGCGATGGGGCGCTACGGCGGTTTCGAGCTGTCCTACGGCAGTGACGCCGACGTGATGTTCGTCCATGACCCGGTCGAGGGGGCGGACGTGCAGGCGGCGACGTCGTTCGCCACGGCGGTGGTCTCCGAGCTGCGGCGGCTGCTGTCGCTGCCTGCGAGCGACCCGCCGCTCGAGGTCGACCCCGACCTGCGTCCGGAGGGCAAGAACGGCCCGATGGTGCGCACCGTGGAGTCCTACGCCGCCTACTACGCCAAGTGGTCGCACGTGTGGGAGTTCCAGGCGCTGCTGCGCGCCGACGCCGTGGTGGGCGACGAGGCGCTGCGCCGCGAGTTCACCGAGCTCATCGACCCGATCCGCTTCCCCGCCGGTGGGCTCTCGGACTCCGACGTCATCGAGGTGCGCCGGATCAAGGCCCGCGTGGACGACGAGCGGCTGCCGCGCGGCGCGGACCGGCACACGCACCTCAAGCTCGGGCGCGGTGGTCTCGCCGACGTGGAGTGGACCGTGCAGCTGCTGCAGATGCGCCACGCCGGCGAGGTGCCGGGCCTGCGCACCCCGCAGACCCTCTCCGCGCTGGAGGCGGCGGTGGCGGCCGACCTCGTCTCCGAGGCCGACGCGGCGACGCTGGCCGAGGCGTGGCGCCTGGTCAGCCGGGTGCGCAACGCCGTCACGCTGGTGCGGGGCAAGCCGTCGGACCAGCTGCCCCGCGACGCACGCGAGCGCGCTGCCGTGGCGCGGGTGCTGGGCTACCCGCCGGGCTCGAGCGACGAGATGGTCAACGACTACCTCCGCACCACGCGGCGGGCGCACGCCGTGGTGGAGCGCGTGTTCTGGGAATGAGAGGTTCCTGGCTTCATCACGGCCTAATCAATGTATGATCTTCATATGGCTCAGGTGAAGACAGAGGCTTCAGTCACGGTGATCGGTGACCTCGTCGGCTCGCGCCGGAGCGAGGACCGGGCGGCTGTGCACGCGCGCTTCGAGCAGGCGATCGGGGCCGTCAACGCCGAGCTCGCCCCGAGGGTGCCCCTGCGCATCGGCCTGGGCGACGAGTTCCAGGGGATCTTCGCCAGCCTCGGCGACGCGATCGCCGCGACGCTGCGGATCCGGATGGCGCTGCTACCCGACATCGACGTGCGGCAGGGGATCGGCTGGGGTCAGGTGCAGGTCCTGTCCGAGGAGCCCCGGGTGGAGGACGGTCCCGGGTGGTGGGCCGCCCGGGCCGCGATCGAGACCGTCGAGGCCTACGAGCGCAAGGCGTCGCTGCGCGCGGTGCGCACGGCGTACGTCGCTGCCGGCGGAGAGCCGGGCCCGGACCCCGCGCTCGTGAACGCCGCCCTGATGACGCGCGACGTCGTGGTCACCGGCCTGTCGGAGCGCTCGGTGTCGGTGCTCGATGGTCTGATGAGGGGCAGGCGGCAGCAGGACATCGCCGACGACCTGGGCATCAGCGCCTCGGCCGTCTCCCAGCGGGTCCGGGCCGAGGGGCTCGGTGTCGTGCTGGCTGCCGACGAGCTGCTGCGAGATCTCTGAAGGAGGGGCGGATGAGCTGGCTGGGGGTCCTGCTGATCGGCTTCGCCGTCACCGACCTGGCGCACGCGGTGCGACGGGTGCGGTTCCTCCCCGAGTGCGTCGGCGCGCTGGTCGCCCTGTCCGTCGGGCTGCTGGCCGGGTTGACCTCGGCTCGCGACGTGGTCGCGTTGTCCGTCATCGCCGTCCTGGTCCTGGCGTGGGGCTCCGCGGTGACGTGGGGCTTCGGTCACTCGGGGCCGGCGTGGCTGCCGCTGGCCGTCTTCGTCGTCTCTTTGTCCGCCGCGGTGGCCGTCTCCGGTCTCGCGCCGTCGGCCGGCGGCCCGTTGGGGACGTGGCTGTCCTCCGTGGAGCTCCCCGCCCTGGAGGACGTCTCGGCCGACCGCTTCCTGCTCGTGCTCGGCGCCTTCGGCATCCAGCTCTCGACCGGCAACGTCCTGGTGCGACTGGTCCTCAAGTCGACCCGGACCATCAACCCCGGTGCAGACGGAGCGATGCCACGTACGCCGCTCAAGGGCGGCCGGCTGCTCGGCCCGCTCGAGCGCGTGTTCATCCTGGCGCTCGCGCTCGGCGGTCAGGTGACCGCGGCTTCCGTCGTGGTCGCCGCCAAGGGCCTGCTGCGCTTCCCCGAGCTCTCCTCGCGGCGGGACCAGGAGCGGATCCACCAGCTGACGGAGTACTTCCTGCTGGGGTCTTTTGTGTCGTGGCTGGTGGCGTTGGGGTCGTACGTGTTGTTGGTGTGAGGGGGGTCGGGGGCGCCCAGCCCGCCGCGTTTACGCGTGCTCGAAACGTCCGGGATCTGTCGGGACATGCCGACCGCTCTGATGACATCCCCCCGCCCAGGCAAGGCAGGTGACCACGTCGCCGTCGGCGGGTGCTGTCACGCTGGCCTGCATGGGGGAACAACGCCAACCACTGTTCGATGACTTCAAACGAACCAACGCCACGCCGGCGAGCCACCAGGAGTCCAGCTTCGACTTCCTTAGCCGCATCGCCGGTGACTATTGGGAGTGCCCTCGTGCCCTCATGCAGGAGTGGCTCGACCGCATCCCAGGCGAGCAGGAGTACAACGACGTGCGGCAGCGGTTCCGGTCCCGGGACGACGAGCAGTTCCGCAGCGCGTTCCTTGAGCTCTACTTGCACGAAAGTCTCGTAAGGGCTGGGTACACCGTCACAATCCATCCCGAGGTCACGGGCACTAGTCGCCGCCCGGACTTCCTGGCAGAGCGCGACGACCTCCGGTTCTTCGTCGAGGCCATTGCGCCAGGCTCGACTCCAGCCGAGAAGGCGGCGGCGCAACGCCGAGCCGTACTGTTCGACACGGTGAATCGGTTGGGCGACCCCAACTTCATGCTGTGGCTGGACGAGCTCGAAGAGGGGGTCTCGCCACCCGCCTCCGCACGCCTTCGCCGGGACCTCCGGCGCTGGCTCGCGAGGCTCGACCCCGATGCCCCGTGGGAGGCGGACGCGGCGCCGACGCGTCGATGGGAGCACGACGGCTGGGCGGCTACATTTAGGGCGGTTCCGAAGAAGCCCGAAGTTAGAGGCACGAGGTCGAACGATCGGGCGATTGGTGTTTACGGCCACACGGGTGTCGACTTCGTCAATGACGCGCCGGCGATCAAGAAGGCACTGGCGACGAAGCACCACGAGTACGGGGACCTCGGGGCGCCGTTCGTCATCGCGGTCGGCACCTACATCCACGACAGGGACCGTTGGCACAGCGGCAACGCCATGTTCGGGCCCGTCGCCGTGCAGATCGGCGAGGCGCCCGACGGTTCGACGGTGACCCGGGAAGTCCGGCAGCCGGATGGCTACTTCGGCACGCCACCGAAGTGGGCCAACCGCCACGTCTCTGGCGTTCTCCTCGTGAATCAGCTCATGCCGTACTACGTGCAGCGAGCGGAGACGACCCTCTGGCGGCACCCGAACCCAGCCCACGAGCTTCCCGAAGCGGTTGGGTTTCCAGGCCGACACGCTGAGCCTTGCCGACGACACGCTGGTTGAGGCCTCAGCCCCCACGAGGGCAGACGAGTTCTTCGGACTTCCGGACCCTTGGCCACCTGGCGATGCGTGGCCGGACGACGAGTAGGCGTATCCGATCGAGCAGCCCAAAGGGGCGATCGATTCGTCGGCTCACGAGCAAGGGGGCGTAACTGCGCGATGCGTCATTCCGCCGCCTGTCGTCCGACCTGTATCGGCGACCGACGCAGGGCGTAGTCGTGCAACGACGCACGTCGATCACAGCAGGCGCGATTGGTCGCATCTCCGATTCGTCGGCATCCACTCGTCGATCCACCGCGCCGTCGACCCGCACTCCCGCCGAGGCCTGCCGTGACTGCTCGTCACGCTCCTCGTCGCCGCGTGGGCTCCGTCCTGGGAGCCGCCGTCTCGGCCACCGGCACGAGCTTGGCGTCGTACGACGAGGCGCCCTTCTCGGGCGTGCGCGTGCCTTGCTGGCTCTGAACGCACGAGCGGCCGTACCTCCCGCAAGGTACGGCCGCGTGCATGCAGTTGGTCAGGTCGCGGTCAAGGGGTCGCACCAACCGCGCACAACACGTACAGGGTCGGGGTGGCCCCGCTCGTGTTGGTCGTGATGTTGACCACCCAGTCGGGGCCGCCCGTCGGATAACTCATTCGCACGAGGACCGTGCCGCCGCTGGGCTGGTATCCCATCGAGACGGCGACCTCGCCGGGATCACAACTCAGCGTGATGAAGTGGTCCGCGGCCGAGGTCATCGGCGGCACCACGGTGGACCTTCTCGTGAAGGTTGTTCCTGCGCCGGCAGGTCCTGCCGGCCCCGCAGCTCCCGCCGGTCCTGCCGGTCCTGCCGGTCCTGCCGGTCCTGCCGGTCCTGCCGCACCGGCGGCCCCATCTGCGCCGGTGGCGCCGGTCAGACCCTCCGGCCCTTGCGCGCCGGCCTGGCCCTCGGGCCCCTGGGCGCCACTCTCGCCAGTGGCACCCGTGGCACCCGTGGCACCCGTGGCCCCGTCGTCGCCCTTCGGGCCGATGGGGCCGCGGAGGTTGACCACGGCCATCCAGCCGTCAGCATCCTTCACGTAGGTGTCGTACGTCGTGGTGTCGAAGTACCAGTCGCCGACGGCGCCGGATGCAGGTCCCGGGGCACCGGACCCACGAAGCCACACGCTGCCCGCAGCCCCGTCGGCGCCATCCGCGCCATCAACTCCGTTGGCTCCGTCAGCTCCGGTGGCGCCGGCCGCACCATCGGCACCTGCCATGCCGGTCGCTCCCGTCGCACCGCGGGAACCCGTCGCACCTGCGGCACCATTGGTGCCCTGCGGGCCGGTCGCGCCAGGCGCTCCGGTCGCGCCCATGATGTTGACGCGGAACTCCCAACCGCGTGCGGTCATCTTGTAGGTGTCGCCACTCGACTCGTCGAGGAACCACGTCCCCACAGCCGCGTCCTTGCTCCGCGGCGTTCCGTTGCCTGCAATCCAGCGGGTCTGCAGCCGCGCGATGGCCGCGGCGCTGATCTGCTTCGTGCCGATCGAGTTGTCAGCGATGTTCGCTGACGTGATGGTCTTGGCAGCTATGTCACGGCCCGTGATGAGCGCGCCGGCGGTCGCACCGCCGACTCCCGCGGACACCACCAGCGCCCCAGCGACCGCCAGAGCCGCGATCGTGCGACCCTCCCGAAACCGTGACAGGCGTGACAGTTGTGCAAGCAAGATGAGACCCCCAGTCGAAGAGCGCACCCTCCACGGGGCGCGCAGCGTCGTCGACCTTAGGTGGGCAGCACGGCTGCGTCAGGCGAAGGACGAAAACTTCCGGATGAGTCGGGTGCCTCGAAGAACTCTGGCGACAACACAGGGTTTTCGAACCCACCGCCACCGACGCTGTCGGTGGCCGCAAGTAGAGTTGACACACAGTTTCGAGCGAGCGAGCTCGGGTCCTACGGATAGCCGCACATCGGCTGCACTCACCTCAGACATCGGCCCCCCACCTGTTGTCGACGCGCCTTCCTGGCGCGGAGAGGTCCGATCCCGTGAGTGCCATCCCAGCCGAGGACGAGCAGTCCTGGGGTGCGCCTGGCCTGGCGGCCGGTGCGTCGCCGCTGTTGGCGTCGCTGCTGCGACGTCTCGACGGCGTTCTGGACGAGCTCCACGCGGTGTCGTTGGGAGCCCTGGTCGATGCTGACGTGGTGCGGCTGCTCGATGCCGCCACTGCGGCCTCGAGCCGGGTGGCGAGCCTGGAGTGCCGGTCGGTCGCGGAGGCCGACAGCAGGCGGTTGGGCGACGAGATCGGTGCCAGGCACACGCACGAGTGGTGGGCCAGGCGCAGTCGTCGGACCAGCGCAGACGCCTCGCGCTCGACCCGGCTCGCCACAGCGCTGGAGTCCGAGCGGCACGGTGCGGTGGCTCGCGAGCTGGCCGCCGGCCGCCTCCGGGTCGAGCAGGCGCGGGTGATCGTTGAGGCGGTCGACGCGCTCCCAGCCCGGGTGGATGCCCAGACGCGGGAGCAGGCGGAGTCGGTGCTGGTCGGCCTCGCCGCGCAGCACGACGCGCGGGAGCTGCGGCAGATCGGGAAGCGGATCCTGGACGTGGTGGCTCCGGAGGTGGGGGAGTGTCACGAGGAGTCGGTGTTGCTGGAGGAGGAGTCGCGGGCCGACGCGGGCGTCGACTTCGCCATGTCCGACGACGGCCTGGGCAGGTGTCATGGCACGTTCACGGTGCCGTCCCACGTCGGGAAGATGCTGAGGCGGCACCTGCTGGCGTTGGCGAACCCGGCCCGGCACACCGAGGCCGAGCTCCTCGACGAGACCGGCGGGTGGAAGCCGCTGCGCCGACGGATGGGGGAGGCGCTCGTGGAGTACGTCGAGCGCTACCCCGTCGATGCCGCACCGCAGACCGCGGGGGTGAACGCCACCATCGTGGTCACCATGACCCTGGAGCAGCTGCTGGGCGAGCACGCCACCGCGCTGCTCGACGACGGCACCCGCATGACCGCAGGGCAGGCCCGTCGGCTGGCGTGCGAGGCAGCCATCATCCCGGTCGTGCTCGACAGCAGGTCCCAGCCGATCGACCTCGGTCGTGCGGCCAGGTTGTTCAGCAGGGCCCAGCGCATCGCCCTGGGTCTGCGTGACGGCGGCTGCACCGCCCGCGGCTGCGAGACCAGTGCATCGGGGTGTCATGCCCACCACGACGACCCGTGGTCCAGGGGCGGGCTCACCGACCTGGCCAACGGCCGGCTGTTGTGCCCGCGCCACCATCGTCTGGCCCACGACTCCCGCTACGCGATGACCGTCCACGCCGACAACAAGGTCGAGTTCGCCAGGCGGACGTAGACCGGCCCATGGACAACGGCTCACCCCTGCGCGTTCGTGAGCATCATCCGACGAAGGGGCGCCCCGCTCTTGCTTCATGGGGGGGTGGTGTCGGGGTCGTACGTGCTGTTGGCGTGAGGGCGGGACAGCCCGTCGCGCGAACGGGCAGGCTCGCGCTCGTTAAGGTGCGAGCCAGTCGTCGAGGAGGATTCATGAAAGCGCGATCACTGGGGCCGTGGCGTTGGCTGGACCTCTTGGTGGTGGCGCTGCCGGTCGCCGTCGCCGCCCGTCTGCTCCACTCCGGAGCGGCCGTGCTGTTCGTCCTGGCAGCCCTCGCGGTGATCCCGCTCGCCGGTCTGGTCGGTCGCTCCACCGAGGTGCTTGCCGAGACCTTGGGCGGCAGCAAGGGCGCACTGCTCAACGCCACGTTCGGCAACATGGCCGAGCTCATGATCGCCGCGCTGCTCGTCCTCAACGGTGAGATCGCCGTGCTCAAGGCATCCGTCACCGG
Source organism: Nocardioides sp. Soil774 (assembly GCF_001428125.1). Taxonomy (GTDB): domain Bacteria; phylum Actinomycetota; class Actinomycetes; order Propionibacteriales; family Nocardioidaceae; genus Nocardioides. The sequence goes on along the minus strand of NZ_LMSM01000005.1, from coordinate 552,099 downwards.
CTCGATCATCGCGAACCTCCTGCTGTTGCTGGGGGTCGCCATGATCGTCGCTGGGCGCGGCAAGGGCGAGGTGAAGATCACCGCCACCTCACAGATCCAGTCGACCATGCTGTTCTTGTCGATCGGCATCCTCCTGCTGCCCACCGTGTTCTCCTTCCGGCCGGAGAGCTCGACGAGCCGGCTCGACGAGGTCAGCTGGTTGGTCGCCCTGATCCTCTTCGTGGTCTATGCCCTCTCGCTGCTCTTCATGCTGCGCACCCACCAGAAACTCTTCCGTGCCGAGTCCGCGGTCGACGCCGACGCCGACGCCAACGAGCACAGGGCCACCTGGTCGGTCAGGGGCGCGGTCGCCGTCCTGGCTGTCGCGACGGTCCTCGTCGCGATCGCCGCCGAGATGGTCGCCAGCAGCGTGCAGGAGGCCGGCTCCGCCCTCGGCCTGCACAGCGGGTTCATCGGGTTCGTGATCCTGCCGCTGGTGGGCAACGCGGCAGAGCAGTTCAGTGCACTCACCCTTGCTGCCAAGGACAAGCTCGGGACGGCCGCCGAGATCGCGGTCGGCGCCAGCATGCAGCTGGCGATGCTGGTGGTCCCCATCCTGGTGCTCCTCGGCGCGATCACCGGCCACCCGTTCGACCTGGCCTTCAGCCTCCTGGAGCTCACGGCGTTGCTCGTCGGGACACTGCTGACTCGCCAGCTCCTCGACGACGGGAAGACCAACTGGCTCGAAGGGGTCATGCTGCTCGGGCTCTACCTGGCCTTCGCCGGTGCGGTCTTCTTCGCAGAGATCTGAGCACCTGCGGCACGAAGTGCCGCCTCGACGGACCGGACGGGCACGAAGTGCCGGGTCAGCGGGTGGGCGCACTCGCGTCGGGCTCGTCCCGACGAGTTCCCCCATGTGGGCGATGTGGCGGCGGGCACGCCCGGGTGACCCTGCAACCAGGCGTGGGACTCGGGCTCGGCCCCTGACGCGGCGCCGCACGCCGCGAGATCGGTTCCGACGAGAGGTGGGCGAGGATGATGGTGAAGCGTTTGTGCGCGACCGCTTTCTGCGTGGTCGCCGTGGTGGCCGGTTCGGCCGGTCAGGCCGCGGCTGGCGAGGTGAAGGGACCTCCGGGCACCCCCAACAACGTCAACGAGACCGGGGCCCTCGATCACGCCAACTCGGCGTGCGCGGCGAGTGGGCTCAACGACATGGACTCGACAGCGGGGCAGACCAGCTCGCAGGTGCAGACGGCGGCGGACTCGTGGAGGTACTACGGCCTCCCGAAGGGCGCTCCCGGCACGCTCGGACTGTGCCGGGGTGGCACCGGCGAGCCGTGAGGGGGCGGTGCCTCCCGGCGCGCCCGTGACGACCGACCATGAGGGCCACCTCCTCGCGTGCGAGGCGGTGGCCCCCGTGCGTCGAGTGTGTCCGACCGAGCGTGGGTGAGGGGTGGTCCCTGTACGTTCGAGGGCACCACCGGACGGAGGAGCGACCCGTGATCGAGCTGACCGAGGGCCAGGAGCTCACCCTCACCGCCGTCGACGGAACGCCCCTGACCACGGTGCAGATGGCCGTCGGCTGGGACCACGCTCCGACGGCCGGGTTCATCGGCAGCGGAGCAGCGCCCATCGACCTCGACGCCTCGGCCGTGCAGTTCGCGGGCGGCCAGCTCTTCGACCTCGCCTTCTTCAACCACCTCGCGACCCGGGACGGCTCGGTGACCCACCTGGGCGACAACATCACCGGGAAGGGCGAGGGCGACGACGAGGTGATCACCGTCGACCTGATCAAGGTCTACGCCAAGGTCGACTCGATCCTGTTCCTGGTCAGCAGCTATCAGGGGCACTCCCTGGAGTTCATCCGCAACGCCTACTGCCGCCTCGTCGATGACCACGGCACCGAGCTGGCCCGCTTCACCCTCACGCTGGGGGTCCGGGAGACGGGGCTCGTCATGGCCACGCTGGTCCGCGACGGGTCGGCCTGGAAGCTCCGCGCGATCGGGAGCGGCATCGCCCTGAAGACGCCGACGGACTCGGTCGAGGCACTCCTGCCCTTCGTCTGACGACCTCCGCGTCGCCGACCTCACCCCCCGCGGGCGCCTGCGAGCGCTGCCCGAACGAATTACACATTTGTTCTTCACTCATCGGCGTGGCGGGCTTGACTTATGACCCATACGATCTCTCATCGTGCAACAACAGCCTCATTCGTCACAGCCGTCACAGCGGCAACGCCCCGCCCTCGTAGCGCTCCAGCGCTGCGTGCGGGGTGCCGGTCGCGTGGTCAAGCTGTTCACGGGTGTGCTGGCGGTGATCGTGCTGTTGGTGCCCACTGGGGCCGACCGGATCAGCCTGGTCACGTCGACGTACCTCTGCTCCGGCTACGCCGGCTGCCAGACCGCGGGCTACGGCAACGCCGGCTACCGGCAGGCGTCGGGGACGGCGTACTGGCGCATGTTCACCGGCCACAACTGCACCAACTACGTCGCCTACCGCCTGGTCCAGTCCGGGATGCCGAACGTGCGCCCCTGGGAGGGCAGCGGCAACGCCTCGAACTGGGGCGTGGCGATGGCGAGCATCACTGACCAGACTCCCACGGTCGGGTCCGTCGCGTGGTACCGGTCGAACGTCACCCCGGCGGGCTCGAACGGCCACGTCGCCTACGTCGAGCAGGTCATCTCCGCCACCGAGATCGTCGTCTCGGAGGACTACTGGGGCGGGGACTTCCACTGGCGTCGCGTCACCATGTCCGGTGGGGGCTGGCCCTCGGGGTTCATCCACTTCAACGACCGCGTGGTCGCGCCCACCACCGCTCCCGCCATCGTCGGGACCCCTGCGGTCGGAGCGCCGCTGGAGGTGGCGCCCGGTGCCTGGACGCCCACGCCCAGCACCGTGACCGTGCGGTGGCTCGCCGACGGCGCTGCCATCCCGGGCGCGACAGCCGCCAACTACGTCCCGACCCCCGACGTGAAGGGCAAGGCGCTGACCGCGGAGGTCACGGCCGCGCTGGACGGCTACTCCGCCGGTCAGGCGGTGCTCGCCACCGCTCCCGTCGCCCCCGGCTCGTTCGAGCGCACGGCGGTGCCGACGATCCAGGGTGTCGCCGAGGTCGGTCAGACCCTGACGCTCACGACCGCGTCGTGGTCGCCGCAGCCCGCCAAGGTGACGACCCAGTGGTACGCCGACGGCGTCGCCATCCAGGGGGCCACCGGTGGATCCCTCGTCCTCACCCGCGACCACATCGACCGGCGCATCAGCGCGCGCGTCCAGGCCAGCGCGAGCGGCTACCGCAAGTCCACCTCGACCGCGCTCGAGACCACCCCGGTCCTCGCCAAGCCCATCGTGATCACGAGCCCGTCCCGCGTGAAGGGCGCACCTCGGGTGGGGAGCAAGCTCGTGGCCCAGGTCGGGAGCCTCAAGCCCACCGACGCGAAGGCGACGTACGCCTGGTTCAGGGACGGGCAGCGCATCGCCAGGACCACGAAGCCCACCTACACGGTCCGCCGCGCCGACCTCGGCCGCGCCCTGTCGGTGCAGATCACCCTGTCGCGCCAGCACTTCCGCGACACCACCGAGTCCGTCGCCGTCGCCGCCGTCACGACCGTGCCGGAGGTGAAGGTGCACTCCGAGGCCACGCGCAAGCGCGTCGTGCTCGACATCCGCGTCAAGGCTCCGGGTGCGTCGCGCCCGGACGGGGCCGTGACCGTCAGCGTGGGGGGCCGCACGGTCGACGCCCAGGTCGTCGGCGGACGGGCACACGTCGTCGTGCGCGACGTCCGGCCCGGCACGAAGCCGGTGGTCGTGCGCTACGCGGGGACGGCCGTCGTGGAAGCCGCGGTCGCGCGGGGCAGCGTCACCGTCCCGCGCTGAGGCGGTCGCCGCCGTCGTCGCAGGATCCCCGTGGGCCGAGCGTACGGGCGCTCAGGGGGTGACGGCTGCCGACAGCAGCGCCGCCGCGCGCGGGTCGAGGGCGGTGACGTCGGCGCGGTGCCAGAGCAGCCGCAGCAGCACCTCGGCACGGTCCCGGACCACGACCGGATCGCCATGTCCGATGGTGACGTCGCCGGACACGTCGGTGGCAATGAGCCGTACGGCATCGGCGGGCGGCTGGGCGCGCCCGAGCCGGACCTGGCGGGGATGCAGGACGTCGACCACCTCGAGGACGCCGTCCCACGCCAGCCACGGATCGATCGGGCGGGGCTGGCCGAGCGCCTCCTCGAGGTCCCAGACGTGCATCGCGGTCTCGTGCACCTGACGACGGCGCCAGAAGCCCGCGGTGCGGTCGTCGCGGTCGAGCGTCCACGCGGGGGCGTCGCTCGGTGTCCGCGTGAGCACGTCGAGGAGGTGCGCGGCGCGATCGGCGTACCACTCGGCGAGCTCGCGGGAGTCGGTCGCCGACGGCTGCTCGGGGCTGAGGTCGGGGTCGCCCGCGACCACGGCGTGGGCTGCCCACTCGTGCACGCCGCCCAGGTGCGCGACCAGGTCGTGCACCGTCCAGTCCGGGCGGTGGGTGACCGGAGCGTCGAGGTCGGCGTCCCGGACGAGGTCGGCGAACGTGTCCGTGCGGGCGCGGAGCAGGGCGAGCCAGTCGGGGGTCGGGTGGTCCACAGGCTCAGAGTCGCAGCACGCGACCGGCGACGACGAGGTGCACCTCGTCGCAGGACGCGGCGACCCGCTGGTTGACCGTGCCCAGCAGGTCGCGGAACAGCCGGCCCGAGCGGTGCTCGGGCACGACCCCGAGACCCACCTCGTTGGTGACGACCACGACGTCGTGCTCGGAGCCCCGCAGCGCCTCGGTGACGGCGTCGGTGCGGGCCAGCACCAGGTCGTGCACGCGGTCGGCGTCGAGCTCCCACGCGTCGGCGGCGTCGACGACGGCGGTGAGCCAGGTGCCGAGGCAGTCGACCAGCACGGGCTGCTCGGCCCCGGCGAGCGCGCCGGCGAGGTCCTGCGTCTCGAGGGTCGTCCACGCCGCGGGACGCCGGGCCCGGTGGGCGGCGATGCGAGCGGTCCAGTCGGAGTCGGCCTCCGCGTCGGGCGTGGGCCCGGCAGCGACGTAGGTCGCGGGCTCGTCACCGATCAGGGCCTCGGCGTGGGTCGACTTGCCGGACCGTACGCCGCCGGTGACCAGGATCCGCATGGCGCGCATCCTGTCAGAAGACGGAGCCCGCTCAGACGGTGGCGGCGGCCAGGACGAGCACCGCGAACGACACCTCGACCGCCGCTCCCAGCACGTCTCCCGTGATCCCGCCGAGCCGGCGCGAGCAGCGCAGCAGCAGCACGACCACGACGCCCGCCATCACCACCAGGCCGACGAGCGGCGGCCACACCGACCCGAGCGCGTGACCGGCCAGGCCCGCGGCGAACCCCGCCACCAGCAGGACCGCGACGGTGCCGACGACGGGGACCGCGCCGATGACGGTCGCGCCGAGGCCGTCGGCCCGCGCGGCCGGGACGCCGCGCACGCAGGCCAGCGCCAGGCTCGAGCGGGAGGCGCAGACGAGCAGGGCGATCGCCCACCAGCCGTGCTCGTGCCGCAGCACGGCGGTGAGGCCGGCGGCCTGCAGCCCGGCGACCAGCACGACGGCGACCACGCCGGCCGGGCCGACGGGCCCGGTGCGCATGACCTCGAGCGAGCGCTCGGGGGAGTACGACGCGGTGAGGCCGTCGGCGGTGTCGGCCAGCCCGTCCCAGTGGAAGGCGCGGGTGCCGAGGGCGAGCGTGAGGAGGACGGCGTACGCCGTGGCGAGGGGCGGGAGGTCGATCCAGCCGCCCACGAGCACGACGGCCGCAGCGGCCGCGGCGAGCGGCATCACCGCCAGCGGCGCCAGGACCATCGCCAGCCCGGCGACCGAGCGGTCGACGCGGCCCGGGGGTGGCACCCGCACGACGGTGAGGGTGCCCGTGGCCAGGAGCCACGCGTCGCGCAGCGTCGTCCGGGGCAGCGTCACGAAGGCAGGACCTCGGACAGGAGCGCCACGTCGCGCAGCACGGCGACGGCCGAGCGCAGCACCGGGAGGGCGGCGACGGCGCCCGAGCCCTCGCCGAGGCGCATGCCGAGGTCGAGCAGCGGCTCGAGGCCGAGCGACTTCAGCGCATGGGTCTGCGCCGGCTCGGTGGAGCGGTGCCCGGCGACCCACCAGGCGGACGCGCCCGGCGCGATCGCCTCGGCCAGCACCGCGCAGGCCACCGACATCAGCCCGTCGAGGACGACCGGCACCCCGCGGGTGGACGACTCGACGAGGAAGCCGGTCGCGGCCGCCAGGTCGGCGCTGCCGATCGCGGTGAGGACATCGACGGGCTCGCCCGTGCGGCCCTCGACGCGGATCAGTGCCTGCGCGACGACGTCGCGCTTGCGGGCCCAGCCGTCGTCGTCGACGCCGGTGCCGCGGCCCGTGACCTCGTCTGCGGGCAGGCCGAGCACGGCCGCGACGAGCGCGGCAGCCACGGTGGTGTTGCCGATCCCGAGGTCGCCGGTCATCAGCACCTGGGCGCCGTCGTCGACGTGGGCGCCCGCCACCTCGGCGCCGAGGGCGAGCGACCGCACGGTCTCCTCGCGGGTCAGGGCGTCGGCGAGGTGGATCGGCCCGGAGCCGCGGCGCACCTTGCGGGCGGTCACGTCGGCCGGCAGGTCGTCGAGGTCGGCGTCGACGGCGACGTCGAGCACGCTCACCGCCACGCCGTGCTCGCGCGCGAGGGCGGACACCCCGGCTCGGCCCGACACGATCGTGCGCACCATCGCCTCGGTGACGGCGGCGGGGTAGGCCGAGACGCCGTGCGCGGCCACGCCGTGGTCACCGGCGAACACCACGAGGCGTACGTCGTCGAGCGGGCGCGGCGGCACCTCGCCCTGCGCGGCGGCCAGCCAGGCGCCGAGCTCGCCGACGCGGCCCAGCGCGCCGGGCGGCGTGGCCAGGCCGGACAGGCGCTCGCGGGCGCGGTCGAGGACCTCGGGGGACGGGGGAGCGAGGCGGGCTGCGGGGCGGGGTGCAGTGCGGGGGGTGTGGTCCATGGCGTGCGCCAGCCTGCCAGTCTGTGCCCGTGACCGGCCACTCCGTCCTGCAGCTGCCCGTGCCGGAGCTCGAGGGGTGGGTGCGGGCGCGGACGGCGCACTACGACGCCGGCTTCGTCTCCGACGACCCGCGCTTCGGGCACGCGCACATCACCGCGCTCGGCCCCTTCGACCCCGCACCGTCGGCCGAGGTGCTGGCGAAGGTCGCCGGCATCGCCGCTGCCACGGCCCCCGTCGCGGTCCGGCTGGCCGACCTGGCGCAGTTCCCCAACGGGATCATCCACCTCGTGCCCGACCCGGTCTCGTGCCTGAAGGACCTGACCGCCAGGCTGGTCGCCGCGTTCCCCGACCACCCGCCCTACGGCGGCGAGTTCGGCGACGACGTGCGCCCGCACCTCACCGTCGATGCCGCCTCCGAGGAGGTCAGCCTGGCCTCCACCGCCGCGCTGCTCCGCGACGTCGTCCCGGTCGAGGTCGTTCTCGACACGCTCCAGCTCGCCTGGTGGGAGACGGGGCGGTGCCACGTGGTGGCGCAGTGGCCGCTCGGCGGCTGAGTGGCATCTCGTGGCAGGATCACCGCATGGCTTCATGGGCGCACCTCGAGATCACTGTCGACGACCAGGGCAACGTGGAGGTCGGCGGCTACAACGCCGACCCCGAGGCGCTCGTCGCCGGGACCGAGTCGTGGGAGGACCTGCTGACCAGCCTCGGCGTCAACGGCTGGGAGCTCGTGCAGGTGATCCCGGGCGTCGAGACGACGTACTGGTTCAAGCGCGAGGCCTGAGCCGGGTGCTGACGTGAGCGCGCTGCACGACCGGTTCCGCGCCGCCTCGGCGACGGCGGAGGCCATCTTCTGGCGCCCGCCCTCGACGCCCGCGGCCGTCCTGCGCGAGCTCGCCGACTTCGCCGAGGAGCACGACGTCGCGTGGGACCGCTACGGCGAGCGCGGCGCGGTCGCGCAGCTCGAGGCCGAGGTCGCCGAGCTGCTCGGCAAGCCCGCGGCCGTCATGTTCCCCAGCGGGGTGATGGCCCAACAGGCCACCCTGCGGGCGTGGTGCGACCGCTCCGGCTCGCGCCGGGTGGCCCTGCCCGACCTGTCGCACCTGCTGCACCAAGAGCAGGACGGGCCCCGCCGGGTGCTCGGCCTCGAGCTCGAGTGGCTCACCACCGGTCGCGAGACGCCCACTGCCGCCGCGCTCGAGAAGGTCGGCGGCCGGCTCGGGGCGGCGATGGTCGAGCTGCCGCTGCGCGACGCCGGGTGCCTGCTCCCGACGTGGGACGAGCTGGTCGAGCTGTCGACCGCCGCCCGCCAGCGCGGCGTGCCGCTGCACGCCGACGGTGCCCGCATCTGGGAGTCCGTGCCGCACTGGGGCCGGAGCCTGGCCGAGGCGGGCGACCTCTTCGACTCGATGTACGTCTCGCTCTACAAGGGCCTCGGCGCCACCAGCGGAGCGCTCGTCGTGTGCCCCGAGGACCTCGCCGGCGAGCTGCGGGCGTGGCGTGCGCGGATGGGCGGGACGCTCTTCTCCCTGACCGCCGCCGCGATCGGCGGCCTGGTGGGCCTGCACCAGGACCTGGGCCGCTTCGGCGACTACCGTGCCTGGGCGATCGAGCTCGCCGCCGCGCTGCGTGCGCGCGGCTTCGCGACGTTTCCCGAGGAGCCGCACATCGCGACCTTCCTCGCCTACGCGCCCGGCACCGCCGACGAGGTCAACGAGCGGGTCGTGGCCTGGACCGAGGCCAACGGCGTCGTCCCTTGCGGGCTGTGGCAGCCCGCCGACGTGCCGGGCTGGGTGGTCACCGAGCTGACCTGCTACGAGTCCGCGGCGGGCCGCGACCCGGGCGAGGTGGCCGATGTGATGGCCGCGGCCGTGTGCCCTACATTCCTCCCGTGAGCGCCCAGGCCCCTTCCGCTGTCATCCTCGTCCGCGCGACCAGCTTCGTCCCCAACCCGGCGACGGCCGCGGACAACGCCTTCCAGGCCGAGGCGCCGGAGGGCCAGACCGACTTCACGACGTCGGAGAAGGCGCTGCAGGAGATGGACGCCCTCGCCACGGCGCTGCGCGAGGTGGGGGTGAGGGTGCACGTCTTCGACGACGACGACCACACCCGCCCCGACAGCGTCTTCCCCAACAACTGGCTCTCGACCCACGCCGGCGGCACCGTCGCGGTCTACCCGATGTATGCCTCCAACCGCCGCCACGAGCGGCGCACCGACGTGCTGGAGATGCTGAAGTCGGAGTACCGCGTGCAGGCGATCGTGGACTACTCCGGGCTCGAGCCCGACGGCATCTTCCTCGAGGGCACCGGCGCGATGGTGCTCGACCACGTCTCGCGCGTCGCCTACACCGCGCGCAGCCACCGCGCCGACGTCGCCGTCCTCGAGCGCTTCTGCACCGACTTCAACTACGAGCCGATGGCCTTCGACGCCGTCGACTCCGACGGCGTGCCGGTGTACCACACCAACGTGATCGCCTGCGTGGGCACGCACGTGGCCCTCTTCGCGCTCGAGATGATCCCCGACGAGCACCGCCGCCAGCAGGTGCGAGAGCGCCTCGAGGTCACCGGCCGCACGGTCGTGGAGCTGACCGAGGAGCAGATCCGCGAGTTCGCCGGCAACGCCGTCGAGCTGTGCGGGCGTACGTCGGACGGCAAGCGCCGCTACGTGATGGCCATGTCGGCCCGGGCCCGGCGCTCGCTGCGCCCCGACCAGGTGGCCGCGATCGAGGAGTCGTGCGAGATCGTCGCGGTCGACATCCCCACCATCGAGCTGGCCGGCGGCTCGGTGCGGTGCATGATCGCCGGCGTCCACCTCGACCACCGCCGCCCCCTCGCGGAGGCGGAGCTGACCGAGGCGGTCGCGGCGATCAACGTCGACGACCCGGTGACCCCCGACGGCCGCTACGTCGACGGCAACGTCTGACGCAGCGGCCCCCGGGCGCCCGCGTCAGCTGATCTGGACGGGCTGTCCGCCCGACACCAGTCGCCAGTCCACCGAGGCGAACGCGGCGGGGTCGATCACGCCGTGGGCGGTCACCCAGTCGATGATGAGCTGGCGGATCTCGTCCTGCCGGTTGTAGACGACGGGAGCGGTGCTCACGTGGGGGAACCCGCCGCCGCCCGACTGGCGGTAGTTGTTGACCGCCATCGCGAACTCCTGGCCGGGTGCGACGGGCACGCCGTCGTAGGCGAGGCCCACGATGCGTGAGCCCACCGGCTGGGAGATGTCGATCTCGTAGGTCAGCGGCGCGTCCAGCCCGGCGACCGTGTCGAAGTTGTAGTCCGGCGTGCCGTTGGGGGCGGTCGGGGTCACCGCGCGGGTGACCTGCTCCACGGTGAACGGGCCGGTGCCCGAGACCTGCTGGAAGTAGCGCGCGGAGTACTCCAGGTAGTCCTTGACCTGGGCGCCGGTGACCTTCACGCCGAGCAGCGTGTTGTCGTAGATGTAGAGCCCGGCCACGTCGCGGACGGTGACCTCCCCGGCGGGGAAGGACGCCCCGCGGTTGAAGGGCGCGGCGATGGAGAGGACCGGCAACGAGGCGTCGGCACCGGAGAGCGCGGCCTTGACCGCGCCGGCCTGGACGTACTGCACGAAGTCGATGATCGGTACGTCCTCGACCACCGCACGGTCGGCGGACAGCGCGGTCGTGGAGGTGCCGATGACGGAGTTGACGTAGGCCACGACGGTGTCGTGCTGCTCGCGCACCGCAGCGAGCACGGCGGGGTCGCCGGACACGGTGTTGGAGTTGAGCAGCTGGCCCTTGGACCTCGTGACCCGCCAGCGACCGCGGTCGAGCTCGACGTCGAGGTCCATCACCGCGACCCGCATGCCCCAGTAGGCCGGCTCGGTCAGCAGGACCTCATGACCGGTCTCGGCGTTGGTGACGTAGCGGGCGGGGATGTCCTTGTGGGCGTGCCCGACGAGGATCGCGTCGACGTCGGGGACCTGCTCGGCCACCAGCGAGGCTGCGTTCTCCGGCCACGGCAGGGCGTCGCCGTACGACGAGGAGGTGTCGGCGCCGCTGTGGGCGCTGATCACCACGACGTCGCAGCCGCGGCGCTTGAGCTCGGGCACGAACTTCGAGGCCTGCTCGACCAGGCCGGGGAACTCCATGCGGCCCTCGACGTTGGCCTTGTCCCAGATCGCGATGCCGGGGTTGGTCAGGCCCAGCACGCCGACGGTGAGGTCGGGGGCGCCGTGCACCTTGAAGCGCTTGATCACGTAGGGCGGGAAGACCGGGCGGCCGGTGGCGGGGTCGACCGCGTTGGCGCCGAGCAGCGGGAAGTCGAGCTGCGACTCGAAGGTGCGCAGGGTGTCGATGCCGTAGTTGAACTCGTGGTTGCCCAGCGCGGCCGCGTCGTAGCCGACGAGGTTCATCGCGTTGGCCATCGGGTGCGTGCTGCCGCCGGTGATCGGGTCGATGCGCGCGTAGTAGTAGGCCAGCGGGGTGCCCTGGATGGTGTCGCCGGCGTCGAGGGTGAGCACGGGCTGGGTGCCGAGCTGCTCGCGGACCGCCTTGATCAGGGTCGCGGCCTTGGCGATGCCGATGTCGTCGTGTTTGCTGTTGTCGAACTCGAGGTTCTTGAAGTAGTCCCAGTTGAGGACGTTGCCGTGGAGGTCGGTCGTGCCGAGCACCGTCACGCGGGTCCGGAGCGCGCCGGGGCGTGCGGACGCCGGTGCTGCGGTGGCGACGAAGCCGGCGGCGGTGAGGGCGGCGGCGCCGGTGACGACGGTGCGGCGCGAGGGGGTGTGCTGCGAGGTCATGGGGGATCGCTTTCCGAGTGTGCCGAGATTCCGAGGAGGCCCCGGGTCTGGCCCGGAGCCGGTCCATATACCTACACGACCCACCTGCGGGTCTACACCCGCAGGTGGGTCGGCGGGGCGGGCTGCCTCAGGCGCGCGTGACCTGCACGACCGTGGGGCGCGGACCGGCGAACGAGCCGGCCGGCGCCGTGGAGCCCGCGGGCACGAAGTCGGGGAAGCGCGACTGGGGTGCCGTCCAGGAGCCGTCCTCGCCGGGGTGCTGGACGGCGACGAAGACCGAGCCGTCACGGTCGTGGACGACCGGTCCGCAGGTCTCCGCGCCCGCGGGGACCGCGAGGAACTGCTGCACGTGCCCGCGCTCGGGGCCCTCCACCGGCACCTTGAACAGGCCGTCGCTGAGCTTGATCGCGCTCGGCTGGCCGTCGGTCGAGATCCACAGGTTGCCCTCGCTGTCGAAGGCGACGTTGTCGGGGCACGAGATCGGCGAGACCGGGCCGGTCCAGCCGCCGAAGTAGGTGCCGGCCGAGGCGGCGTCGCCGCAGATGAGGAACAGGTCCCAGGCGAACGTGCCGGAGGTGTGGTCACCGCCGGTCGGGGTGATCTCGACGACGTGGCCGTCCTTGTTGGCCGCGCGCGGGTTGGGCTCGGTCGGGCCCTCCTTGCCGACCTTGCCGCGGTCGGTGTTGTTGGTGCACGCGACGTAGATGCGGCCGTTGTGGAGGCTGGGCTGCACGTCCTCGGGGCGGTCCATCTTGGTGGGCTGCACCGCGTCGGCGGCCAGGCGGGTGTGGACCAGGACCTCCTCGATGCTGAAGCCGGGCACCATCGACGCGCCGTCCTTCGTCAGCGGGATCCACTCGCCGGTGCCGTCGCTGACGCCGTCCTCGAGGCCGTCGCCGGTGAACCGCGCGACCGAGAGGTCGCCCGCGCTGAGCAGGCGCAGGTTGTGCGCACGCGCCTTCGCGCTGCTGCCCGGACGGAAGGTGTCACGCGAGACGAAGCGGTAGAGGTAGTCGAAGCGCTCGTCGTCGCCCATGTAGGCCACGACGTGGCCGTCGCGGTTCACGATGACGTTGGCGCCCTCGTGCTTGAAGCGGCCCATCGCGGTGTGCTTGACCGGGGTGGAGGTCGGGTCGGTGGGGTCGATCTCGACGACCCAGCCGAAGCGGTTGGGCTCGTTGCGGAAATCGGCGGTGGTGGCGTCCCAGCGCGGGTCGACCGAGCGCCAGTTGCGCGAGTCCTGGGTGGGAGAGAGGCCGTAGCGCTTCTCCTCCGCGGCGGTGCCGGTGGCGCGGAAGTACTGGTTGAAGTTCTCCTCGCCCGACAGGACGGTGCCCCACGGCGTGGTGCCGCCGGAGCAGTTGTTCATGGTGCCGCGCACGCTGCGCCCGGTCGGGTCCTCCGCGGTCTTCAGCAGGTCGGAGCCGGCGGCCGGGCCGTCGACGGCGAACGGGGTGTCGAGGGTGATGCGGCGGTTGAGTCGCGCGCCGGGGACGTACGTCCACACGTCGCCGCGGCGACGTCGCTCGAGCTCGACGACCGACAGGCCGTGGGCGGCCCAGACGGTGCGGATGAGCGTGGTCGGGTCGGTGCCGGGCGGGAACATGATGTTCTCGTTGGTGTACTCGTGGTTGCACACGAGCAGCGCGCGGGTGCCGGCGCGGTTGGTCTCGATGATGTCGAGGTAGTCGTTGTTGTAGCCGAACTGGCCGGCCTGGGCCTCGGGCGTCTGGTTCGCGGGGTCGAAGGCGGGCGCGCCCGCCAGGATCGGGTCGCCCCAGCGCAGGATCGGGTCCCAGCGGTAGCCGCCGGGGACCGTGACGTCGTCGACGGCGGTCGCGACCGGCGCGATGGGGGAGAAGGGCAGGGGCTGCGGACGCCCTGCGGCGCGCGCGGGCAGCGGTGCGGCGGGGCCGGCAGCCGCGGGGAGGCTGGTCACGGCGGTCAGGGCGGCGACGCTCAGGCCGGTGCCGACGACGGAGCGGCGGCTCAGCGCCGTGGCGGCGACGTCACGGAAGTAGGTGGTGTCGGTCGTGTTGGGCGCAGCGGTCGAGCAGGCGTCGCCGCAGCGCAGGTGGCAGGTGACCGCGCTGCGGTTGCCGTGGGTGCGGCCGGACATCGGCAGCAGGGGGAGGCTCGGGCGAGGAGTCATCGGGGGACTTTCCGAGTAGGCGGGGTGGCGGACGTCCCGACTCTGCTCATCCGGTGCGCCGGGCAGCCGGCCGGCAGGTGGACGTCGGGTGAACGTCAGCCGACCCGTCCGTTTCGTCGACGGCGCCGCCGTCCGGTGCCACGATGTCGCCATGGACGACGTCGTCGACTTCTACAGGGGCCCGGGGCAGCTGGTGGCGGCGATCGACGCCGCCCTGACCGGGGCCGGGGTGGACCGGGACTCCCTCCGCCCGGCCGACCTCGCCTCCGTCGACGAGTTCCACATCCGTGGCCGTGCCGCGACGACGGAGATCGCCGAGGCGCTCCGCCTCTCGCCCGACTCCCACGTGCTCGACCTCGGCAGCGGGCTCGGGGGTCCCGCGCGGACGCTCGCCGAGCTGACGGGGTGCACGGTCACCGGTGTGGACCTCACGCCGGACTTCGTCGAGGTCGCGACGGCACTCTCCGAGTGGACCGGCCTCGGCGACCGCACGCACTTCCGCGTCGGGGACGCCACGGCCACGGGCCTCCAGGATGCAGCCTTCGACGCGGCGTTCACCGTGCACGTGGCGATGAACATCAGTGACAAGCCCGCGCTCTACGCCGAGGCGCTGCGGGTGCTCCGGCCCGGCGGACGGTTCGTCGCGTACGACGTGCTGCAGGGCGAGGGCGGCGACGTCCGGTATCCCGTGCCCTGGGCCGACGACGCCTCGACGAGCTTCCTGGCCACCCCTCCCGAGATGCGCGACCTGCTCGCCGCAGCGGGCTTCGAGGTGGTCGCGGAGGTCGACTCCTCGGACGAGAGCCTCGCCTGGTTCCGCGAGGTGCGCGCCCGGGTCGAGCGCGACGGTCCTCCGCCGGTCAGCTTCGGGGCGTTCCTCGGTGAGCGCTTCGGTCAGATGGCGGTCAACCAGGTGACCAACCTCGCCGAGAGGCGCATCCGCACGGTCATGTTCACCTGCGTGCGCCCGGGCTGAGGGTCTTTTCCGAGGCGTCATTCTCCGTGTGGGCGAGGACGCGTTCGTAGCGGAGGAGCGCGGTCGCAGTCATTCCCGCAGGGTAGACGCGGCTGGCGCTCGGCCGGCGCCCTCAGACGCGCCTGTGGCCCCGCCGGCTGGGGGCTGGCGGGGTGTGGGGCGGGGTCATGGTCGGCGCTGGCGTGGGATCCGCGGCGGACCCGGGTCGGGCGGGTCGAGCGCGGCGGTGCCGTGCCGGTCGCGGCGGTAGTGGTGGCCGTGGGGGCTGGTCCACACGAACACCCCGAGCTCGACCATCTCGTAGCGCCAGGCGGAGTGGGTCTTGAGCCGGTGGTGGGAGCGGCACAGGGCTGCGAGATTCGAGGTGGCGGTCGGCCCGGGCTGTTCGCGGCTCTCGGCTGCGGCGTCGTGGTCGAACTCGACGACATGGTCGATGTCGCCTCCCCTGGCCGGTCGGGTGCACCACGGGAACACGCACGTCCCGTCTCGGAGAACAACCTGCTCGCGGATCCGGTCAGGCACGGCGTACGCCGGCGTCGAGAGCTCGGTGTTGAGGTCGATGACCGGCTTGATCGTGATCTTCGTGCGCGAGTCGGCACACCACGAGCGAACCTGGTCCAAGAGCAGCAGTCGCTGGCGCTCCTCGAGACGGCCGGTGGGACCAAACACGGTCTGCCCGTCCCGGACGCTCGCGTCGAAGTGGGCGTGAAGCACGACCTCGCGAGCCGCGGGAAGGCCGTCCTCTGCCGTGGCGCCCGTGGGTCCCTGGGAGAACAGGTCGAGCACGGTCTGCGTCCTGGCGAGGTCCCCGAGGGCGGCAGCGCGCCTGGCGTCGAGGGAGTCGGTGGACCCGAGGGCCTTCTGGACCGCGGCTCCGTGCGCCAGCGCGCGGTCGAGGTCGAGGGCGTCGGCCAGATCGAGCTCGGCCTCGATCCGCATGGTGCCGGCGAAGTGCACGTCCTGGTCGTGGATCGTCACGTGCCGTGGGTCGACCGACAGGTAGCCGTCCTCCGGGTCCGAAGCGGGGTCGGCGGCGGCGAGGTCGAACCGCTTGATCGACTCGGCGACGAGGCGGTCGAGCTGCGCGGGGCCGATCTTCCCCGCGACGGCCGCGACCTGGGCGTCGACGAACGCCGCGGCCTCGCGGGTCAGTGCCGGAGCGGCGTGGATCGTCGCCTCCGCCACCGAGCGCGCCCGCCAGGCCGGCACCCGTCCGGACTGCACCTGCGCCCACAACCGCGGGAGTCGGTGGCGCAGCTCGAGGGCGTGGCCGATGAGCTTCTTCGCCGACGTCGTGGAGATCCCGAGGACGCCGCCGAGCTCGGCGATGCAGAACTCCGCGACCAGCGGGCAGCCGTCGCCGGCGATTGGCTCCTCGTGCTCCGAGCCGGGGACGGTGAACGCGGCTGCGGAGTGGATGGACTCGGGCGGGTGGAGGTCGGCCCACCGGGCGGCGAGGTCGAGCTGGTCGGCCGCCGCGCGGTCCTCGACGGCCTTGCGCTCACGAAGGAGTGCGAGCAGGGCGGCCGGGCTGAGGGCGGCTGCCCCAGCCTCTGCTCTGGGCCCTGCCAGAGTGTCGATCATGAGTTTGATTCTAGTCGTCGCCACCGACAGTCGCCGTCGGTCAGCAGCGTGGCCTGACATGCTGGCGCCCGTGATGCCCAGCCCGCGCCGTACGGCGATGCTCCTGCTCGGCTGCGTCGTGCTGGGCACCGGTGTGGCGCTCCTGCTGACGGCCGACCTCGGCTCCGACGGCTACTCGACCTTCGTCAACGGTCTCTCGCTCACCACCGACGTCAGCTTCTGGGTCGTCAACCTCGTGGTGGGGGTGGTGCTCGTCGCGATGGCGGCGCTGCGCAAGGTCTACCCGGGCGTCGGGACGGTGGTGCAGGTGGTGCTGGTCGGGGTCACAGTGTCGGTGGTGCTCGACCTGCTCGAGACGCCCGACGACCTCCTCTGGCGCGCCGTGCTGCTCATCGCGGCCTTCCCCGTGCTCGCGGTCGGCATCGCGCTCTACCTCGGCAGCCACACCGGCGCGGGCCCGGCCGAGGCCGCCGCGCTGGCGTGGGACCCGCCGATCGCGTTCCGGTGGAGCTACAGCCTCGTCCAGGGCGGCGGTGCGATCGGTGGCTGGCTGATGGGCGCCACGGTCGGGGTCGGCACCCTCACGGTGATCTTCCTGCTCGGTCCCGCGGTGGACCTCGCCGCCCGGATGATGCGGGTGGACCTCCACCAGTCGCGGGATGCCACGCACGAGGACGCTGCCTAGGCTGGTCGCATGCTGATCGTGGAGGAGCTCTTCCTGCTGATGCGCCGTGACGACGGCAAGCCCGAGAGCGCGACCGCGCAGCGTGGTTACGGGCTCGCCGCGGCCGTGATCACCGACCTCGTCCTCGCGGGGCGCATCACGCTCAGCGACCACAAGGACCCGCGGATGTCGGTCCTGCAGGCGGGGCCTGTCGGTCACCCGGCGCTGGACGCGGCGATGAGCCGGCTGCAGGAGCGCGACGGCAAGAGGCTGTCGTCGCTGGTGACCGACCGCAAGCTCGCCGTCGAGCAGCAGGTCGCCACCGCGCTCGCCGCGCGCGGGGTGGTCGAGGTCGAGGAGAAGCGGGCGCTCGGCCTGGTCCCCGCCAGGTATCCCGTGCGTGACCCCGAGCCCGAGCGACGCCTCCGCGAGCAGCTGCGGACCGTGCTCTCGGGCGGCACCCCGCGCACCGAGGACGCCACCCTGCTCGCGATCCTCCAGGGCCTCGGCGTCGCTGCGAAGGTCCTGGCGGACGAGAAGGGCACCCTGGGGCGCCGCGACCTCAAGCGCCGGATCGAGGAGGTGTCGACCGAGATCCCCGCCGGGGAGGCCGTCGCCAAGGCGGTCGCTGCGATGAACACCGCGATCATGACCGCAGCGATCCTCCCGGCGATCACGGCCGGGGGCAGCAGCGGCTGAAGGTCCGGCCCCGGCCGCGTGTACCTATCTGCGCGCCGGCACCACCAGGCGGGCCACGACCCCCGCGTGGTCGGAGGGCCACAGGCCGGAGGCGGTCATCTCCGCCGGGTCGTCGCCGACGATCGTCGCGCGCGCGGCCTTGACGTCGCTGCTGTGCAGCACCAGGTCGATGCGCGAGGTGAGCGGGTTGTCCGGGTCGGTCAGGGTCGCGCCGAGGCAGCAGGTGAAGCCCGGGTCGCCGGGGTGGGTCCGCGGCCAGGCGTCGGCGCCGACGCCGGCCAGCAGCCGGGCGTACGCCGCCGCGTCGGGGGCGTCGGAGTTGTAGTCACCGGCGTAGACCATCGGCAGCTCACCGTCACGCGTCGCGATCGCGGCCTGTGCCGCGAGCAGCTCACCGACCTGCGCGACACGCACCTGCTCGGCGTCCTGGCCCGGGATGCCGAAGGCCTCGAGGTGGGAGTTGACGAAGCGCAGCCGCGCCTTGCCGACCCGCAGGTCCGCCGAGCCCCAGCCGCGCGCGACCGGGAGGGTGGTGGTGCCGTAGGGGAACCGCACGATCGCGGAGTACGTGCCGGTCTGCGCCGCGTCGACCCGCACGTCGTCGCGGACCAGGACGACGTCGCGGTCCGCCAGGCGTACGGCCCGGGTCGGGACGGTCGCGGTCGGGCTGGCCAGGACCGGGATCGGCGGCGAGGTGAAGTTGTGCGCCGTCGCGCCGGCGACCTCGCGGTAGTCGGCGTCGCGCGCCTCCAGCGCGTCGAGCAGCAGCGCGAGGAAGTCGTAGGCGACGACGGGGTTGCTCACCGCGCCGGTGGCCGGGTCGTAGGTCCAGGTCGTCCACTCCGTCACCTCCTGCAGGCCCACCGCGGCGGGGTCCGCGGCGACGATCTCGTCGGCGATCGCACCCATCCGCTCGGCCGGCCGGGTCGCCTGCACCGCGGCCCAGGTCCGGGTCGCCGCGAGGACGATGGCGGTGGTGTTGCCGCTCGCGAGCGCGGTCAGGACCGGGCCGAGGTCGGCGCCCAGGTAGAGGTTGCGCGTCATGACCGTCGCCGTCCGGGCCGGCGCCGACGTGGACGACGCTGCGGGCGGGCCCGCCTCGACGCCAGACGTGGGCGCCAGCGCCGCGGCGAGCGCGAGGACCGAGGCGACGAGGGCGAGGACGGGGCGACGGGCTCTGGTCATGCCAGCAACGTCGCACCGCCCGATGGGGGCAGCAAGCCCCATTCGGGGGATAGGTCTCAGGCCGACGCGGGGCGCGCGGTGAGCACCCGGACCGCGAAGTCGGTGGTGAAGTCGTTGTCGAGGAAGCCCACCACCCGGGTCACCCGGTCGAGGTCGAGGGGCAGCAGGCCGCGCGACCCGGGCACGTCGGGGGTGAGACCGAGGTCGAGGTCGTCGCGCCCCGACATCATCCGCACGTTGAAGTCGTAGCGCTCGCGCGCGCCCTCGGCCTGCAGGCGGCGTACGACGGTCGCGCCGACGCGGCGCCCACCGGTCTCGGCGGCCCAGTCGTCGAGCGCCTCCAGCAGCGCCCGGCCACCGTTGTGGTCGATGTCGGCCCACGCGGCGTCCATCGAGCCGGCCACGTCGAGCAGGATCGCCGCGGTCTTCTCGCCGATGCCGAGCACGCCGGGCAGGTTGTCGCTGGAGTCGCCGCGCAGAGCGGCGAAGGCGAGGTAGTTGGCGGGGCGGACGCCGTACATGTTGAACAGTCGCGCCGGGTTGAGCATCGGCGAGCCGTGGATGCCGCCGTCGATGAGCCGCAGCACCTGGGTGTGCGCGCTGATGTGGGCGAAGGCGTCGCGGTCGGAGGTGATGATGACGCAGCTCCAGCCGTTGCGCTCGGCCCAGACCGCACCGGAGGCGTTGACGTCGTCGGCCTCGAGCCCGGCCGGGGTGACGGTCGCGAGGCCGAGGGCGTCGAGCAGGGCGCCGGCGCGGTCGAGCTGGTCGACGAGCTCGGGGTCCTTCTGCGCACGGCCGGCCTTGTAGTCGGGGTAGGCGTCGCGGCGCACCGAGCCGGTGCGGTCGTCGAGGCCGAAGACGACCGCGTCGGGCGCCATGGTGTCGATCGACTCCAGGATCTGGCGCAGCATCCCCTGCAGCGCCCAGATCGGGCGGCCCTGGCGGTCGCGCAGCCCGGTGTGGGCACGCGCGTGGTGGTTGCGGTGCAGCAGCGAGGGGGCGTCGACGACCAGCAGCAGGCGGCGGGAGCGGGCGTCGGGGTTGCTGTGGGTGGCGGCCATGGCGATCGGCGTCAGCCTAGACGGCGGTGTCAGGCGCCGAGCTCATCGAGGTAGGCAGCGAAGCCGACCGGCGTCCGCCCGACCCGGCGACCAGACGTCGTCACGTCGATGGCGCCGGTCGCCACGTGCGAGAGGCCGGCGCGTCGCATCGACTCGACCAGCTCGACGTCCTCGTGGGCCGGGAGCGGGGCGAAGCCGCCCACGGAGCAGTAGGCCTCGAGCGAGAAGCCGAGGTTGGCCCCGTGCACGTGCTCGTGCCCGTCGGCGCTGCTGTGCCGGGCGTGCCAGGCCGCGAGGACGTGCGGCGGCAGGTCCGACGACCGCGGGGTGACCGTGCCCACGACGAGGTGGTGCCCTTGGGCCGCGAGCCGCCACTGGGCGAGCAGCCAGTGGGCGGGGACCTCGCTGTCGGCGTCCGTGCTGGCGATCCACACCCGACCTCCGCCGGCGGCCGAGGCCCACGCCGAGGCCGCCTCGACGCCGAGGGCCCGGGCCTCGCCGACGTTGCCCGCGGTGCTCGTGACCACCTGCACGCCGGGGCGACGGTCCACCACCGCTGCGGTGTCGTCGCCGCACACGTCGAGCACCACGACGACGTGGGTCCGCACCTCGGGGTGCGCGGCGCGGAGCGCGCGGGCGGCGTGCGCCACCGCGTCCAGGCACGCGCCGACCAGCTGCTCCTCGTCGCGGGCGGGCACGACGACCACCACCGCTGCCGGCGCGCTCACGTGGGCCGGCCCAGCACGTGCAGGAGGAAGTCGGGCTCCTGGTGCTCGACCAGGACCGGCGCGCCCGTGGCGAGGAACGCGTCGTGGACGGCCGGACCGGCGAGCGGCCAGCCGACCGGCTGGTGCCGCCAGTGGCACAGCAGCAGGTGACCGTCGTCGGCCAGCGCTGCCGTGGCGAGCCGGACCACCTCGGCGAGCCGGCGTGGGCTGAGGAAGTAGCCGACCTCGGAGATCGAGACCAGGTCGAAGCGACCCTCGGGCCACTCCTCGGGCACCCGCGCGCGACGTACTGCGAGGTGCTCGACCCCGCTCGTACGCCGACGGGCGAGGTCGATCGCCGCAGGGCTGGCGTCGACGGCGAGGAGGCTGTCGCAGCGGCCCGCGAGGTCGACGGCCAGCGCGCCCACGGAGCAGCCCACCTCCAGGCCGCTGCGGTAGTGCTCGCGCGGCAGGCTGGCGAGGGTCACTGCCCGCTTGCGGCGCTCGTAGGGGGAGTCGACCTGCCACGGGTCGGGGCGCTCGACGTGCACCTGGTCGAGGGCGTCGTCGTCGACCGGGTCGTCGAGGAGCAGGAGGACCTCGTCGGGGCGGTCGAAGTGGGCCAGCAGGTCGGCGCCGAGCAACACCTCGTCACCGGGCCGCGGCGACAGCGGACGCACCTGGCTGGCGTGGGCGGCCACGGCGTCGCGCTTGGCCGCCTGCCCGGCGTCGTCGAGCACGAGCCGGCGCGCGCGGTCCCACGGGACGTCGGTGTGCCCGGCCCAGTGCCACATCCAGACGGCGTACTCCACGAGCAGCGCGTCGGTGCGCCCGGCGGCCACCGCCGCGGCGCGGCCGACGGCCTCGTGGTCGGGGTGGCCGTCGCCGCGCCACGGTGCGCAGAGCACGACGTCGTCACCGTCGGTCCCGACTGCCTCGACCAGTGCGGCGACGACCTCCGCTCCGTGGGCCGCCACCTCGCCGTCCGGCAGGTCGAGGCACCGCACCCGCGCGGCGGGGGCGAGGACCGCGGCGGCCTCGCGCAGCTCGCGGCGGCGTACGCCGGCCAGCTCGGCGGGCGGGTGCGTGGGGGAGTGCGGGTGGGATCCCTCGCCCGCGGTCACCGAGACGACCTCGACGTCCCAGCCGGCGCGTGCGGCGGCGTGGACGAGCCCGCCCGCGCCCAGGGTCTCGTCGTCGGGGTGCGCGCCGACCACGACGAGGCGGCGACGATCGGACGGCAGCCCCATGACGGGCAGCGCCTCGATCGCTGGTGTCCAGGACGCGGCAGGCGTGCCCGCCCGGTCGTGGCGGAAGGGGGGCTCGTTCACCACCCGGTGGCCCCCGCGCGCAGGAGCTCGGCGCCCAGCGCGGCCTGGTCGCGCTCGGCGTGCCACTGGCGCAGGTAGAGCTCGAGGTCAGCGACGCGGCGGGCGTGGTCCTCGTCGGTCGCCAGCGGTCCCGGGCCCAGCCCGTGCGCCGCGCGCCGCAGCACGTCCTCGGCGGCGTTCGCGACGACCTCGCGCACACGGAGCGCGGCGCGCCAGCCGTTCCCGCCGCCGAGGTCACCGTCGTCGACGGCGCGCGCAGCCTGCTCGAGCACACAGCGGGCGGCGTGCAGCGCTGCGTCGACGGCGCCGAGGTGCATCGTCGCGACCTGGTCGGGCAGCCGCGCGTCGGCGGCGGCCAGCATCCGGCGCGCGACGCCGACGGCTCCGCCGAGCCAGACCGCGGCCACCCCGATGCCGCCCCAGGCGAAGCCGGGCCGCTCGAGGTACCACCCCGGGGCGCCGACCGCGCGCGCCGTCGCGCCGTCGAGGTCCACCGGGCCGGAGTCGACGGCGGTGAGGCCGCGCCCCACCCACGTGCCCGGCACGGCCGTGGCGCCCGGCTGTGTCAGGTCGACCGCGAAGAGCTGGCGCTCGTCACCCACCCACGCGCTGACCAGCGCGTGGTCCAGCACGCCGGCGAGCGAGCACCAGTGCTTGCGCCCGTCCAGGACGTACGCCGACCCGCTGGGCCGCGCGCGCAACGGCTCGCCCGGACCCTCGGCGGCGTACACGCCCCACGTGCCCGACGGTGCCGGCTCGCCGGCCTGGTCGAGGATGGCGAGGGCGTCGAGGTGCGGCTCGAGCACGCGGGCGAGGGTCAGGTCGATGGCCGCCACGCTGGCGAGCGCCGACCACAGGTGCACCGTGCGGCCCGCGCCCGGCACCGGCAGCTGGGTGCCGACGACCCCGGCGAGCTCCAGCGCGGCGGGCACGTCGTCGACGGCGTCGCGGGCGCGGTCGACGAGGTCGGCCAGCTCGTCGTGCTCGTCGTCGGTGACCTCGCCGAGCAGCACCGGCCCGCGGTCAGGCACGCACGTCCCGCTCCCAGTGGCGCAGCGAGCCGCAGCGGGTGGCGAAGACGTCGGCGTCGTCGGCCGAGGCCAGGTCGAGGAAGCCGTCGTCGGGCTCGACGCCGGCCGCCGCCAGCAGCGCCTCGGCGTGCGCACCTACCCCGACCAGCTTGTGGTGGGCGAACGCGTCGGCGACGAAGTCACGGGCGCTCGCGCGACCGGCGAGGTCGGTGGCGCCGTCCGCCGACGGCAGGAGCGCCACGGCGTCGAAGAGCACCGAGGGGCCGCCGTCGATCGCGTGGTCGGGGGTGATGGTCCCGCCGCCCTTGAGCTTGACCGGGCCGATCGCCGGGGCGACGTACTCCACGACCGCGCCGACGCCCTCGAACGCGGCGGCCACCGCGCGGACGACGGCCTTGTCGCTGCCGCTGGTCACCAGCACGCCGAGCTTGCGTCCCGCGAACGACTCGGGGCCGTTGAGCAGGATGCTCAGCGCCGGGGACTCCGGCAGGTCGGTGCGGGTGGGCACCGCGGCCTCCGCGGCGTCGGGCAGCGGCATGGCGAGCTTGTCGGCCACGGCCTGGGCGAGGTCGTCGTCGACGTTGCGGAGGTTGCCCAGCATCCGGGTCCGGATCTTCGGGTCCTCGACCTTGGCGAGCTCGAAGGAGAAAGCGTCGACGATGTGGCCCTGCTCGACCTCGGTCTGGCTGAGGAAGAACTGGCGCGCCTGGCTGTAGTGGTCGGCGAACGACTCCGCCCGCAGTCGCCGCGTCGGGCCGGCCTCGTCGCGCACGACGCTCTGGTAGCCGTGCACCACGTCGGCCCGCGGTCCGCGGTCGTCGCCGGTCAGCGAGCTGGGCTCGTAGTTGCCGCGGCCCTCCTGCAGCGAGGTCTGCATGTGCCCGTCGCGCTGGAAGTGCGCCACCGGGCAGCGCGGAGCGTTGACGGGGAGCTGGGTGAAGTTGGTGCTGCCGAGCCGCTTGAGCTGGGTGTCGAGGTAGGAGAAGTTGCGTCCCTGCAGCAGCGGGTCGTTGCTGAAGTCGATGCCGGGGATCACGTTGTGGGTGCCGAAGGCCACCTGCTCGTTCTCCGCGAACATGTTGTCGACGACCCGGTCGAGGGTGAGCCGGGCGATGACCCGCACCGGCAGCACCTCCTCCGGGATGAGCTTGGTCGCGTCGAGCACGTCGAAGTCGAACTCGTCGGCGAAGGCCTCGTCGAAGACCTGGACGCCGAGGTCCCACTGGGGGAGGTCGCCGCTGTCGATGGCGGCGTAGAGGTCGCGGCGGTGGAAGTCGGGGTCGGCGCCGTTGATCTTGAGCGCCTCGTTCCACACGACCGACTGCAGGCCCTGGCGCGGCTTCCAGTGGAACTTCACGAAGGTGCTGTCCCCGTCGGCGGTGACGAAGCGGTAGGTGTGGACGCCGAAGCCCTCCATGAAGCGGAACGAGCGCGGGATCGCGCGGTCGCTCATCGCCCACAGCAGCATGTGGGTCGACTCGGGCATCAGGGACACGAAGTCCCAGAACGTGTCGTGGGCCGAGGCCGCCTGCGGCCAGCCGCGGTCCTGCTCCTCCTTGACCGCGTGGACGAGGTCGGGGAACTTCATCGCGTCCTGGATGAAGAAGACCGGGATGTTGTTGCCGACGATGTCCCAGTTGCCGTCCTCGGTGTACATCTTCACGGCGAACCCGCGCACGTCGCGGGCGAGGTCGGGGGAGCCGAGGTTGCCCGCGACGGTGGAGAACCGGACGAACGCCTCGGTCTTCTTGCCCCTGGCCTGGAACGGCGCGGCGCGGGTCAGGTCGGGGATCGCGTCGAGGCACTCGAGCGTCGCGTGCGCGCTGTAGCCGCGCGCGTGGACGACCCGCTCGGGGATGCGCTCGTGGTCGAAGTGGAACATCTTGTCGCGGAAGGCAAAGTCCTCGAGCAGCGTCGGCCCGCGGTCGCCGACCTTGAGCGAGTTCTGCCCGTCGCCCAGCGGCACACCGGTCGCGGTCGTCATCCGCTCGCCGCGCTTGACGCCCTGGTGCAGCTCGTCGCCGCCACCTCGCTGGTCGGGCGTGCTGGTCCGTCGGGCGTCAGGCATGGGTCCCCCAGGTGTGGTGGGACGCAGGGGCGCGTCCGTCCGCGACGCTAGGGGCGCGGGTCGCTCCCGGGTCACCCCCGTCGGGGCGTGAGTAGGTTGGACGACGACCCGTCACACGTCCCTGCGAGGAGCTCCCTTGATCTTCATCACCGCCAAGTTCGCCGTCCGTCCCGAGCACGCCGACGCATGGCCGGAGATCTCGCGCGCCTTCACCGAGGCGACCCGCGCCGAGGAGGGCTGCCTGTGGTTCGACTGGTCGCGCAGCCTCGACGACCCGAACGAGTACGTGTTGGTGGAGGCGTTCCGCGACGGAGACGCCGGCGGCGCCCACGTCTCGTCGGAGCACTTCAAGGCCGCGCAGGCCGAGCTCCCGCCCTACCTCGCCGCGACGCCGAGGATCGTCAGCCAGAGCGTCGAGCAGGACGACTGGTCCGAGCTGGGCGAGATGGCGGTCGACTGACGCGGGCCGCTGGGCCCCGTCGGCCCGGGACCAATGCCCCTGACCGTCCGGCCCGGTCGGCGCAAGGCTTGAGCCATGACGACGACACGGTCCCACCTGCCCATCCTCGTTGCCTACGACGGCTCGCACGACGCGCACCTGGCGCTGACCTGGGCCGCCGAGGAGTCCGTCCGCACCGGCGTGCCGGTGCGCGTGCTGTCGGTCAACGAGCTGCTGCCGCCCACGTGGGGCGGCGTCTCGGGGATGATCGTGGTCTCCGACACCTGGGTGGTGGACTCCAGCGAGCTGCTCGAGCAGGCCGAGAAGACCCTGGCAGATGCCGGGGTGGGGAGCGCGAGCAGCGAGCAGCGCTCCGGCAACGTCGTCGACGAGCTGCTCCGCGCGGCCGAGGACGCCTCGGTGCTCGTGGTCGGCAGTCGCGGTCACGGCGCCGCCGGTGAGGTGCTGCTCGGCTCGGTGAGCCACCACCTCGCCCGCCACGCGAGCTGTCCCGTCGTCGTGGTGCGCGAGCCGCACGACCCCGGGGCACGCCGGATCGTGGTCGGCATCGACGGCTCGCCCACGAGCATGGCCGCGCTCGACTACGCCGTACGCCGCGCGGAGGCGACCGGCGAGACGGTCGTCGCGCTGCACGCGTGGCACGTGCGTGCGCCGTCGACCGACGTGTGGAACGCCCAGCCGCGCGACCTGTCGACCGAGAACCGCGAGCTGCTGCTGGCCGAGAGCCTCGCCGGGATCCGCACCGACCACCCCGACGTACGCCTCGAGCACGAGGTCGTCGCCGTGGCACCCCAGAAGTGCCTGGTGGACGCCTCTGCCGGCGCGTCGCTGCTGGTCGTCGGATCGCGCGGGCTGGGCTACTTCCGCGGCCTCATGCTCGGCTCGGTCAGCCAGGCCGTGCTGCACCGCGCCGAGTGCCCGGTGGCCGTGGTCCGCTGACCGCGGCCACCGTTGCCCTGGCTCAGGGGCGCAGCAGGACCTTGCCGCGCCGCCCGGGCTCGCCGTTGGCGCGCGCCGCCTCGGCGATCTCGTCGAGGGAGTAGACCTTCTCGACCGGCAGGGTCAGCGCGCCCGAGGCGATGCCGCTGACCAGCTCGCCCATGAGCGCGGCGCGCTTCTCGCCCGACATCGCGCCGAAGACCTTGCTGCCCCAGAAGCCCTTGATGACGGCCTGCTTGAAGATCACGTCGCCCGAGGAGATCTCCAGGGTGGGCGAGGCCATCGCCCCGAAGACCACGAGCACGCCGTCCTCAGCGAGCAGCGACACCACGTCGCCCGCGGCGCTGCCGCCGACCGAGTCGACGCCCGCCACCACCGGGGCGTCGCCGACGATCGCCTTCGCCTGGTCGCGCCAGCCGTCGTCGTCGGTGGCGACGATGCGGTCGATGCCCTCCTCGCGGAGCTCCGCGACGCCCGCGGAGCGGCGTACGAGCCCGAGGACGTGCACGCCGCGGGCCTTGGCGAGCTGGGCGACGAGGCGACCGACGGCGCCGTTGGCGGCGTTCTGCACGATCCAGTCGCCCTCGGAGACCTCGAGGAAGTCGAGCAGCGCGATCGCGCTGAAGGGCATCGAGACCAGCTGCGAGGCGGCCTCGTCGCTCATGCCGTCGGGCACCGGGACGAGCGCCGCGGCCGGGGCCACGATGAGCTCGGCCCACGCGCCGAACGTGCCGCCGCTGGCGACGCGCTGGCCCACGGCCAGGCCCTCGACGCCCTCGCCGAGCGCCTCGACGACGCCGACGGCCTCGGTGCCGGCACGGGCGGGCATCTCGGGCTTGAAGCCATAGCTCCCGCGCACGGTCCACAGGTCGTGGTTGTGGATGGGGGAGAGCAGGACGCGCACGAGCACCTGGCCGGGACCGGGCTGGGGGTCGGGGACCTCGGTGACCGAGAGGACCTCGGACGGGTCGCCGAACTGGGGCTGGACGAGTGCGCGCATGGGTGCTGCCTTCCGGTTGCGGTGTGGTGACTTCTCCCGGCTCCAACCGGCGAGCGCCTCCGGCTATGCCGCGACCGCGCGTCTTGAGGGTGAGGTCACACTGGAGCGATGACGCCCGAGCCGAAGACCTGCCAGTCGTGCGGGCGCACCATCGAGTGGCGCAAGAAGTGGGAGCGCGACTGGGACCAGGTGCGCTACTGCTCGACGTCGTGCCGCAAGCGGGGCGTCTCCGACGTCGACCAGCGCCTCGAGGCCGCGATCACCGACCTGCTCGCCCAGCGGGCCCGCTCGGCCACCATCTGCCCCTCCGACGCCGCCCGGCTGGTCGGCGACGAGGACACCTGGCGCGACCTGATGGAGCCCGCGCGCCGTGCCGCCCGTCGCCTCGTCGACCGCGGCGAGGTGGAGATCACCCAGGCCGGGCACGTGGTGGATCCCTCGACCGCGAAGGGGCCGATCCGGATCCGAGGGGTGTGAGGCTGGGGCTGTCGCCCGCCCTGTCGCCCGCCCTGTCGCCCGCCCCCGTCGCGATCCCCGGATATCCGGGGAATCTGGAGCCTCCACCCCGAAGCTTCGGGGGTGAGGCTCCAGCTTCGATCCGGAACCCCGGCGCCCGTACGCCGCCCGCGGCACCCTGTGCCCGCCGCTGTCCGTCGGCTCTGGGATGCTGTCGCGTCGCGACGCGGGTCGGACGGGCACCAGGAGGTGAGCAGATGAGCGAGATCGCCGGCGAGCTGGCGCGGGTCAAGGGGGCCTTCGCGCAGCCGACTCTCACCCTGCTCCACCAGCGGCAGGCGCCCGTGGTCATCACGATCTTCCGCGCCGCCTTCGGACGCAACAACCGCCCGATCCCCACCGCGCGCCTCCACACGCAGGTCGAGGAGCACCTCGCCGGCATCCGCGCCGCGGGGGAGACCGACCTGCCGACGGGCACCGGGCGCGACATCTGCCAGCGGTGGATGCGCGGGCAGTGGCTGGTGCGCTCGCTCGACGAGCAGGGCCACGAGGTCTACACGCTGACCTCCCACGCGCAGCAGGCGCTCGAGCTGGTGAAGAACCTCAGCCGCGACCGGGCCACGCTCAGCGAGCACCGCATCGCCACGATCCTCGGCACCGTACGCCGCTTCAACTCCGAGGCGAACCCCGACCGCACCTCGCGCGTGAGCATCCTCAACGAGGAGATCGCGCGGCTGCGCGCGGAGCGTGACCGCCTCGTCGACGGCGCGGAGATGGTGGGTGCCACCGAGGACTACATGCACGAGGGCTTCACCGAGCTGCTGTCGCTGATCTCCGCGCTGCCCAGCGACTTCGCCCGGGTGGAGGAGCGCTTCGGAGCGATCCGCGGCGAGATCCTGGCGGCGTTCCGCGCCGAGGACCGCCCGGCCGGGGAGGTGATCGACGCGTACCTCGCGCGCGCCGACGCGCTGATGACCGCCACCCACGAGGGCCGCGCCTTCGAGGGTGCCTTCGCGCTGCTGCGCGACGACGCGATGGTCACCCAGCTGCGCGACGACCTCACCGCGCTGCTCGAGCACCCGCTCTCCGACCGGCTGCTCAGCGACGCCGACCGCGCCGAGCTGCGCGGCACCGTGAGCCTGGTGCGCGAGGGCCTGGACCGGGTGCTGTCGCAGCGCTCGCGGGTCACCGCGACGCTCAAGGAGTACATCGTCTCCCACGACGCCGTGCGCGACCGCGAGCTCGAGCAGACGCTGCGCCAGGTCGAGTCCGAGCTCATGACGTGGATGGCCACGACGGGTCCCCGCGCGGTGCACGCCGTCCCGCTGCTGCCGGCCCGCGCGTCGGTGGAGCACCTGCGCGAGCGCTTCCACGACCCGGCCGACGACGTGCTGCCCGAGCGGATCAGGCCCGCCGACCCCGCCGACGCGCCCCCGGTCTCGCTCGACGAGCTCATCGCGCACGGCGGCCCGCAGCTCGACGCGCTGCGCCAGCGGCTCGACGCCACGCGCACGGACCTCGCGCCCGCGCAGTCCCTCGGCGAGCTCTTCGACTCACTCGAGCCGTCGCTGCGGCGCCCCGTGGAGATCTTCGGCCTGCTCCACCTCGCCGCCGACCTCGCCCGCGAGGACGGCGTACGAACCCCGTCGGACGAGCCCACCGAGTCCTACGTCGCCGTGCGCCACGACGGCAGTCGCCGCATCTTCGCCGTGCCCCGCGTGGCGCTGCCCGACCCCGACCTCGACCCCCAGCAGCAGGAGGCCCGCGCATGAGCGTGGACACCGACCTCGACCTCGCGCCCGACCTCGACGAGGACCCCGACGAGCAGGAGGACCTCGCCTCGGTCTCGCTCTGGGAGGGCGACGAGGGCGGCCTCGAGCACGCCCAGCGGCACGCGCTGGTCACCCTGCTCAAGCAGCGCTTCATCAGCGCGCGCACCCACCCTCGCGACTGGCGCGTGCTGGTCGAGCACGAGCGCGTCATCCGCGGCCGGCTCAACGACCTGTTCCTCGACCTGCTCCTCGACCGCTCCCGCGAGGTGGCTTGGAAGCGGCAGGCGACGTCGGAGACCGGGAGCCGCTTCCCCACCCTGCTCTACGACGCGGCCTGGACGCGCGAGGAGACGCTCGTGCTGGTGCACCTGCGCGACAGGCTGCGCGCCGGCCTTGCCGGTGGCGACTCGCGCGTCTACGTCGACCGCGACGACGTCGTCGACTACATCGAGAGCTTCCGTCCCGCCCACGCCACCGACGAGGCGGGTGACGAGAAGCGCGCTCGCAACGCGGTGACCAGCATCGTCAAGGCAGGCCTCCTGATCGGCGCACCGGGCGACGAGCGCTACGAGATCAGCGAGGCCGTCGAGCCGCTGCTGCCGCTCGAGCTGCTCCAGGAGCTGCTCGAGGCGCTGCGCCGGGCCAACGGCGGCGAGCCGGAGGCGGCACCCGAGGGCGACCTCTTCGCCGAGGGGCCCGAGGGAGTCGACGCGGACGACGACGAGGCAGAGGCGGCGTACGACGCCGACGCACCGGTCGCCGGGCAGCACGGACAGGGGCAGGCATGAGCATCGACGAGGCGCGTCCCGAGACCGGCGCCGAGGGGCTCTTCTCCGAGCACAGCGTCGCGACGCCGGCCGACGACACGATGCAGTGGCGTGCCGCCCTGCTCCAGCTGGTCAACTGGGGTGGCTTCGGCGGCCTGACCACCGTGGCGCTGCGCGGTGACGCGACGATGATCTCCGGGGCCTCGGGCGTCGGCAAGAGCACGATCCTCGACGCCTACACCGCGCTGATGATGCCGTCGGACACCAAGTTCAACGGCGCCTCCAACGACGCCGTCGCCGGCCGCGCGC
The DNA here is from genome assembly GCF_001428125.1 of Nocardioides sp. Soil774. Classification (GTDB taxonomy): domain Bacteria; phylum Actinomycetota; class Actinomycetes; order Propionibacteriales; family Nocardioidaceae; genus Nocardioides. The sequence continues at coordinate 521,179 of NZ_LMSM01000005.1, read as the reverse complement.
GCAGCCTGGGCCAGCGCAACCTGCTGTCCTACCTGCGGGGTGCCGTCGACGTCATCGACGACCCCCGCACCGGCCGTCCGGTCGAGCAGCTGCTCCGCGGACGCGGCAGCGACACGTGGGGCGCGGTGGCGATGACGTTCGTCAACGACCGCGGCGGTCAGTTCACCGTGCTGCGCACCTACTACGTGCCGCGTCGCGCGACCCGCTCCGGGGAGGTGCAGATGCAGCTCGTCACCCACGACGGACCGCTGCCGCTCGACACCCTCGAGGTGGCGGTCGCCGAGCGCTTCCACGCCAACACCCTCAAGAAGCTCTATCCAGGCGTGCGGGTGCACCGGACGTACGCCGAGTTCGCCGCCGTGCTGCACGCCCGCCTCGGCATCGGCGCCAACGGCGACGGCGCGAAGGCGCTGCGGCTGCTGGCGCGGATCCAGTCGGGCAACCAGGTCCGCAGCGTCGACGAGCTCTACAAGGAGATGGTGCTCGAGCGACCGGCGACCTACGCCGCGGCCGACCGGGCCATCGAGCACTTCGACGACCTCGACGCCGCGCACGCCGCCATGCGCACCGAGCAGCACAAGCTCGAGCTCCTCGAGCCGATCACCGGCGTCCACGAGCGCAAGGTGCAGGCCGCGAAGCGCCTCGCCGAGCTCGACTCCTTCGGCGTCACCCGCACGGGCGACACCCCGCTGCGCACGTGGCTGCTGCAGGAGCACCTGCGCCTGATCTCCGCCGCGGTGACGACCAACCGCGCCGACCGTGCGGCCACCGCCGACGCGCTCGCCGCGACCACCGCGGCCGAGCGCGCGCTGGTGGCCGACGTCGACACCGCGCAGGAGGCCCACCGCGCCGCGGGCGGGTCGAGCCTCCAGTCGCTCGCGCTGTCGCTCGAGCAGGAGAAGGTGGTCCGCGACGACCGCGCGAGCCGGCGTACGGTCCTGCACGAGCGCCTGCTGCCCCTCATCGACGTCTCCGACGCGAGCGCGCCCGACGTGGACTCCGCGCTGATGTCGGCCGAGTCGTTCGCCGTGCTCCAGATGCACGCGCGGCAGTGGCTCGCGGGGTGGGAGCGCGAGCAGGAGCGGATCAAGCGCGAGCGCGACGGCGCCCGCGACCGGCGCTACCCGCTCAGCCACCGCCAGGCCGAGCTGCGCCGCGAGCGCGGCTCGCTGGAGAGCCACAAGGGCCGGGTCGGTGCCCGCATGCACGAGCTGCGCGCCGAGGTGGCGCGGGCGTCCGGGCTGGGCGAGGACGAGCTGCCCTACGTCGCCGAGCTGGTCGACCTCGCGCCGGAGGAGTCGCGCTGGCGCACCGCCGTCGAGACGGTGCTCGGGGCCAGCGCGCGCACGATGCTGGTGCCGCTGGACCGGCTCGACCACTTCTCCCGCTCCATCGACGGCCTGCACCTGCGCGGCCGTCTGGTCTTCGAGGGCGTCGAGCTCGACCTGCCCGACCTCGGACCCGCCGACCCCGAACGGGTCGCCGGCAAGCTGCTCTTCAAGGACTCGCCGTTCTCCGGCTGGGTGCAGGCGCACGTCGCCGAGCCCGCCCGCAACGCACTCTGTGTCGAGGACGCCGCCGACCTCGACGGTGGCAGCTTCCGCGTCACCCTCGCCGGCCAGACGCGCAACGGTCGCCGGGGTGCGCACGGCCGCGGCGACTCCCGCAACATCATTGGCTTCTCCAACACCGAGGCGCTCGACGAGATCGACGCCGAGCTCGCCTCGATCTCCTCCGACCTCGACGCCATCGACGCCGAGGTCAGCGAGCTCGACCGGCGCTCGGCCGTGCTCGAGCACCAGCGCGCGGCGTACGACGCGGTGGCGGTCGCCCGCTTCGACGACCTCGACGTCGACGCCAGCGAGCGGCGCCTGGCCGACCTCGAGGCGCGACGCAGCGAGATCCTCGGTGCCGACGACCAGCTGCAGGTGCTGGAGCGCCAGATCGAGGACCTCACCGGTCGGCTCGAGTCGACGCGCCGGGTGCGCTTCGGCCTGGAGGAGCGCCAGCGCGAGCTCAACGAGCGGCACGGCCGCCTCGTCGACGACGAGGACCTCGTCAACGACCGCCTGGAGGCGGCCGGCCCGCTCGCGCTGACCGACGAGCAGCAGGCGGCGCTCGCCGAGGACTTCCGCTCCGCGGCCGCCCCGGGCGACCCCGACGACCTCGAGCGCTTCACCGAGACCTCGCAGCGCCTCGCCGAGCGGCTGCGCGAGGCCGTCGGCGACGCCGAGGACGAGCTGCGCCGCGCCGACGACGAGCTGGCGGCGACGTTCCGCGCCTACAAGCTGCAGTGGGAGTCGCCCAACCTGGGCGCCACCGCCGACTCCTACGGCGACTACGCCCGCATCCTCGAGGAGATCCGCGGCACCGGCCTGGCGGGCCGGCGCGCGGAGTGGCGCCGCCGCCTGACCGAGTGGAGCGGGCAGGACCTGGTGCCGCTGCTCGGCGCGATGGCGGCCTCGGTGGAGGACATCGAGGACCGCCTCGAGCCGATCAACGCGATCCTGCGCCGGCTGGAGTTCGGCGGCGCCGGCGACCGGCTCCGGATCCGGCTGCGCCGCCTCTCGCCCGCGCACGTGCAGGTGTTCCTGCGCGACCTGCGCGCGCTCACCGCCCGCTCTGCGCCCGACGCCGACGAGGCCGACCTCGAGCAGCGCTTCGCCGAGCTCAGCCGCTTCATGGAGCAGCTGCGCAGGCCCCAGGGCGGCGACGCGACCGGCACGACGAGCGAGCGCGACCGCCTGCTCGACGTACGTCGTCACGTCGAGGTCAGTGCCGAGCGCTACGACTCGCTGACCGGCGAGCTGCGCGCGACCTACCGCACGCTGGGGGAGAAGAGCGGCGGCGAGAGCCAGGAGCTGGTGGCGTTCATCGTCGGCTCCGCGCTGCGCTTCCGCCTCGGCGACGAGATGCGCTCGCGTCCGCGCTTCGCGCCGGTCTTCCTCGACGAGGGCTTCGTCAAGGCCGACTCCGAGTTCGCCGGGCGCGCGGTGCGGGCCTGGAAGGGCCTCGGCTTCCAGCTCGTCATCGGCGTGCCGCTCGACAAGGTCACCGGGCTCGAGCCGCACATGGACGAGCTGCTGGCGATCACGAAGAACAGCACCACCCACCAGTCGTGGATCACCTCGATCACCGATGCGGGGGCGCGGTAGGGGGGTCGGCGTCTGTCGTCTGACCTCGCCCGGAGTCACCGGATATCCGGGGAGTCTCCTGGTTGTCACCCGAGATCTGGTGTGACAACCAGGAAAGTCACCGGATATCCGGGGACTTCGTCGGGTGGACGGCCGCCCCGCTACTCCTCGAAGAGCCGGTCCTCGGCCTCGGCGGAGGTGACCTCGAGCCGCAGCGCCATCACCTGCTCGGGGCCCACGCCGAGCCGGGACAGGATGACCTGCACCTGCGGCAGCACCCAGGCGTGGGACTGCACGGCGACGCGTCCGGCCTCGGTGGCCACGCGGATCCACACGACGGGCGCGCCGTCGCGGTCGGGGAGCCAGTGGGCCTCGAGCACGCCGGCGGGTGCGAGCGAGGCGACGATCGGCAGCATCGCGGCGTCCGCGGCGCGCCTGAGCTGGTCGTCGGCCACGCCGCCAGCCTAGGACCGGGTCACTGACTTCGCGTTCAATCGCATGCGCCGGGCCCGCGCGGCCCTAGGTTGGTCCCATGACGCCCGCCACGGTCGTCGGGGGCGACGCACACGACACGGGGTCCGGTCTGCGACCCCTGCACGCGGTGGCATTCGCGGCGGCGTACGTCCTGCTCGTGATGGTCGGACGCGCGACGGTGCTGCCCGGCGGGTCGGCGAGCCTGGTCTGGCCGGCCGCGGGCGTCGCCGTGCTCTGGCTCCTCGCCGAGAGCCCTGACCGCCAGGTCCGGGTCCTGGCGCAGGTCGGCGGGCTGCTCGCGGTCGTGCTGCTGCTCGACGGCGCGGACCCGGTCCTGGTGGCGATCGGGGCTGCCGGGGTGGTGCTGCAGGCCTGGCTGACGGTCGTCCTGCTGAGGCGGTGGTGCCCCACGCTGATGGGAGCCGGCGGGCAGGCGAGCGTGCACACGTTCGGGATCCTGGCGGCCGGCACCGGGGTCGTGCTGCTCGCCTGCCTCGCGGGTGCCGTGGTGCTGACGCTGGGGCTCTGGGTGGGCGGCAACCTCGACCTCGAGTCGGCGCTCCTCGTGTGGGGCCGGCAGGTGGCCGGCACCCTGGCCGTCGGCAGCGTCGGCCACCTCGGGTGGGAGTGGCTGCGTGGACGCTCCGGGACCCGCACCGCCGGCGGCGACCGCACCGAGCTGGTCGTCTTCTGGCTAGTGTCGACCGCCGTCCTGGTCGTCGTCTTCGTCCAGCCGCTCCCGCTGGTCTTCCTCGTCGTGCCCCTCAGCGTGTGGGGCGCGTCCCGCTTCACCACCTTCACCGCCGCGCTCCATGCCTGCGCGCTCGGCACCGTCGCGCTGGCGCTCACCATCGCCGACGTCGGCCCGCTGGCAGAGCTCGACGACCGCTACGTGCGGTCGATGATCACGCAGGTCTTCCTGCTGACCCTGCTCCTCACCGCCCTGGCGGTCGGCACGCTCAGCGATCGCGTGGACGAGCTCGTGGCAGCGCTCACCTCGGCCCAGGCGCGCTCGGACGCCCAGGCCGAGCTGCTCTCGGGCATGACCGAGAGCATGGGCGAGGGCCTGGTCGTCCTCGACACCTCGGGCCGGGTCACCACCCACAACGCTGCTGCCCTGCGGCTCGCGCGACGGCACGCGCCCGGCGACGAGGCGGTGGCCCTGGCCTGCCTCGTCGAGGTCGCGGAGCGGGTGCCGCGACCGGGGGAGTGGCGGCGTCCCGAGCTCGGGCCCGGCGACGTGCTGGTGCCGCTCCCCGACGGGACCGAGATGGTGCTGGCCGTGACCGCGCGACCACTGGGGGCGGGCGACCTCGGCCGGCTGCTCGTGCTGCGCGACGTGACCGAGCACCGGTCCGGCTTCCGGCCGCTGGTGGAGTTCGCCGCGACGGCCGCCCACGACCTGCGCGGGCCGCTGACGACGATGCGCAGCTGGCTCTCGCTGGTCGACCACGACCTCGCGGGGAGCGGCGAGGAGGAGCTCCGCGAGACGGTGGGCCGCGTCGACCGGTCGGTCGTGCACATGAGCGAGCTCATCGACGACCTGCTGGCCCAGGCGGCCGCCGAGGGAGGCCGCCTCCAGCCGTCGGACGTCTCGCTGTCGGGCCCCCACGGCGTCCTGGCCGACGTCGCCGAGCTGACCGGCCTCGCCGACGGGCTCACCTTCGCCGACGACCTGCCGGCCGTGCACGCCGACCCCGGCGCCGTACGACAGCTGCTCGCCAACGTGGTGGGCAACGGCGCCAAGTACACCCTCCCTGGCGTCGCGCCCGAGGTCGTGGTGAGCGCCCGGCCGCGCGGCGACCGGGTCGTCGTCGAGGTGCGCGACCACGGCATCGGCGTCCCCGCGGAGGACCGCGAGCGCATCTTCGACCGGTTCCGGCGCAGCGACGCGGTGCAGGCGACGTACGCCGGCACGGGCCTGGGGCTGTCGCTGTGCCGCACCATCGTCGAGCGTCACGGTGGCCGGATCGAGTGCGTGGCGCCGGACGACGGACCGGGGTCGGTCTTCCGGTTCGACCTGCCGGCCGCCGCGGTGGGTGAGCCGCGGTGAGCACCACCGTCTTCCGCGACGCCGCGCTGTTCGACGGCCTCCGGCACCGAGGTCGCGTCGGTGACGTGGTGGTCACCGACGGCCGCATCGCCGCGATCGGCGCCGGCGACGTCCCCGCAGGAGCCGAGGTCGTGGACGTCGCAGGCGGGCTGCTCCTGCCCGGCTTCACCGACGCGCACGTCCACCCGGTGCAGGGCGGCCTCGAGCGTCTCGGCTGCGACCTGAGCGGGCTCCCGGTCGACGCCGGCGCCTACGTGCGCCACGTCGCCGAGCACGCCCGCACGCACCCGGGCACGGACTGGCTGCAGGGGGGCGGCTGGGCGATGGCGGCCTTCCCGGGTGGGCTGCCCACCGCCGCAGCGCTGGACGAGGTCGTGCCCGACCGGCCGGTCGCCCTCGCCAACCGCGACCACCACGGGATGTGGCTCAACTCCCGCGCGCTCCACCTCGCCGGCATCACTGCCGGCACCCCCGACCCGCGCGACGGGCGGATCGAGCGCGACCCCGCCGGCCGGCCGACCGGCGTGCTGCACGAGGGGGCCATGCAGCTGGTCGTCGACGTGCTGCCGCCCGCCGACGACGCGCAGATGCGCGCCGCGCTCCTCGAGGGCCAGCGCCACCTGCACTCCCTCGGCATCACCGGCTGGCAGGACGCGATCGTCGGTGCCTACTCCGGCATGCGTGACCCCGGACCCACCTATGCCCGGGCGGCCGCCGCCGGCGAGCTGACGGGCACCGTGGTGGGCGCGCTCTGGTGGGATCGCGACCGGGGCCTGGAGCAGGTCGACGACCTCGTCGCACGGCGTCAGGAGTGGTCGGGCGGCCGGTTCTCGGCGACGGCGGTCAAGATCATGCAGGACGGCGTCATCGAGAACGGCACCGCTGCCCTGGTCGAGCCCTACGTCGACCGGTGCGGCCACGCCACCCACAGCTCGGGGCTGTCGTTCGTCGAGCCCGACAGCCTGCGTCGTGCCGTGCACGCGCTCGACGCAGCGGGCTTCCAGGTCCACTTCCACGGCCTCGGCGACCGGGCGGTGCGCGAGGCGCTGGACGCGCTCGAGGGCACCCGTCCCGAGCGGCGCCACCACGTGGCCCACCTCCAGCTGGTGCACCCCGACGACGTGCCGCGCTTCGCGGCGCTCGGCGTCGCGGCCAACATCCAGGCGCTGTGGGCCTGCCACGACGAGCAGATGACCGAGCTGACCATCCCGTTCCTCGGCCCCGAGCGCTCGGCGCGCCAGTATCCCTTCGCCGACCTCCACGCCGCCGGCGCACGGCTGGTCGCCGGCAGCGACTGGCCGGTCAGCACCCCGGACCCGCTGGCCGCGATCCACACCGCGGTGCACCGTACGTCGTGGGGCGAGCCCGGGCCCGCGGGGACCGAGCCCCTCGGTCCGCACCAGGCGCTGGCCGCCGAGGTGGCCTTCGCGGCGTACACCAGCGGCTCGGCGTGGGTGAACCACCGCGACGACGCCGGTGTGGTCGCCCCCGGTGCCGTGGCCGACCTCGTGGTGCTGGACCGCGACCCGTTCCTCGTGCCCGAGGAGATCGGCGCCGCCCGGGTGCGGTCGACCTGGGTCGCCGGCACCTGCGTGCACGCCGCTCGGTGAGGGCCCCTCGCGCGATCGGTGGGACCTGTGGCCCTGTTGTGGGCGGCGTGGGAGGACGAGTCTGGAGGTGAGGACCAGAGCGACCCAGGAGGGACGACCATGGACACCACCACCCAGGACGCCGTCGTCGTCGGTGTCACCGGACCGGGACGCGAGACCGCGGCCCTGCGCTTCGCCGTGGAGGTCGCGCGCCGCGACGGACTCGAGATCGTGCTGGTGCACGCCTTCCGCACGGCGCTGACCGGGCCTCCGCCGAGCGCGCTGCTCACCACCGCCGAGACCGCCGACATGGCGCACTGGGTGGTCAAGGAGGTCGAGGAGGAGCTCGCGTCGATGACGGACGGGGAGGTGCGCCACCGCGGCCTCGCGATCGCCGGGACGCCCGCGCGCGCGCTCGCCGACCTCAGCAGGGGAGCGCGTCTCGTCGTCGTGCAGCACCGCGCCCTCCACACCATGCGACGCCTCTTCGTCGGCTCGACCGCCAACGGCGTGGCCGCCCACGCCGAGTGCCCCGTCGTCTCGGTCCCGGCGGGCTGGCTGCCCGGTGACGGGCCCGACCCCGGCGAGGTCGTCGTGGGCGTGCACGAGCGCGGCCTGCCACGACCGGCGCTCGCCGCGGGCTTCGCCTGGGCGGCCGCGACCGGCGCGCCCCTGCGCGTGGTCCACGCGTGGCGCCTCGACGCGGTCTACGACGACATCATCACCGACCGCGTAGCGGCGCAGTGGCGCGAGGAGCAACGCAAGGTCCTCGACGCCGCGGTGCAGGGCATGCGTGGCCACTACCCCGGCGTCACCGTGATCATCGAGGTCCGGCACCAGTGGCCCACCGAGGTGCTGGTCGACGACTCCCGGGTCGCCTCGCTCGTCGTGGTCGGCCGGCACGGCCCGCACGGGTGGGAGCCCCAGCACCTCGGCTCCCTGGCCCGCACCGTGCTGCGCGAGTCGAAGTGTCCGGTCTTGGTCGTGCCCGTACGCCGCCACGAGGAGGCCGCGGAGGACTGGGAGCTCCTCGCCGACGAGGTGTCGCCGCAGCTGTAGCGCGCGGGCAGGCGGTGCCCGAGGACTCAGAGCTCGATGACCTGCCGGATGGCCGTGCCCGCCGCGAGCTCGTCCATCGCACGGTTGACCTCGTCGAGACCGAGGCGCGAGGAGACCAGCGCCTCCACCGGCAGGCGTCCCTCGCGCCACCACTGCGCGAAGACCGGCACGTCGCGCGTCGGGACGGCGGACCCGAGGTAGCTGCCGATCACGGTGCGCGCCTCGGCGACCAGCAGGAGCGGGGAGACCGAGGCGAGCGCCTCGGGCGGCGGCAGGCCGACGGTGACCGTGCGACCGCCGGGCGCCGTGGCGGCGAGCGCGGCCTCGAAGGCGCGGGCGTTGCCGGCCGCCTCGACGACGACGTCGCAGCGGGTGCCGCTCGAGGCGAGCTCGGCCGGGTCGAGGACGGAGGTCGCGCCGAGCTCGCGCGCCCGGTCGCGCTTGGCGGCGACCCCGTCGACGGCGACCACGTCGCCCGCGCCCAGCGCGACAGCGGTGAGCAGCGCGGCCATGCCCACACCGCCGAGGCCGACGACCATCACGCTCTGACCCGGCTCGGGCGGGGCGGCGTTGACCAGGGCGCCACCGCCGGTCAGCACGGCGCAGCCCAGCAGCGCGGCGACGTCGGGAGGGACGTCGTCGGCGACGGCGACGACCGAGCGGACGTCGACGACGGCATGGGTCGCGAACGCCGAGACTCCGAGGTGGTGGTGGACCGGGGCACCGTCGCGGCTGAGCCGGCGGCCGCCGCCGAGCAGCTCGCCGGCGGCGTTGCTCGCCGACCCCGGCACGCACGGCATGCGCCCGCCGGTCGCGCACCCGGCGCACTGCCCGCAGCGCGGGAGGAACGTCATGACCACGCGCTGGCCGACCGCGAGGTCGGTGACGCCCGGGCCGAGGACGCTCACGCGTCCGCTCGCCTCGTGGCCGAGCAGCATCGGCACCGGGCGGGCGCGGTTGCCGTCGACGACCGAGAGGTCGGAGTGGCACACCCCCGCTGCCTCGATCTCGACCAGCACCTCGCCGGGACCGGGGGGCGCCAGCTCGAGCTCCCCGACGGTGAGCGGTCGGGTCCGCGACCACGGGCCGGGTCGTCCGAGCTCCTCCAGCACTGCTCCGGTGATCCTCACGCCGTCACCATCTCACGAGCCTTCGCGCGCGAGGTCGTACGTCGTCAGGCGCCGCCGGCCGGCAGGGCCTCGAGCATGAGGTCGGGGTTGTCTCGGGCGGTGACCATGGCGCGCCACTGGTCGACGAACAGCGCCAGGTGGGTGCCGTCGCTGCGCTGCAGCACCTCGACCCCGCGCATCCCGGCCAGCGCGGAGGCGCCGGCCGCGTCGGTGCGGCGCGCGACCTGGTAGTCGAGCCGGGAGAAGCGGATGGGGGAGTTGAACTCGTTGGTCATCCGGTCCTCGACGACCTCGAACTGCATGGGACCGACGGCCGCGAGCACGGGGTTCTGGTCGCCGCGCAGGTCCGAGCGGAGCACCTGCACCACGCCCTCCTGGTCGAGCTGCTCGATGCCGCGGCGGAACTGCTTGTAGCGACCGATGTCGCCCGCGCTGGCGGTGACGAAGTGCTCGGGCGCGAAGCTGGGGACGGGCGGGTAGGCGATCGAGTCGCCGACGTAGACCGTGTCGCCGACGCGCAGCGCCTGGGCGTTGACGAAGCCGACGATGTCGCCGGGCTCGGCGGTCTCGACCGAGGAGGTGTCGCGACCGAACACCGACTGCGCGAACTTCGTCGCGAAGGGCTTGCCGGTGCCGGCGTGGGTCACGACCATGCCGCGCTCGAAGGTGCCGGAGACGACACGGGCGTAGGCGAGGCGGTCGCGGTGGGCGTTGTTCATGCCCGACTGCACCTTGAACACGAAGGCGCTGAAGTCGTCGGAGACCTCGCGCACCGAGCCGTCGACGCCCTCGGTCGCGCTCGGGTCGGGCGCGATGTCGAGCAGCAGGTCGAGCAGCTGGGCGACGCCGAAGTTCTGCAGCGCCGAGGCGAACATCACCGGCGTGGTCTCGCCGGCCAGGAAGCGCTCCTGGTCGTGGTCGGCCTCGTCGAGCTCGAGCAGCTCGTGCTCCTCGACCGCGGTCGACCAGGCGACGGCGTCGGCCTCCTCGACCTCGTCGGCCCCCATCCGCCGCTCGGGGGCGCGGGTCGCGCCGCCCGCGGTGCGGGTGTACTTGACGAACTCGCCGGTGCGCCGGTCGAGCACGCCGCGGAAGTCGCCGGCCTCGCCGACCGGCCACGTGAGCGGGGTGGGGCGCAGCCCGATCTTCTCCTGGATGCGGTCCATCAGCTCGAGCGCGGACAGCCCGGGCCGGTCCCACTTGTTGATCACTGTCATCACCGGGATGCCACGCAGTGCGCACACCTTGAACAGCTTGAGGGTCTGCGGCTCGAGCCCCTTGCCCGCGTCGACGAGCATCACGGCGGAGTCGACGGCCGAGAGCACGCGGTAGGTGTCCTCGGAGAAGTCGCTGTGGCCGGGGGTGTCGACGAGGTTGACCACGTGGTCGCGGTAGACGAACTGCAGGGCCGCCGACGTGATCGAGATGCCGCGGGCCTTCTCCATCGCCATCCAGTCCGACACCGTCGCGCGACGGTCGCCCTTGCCGTGGACCGCTCCCGCCTCGGTGATCACCCGGGCGTGCAGGGCGAGCGCCTCGGTGAGGGTCGACTTGCCCGCGTCGGGGTGGCTGATGACGGCGAACGTACGGCGTGGGCGGGTGTCGGGCACCGGCTGAATCTACCGGCCGGAGCCGTCGTACGCCGCTTCGGCGGCCGTCGGCCGAGCAGGCTCAGGGGAGCTCCAGCACCTCGGCGAGCGGACGGCGGGGCGTGCGGACGAGGTCGCTCCGACCTATGGCCTGCCACCCCACCCGCGTCAGCAGGAGGGGGTGGCCCAGGCCCGCCAGGACCTGCGTGCGGAAGGACGCGCGGGTGGTCTCGTCCTCGACGACCTGGGACAGCGGGACCACGGACAGCCCGCCGGCGGTCGCGGCGAGCCACATCGCGCTCAGGCCCTCGCCCGCCCGCAGCCAGCTCGCGCGGTCGTCGTCACGTCCGCACAGCACCACCAGGCCGTCGGCCAGCTGCACGTCCTGGCCCTCGAGGTCGGTGTCGGGCACGTCCTCGAAGCGGGTGCGGTGGGCTCCGGCGGCCACCTCCGAGCCCGTGAGCGCACCCGTCGGCACGCCGTCCACCGCGCTCCGGTCCAGCCAGTCCCGCTGCTCCGCCACGGCGGCGGGCCGGCGCGCCTGCCGGTCGGCGGCCTCCAGGATGAGGCGCTCGGCGCGGAAGCGCTGCGAGGTGTCGGTCAGGGCCACTGCGGTCGTGCCCCACTCTCCCGCGACCGCGGCCAGCCGCTGGACCCGCTCGTCGGGGACGGGCCAGGAGGTGAACCGGCGCCGGTCGGTGCAGCGCTGCTCCACCGTGTCGAGGAGCTCGCTGCCCCCCGGAGCGGGCACGCCGGGAGCCAGCACGAGGCGCGCGAGGAGGTCCGGCCGGTCGGGGTCGGGGTGGCGGGTGACGACCGGGGGCCAGCCCAGCGCGGTGGCCACGACCTGCGCGTGGTGCAGCGCCGCCCCGCAGCTGATGACCATGTTGCGACCCGCCGGGTCGGTCGCGGCCAGGCGTCGACGCGGGTCGGCCAGCAGGTCCAGGGTCCGGTCTGTGGCGCGCCACCGCCACGGCTGCGTGTTGTGCACGCTCGGCGCTCGGGTCGCGCCCTCGACGATGCGGTGCAGCACCGCGAGCGGCAGGGTGCGGGTGCGGGTGCGGGACATGGCTCTCCTCCATGCGGGTCGGGGGTGCCGCACGATCCTGCGCCCCTCACGACGTCCGGACCAGAGTCCATGGTCCCGGCCGGACGTCCCACTGAATGGGGACGGCGGCCCGCGCGCATTCCCAAGGCCCGGGGCAGCCACTACCGTCAGGTGAGTCTTGGCTCGTGAGGGGAGGGCAGGGCCGTGGAGGGGGTCGACGACCGTGAGCGCATGCAGCACGTGCTCGAGGCCGTGGTGGCGATCACCTCGGAGCTGTCGCTCGACGGCGTCCTCGACCGGATCCTGACCGCAGCGCGGACCCTGGTCGGAGCACGGTACGCCGCACTGGGGGTGCCGAGCGACGACCCGGACCGGCGGCTGCGGACCTTCGTGCACCAGGGCATGGACGCCGACACCGTCGGCCGCATCGGCGACCTGCCGGCCGGGCACGGGCTGCTCGGGCTGCTCGTCGACGACCCGCGCCCGATCCGGCTGCGCGACCTCTCCGCCCACCCGGCGGCGTACGGCTTCCCCGAGCACCACCCCCCGATGCGGTCGTTCATCGGTGTGCCCGTGGCCACCAGCGACCGCGTCTTCGGCAACCTCTACCTGACCGAGAAGGAGGGGGGACGCGAGTTCACCGAGGAGGACGAGGCGGTCGTGGTGGCGCTCGCGGCGGCCGCCGGGGTCGCGCTGGAGCACGTCGAGCTCTACGAGGACGCCGGGCGGCGCCAGGCGTGGCTGACCGCCACCGCCGAGATCATCGCGCTCCTCGCCGACGACACCTCGGTCGACCGCGCGCTGCACGCGGTGGCGGACCGGGCCCGCGCGCTGTCGGGCGCCGACGTGGCGTGGGTGGTGACCGGCGCCGATCCCCAGGCCCTGCACCTCGAGACGGTGTCCGGGGCGCCGACCGACCTGGGGGCGATGCGTCGGCTGCGCATGGACGAGTCCCTGGCCAGCATCGTCCTCCGCACCGGTGAGGCGCTCGCCGTGGATGACCTGGCCAGCGATCCCCGCGCCGTCGACCCGTCGTCCATGGAGGGCTGGCCGCGGCTGGGCCCGGTGATCGTCCTGCCGCTGAGGTCCAGCAAGGGTGTGGAGGGCGTGCTGTCGCTCGCGTGGACGCCCGAGCACGTCGGCGACTACCGCCGCGTCGACCCGGCCCTGCCGGCGAGCTTCGCCGAGCAGGCGACGCTCGCCCTCCAGCTGGCCCGCGTCAGGGACGACCGGCAGCGCCTCTCGCTGCTCGAGGAGCGCGACCGGATCGGGCGCGACCTGCACGACCTGGTGATCCAGCGCCTCTTCGCCGTCGGCCTGGGGCTCCAGAGTGCAGCGAGGCTGGCACCCGACGGCGAGCTGGCCGAGCGCCTCCAGCGTGGCATCGACGACATCGACGACACCATCAAGGACATCCGGCGCACGATCTTCGCCCTCGGCACGCTCGACACGGCCAGCGACGTGCAGAGCGAGATCGAGGGGTTGGTGGACCGGGCGGGCACGGTGATGAAGCTGCGGCCCAGGCTGCGCATCGACGGTCCGCTGCGCACCGTGGTCACCGACGACCTGGCTCCCGACCTGCTGGCCGTGCTGAGCGAGGCGCTGACCAACGTCGCGCGGCACGCCCACGCATCGGCGGTCGACGTGCACCTCACGGTGGGAGCCGACGAGGTGGAGCTGGTCGTCGCCGACGACGGCCGCGGCATGGCGCCCGGCGTCCGGGAGAGCGGACTGCGCAACATGCGCGCGCGGGCCGAGCGGCACGGGGGCGCGCTCGCGGTGGGTCCGGCCGACGGCGGCGGCACGGCAGTCAGGTGGCGCGTCCCGGTCGCGTGGTGAGCCCGCGCCTGGGACGAAGGTCCCGACAGCCGTGGACCCAGGACCCCACCCTTGCGCCGCGGCGCGCGACAGCATGTGGGCATGAGCCGCGACCCGATCCGTGTCTACCTGCTCGACGACCACGAGATCGTGCGACGCGGGATCCGCGAGCTGCTCGAGGCCGACGGCGACATCGTGGTCGTCGGGGAGTCGGGCTCGGCGCTCGAGGCGGCCCGGCGGATCCCGGCGCTGCGGCCCGACGTCGCGATCCTCGACGGCCGGCTGCCCGACGGCTCGGGTGTCGACGTGTGCCGCGAGGTCCGCTCGGTCGACCCGGGCATCAAGGGCCTCATCCTGACCTCGTACGACGACGACGAGGCGCTGTTCGCCGCGATCATGGCCGGGGCGTCGGGATACCTGCTCAAGCAGGTCCGCGGCAACGACTTCGTGGCCGGCGTGCGGCGTGTGGCGTCCGGGCAGTCCCTGCTCGACCCCGCGCTGACGGCCCAGGTGCTGGAGCGGATCCGCAACGGCCCCCGGGAGGACGAGGACCTGCACGGCCTCACGCCCCAGGAGCGGCGGATCCTGCAGCTGGTCGGCGAGGGCCTGCCAATCGCGAGGTCGCGCGCCGGATGTTCTTGTCGGAGAAGACGGTGAAGAACTACGTCTCCTCCGTGCTCGCCAAGCTCGGGCTGACCAGCCGGACGCAGGCCGCGGTCTTCGCGGCGCGCCACCAGGCGGGCTAGCCGGTCGTCCGGCGAGCCGCACGCGTCGGCACGACCACCAGCGCGACGCCGGCCGCGAGGGTGGCTGCGGCGAGGAGCAGCAGCACCGCGATGGCGGTGTCGAGCACCGGCACCTCCGCGCCGGCGCGCACGTCGGCCTCGACGGGAGCGCTCGCGTCGGCCGACATGAGCACGACGGTCCAGTCGCCGTCCTCGACGCTCCAGGTCAGCCGGGGCCGGGTGCCGGTGTCGGAGGCCGCCCAGATCGACGCCTCACCGGGCGGCGTCGCCGGCCGGCCACCGCCGGACTCGTCGTAGACCGGCGTGCCGTTGCGCACCTCGAGCACCCGGGCGTGGCGTACGCCGTCGAGGTAGGCCGCCACGTCGCGGGCGCGGGCGATGCCCACGAAGAGCCGCTCGCCCGGTGGGGCCGACGCGACGACCTCGACGTCGCCCAGGATGCGGTCGGGCCACCACCCGGTCCCGCCGGTGGTGCCGGTGTGCACCTCGAGGTCGCTGGAGGTGAGGGCGAAGGCGTCGGTGGAGAAGCTGCGGGTCGGGCCGGTGAGGAACCCCTGCGCGTCGCGTCCGAGGCCGTCGGCCACGGCGAGGGTCGCCCCCGTGCCGCCGAGGCCGCAGGACATCACCACGAGCAGCGCCCCCACCACGACGGCGGTGACCCGGCCGGTCGTCCACCCGCGACGACCGGGGCGGGCGTAGGGCTCGTGCGGCTCGGTGGCAGGCGCGGGGGCGACCGGCGCGGGCGGGTGCACCGCCACGCCCCCCGGTGCGGGGTCGTGGGGCCCCTGGTCGAGCCGGAAGGGCGGGTAGCGGTCGGTCATCAGGGCGGCGTAGGCGGCCACCCGGAGCACCCACCGGTCCACGCCGAGCAGCAGGTCGAAGAGGGGCCGGGGGTAGCGGCCGGTGACCAGCAGCACCACGCCGGCCACCAGCACAAGGATCCCCACCAGACTGACGGTGACGACGGGGTCGTCGTCGGCGCCGCTGACGCCGTAGCCGATGCCGCCGACGAAGAGCGCGAGCACGAGGTAGTGCGGCAGCGCCAGCAGCCACCACTTCACGAGGGCGAGGCCGCGCGAGAGGTGCTCGGGGTGGTCCACCGACAGGTGGGCGGGGTAGTCGGGCACCTCGGCGAGCGTGAACGGCGGGTAGCGGTCGGTGCCGAGGGCGCCGTAGGCGTAGAACGACACCCGCCAGCTCCACCGCATCACGCCCACGTTGAAGTCGAAGAGGGGTCGCGGGTAGTGCCCGGTCAGCACGATCGCGACGAACGCGACGAGCGTGACCACGGCGAAGGCCACCCAGAGGAAGGCCAGCACGACGTAATGGGGGATCGCGAGCAGCCACTTGACCAGCCACAGGCCCCGGCTCACGTCGGGGTCGAGCTCGGCGTCGACGTGGACGGGGTAGGCGTCGGGCTGCGGGTCGGGGGCCGGCGCGGCCGGCGCGACGGTGCTGGCGTTCATGCGTGCCTCGCTCACATGGGGGAGGAGTCCTCACTCCACCTTCCTCCGCCTGCGAGCGCGCCCACAGGGCCGTTCGGGCCGGATCGTGGCGCCGGTCGTCCCGGGTGCGGGCTCGTGCCTCCTCGGGCCCAGCGTCCCGAAGGACTCGGGACCTTGGTCGGTGGTGCCGCCGCGCAGTATCGGGTGGAGTGGGAGTCGCATCAGGGGATCAGCCCGGGTGCCCCGTCCACCGGACCGTCGCAGCCGTACGCCGCGCTGCGCCCTCCCGGCACAGGGGGTGGACGACGGGGCACCCGGGCTCTGGTGCAAGAAGCGCCAGCGACAGGAGTGACAGCGATGACCACCAGCCTCCACGCCGACGAGCACCGCGAGGGGCTCGTGGACGACACCCGCCCGGCCCGGACCGAGCCCGACGCGCCCGCGCCTGCGTCGTACGCCGTGCAGGTGCCGATCGCCCGCTCGAGCGTGTCAGCCCTCGGCGAGGAGTAGCGGTGGTCCGCACGGGGGAGGCGGCACGATGACGCACGCCGCGAAGATGGCCAGCCAGTCGATCCAGGACGCCGCCGCGCGCCTGGTGGCCGAGCGCCGCGACCTGCCGCCCGGATCGGTGCTGAGGTGCTTCTGCCGGTCGGTGCGCATCGCTCTGTTGCGCGGGTGCCCTCCGGCGCAGGTCGCGTCCGAGGCGGAGCGCATGACCCGCGAGCTCCTGGCGCGCCGCCCCCAGGGCGGGTCGCGCCAGCACGTGCTCGGCCAGCGGGCGACGGGGCCACGCGTGCCCGTGCCCCGACGTGCCTCCTGACACCTCAGCAGGGCTCCCCCGTGCGGGGCCACGGGGCAGGGGAGGGCTGACGTCGGCCCAGGCCGAGGCCAGGCTGCGCGAGGTGGGGCCCAACCACCCGCCGGCGCCGCAGCGGCGCAGCACCGCGGGCCGCGTCGGCGACCAGCTGCGCGACCCCATGATCCTGCTGCTGCAGGGGGCGGCGGTGCTCAGCGCGGTGCTGCGGGACTGGTCGAGCACCGCGATCATCGCGACCGTCGTCGTGTTCAACACCACCGTCGGCGTGCTGCAGCAGCATCGCGCGGACCGGGTGATGGCCGAGCTCGGCCGGCTCTCGGCCCCGACGGCGCTCGTGCGTCGTGACGGGGTGCTCGCCACGGTGCCGGCGAGCCAGCTCGTGCCCGGCGACGAGGTGGTGCTCGCGAGCGGCGACGTGCTGCCGGCCGACGGGGTGGTGGTCGAGGCCCACGACCTCGAGGTCGACGAGTCGCCGGTGACGGGGGAGTCGCTGCCGGTCCCGAGGCGGGAGGACGAGGAGGTGCTGGCGGCGACGCGGGTCACCCGCGGCCGCGCTGTCGTCGTGCTGACCCGCACCGGTGCCGCGAGCAGCCTGGGCCGGATCGCCTCGCTGATCGTCGGGGTCGGCGCGCGGCCCACGCCCCTGCAGCGCCGCCTGACCCGGCTGAGCCGGCTGCTCGTCGTCCTCGTGGTGGCCCTCACGGTCGTGGTGGTGGGCCTCGGTGTCGCGCAGGGACGCCCGTGGGGCGAGATGGTCCTGGTGGGCCTCAGCCTGACGGTGGCGGCCGTGCCCGAGTCGCTGCCCGCGGTCGTGACGATCGCGCTCGCGCTCGGTGCGCACCGCATGGCGCAGCGCCACGTCGTCGTACGCTCCCTGCCGGCGGTGGAGACGCTCGGCTCGGTCACGGTCGTGGCCACCGACAAGACCGGCACCATCACCGAGGGCCGGATGTCGGCGCAGGTCCTCTGGGTGGCCGGTGAGCGTCTCGAGGTCGCCGGGTCCGGCTACGCCCCCACGGGCGAGGTGCGTGCCGCGGACGGCGCGCCGCCCCCGGACCCGGTCGCGCTGGGCCGGCTGCTGCGTGACGTGGTGCTGTGCAACGACGCCGACCTGGTGCGCGACGAAGACGGGGAGTGGTCGGTCGTCGGCGACACCCTCGAGGGGGCGCTGCTGGCGCTGGCCGGCCGCGGCGGCGTCGACGCCGACACCGTCCGGTCGCAGTGGCCGCGCACCGGCGAGGACCCCTTCGACCACGCAACCCGCGCGATGACCAGCCGCCACCGCAGTGCCGACGGGCAGACGTTGTGGGTGCGCAAGGGGGCGCCCGAGGTGGTGCTCCGCGCGGTCGGCGGGTCGCAAGGCCCGCCGGAGCAGGTGCTGGCGGTGGCCACCGCCCTGGCGGGCGCCGGGCTGCGGGTCATCGCGGCGGCCGACAGCGCCGACGGCCGGGCCTGGCGGCTCGTCGGGCTCGTCGGCATCGGCGACGCCCCGCGGGCCGCGGCTCGCGACGTGGTCGCGACGCTGAGGCGCGCCGGGATCCGGCTGGTCCTGGTCACCGGCGACCACGCCGGGACCGCAGGTGCCGTCGCCGAGCAGGTGGGGATCACCGGACCGGGGGCGGCGGTGCCCGTCGAGGGGCACGAGCTCGCTGCGGTGCCGCCTGCCCAGCGCCGTGCGCTGACGGTCGTGGCCCGGGTCGTGCCCGAACAAAGGTGCACGTCGTGGAGTGGCTGCAGGAGGCGGGCGAAGTGGTCGCGATGCTCGGCGACGGGGTCAACGACGCCCCGGCGCTGCGTCGCGCCGACATCGGCGTCGCCGCCGGGCGCAGTGGCTCGGAGGTCGCGAAGGAGGCTGCCGACCTCGTGCTCACCGACGACGAGCTGGGCTCGGTGGTCGCGGCCGTGGAGGAGGGGCGCCGCATCTACTCCAACATCCGCGCCTTCCTGCTCTACGCCGTGTCGGGCGGCCTGGCCGAGGTGGGCGTCATGGTGGCCGGCAACCTGGTCGGCCTCGCGGTCCCGCTGCTGCCCGGGCAGATCCTCTGGATCAACCTGCTCACCCACGGGCTCGTGGGCGTGGCGTTCGGCTCGGAGCCGATCGACTCCCGGGAGATGACCCTGCCACCGCGACCGCCGACCGAGCCGGTCTTCACCCGGCCCGCGCTCGTGCGGCTGGCCTGGGTGACGCTCGCGCTGGTCGCCGCCGCCCTCGCCGCGGGTGCGCTCACGTCGGGCGCCGACGACGTACGCCGCACCGCGATCTTCGCCTCGCTGGGCGTCGGTCAGCTCGGTGTCGCGCTGGCCCTGCGCGCGCGGCGTGGCCGGCGGGTGGGCGCGGAGCGCGGCGGGCACGGCGTGGACCTGGCCGTGCTCGGGGCGCTGGTGCTGCTCGCCGCCGCGGTGTGGGTCCCGCCGCTGCGCGCCCTCGTGCACACGACCGCGCTCGACCTGCGCACCACCCTGGTGGCGCTGGCCGCCGGCGTCGTCCCGGGGTGCGTCCTGCAGCTGTCGAGGGGTCGCGTCGACGAGGTCAGCTCGTTGCGTCGGTCGGGCTCGCCTCCTGGTGGTTGAAGTGCTGGACGAAGGCGTCCGCACCGGGGTAGACGAGCGCCTCGTGCCCGGTGTCGGACCACCGCACCGTGTAGGGCGGGGTGCCGTCGGGGTGGCGCACCTCGAGGATCTCGGCGTCGCGCGCCGGTCCTCGCAGGCTCTGGATGACGAGACGGTCGCCGGCCGTCGCGTGGAGCGATCCGTCGCTCCCGCGCGGGTTCGTGCTCATGCTGCTCCTCCTTGTCCGGACGTCGCGCCGGCGCGGGTGCGCCAGCCCCGGTCGTCCACGTCGATGTCGTACGAGGTGCCGCGGCACCTCACGCGGGCCAGGTGCAGCGGCAGGAGCCGGTCGGGCACCGCGGGGTCGCACTCCAGCCCGGAGGTCCCCGCGCGCAGCCCCAGCAGGGCGCTGAGCAGCAGGAAGGGGGCGGCCGAGGCCCAGGCCTGCGGGGAGCAGGCGGCGGGGTAGGGCACCGGGGCCGGCTCGTCGGCGCGGTCGAACCCCGAGAACAGCTCGGGCAGCCTGCCGCCGAACGCGGCGGCCGCGTCCAGCAGGCCGAGGGCCACCATGCCTGCCTCGTCGTCGAAGCCGTAGCGACGCAGCCCGGCCACGCACAGGGCGGTGTCGTGGGGCCAGACCGACCCGTTGTGGTAGCTCATCGGGTCGAAGGCACCCATGCCGGAGGCCAGGGTGCGGATGCCGAAGCCGGTCCACATCTCCGCCGAGGTGAGCCGGGCGGCGACCTCGCCGGCGTGCTCGTCGCTGACGATGCCGGTCCACAGGCAGTGACCGACGGACGACGTCAGCGCGTCGACCGGTCGCTTGTCGCGGTCGAGCCCGGCGGCGTACCACCCGCGCTCGGGCAGCCAGAAGGCGCGGTCGAAGGCGCTGCGCAGCTCGGCCGCGCGGGCGCGCCAGAGCGATGCGGTGCCCGCGTCGGCCCGGGCGTCGGCGAGCTCTGCGCGGGCGAGGTAGGCGGCGTAGGCGTAGCCCTGCACCTCGGCCAGCGCGACCGGCGCCCGGGCGAGGGTGCCGTCCGCGTGGTTGACCCCGTCCCACGAGTCCTTCCAGCCCTGGTTGACCAGGCCGTGGTCGGTGGCCCGCTCGTGCTCGACGAAGCCGTCGCCGTCCGGGTCACCGGGGCCGCGCACCCACTCCAGCGCGCGGTCCGCGAGCGCGACGAGCTCGGGGCCCACGCGCTCGGGTGCCCATCGCGCGACCTCGCCGACCGCCATCACGAACAGGGGGGTGGCGTCCACGCTGCCGTAGTAGGCGTTGCCGCCGCCGACCAGCGACGTCCCGGCCGGGCCGAAGCGGAGCTCGTGCGGGACCCGGCCCGGCTGCTCCTCCGACGCCGCGTCGTCACGCACGCCCATCCGCGCGCCGAGCGAGGCGAGCGTGCCGACGGCCAGGCTGGTGTCCACGGGCGCGAGCATGAGCGAGGTCAGCAGCGCGTCGCGCCCGAACAGCGCCATGAACCAGGGCGCGCCGGCCGCGATGACCGGGTCGCCCGGCCGGTCGGGGTCGAAGATCCGCAAGGTGGCGAGGTCGTCGATGCTGCGTGCGAGGGCGTCGGTGAGGTCGCGGTCGGCCGTGGTCAGCCGGGGCGTCCCGGCCCGGAAGCGGCGGGTGCGCCGCGCGGGCTCGGTGTGCTCGGCCGGCACCCCGGGCGCGTGGTGGGGCACGAGCGCCCGTCCGCGCACGGTCGGGACGACCTGCACGGTCGTGGACCAGCTGCCGTGGGCCGCGAGCTCCACGCTCCAACGCAGCACCTCGCCCTCGCCGCACTCGTCGTCGCTCGTCAGCACCGTCACCGCGTAGTCCGCGCCGTCGCGGACCGCGTGGAGCACCAGGCCCGCGGCCGTACGCCGCGCGAGCGCCGGCTTTGCCGGCGTGGTTCCCTCCTTCACCTCGAACAGGTCACCGAAGTCGGCGGCGACGTCCAGCTCGAGGTCGACGCGGGTGGACCACCCGCGCGTGTTGCGCAGCGTCAGGTCCTCGCGCATCCCGTCGCCGACGAACCGCTCGCGCACCACCAGCACGTCGCTCGGTCGAGCCTCGTGGGACGAATGCGGAGCCGGCGCGGGGGACAGCAGCACGAAGCGGGCGCCGAAGGCGTCGTCCTGGTGCACCCGCAGCGCGTCGAGCCGGCGCCCGGGCAGCGCGAGGTGCCAGGTGTGGAGGACCCTCGTGTCGCGCACGAACAGCCCGCTGGCGCGCTGCACGCCGAGGTTGCCGTGGTCGTCGCTGATGCAGAACGTGGTGCCCTCCATGAGGGTGACCTCCCCGCCGGTCCGCGCCGGGGCCGCAGCCAGCGTCCAGGGCGAGGTCACGGGGTGGAACCGGTCGGGCGGGGCGTCGCCCCGGAGGCGACCGCGCGCTGCGGCAGGCGGCGTACGGTGCCGCTGCGCGGCTGCGGGACGACGGGCCGGGCCAGGACGCGCTCGTAGAGCTGCTCGTGGTCGCGGGCCATGCGCGCGAGCGAGAACCGCGCCTCGGCCTCGTGCCGGCACGCACGCCGGTCGAGGAGCGGCACCGCTCCGACCGCGGTGACCCCGGACGCGACGTCGTCGAAGAACCACCCCGTCCGCCCGGGCGAGACGATCTCGGGAGCAGCGCCCTCGGGCCGGACGAGCACCGGGGTGCCGGCGGCCAGCGACTCGGGCATCACCAGGCCGAAGGGCTCGGGCCACCGGATCGGGTTGAGCAGCGCCGCAGCCCCGCCCACGACCTCCACCCGCTCGTCCAGGCCGAGCTCCTGCACCTCGTGGCACCGCCCGAGCAGGGGACGCACCACGGCCTCGAAGTAGGCGCGCTCGTCGCCGTCGCGCATCCGGGAGACGATCCGCAACGCGCGCCCGGACCGCTGCGCGATGCGGACGGCGTCGGCCACTCCCTTGTCCGGCGACATCCGACCGACGAAGACCAGGTCGTCGCCACCGGGGCCGACCCGGTGGCGCTGCAGGTCGATGCCGTGGTGGATGACCGCGGCCACCGGCACGTCCCCCGCGCGCCGGGCGTGGTCGTGGGAGATGGCCACCACGCTCGCGGTGCGCGCCACGGCACGGTAGACGCGGCGGCTCACCTCGGTGAACGTGCCGTGGTTGGTGGCCACGACGGGAGGCGTCGCGAAGCCCGCGGCGGCGGCCACCAGCGGGCCGAGCACGGTGTGGTCGTGCACCACGTCGACGTCGCGCAGCGCGTCGTACGCCGCCAGCACGTGGGCGGCCTCGAGGAGGGACTGGCCGAGCGGCTCGACCGCGTGCGGGAAGAGCGAGCGCTGCGCAACCGGGCACGCCGACTCGCCCACCGTGAACAGCACCACCTCGTGACCGCGCTCGCGCAGCCCCCGGGCGAGGTTGTCGATCACCGACTCCGTGCCGCCGTAGAGCGGGGGAGGGACCGGGATCCAGGGCGGTGCGACCAGGCCGATCCTCACGGCGACGACCTCGGTCGCGGCATCGCGACGACCGGTTCCGGCTGCTCGGCCGGGAGGAGGGCGCCCAGCTCCGAGACCCACGTGCGGCGGCATCCCGGGCACAGGAACACCAGCCCCTGCTCGCCGCACACGGGCCGCAGGTCCGAGGACCGGCAGGCCGGGCACGCGTGCGGGGGTGCGAGCGCCGCGTCGAGGTCGAGGTCGATCGAGTGGTGACCCATGTCTCCCAGAATCACCGGCTCCCGGGGTCCGGCGGGAGGGCGGAAGGTCCCGCGTCCGGCTCGGGCGGGGTCCCGGGACCCGCGCGGACCAGCAGCACGGGCACCGAGGCGCCGACCAGGGCGTGTCGCACGACGTCGGCGTGGCCCGGGCTCAGGTCCTGGCCCCAGGCCACCAGGACGAGGTCGGCGCGCGCCCGGTCGAGGGTGGACAGCACCTCGACGACCGGCCTGCCGCGCCGGAGGTCGAGGCGTACGCCGCCGAGCTGGTGCCGGCGCAGGAACTCCTCGGTGAAGGCGAGGTGGGAGTGGCCCGCGTGGTCCCAGAAGGCCGGCGCGGTCGAGGTGTCGAACACGTGCACCGCGGCGACGTCCGCGCCGGCGTCGAGCAGGGAGCGGGCGAGCGGTCCGACGGCCGCGGCGGTGGCCGGGGTGCCGTCGAGGGGCACGACCACCCGGGCGACGGACCGCATCGCGCCGACGACGCCGCGGGCCAGGACCAGCACCGGCACCGGCGCCCGGGTGACGACCTGCCAGACCACGGGGTGGTCGCCGTGGGCGCTGAGC
This sequence comes from Nocardioides sp. Soil774, assembly GCF_001428125.1. Classification (GTDB taxonomy): domain Bacteria; phylum Actinomycetota; class Actinomycetes; order Propionibacteriales; family Nocardioidaceae; genus Nocardioides. Next base: position 497,502 of record NZ_LMSM01000005.1, on the reverse strand, counting down.
ACGCCGCCCGCGACGCCGTCGGCGGCGAGCGCGTGGAGGACGTCCGCGGCCGGGTCGTCCGGCCCCGGCGCCAGGAGCGCGGTGTCGGTGCCCAGGCGCTCGCCCAGCGCCCGCGCCGCCGCGAGCACCTGCTCGTCCGGGCCGTGACCGCCGTGCTCGACGACGGCGATCCAGCGCTCGGTGGCGCTCATGGCGTGCTCCTCTCGTCGGCGAGGTCCTCGGGAGCTCGCTCGAAGGTGACCCGGCTCCCGGTGCCCGCCTGCAGCCGGCACCCCGCCCCGAGGCGTACGACGAGCGGCGCGGAGGCGTCGACGACGAGCCGGGGTGGCTCCACCCGGACGACCACGTCGGCGCCCAGGCACCGCAACCGCACCTGGAGCGTGGGCCACGCGTCGGGCAGCACGGGGTCGAGGTGGAGGCGCCCGTGCTCCACCTCGGCGCCGAGGAAGCCCTGCACGACGGCGGTCCAGGCGCCCGCCGCAGCCGCGACGTGGATGCCGGCCGCGGCGGTGCCCCCGATGTCGTCGAGGTCGATCGCGAGGGCGAGGTCGAGGAGCTCGAGCGCCCGCGAGGTCTCGCCGGCCCGGGCGTGGAGCGCGGCCATCACGGCCGGCGACAGCGACGACCCGTGGGCGGTGCGGGGGCCGTAGCGGGCCAGGCACGGGCGCAGCGAGCCCGGCGCGACCTCGCCCGGCACGAGGTGGTGCGCCATCAGCACGTCGGGCTGCTTCACCAGCTGGGAGCGCTCGACGCGCGCGCGGCCCAGCAGCACGTCCGCCGCGATCGGCGGCGGTCCGACGTCGGCCATCGTCAGTGGCTCGAGCGTGGAGTAGCCGCGGAACTGCTCGTAGGTGCCGGTGCCGGCGTCGTGGCCGTCGAGCAGCGCGTCGGCGAGGTCGGACCACGCGGCCCGCTCCGGCTCGGAGGCCGGCGCGTGCCGCGCGGCGTGGCGCAGGTTCCAGCGCGCCATCACGTTGGTGAACATGTCGTCGTCGACGTCCTCGTGGTACTCGTCCGGGCCGATCACCCCCAGCAGGTGCGCCGCGCCGTCGGGGGTCCGGACCGCCCGCGAGGCCCAGTAGCGCGCGGTGTCGCCCAGCAGCTCGCCCTCGGTCGGGGTGAGGCCGCCGCCGGGGCGGGTCCAGGCCGCGTGGCGCACCACCGCCCACGCCACGTCGGCGGTGATGTGCTCCTCCATCTCGCCGGTGCGGATGGTGACCGCCTCGGCCCCGACGAAGCCGGTGCGGGGCGTCACGTCGCGCCCGTCGTGCGCCGACTCCCACGGGAAGCGGGCACCCGCGCGACCCTCGGCGCGGGCCCGGTCCCGTGCCGCCGGGAGGCGCCGCAGGCGGTAGCGCACCATCGCCGCGGCGCTCGGCGGGTCGATCGTCACCAGCGCGGGCAGCACGAAGGCGTCGGCGTCCCAGAAGACGTGGCCGGCATACCCCGTGCCGGTGACCGAGCGGGCGCCCACCGCGAGCTCGCCGTCGCGCACCGCGAGGTTCCAGAGGTGGAACAGGGCGAAGCGCAGCCTCAGCTCGAGCCGCGGGTCGCTCGGGATGCTCACCCCCACGCGATCCCACCGCGCGGCCCACGCGGCGCGCTGGGCGGACAGGAGCCGCTCGAAGCCGAGCACGCAGGCACGGTCCAGCCCGCCGCTCGCGGCGCTGCGCGCAGGCGCCCGGTGGGCGTCGGCGCGGACCATGGTCAGCCGCTCCAGCGCCGAGGTGCCGAGGTCGCGGGCGCTGCGCTGGCGGGTGAGCGCACCGATCCCGCCCCCCGTCGCGGAGGTGACGAGGCTCCACGTGTCCGGCCCCTGCCCCGGCGGGCGCAGCCGGGCCTCGTCGGCCTCCACCCTCATGGCGAAGACGCCCGGCTCGGTGGCGCTCGCGAAGCGCGCGGAGCGCAGCGTCGCGCCGGGCCCGGTCTCCTCGCGGTGCAGCACACCGGTGCGCAGGTCGAGGGTGCGCACGTCGCGGCGCACCGGCTCGGTCAGCGACACGTCGGCGAGGTCCGGGCCCTCCAGCAGGCCGCTGGCCGGGTCGGCGCCGGCGTACACCCCGACGCTGGTCACCAGCGGCTGGCCCAGCACGGCCGTCTCCTCGGTCGAGCCGCGCCACCCGGTGCCGTCCGAGCCGAGGGTGAACAGGCTCTCGGTGACCCGGTGCCGGGCGGGGTCGACGCCCGGCTCGACCACGGTCCAGCGTGGGTCGTGGCAGACGTCGGGCACCCGCAGTCCCTCCGCGCGGTGGAGCTGCTCGTCCAGCAGCGCGAGCAGGACCGGCGGACCGCCACCCAGGAGGCGTACGCCGTCGGGCACCCCGTGCGGCTCCACGCCGACCGAGACCACCACCGGTGCCGGCGTGCCCCCGACCAGCATCCGCGCGTCGCTGCCCGGCAGCCCCGCGAGGTCGCCGAGCTCGTCGCCCACCACCAGCACCAAGCCCGTGCCGACGCCCACGCTCGCCAGGACCGCCAGCACCGACCGCATCGAGTCGCCCTTGTCGGTGGTGCCGATCTCGAGGTGCTTGGCGTCGGAGGTGATGCGGACGTCGAGGAGGCCGTGGGAGGCCGCGACGCGCCGCGCCAGCGTGGCCGTGTCGGCCAGCGAGCCGCAGCCGGTCGCGGCCAGCCGCCGGCCCAGCTCGTCGAGCACCTCGCCGAGGCGCGACTTGGGCGGGTCGCGCCACGCGGGGTCGGGCAGCAGGTCGATCTTGGTGCGGTTGAGGCGGTGCGCGACGACCGCCACGTCCAGGCCCCGCCGACGCAGCTCGTCGGCGACGTCGCGCGCGATGGCGTCGAGCTGCTGCCGCTCGTGCGGGTCCTCCTCGCGGCGGTGCAGCAGCACCGGCCCCGAGCGGGTGACCTCGAAGAGCTCCGAGCCCCGGTTGAGGGCGAGGAGGAGGCGGCCCGGGCCCGGCGGTCGCGCGCCGAGCTGCCCGTCCACGTTGGCGAGGTGGGTGCCGCTGACGACGGCCGTGTGCACACCGAGGGCCGACAGCCGCTCGACCCGCTCGCGCACCGGCGCCGCCGGCACGGAGCGGTCTGCGACAGCCGTGCCGTCCCAGTCGAGCACGACGGCCGCGACAGTGCGCCCCAGCAGCGGCGGCGGGGCGGGCGGGACGGCTGCCTCTGTCACCTTTCGAGCGTCCCCACCGCGCGGTCCGGTCGCCAGAGCACTACGTCCCGGGGCCCGGCTCGGCCCGGGCAGCGTCGGGACGGCTCGTGACGTTGGGCTCTGACCTGTGTCGGTGGCGCCGCCTAGCGTGCTGGACGGCACACGTCGTCGTCACCGGAGGTCCGCACGTGCTCAGCACCACCGCACACCACCCGTCCCGGAGCCCGTCCGACGCGCAGGTCTGGTCGCGCTGGCGCGCCCGCACCGCCCTGCGCGTGGCGCACCTGATCGCCGTCGTCGGCGAGGGGGGCCGTTCGGCCCGGGCAGACCAGTAGGGAAAGCCCGGTGCCATCGGCCCGGATCAGGCCTATGGTCGGGGTATGTCGGACGCCGATCCGCACGCCCCCGACGAGGAGCCGGTCACGGTCTTCCTCCTCGACGACCACGAGCTGGTCCGTCGGGGCATCCGGACGCTGCTGGAGAGCGAGGACGACATCGAGGTCGTCGGCGAGGCGGCGCTGGCCGCGGAGGCGGTCGCCCGGATCCCCGCCCTGCGTCCGACGGTGGCGGTCCTCGACAGCCGGCTGCCCGACGGCTCGGGGATCGAGGTGTGTCGCGAGGTCCGCTCGATCGACCCGGGCATCGCCGTGATCGTCCTGACCAGCTATGACGACGACGACGCGCTGTTCGCCGCGATCATGGCGGGCGCCTCGGGCTACGTGCTCAAGCAGGTGAGCGGCAGCGACCTGGTCGCGGCCGTGCGCCGGGTCGCCGCGGGCCAGTCGATGCTCGACCCGGCGGTGACCGCGCGCGTGCTCGCCCGGCTGCGCAACGGTCCCCGCCAGGACCCCCTCACCAAGCACCTGACGCCCAAGGAGGAGCAGATCCTGGGCCTGGTCGGTGAGGGCATGACCAACCGGCAGATCGCGGAGCGGCTCGTGCTGGCGGAGAAGACGGTGAAGAACTACGTGTCCATCCTGCTGGGCAAGCTGGGCGTGGAGAGCCGCACCCAGGCGGCGGTGCTGGCCGCACGGCGGCCCCAGGCGCACCAGGGAGCCCGGGGCTACGACAGCGGACGCGACGACGGGTGGAAGTCGAGCTGACCCCTCACGCGACCAGCGGCGGGGGTGAGGGCTCCAGCGCGGCCGACCAGCGACCGCGGCGGGCCAGCCCGTTCATCCGTGCGCGGTGCAGCAGCGCTGCCTGGGCGGCGTCGCGGTGGTCGTGGTGCCCGCCCCAGGCATCGAGGACCGGCGCCTGGAGCGCGCGACCGAACGAGAAGCTGAGCTGCCACGGCTGGTGGCCGCTCCTGTTGAGCGCGTCGAGGCGCGCGGTCGCCTCCTCCGCGCTCTGGCCCCCGGAGAGGAACACCAGGCCCGGCACCGACGCGGGCACGGTGTCGCGCAGCACGGCGAGCGTCGCGGCGGCGACCTCGTCGTCACCGACGACCTGGCCCGAGTCCGTGCCGGGCAGGACCATGTTGGGCTTCAGCAGGGTGCCCCCGAGGTCGACGCGGTGGCGGGCGAGCTGGTCGTAGACGGCGCGCAGCACCGCCGCAGTGACGAGCGCGCACCGCTCCAGGGAGTGGTCGCCGTCCATGAGCACCTCGGGCTCCACGACCGGCACCAGGCCCTGCTCCTGGGCGGCCGCGGCATAGCGCGCCAGCGCGTGAGCGTTGGCCGCGATGCAGGTCGACGAGGGCCGGCCCGCGCCGATGCGGATGACCGCGCGCCACTTGGCGAATCGCGCGCCGAGGGCGGCGTACTCCGCGAGCCGGTCGGACAGGCCGTCGAGGCCCTGGGCGACGCTCTCGTCGGGGAAGCGGGGGAGCGGGGCGAGGCCGGCGTCGACCTTGATGCCGGGGATGATGCCGGCGCGCAGCAGGCCCTGCGCGAAGGGCATGCCCGAGCTGCGCGTCTGCCGGATCGTCTCGTCGAAGAGGATGACGCCGCTGACGTGCTCCGAGAGCCGCGGCGTCGCCAGCAACAGCTCGCGGTAGTCCCGGCGCACCCGCTCGCTCGACTCCACACCGATGCGCGCCAGCCGCTTGGCCATCGTGGGGTGGCTCTCGTCGGCGGCCAGGATCCCCTTGCCCGGCGCGACCAGCGCCGCAGCTGTGGCGTGCAACGACATGACCGCCTCCTGTGGTGTGGCTGGATCCTCCCCAGCATGCGGTCGCGGCGACGCGCCCCGACACGGCCGTGGGTCCCGTGAGACCGGGACCTCGGGCCCCCGGGTCCCGGTCGATGGACTCTGGGGAGGCGTCGCCCGCACGCGCACCGTGGAGCCCAGAGGGATCGGGCGTCCGGTCCCGGCCCGGCACCGGGAGGCCCCCGTGGAGATCTACCGCTTCGTGTGGGGCGTGGTGGCCGTGGTCGCCACGGCCACCGCCCTGGTCTACGACGTCGCCACCGGCGGCCTGGCGCGCCTGGCGCTGATGGCCCCGGTCGTGGCGGTGTTCGGTGCGCTGCTCGGCTTCTCGATCGCCGAGGAGCGGCCCGACCGCTGGACGTGGACGCGGCGCGCAGCCGTGTGGACGGCACTGGCCGCGGTCGCCGCCGACGGCCTCGCCGCGACCGCGGGTGCCCTCGGGCTGCTGGCCGGCACGGTGCTGGTGCTGGTGTCGCCGCCGGCGATCGGCCTGGGCTGGCGCTGGGTCTTCGCGTGGTCGTCGCGCCGCTCGACCGGCCCCCCGGAGGTCATGGTCCGGCGTGACCTGCTGCGGCGCTGGGAGTGGACGACCGCCGAGGTGCGGCGCTCCACCACCCCCGTCGCGCGGCGGCTGGTGCTGGTCGAGGAGCGGCGCCAGCTGCTCGACGAGCTGCAGCGTCGCGACCCGGCGTACTTCGCCGAGTGGGTCGTCACGGCCGTGCCGGAGGGTCCCCTCGACCGGCGTCGTCTCCGCGATCGCTGAGGGGCTGATGACGTGGGACTGACGAACAAGGTGGACGGCGCCGTCGTGGTCGGCGTCGACGGCTCCGCCTCCAGCCTGGGTGCCCTCGACTGGGCGGCCGACCAGGCGCGCCTCGAGGACCGTCCGCTCACCCTCGTGCACGTGAGCACGCTCGGCGGGCTCACCAGCCCCGACATCGACTCGGGCACCATCTCGGCGGTGATGCACGCCGAGGGGCGCAGCGTGCTGCAGCGTGCCCACGCCCGTGCCGCGGCGCACCAGGTCCGCGACCTGCGCTCCGACCTCGTCATGGACGACCCGCGCCGCGCGCTGCTGGAGGCCTCCCGGCGCGCGCACCTGCTGGTCGTGGGCTCCCGCGGTCGCGGGCCGGTCGCCAGCCTGCTGCTCGGATCCGTCGGCACCGCGCTGAGCCAGCACGCGCGCTGCCCCGTCGTCGTACGCCGCCCCGGCGCCGGCACCGGGGCGGAGGACCCCGACGGTCCGGGCGTCCTGGTGGCGACCGACGGGCTGCCGCACTCGGAGGCGGCGGTGGCGTGGGCGTGCCACCTGGCGGCGCTGCGGCGCCTGCCGCTCACAGTGGTGCGCACGGTCTTCGACGGCCTGCCGCCCGGCCCCGTGGCGGCCGACGACCCGGCCCACAAGGACGTCCGCGCCCGGCTCGACGAGCTGGCCGCGCGCCTGCGCCACCACCACCCGGCGCTCGAGGTGTCGGTGTGGCTCGAGCGCGGCCTGGCCGACGACGCGCTGGTGCGGGCGGCCGCCGGGGCCGACGTGGTCGTGCTCGGCGCCCACGCGCGGCGCTCGGTGCTCGACCTGCTCGACCTCGACGTCACCACGAGCGTGGTGGAGCGGGCGCCGGGGCTGGTCGCGGTGGTGCCGGAGCCGCGGTGACCCTCCGGACACGCCGGTGATGTCACAGCACCGTCAGCACCAGCAGCGCGACCACGCAGGCGGTGACGAAGGCGATCACGGCGAGCCGGGCGACCCGGCCGGCGCGTGACGAGACCGCCGTCCCCATCACCTCCGGGTCGCCCGAGAGGCGGTGCATGAGCACCAGCAGCGGCAGCAGCAGGACCGCGTTGAGCACCTGGGTCAGCACCAGCACGGGCACCAGCGGCATGCCGGGGACGAGCACCACCGCCGCGGCGACCGCGGTGACGCCGATGAAGGTGGAGTAGAACAGCGGGGCCCGCCGGAAGCCGTCGTCGAGGGCGCCCTCGTGGCCGGTGAACTCGGCGACGCTGTAGGCCGTCGAGAGCGGCAGGACGGCCGCCGCGAGCAGCGCCGCGCCGACCAGGCCGACGCCGAACACCGTGCCGGCGAACCGTCCGGCCAGGGGCTCCAGCGCGGCAGCGGCGTCGGCGGCCGACTCGATCCGCACCCCGGTCACGTGCAGGGTCTCCGCGCACGTCACCACCACGAAGAACCCGATGACGCCGGTCAGCACCGACCCGGTCACCACGTCCACGCGCTCGTAGGACAGGTCGGCGGTGGTGAGCTTCTTGTCCACTGCGTAGGACTGGATGAAACTGAGGCCCCACGGCGCCAGGGTCGTGCCGACGACGGCCACGAGCACCGTGAGTGACTCCCGGTCGAGCGGAGTCGACGGCACGAGCAGCCCCCTCGCGGCACCACCCCAGTCGGGACCGACCGCGAGGCCTGCGACGACGTAGGCGACGAAGACTGCGGCGAGGGCCATGAAGAGGTGCTCCACGCGGTGGAAGCGCCCGCGCAGCACCAGCACGCACACCAGCACCGCGGCCGCCGGCACCGAGACCTGGCGCGGGACGCCGAAGAGCTCGCCCCCGGCCGCCACCCCGGCGAGCTCGGCGCACGCGGTGCCGACGTTGGCGACCAGGAGCAGCAGCAGCGCGGCCGCGCCGGTGCGCACCCCGTAGCGGTCGCGCACCAGGCCCATCAGTCCCTGGCCGGTGGCGACGCCCATCCGCGCGGCGAGGTCGTGGAAGAGCACGAGGGCGATCGTGGACAGCAGGAGCACCCACAGCAGCTGGTAGCCGTGGTCGGCCCCCAGGACGCTGTACGTCGTGATGCCCGCGGGGTCGTCGTCCGACAGCCCGGCGAGCAGCCCCGGCCCGACGACGGCCACCAGCGTGGCCACCCGGGTCCGCCGCCCGGTGCGTGCGGGGGCCTCCTGGGTGGTCATCGGCCGCCTCCGGGCGGCCGGTGCAGGCGCCAGCCCTCGGTGCGGCGGAAGCGGCGGCGGGCCACGGGGGAGCCGCCCCGGCCCAGTCGGCGTACGGTCCGCGCGTGCTCGTCGGCCGCCTCGACGACCAGTCCCTCCTGCTCGGCGTGCGACAGGCCCGCCACGATGCGACGGCCGGTGCGCGGGTGGCTCTGGTGCAGCGCGGCCGCCGCGTGCGCCGGCTCCACGGCACGGACCACGTCGAGCGCACGCGGCGTGCTCAGCCGGGTGAGGAGCTCGGCCAGGCCGCGCGGGTCCAGGCGGCGGAACGGCGCGGCGTCGGCGTCGAGCTGCACCAGGTGCCCCCGCGGCGAGGTGAGATGCAGGTGCTGCCACTCCAGGGCGAGCACGCCGCGGCCGACGAAGCCGAGGCCGAGGCGACGCAGCAGGCCCGCCGTGCCGAGGTCCACGCCGACGACCTCGAGACCGCCGCCGGCGTCGCGGCGCAGGAGGACGTCGGAGACCCGGGACAGGCGCCGGCCCCGGAGGTCGACGACCTGCGTGTCCAGCACGTCGCGCGCCAGCAGCAGCTCGTCGCGCGCGAGCGGGAGGTGGTGGGCGTCGACGCCCCAGGCCGCCAGGTCGAGCGGGCGGTCCTGCTCGACCACGTCGCGCGGCACGAGTGCCGTGACGTCACCGGCGCGGACCAGCACCCGCAGCACCGGGGGCCGGTCGGGCCTCAGGCGCACGGTCAGGTCCGTGACGCGGCCGGACCGGTCACCGCCCGCGGTCGCGACACGTCGCCCGACCTCGTCCGTGAGCAGCAGGTCGGCCCCCGCCGGTCCGGGGGCGCGTCCGGGCCCCATCAGGGCGTCGTACGACGCGGGCGGGGCTCGGGGACCACCGCCACGGGTGCGTCCGCGCGCTCGAGCACCGCGGTCGCGACCGACCCGGTCAGCACGCGGTCGAGCGAGGTCATCGGGTGGCGGCCCACCACGATCAGCTCCCACCCGCCGTGGCGTGGGTCGAGGGCCTGGTCGGCCAGCCCCTGGCGCACGGTGAGGGTCACCGGCACGCCGGGGTAGTCCTCCGAGAGCCCGGCCACCGACTCGGCCAGGGCCGCGTGGAGCTGCTCGAGCCCCGGGACGTCGGGCTCCGCGTCGTCCGTGCTGCGGGCACGCGCCGCGACGGCGACCGCGTCGTAGACGGAGTGCAGCACCGTCAGCGGCTCGCCGCGCAGGAAGGCCTGGCGGTAGGCGAACTCGACGACCGGCAGCGACTCCGGGGTGCCGTCCGCGCCGACCACCACGCCGCCGCGGCGCTCGACGTCCTGCAGGGGGCGGCACACCACGACGGGGCAGGCCGCGTGGGCGCTGACTGCCGCGCTGACGGAGCCGAGGAGCATGCTGCTGAGCGGTCCACGCCCGCGCGAGCCGAGCACCACCATGTGCGCGTGGGCGCTGGCGTCGACGAGCAGCTGGCGGGGGTCGCCGACCCCGACCAGCGAGACGACCGGCCCCTCGGGGTGCAGCGCACGCGCGGCCTCGACCGCCTCGGCGGCGGCGTCCGGCGCGGTGGTCGCCTCGTCACCGGTGACCGCGACGGCCAGCACGGTGAGCCGCCGGTGCTCGAGGGCGGCCTGGTCCGCGGCCCACCGCACGGCACGTCGCGCGTGCGCGGACCCGTCGACGGCGACGGCGACCGCACCTCGCAGGTGCTCGGGGTCCCACGGCCGGGGCATGGCCGTCAGGAGGGTTCGGACCAGCCGGCCGCCACCCCGGTGCTGGTGGCGTCGGTCGGGTCGTTGGCGGCGATGTCATCGATGGCGGCGTCCAGCAGCTCGTGCGCCAGGCCAGCCAGGGCGCGGGAGACTGCCAGCTCGTCTCCGATCTCCGGGACCTCGCGGTCGGTCGGGTGCTTGCGGGCCGAGGCGTCGTGGTGGCGCTCGGGACCCGCGTCGGTGTGCAGGACGGCGCGGGCCCGGGTGCGCCCGTCGTCCTCGAACAGGTTGATGGTCACGTGCCACGTCCGGGTGTGCATGGCGTCCTCCTGGGGGCCGGGTTGTCCCTGCTCCCATGCTGCGGCTCCGCGGCGCTGCGGGCAGCGGTCGGACGGCCCACGTGCCCGGGACGTTGGTCCCACGGGCCTGCGTCTCCCGAAGCAGCGACAACGAGGGGAGTCCCGGCTCAGTCGGGCTCCAGCCGCGGACGCCGCCGCAGCAGCGGCGCCCGACGGGCACCGGGGCGCACCTCGGCGCACGCCCGGTCCGCGCAGTCGGCGGGGGAGCGGCGCATGTCGACCGCCGTGCTGCCCGGCCACGGTGCCTCGCGCCGCCGCAACCTCCGGGCCACCTCCTCGTCGGCGTCGGAGATGCCGGCGCGCCCCCGGATCCGCTCGGCGGCGGCCTCCGCGCCCAGCTCGCAGCGCAGCTGCACCAGCCGGGCGTGGGCGCCGGCCGCGAGGTCGACGGCGAGCTCGCGCTCGGCCGCGTCGGTCCAGGACGCGTCCAGCACCACCGACTCCCCGCGTCGCAGGAGCAGCTCGGCGCGGCGCAGCATGTCGGCGTACGTCGCGCGCGTGCGCTCGGGGCTGTAGATGCCGGCTCCGAAGCCGGCCGCGGCGCCCGCCTCGGGGTCGAGCCCCGCGGCCTCCTTGCGGAGCCGGTCGCTGCTGAGCACGACCATGCCGAGACGGTCGGCCAGGTCGTGGGCCAGCGTCGTCTTGCCGACCCCGGGCGGGCCGCCCACGAGCACCAGGGCGACGGCGCCGGTGAGCAGGTGGTCGCGCGCCATCTCGGCGTACGCCGTGACCCGCTCGGGAGGGGGGCGGTCGAGCTGGGCCCCGCTGAGGCAGCCGACCTTGGCGCGCACGAAGGCGCGGTAGGCGATGAAGTGGTGCACGAGCGCCGGAGGAGCTGTGTCGCCGACGAGGTCGGCCCAGGTCTCCACGAGCTGCGCGGCGAGGCCCGGGGCGCCGGCGTCCTCGAGCCCCATCGCCAGGAAGGCCACGTCGTCGAGCCGGTCGAGGTGGCGCAGGGCGTCGTCGAACTCCAGGCAGTCGAGCAGCCGCGGCCCGTCGGGCAGGCAGAAGATGTCGTCGAGCGTGAGGTCGCCGTGCCCGTCCACGACCGCCCTGCGTCGGACTCGGTCGGCGAACAGGTCGTCGCGGCCCGCCAGGAACTCGTGCACGAGGGTCTCCACCTCGGTGAGGAGCACACCGGGCAGCGCGGTCCCGGCGTAGGGACGGGTCTGGGCGAAGCTGGCGTCCCAGCGGGCGGTGATCGCCATCCGGCTGCCCTGCACGTCGATGTGGGGGCCGCGGGCGGCGCTGCTGTGGAAGGCACCCAGCACGCGGGCGATCCGGTCCACCTCGTCGCGTACGTCGACGCCGCGCCGCAGCAGCCCGGAGAGCCGGGCGTCCTCGGGCATCCGCCTCATGACCACGGCGGGCTCCGTGGTGCCGTCGGGGTCGACGAGCCCGCCGACGCCGAGGTAGACGTCGGGCGCGAGCCGTCGGTTGAGCGCCACCTCGCGCTCGCACACCCGCCGGCGGGTCTCGGGCTCGGTGAAGTCGAGGAAGCCGAGCGCGACGGGCTTCTTGACCTTCCAGGCCCGCTCGCCGAGCAGCACGACGGTGCCGGAGTGGGTCTCGCGGACGGCAGCCCACGGCTCGCGTGACGCGGTGGCGTCCATGCCTCCAGCCTCGTCCGGGGCACCCCCTGGCGCCAGCGGCGATGTGCCTGCCCGGTCGGGTCCCGGGTCCCGGCCTCCCGGGCGTTCCGGCCCTGCCGGAGGGCGGCGGGTCCGGTCATGCTGGAGGGGCGGGCAGGAGGAGGTCGGACGATGCACCGGACCGGATCCCTGCCGCGTGGCCGGTCTCCGCACCGGTCCGCGGCCCGGTCCAGGCCTGTCGCCCGCGTCGTCCGGACGGCACTTCTCCTGCTCGTCCTGCTCGTGACGAGCCTCGGGACGGTGTCCGTCGGGGCCGCGCCGGGCGCCGTGCCGTCGCCGCTGGATCCCGGTGCGCTGCCGCGCGGCCCCGACCCCGCGCTCGCCCACCTCGTCCACGGCTGGATCCGGGACGGCGACCAGCGCGTGCGCGCACCCCTGGGCCGCGCCACCCACCAGTCGCTGTGGGCGGTCGACGGCGGCTACGTCGTCCGAGACGTCGACGTCGGCGTGCACCACCGCGTGCGGGTCCGCTTCGTCGCCGCCGGCTCCGAGCGCAGCCTCGTCACGCCGACGCAGAGGTGGGTGGGCGTCGCCGTGTCGCCCGACGGCCGGCAGGTGGCGCTGCAGGAGGAGGTCGGCGGCACCGGTGTGCGGTCCCGCGTCACGGTGGTGCGCCCGGCGACCGGTCGGGTGCTCGCGCGCCGCACCTTCCGGCTGGCGTCCCTGGTCGCGGTGACCCGGGACCGGGTGCTGCTGGGGCGGCGTACGCACTGGCGTGACCCGGCCACCGTCTGGTGGACCTACCGCGGCCCGGACCGCGACCGGATGCGCCGGATCCACGACCAGGCGGCCGTGCGGGCCGACGTGGTCCACGACCGGGTCGTGCTCTCCACCTCGCCACCGGGGGAGTTCTGCCTGCGGGTGGCCGCGCTGTCCCGCCCGGCGCACACCCTGTGGCGCTCGTGCCGCCTCGCCCCGCACCAGTGGTCGCCCGACGGCACCCACGTGCTGCTGACCCACACCTACTTCGACGCCGCCGGCACCGACACCTGGTGGGTCGCCGACGGGCGCACCGGGCGGGTGGTGGCGGAGGTCTCCGGGCGGCTGGACTGGCACGCGGTCTGGGAGGACGACTCCCACTTCCTCACGCTCGCGCAGTCGTCGACCGGTACGGCGGCCGCCGTCCGCTGCGACCTCACCGGTGCCTGCGAGCGGGCGAGCAGGACGTGGGACGTGCCGCTGCCCGACCCGTCGGTCTACTACGCCCCGCCCCCGGTCGTGCTGGCTCAGGCCTCGATGCCGGTGAAGTAGACCTTGCGCAGCGTCTCGTGGACCGTCCAGGTCGTCCGGTCGCCCGCGCGCAGCCGGACCGTCGAGGACGGCCCCAGCTCCAGGACGGTGCCGTCGTCGAACGCCACGCTCGCCGACCCCGACAGGACCACGAAGACCTCGTCGACCTCCACGTCGGTGGCCGTGCCCGGGGTCATCTCCCACACGCCGACCTCGGCGCCGGCGACGGCGGCGAGGGCCCGTGACCCGGTGCGCGGGTCGCCGCTGACGACCGTCGACGGCTCGACCGGCGCCAGGGGACAGGGCTGGCCGGTGTCCAGGACGCGCTGCATGGAATGAGATCCTGCCGTGCTGCCGGCGCCGCGACGCCTGACGCGCTGTCGGGGTCAGGACCGCTGGCGTGACACTTCGTCGGCCAGCAGGGCCAGGTGCAGCGAGAGCCGCACCTCGGCGTCGTCGAGGTCGACGCCGAGCACGGCCTGGATCTTGGCGAGCCGGTCGTAGAAGGCCGCGCGCGAGAGGTGCAGGCTCGCCGCGGCGTCGGTCTTGCTGGCGGGGTGGTCGAGGAACGCCCGGAGCGCCACGAGCAAGGTCCCGCGGTCCGCGTCGGCCTCGCGCAGCCGGTGCAGCTCGCGCTCGACGAAGACGCGGATCCGGTCGTCGTCGCCGAGGAGGGCCAGCAGGCCCCGGACGTGCAGGTCCGCGAGCCGGCGCACCGCGGCGCCCGCCGGTCCCGTGGTCACCGTCGTCGCCGGGACCGCGTCGGCGACCTGGCGCGCCTCGAGGAGCGAGGTGCCGATGCCGTCCAGCGTGGGGCTCGCTCGTCCCGCGGCGACCAGGAGCGGCGTCACGCCCTGCACCCGTGCGGCGAGCCGGTCGGCGACGGGGTCGGGGTCGGACGTCGCCGGCACCGAGACCAGCACCCGCACCTCGCGGTCGGCCTCGCACACCAGCGCCGGGACCCGCAGCCCGTGGGCGGCCCGGACGAAGGCCGACACGACCTCCCCGACGTCCTGAGGACCGGCCGCGACAGGTCGGCGCGCGACCATGCCGAGGAAGCGTCGGCGACGCGTGGGGAAGCCCGCCACCTCGCACCGGTCGAGCAGGCCGGGGGTGTCCGGGGCGGACTGCAGGGCGGTCATCAGCTCGTGGTGCACGCGTCGCACCGCGTTGTCGCGGTCGCGGTCGTGCAGGCGGTGCAGCGCGAGGGCGGCGGCCGCGCGCTCCGCGACCGCGACCAGCCGCTGGGACGGCCGCTCCGGCGAGGCGATCACCAGCCGGCCCCAGTCGCGCTCGGCCGTGCCCAGCCGGGTCACCAGCCAGCCGGCCTTCTCGTCCCAGCCGGTGCGCCGGGCGACGGTGACGCGCGAGGACCGCGCCTGCCAGTTGTCGAGGAACCCGGCAGCCGGTGCGGAGCCGGTGAGGAAGTCCAGCGGTCGGTGCTCGGCGTTCTCCAGCACCACCGGACCGCCGGTCAGTCGGCACACGGCGTCGAGGATCTCGGCCGGACCGGCCTGGGCGAAGCTGAGCTCGGTGAAGGTCTCGTGCACGCGCTGGGCGTCCACCAGCTCGTGCAGCTGCGCGTCGACGACGCGCTCGCCGATGGCCTGCGTGAGGGCGGCGAAGCGGGTCACGTGGGTGAGCACCACCAGCGGCACGGACTGCTCGCGGCACGCCTCCACCAGGCTCGAGGGCACGGCGTCGGTCCAGCGGGTGCCGAGCTCGACGACCAGCCCCGAGCTCTCGGCCTCGGCGAGGTCCTCGGCGAAGCGCCGCAGGCCCTCGACGTCGGCGTCGTCGGGCAGCCCGGTGCCCATCGTGAGCACGAGGTCGCCGGGACGCAGCAGCGGCACGACGTCGCGCTGCTCGGTGGCGTGCGCCCAGCGCACCGGCCGGCCGAGCAGCTCCTCGCCGACCACGACGACGGGCTCCGCGCGCTGGAACGCGGGCAGCTGGAGCGCTTCGGCGACGGTCAGCGAGGACATGGCGCGAGTGTCGCAGACGGCCCGACGAAGTGTCGTGCTTCGCGCACGGTGCCGGACGTTGTGGCGGGCCGTGCGCCGATGGTCGCACGGCAGACTCCGGACGTGTCCCGAGCCCCCGCGACGACTGCCTACGAGCGGCACGCCCCCGACCCCCGCGTCGTCGAGCACGCGCTGCGGCCCTCGCGGCAGGCGGTGTTCTGGCTCGAGGGCGCCGGGACGCCCCCCGTCGCGGCCCCGCTCACCGCCCCGACCCGCGCCGACCTGGTCATCGTCGGTGGTGGCTACCTGGGGCTCTGGACCGCGGTGGGGGCCAAGCGGCGCGACCCCGGCCAGCACGTGGTCCTGCTCGAGGCCGAGCGCGTCGGGTGGGCGGCCTCGGGGCGCAACGGCGGGTTCTGCGAGGCCTCGATCACCCACGGCGAGGCCAACGCGCGCGCCCGCTGGCCCGAGGAGCACGACGTCCTGCACCGGCTCGGCGCGGACAACCTGGACGGCTTCGCCGACGACGTACGCACCCTGGGCCTGGACTGCGAGTGGGAGCGCACCGGCGTCGTCCAGGCGGCGGTCGAGGAGCACGAGCTGGACTGGCTGGGCGCCGACCGCCTCGACGCGGCGCAGGTGCGCGCGCTGGTCGACAGCCCGCTCTTCCTCGGCGGCACCAGGAACGCCGACGAGGCAGCGCTGGTGCACCCCGCGCGGCTCGCGCACGAGCTGGCCCGCGTCGCCCAGGAGCTCGGAGTGGTGGTCCACGAGGGCTCCCCGGTCGAGGGGCTCGGCCGTGACACCTCGGGCCGGGTGCGGGTCCGGACCGCGCGGGCCTCGGTCGTGGCCGATCGCGGGGTGCTGGCGACCAACGTCTTCCCCTCGCTCCTGCGCCGCAACCGGCTGATGACCGTGCCGGTCTACGACTACGTCCTGATGACCGAGCCGCTCAGCGCCGCTCAGCGCGCGGCGATCGGCTGGGCCGGGCGCGAGGGCCTCGGCGACCTCGCCAACCAGTTCCACTACTCCCGGCTCACCGCCGACGACCGCATCCTCTACGGCGGCTACGACGCGATCCACCACCTCGGGGGCCGGCTGCGCGAGCGCTACGAGGACCGGCCGGCGAGCTTCGCCCGGCTGGCGTCGCACTTCTTCGCGACCTTCCCGCAGCTCGAGGGCCTCACCTTCACCCACCGCTGGGCAGGCGCGATCGACACGTGCACCCGCTTCGCGGCGTTCTACGGCCTCGCGCACGGCGGCCGGGTGGCGTACGCCGCCGGGTTCACCGGGCTGGGCGTCGGGGCGACGCGCTTCGCCGCCGACGTGCTGCTCGACCTGCTCGCGGGGCAGCCGACCGAGCGGACCGCGCTGGAGATGGTGCGCCGCCGCCCGCTGCCGTTCCCGCCCGAGCCGGTCGCGGCGCTCGGCATCGAGCTGACCCGTCGCTCGCTGGACCGCGCCGACCACCGGCAGGGGCGGCGCAACGCCTGGCTGCGCGCGCTCGACGCCGCCGGCCTCGGCTTCGACTCCTGAGTCGCCCGGACGGCCCTGGCCGGCTGCAGGTCAGCGCCCGGGCAGCAGCCCCTCGCGCACGGCGATCGCGAGCGCCTCGAGCTTGGAGTGCGCCCCGAGCTTGGCCGAGAGGTTGGCGATGTGGTTGCGCACGGTGTGCACGCTGACGGTCAGGCGCTCAGCGATGGCGGCGTTGCTGAGGCCCTCGGCCACCAGGTCGAGTACCTCGCGCTCGCGCTCGGTGAGCTGCTGGCGGTCCGCGCCGCCGCCTCCGCGCAGTCGCGGCAGCAGCCGCGCCAGCAGCTCGGGGGAGATGACCGCCTCACCCGCGGCGGCGGCGCGCACGGTGGCCGCCACCTCGGCCAGGCTGCGGGTCTTCGACACGAAGCCGCACGCCCCGGCCTCGATGGCCTCCACGAGCAGGTGGTCGCCGGGGCTGGCGGTGAGGACCGCGATGCGCAGGCCCGGTCGCAGCCGGAGCAGCTCGGGGATGGCCGCCACGCCGTCGCCGTCCGGCATCCGGTGGTCGAGCAGCAGCACGTCGGGCGCCGCGGTGCCGATCATGGTGCGCGCCTGGGCGAGCGTCCCGGCCACGCCGACGCTGACCAGGTCGTCCTCCTGGTCGAGCACGGTGGCCAGGCTGGTGGCGAGCACGTCGTGGTCGTCGGCGATCATCACACGGATCGGGGAGCCGGCCATCAGTCCCTCCCCAGGGAGCGGTTGGCCATGGCGGGCGCCGGGACGTTGAACACCACGTCGTGCACGCCGGTCACCATCCGGTTCCCCGCGGCGATGACGAAGGCGCCGGTCGCCGCGTTGGTCTCGCGGGTGCGGCTCGCCTCGAGCTCCTCGAGGCTGGCCCAGTAGACGGTCGCGCAGAGCTCGTGCGAGCCGCGGTCCATCAGCATCGTCGCGCCGCGGTAGCCCGGCAGCGCCGCCACCTCGGGGAGCAGCAGGTCGAGCATCATGTCGATCGCCTCCCGGTCGGGGGCCGCGTCGACCTGCAACCGCCACGTGCGCGCGTAGAGCACGCCGGACGCGTCCGTCGCGACCGTGTCGTCGTTGTCGCCGTCGTCCGTCCGGTCGTGTGCCTGGTCGTCCACCGTGCCCCCCGCCGACTGGTACATGGGTACTAGAGCGTGCCATACGCCGAGGGGGCGCGCGCGGGCCTGCGCATCCGAGATCATCGACAGGTGAGGTCAGCAGGGCTCGGCGCGCCGGTGACGGTGCTCGTCGCCGACGACGACGCCGCCTTCCGCGAGGCCCTGGTCGACGTGCTGTCCGCCGACGAGCGGTTCACGGTGGTCGGCACCGCCGCCTCCGGCGCCGAGGTTCCCCCGATGTGCGCGCGGCTGCGCCCCGACCTGGTCCTCGTCGACGTACGCATGTCGGGAGGGGGCGTCGACCTCGCGCGCGCCCTCCGCGCGCAGGAGGGCAGGCGTCCCCTGGTCGTCGCGGTGTCGGCGCAGACCGGCGTCACCACGGTCGCGGCGATGCTGTCGGCCGGGGCCCGCGGATACCTCGCCAAGGGCCGCCTCGGCGCCACGCTTCCCGACTCCCTGGCGCGGGTGGCGGCGGGCGAGCGCGTGCTGGAGGTGCCGGGGGCCGAGGAGGCGCTGCGGCTGGTGGAGGAGCCCCTCGCCCCCGGGTCCTGAGGCGTCTACGGTGACGAGGTGGACGCAGGAGGGGGCGACGCGCAGCAGGCGTCCGGGCTGGCCAGCGAGGCCGTCTTCCGGGTGCTCGACGCCACCCCGAGCGCCATCGTCGCGCTCGACCCCGACCTGGTCGCGGTGTACGCCAACAGCCGCGTCACCGAGCTCTACGGGCACGAGCCGCACGACCTGGTCGGGCGCCCGCTCTCCGAGCGCCTTCCCGGCCTGGCCGCCTTCGTCGAGTCGGTGCGCGCGCTGGACGGCCAGCGCGCCGCGCGCGCGGAGCTGACGAGGCCCGACGGCCGGGCGCTCAGCGTGATGGCGCGGCTCACCCGCTTCGAGACGGACCGGGGCGAGCTCCTGGTGGTGACGGCCAGCGACCTCGGCCCCCGCGAGGAGGCCGAGCGACGTCGGCGTACGACCAGCCGGGCCTACCTCACCCTGGTGCGCATCACCCAGGCGGTCGCGCGGGCCAGCACCGAGCGCGACCTCTACGAGGCCGCGTGCCGGGCCGCGGTGGAGGAGGGGGAGTACCTCGGCGCGTGGGTGTGCCGTCCGGGCCCCGGGCACACCGTGGTGACCGAGAGCCGTGCCGGGCGGCTCGACGACTACATCGACTCCCTCGAGATCTCGACCGACGCGGACGACCCGCGGGGCAACGGTCCGACGGCGCTGGCGCTGCGCACGGGCAGGCCCTACTTCGCCACCGACTTCCAGCGCGACGACGCGACCGCTCCCTGGCGCGAGCTGGCGCGCTCCCACGGCATCGCGGCGTCGGCGACGATGCCGCTGCGCCGCGGCGGTCGCACCACGGCGGTGCTCACGCTGTGGTCGCGCAGCGCGGACGCCTTCGACGCCGAGATGCGCAGCCTGCTCGACAGCCTCGCCGGCAACGTCTCCTTCGCGCTCGACACCCTCGCCACGCGCGACCGGTACCAGCGGGTGGCGGCCCAGCGCACCGACCTGCTGCGCCGTCTCGTCGTCGCCCAGGAGGAGGAGCGGGCCCGCATCGCCGCCGACGTCCACGACGACTCCGTGCAGACCATGGCCGCCGTCGACCTGCGCCTGGGCCTGCTGATGAGGCGGGTGCGTGAGGTCGCGCCCGAGCTCGAGCCGGCCGTCGCCCAGCTGCAGGAGATGGTCTCCGCCGCGACGGCGGGGCTGCGTGACCTGCTCTTCGACCTCGAGCCCGTGGCCGCCGGCGTCGACCTGGCCCAGCTGCTGCGTGACGTGCTCGACCGCACCTTCGAGGACGCCACGACCACGTGGACCCTCACCACGCCGCCGGGAGGGGCGCCCACCGAGCTCGCCGACGAGGTCAGCGTGCAGGGCATCCGCATCGTGCAGGAGGCGCTGCTCAACGTACGACGTCACGCCCGCGCCGGGCACGTCGAGGTCACCCTGCGTCCCGACGACGCCGGGGTCGAGGTGGAGATCGCCGACGACGGCGTGGGCCTCGACGCCGAGGCCCTGGTCGCCCGGCCCGGCCACCGCGGTGTGCGCACCATGCAGGACCGCGCCGAGATCGTCGGCGGCCGGTGCCGCATCGAGTCGGCGCCCGGGGCCGGGTGCACGGTCACCGTGTGGCTGCCGCGGGCGGTCACGCCGGTCGCGACGGTGCAGGGGGCCCCGGCCCGGCGGAGTCGATGACGGGGGATGACGACCACCCCGGGCCGGGGGTGTTGCACCGACCCGCTCCAGGGGGGCACATCAGAGGGCCGGCACCATCCAGTGTGCGCCTCCGCCGGCCCGCGTGCATGCCCCTGAGGCGTCGACTGCTCTGGTGCTGATGCACTAGGGAGCACCAGCCCCGGCAGCGCGGCTGGCCCGAGGTCAGGCGGCGTCCTCGTTCTCCAGCACCACCGCGAGCCCCTGCCCCACGCCGATGCAGATCGCGGCCAGGCCCCAGCGGTGGCCGTCGGCGCGCATCGCGGCGGCCAGGGTGCCGAGCACCCGCCCGCCGGAGGCGCCGAGGGGGTGGCCGAGCGCGATCGCGCCGCCCCGGGTGTTGACGACCTCGGGGTCCGACAGGCCACGTGCGAGCCAGGCGTCGACGCAGACGAGCGACTGGACGGCGAAGGCCTCGTTGAGCTCGACGACGCCGATGTCGGACCACGCGATGCCGGCGCGGGCCAGCGCCTTCTCCGCCGCCTCGACGGGGGCGTAGCCGAAGCGGTGCGGCTCGACGGCGTGGGTGCCGCGACCGGCGATCCGGGCCAGCGGGTCGAGGCCGATGCGGTCCGCGGCGGCGGCGGAGCCCAGCAGCACCGCGGACGCGCCGTCGCTGAGGGGGGAGGCGTTGCCGGCGGTGATGGTGCCGTCGGGGCGGAACGACGGCCTCAGCGCGCCGAGCGACTCCGGCGATGCGTCGGGCCGGATGCCCTCGTCGCGGGTCACGTCGGCGCCCTCGACGCCGACCACGAGGTCGTCGTAGAAGCCCGCCTCCCAGGCCGCGTGCGCGAGCTGGTGGGAGCGGGCGGCGAAGGCGTCCTGGCGCTCGCGCGGGACGCGGTGGATCTCCTGCAGCTGCTCGTTGGACTCGCCGAGCGAGACCGTCCACTCCGCCGGCATGCGCGGGTTGACCAGCCGCCAGCCGAGGGTGGTCGAGACGAGCTCGGCGTTGGCGGCAGGGAAGGCCCGCTCGGGCTTCGGCAGCACCCACGGTGCGCGCGTCATCGACTCGACGCCACCGGTCAGCACGATGTCGGCGTCGCCGGTCTCGATCGAGCGGGAGCCGAGCATGGCGGCGTCGAGGGACGACCCACACAGCCGGTTGACCGACGTGCCGGGCACCGAGACCGGGAGGCCGGCCAGGAGCGAGGCCATCCGCGCGACGTTGCGGTTGTCCTCGCCGGCACCGTTGGCGTTGCCCAGCACCACCTCGTCCACCTCACCGCCCTCGAGCCGCGTGCGCTCGAGCGCGGCCCGCAGCACGCCGGCGGCGAGGTCGTCGGGACGAGTCTTCGCCAGGGCGCCGCCGAACCGGCCGAACGGCGTGCGCGCGGTCGCGTAGAGGTGGGCCTGGGGGCTGGTGCTCATCAGCGTGCGTCCTTCGTGCGTGCGGGGGCAGGGGACGGCGGCCCGTGCTGCGTCGGACGCACCGCTGGGTCGCAGTCTGCAGGATCCGGAAGCCCACTCCGGACGCCCTCCCCGGACGAGCGCACCTCGGCGCCGCCGATCACGGCGGCACGTACGTCACCTCACGACCTGACGAGCAGGTCGCGCACCCACTCGAGCTCGCGGGACACGTAGTCCACGATGTCGCCGGTCTTGAGGTGTGCCGGCAGGACGTCCCAGGTGTAGGTCTCGATCTCGAGGTGCTCCGACAGCGGGGTGCTGGCGTGCAGTCGCATCGCGTCCTCGATGCCCGAGCGCGTGGTGCCGAACGGGCCGAGGTCGTCGAGGAAGACCGGCAGGTGGAAGTGCGTGCGCCACTCGCGCGGTCCATCGGGGTCGCGTCGGTAGGCGGCGATGGCGTCGGCCAGGTGGAGGTGGTGCACGTCGACGCCGTCGCGGCGCTCGGTCGTCTGGCTGAGGTAGATCGTGTCGGTGAAGGCCTCCAGGGCCTCGACCACCTGCGCGTCGACCCGGGGCACCCGCAGGGCCGAGGCGGCCTGCAGCTTGAGGATCGGCACCCCGGCGTCGACCAGCGACCCGAGCGACTGGCCCACGTCCTCGAAGCCGACCGACTGGTGGCAGATGTCGAACACCACGCCCAGGTGCCGGCGCACCAGGTCCTCGACCCGCGAGAGCGGCTCGCCGGTCAGTCGCGCGAGCGTCGTACGACCCGTGCGGGAGTGGACGTGCTGCTCGAAGAAGCGCACCGTCTCGTCCGTGGTCTCCAGCCAGCAGGCGGGCTCCGGCTCGAGCGCGAGCGCGACCTGCACCCCGGTGCGTCGCTCGAGCGCGACGAGGTGGGCCACGGCGCGCAGCAGGTGCTCGACCAGCGACTGCTCGTAGGCGTCGTCGACCACGTTGGCCCGGTAGGCCAGCGGTGCGGTCTGGATCGTGGGTCGGATGCCGGGCGCCGCGATGTCGGCCAGGACGTCGGCGACCTGCGTCGTGTAGTCGAGCCGCTCCTGGGTCGTCCAGTCGGGCTCGTAGACGTCCTCCATGACCGTGCGGCCCTTGAAGGGACCGTGCGGGAAGGCGTTGACGGTGTAGACGTAGAGGTCCTCGGCCGCCAGGAAGTCGCGCAGCTCGCCGCGGAGCCCGGCCGACCCGGCCAGCGTGGCGGCGGAGCTGCCCGAGAGCCGCAGCGACACCCCGAACGGCGCGTCGGGGGAGACCCGCGCCTTCACCGCGGGCACGAAGGTGCGCAGGCTCTCCCACATCTCCGGCCAGGTGTCGCCGGGGTGGACGAGCGTGGAGTACGTCAGGTGGCCGAGGCCGTCGGGAAGCAGCACGGGCCTAGTCCAGCCCGGGGATGATGCGCGCCTCGCGCAGCTGCTGGAACAGGTCGGTGAACGAGCCGATGGTGCTCTGGTAGTCGAGGAACCCCATCGCCCGGCTCTTCGACATGTCGGCGAACGTCTCGACCTCGCGGCCCAGGTCGGCGTCGGTGTGCCACCAGGAGGCGAGCTCGGAGGCCTTGTAGGGCGCGAGCCCGTGCTTCTCGACCAGCCCCGCCCACACCTCGTCGGCATGGCCCATGCGGCCCTCGAGCGGCTGGGGGTGGCCGGGGTAGTCGGCAGCCGGGACGCCCAGGGCGTCGGCCACCTCCGGCCACAGCTGGCGCCAGCGCACGACCTCGCCGTTGACGGTGTTGAAGGCCTGGTTGCGGGCCTGAGGCTCGGTGGACGACCACAGCACGTGGCGTCCGAGCAGGCGGGCGTCGGTGAGGTCGGTGACGCCGTTGAGCTGCTGCGGGCTCCCGGGGAAGACGAAGGGCTCGCCCGTGGCCCGGCAGATGGCGCCGTAGACCGCGAGGGTGACCCCCATGTTCATCACGTTGCCGAGCGCGTAGCCGATCAGGGTGTGCGGGCGGTGGACCGACCACGTGAAGCCCTGTCGCTCGGCCTCGGCGAAGAGGATGTCCTCCTGGTCGTAGTAGAAGTTGTCGACCGGGAGCCTGCCCTGGCTCTCGCGGAACGGCGTGTCGGCGGGCGACGACGCGTAGGCGTCGAAGGGGCCGAGGTAGTGCTTGAGCCCCGTCACGAGGGCGACGTGCTCGAGCTTCGAGGCCCGGCCGGCAGCACCCAGCAGGTTGGCCAGCATGGCGCCGTTGACCCGGCGGTTCTCGGTCTCGGTCTCCTGGCGCGACCACGTCGTGAACACGACGTGGCTGAACTCCTGGGCGTGCAGCGCACGGTCGAGCGACTCGGGGTCGAGGACGTCGCCGCGCAGCTGCTCGACACCGGGGATGTCGTAGCGGTGGGAGCGCGAGAGCCCGAGGACCCGCCAGCCGGCGGCGGACATCGCCCGGGCCGTGTTGAAGCCCGCGATGCCGGTGACGCCGACGATGAGGACGGTTCGTTGCACGGGTCCCTCCTGGGAGCTCGGGGCGACCCGGGGGTGCGGGTCGTTGCGGCTCATGGTGATCCGCAGTGGACAATTCGTCAAGTGTGGGTGAACAATACGGGACCAGCCCGCCTCGGCGTTCGCTGATGATGATCAGGGCGGGCCGGTGTGCCGGCTCGCAGCCCGCAGGTCGGCTCTCGCTAGCGTGGGCAGCACCGACGACGAAGGGGACACCAGATGAGCGAGCCGGAGCACGGGCCGGGAGAAGGGCTGGGAGACGGCGGCGGCGTCGGCCAGCTGGGAGCCAGGCTCCGGGTGGCCCGTCGGCAGGCGGGGCTCTCGCTCCGCGAGCTCGCCCGTCAGCTCAGCGTCTCGCCGTCGTTCCTGTCGCAGATGGAGAACGGCAAGTCGCAGCCGTCGGTCGCCACGCTCTACTCGATCGCCCAGGTGCTCGGGGTCTCGATCGACGAGCTCTTCCACGTCGACGACACCGCGCCGGCCACGGAGCTGCCGGCGCACGGAGCCACCCCCGCGGTGGCCGCAGCGGCGCCGCGTTCGCATCCCGGTGCGGTCAGCCGCTCCGCGATGGCCTCTCCGGCCGAGGCGTTCGAGCGCGAGCCGCGGCGGCTCACCGTCAGCCGCCCCGCGCAGCGGCGCCGCCTGGAGATGGACTCCGGCGTGATCTGGGAGCAGCTCGCCGACTCCGCGCCCGACGTGGACTTCATCGAGATCATCTACCCCGCCGGGAGCAGCTCCACCAACGACCAGAAGATGATGCGGCACGCGGGCCAGGAGTACGGCTACCTGCTCGAGGGCGAGCTCGAGGTGACCGTGGGCTTCGAGGTGTTCACCATCGGCCCCGGTGACGCGCTGAGCTTCGACTCCTCGGTCCCGCACCTGCTGCGCAACCGCACCGACGTCGATGCCCGCGGCATCTGGTGCGTGCTCCACCCGCACTGATCGCGCGTCGAGAAGTTGGCCCGAAGGCCTTGACTGCGACTGAACGTCTGTGAAGTATGAGTTCACAGTCGCAGGGTGCGACGTCCGTCACAGAGCGAGGTCCCGTGAAGGCTCTCCAGTTCCTCGGCGACAGCCGGTACGCCGTCTCCGAGCTCCCCACGCCCACCATCGAGGACGACGAGGTCCTGCTCGCCGCCCGCAGCGTCGGGATCTGCCACTCCGACGTCGACCTGCTGCAGGGGCGCTACATCATCCCCTTCAGCTTCCCGGTGATCCCCGGGCACGAGTGGTCGGCAGAGGTGGTCGCGACCGGTCGCAAGGTGACCCGCTTCGCCCCCGGTGACCGGGTGGTCGGTGAGTGCGTGATCGGCCAGGAGCACTTCGGCTTCAGCATCAGCGGCGCGGCCGCCGAGCTCTTCGTGGCCAAGGAGGGCTGGCTGCACCAGCTGCCCGACGACCTCACCTGGACCCAGGGCGCCCTCGTCGAGCCCTTCAGCTGCGGCTACTACGCGACGGTGCGAGCCGACAACCTCGACGCCAGCGACACCGCGGTCGTGCTCGGCGCCGGTCCCATCGGGCTCGGCGTGGTCGCTGCCGCCGCCGCCCGGGGCGTACGGGTCATCGTCGCCGAGCCGGACCCGACCCGGGCTGCGCTGGCCCAGTCGCTCGGCGCCGAGCTCACCCTCGACCCGACCGCGCCCGACGTCGGCGAGCAGCTCGACGAGATGACCGGAGGGCGGCGCGCCGACGTGGTCTTCGAGGCGAGCGGCAAGCCTGCCGCGATGGCTGCAGCGCTCGACCTCGCCGGGTTCCGGGCACGGCTGGTCTACATCGGCATCGACGTGGGGGGCTCGGCCCCCGCGGCACTGGGCCAGATCCAGTCCAAGGAGCTGCAGGTCCGCGGCATCATCGGCTCCCCGGGCGTGTGGCCGCAGACACTGCGGTTCCTGGCCCGCAGCGGCGTCGACCTGAGCCCCCTCGTCACCTCGTCCTACGACCTGGCGTCGGCGGGGGAGGCCGTCGAGGCCGTGCTGCAGGACCGGTCGCAGGTCAAGGTCCACATCACCTCCTCGGCCACGCCATGAGGGCGGGCGTCCTCCACGAGCCCGGCGACCTCCGCATCGAGGACCGCCCGGATCCCGTGGCCGGGCCGGGCGAGGTGGTGATCGAGGTGGCCTACAACGGGCTCTGCGGCACCGACGCCACCGAGTTCACCAAGGGTCCGATGATGGTGCCGCTGCACACCCGCCACCCGGGCAGCGGCCACGTCGGTCCGACGGTGCTGGGCCACGAGTTCGTCGGCACCGTCGTCGACGCCGCTCCCGAGGTCAGGCACCTGGTGGGCCGCAGGGTCGCCTGCGGCGCCGGCGTCTCGTGCGGGGAGTGCGCGTGGTGCCGGCGCGGCCGCACCAACCTGTGCGCCCGCTACTTCACGCTGGGCCTCAGCACCGACGGCGGCCTCGCGACCTTCGTCGCCGCGCCGGCGACGACCTGCGTGGAGATCCCCGAGGGCTGCACCCTGGAGTCCGCGGCGCTCGCCCAGCCGCTCGCCGTCGGCATCCACGCCGTACGCCGCTCCGGCGTGCGACCGGGTGACTCGGTCGTGCTGCTCGGGGCCGGGGCCATCGGGTCGTTCGTGTGCGCCGGGCTCGAGGGCCACGACGGTCCGGTGCTGGCCATCGACGTCGACGCGGGGCGGCTCGAGGCGGCCCGCGCACTGGGCGCCACCGACACCGCACTGGTGAGCCCGACGGCGGGTCCGGACGAGGTCCGGGACCTGGCCGGCGACGGCGCCGACGTGGTCTTCGAGACGTCCGGCGTGCCCGGTGCGGTCGAGCGAGCGTTCGCCCTCACTGCACGCGGTGGCTCGGTCGTGCTGGTGGGGCTCAACAGCGCACCCACGACCCTGAGCCTGGCTCCGGTGGTCCTGCGCGAGGTCGACGTGCGCACCACCGTCGCCCACGTGTGCGGCGACGACCTGCCCGCCGCGCTCGACCTGCTGACCCGTCGCGACCTGTCGGCGATGGTCGACCGCGTGGTCCCGCTCGAGGACGTCGTCGAGCGCGGCCTGCGCCCGCTCGCCGCCGGCGAGGTCGCCGGCAAGGTCCTGGTGGACCCCCGTGGCTGAGGTGGCGGTGCTCGGCGCCGGCCGGATGGGTGGCGCCATGTGCGCACGCCTGGTCGACGCGGGCCACCGCGTGCGACTGTGGAACCGGACCCGCCAGCGCGCCGAGTCGGTGCGCGACGCCGTCGGTGCCGGCCTCGTCGTGGCGGACACGCCCGCCGCGTGCGTCGCGGGGGCGGACGTCGTGCTGAGCATGCTCGCCGACGGTGGAGCAACTACCGCGACGCTCCTGGACCGCGACCTCCTCGAGGCCCTGGCCCCGGAGGCCGTGGTGTGCGACATGGGCACGAGCGGGGTGGACGCGGCACGCTCGATCGCGCGCGCCTACGCAGCCGCGAGCCGTCGCTTCGTGGACGCTCCCGTCTCCGGCAGCGTCGCCTCGGTGGCCGCGGGCCAGCTGCTGGTGATGGCGTCCGGGGTCGAGGCCGACGTCGCGTCCGTGACACCCGTCCTGTCGGCCTTCGCCGCCCGGGTGATCAGGGTGGGCGACGCCGGGCAGGGCCAGGCGATGAAGCTCGCGGTCAACCTCGTCGTGCACGACCTCAACTCCGCGGTGTCGGAGTCGCTGGTGCTCGCGGAGGGGGCCGGCATCGACCCGGCGACGGCCTACGACGTGCTGGAGAACAGCGCGGTGGGCGCGCCCTTCGTCCGCTACAAGAGGGCGGCGTTCCTCGAGGCGGACCAGCCAGTGGCGATGAGCCTCGCCCTCGTGGCCAAGGACCTCGGCCTGATCGCCGACCTCGCGGCCGCCCAGGGGCGCGAGGTGCCCGTGACCCGGGCTGCCCGGAGGGTCGTGGACGCCGCGGTCACGGCCGGGCACGGTCCCCAGGACATGGCCGACCTGCGCGCCTACCTGGCGTCGCGGCTTCGTGTCGAGGACTGACGCGGTCCGTCGACCGGGACGTGCCGACGGCCGTCACCACTTCGTGATGTGAACCTCTTGTGAACACCTAGGCCCGTGTGTACAGTCCCACCTAACGTGTGACGGTCACCACAGTGAACGCCCGGCCCGTCGCACACCCAGCAACCGAGGAGGGGCAGATGGCCACCACCACACCGGCACCGGAGACCGAGCGGACGCGCGGCGTCCGGCCCGGCCCCCGGATCGGCGTCTCCCGGGGCCTGCTCACCATCACCGTCGCCACGGTGGCCCTGTTCGTCGCGAGCGCCCTGCTGGCCTCCACCAGCGTCAGCCAGGGAGCGCTGCGGGGGATGCTCCCGTTCGCGGCGGTGCTGGCGATCGCAGCCCTCGGCCAGACCCTCGTCATCCAGCAGGGCGGCATCGACCTCTCGGTGCCGGGCGCGATCTCCCTGATGGTCGTGATCGTGACCCACGAGCCGAAGGGCGACGACGGCAAGCTCCTCGGCGCGGTGCTGCTCGCGCTCGGCGTGGCGATCGTCGCCGGCCTGCTCAACGGCTTCCTCGTCGGGCGCCTGCTGCTCAACCCCATCGTCGCGACGCTCGGCACCAACGCGCTGATGTTCGCCGGCGTCCTGGGGATCTCGGGCGGGTCGCCGCGTCGCACGACCGACCGGCTGGCCTCCATCGCCGGCGGTGAGTCCCTCGGCATCCCGAACGGCGTCTTCTTCGCGCTGCTGGTGCTCCTGGTCACCTCCGTCGTGGTCAAGCTGACCCCGGCCGGCCGGCGCTTCGAGGCCGTGGGGGCCAACCCCGCCGCCGCCTGGGCCGCCGGGCTGCGGGTCCGCACCTACAAGGGCGCGGGTTACCTCGGCGCCCAGCTGCACTACTGGGTAGCCGGGGTGGTGCTGGGCGGCATCCTGGCCCAGCCCACCGCCTTCCAGGGCAACGCCTACCTGCTGCCCAGCGTCGCCGCCGTCGTCCTGGGCGGCACCTCGCTGCTCGGCGGGCGGGGCAACCTCGTGGCGACCGCCGTCGCCGCCCTCTTCCTCAGCCAGCTCGAGCAGTTCGTGCTCGCGCTCGGCGTCAGCTTCGCCGTCCGCACGCTGGTCGAGGCCGCAGCGCTGGCCATCGGCGTACTCCTCTACTCCGTCGACGTGCGTTCGCTCGTCGCACGGCTGCGCAGCCGGCGTCGGGTGCCGGCCGCGACCTGACCCACCCCACCCCTTCTCGGGAGCCCCGTCTCGGGAGCCAGGCGTCCACAGCTCCACCCCCACCTCATCCGAGCACGAAAGAAAAGGGACACCCACATGTTGCGACGACTCTCACGCCGCCCCACCTCGATGACCGCCGTCGTCCTCACCGTCGCGGCCATGGCGCTCGCCGGCTGCGGCTCGGACAGCGGCGGCAACGACCAGGGCGAGACCTCCCAGGCCGACCTCGAGGGAGCCCCGTCCTGGTGCGGGCCGAAGAAGATCACCCTCGGCCTCACCGACGGGTTCGGCGGCAACAGCTGGCGGCTCGTGACCACGGCCTCGGGCAAGGACGAGGCCGCCAAGTGCCCCAGCGTGACCGACGTGCTCTACGCCGACGGCCAGGGCGACACCCAGAAGTCCATCGCCGACATCCAGGGCATGGTGGCCAAGGGCGTCGACGCCCTCGTCGTCTTCCCCGACGCCGGCGAGGCGATGCTCCCGGCCCTGCGCTCGGCCTTCCAGGCCGGTGTGGTGACGGTGCCCTACCGGGTGAACCCGGGCGGCAAGGACGGCGTCGACTACACCAAGTACATCGCGCTCGACTCGGTCAACGACGGCGTCAACTGGGGCAACTGGATCAAGGAGATCCTCCCCGACGGCGGCAACGTGCTCTTCCTCAGCGGACCCAAGGGCAACAGCCAGGGGCTCGGCGAGGCGGAGGGCCTCAAGCAGACCCTCGACCCCGAGAAGTACACGATGATCGGCGAGCAGCCGTTCGAGGTGACCAACTGGGACCCCGCGCTGAGCCAGAAGGTGCTCTCGGCCGCCATCGCGAAGTACGACAAGATCGACGTCATCGTGAGCGACTTCGGTCCCTCGCTGGTCGGCGCGCTGCCCGAGTTCACCAAGGCCGGGCGCTCGATCCCGGCGCTGGCGACGTCCGACGGCAACGTCCTGGGGTGCTTCTGGAAGGACAACGAGAAGGACAACCCCGACTTCAAGCTGATGACGATCGCCACGGGCAACGACCACGTGCGCCTGGCGATGCAGTACGCCATCGCGGAGGCCACGGGCGGTGAGCTCCCGAGCTCCGACACCCACCAGCACGACCTGTTCGAGAACTCCGTCACCGGCGACCCCAACCCGGTGGAGTGCGAGCCCGACCTGCCCGGCGACATCTACCTCTCGGCGGAGATGTCCCCCGAGGACCAGGCAGCGCTCCTCAAGTGAACGCCGTGGCCGGTCGGGAGACCCCCGACCCGGCCGGCCACGGTCACCAGACGCGACGGGAACCAGACGTGGAGGACGACATGACCGAGACGACCGCAGTGGCCGTGCGGCAGCCGACGATGGTGCTGAGCGGGATCTCCAAGAGCTATGCCGGTGTCGCCGCGCTCACCGACGTCTCGCTCGAGGTGCTCCCGGGCGAGGTGCACGCCCTGCTGGGCGAGAACGGCGCCGGGAAGTCGACCCTCATGGGCGTGGCCTCCGGCACGGTCGAGCCCGACGCCGGGGTCCTCCTCGTCGACGACGAGCAGCACAGCTCGCTCACCCCGGCCGCCGCGACCCGCTCGGGCATCGCCATCGTGCACCAGCACCCCGCCGTGCTGCCCGACCTCACGGTCGCCGAGAACCTGCGGCTCGCCCTGCCCGCCGAGGTGCTCACCGCGGGGGACAGGTCGGAGCGCGACGGCATGCGTGCCGTGCTGGACGACATCGACCTGCGCGTCCATCTCGAGGAGCGCGTCGACCGGCTCTCGGTGGCCCAGAAGCACCTGCTGGAGCTGGCCAAGGCGTTCGCCGTCCGGCCCCGGATCCTGATCCTCGACGAGCCCACGGCCCCGCTCGGGCCCGACTCGGTAGACCTGCTCTTCGAGCGCGTGCGCTCGCTGGCCGCGTCCGGCACCGCGGTCATCTACATCACCCACCGCCTGGCCGAGGTCAGGCTCCTGGCCCAGCGCGTCACCGTGCTGCGCGACGGACGGCTGCGCGGCAGCAGCACGGTCGACGACGTCAGCGACGATCAGCTGCTCGCGATGATCGTCGGGCGCCAGCTCGACGCGACGTTCCCCCCGAAGCCCGACCCGGACTCCTTCGGCGACACCGTCCTCGAGGTCACCGACCTGTCGGGCGAGGGGTTCTCCGACGTCTCGATCGTGGGCCGGCGCGGGGAGATCATCGGCATCAGCGGTGTCGTCGGCAACGGCCAGAGCGACCTCCTGCGCGCACTCGCCGGGCTGTCGGCCTTCGACGGCCGCGTGGTCGTCGGGCCCACCGAGCGCAGCCAGCGCCAGCTGCGCAAGCACTCGGGATACATGCCGGCCGACCGCCACCACGACGGCCTGATGATGACGCTCTCGGTGCGGGAGAACGCCGCGCTGAGCGGCCTGGGATCGATGACGAAGGGCCCGTTCCTCAGCCGCTCGCGCGAGCTCGAGCTCGTCAACCGCGAGCTCACCGAGCTCGACGTCCGGGCACCGTCGATGGAGGCCGTGGTCGCGGCACTGTCGGGCGGCAACCAGCAGAAGGTGGTGCTCGCCCGTACGCTGCTCGCCAAGCCCGCGATCCTCCTCGCCGACGAGCCCACCCAGGGCGTCGACGTCGGCGCCCGTGCGGAGATCTACCGGATCCTGCGCGAGGTGGCGGCCGACGGCATCCCGGTCGTCGTCGCGTCCTCCGACGCCAAGGAGCTCGAGGGACTCTGCGACCGGGTGCTCGTGATGTCGCGCGGCCACGTCGTCGCCGACCTGGCCGGCGACGAGGTGACCGAGGAGCGGATGATCCGCGCCGCGGTGGCGTCCACCCAGCACACCCGCCAGGTCGCCGAGCGCCGGCGCGACACCGGCCGTCCGGCCCTGCGCCGCTTCCTCGCGGGCGACTACGCGCCCGTCGCCATCCTCGCCCTCGTCATGGTGGGCCTCGGCGCCTACGTCTACAACGAGAACGAGCTCTACCTCTCGGCGTTCAACATCACCTCGATCATGATGCTGGTGGCCGCCCTCGGCTTCATCTCGCTGGGGCAGAACGTCGCCCTCCTGACCGGCGGCATCGATCTCTCCGTGGGGCCGCTGGCCGGCTTCCTGGTGGTGGTCGCCTCGTTCTTCGTCAACGACGGCGCGGCCGTGACCACCATGCTGCTCGGCTTCGGGTTGATGATCGCCGCCGCGGTCGGCACCGGCCTGGTCAACGGCACCCTGATCAGGTGGGGCAACTTCACGCCGGTCGCCGCCACCCTGACGACGTACATCGCGCTCCAGGGCTTCAGCTTCCTGCTCCGCGACGCCCCCGAGGGCGTCATCTCCGCCGACGTGACAGGCCTCGTCATGCGCAAGGTCGGTCCGGTGCCGGTCATCTTCCTCGCGCTCCTCGTCGTGGTCGCGATCATGGAGTGGACGCTGCGCCGCAGCTCGTGGGGCCACCGGGTCCGCGCGGTCGGCTCGCACGAGGACTCGGCGCGCAAGCTCGGCGTCGCGGTCGGCCGGACCGTGGTCGGGTCCTACGTCATCACCTCGCTCTTCACGTTCCTCGGCTCGATCGTCCTGCTGGCCCAGCTCGGGATCGGCGACCCGGCCCAGGGCGTGAGCTACACCCTGAGCAGCATCACCGCGGTCGTGCTCGGCGGCACCAGCCTGCTCGGCGGGCGCGGCACGTTCGTCGGCACGCTGCTGGGGGCGGGGCTCATCGTGCAGCTGCTCAACGCCACCACCTTCCTGGGGCTGACCCAGACGTGGCAGTACCTCTTCCAGGGCGGACTGATCGTGATCGCCGCCGTCCTCTACAGCCGCGTCCGCGGCTCCCACTCGCCCGCCTGAGGGTCGGAAAGGACCACCATGCTCGCCGCTCGCTTCCACGGACAGCACGACATCCGCATCGAGGACGTCGCCACGCCGGCTCCCACCGCGCCCGACGACATCCTGGTCGAGGTGCACTGGTGCGGCATCTGCGGCACCGACCTGCACGAGTACGCCGTCGGCCCGATCGTCACGCCCACCTCACCGCACCCGCTGACCGGGGTGACGCTGCCGCAGACGCTGGGCCACGAGTTCTCGGCGACCGTGGTCGAGCTCGGCTCCGACGTGCGCGACGTGGCCGTGGGCGACCGGGTCGCGATCATGCCGGCGATCGTGTGCGGTCGCTGCTACTTCTGCCGGCGCGGGCAGGGGCACCTCTGCCTGGTCTTCGCCTGCACCGGCCTGAGCGCCGAGACCGGCGGACTGGCGCAGTACGCGGTCGTCAAGGAGTACCAGGTGGCCAAGCTCCCCGACGAGGTGTCCGACCTCGAGGGCGCGGTCATCGAGCCCGCCGCGGTCGCGGCCTACGGCGTCGACCGGGCCGGCGTCACGGGCGGCGACGTGGTGCTCGTCACCGGGGCCGGACCGATCGGCATCCTGTCGGCGATGTACGCCGCCGCGGTGGGCGCCGGTGCGGTCGTGATCGCCGAGCCCAACCCCAACCGCGCCGCGCTCGCGGCCTCCCTCGACATCGGCGAGGTGCTCGACCCGACGGCCGACGGCTTCTCGGAGCGCCTCCTCGACCTCACCGACGGCGTCGGCGTCGACCTCACGGTGGAGTGCTCGGGCACCAGCCCGGGCCTCGCGACCGCCATCTCCTCGACCCGCAGGGCGGGCTCCGTCGTCCAGACGGGCCTCCACACCAAGCCCGCCCAGCTCGACGCCATGGCGCTGGCGGAGAAGGACCTCTCGCTCCACGGCAGCTGGTGCTACCGGCTCACCGACTGGCCCCGGATCATCCGGATGGTGGCCGCCGGGAGGTACCCGGTGGCGCGGGCCGTGACGGCACAGATCGACCTGGCCGACGTGGTGACCCGCGGCTTCGACGTGCTCGTCGACCCGCAGGGCGACCAGCTGAAGGTGCTGGTCAGGTCCGGGGGAGGGGCGTCATGACGCTGCGGGCCATCCACCACACCGGCCTCGTCGTCACCGACCTCGACCGCTCGATCTGGTTCTACCACGACCTCCTCGGCCTCCCCTTCGCCAACGAGCCCACCCCGTGGTTCGACGGCGAGGACCTGGCCCGCGGCGTCGGGGTGCCGGACGCCCGCCTGCGGCAGGTGTCGCTGTGGGTGGGCGAGCACGCGACGCTCGAGCTCATCGAGTACGCCAACCGGCCGGCATCCAGCACCGCACCGGTGCCCAACCACCACCTCGGCGCGGCCCACGTCTGCTTCCGCGTCGACGACGTCCGCGCCAAGAAGGCCGAGCTCGAGGCGCAGGGGGTCGAGTTCTACTCCGACGTCAACGTCGTCGACGACGGCCCGCTGGCCGGCTGGCGCTGGTGCTACTTCTCCGATCCCGACGGCCTCGCCCTCGAGCTGGTCGAGATCGCCTACTACCTCGAGGACGAGCGCCGCGCCGCCGCCGAGGCGTACGTCCGCTCGCGGCCCCCGCTCGCCGAGGTCGGCACCCGGTCGCAGGTCGACCGCGCGTGATGGCCACCGTCCCCACCCTTCCCTCGTGCGCCCGCGCACCGCAGCCCCGGAGGTCCTGATGCTCACACCCACCTACGGCGTCACCCAGGTCGACTGGGAGAACCGGCTGGACATGCCACGGCTGCGCGCCGAGCGCCTCGCGCGGCTCACCGCCGAGCTCGAGCGCTCCTCGCTCGGCGCCGTCCTCACCTTCGACTTCCACAACATCCGCTACATGACCGGCACCCACATCGGCACGTGGGCGATGGACAAGATGATCCGCTTCGCGCTGCTGCCCCAGGGCGGCGCGCCGGTCCTGTGGGACTTCGGCTCCGCGGCCCGCCACCACCAGCTCTACGCCCCGTGGCTCGACGAGGGCCACCCCGACCGGGAGGCCGAGCACTACGGCGCCCGGGCCGGCATCTCGACGCTGCGCGGGGCCATCTCCCCGTCGGCCGGTCGCGCCGAGGACGTCGCCGCCAAGGTCTACGAGGTCCTGGCCGAGCACGGCCTCACCGGCCAGCCGCTCGGGGTCGACATCATCGAGCCCCCGGTGATGTTCGCCCTGCAGGCGATGGGCATCGACGTGGTCGATGGCCAGCAGGTCTTCCTCGAGGCCCGCCGCATCAAGACCGTCGACGAGGTCGGGCTGCTCACGCAGGCGGCCTCGATGGTGGACTCCGCCTACGAGAGCCTCTACGAGTTCCTGCGTCCCGGTGTGCGGGAGAACGAGTGCGTCGGCCTGGTCAGCAAGGTGCTCTACGACCTCGGCTCCGAGCACGTGGAGGGCGTCAACGCCATCTCGGGCGAGCGGTGCTCGCCGCACCCGCACGTCTTCTCCGACCGTCTCATCCGCCCCGGCGACCCCGCCTTCTTCGACATCCTGCACAGCTTCATGGGCTACCGCACCTGCTACTACCGCACCTTCGCGGTGGGCAGCGCGTCTCCCGGGATGGCCGACGCCTACAAGATCTGCCGCGAGTACATGGACCGGGCCATCGAGCTCGTGAAGCCCGGCGCCACCACGGCCGACATCGTCTCGGTGTGGCCGACGGCCCAGGAGTTCGGCTTCCCCGACGAGGAGGCGGCCTTCGCGCTGCAGTACGGCCACGGCGTCGGCCTCAGCATCTGGGAGCGGCCGATCTTCAGCCGGCTCACCTCCCTCGACGCCCCCGAGGTGCTCGAGGAGGGCATGGTCTTCGCGCTGGAGACCTACTGGCCGGCCGCGGACGGCTGGGGTGCGGCACGCATCGAGGAGGAGGTGGTCGTCACCGCCGACGGCGCCCAGGTGATCACCAAGTTCCCCGCCGAGGAGCTGCTCGTCGCCGGGCGGCGCTACTTCACCACCGGTGGCGCGCTCCCGACCCTGCGCGACAGCCAGTCGCACCTCAACACCCGCGCCGCAGCGGTGGAGGCCTGACCCGATGAACCTGCCACTCAGCAACCACGCCTACGGCGAGCACGCGCTCGTCCTGCCGCCCGACGACCCGACGTCGCACGACGACGCCGACATCTCGATGGAGACGCGGCTGCGGATGTATCGCATGCTCCAGGAGATGCGCCAGTTCGAGAAGCGCGCCTACGACCTGTTCATGCAGCAGCTGGTCAAGGGCACCACGCACCTCTCGCTCGGGATGGAGGCGGTCGCCGCCGGCTTCGGTGCCGCCATGGACACCGACGACTACACCTTCGCCACCTATCGCGGCCACGCCCACACGCTGGCCCGCGGGGTGCCGATGGAGGGCGTGCTCGCCGAGCTGCTGGGGCGGGCCAACGGCCTGCTCGGCGGCAAGGGCGGGTCCATGCACCTGACGAGCGTCGAGCACAAGGTGATGGGGTCCTACGCCATCATCGGCGCCCACCTGACCATCGCCAACGGCGCCGCCTGGTCCGCGCAGTACCGCCGCAGCGGACAGGTCGCGGTGTGCTTCTTCGGCGACGGCACCACCAACATCGGCGCCTTCCACGAGGCGCTGAACTACGCGGCCGTCTTCAAGCTGCCGGTTGTCTTCGTGTGCGAGAACAACCAGTACATGGAGTACACCGCGATCGGCGACATCACCGCCGTACGCCGTCCTGCCGCGGACCGCGCCCCGGCCTACGGGCTCGAGCCGATCGTCGTCGACGGCAACGACGCGGACGCGGTGCACCTCGTGGCCGCGGAGGCCCTCGCGCACGCCCGGTCCGGCAAGGGGCCGGTGATGGTGGAGGCCCTGACCTACCGCCACGGTGGCCACTCGCGGGCCGATCCCGGCAAGTACAAGCCGCCGGGGGAGCTGGAGGCCTGGCTGGCCTACGACCCCATCAAGGTCTACCGCGGACGACTCGAGCGCCTCGGCGTCGCCGCCGCCGACATCGACGCGATCAACGCCGAGGTGGCCGCGGCGGTCGACGAGGCGACCGAGGCTGCCAAGAACGGACCACTGCCCGACCCGCGAGCAGCCTTCACCGACGTGTGGGCAGACGGAGGACACCAATGGCGATCCTGACCTACCGCGAGGCGGTGGCCCGCGGCATCGCGCAGGAGATGGAGCGCGACGACTCGGTCGTGCTGATCGGGGAGGACGTCGCCGGCGCCGGCGGTGTCTTCAAGACGAGCGCCGGGCTGCTCGAGCGCTTCGGGCCCGAGCGCGTCATCGACACCCCCATCGCCGAGCAGGCCATCCTCGGTGCCGCGATGGGTGCCGCGATGACCGGCCTGCGACCGATCGCCGAGATCATGTTCTCGGACTTCTTCGCCGTCTGCTGGGACCTCGTGGTCAACGAGATGGCCAAGACGCGCTACATGACCAACGGCCAGGTCACCATCCCGCTCGTCGTCAAGAGCGGCAACGGCGGCAGCCTGCGCTTCGGCGCCCAGCACTCGCAGTCGATCGAGAACTGGGCGATGGCCGTGCCCGGCATCAAGGTCGTGGCGCCGTCGACGCCCGAGGACGTCGTGGGCCTGATGGCCGCCGCGGTCCGCAGCGACGACCCGGTGCTCTTCTTCGAGCACAAGGGCCTCTACTCGTCGAAGGGCGAGGTGCCCGACGGGCCGATCGTCGACGAGCTCGGCACCGCGCGCGTACGCCGTCCCGGCAAGGACGCGACCGTCGTCGCCCTGGGCCTGATGGTCAGCCGCGCGCTGGCGGCCGCCGAGCAGCTCGCGGAGCGGGGGATCGACTGCGAGGTCATCGACCTGCGCTCGTTGGTGCCGCTCGACGCGGCGACGGTGCTCGAATCGCTCGGCCGCACGGGCCGGCTGTTCACCGTCGAGGAGAACCCGCGGATGCTGGGCTGGGGCTCGGAGCTGGTCGCCATCGCCGGCGACGACGGCTTCTGGGACCTCGACGGGCCGATCGTGCGGATCACCACCCCGCACATCCCGCTGGCGTCCGCCGACTCGCTCGAGGACCTGATGATCCCGTCGGTGGACCGCATCCGCGACGAGATCGAGCAGGCGCTGAAGCCATGAGCGTGACGACACCCACCGGTGCCCGCCCCCGGCGCGGCAGGCCGCGGCACCACGAGTCGCCCCGTGCCCGGGCCCGGGCCCGCGCCCGCGCCCGCGCCCACAGGGAGACCGCGACCCTCGCGACCGAGGCGCCGGGCGCCCCGGCTGCCGGCGCCCAGCTGACCTCCGTGGTCGAGGTCGACCTGACGGGTGCGCCGGCCGGAGCGGTGGTGGCCACCGTCGCCGCGGCAGCCGTCCGCGCGGCAGCCGAGCACCCGGTCGTCGTGGGCTCCCGTGGGGTCCACCTCGCAGTCCTGGCGGCCGACGGCAC
Organism: Nocardioides sp. Soil774; assembly: GCF_001428125.1. GTDB lineage: Bacteria > Actinomycetota > Actinomycetes > Propionibacteriales > Nocardioidaceae > Nocardioides. The sequence continues at coordinate 459,443 of NZ_LMSM01000005.1, read as the reverse complement.
GACGCAGGCCGTCGTCGCGGACGCGGACGAGCTGACCGCCGCCGCCCTCGCCACGCGCATCGACGCCGGCCACAAGTCGGGGCACGACTCCGGCGCCGTCCCGACCCTCAGCGTCGTGGACACCGGCAGCCGCGGCGTCCTGGCCGACACCCCCGCGGTGGGCCCGGGCCGGACGGCGGTGCTCGGCATCGGCGCGGTGGTGCGCAGGCCCGTCGTGATGGTGGTGGAGGAGGGTGAGGCGATCGTCGTGCGCGCGATGGCGCACCTGTCGCTGAGCTATGACGCCCGCCTGCTCGGCGGGGGCGACGCCGCCGACTTCCTGCGCGCCCTGCAGCGCCACGTCGGGGAGGTGGCGGCATGAGCGTGTCCCCTGCCGACGAGCGTCGGGTGCTCGACGCCGTGCCCACCGGCCTGTGGATCGGCGGTGGCGAGACCTCCGCCGACGGGGCCCGCACCCTGACCGTGCACGACCCCGCCACCGGGGGGGTGCTCGCCGAGGTGGCCGACGCCTCGCCCGCCGACGGCGTACGCGCCCTGGACGCGGCCGTCGCCCAGCAGGACTCCTTCGCCGCGATGCCGCCGCGCGAGCGGGGCGAGATCCTGCGCCGCGGGTTCGAGCTGATGCGCGACCGGATCGACGACCTGGCCCTGCTGATGACGCTCGAGATGGGCAAGCCGCTCGCCGAGAGCCGCGCCGAGGTCACCTACGCCGCAGAGTTCCTGCGGTGGTTCAGCGAGGAGGCGGTGCGCATCTCCGGGCGCTGGGCCACCTCGCCCGACGGAGCGACGCGACTGCTGACCCTCAAGCGTCCGGTCGGCCCGACGCTCATGATCACGCCGTGGAACTTCCCCCTCGCGATGGGCACGCGCAAGGTCGGGCCCGCGGTGGCCGCCGGCTGCACGATGGTCGTCAAGCCCGCCGCACAGACCCCGCTGTCGATGCTGGCGTTCGCCGGCCTCATGGCCGAGGCAGGCCTGCCCGACGGCGTCCTCAACGTCATCACCACCAGCTCCAGCGGTCAGGTGATGGAGCCGCTCGTGCGCGACCCCCGCACGCGCAAGCTGACCTTTACCGGATCGACCGACGTCGGACGCCGCCTGGTGGAGCAGTCCGCCGAGCGCCTGCTGCGGGTGTCGATGGAGCTCGGCGGCAACGCGCCCTTCCTGGTGCTCGCCGACGCTGACCTCGACGCGGCGGTCGACGGCGCCATGCTCGCCAAGATGCGCAACATGGGCGAGGCCTGCACGGCCGCGAACCGTTTCCTCGTGCACGAGAGCGTGGCCGCGGAGTTCTCCTCCAGGCTCGCGGCCCGGATGGGTGCGCTGGTGGTCGGACGAGGCACCGACGACGGCGTGCAGGTCGGCCCGCTGATCGACGAGAAGGCCCGCGACACCGTCACCTCGCTGGTCCAGGACGCCGTGGATGCCGGGGCCGAGCTCCTGGTCGGAGGTGAGCCGGCCGGCGGTCCGGGGTGGTTCTTCCCGCCCACCGTCCTGCGCGACGTACCGGCCGGCGCCGCGCTGCAGCGCGAGGAGGTCTTCGGGCCCGTCGCCCCGGTGACGTCGTTCGCCACCCTCGACGAGGCGGTCGAGCTGGCCAACGACACCGAGTACGGGCTGGCGGCGTACGCCTTCACCCGCGACCTCGACACCGCGGTGGGGCTGATGGAGCGCATCGACGTGGGGATGGTCGGCATCAACCAGGGCATCGTCTCCAACCCGGCGGCGCCCTTCGGCGGGGTCAAGGCGTCCGGCTTCGGGCGCGAGGGCGGCGCCGAGGGGATCGAGGAGTACCTCGAGACCAGGTACGTCGGGATCCGACCCTCCAAGGGGTGACCCCGGAGCCGGAGCGCGCCCACGTGCGGGCGCGGCTCCACGCTCGTGCCGGAGGCGTGCTTATGCTGGCACGGCGTTGCTCGCTGAAGGGGTGTGTTCGTGTCGAAGCTGTCGACTCTCGTGTTGTCCGTGTGCCTGGTGCTCCTCGCCTCCCTGGGGGCCGCGGCCCCGGGATCCGCGTCGTCGACCGGGTCGGCCTCGGCCGGCCAGGCGTCGACCGGCGCCGCGGTGCAGGCGCGGGCCTCGAAGCCGGAGCGGTGGAAGGCGCCCAAGGGCCCCTACTTCAACGACCCCCACCTGAGGAAGGGCTGGTTCCGCATCGAGCGGAAGGTGATCGACACGATCAACCACACGCCGAAGGGCTCGACCATCCGGATCGCGGTCTACTCCTTCGACCGGATGCCTGTGGCCGACGCGCTCATCGCTGCGCACCGTCGCGGCGTCAAGGTGCAGATGCTCCTCAACGACCACTGGGACACCGCGGCGATGCAGCGGATCCGTGCCGAGATCGGCACCAAGCGGTCGGCGAAGAGCTTCATCTACAAGTGCAAGGCGAGCTGCCGCGGGACGGCGAGCCCCTACAACAACCTGCACTCGAAGTTCTACATGTTCTCCCAGGCGGGCAGCGCCCAGGACCTCCTGGCGGTGGGCTCGGACAACATGACGCGCAACGCCGACCTGCACCAGTGGAACGACCTCTACTTCAGCGCCGGCGACCACGAGCTGTTCCGCCAGTTCGTGGCGCTGTTCAACGACATGACCAACGACTACGACACGCGCCAGCCCCCGCTGTTCTTCTGCGGGACGCCGGTCGCCGGGGTGTGTGACGACTCGGTCGACAAGCACACGGTCTGGGCGTTCCCCAAGCCCTCGGGACCCAAGAACGACCTGGTCCTGGACACGCTGGCGAAGGTCCAGTGCCTGACTCCCGACGGCGCCGGCGGGCACACGCGGACCAAGCTGGCGGTGTCGATGCACACCATGCGCGGGCGCCGCGGCGACTACCTCGCCGCTGCCATCCGGCAGAAGTGGGTCGAGGGCTGCGACGTGCGGGTGATGTTCGGTCTCATCGGCTACCACACCAAGGGTGTCATCGGCGCGCCCACCCGTCGCGGCCGGATCCCGCTGCGCTCCACCGGCCTGGACTACAACCTCGAGGACGACTTCGACCTCAACAGCGACGGGATCGACGACCTGATCCTCAGCTTCTACAGCCACCAGAAGTACCTCATCGTGCAGGGCACCTACAACGGTGTCCCGGACACCAGCATGGTGGTCACCGGGTCGTCGAACTGGGCCAGCCTCAGCACCGGCAACGACGAGATCTGGATGACCATCCGCGGCGCGCGGGTGGCGAGCAAGTACCTCAAGAACTACGACTACCAGTGGTTCAACACCCGCAACTCGCGCAACGCCTACACCACGACGTACGCCAACTTCCGCGTGCTGCGCACGGTGCGCCACGCGGACGGGACCACCTCGAAGGTCTGGCGCACCGTGCGCCGGCCCGTCACCACGATCGAGCGCGACCACTACCGCAAGGGCCCCTACTGGGAAGACGACTGAGGCACGACCTTCGTCCCGGGCGCATGGTCCCGCGCGCAGGGGTCCAAGGGCACTGACCCGCGCCCTGCCTGCGGCCTAGCGTCCGAGGTGACGACAGGAGGAGACGTGTTCTCCGTACGCATCCACGGGCGGGGCGGTCAGGGGGCCGTGACCGCCGCCGAGCTGCTCTCGGTCGCCGCCTTCGCCGAGGGGCGCCACGCGCAGGCCTTCCCCACGTTCGGCTCGGAGCGCACGGGCGCGCCGGTGGTGGCGTTCTGCCGCATCGACGAGCGCCCGATCCGGCTCCACGAGCCGATCACCCACCCCGACGCCCTGATCGTCCAGGACCCCACGCTGGTCCACCAGGTCGACCTCTTCGCCGGCATCGGGTCCGGCGGCTACCTCGTGGTCAACACCTCGTCGACGCTCGACGCACTCGGCCTCGGCGACCTGGCCCTGCGCCTCGACCCACGGCGGGTCGTCACGGTCGCGGCGACGGAGATCGCGCGCGAGCACGTGGGCCGACCGGTGCCCAACGTGCCGCTGCTGGGCGCCTTCGCCGCGCTCACCGGCCAGGTCTCCCTCGCCGCGGTGTGCGACGCGGTCCGCGAGCGCTTCCCTGCCGAGCTCGGCGAGGGCAACGTCCGCGCGGCCGAGGTGGCCCACGAGCAGGTGCTCGAGCAGCTGAGGACGTACGCCGATGCGTAGCCAGGTCGAGGGGTCGCAGGCCGTCGCGCGCGCGGTCACCTTGTGCCGGCCGCAGGTCATCGCGGCCTATCCGATCTCGCCGCAGACCCACATCGTGGAGTCGCTGTCCGACCGGGTCCGCACCGGCGAGCTGGCCGGGTGCGAATACCTCATGGTCGAGTCGGAGTTCGGTGCGTTGTCGGCCTGCATCGGGGCCTCCGGCGCCGGCGCCCGCGCCTACACCGCGACCTCGAGCCAGGGCCTGCTCTTCATGGCGGAGGCGCTCTTCAACGCCTCCGGACTGGGCCTGCCGATCGTGATGACGCTGGCCAACCGCGCCATCGGCGCGCCCATCAACATCTGGAACGACCACTCCGACTCCATGGCGATGCGCGACTCCGGCTGGATCCAGCTCTTCGCCGAGTCCAACCAGGAGGCGGTCGACCTCCACGTGCAGGCCTTCCGGCTGGCCGAGTCGCTGTCGGTGCCGGTGATGGTGTGCATGGACGGCTTCGTGCTCACCCACGCCTTCGAGGAGGTCGACCTGCCCACCCAGGAGCAGGTCGACGCCTTCCTCCCGCCGCTCGTGCCCCAACAGCTGCTCGACCCCGACGACCCCGTCACGATCGGGGCGATGGTCGGCCCCGAGGCGTTCACCGAGGTGAAGTACCTGATGCACGTCAAGCAGATGGCCGCCCTCGACGAGCTGCCGGTGATCGCGGCCGAGTTCCGCGCCGCCTTCGGGCGGTCGTCCGGTGGGCTGGTCAAGCCCTACCGCACCGACGACGCCGAGACCGTGGTGGTCGCGCTGGGCTCGGTGCTCGGCACCATCGAGGACGTCGTCGACACCATGCGCGACGAGGGCCACTGCGTCGGGGCGCTGGGCATCACCTGCTTCCGCCCCTGGCCGGCCGCCGAGGTGCGCGAGGCGCTGGCGCACGCGACGCGCGTCGTGGTCGTCGAGAGGGCGTTCGCCGTGGGGGCGGGCGGCATCGTCGGGCAGAACGTCCGCGACGCCACCCGCGGCCTGCCGCTGGAGGCGTACGACGTGGTGGCCGGCCTGGGCGGGCGGCCGGTCACCCGCGCCTCGCTGCGCCGGCTCCTCGACGACGTGCTGGCCGAGCGGCTCGACCCGACGGCGCTGCACTTCCTCGACCTCGACCACGCGCTGGTGCAGCGCGAGCTCGAGCGGTCGCGGCACGGGCACCGCCCCGGGCCGCACGCGGAGAACATGCTGCGCGCGCTCGGCACCGTCGCGTCCGGGGCCTACGAGTAGGAGGCGCGTGATGGCGTTCCAGGAGATCAAGCTCTACCAGACCGGCACGTTCGTGGCCGGGAACCGGCTGCTGGACCCCGACCAGCGCTCGGTGCAGGCGCGCACGGGGCGTTCGAACACGCTCACCTCCGGCCACCGTGCGTGCCGCGGCTGCGGCGAGGCGCTGGGCGCGCGCTACGTGCTCGACGCCGCCATGCGTGCCACGGACGGGCGGCTGGTCGCGGTGAACTCGACGGGCTGCCTCGAGGTGTTCTCCACGCCCTACCCCGAGTCGTCGTGGCAGCTGCCGTGGCTGCACTCGCTCTTCGGCAACGGTCCCGCCGTCGCGGCCGGTGTCGCCGCGGCGCTGAAGGCGCGCGGGCTCGACGACGTACGCGTCGTGGGGCAGGCAGGGGACGGCGGCACGGTCGACATCGGCTTCGGGTGCCTGTCGGGGATGTTCGAGCGCAACGACGACGTGCTCTTCGTCTGCTACGACAACGAGGGCTACATGAACACCGGCGTGCAGCGCTCCGGCGCGACCCCGCCGGCAGCGAGCACCGCCAACACCAAGGCGCTGGGGGACCAGCCGGGCAACGTGTTCGGCCAGGGCAAGAGCGTGCCGCTCATCGCGATGGCGCACGAGATCCCCTACGTCGCGACGGCGACGGTCGCCGAGCTGCGCGACCTGGAGGCCAAGGTCGAGAAGGCGATGACCTTCCGCGGCGCGCGCTACCTGCACGTGTTCGTGCCGTGCCCGCTCGGCTGGGGCGCCGACTCCGCCGACACGATCAGGCTGGCCCGCCTCGCGAAGGAGTCGGGCATCTTCCCGGTCTTCGAGGCCGAGGCCGGCGAGGTCACCGCTGTGTCCAGGATCCGCCGGCAGGTCCCGGTCGAGGACTACCTGCGCCCGCAGCGGCGCTACGCGCACCTGTTCGGCGACCACCCACGCCCCGACCTGGTCGCGCGCATCCAGGACCGGGCCGATCGCAACATCGCCCGCTTCGGGCTGCTCCCGGAAGGGGACGAGTGATGGACAAGCCCTTCGCGATCACCCTCGACGTCGGCACCAGCCGGGCCAACAAGACCGGCTCCTGGCGCACCGAGCGCGCGGTCTACACGAACCGGATGCCGCCGTGCAACGACGCCTGCCCGGCCGGGGAGGACATCCAGTCCTGGCTCTACGAGGCCGAGGCCGGCGGCGACGGCTACGAGCGGGCGTGGCGCCGGATCATGGACGACAACCCGTTCCCGGCCGTCATGGGCCGGGTCTGCTACCACCCGTGCGAGACGGCCTGCAACCGCGGCCAGCTCGACGAGGCCGTCGGCATCAACTCCGTCGAGCGCTTCGTCGGCGACGAGGCCATCCGGCGCGGCTGGACCGTCTCGGTCGACGTCCCACCGACCGGCCAGCGGGTCCTCGTCGTCGGTGCCGGCCCCTCGGGGCTGTCGGCGGCCTACCACCTGGCCCGTCGCGGCCACGCCGTCACGATCAGGGAGGCCGGACCGATGGCCGGCGGGATGATGCGCTTCGGCATCCCTCGCTACCGGCTCTCGCGTGACGTGCTCGACGCGGAGGTCCAGCGGATCCTCGACCTCGGCGTGGAGCTGGAGCTCGACGCGAAGGTCACCGACCTCGACACGCTGCGCCACGACTTCGACGCGGTCTTCCTCGCCGTGGGCGCCCAGCTCGGACGGCGGGCCTACATCCCGGCCGGCTCGGCCGCGCACGTGCTCGACGCCGTCGACCTGCTGCGAGGCGTCGAGGAGGGCGAGCGCCCGCTGCTCGGTCGCCGGGTCGCGGTCTACGGCGGCGGCAACACCGCGATGGACGCCGCGCGGACCGCCAGGCGACTCGGGGCCTCCGAGGCGATCGTCGTCTACCGCCGCACCCAGGACCGGATGCCCGCCCACGAGTCCGAGCTGCGCGAGGCCGAGGACGAGGGCGTGCTCTTCAAGTGGCTGTCGACCATCACCCAGGTCGACTCCGGCCGGCTCACGATCGAGCGGATGGAGCTCGACGACTCCGGCTTCCCGCAGCCCACCGGGGAGCTCGAGGAGCTCGATGCCGACTCGCTGGTGCTCGCGCTCGGCCAGGAGACCGACCTGTCGCTGCTCGACGGCGTGCCGGGGCTCGTCGTCCAGGACGGCGTGGTCAGCGTCGGCGCCGACATGATGACCGGCTGCCCGGGGGTGTTCGCCGGCGGCGACATGGTGCCGCAGGAGCGCTCGGTCACGGTCGCGATCGGCCACGGCAAGAGGGCGGCCCGCCACATCGACGCGTGGCTGTCCGCCGAGGTGCCGGAGCCCGGCGTACGCCCTGCGCTGGCGACGTTCGACACGCTCAACACCTGGTACTACTCCGACGCCCCGCGCGCGCACCGGCCACTGCTCGACCGGGCCCGACGCGAGTCGAGCTTCGACGAGGTCGTGCTGGGCCACGACGAGGCCACGGCGCTGCTGGAGGCGCGGCGCTGCCTGTCGTGCGGCAACTGCTTCGAGTGCGACAACTGCTACGGCGTGTGCCCCGACAACGCGGTCATCAAGCTCGACCAGCCGGGCGAGCGCTACCTGATCGACCTCGACTACTGCAAGGGCTGCGGGATCTGCGTCGCCGAGTGCCCGTCGGGGGCGATCCAGATGTTCCCCGAGCAGGTCTGAGCCGCGAGCGGGGGGCGGTGCGTGAGGAGGGTTCTGAGGCTCGAAAAGCCGCCTCACGCACCGCTCGCCGGCGTGCTCGGACCTGGGCGGTGCGTGAGGAGGGTTCTGAGGCTCGAAAAGCCGCCTCACKCACCGCTCGCGCGACGGTTCCTCACCGGAAGTCGCGCGAGGACGCCCGCGACTGCAGCACCGCACCGGCGCCGGGCACCACGACGTCGATGGCCTCGACCCGGTCGGCGATGAGGTTGGTGACGCCCTCGTTGCGCTCGAGCCGGCCGCGGACCACCACGGCGACCCGGTTGCGGGCGGCCTGCCGGTGGACCTTCATCACCCCCACCGAGCACACGACGTTGAGCATGCCGGTCTCGTCCTCGAGGTTGAGGAAGGTCACGCCCATCGCGGTGCCCGGCCGCTGGCGGTGCGTGACCAGCCCGCCGACGTGCACGCGGCGCCCGTGCTCGACGTCGGCGAGCTCGCCGACCGAGCGCACGCCCGCGCGACGGAGCTCCTCGCGCAGGTGCTCGACCGGGTGCCGATCGGGGGAGATGCCGGTCGCCCACAGGTCGGCGAGGGTGATCTCGGGCTCGCTCATCCCGGGCAGCGACGGCGCCGCCGGTGCGGGCGTGGTGCCGGGCAGGTGCTCGGCGGCCTCGGAGAAGCCCGCCGCCCACAGCGCCTCGCGCCGGTCGAGCCCCCAGGCGGCGAACGCCCCCGCCGTCGCCAGCGCCTCCAGCTGCGCCGAGGTCAGGCCGGCGCGACGGGAGAGGTCGGTGACGCCGGCGAACGCTGCCTCCTCGCGCGCTGCGACGATCCGGCGCGCCACGTCGAGCCCGATCCCGCGCACCGAGTCGAGCCCGAGGCGTACGGCGAGTGCTCCGTCGCGACGGTGGGCGGGCACCGGGTCGGGCGTGCCGGGCACCCACTCGGTGCGGGTGAACCGTGGCCGGCAGCACTCCTCGAGCCCCGTGGCAGCCACCGGGCCCACGACGGCTCCTTCCAGGTCGGCCTGCGCGGAGGACCGCGTCACGTCGGGACGGCGTACGTCGACGCCGTGCCGGCGCGCGTCGCCGACCAGCGACTGGGGGGAGTAGAAGCCCATCGGCTGGTTGCGCAGCAGCCCGGCGAGGAACGCTGCGGGGTAGTGCAGCTTGAACCAGGAGGAGGCGTAGACCAGCAGCGCGAAGGACAGCGCGTGCGACTCCGCGAAGCCGAAGTTGGCGAAGGACAGGATCTTCACGTAGATCGAGTCGGCGAGGTCGCCGGTGATCCCGCGCTTCGCCATCCCGGCGTAGAGCTTGGCCTTGACCGACTCGATGCGCTCGACGCCCCGCTTGGAGCCCATGGCCCGGCGCAGCAGGTCGGCGTCGTCGCGGCTGCAGTCGCCGAGGGTGACCGCCATCGCCATCAGCTGCTCCTGGAACAGCGGCACGCCCTTGGTGCGCTCGAGCACCGGCACGAGCTCGGGGTGGTCGTAGGTGATCGCCTCCTGCCCGGTCGCCCGGCGGACGTAGGGGTGCACGGCGCCGCCCTGGATCGGACCGGGCCGGATCAGCGCGATCTCGATGGCGAGGTCGTAGAACTCGCGCGGACGCAGCCGCGGCAACGTGCCGATCTGGGCGCGGCTCTCGACCTGGAAGACCCCGATCGAGTCGGCACGACACAGCATGTCGTAGACCGCGGGCTCCTCCTTGGGCATCGTCGCGAGGTCCCACCGCTCGCCGAGGTGCTCGGCGACGAGCCGCATCATGTGGTCGAGCGCGCCGAGCATCCCGAGCCCGAGCAGGTCGAACTTCACCAGCCCCATCGACTCGCAGGCGTCCTTGTCCCACTGCAGCACCGTGCGCTTGTCCATCCGCCCGCGCTCGATCGGGCACACCTCGCCGATGGGCCGCTCGGTCAGCACCATCCCGCCGGAGTGGATGCCGAGGTGGCGCGGCGCGCCCATCAGCTCCTCGGCCAGCGCGACCACCGGGGCGGGCACGTCGTGGGCGTCGGGGTCGCCACCCGATCCGAACTGGTCTCCGGCCACCACCGACTTCCAGCCGTCGATCTGCTTGGACCACGCGTCCTGCTGGCCGGGGGAGAAGCCGAGCGCCTTGGCGGCGTCGCGCACGGCCATCCGCGGGCGATAGCTGATGATGTTGGCGACCTGGGCGGCGTTGCGGCGGCCGTAGGTGTCGTAGACCCACTGGATGACCTCCTCGCGCCGGTCGGAGTCGAAGTCGACGTCGATGTCGGGCTCCTCGTCGCGGTGCGCGGAGATGAAGCGCTCGAAGGGCAGCTGGTAGAAGACCGCGTCGACGGCGGTGATGCCGAGGGCGTAGCAGACCGCCGAGCTCGCGGCCGACCCCCGGCCCTGGCACAGGATGCCGCGCTCGCGGGCGAAGGCGACGATGTCGTGCACGATGACGAAGTAGCCGGCGAAGTCCTTCTCCGACACCACCCGCAGCTCGTGCTCGAGCCGCTCGCGGGCCGCCGCCTCGTGGGGCACGCCGGCGTACCTCTCGGCGAAGCCGCGCTCGGCCAGCACCCGCAGCCACGAGTCGGCCGTGTGGCCCTCGGGGATCTGCCGCTTGGGCAGCGCGGGGGAGGCCTTGCGCAGGTCGAAGGCGAGCTCGTCGGCCAGGGTGACGCTGCGCGCCACCGCCCTGCGTCCGAGGTCATGGGCGTACGCCGCCAGCGCGGCGGTCGTCTCCGCGCCGCTGCGCAGGTGGGCCGAGGCCGAGAGGTCGAGCCAGCCGTCGAGCTCGGCGAGGCTGCGGCGCGCTCGCACGGCCGCCATCGCCGAGGCCAGCCGGTGGCGGTGCGGGGTGGCGTGGTGGACGTTGCCCGCGGCGACGACGTCGAGCCCGTGGTCGGTGGCCAGCCGCGCGAGCGCGGCGTTGGTCGCGTGGGCGCCCGGGCGCGGCGAGAGCTCCACGACGACGTGCTCGAGGCCGAACAGTGACGTGAGGCGGTCGAGCTGCTCGGCGGCTGCGGCCTCGCCGCCGGCGGTCAGCGCCTGCCGCACGGTGCCCTTGCGGCAGCCGGTGAGCACCACCCAGTGCCCGCGACCCCGCTCGCCGAGCTCGTCGAGGTCGTAGACCGGCCGCCCCTTCTCGTCGCCGCGCAGGTGCGCGTCGGTGATCGCCGCGGCGAGCCGGTGGTAGCCCTCGACGCCGCGCGCCAGCACCAGCAGGTGGCTGCCCTCGGGGTCGGGCACGCCGTTCTGCGGGCCGGTGAGGCCGAGCGACAGCTCGGCGCCGAAGACGGTGGGCAGGTCGTAGGCCGCGGCGGCCTCGGCCAGCATCGGTGCGCCGTAGAAGCCGTCGTGGTCGGTGATCGCGAGCGCGTGCAGGCCCAGCCGCACCGCCTCCTCGACCAGCTCGGCCGGCGACGAGGCGCCGTCGAGGAAGCTGAAGTGGCTGTGGCAGTGCAGCTCGGCGTAGGGCGTGACCGCGGTGGGCCGCTCGATGGGCCGCGCCTCGGTGGTGCCGCGCTTGCGGCGCGACACCGGGGCGTCGTCGGCTCCGGGCAGGCCGCTGAGCCGGCGCTCGAGCTCCTTCCAGTGCATGGCGGGGTTGTTCCAGCCCATCAGTCCCTCCGCCGATCAGTCATAGCCGGCCTCCAGCGACCAGCCCTCGGGAGCGCGCAGCAGCAGCCACGCGCGGCCGTCGGCGCCGACGACCTGGAAGCGGGCGGCGATGCCCGTGCCGCCCGACCACCAGCCCTCGTCGGTCGGCCACGGCCCCGCCCACGCCGTGACGGGCTGCCACGGAAGCACCCCGCCCCCGACGCGGAATCGCCGCGGCTCACCCGTCACCACACCGCGGTCGGTGACCCGCACCTCGCGTCCCGCGTCGTCGACGACCTCGGCCGGGGGGGGGAGCGGCGAACACGCGGACCGGCGCCGGCCCCGGCACCCGTCCGGGCCACGGCCGGTCGACCGGGCGCAGGTCGACCGCACGCTCGCCCCACGGCACCAGCGCCTGTCGGGCCGCCGGGCTGCGCCCCCCCTGCAGCACGGGACGGCGTACGGCGTCGAAGCCGACCATGCCCTGCACCCGGGCCACGCCCCGCTCGACGAGGTCGTCCGAGGCGCTGCCCCACAGCGCCTCGCCGTGCGCGGCCGCGGGCTCCACCACCTCGGGCACGAACCTGACGCGCTCGATCGGCGCCCGCACGGCACCCGTCTCCTTGCGCGCGCGCAGGGCGCTGGCGGCCCCGCTCGTGGACCCGGCCGACTGCAGCTGCCAGTGCACCCGGTCGACGAGGTCGCGCGCGCTGAAGTGGCGCGGGTGCAGCCAGGTGCGCGAGGAGCAGACCACCCCGTCGGCCTCGGCCTCGACGCGCACCCCGGTCGCCACCAGCTGGTGGTGGGCGAGCTGGGTGACGAAGCGCTCGGCGGTGGTGCGGCTGCTGAAGGTGATGGCCTCCACAGAGTCGAGCGGGGGCTCGAAGACCACGTCTGCGTCGAGCTCGGGCGGCGGGGTGCGGGCGGCGAAGAGGGCCCGCTCCTCGCCCCTCGCGCGACGCCGCACGGAGGCGCCGTAGGTGCCGAGCCGGTGCTCGACGGCGTCGCCTGGCAGGTCGGCGAGGTCGCCCAGCGTGCGCAGCCCGAGCCTCTGCAGCAGGCCGACGAGCTCGCGACCGCGAGGCCCGTCGTCCTGCAGCACGTGCACGGGCAGACGGCGCAGGAACGCAGGCGACCCGCCCTCGTCGACGACCACCCACGACTGCACCTCGGCGGTGCGGGCCGCCTGCTCGGCGGTGAAGAGGTCGTCGGCGATGCCGACCCGCACGTCCCACACGCCGCCGTCGACCAGGGCCTGGCAGGCGGTCGCAGCGGCGGCGGTCTCCGTGCCGTACCAGCTGCCCGGGGCCCGGACGGCGAGCAGCCCGGGGCGCAGCGCGGCGACACCGGGGCGCAGGTCTTCGATGATCCCGAGCACCCGCTCGAAGGCCCGGGCGTCTCGGTCGGGGTTGGCCGGCAGCAGCACCAGCTCGGGGCACCGGGCCTGGGCGTCGCGACGGCGCTGGCCGCGACGCACGCCCTCCGCGCGGGCGGGGCCGTTGCACACCTCGACGAGGTTGGCGTGCAGGACCGCGGCGGGGGAGCGCAGCGACCCCTCGGCCTCCTCGAGCGCGGCGACCACCGACCAGTCGGGGCACCACACGACCATCACGCGCACGGCAGGCTCACCCGGACGCCCGGATCTCGCGGACCCGCTCGACCTCGCGGGCCTCGATGCGAGCAGCTCCCGGCCAGGCGAGGTCGGCGTGCTGCGGCGCGCGCGCCCCACGGCGTACGACGACGCGCGCCCGACGCTCCTCCAGCTGTCCCGTCCCCGAGGCGAGGCCGGTCCACACGGAGCGCTCCACGCTCAGCCGGGCCTCCGCGCGGGGCCAGTCGCCCTGCACCACCAGCACCGACGAGCGCGTGCGAAGCCGGGACTCGAGGAGGCCGGCGGTGCGCTCGCTCACCGACGCGGGCGGGCGCAGCACCACCACCCGGAGCACGTCGACCAGGGCGGCGGTGACCTCGAGCCAGTGCTCGCCCGGGTCGGGGACGAGCACGGTGCGCGAGAGCTCGACGCCGAGCTCGGCGGCGGCCTCGACCCCGAAGTCGGCGCACCCGGCGAACCCCACCCACTCACCGGCGCGCGAGGCCCCGGCGACGAGCGCGAGGGCGAGGGAGGCCGAGTCGACGGCGTACGTCGAGCCGGCCTGCAACGGCACCAGGTCGGCGAGTACCGGCAGGGTGGCGACCGGCTGCGCTGCGGGTCTACGCTCCATCGCGGCCACCCGTTCGCGCAGCTGCTCGACCACCGAACGCCCGGGGTCGAGCGCGGTGATCGAGCGGGCGGAGGACATGGGTCCATCGTCGAACAAGTGTTCGAACGAGTCAAGTGAAGCGGACTGGTCGCATTGACTCGCCGAGCGAGCCGGCCATTGGGGTTGAGTGGACCCTTGCAATCATATCCGAACAGGCGTACGATGGGGCGAGCACGCTGATCCGGAACGGGTCCCACGTCTGAGGTGACGAGGACCCCGGGGTCAGGACAGTCACCCATAGAACCCGTCGTGGTGCTGACGGGATGCCTTGCGGCTCACCGGTGACGACCCGGCAATGGTGCCACCAGTCATGCNGGAGCGGCTGGGCACCCCCGTCGTGGTGCTGACGGGATGCCTTGCGGCTCACCGGTGACGACCCGGCAATGGTGCCACCAGTCATGCCTCACCGTTCTCGCCCCGGATCCTGGGCGGTGTCCAGTGAGTGCGTGCGAGGAGGTGGCCCCCGTGGATCGAGTGCATCCGATCATCGAGTGTGCGGCCGACGTCCGGGCCGCGCTGAAGGGTGCCGCGTCGGTGGAGCCGGCGTTCATGACGTTCGAGGAGAAGCGGTCCGCGCTGGTCGCGTTGACCGAGGCGCGGTCCCAGCTCGACGCGCTGAGTGTGCGGGTGCTGGCCGCCTCTGACGAGGTGGGCGAGGAGCAGGGTCTGCGGGACTCAGCGGCGTGGCTGGCCGTCGAGACCCGGGTGACCCGGGGCGCGGTGCGGCGTGACCTGGCGCTGGGGCGGGCGCTGGGGGAGCACGCCCACGTCGCGCAGGCACTCACCTCCGGTGGGCTGCGCACCGAGCAGGCGCGGGTGATCGTGGAGGCGGTTGGCGCGCTCCCGGCGCGGGTGGATGGCGAGACGCGTGAGAGGGCGGAGGCGATGCTGGTCGGGCTCGCCGCGCAGCACGACGCGCGGGAGCTGCGGCAGATCGGGAAGCGGATCCTGGACACCGTCGCCCCGGAGGTGGGGGAGTGCCACGAGGAGTCCGTGCTCCAGGAGGAGGAGTCGCGGGCCGACGCGGCCGTCGACTTCACCCTGGCCGACGACGGGTTGGGGAGGTGTCATGGCACGTTCACGGTGCCGTCCCGGGTCGGGAAGATGCTGAAGCGGCACCTGCTGGCGTTGGCGAACCCGGCGCGGCACACCGAGGCCGAGCTGCGTGACGAGACCGGCGGGTGGAAGCCGATGCGGCGTCGGATGGGGGAGGCGCTGGTGGAGTACGTCGAGCGCTACCCGGTCGATGCTTCCCCGCAGACCGCGGGGGTGAACGCCACGATCGTGGTCACCATGACGTTGGAGCAGCTGCTGGGTGAGCACGCGACCGCGCTGCTCGACGATGGCACCCGCATGTCCGCGGGTCAGGCCCGCCGGCTGGCGTGCGAGGCCGCGATCATCCCGGTCGTCCTGGACCCGAAGTCGCAGCCCATCGACCTCGGGCGCGCGGCACGGTTGTTCACCAAGGCGCAGCGCATCGCCCTCGGTCTGCGCGACGGCGGCTGCACCGCCCGCGGCTGCGAGACGTCCGCGTCGGGCTGTCACGCCCACCACGACGACCCGTGGTCCCGGGGCGGGCTCACTGACCTCGCCAACGGCCGGTTGTTGTGCCCGCGCCACCACCGTCTGGCCCACGACTCCCGCTACGCCATGACCGTCCACGCCGACAACAAGGTCGAGTTCNGACCTCGCCAACGGCCGGTTGTTGTGCCCGCGCCACCACCGTCTGGCCCACGACTCCCGCTACGCCATGACCGTCCACGCCGACAACAAGGTCGAGTTCGCCAGGCGCACGTAGGCCGAAAGGCTCCACGGCCCGCCGTCCAGGTCTGAGCGCACGTCGCGCAGGCCGTCCCTTCGAGCACGCCATGAACCTGTGGGAGCTCTCGGTGAGCTTCGCGATGGCGACTGCGGAGGCACGGCCTTCGCCCCGTCACGCTCGAGGTTGACCGAGTCCGAGTTCGAGTCCGCGGTCGATCGTCGTGGGTCAGGCGACACAGGACGGCGGAGACGCCCGCACATGGCGCGATCAGCTCGACCGGCTCTGCCGAGGTGCAGGCCTTCATGGAAGGCTTCCTGAGGCCCACGTACTACGGGCCGGAGCTCGACACTTCCGCAGCTTCGTCCCTCGCTTGCCGGGTCGCGGCGACGATGAGCGCCTTGCGCATGCGCTCCCGGGCCTTCTCCTTCGCAGCCACCAGGGCCAGATGGGTCGCGAGGGATCTGGATGCCGCCGTGCGGTTTCGGACCGTCGCCCTGCGCGACACGGACCGATTGAGCCGCCTTGTCGCCGTTGCGGGGTTGGACACCCCGTCCGGGCACACATCAGTGGTCACCTTCACGGACGCTATGGCGGTGCCCTGTCTCCGCACCCGAGCATCCGCTGTGAATCCTGCCCCAGCGCGCGTCACGCGGAGCATCTCCACCTCTGTGAACCGCACCGTCACCGACGAGGCGAGAACCTCCCTCGAGCTTTCCGTATCCGGACAGACTCGCGCGCTCACGCGTGGCTGTCCGGCCGCGGCAGGGGCGCCAGGGAGCATTGCGACAACCAGCGCCACCAGCACCATCACGAGCGTTTGCCGAGCTTGAACCGGACCGTTCAGCACAGTGACCTCCCATGTCGGGGCCACCCTATGCACGTCCGACCTCGCTCCACGCCGACGCACCTGTCAGGCGGGGGAGGGCCCAACCTCGCCGAGGCGGTGGGGGGAGTCCTGCTGCTCGTCGGGGTGCTCGTCGCGCTGCGCGTGCGAGGGCGCGCGCAGCCGGGTGCAGCCCGGACTCACGCCTCCGTGAGCCGGGCCACCACCTCACGGCGCAGCACCTTGCCCATGGGGTTGGTGGGCAGCTCGTCGACGAACACGACCCGTCGCGGCACCTTGTAGGCCGTCAGCGACTCGCGTGAGTGGGCCCGCAGCTCGTCCGGCAGCACGGGGACGCCCTCGACCGTGACCACCGCGGCGACCACCTCCTCGCCGCCGTCCTCGTGGGGGAGGCCCACGACGGCGACGTCCAGCACGCCGGCGTGGGTGCGCAGCACGGCCTCGACCTCGGAGGGGTAGATGTTGAACCCTCCGGTGATGATGATCTCCTTGATCCGGTCCACGATGGTCAGGAACCCGTCGGGCGACATGGTCACCACGTCGCCGGTGCGGAACCAGCCGTCGTGGAAGGCCGCAGCCGTCTCGTCCGGCAGGCCGCGATAGCCGGGGAAGACCTGCGGGCCGCGCACCAGCAGCACGCCGCGCTCGCCCAGGGCGACCTCGCGGTCGAGGTCGTCGGGGTCGGCGATGCGGATCTCCACGTCGGGGAACGGCACCCCGATGGCCCCGGCGCGCCGGGCCGTGCTCATCGGGTTGCCGACGATGACCGGTGAGGTCTCGGTGAGTCCGTAGCCCTCGACCAGCAGCCCGCCGGTCGCGCCCTCCCACCGCTCGACGAGGGCGGCCGGCAGCGGCATGGCCCCGGACAGGGCGTAGCGGATCCCCCTGATCGAGACGTGGCGACGCTCGGCCTCGTCGACGATGCGCTGGTAGAGCGGGGGGACCGCGGGCACGAAGCTCGGCACCTCGCGCGCGATCGCGTCCATGATCAGCCCGGTCTCGGGCTTGGGCAGCAGCACCAGCTTCGCGGCCAGCGCCACGCCCAGCAGCACGCTGACCGTCACGCCGTAGGCGTGGAACAGCGGCAGCGCCACCAGGAAGGACTCCTCTCCCTCCCGCAGACCCGGCACCCAGGCGCGGCCCTGCACCACGTTGGCGACGAGGTTGCGGTGCAGGAGCGGCACACCCTTCGGCACCCCGGTCGTGCCGGAGGTGTAGAGCAGCAGAGCCACGTCGTCCCTGCCCGGGCGCGGGTGCGCGGCGTCCAGGGGAGCCGAGGAGGACAGCTCGCTCCACTGCCGGGCCTGTGGCGCCGGGGCGGTCAGCTGGTCCCGGGCGGCACGAGCCCTTGCCACCGGCAGGCGAAGCGCGAGCCGCTTGCGCCACGGCAGCCGGGTGGTCATGTCGACCGCGACCACGTGCTCGAGGGCCGACCCGTCCCGGAGGGACTCGATCACGGGCACGACCTTGTCCCACACGATCGCCACCGTCGCGCCGTGGTCGAGGAAGGGGCGGCGGAGCTCCTCGGTCGTGTAGAGCGGGTTGTGCTCCACGACGGTCGCCCCGAGCAGCAGCACCGCGAAGAAGGCGATCACGTTCTGCGGGCAGTTGGGCATGACGAGCGCGACGTTGTCGCCGGGGCGTACGCCGAGCGCGTGCAGGCCGCCGGCCACCCGCCGCACCTCGTCGTCGACCTCGGCGTAGGTCCAGGTCCGGCCTAGGAAGTCCAGGGCCGGCCGGTCGGGACACGTCTGCGCCGCGGACTCCCACAGGTCGAGCACCGTCCGGTCGCCGTAGTCGAGGTGCAACGGCACCCCCGGGGCGTAGGAGTCTGCCCAGAGGGGCTCGGGAGCGGTCACGTCGCCAACGTATCGCCCCGGCGGCGGCTCAGGCGTGGCGCACGACGACCTGGCCCCCGTCGACCTCCCACCGCTGGTCGAGCCGCACGTTCTCCAGCAGCCGCCGGTCGTGGGAGACGAGCAGCAGCGCGCCGTCGTACGACGCCAGCGCCTCCTCGAGCTGCTGGATCGCCGGCAGGTCGAGGTGGTTGGTCGGCTCGTCGAGGACGAGCAGGTTGACCCCGCGTGCCTGGAGCAGCGCCATCGCCGCACGGGTCCGCTCGCCGGGGGAGAGCCGTCCCACCCGGCTGGTGACGTGGTCGGCCTTCAGCCCGAACTTGGCGAGCAACGTGCGCACCTCGGCCTGGGTCATGGCCGGCACGGCGGCCTCGAACGCGTCGCCGAGAGGCAGCGCGTCGTCAAGGGTGGTGCGGGCCTGGTCGATGACGCCGACCGCGACGGACGCCCCCAGGGAGGCGGAGCCCGAGTCGAGGGTGGCGTGCCCGAGGAGCAGTCTCAGGAGCGTGGTCTTGCCCGCTCCGTTGGGACCGGTGATGCCGATCCGGTCGCCGGCGTCGACCTGCGCGGAGACGGGCCCGAGCCGGAAGTCGCCCTGCGCCAGGGTCGCCTCGTTGAGGGTCGCGACCACCCCGCTCGAGCGCGGCGCCGCGGCGATGTCGAACTGCAGCACCCACTCCTTGCGGGGCTCCTCGACCTCGTCGAGCCGCGCGATGCGCGACTCCATCTGGCGCACCTTCTGTGCCTGCTTCTCCGACGACTCGGTGGCCGCCTTGCGCCGGATCTTGTCGTTGTCGGGGTTCTTCTTCATCGCGTTGCGCACGCCCTGCGAGCTCCACTCGCGCTGGGTGCGCGCGCGCTTGACCAGGTCGGCGCGCGTGTCGGCGTAGGCCTCGTAGGCCTCGCGCGCGTGGCGCCGGGCGACGGCCCGCTCCTCCAGGAACGCGTCGTAGCCGCCGTCGTACACGGTCACCTGCTGCTGGGCCTGGTCGAGCTCCACGATCCGGGTCACGCAGCGGGCCAGGAACTCGCGATCGTGCGAGACGAGCACGACGCCGCCGCGCAGCCCCTGCACGAAGGCCTCGAGCCGCTCGAGCCCGTCGAGGTCGAGGTCGTTGGTCGGCTCGTCGAGCAGCACCACGTCGAAGCGGCTCAGCAGGAGCGCGGCGAGCGCCACGCGCGCGGCCTGGCCGCCGGACAACGAGGTCATGAGGGCGTCGGGGCCGACGTCGAGGCCGAGGTCGGCCAGCACGGGGAGGAGTCGGTCGTCGAGGTCGGCGGCACCGCTCGCCATCCAGCGGTCGAAGGCGACGGCGTAGGCGTCGTCGGCGCCCGGCTCGTCCGACCCGAGCGCGGCGGCGGTGGCCTCCATCGCGGCGGTCGCCTCGGCGGCACCGGTGCGGCGCGCGACGTACGCCGCCACCGTCTCGCCCGGCACGCGCTCGTGCTCCTGGGGCAGCAGCCCGACGAACGCGTCGCGCGGCGCGCAGCTGACCGAGCCCGCCACCGGAGCGGCAGCCCCGCCGAGCAGCGACAGCAGGGTGGACTTGCCCGCACCGTTGGCGCCCACGACGCCGATGACGTCGCCGGGGGCGACGGTCAGGTCGAGGCCCTCGAACAGGATGCGGTGACCGTGCCCTCCGGACAGGTCCTTCGCGACGAGCGTGGCGGTCACGGGCGCGAGCGTAGTCGTCAGCGGGGCAGCCCCGAGAACTGGTGCGCGACCCGTGACCTTCGCCCCTGTCGAGGTGGCCGGGCGCCGACGACGCTGGGGGCCGGGAGGTGCTCCGATGGGCGAGCGACGACGGCTGGGTGCGCAGGACGCGCTGTGGCTGGAGATGGACGAGCCGGGCAACCTGATGGTGGTCGACAGCCTCTTCTGGACCGCGGAGCCGATCGACTGGGACGCGTGGACCGTCGTCGTGGAGGAGCGCCTGTGGGAGCGGTTCCCGGTCTTCCGCAGCGTGGTGGTGCGCAGCGACGGCGGCTGGTGGTGGGAGGAGCGGCCGGACGCCAGGTTCGAGGACCGGCTGGAGCGGGTGGTGCTCCCCGACCCCGGTGGGGACGCCGAGCTCCAGGCGCTCATCGCGTCGCGGCGCACGGTGCCGCTCGACCGTGAGGAGCCCCTGTGGCGCGCCGTGCTGGTCGACGGCTACCGCGGCGGCAGCGCGGTGCTGTTCCGGGCCCACCACGCCATCGCGGACGGCATCCGCATGGTGCAGCTGACGCTCAGCGTCTTCGACCCGGCGCCCGACGCACCACCCCTCGCCGACGTACGTCCTCACGACGGAGCCGCGCAGGTGGTCGGGCCGGTGGTCGGGCCTGCCCCCGCAGGCGGCGGCGTCGTCGGGACGGCCCGCGCCTCGGCCCGGCTCGCCCGCACCCTCGTGGCCAACCCCGTCGGCGGGGCGCACACCGCGCTCGGCGCCGGTCGCTCGCTCGCGGGCGCGGTCCTGGGCAGCGTGCCGGGCGACGTGGACACCGTCCGCAAGCTCGTCCTCGGCACCCGCAACGACGCCACCCGCTGGACCGGGTCGGTCGGGGAGCGCAAGGCGATCGCCTGGTCCCCGCCGATCGCCCTCGACGCCGTGAAGGCCGTCGCCGGGGCCCACGCCGCCACCGTCAACGACGTCCTGGTGACCTGCGTCGCCCAGTCGTTGCACGACTACCTCGCGGGCCACGGGACGGTGTGCCGCAGCGTGACCTGGGACGTGCCGGTCAACCTGGTGCCCTTCGACCCGGCGCTGCCCGTCGAGCTGGGCAACAGCTTCGCGCTCGTGCAGCTCGAGCTGCCCACGCACCTCGACGACCCGCTGCGCACGCTCGGCGTCGTACGCCGTCGCATGGGCCGCATCAAGTCCGGCCACGAGGCCGTCGTGGACTTCGGCGTCCAGGCGGTCATGTCCCGGCTGAGCAGGCGGGTCTACCGCTTCTCGGTCGACCTGCTAGCCAACCGCGCCGTCGGCGTCCTCACCAACGTGCCCGGCCCTCAGGTGCCGCTCCACGTCGCCGGTCGCAGGATCGAGGGGATGATGGGCTGGGCGCCGCTGACGGCGGACCAGGTGATGAGCTTCACGATCTACAGCTATGACGGCAAGGTCTTCGTCGGCATCGCCGCCGACGCCGGCCTGGTGCCCGACCACGAGCAGGTGGTGGACGGGTTCGTCGACGCGTTCCACGCCCTCGAGCGGCTGACGCTGCGCTGATCCCGCCCGCAGGAGTGGGGCGCCGTCGGAGGCCGCGCGGGAGGATGGGGTCGTGGGACCAGACGAGGAGCGGCGGCGCGGCGACGCGGTCCAGTGCGCAGCAGCGCTCGCGACCGTGGTGCTGGCTGGCCTCGTGGCCGACCGGCACCCGACGGCCGACCGTCGGGTCTTCGCCGCGCTCAACCACCACGAGTCCGACCCCGCGGTGCTGCGGGTGGTGCAGCAGCTCGGGATCCCGTGGGTGCTGCCCGGCACCGCCGTGGCCGCGGTCGCGACGGGTCACCGCGGGCTCGCGCTCGCCGCAGCGCTGGCCCTGCCGGTGGAGAAGGCGCTGGAGGTCGGCATCAAGCAGGTGCGGACCACACCCCGGCCCCTCTACGTCGAGCCGACCGTCCTGCGTGACGACGCCCCCGTCGAGGGCGGGTCGTTCCCCTCGGGTCATGCCGCCATCGCTTTCACCGCCGTCCGACTCGTGGCGCCCTACGTGCCGCGACCGCTGGCCGCGTCCCTGTTCGGCTGCGCGGCGGTGGCTGCGGGCGTGCGGGTCTCGCAGGGCGCGCACCACCCGGTCGACGTGGTCGGCGGTGCCGCTCTCGGTGTGGGCATCGGCGCCGGGCTGACGTACGTCGCTGCCCGCACGCGCTGAGCTCATGGCGAGCGCGCCGGTGCCGCTCGACGACGAACCAGAGGGAGGGGTCCGGCGCCTCGGACGCGAGGCTAGGGTGAGGCGCGTGCCTCCTCCCCACGACCGGCGCTGGACCGCCCGGCCACCAGGGGAGGGCCGGCTTCCGCGGGTCGATCCCCTCACGTTCCTGGTCGGCGTGGTCTCGGCCCTCGTCTACACCCTCCACGGCTTCCACGGTGCCCTGACCCGCGACCTCGGCGTCTACAGCTATGCGGGCCAGCAGGTCGCTGACGGGGTGCCTCCCTACGTCGGCATCCTCAACCGGGCCGGGCCGCTCGCCCACGCGATCCCCGGTGTCGGCGCCCTGGTGGCACGCCTGTTCGGCACCGACGAGCTCGTCACGATGCGCGTCGTCTTCATGCTCATCGCGACGGCCGCCGTCTGCACGATCTACGTCCTGGGCCGCGACCTGCTCGGCTCGCGCGCGGCGGGGCTGGTCACGGCGGCGACGCTCCTGTCCTTCCACGGCTTCATCCACTACGCCTCCAGCGGGCCGCGCGAGAAGACCCCGATGACGCTGTTCGTCATCGTCGCCCTCTGGGCGCTCACGCACCGCCGCTGGTTCACCGCCGGGGTCTTCACCAGCCTCGCGACGCTGTGCCTGCAGACCGCGTTCTTCAGCACCTTCGCCGCCGTCGTGGCGGCCGTGATGCTCCTGCTCGGCGGCGCCGCGCGACTGCGTGCCCTGGGCCGGGTGGCCGTGGGCGGCCTGGTGCCGGTGGCCCTGCTCGCCGTGTGGTTCGCGCTCGCGGGTTCGCTGCGCGAGGCGATCGACGGCTTCTACGTCATCAACCGCCGCTACACCGTGCCCAACCCGGTGACCGCCGACCTGGAGCGGGTCTGGCTCGACCTCGACGCGGCCTACGGCGTCACGGTGTGGCTGATGCTCGCCGGCGTCGTCGCCTTGGTGCTGCTGACCGTCGCCGTCGCGGTGCCGCGCGCCCGGGCGGCGTACCCGGCGCTGCGGGCGCTGCCCGCCATGACGACAGGTCTGCTGGCGGGTCTGGCGTGGACGCTGAAGGACTACGACGCGTGGCCCGACCTGTTCCCGGTCCTGCCGTTCGCGGCCCTCGGGGTCGGCGCGGCCGTCGCGGTCGCGGTACGCCGTCTCCCGCCGCGACCGCAATGGGCGGTCACGGCCGTGGTCGCGGGCGCGTGCGTCGTGCTGGGAGCGGTCTATGCCGCCTCGGCCCGCGACGACACGCTGCTGGACCAGCGACAGGCCACCGCCGACGTGCTCGCGCAGCTGCCCGACGACGCCACCATCACCTCGATCGAGGCCCCGCAGCCCCTCGTCCTCACCGGACGCACCAACCCGACGCGCTACCAGATGTTCCGCAGCGGCCTCCAGGACTACATGGACGACACCTGGCCCGGCGGGCTCGACGGGTTCAGGCGCGACCTCGTCGCCGACGGCCCCGACCTCGTCTCGGTCGGGGAGACCGTCTCGATGACGTGGCGGGCCTCGCTGCAGCCCGACTACGTCTTCGTCGGCCGGGCGCCGATGTGGGAGTGGTACGCCCGTGCCTCGCTCGGCGAGGAGACGATCGCGAGGCTGCGCACCGCCGCCGGCTACGACCCGGACGACCCGCTCGCCCGCACCGGGCCGCGATGACGGCGGCGCGGCGCGGCGCGGTCGCGCTCGCAGCCGGCTCCGTCCTCAGCGGGCTGCTCGCCTACGTGCTCTTCGCCCTCGTCACGCGCGGCATCGGGTCCGAGGCGGCGGCGCCCGTGTCGGTCCTCTGGACTCTGTGGGCGCTGGTCAGCGCCGCCTTCACCTTCCCTCTCCAGCACTGGGTCACCCGCAGCGTGGCGGCCGGTCATGAGGGCGAGGTCAGACGTGCGGCCGGGCGCGTGGCCACGGTGGTGGTCGCCGCGGCCGTCGTGATCGGCGTGGTGACGTGGCTGCTGCGCGAGCGGCTCTTCCACCGTGACGACGCGTGGTTCCCGGTGCTGGTCGTCCTCGTGACGCTCGGGTCGGCGGCCGTCGGCGTGCTGCGCGGCACGCTTGGGGGGCGCGGCCGCTTCGTGGCCGTCGGCGTGAGCCTCGTCGCCGAGAACGGCCTGCGCTGCCTCATCGTGGTCGCCCTGCTGTTGTCCGGCGTGCGTGACCCGGAGCTGCACGGCCTCGCGCTCGCGGCAGGCGGGTTGATCGCGCTGTGGCCCTCGGGCTGGCGGTTCGCCGACGCGGGCACCGCCCACGGTGGCGCGCTCGCGTTCCTCGGCGGCGCCGCGGCCGGGCAGGTCGTCGCGCAGGGCGTGCTGACCGGCGGCCCGGTGCTCCTCGCGCTCTTGGGGGGCTCGCCCGTCGAGGTCACCTCGACCTTCGCTGCCCTCGCGCTCTTCCGGGCGCCCTACCAGGTCGTGCTGGGGGCACTCCCGCAGCTCACCCAGCAGGTGACCGTCCACGTCGTCGCGGGGCGCCTCGACCGGCTCCGGGCGATGGGGCGCGCGCTGGCGGTGGTCACCGTCGTGACCGCCTGCCTGGCCGCGGCCGTCGGTGCCGTCGCAGGCCCCTGGCTGCTGCGGCTGGTCTTCGGCGGCTCGGTGGTGGTGTCGTCGACCGTCGCAGCCCTGGTCGCGGCGGGGTGCACCCTCGCGGTGGCCAACGTCGTGCTGATGGTGGCGGCGCTGGCGGGTCACCGACCGTTGCGGGTGACGGCGGCCTGGGGCGTCGCCCTCGTCGCCGGTGCGGTGGCCGTGGTCGTGCTGGCCGGTGCCGCGGCCGTGGAGCGGACCTCGACGGTCTTCCTGCTCACCGAGGTCGTCGCCACCGGCGCCCTGGCGCTCGCCGCGTGGACGTCGCTCAGGCTCGGGTCGCTCCGGCGGGCTTGACCGCGGCGAGCAGCACCGAGGAGCCGTAGGGCAGGTCGCGGCGCTGCAGCAGCCGGGCGTCCGCGGCGCACAGGCCCATCAGCACCCGGTCGACGCGCGGCGAGACCTGGGGGAGCCGGGTGTCGCCGGCCGGCGGGGGAGACAGCCGGCGGCGCAGCCGTTCGGCGACGAACAGCGGGAACACCCCGGTGAAGGCGTACGTCGCCCGCGCCACCCGCATCCCGCCCTCCTCGACCAGGTCGACCAGCTGCGCGCGGGTGTAGCGGCGGTGGTGCCCGGCCTGGACGTCGTGGTCCGACCACGCCCACTGGTAGGCCGGGACGGAGAGGAGCATCCGCCCCCCGGGCACCAGCACCCGGGCGAGCTCGGCGATCGCGCGGGCGTCGTCGGCGCAGTGCTCGACGACGTCGAACGCCGAGACGACGTCGAACGTCGCGTCGGCGAACGGCAGCTCGGTGGCCGACCCGCACACGCCCTGCCCGGGCACGAGCCCCTCGGGCAGCAGGTCGAGGCTCACGTGCTGCTGCTCGCCACGCATCCACCCCACGCTCGGGGCGTCGGCGCTGCCGACGTCGAGCGTGCGGCGCGGGGTGCCGAGGTGGGGGCGCATGACGACGTCGAGCAGGTCCGAGCGGGCGCGGTGCCACCAGTAGCCCTGCTGGCGCAGCGACGACGACCCCCGCTGGACGGGCGCGTCGGCGCCCACCGACCGGGATCCGTCGTTCACCGGTTCGAGAGGGTCGCGGTCGCGGCGTCGAGGAAGGTGGTCGTCACGCGGTCGCGGTCGGGGTGGGAGATGTTGTTCCAGAACGGCAGGCGCAGCAGGCGGTCGCTGATGTCGCGCGAGACCGGACAGTGCGTCTCGCGCACGGCGAAGGACCGTCCCGCGTCGGAGGCGTCCAGCGGCTGGTAGTGGAAGGTCGCCTGCACGCCCGACTTGCGCATCAGCTCCAGGACGTCGTTGCGGCGGTCGCGGTCGGGCAGCAGCACGTAGAACATGTGGTGGGCCGAGGTGCGGTCCGGCGGCACCCGCATCAGCTCGAAGCCGAGCTCGTCGACGTACGGCGCGAGCGCGGCCTCGTAGTGCTCGTGCAGGGCGCGACGCTTGCCCTGGATCACCTCGCGCATCTCGAGCTGCGCCAGCAGGTAGGCGGCGAGGACGTCGGAGAGGCCGAACGAGGAGCCGGTGTCCTTCCAGGTGTACTTGTCGACCTGGCCCAGCATGAAGGCGTGCCGGTTGGTGCCCTTGTCGTAGAGCACCCGCGCCCGCTCGACGTCCTCGGGGTCGTTGAGCAGCAGGGCGCCGCCCTCGCCGCACACGAAGTTCTTGGTCTCGTGGAAGCTCAGGGTCGCGTAGCGCCCGAGGCTGCCGAGGGGCTGGCCGCGCCACGCGCCGAAGAGGCCGTGCGCGTTGTCCTCGACGAGCCGGACGTCCGGCCAGTCGGCGAGCACCGCCCGGATGCCGTCGACGTCGCAGGCGATGCCGGCGTAGTGGACGATCACGACGGCCCGCACGTGCTCGTCGAGCAGCGTCGCGAGGTGCGCGGGGTCGAGGCCGAGGGTGACCGGCTCGATGTCGCAGAACACGAGGCCGGCGCCCTGCCGGGCGTAGGCGAGACCGGTGCTGGTGAACGTGAAGGACGGCACGATGACCGTGTCGCCGTCGGTCAGGTCGAGCAGCATCGCCGACAGCTCGAGGGCCGCGGTGCAGGAGGTCGTCATCAGCGCCTCGGCCGACCCGGTCTCGGCCGCGAGCAGCTCGGCCGCGCGCCGCGTGAAGTCGCCACCCGAGGCGAGGTGGCCACCGCGCACGGCGTCCTGGACGTAGTCGAGCTCGCGCCCCTCGACCGACGGCAGGTTGAACGGCACGTCGGGCAGCTCCTGCCCGAGGTCGTCCTGAGCTGGTGCGAGTGCCACGTGTGCCTCCCGGTCGTCGTCGGTCACCACGGCAGCGACCTGCCGAGCTGCGCCGCCAGGGCAGCGTCGCTCGGCTCGAAGTACTCCTGCAAGGTGCCCCGCAACGCCCCGCTCAATACGGGCCGGTCGCCGGTGCTCTGGTTCACGGGTCCGCCGGTGGGCGCCGGGGCCCTCGCGGGATCGACGCCGAGCGCGGTCATCAGCCCCGTGAGGACGGACGGGTCGACCAGCAGCTCCTCGAGGAAGAGCACGTGCGTCGAGCCGGGGAACGTCGACGTCCACGGCGGGAGGTGGTCGGCGTACCTGCCACGGCGGAGGTAGGCGAAGGGGGAGACCGACGCGGTGGTCGGGTCCCACGGCTGCTCGTCCCCGAGGTCGGCGAGCAGCGCCTCCTCCAGGCCGCGGGCCTCCAGGCCGTGGTCGGTGCTGAACCGCCAGTGGCTCACCGCGCGCTGCACCGGGTCGCGCAGCAGCACGACCACGTGCGCGTCGCCGAGCACCGTCGCGGCGCGGGCCGGGGTGGCGGGGTCCTCGAGATAGCTGGTGCTCTTGTCGAGGAGCAGCTGGTCGTCGCGGGCGTGGGCGAACCACGTCCCGACGTACCAGTCGCGCCCTCGCGCGGCGAGGTCGGCGTCGCAGAACACCTTGGGCTCCGGGCGCGGGGGACTGGCGACGGCGATGTCGGGATGGGCGCCGAGGGCCGTGGCGAGGTACGTCGTCCCGCAGCGCTGGGCGCCCGCGAGCAGCACGTGACGAGGCTGGGCCGCGATCACGACGAGACCCGCTCGGACACGTGGTAGGTCGTGACGGCGCTGACCGCGTTGAGGGTGCGCACGACGTACTCGCCCAGCATCGACAGGAGCATGATCACCACGCCGTTGAGCACCGCCAGGAGGACCGCGATGGTGGTCCAGCCGGGCACGACCGAGTCCACGAAGAACGATCGGGCGAGGTAGAAGATGCCGAGCAGGAAGCTCAGCCCGGCAACGGCGAACCCCAGGGCCGCGGCGGCGCGGAGGGGGAAGACCGAATAGCTGAAGAGGATCGTCAGCACCAGCGAGGCGATGCGGCGCAGGCCGTAGTTGCTGACGCCGCTCGCCCTCGGGTCGTGGCGGACCAGGACGTCGGCGGGGTCGTGGGAGAACATCAGGGCCTGGCCGGTGATGTAGGGGTGGGCGGTGCGGGAGCCGCAGATCCGGTCGACCACGTCGCGGCGCAGGATCCGGAAGTTCGACACGGCCAGGCCGGGCGGCTGGTCGAAGACCCGGCGGTTGACGGCCGAGATCGCCCGGCTGCCGAGGCGGCGGTAGCCGCGGGCCTGCTTGCGCTCGAAGCGGCCGAAGACCACGTCGTGGCCCTCCATGGCCTTCTCGATCAGCAGCAGGGCCTGGTCGGGTGGGTTCTGCAGGTCGTCGTCGAGGGTGATGACGAAGTCGCCGGTGGCCTCGCGCATCCCGGCCAGGTTGGCGTGGTGCTGGCCGTAGTTGCGCAGCAGGTCGAGCGCGACGACGTGGGGCGAGCGGCGTGCGCGCTCGGCGATGACGTCCCAGCTGCGGTCGCGGCTGCCGTCGTTGACGAGCACCACCTGGTAGCGCAGGCCGGCGGTCTCGAAGACCTCCACGACCCGGTCGATCGTCGTGCCCACGACGTCCTGGCTGTTGTAGACGGGGATGACGACGGAGTAGCTGAAGTCGGACGGGCGCGAGCTCCCCGGGGCGACGCGGACGCGAGCGACCTCCTCCTCGCCCACCACGCGCTCCTCTCGTCCGTACGCCGTCACCCGGCGGATCCTCACCACCCTATGACCCCGGGCGGGGTCGCTGTCAGTCCCGGAGGGTGAACAGCCGGCGTCGTGGGCACGGGCCCGCCGGCCGGTGGCCGTCCGCGGACGCCGACCGTGCGCGGGGCGAGCCACCACGCGAGGGCGGCGATGGCGAGGCCGGCGGGGACGTCGACCGCGAAGTGCCAGCCGAGGTAGACCGTGGCCACCATCGTCCCGGCCAGGAACACGCCGAGCGCGATCGTCGTACGCCGTCGCCGGTGCCACCACGCGAGCCCGAGGATCGTGGCGGTCACACCCACGTGGAGGCTCGCGAACGCCGAGACCTGGGCGAAGGCGTCGCCGGCCTGCGGGTGCGCGAGGAGGTCCGCGCGCCCGACGAGGTAGCGGGCCTGGGTGTCCTGGATGACCGTGTGCGGGAGACCGGCGAAGTCGCCGGGCTCGGCGTGGAACGGTCCCAGCGAGGGGATGAGGTAGTAGCTCGCGGTGCCCAGGACCCACGCCCACACGAGCGCCGCGATCCCGACGTAGGCGTCACGGACGCGGGTGGCCATGACCACGGCTGCGGGGACGGCGACGATCACCAGGCTCGAGAACGTCTCGTACCAGGCGGTCAGCACCCAGGCTGCGGCGTGCTGTCCCAGGAGGTCGTGCAGCAGCACGGCCGGGCTGTGCCCGAGGAACAGCCAGCGGTCCCACCCGGTGAGCATCGCGTCGCGCGGGTCGTTGAGGACGTCCCAGCTCTTCAGGTTGCGATAGGTGAAGTAGGTCAGGTGGTAGGCCAGCAGCGCGGCCCATGCCAGCGCGAGCCGGTGCGGGGTCCACCGGGTGCGGACGGTCGACCACAGGCGTCGTGCGGTGCGCGGGCGCCCGGTGCGCCTGAGTGCGTCGAGGACGAGCAGGCCGAGGAAGACTGCGAGGGTGACGAGCAGGCGGCGCGCCAGGACCGTCCCGTGCGGGTCCCGGAAGGGGATCTCGACCTGCGCCGACCGGGCGACCCCGAGTGCGAGGAAGCACGCCACCACGACCCACAGGCGTGCCGTGCGGCGCCAGGCGGAGCGGGCTGCGGACCCGACTGGCGCCTGGTCGACGACCGCGGCGGTCATGGGCGGACCGGGTCTCGGTGGTGGTCCACGGAGGCGTGGGACCTGCGGCGGCGCAGCGCACCCCGGACGACGACCAGGGCGACCACCACGGCGGTCGCACCGAGACCGACCAGCGAGACGTAGTGACCGACCGT
The DNA here is from genome assembly GCF_001428125.1 of Nocardioides sp. Soil774. Lineage (GTDB taxonomy): Bacteria > Actinomycetota > Actinomycetes > Propionibacteriales > Nocardioidaceae > Nocardioides. Next base: position 429,520 of record NZ_LMSM01000005.1, on the reverse strand, counting down.
GTGCCAGCTGGCCCCGGCGAGGTAGCCGGCCACGGCCATCGTGGCGCCCCACAGGGCGCCACCGCTCGCGTTGGCCACGGCGAATCGCCGGTAGGGCATGTGCGCCATGCCGGCCATGCCGGGGATGACCACCCGCAGGGCGGCGGTGAACCGGCCCCCGAAGACCGCCCAGCCGCCGCGGTGCTCGAGGGCCCGCTCGGCCCGGTCGAGGTGCTCGGCGCGGACGAACCGACCCACGGTGGAGTCCAGGATCTGTCGACCCCAGCGGCGGCCCACGACGTAGCCCACCGCGTCGCCGGCGATCGCCCCTCCCGCGCCGGCCAGCACCACCCCGGCGAGCGGGACGTGGCCGAGGCCGGCCGACACCCCGCCGAGGAGGACGGCCGTCTCGCCCGGGAAGACGAAGCCGAGGAAGGCCGAGGACTCCAGGGCCGGCAGCGCGAACACCACCAGCAGCGCCAGCCACGCCGGCGTCGCCAGCAGGTGCTCGACCAGGCCGGTCATCAGTCCTCCCTCGGTGCGGCGACGACCCGGGAAGGGTCCCGCCTCGCTGCACACCGTAGGCGCCGGCGCATGAAGCGCGCATGAAGCGCCCATGAAGTCGGCCCGAGGAGGTGGCAGGGGCCAGGTCAGGACCCTGCTTGCGGGCATGGACTCGATCGCCGCCTGCGCAGACGTGACTCAGCCGAGGGTGGTCAGCAGCGTGGCCATGGCCTTGTCCTCGGCGGCCCGGTCCGGGCTGGTCGCCCGGACGGACGTCAGGACCTGGTCGATCTCGGTGTCGACGAAGGTCCACGCCTGGCAGCTCTTCGGCTGCAACGAGGCCTCGTCGTCGTCCCACGCGGTCTCGAGGTCGGTGACCCGCGCCTGTGCGCCCTGCTGGTCACCGGAGTCCACCAGCTTCTGGGTGTCCTGCACGATCGTGCGGTAGCCCTGCACCGACTGGGCCGGGAAGTCCGCGGACACCTGCTGGGTGGCCTTCGCCTGGTCGAGGGGCGCGCCCTTGCTGCACGACGGGGCCGGGCCCTCGTCGGCCAGGGCGCTCTGGTGGGGTTGGGCGTTCGCCCAGGCGAGCAGGGCGACGGTCGCGACGGCAGCGGCGACCAGCACACCCAGGGTGGCGCGCCGGCGCTGCGGCGTGGTCTCCGGGACGTAGGCATCGGCCTCGTGGTCCTCGATGACGTCTGCCTTGGTGATCGACAGGTAGACGACTGTGGCGAGGATCGCGCCGAGGAAGATCAGGCTGGTGCCGAAGACCCCGATGCCGAGGCCCTGCTCGCCCTTGGGGAGACCGAACCAGTCACCGATGTTGGCGCCGAGCGGACGGGTCAGGATGTAGGCCACCCAGAAGGTGAGCACGACGTCGGCGCCCAGTCGCCACAGCAGGGTGACGAGCGCGATCAGTCCGAGGGGCAGCAGGATCGACAGGCCGGGACCCCAGCCCGTCAGCTCGAGGGTCCAGTCGCCGGTCGCGGTGCCGAGGGCGAAGGTGACCAGGACGGCGAACCAGTAGAAACCCTCGCGCGGCGTCGAGACGATGCTGTGGATCGACAGCGTCCCCTCCTTCGCGTACCAGACGCCGAACGTCACGGCGAGCAGGACCGAGAAGACCGTCGTGCTGATCCAGAGCGGCACCCCCAGCTGGTCGGTGAGGATGTCGGTGTAGAGCGTCCCGGTGACGCTCACCACGACGACCGTGAGCCAGTACGGAGCGGGGACGTAGCGACGCAGGCGCATCTGTGCGGCCAGCACGACCACGAAGATCACCGTGAACAGGATGGCAGTGTTCACGAGGCCGACCCCGAGGGTCATGTTGATCCAGTCGGCGAAGCTCTCGCCGACCGTGGTGCAGAGGATCTTGATCACCCAGAACCAGATGGTGACCTCGGGGACCTTGTTGAGCATCTGTCGTACGTCGGGGGCGACTCGCGTGCGTTCAGTCATGGCGCCACGGTGCCAACGACCACCTGTCGACAACCTGACCAGGTTCGGGCTCGACGAGCTCGCCGACAAGAAGCTCGTGCGGCGGCGGCAGGGCCGCAGCGGCTGCTCGGCATCGGCGGAGGGGACCAGCGCCGCCACAGGACCGCGGCGGACGTCGCGTGCCCCTGCCGTCAGCTCTCACCCGTCGGGTCACCCTCCGAGCCAGCCCAGCCCTTCCGCCACCTGCTGGAGGATCAGGGCGGTCAGCAGGACCCCCACGGCGGTGGCGGCGATCCCGGCCGTCGTGCGGGTGCGCGCGATCTGCTGCACCTGCGTGATCTCCTTCGCCCGCGCGCTCTGCACGGCGATCAAGGCGTGACGCGGGAGGTGAGGAGGCGAAGGGTGGCCTGGAGTGCCTCGAACTCAGCCTCATCCAGACCGAGCTGGTCCTTCATGCCGCAGTGGATCCGCTCGGCGTGCCGGCGCAGCGACTCACCCTTGGCCGCCAGGGAGACCACGACATATCGCTCGTCATCGTTGTCGCGGCGACGCTCGACGAGGCCGAGCCCCTCCATCCGCTTGAGCAGGGGAGTGAGGGTCCCGTGGTCGAGACGGAGGTGGGCGGCGACCTCCCTCACCGTGAGGCTCTCGTGCTCCCACAGCACGATCAGCACCAGGTACTGCGGGTAGGTCAGTCCCAGCTCGGACAGCACCGGACGGTACGCCGACGTGACCGCACGAGACGCGGCGTAGAGGTCGAAGCACAGCTGCTGCCCGAGCGATGGTGCCGGTGTCGACCTCATGCGAGACATTCTGCCCCACTGCCGGTATGTTGAGCACAATTGTATTGTGCACAATGCGCAATGCCGCAGATGGGGTCTGGGAGGGCACCTGTGGCTACATGTGCGTGTGGAAGTGCCGGTTCTCGGCGCGAGGAGCTGGACGAGTTGCTCGTGCGGTCGGGAGCGGGCGACGTGGACGCCTTCGCGGATCTCTACGACCACCTGGCGCCGCGAGTGTTCGGACTCGTCACGAGCGTCGTGCACGATGTGGCGGTCGCGGAAGCAGTCGCGTGCGAAGCCTTCGTCGACGTGTGGCGCCGCTCGGCCACGTTCGACCGGACGTGCTCCAGCGCCGCCGCCTGGGTCCTGGCGGTGGCGCACCGGTTGGCGGTGCGTGCCAGACGTCAGGTGGTGACGACCTGCGCATGTCCTGCGCTGCCTGCGGCTCGCGACTCGATGCTCGCCCGCAGTGGTCTGTCCGCGGTGCAGGTCGACGCCGTCCGACTTGCCTACTTCTCGGGACTCGACCACCGGCGTGTCGACGCTGCCCTCGCTGGTGACCAACCGGCCGCAGCACTCCTGACCGACGCCCTACGGTTCCTGTCCGCGAGCAGCCCCTCGCGTTGACGGCCGCGGCGCAGGCGGTCGGTACGCCGGTCTAGCCCTCACCTCGGCGCGCTGGCGCTTCGCCCCTGCGGGAGTAGCGTGCGGATGTCCGTGCTCGAGCACACGGGGGTGGTCAGCGGGGGACGTCCCTGTGGCCCCATGGGGGATGGGGGCGCAGGGACGTTGCTGTCGAGGCCGTCGCGAGGCAGCCGCGCGGGCGGCCTCGCGGGACGACCGGGTGACCACCGCCGACCAGATGGCTGGGTCGGTGAAGCGCCATCCGGCGCGGCCGTGCACGACCACGTCTCCGCCACCCTAGGAGATCTCGATGCGTCACGTCCCGGCCAGTTCGCTCGTGCTTGTGCACTAGCTCCCTGCGGCACGCGGACGAACGCCTTCACGCCGTACGAAAGGCCAGCAAGCGCGCTCGCTACATGGCCGAGTCGACAGTTGGAGTGTTCGGGCGCAAGGCGAAACGTCTCTCCAAGGCCGCCGAGGCAGTCCAGGAAGCCCTGGGGCACCACCAAGACCAGGTCCTCTTCCGCAGATTCCTCTCGCATGCAGAAGCTCACCTGACATTCGATGCCCAGGAACGACGAACCATCGCCCTCATGAGCGAGGCTTGGGGCCCGGCGGTGGACGCCGACTGGAAGGACGTCCGCCAAGCGCTCGAGGACGTCGACCGGAAGTCGTTGAGGTCTTGGATGCGCTGACGCCACCCGGTTCGGCGACTGCTCGTCTAGCTCGTGCTCGGCATCGAGCTTCCGCCTCCGATTCTGAATTGGCCCCTCAGCTCGCGACGGTCGCGTCGAAACACACGTGTGGTGCTGCACCCCCGGTGAAGCTTGCGTCGCCCCACGAGCGGACCCCCGGAGCATTCGGATGCAACCAGGAGCGGGTCCCGGTGGTCGACTGAGCGGCGACCGGGACCCGGAGCCAATCGAGGGGGCCCCTCAGGATGAACGTTCCGCTGGCCATCGAGCCGGCTGACCGGGCTTGGCCGACTACAGGCGCTGCGTCACGCAGCGATGTGGCACGTGTCCAGACGGTGTCAGTTCGGTGCTCGCCGGAGCACTGGCCCCGAGGACCCCAGCCGAGGGCGGCCCGCAGCCCCGGCGGACGAACAGTACTCCGGGTCCGCGGGCCGCAGGAGTCGTCAGCGGGTCAGCGACCGCTGCAGGGCGTCGAGGTCGTCGGTGTTGATCTGGTCAACGCCGAGTGCGACGAGCTTGGCCCACAGTTGCTCGCGGGCCGGACCGGGCTGGTCAGGCGTGGCCCAGAAGCGCACCCGGTAACCCCGGGCGTGTGCCGTGGTCACGATGTCGCGCAGCTTCTGCTCCTCGGCTGCCGGCATCTCGCCGTTGCCGTCCCAGGTGAAGTTCTTGGTCCAGTTGTCGCTGACCAGCGGCATGAACGACGCCGACAGGCCGCTGTTGAGGTCGGCGAGCCGGCCGTCGTAGCCGGCGTACCGCTCGGTCTGGGCGAGCATCGCGGCCTTGTCGCGGTTGCCGCTGATGACCGCGGTCACCGCACCGCGGTGGGTCTCGGAGGGGGTGAAGGTCGTCATCAGGTTCGGGTGCTCGCGCAGGACTGCGTCGACGGCCGCCCAGGTCGGTCCAGCCTCCGACTTCACGTCGATGAGCAGCTGGAAGTAGCCGTCCCAGCCCGGGTACTCGGTGCCGCCGTTCATCTTGCGACGGGCCTCGAGCGGGGAGAGGTACAGGGACTCGAGCGTCCGGCCGGGCTGCACCTGGTCGCGGTCGTGGGCGACGAGCAGCTGCCCGTCGACGAGCCAGACGTCGGCCTCGACGCTGGTGAAGCCGTGCTCGAGCGCGTCCTGCAGCGGGCGCTTGTGCTCGTAGTCGTTGTGGGCGTGGGCCTGCTGCAGTGGCGCGGCCTGCCGCGGTGCGACGTACGCCCGCGGCAGCTCGTACCCCCGCTCGGCCAGGACTTCGCGGAGCCTGTCGGGGTAGTCGGTGATGAGCCCGTCGATGCCGTCGTCGATGAGCTTGTTCATCGTGGGCTTGTCGTCGACGGTCCAGGGGATGACCTTGATGCCACGGGCGTGAGCGGCCTCCACCATGTCCTTGGTGACGTAGGGCCGGTAGTTCGAGTCGGTGACGGTGCCGTTCTGCGGGAAGCCGTGCACAGGTGAGAACGCCGAGGCGCCGAAGCTGTCGACGGCCTTGATCGGGTCGCCGCCGAAGTCGTCGATGTCGAGCCCACCGAGCCACGGGGACTTCCCCGGCTGTCCGGTCTGGAGGAAGTCATAGTTGGTCAGCGCCACCAGCGGCAGGCGCGGGTCGACCTGCTTCATCCGCATGAGGGAGCCCCAGTCGAAGCTCTGGATGGTGACCTGGGGAGCGATGTCGGCCGAGCGGATCTCGCGGTCGGTCACCTGGACGAACTGCTCGCGGGGCGCGGTCTCGCTGGGGGCACCGGCCTCGACCTTGGTCTCCACGTTGAGCTTCATGTCGTGGGCGTCGTAGGCCTTCACCAGTCCGAAGACCTCGCTGAGAAGCGGCATCCGTTCGCCGGGCGACGCCGTCTGGCCGGGGAACTGCGGCAGCGTCCGGCTGCCGCAGTCGAGGGTGCGGACCTGGGCCAGCGTGAGGGTGTTGACGTACTTGCCGACGTAGGGGTACTCCGGGTCGGCCGGCGTGGCCGGGTGCGTGTCCTGACACTTGCCCCCGTTGACCTTGCGGTCGTGGGTGACCACGGCCTGGCCCTCCTCGGTGATCTGGACGTCGAGCTCGAGGGTGCTCACTCCGAGCCGGATGGCCCGGTCGAAGGAGGCAAGGGTGCTCTCGACGGTGAGGCCGAGGCCGCCGCGGTGTGCCTGCAGGTCGAAGCCCGGCTGCGCGGCGTCACCTGACTGCGCAGCTTGGGCGGACTGGACGGGCGCCGCGACAACAGCCGTGGCGGCGACGAGGGAGGCCAAGGTGGCCTTGAGGTTCCGAGTGGTCATGACGCGCACCCTTCGCGGACGACCGAACCACCTGGTGAACAGGACGCGACGGGGCACCGACCGCCGTCCGGCCAGACGACGGCGGCGGTCACCACCAGCGCGCGACGCCCCCCGACACTCGCGGCCCGGCACCGTTCTCCGGTTGTTCGCAGGAGAGTCACTGCTCGTCGGCCGATGGTCCCTAGCGTCGCAGGCTCCTGCCCCCGACCGAGGAGTGACCTGTGACCCGTCGCCTCACCTCCCTGTCCTGTGCCGCCGTACTGGTCCTCGGCCTGAGCGCCGCCGCGTCCGCCCGGACAGGCGCACCGACCGCGGATGACGACCCGCTGGTCGACACGTTCGAGAACGTCTCGCGCAGCACCACCTGGACGAAGACGGGGACTGTGCGCCTCGACTTCAACACCCACCACCCGCAGGCCATGGAAGTCGTCGGCGACCGCATCTACCTGTCGTCGGTGGAGATCATCGAGGCGCCGGTGAAGTACCCGCAGCCCGTCGACGGGTACGACCGCAGCCCAGGCAAGGGTGTCGGCCACCTGTTCGTGCTCGAGAAGGACGGCACCCTCATCAAGGACATCGTCCTGGGAGAGGGCGACATCTACCACCCCGGCGGTCTCGATGTGGACCAGGACGGCAACATCTGGCTGCCCGTCGCCGAGTACCGCCCCAACAGCGAGGCCATCATCTACAAGGTCGACCCGAACACCTTCGAGGCGCAGAAGATGTTCACCGTCGCGGACCACATCGGCGGCGTCGTCCGCGACCAGGAGTCCGGTCGCCTCGTCGGCCAGTCCTGGGGCTCACGCCGCTTCTACGAGTGGACCACCTCCGGCCGGCAGAAGTCCCGGTGGTTGAACGACAGCCACTTCATCGACTACCAGGACTGCGAGTACGTCGCCTCTCGCAAGACCCTGTGCTCCGGCATCGCCGCCCTGCCCGCACAACCCGGCGCCACCACTCCGTACGAGCTCGGGGGGTTCGCGCTGCTCGACCTGAGGACCCGCCGCATCATCCACGAGGTCCCCACCCAGCTGTGGTCGACCGCCGGGCACGTCGTGACTCGCAACCCCACCGACATCGACGTCGTGGGCGACCACCTCACGATGTACGCCGCCCCGGACGACTTCGGCGAGGGCAACAACACCGAGATCCTCACCTACGAGGCCGTCGTCACGCCTCTGTCCTGAGCGTGCCTCGAGCAGCAGGCTTTGGTCACGGGCGTTGAACATCCAGCGGCGCTCTTCGGAAGGTGGCGACGCACAAGCCATCGTCGCACCCGGCCACGCAACCGACCTGGCGAGGCGCTGGCCGGGTCAGCCGACCGCGGGGGCGATCGGATGCTCCAGTGTGCTCACCCGTGCGTGGCTTTGCCACAGGGCCTCCCGGTCAGACCCGCTCGCCGGCGCGGCGGAGACAGCCGGACCCGCCGAGATCCACACCCGTCGGACGTGCTCGCCGCGGTCGGTGCGCCGGTCCAGCCCTCGCCTCGGCGCGCTGCCGCTTCGCCCCTGCGGGAGCAGCGTGCGGATGTCCGTGCCCGAGCCGTCAGCGCAGGCGCGGGAGTCGTGAGCTTCCGTCGTACCCGCCCTTGGGCGCACCGACTCCGAAGAAGTCCGCGACGGTGGGGGCGACGTCGATGGTCCGCGCCTGCTCGGACGCCGAGACGCCTCGCGGGACGACGGGGTGACCGCCGCCGATGAACCACGGGATGGGCCGGGTGGCCGGGTGACCGTGGTTGCCGGGGATGGGGTTGGACCAGATGGCTGGGTCGGTGAAGCGCCACCCGGCGCGGCAGTGCACGACCACGTCTCCACTGAGCGGGCCGGTGCGCAGCGTGAGGTCGGTCCGGGGGTCGAGCGCCTCGAGGACGCCCGGCGTGGCGGAGGCCAGCGAGATCATGCGCGCGACCGCGGCGTCCCGCGCGGCAGGGTCACCGGTCCAGTACAGGAGGTCGGCGCCCCCGTTGTCGGCGATGACGACGTGGCCGGCCAGCAGGGGGTCCGCATCGAGGACCGGCTGCAGGTGCACGACCGAGTCCGGGCGCGACCAGTCCATCGAGTGGTCGGCCAGCACGATGACGATGGAGTCCTGCCATCGCCCCGAGCTCTTCAGGGCGTCGACGAAGCGGCCCACCTGGACGTCGGTGGCGGCGAGCGCGGCCTCGCGCGCGGCCCGCAGGGACAGGGGGCCGGTGAGGTCGGAGTGGCCCACCCGGTCGATGTCGCCGAGGTTGACGAACATCAGGTGCGGGTCGTGCTGGTCGAGCATCGCCAGCGCGGCGTCCATGGTCGCCAGGTCCGGGGAGTGGCCTGTGACGGGCAGCACCGGGGTGGGTTCCCACCGGTGGGTGGCGCGGTCACCGAAGACGCCGTACAGGTACTGCTTGCTGAGCACGGTGCCGGTGGTCAGGCCGGCGGCGTTGAGCCGTTCGATGACGGTGCCGATCTTGATGTCGGTCGGCCGGTCCATGTTGCGGACGACCTTCTCGGTGCGGTCGTAGATGGAGTTGGCCGGCACGCCGCTGCGGTCGGGACGGACGCCGGTCATCATCATCACGTGGTTGGGGATGGTCTCCATGACCGGCATCGAGGACGCGTACGGGTGGTTGAACCCGTCATCGCGCAGCGCGGCCGCGCGGGGCATCAGCGGTGAGGTGACCTCGTCGGGGCGGCACCCGTCGAGGACGAGGACGTAGGCGCGGCGAGGTGACTGCGAGGCCGCCGAGGCGGGCGCTGCGCCGGCGACGGTCGAGACGGCCGTCGAGATGGCGACGGTCGCTCCGCCGGCGCCGAGGACCTTGAGGAGCGAACGTCGGCCCGTGCGGATGTCGTCGAGGCCGCGGGCGAACGCGTCACTGGGGGAGTGGTCGTGGGGGGTGCACATGGTTCGGCCTCCTCAGGCGCTGGTGACGGGCTGGGCGACGGGCGTGACCTTGCTGGCGCCGGACCGGGTGGCCCATGACACGCTCCAGTGGGACGCCGCGTTGCGGTCGGCACGGTCACCGATGACGTAGTAGTCCATCTGGGCGCGGGCAGCGGTGACGTCGAAGATCGAGTAGCCGTGGTCGTCGAAGTTGAGGTAGCGCACGTGGCGGTTGCTCGTCTGGAGGGCCGCCTCGACCGTCAGGCTCGTGGTGCGTGGCGGCGTGCCGGTGATGTCGTCGAGGTTGTTCGAGGTCACGGACGTGCACACGAACTCGACGCCTGCCGAGTCGCCGAGCGGGTAGGTGGCGGCGTCGTAGGGCAGGTCGCAGGCCCACGCCGAGTGGATGTCGCCGGTGAGGAAGACGACGTCGCGCAGCCCGCGGTCGCGGATGTGGGTGAGGACCTCGCGGCGGTCGTCGGTGTAGCCGTCCCACTGGTCGACGTTGTACGGCGCTCCGTCGCGCGGCAGGATGCCGGTGACGTCGTCGATGGGCCCGATGAGGTCCTTCGGGACCTGCGCGAACGTGACAGGGGCGATCATCACCGGGTTGCCGACGAGCTTCCACTGCACCGACGCGGTCAGTGAGGTCTTGAGCCAGTCGAGCTGCTCGCGTCCGGTGATGGTCCGCTCGGGGTCGTCGATCGCCGGGTCGATGAGCGGGGTGGCGACCTGCTGGTCACGGTAGGTCCGCAGGTCGAGCATGCTGATCTCGGCCAGCCGCCCGAAGGTGAGCCTGCGGAACAGCCGGGTCCCGTCGTCGAGGGCGGCCGTGCCGTTGATCCGCACCGGCATCCACTCGTCGTACGCGCGGTGCGCGCGTGCCCGACGCGCGAGGTAGTCACCCTCGGCAGGCTGGTGGTTCTCCGCCCCCTCACGCCACGCGTCGTTGGCGACCTCGTGGTCGTCCCAGGTGACGATGAACGGGTAGCGCGCGTGCAGCGCCTGCAGGTCGGGGTCCTGCTTGTACTGCGCGTGACGGCGCCGGTAGTCGGCCAGCTGCACCATCTCGGTGGCCGGGTCGTGGCGTCGGACGTCGACGTTGCCCTGGCCGTACCCGTACTCGCCGGGGGCGTACTCGTAGACGTAGTCGCCGAGGTGGAGGATGGCGTGCAGGTCGTCGCGGGCGGCGAGGTGACGGTAGGCGCTGAACCAGCCGGCCTGGAGGTTGGCGCAGCTCACCACACCGAGGCGAAGGTTCTCCGGGGTCGCGTTCGCGTCGGGGGCGGTGCGGGTGCGGCCGACCGGGCTGGTGGCGCCGGCGCTCACGAACCGGTAGTGGTACCAGGTCTCAGGGTCCAGGCCGGTCGCGTCGACCTTGACCGTGTGGTCGCGTGCGGCGCTGGTGGTGACGGTGCCCGCGCGGACGACCTTGCGGAAGCTCGCGTCCGAGGCGACCTCCCAGCGGACCTTAGTGTCGGGCCCCAGCCCGGAACCGGGGGTGGACTCCGCAGTGGGCGTCACGCGGGTCCACAGCACCACCGCGCGGGGCAGCGGGTCACCCGAGGCGACCCCGTGCTGGAACACGCCCGTGCCCGCCGCTGCGGCTCTGGTGGAGCTCCCGGTCACGGTGGCCGCGAGCCCGGCGGCCGCGGCGCTGGAGGCAAGGAAGGTGCGTCGTTGGAGAGTGGTCACGCTTCAGTGAACGACGGAACCGCCCGCAGATCACGGCCTGATCGGTGTGACAACCGTCTGTTCACCCGCCATTGGGGGAGGGGAAACCCGCCATCTGACGCCCGGGACGTTCATGGTCAGCGGGGCGTCTGAGGTCTCTAGGGTGGGGTGATGGCGATCGAGCTAGAAGGCAGTCCAGTCCCTTCCACGGCCTCGGCTCCGGCAGGCGATCCTGGGCGGCGGCCGGCGCTGCTGGTGTTCGACGTGAACGAGACGTTGTCGGACATGGGCCCGTTGCGGCAGCGCTTTGCCGAGGTGGGCGCTCCGACTGGTCTGATGGGCGTGTGGTTCGCGGGACTGCTGCGTGACGGGTTCGCGTTGACGGCGACCGGCGACAACGAAGCATTTGCGCACCTGGCGGAGGACGGTCTGCAGGTCACGTTCCACGGCTTGTCGTTGGACCGGGACGTCGACTCGGCGGTGCAGCACGTGATGGAGGGCCTGCCGAGTTTGGGCGTGCACCCGGACGTCGTGGAGGGGGTGCGAGCGTTGGCGGAGTGCGGGCTGCGGTTGGTGACGCTGAGCAACGGGTCGAGCGGCATTGCGGAGAAGCTCCTCGAGGAGGCGGGTGTCCGTGACCGGTTCGAGGCGCTCCTGTCGGTCGAGGACGCGGCGTTGTGGAAGCCGGCCAAGGAGTCGTACGCGTACGCGCTGGACCGGTGCGGGGTCGACGCCGCGGACTCGATGCTGGTGGCGGCCCATCCCTGGGACACCCATGGCGCCTCGCGGGCGGGCCTGATGTCGGCGTGGGTGAACCGGACGGGTGCGCCGTACCCGTCGTACTTCGCGGCACCGGACGTGACCGTGTCGACCCTCAGCGAACTTGCTGAGCATCTCGCCTGAGGAGAACCCGACGCGATGAACGCGCCGGACGCGGTCGGGATCCTGCCGACGTGCTACGTCCATGCCTCACGACGACAGAAGACGTCCCTGGACAACCACAGATGTCCAGGGACGTCTTCGCAGGTCAGACGCAGCTCAACGGGTGAACCCGCAGAGGAGCGCTGATTAGATGTCGTAGTAGAGCTCGAACTCGTGCGGGTGCGGGCGCAGCTGCACCGGCAGGATCTCCTGGGTGCGCTTGTAGTTGATCCAGGTCTCGATCAGGTCGGGGGTGAACACGTTGCCGACCGTGAGGAACTCGTGGTCGCGCTCGAGGTTGTCCATGACCGCGCCCAGCGAGGTGGGCACCTGGTCGATCTCGGCCATCTCGTCCGGCGGCAGCTCGTAGATGTCCTTGTCGATCGGGTCCGGCGGCTCGATCTTGTTCTGGATGCCGTCGATGCCGGCCAGCAGCAGCGCCGAGAAGGCGAGGTAGGGGTTCGCCGACGGGTCGGGGCAGCGGAACTCGATGCGCTTGGCCTTCGGGTTCGCGCCCGTGATCGGGATGCGCACGCAGGCCGAGCGGTTGCGCTGGGAGTAGACGAGCGAGATCGGGGCCTCGAAGCCGGGCACCAGGCGGTGGTAGGAGTTCACCGTCGGGTTGGTGAAGGCCAGCAGCGACGGCGCGTGCTTGAGGATGCCGCCGATGTAGTGGCGCGCCATGTCCGACAGGCCGGCGTACCCGGTCTCGTCGTAGAACAGCGGGTCGCCGTCCTTCCAGATGGACTGGTGGCAGTGCATGCCGGAGCCGTTGTCACCGAAGATCGGCTTGGGCATGAAGGTCGCGGTCTTGCCGTTGCGCCACGCGACGTTCTTGACGAGGTACTTGAACTTCATCACGTCGTCGGCGGCCTTGAGCAGCTCGTCGAACTTGTAGTTGATCTCGGCCTGGCCGGCGGTGCCGACCTCGTGGTGGGCGCGCTCGACGTGGAGGCCCGCGCGCTCCATCTCGATGACCATCTCGTCGCGCAGCTCGCCGAAGTGGTCGTAGGGGGCGACCGGGAAGTAGCCGCCCTTGTACTTCACCTTGTAGCCGCGGTTGTTGTCCTCGGAGCCGCTGTTCCAGGCGCCGGCCTCGGAGTCGATGTGGTAGAAACCGGCGTTCGCAGAGGTCTCGAAGCGCACGTTGTCGAAGACGTAGAACTCGGCCTCGGGGGCGAAGTACGCCGTGTCGCCGATGCCGGTCGAGGCGAGGTAGGCCATCGCCTTCTTGGCGATGTTGCGCGGGTCGCGCGAGTAGGCCTCGCCCGTGATCGGGTCGTGGATGAAGAAGTTGACGACGAGGGTCTTCGCGACGCGGAAGGGGTCGATGTAGGCCGTGGTCACGTCGGGGAAGAGCGACATGTCGGACTCGTGGATCGCCTGGAAGCCGCGGATCGAGGAGCCGTCGAAGGCGAGGCCGTCCTCGAAGACCGACTGGTCGAAGGAGGACACCGGCACGGTGAAGTGCTGCATCACACCGGGCAGGTCACAGAAACGGACGTCGACCATCTCGACGCCCTCGTCCTTGATGAACTTCAGCAGCTCATCGGAGTTGTTGAACATTCGGGTCCTCCTTGACGGCGCCCAGCGCACGTCGAGTTTGCAGCGTCACGGAACGGGGCCTCGTTGCACCGTGATCGTCACGCTAGGCGGGAGCAGTTTCTAGACCGTATCCCGTTTGTTTCGCCCGTGTTACAAGTGCCCGGAGGGTGGAGCCCGTGCGGGCCCTGCCTAGGCTGGCGGAGTGACCACAGCCGTAACACCGCAGCTGCGACCCGCCGGCTGGGGCCGTCGGCTCGGCGCCCTGCTCATCGACTGGGCCAGCAGCTGGGCCGTCGCAGAAGCGCTGGCCGCGATCGGCCTGGTGCGCGACGACTCCTCGACCATCGGCGCCGTGGGCACGGTGGTCCTGGTCGTTGAGATGGCCTTGTTCACCGCGCTGATGGGCGGGTCGTTCGGCAAGCTGGTGACGCGGGTGCGGGTCGTGCGCCACGACGACCCGTCGCGGCCGGTGAGCCTGCTGCGAGCGATGATCCGCACAGTGCTGACGTTCCTGCTGCTCCCGCCGTTGTTCACCGTCGACGGGCGCGGACTGCACGACGTGGCCGCGGGCACGCGGACCGTGACGATCTAGGACGGTCCGGCCGGCGTGGCCGACCGCGAGGTCAGCGACCGCGCTGCGAGCGCATGCCCTTCATCGAGGTCGGCACCGGGCCCTTGGGCAGCGGCAGCTTGCCGCGCTGGGCGTCGAGCGCCTTGAGGCGCTGGAGGATGTCGGTGATCTCGGCCGGCTTCACGTTGCGACCGAGCTTCTGCACGTGGCGCACCAGCTTTGGCAGCGGCACCTCGCCCTCGCCGCGGCCGGCGATGACCTCGTGGATCGGCACGCCGTAGGCGACCCGTTCGTGCTTGCGCCGCTCGTTGACCATCAGCTGCTTGACGCGGCTCTGGCTCGAGCCCTCGCCGACCAGCACGATGCCGGGCGGGCCGACGACCCGGTGCACGACGTCCTGCTGCTTGGTGAAGCCGACGACGGGGTCGACCTTCCAGCCGCGGCGCAGCATCTGCAGCGCACCGGCGGCGGCTGCGGGCTGGCCCTCCATCTGGGTGTACGCCGCCGACTGGGCGCGGCGGCCGAAGACCAGCAGGGCGGCCAGCATGCCGAGCATCAGCGCACCGATGATCGAGATGATCAGCGACAGGACGCCGTCACCGGGCAGCAGCCACATGAGGCCGAAGCCGACCACTGCTCCGAGCACGAACACGCCCAGGATGATCCAGCCCAGGCGCGGGTCGCTGCGCTTGGCCATCGTGTAGGTCTGCATGATCTGCCCACGGCGCGAGGTGGGCGTCGAGGGCGTGGGGGCGGCGGTCGACATAGGTGGCCTTGTCCAGCTAGGAATGGGCGGAGAGAGGTGGTGCGGGGGAGCCGTGGAGGCTCGGGTCAGACGGTCGCGGCAGCGCGTGCGTCCATGGCCTGACCGTACAGCCGTCCGGCGCGGTAGGACGAGCGGACCAGCGGCCCGGACAGGGCCCCGGCGAAGCCGATCTCGTCGGCCTCGGCCTTGAGCTCGACGAACTCCTCGGGCTTGACCCACCGCTCCACGGGGTGGTGCCGCGGCGACGGGCGCAGGTACTGGGTGATCGTGATGAGCTCGCAGCCGGCCTCGTGGAGGTCGCGCAGCGCCTGGCTGACCTCCTCGCGGGTCTCGCCCATGCCGAGGATGAGGTTGGACTTGGTGACCAGGCCGAAGTCGCGCGCCTGCGTGATGACGTCGAGCGAGCGGTCGTAGCGGAAGGCCGGGCGGATCCGCTTGAAGATCCGCGGCACGGTCTCGACGTTGTGCGCGAGCACCTCGGGACGGGACTCGAAGACCTCCTGCAGGAGGTCGGGCTTGCCGTTGAAGTCGGGGATCAGGTTCTCCACACCCGTGTCGGGGTTGAGCTCGTGGATGGCGCGCACCGTCTCGGCGTAGAGCCACGCGCCGCCGTCGGGCAGGTCGTCGCGGGCGACGCCGGTGATCGTGGCGTAGCGCAGCTGCATCTTCTGCACCGACTCCGCCACCCGGCGGGGCTCGTCGCGGTCGAGCGGCTGCGGCTTGCCGGTGTCGATCTGGCAGAAGTCGCAGCGACGGGTGCACTGGTCACCGCCGATGAGGAAGGTGGCCTCGCGGTCCTCCCAGCACTCGAAGATGTTGGGGCAGCCGGCCTCCTGGCACACCGTGTGCAGTCCCTCGGACTTGACCAGGTTCTGCAGCGAGGTGTACTCCGGGCCCATCTTGGCGCGGGTCTTGATCCACTCCGGCTTGCGTTCGATCGGGGTCTCGGCGTTGCGTACCTCGAGGCGGAGGAGCTTGCGTCCTTCGGGTGCGGGAGCAGTCGTCACACGCGCCACTCTACGACGGGGCCGCGGGGCTCCCAACTCGCCCGGTCGGTGCCCGTCAGGGCAGGTCGCGACGCTGGAACGACCACAGGGAGGCCGCCACCACCACGGCGAGCACGACGCCGAGGTAGAGCGAGCCGTCCACGAGGGTGATCGTCCGCATGCAGCTCGCCGCGCCGGTCTGGTAGCCCGAGTCGCAGGCGGGGTTCCAGACGTAGTAGTCGAAGCCGTCCTCGAGCACCGCGAGGGCGTTGGACGGCAGCAGCCAGCGCAGCCCGCCCTCGCCGACCAGCGCGAGGATGCCCAGCGACCCGCCGGCGGCGATGCCGAGCCCGACGCCGAGCGTGGCGACGGTGCTGCGGAACAACATCGTGAGCGCATAGCCGAGCAGACCGGCCAGGGCCACCAGCACGATGCCGCGCGCGGTCGTGGCGCGTACGTCGGCCCACTGCGCCGCCGGCACCGCGATGTCCCGGTGCGCGGCCAGTGCCGCGGTCGCGCCCCAGAAGGCCAGCAGCGCGACGGCACCGACCACGAGGCCGGTGAGGACCACCGCCAGCGCCTTGGACAGCCAGACGCGACGGCGACGTGGTTCGAAGAGCAGCTGGTTGCTGATCGAGCCGGTGTTCCAGTCGTGGCCCACGAAGGTGGTGCCCAGGATCAGCACGAGGACAGCCAGGATCGTGACCACGGCGACGCCCTGGTCCCTCAGCACCGAGGAGACGTCGAGCGTCGGGCGGTAGAGGTAGTTGGCCACCGTCGGCGTGAGCAGCTCGGTGCAGTCGACGTCCTCCGACGGGGGCGCGTAGTTCTCCGGGGACTTCTCGCACTTCCTGATCTCCCGGCGCACCCACGGCTGGTCGGCGTCGCGCGCCGCCTGCTGCTCGGCGGCAGCGACGTCGTCGTCGGAGAAGGGCCGCGTCGACCAGGCGGTGCCGACCCAGATCGCGGCCGGCACCAGGAGGCAGGCGGCGACGAGCACGACCACGGCGCGGCGCCAGCGCAGGCGCGTGAGCTCGACGCGCAGCAGGTCCTTCATCGGTAGTCCTCCGTGCTCGGCAGGGCGCCCATCCGGTCGTCGGCGGTGAGGTCGAGGAACACCGACTCGAGGTCGGCACGCAGCGGCGTGAGCTCGTGGAGCCACACCCCGCCCTCGCCGAGGACCCGGCTGATGTCGGTGCCGGGTCGCTCGGTCTGCACGGTCAGGGCGCTCCCGTCGGCGGTGGTCGACATCCCCTGCGCCTGCAGGAGCCTCGCGGCGCCGGCGGGGTCGTCGGCCACGACGCGGTAGGCACCGGTGGTGGCCATCAGGTCCTCCACGGTGCCCGAGGCGAGCAGGCGGCCGTTGCCGATGATGGTGACGCTGTCGCACACCTGCTGCACCTCGGCCAGGATGTGCGAGCTGAGCAGGACGGTGACGCCGCTGGCGCCCAGGCCCTTGACGAGGTCGCGGATCTCGCGGATGCCGGCCGGGTCGAGACCGTTGGTGGGCTCGTCGAGGATGAGCAGGTCCGGCGTCTTGAGCAGCGTGGCCGCGATGGCCAGCCGCTGCTTCATGCCGAGGGAGTAGCCGCGGAACCGCTCGTCGGCGCGCTGGCCGAGCCCGACCTTGTCGAGCGCGTCGTCCACGGCCGCTCGGTCGCGACCGACGGTGGCCGCCAGCAGCGCGAGGTTCTGGCGGGCGGTGAAGTGCGGCGCGAACTTGGGCGACTCGACCACGGCGCCCACCCGCGACATGACCGCGGGGAGCGAGGCCGGCACCGGCTCGCCGAGGAGCCGCATCGTGCCGGAGGTCGGGGTGGCCAGGCCCAGCAGCATGCGGATCGTGGTGGTCTTGCCCGAGCCGTTGGGACCGAGGAAGCCGTGCACGCCGCCACGCGGGACGGTGAGGTCGAGGTCGTCCACTGCGACCCGGGTGCCGCGGCGCGTGCTGAACTCCTTGCGCAGCGCGCGCGTCTCGATGACCGACTCGCCCATGTGTGTCCCCCGACCTGGCCGGATGCGTGGCCCGAAGACTGGCAGGTCGGCGGCTCGGCTGCCGTGCAGGCGCGCCGGTACGTCGTACGGGCGGGGTCAGGCGCCCGGACGCACCAGCTCGATGCGCGGGCCGCGTCCGGGCTCCGGGCGGGGCTCGTAGTCGGGCGTCGCGGCGTAGGGCTCCCACGCGAGGTAGGCCGACAGGTGCTCGCGCACGCTCGGCAGCACGTCGGTGACGGTCACGTCGCGGCCCAGCTCCGCGGAGAGGGAGGTGACGCCGGCGTCGGCGATGCCGCACGGGACGAACCGGTCGTACCACCCCAGGTCGACGTCGCAGTTGAGCGCGAACCCGTGCATCGTCACGCCGCGGCTGACCCGGATGCCGATGGCGGCGATCTTGCGCTCCGGACCGCGGTCGTCGGCCTGCAGCCACACCCCGCTGCGCCCCGGCACGCGGGCGGTGGTGACGCCGAGGTCGGCGCACACCGCGATCAGTGCCTCCTCGACGCGACGGACGTAGTCGACGACCTTGACGTGGTCGGGCAGCCGCACGATCGGGTAGCCGACCAGCTGACCGGGGCCGTGGAAGGTGATCTTGCCGCCGCGGTCGACGTCGATGACCGCGGCGCCGCCTGGGTCGAGGGGTCGCTCGTGCGGGTCCGTCCGCTTGCCGGCGGTGAAGACCGGCGGGTGCTCGAGCAGCAGCACCGAGTCGGGACGGGTGCCGGCGACGACGGCCTCGTGCACCTGTCGCTGCAGCTCCCAGGCGGCGAGGTAGTCGACGGCGTCGTCGCCCAGGCCGGCGATCTCGTAGTCCAGCGGCATGCCGCGAGCCTACGCGCCCGACCGGCGAGCGCCGCCTGTGGATGAGCCCTGCGGGGGTCGGCCGCTCTCGGCCATGGTGGTCGGGTGGACCCCCGACGACTGCTGCCCGTCCTCACCGCCGTGGCCTGCGCCTGCGTCGTGGCGACCCTGGTCGTCACGCTGGCACGGCCGGGGGATCGGCCGGGGGACCGGCCGGGGGATCGGCCGGGGGACCGGCCGGGGGACGCAGCACCGGCCCCGTCCGCGGTGCCTGACGGCGTGGACCGTACGCCGCCCGCGCAGGTCCTCAGCCGGTGGGACGCGCGCCGCTCGGCTGTGTGGGCTGCCGGCGACGTCGAGGCGTTGGCCGAGCTCTACGCCCACGGCTCTCGGGCCGGGGCCGCCGACGTGCGGCTGCTGCGGAGCTACCGCGAGCGCGGCCTCACCGTCGACGGCCTCGCCACGCAGGTCCTGGCCCTGCGCGTGGTGGAGCGCTCGCCCGGACGGATGGTGCTGGTGGTCACCGACCGGGTCGTGGCCGGCCGGGTCGTCGGTGGGCCGGTGCCCGTCGCGCTCCCGTCGGACCGGGCGTCGGCGAGGAGGGTCGTCCTCGTGCGCCGGGGCGGGGCGTGGGTGGTGGCCGAGGCGCGCGATCAGGACAGCGCGGCGGCGAGCACCTCGCGGACGTCCTCGTCCTCGAAGTCGTAGCCGGCGCGCTCGAGCGCCGCGGGGCGTGCGTTGATGGAGCCGAGCAGCTCCGAGGCCAGGTCGCCGGCGCCCACCTTGAGCACCGGTGCCGGGACGGCGAGGAACGTCTTGCGGTGCACGGCGGAGGCCAGTGCGTGGGTGAACTCCGCGTTGGTCGGGGTGTGCGGGCAGCACAGGTTGAAGGCGCCGGACACGTCACGCGACTCGATGAGATAGCTCACCGCGCCCACCCAGTCGCGCAGCGAGATCATCGGCATGAACTGCTCGCCCGACCCGAGCCGGGCGCCGCCGCCGAGCTGGAAGAGCAGGCGCAGCTGCTTGAGCGGCGGTGAGGTGCGGTCCATCACCGGGGCGGTGCGCAGCACGCACACGCGGGCGCCGGCGTCGCGGGCCGGCTCGGTCGCGGCCTCCCACTCCCGAGCGACGCGGGTGAGGAACGCGTCGCCGGTCGTGCCGGTGTCCTCGGTGACCGCGGCCGGGCCGTGGTCGCCGTACCAGCTGATGCCGTTGCCGGCCACGAATGCGGGTGGCCGCTGGCTCGCGGCGATCGTCGAGGCGAGCAGGCGGGTCGTGGAGACGCGCGACTCCAGCACCTCGCGGGCGTGCTTCTTCGAGTGCGGGTTGGCCGCGATGCTGGCACCGGCGAGGTTGACGACGGCGTCGGCACGGCCGATCACCCCTGCGTCGACCGTGCCCGCCGCGGGGTCCCAGCGGGACTCGTGGCTCGAGGAAGGCTCACGCCTCACGAGCGCGGTCACCTCGTGGCCCTGCACCCGCAGGTGCGTGGACAGGTGGGTGCCGAGGAAGCCCGAGGCACCGGCGATGACGACGCGCATGCCACCACCCAACCACGCGGCCACAACTGCCTCAGCCGGCCAGGTGTGCCCAGCGCTCCGAGAGCTCGCGCCACGGCCCGTGGTCGACGACCCGTCCGGCGTCGAGGACCACGACACGGTCGGCCTGGGCCAACGCCGCCGACTTGCTGGTCGCACCGATCACCGCGGCCCCACGCGAGCGCAGCGCCTGCCACAGCTCGATCTCGGTCGCGGCATCGAGGGCCGACGAGACGTCGTCGGCGAGCAGCACGTCGGCCTCGGTGGCCAGCGCCCGCGCCAGCGCGAGGCGCTGCACCTGCCCGCCGGAGAGGCGTACGCCGCGGTGGCCGACCAGGGAGTCCGGGCCGCCCGCCTCGGCCACGTCGCGACCCATGCGGGCCGCATCGAGCGCCGGGAGGACCGCGCGGTCGGCGTGGTCGAGCGCGACGTTGCCGGTGAAGGTGCCCGAGAGCACGCGAGGCACCTGGGCGACGTGGGCGACGCGGCCAGGCCGCAGGGCGGTCTGCGGGTCGGCGACCACCTCGTCGTTCCACCGGATCTCCCCGGTGCTGGTGACGAGCCCCGCGAGCGCGCTCAGCAGGCTGGACTTGCCCGAACCGACCTGGCCGAGCAGCAGCACGAGCTCGCCGGCGCGGACGTCGAGGTCGACTCCCTGGACGCCGAGGGTGCCGTCGTCGTGGACGGCGTCGAGGTCGCGCACGGAGAGCGTGTGCAGCGGCTCGCGGTGGGAGGGCTGGGGGTCGGGGCCGGTGCCGTGCACGAGGTCGACGCCGGGCGGGAGGTCCATCAGGTCGCCGCCGCCGGCGAGCTCGCTGGTGGCGTTCATCCAGGCGCGCACCCCGGGGGCCTCGGTGACCACGGAGCCGGCGACCCGGCCGAACCAGTCGAAGCCGCTGACCGCGTTGGCGAGCAGCAGGGCCGTCGCCAGGCCCCAGTGGTCGGTGAGCAGCCCGGCCCAGGCCGCGACGACGCCGAGCTGCACCATCACGACCGGCACGCCGTCGAGCAGGGCCTGCACCCGGTGCTCGCGCACGGCGGCGTCCACGCGCCCACCGTCGACGAGACGCAGGTGCTGGTGCACCTGCGGGGTGGCCGCGGCCAGCTTGACGGTGCGGATCGACTCCAGGGCCGAGACCAGCGACTGGCCGAAGCCGGCGCGGGCCGAGGAGGCCGCGGCGGCCGAGCGGCCGGCGACGCGACGTCCGAGCGTGGAGGCGAGGGCCGAGACCACCATGACCGTCAGCAGCACCGCGCCAGCCACCCAGGTCTGGGCGATGAAGCCGGTGAGGACCGCGACGAGCAGGCCGTTGACGAAGTCGACCCAGCGGTCGGTGTAGCGCGCGAGCCGGTCGGCGTCCATCGTGCGGGCGACCACCTCTCCCGGCGGCGTGCGCAGGAGGCGGCGCTGCGAGGTCTGGCCGTGGAGCACCGAGGCCCGCACGCGCAGGCGCACCTCGACCCACCAGTGGGGGTAGGTGCGCAGCGCCTGCGAGAGCAGCAGCGGGCCGGCGACCAGCGAGACCACCAGCGCCGCGACCAGCCAGTCGGGCCGCTCGCCCTGCTGCAGGTCGGTGACGATGCGGCCCCAGACCCAGCCGGTGACGGCACCGAAGGCGCCGGTGAGCGAGCACAGCAGGAAGAGCACGGCGCCCAGCAGTCCCCACTGGGGCTGGATGCGCACGGTGTGCAGGACGGCCCGGGCCAGGCTCGGGGTGGGGGCGAGCTCGGGAGGCGGCGGGGGAGAGGTGCTGCGCCGCACGGAGCCGATCGCGGCGTCGGCGTGGTGGTGCTCCTCGACGACCGCCTCGTGGGCGGCCGCCTCGAGGAGGTCGCGGAACGGGCCGTCGACGCTCGCCAGCCGCGCCCGGGGGCCCTGCTGGACGACGTGGCCGGACTCGAGCACCGCGACCTGCTCGGCGCGCTCGGTGGTGGAGAGCCGGTGGGCGACCAGGATGCCGGTGCGGCCTGAGATGAGCCGGTCGGCGGCGCGCACCACGCGTGCCTCGGTGACCGGGTCCATGCGGGCGGTGGCCTCGTCGAGCACGACCACGCTCACGTCGCGCACGAGCAGGCGGGCGAAGGCGACGAGCTGCTCCTCGCCGGCCGACAGGCTGGTGCCGCCCGGTCCCAGGACGGTGTCGAGGCCCTCGGGCAGACCGGCGACCCAGTCGGTGAGGCCGAGCTCGGCCACCGCCGCCTCGATGTCGGCGCGGGGGACGTCGTCGAAGAGCGTGATGTTGTCGGCGAGCGTGCCCGCGAGGACCTCGGTGCGCTGGGTGACGACGCCGACGGCGGAGCGCAGCTGCTGCAGGTCGAGGTCGCGGACGTCGACGCCGCCGAGGAACACCGTGCCGCGGGGCGGCTCGACCGCGCGGGAGAGCAGGGAGGCCAGCGTCGACTTGCCCGAGCCGGTGCGTCCCACCAGGGCGCAGGTGTGGCCCGCGGTGAGGAGCAGGTCGACGTCGCGCAGCGCGAACGTGCCGGTGCCGTAGCTGAAGTCGAGGTGGCGGAACTCGACGTCGAGCGGCCCGTCGGGGACGGGCAGGCCGCCGGTCGGCTCGGCGGGGGAGGCGAGCATGCCGCGGAGCCGCAGCACGGCGCCGAAGCCCTCCTGCAGGTCGGGGAGGTGGCGCGCGAGCATGTCCACGCCGCCGACGAACATCGTCGTGACGAGGAACAGCGTCACCAGGCGCGCGGTCGACAGGTTGCCCGCGACGACGAGCGCGATGCCGACCACGCCGACGGCGGCGAGGGCGCCGTGGAGCAGCCCGCCGCTGCGCCGGGTGATGCGCACCTCGACCGCCAGCACGGCGTCGAGCGTGCGGTGCACGACCGAGGCGAGGTGGGCGTTGCGGCGCAGCACGTGGGCCTGGCCGAGCGACGTGCGCAGGTCGTCACGGGCGGCGACGCCCTCCTCGGTGGACGCGGCGTGGTCGGTCCAGGCGGCCTCCTCGATCACCTTCTTCTCCGCGACCTGGGGCAGCAGCCGGCGCACCGCGAGGAAGGTCACGAGGGCGGTCAACGGGAACAGGAACACCGCGGGCCACCAGGTGAGCGACGCGACCACCCACAGCGGTCCCGACGCCAGCAGGGTGCGCGCGGCCTGCCACACGCCCCAGCGCATCAGCTGGCCGACCTCCCAGGTGTCGTCGTCGATGCGGTCGAGCACCTCGCCGACGGCCTGCTCGGAGAGCTCCGACAGCGGCTGCGCCATCGCGGCGTCGAGCAGGTCGGAGCGCAGCTGGCCCTCCGCGCGGTCGCAGATCGTGGCCCAGATGGTCTTCGCCACCGTGTCGACGACCGCGCCCCCGACCACGCACAGCGCCAGCAGCAGCAGGAGCCGCTCGGTCGGGTCGTCGGCCAGACGCCCGGCCACCATCGAGCCCAAGGAGGCGGCGATCGCGCCCACCAGCGACATCGAGAAGCAGAGGTAGGTGAGCGGGCGTCGCACACGCCGCCAGTCGACGGGCTGGCGGTGCTCGGGGAGCTCCGAGGTGGTGAGGGTGGCCGGCGCGGAGCGGGAGGTGTCGGTGAGGGTCACGGTGCCTTCAGGCTAGGTGGTGGGACTGACAACGCGCCTGCGGTTTTCCGGCGTACGCCGCCCTCCACACCCGTCCCGGGGGAGGGGGCCCTGAGCTGTGGAGATGGGTCCCGGACCAGGACACGGCAATGGCCGCTCGAGTCGTCCCGAGGCGGCGCTCAGACCTCGAACTGACCGGCCTCGAGGCGCTTCTTGACCTCCTGGAGGAAGCGGCCGGCGTCGGCGCCGTCGACCAGGCGGTGGTCGTAGGTCAGCGACAGGTGCACCATGTGGCGCACCGCGATCGTCTCGCCCAGGTTGGGGTCGTCGATCACGACCGGACGCTTCACCACGGCACCGGGGCCGAGGATCGCGACCTGCGGCTTGTTGATGATCGGGGTGTCGAACAGGGCCCCGAAGCTGCCCAGGTTGGTGATCGTGAACGTGCCGCCGGACAGCTCGTCCGGGGTGATCTTGTTGGTGCGGGTGCGCTCGGCGACGTCGGCGATCTTCTTGGCGAGGCCGGCGATGGAGAGGTCACCCGCCTCCTTGACCACCGGGGTCAGCAGGCCCTTCTCGGTGTCCACGGCGAACGCGATGTTCTCGCGGTCGTAGTAGGTCACCTCGCCCTTCTCGGCGTCGATCGCGGCGTTGAGCTTGGGGTGCAGCTTGAGCGCGTCGATCGCAGCCTTGGCGAAGAACGGCAGGTAGGTCAGCTTCACGCCCTCGCGGGCCAGGAAGTCGGCCTTGGACGCCTCGCGAAGGCGGGCGATCGAGGTGACGTCGACCTCCATCACCTGCGTGAGCTGGGCGGCCTCCTGCAGCGACTCGACCATGCGCGAGGCGATGACCTTGCGCAGTCGCGACAGCGGCTCGGTGGTGCCACGCAGCGGCGAGGGGCTCGCGGCGGCGGGAGCCGACGCGGCCGGTGCGGCTGCGGCGGGCGCCGCGGCAGGAGCGGCCGGGGCCGTCTGCTGCGACTGCTGCTGGGCAGCGGCGGCCGCGTCGAGGACGTCCTGCTTGCGGATGCGACCACCGACGCCGGTGCCCTGCAGCGAGCCGAGGTCCACACCGTGCTGGTCGGCCATCTTGCGCACCAGCGGGGTGACGTACGCCGTCTGGTCACGGCCACCCTCCGACGCGCCCTCCGACGCGGTGTCGGCAGCGGGCGCCTGGGGCGAGGGGGCCGGGGCCTCCTGCTTCGGGGCCTCCTGCTGGGGAGCCTCCTGCTGGGGAGCCTCCTGCTTCGGCTCCTCCTCGGCCTCGGGCTCCGGGGCCGGCTCGGGCTCGGGCTCGGGAGCCTTCTCCTCGGCCTTCTCCTGGGTGGGCGCCTCCTGCTGCTGCGCGGGCGCG
Source organism: Nocardioides sp. Soil774 (assembly GCF_001428125.1). Taxonomy (GTDB): domain Bacteria; phylum Actinomycetota; class Actinomycetes; order Propionibacteriales; family Nocardioidaceae; genus Nocardioides. The sequence goes on along the minus strand of NZ_LMSM01000005.1, from coordinate 404,700 downwards.
GCATCGGCAGAGCCGATGATCGCGAGCTCGGCGCCGACCTCGACGGTCTCGTCCTCCTCGGCCTTGATCTCCAGCAGCGTGCCGGCGACGGGCGAGGGGATCTCGGTGTCGACCTTGTCGGTGGAGACCTCGAGCAGCGGCTCGTCGACCGCGACCTCGTCACCGACCTGCTTGAGCCAGCGGGTCACGGTGCCCTCGGTGACCGACTCGCCGAGCGCGGGCAGCGTCACCGGCGTACCGGAACCGCCACCGGACCCACCCGAGCCACCGGAGCCACCCGAGGACGCGGCCTCGGCGGCCGGCTCGGACTCGGCCGGGGCGTCGTCCTTCTCGGACTCGGGGGTCTCGTCGCCGGGCGGCAGCTCGCCGGTCTCCTCGGCGGCCTGCTCCTCCTGCTCGGCCTTCTTCTCCGACTCCTGCTCGTCGGCGGGCTGGGCCTCGGGCTCGGCGGAGCCGGACGCGTCGCCGGCGGACTCGCCCTCGTCGCCGACCACGGCGAGGACCGCGCCGACCTCGACGGTGTCGTCCTCGTTGGCCTTGATCTCGAGCAGGGTGCCCGCGACCGGGGAGGGGATCTCGGTGTCGACCTTGTCGGTGGAGACCTCCAGCAGCGGCTCGTCGACGGCAACCGTGTCACCGACCTGCTTGAGCCAGCGGGTGACGGTGCCCTCGGTGACGGACTCGCCGAGTGCGGGGAGGGTGACTTCGGAGGCCATGTGGTTCCTTCGCTCGTCTGTGGGTGGGGGATCAGGAGTGGGGGATCAGAAGTGGGGGATCAGGAGTGGGCGTGCAGCGGCTTGCCGGCGAGGGCCAGGTGGGCCTCGCCGAGCGCCTCGTTCTGGGTGGGGTGGGCGTGCACGAGCGGTGCGACGTCGTCGGCGTGTGCTTCCCAGTTGTAGATGAGCTGGGCCTCGCCGATGAGCTCACCGACCCGATCGCCCACCATGTGGACGCCGAGGACGGGACCGTCGGTGAGACCGACGAGCTTGACGAAGCCCTGGGTCTGCAGGATCTGGCTCTTGCCGTTGCCGCCGAGGTCGTAGGTCACGACGGTGACGGCGTCGCCGTGGAGCTCGCGTGCCTTCGCCTCGTCGAGACCGACGGAGGCGATCTCGGGGTGGGAGTACGTCACCCGCGGGATGCCGGCCTCGTCGATGGGGCGCGGGTCGAGGCCGGCGATGTCCTCGGCGACGAAGATGCCCTGCTGGAAGCCGCGGTGGGCCAGCTGCAGGCCGGGGACGATGTCGCCGACGGCGTAGACCCCCTCGACGTTGGTGCGGCAGCGCTCGTCGGTGAGCACGAAGCCGCGGTCCATCTCGACGCCCTGCTCGGCGTAGCCGAGCCCGTCGGTGGAGGGGCCCCGGCCGACCGCGACGAGGAGCACCTCGGCCTCGATGACGCTCTCCCCGTCCTTGGCGCCCTCGACGGTCACGGCCACGCCGGTGTCGGTGGTCTTGACGCTCTGGAACGGCGTGCCGGTGAGGAAGCTGATCTTGCGCTTGCGGAAGGCGCGCTCGAGCGCCTTGGAGGAGGCCTCGTCCTCGACCGCGACCAGGCGCGGGAGGGCCTCGATGATCGTGACGTCGGAGCCGAACGACTTCCACACGCTGGCGAACTCGCAGCCGATGACGCCTCCGCCGAGCACGATGGCCGAGGCGGGCACGCGGTCGAGGCGCAGCGCGTGCTCGGAGGTGAGGATCCTCTCGCCGTCGACCTCGAGGCCGGGCAGGCTCTTGCTGTAGGAGCCGGAGGCCAGCACCACGTGCTTGCCGGTGTACGCCGTGCCGTCGACGGTCACCTCGCGCGGACCGGTCAGCACGCCAGCACCCTCGATCACGGTGATGCCGCGCGACTTGATCAGGCCCGTCAGACCCTTGAAGAGCCGCTCGACGACCTTGTCCTTGTAGGCATTGACGCCGCCCATGTCGATGCCGTCGAGGGTGGCCGAGACGCCGAACTGCGAGGCCTCGCGCGCGGTGTCGGCGACCTCCGCCGCGTGCAGGAGGGCCTTGGTCGGGATGCATCCCACGTGCAGGCAGGTGCCCCCGAGGTTGCCCTTCTCGACCAGCCCGACCGTCAGGCCCAGCTGGGCCGCTCGCAGGGCACAGGCGTAGCCGCCGGACCCTGCCCCGAGGACGAGGACGTCGAACTCAGCGTCCGTCACAGATTTCCCTCCACACGTGAGACTTCTCTCCAGCCACGTTCCGGCTCGCCCGCCGCGATCGCGGGCCCGCCCATCCTTGCACTCTTCGTGCGCCTGTCCACACCGGGTCACGGCCGCGTCGCGCGCTTCGTGGGGACCGCCCCGGCACAATGACCGTCATGGGTCTGTTCGATCGCTTCCGGCGCACCGGACGCACGAGTCGTCCGGCGCACGACGCCGCGCGCACCGGTTCCACCCGCGTCCGCGCGGCTGACGGCGAGGACGTGCGCCACCTCGAGCAGTTCATCGCCACCCGTCAGGGGGTCGAGGGCTTCGTCGAGCCGCGCACGGCGGTGAGCGACGTGACCCTCCTGCTCGTCGCGCACGACGGCGAGTGGACGCGTCGGCGCGTGCCGAGCGTCAAGTGGGCCCACGACTTCGCCAACCGCCACCGCGTGCCGTCGTACGACGCCGCGGTGGTCGGCGTGCCGCAGCGGATGCGCGACTACAACCGCCGCCGCAAGGCCGGGGGGATCTGAGGGACCGAGCGGTCGGCTCAGGCCTCCGACAGCGCCCGGGCCAGCTCGACGAGTGTGGTCACGCCGAACCCGGTCGCCCCGCTCGGCACGTGGCCGTAGGGGCCGCCGGTGTTCATCTCCTTGCCGGCGATGTCGAGGTGCGCCCAGGGCAGGCCGCCGGTGAACTCGCGCAGGAAGGCCGAGGCGTAGAGGCCGCCTCCCCAGCGCACCCAGTCGTGCTGCAGCAGGTCGGCGACCTTGGAGCTGGTGATCCGCTCCGACATCTCCTCGGGGATCGGCATCGGCCAGTGCTGCTCGCCGGCGGCGACGCCCGCGGCCAGGACCGCCTGCACCTGCTCGTCGGTGCCCATCACGGCACCGACCTTGTCGCCGAGGGCGAGCTGCATGTGGCCGGTCAGCGTCGCGATGTCGACCACCACGTCCGGCTCGTCGCCGACCGCCATCGAGAGCGCGTCGCCGAGCAGCATCCGGCCCTCGGCGTCGGTGTTCGCGATCTCGACGGTCGTGCCGCTGTGCATGGTGATCACGTCGCCGGGGCGGGTGGCGGTGCCGGAGACCATGTTCTCCGCCATCGGTGCGTAGGCGGTGACCTTGATCGGCAGCCCGAGGCGCGCGATGGCCAGGGTCGCCGCGACGACGCTGGCCGCACCGGCCATGTCGCCCTTCATGGTGACCATGCTCGAGGACGGCTTGATGGTGAGGCCGCCGGAGTCGAAGGTGACGCCCTTGCCGACCAGCGCGAGGTGGGTGGTCGCCCCCTTGGGTGCCCACGTGAGCCGCACCAGCCGCGACGGTGCCGCGGAGGAGTTCCCGACGCTCAGGATGCCGCCGCAGCCCATCTCCTCGAGCTGCTCGTGGTCGAAGACCTCGAGCGTGACCTTGGGTGCGCCACGGCCCTTGGTGACCTCCTTGTGCGCAGCGGTCACGAGCTCGGCGAGCAGCGGGGGCGTGCAGTCCATCGGAGGGGTGTTGACCCAGTCGCGGGTCAGGGCCACGGCGTCGGCGAGGACCTCGGCGCGCTCGAGCGCCGCGGTCGCCTCGGCGCGCCGGGCGATGGGGGTCAGCACCACGACGTCGGTGGGCTCGGTCGTCTCGGCCTTCGCCGACTTGTAGGCGGTGAAGGTGTAGCCGCCGAGCCGGTGGCCCTCCACGACCGCCTCGACGAGCTCCGGGGTGTCGCTCGGCAGGGCGAGGGCGACGGAGGCCGCGTTGGGGACGCTGCGCGCGGCGACGCCCGCGGCACGGCGTACGGCGACGGGGTCGCCCGCGTCCTCGCCGAGCCCGACGAAGACCAGGAGGGGCGCGTTGACCTCGTCGCGCGTGGGTGCCTTGACCGCCTCGCCGGCCTTGCCGGTCACGCCCATGGTGGACAGGAACGGCCGCAGCCGCCGGCCGTAGGCCTGGGCGACCTCGTCGGCCGCGTCGCACAGGCGCGGCCCGTCACCGGTGGCGACGACACCGACGACGACGGCGTCGGCGCGGGTCTTGGCAGGACTGGAGCTGCGCAGGGAGTACGAGGTCACGCGGGCATGTTAGGGGAGGTCCGGCTGTCCGGACGCTGCGGTAGGTTTCGAGCCATGGCCGCAACGCTCAAGCAGTCGCCCCTCCACGACCGTCACGAGGCGCTCGGCGCCAAGTTCGCCGAGTTCGGCGGCTGGTCCATGCCGCTGGAGTACCCCACCGGGGTCGTCAAGGAGCACACGGCCGTGCGGGAGTCGGTCGGGATCTTCGACGTGAGCCACCTGGGCAAGGCGATGGTGTCCGGCCCGGGCGCCGCCGACTTCGTCAACGCGACGCTGTCCAACGACCTGGCCAAGATCCACCCCGGCAAGGCGCAGTACACCCTCTGCCTCGACGAGTCCGGCGGCATCGTGGACGACCTCATCGCCTACTGGCACGACGACGAGCACGTGCTGCTGATCCCCAACGCCGCCAACACCGCCGAGGTCGTGCGCCGCCTGCAGGCGCAGGCGCCCGAGGGCGTGAAGGTCGTCGACCACCACGACGACTACGCGGTGCTCGCCGTGCAGGGCACCCGTTCCGACGAGGTGCTGGCCAAGGTCGGCCTGCCGACCGGCCACGACTACATGTCCTTCGTCGAGGCCGAGCTGGGCGACACCGGCGTCGGCGTCGTCGTGTGCCGCACCGGCTACACCGGCGAGCGCGGCTACGAGCTCGTCGTGGTCAACGACGCGGCCGGTCGGCTGTGGGACGAGCTGATGGCGGCCGGCGAGGAGTGGGGGATCGCGGCCTGCGGGCTCGGCGCCCGCGACACGCTGCGCACCGAGATGGGCTACCCGCTCCACGGCCAGGACATCAGCCTCGACACCAACCCCGTGGAGGCCGGGCTGTCGTGGGCCGTGGGCTGGAAGAAGGACGCCTTCTGGGGCCGCGACGCGGTGCTGAAGGTCAAGGAGGAGGGGCCGAAGCGCCGCCTGCGCGGGCTCGTCGCGGTCGGTCGCGGCATCCCGCGCCCCGGCATGGGCGTCACCCTCACCCAGGACGTGCCGCTGGCCGACATCACCTCCGGCACCTTCTCCCCGACGCTCAAGAAGGGCATCGGCCTCGCGCTGATCCCGACGATGGTCGCCGAGGACGCCGAGGTCGGCGTCGACGTCCGCGGACGGCGCGAGATCTTCCAGCTTGTCAAGCCGCCCTTCGTCGACCCCTCGGTCAAGGAGTCCTGATGCTGCCCGGGCAGCCCCCCACGTTCCGCCAGCCGTCGGCCTCCGACCGGCCTTGGTGGTGGCGCCTCGAGGACGCCGCGGGGGAGGCGGTCGAGGTGGAGGGCCACTCCGACCAGCGCTTCGGCACGCAGGGCGACGCCGAGTCGTGGGTCGGTGAGATCTGGGCCGACCTCGCCGAGCACGGCGTGGCCGCGGTGACGCTTTTTGAGCACGACCGCCAGGTCTACGGCCCCATGTCGCTCAGCGCCTGAGCCCATCCGTGCCCGGCGCCCGCACCGAAGACACGCCGTGAGCGCCGATCCCGACTTCACCCGCTACGTCGACGCGCGCTGGCCCGACCTGGTCGGTGGCCTCGAGGACGACGGCGTCGCGCCCGACGACGCGCGGCTCGCGGTCGCCGAGACGCTCGTGGCGAGCCGGCGGCAGTGGTCGCGCCGGGTGCGCGACGAGCAGGTCGACGTCAGTCTCTGGGCCGAGGCACGCGAGCGGGCCGGACTGCCCGTGCGTCCGGGCGAGCCGGCACCCCACGGCGTACGTCCCCTCGACCCGCGCGACACCGCGGACGCCTGGCTGGCTCGCGCCGAGGCGCTGCGGACCACGCGTCGGTGGCGTGGTGCCCGGCGCGGTCTCGCCGGCCTCGTCGCGGCGGGCGTGCTGGCGGCGGGCTGGGCGTGGTGGGCGGCGCGGCCCGAGCCGCCCGCGGTGCGCGAGGAGGCCAACGAGCTGCCCGTGCCCTGGTATGCCCAGGGCGAGCTCCACCTCGCCGACGTCGTCGTCGACCTGCCAGGGATCGACGTGTTCGTCGCCGACGGGGACCACGTGGTGGCGCGGCTGAGGTCGGGCGAGGTGGTCCGCGTGGCCGCCGACGGTGACGTCGACGAGGTCGACGACGCGCCCGCCTCCCTCGACGAGCTGTCCCTCGCGCCACCCATGGCAGGCCTGGCGGACACGCTGGGCCCCTACGACGTGCTGGTGCAGAGCGTGCCGCTCGCCGACGGGGGATGGGCGCACCTGATCGACTCCTCGCGCCGCGACGGTGCGCTGGATGCCGTACGCCAGTCCGAGTCCGGGCGGCGGGCCCTCGTGGTGTGCCGCACCGAGACCACCTGCGACGCGCCGCTGACCGTGCTGGCGGAAGGCACCGTGCGGCTGCGGTGAGGCCGCCCCCACGTCGCCAACCGACGAGTAGCTCCGGCGCGCGTGGGTAGCCTCCGCACGTGGCTGAGGCGTTGTGGACAGGTGTGGCTCGGGCGTACGCGCGGAGCTTCGCGGGGTTGTGCGAGGGCGGCATCCCGACCCTGACGGCGGGACTGCCGCCGGGCGGCCGGTTGCTCGACGTCGGCTGCGGCACCGGTGCGCTGGTGCAGGCGGCGCGGGACGCGGGCTGCGAGGCCGTCGCCGTCGAGCTCGACCTCGAGATGGCTGCGCTCGCGGGCGAGCGCCTCGGGACGGAGGTGACGGTGGCCAGCCTGCCCGACCTGCCGTTCGCCGACGACGGCTTCGACACCGTCGTCGCCAGCTTCGTCCTCAACCACGTCGAGGACCCTCGGGCCGGCGCCCGCGAGCTCGTCCGGCTCGCCGCGCCGGGCGGGTCGGTCCGGGCGACGATCTGGACGTCGGCTCCCACCGTGCAGGGGGCGCTGTTCCGCGAGGTGATGGAGGCCAGCGAGGCTGTCGAGCCGGTCTACCCCCGCCTCGACGAGTCTCTCGACTTCGAGCGCAGCCTCGACGGCCTCGGGCAGCTGTTCGCTGCAGCAGGGGCCTCGGTGACCGACTCCCGCATGGTCGACTGGGTGTGGCGGGTCTCACCGGAGGACTTCTGGGCCGGCGTCACCGGCGGGGTCGGTGGCGTGGGCGTCGCCTGGGCCGCGCAGACGCCTGACGTGCAGGACCGGATGCGGGTGGAGCTGGACCGCCTCGCCGAGCCGCTGATGGACCACGGCGAGATGGTCTTCCCAGCCACGGCGGCGTACGTCGAGGCGCGGGTGCCCAGGTCCTAGGTTCGTCGTAGAGTCGCCTCGTGCGCGCCTACCTCGACCTGCTCCAGCGGATCCTCGACGAGGGAGTGGAGAAGACCGACCGCACCGGCACCGGGACGCTCAGCGTCTTCGGCCACCAGATGCGCTTCGACCTGTCCGAGGGCTTCCCGCTCGTGACCACCAAGAAGGTGCACACGCGCTCGGTCTTCGGCGAGCTGCTGTGGTTCCTGCGCGGTGACACCAACGTGAAGTGGCTGCAGGACCGCGGGATCTCGATCTGGGACGAGTGGGCCGACGCCGACGGCGACCTCGGCCCGGTCTACGGCTACCAGTGGCGCTCGTGGCCCACCCCCGACGGTCGCCACGTCGACCAGATCAGCCGGCTGGTCGAGGGGATCCGCACCAACCCCGACTCGCGTCGCCACATCGTCTCGGCGTGGAACGTCGCCGACGTGGACGACATGGCGCTGCCGCCGTGCCACACGCTGTTCCAGTTCTACGTCGCCGATGGCCGGCTGAGCTGCCAGCTCTACCAGCGCTCGGCCGACACCTTCCTCGGCGTGCCCTTCAACATCGCGTCCTACGCGTTGCTGACCCACATGGTCGCCCAGGTGACCGGCCTCGAGGTCGGCCACTTCGTGCACACGCTCGGTGACGCGCACCTCTACCTCAACCACGTCGAGCAGGCGCGGCTGCAGCTCTCCCGCGAGCCGCGCGCGCTGCCGCGGCTCGTGCTCAACCCCGAGGTGAGCGAGATCGACGGCTTCGACCTCGAGGACATCGCGGTCGAGGGCTACGACCCCCACCCGGGCATCAAGGCGCCCATCGCCGTCTGAGCCGCCGCCTAACGGCGTTCGAGGGCCTGGTTGACCGCCTTGGCCACGTCGGCCACCAGCCGGGTGTGCCACTTCTCGTGCGCGGCGAGGTCGCCCACGCGCGCGTGGCAGTCGGGGCACGTCATGTCGTCGGTGGTGCTCATCGCAGCCTCCAGAGGTCGGTCCTGACGCCCACCGTGGCACCTGACCGGCACCGGCGGCAGGGCCGAAGGCCCGGTCATCAGTAGGGTCGGTCCCGTGACCCGTCCCGACCAGCGTGTCGTCCTCGTCGCCGCCCATGCCCGCAACCGGGTGATCGGCAACGGGCCTGACATCCCATGGACGCTCCCGGGGGAGCAGGCGCAGTTCAAGGAGCTGACCTGGGGCCACACGCTGCTCATGGGACGCACGACCTTCGAGTCGATCGGCCGCCCCCTGCCCGGGCGTACGACGATCGTGCTGACGCGTCACCTCGGCTGGTCCCACGAGGGCGTCCTGGTCGCGCACACGGTGGAGCAGGCGCTCGAGCTCGCCACCGAGCAGCCCGGTGACCTGATGGTGGCAGGGGGCGGCGAGGTCTACGCCGCCCTGCTGCCCCACGCGACGCACCAGGTGCTCACCGAGGTCGACCTCGAGCCCGAGGGCGACGTGCACTACCCGCAGTTCCCCGCGACCGAGTGGGTCGAGACCGCCCGTGAGCGCTTCGACGGCTACGAGCGGGTGTGGCTCGAGCGGATGGACCCCGCGGCGTGAACATCACCGTCGACGCCGCCTCCGGCGTGCCTCCCTTCGAGCAGGTGCGCGAGTCGATCCGCTCGCAGGTCGAGTCCGGCGTGCTCGACCCGGGCTTCCGGCTGCCGCCGGTGCGCTCGCTCGCTGCGGACCTCGACCTCGCCCCCAACACCGTCGCCCGCGCCTACAAGGAGCTGGAGGCGCTCGGCGTCGTGGAGACGCGGGGCAGGGCCGGCACCTTCGTCGCAGGCACCGGGGTGGAGTCGTCGCTGCGCGCTGCCGCGTCGAGCTACGTCGCGACCGCGCGCTCGCTGGGGCGCTCCGACGCCGAGGCGCTCGACGCCGTACGCCGCGCGCTCGGGCGCTGACGCGCGTCCGCGGAGTCGCGGCCGGGCGTGAGGCAGGACACGGAATGCTCGCGCCACCGGCCTCGTTGGACCGGACAGTTGGCTCCGCATCATGCCCCCGGGCCTCACCCCTTGCCGCTGCGAGCGGCCTTTCGCCGAGAGGCGGCTGACGGACCAGCGAGCAGCACCACGCAGCCACCCGCCGGGTAAGCCCCGGTCAGGGTGGCTGCGTGCTGTCCGGGCACCCGTGGCAGGCTCCGGGCATGGACCCGGTCGCCGGCAAGCACATCGTCGTCGCGGCGGTCGCCCTGGTGCGCGACGGCCACGTGCTCACCGTGCGCAAGCGCGGCACCGAGCGCTTCATGCTGGTCGGCGGCAAGCTCGAGCCGGGGGAGTCGGCGCGCGACGCCGCGCTGCGCGAGACCTTCGAGGAGGTCGGGCTGCGGATCGAGTCGGCCACGCTGCTGGGGGAGTTCCACTCCGAGGCTGCCAACGAGCCCGGGCACTCGCTGCACTCCACGGTCTTCTGGGTGGAGTCAGACGCCGAGCCCGTCGCCTCCGCCGAGATTGCTGAGGTCCGTTGGACCCCGCTGCGCGAGCACCCCGACGACCTCGCGCCGATGCTCGAGCACCACGTGCTCCCCGTGATCCGGGAACGGGTCGGCGCCGGCTGAGCGACGCTCAGCCGAAGACGGCGAGCTCGTCGCCCCAGCCGGCGATCATGTCGCTCGTGCGGGTGTGCCCGCGCTCCTCGTCGTACGCCGCACACGCTGCCCGCACGCGGGGGAAGGTCTCGCGCACCGCGCCGGGGTCTCCGTCGAGCGAGCGCTGCACGAGGTCGAGCAGCTCCTCGGCCGGCCACCCCGCGACCGGGTGCGTGCGCAGCTCCCAGGGGAGGTACTTGTTGTAGGGGCGCACCCGTCCGGCGAGGGCGAAGACCACGTCGAGCAGCCACGGCACGGACTCGCCCGCGTCGAGGCGGGCTTCGAGGTCGCGGCCGTCACGGTCGTTCTTGAGCGCGCGGTAGCCGAAGTTGACCCAGCCGTCGAGGCGGTCGTGGTCGAGGAGCACGGCGTCGGCCTCCTCGGGGTCGAGCGAGGCCTGGCGCTCCACGGCCCGGGCGAGCTCGCCACCGGTGCGGTCGAGCAGCACGGGTGCCCACGCGTAGGACCAGCGGTACCACCAGTGCTCGCTGCCGAAGGGCGGCAGCGTCGTCAGCTCGGACCAGGAGTCGACGATCTCGTCGACCTCGGGCGACTTCGCGGTGGTGCGGGAGGCGGCGGCCTCGTCGGTGAGGACGACGATGACGTCGAGGTCGGAGTGCTCAGTGGCGTACGCCCGTCCGGCCGACCCGCTCAGCACCATCCCGAGCAGCCCGTCCCCGTGGGCGGCATCGTTGCGCTCGGCCAGCGCGTGGATCGTCTGCCGCTGGGCGGGCGTGAGCCAGCCGGGGGCATCGAGGTGCGGCATCGGGGTCCTGACTCTGCTGGTCGGTTGCCCGGGCGGGCTGCTCGGCCTACTTCGGCGGCAGCGTCCGGACGTGGGCCACGCCGCGCCCGACCCACAGGTCGAGCTGCTCGTCGTCGGCCACCGCCTCGGGCGCCACCAGCAGCCACCCTGCCATCGAGCGGCCGCGCATCTCCATCGGATTGACCGTCTCACCGTCGACCCAGCGGGCCCCGTCCGCCGGGTCGACGTGCACCATGAGCGCCCCGGAGCTCGCGGCGGCCACCGCCATGTGCCCGTCGACCATGAAGCCGAGCCCGCCGAACATGGCGCGCGACGTCACCCCGGCCTCGGCGTCGAGCTGGTCGTGGATCCGTCGCGCCAGCGCCTCGTCGTAGCCCATGGCACGGAGTATGCGGCTCGCCGCCGACACCCGGAAGGAGCAGGAGCGATAACCTTCACCGCATGAGCGACAACGTCCCGTTCGGCCGACTGCTGACCGCGATGGCCACCGCGTTCCACGAGGACGGCAGCGTCGACCTCGACGGGACGGCCCGGATCGCCGCGCACCTCGTCGACCACGGCAGCGACGGCGTCGTCGTCAGCGGCACGACGGGGGAGAGCCCGACCACCTCGGTCGCCGAGGACGGCGAGATCCTCCGCGCCGTCCAGGACGCCGTGGGGGGCCGCGCCACGGTCGTCGCCGGCGTCGGCACCAACTCCACCGCCCACTCGGTCGAGCTCGCCGAGCAGGCCGCGAAGGTCGGGGTCGACGGCGTGCTGCTGGTCAGCCCCTACTACAACAAGCCGGGCCAGGTCGGCCTGCGCCACCACTTCACCTCGGTCGCGCAGGCCACCGACCTCCCGGTCATGCTCTACGACGTGCCGGGCCGCACGGCCACGCTCATCGAGCTCGACACCTACGAGGCGATGCGCTCCTACGACCACGTCGTGTCGGTCAAGGAGGCATCGGGCCTGCTGGCCCGCACCGCGCAGCTCGTCGACATGGGCTACTCGGTCTACTCCGGCGACGACGCCAACACCCTGGGCTACCTCGCCTACGGCGGCGTCGGCCTGGTCTCGGTGGTCGCCCACGCGGCCGGCGACCAGCTGGCGTCGATGATCGACGCCTGGGTGCGCGGCGACCACGCCGAGGCGCTGCGGATCCACACCTCGCTGGTCCCGGCGTTCGACGCCGTCATGGGCGTCCCCAACTACGGAGCCACCACCGCCAAGGCAGCCCTCGAGCTGTTCGGCGTGCTCGACAACCGCCGCGTCCGCGGCCCGCTGGTCGCCCTGGACGACGACGAGGTCGCGGCGCTGCGCGCCGGGCTCGTCGCCGCCGGCCTCCTGTGAGACACACCCTCTCCACGAACGAAGGAAACCCTTGAGCCACCCGCATCCCGACCTGAGCGCGCCCGCCCCCCTCCCGGCCGGAGGCCTCCGGGTCATCCCGCTCGGCGGGCTCGGCGAGGTGGGCCGCAACATGACCGCGTTCGAGTACGACGGACGCCTGCTGCTCGTCGACTGCGGCGTGCTGTTCCCCGAGGACCACCACCCGGGCGTCGACCTGATCCTGCCCGACTTCGAGCCCATCCGTGACCGGCTCGACGCCGTCGAGGCGCTGGTGCTGACCCACGGCCACGAGGACCACATCGGCGCCACGCCGTACCTCCTGCGCGAGCGCGGCGACATCCCGCTCGTGGGCTCCAAGCTCACCCTCGCGCTCCTCGGCTCCAAGCTGCGTGAGCACCGGCTCAAGGAGACGGTGCACTACGAGGTCGCCGAGGGCCAGACGATCACCTTCGGTCCCTTCGTGCTCGAGTTCGTCGCGGTCAACCACTCGATCCCCGACGCGCTGGCGGTCGTGATCCGCACGGGTGCCGGCGTCGTGCTGCACACGGGTGACTTCAAGATGGACCAGCTCCCGCTCGACGGGCGCATCACCGACCTCAACGAGTTCGCCCGCCTCGGCGACGAGGGCGTCGACCTCTTCCTCACCGACTCCACCAACGCCGAGGTCCCGGGCTTCACCACGTCGGAGAAGGAGATCGGCCCCGTCCTCGACCGGGTCTTCGCCAAGAGCGAGCAGCGCATCATCGTGGCCTGCTTCGCCTCCCACATGCACCGCGTCCAGCAGGTGCTCGACGCCGCGGTCGCCCACGGCCGCAAGGTCGCCTACGTCGGGCGCTCGATGGTGCGCAACATGGCCGTCGCCCAGGACCTGGGCTACCTCACCGTGCCGCCCGGCGTGATGGTGGAGGCCAAGGAGCTCGCGGACCTCCCGCCCCACAAGCAGGTGCTGATCTCCACCGGCTCGCAGGGTGAGCCGATGTCGGCGCTCAGTCGCATCGCGCAGCGCAGCCACCACTTCGTGCACCTCGAGGAGGGTGACACCGTCGTCCTCGCGAGCTCGCTCATCCCCGGCAACGAGAACGCCGTCTACCGCGTGATCAACGGGCTCTCGCGCCTGGGCGCCAACGTGGTCCACAAGGGCAACGCGCTGGTGCACGTCTCCGGCCACGCCAGCGCCGGCGAGCTGCTCTACTGCTACAACATCGTCAAGCCGCGCAACGTGATGCCGGTCCACGGCGAGATCCGCCACATGCGCGCCAACGCCGACCTGGCCCGCGCCACCGGCGTCGAGAACGTCGTGCTGGCCGAGGACGGCGTCGTCGTCGACCTGGTCGACGGCGTGGCCAAGGTCGTGGGCAAGGTCGATGTCGGCTACGTCTTCGTCGACGGCACCACCATCGGCGACATCTCCGAGTCCTCGATGAAGGACCGTCGCATCCTCGGCGAGGAGGGCTTCCTGTCGGTGATCGTGGTGGTCGACTCGGTGACCGGCAAGGTCGTGTCGGGTCCGGAGATCCACGCGCGCGGCTTCGCCGAGGACGAGACGACCTTCGACGAGATCCGTCAGCCCCTCATCGACGCCATCAACGCCGCCGTCGCCGACGGGGCCAACGACTCCTACCAGCTGCAGCAGACGGTGCGCCGCGTCGTCGGTCGCTGGGTCAACCGGGCCCACCGCCGCCGTCCGATGATCATTCCTGTGGTGATCGAGGCCTGACGGCCCTAGAGTCCTGTCCGGGGCTGGAGGGCTGCAGCCGGTGGACCTCGTGGGGAGGTGGGCATGCCGCGCAACCAGGGGGCGTTGAGTCGTCTCGCTGAGCTGATGCGACGCGTCAACTCCTCGACCGACACCGAGGTCATCCTGGAGGAGATCGCGCACGGGGTGGTCGACGTCCTCGGCTACGGCGTGGCCGCCATCGCCCGGCTCGAGGGCGACGTCCTGGTGATGACCAACGTCGCCGGCCCGCCCGAGGTGGTCGCGCAGATCCTGCACCGGCGCACCCCGGCCGAGCAGATCCTCGACGAGTTCCGCGAGGCCGACCGGTGGGGCATCCTGCGCTTCGTACCGGCCGGCCGGATGTCGGAGGAGCGGCTGCGCGCGGCCTGGATCCCCGAGGTCGAGCCCAGCGACGACCCGGGTGCCTGGCACCCCCAGCACGCCCTCTACGCCCCGCTCTACTCCGCGGGCGGCGAGCTGCTCGGCAACATGGCCGTCGACCTCCCGGCCGACGGCCGGGTGCCCGCCGAGGCCGACCGCGAGCTCCTCGAGATGTTCGCGGTGCAGGCCGGTGTCGCACTGTCCAACGCCCGCGAGCGCGAGCGGCTCACCGACCGGGCCCGGCTCGACCGGATGCTCACCTCGGTCGCCGCTGCCGGCGCCGGGGTCCAGGGCGGCCTCACCCCGGCGCTGACCACCGCCCTCGGCGCGGTGGCGGAGTCGCTCGGCACCACCCAGGCGGTGGTGCGCACGTTCCCCAGCGACGTCCAGGGCAGCCAGATCGGGGTCGGCACGCCGCACACGTTCACTCCCGACTACGACGTCCCTGAGATCCGTCAGGACCTGGCGGCGCTCGACGAACTCCCGGTGCTCGTCGAGCTCGGGGTGGGAGACCTCGGGTCGGCGCAGCTGCCACGCAGCGCCGAGCGCATGCAGGAGCTCATGCGGGCGATGCGCGTCGAGCGGGCGCTCGTCTGCCCGCTGGTGTCGCAGGACGACCTCGTCGGCTACCTCGTGCTCGGCTTCGCGCGAAACGCCCGGCCGCTGACCGCCTCCGAGGCCGACGCCGTGCTCGAGGTGGGCCGCCTGCTCGCCCAGACCGTACGCGCCTCACGCGTGCTGGAGACCGAGCAGCGCCTGGTGCAGGAGCTGCGCGAGCTCGCGCGCTACCGCAGCGAGCTGATCGCGACGATCTCCCACGAGCTGAAGACGCCGCTGACCGCGATCCTCGGCCACGCCGAGCTCATCTCCGACCGGCACCCCGACCTCACCTCGCTCGACGCGATCATCCGCAACGCCCAGCGGCTCAACAACCTGGTCGCCAACCTGCTGCACTACTCCCGCATCCAGGGCCGGCGCGAGACCGTGCGCCGGGCGGTCGACCTCGCCGAGCTGTGCGAGGCCAGCGTCGACCTGCTGAGCATCCGCGCCAAGCAGGCCGGGGTGGGGCTGCGCTTCCTCCGCACGGGGCCCGGCCCGGTCGTGGTCTTCGGTGACCCCGAGGAGCTGGCCCGGGTGATCGACAACATGGTCGACAACGCCGTGAAGTACACCCCCGAGGACGGCTCGGTCGAGGTGTCGATGGAGGTCGACGACGACGAGGTGAGCATCGAGGTCAGTGACACCGGCATCGGCATCTCGCAGACCGACCAGGCACACGTCTTCTCCGCGTTCCACCGCTCGACCAACCCCAACGCGCTGTCGGTGCCGGGCACCGGCCTCGGGCTGCCCATCGCCCAGCGCATCGCGGAGTCGCACGGCGGCACCCTGACGGTGACGTCGGAGCTGGGTCAGGGCAGCACGTTCCGCTTCACCC
Source organism: Nocardioides sp. Soil774 (assembly GCF_001428125.1). Classification (GTDB taxonomy): domain Bacteria; phylum Actinomycetota; class Actinomycetes; order Propionibacteriales; family Nocardioidaceae; genus Nocardioides. Next base: position 389,123 of record NZ_LMSM01000005.1, on the reverse strand, counting down.
TGCCGCTGCGCTCACCGCGAGACCCGGGCTGAGCTCCAGGCCCTCGGGCGCGTCGAGCCGGAGCACCCGGTCCATCGCGTCGAGCCCGACGGTGCCGTGGGTGATCCACACGATCGAGCGGCCCGCCTGCGCGGCGGAGCCGAGCATCTCCGCGGTGACCTCGCGCGCGGTCGCCGTGTCGAGGTGAGCAGTCGGCTCGTCGAGCACCAGCACCGGCGGGTCGGCCAGCAGCGACCGGGCCAGGGCGAGCCGGGCCCGCTCGCCGCCCGACACCTCGCGCGACCCCGCACCGACGTGGGTGTCGATGCCGTGGGGGAGGCCGGAGATCCACGACCCGAGCCGCGCCCGCTCGAGCGCCGCGCTGACCTCGTCGTCCGTCGCGCCGGGCCGGGCGAGGCGGACGTTCTCGGCGAGGCTCGAGGCGAACACGTGGGGGTCGTCGTCGACGAGCCCCACGGTGCGGCGTACGTCGCCCAGCGCGAGGTGGCGCAGGTCGGTGCCGCCGAGCAGGACCTCGCCGGCGAGCGGGTCGATGAAGCGCACCAGGGTCGCGGCGAGCGTGGACTTGCCCGACCCCGACGGCCCGGTGACGCCGAGGTGCTCGCCCGCCCGGATGTCGAGGTGCTCCAGGGTCAGCGCCAGCCGCTCGTCCCAGCCGAGCGTCGCCCGCCGCAGGGCGACGTCGTGGGTGCTGGGCAGGGGCTCGGGTGTCCGGGGGTCGGTGACGGCGGGCGCCGTCGTGGCCAGCCGGTCGAGGCGGCCGCGGGCCGCGCGGGCGCGCACCGCCAGCGCACCGGCGTCGGCCAGCGCGCCGGTGGCGTCGCCCAGGGCGAGGGGCACGAGCAGGAGGAGCGCGAGCACCGCCGGACTCACCAAGCCCGGTGCGACGAGGCCCGCGACGGCCACGACGCCCAGCCCGGCGGCTGTGCTGGCGAGTGCGGTGGCGGCCGCGACGGCGCCCGCGGAGCGGCGTACGGCCCGGGTGAGGGCAGCGCCGTCCGCACGCAGTGACGCCAGCGCGCGGTCGGTGGCGCCCCACTGCTCGAGCTCGCGCAGGCCGGCAGCGACCTCCTCCACGTGGGTCGCGAGGGCGGCGCGGCGCGCCACCACCATCGGCTCGGCCGCCGCGACGCCACGTCGCGCCAGCACGAACGCGGCCGCACCGGTGGCCACGACCATGAGCACCACGGCGCCGGCGACGGGGGAGACCAGCCCGGTCAGGAGGACGGCGCCCGCGCCGACGAGCCCCGCCGTCGCGACGGGCTGCCGCACGCGCAGCCGCTCGTCGAGCAGTGCGTCGACGTCGTCCACCACCTGGGTCAGCAGGTCGCCGCGACGGGGGCCCAGACGACCCGGCACGAGCGGGACGAGGTCGGCGAAGACCTGCGCGCGGCGTTCGGCCAGCTCGCGCAGGACCACGTCGTGGCTCAGGACGCGCTCGGCGTGCCGCAGCACCGGCCGCGCCAGGCCGAAGAGCCGCACACCGACGATCGCGACCATGAGGTGCAGCACCGGCGGCTGCTCGCTCGCGCGGGTGATGAGCCAGCCTGCGGTCGCGGTCAGTGCGACGCCGGATGCGGTGGACAGGGCGCCGAGCAGGGTGGCGGTGCCTAAGCCCCAGCGCGGGCGTACGTCGTCCTGCACGTCCGTCGCCGCCGGCGCGTCGCGGCGGGACATCGCAGGCTCGCCCGCCAGGTGCGGGCGATCTGCCGCCACCTCCGGACGACGAGTGGGGTCGGGCTCGAGCGCGACGATCCAGTCGGCCGCGTCGAGGACGGCCGGACGGTGGGCCACGACGACGACCAGGCTGGTGCGGGCCAGCCTCGTGACGGTCTCGAGGAGGATCCGCTCGGTCTCCGCGTCGAGGTGCGCGCTGGGCTCGTCGAGCAGCACGACCGGGCGCGCGGCGAGCACGACCCGGGCCAGGGCGACGCGGGCCCGCTGGCCGGCCGAGAGCCCGGCGCCGTCCTCGCCGAGCACGGTGTCGCAGCCGTCGGGCAGGGCGCGCAACGCGTCGTCGAGGCCGACGCTCCGCAGTGCCGCCCACACCTCGTCGTCCTCCGCGCCGGGGCGCCCGACCCTGACGTTGGCGGCGATGGTGTCGGCGAGCAGCCAGGGGCGCTGCGGCGCCCACGCGACCTGGTCGCGCCACCAGCGCGGGTCCACCCACGCCAGGGGAGCATCGTCGACGAGCACCTCGCCGCCGTGCGCCTCGAGCTCGCCGCGCAGGGTCGCGAGCAGGGTGGACTTCCCGCAGCCGGACCGCCCGGAGACAGCGACGAGACCACGCGCGGGCAGGTCGACGTCGAGGGGCGCGGTCAGCGCGACGTCGTGACCGACGACGAGGCGGCGGAGCGCGAGCCCGGTGCCGGACGGGCGCAGGTCGCCGGTCTCCCTCGTCGCCGCCCGGGTGATGAGGGCGTCGGCGTCGGCCAGCGCCGCCGTCCCCTCAGCCGCGGCGTGGAACTCCGCGCCGACCCGTCGCAGCGGCCAGTAGGCCTCGGGCGCCAGCAGCAGCACGGTGAGCGCCACCCGGAAGTCGACCGAGCCCGAGGCCAGCCTGAGGCCGACCGTCACCGCGACCAGCGCGACCGAGAGCGTCGCGACCAGCTCGAGGACCGAGGAGGAGGCGAAGGCGAGCTTGAGGGTGTCGACGGTGGCGCGGCGGTAGCGCTGCGTGACGGACCGGATCGTGCCCACCTGTGCCTCGGCCCGACCGTGCGCGACGAGCGTCGGCAGGCCGCGCACCACGTCGAGGAAGTGCCCCGAGAGGGCCTCGAGCGCGCGCCACTGGGTGCGCGCCCGGTCGCGGGTGGTCATGCCGACCAGCACCGCGAAGACCGGCACGAGCGGCAGGGTCAGGGCCACGGCCAGTCCCGACAGCGGGTCCAGCCAGGTGATCGCCGCCAGCGTGACGAGCGGCAGAACGGCGGCGGGGACCAGGGCGGGGAGGTAGCGCGTGATGTAGGGCTCGACCCCGGCCACGCCGCGCGTCGCCAGCACGGCGAGCCGGGCAGGAGGCACGTCGTCGGTGCGGCGGGCGGCGTCGACCAGCCGCTCGCGCAGCGCGCCCGACACCTCGCCCGCGGCACGCGCCGCCGCCAGCTGGGCAACGTACGCCGCAGCGGTCCGCAGCAGGACGAGGGCGGCGAACGCCCAGGCGTACGCCTGCCAGCCACCGGGAGCGCGGGTCACGGCGGCGACCACGAGCGCCCCGAGGGCGAAGGCCTGGGCGACGGTCGCGAGGCCGCCGACCACACCTCCGGCGACGACCACCGACAGCGAGCCGCGCGCGGGCCGGAGGTGGGTCAGGACCGCCGGGTCGAGGGGCTTCACCGGGCGTCGGCGAGCTCGGGCGTCGGGATGTGGTGCACGGCGATCCGCTTGCGGAACACCCAGTAGGTCCAGGCCTGGTAGCCCAGCACGATCGGGGTGAACACGACCGCGACCCACGTCATCACCTTCAGCGTGTACGCCGTCGCGGCGGCGTTGGTGGTCGTGAGCGAGAACGCCGTGTCGGTCGTCGAGGGCATCACGTCGGGGAACAGCGCGAGGAACAGCCCGACGACGGCCAGCGCGATGGTGACGAAGGTGCCGATGAACGCCCAGCCCTCGCGGCCCGCGCGTGCCGAGACGAGGCCCGCGACCAGGGCCGCGGCTGCCGCGGCGAAGACGACCGCGGTGAGGGCCGTGCCCGTCCTGAGCTGCGTCCAGAGCAGGAACACCACGGCCAGGACCGCGGCGACGACGCCGATCCGCACCGCCAGGTCGCGGGCGCGGTGCCGGATCTCGCCGTCGGTCTTGAGCGCCACGAACATCGCACCGTGCGTGGCGAACAGCGACAGGGTGACGAGACCGCCGAGGAGACCGAAGGGGTTGAGCAGGGTGAGGAGCGAGCCGGTGAACTCCTTGTCGGCGCCGATCGGCACGCCCGCGACGATGTTGGCGAACGCGACGCCCCACAGCAGCGAGGGCACCACGGAACCGATGATGAGGGCGAGGTCCCAGCGGCCCTGCCAGGTCGCGTCGGGGCGCTTGTGGCGGTACTCGAAGGCCAGGCCGCGCACGATCAGCGCGACGAGGATCAGCAGCAGCGGGAGGTAGAACCCGCTGAACAGGGTGGCGTACCACTCGGGGAAGGCGGCGAAGGTGGCGCCACCGGCGACCAGCACCCACACCTCGTTGCCGTCCCAGACGGGGCCGACCGTGTTGATCATGACGCGGCGCTCGGTGTCGTCGCGGGCCAGGACGGGGAGCAGCATGCCGACGCCGAAGTCGAAGCCCTCCAGGCAGAAGTAGCCGACCCAGAGCACGGCGATCAGCGCGAACCAGACGGTGGTCAGTTCCATGGGGTGTCTTTCTCCAGTCCGGGGGAGGTCAGGGGAGGTCAGCGGCGGTCAGTAGGCGAAGGTGAGCGGGCGGTCGTCGTCGGAGCCGCCGACCTTGACGAGCGGGGGCTCCTCAAAGGGTTCGGCGCCCTTCTTGACGTAGGTCACGAGGAGCTTCACCTCGATCACCGCCAGCACGGCGTAGAGCAGGGTCAGCACGATCAGCGACGTCGCGGCCTCGAAGGTCGAGACGCCGGGGGAGACCCCGGACTCGGTGGTCATCAGCCCGAACACCACCCATGGCTGACGGCCCATCTCGGTGAAGATCCAGCCCCACGAGCTGGCGAGGGTGATGGCGATGGGCAGCGACAGCCCCAGGGTGCCGAGCCAGCGCACGCCGGGCGTGCGGCCCCTGCGGGTCAGCCACAGGATGAGCGCGGCACCGCCGGCACCGAAGAAGCCGAGGCCCATCATGAAGCGGAACGACCAGTAGGTGACCGGGATGACTGGGGTGTAGTCGCCGTCGGTGAAGGCCTTGGTGGTGGGGTCGTCGCCGTACTGGGCGACGTACTGCTCGCGCAGCGGGTTGATGCCCTGCACCTCCCCGTCGACCGAGCCGGTGCCGAGGAAGGACAGCAGGCACGGGACGGTGACGGCGAACTTCTCCTCCTTGCCGTCGGGCGTGCCGACGGTGAAGACCGAGAACGGCGCACAGCTCGAGCTGGTCTCGTAGAGGCCCTCCGCGGCCGCCATCTTCATCGGCTGCACCTCGGTCATCACCTTGCCCTGGAGGTCGCCGGTGATGGCGACGCCGAGGCCGGCCAGGAGGGTGACCGCGGCGCCGATGCGGATCGCGCGGTGGTAGAGCGGACGGTCGGCCTCGTGCTTCTTCTTCATGTACAGGTAGGCGCTCACGCCGAGCAGGAACGCGCCCGCGGTCATGTACGCCGCCATGACCACGTGGGGGAAGGTGACCAGCTGGACCCTGTTGAACATCACCGCCCAGAAGTCCGTGAGCTCCGCGCGGCCGGTGTCGGGGTTGTAGCGGTAGCCCACCGGGTGCTGCATCCAGGAGTTGGCGGCCAGGATGAACCAGGACGAGGCCAGGGTGCCGAGGTGCACCAGCCACATCGTCGCTGCGTGCAGGCCGCGGGGGAGCTTGTCCCAGCCGAAGATCCACAGGCCGAGGAAGGTGCTCTCGAGGAAGAAGGCCAGCAGGCCCTCGACCGCGAGCGGTGCGCCGAAGATGTCGCCGACGAAGCGCGAGTAGTCCGACCAGTTCATCCCGAACTGGAACTCCTGCACGATCCCGGTCACCACGCCGATGGCGAAGTTGATGAGGAACAGCTTGCCGAAGAACTTCGTCAGCCGGAGGTAGTCCTCCTTGCCCGTGCGCACCCACGCCGTCTCCAGCCCGGCGATGACGGCCGTGAGCCCGATCGTCAGCGGCACGAACAGGAAGTGGTAGACGGTGATGATCCCGAACTGCCACCGCGCGATGTCGAGCACGTCCATGGGCACACCCCTTGCAGGTCAGGCGCCGAGGCGCGCAGCATTACGACAGATTGTAGTAGATACTACGGCGTGTCGTAGTTCTGCGCACAGGGACCCTAGACTCCTGTTCCATGAGTCCAAGGTCCCGCATGGGCGAGCTGGAGCAGGCCGTCCTGGAGTGCCTCTGGGACCTCGACGCGACCGGTGGCGCGGAGTCGCGGGGCGCCAGCGGCCGCGAGGTCCACGCCCGCCTGGTCGGTCGCGACCTGGCCTACACGACCGTGATGACCGTGCTCGACCGCCTGGTGGCCAAGGACGTGGTGGTGCGCGAGCGCGAGGGGCGTGCCTTCCGCTACGCCCCACGCCTGGGCCGGGCGGCGATGACGGCCGAGCTCATGCGCGAGGCGCTCGACGCCACCGGCGCGGAGAGGGGCCAGGCGCTGGTGTCGTTCGTGGGGGAGGCCAGCGCGGAGGACCTCGCGGCCCTGCGCCGCGCGCTCGCCGAGCTCGCCTGAGGCGGCTCGGCTCGTGCTGACCCCGGTGGTGCTGGGGGTGCTGGCCGTCGTGCTCGCGGGCCCCCTCCCGGCGCTGCTGGCGCGCTGGACGCGCCTGAGGCGTACGCCGGCCGCGGCCATGCTGCTGTGGCAGAGCACCGCGCTCGCAGCCGTCCTCGCCGCGCTGGGTGCCGGCGTGGCGCTGGCGACCGACCGTCTGTGGCAGCCACCCGTGGCGCCGGTCGACATCGCTGTCGCGGCGCTGGCGGGCTGGGTGACCCTCGTCGTCGCCGCCCGGCTGCTGCTGAGCGGTCACCTGACCGGCACGACCCTGCGGCGCACCCGGCGCGCGCACCGCGAGCGGGTGGACCTGCTCGCCCGCACCGACGGGGGAGTCTCGGTGCTGGAGCACGAGCTGCCGGTCGCCTACTGCGTGCCCGGCATGAGCGGCTCGCGCATCGTGGTGTCCAGCCCGACGCTGGTCGCCCTCACGTCGCTGGAGCTGGCAGCGGTGGTCGAGCACGAGCGCTCGCACCTCCGTGCACGCCACGACCTGGTGCTGGAGGCCTTCACCGTGCTGCACCGCGCCTTCCCTCGCTTCGTCGCCAGCGCGGCCGCGCGGGACGAGGTCGAGGTGCTGGTGGAGGTGCTGGCCGACCGCGCCGCCGTACGTCGTGCCGACCGCCGCGCGCTCCTCTCGGCGCTGCTCGCCCTTGCCGGTGCGCCGGCGCCCGCGGGCTCCCTCGGCGCCGCGGCATCTGCGCTGGCCGCGCGGATCGAGGTGCTGCGCGACACCGGGTCCCACCGGCTGCAGGCCGCGATGGTGGCGGCACTGGCCGCGGCGATCCTGGCGCTGCCCACGGCGCTCGTCGTCGTGCCGTGGCTCGCGGGACTCGAGCCACGCTGACCGACCGTCACCCAGGACGCGGGAAGGGCCCCGGCGGATCACTCCGCCGGGGCCCTCCCGTGTGGTGCGTCAGCTCCAGGTCAGCGAGTGATCCTGAAGGTGAACTTGTCCTTGCTCCTCGCCACCGTGTCGGTGCCGCGGTAGATGACGGTGAGCGTGTGCTTGCCGACACCGTAGTTCTTCCGCACGGTCATCACCGCGCGGCCCTCCCGGATCTTCCGCGAGCCGATGCGCTTGCCGTCGATCTTGAAGACGACCCTGCTGCGCAGGGCCACGCCCTCGGCCTTGACCTTGCCGATCACGGTGAAGTCGTTGCCGAAGGTCGGGTGCTTCGGCGAGACCTTGCCCGTGGTCGTCGACTCCAGCTTCGGCGCCGGGGTGGGCGTCGGGGTCGGGGTCGGCGAGGTGGTCGGCGGCGTGGTGGGCGTGGTGCCCGGCGCGCAGACCTGGACCTTGACGTTGTCGACGTACCAGCCGTCGACACCGCCACAACCGTCACGACCCATGTCGAAGCGGAACTGCACGGTGTCGCCGGCCTTGGCCACCTTGGCCAGGTCGACGATCGAGGTGCCCCACGAGCCGCCCAGCTGGCCACCGTCGGTGCCGGTGAACGCAGCCTCGTTCTTCATCGGCAGGGTGCCGGCGTCGATCGTGCCGCCCGGTGCGTTGAAGAGGTAGGCGTCGGTCGGGACGAGCGCGAACGGCGCACCGTTGACGCTCACCTTGACGTTGCCACCGTCGTACTTGGACTCGGAGGCCATGTAGTGGTCCCACTGCATGCGCGGCGTGGTGCCGGCCGGCACCGTGATCGCCGGGCTGATGAGGCCGTTGCGGCTGGTGATGTCGCCGGCGCCGCCGGAGCAGTTGCCGCCCAGCGGGTCGGGGCCGTAGGCCACGCCACCGGTGTGCTCGGGCGCCGAGGTCGACGCCTCCCACGCGTAACCGTTGCCACCCGGGAAGGCGACCTTCTCGTCCTGCGTCCACCCGGCGAGGCCGTCCTCGAAGTCCTCCGAGAAGGTCGTCGAGGTGGTGGTGCCGGTGCCGCAGCTCAGCGCCGGGGCGCCGGGCTTGAGCAGGGGCTGCCAGTTGCACTCCGCGCTGGGGTCCAGGCGCAGCTCGGTCTCGGCGATGGCCGCGGCGAGTGCGTCGCAGTCGTCCTCGGTCATGCCGCCGGTGATGACCTCCGGGTTGGCGACGCCACCGTCGGAGCCGTCAGCCTCGGTCGGGTTGCCCAGGGTCGCCTTCTCCAGGGCCACGCCCTGCAGGTCCTGGCACGACGCCTCGAGGCCGTCGGCGAGGTCGGGGAAGTACGACGTGGGGGTGAGGTAGTTGGTCTGGGTGTGCCAGAACAACCACGCCGCCTTGTCGAGACCGATCGCGGCGACCGGAGCACCGGCGCCGTCGTCGTAGCCGTCCACCAGGATCGCGAAGGTGCGGTTGACCACGCCGGAGTTGGTGTGGACACCACCCGAGTCCTCGGAGCCGCAGACGTACTCCTCGTCCGAGACCTTGCCCGGGTCGCCGTAGCAGTTCGGGTTCCACATGTCGCGGATCGCGCCACCGAAGGCCGGGTCCGACTCGCCGGAGAGCCAACGGTGGGTCGCGTCGGCGTCGGAGTCGACGGCCTTGACGGTGATGTTGGTCGTGCCGGCGGCCTTGAACTTCGCACCGTCGGTGTTGGACACCATCAGGCCGTAGATGTCGGCGTCACCGGCGATCGAGCCCAGGGCGCCGGTCGGCGTGTTGCCGACGACGATGCCCGTGGCACCAGCGGCGACCGCGTTGTCGATCTTCGTGGCGAAGCTGCAGGTGCCGCGGTCGACGTAGGCGAACTTGCCGGCGATGTCGCCCGCGTTGGTGAATGCGGTGCAGCCGTCGTTGACGGTCGGGCCGGCCGGGTTGGCCGCGTCGAGCGCGACCACGACGTCGGTGGTGACCGGCGTCTCGGTGAAGACCGGGCCGAATGACGCGGGGACGCCGACGCACGGACCTGCCTGGGCCGCCGGGGCGTTGATCGTGACGGTGATGTCGGAGCGCGTGTACTGCGAGCAGTTGCCCGGGGTGCGCTCGACCAGGCCGCCGGCCGAGTTGGGCTCGCCCACCTCGTTCATGCGGCTGTTGAGCATGTCGACGGTCTCGCCCCAGATGTCGGAGTAGGCCTCGTTCATCGCGCCGGCCTGCCACTGGTAGATCAGGCCGGACGTCGACTCGGTGTAGGCGTGACCCCACTCGTGGGCGACGGTGTCGTCACCGGTGACGCCCGAGCAGTAGTTGGTGGTGACGCCGTTCCAGTTGGCGTTGGGGCAGTCGATGGTCGGGTCGTTGTTGACCGTGATCATCTTGCCGCCCTCGCCGTCCCAGGCGTTGTAGCCGAACGTGTTGCGGAACAGCCAGTAGGCCTCACCGGTGCCGAGGACCTCGTTCTGCTGGTCCTGGTCGAGCGTGCCGGGGAATGCCTGGCCCTCCTGGTAGACCTTGTCGGCGTCGACGTAGTCGTCGTCCGGGTTGGTCGGGGTGCCGTTGTCGTTGACGAAGGCCTCGTAGAGCTCGCGGTCGAGGGCGTCGGCCATCATCGACCAGCGGTTGAGGGGCTTGCCGGTGGAGGCGTCGAGGATCAGCGTCTCGCGGACCGTGGACTTGTTCCACACCTCGACGGCCCAGGCCAGCGTGGCGGTGCCGTCGATGCCGCGCGGGGTGCCGGTGCGGTAGACGACCAGCTCGGCCTTGCGGACCTGGAGGTTCTTGGCGAAGCCCGACGGGCCTCCGTCCTCGTAGCCGGCGGGCTTGGTCTTGACTGCCTGGAGCGCGCGGGCCGAGGCCTCCTCCTTGCTCAGGCCGGGGGTCGTGTCGAGCGCGATGCTCGGCGCGACGAAGCCGTTGACCGAGGTGAGGTCACCCTCGCGGTCGACGTGCGCCTTGAGCTCGCCCCCGAAGACAGGGACGCCCTTGTAGGACTGGGCGAAGGTCACCGACCAGCCGCCCTTGCCGGCGTAGACCTCGGTCTGCTTCAGCTCCGCGGCGCGGGCGCCGAAGGCCGGGGCGAACTCGTCGAGGTAGGCCGAGGCCTTGTCGATCGCGCCCTGACGTCCCTCGGCGGCGACGCCGGGGAACAGGTCGGGGTCGTTGCCCTCGGCGCGGGCGAAACCGACGCGTCCGGTGGCGGGGTTGGCCCGCAGGTCCACCGACCCGGAGGCGGCGTCCTTGAGCCGGCTGACGACGGACTGGTCAGCCTGGTTGGCCGGTGCGGCCTGCGCACTGACCATCGGCTGGGCGGCGAGCCCAGCGGCGATGAGTGCAAGGCCGAGGGACATTCCCTGGCCTCGATTGAGCTGCTTCAAAGGTGTGACCTCTCGCTCGCACTCGGGATCCCTTTCCCGAGTGATCTGGGCCACCCTAAGTACACAAGTGTGTTTCGGGAAGGGATTCGCCGACGCTTTCGCCGTCGGATCGCGGCCCGCACAGGAAAAGTCGTCGTCGGGTGCACGCAGGAGGCCCCGGCGGATCTCTCCGCCGGGGCCTCCCGGTGTGGTGCTAGGCGATGCTCATCCGGTCGTCAGGCGCGACGGACCCGGAACTTGAGCGTGTCCTTGCTCCGCTTGACCATCGCCGAGCCCTTGTAGATGACGACGAGCTTGTGCATGCCGGCCCCGTAGTTCCTGCGGACCGTCATCACCGCCCGCCCGTCGTCGAGCTTGCGGGTGCCCACCTTCTTGCCGTCGATGCGGAAGACGACCCGGCTCCTCGGGACGAGGTCGCCCCTGGTCCGGACCTTCCCGATGACGGTGAAGTCGTGGTTGAACCGCGGAAGCTTCGGCGACACCTTGGCGATGGTGCGCGAGGCGAGCACCTTGCCCACCGTGGCGGTGAAGGTCGTGCTGACCGGCGCCAGGGTGTCCGTGCCGAGGTAGGCGGCGGTGAGGGTGTTCACACCCGCCGGCAGGGTCGCCGGGAGGGTGATCGTCGCACTGCCGGCGGTCACGGTGCCCCGACCGAGCTCGGTGCCGTCGGCCTTCTTGATGACGACGGTGCCGGTCGGCGCCGCGCCGGTGGACCCGTCACGGGTGACGGTGACCTTGGCCGAGGAGGGCTTGCCCGCCTTGGACGGCTCAGGGACGTGCACCGCAGTGATGGCCGTGGCGACCTTGCAGATGGTGACCTTCATGTTGTCGACCCACCAGCCGGTGACGCCACCGCACCCGTCACGACCGATGTCGAGACGCAGCTGCAGCTTGTCGCCGCTCTTGACGTTGAGGCGGCCCAGGTCGATGACCGAGGTGCCCCACTTGGTCGTGAGCTTGCCGCCGTCGGTGCCGGTGAAGGCCGGCTCGCCCGCCATCGGGTTGGTGTTGCCCGCCGAGGCGGGGAGCAGCGTGCGCGGTGCGTTGAAGGCGTACGCCGCTGCCGGCACCACCTCGAACCCGCCGCCGTTGATGCTCATCTTGACGTTGCCGCCGTCCACGTCGAGCTCGGTCGCGACCGAGTGCTCGAACGAGAGCCGCTCGCCGGTCAGTGCGCCGGCAGGCATCGTGATGGTCGGGCTGATGATCGAGTCACGGCTCGAGAAGTCGCCGGGCCCGTTGACGCACTGGCCGATGCGGCCGTCGGCGTTGCCGAACGCCACCTGGCTGGTGTGTCCGGTCGGGTTGGTCACCGTGGTCCACGGCCGGTTGAGGCCACCGGGGTAGACGACCTGCGAGTCGGTGCCCCAGCCGGCGAGGCCGTCCTCGAAGTCCTCGCTCCAGATGACCGACTCGGCGAAGCCGGTGCCGCAGGACACCTTGCCCTCGTTGAACAGGGGCTGGAAGTTGCACTGCGTGGGCTCCCTGCGGAGCTCGACCGCCGCGGCCATGTTGTCGACCTGCGTGCAGTCGGCAGCGGTGATCGGCGTGGCAGCCACCGGGGTGGCGTTGGGCGCGACGGTCAGCTTGTTGATCGCCTTGCCCGTCAGGTCACGGCACGAGGCCGCGAGGGCGTCCGCGTGGTCGGTGAAGTCCGACGTCGGCGTCTGGTAGGCGGTCATCGCGCGGTAGTAGATCGCCGCGGCCTTGTCGAGGCCGATGCCGGTGATGGTCACTCCGTTGGACGTGCCGCCGTCGACCAGCAGCGCGTAGCCGTGGTTGGGCACACCGGAGTTGGTGTGCACGCCACCGGCGTCGCTGGTGTCGCACTGGTACTCCGCGTCCGAGACCTTGCCGGGGTCACCGGCGCAGGTCGGCATCCACATGTCGCGGATCGCGCCACCGAAGGCCGTGGACTTCTCACCCATCAGCCAGCGGTAGGAGTTGTCGGTCTGGGCGGTGCCGGACAGACGGATCGTGGTGTTGACCGCACCCTTGGTGAGGCCGGCGACGATGCGCTGGCCGTCGGCCTGCGAGATGCCCACCACGGGGATGTCCAGCGGCGGGTTGATGCCGCCACCGGGGGCGAAGGGGCCGCCACCGTTGTTGTTGTAGAGGATGACGCCGATCGCACCGGCGGCCTTGAGGTTCTGCGCCTTCACGGTGAACGCGCAGGTGCCGCGCTGGACCATGCCGATCTTGCCGTTGACCGCAGCCGCGTTGGTGAGGGGCGAGCAGCCGTCGTTGGTGGCCGGACCGGCAGCGTCGGCCGGGTCGAGGCCCAGCACGACGTCGCTGGTGACGCCCGTGGTGCTCGGCTGGGCGGCCCAGCTCGCGCTGCCCGCGACGCAGACCTTGGCGATGCTGGCGGGAGAGTTGATCAGGACCTGGACCGCGCGCGGGCCGGCGGTGGCGCAGAGGCCGTCCGTGCGCTTCTGGGTGAGGTCGCCCTCACCCTCGTCGAGCTTGCCGTTGATCAGGTCGATCGTCTCGCCCCAGATGTCGGAGTACGACTCGTTGAGGGCGCCGGCCTGCCACTGGTAGATCAGGCCGTGGGTGTACTCGGTGTAGGCGTGGCCCCACTCGTGCGCGACCACGTCGTCGGAGGTGACTCCGTTGCAGTAGTTGGTGGTGGTGCCGTTCCAGTTCGCGTTGGGGCAGCTGATGCGGCCGTCGTTGTTGACGGTCGTCATCGAGTGGCCCGCGGCGTCGTAGGAGTCGCGGTTGAAGACGTCCTTGAAGAACCAGTAGGCGTCGCCGGTGAAGTTGACCTCGTTCTGCTGGTCCGGGTTGAGGGTGCCCGGGAAGGGGTCCCCCTCCTGCCAGACCTGGGTGAACGTGGCCGGGTTGCTGGATCCCGCGGCCTCGATCAGGCGACGGCTGAGGGCGTTGTCCACGAGCGAGTAGCGGTTGACCGGCTTGCCGGTGCTCGCGTCGAGGAGCACGACGTCACGCACGGTGTCGCCGTTGCCGACCTCGGTGTACCAGGCCAGGACCGACTCGCCGGCCTCACCCTTGGTGGAGCCCTTGCGGTAGATCGTCAGGCGAGGCGCGCTGGCCTCGAGCCCGGCGGTGTGGCTCGCGCCGTCCTGGCTCTCCGGCGGCTGCGCCTTGACCAGGCCGACGGCGTTCTTCGCCGCGGTGGCGGCCGAGACGCGCGGGTCGACCGACATCGAGAGGTCGGGCGCTGCGAAGCCGTTGACCGAGGTCAGGTCTCCCTGCTCGTCGACCTGGGCGCGCAGCATGGAGCCGAAGACGTCGACGCCCTTGTACTTCTGCGTGTAGGTCACCGTCCAGCCCTGGGCGCTGTGGTCCACGCCGGTGCTGCTCAGCTCGCCGGCGCGCGCGCCGAAGCTGGCGGCGTAGCGCTCGAGGTAGGCGTCGGCCTTGGCCCGGGCCGCGGCGTCCGAGTCGCCCTCGACGCCGGGAAGCAGGTCCCCGTCCCCCTTGACGCGGATGAACCCGACCTTCTGGGTCGCGCCCTCGCGCGTGACGGCGACCTTGCCGCTGGCCTGGTCGACCATGGCTGCGACGCCGTTCGTGTCGGCCGGTGCGGCCGATGCTTGCATCCCGCTCACGGGGATCGCGGCAAGGCCGGCCCCCACGACTGCGAGCGCAAGTCCCCTGTTGAGGAGCTTCACTCTTTTCCTCCGATTCGAGACGCACCCGGAGCTGTGGACGCCCGGGTGATCTTGGTCACCATAAGAACTCGGTGGGCCCCCTGGGAAGGTGGGACGTCCAATCACCTGTCGATCTCAGCCCCAGGGGTGGACCGCGCCACGGTGCCGGGCGGGGACGGCGACACGCACCCGTGTGGTCCCTGTGACTGGTGTGACGTGGCCGTAGGGTCGGGGCATGGCGACCCGTACGTCTTCCCCGCCGGGGTCGCGGAGCTCGAGCACGTCTTCGTCCAAGCGCACCACCAAGGGTTCGAGCACCCGATCACGGAGTACCACCACCAAGCGACCCACCCCTCGCTCGTCTGCAGCGAAGGGCCGGGGACGCTCGAGCGCGTCCTCGCGACCTGCGCCGCGCGCCGTGCGCAGCGGCCCGGGGCCGGTCTCCCTGGCCTTCGGGGCCGTCGGGCGCGGGGTGGCCGCAGTCTGGCTGGGCCTGGCGCACGGCATCGGTGCCGTCGCCCGCTCGATCGGGCAGTCGGCGCGCGACCTCGACCCCGAGCACCGTCGTGACGGGGTCGGGCTGTTCCTCTTCGGCCTCGCGACCATCGCCGCGGCCGCCGTGTGGTGGCAGCTGCCCGGCGGCGTCATGGACTTCGCGCGGTCGGTGACCGCCGGCGCCGTGGGCAAGGTGGGCTGGTTCGTACCGCTGTTCCTGGTGTGGGCGGGCTGGCGCACGCTGCGCGACCCCGAGCGCAACGGTCCCGCGGGCCGTCAGGTCATCGGCTGGACCGCCTTCGCCCTGGGCCTGCTCGGCATCGTCCACATCGCCAACGGCAACCCGCAGCCCGTGCTGGGCGACGCCTCCAACCTGCAGGAGGCCGGGGGCGCGGTCGGCTACGTGACCTCGAGCCTGCTGCTCGACCTGATGCAGACGCCGTACGTCGTGGTGCCGCTGCTGGCGCTGCTGGCGACCTTCGGCATCCTCATCATCACCGCCACCCCGGTCTACCAGGTGCCGGCCCGGCTGGCCGCGCTGCGCGACCAGGCCCTGGGCCGCTCGCACGCCGAGCCGGAGCAGCCTGCTGTCGACGACACCACCAAGCCGGCGCGCACTCGTCGCCGCTCGATGCTCGACGACGAGGTCGACCCCGAGATGGGCGACCCGGCCTACGACAGCCCGGTGCTGGCGGACCGCGAGCTGAGGAAGCGGCGCAAGAAGAAGGCCGACGCGGAGCCGGCCGAGGACTACGGCATCGACCTGTTCGCCGACGCCCCGACCGAGGTCACGCCCGCGGTGCCCGCCCCGGCCGCCTCGGCCGAGGCCGTCGAGCCGCCGCCGCACACGCCGTTGCCCGCACGCGTCGAGCAGCTCGCCCTCTCCGGCGACATCACCTACTCCCTGCCCGGCAACGACGTGCTCAAGCCGGGATCGGTCCACAAGGCCAGGTCCAAGGCGAGCGACGCGGTCGTCGAGCGGCTCATGCAGGTCATGGACGAGTTCGGCATCGACGCCACCGTCACCGGCTACACCCGAGGCCCGACGGTCACCCGCTACGAGGTCGAGCTCGGCCCTGCGGTGAAGGTGGAGAAGGTCACCGCGCTGTCGAAGAACATCGCCTACGCCGTCGCGTCGGCCGACGTGCGGATCCTCTCGCCCATCCCCGGCAAGTCGGCTATCGGCATCGAGATCCCCAACGTCGACAAGGAGATCGTGTCCCTGGGCGACGTGCTGCGCTCCAACACCGCGCGCGCCGATCACCACCCGATGGTCGCCGGGCTCGGCAAGGACGTCGAGGGCGGCTTCGTGGTCGCCAACATGGCGAAGATGCCGCACCTCCTCGTCGCCGGCGCCACCGGCTCGGGCAAGTCGTCGTTCATCAACTCGCTCATCACCTCGATCCTGATGCGCTCCACGCCCGACGAGGTGCGGATGATCATGGTCGACCCCAAGCGGGTGGAGCTCAACGCCTACGAGGGCGTGCCGCACCTGATCACCCCGATCATCACCAACCCCAAGAAGGCCGCCGAGGCGCTGGCGTGGGTCGTGCGCGAGATGGACATGCGCTACGACGACCTGGCCAACTTCGGCTTCCGTCACATCGACGACTTCAACAAGGCGGTGCGGGCCGGCAAGGTCGAGGTGCCCGCGGGCAGCGAGCGCACGCTGGCGCCGTACCCCTACCTGCTCGTCATCGTCGACGAGCTCGCCGACCTGATGATGGTCTCGCCGCGCGACGTCGAGGACTCGGTCGTGCGCATCACCCAGCTGGCGCGCGCCGCCGGCATCCACCTGGTGCTCGCCACGCAGCGTCCGTCGGTGGACGTCGTCACCGGCCTGATCAAGGCCAACGTGCCCTCGCGGCTGGCGTTCGCCACCAGCTCGCTCGGTGACAGCCGCGTCATCCTCGACCAGCCGGGCGCCGAGAAGCTGGTCGGCCAGGGTGACGGGCTCTTCCTGCCGATGGGTGCCTCGAAGCCCGTGCGCGTGCAGGGAGCCTGGGTCACCGAGGCCGAGATCCACCAGGTCGTCAAGCACTGCAAGGACCAGCTCGAGCCGACCTACATCGAGGACGTCACCGCGCCGAAGGAGTCCAAGCGCGAGCTCGACGACGACATCGGCGACGACATGGAGCTGGTCGTGCAGGCCATCGAGCTCGTGGTGTCGACCCAGTTCGGCTCGACGTCGATGCTCCAGCGCAAGCTGCGCGTCGGCTTCGCCAAGGCGGGTCGCCTGATGGACATCATGGAGAGCCGCGGCGTGGTCGGCCCCAGCGAGGGATCGAAGGCCCGCGACGTGCTGGTCAAGCCGGACGAGATCGACGCAGTGATCGCCACCTTGGAGGGGGGAGCCTGATGGGCGCCGCAGCAGTGCAGGAGTCGCAGTTCCACGGAGACGGGGACGGAGACCGGGACGGGGACGAGCAGGGATCGGGCAGGGGAGAGACCCTCAGCGTGACCCCCGACGTGGTGGAGGTACGCCGTCACGCCGGGGTCGCCGCCGCCGTGGGCATCACCGCCTCGGCGGTCGCCATTGCCTACCTCGCCCGCGCGACCAGCTCGGGCTCGGCGCTCGACTGGGCGTTCGTCGTCGCGATGGGGCTGCTGGGCGTCTACTGGCTGGTCGGACTGGTCGACTCGCGCACCCCGTTGCTCGTGGCCGACGCCCAGGGCATCCGGATCAGGCTCGGCCGCACCTGGCGCGGGCTGCCGTGGACCGCGGTGCACCACGTCGAGCACACCCCGCGGCGCGGCCTGCTGCACGACGGCCGGCTGGTCGTCGTGCCGCACAACATCGAGCTCATCGAGGCCGAGCTCACCGGCGCGGGCAAGCGCCACACCAGCCTGTCCCGTCTGCTCCACGGCGCCCCCTTCGCCGTCCCGCTGGGACTGTCGACCCGCGTCGTCGGGGCCGGGGGAGACCTCTCCGAGGCCTTGGCCCGGGTCGCGCGCGACGCCGACCAGATCGTGGTGATCGAGCCCGCAGCCGATGACGACGCGACTGAGTCTGCGGTCGACGACGTCGCGGACGCCGAGGTGGCGGTCGAGGAGCCCGTCGTCTCGGCCGTCGTCGCCAGCCCGACCCCGGCCGCGCTGCGCGAGGCCGGAGCGGCGCGACGCTCGGAGGTGCACCGCGAGGTCGTGGACGCCGACGACGACGAGCCGGAGGGCCGCGAGCTGCGTCGCCCGGGCCGGGTCAGCCTGGTCGAGGAGACCCAGTCGTGGGGCGACCGCGTGCGTGCGATCGCGCGCCCCGGCGAGCCGGTGGAGCCGCTGGTGCTCGACGACTTCGAGGTCGAGCCCGCCGAGGACCCGGTCATCGGGCCCGAGCTCGCCGCCGCCCGCACCCGCCTGGGCCTGAGCGTCGACCAGCTCGCCGACCGCACCCGCATCCGTCCCCACGTCATCGAGGCCGTCGAGGTCGACGACTTCGAGCCGTGCGGCGGCGACTTCTACGCCCGCGGTCACCTGCGCACGCTGGCACGGGTGCTCGGCGTCGACGTGGCGCCCCTGCTCGCGTCGTACGACGAGCGCTACGCGCACGCCCCGATCAACCCGCGCCGCGTCTTCGAGGCGGAGCTGGCCACCGGCGCCCACGGGTCCATCCGCGGCACCCGGGGCGGCCCGAACTGGTCGGTGCTCGTGGCGGTCGTGATGGCGCTCGTGCTGGCCTGGTCGATCGCGCGCCTGGTCATGGACACCCCGCCCGAGCTGCGGGGCACCGCACCGGTGCTCAACGGCTCCGGCGGCCCGCAGGGGGCCGGCAGCGCCCCGCTCGCCGAGCCGGTGACCGTCGTGCTCAACGCCCCGACGGGCGGCGCCCGCGTGGTCGTGCGCGACGGCGCCGGCGAGGAGGTCTTCGAGGGTGCCCTGGCCGCGGGCCAGACCCGCGAGCTCAAGGCGTCGCCGCCGGTGCGCGTGATGTCGACCGACGGGGCCGTCACGGCCGCGCTCGGGGGCGGCGAGCCGCGAGCGGTGGGCGAGTCGGGCGTGGCCGGTCAGGGCACGTTCGTCGTCGACTGAGGTCGGTGAGAGCGGCCTCACCGCCTCGGCAGTGCGGGTCCGTGCCCTCTGAACCGGCATACTCACGGGTGCGATGACCACCACCGAACCTGAGACCCCCACCGCCCAGGCCGTCACGCCTCTGCAGGTCGCCGTCGTGACCCTGGGGTGTGCGCGCAACGAGGTCGACTCCGAGGAGCTCGCCGGCCGGCTCGAGGCCGGCGGCTTCGTGCTCGTCGACGATCCCGAGGACGCCGACACCGTCGTGGTCAACACGTGCGGCTTCGTCGAGGCGGCCAAGAAGGACTCCGTCGACACGCTGCTCGAGGCCTCCGACCTGAAGGCGTCGGCCGGCAACGGCGGCCGGGCCCAGGCCGTGGTCGCGGTCGGCTGCCTGGCCGAGCGGTACGGCAAGGACCTGGCCGACTCGCTGCCCGAGGCCGACGCGGTGCTGGGCTTCGACGACTACCCCGACATCGCCGCCAAGCTGCGCGCGATCGTCGGCGGGGAGACCCACCACCCGCACACTCCGTCCGACCGTCGTCGCCTGCTGCCGATCTCGCCGGTGGACCGTGACGCCTCGACCATCTCGGTGCCCGGGCACGACGTCCGGGCCGACACCGCCGACATCGGCGCCGGCGCTCCCGCGACGGGACCCCGGGCCGTACGCCGTCGCCTCGACGCCGGCCCGATGGCGCCGCTCAAGCTGGCGAGCGGCTGCGACCGGCGTTGCTCCTTCTGCGCCATCCCGAGCTTCCGCGGCTCCTTCGTCAGCCGCCGGCCGAGCGACGTGCTCCAGGAGGCGCAGTGGCTGGCGACCCAGGGCGTCAAGGAGCTCTTCCTCGTCAGCGAGAACTCCACGTCCTACGGCAAGGACCTCGGCGACCTGCGGCTGCTCGAGACCCTGCTGCCCGAGCTGTCCGGCATCGACGGCGTCGAGCGCGTGCGCGTCTCCTACCTCCAGCCTGCGGAGACCCGCCCCGGCCTGATCGAGGCCATCGCCTCGACCCCGGGCGTGGTGCCCTACTTCGACCTCTCCTTCCAGCACGCCAGCGCCTCGGTGCTGCGCCGGATGCGTCGCTTCGGCGACCCGGAGAGCTTCCTCGGCCTGCTCGACCAGGTCCGGGCGCTGGCCCCGCAGGCCGGCGTACGGGCCAACGTGATCGTCGGCTTCCCCGGTGAGACCGAGGACGACCTGCAGACCCTGTGCGACTTCCTGGTCGCGGCCCGCATGGACGTCACCGGCGTCTTCGGCTACTCCGACGAGGACGGCACGGAGGCTGCGGGCTTCGCCGACGACCTCAAGCTCGACGACGACGAGATCCGCGCCCGCACCGAGCACGTCACCGCGCTCGTCGAGGAGCTCAACGCCCAGCGCGCCGAGGAGCGCATCGGCGAGGAGGTCGTGGTGCTCGTCGAGGGCATCGACGAGGAGGACGGCACCGTCGAGGGCCGCGCCGCGCACCAGGGGCCGGAGGTCGACGGCACGACGCTGCTCACCGACGCCGACGACGCCCGGGTCGGTGACCTGCTGACGGCGACCGTGGTCGCCACCGACGGCGTCGACCTGATCGCCCGAGTGGACGGAGCCACCCGATGACCGAGCCCGCGAGCACCGAGGCCCCGCAGGTCTCCAACCTCAACATCGCCAACGTGCTGACGGTCCTGCGGATCGTGCTGGTGCCGTTCTTCGCCTGGGCGCTCCTGCAGGACGGTGGCGACTCCGCGACCTGGCGGTGGGTGGCGTTCGCGATCTTCGCGGTCGCCATGGTCACCGACAAGATCGACGGCGACCTGGCGCGCAAGCACAACCTGGTCACCGACTTCGGCAAGATCGCCGACCCCATCGCCGACAAGGCGATCACCGGGATGGCCTTCATCGGTCTCTCGCTCGTCGGGGACATCTGGTGGTGGGTGACGGTCGTCGTGCTGCTCCGCGAGTGGAGCGTGACGCTGCTGCGCCTGTCGGTGCTCAAGCAGGTGGTCATCCCGGCCGCGTGGAGCGGGAAGGTCAAGACCGTCCTCCAGGCCTTCGCCCTGGCCGGCCTGACCTGGCCGCTCCCGCACGGCTGGACCGACGAGCAGGCGCACGGCGGCGCCTTCGACTTCTGGCCCGGACCGCTGGGCGAGGTGCTCTTCTACGCCAGCCAGGTCATGCTCGCCGGTGCGGTCGTGATGACCATGTGGTCGGGGTGGGAGTTCGTGCGTGAGGTGCGCAAGCAGCGCCACCCGCGCCCTGCGTGAGACGCAGGTCACACCTCGACAAATCCAGCAGTGAACTTTTGGCAACACTCGCAGGAAATGGTTCGCCACAAGGGAACGTTTTCCGGGACTTCGTGGGTGAGGATGCGGTGCACCATCACTCGCATCATCACGAATCCCGGAGAAAATATGCGCACACCCGCGCTCCCATCGCCGCGTCGTATCGCGGCTGGAGCAGGTCTGGCCCTCTTGGCGGCCGGACTGACCCCCCTCGCAGCCGCACCCGCGAATGCCGACGTAACGACCAAGATCGCTGCCTTCCCCTACACGCAGGCGTGGTCCAACGCCGCTGCCATCACCGCCAACGACAGCTGGTCGGGCGTGACGGGTGTGCAGGGTTACCTCGGTCAGGACATCACCACCCTGAGCACGGGGGTCGACCCGCAGACCTTGCTCACCGAGAGCGCCGTTGCGAACGACACCGACGTCATCGCCAACCAGGCGACACCCAACACCAACACGGGCGGCGGCGTCGCCGAGTTCGATGGCATCGCTGACCCGTCGATCGCGCTCCAGGGAAGCGGCACCGCCGACGCCCCCTACGTTGCGTTCAACCTGGACCTGACGGGACAGTCGAACGTCACCTTCGCCTTCAACGCCCGCGATCTCGACGGCTCCGCGGACAACGCGGCGCAGCAGATCGCAGTCCAGTACAGGGTGGGTGCGTCGGGCTCGTACACCAACCTCCCCGACGGCTACATCGCCGACGCCACCACCGCCAACGCAGCAACGCAGGTCACTGCCCGCAGCGTCGCCCTCCCGGCCGCGGTCAACAACCAGTCCAGCGTGTTCGTGCGAGTCATCACCTCCAACGCCAGTGGCTCGGATGAGTGGGTCGGCATCGACGACGTCTCCGTGACTGCCGCTGGCGGCACGTCGGCCCTCGCGCTGACCAACCCGGGTCCCCAGACGAGCACGGTGGGTACGCCGATCGCGCCGCTCACGCTGACCGCGGGTGGCGGCACCTCGCCCTACACCTTCAGCGCCACCGGCCTCCCGGCCGGGCTCACGCTGGCTGCGGGTTCGAACGAGATCACCGGCACCCCGACCACCGCTGAGGCCCCGTCGGTCACCGTCTCGGTGACCGACAACGGCGGCGCCACGGACTCCAAGTCCTTCGTGTGGACGGTCAACCCCGCCGCCGCGGTCATCCCGATCGCCCAGATCCAGGGCACTGGCGCCACGAGCCCGGTCGCGGGACAGAACGTCAAGACGCAGGGCGTCGTCACGGCGTCGTACCCGACGGGTGGCCTCAACGGCTTCTACATCCAGACCCCGGGTGCCGACACGCCTGACGCCTCCGACGCGATCTTCGTCTACGGCGGCACGAGCGGCTTCACCACCTACCCCGCCATCGGCGACTCGGTCCAGGTGAGCGGCCAGGCCAACGAGTTCTCGGGTGCCACGCAGATCACCGCGACCGACGCCGGTGTCACCCCGGTCTCGCCCTCGCTCGGCACCGTGACCCCCAAGACGGTCATCCCCGGCACCGACTGCGAGCTGCCGGGCACCGCGTGCCCGACCCAGGCCGAGTACGACGTGGCCCGCGAGGTCGCCGAGGGTGAGCTGTTCCAGCCCACCGCTCCTTGGACCGCCAGCGACGTCTACGACGGCGGCCCGGCCTACAACGACGGCACCAACTCGGGGTCGTTCCGCGGCGAGATCGGCGTGGTGGCCAACAGCACCAAGCCGCTGGTCGCCCCGACCGAGGTCATCGACGCCCAGGCCACCGCTCTGGTCAACGAGCGCAAGAAGTACAACGCGGCCAAGCGGATCATCCTCGACGACGGCTCCAGCTGGACGTACTCCACCACCCAGCACCAGAACGACCCGTTCCCGTGGTTCACCAAGACCCGCAACCCGCGCGTCGGCTCGGCCATCACGTTCCCCAAGCCGGTGATCTTCACCTTCGGCTTCAACGCGTGGCGGATCCTCCCGCAGACCCAGGTCGTCGGTGACTCGACCGGCGCGATCGACTTCACCCAGACCCGCCCCGCAGCCCCGCAGAACGTGGGCGGCGACGTGAAGCTGGCGACGTTCAACGTGCTGAACTTCTTCCCCACCACGGGCGAGGAGTTCGTGACGTCCGGTCTCGGCACCTGCACCTACTTCCGTGACCGCGACGGCAACAACATCACCAACAACTCGTGCAACCCCAACGGTCCCCGGGGCGCGGCCAACGACGCCAACCTCCAGCGCCAGCGCGACAAGATCGTCGCGGCGATCAACACCGCCGACGCCGACATCGTCTCCCTCGAGGAGCTCGAGAACTCGGTGAAGTTCGGCAAGAACCGCGACTTCGCGATCACCAAGCTGGTCGAGGCGCTCAACGCCGACGCCGGTGCGGGCACGTGGGCCTTCGCCCCGTCGCCCTCCGCCGCGAACCTGCCGGCCCTCGCCGACCAGGACGTGATCCGCAGCGGCTTCATCTACCAGCCCGCCAACGTGGCGCTGGTGGGCGAGTCGGTCGTGCTCAGCACGCAGTCGTCGACGGGTGGTGACTTCGAGGACGCCCGCGAGCCGCTCGCCCAGGCCTTCAAGAAGGTCGGCACCCCCGACAACCGCGCGTTCGCGGTCATCGTGAACCACTTCAAGTCCAAGGGCTCCGGCACCCCGGACCCCGACGGTCAGGGCAACGCCAACGACCGCCGCGTCCTGCAGGCCCAGCGCCTGGTGACGTTCGCCAACGACTTCAAGACCCAGCGGGGCATCTCGCGCGTCTTCCTCGCCGGCGACTTCAACGCCTACTCGCAGGAGGACCCGATCCAGGTCCTCGAGGCGGCGGGCTACACCAGCCTGGACTCGAGCAGCAACCCCGACGAGGAGACCTACAACTTCGACGGGCAGATCGGCTCGCTGGACCACGTGCTGGCCAACGACGCGGCCCTGGCCGACGTCAACGCGGTCGACGTGTGGGACATCAACGGCTACGAGTCGGTCTACTACGAGTACTCGCGCTTCAACTCCAACGCGACCGACCTCTACACCGCAAACCCGTTCCGGTCCTCCGACCACAGCCCGGAGATCGTCGGCATCAACACCGGCGCGCCGTCGGCCCCCGGAGCGGTCGACACGACCGTCACCGGTACTGTCGGGACGATCACTTACGGAACCGCGGGCGCGGTGTCGGTGAAGGTCGTCCCGGCCTCGGCCACTGGCACCGTGACGGTCTCGAGGGGCGTCGACGTCCTGGGCTCCGTCGTGCTGGCCTCGGGCCAGGGCACGGTGACCCTCCCGGCGAAATCGCTGCCTGTCGGCTCGCACGTGCTGACGCTCACTTACCCCGGTGACAGCGCCCACAAGCCGTCTACCGGGGCGGTGACCGCGGTGGTCGTCAAGGCCATGGCGACGATCAAGGCCACGGTGAAGCCGAAGCGGGTCGTGGCCGGGAAGACCCGTGCCCGGGTCGTCGTCACCGTCGCCGCGGAGGGCTTCACCCCGACCGGCAAGGTCAAGATCCGGGTTGGTGGCCACGTCTACCAGGCACGTCTGGTGGACGGCAGGGCCGTGGTGAGGTTGAAGAAGTTCATCAAGCCGCGTGTCTATCGGGCAAAGGTCGCCTACCTTGGCGATGCCACCACCCAGGTTGCGCGGACAACGGTCCGCATCAAGGTCAAGCGCCGCTGATCGAGCGACGCTGACCCTCGGCGCACGTGCGGCCCGGACATCCCCGATCGGGGTTCCGGACTGCACGTCGCTGAGGTCCTCCTCGACTCGCCCCGCCCGGTCCTCGTACCGGGTTAGGGTGAGTTGACTCACACACATCCACCTTTCGAAAGAGGCACCTCGTGTCAGCATCACGACCCGGTCGCAGACTCGCTCTCGCGACCACGCTGACAGGACTCGTCGCAGCCCCCCTCGCCGTGCTCAGCACGACGGCGCCGGCTCACGCAGCCCCTGTCACCATCCAGATCCTCGGGACCAACGACTTCCACGGGCGTCTGCTGGCCAACGGCGACGAGGCCGGCGCGGCCCAGTTCGCCGGAGCTGTCGCGCAGCTGGAGTCCACGAACCCCAACACCGTCTTCGCGGCGGCCGGCGACCTCATCGGCGCCTCGACCTTCGAGTCGTTCATCCAGCACGACAAGCCCACCCTCGACGCCCTCAACCGAGCGGGCCTCGACGTGTCGGCGGCCGGCAACCACGAGTTCGACGCCGGATACGGCGACCTGGTCAACCGGGTCATGAAGCCGGAGTCCGCGGCCAACCCCGAGGGCGGCGCGAAGTGGCAGTACATCGCCGCCAACGTCCGCAAGAAGTCCGACGACAGCCCCGCGCTCCCCGACATCACCGCCACCACGCCCGACCCCACCGACGTCTCCAACGGCGCCACCTGGATGACGACCACCGCTGGCGGGGTCAAGGTGGGCTTCGTGGGCGCGGTCACCGAGGACCTCCCGTCGCTGGTGAGCCCGAGCGGCATCGCCGACCTCAGCATCCAGCCCATCGTTCGCGAGGTCAACGAGGGCGCAGACCAGCTCAAGGCCGACGGCGCCGACGTCGTCATCATGCTGGTGCACGAGGGCGCGGCCACGACCAGCGCCTCGTCGCTGAGCGACGGGTCGGCCTTCGCCCAGATCGTCGCTGGGGTCAGCCCGAAGGTCAGCGCGATCATCTCCGGCCACACGCACCTGGCCTACAACCACACCGACCCCAACGCCGACACCCTGGGTCGCCCGGTGGTCTCGGCCGGTCAGTACGGCACGAACCTCAACCAGCTGGTCCTCAGCGTCGACCCCGTCACCGACGCGGTGACGGTGCTCGACCAGAAGATCGTCAAGGCGAAGGACGTCGTCCTGACCGCCCCCGCGGCGACCTCGGCGTTCAACGACGTCAAGGCCATCGTGGACGCGGCTGTGACGAAGTCCGACGTGCTCGGTTCGGTCGAGCTCGGCAAGCTGGGTGGCGGCTTCCGTCGCGCCTACCTCGCCAACGGCACCACCGAGAACCGCGGTGGCGAGTCCACCCTGGGCAACCTCGTGGCCGAGGTGCAGCGCTGGGCGACCAGCACGCCCGAGGCCGGTGCGGCCCAGATCGCCTTCATGAACCCCGGCGGTCTGCGCCAGGACATGGTCGGCAACAACACGGCCGGCTACCCCGCCACACTGACCTACAAGCAGGCAGCCGTCGTGCAGCCCTTCGCCAACACCCTGGTCAACATGAAGATGACCGGCGCGCAGATCAAGACGGTCCTCGAGCAGCAGTGGCAGCGCGACGACAAGGGCGGCGTCCCGTCCCGGCCGTTCCTGCGCCTGGGCACCTCCCAGGGGTTCTTCGCCACGTACGACGCGAGCCGCCCCGAGGGCAACCGGGTCACCAGCATGTGGCTCAACGGCAAGGCGATCGAGCCGGCGACGTCGTACTCGGTGACGGTGAACTCCTTCCTCGCCACCGGCGGCGACAACTTCCGCGGGTTCAACGCCGGGACGGCCAAGCGCGACACCGGCAAGGTCGACCTGCAGGCGATGGTCGACTACATGGCTGCCAAGGCCAAGACCACGCCGCTCCCGGTCGACGCGAAGCAGCACTTCGTGGGGGCCACCTGGCCCGCCACGGCGCCGCGCTTCTACCGCCTCGGCCAGGACGTCAAGCTGTCGCTGTCGTCGCTCGCGATGACCGCCCCGGGTGACGCGAAGGACGCGCTGCTCAACGTCAAGGTCGGCGAGAAGTCCCTCGCGCCGACGCCGGTCGACAACACGATCGGCACGGCGCCGTTCGACGACTACGGCACCAGCGCGGTCTCGGTGAAGCTCAAGGGCAAGACCCGCACGGGCAAGCAGCTGATGTCGTTCACGGGGCCGACGACCGGCACGACGTTCTCGCTGCCGATCGACGTGCGCAAGGCGCTGGGCATCCTCAAGGTGCGCACCAAGCCCGAGCGCATCGTCGCGGGCGAGACCCGCACCCGTGTGAAGATCAAGGCCTCGGCCCTCGGCATCGCCAAGGTCACGGGCAAGGTCATCGTCAAGGCCGGCGGCAAGAAGTACACCGTCAAGCTGAAGGAGGGTCGCGCGTTCGTGCGTCTCGACAGCTTCGCCAAGACGGGCAAGAAGCGCGTCGTGGTGAAGTACGTCGGCAGCCGCAAGGTCCGCAACGTGCGTGAGGTCCTCACCCTCAAGGTGCACCGCAGCTGATCCACGGCACCCAGCAGCTCCGGGAGGCCCGGTCATCGTCCGCGATGGCCGGGCCTCCTGCCGTCCAGGTGTCAGGTGTCAGGTCACCGCAACGAGAGCGCGGCCTGCACCAGCGCGAGGTGGCTGAAGGCCTGGGGGAAGTTGCCGGCCATCCGCGCGTGCGCGGCGTCGTACTCCTCCGAGAGCAGGCCGACGTCGTTGGCCAGTGCGCACAGCCCGTCCATCAGCCGTGCGGCCTCCTCACGCCGTCCGGCGGCCGCGAGCGCGGAGACCAGCCAGAACGAGCACGCGAGGAACGGGTGCTCGTCACCGCTCAGGCCGTCGACCCCGGTCACGGTGCGGTAGCGCAGGAGCAGGCCGTCGCGCAGCAGGTCGGTCATCACGGCGTCGATCGTGCCGAGGACCCGCGGGTCGTCGGGCGGCAGGAAGCCGACCAGCCCGATCATGAGCAGCGAGGCGTCCACCTCGCGGGTGTCGTAGTGCTGGGTGAAGGTCCCACGCTCGGCGTCGAAGCCCTTGTCGAGCACCTCCTCGCGCACCCGGTCGCGCAGGGCTCGCCAGTGCTCCACCGGGCCCGGGAGGCCGTGCTCCTCGACGGCGCGCACGGCGCGGTCGAAGGCGACCCACACCATGACCCGCGAGTGCGTGAAGTGCCGCTGGGGGCCACGGATCTCCCACAGGCCGTTGTCGGGCTCGTCCCAGTGCTCGGCCAGCTCGTCGACCAGCGCACGCTGGAGCGCCCACGAGTTGGCGTTCTCGCTCAGGCCCGCCTGCCGGGCGAGCTCGAGGGCGCTCATCACCTCGCCCAGCACGTCGTTCTGCCGCTGGCAGGCCGCGCCGTTGCCGATGCGCACGGGCGTGCTCCCGGCATAGCCGGGCAGGTGCGGCAGCTCGACCTCGGGCAGCCGGCGCCCGCCGTCGACGGTGTACATGATCTGGAGGTCGGCCGGGTCGCCCGCGACCGCACGCAACAGCCAGCTGCGCCAGCGCAGCGCCTCGGTCTCGTACCCGGCGCCGAGCAGCGACTCGAGGGTCAGCGCTGCGTCGCGCAGCCAGCAGAACCGGTAGTCCCAGTTGCGCTCCCCGCCGAAGTCCTCGGGGAGCGACGTGGTGGGGGCTGCGACGATTCCGCCGGTCTCGGCGTGGGTCATCAGCATCAGGGTCAGCAGGCTGCGCTGCACGAGGTCGGCGTGCGGCACGTCGCGCGGGGAGCGCTGCGACCACCGCCGCTGGTGGTCGGTCGTGGCCCGGATCCGCTCGCCGATCCCCAACGGCGCAGGCACCTCGCTCCACGATGGCGACCAGCTGGTGGAGAACGTCATCGTCTCGCCCGCCTCGAGCTCGAACTCGTCGCGGTGGTGCCCCTCGTGCCCGCGGGGCAGGCGCGGCCCGCGCAGCACGAACATGTCCGGGCCCGCGACCGCGACGATGACGTCCTCGTCGTGCGCCTGCTCGTGGCGCACCCACGGACGGATCCGCCCGTAGTCGGTGCGCACCACCCAGTCGTGCCGGATCCGCACCGACCCGCGGGTGCAGGTGAGGCGTCGTACGACGTCGGCGCGCCCGTCGCCGGTCGGCATCACGTCGAGCAGGACGACCTCGCCGTCGGCGGTGGTGAAGGTGGTCTCCAGCAGCGCGGTCCCGTCGACGTAGCGACGACGGGTGCTCACCACCTCCTCGGCCGGGGCGAGCAGCCAGCGGCCGTGCTCCTCGGTGCCGAGGAGGGCGGCGAAGCAGGCGGGGGAGTCGAAGCGCGGCAGGCAGAGCCAGTCGATCGACCCGTCCTTGCCGACCAGGGCCGCCGTGCCACGGTCGCCGATGAGGGCGTAGTCCTCGATGGGGAGTGCCATGCGGCTAGTGTCGCCGACGTGTGGGAGCAGGAGGTCGCGGCGCGCGTGCTCGAGGCGCTCGCCGCGCGTGGCGAGACGCTCGCGACGGCAGAGTCGCTCACGGGCGGCCTGCTCGCCGCACGGCTGACCGACGTGCCCGGCGCATCACGGAGCTTCGTCGGCGGGGTCGTGTCCTACGCCACGCGGGTCAAGGTCTCGGCCCTCGACGTGCCCGCCGACCTCGTCGCCGAGCACGGCGTGGTCTCGCAGCAGTGTGCGCTTGCGATGGCACGTGGTGTCGGCGCCCGGCTCGCGGCGACCTGGGGGCTCGCCACCACAGGGGTCGCAGGTCCCGACGAGCAGGAGGGGCGGGCGGTCGGGACGGTCTGGATCGCCGTCGCCGGGCCCGCCGGGGCGCACGCGCGGCTGCTGGCACTGGCCGGCGACCGGGTCGCGATCCGGGAGGCGACGTGCGAGGCGGTGCTGGCGCTCCTGGAGGACCTCCTGCGGGAAGAAGGGGCCCTCCGGTAGCGTTGGGGCAGACGACATCCCCTCGACCGGACGAAGGACTCGCGCATGGTGCTCTTCCGACGACTGCTCGGCGACGTGCTGCGCGGTGCCCGGATGCAGCGCGGGATGACCCTGCGGGAGCTCTCCGCGGAGGCCCGGGTCAGCCTGGGCTACATCTCCGAGATCGAGCGCGGGCAGAAGGAGGCGTCGTCGGAGCTGCTGTCGTCGCTGTGCCAGGCCATGGACCTGCCGCTGTCCGACGTGCTGCGCGACGTGGCCGACGCGGTCGCCGTCGAGGAGGCTGCGCTCGAGGTCGTGGTGAGCACGCCCATCGCGTCCGTGCGCCGCTCCGGCGACGTCGTCGCCTCCGCCGCCTGAGCCGTCGGGGGACCTGCTCCGTCAGGACGCTGCCGGCTGGCAGCTCGGACACCAGTACGTCGCCCGCTCGCGGCCCGGTTCGCCCAGCATGTCGACCCGGATCGTGGTGCCGCAGCGGCGGCACGGCGAGGTGTCGCGTCGGTAGACCCACATGCGCTCGCGCGGTCGCAGGTCGCCCGTCGTGGTCTGGATCGCCCGCTCCTTGTTGACCTCGAGCATCTGCTTGGCCCGGCGCACCAGGCGGGGCAGGTCGCGCACCTCGGCGAGCGGGGTGGCGGGGTGGACGCCGCTGGTGAAGCAGAGCTCGGCCATGTACATGTTGCCGACCCCGGCGAGGTTGCGCTGGTCGAGCAGCGCCTGGTTGATCGGCCTCGCCGGCTCGCTGCGCAGGTTGACCAGCGCGCGCTCCTCGTCCCAGTCCGGGCCGAGCAGGTCCGGCCCGAGGTGCGCCACGAGCGCGGCCTCGTCGTGGCGGGGCACGATCTCCACGATGCCGAGCGAGAACCCCACCGCCTTGCGGGCCTCGATGCCGAGCACGACCCGGACCTGGTCGGCGGGCCGCCGCCACTTCTCGCCCTCGGGGTAGACGTGCCACGAGCCCTCCATCTTGAGGTGGGTGTGGAGCGTCCAGGCCCGGTCGGCGTCGATGCGGGTGAGCAGGTGCTTGCCCCGCGCCAGGGTGCGGATGACCGTGCCGCCGGTGAGGTCCCAGGTGGCGTAGCCCGGCACGCGGAAGTCGGTGAGCGTCAACCGGTGCCCCGTGAGGGCGCGGTCGAGCTTGGCCGCGGCGCGGTAGACGGTGTCGCCCTCAGGCACGCAGCCTCAGTCCCTTCGGGGTCGCGACGAAGCCGGCCGCGGAGAGTGCGAGCCGCACGGGGGTCTCGCCGCCACTGCCGATGAGCGCCTGCCCGTCGGCCTTCTCGACGGTGAGCCGCCCGAGCGCGCCGCGTCGGGCGGCGTCGGCCAGCGCGGACATCGCGGGCGTCAGCACGTCCACGTCGTCGTCCCAGGTGAGCAGCGTGCGACCCCCGCGCTCGACGTAGACCGTCAGTGCGCCGTCGACCGTGACGACCAGCGCGCCGGCCTTGCGACCCGGACGGTGCCCGGCCCGGTCGGCATCGACGGGGTCGGGCCACGGCAGCGCCGCGCCGAAGGCGTTGGCGGGGTCGGTCGCGGCCAGCGCGACCACCACCGGCTTCGCGCCCGAGGTGGCGCTGTCGGGCTCGGCGAAGGTGCGCAGGCGGTCGATCGCGCCCGCGCTGCCGAACTGCGCGGCGCCCAGGCCCTCGATGAAGTAGCCGCGCCGGCACCGCCCGGAGTCCTCGAACGCGCTCAGCACCTTGTAGACGCCGGCGAAGCCGCCGGCCACCCGCTCGCTCATGACCGCGCCGCGGGTGACGACGCCGTGGCGCTCGAGCAGGTGCTCGGCACGGGCGTGCGCGCGCCGGGTGGGGTCACCGTCGCGCTGGGGGAGCAGCGCCCAGCGGCCGGCGGTCTCGGGGGGACCGGTGCGCGCCGGCATGCGGCCACCGGTCGTGCGGCCCATGCGCGGCGGCGTACGCCGGGTGCGGTGCGAGGGCGTGCCGCTGCGGACCAGCGCGCGCAGCGGGGTGAGGGTGTCGTTGGTGACCAGGCCGCGCCACACCAGCTCCCACAGGGCTGCCGACAGCTCGGGGTCGCTGGTCGAGCCCACCCGGTCCGCCAGCTGGCGGAAGAACCAGGCACCGCCGCCGTCGAGCAGGTCGAGGACGGCGCGCTGCAGACCGGTGGGCTCGTCGCCCTCGACCTCGGGCAGCGTGAGGTGGGACTGGTCGGCGAGGTGGAGGCTGACCCAGCCGTCGCTGCCGGGCAGCGGGGCGTGGCCGGTCCAGATGACCTCGCCCGAGGCGGTGAGCTCGTCGAGCATGGACGGCTCGTAGTCGCGCACGCGAGCGGCGAGCACCAGCGGCTCGAGAGCGCTCGCGGGCACCGGGCAGCCGGCGAGCTGGTCGATCGCGGCGACCACCCCGTCGATGCCGCGCAGGCCGCCGCCCACGCGCTGCCAGGCAGGGAGGAACCGAGCCACGGCGTCGTGGCTGACCGGCTCGATCTCCTGGCGCAGCCGGGCGAGCGAGCGCCGGCGCAGCTTGCGCAGCACCTCGGCGTCGCACCACTCGGTGCCGGAGCCGGAGGGGCGGAACTCGCCGTCGAGCACGCGCCCGCGGTGGGCCAGGCGCTGGAGGGTCTGGCGGGCGACGGCCTCGCCGAGCCCCAGGCGGCTGGCGACCTCTGCGGTCGTGAAGGGGCCGTGACTGCGGGCGTAGCGCGACACCAGGTCACCGAGCGGGTCCTCGGGCAGCTCGAGGAAGGCGTCGGGCGTGCCGACCGGCACTGGCACGCCCAGCCCGTCGCGCAGGCGGCCGATGTCCTCGATCGCGGTCCAGCGGTCCTCGCCGGCCATCCGCACCTGCACCACGCGGCGCGCGTCGGCCAGCAGGCTCAGCCAGGCCTCGACGTCGGACCCGTCGACCGCCCGCGCGCGGATCTCGTCGGTGGACAGCGGGCCCACCAGCCGCAGGAGGTCGGCCACGGACTCGGCGCTGCGGGCACGCCGCTCGTCGGCGAGCCACTGGAGCTCGGCCTCGACCTCGGCGAGCACCTCCGGGTCGAGGAGCTCGCGCAGCTCGGCGCGGCCGAGGAGCTCCGCGAGCAGGCCCTGGTCGAGCGACAGCGCGGCGGCGCGGCGCTCGGCGATGGGGGAGTCGCCCTCGTAGACGAACTGGGCGACGTAGCCGAAGAGCAGGCTGCGGGCGAAGGGGCTGGGCGAGGTGGTGGCCACGTCGACGACCGTCACCTCGCGGCGCTGCACGCGACCCAGCAGGGTGACGAGCGCCGGCAGGTCGTAGACGTCCTGGAGACACTCGCGCACGGCTTCGAGCACGATCGGGAAGGCAGGGTACTTCGAGGCGACCTCGAGCAGCTGCGCGCTGCGCTGGCGCTGCTGCCACAGCGGGCTGCGGCGCCCGGGGTCGCGCCGGGGGAGGAGCAGGGCGCGGGCCGCGCACTCGCGGAACCGGCTGGCGAACAGCGCCGAGCCGCCGACCTCCTGGGTGACGAGCTGCTCGATCTCCTCGGGCTCGAAGACGATGATCTCGCCGGTGGGCGGCTCGGCGTCGGTGTCGGGGATGCGGATCACGATGCCGTCGTCGGAGGCCACCGCCTGGCCGTCGACGTCGAAGCGCTCGCGCAGCCGGGCGTTGATGGCCAGCGCCCACGGCGCGTGGACCGGCGTGCCGTAGGGGGAGTGGACGACCAGGCGCCAGTCGCCGAGCTCGTCGCGGAAGCGCTCGACGAGCACCTGGGTGTCGTGGGGCACCACCTGCGTGGCCTCGCGCTGCTCGCCGAGGTAGGTGACGAGGTTGGTGGCGGCGTTGGTGTCGAGCCCGCGCTCGCGCACGGTGGCGATGGCCTGGGCCGGCGGCAGTGCGGCGAGCTCGCGGGTGAACGCACCCACAGCGGCACCGAGCTCGGCAGGTCGCCCGAGGGCGTCGCCCTTCCAGAACGGCAGCCTCCCGGGGATCCCCGGCGCCGGGGTGACGAGCACCCGGTCGTGGGTGATGTCCTCGATGCGCCAGCTGGTGGCGCCGAGGGCGAACACGTCGCCGACGCGTGACTCGTAGACCATCTCCTCGTCGAGCTCGCCGACGCGGCTGGCCTTCTCACCGACCAGGAACACGCCGAACAGGCCGCGGTCGGGGATCGTGCCGCCGCTGGTGACCGCCAGCCGCTGCGCGCCCGGACGCCCGCTGAGGGTGCCGGTGACGCGGTCCCACACGATGCGGGGGCGCAGCTCGGCGAACTCGTCGCTGGGGTAGCGGCCGCTGAGCAGGTCGAGCGTGGCGTCGAAGGCGGTGCGCGGGAGCTGGGAGTAGGAGGCGGCGCGCGACATCAGGGCGTACATCTCGTCGACGTCCCACTCGTCCATCGCGAGCATCGCCACCACCTGCTGGGCGAGTACGTCGAGCGGGTTGGCCGGCACCGAGAGCTTCTCGATGGCGCCGCTGCGCATGCGCTCCACCGACACGGCCGTCTGCGCCAGGTCGCCGCGGTGCTTGGGGAACAGGACGCCGCGGCTGACCTCGCCGACCTGGTGGCCGGCCCGGCCCACGCGCTGCAGCGCGCTGGCGACGCTGGGCGGCGACTCGATCTGGACGACGAGGTCGACCGAGCCCATGTCGATGCCGAGCTCGAGGCTGCTGGTCGCCACCACCGCGGGCAGGCGACCGCGCTTGAGGTCGTCCTCGATGACCGCGCGCTGCTCCTTCGACACCGAGCCGTGGTGGGCCTTGGCGATGATCGTGCCCGCGCCGCTGCTCTGCCCCGACTGCGCCATGACCTGTGCCGGCGGTCGCGTCGCCTCGTCCCGGACCTCGCCGCCCTCCCCGCCCGCGCGCGCCTCGGCTCGCTCGGTGGCGATCTCGTTGAGCCGGGCGGTGAGGCGCTCGGCGAGGCGGCGGGAGTTGGCGAAGACGATGGTCGAGCGGTGCTGCTCGACCAGGTCGACGACGTGCTCCTCGACGTGGGGCCAGATGCTCGTGGCGCGACCCGGGTCCCCGGAGTCCTCGTCGTAGTCGCCCGGCATCGTCATGTCCTCGACGGGCACGACGACGCGCAGGTCCCACTCCTTGGTGCTGGGCGGGGAGACGATCTCGACCGGCTGGGTGCCGCCGAGGAAGCGGGCCACCTCGTCCAGCGGGCGGACCGTCGCGCTCAGGCCGATGCGCTGGGCGGGGCGCTCGAGCATCGCGTCGAGGCGCTCGAGGCTGATCGCGAGGTGGGCGCCGCGCTTGGTGCCGGCGACCGCGTGGACCTCGTCGATGATGATCGTGTCGACGCCGCGGAGCGTCTCGCGCGCCTGGCTGGTGAGCATCAGGAAGAGCGACTCGGGCGTGGTGATGAGGATGTCGGGCGGCGTGGTGCCGAGCTTGCGCCGGTCAGCGGGACTGGTGTCGCCCGAGCGGAGCCCGACCGTCACCTCGGGCACCACGGTCTCGAGCCGCTCGGCGGTGTTGCGGATGCCGGTGAGGGGAGCGCGCAGGTTGCGCTCGACGTCGACGCCGAGCGCCTTGAGCGGGGAGATGTAGAGCACGCGGGTGCGTCTCGACTTGTCGTCGGGACGCTCGGAGCTCAGTAGGCGGTCGATGGCGTGGAGGAACGCACTCAGCGTCTTGCCGCTGCCGGTGGGCGCGACCACGAGGGCGTGCCTGCCCTCGGCGATGCTCGACCAGGCACCCTCCTGCGCGGGGGTCGGCCCTGCGAACGACGCCTCGAACCACGCACGCGTGGGCGCGCTGAAGCGGTCGAGGGCGGTCATGGGTTGCAGTCTGTCACCGGCGTACGACAACCGCCCCGCCCCGAGGGCTGGACGCCTCGCGCACCGGTCGGGCGCACCGGATGTCCGGGCTCGGTGCCAGGACCGCAGGGCTGGGTCACATCCGTCGTCCTCCGGCTTCGCGGCGCTCGGCTGGGGGAAGCCCGACGGACGAAGCCGCCCAGGGTGCGTGACCATGAGCGGCTCAGACCGGAAGCCGCGCCCCCAATACCCGAGGTACCGTCGCTTCCGCCTGCAGTCTGGGCCCCGGGACGAGCGAAAGCGCTGCGGTTCGGTGCAATCTCACGCCTTGGTACTGCGCCTTGGTGCTGCGCTGATGCGAACGGCGGCCCGGATCCGGGATCCGGGCCGCCGTTCGTGGGGCGGACGAGCTACTCGCAGAGGCTGCCGGCGAGCGTGTTCTTCGCCTGGCCGCCACCGAGGGCCTGGACGAGCTGGCCGACGTTGTCGAACCCGGGCACGCCGCCGCTGTTGACGGTCCTGTGCACCTGACCGAAGCAGGCGGCGTCGGCGGGGGCGGCGGAGGCGGTGCCAGCGAGGCCAACGGTGGAGAGGGCGGCGACGGCGACTGCGACGAGAATGCGCTTCATGTGACGGATCCTTCTCTCGGTGGGTGGTGGTCCACCCGTTACCACCCTCTCCGCGTGAGGTCCGTCACTGGATGCACCCCGGCCGGAAATTCCGCAGAGCGGCCCGCGCCCTCGCTCGGGCCCGCACCCACCTGCTAGGACCGCGGGTCGTCGAGGACCTCGCGCCACGAGTGCTGCGGGTCGAATCCGACCAGCTCGCGCGCCTTGTCGATGGCGTAGAACGTCTCGTCGCGACCCATCTCGCGGCGCACCTCCACGCCGTCGTAAAAGCACTCCACGACCTCCGAGGTGGTGGCGGCGACCGACATGTCAGCGTTCGCCACGTTGAAGACCTCGTAGCCGAGCCCGTCGGTCTCGAGGCACCGCTGCACCATCTGGCCCAGGTCGCGCACGTCGATGTAGGCAAAGATGTTGCGGCGCCGCAGCGACGGGTCGTCGAGGAAGGCCGGGAACATCTCGGCGTACTCGTGCGGCTCGATGACGTTGTTGATGCGCAGTCCGTAGACGTCGGTGCCGGAGCGCGCCTGGAACGACCGGGCGGTCACCTCGTTGGCAACCTTGGACATCGCGTAGGAGTCCTCCGGCACGGTGGGGTGCTCCTCGTCGACCGGGACGTAGAGCGGCTTGCGCTCGCCCTGGGCGAAGCAGACGCCGTAGGTCGTCTCCGAGGAGGCGAAGACGACCTTGCCGATGCCGAGGCGGGTCGCTGCCTCCAGCACGTGGTAGGTGCTGAGCACGTTGGTGGCGTACGTCGCCGAGTCGGCCGTGCGCAGGATCGCGGGCACCGCGGCGAAGTGCACGACCGCGTCGTAGGAGGGCTTCTCGGGCAGGTCGAGCTCGTCGAAGGTGGCGAGCCCGGCGAGCGCGGAGTAGACCTGACCGGCATCGGTCAGGTCGACCTGGAGGTCGGCGACGTCGGGGTGGCCCAGCGGGACGAGGTCGGCGTTGGTGACCTGGTGGCCCTGCGCAGCGAGGTAGGGGGCGACGTGCCGCCCCGCCTTGCCGCTGCCACCGGTGAAGAAGATGCGCATGCTCCCTTCCTACCGTGACTGGGCAAGGTGCGCGCCACCACGTCCGCTCAGGACCCGGTCTCCCAGACCCTGACCCAGTCGACGTACATGTGCTGCGGGAGCTGGCGCTCGCGGATCTTCGGGATCTCGTAGTCGGCGGCGATGAGGCTCAGCACCGGGAACTGGCGCACGTCGGAGACCCCGCGGGCCACGCGGGCGGTCTCCTTGCCGTCGATGCGGTAGACGAGCTGGCGGGGCGTCCACTCCACGGAGAAGACGTGGTAGTTCCGCGACCAGCCGTCGTGCCTGCTCCGGAGGAAGGAGGCCGAGCGGGGGATCCAGCCGCCTGTCGAGACGCGGCGCATCCCGACGTAGCGGTGGACGAACGTGGCCAGCCCGCCGCGGGGATGG
The DNA here is from genome assembly GCF_001428125.1 of Nocardioides sp. Soil774. Classification (GTDB taxonomy): domain Bacteria; phylum Actinomycetota; class Actinomycetes; order Propionibacteriales; family Nocardioidaceae; genus Nocardioides. The sequence goes on along the minus strand of NZ_LMSM01000005.1, from coordinate 351,947 downwards.
TGGTCGCCGAAGTACTCCGCGACGTCGATCTCGCTGCCGGCGGCGCCCGGGTGCATGCCGTCGGCCGGCTGCATCCAGAAGGCCCCGTGCTGGCCGCGTCGACGCTGGAACTTCACCCGCGCGGCAGCGACGCCGTACTTGAAGGAGAACGATCCCTGGGTGCCGATGTGGCCGCTGAGGCGGTAGGCGTAGCGGCCGGGCGCGGCGTCGCGCCCGCGGATGCGGCACCGCGTGGTGGCGTCCGGGTCGGTGATGACGCTGAGCCGCACCGCGCCGCCCTCGACGCGGACCGCGCGCGGGTCGCCCTTGGAACAGGTGCGGCGGCTGACGCTCAGGTGCTCCAGCCCCCGGTGGTTCCACTCCGGGCCGAGGTGCGTGCCGCTGAACTCGTCGGTCCAGGTGGGGGCCAGCCACCGCTCCGTGCTCACCGGACGGCTCTTGAAGGCGCGCAGGCCGCCGGCCGCCATCGCCTTGACGCGGTAGGTGAGTGCCTGGCCGTCCTCGGAGACAGGCGCCGCGAGCTGCGCGCGGCCGCGGCCGTCCTGGCGGGTCAGCGCGACGGCCTCCCACCACGAGTCCCGCCGGACCTGGACCTGCACCTTGCGGCCCGCCCGCACAGGTCGTACGACGGCGACCACCGCTGCTCGTGCGGCGTCGGGGCTGGCGACGCGGCCGCCCTGCTGGACGATCGCGGGCAGGACCTCCAGCCTGATGCGCTGGATGCCCTTCGTGGTCGACGACACGTTGGTCGGCACGTCCACCCCGGCGGCGGTGGCCGCGGGAGCCGACACAGCAAGGAGGGAACAGGGGAGGGCCAGCGCGAGGGCGCCGGCGGCGATGAGGCGGTGTGGGGAGCGAGGGGACATGAGGGCCTTGCGGTCGGGTCGGGCCAGAGGGCGCCGAGCGGGCGTGCCGTTGCCCCGGTGGGACGCCGCCGACCGCTCGTTGGTTGTGGGTCGCGACTACGACCGCGCGCGGTTGTCCCCGGCACGTCGGAGCAGGACCGTGCGCTCGCCCTCGTTGCGGGTGCTCGCGGCGGCCTCGTCGAACGACGCGGCCGCCTCCGCGTGCCGGCCCGCGCGCTCCAGCAGGTCACCGCGCACGCTCGGGAGGAGCGGCGAGGAGCCCAGCGCGTGCACGTCGACGGCCCCGAGGACGGCGAGGCCCGCCGCGGCACCATGTGCGCGGCCGTGGGCGACAGCCCGGTTGACCTCGACGACGGGCCCCGGTGCCGCCTCGGCCAGGACGTCGTAGAGAGCGGCGATGCGCCGCCAGTCGGTGTCGTCGGCGCGCTGGGCACGGGCGTGCTGGGCGGCGATCGAGGCCTGGATGACGTAGGTCCCGACGGGCGTGCCGCGCGCGGCGAGCGCCTCCGCGCGCTGCAGCGCAGCCAGCCCGCGACGGATCATCAGCCGGTCCCACCGGGTGCGGTCCTGCGCCTCCAGGAGCACCGGTGAGCCGTCGGCGTCCAGGCGCGCGGCGGTCCGCGACCCCTGGATCTCCAGGAGCGCCTGCAGGCCGTGGACCTCCGGCTCGTCGGGAGCCAGCGCGGCCAGCATCCGTGCCAGCCGCACCGCCTCGGCGGCCATGTCGGGCCGCATCCAGTCGGTGCCGGACGTCGCGGTGTAGCCCTCGTTGAAGATCAGGTAGATCACGGCCATCACGTCGTCGAGGCGGGCCGTGCGCTCGGCGCCTGTCGGCAGCTCGAGGTCGAGGGGACCGCTCGAGAGCGTGCGCTTGGCCCGCGAGATGCGCTGGCCCATCGCGGTCTCGCTCGCGAGGAACCCGCGTGCGACCTCCGCCGTGGTGAGCCCGCCGACCAGGCGCAGCGTGAGGGCGGCCCGCGACTCCGGTGAGAGGGACGGGTGGCAGGAGAGGAAGACCAGGCGCAGGACGTCGTCGTCGATGGGGTCGAGCTGGTCGTCGAGGTCGGGCACGTCCGCCTCCTCCCGGCGCTGCGCGCCCTCCAGCTCGGCGACCTTGCGCCGCAGCGTGTCGCTGCGGCGGAAGTGGTCGACGGCGCGGCGCCTGGCGGTGGTCATCAGCCACGCGGCCGGGTTGTCCGGCACCCCCGACGCCGGCCACTGCTCGAGCGCGGCGACGAGCGCGTCCTGGGCGAGGTCGGCGGCGAGCTCGACGTCGCGGGTGATCCGGGTGAGGGCGCCGACGAGGCGGGCCGAGTCGGCCCGCCACGCGGCACGCACCGCCTCGGCGACGTCGTCCCCCTCGCGCTGGCCCGGCACCGGGCCAGCGTAGTGAGTCGCGGTCAGTCGTCCGCGGCTTCCGGGCCCTCGGAGACCTGGCGCAGGGTCGCCACGACCGTGACCTCGGGCCAGTGCTTCGCGTGCAGCTCGGCGAACGCCTGCTGGTCGGCGACGGCGTCCTCGAGGCTGGCGTACTCCAGCAGCGACCAGCCCCCGACGACCTCCTTGGCCTCGGCGTACGGCCCGTCCACGCGGCTGACCTCGCCCTTGCGGACGACGAAGTTGACCGCGTCCTCGGTGCCGTAGAGGCCGCCGCCGTCGATGAACGTGCCGTTGGCGGCACGCTCGCCGATGTAGACGTCCATCGCGTCGAAGAGGGACTGCGGCGGCATGCCGATGCCCTCCTCCATCCTGACGAATCCCATGAAACGAGGCATTGCGATCACTCCTGGTGGTGGGTCGATGAGGTGGTTCTCGCACACACGTCGAACGGGCGCCAGCGTCTTCGACATCTGACGCAGAATTCTTTTCGCCTCTACCGCTCGCGGGTGTCGGCGGCCGCCGCGGCGACGCTGTCGTCGGCGGGCATCAGGACCCACAGCGCGGGATAGACGAGGAGCTGGCTCCCGGGCAGGACCATCAGCACCACCACGAAGAGCAGGCGAGCGATCCACGGCGTGAGGCCCAGTCGACGCCCGAGGCCGGCGCAGACGCCGCCGAGGACGCCGGCGCTGCTCGACCTGACGAGGCCCTGGCGGGCGAAGGCGGCGCGGATGTCGTCCATGGTGGTTCCTCCGGTTGATCGACGTTTCACCCCAGCGTGCTCCCTCCCGGGCGCCGGCGCCATCGGGGCCACCCCCGGTGCGTCCCTGGGCTCAGGGCGTACGGCCCCGGCGGGCGTCCCCGGGCAGGCCGAACTCGGTGAAGACGCCGGGGCTGAATGCCACGTGGTCGGGCGGTCGTGACGCCAGGTCGGGCAGGCCGACCGAGGCCATCAGCCCGTCCTCCAGCGCGACGACCTCGGCGTCGTGGACGGGCCACGGCTCGTGCTGGTTGGGCACGTAGAGGGTGCGTCCCCACCAGCGCACGTGCAGTCCCCACCGCGCGCTCAGGAAGTCGTCGAGCCCGGTGCTCCGCCGTGGTGCACCCACCCGGACCGCGACGTGGCTCGACGCCCGGGTGCCCGGGTGGCGCAGCCGGGCGTCGTAGGTGTGCACGTCGCCGCTGCGCGAGTAACGCATCCGCGCCCACCGGTAGGGCAGGCCGAACGCGGCGCGGGCGCCGAGCACCACCGCCGAGCGGTCGGCGTCGAGGCTGAGGAAGACGATGCCGCGGCGACCCGTCTCGTCGACGGAGTAGAGGCGGACGTTGGTCTCGAGGAACGTGCCGAGCCACGGGACGCCCGGGCCCCGGCCGACGCCCGCGTCGACCATCCGGAACGGGATGAGCCCGACGTACGTCGCTCCGTCGAGCGTGTCGGGGCGCACCCCGGGGGGCATGTGGTGGGCGACGCGCGCGGGGTCGACCGCCCAGTGGAGGAAGGTCAGGTCGCGCCACGACTGGTTCATCATCACGGTGCCGCGCAGGGGCGGAGGGCACGCCGACACGGGCTCGACGACAGGGTCGCTCACGTCGCCAGCCTAGGCAGCCGGGGGAAGGCGCGCGGGCTCGTCGTCCACAACGGCGTGACGGCTGGTTTCGGCGTCCGCGCCGCCGGGCACCTGCACCCCAGTGCGTCGGACCGCACGTGGCCGAGGAGGTCCAGATGTATGGAGACACCGGTGTCATCCGCCGGCTCGCGCAGCAGATGAGCGAGCAGGGCAGCGAGGTCCGCCGCGACGCGGACCAGCTGGTCGCCGCGTCCGAGACGGTCGTGTGGGAGGGCCGCGCGGCGCAGGCGATGCGCGAGCGGATGGCCGAGCGGGCCGTGGCGCTGCGCAGGACGGCCGACGAGCACGACGACGCCGCCCAGGCGCTGCGCCGCCACGCCGACGAGGTCGACCGCCTCAAGGACCTGATCCGGGAGATCGCCCACCGTGTCCGCGGGCTCATCGAGGGCGCCAGGTCGCGGTTGGCCTCGCTCGCGGATGCGGCGATCGACCTGGTCAAGAAGGTGGTTCCCGACCCGGTCGACGAGATGCTGTCCAGCTTCCGACCGCCGCCCGAGGGGCACAAGGACTGGCTCGACGTGCCCGACCAGCTGCCGGGAGGCGGACGATGAGCACGATCCTGCTCGACGCCCAGGGCCAGGAGGTCGAGCAGCTCGCGGTCGTCCCGCGCCGCGTACGCCTCTCGCGCGCTGCGCTGGACCGCTTCGCCGACGTGGCCGGCGTGGACTCGCCGGCCCCGCAGGTGCTCGCCTCGAGCGGGTCGCTCGACAACCTCGGTGACCGGCTCGGCTCCCTCGACCGCGAGCCCGGCGCACCCGTCACTGACGACCCGGTCGCGCCGGAGGTGGGGGAGAGCGACCTCGACGAGGTGCTTGCCGCCTCGGGCCTCGTCGCCGACGGCGTGCCCACGGAGGAGGGCCGCGCGGTCCTCACCGTGTGGCACGCGCCGGTCCTCGCGGTCGAGCTCGAGATGCTCGTCTCGCTGCGCCGCGGCAAGGTCCGCGTGCGCAGCTGGCACCGCAACCTCGACGACTGGGTGGTCTGCCTCTCCACCGCCGACGGCCACGCCTTCGAGCTGTCGTGGCTCTCCGCCGACGACTGGTGGCTCGAGCTCGGTCGCGCCGCCTACGTCGACACCCGCACGCTCAGCGCCGCGACTCTCGACGAGCCGCTCCCCGACGTCGTCGAGACGCCGTGGGACCTCCTGCTCGCCACCGGCGAGGCCGTGGAGCGCCGCCGCCTCGAGCTCCTCGACCAGATGGTGTCCGACTACTCCGGGATGACGCTGGCGGGCGACTCGACCCAGGTGCTCGAGACCGCCGACGACCCGGACGTACGCCGCTGGCACGAGCAGCTCGAGAGCGCGTCGCGCGGCCGGCTCCACGCCGCTGTCATGGGCCGCAGCGCACGAGGTCGACCCGGCGCCGGCATCGTCGAGTGGGTGCTGTTCCACGACGGCTGGCGGGCCCTCACCCCCTTCGCCCGCGACGGCTGGAACATGGTCCGCATCGAGCGGACGAGCGTGGTCGACCTGCCGCGGGAGCTGGCCGTCCGGGCAGCGGAGGTGACGTCGTGAGCGGCCGCGGCCTCCCCCCGATCGAGTCGGTCTCTGGCGGGTCGCACGGGGTCCACGCGGGCTACGAGCAGATGCTGGCGCTGGCCGAGCGCTACGAGCGCCAGGCCGGCGACTTCGTCGAGATGGCCGGCCTCGGCGCGAAGATCATGGCCAACGGCGACCTGCTCGAGTCGGCGATCCTGTCGCCGGTCTCGTTCGGCGACGCCGAGGTGCAGGTGCTCGACGCCACCACGGGGGTCAACGGCCTGACGGTGCGAGCCCTCGGGATCGAGGCCGACGCGCTCGCCGTACGCGCGGTGGTGGCGGCCTTCCAGGCGAGCGACTCACTCTCGAAGCACGCGGTCGAGATGCTCGACAACGCGCTGGGGCAGCTGCTGCTGCCGGCGGCGCTGGCCTCACTGCCCGCGCTCGTGCTCGCCGGCGGTGCCGGCTACGCCTACTTCTCCACGCTCTCCCCGCAGGAGCAGGCGGCGCTCGAGGCGCGGATCGCGGAGGACCTCGGACAGTTCCTCCACGACCACCCCGAGATGGCCCAGCACCTCATCAACGGTGGCGGCGGGCTGCTCGGGTCGCTCGTGCCGGGCCTCGGCCTGCTCGACCCCGGCGACGGCCCGATCGACCGGGCGACGACCAACGACGCCGCCCGGCTCCTCGCGCTGCTGCTCGGCAACAGCACCGACTACGACGTCACCCACCTCGACGGCATCGACCCGACCTTCAACCAGAGCCACGCTCCGCACTCGCTCGAGGACCTGATGCTGTCGCTCAACGACGCCAACCTGGTCGACCAGAAGGATCCGGACGCCCACGGCGCGATCCAGATCCAGAAGATCATGGAGAACGGCCACGAGCGCTACATCGTCTACATCCCCGGCACCGACGACATGAGCCCGATCCCGCAGGACGGCGAGCACGCCCGCGACATGGAGACCAACTACCAGCTCATCGGCGGCCTGGACACCGCCTACGGCCGGGGCATCCAGCAGGCCATGCTCGCTGCCGGGCTGGAGGGCAAGGACGTCATGCTCGTCGGCCACTCCCAGGGCGGCATGGTGTCCACGTCGCTGGCCGCGGACCCCGACTTCACCCGGCACTTCAACGTGCAGCACGTCGTCACCGCCGGGTCGCCGACCGCGCAGGTGCCCGACCTGCCGAGCAGCACCAGCGCCATCCACTTCGAGAACCGCGGCGATGCCGTGCCGCTGCTCGACGGCGAGGACAACCCCGACCAGCCCAACCGCACCACGGTGAAGTTCGACGAGGGCTCGAGCGACGTGGGCGACAACCACGCCATCCGGCACTACGCCAACGGTGCCGCGGCCGCCGACGCGTCGACCAACGGCTCCATCCAGGACCAGGTCCGGCAGATGCAGCAGGATGGCTACCTCGGTCACGGAACGGTCGAGGGCGTCTCGACCTACCAGATCACCCGAGGATGAGGTCCATGCTGCGCATCACCACCCTGGTCGCCGTGCTGTCAGCCCTCCTGGCGCTGACGGCCTGCACGTCCTCCGACGGCGGGGCCGACCCCTCGACGACCGATCCGAGCGCGCGGGGGTGCGGCGAGTGCACCGAGGAGCTGGCGGCCGTGCGGGCCGACGTCGAGGCGCTGCCCGACGTCAGGGAGCTGGCCACCCTGGAGACCTACAGCGACTCCCCGACCAACGGAGCCGGAGTCCAGGTCGAGCTCCGGACGCGGTCGACCGGCGACGCCTCGGTGATGGACCAGGTCGCCGAGATCATCTGGAAGAGCCGCCTCGCGCCGGTCGACGAGGTGTTCGTGACGGTCGAGGACGCCTCGGGCGAGCTGGTCCGCGGCGGCGGGTCCCCCTACGACTTCACCGAGCACAGCCGTCAGCACGACACCTACGTCGAGCAGTGGGGGCCCCGGCCGGTCACGGAGTAACGGTTACCGCGCTGTCGTCGGCCTGATCTAGGGTCGCGACCGTGACGGAAGCGATGATCTCGGCCCGTGGCCTGCGCAAGTCGTTCGGTGACTTCGAGGCAGTGAAGGGCATCGACGTCGAGGTCCTCAGGGGCGAGGCCTTCGGCTTCCTCGGGCCCAACGGCGCCGGCAAGTCCAGCACCATGCGGATGATCGCCTCGGTGAGCCCGGTGACCTCGGGGGAGCTGCGGATCCTGGGCATGGACCCGGCCACCGACGGCCCGGCGATCCGTGGTCGGCTCGGCGTCTGCCCGCAGGAGGACACGCTCGACAACGAGCTCAACGTCTTCGACAACCTCTACATCTACGGCCGCTACTTCGGCATCGACCGCGCCACCTGTCGCGAGCGGGCGCGTGAGCTGCTCGAGTTCGCGCAGATCACCGACAAGGCCAAGGCCAAGGTCGAGGACCTGTCGGGCGGCATGAAGCGCCGCCTGACGATCGCGCGCAGCCTGATCAACAACCCCGACGTGCTGCTGCTCGACGAGCCCACCACCGGCCTCGACCCGCAGGCGCGCCACGTGCTGTGGGACCAGCTCTTCCGGCTCAAGCAGGCCGGCGTCACGCTCGTGATCACCACGCACTACATGGACGAGGCCGAGCAGCTGTGCGACCGCCTCGTCGTGATGGACAAGGGGCTGATCGCCGCGGAGGGTTCGCCGCGCGAGCTGATCGATGCCCACTCCACCCGCGAGGTGGCCGAGCTGCGCTTCGGCGTCGGCGAGCACGAGGCGCTGGCAGCGAAGGTCGAGGACCTCGGTGACCGCGTCGAGGTGCTGCCCGACCGGCTGCTGGTCTACAGCGACCGCGGGGAGGAGGTCGTCACCGCGGTGCTCGAGCGCGGGCTGCAGCCGATCGCGACGCTGGTGCGCCGCTCCACCCTCGAGGACGTCTTCCTGCGCCTCACCGGCCGGAGCCTGGCCGACTGATGGCCGCCACCGACGCGCGTCCCGCGCCCCGTCCCGCGGCCCGCCTCTCGGCGCGCGAGGGAGTCGCGCGCCAGTACGACTACTGGCTCACCGTCTACAAGCGCACCTGGCGCGGGGGAGTGGCGAACTCGTTCGCCACCCCGCTCTTCTACGTCCTCGCCATGGGCGTGCTGCTCGGCGGGTTCATCGACGCCGACCCCGACCGGCTGGAGGGCGCCACGTCCTACCTCGCGTTCATCGTGCCGGGCCTGGTGGCGGCGCACGCGATGACGATCGCGGTCAGCGAGTCGACGTACCCCGTCATGGGCGCCATCAAGTGGCACAAGACCTTCTTCGCCCAGCTCGCGACGCCCCTGGCGGTGCGCGACCTGGTCAACGCGTTCCTGCTCTTCGTCGTGTTCCGGGTGGCCTCGGCCTGCGCGGTCTTCATGCTGGTGCTGGCGCCCTTCGGCGTCTTCGAGAGCTGGTGGGGGCCGGTCCTGGCGTGGGTCGTGCAGGTGCTGGTCGGCACCGCCTTCGCGACGCTCGCGTTCGGCTACTCCGCGCGGCTGCGGTCCGAGGAGGGCTTCGGGCTGCTGTTCCGCCTCGGCGTGCTGCCGCTGACGCTCTTCTCCGGCGCCTTCTTCCCGATCTCCAACCTGGGCCCGGTGCTCGAGTGGGTCGCGCGGCTGACGCCGCTGTGGCACGGCGTCTCGCTGTCGCGGATGCTCTGCCTCGACACCGTCGACTGGCCGCTCGCCGCGCTCAACGCGGGCGTGCTCGTCGCGCTCTGCGCGATCGGCTGGCGCTGGGCCGTGACCGGGCTCGACAAGCGGCTGGAGGTCTGAGGTGGCACTCGTGACCGGGATACCCGCACCCCTCACGCCGGTGGGCGCAGCCCGCCTGCTGGTGCTGCGCAACTTCATCGTCTACAAGTCGGCCTGGAAGCTCTTCCTCACCGGCTTCCTGGAGCCCGTGCTCTACCTGTTCTCCATCGGCGTCGGCGTCGGCCAGCTCATCGACAGCTTCGAGTTCCACGGCGAGCAGGTGCCCTACGCCGCCTTCGTGGCCCCGGCGATGCTCGCCACCTCCGCCTTCAACGGCGCCCTGCTCGACTCGACGTTCAACGTCTTCTTCAAGCTGAAGTACGAGAAGCTCTACGACCAGGTGCTCGCCACCCCGCTCTCGACCGGCGACATCGCCCGCGGCGAGATCACGTGGGGCCTGCTGCGCGGCTCGGTCTACTCCGCGGCCTTCCTGCTGGTGATGCTCGCGATGGGCCTGGTCGACTCGTGGTGGGCCGTGCTGGCGCTGCCGGCGACGGTGCTGATCGCGTTCGCCTTCTCGGCCGTCTGCATGGCGCTGACGACCTGGATGAAGTCCTGGCAGGACTTCGACAAGATCACGCTGGCGCAGATGCCGCTGTTCCTCTTCTCCGCGACGTTCTTCCCCGTCGAGGCCTTCGGTGACGGCGTGCTGCGCTGGGTCGTGGAGGCGAGTCCTCTCTACCGCGGGGTCGTGCTGTGCCGTGAGCTCACCACTGGCGTCGTCACGTGGGGGTCGGGCGTCTCGGTCGTCTACCTCGTCGTGATGGGCGTCGTCGGCCTGCTCGTCGTACGCCGTCGGCTGGACGCGTTGCTGCTGACCTGAGGGCGGTCGCGGGGCTAGGTTCGGGGGCATGACACTCGAGGTGGAGTCCTACGCGAAGGGTGAGAGCACCCCGGCGCTGCTGGAGGAGACGATCGGCGACAACCTCGCGCGGACGGTCGCGGCGTACGCCGACCGCGAGGCGCTCGTCGAGTGCGCCAGCGGACGGCGGTGGACCTGGGCCGAGCTCGACCGCGACGTCGACGCCGTCGCCCGTGGGCTGATGGGCGTCGGGATCGAGCAGGGCGACCGCGTGGGCATCTGGGGCCCCAACAGCGCCGAGTGGACCTTGGTGCAGCTGGCCACCGCGAAGGTCGGCGCGATCCTGGTCAACGTCAACCCGTCCTACCGCACCCACGAGTTCTCCTACGCGGTCAACCAGAGCGGGATGCGGCTCCTGGTCAGCGCCACGTCGTTCCGCACCAGCGACTACCGCGCGATGGTCGAGGAGACCGCGGCGCACCACGACGCGCTCGAGCGGGTGGTCTACCTCGACGACGCGGAGAGCTGGGCGGGCCTGGTCGCCGAGGGCGAGGGGGTCACCGCGTACGAGCTCGCCCAGCGGCAGACGGGCCTGCACCCCGACGACCCGATCAACATCCAGTACACCTCCGGCACGACCGGCTACCCCAAGGGCGCCACCCTCAGCCACCGCAACATCCTGAACAACGGCTACCTCGTCGGGGAGGTGTGCGGCTACACCGAGGAGGACCGCGTCTGCATCCCGGTGCCGTTCTACCACTGCTTCGGGATGGTGATGGGCAACCTCGCCTGCACCACCCACGGCGCGACCATGGTCATCCCGGCCCCGGGCTTCGACCCCGCCCTCACCCTGCGCGCGGTCTCCGACGAGCGGTGCACCTCGCTCTACGGCGTGCCGACGATGTTCATCGCCGAGTGGGCGCTGCCCGACCTCGCGTCCTACGACCTCACGAGCGTGCGCACCGGCATCATGGCCGGCTCCCCGTGCCCGGAGGAGATGATGAAGAACCTCATCAGCGCCGGCATCGACGAGATGACCATCGCCTACGGCATGACCGAGACCTCGCCGGTCTCCACCCAGACCCGCCGCGACGACAGCCTCGAGCGCAAGGTCGGCACCGTCGGCCGGGTGTGCTCGCACCTCGAGATCAAGATCGTCGACCCGGTCACCGGCGACACGGTGCCGCGTGGCGAGGCGGGCGAGTTCTGCACGCGCGGCTACTCGGTGATGCTCGGCTACTGGCAGGACGAGGAGAAGACACGCGAGGCCGTCGTCGACGGGTGGATGCACACCGGCGACCTCGGTGTGATGGACGACGAGGGCTACGTCCGCATCACCGGGCGCATCAAGGACATGGTGATCCGGGGCGGGGAGAACATCTACCCGCGCGAGATCGAGGAGTTCCTCTACACCCACCCCGACATCGAGGACGTGCAGGTGGTCGGGGTGCCCGACGCGAAGTACGGCGAGGAGCTCTGCGCGTGGCTGCGCATGCGCCCGGGCACCGAGCCCCTCGACGCCGCGGGCGTGCGCGAGTTCGCGAGCGGCAGGCTGGCGCACTACAAGATCCCGCGCTACGTCATGGTGGTCGAGGAGTTCCCGATGACGGTGACCGGCAAGGTGCGCAAGGTCGAGATGCGTGAGGTGTCGACCCGCGAGCTCGGTCTCGCCTGACTAAGGTTCGGGCTCAGGCTCAGGCTCAGGCTCAGGCGAGCAGCTTCTGCAGCCAGGCGACGTCGATCCAGCGGTCCGTCTTGCGTCCCACCTCGCGCATCGTCCCGACCTCGGTGAAGCCGCAGGCGTGGTGAAGCGCGAGGCTCGCCGGGTTGGGCAGGGCGACGGCGGCCACGACGAGGTGCACGCCGTCGTCGGCCAGGGGCGCGAGGAGGGCGTCGTACAACGCCCGTCCGGTGCCCAGTCCCTGGCGGCCCGGCGCGACGTAGACGGTGCTCTCGCGCGTGTGGCGGTAGGCCGGCTTCGGCCGGTAGGTGCCCGAGGTGGCGTAGCCGATGACGGTGCCCCTCGTGCTCGGCCACCAGGAAGTGGTCGCCGGCGACGAGCTTGTCCTCCCAGAGCTGCATCGGCCGGCCCTCGAGGTCGAAGGTCGCGTGGCCCTCGCGTGCCTCACGCGCATAGATGGCGGCGACGGCAGGCAGGTCGTCAGCGGTGGCCACGCGGATCTGCATGACGACAGTGTGACGTGACCACCCCGGACAGGCTGGTTGGATGGGGCCATGAGCGACACCCCTGAGGTGGAGCGGACCGTCCGCGCCTACGACCTCGACGCCGTGGCCTACGCCGAGGCCTCGCCCGCGATGCCCGACTCGGTGCGCGCCGACGTCGAGGCGCTCGCCCGGCAGCTGGGACCCGGCGCCCGCGTGCTGGAGATCGGCTCCGGCGGCGGTCGGGACGCCCGGTTGATGGAGGAGCTCGGGCTGCGCGTGCGGCGTACGGACATCACCCCGGGCTTCGTGGCCCTGCTGCGCGAGCAGGGCCACGTGTGCGACCTCCTCGACCCCCTCGTCGACGACCTCTCCTCGTCCGAGGGGCCCTACGACGGGGTCTGGGCCAACGCGTCGCTGCTGCACGTCGAGCGCGGCGACCTGCCGACGGTGCTGGCCCGCCTCGCCGGCGTGACGCGCCCGGGCGGGCTCCTGCGCGTCTCGCTCAAGGAGGGCGACGGCGAGGGGTGGTCGACGCACGGGTCGGTCCGGCACCCGCGGCACTTCACCTACTGGCGCGCGGACGCGCTGCACGAGGTGGTGCAGGACGCCGGCTGGACCGGGGTGACGGTCATGTCGGGTCTCGCGGGCAAGCGGTCGGAGTCGTGGCTCGAGGTGTCGGCGTCCCGTGGCGCGGTGGGCGCATGAGGCACACCGAGTTCTGGGCGCGGCTCGACCACGCGCTCGGCCGCAGCTACTCGCGCACCTGGGCCGAGCTCACGGTCGTGCGTGACCTCGACGGGCGCACGACGCAGGAGGCGCTCGACGCCGGCGTGCCACCCAAGCAGGTCTGGGCCGCGGTGTGGCGCCAGCTCGAGCTCCCGGACAGCGAGCGATGACGAGCCGGGTCGCTGCCGACGTCGACCTCGTCCAGCTCCAGCGCCGCACGGTGCGCACGCTGGTGGTCTCGCAGGCCGTCGGCGCGGTCGGGGTCACCATCGGCGTGGCGACCGCGTCGCTGCTCGCCCGCGACATCTCCGGCAGCGAGACGGTGGCCGGTCTGGCGCAGACCTTCCAGGTGCTCGGCACGGCAGCGGCGGCGTACGGCCTCGCGCGGGTGATGCGGCGCCGCGGTCGTCGTGTGGGCCTGGTCCTGGGCTACCTGCTCGGGTCGGCCGGAGCACTGCTCGCGGTGGTCGCCGGGGTCGTCGACTCGCTGCCCGTCCTGCTGCTCGGCGCGGTGCTGCTGGGCTCGACCACGGCCGTCAACAGTGGCTCGCGCTACGCCGCCACCGACCTCGCCACCGAGGAGCACCGCGCCCGGGCGCTGTCGGTGGTCGTCTGGGCCACGACCATCGGCGCCGTGGCCGGGCCCAACCTGCTCGGCGTGGGCGCCGCGGTGGCGAGGTCGCTCGGCATCCCCGAGCTGACCGGGGGGTTCGCCATCGGGTCGGTCGTGCTCGTGCTGGCCGCGACGTGGGTGTGGGTGCGGCTGCGCCCCGACCCGCTGCTGGTCGCGCAGGACCTGGCCGGGCTCACGGCCGGTGCTGCCTCGGCCGGTGACACCCGCTCGTGGACGCGCTTCGTCGAGGTGGTGCGCGCGGTGCCCGCGGTCGGCGCTGCCGTGGTGGCGATGGCCTGCGCCCACGCGGCCATGGTGACGGTCATGATCATGACCCCGCTGCACATGGAGCACGGGGGCGCGCACCTCGAGGTCATCGGCTTCGTCATCTCGATCCACGTGCTCGGGATGTTCGCCTTCTCGCCCGTCGTCGGCTGGGCGGCCGACCGCTTCGGACGCTCGCAGGTGCTGGTCACCGGGGGGCTGGTGCTGCTGGTCTCGCTCGCGCTGTGCGGGCTCTCGCCCGAGGGCTCGTCGTGGCAGATCTTCGCCGGGCTCTTCCTCCTGGGGCTGGGCTGGTCGTGCGCGACGGTGGCCGCCTCGACGGTGATCGCGGACCGCACGCCCATCGCGGCACGCACCGACGTGCAGGGCACCTCCGACATGGCGATGGCGCTCACCGCAGCCGGTGGGGGTGCGCTCGCGGGCGTCATCGTCGGCAGCCTCGGCTACGCCGCCCTGGCGCTCTTCGCCGCCTTGCTGGCCGGCACGGTGGTGGTCGCCGGCCGCGTCACGCGTCGCCATTCCTGACGGGTCGCACCCGTTCCGCGACACGCCGCGACGGACACTGCATCGAACACGTGTTCGGGCTACTGTTCGTCCACAGGTACGACGCAGGTCGAGGTTGTCCACAGCGTTCGACGGTCCTGATCAGGGACTGTCGGTGGCTCGTCCTAACGTCGCAGAAGTACCTCACACACACGACGAGAGAACGGGACACAGCAATGGCTGGTGCAGACCGCGAGAAGGCCCTCGACGCCGCGCTCGCACAGGTGGAGAAGCAGTTCGGCAAGGGCTCGGTCATGCGACTGGGCGACGAGACGCGTGCCCCGCTCGAGGTGATCCCCACGGGGTCGATCGCCCTCGACGTGGCCCTCGGCCTCGGCGGCCTGCCCCGTGGGCGCGTCGTGGAGATCTATGGTCCAGAGTCGTCGGGAAAGACCACGGTCGCCCTCCATGCGGTGGCCAGCGCCCAGGCGGCCGGCGGGATCGTCGCCTTCATCGACGCCGAGCACGCGCTCGACCCCGACTACGCCAAGAACCTCGGCGTCGACACCGACGCCCTGCTGGTGTCCCAGCCCGACTCCGGTGAGCAGGCGCTCGAGATCGCCGACATGCTGATCCGCTCCGGCGCCCTGTCGCTGATCGTCATCGACTCCGTCGCCGCGCTCGTGCCCCGCGCCGAGATCGAGGGCGAGATGGGCGACAGCCACGTCGGCCTCCAGGCCCGACTGATGAGCCAGGCGCTGCGCAAGATGACCGGTGCGCTCAACAACTCCGGCACCACCGCGATCTTCATCAACCAGCTGCGCGAGAAGATCGGCGTGATGTTCGGCTCGCCGGAGACCACCACCGGTGGCCGGGCGCTGAAGTTCTACTCCTCGGTGCGCCTCGACGTGCGCCGCATCGAGACGCTGAAGGACGGCACCGACATGGTCGGCAACCGCACCCGCGTCAAGGTCGTCAAGAACAAGGTCGCCCCGCCGTTCAAGCAGGCCGAGTTCGACATCATGTACGGCAAGGGCATCAGCCGCGAGGGCGGCCTGATCGACGTCGGTGTCGAGGCGGGCATCATCCGCAAGGCCGGCGCCTGGTACACCTACGAGGGCGACCAGCTCGGTCAGGGCAAGGAGAACTCGCGCAACTTCCTCAAGGACAACCCCGACCTCGCCAACGAGATCGAGAAGCTGATCCTGGAGAAGCTGGGCGTCATCCCGGCCGTCGACAAGCCCGCCGACGAGCTGAGCGACGAGCCCATCGGGGTCAATGACTTCTGATCGCGCAGGCGGCTCCGAGGGACGAGGAGACGGCGTGGGCGCGGGCAGGTTGAGCAAGCACTCGACCGAGCCTGCGAGGTCGGGTCCGCGCGACGAGACCCACGAGAGCCGGCCGGCCCCCTCGTGGGCCGGTGACGTCGGCCTCGGCGTGCAGGCGTGGGTGGGGGAGACCCCGCCCCCGCCTGCTGAGCCGCGTGCCCGCGGCGGCCGGTCCGGAGGCTCGCGCGCGTCGGGCTCGGCCGGCGGCGGGGGGCGGAAGAAGAGGCGCACCTGGGAGGAGCGCGAGGCTGCGCGCGTCGCGCGGGAGGAGGCGGCGGCCGCCGAGGTCGAGGCCGACCCCGAGGCCGTGGCGCGCAAGATCCTGCTCGACACCCTCACCGGTCAGGCGCGCACGCGTCAGGAGCTGGCGGCCAAGCTGGCCAAGCGGGGCGTCCCCGACGAGCTGGCCTCGACGTTGCTCGACCGCTTCACCGAGGTCGGCCTCATCGATGACGGCGCCTTCGCGGTGGCGTGGGTGGAGAGCCGGCACCGCAGCCGCGGGCTCGCGCCCCGCGCGCTCGCCCAGGAGCTGCGCCGCAAGGGCGTCGACGACGAGCACGCCAAGCTCGCCCTCGAGCAGATCGACGAGGACGACCAGCGCTCGGCGGCACGAGCGTTGGTCGACAAGAAACTGCGCTCGATGAGCGGCCTCGACCACCAGGTCGCGACCCGTCGGCTGGCGGGGATGCTCGCCCGCAAGGGCTATCCCGCAGGCCTGGCGTTCTCGGTGGTGCGCGAGGCCCTCGCGGGGCGGGACGACGATCTGCTCGACGACGAGGCGCCCTTCGACGAGTGAAGCCGCGCATGTGGCTCGTCCGCTCCCGGCGGTCGCTGGGTCCGTCATGCGAACCGTCACGCATGGGTGCGGCTTTGTATGACGGATGCGGGTGGTCCAGCCGTCGACCCGGGTCCTTCCACCGGGTGGGGCACCTCTGGTGGGATGGCGTGGTGAGCAACGAGCGCGAGGTCCTCACCTACGACCTGTTCGGCACCGCGACCCGGGAACTGGCGCAACAGGTGGCCGACTCCGGGTTCGAGCCCGACCTGATCCTCTCGATCGCGCGCGGCGGGCTGGCGCTCGGCATGGGGCTGGGCTACGCGCTCGCGGTGAAGAACCTGTCGGTGATCAACGTGGAGTTCTACACCGGGGTCGACCAGCGCCTCGACGTCCCGATCGTGCTCCCGCCCACCCCGGCTGCGGTCGACCTGTCGGGCCTCAAGGTGCTCATCAGTGACGACGTGGCCGACACCGGACGCACGCTGGAGCTGGTGCACCAGTTCTGCGAGGGCCACGTCGCCGAGGCGCGCACCGTGGTGATCTACGAGAAGCCGCAGTCGGTGATCAAGCCCGACTACGCCTGGCGCCGCACCGAGCGGTGGATCGACTTCCCGTGGTCCGTGCTGCCGCCCGTCGTGCCCGGCGGCCTCGCGCACTGACCCGTGCACAGCAGGCGAGTCGAGGACAGGGGCGCTGTGCTCCCCTAGCATCCCCGCAGCGGGTCGCCCGACCCGCGACGAAACGGGGGTTACATCATGAGCGAGCCTGCCTCGCCGCCGGAGCAGTCCGGTGAGCAGCACCAGCACCACCAGTCCGAGTCCGTCGACGCCACCTCCCACGGCGCCACCGCGCCCGCCGAGCCCGTCGCGACGCCGCACGAGCGCGTGGCGCCCGGTCTCGCCGCTGCGGTCGGCGCCATCGTCGCCGGGGCGGTCATCACCCTCGTGGTGTGGAACTTCGGCTTCATCGCGTCGGTCACCAGCTTCGTCATGGCGGCGGGGGCCGTCTTCCTCTACCGGCTCGCCGCGGCGCGCCTCCGCGCAAGGGCGTCGTCCCCCTGGTCGTGCTGATCGTCGCCGGCGTGGTCGCGACGTTCTTCCTGCTCGTCGGGCGGGACGCGGCCAAGGCCTACGACGAGATCGTCGCGGGGGTGCCCGAGGGGCAGGTCGCGATGGGCAAGTCGGAGTTCGTCCGGACGTCGATGTTCGACGGTGAGATCCTCAAGACCTACGGCAAGGACATGGCGTTCTTCTTCGGGTTCGCGGTGCTCGGGGTGTGGACCACGCTCAAGAACATGCTGGGGAGCGCGAAGGCCTGACCCGTCCCGCAGGTGGGTGGGCCATGATGTGCCCATGACCGACGCCATCACCGCCCACCTGCGGTTGCCTGCCGGACCCGTCGACCTCACCACCATCGAGACCGACGCAGCTCCGGGGTTCGACGGTGACAAGGCCGAGGGCAAGGCCACCCTCTTCGCCATGGGCGACGAGCTCTCCGACCTCCAGGAGCGGCTGTGGGCGCAACGCACGGTCGGCTCCGAGCGTCGGATCCTCCTCGTGCTGCAGGGCATGGACACCAGCGGCAAGGGTGGCGTGCTGCGCCACACCATCGGCCTGGTCGACCCGCAGGGCGTGAAGATCACCAGCTTCAAGGCCCCCACCGAGGAGGAGCGTGCGCACGACTTCCTGTGGCGCATCGAGAAGGGCCTGCCGCCGGCCGGGTTCATCGGCGTGTTCGACCGCTCGCACTACGAGGACGTGCTGATCGCTCGCGTGCGCGGCTTCGCCGAGCCCGAGGAGATCGAGCGTCGCTACGGCGCGATCAACGACTTCGAGGCCAGCCTCGTCGACGAGGGCTACTCGATCATCAAGTGCATGCTGCACATCAGCGCCGAGGAGCAGCGCGCGCGGCTTGCGGAGCGTCTCGACAACCCCGAGAAGCACTGGAAGTACAACCCCGGCGACCTCGACGAGCGGGCGTTCTGGCCTGACTACCAGGCGGCCTACGAGACCGTCCTGGAGCGCACCAGCACCCAGCTCGCGCCCTGGCACGTGGTGCCGTCGGACAAGAAGTGGTTCCGCAACCTCGCCATCGGGCAGCTCCTGCTCGAGACGTTGCGACGCCTCGACCTCCAGTGGCCGGAGGCCGACTTCGACGTGGACGCCGAGAAGGCGCGGCTCGCGGGGGAGTCCCCGGTCCAGTGACACAGCCCGGCCTCCCCGTCGTCGCGGTCACCCGCTACGTCACCCCGCTCCGCGAGGGCGGCAGCCTGCCCGGGGTCGTGGAGGGCGACGACCTCGGCACCTACGTCTGCAAGTTCCGCGGCGCCGGGCAGGGCGCCAGGGTGCTGGTGGCCGAGGTGGTCGTCAGCGGACTCGCCACCCGCCTGGGCCTGCGCACGCCCCGCCTGGTCGTGCTGGACCTCGATGCCGAGCTGGCGCGCTACGAGGCCGACGAGGAGGTCCAGGACCTGCTCGTCGCCAGCGTCGGGACCAACCTCGGCATCGACTTCCTCCCCGGCTCGTTCGGCGTCGACGGCCAGGTGAGCGCTGCCGATGACGAGGGCGCTCGGGTGTTGTGGCTCGATGCGTTCACCGCCAACGTCGACCGGTCCTGGCGCAACCCCAACCTGCTGCTGTGGCACGGCGACCTGTGGGTCATCGACCACGGTGCCTCGCTCTACTTCCACCACGCGTGGGGCGGGGGCGTGGGCGACCCCGCCAGGTTCGCCGCGCAGCCGTGGGACGTGTCCGGGCACGTCTTCGAGGCGTGCGCCTGGCGGGCGCGGGCGCTCGACGACGAGATCTCGGCCGAGCTCGACCGCGACGTCTTCGCCGACGTGCTGGCCGCCGTGCCCGACGTGTGGCTGGAGGCGGTGCCGGGTGCGGAGACGCCCGAGGCGTTGCGGGCGGCGTACGTCGACTTCCTCACCGCCCGGCTCGGCACCCGGCAGTGGTTGCCGGAGGTGGCGCGATGAGCCGCGTCGCCTACCAGTACGTCGTTCTGCGCTGCGTGCCGCGCCCTGATCGCGAGGAGTTCCTCAACGTCGGCGTCGTGGTGCACTGCCAGTCCACCGACTTCCTCGAGGTCGCCTGGAACGTCGACGCCGAGCGGCTGCGGGCGCTCGACCCCGGCATCGACGTCGACCGGGTGTGCGAGGCCCTGGCGTTCGTCGAGCGGGTGTGCCGCGGCGACGAGCAGGCGGGCGAGGCGGCCCGGCAGTCGCTCGGGCAGCGCTTCGGGTTCCTGAAGGCGCCGCGCAGCACCGTGCTCCAGCCCGGCTCGGTGCACGGTGGGGTCACCGACGACCCGGCCCGCCAGCTCGAGCACCTGCGCCAGCAGCTGGTCGGCTGACGCTCCGCTCAGACCGGGACGAGCTCCACCGCGCCGACGGCGTAGCGCGCGAGGACCGCCCGCGCCACCGCCGGGTGCGCGCCCAGGGGGTCGGACACCGCGATGGCACCGGCCTCGAGGGCGAGCTCGCCGGCGCGGTCGGGCAGCCGGCCGGGGGCGAGGAAGAACGACGCGACGGCGATGTGCCGCTTGCCCTCGGCGCGGAAGGCCCGCACGGCTTCCCCGGTGGCGGGCGGCGCGGCGGAGGCGAAGGCAGCCGTGACGGGCAGGTTGTGACGCGCGCCCCAGGTGCGGGCGATGCGGGCCACCGACTGGTTGGCGAGCGGGTCGGACGAGCCTGCGGCGGCCAGGACGAGGGCGTCGAGCTCGCGCACCCGGGCGGCCTTGAGCGCGTCGCGCAGACGGACGTCGAGCACCTCGAGGAAGGAGGCCTCCATGCCCAGGATGCGGCTGGCCTGGATCCGGAGGCCCTCGTGTCGCGCCATGGCGGCGGCGATGACCTCGGGGACGTCGACCTTGGCGTGGTAGGCCTCGGTGAGGAGGAGGGGCACCACCACGATCTCGTCGAAGCCGGCCTTCACGAGGCGGTCGACGACCGTGTCGAACGACGGCTTGGCGAGGTCGAGGAACGCGGTCTCGATGCGGAGGTCGGGACGCATGGCCTTGACCTCGGCGACGAGCGACTTGATCGTCGCGGCCGAACGCGGGTCCCGGCTTCCGTGGGCCAGGGCAACCAGAGCAGGAGCAGCCATCAGGGGTGCCTCCGATCGTGAGAGGTGGTGCGGTGGTGCTGGGCGGGTGCGACGACGCTGTCGCGGAGGAGAAGAACCTCGTGGGGTGGCCTCATGCGTGGATCCCGCACTCGGTCTTCGTGGTGCCGGCCCAGCGCCCGCTGCGCGGGTCGTCGCCGGGGGCGACGCGACGCGTGCAGGGCCAGCAGCCGATGCTGGGGTAGCCGTCGTGGACGAGCGGGTTCACCAGGACGCCGTTGTCGGCGATGTAGGCGTCGACCTGCTCGTCGCTCCAGCGCGCCAGCGGCGAGACCTTGACCTTGCCCTTGCGCGCGTCCCAGCCGACGACCGGGGCGATGACCCGGTTGTGGGTCTCGGCGCGCCGCAGGCCGGTCGCCCAGGCGTCGTACTCGGCGAGCGTGTCGTTGAGCGGCTTGACCTTGCGCAGCGCGCAGCAGAGGTCCGGGTCGGTCTTGTAGAGGTCCTTGCCGTGGAGCGCGTCCTGCTCGGCCACGCTCAGCGAGGTGCTGACCGTGCGCAGGTTGACCGGCAGGGTGGCCTCGACCGCGTCTCGCGTGCCGATGGTCTCCACGAAGTGGTAGCCGGTGTCGAGGAAGACCACGTCGATGCCGGGCGCGACCTGGGAGGCGAGGTGGGCGAGGACGGCGTCACCCATCGAGGAGGTGATCGCGAAACGGTCGCCGAAGGTGGCCACCGCCCACTCGATGATCACCTCGGCCGGGGCGAGCTCGAGCTCGGCGCCCACGTGGGAGACCAGCTCGCGCAGCTCCTCCGGCGTACGTCCCTCGGTGTGGGTGCCCTTGAAGTCGCGGGCCGCCTGCGTGGAGGCACTCATGCGGGGTCCCCTCGGCGTTGTCCGGGGGAGCGCAGCGGAGGAGAAGAACGCCGTGGGGTGTTCATGCCGCACCTCCGCCCGGACGGATCATCCCGGTCATCTGCACGGTGAACGCGCGCAGGCACGAGCGGCACTCCCAGGCACCTGCACCCTCACGGGGGAACAGGTTCTCGTCCCCGCAGTAGGGGCAGTGGAAGGGCTGCGCGCGCTCGCTCATCAGGCCGACACCGGCTCCCCGCGCAGCAGGACGTCGTCGGCACGTGCGACCCACGCGGCGAACCGCTCGCCGGCGGTGCGGTCGGCGAGGTACGCCGACACCACCGCGGTGACGTAGTCGCCGAGGCCGGCGCTGGTGACCTTGTGGGCGCGCAGCTTGCGACCCATCGCCGGGTTGAGCCCGAGGGCGCCGCCGAGGTGCACCTGGAAGCCCTCGACCTGACGGCCGTCGGCGTCCATCACCAGCTGGCCCTTCAGGCCGATGTCGGCGACCTGCGTGCGGGCGCACGCGTTGGGGCAGCCGTTGACGTTGACCGAGATGTCGGTGTCGAGGTCGGGGAAGCGCTTCTCCAGCTCGGTCACCAGGCGGCGTGCGCGCTCCTTGGTTTCGACGATCGCGAGCTTGCAGAACTCGATGCCGGTGCACGCCATCGTGGAGCGACGCCAGTTGCTCGGTCGCGCGGTGAGCCCGATCTTCTCGAGGTCGTCGGCGAAGGCGGCGGTGTCCTCGGCGGCGACGCCGATCACTACGAGCTTCTGGTAGGCCGTGAGGCGCGCACCCGCGGCGCCGTAGTGCTCGACGAGCTCGCCGAGAGCGCTGAGCGTGGTGCCGTCGATGCGACCCACGACCGGGGCGGCACCGACGTAGAAGCGGCCGTCCTTCTGCTCGTGGATGCCGATGTGGTCGCCCTGGGCGACGGGTGCCTCGGGCGAGGGGTTGTCGACGAGCGCGCGGTGCAGGTATTCCTTCTCGAGCACCTCGCGGAACTTCTCCTTGCCCCAGTCGGCCAGCAGGAACTTCAGGCGGGCCTTGGAGCGGAGCCGGCGGTAGCCGTAGTCGCGGAAGATGCCGGCCACGCCCTCCCAGGCGTCGGCCACCTCGTCGAGGGGGATCCAGACGCCGAGCTTGTGCGCGAGCATGGGGTTGGTCGAGAGGCCGCCGCCGACCCAGAGGTCGAAGCCGGGACCGTGCTCGGGGTGGACGGTGCCCACGAAGGCGACGTCGTTGATCTCGGGCGCGACGTCGTGGCTGGGGTGGCCGGTCAGCGCGGTCTTGAACTTGCGGGGCAGGTTGGAGAACTCGGGGTTGCCGAGCGCGCGGCGCTTGATCTCGTCGAGGGCGCTGGTGCCGTCGATGATCTCGTCCTTGGCGATGCCGGCGACGGGGGAGCCGAGGAAGGGGCGCGGGCCGTCGCCGCAGGCCTCGAGCGTGGACAGGCCGACCGACTCCAGGCGCTCCCAGATGGCCGGGACGCTCTCGATCTCGATCCAGTGGTACTGGATGTTGTTGCGGTCGGTGATGTCGGCGGTGTTGCGGCCGTAGGCGGTCGAGACCTCACCGAGCGCCTTCAGGGCGGCGGCGTCAAGGACCTGGCCGTCGGTGCGCACGCGCATCATGAAGAAGCGGTCGTCGAGCTCCTCCTCCTCGAGCTGGGCGGTCTTGCCGCCGTCGAAGCCCGGGGCGCGCTGGGTGTAGAGCCCCATCCAGCGGAAGCGGCCGCGCAGGTCGGCGGGGTCGATGGAGTCGAAGCCGCGACGCGAGTAGGTGTGGAGGATGCGGTCGCGGACGTTGAGCGGGTCGTCGTCCTTCTTGGACTGCTCGTTCTTGTTGAGCGGCTCGGTGTAGCCGAGCGCCCACTGACCCTCGGCGCGCTTGGGGCGCGGGATCTCGGTGTGCTGGGCGGCCTGGGGGGTGAACCGGAGGTCGGGCATGACCAGGGGTGTCCTGTTCGCTGAGGGGTGCCGCGCGCGACGGTGAGCGCGGTGGGGGATGCGGGGCGGCGTCAGCGATGCCAACAGGTCGCGCTGCCCACGCGCATGAGGTCGACGTGACGTCGGACCACAAGGTGTGCGTGGGTGGAAGCGGTGACCATGTCAAGAAGTCTCAGGTACTGGACAGGGGTTCCACAAGGCGAAATCTTGTTATGTGAGACGTGCCGCCACGATGTGAGACAACCGTCGGACGTCCACGGGTAACCAGGGCCCCAGGTGCGGCCCAGGTCACACCGTCCGTGCCACGTCGCCCAGCGAGCACGGGGCCACCCCACCCCTCTAGGCTGTGCTCATGACGGACTCCCTGATCAGCAGTGCGTACTCCCAGGCCCTCGAGGTCATCGCGTCGGTCGAGCCCCGCATCGCCGAGGCCACCCGGCAGGAGCTGGCAGACCAGCGCAGCTCGCTCAAGCTGATCGCCTCGGAGAACTACGCCTCGCCGGCGGTGCTGATGACGATGGGCACCTGGTTCAGCGACAAGTACGCCGAGGGCACGGTCGGGCACCGCTTCTACGCCGGCTGCCAGAACGTCGACACCGTCGAGTCGCTCGCCGCCGAGCACGCGCGCGAGCTGTTCGGTGCCCCCTACGCCTACGTCCAGCCGCACTCGGGCATCGACGCCAACCTGGTGGCGTTCTGGTCGATCCTGGCCAACAAGGTGGAGTCGCCCTACCTGGAGAAGATGCAGGCCAAGAACGTCAACGAGCTCTCCGAGGCCGACTGGGAGACGCTGCGCCACGAGTTCGGCAACCAGCGCCTGCTCGGCATGTCGCTCGACGCCGGCGGCCACCTGACGCACGGATTCCGCCCCAACATCAGCGGCAAGATGTTCCACCAGCAGCAGTACGGCACCGACCCGGAGACCGGCCTGCTCGACTACGACGCGGTCGCTGCGAAGGCCCGCGAGTTCAAGCCGCTCGTGCTGGTCGCCGGCTACTCCGCCTACCCGCGCCGGGTGAACTTCGCCAAGATGCGCGAGATCGCCGACGAGGTCGGCGCCGTGCTGATGGTCGACATGGCCCACTTCGCGGGGCTCGTCGCCGGCAAGGTGTTCACCGGTGAGGAGAACCCGGTGCCCTATGCCCACCTGACCACCACGACCACGCACAAGTCGCTGCGCGGCCCGCGAGGCGGCATGGTGCTGGCGCAGGAGGAGTTCGCCGCCGACGTCGACCGCGGCTGCCCGATGGTGCTCGGCGGCCCGCTGTCGCACGTGATGGCCGCCAAGGCCGTGGCCTTCGCCGAGGCGCGCACGCCGGCGTTCCAGGACTACGCGCAGAAGGTCGCCGACAACGCCAAGTCGCTCGCCGAGGGCTTCCTGACCCGCGGCGCCAACCTGGTCACCGGCGGCACCGACAACCACATCGTGCTGCTCGACGTGTCGTCCTTCGGCCTGACCGGTCGCCAGGCCGAGTCGGCGCTGCTCGACGCCGGGGTCGTCACCAACCGCAACTCGGTCCCGGCCGACCCCAACGGCGCCTGGTACACCTCCGGTGTCCGGCTCGGCACCCCCGCCCTCACCACGCGCGGCTTCGGCCACGACGAGTTCGACACCGTCGCCGACCTCATCGTCGACGTGCTGAGCAACACCGGGGCCGGCACGACCAAGGCGGGCGGGCCCAGCAAGGCGTCGTACGTCCTGGGCGACGGAGTCGCTGACCGGGTGACCTCACGGTCGGCGGAGATGCTCGACAAGCACCCGCTCTACCCCGGGCTCGTCCTCAGCTGAGCGGTGCCGTGGCCGCACGCGTGCCTCAGTCCCGGTCGGCACCGGTCCAGACGTATCCCACCTCGGGTCGACCGGCGCCGCCGTAGCGAGGTGACCGTGCCACGCGACCCTCGTCGGCGAGGTGCTCGAGGTAGCGCCGGGCGGTGACCCGCGAGACGCCCACCACGGCAGCCGCCTCCGTGGCCGACAGGCCCTCGGGGCGCTCGCGCAGCGCGACCACGACCGCGCGCAGCGAGTCCAGGCTCATGCCCTTGGGCAGCGCCTCACCGGTGGGTCGTGCGCGCAGCGCCCCGAAGAGCTGGTCCACGTCGTCCTGCACGACGTCGGCGGGGGAGCGCTCGAGCCGCGAGCGGAACTCGGCGTACTGCTCGAGCTTGCCTCGGAAGGCGGCGAAGGTGAACGGCTTGAGGAGGTAGAGCACGACGCCCTGGCTCACCGCGCGTCGTACGACCTCGGTGTCGCGTGCCGAGGTCACCGCGATCACGTCGACCGGGCGCCCCTCGGCGCGCAGGCGCTGCAGCAGGCCCAGCCCGTGGCCGTCGGGGAGGTGCATGTCGAGCAGGATCAGGTCGACGGTGTCGTCGCGCGCGAGCAGACGCACCGCCTCGCCGGCGGACCGGGCGACCCCGGCGAGCTCGAAGCCGGGCACCCGCCCGACGTAGGTCGCATGGGCCTCGGCGGCGATCTCCTCGTCCTCCACCACGAGCACGCGGACGCTCACGTCACTCCTCCCGGTGTGCGGACGCGCCCCACGTCGACCACGAAGCGAGCGCCGCCGAGCGGGGAGTCGCTCACCTCGAGGGTGCCGCCGTGCTGCTCGACCACCCGCGCGACCATCGCCAGGCCGAGGCCGCGGCCTTCCTGGGCCTTGCTCGACCACCCGCGCTCGAGCACGTGGGCGCGGTCGCCCGGCGCGATGCCGGTGCCGGAGTCGTCGACCGTGACGGTGAGGGTGTTCGGGTCGCCATGCAGGTCGACCCGGACGCGCTGCGGTGTGGTGGCGCGGGTCTCGGCGACCGCGTCGAAGGCGTTGTCGACCAGGTTGCCCACGACCGTGATGAGCTCGCGCGCGTCGACCGGCAGCTCTGCAGGGAGCCCGCCCGCGACCTCGAGGTCGATGCCGCGCTCGGCAGCCTGCGCGGTCTTGCCGAGGAGCAGCGCAGCCAGGACGGGCTCGTCGACCGCCGCCACCAGCTCGTCGGCGAAGCCTTGCGCGAGCTCGAGCTCGGAGGTGGCGAACTCGACGGCCTGCTCGACACGCCCCATCTCGACCAGCGACACGATCGTGTGGAGCCGGTTGGCGGCCTCGTGGTTCTGTGCGCGCAACGACTCGGTGAGCCCGCGCACCAGGTCGAGCTCGCCGGTGACGGCCTGCAGCTCGGTGCGGTCGCGCACGGTGACGACCGCACCGACCTCGGCCTGGCGCCAGTAGGCCGGTGCGCTGCTGAAGACCAGCACCTGCTGGCCCAGGACGTAGGTCTCGTCGGCGACGGCCGTACGCCGCTCGATCGCGGACACGAGCCCGGGAGGCAGGTCGAGGTCGGTCAGCGGCCGGCCCTCCACGTCGTCCGGCAGGGCGAGCAGCCGGGTCGCCTCCTCGTTGACCAGCTGCACCCGCTGCTCGTCGTCGACCAGCAGCAGGCCCTCACGCACCGCCCCGAGGACGGCGCGGTAGTACTCGTACATCCGGGTGATCTCGCGCTCCCCGAGGCCGTGGGTCTGACGACGCAGCCGCCTCGAGATCAGCCAGGCGCCGAGCAGGCCCGCCACCAGCGCCGCCGAGGCCGCGAGCGCGATGCCCGGCAGGTCGCCCACCAGCTGGCGGTCGAGGCGGTCGACCGTGATGCCGACCGCGACCAGCGCGACCACGTCGCCGTCGGAGACCACCGGCACGACGGCGCGCACCGACGGCCCCAGCGTGCCGGCGTACACCTGGGTGAAGACGCGTCCCTCGGGTGCGTCGCCGAGGTCGCCGACGAACGGCCGCCCGATCTGCGCGGGGTCGGGGTGGGTGTAGCGCGTGCGATCGGTGTCCATGACGACCACGAAGTCGGTGCCGGTGTCGCGCCGCACCTCCTCGGCGAAGGGCTGCAGCCGCAGTGACGGGTGCGCGGCGCCCACCTCGCGTCGTACGAACGGGGAGTCGGCCACCGAGCGCGCGACCGCGGTCGCCTGGTCGCGGGCGCTGTCCCGCGTGTCGCGGCGCGCGTCGAGCGCGGCCAGCGCCACAGCGGTGACGACCAGCACGACGACCACCCCCACCTGGAGCAGCAGGATCTGGCGGGCGACGGGGCTCTCGCGCGTGCCTCGACGTGCCATGCGGGCATTGTGCCGCACGCAGTGAGGGGCTTGTGACGACGAACACAACGCACGAAACGGTGACCGCCCTCACACAGGCGCCCACGATGGCACCCGGGCCCGATCGCCGGGCCCGGAGCCCAGGAGGACACCATGAGCACCACCCCGAGCGTGGAGGCGCCGCAGACGCGACGCGACCGCACGCACTACCTCTACATCGCCGTGATCGCCGCGGTGATCCTCGGCATCGTCGTCGGCTTCGTCGCCCCCGAGTTCGCCACGGGCCTCAAGCCCATCGGCGAGGGCTTCGTGGCGCTGATCAAGATGATGATCCAGCCGGTCATCTTCTGCACGATCGTGCTGGGCGTCGGCTCGGTGCGCAACGCCGCGAGCGTCGGCAAGGTCGGCGGCCTGGCACTGGGCTACTTCCTCGTCATGTCGACCGCGGCGCTCACGATCGGCCTCGTGGTGGGCAACCTGCTCGACCCGGGCCAGGGCCTCAACATCACCGACGAGGTGGCCAGCGCCGGCCAGGAGAAGGCCGCCGGCGGCGGCTCGACGACCGACTTCCTGCTCCACATCATCCCCGACTCGTTCCTCTCCGCCCTGACCTCCGGCGAGGTGCTGCAGACCCTGCTGGTCGCCCTGCTCGTGGGCTTCGCGCTGCAGGCCATGGGTCGCGCCGGCGAGCCCATCCTCACCGGCATCGGCCACGCCCAGCGCCTGGTGTTCCGGGTGCTCGCGATGATCATGTGGGCCGCGCCGATCGGTGCCTTCGGCGCCATCGCCGCCGTGGTCGGCGAGACCGGTGTCGACGCCCTCAAGGCGCTCGCCACGATCATGGTCGCCTTCTACATCACGTGCGCCGTCTTCGTCTTCGGCGTGCTCGGCCTGATCCTCAAGGTCGCGACCGGCGTCAACATCTTCAGCCTCCTGAAGTACCTCGGCCGTGAGTTCCTGCTCATCGTGTCGACCTCGTCGTCGGAGACCGCGCTGCCGCGCCTGATCGCCAAGATGAACCACGCCGGCGTGGCGAAGTCGACCTCCGGCATCGTCGTGCCGACCGGCTACTCCTTCAACCTCGACGGCACCGCGATCTACCTGACCATGGCCTCGATCTTCATCGCCGACGCCATGAACAAGCCGCTGGCCCTGGGCGAGCAGATCTCGCTCCTGGTCTTCATGGTGATCGCCTCCAAGGGCGCCGCGGGCGTCACCGGCGCCGGTCTCGCGACCCTCGCCGGCGGACTGTCCTCGCACCGCCCCGACCTCCTCGACGGCGTCGGCCTGATCGTCGGCATCGACCGCTTCATGTCCGAGGCCCGCGCGGTGACGAACTTCGCCGGCAACTCGGTCGCCACGATCCTGGTCGGGCACTGGACCGGCACCCTCGACCGCGCCCAGCTCGACCGGGTGCTGGCCGGCGACGACCCGTTCGACGAGACCACGATGCTCGACGACGACCACGGTCCTGCCGTCCACGCCCCGAGCGTCCACACCGAGCCGGCGGCCGTCACCCGCTGACCGACCGACGCGCGCCCCGGGACCTTCGCGGTCCCGGGGCGTCGCCGTCGTAGACGCGCGGACCGAAGTCGCGGCTGGTCACCCCGCTCACGCGGCGAGCGGCCACACTGCTGGCAGTTCGGTCCGCGCGTCTCCGACTGTCCGGACGAGCACGTCCCGCACCCAGTCCGGTCGGAGCATCACGTCGTCCCAGGTGAATCGCAGGATCGTCCATCCGTCGGCGCTGAGCAGCGTGTAGCGCCTGATGTCCTTGAGGAAGCCCTTGCGGTTGCCGTGCCACTCGTAGGACTCGCACTCCACCACCAGTCGCCGCTCGCGGTCCACGAGGTCCGGGCACGCCCAGTAGTGGTCGGTCGAGAGCACGGCCTGTGGAGTGACGGACAGTCCAGGAACCTGCAGACAGATCGCGCGGGTGACCGACTCGAAAGGATTCGCGGCGCGCGCGTCGGCCTGCAGGGCGATGCGCCGCACCTTCGCACTGCCCGCTCCCTGCACCTGTGCCGCCACGCGCCGCAGCGTGGCGTCCTCACCATGGCGGAGAGCGGAGTCGGCGATGGCCAGCGCTTCGTCGTACGGAAGCAGACGGAGGCACTGCAGCAGGGTGATCTCGCGGCTCGTGGCGACGCCGCAGACGTCGTCGGGCCCGAGGTCTGCGCGGTGCAGCACGACCTTCTCGCGCCACGCCTTGGGCACGTTGCGATGCCTGGGGAAGACCACGTGCGGCTTGTCCGGGACGGTCTTGACCTCCCAGCCGTGGTGCAGCGCGGCACTCGTCAGGCTGAGGCGGCCGTTGACGCGGAAAGCGAGAGCTGCCGCGGAGTCCACGGCCGGCAGCGTGTAGCGACCCTGCCCCACCCGGATCACGTCGTGGTGGCGCACGGCACGATCGACATCGGCCCGCGAGGTCGCCCCGATGAGGTCGGCACGCGTGGCCATGCCGCCCATGCGCCCGAGAAGTGACACCACATCCACGGCACCAGCATCCGGGACAGGAGCCGCTCCCCGCTCGACTCATCCACAGCCTGCAGACGCGCGGACCGAACGGCATCGGCCGGTCCCGGCTCACCCGGGCACGCCTGCCCGAGCGGGACTTGGGTCCGCGCGTCTACGTCAGCGAGCGGTAGAGCTCCACCGTCCGGCCCGCGATCGCGTCCCAGCTGAACGACTCCCCGGCGCGCCGACGACCGGCGGCGCCGAAGGTGCGGGCGCGGTCGGGATCGGAGACGGCGTCGGTGAGCGCGGCGGCGAGGTCGGCGACGTAACGCTCGGGGTCGAGCGGGGTGCCGGTGCCGTCGGTGGCCTGCTCGATCGGCACCAGCCAGCCGGTATCCCCGTCCACGACGACCTCCGGGATCCCGCCGGTCGCGGTGGCGACGACGGCGGTCTCGCACGCCATCGCCTCGAGGTTGACGATGCCGAGCGGCTCGTAGATCGAGGGGCAGGCGAAGACGGTGGCGGCGGTCAGCAGCGCGACCACGTCGGGACGCGGCAGCATCTCCGCGATCCAGACCACGCCGGAGCGCGTGGCGGCGAGCTCGTCGACGAGTCCGCGCACCTCGGCCTCGATCTCGGGGGTGTCCGGGGCGCCCGCGCAGAGCACGAGCTGCACCTCCGGCGGCAGCGCCGCGGCCGCGCGGAGGAACAGCGGCAGGCCCTTCTGGCGGGTGATCCGGCCGACGAAGATGACGCTCGGCCGGTCGGGGTCGACGCCGAGCTCGCGCACGCGGTCGGGGTTCGCGGTCGGCGACCACTGGGTGGTGTCGATGCCGTTGTGCACGACGTGGACGCGTGCGGGGTCGACCGCGGGATAGCTGCGCAGCACGTCGTCGCGCATCGCGGCGCTCACCGCGACGATGCCGGCGGCGCCCTCGTACGACGTGCGCTCGGCCCAGCTCGACAGGGCGTAGCCGCCGCCGAGCTGCTCGGCCTTCCACGGCCGCATCGGCTCCAGCGAGTGGGCGCTGACGACGTGCGGGATGCCGTGCATGAGGGAGGCGAGGTGGCCGGCCATGTTGGCGTACCAGGTGTGGGAGTGGACCAGGTCGGCCCCGGCGCAGTCGTCGACCATCGCGAGGTCGACGCCCAGGGTGCGGATGGCGGCGTTGGCGCTCGCGAGCGAGGACGGCTCGGCGTACGCCGTGGTGCCGGGCTCGGTGCGCGGCGCCCCGAAGCAGCGCACGCGCGCGTCCACGTCGGGCACCACCCGCAGGGCCCGGACGAGCTCGGCGACGTGCACGCCGGCACCCCCGTAGACCTCCGGCGGGTATTCCTTGCTGAGGACGTCGATGCGCATGTGCCGAACCTAGGGGCCAACCAGATGGGATGGAAGGTCGACCGCGCCACCGCGGACGGCTAGTTTCGTCGCATGGCCATCACCCCCCCGCGCAAGAAGGTGCTCGCCGTCGTCCTGGCCGGGGGTGAGGGCAAACGACTGATGCCGTTGACGGCCGACCGCGCCAAGCCCGCCGTGCCGTTCGGAGGGATCTACCGCCTCATCGACTTCGCGCTGTCCAACGTCGTCAACTCCGGCTACCTCAAGGTGGTCGTGCTGACGCAGTACAAGTCGCACAGCCTCGACCGGCACGTCACCACGACCTGGCGGATGTCGAACCTGCTCGGCAACTACGTCACCCCGGTGCCCGCGCAGCAGCGCGTCGGCAAGCGGTGGTACCTCGGCAGCGCCGACGCGATCTACCAGTCGCTCAACCTGCTCACCGACGAGCAGCCCGACATCGTCGTCGTGGTGGGCGCCGACCACGTCTACCGGATGGACTTCTCGCAGATGGTCGCCGACCACGTGGAGTCGGGCGCCGGCTGCACGGTCGCGGCGATCCGCCAGCCAATCAGCCTCGCCGACCAGTTCGGCGTGATCGACGTCGACCCCGCGAACCCTCAGAAGATCCGCGCCTTCCTGGAGAAGCCGACCGACCCCGTGGGCCTGCCGGACTCGCCCGAGGAGGTGCTGGCGAGCATGGGCAACTACGTCTTCACCGCCGACGCCCTGCGCGACGCGGTGACCCGCGACGCCGAGCTCGAGGGCTCCAAGCACGACATGGGTGGCGACATCGTGCCGTGGTTCGTCGACAAGGCGGAGTCGTCGGTCTACGACTACAAGGACAACGAGGTGCCGGGCTCCACCGACCGTGACCGCGGCTACTGGCGCGACGTCGGGACGATGCGCTCCTACTACGAGGCCCACAAGGACCTCGTCTCGCCGCTCCCTGTCTTCAACCTCTACAACAACGCCTGGCCGATCTACACCAGCTACGGCCCGCACCCGCCGGCCAAGCTGGTCGAGGGCGCCAGCGGCGCGGGCGTGTCGACCTTCAACTCGATCCTCTCGCCCGGTGTCGTCGTCACCGGCGGCACCGTCAACCAGTCGGTGCTCTCGCCGGCCGTGTGGGTCAAGGACGGCGCCGAGGTGTCCGACTCCGTGCTGATGGACGGGGTGTGGATCGGCGAGGGCGCGGTGGTGCGCAACGCGATCATCGACAAGGGCGTCGTCGTCCCGCCGGGCGTCCAGATCGGTGTCGACCACGACGCCGACCGCGCGCGCGGCTTCGTCGTCGAGGACGGCCTCACCGTGCTGGCCAAGCAGCAGCCGGTGCCGGAGGCCTAGAGGGCGTCGCGCTTGCCGACCAGGAAGGCGCGCTCGACGTCGTTGCGGCACGCCGCGACCGCCTGGTCGTACGCCGCTCGTGCCGCGTCGACGTCGCCGGACCGGGCGAGCAGCTCGGCGCGGACCGCGGCGGGACGGTGGCTGTCGGGGATCTCCAGTCCCTCGAGCGCCGCGAGCCCGGCGGCCGTCCCCTGGTCCTCGGCCACCGCGACGGCGCGCGCCAGCCGCGCGGACGGTGACGCCGTCACCTGCAGCAGCAGGTCGTAGAGACCCACGATGCGGTCCCACCGGGTGTCGTCGGCGCTCGGTGCGGTCGCGTGCTCGGCGGCGATCCTCGCCTGGAGGACGTACGAGGCCGCGCTGGGCGTGAGGGGGCCGGCGAGCGACGGCGTCGCCAGCAGCCGGACGGCCTCGGCGACGTCGTCGTGGTGCCAGCGGGTGCGGTCCTGGTCGGTGAGCAGGACGAGGTGGCCGTCGCGGACCCGTGCGTCGCGGCGCGAGTGCTGGAGGAGCATCAGGGCGAGCAGGGCCACCAGCGCCGGCTCGTCGGGTCGCAGCCCGAGCACGACGCGGACCAGGCGGATCGCCTCGGCGGAGGTCGCCGCGCGGAGCAGGTCGGGCCCGGTGCCGGGTGCGTATCCGGCGGTGAAGGCGAGGTAGGCGGTCTGGGCGACCGTGTCAAGCCGGTGGGGGAGCACCGAGGCGTCCGGCACGGCGAAGGGGATCCCGGCGCCGACGATCCGCTTCTTGGCGCGGGTGATCCGGGCGGCCATCGTGGGCTCGGGGACCAGGAAGAGGCGGGCGATGTCGCTCGTCGGCACGCCGAGCACCAGCCGGAGGCTGAGCGCACTGGCCGACTCGGGGGACAGCGCCGGGTGGGCGCACATGAGCACCAGGCGCAGCACGTCGTCCTCGACCAGGGTGCCGCTGTCGGCCATCGTCGACGTGGTCTCGGCCCGACGCTCGACGTCGGTGAGCAGCAGCGGCAGCTTGCGCCGGGCGACCTCCTCGGTCCGCAACCGGTCGAGCAGCCGGCGTCGCGCGGCGGTCATCAGCCACCCGGCGGGGTTGGCGGGCACGCCGTCGTCGGGCCAGGTCCGGCTGGCGGCCTCGACGGCGTCGCCGAGGGCGTCCTCGACGAGGTCGAGCCGGCGGAACTGCGCGAGGAGCAGCGCCACCAGGCGGGCCCACTCCTCGCGCACGACGTCCTCGAGCTCCTCCACGGGTCAGTAGGGGTCCACGACCGGCGACAGCTGGATGTCGTAGGGCGGCAGGACCCGCAGCAGCTCGAGCAGCACGTCGAGGTCGGGGGCCTCGACGAGGTAGAAGCCACCCATGGCCTCGATGGCCTCGGCGTAGGGGCCCTCGGTGAGGGTGGTCGTGCCGCCCCGGGTGCGCAGCGTGGTCGCGTGCTCCGGCCCCGCGAGCGCCTCGCCGGCGAGGATCTCCACACCGTCCCGCGCGCGGCAGGCGGCGCTGAAGGCCTCGAAGCGGGTCATCACCTCGGCCTGCTCCTGCGGGGTGTGGTCGGGCCACGGCTTCAGCTCGCCGTCGCCGACGAGCAGCACGAGGTACTTCACGACGGCCCAGCCTCGTCCTGCACGCACCTGCGGACCTCGACGGCATCGCCGGTGCCGGCCAGGACCAGGCAGCAGTCCATGAGGTCGTCGAGGTCGTCGCTCGCCACGACGTAGTAGCCACCGACCTGCTCAGTGATCTCGGACCACGGACCGTCGGTCACGGTCGTGCCGTGGGGCGCGATGCTGCGAGCCTCCGATGCACGGTGCAGCTCGGAGCCACCGATGATCCGATGGCCGCGCTCGAGCAGCTGTGCGGCGAACTTCTCGTGGGCGCCGGAGGCCAGCTGCTTCTCCTCGTCTGTCGCCGTGGTCCACCAGCGGTCACCGTCTCCGACGATCAGGACGACGTACTCGGACATGTCGCTCTCCCTCACTCCGCCATGCGGCGGAACTCGATGTGCTCGCCCCGCGCTGCGAAGCGCTGGCAGACGTCACGCAGGTCGGCCTCGTCCTCGCTGTCGACGAGGTAGAAGCCGACGACCTGCTCGGCCGTCTCGGAGAAGGGTCCGTCCGTCACCAGTGCCTGCCCGTCGGCGCCGGGGCGCATCGAGGTGGCCCGCTCCGACGGTTCCAGCGGACCGGCGGTGACCAGGGTGTGGCCACCGGCCTCGAGGTCCTCGTGGAACTGGACGTGCGAGCGCATCCCCTTCTCGTGCTCCTCGGGCGGCAGGTCGGCCCACTCTGCCTCGGGTGCGGGAAGCAGGATCAGGTAGCGGCTCATGGGTGTGGATCTCCTCCTGGGGCAACAGGCCGCGGGTGCGACCTCAACACTCTGACGGATGGGCGCGACGCGATTCGACAGCGCCGTGCGCCTTTCTCGCCGAACCCGTCTCGACGGGGCGTGGACGCGGGCACCAAGATGGGGCCATGGCCACCCACGAACGCGCCGGACAGCCCGCCCGCACCGAGGACCTGGTGGACGTCTCCCACCTCGTCACGGCCTACTTCGACCTCGAGCCGGATCCCGACGACGTCGCGCAGCAGGTGGCGTTCGGCACCAGCGGCCACCGCGGCACCTCGCTCACCACCT
The DNA here is from genome assembly GCF_001428125.1 of Nocardioides sp. Soil774. GTDB lineage: Bacteria > Actinomycetota > Actinomycetes > Propionibacteriales > Nocardioidaceae > Nocardioides. The sequence continues at coordinate 316,986 of NZ_LMSM01000005.1, read as the reverse complement.
CGTTCAACGAGGTGCACATCGCGGCCACGACGCAGGCGATCTGCGACTACCGCCGGGAGCAGGGCTACGACGGGCCGCTCTTCATCGGTCGTGACACCCACGCGCTGTCCGAGCCGGCGTGGGCCACCGCGCTGGAGGTGCTGGTCGCCAACGACGTCACCGTGCTGGTCGACGACCGCGACGGCTTCACCCCGACCCCCGCCGTCAGCCACGCGATCATCCGCGCCAACCAGGGGCGTACGACGGGCTCCGGCCTCGCCGACGGCATCGTGGTCACGCCCTCGCACAACCCGCCCCAGGACGGCGGATTCAAGTACAACCCGCCCCATGGCGGGCCGGCCGACTCAGACGCCACGAGCGTGATCGCCGCGCGGGCCAACGAGCTGATCCGCGGCAACATCGAGGGCGTGAAGCGGGTCGCCTTCGCCAAGGCCCGCGCGGCGGTCGGCACCTACGACTTCCTCGGCACCTATGTCGACGACCTGCCGACGGTGCTCGACCTCGACGTGGTGCGCGACGCCGGCGTCCGGATCGGCGCCGACCCCCTCGGTGGCGCGAGCGTGGCCTACTGGGGCGAGATCGCCGAGCGGCACCGCCTCGACCTGTCGGTGGTCAACCCGCTGGTCGACCCCACGTGGCGGTTCATGACGCTCGACTGGGACGGCAAGATCCGCATGGACTGCTCGTCCCCGCACGCGATGGCCTCGCTCGTGGGGCGCAAGGACGACTACGACATCGCGACGGGCAACGACGCCGACGCCGACCGGCACGGCATCGTCACCCCCGACGCAGGGTTGATGAACCCCAACCACTTCCTCGCCGTCGCCATCGGCTACCTCTTCGGAGGTGCCCGGCCGGGGTGGCCGGACTCGGCGCGCATCGGCAAGACCCTGGTCTCGAGCTCGATGATCGACCGGGTGGCGGAGTCGATCGGCAAGCCGCTGGTCGAGGTGCCGGTGGGCTTCAAGTGGTTCGTGCCCGGGCTCATGGACGGTTCGTTCGGCTTCGGCGGCGAGGAGTCGGCCGGTGCGTCGTTCCTGCGCCGCGACGGCTCGACCTGGACCACCGACAAGGACGGGCTGCTGCTCGCGCTGCTGGCGAGCGAGATCCTCGGCGCCACCGGCAAGACCCCGAGCCAGCACTACGCCGACCTCGTGGCCCGTCACGGCGACCCGGCCTACGCCCGCATCGATGCCCCGGCCGACCGCGCGCAGAAGGCCAAGCTCGGCGCGCTCTCGCCCGATGACGTGACCGCGACGTCGTTGGCGGGGGAGGAGATCACCGGCAAGCTCACCGAGGCACCGGGCAACGGCGCGAAGATCGGCGGGCTCAAGGTGACGACCGAGTCCGCCTGGTTCGCGGCGCGCCCCAGCGGCACCGAGGACGTCTACAAGATCTACGCCGAGTCGTTCCGCGGCCCCGAGCACCTCGCGCAGGTGCAGGAGGAGGCGCGCGAGGTCGTCAGTACGGCGCTGGGCTGAGGAAGTGGCTCTCCCCGCGCGACTGCGGGGGGACCGTCACGGGACCCGCCTCGATCGGGCCGGTGGACCCGCCCGCGTGCGCCCACGCCGGCTGCTGGTCCTCGAGCTGGGTGCGGGAGAACGTCACCGCCACCACCGAGTCCAGACGCACCAGCGACTGGTGTCCCTGCCCGTCGTCGAGCACGGCGCCGAGCCCGTCGCACCCGAGCACCCGGCCGTCGAGCCACGTGCCCTGCACTAGCACGCGCACCTCGGCGCCGGTGTCCTCCGCGCGCCGCAACAGCGTCCCCACGCTGAGCATCGTGCTGCTGACCTTCGCCATCTGCCCCACCCCCACACGGTGTCGTTTCGGCCGAACCTAGGCCGGGGCGCGGGCCCGCGTGGGCGATCGGCGGAGCGTGCGACGTACGTGCTGTGAACCTTGACGGACGCTGCGGGGTCGTCCGGACCAGTGGCGGACGAGGTCAGCCCCCGACGGGGCCGGCCTCGATGGGGTCGCGGCGACGCTGGCCGTGGGCGCGAGCGTCGTCGGAGTCGTGGGGGTCGTCGATGTCGGCGCGCGAGAAGGCGACCGCCGAGATGGAGTCGAGCCGCACCAGCACCTGCTGGGCGTTGCCGTCGTCGAGGATGACTCCGAGGCCGTCCGCGCCGACGATGCGGCCGTCGAGCCACGTGCCCTGCACCAGCACCCGCACGGGCGCGCCGGCATCCTGGGCGTGACGCAGCAGAGTGCCGACGGTGAAGAGCGTGCTGTTCTGGCTGGACATGTGATCCCCTCGAGTTCGCGCACACGCTACGTCCTGCGCGGCGCGCGCGCCGGGGGTTTGGTCAAGTTCCACCTGACCGGGTGAGGACGCTCAGCGCGTCGGCGTGGCGCGCTCCACGATCGAGCGCAGCGACCCGCTGGTCAGCATGCCGAACGTGCCGCCGTACGACGTCCCGAACCGGCTGCCGCAGAAGGCGTCCGCGACCTCCGCCGGCGCGAAGCGCACCAGCAGCGAGCCCTGCAGGCAGGCCGCCATCGCCCCCGCCAGCCGACGCGCGCCGGCCTCGGGTGCACCGCCGGTCTCGCCGAGCAGGGAGAGGGTGTCGTCGACGGCGCGGTCGAGCCGGCTGTCGCCACCGCGCGCCGCGCCGACCTCGGTGATCCAGGCGTGCAGCACCTCGGGCTCGCGTCCGAGCGCGCGCAGCACGTCGAGCGCGTTGACGTTGCCCGAGCCCTCCCAGATCGAGTTGAGCGGCGACTCGCGGAACATCAGCGGCAGCCCCGAGTCCTCGACGTAGCCGTTGCCGCCCAGGCACTCCAGGGCCTCGGCCACCATCGCCGGCGTGCGCTTGCAGACCCAGAACTTCGCCAGCGGCAGCGCGATGCGCCGCAGGGCGACCTCGTGCGGGTCCCCGGGCCGGTCGACGGCGGAGGCGAGGCGCATGGCGAGCGCCGTCGCCGCCTCGGACTCCACCGCGAGGTCGGCCACGACGTTCTGCATCAACGGCTTGTCGGCCAGCACCCCGCCGAAGGCGGAGCGGTGGGCGACGTGCCACGAGGCCTCGGCGAGTGCGTGCCGCATCAGCGACGCCGAGCCGAGCACGCAGTCGAGGCGGGTCGCGGCGACCATGTCGATGATCGTGCGCACGCCGCGACCCTCGTCGCCGAGGCGCTGCGCGATCGTGCCCTCGAGCTCGATCTCGCTCGAGGCGTTGGAGCGGTTGCCGAGCTTGTCCTTGAGCCGCACCACGTCGAGCCGGTTGCGCGTCCCGTCGGGGAGCACCCGCGGGACGACGAAGCACGTCAGCCCACCCTCGGCCTGGGCCAGCACGAGGAAGACGTCGTTCATGGGGGCAGACGTGAACCACTTGTGCCCGCGCAGCGCGTACCAGCCGTCGTCGGCCGTCGGTTCCGCGCGCGTGACGTTGGTGCGCACGTCGGAGCCGCCCTGCTTCTCGGTCATGCCCATCCCGGCGAGGGCTCCGGACTTCTCCGAGCGGGCCCGCACGCCGGGGTCGTAGGAGCGCGCCGCCAGCAGGGACGTCCACTCCTTCGCGATCGCGTCGTCGGCACGCAGCGCGGGCACGGCGGCGTAGGTCATCGAGATGGGGCACCCATGACCGGGCTCGGTCTGCGACCACGCGAAGAAGCCCGCCGCTCGGCGCAGGTGCGCGTGCGGGTCGCCGGCCTCCTGCTGCTCCCACGGCGCAGCCTGGAGACCGTGGCCGACGGCGCGCTCCATCAGCCAGTGCCACGACGGGTGGAACCTCACCTCGTCGACGCGGTGGCCGAACCGGTCGTACGTCGTCAGCTCGGGGTGGTGGCGATTGGCGAGCACGCCGTGCTCGCGCGCCTCCTCGGTGCCGGCCTCGGCGCCCAGCGGGGTGAGGTCGTCGACCAGCTCGGGCGTGCCGAGCCGGGTGACCGCCTCGGTGAGGGCGAGGTCGGAGTTGACCACGTTGTGGCCGACCAGGGCGGGGGCCTGGTTGGTGGCGGCGCGGAGATCGGTCATTACCCAACAGTAGGACTCCCGCGACCGGTCGCGGGACCCGCGCCCGGGATTCGCCGAAGGGCGCCGGTGGGTCGATAGCGTGGGCCCGTGGTCGAGGCGAGCGAGGACACCCGTGCCCCGCGCCGCGTCGAGGACGTGCTCCGACGCTGGCGCGAGCACCTGTGGCGCATCGTCGTCACGACGGTCGGCTCGTGCCTGCGGCACCGCGTGACGGGGCTCGCCGCCGAGGCAGCCTTCTTCGCGGTGCTCTCGGTGCCGCCGCTGGTCTTCGCCCTCGCGGGCGCCGTCGGCTTCGTGAGCGAGCGCTTCACCGACACCCAGATCGACGACGTGCGCAACGCCGTGCTGGAGGTCTCGCGCCAGGCGCTGACCGAGCGGGCGGTCAACACCATCATCCGGCCCACGATCGACACGGTGCTCGACGGCGGGCGCTACGACGTGATCTCGATCGGCTTCATCCTCGCCCTGTGGTCGGGCTCGCGTGCGCTCAACGTCTTCGTCGACACCATCACGATCATGCACGGGCTCGGTGGTCACCGCGGGATCGTGGCGACCCGGGCGCTGTCGTTCGTGCTCTACGTGCTCGCGATGATCACCGGCGCGCTCAGCCTGCCCCTGGTGGTGGCGGGCCCGTCGCTGGTCGACCGCGTGCTGCCGCCACGCCTCGACTTCCTCAACAGCCTCTACTGGCCGGTCGTGCTGCTGGTCTGCATCTGCTTCCTCGCCACGCTCTACCACGTGTCGGTCCCGGTGCGCACCAGCTGGAGCTTCAACCTCCCCGGCGCCGCCTTCGCGCTGTTCTGCTGGATCGCCGGCTCCTACGTCCTGCGCTGGACGCTCACGGTCACCGCCGCCGAGTCGCGATCGATCTACGGACCTCTGGCCGCACCCATCGCCGTGCTGCTCTGGCTCTACCTCCTGGCGCTCGCCGTGCTCATCGGGGCCGCGGTCAACGCAGCCTTCGACACCGTGTTCCCGCAGAAGAACACGATGCGCGCGCGCCTCGAGCTGGTCCAGCGCCTGCGCGAGCGGATCACCGTGCGAGACTCCTGACCGTGCCACTCGACAGCTTCCACCCCAGTGTGGGGCGGGTCTCCCTGCCGGACCGCACGCGCTCCCCGTGGTGGGAGCTCGGTCGCCGCGTGCTGATGGCGCTGGCGATCCTGGTCGGCACGGTGCTGCTGGTCTGGTTCGACCGCGAGGGCTACCGCGACAACGCACATCCGGCTCGCGAGCTGTCGCTGCTCGACGCCTTCTACTACACGACCGTCACGCTCAGCACGACCGGCTACGGCGACATCGCGCCGATGTCCGACCAGGCCCGCCTGGTCAACGCGCTCGTGGTCACGCCGGCCCGCATCGCCTTCCTGGTCCTGCTGATCGGCACCACCCTGGAGGTCCTCGCCTCCCAGGGACGCGAGATGTTCCGGGTCTCCCGGTGGAGGAAGAAGATGGACCAGCACGTCGTCGTCATCGGCTACGGCACCAAGGGCCGCAGCGCGATCGACACCCTCGTCAGCAACGGCTACGACCGCGATTCGATCGTGGTCGTCGACCCGGAGCCGGTGGCGATGGAGGAGGCCAACCGCGACCAGCTCGTCGGCATCATCGGCGACGCGACCCGGCGCGGCGTGCTGCGCCAGGCCGGCATCGAGAAGGCCACCCACGTCATCATCACCACCGACCGCGACGACTCCAACGTGCTGGTGACGCTGACGGTGCGCCAGCTCAACCCCGACGCGTGGATCGTCGCCGCGGTGCGCGAGCACGAGAACGTCGCCCTGATGCGCCAGTCGGGCGCCAACTCGGTCATCACCTCGTCCGACGCGGTCGGCCGGCTCCTCGGCCTCTCGTCGATGTCGCCGACGCTCGGCTCGGTCATGGAGGACCTGATGACCTACGGCGAGGGCCTCGAGGTCGCCGAGCGCGACCTGCTCGTCAACGAGGTCGGCAAGCAGCCGCAGCGACTGCCCGACCAGGTGATCGCCGTCGTGCGCGACGAGAAGGTCTACCGCTACTTCGACCCGGTCGTCTCCCTGCTCGCCCGCGGCGACCGGCTCATCGTCGTACGCCCTGCCAAGGAGCTGCCGTGGGCGCCCCGCCCCGGGACGCACGGCGAGGAGCTCGCCGACGAGGACGACTGAGGCTCCTCCGTGATCGCCTCGCACGCCCACCGCTTCGTCTTCATCAAGACGCGCAAGACCGCCGGGACCAGCCTCGAGATCGCGTTGTCGCGCCACTGCGGGCCCGACGACGTGGTGACCCGCATCAGCCCTGAGGACGAGGAGCTGCGCGCCGCCGCCGGGGGAGTGGGCCCGCAGAACGACGACACCGAGCCCGGCTCGTACGCCCACATGGGCGCGCGCCGCGTGATCGAGGTCATCGGCCGCGAGGCCTGGGACGACTACTTCACCTTTGCGGTGGAGCGCAACCCGTTCGACGTGGTCGCCTCCTCCTACCGCTACAGCGCGCGCAAGCCCACCTTCACCAAGACCTTCGCCGAGTTCGTGCGCACGCCCCGGCGCATGGAGCGCCTCGCCCTCAACGAGCGTCTCTACCGCCTCGGTGGCCGCGTGGTCGTCGACCGGGTCTACCGCTACGAGGAGCTCCCCGACGCGGTGGCCGACATCTCCGACCGTCTCGGGATCCCCCTCGACCTGCCGCACGCCAAGCAGGGGAGCGGACCGCACTACCGCGACCTCTACGGCCCCGGCGACGCCGACATCGTCGCGGAGCGCTTCGCCCGCACCCTGCGCGAGTTCGGCTACGAGTTCTGACGCCGGCCCGTGCGACCGTCGGGCACTGGCGCACCACTTGCAGGCCTCACTAAGATTTCGGCACAGGCTGTGGGCGCGGAGGAGGACAGTCGTGAGCGGCGTGGTGCACCGCATGGGTGTGTTCAAGGAGCTCGACCTGGCGCTGGGAGCCACGTCGGACGAGGAGAAGCGGCTGCGGCTGGCCGTCGACGCCGCCACCTCCCTCGTCGCGCACTGCTGCCATGCCGGGTTCACGGTCAACGACGGGGGCACCCTCACCACCCGCGCCAGCAGCGACGAGGTGGTCCGCGTCGCCAACGACCTCCAGCAGGAGCTGGGCGAGGGGCCGTGCCTGGACGTCATGCGTGACCAGGACACGCTGGTCAGCCCCGACCTGCAGCACGACGAGCGGTGGCCGCGCTGGGGTCCGCGGGTCCACGCCGAGCTCGGCGCCGGGTCGATGATCTCGGTGCTCGTCCACACCGACGCCGGCTCCTACGGTGCGTTGAGCCTCTACGCCGCCCGCCGCGTGCGCTTCGAGTCCGACGACGTCGCCATCGCGCAGACGCTCGCCGCGCACCTCGCGATGGTCGTGGCCGCGGGGCGGGAGAGCGACCAGCTCGGCCGGGCGGTCCACAACCGCACGATCATCGGGCAGGCCCAGGGCATCTTGATGGAGCGGCTCGACGTCGACGCCGCCCAGGCCTTCGACTACCTGCGACGCGTCTCCTCCACCTCCAACCGCAAGCTGTCGGACGTGGCCGCGGAGATCGCACGCACGCGCGTGCTCCCCGACGCGACGGTGCACCAGGGCTGACGCTCCGGACAGCAGAGGAGCCCGGCACCCGCGAGGGGTGCCGGGCTCCTGCCGGTGTGGTGGGCGATACTGGGTTTGAACCAGTGACCTCTTCCGTGTCAAGGAAGCGCGCTACCGCTGCGCCAATCGCCCGTGTGAACTTGTGATGCGAGGTGGGTACGGGATTTGAACCCGTGTAGACGGATTTGCAGTCCGTTGCCTCGCCTCTCGGCCAACCCACCGTGGAGGTTCCGAAAAAATGAACGGGGGAGACCTTCCGAGCGGACAACGAGACTCGAACTCGCGACCTCAACCTTGGCAAGGTTGCGCTCTACCAACTGAGCTATGTCCGCCTGCATTTGCGGCCGTTTCACCGGCCTCAACTGCGAGTGGAACATTAGCCCATGGCTCTCGCGCCGCCAAAATCGGGTCCCCGGTGCGCGTGTCCCGCACCCGGTGCGACCCGGGCCGAGGGGCGTCACCGTCCCCCTAGAGTGACGCCATGCGTGCATGGCTCAACGGTGACCTGATGGCCGATCCGACCGCGGGGGCCGTCGCGGTCACCGACCACGGCTTCACCGTCGGCGACGGCGTCTTCGAGGCGGTGAAGACCGTGCACGGCCGGCCGTTCGCACTGACCCGCCACCTGGCGCGGCTGGAGCGGTCGGCGGCCGGCCTCGGGCTGCCCGCCCCCGACCTCGACGACGTACGACGCGGGGTGGAGGCAGTCGTGCGCGACGGCGCCGAGGACGACCCCATCGGCCGTCTGCGCATCACCTACACGGCCGGGCCGCACCCGATGGGATCCGGGCGCGGCGGCGGGCCGCCGACCCTGGTCGTCGCCTACAGCGCGATCGAGCCGGCACCCGCGTCGACAAGCGTGGTCACGGTGCCGTGGACCCGCAACGAGCACGGCGCCACCGCAGGGCTCAAGACCACGTCGTACGCCGAGAACGTGATCGCGCTGGCCCACGCCGCCGAGCGGGGCGGCACCGAGGCGGTCTTCGCCAACACGGCCGGCCACCTGTGCGAGGGCACCGGGAGCAACGTGTTCTACGTCGTCGACGGCGAGCTGCGCACGCCCACCCTGGCCTCGGGCTGCCTCGCTGGCGTCACCCGCGCGCTGGTGGTCGAGTGGTGCGGCGCCCGCGAGGTCGACGAGCCCCTCGCCACGGTGCTGGAGTCGGCGAGCGAGGTCTTCCTCGCCTCCACCACCCGCGACGTCCAGGCGGTGTCCCGCTGGGACCACCGCGACCTGCCGGCACCCGGGCCGGTCACGCAGAGGTGTGCGCAGACGTGGGCTGCCCGCGAGGCTGAGACCATGGAGCCATGACGAGCGCCTTCCCCCTCGACCCGGCCATCTCCGCGCGGCTGCGCCACACCGCCGAGGGCCTGGTCCCGGTGGTGGTGCAGCAGCACGGCTCGGGCGAGGTGCTGATGCTGGCCTGGGCCGACGACGAGGCGCTCGCGCGCACCATCGACACCGGGAGGGCGACGTACTGGTCGCGATCGCGACGTGAGTACTGGGTCAAGGGCGACACCTCGGGCCACCATCAGCTGGTCAAGGAGATCCGCCTCGACTGCGACGGCGACACCCTCCTCTTCGTGGTCGACCAGGTCGGCGCCGCGTGCCACACCGGCGACCACACCTGCTTCGACGCCGACCTCGTACACCGCTTCGATGGCTGACCCGACGCCCCGGCAGGGACGCGCACGCCGCACCCTCGGGCCGGTCGTGCTGCTCGGCATCGCGGCGGCCGGGCTCGCGTCGGTTGCGGGCAGCAAGCCCTGGGTGTCCGGGCGCTCGGGGGCGTTCGACACCTCGGCGCAGGACAACCAGGCCATGGCGTCCACGCTGTCGGTCAGCGGGGCGACCGAGTCGCCGCTGGCCGCCGCGCTGGCGCTCGTCCTGCTGGCGTGCTGGGGCGTCCTGCTCGTCACCCGCGGGCGGTTCCGCCGCGCGGTCGCCGTGCTCGCGCTCGTCGCGGCCCTCGGTCTCGTCGCGACCACGGCCGAGGCGTTCTGGAGCCTGCCCGACAAGCTGGCCGGCGCGCTCCTCGAGATGCCGGGCACCGACACCGTGAGCACGAGCCTGACGTCCTGGTACGCCGCCGCGGGGGTCGCAGCGCTGCTCGCCGTGGCGACCACCCTCGCAGCCGTACGCCTCGTGCCCGGCTGGCCCGAGATGGGCGCCCGCTACGACGCGCCCGCCGACCGTGGCGCGGGCGGCCCGGCGAGCGACGGCGCTGCCGTGCCGACCGAGAACATCGACATCTGGAAGGCCCTCGACGAGGGCCGCGACCCGACCGCCTAGACTTCCCCGCGCACCCCGACCTGACGAAGGAGCACTCACCATGGCTGCTGGCCACGGCAACACCCCCGCTGCTTGGACCGCGGTGGCGGTCGCGATGCTCGGCTTCGTGGTGGGCAGTGTCGCCCTGCTCCAGGTGCCGACGCAGATGACGCTCCTGTGGATCGGCATCATCGTCGCGGTGGTCGCGTTCCCGCTGTTCCTCGTGCTCTCCAAGCTGGGCTTCAACACCTCCGAGCACTGAGCGTCGGCCAGGCCCCGACGACCCGGCACGCGTCCGACCACCCCGTCCCGACGCCCCGTTCCGCCACCTGTCCCGCCACCCGTCCGACCACTGGGCACCGCCCCCGAGCGGGCTGGGCCCGGGTGAGAGGCTTGCCGCATGCCTGCGACCGGTTCCGTGCTCGACGACATCGTCGCCGGAGTGCGTGAGGACCTCGCGCGCCGCGAGGCCGCGCTGCCACTGCCCGACCTCCTCGCGCACCTCGCGGAGGCTCCGGCGCCGCGCGACCCGATGCCGCACTTCCGGGCCCGCGGCTCGAGCGTGATCGCCGAGGTCAAGCGGCGCAGCCCCAGCAAGGGGGCGCTCGCCGACATCCCCGACCCGGCCGAGCTGGCCGCCGCCTACGCCCGCGGTGGCGCCGCGGCGATCTCGGTGCTCACCGAGGAGCGTCGTTTCGGCGGCAGCCTCGACGACCTGCGCGCGGTCCGCGCTGCGGTCCAGACCCCCATCCTGCGCAAGGACTTCATCGTCGAGACCTACCAGCTCGTCGAGGCCCGCGCCGCGGGCGCCGACCTGGCGCTGCTGATCGTGGCCGCGCTCGACGACGACACGCTGCGCCGGCTGCACGACGAGGCAGGCGAGCTCGGCCTCACCGTCCTGGTCGAGGTGCACGACGAGGCCGAGGCCGAGCGCGCACTGGCCCTCGACGCCGAGCTGATCGGCGTCAACAGCCGCAACCTCAGGACCCTCGAGGTCGACGCGGGAGTGTTCGGCCGCCTCGCGCCCCAGATCCACGCCGACGTGGTCAAGGTGGCCGAGAGCGGCATCACCGGCGTCGCCGACGTGCAGCGCTTCGTCTCCGAAGGTGCGGGCGTGGTGCTGGTCGGCGAGGCACTGGTCAAGGACGGCGACCCCGAGGCCGCCGTGAGAGCGATGACAGGAGTGACGGCACCGTGAGCCAGCAGACGACCCGACCGGCCCAGCGCACGAAGTACGACGCCGACGAGCGGGGCTACTTCGGCGAGACGTGGGGCGGGCGGTTCATGCCCGAGGCGCTCGTCGCCGCGCTGGACGAGCTCACCGAGGCCTGGCAGGACGCGATGGCCGACGCTGCGTTCGTGTCGGAGTTCGAGCGGGTGCTGCGCGACTACGCCGGCATCCCGAGCCGGCTCTACCACGCCGAGCGGCTCTCGGCGAAGGTCGGCGCCCGCGTGCTGCTCAAGCGCGAGGACCTCAACCACACCGGCGCCCACAAGATCCGCAACGTCATGGGCCAAGCGCTGCTCACCAAGCGGATGGGCAAGACCCGCGTGATCGCCGAGACCGGCGCCGGCCAGCACGGCGTGGCCAGCGCGACCGCCGCCGCGTGGTTCGACCTCGACTGCACCGTCTACATGGGTGCCGTCGACACCCGCCGCCAGGCGCTCAACGTCGCGCGCATGCAGCTGCTCGGCGCCAAGGTCGTGCCGGTGGAGTCCGGCAGCGCGACGCTGAAGGACGCCATCAACGAGGCGCTGCGCGACTGGGTCGCCAGCGTCGACCACACCGCCTACCTCTTCGGCACCGCAGCCGGGCCGCACCCGTTCCCGAGCATGGTGCGCGACTTCTGCCGCGGCATCGGTGACGAGGCCCGGGCCCAGTGCCTCGAGCAGTACGGCGTCCTGCCGGACGCGGTCGCGGCCTGCGTCGGCGGCGGGTCCAACGCGATCGGCCTGTTCACCGCGTTCCTCGAGGACGAGGGCGTCGAGATCCACGGCTTCGAGCCGGGTGGCGACGGGGTGGAGACGGGTCGCCACGCGGCCACGATCCACGCCGGTGAGGCGGGCGTGCTCCACGGCGCGCGCACCTTCGTGCTCCAGGACGAGGACGGCCAGACCGTCGAGTCGCACTCCATCTCCGCCGGTCTCGACTACCCCGGCGTCGGCCCGCAGCACTCGTGGCTCGCGGCCGCCGGGCGGGCGACGTACACCCCGGTGACCGACGCCGAGGCGATGGACGCGATGGCGATGCTCAGCCGCACCGAGGGCATCATCCCGGCGATCGAGTCCGCCCACGCGATCGCGGGCGCCCTCGAGGTGGCCAGGCGGCTCGGCGAGGAGAAGGGCCCCGACGCGACGGTGATCATCAACCTGAGCGGTCGCGGCGACAAGGACATGGGCACCGCGATCGAGTGGTTCGGGCTCGGTGACGCCGAGGAGGGCCCCGAGGCCGATCTCGAGCAGACCGAGCGGGTGACGCAGCAGTGACGTCCACGACGACCGCCTTCGACACGGCGCGCGCCGAGGGGCGCGCCGCCCTCATCGGCTACCTCCCCGCGGGGTATCCCAGTGTCGACGGCTCGATCAAGGCGCTGCTGACGATGGTCGAGGCCGGGTGCGACGCCATCGAGATCGGACTGCCCTACAGCGACCCGGTGATGGACGGCCCGACGATCCAGGCGGCCGCGCAGGCCGCGCTGGACGCCGGCGTGCGCACCGCCGACGTGCTGAAGGTCGTCGAGGCGGTCGCCGCGACCGGCGTGCCGACCCTCGTGATGACCTACTGGAACCCCATCGAGCGCTACGGAGTGGAGCGCTGGGCCGCCGACCTGGCCGCCGCCGGGGGAGCGGGACTCATCACCCCCGACATCACCCCGGACCACGGTGGCGCCTGGGTCGAGGCCGCCGACGCCCACGGCCTCGACAAGGTGTTCCTCGTCGCCCCCAGCTCCACCGACGAGCGGGTCGAGATGACGGCGGCGTCCAGCCGCGGCTTCGTCTACGCCGCCGCGGTCATGGGCGTCACCGGGGCGCGCGACGCCACCTCCGACCTGGCCGGTCCCCTCGTGCGCCGCGTGCGCGCGGCTGGTGACGTGCCGGTCGCGGTGGGCATCGGCGTCAGCAACGGCGACCAGGCCGCCGAGGTCGCGGCCTACGCCGACGGCGTCATCGTCGGCTCGGCGTTCGTCCGCTGCCTGCTCGACCACGCCGGCGACGAGGCCGCAGGTCTCGAGGCGCTCCGGGCGCTCACGACCGACCTGGCACAGGGCGTACGCCGTGGCGCGAGGTAGCTCGCTCGCCGCGCTCGCACTTCTCGGCCTGCTCACCGCCTGCGGCGGGCAGGCCGGTGCGGGTGGCGGGACCGGCTCCGAGCTCAGCGGCACCGTGCTCGACCCGCCGTTCGAGGTGGCCGCGATCCCGCTGGTCGACACGACGGGCCAGTCCTTCAGCCTCACCGCCGACACCGACAAGGACCTCACGCTGGTCTTCTTCGGCTACACCAACTGCCCCGACATCTGCGGGCAGGTGATGGCCACGCTCGCCGGCACGCTCGCGCGCCTCGACGACGCGCAGAAGGACCGCCTCGACGTGGTCTTCGTGACGACCGACCCGGCGCGCGACACCGAGGCCGTCGTCGACGACTACGTCAGCGCCTTCGACCCCAGCATCATCGGCCTGACCGGAGACCTCGACGACATCGTCGGCGTGGCCCGCAGCATGGCCGTCGCGGTGGACCAGGGGAAGAAGCTCCCCAGCGGTGGCTACGAGGTCACCCACGGCACCCGGGTCCTCGCGATCGACGGCGCCGACGACACGACGATGATGTGGGACCAGGACGTCTCCCAGGCCCAGCTGGCCCATGACGTCACCGTGCTGCTCGACGAAGGATGATCCCTCCCATGCCGCCACTGCCATCGCCGATGGTGACCCTGATGTCCATCCCCAGCCCGTCGCAGGGGGTGTGGCACCTCGGGCCGCTCCCGATCCGCGGCTACGCGCTCAGCATCATCCTCGGCATCGTCGTTGCCATCTGGATCGGCGAGCGACGCTGGGTGGCGCGCGGCGGCACCGCCGGCGAGGTCAGTGACCTGGCGATCTGGGCGATCCCGTTCGGCCTGGTCGGCGGCCGGCTCTACCACGTCATCACCGACTGGCACCTCTACTTCGGTGAGGGCAAGAACCCCGTCACCGCGTTGTACGTCTGGCGCGGCGGTCTCGGCATCTGGGGCGCGATCGCCCTCGGTGCCCTGGGCGTGTGGCTGGGGGCTCGCGCGCGGGGGATCAAGCTGCTGCCGCTGCTCGACGCGCTGGCGCCGGGCGTGCTCGTCGCGCAGGCGCTGGGCAGGTGGGGCAACTGGTTCAACCAGGAGCTCTACGGCCGACCCACCGACCTCCCGTGGGGGCTCGAGATCGACGTCGCGCACCGGCCTTCGCAATACCTCGACGTGGCGACGTACCACCCGGCGTTCCTCTACGAGTGCCTGTGGAACCTCGCGGCGTTCGCCGTGCTGATCTGGCTGGACCGCCGCTTCCGGCTCGGGCACGGTCGCGTCGTCGCGCTCTACGTCATGCTCTACACCCTCGGGCGCGGGTGGATCGAGAACCTGCGCATCGACGACGTCCAGATGAACGACGTGTTCGGGCTGCGGCTCAACGTGTGGACCTCGATCGTGCTGTTCGTGCTGGCGACGATCTTCTTCGTGGTCTCCGCGCGTCGCCACCCCGGTCGCGAGGACGTCGTGCGCACCCGCGAGCCCGACGCCGAGGAGCGCGCCGAGGAGCGCTCGGGCTCCGATCCCACGGCCTGAAACACCGCGCACCGGCGTCGGACGCCGGTGATAGGTTCCGTCTTGCTCGGGCCAACGTCGTCCCCAGCGGTAACGCCCACCCCCCGTGCCCTGCCAGCCGCTCGCGCTGGCACGCCGGGACGACGACGGGAGAACCAGTGTCCCTGGACCACGCGTTCCCGCCGAACTTCCCTCCTGCGCAGGGTCTCTACGACCCGCGCCACGAGAAGGACGCCTGCGGTGTCGCCATGGTGGCGACCCTGACCGGGGAGGCCAGCCACGACATCGTGGCCAAGGCGCTCACCGCGCTCCGCAACCTCGACCACCGCGGTGCCGCCGGCGCCGAGGTCAACTCCGGCGACGGCGCCGGCATCCTCATGCAGGTGCCCGACGCGTTCCTGCGCGAGGTCACCGCCGAGCTCGGCTTCGAGCTGCCGCCGGCCCGGGCGTACGCCGTCGGCACCGCCTTCCTGGCCGGCGACGACAGCACCGTGGCGGCCACCCGCGCCCGCATCGAGGAGATCGCCGACGAGGAGGGCCTCGCCGTCCTCGGGTGGCGCGAGGTCCCCGTCGACGACTCCACCCTCGGCGCGACCGCGCGCAGCGTGATGCCGCGCTTCGCCCAGCTCTTCGTGGCCGGCAAGGGCTCGCGCGTGACCGGCATGGCCCTCGAGCGCCTCGCCTTCTGCCTGCGCAAGCGTGCCGAGTCCGAGACCGAGGTCTACTTCCCGTCGCTGTCGGCGCGCACGCTGGCCTACAAGGGCATGCTGACCACCGACCAGCTCGACCAGGTCTTCCCCGACCTGACCGACGAGCGGGTCGCCTCCGCGATGGCCGTGGTGCACTCGCGCTTCTCGACCAACACCTTCCCGAGCTGGCCGCTGGCCCACCCGTTCCGGTTCATCGCCCACAACGGCGAGATCAACACCGTCATGGGCAACCGCAACTGGATGCGGGCGCGCGAGGCGCTGCTGGAGAGCGACCTGATCCCCGGCGACCTGGAGCGGCTCTTCCCGATCTGCACCCCCGGCGCCTCGGACTCGGCGTCCTTCGACGAGGTGCTCGAGCTGCTGCACCTGGGCGGACGCTCGCTGCCGCACGCGGTGCTGATGATGATCCCGGAGGCCTGGGAGAACCACCGCGAGATGGACGCCCAGCGCCGCGCGTTCTACGAGTTCCACTCCATGCTCATGGAGCCGTGGGACGGACCCGCCTGCGTCGTGTTCACCGACGGCACCCAGATCGGCGCCGTCCTCGACCGCAACGGCCTGCGCCCCTCGCGCTACTGGGTCACCGACGACGGCCTGGTCGTCCTCGCCTCCGAGGTCGGCGTGCTCGACCTCGACCCGGCCACGGTCGTGCGCAAGGGCCGCCTCCAGCCCGGCAAGATGTTCCTCGTCGACACCGAGGAGCACCGGATCATCGAGGACGAGGAGATCAAGGGCGAGCTCGCTGCCGAGCACCCCTACGACGAGTGGCTGCACGCCGGCCTGGTGCACCTCGACGACATCGACGACCTCGAGCACATCGTGCACACCCACTCCTCGGTGACCCGGCGCCAGCAGGTCTTCGGCTACACCCAGGAGGAGGTGCGGATCCTCCTGAGCCCGATGGCCAACACGGGCGGCGAGGCGCTCGGCTCGATGGGCACCGACACCCCGATCGCGGCGCTCAGCGACAAGCCGCGACTGCTTTTCGACTACTTCTCGCAGCTCTTCGCCCAGGTGACCAACCCGCCGCTCGACGCGATCCGCGAGGAGCTCGTCACCTCGCTGAGCGGCTCGATCGGCCCGGAGGCCAACCTCCTCGAGCCGACCCCGGCGTCGTGCCGACAGATCGTGCTGCCGTTCCCGGTCTTCTCCAACGACGACCTGGCCAAGATCCGCCACATCAACCGCCACGGCGACATGCCGGGCTTCCAGGTCCACGTCGTGCGCGGCCTCTACGACGTCGCCGGCGGCGGCGAGGCACTGGCCGCTCGCCTCGACGAGCTGTGCGCCGAGGTCTCGGCCGCGATCGCCGACGGGGCGCGCATCATCGTGCTCTCCGACCGTCACTCCACCGCCGAGCTCGCACCGATCCCTTCGCTGCTGCTCACCGGTGCGGTGCACCACCACCTGGTGCGGGAGAAGACGCGCACCCAGGTCGGCCTGCTCGTCGAGGCCGGCGACGTGCGCGAGGTGCACCACGTGGCGCTCCTCGTCGGCTACGGCGCGGCCGCGGTCAACCCCTACCTCGCCATGGAGTCGGTCGAGGACCTCGCCCGCGAGGCCTACTACGTCAAGGTCGACCCCGAGAAGGCCGTCGCCAACCTCATCAAGGCGCTCGGCAAGGGCGTGCTCAAGGTGATGTCCAAGATGGGCGTCTCCACGGTCGCCTCCTACACCGGCGCCAAGATCTTCGAGGCCGTCGGGCTGTCCCAGGCCGTGATCGACCGCTACTTCTCCGGCACGACGTCCAAGCTCGGCGGCATCGAGCTCGAGACGATCGCCGAGGAGGTCGCGCGCCGCCACGCGATGGCGTACCCCCGAGGTGGCATCGCACCGGCGCACCGCGAGCTCAGCATCGGTGGGGAGTACCAGTGGCGTCGCAGCGTGAACGGGGACGCCGAGCCGCACCTGTTCGACCCCGAGACGGTCTTCCGGCTCCAGCACTCCACCCGCACCGGCAGCTACGACCTCTTCAAGCAGTACACCGACCGGGTGAACCAGCAGTCCGAGCGGCTGATGACCCTGCGCGGGCTCTTCACCTTCAAGGACGGCGTGCGCGAGCCGGTCGACATCGACGAGGTCGAGCCGGTCTCGGCGATCGTCAAGCGATTCTCGACCGGCGCGATGTCCTACGGCTCCATCAGCAAGGAGGCGCACGAGACCCTCGCGATCGCGATGAACCGGCTGGGCGGCAAGTCCAACACCGGCGAGGGCGGGGAGGACCCCGACCGCCTCCACGACCCCGAGCGGCGGTCCTCGATCAAGCAGGTCGCCTCGGGCCGCTTCGGCGTGACGTCGGAATACCTCACCAACGCCGACGACATCCAGATCAAGATGGCCCAGGGCGCCAAGCCCGGCGAGGGCGGCCAGCTGCCCGGCCACAAGGTCTACCCCTGGGTGGCCAAGACCCGGCACTCCACGCCGGGCGTGGGCCTGATCAGCCCGCCGCCGCACCACGACATCTACTCCATCGAGGACCTGGCGCAGCTGATCCACGACCTCAAGAACGCCAACCCGGCCGCGCGCGTCCACGTCAAGCTCGTCTCCGAGGTCGGCATCGGCACGGTGGCCGCGGGGGTGTCCAAGGCACACGCCGACGTGGTGCTCGTCTCCGGGCACGACGGCGGCACGGGTGCCTCCCCGCTGACCTCGCTCAAGCACGCGGGCGGCCCGTGGGAGCTCGGCCTGGCCGAGACCCAGCAGACCCTGCTGCTCAACGGGCTGCGCGACCGGATCGTGGTGCAGGCCGACGGCCAGCTCAAGACCGGGCGCGACGTGGTCATCGCGGCCCTGCTCGGCGCCGAGGAGTACGGCTTCGCGACCGCGCCGCTGGTCGTGAGCGGCTGCATCATGATGCGGGTCTGCCACCTCGACACCTGCCCGGTGGGCGTGGCCACGCAGAACCCCGTCCTGCGCGAGCGGTTCAGCGGCAAGGCCGACTACGTGGTGAACTTCTTCGAGTTCATCGCCCAAGAGGTCCGCGAGCTGCTGGCCGAGCTCGGCTTCCGCACCCTCGACGAGGCCATCGGCCAGGTCGGCACGCTCGACGTCGCCCAGGCCGTCGGCCACTGGAAGGCCGCCGGCCTCGACCTGACCCCGATCCTCCACCAGGCCTCGCGGCACGGGGAGTTCGGGCAGTTCGAGGACCAGGACCTGCGCAACACCAGGACGCAGGACCACGGCCTCGACAAGGCGCTCGACAACGAGCTCATCGCCATCGCCGCCCCGGCGCTCGAGACCGGTGAGCCCGTGCGCGCGCAGGTCGCCGTGCGCAACGTCAACCGCACCGTCGGCACGATGCTCGGCCACGAGGTCACCAAGCGCTACCGCGGCGAGGGCCTGCCCGACGGCACGATCGACATCACCTTCACCGGGTCGGCAGGTCAGTCCTTCGGCGCCTTCGTGCCGAGGGGCGTGACGCTGCGGCTCGAGGGCGACGCCAACGACTACGTCGGCAAGGGCCTGTCCGGCGGCAGGATCGTCGTACGCCCCGACCGGTCGGCGACCTTCGCGGCCGGCGAGCAGATCATCGCGGGCAACACGATCGGCTACGGCGCCACGTCGGGCCAGATCTTCCTGAGCGGCCGCGCAGGGGAGCGCTTCTGCGTGCGCAACTCCGGCGCGAGCGCCGTCGTGGAGGGCGTGGGCGACCACGCCTGCGAGTACATGACCGGTGGCGTCGTCGTCGTCCTCGGTCCCACCGGGCGCAACCTCGCGGCCGGCATGTCCGGCGGCTACGCCTTCGTGCTCGATCTCGACGAGGCGCGGGTCAACCCGGAGCTCGTCGAGCTGTCGCCGGTCACCGGCGCGGCTGCCGAGGAGCTCAAGGGGCTCGTCGAGCAGCACGCCGAGGAGACCGGCTCGGCGGTCGCCGCCGAGCTGCTCGCCGACTGGGACGCATCCCTGGCTCGCTTCACCGAGGTGATGCCGAGCGACTTCAAGCGCGTGCTCGAGGCTCGTGAGGAGGCCCTCGAGGAGGGTCTCGACGAGGACGAGGCCGCCGCCCGCATCATGGAGGTGCTGCATGGCTGACCCGAAGGGCTTTCTCAAGCACGGGCGCGAGGTCGCCTCGCGTCGCGACGTCGCCGAGCGGGTGCACGACTGGAACGAGGTCTACCCCGACGGCATCGGTCGTGCCCTGCTGCCCATCATCACCACCCAGGCGGGGCGCTGCATGGACTGCGGCATCCCGTTCTGCCACCAGGGCTGCCCGCTGGGCAACATCATCCCGGAGTGGAACGACCTGGTCTGGCGCGACGACTGGGACGGCGCGATGGACCGGCTCCACGCGACCAACAACTTCCCGGAGTTCACCGGCCGGCTCTGCCCGGCTCCCTGCGAGACCGCCTGCGTGCTGGGCATCAACCAGGACCCGGTGACCATCAAGAACGTCGAGGTCTCGATCATCGACCGCGCGTGGGGCTCGGGCTACGTCCGCCCGCAGCCGCCGGAGTGGCTCTCGGGCAAGACGGTCGCCGTCATCGGTTCGGGGCCCGCCGGCCTGGCCGCCGCCCAGCAGCTGACGCGTGCCGGTCACACGGTCGCGGTCTACGAGCGCGCCGACAAGATCGGCGGGCTGCTGCGCTACGGCATCCCCGAGTTCAAGATGGAGAAGAAGCACCTCGACCGGCGCCTGGACCAGATGCGTCGCGAGGGCACCGTCTTCCGTGCCGGGGTCGACGTCGGCGGCGACCTCACCGGCCAGCAGCTGCTCGACCGCTACGACGCGGTCGTGCTGGCGATGGGTGCGACCGACGCCCGGGACCTCCCGACCACCGGACGCGAGCTCGGCGGGATCCACCAGGCGATGGAGTTCCTCCCGCAGGCCAACCGGGTCTCGCTGGGGGAGTCGGTCGAGGACCAGATCGTGGCCACCGGCAAGGACGTCGTGATCATCGGCGGCGGCGACACCGGGGCCGACTGCCTGGGCACCTCGATCCGCCAGGGCGCGCGCTCGATCACCCAGCTCGAGATCATGCCGCGCCCCGGCGAGGACCGGCCCTCGGGCCAGCCCTGGCCGACGTACCCGATGACCTACAAGGTCACCTCGGCCCACGAGGAGGGCGGCGAGCGGGTCTACGCCGTCTCGACGCAGGAGTTCGTCGGCGACGCCGACGGCAACGTCGCGGGCCTGCGCCTGGTCGAGGTCGACGCGAAGTTCCAGCCGGTCGAGGGCACGGAGCGGGAGATCCCGGCCCAGCTGGTGCTCCTCGCGATGGGCTTCGTCGGGCCGGAGAAGGCAGGCCTCGTCGAGCAGCTCGACGTCGAGCTCGACGAGCGAGGCAACGTGCGCCGCGACGCGTCGTACGCCTCGTCGGTGCCGGGCGTCTACGTCGCCGGCGACGTGGGCCGCGGCCAGTCGCTGATCGTGTGGGCCATCGCCGAGGGTCGCAGCGCTGCCGCGTCGGTCGACGCCTACCTCACCGGATCGACCACGCTGCCGGCCCCGATCAAGCCGCACGAGCGCCCGCTGGTCGTCTGAGCGGCGCGCCGACCCAGCCGCCCAGCCCTTGTAACGCCGGGTTGGTGCTTGTTCTACCCATGCTGTGCAGGGGTGCCTACAAGTGCCAACCCGGCGTTACATCCATTTTGTGCGCGGGACACTTTGGATCGTTCCAACGTCCGCTAGGGTGGTCACCGTGCGTAGAGCCAAGATCGTCTGCACCCTCGGTCCCGCCGTGAACACCCCGGAAGGGATCCGAGCCCTCGTCGACGCCGGCATGGACGTCGCCCGGCTCAACATGAGCCACGGCGCGTACGCCGACCACGAGGCCGTCTACCGCCTGGTCCGCCAGGCCTCCGACGACACCGGGCACGCCATCGGTGTCTTCGCCGACCTCCAGGGCCCGAAGATCCGCCTGGAGACCTTCGGCGACGGGCCGGTGAAGCTCAAGAAGGGCGCCACCTTCACGATCACCACGCGTGACGTCGTGGGCGACGCCGAGCGGTGCGGCACGACCTACAAGGGCCTGCCGGGCGACGTGAAGCCGGGTGACCCGCTGCTCATCGACGACGGCAAGGTGCGCCTGAAGGTCGTCTCTGTCGACGACACCGACGTGGTCACCGAGGTCGTCGTGGCCGGCAAGGTCTCCAACAACAAGGGCATCAACCTGCCCGGTGTCGCGGTCTCGGTGCCGGCGCTGTCGGAGAAGGACACCGAGGACCTGCGCTGGGCGCTGCACCTCGGCGTCGACTTCATCGCCCTCAGCTTCGTCCGCTCGGCCGAGGATGCCGCCGACGTGCGCAAGGTGATGGAGGAGGAGGACGTCTTCGTCCCCATCATCGCCAAGATCGAGAAGCCGCAGGCACTGGAGAACATCGACGCGATCATCGACGCCTTCGACGGCATCATGGTCGCCCGCGGCGACCTCGGCGTGGAGTGCCCGCTCGAGGACGTGCCGGTCCACCAGAAGCTCCTGGTCGACAAGGCCCGCGCCAACGCCAAGCCCGCGATCGTCGCCACCCAGATGCTCGAGTCGATGATCTCGGCCCCCGCACCGACACGCGCCGAGGCCTCCGACGTCGCCAACGCAGTGCTCGACGGCGCCGATGCAGTGATGTTGTCCGGCGAGACGTCGGTGGGGGAGTACCCGATCGAGGCCGTCAGCACGATGGCGCGCATCATTGCCTCGACCGAGGACCACGGCCTCTCCCACATGGCCGCCGTCACCTGGTCGCCGCGCACCCGCGGCGGCATCATCGCCAAGGCCGCAGCCGAGGTCGCCGAGAGCGTGGGCGCCAAGTACATCGTCGCGTTCACCGCCAGCGGTGACTCGGCCCGCCGCCTCGCGCGCTACCGCGGGAGCATCCCGGTGCTCGCCTTCACCACCACCGACCGGGTGCGCTCGCAGCTGTCGCTGACCTGGGGCATCGAGACCTTCAAGACCGGCGACGTCGAGCACACCGACGAGATGGTCCGCCAGGTCGACGAGGCGCTCCTCGCCATCGGCCGGGTCAAGGAGGGCGACCTCGTCGTCCTCATCGCCGGCAGCCCGCCCGGCATCCCCGGCTCGACCAACGCGATGCGCATCCACCGGATGGGCGACGCGATCAACGAGGTCGCGCCGGCCTACCGCCGCCGCTGAATCAGCGCTTGGGCCCGATCAGCGCGTCGAGACGAGCGACAGCGGCGCGTCGCGAGACCGAAACGACGCGCGGCGCCGAACGGCGCCAGGAGATGTCGGCCATGTCGAGGGCCCAGGTGCACAGGCCGATGATGTCCTCCGAGGCGTTGACGAACTGCCATCGCGGGTACTCGTAGCGGCGCACCTCCCCGGCGACGGTGCGGGTCGCCCAGTTGCGGACCCGCGATCCGTCGGAGTGGAACAAGCCGCGCAGGAAGTCGGGGGGAGATGCCTCGACGAGCTCGCGTTGCCACTGCTCGAGGACGATGGCGTGCTCGTGCTTTCGACCCGCGCCGTGCTGGGGGAACAGGCACGGCCAGTGCTTCCAGGACACCGTCGTGACGACCGCTCCGGGGACCAGGCGGGTGTGGGGCTTGCCGTGGGGCTTCACCGTGGCCATGAGCGCGATCAGGTGGGCGTTGAGCTCGACGTACGTCGCATCGTTGACGACGTGCAGGTTGAACACGTCTCGGCGTCCGCGTGAGATGTGCCCGTCACCGAGATACCAACCGAGGAGCTCGGCGTACTCCTGCCCCGCCAGGGGAGCGCTGTCGCAGCGAGGGCACGGCGGCGCGAGGTGCGTCTGGCCCCGCGCGAGCCCCTGGCGCTGGTACAGCCGGCGCCAGCGTCGGATGGTCTTGGTCCCTACGCCGTGGAGGAGAGCGTTGTCCACATCGCGCATGCCCCGATCGGAGCAGGCCAGCGCTGAGTCGACGACGTGGTGCGGACGGACGTGTGGCATCCGGTCAGGATGCCCCGGGCCACCGACAACGCCGATCGTGCCGGGTGCGGGATTCGAACCCGCACGCCCTTTCGGACAATGAGGTTTGAGCTCATAGCGTCTGCCATTCCGCCAACCCGGCTAGGTGGGCACACCGTATCCGAACTAGCCTTGCCGTCGTGACGCAGCCCGCCGCCCAGCAGCCCGGATCGGAACCCACCGCGGCGACGACCTCACCCACCACCCCCTCCGACGACGTACGCCGCGTGGTGATCGCCGAGGACGAGGCGCTGATCCGCATGGACCTCGCCGAGATGCTCGGCGAGGAGGGCTACGAGGTGGTCGGCCAGGCCGGCGACGGTCAGAAGGCCATCGAGCTCGCCCGCGAGCTGCGCCCCGACCTGGTGATCCTCGACGTCAAGATGCCCGTGCTCGACGGCATCGCGGCGGCCGAGGTCATCGCCGGCGAGCGGATCGCGCCGGTCGTCATCCTCACCGCGTTCTCCCAGCGCGACCTGGTGGTCCGCGCGCGCGACGCAGGCGCCATGGCCTACCTCGTCAAGCCGTTCCAGCGCGGCGACCTGGTGCCGGCGATCGAGATGGCGGTCAGCCGCTACTCGGAGATCACCGTCCTGGAGCGCGAGGTCTCCGACCTCCAGGAGTCGCTGGCCACGCGCAAGTCGGTCGACCGCGCCAAGGGCGTGCTGCAGGAGAAGCTGGGGCTCAGCGAGCCCGACGCGTTCCGCTGGATCCAGAAGACCGCGATGGACCTGCGGCTGTCGATGAAGCAGGTGTCCGACGGCGTGGTCGAGCACGGTGTCGCCGGTCTGGGTGCCGCCGACCAGGCCTGATCCCGCAAGCGCTCGGCGGCAGTGCCCGACCTCGGTCGCGCAGCCGGTACAGACCGCTTGGTCACGAAAGGGCAACGGCCAGCGTCGCCACGCCCTCAATCGTGTCCCGCGCCACATCGCGGGTGTTAGGTTCCCCGGACGAGGCTGCCGAGGTGGACAGCCGCAGAAACTGAAACTGTGGAGGATCCATGATCCGCTCATCCAAGAGGTGGCAGGCACTCGCCCTCACGGCGGTTGCCGGCCTGGCGCTCAGCGCTTGTGGGACGACCGATGACGGCGGGAGCGACTCCTCCGGTGGCGGCGGCGACGCTGGCGCCAGCCCGCTGTGCGGCAAGAGCCTGGCGTTCCTCGGCGCGCTGACGGGCGATGCCGGTGCGCTCGGCCAGAACATGGTCGGCGGCATCCAGCTCGCGCTCGACGAGTACAACAAGGACAACGCCGACTGCAAGATCGAGCTCAAGACGTTCGACTCGCAGGGCAGCCCGGACACCGCGCCGGGTCTGGCCACCCAGATCGTCAACGACGACGACATCTTCGGTCTCGTCGGCCCCGGCTTCTCGGGGGAGTCGCTCGCGACCGGCAAGACGTTCTTCGAGGCCGGCCTGCCGTCGATCTCCCCGTCGGCGACCAACGTCACCATCACCGACCAGGGCTGGACCACGTGGCACCGCGTCATCGGCAACGACGACGCCCAGGGCACCGCCGACGCCACCTACCTGACCGAGAAGGCCGGCGCCAGCAAGGTCTACGTCGTCGACGACGGCCAGGACTACAGCAAGGGCCTCGCGGGCAAGGTCTCCGAGGTCCTCGGTGACGCCCAGGCGGGCTCCGACCAGATCTCGGTCGGCCAGACCGACATGTCGGCCGTCGTGACGTCGGTCAAGGCTGCGGACGCCGACGCCGTGTTCTACGGCGGCTACTACACCGAGGCCGGCCTGCTCGCCAAGGCGCTGCGCCAGGGCGGCTGGAAGGGCACCTTCATGTCGGGCGACGGCTCGGAGGACCCGGCATTCGTCGAGGTCGCCGGCCCGGCGGCCGCCGAGGGCGCCGTGCTGTCCGCTCCCGCTGCTCCGGCTCCGTCCGACTTCGGTGCGACCGGTCTCTACGCCACCCAGGCCTACGACGCGACCAACATCTTCCTGGCCGCGCTCGAGGACGGTGCCGAGACCGGTGAGGAGATCAACACCTTCATCGGCAGCTACAACGAGGACGGCGTGAGCGGCCCGATCTCCTTCGACGACAAGGGTGACATCGAGTCCTCCTCGATCTACGCCTACTTCGTCAAGGACGGCGAGCTCGACCTGGAGAACCCCGAGCAGATCCAGTAAGTCCCTCACCCCGGCACCGGGGTGCAGGCACACGTTGCGGCCGGTGGCACTGCCACCGGCCGCAACGACCGATTCGGATGAAGGAACGTCCCTTGGACTTCGGCGCCCTGTTCGGCAGCTTCGACAACTTCATGAGCTACACCGCCGGCGGGCTGGTCTTCGGTGCCATCTACGCCCTCATCGCCCTCGGCTACACGATGGTCTACGGCGTCCTGCAGCTCATCAACTTCGCCCACTCGGAAGTCTTCATGTACGGCACGTTCGCCGTCGCGTGGACCTTCGTGTTCCTCCACGGCACCGGCCGGGTGAACCAGAGCCTCGGGGAGGCTCTCCCCGTCCTGCTGGCCGCCCTTGTGGCGGCCATGATCGTGTCGGCAGCCATCGCGTTGCTGCTCGAGCGCCTGGCCTACCGCCCCCTCATCAAGAAGGGCGCACCGAAGCTCATCGCGCTGATCTCCGCGATCGGTGCGTCGTTCGCGCTCGCCGAGGCGATGGGCCTGCGCGACCGCTTCGCCTCCTGGGTCGGCCTCGACGACAACCTGAAGAACTACGTCGTGCCCGGCAAGGCGCGCGACGTCTACTCGAACCCCGTGTCGATCCAGCCGAAGGGCCTGTTCGACATCGGCGGCTACAGCGTCACCGACGTCGACCTGGTCGTCCTGTTCGCGGCTCTGGCGATGATGGTGGCGCTCGACCAGTTCGTACGCCGCACGCGCTTCGGCCGCGCCATCCGCGCGACTGCCCAGGACCCTGAGTCCGCAGCGCTGATGGGCGTCAACTCCACCCGCGTGGTGCAGCTGACCTTCCTCATCGGCGGCCTGATGGCCGGCGCTGCGGCGACCCTCTACATGATGAAGATCGGCTCGACGCGACAGAACGCCGGCTTCATCCTCGGCGTCAAGGCGTTCACCGCCGCCGTCATGGGCGGCATCGGAAACCTGCGCGGAGCCCTGCTCGGCGGACTGGTGCTCGGAGTCATGGAGAACTGGGGCTCGGCTGTGTTCGGCTCCGAGTGGAAGGACGTGGTGGCCTTCGTGCTGCTGGTCCTGATCCTCCTGGTGCGACCGTCCGGCCTGCTGGGCGAGTCACTCGGAAAGGCGCGTGCGTGATGGCCAAGGACAGCTCGGAGACCAAGGTGAAGAAGGACCGACGCGGGTTCGGCGAGAAGTACGCCGCCGCGCCGACCCCGGTCAAGGTCGTCGCGGTCACGCTGCTGCTGGTGCTGGTCTACGCACTGCCGCTGCTGCGCCCGCCGATCCTGACGACCAACAGCATCGACTTCGGCACGGTCATGTTCCGCGTGATCGCGTTCGCGCTCGTGGCCCTCGGCCTCAACATCGTGATCGGCTACGCCGGCCTGCTCGACCTGGGCTACGTGGGGTTCTACGCCATCGGCGCCTACACGACGGCCGTCCTGACCGTCTACCACTACAGCTGGCCGTTCTTCCTGGCCCTCCCGGCCGCGATCGTGGTCACCATGATCTCGGGCGTGCTGCTGGGAGCACCGACACTGCGCGTGCGCGGGGACTACCTCGCGATCGTGACGCTCGGCTTCGGTGAGATCATCCGCATCACCGTGCAGAACGTCGAGTGGGTCGGCGCGTCCGCCGGCATCAAGGACATCCCGCACCCGACCGGCATCGGCGCGAAGCCCAACCCGCCGTTCGACCAGGGCGGGTTGTTCCAGGTGCCGCGCCTGCAGTGGGACGGCTTCGTCCCGATCGTGGACCTCGAGCACAAGACGTCGTTCCTGGCCTTCGGCTCGCGCGACGCCGTGCCCTACTACTGGCTGATCCTGACCTTCCTGCTGCTGATCCTCATCGGTGACCGGATGATCAAGGCCAGCCGCGTCGGACGCGCGTGGGAGGCCACCCGCGAGGACGAGGACGCCGCCGAGCTCATGGGCGTGCCGACCTTCAAGTACAAGCTGATGGCCTTCGCCCTCGGCGCCGCGATCGGCGGCATGTCGGGCTCGTTCTACGCCAGCAGCCAGGCCGGTTACATCAACCCCCAGAGCTTCCCGCTGCTGCTCTCGATGCTGTTCGTCGCGACTGTCGTGGTCGGCGGATCGGGCAACCGCTGGGGCGCCATCGCGGGTGGCGCACTCGTCGCCTACCTGCCGGAGCGCTTCCGTGACTTTGCCGACTACCGCCTGCTGGCCTTCGGCCTCGCCCTCACGGTGCTCGCCGTGTGGCGGCCCGAGGGCCTGTTCCCGCCACGGCGCACGCGTCGCGCGAAGGCGGCCGAGGCCGAGATCGACGCACTCGAGGAAGGCACCGAGAACGAGGAGGTGACCCATGCCTGACACCACGCCCGACACCACGCCTGACACCACGCTGGGGGCCAAGAAGGGCCGGACCGTGCTCCGGCTCACGAACGCCACGCTGAGGTTCGGCGGGCTCACCGCGCTCAACGACGTGAGCTTCGAGATCAACGAGGGCGAGATCTTCGGCCTCATCGGCCCCAACGGCGCCGGCAAGACGACGTGCTTCAACGCCATGACCGGCGTCTACGCGCTCACGTCCGGCACCATCGAGTTCGAGGGCAACGACCTCGCCGGTCGCAAGCGGCACAAGATCACCAAGCTGGGCATGGCCCGCACGTTCCAGAACATCCGCCTCTTCAAGTCGATGACGGCGCTCGAGAACGTGATGGTGGGCGCAGACGTCCACAGCAAGGTGAGCTTCTTCGAGGCGCTCTTCCGGCTGCCGCGCCACCGTACGACGGAGGCCGAGGCGCTCGAACGGGCCCGGGAGCTGCTCAATCTGGTCGGCATCGAGGGGCGCCACGACGAGCTCGCGGCCAATCTCTCCTACGGCGACCAGCGTCGTCTGGAGATCGCGCGCGCGATGGCGACCAAGCCCACGCTGCTCTGCCTCGACGAGCCCGCCGCGGGCTTCAACCCGGCCGAGAAGCAGCGCCTGATGGACCTGATCCGCAAGCTCCGCGACCGGGGCGTCACCGTGCTGCTGATCGAGCACGACATGCGCCTGGTGATGGGCGTGACCGACCGCATCGTGGTGCTCGAGTTCGGTCGCAAGATCGCCGAGGGCACCCCCGCCGAGATCCGGGACAACCCGGCTGTCATCGCGGCCTACCTGGGAGTCGAGGAAGAAGATGCTTCTTGAGGTCGAGGGCCTCTGTGTCAACTACGGACACATCGAGGCGATCCGTGACATCACCTTCGGAGTCGAGGAGGGCACGGTCACGACGCTGATCGGGGCCAACGGCGCCGGGAAGACGACGACCCTGAAGACCCTGTCGGGCCTGCGCAAGGTGCGGGCCGGCAAGGTGATCTTCGACGGCACCGACATCACCGACATGTCGCCGGAGAAGCGGGTGAAGATGGGCCTTTCCCAGTCCCCTGAGGGCCGAGGTGTCTTTCCGGGCATGACCGTGCGCGAGAACCTCGACATGGGCGGCTTCGTGCGGCGCGACAAGGCCGGCCTCGCTGCCGACCTCGACCGCGTCATGGCGCTGTTCCCGCGCCTGAACGAGCGCATCTCGCAGGTCGCCGGCACCATGTCCGGCGGCGAGCAGCAGATGCTGGCGATCGGACGGGCCCTGATGGCTCGCCCGCGCGTGGTGCTGCTCGACGAGCCGTCGATGGGCCTGGCGCCCAAGCTCATCCAGCAGATCTTCGCGATCATCAAGGAGATCAACGAGCAGGGCACCACCGTCCTGCTGGTCGAGCAGAACGCCGCCCAGGCGCTCAAGGCTGCCGACCAGGCCCACGTCCTGGAGACCGGCGAGCTGGTCCGCTCGGGCACCGGTGCCGAGCTGGCCGGGGACGACTCGGTCCGCGCGGCGTACCTCGGCGGAGACCTCTGAGCCACCTGCGCGCACGCATCGAGAAGGGCCCGGCCGTGACGGCCGGGCCCTTCCTCGTACGTGGATCGGGTCAGAGGACCTTCGACAGGAAGGCCTGCGTCCGCTCGTGCTGCGGGTCGGCCAGCACCACGCGGGGGTCGCCCTCCTCGACGATGACGCCACCATCCATGAAGACCAGCTTGTCGCCGACCTCGCGGGCGAAGCCCATCTCGTGGGTCACGACCATCATCGTCATGCCCTCCGACGCCAGCGTCTTCATGACCTCGAGCACGTCACCGACGAGTTCGGGGTCGAGCGCCGACGTGGGCTCGTCGAACAGCATCATGTCGGGGTCCATCGACAGCGCCCGGGCGATCGCCACGCGCTGCTGCTGACCACCGGAGAGGTGCGCCGGGTAGACGTTCTCCCGGCCGGACAGCCCGACCTTCTCGAGGTTGGCGCGAGCGATCTCGATGGCCTCCTTCTTCGACCTCTTCTTCACCTTCTCCTGCGCGACCGTGAGGTTGCGCAGGACGTTCATGTGGGGGAAGAGGTTGAACGACTGGAAGACGATGCCGATGCGCGAGCGCACGGCGTCGAGGTCGGTCTCGGGGTCGCAGACGTCGACGCCCTCGACCAGGATCTGCCCGCTGTCGGCCTGCTCGAGCTGGTTGACGCACCGCAGGAGCGTCGACTTGCCGGAGCCCGAGGGGCCGATGACGCAGACGACCTCGCCGTGGTCGACGTGGAAGTCGATGCCCTTGAGCACCTCGATGGGGCCGAACGACTTGTGCAGGTCGCGTACGTCGATCGCGGCCGTCGAGCG
This sequence comes from Nocardioides sp. Soil774, assembly GCF_001428125.1. Lineage (GTDB taxonomy): Bacteria > Actinomycetota > Actinomycetes > Propionibacteriales > Nocardioidaceae > Nocardioides. The sequence goes on along the minus strand of NZ_LMSM01000005.1, from coordinate 287,005 downwards.
GTCGGGACGTGCGGTGGCGGTCATCGGGACCTCCTCTGTCGCTTCTCGAGGAAGCTGACCAGCTGGGTGAGCGGGAGCGTGATCACGAGGTAGAGGATCGCGGCCTGCACCAGGCTCGTGGAGGTGCCCGCCGTGGGACCGCTCGCGAGGAAGTCGCGCGCGATCGTGGTCAGCTCGCGCTGCTCGGCGGCGAAGCCGATCACGAAGAGCAGCGAGGTGTCCTTGATCAGCAGGACGAACTCGTTGGTGAGCGGCGGGATCACGATCCGGAACGCCTGCGGCAGGATCACCGTCAGGGTGGTGCGTCCAGCGCTCATGCCGAGGGAGCGGGCCGCCTCGGTCTGTCCCTTGGGCACGGCCTGGATGCCGGCGCGCAGGGTCTCGGCCATGTAGGCGGATCCCACCATGATCAGGGCCACGATGCCCGCACCGGTGGTGCCGCCCGGAGGCGTCCACTGGAAGGCGATCGTCACGCCGAAGGCCATGAAGAGCATGACCAGCAGCGCGGGCAGGCCACGGAAGAACTCGATGTAGGCCGTCGCCAGCCATCGGTAGGCGGCGACCGGCGAGAGCTTCATCAGGGCCAGCACGAGGGCGAGCGCGAGACCGCCGGCGAAGGCGATGGCGGTGTAGATCAGCGTGTTCTTCACGCCGATCGTGATCAGGTCGCCCCACGAGCCCGGAGGCACGAAACCCTCGGACTTGAAGAAGTTGGCCTTGATGGTCGGCCAGTCCGCGGCCAGGGCGAGAGCGACCGCGCCGCCCAGGAGCACTGCGTACAGCACTCCCTGGACGACGCGGCGCTTCGTGGTGCGTTTCATTGCCATGAGGGAAGGGCTGCGATCACTCAGTCGCGAAGTACGTGTTGTAGATGTCGTCGTACGTGCCGTCGTCGCGCATCGTCGTCAGCTGCTCGTTGACGGCGTCGACCAGGGCGGTGTTGCCCTTCTTCATCGCGAGGCCGTACTGCTCGTCGGTCTTGTAGGTCTCGACGACCGTGAAGCCGCCCGCCTTCTGGTGGTCGAGGTTGACCGGGAGGTCCTGGAGCAGCGCGTCGACCTGGCCGGCCTTGATCGCCTGGAACATCTCGGCGTCGCTGGGGAAGGAGATGATGTCGGCGCCCGAGGCGTTCTCCTCGGTGTAGGCCTTGCCGGTGGTGCCCTGCTGGACACCCACCTTCTTGCCGTCGAGGTCGCCGATCGAGGCGATGTCGGAGCCCTCGGGGACGAGCAGCGACTGCTCGGAGTCGTAGTACCCGTCGGAGAAGTCGAGGGCCGCCTTGCGCTCGTCGGTGATGGTCATGGCGCTGGCGGCCACGTCGCACTGGTTGGCGTTGAGGGCCTGGCCGCTCTGGAGGGCGTCGAAGGAGGAGTCCTTGACCGAGAGCTTGAGGTCGAGGCCGTCGGCGATGGCCTGGACGACGTCGATGTCGAAGCCCTTGAAGCCCGACTCCGAGCCCTCGTCGAAGTCCTCGAACGGCGGGTAGGGGACGTCGGAGCAGACCGTCAGCGTGCCGCTCGACACGGTGGTGAGCCCCGAGGCGTTGGTCGAGCCGCTGTCGTTGCCCGAGTCGCCGCCGTCGTCGGACCCGCACGCGGTGAGGACGGTGGCGAGCGCCACGGTGGACGCGAGGGCGATGGAGCTCCGGATGATGCCGCGCGCCGGGCGCGGAAGGATGCGAGATGCCATGGCGCGGACACTAGTGCAAGCCTGCGGTGTACTCGCGCGTAGTCAGCAGAAGTTATCGACCTGCAGCCTTCGTTCTGGCGCTCCCGCGTCGAGGCCCTCGTGCACCTCCCGGGGTCCGGCAGCGCTCCGGCCCACCTCGGCGTAGCCTCGAGGCGTAGCCGGGCGATATGGTCGCCCGGGTGTGGCGCCGGGCGAGCCGGCGGGGGGCCACTGTTCGTGCACGAGGAAGTGGTGGGTCGATGAGTCGGACGCCGGTGACCGTACGCAAGGCCGAGCCCTCGGACGTTGCGTCGCTGCGGGAGCTGTGGGGCGACATCCTGCGCAAGGGCGGCCTCGACGAGCAGCTGGGCGACGTGTCGCGCATCGTCGCCTCCGCGGAGGGCTGCGACACCCGGTGCGTCGCGGTGGCCGAGATCGACGGCGAGGTGGCCGGCGCGGTCTTCCTCGAGGCGACCACCTTCACCCCGCTCAACCTCGAGCCGGCCGTCCTGGCCGTCTCGCCCCACGTCTTCCCGCACTTCCGCCGCAAGGGGGTCGGCAGCGCCCTGATGGAGGCGGCCTGCCGGTTCGCCGAGCAGCACGGCATCGCCCACGTCCAGACCGCGGCCGCGGCCGAGGCGCGTGACGCCAACCGCTTCATGGCGCGGTTGTCCTTCGCCCCGCAGGCGATGCTGCGTGCCGCCACGACGAGCGCCGTGCGCGCGCGCCTGCCGCAGTCGCGCCAGGTCACCCACGCCGCGACCAGCAGGCAGCGCATCGACCGGGTGCTCGCAGCGCGCCGGATCCGCCGCGAGCGCGTCCCCGGCTGATCTGAGCCCGGGCCGGCTCAGATCCCCGGGTTGTCGATGAGCGCGCAGGTGATGCGCGAGCTGCACACCCGCTTGCCACGCTCGTCGGTGATGACGATGTCGTACGACGTCGAGCTGCGGCCCAGGTGCACGGCGGTCGCGACCCCGGTCACCAGCCCCGAGGTGGCCGAGCGGTGGTGGGTGGCGTTGATGTCGACGCCGACCGCGATCTTGTCCGGGTAGGCGTGGATCGCCGATCCGATCGAGCCCAGCGTCTCGGCCAGGACGACCGAGGCGCCCCCGTGCAGGAGCCCGAACGGCTGGGTGTTGCCCTCCACGGGCATCGTGGCCACGACCCGCTCGGCGGAGACCTCGACCAGCTCCACGCCCATCTTGTCGTTGAGGCGCCCGTTGCCCTGGGGCAGGAAGTCGATCAGCTCCTGCACCGAGAGGTCGGCCAGCGATGCGGGAGCGGTCTGCGGTGTCTCACTCATGCCCCCATTGTGTCCGAGGCCGGTGCGGGCACCGGCCCCGGTTGCCGGCCGCGGCGGTGTCAGTGGCGGCGGCTAGAGTCGGCGAGTGCCTGTGACGAGTGCTCCTGCCAGTGAGCAGCCCCGCCCCCGCCTCCTCCTGCTCGACGGCCACTCCCTGGCCTACCGGGCGTTCTTCGCGCTGCCGGTCGAGAACTTCGCGACCGCCACGGGCCAGCACACCAATGCGGTCTACGGCTTCACCTCGATGCTCGTCAACGTGCTGCGCGACGAGGTCCCGACCCACGTCGCGGTCGCCTTCGACCGCTCGCGCCAGACCTTCCGCCTCGAGCAGTACAGCGACTACAAGGCCAAGCGCAACAAGACCCCCGACGAGTTCAGCAGCCAGCTCCCGCTGATCCGGCGGGTGCTCGACGCGCTGTCGATCAGCCACCTCGACCTGGAGGGCTACGAGGCCGACGACATCATCGCGACGCTCGTCACCCAGGCGCTCGCCGAGGGCATGGAGGTGCTGATCCTCACCGGTGACCGCGACTCCATCCAGCTGGTGACCGAGTCCTCCACCGTGCTCTACCCGATGCGCGGCGTGAGCGACCTGGCGCGCCTCACCCCGGCCTACGTCGAGGAGAAGTACGGCGTCCCGCCGCACCGCTACCCCGAGCTGGCCGCGATCGTCGGCGAGACGTCCGACAACCTGCCGGGCGTGCCCGGTGTCGGCCAGGGATACGCCGCGAAGTGGATCAACCAGTTCGACGGCCTCGACAACGTCATCGCCCGTGCCGACGAGGTGACCGGCAAGAAGGGCGAGGCGCTGCGCGAGCACCTCGGAGACGTGATCCGCAACCGGCAGCTCAACGCGCTCGTGCGTGACCTCATCCTGCCGGTCGCCCCGGGTGAGCTGGGCCGGCGTCCGTGGGACCGCACGGCCGGGCTCGAGCTGCTCGACGAGCTGGAGTTCCGCGGCGAGCTCCGCACCCGGCTGCTCGACACAATCGACCCCGCCCCCGACGACACCGCCACCGCCGAGTCGGGCTTCGAGCTCGACGGCCGGCGACTCGCTGCGGGGGAGGCGGGCGCCTGGCTGGGGGAGCACGCGCCGGACGGCGTACGCGTCGGTGTCGCGGTGCAGGGCAGCTGGCGCGCCGGCACCGGCGAGGTGCAGTCCCTCGCCGTCGCGACGGGCGAGGGACAGGCGGCCTGGATCGACGTCAGCGACATCGGGCCGGATGACGACGCCGCCGTCGCGGCCTGGCTGGCCGACCCGGCCCGCCCCAAGGCCGTCCACGACGCCAACGGCCCCAGCCTCGCGCTGGCCGCCCGCGGCTGGGAGCTGGGCGGGCTCGAGGTCGACACGGCGCTCGCGGCCTACCTCGTGCAACCCGACCAGCGCTCCTACGACCTCGCCGACCTCACCCTGCGCTACCTCAAGCGCGAGCTGCGCCAGGACGTGGCAGACGCCGACCAGCTCAGCTTCGACGCCATGGACGACACGTCCGCGAGCGACTCCGCGATGCTCACCGCCCGAGCGGTCCTCGACCTGGCCGACGCGCTGGACGGCGCCGTCGAGGAGCACGGCGGCACCCGGCTGCTCAGCGAGGTCGAGCTCCCGCTCATCGGCACGCTCGTGCGCATGGAGCAGGTCGGCATCGCCGTCGACACCGACTACCTCGAGGGTCTGGAGTCGGAGTTCGGCGAGCAGGTGCGGGCCGCCGCGACCGATGCCTACGACGTCATCGGCAAGGAGATCAACCTCGGCTCGCCCAAGCAGCTGCAGGTGGTGCTGTTCGACGAGCTCGACATGCCCAAGACCAAGCGCACCAAGACCGGGTACACGACCGACGCCGACGCGCTCCAGCAGCTCTTCGAGAAGACCGAGCACCCGTTCCTGCAGCACCTGCTGCGCCACCGCGACGTGATCCGCCTGCGTCAGACCGTGGAGGGCCTGCTCAAGACCGTCGCCTCGGACGGTCGCATCCACACGACCTACAACCAGATCATCGCCGCGACGGGCCGGCTCTCCAGCACCGACCCCAACCTGCAGAACATCCCGATCCGCACCGAGGCGGGCCGACGGATCCGCGAGGGCTTCGTCGTGGGCGAGGGCTACGAGTCGCTGATGACGGCCGACTACAGCCAGGTCGAGATGCGGATCATGGCCCACCTCTCCGAGGACGCGCTGCTGATCGAGGCGTTCCGCTCCGGCCAGGACTTCCACTCGATCACCGCGGCTCGTGTGTTCGAGGTGGACGCGGCCGACGTCAGCGTCGAGCAGCGCGCCAAGATCAAGGCGATGAACTACGGCCTGGCCTACGGCCTGTCGGCGTTCGGCCTCTCCCAGCAGCTGCGCATCAGCACCAGCGAGGCTGCAGGGCTGATGCAGGAGTACTTCGAGACCTTCGGCGGTGTGCGCGACTACCTCGGCGGCATCGTCGACGAGGCGCGCCGCTCGGGCTTCACCGAGACGATCCTGGGACGGCGCCGCTACCTCCCCGACCTCACCAGCGACAACCGCCAGCGCCGTGAGACAGCCGAGCGGATGGCGCTCAACGCGCCCATCCAGGGCTCGGCCGCCGACCTGGTCAAGGTCGCGATGCTCGGTGTCGAGCGCGCGCTCGCCGAGCAGGGGCTGCGCTCGCGGATGCTCCTGCAGGTGCACGACGAGCTCGTGTTCGAGGTCGCGCCGGGGGAGGCCGAGGCCCTCGCTGCGCTCGTGCGCGCCGAGATGGGCGGTGCCGCAGACCTGGCGGTCCCGCTCGACGTGTCGATCGGCACCGGCCGCAACTGGCACGACGCCGCTCACTGAACGGTCGGGCGCCCCCGCAGGGTGACGAGGCTGACGACCAGCAGCACCACGAGCAGCGCCGCGTCGACCGCGAGCACGACGCAGAGCAGGCCGGGCACGGTCGTGGCAGTGGTCGAGGCGATCCCCACGAGCACCACCAGCGCGAGCCACACGAGGGCCATCGAGATGATCCCCTGGCGCGCGAGCACGGAGTAGACGAGCAGCTGGAGGACCGACATGCAGGTCCCCAGCAGCGCGAAGACCCACAGCAGGTCACGGACCTCGTCGTAGTCCTGTCCGCCGGCGAAGACCAGCACCAGGTCGGGCAGCGCGGCGGTCGCGAGCACGCACGCCCCGCCGAGGCCACCGACGAGCGCCATGCTGCGCAGCAGGGCACGGGCAGGGTCGAGGCTCGCGGCCATCGACGGGAACGCGATGACGATCACGGACTGGGGGAGGAACATCACGGCGCGAGCCACGATCAAACCGGCGGCGTAGAGCCCGGAGTCGTGGGAGTCGAGGACCGAGCGGCCGACGAGCATGTCGATGTTGGTGAGCGCGAGGTAGGCGAACAGGGCCTGGGAGTTGACCGCTGCCTCCTTGATGATCGGCCAGAAGCCGTGGCGCACGTGCGTCTCGCCCGACTCGCGCCCATGGCCGAGCACCGTGAGCCCGTAGGCGAACGACACGTAGAAGCCCAGCGTCACGCCCAGGAACGCCATGAGCTCGGTCGGCTGCCACAGGATCAGGGCCAGGCCCACGACCAGGCGCGGCACGCCGGAGAGGACGTAGAGGATCGCCAGCTCGCGCCAGCGCCGTTCGCCCTGGAGGATCCCGGCCTGTGCTCCGATCATCGTCATCGGCACCGCGGCTGCTGCCGCCAGCAGCGCCGTCGGCAGGCTGTCGAGGTCGAGCAGGCGGTCCACGACGGGGGCGCTGACGAGGAGGAGCCCGCCCAGCACCAGGGAACCGCGCAGCGACACGCGCAGGATCTCGCGCTCGATCTGGCCGACGTGGGCGGGGTGGGCGCTGATGCGGCGCGCGGCGGTCGCCTGGAGGCCGAGCATGACGACGCTGACGATCATCGCCAGGTTCATCAGCGCGAAGAACGCGCCGTAGGACACCGGCCCGATGATGCGGGCCGCCGACATGGTGAAGGCGTAGGTCGCGACGTTCATGACCATCATGGCCACCGCGATCTGCCCACTGCCCGCGAGCAGGCCGGAGCCGCGGGCCGGCCGTGACGGGCTGCGCTCTCGTGCGGACATGCGGCACACCATAAGGTGTCGTGTCGTGGTCGGTCGGGTGGGTGCAGCGCTCGCCCGCGGGCGGGTCCCGGCACGAGCCACGCTGTGGCCAGCGGCGTGGTCGCTGCTCCTGGCGGTCCTCCTCCTCGGTGGCGCGCTCGGGCACGGCTACGTCCTCAGCTATGACATGGTCTGGGTGCCCGACCTGGCGCTGGGCCGCGACGCCCTCGGCACCGGCACCGCGCTGCCGCGCGCCGTGCCGTCGGACGCCGTCGTCGCCGTGCTCGACGAGGTGCTCGGCGGCATGCTGCTGCAGAAGCTGGTGCTGCTGGTGCCACTCGTCGCGGTCGGCGCGGGAGCCGCGGCACTGGCCGGTCGCGGCACCCCTGCGCGACTGGTGGCGGCGACCGTGGCGGTGTGGAACCCGTTCGTCGTCGAGCGGCTCGCCATCGGGCACTGGCCGCTGCTCATCGGCTACGGCGTGCTGCCCTGGGTCCTGCTGGCCGCGACCTCGTGGCGCACGTCGGGAACGCTCCCCGCGCGCGTGCCGCTGCTGCTGCTACTCGGTAGCCTGAGTGCGACCACCGGGCTCGTGAGCGCGGTCGCCCTGCTGGCGGGAGCCGGCACGAGCCGGGCCCGCCGCTGGTGGGCGATGGGGGCGCTGGTGCTGGTGGCCAACCTGCCGTGGCTCGCCGCGGGCCTGCTCCACGCCGCCGACGCGACGTCGAGCGCCACCGGCGCCGACGTCTTCGCGCCCAGCCACGAGGGCCTGTTGCCCGCACCGCTGACCTTCCTGTCCCTCGGCGGCATCTGGAATGCAGGCGTCGTGCCCCCCACGCGGACCGGCGTGCTCGGCGTCGTGGCGACGGTCGCGCTGCTGGTGCTGGCCGGGACCGGCGCGGTGCGGGGATGGTCGCGGGTGCCCGAGCCGCTGCGGCGCCCGCTCGTGGCCTGCTGGGCGGTCGGGCTCGGGCTCACGCTGGCCACCTGGGCCGCGCCCGCAGCCACCGGCTGGCTCGCGAGCACGGTGCCCGGGGCAGGCCTGCTCCGCGACGGCTCGCGGGCGTTGGCGCTGGCCGCTCCTCTGGCCGCGGTGCTCGCCGGCCGTGGGGCAGCCGCCGTGGTGGGGCTCCTGCCCGACGCCCTCTCGCGGGCGATGATCGCCTTCGCGTGCGCGGTCGCGCCGGTGGCGCTGATGCCCGACGCAGCCCTCGGGCTCGCCGGCCGGTTGAGCGCCGTCGACTACCCCACGTCGTACGTCGCCCTCGCCGATGCCTTGCCCGCGCTGCCTCCGGGCGACGCGGTGCTGCTGCCCTTCGCGAGCTATCGGGCGCCTGACTGGAACGACGGTGGTCGCCCGGTCCTCGCGCCGCTCGGGCGCTACCTGCCGCGACGGGTCGTCGTGGAGGACCGGCTCGTCGTCGACGGACGGGCGATCGCGGGGGAGGACCCCCGGGCGACGACCGTCCGCGAGGCCCTGGCCGCACCAACCTCCGCGGGTCGTGCGGCGGGACTCAGGGCAGCGGGCATCCGACTGCTGGTGGTGGAGGACCTGCCGGGCCACCCCGTCCCCGACGTGACGGGGCGCGAGGTCTGGCGCGGGGGAGACCTGCGTGTGGTCGACCTGGGCGCCGGCCGCGCGGTGCCGGGGCCGCCGCGCGCATGGACGCTCGTCATGGGTGCGTCCTGGGCGGCGTGGTGCGCCCTGCCCCTGTTGGGCGGCGTGCTGGTCGTGCGACGCTCACGCAGCAAATCCTCGCGATAGTTGCGCAGATGATTGCGTGCGCGTTGCTACCGGCTGGTACCTTGCTCGCATCGTCTAGGGAGGATCACAGGAACCATGGGATCAATCGTCGCACCGATCGTCAGCTGCATCGTGGGCGGAGGACTGGCTGTGGCCACCCTGATGGGCGTCGTGACCAGCCAGACGAGCGCTCCCGAGCAGTCTCCCGGCAACATCCAGTCTCCCGACTTCAACTACGGCATCACGGCCGAGTGACGTCTGCCGGTCATCCCTGACGGCCGGCCCGAGGCAATCAGACCTCCTCAGGATCCTGCGCGTCCACCCGCTCACCTCGCAGGGCCGCTGCGAGGACGTGGGCGAACGACTCCTGCGCGTGCGTCCAGGTGAACCTGTGGCTCATCATGAGTGCGCCGTCACCGAGCCGCTGCCGCAGGGCGGCGTCGTCGATGATGTCGCCGAGCGCCGTGGTGAGCTCGGCAGGCCGGTTGACCAGCAGGCCCGACGTGCCGTCGGCGATCGACTCGCGCGTGCCGCCTGCTGAGCGGTAGGCCACCGTCGGCGTGCGGTGCATGCCCGCCTCCCCGACGACGAGTCCCCACCCCTCCTTGAGGGAGGGGAGCGCGAGAGCCCACGCCCGCTCGTAGACCTCGTGCTTGCGCTGCTCGTCGACGTGGCCCTCGAAGACCACGGTGTCGCCCGCGTCGCGCTCGGCGGCGTAGCGGTGCAGCTCGGCCTCCCACCACCCGCTGCCCACGACGTGCAGGCGCAGGTCGGGGTGCTCGGCCCGCAGCGAGAGCGCCGCGTCGATGGCGTGCTCGACCTGCTTGTGCGGCACGAGGCGGCCCACCACCGCGATCGAGGGATGGGCCGACTTCCCGGCCGAGGTGGAGACCACGGGGTCGGTCCCGTTGTGCACCACGGCGATCCGGCGGCGGTCGACCCCGAGGGGGACGAGCTCGTCGCGGGTGGCGCGGGACACGGCGACGTACTGGCACGAGCGGTAGAGCCGGGGCGCCACGCGGTGCTCGATGCCCCAGCCGACCTTGCCGACCAGCCCGGGGTAGACGACGGGCCACTGCTCACGGTGGACGTGGTGCACCAGGACGACCACGGGTACCCTGGTGGCCGCCCGGGTGAAGAACGGGAGCCCGTTCTGGACGTCGACCACGAGGTCGACGTGCCCGAGCCGGCCGCGGGCCAGCGCCGCGAACCCCTCCTGGTAGACGGTGAGCTTGGATCCCCGGCGCACGAAGCGGATGCCGTCGACGGTCTCGTCCGGAGGAGCGGCGGCGTGGGCCGCGCAGAAGACGGTGACCTGGGCGCCTCTCTCGACGAGGCCCTGCGCCATCTTCTCGAGGTAGCGCTCGGCGCCGCCGCCCTCGGGATTGTGGGTGTCGCGCCAGCTGAAGAAGGCGATGTGACGCCCCGCGAGGTCGTTGTGGTCGGTCATCGGCCAGAACCCTACCGCCGGGTCACTTGTCGGTTAAGGTCTGCGGGTGCTGACGAGGAACCGACCGTGGCGCGCCGACCTCTCTCGGTCGCTGCACCTGTTCCGGGAGTTCGGCCACGAGCAGTCGGACCCCGCGCGGTTCTACACCGCACTGGCGCTCGACTCCGCCCAGCAGCTCGCGAGCTACCACGACCTCTCCGGACAGCTGATGCTCGACGTGGGCGGTGGCCCGGGTTACTTCCGCGACGCGTTCGAGTCCAAGGGCGCCACCTACGTGGCCCTGGACGCCGACGTCGGCGAGCTGGCCGGTGCGGGGTCGATCGACCGTCGCACGGTCATCGGCAGCGGGATGCAGCTGCCGTTCGGCACCGGGTCGGTCGACGTCTGCTACTCCTCCAACGTGCTCGAGCACGTGCCCGACCCGTGGCTGATGGCGGAGGAGATGGTCCGCGTCACGCGACCGGGCGGGCTCGTCTTCATCAGCTACACGACCTGGTTCGGTCCGTGGGGCGGCCACGAGACGTCGCCGCGGCACTACCTGGGCGGCCGTCGCGCGCGGCGGGCGTACGCCGCCCGGCACGGGCACGAGCCGAAGAACAAGTTCGGTGAGTCCCTCTTCGCCGTGACGGTCGCCGACGGGCTGGGTTGGGCCAGGACGCAGCAGGTCGCGGACGTCGTGCACCTCGTCCCTCGCTACAACCCGTCGTGGAGCCGGTGGCTGCTGCGCGTGCCCGTGCTGCGAGAGGTGGTGACGTGGAACCTCGTGCTCGTGCTGAGGAAGAGGTGACCCACGACGGTCCACGGTTCCGCTGGCGCCTGGTCGCAGCTTGCGTGCTGCTGACCGGTCTGGCCATGACCCAGTCGCCGGGGCTGATCGTGCCGGACACCAAGATCGACCTCGCGATCGCCCCGCTCGACTTCATGGCCCGCGCGGCCCACCTGTGGGACGGCGAGGGAGCCTTCGGACAGCTGCAGAACCAGGCCTATGGCTACCTGTGGCCGATGGGCCCGTTCTTCGCGCTGGGCCACCTGCTCGACGTGCCCGGCTGGATCGCCCAGCGTCTCTGGATGGCGCTGGTGCTCTGCGTCGCCTTCACGGGGGCGGCGCGCGTGTCATGCGCGCTCGGCGTGCGCTCGGACCTCGCCTGCGTCCTGGGCGGCCTCGCCTATGCGCTCTCCCCGCGCATGCTCACGGTGATCGGGCCGAGCTCGATCGAGGTCTGGCCGATGGCTCTGGTGCCGTGGGTGTTGCTGCCGCTGGTGGTGGGAGCCGAGCGCGGCTCGCCCCGACGTGCCGCCGCACTGTCCGCGCTCGCGGTGGCCATGGTCGGTGGGGTCAACGCCGCTGCGACCTTCACCGTCCTGCCTCTCGGAGTGATCTGGCTGCTGACCCGCAGCGGCGGACCGCGCCGTCGCTCGATGCTGCTGTGGTGGCCCGCACTGGTGCTGCTGGGCACGCTCTGGTGGTTGGTCCCGCTCTTCACGCTGGGGGCCTACAGCCCGGCCTTCCTCGACTTCATCGAGTCCGCGACCGTCACGACGTTCCCCACGACCGTTTTCGACGCCCTGCGTGGGACGTCGGACTGGGTGCCCTACGTGGACCCCCAGTCGCCCGCGGGTGAGGACTTGTTGACGCAGTTCCACCTCATCCTCAACGGCGGGATCCTGCTGTGCGTGGGTCTTGGGGGGATCGCCCTGCGCCGCGTGGCGCACCGACGGTTCCTGCTGATCGGGGTGTTGACCGGACTGTTCCTGGTGACCATGGGGCACCTCGGTGCCCCGCGCGGTCTCCTGGCTGCCGAGATCAACGACCTGCTCGACACCGCACTCGCGCCGCTGCGCAACGTCCACAAGTTCGACCCCGTCATCCGTCTGCCGCTCGTGGTCGGCCTCGCGTTCGCCGTCGACGAGCTGGTGTCGCGGGTGCGTGCGAGCGCCAGGGGCGAGGTGCGGGCCCACGACCCCGTCTCGTCCCGGGTGCTCGCCGCGGTGTGCGTCCTGGCGGTGGCGGTGACGACTTCTCCGTTCACGCTGGGGAGGGTCACCGCCGACGAGAAGGGGTTCGAGGACGTCCCGGGGTACTGGAGCGAGGCGGCCGCCTTCCTCGGTCGCTCCGCTGAGGACGGGATTGCGCTCCTCGTGCCCGGATCGTCCTTCGCGACCTACGTGTGGGGTGAGCCCCGCGACGAGCCGATGCAGGCGTTGGCGTCCTCGCCGTGGGCGGTCCGCAACGCGGTGCCCCTAGTGCCCGCCGGCAATATCCGCATGCTCGACCGGATCGAACAGCAGCTGTCGCACGGCGAGGGCGGACCGGGGTTCGCCAACTACCTGGCACGGGCCGGCATCACGCACCTCGTCGTGCGCAACGACCTCGTCCGGTCGAAGGCGGTGACGGACCCCGTGCTGGTGCACCAAGCGATCGCGGACACACCTGGCCTGCGGCGGGTGGCCGACTTCGGCCCCGACATCGGTGGCGCGCCCTTCATCGTCGGCGACCTGGCACGCGCTCTGGTGAGCGGAGGGTGGCAGTCGTCCTACCCCGCGATCGAGATCTACGAGGTCCCTGACCCGGTGGGTCGCGCATCTGCCGCTGATGCGCCGCCGACGGTGGTCGGAGGCCCCGAGGACCTCCTGGACGTCGAGGATGCCGGTCTCATCGGCAGCGGCGCCACCGTCCTGGCTCCCGACGTTCTCGACGGGAGTCGTCCAGAGGGGCCGCTGATCCTCACCGACGGTCTCCGCGACGCCGAACGCAACTTCGGGCGACTCACCGATGCCGTCTCTGCGACGCTGGGTGACGGCGCTGAACCCTCGCTGAGGGCCCGGGTGCTGGACTACCGCCTCCCGGACCACGACCGCTGGACCACCCGGGCACGATTGCGCGGCGCCTCCCGCGTCAGCGCCACCTCCTCGGCCGCCGGTGCGGCGACCTCGGGGGGAGCCCGGCCGGGCAGCCTGCCCTACGCCGCCATCGACGGTGATCCGTCGACGTCGTGGGTCTCGGCGCCCCTGCAACGCGATCGACAGGCCTGGCGTGTGGAGTTCGGGCGGCCGGTCGAGGCCACCGAGCTGGCCGTCACCCTCGGCACGTCGAGCGGCAACGAGCAGCTCCGGTTGCGCGCGGGGGACTGGCGCAGCCCGGACCTGGAGTTCAGGCCTGGCGAGACCCGCCGGGTCACAGGGCCAGCGACGCTGACGCAGCTGACGGTCGAGGACGTGTCCGGCAGGGAGAGCAACCAGCTGGACCTCGCCGAGGTGGAGGTCGGGCGAGCCCGGGTCCGGAGGGAGCTCGTGCTCCCGGAGATCCCGGCGGACTGGGGGGCTCCTGACGCGATCCTGCTCCGCCGGCTGGGGGACGCCAGGTCCGGCTGCGCCGAGGTCGACGGCGACGTCCGGTGCCGACCGGCCCTGGTGGGTTCGCCCGAGGAGCCTCGTGGTTTCACCCGCGTGGTGACCCTGCCCGGCGCGCAGGGGCTCGACGCCGCGCTCACGGTGCGACCCAGGGGCGGCCCCGCCCTGTCCGAGCTGGTCCAGGCGGGTCAGGCCGTCGCGATCAGCGTGTCGTCGACGGCGCTGTCGGACCCCCGCGCATCGGCAGTTGCGGCGGTGGACGGAGATCCAGGTACGACGTGGCTGGCTCCGGTCGACGACATCAGGCCCACGATCGAGCTGGGCTTCCTCGCGCGTCAGCAGGTGCGTGGTCTGGCCCTGTCGGTCGACCAGCGCACCGCCGCACGCAGACCGGAGTCGTTGCTCATGACGTGGCCCGGAGGCAGGCGGACGGTCGAGCTCGACGAGGACGGCGCCGCATCCTTCCCCCCGATCCGGACCGATCGCCTGACCTTGCAGGTGCTCGAGGCCGAACCAGTGAGCGACTTCGACTTCGACGGCTCCGCATCCGCCGTGCCGGTGGGCATCAGCGAGATGCTCGTCTCCGGCGTTCCCTACCTTCCGCTCAACCCGTCCACCCGCCGGTCCGACCTCGGGTGCGGGTCAGGCCCGGCTCTCGTCGTCGATGGTCGGGTGCAGCGGACCTCGGTCACTGCCAGCCCCCGCGAGCTCCTCGACGGCGACGCGGTCCCGGCGCGGCTGTGCGGCTCGACGACCGTGCAGATGAGCGAGGGCCAGAACACCGTGGCGCTGCGGGACTCCGACGCGTTCGTCCCCGAGCGGTTGGTCCTCGGCTCAGCCGCGCGCGAGTCGGCGGGCCCCCTGGAGACGACTGCGGGGCCAGAGACGCGCTCGGTGGAGGACGTGTCGACCGACTACGTTGCCATGCGTGAGAACGCCAACCCCGGCTGGGTGGCCGAAGCAGGGGCGACGAGGCTCGAGGCCCAGGTGTTCGACGGCTGGCGCCAGGGGTGGCGCACCGCCGGCGTTCCGGCGTTCGAGGAGACCTTCGCCCCGGACTCGGTCTACCGCGCGGGGCTGCTCTCGGGCCTCGTGGCGCTGGGTCTGCTCCTGATCGGGATCGTCCGGTTCCGCCGGACGCGGGCTCCGGAGCTGCCTGCAGCGCCGGAGTCGACGCGGTGGACGGGTGTGACGTTCGGGGCGTGCGGCGTCCTGGTGCTCCTGGTCGCAGGGTGGGGCGGCCTGGCCGCGGGTGTGGTCGGGTTCGCCGTGGCCGCACTCGTGCGATGGCTCCGACCGTCGTGGGAAGGATGGGGGGTCGCCCTCTTCCTCACCCCGGCGGTGCTCGCCTACGCGCTGGAACCCTGGCAGTCGGCGTCGTGGGCCGGTCGTTCGGCGTGGCCCCACTACTTCGTCGTGCTCACGGTCTCCGCCGTCGCGTGCTGGGCGTTGTCGGTGCGCTTCCCGCGGCGTGCCAAGGACATGCCCGGGCGTTCGACGAGCCAGTAGGCCAGCTCGCTCACGGCAAGCGTCAGCCCCAGGGTCACCACCCACATCCACCCGAAGCGACCCGAGAAGAGCTCGTAGTCGATGCCTTCCTGGAGCAGTGCCAGCACGATCAGGTGGGTGCAGAAGATCGAGTACGACACGTGCCCCAGGTGTCGCAGCACCCGCAGGGACGCCGTACGCCGGAACAGGCCCGCGGAGGGTGACCAGACACCGGCGGCGACGACGACCAGCCCGATCGCTGCGTAGACGAGCATCTTGGTCACGGACTCTCCCGTCGTGCCCGGCTCGAGCGTCACGGGCCCGGCCACCGGCGTCGACGCAAGAAGAACCAAACCCAGTGCCGCCGTCCAGCACGCCCCCGGCTGCCGTCCAAGGGTGACGATCCATGGCGTACGACCCCGGCGTGCTGCCTGCCGGACGTGTGTCCTGGCCAGCCACATGCCTGCTGCGAACCACGACAGGTAGCCGGGAAGCCACAGCCCTGGCGCCCAGTCGCGAGCGTCATCGATCGCGGGTGCCACGGTGACGATCCACAGCACGCTCAGCAGGACCAGCCCGACCAGCAGGACCACGTCGGCGCGGACCCTCGAGCGGCGGGTGGCGATCCACATCATGAGCGGCATCGTGACGTAGAAGGCCACCTCCACCGAGAGGCTCCACATCTGCGTCAGTCCGTAGGGGAGGGTGTCGTCGACGTAGGTGTCGAGGAGCACTGCGGTGCTGACCCAGTCGCCCACGCCGGAGCCCTCGTTGCCCGGCACGACGGCGAGGGCCACACATGCGGTGAGGACGTAGACGGGCCAGATCCGGAGCAGCCGCTTGAGCGCGTAGCGGCCGACCGCGGGAGGCGAGGTCCGCTGCTCGCCGCTGACCCACCACGGGCGCGAGAGCAGGAAGCCGGACAGGACGAAGAACACGGCGACGCCGACGTCCATGCGCGCCAGCAGCGTCCCCAGCACACCGTGCCGGAAGTATTCTCCGGTCTGGAAGGCCACATGCGTCGTCAGCACGGCCAGGGCGCCAACGAGGCGGAGCACGTCCAGGGCGGGGAAGTCGACGGCGGGGGTCTTGTCGTTGCTCATGTCGGATCTCCCGCGTGGGTGTGGCCGACCTCGATCGTGTCGACGCAGACGGTGACGCCGGGCTCGAGGCCGTCGATGCGCACCGAGTCGAACGTGTCCTCGACGCGGAGGAACAGGTCGTTCAGCCCCGATCGCAGTGATACCTCGAAGGAGGTGTCGCCCAGTGTGACGGTCGCGGTCGTCGGGGCCGTCGCCAGGTAGGCGATCCGCACCCACCAGCGGTCGTCGGGGGCTCGGGAGGCGAGGGGAACGGACGCGCCATCCTCCGCCACCCTCCACCCGCATCCCGCGACGTCGCCGGTGCGCGCGGCGAGCACCCTCTCGATCTTCGCGGGACGGAGCGCCCCGTCATCGTCAACGACGAAGAGTGAGCTGGACGAGTCCGGAAAGCGGGCACCGCCCGTCGACAGAGGTGCCAGGAACGAGAGGGTGTTGCTCGGGGCGAAGAAGTGCGACATGACGGGTTCGGGCAGGACACGGTCGGCGAGATCCACTTCCCCACGGGCTGCCAGCTCCCGATCGAATCGGTCGAAGAAGTCGTGCGCTGCGCTGGAGTGCCATGGGCGCACGTACGCGACAGAACTGGCGACGCCCCCGATGACCAAGGAACCGAGCAGGGCAGCGACGAGCCAGACCGGCGCTTGGGCCACCAGCTCGGACTCGCGAACCTTCGAGCTCCCGGGTGCGCCGGGGAGGCGTGCGGTCGCTAGGGCGAGGCACAGGCATAGGACGATCGGGATGTCGGAGAGATAGCGGGTGTCGACGCCCAGGCTCGCGCCGAAGTCAGATCCCCGGGCCGACAGCACGAGAAGGTAGGTGCCCGCGACGTACCCGGAGAAGAGCAGGAGGGCGGGCCAGGACCTACGGCGGCGCAGCAGGATGTAGAGGATCACCACGCCGGACACGAGCCACGCCGCACCGACCGCCCACTCAGGTGGGTTCGCGAAGGAATTCGTCGACGACGTGGTGCGCCACTGCCACGGGCCGCCCACGAGCCCAGCGACCAACGTGGACCCGAGCAGGGTGCCAGCGAGCTCGCCTGCAACCCGCGGGGTGACGGGGGAGGCCTGACTGGGAACCCGATCCAGGTAGGTGACGACGTAGACCGCACCGAGCGCCACGATCAGGAGCATCCCCACTGCCTGGCGGCGCAGTCCGCTGAGCCGGCGACGGATCCCACCCTCGGTGAAGTAGAAGAGGGACAGAAAGAGCAGGATCGGCAGCACCAGCATGACTTTCTCCCGGAAGACCATGCCGACTGCGAGGGCGGTCAGCGTCGCTAGCAGCCATCTACGCCCCTCTCCTCGCAAGTATCGGACCCAGGACCCGACTCCCAGGCTCAGGACGATCTGGAGAGGCAGCTGCTGCGTCGCTGCGACCAGCCAGACGTACGCCGGCATTGAGAGGGACAGGAAGAGGTACATCGCGAAGGGAGGCACGATCGCCCAGCGCCGTTCGAACAGGGTGACGAGCATCCACAAGCACGCCGTGCTGGCGACGGCTTGCCCGATCACCAGGAACACCACGGCCGGCCACCACTGGGCGGCGCCGACGGAGCCGATCGCCCAGTACACCAGCTTGCCGCCCGGCATGAGGTGGCCGTTGTAGGGCTCCATCAGGTAGGACCACTGCGACCCCCTGTCCGACTCACGAAGAAAGCCAAGGTCGTCGGTGGAGTACCAGCTCGACCACGCCGCCCAAGCGCGGAAGGCGAGCTGGACCATCAGCAGGACGACGGCAGCGGGGACGACCCATGCAGTCGTCGGTCGGACACGCTGCGCGCGCGTCCCGTCTTGTCGATTCACTCGTCCTCACCTCGGCCGCGAATCATGCCACGGGGGAGAGCCGGGTGCGGGCATCCCGACGCGCCCCGACGAAGGGCCGCGACGGTCCTCGATGACCGGCTCGGCCGCCGCAACAGGCACCCGGCTCATTCCGACGCCACGGGCGCCTACTTGCTGGTAGCCTGCCCCGACTTCACTGATCCTTTGGGAGGGTTCCTGTGCGCAAGATCATCGCTGGGCTGCTGCTCGGCCTTGGTTCGTTCCTGTTGGTCGCCGCGCTCGTGGTCGTGGTGTGGGGCGGTGACGCTGTCAAGAAGACCCCTCTCGACACCGACTCCGTGACGAACCTGGCCGGCGTCGCCGACAAGCTCAACCCGGCGACCGGCGACGTCGAGACGCTGGACGTCCGGGCCACGAGCGTCACCAAGGCTGATGCCGAGCTCTCCGACGGTGACGTGATCGTGTTCGTCAACACGGTGTGCCTGGTGGTGGACGAGGGCGACGTCCCGTCCTGCGTGGACGAGAGCGACGACCGCCTGGTCAGCGCCAGCAGCGACGTCTTTGCCACCGACCGGCACACGGCGGAGGCCGTCAACGACGCGAAGTACCTCCCCCCGAGCGCGGAGGAGAAGTCGGGCCTGATCAACAAGTGGCCCTTCGACGCTCAGAAGAAGGACTACACCTACTGGGACGGCATGCTCGGCGAGGCCGTGGACGCCACCTACGACGGCAGCGAGTCGATCGACGGCCTCGAGACCTACAAGTACCACGTGCTCATCGAGGACGCCCCGGCCGAGGTCGTGGCCGGCATCGACGGCGTGTACTCGCAGGACAAGACGCTGTGGATCGACCCCACCACGGGCGCGATCATCAAGCAGACCCAGCACGAGGTGCGCGAGCTCGAGGACGGCTCCACGCTGCTCGACATGCAGCTCGCCTTCACCGACGACCAGGTGTCGGCCAACGCCGCGGACGCCAAGGACAACGGCAAGCTGCTCGGCCTGCTCACCACCACGCTCCCGCTGGTCGGCTTCATCGGTGGTGCGATCGCGCTGCTGGCGGGCATCTTCCTCTTCGTCTCCGCCCGTCGCCGCGAGGCGTCCGCCTAAGTGCATGACTGAGGTCGCAACGCTCCTCGCCGACGACGTCCGGTGGTACGCCGACACGTTCGAGCGCGTGGTGCACAACGTCGAGACGGCCGTGCTGGGCAAGAACCACGTCGTCCGGCTCGGCCTGACGTGCCTGGTCTCGGGCGGGCACCTGCTGCTCGAGGACCTGCCCGGCACCGGGAAGACGATGCTCGCCCGAGCACTGGCCAAGTCGGTGGACTGCTCGTTCGCCCGGATCCAGTTCACCCCGGACCTGCTGCCTTCGGACGTGACCGGCGTGACGGTCTACGACCAGGCGCACGGGGAGTTCTCGTTCCACCCGGGGCCGATCTTCCACAGCGTGGTGCTGGCCGACGAGATCAACCGGGCGTCGCCGAAGACCCAGTCGGCGCTGCTCGAGGTGATGGAGGAGGGCCACGTGACCGTCGACGGCCGCACCCACGAGGTGGGCCGGCCGTTCATGGTCATCGCGACCCAGAACCCGATCGAGCAGGCCGGCACCTACCAGCTGCCCGAGGCCCAGCTCGACCGCTTCCTGATGCGCACCAGCGTCGGGCACCCTGACGCGGAGTCCACCGAGGCGCTCCTCGCGGAGTCCCGGGTGCGCGACCGGGCGGCCGGCCTGGCGCCCGTCGTCTCCGCGCACGAGATCGAGCAGATGTCACGCCTGGCCGACGGTGTCCACGTCGACCGCGCGGTGATCTCCTACGTGCGCCGGCTCGCGGAGGCCTCCCGCGAGGTGCCCGACGTCCGGATCGGCGTGTCGATGCGCGGGTGCCTGGCCTGGATCCGCGCTGCCAAGGCATGGGCGCTGGCCGAGCGACGCGGGCACGTCGTGCCCGAGGACGTCGCCACGCTGGCGCACCCCGTCCTGCGGCACCGGCTCCTGATGGCGTCGGGAGCGATGTACGGCGGCACGACGGCGGACGACGTGGTCGACCGGCTGCTGGAGCAGGTGCCCGTTCCCCGCGACCGCGCGTGAGCGAGCGGGTCAGGCACCCGGCCGTCCTCGGCGCACGGCTCGCCCGCCCGGCGAGCGTCCTGCGGATGCTCACCCCGCTGGGACGAGGGGTCGTCGTCGTCGGGCTCGTCGCGGCAGCGCTCGCCGTACGCTTCCACTGGCAGGAGTTCTCGCAGCTCGCCGCCGTCGCGCTCGGCCTGCTCGTCATCGCGGTCGTCTGGCAGGTCCTCCCGGGCGCTCCCGTCGGCGTCCTCACGCTGCGCCAGCAGCGCACGGTCGAGGGGGCCCCACCTCCCGGAGCGGTGCTCGAGGTGCACTCCGGCGCCACGCCCATGCTGTCCCCCCGCGTGGTGGTCCCGGTCGGCGATCGCGGCGTGCAGCTGCGACTGCCATTCCTGGGCCCCTTCTCCTTCCTCCGCGAGGACGTCGCGCTCCCTGCCCTGGCTCGCGGGGCGCATGCGGTCGGCCCGGTCACCTACGAGAAGACCGACCCGGTCGGCCTGGTCCGCCGACGCATCGAGACCGGCAGTGCACTCGAGCTGCTCGTGGCCCCGCGGGTGATCGACCTCCCCGTCTTCGCCGGGGGACTGACCAACGACCTCGACGGCGCCACCAGCCAGCAGCTGTCGATGAGCGACCTGGCCTTCCACGCGCTCCGCGAGTACGTCCCCGGCGACGACCTCCGCCACGTGCACTGGCGTTCGTCGGCCAAGGCCGGCCAGCTGCTGGTGCGGCAGTACCACGAGAGCCGGCGCGGGCACGTCACCGTCCTGCTCGACCCGGCGCTGTCGTCGTACGCCAGGCCGCGTGACTTCGAGCTCGCGACCTCCCTGGCCACCTCCATCGCGCTGCGTGCGGTGCGCGACGACTTCGACACCTACCTGAGGTGCGGCCCGCACCTCGCGCAGGGGCGTGACGCGGTCGCGATGACCGATGCCGCCTGCCGCTTCACCGCGGTCGCCCACGACGACGGCCTCGCCGATGCCGCCGCGGCGGCTGACTCGATCACCGGCACCGGACTCGTCGTGCAGGTCACCGGCCCCGCGCGCGAGCTGGTCAGCCTCGACGCCGCAGCCGCGCTGTTCGGGCGGGGGACCGACTGGATCGTGGTGCGTGCCGACAGCAGGGGCGAGGCCGCAGTGCGCGACAGCGGCCTGCTCCGCGAGCTCACCGTGCCCGACCTGGCCCGGCTGCCGGACCTCATGGCGCGGGGGATGCGGTGAACCGGGCGCGGAGCGACGTCGCCGACGTGGGCGCGGTGCTGGTGCTGATGACCGCGGTCCTGTCGCTCTTCGACGACACCTTCGCGGACCGCACCTATCTCGTCACCGGCCTGGTGCCGGCCGTGCTGCTCGTCGCCATGGCCCTGGTCGCCCGCCGCTTCCACGAGGGAGGCTGGTGGTACTCCCTGGCGGCGGTGCTGCTGTTCGCGCCCCTGGGCGCGCTGGTCGCGCTGCGCGAGCCGGGACCCTTCCTGGTCCCGACGTTCGACACGGTCAGCCGGGCGCTCGCGGACACCGTCCACGCCCCGGTCACCCTCGTCAGCACCGTGCCGCCCGTCGACCCGAGCGGGTCGGTGATGCTGGTGCCCTACGTGATCTCCTTCCTCGCCGTGTTCCCGGCGGCCTGGCTGGCGCTGTCCACCTCGCGCCCCCTCGCTCCTGCCGCGCCGCTCGTGGTGGCGCTGGCGGCCACGATCCCGCTGGGCGTCCTGGTGCCGACGCTGCTGGTGCCGCGGGGGGTCATGGTCGCGGGGCTCGTGCTGGTCTGGTCCGCGGCCCGGGCGCGCCGCACCGAGACGCGCGTGGGCGGCACCCGCGGGTCGGGGGCAGCCGCGACCACTGCGGTCCTGACGGTGGTCGCGATGTCCGCGCTGGCGGTGCTGGTGGTGCCCGACGACGACGTGTCGGACCGGGTCCTGCTGCGGGGGGAGGGCAACAGCCCGCTCGTGGCCGACGCCGCGGCGTCCATGCTGCCGCCGGGCAGCGGGCGCGACGACCTCAGGCTGTTCAAGGCCTCCGGTGTCCCGGACGGGCAGCGGTTGCGCATCGCTGCGCTCGACCTCTACGACGGGCACGCGTGGGTCGCGGCCGAGGAGTCCCCGGGCTCGGGCGGCTACGGCACGTTCAAGCGGATCGGCAGCGAGGTCGCTCCGCTGCACCCGGGCACCACGGTGGTGGTGCGCGTGCAGTTCCGCCCCGGTTACTCCAGCGACTGGCTGCCCATGCTCGGTGAGCTCACCGCGCTCCACATGGACTGGAACCCGGGCCGCACCGACGTCACGGACGTGCGCTACAACCAGGCCACCTCCAGCGCGCTGGTGGTGGGCGGGGTCGACGTGCGCGACCAGTACGCCTTCGAGTCGGTGGTGGGCGACGACAGCGTCAACCGGCGCGACGCGACGCGCGAGCCCACCGACGCGCAGCGCCAGCCCGACGGGGCCTTCCTCGACCCCTACCTGCGCCCCTTCGACCGCGACGAGCTGCTGCCCCTCGAGCGGGTGCTGCTGCTCGCGCGCTACCTGCGCGTCAACGGCACGGTGCGCGAGACCGAGGCGTTCGACCAGTCACCGGCCATGCTCGGCGAGCGCATGCTCGCGGCCCGGAGCCTCACCGGCTCGCAGTTCCAGTACAGCGCGCTCATGGCGCTGGCCGCCTCCCGCCTGGGCGTGGCTGCGCGCGTGGTCAACGGGGCCGCGCCGGGTCCGCGAGGCCTGGTCGACTACGGCGACATCACCTCGTGGGTCGAGCTGCAGTTCGCGGACGGCTCGTGGCGCACCCTGGACCCCGAGCGCTACGTCGGGTCGCACGTGGCGGCCGAGGGCACGGCGCCCGCGCGGCTGCCCGACGCGGCGAGCTTCGTGCGCGAGCAGCTGGACGACGCGGCTCGCGGCGGCGACCGCGAGATCCAGCCGTCGGACTGGGACCCCGACGCGGGCACCGGCCGGTCGCTCCCGGTCTGGGCGGTCACGGGCCTCGCCGCAGGTGTGCTCACCGGCCTCGTGCTGCTCGGGTGCCTGCTCGTCGCGGCCGCCAAGGTGCTCCGGCGGCGCCGTCGCCGGACCGCAGGTGGGTGGTCCGGGGTCTACGTCAACGCCTGGCAGGAGGTCCTCGACGCTGCCCGGGACCGGGGCACGCCCGTCCCCGACGGGTGGAGCCGGGTGGCCCAGGCCAGGCGCCTCGGCGCGCCGCTCGAGCTCGCCCGTCGCGCCGACGCGGCCGTGTTCGCCCCCGTGCCGCAGCCGGCCGACGCGGGTCGCGACTTCTGGGCCGACTGCCAGCAGCAGCGGCGCGCCCTCCTCGACGAGGTCGGCGTACGCCGTCGGCTGTGGGCGCACGTCAACCCGGCGTCGCTGCTGGCGGGGTGGGCGCGTGGGCGCGCAGCCTCAGCGAACGGCGAAGTGCGACACGAAGATCGCCGTCCCCGGGGTCAGCACACCGCGAACGCGTGACCAACCGCCCCACACCCGGTCGTGCCCCGCGGGCCACTCGGGCTCGACGAGGTCGCTCAGGGTGAAGCCGTTGCCCGCCAGCAGGCGCACCCAGTCACCCAGCGTGCGGTGGTGCTCGACGTAGGCGACGACCCCGGTCGCGCCGTCGACCTCGACGTAGGGCGTGCGGTCCCAGTAGGACTGGGTCGCGGTGAGCCCGGCCTCGCCCGGGTCGTCGGGGAACATCCACCGGGTCGGGTGCGTCACGGAGAAGGCGAACCGGCCACCCGGACGCAGCACCCGGGCGACCTCCTTCACGGCCCGCTCGATCTCGCTGACGAACTGGAGCGCGCCGAAGGAGCAGAAGACGACGTCGAAGCTCGCGTCGGCGAACGGCAGGTCGGTCGCGGTCGCGCGCACGGACGGCACGGCCACGCCGGTCTCCTCGTCGAGGCGCAGCGAGTGCTGGAGCTGCCGGTGCGACAGGTCGAGCCCGAAACCTCGGCCCCCGTGAGTCGCCACCCACCGTGAGCACTGGCCGGCGCCGCTGCCGACCTCGAGGACGTCGAGGCCGCTCACGTCGCCGAGGACCTGCAGGTCGTCCTCGGTGTGCCCCTCCGGGCCCCAGACGAAGCCGGCGTCGCCGAGGAAGGCGCCGTGGGTGGCCTGGTACTCGTCGGCGTAGCGGTCCCAGTCGGGGCCGTTGGCGTCGCGCGACTCCCGCTCGGAGACCGGACGACGCTCGACGCGCACCGACTGGGGCAGGTGATCCTCCACGTCACGAGCCTAGTGCCGGTGCGGCGCGGCGGTGCGCCAGTCGGGTCGGGTCGGGTCACCGACCCCTGTGCGACCATGCGTGGCGTGAGCGAGCCGCGGTCCTCCGTGACGCCCTTGGCGGGTGGCCACTCCGGCCGCACGTTCGTGGGCGAGGCGGGTGGCGAGCGCACCGTCGTACGCATCTATCCGCCGGGTGACGGGCGTGGCGCGACGGCCCCGGAGGTCGACCGCGCGGTGCTGCACCTGGTGCGGGGACTGGTGCCGGTGCCCGAGGTCGTGGAGCTGGTGCGCGAGCACCAGGCGTCCGGTCGGCCCGGGCTGCTCGTGACGAGCTGGATGCCGGGCGTGCGCGGCGACCTGGTGCTCCCGGGCCTCGATGCTGCCGGGATGGAGCGCCTGGGCCGCGCCATGGGCACGACGGCCGCCACGCTCGCCGGCATGCCGTGGCTGCGGCCCGGGCTGTTCGTCGACGCCGAGCTCACGCTCGGTGACCTCCCCGGCGCCGGGCTGCCGGAGTGGGTGGAGTCCCGCCTGACCCGGTGGGAGGCCACCGCCCGCGCGCGGCTCGCGGAGGTCGCCGAGCCGGCGCAGGCCGTGCTGGACGCGGTGGGTCGCGCGTGCCTGGTGCACGGCGACCTCAACCCCAAGAACGTGCTGGTCGACCCCGACACGCTGGGTCTCACCGCGGTGCTCGACTGGGAGTTCGCCCACGCCGGGCACCCGTGGACCGACGTGGGCAACCTGGTGCGCTTCGAGCGCCACCCGGCCTATGTCTCGGGCGTCGTGGGTGCCTGGACGTCGCTGCGCGGGGGAGACGAGCGGCAGCTGCTCGACGGGGCCCGCGCCGCGGACCTGTGGGCGCTGGTCGACCTCGCGGCCCGCGCCGGCGACAACCCGGTGGCCGACCGCGCGGAGCGGCTGCTCAGGGCCGTCGCCGACAGCGGCGACCTGCACGCCTGGCCCTTCGCGACCTGAGCCGTGCGCGGACGTCCCCTGAGCGTGGGACGAGCGTGCGCCCCGGTTGGACGCAGCGTGCCGCGCACGCGTAGTCTTGGGAGTTGCGCCAGACGTCTGCCCGGCTTCCATACCGAGCGAACCCCGGCTCGCCGAGACCTCGTCAGTGACCCGTCACCGTCGCGGCCCAGTGAAACAGACGGTTGCGCGCGTCCGCACGACTCCATCCATCCAAGGAATTCCTTCCCATATGACGAGCACGCTCTCCACTCTTCCGGACTACGACGCCCCTCAGGTGGCGATCAACGACATCGGGTCCGAAGAGGACTTCCTCGCGGCGATCGACGCGACCATCAAGTACTTCAACGACGGTGACATCGTCGACGGCACCATCGTCAAGGTGGACCGTGACGAGGTCCTCCTCGACATCGGCTACAAGACCGAGGGCGTCATCCCCTCGCGCGAGCTGTCCATCAAGCACGACGTCGACCCCAACGAGGTCGTTTCCGTGGGCGACAAGGTCGAGGCCCTGGTCCTCCAGAAGGAGGACAAGGAAGGCCGTCTGATCCTGTCCAAGAAGCGTGCTCAGTACGAGCGTGCCTGGGGCACCATCGAGCAGGTCAAGGAGGAGGACGGCGTCGTCGAGGGCACCGTCATCGAGGTCGTCAAGGGCGGCCTCATCCTCGACATCGGCCTGCGCGGCTTCCTGCCCGCCTCGCTGGTGGAGATGCGTCGCGTCCGCGACCTGCAGCCCTACGTCGGCCAGACGCTCGAGGCGAAGATCATCGAGCTCGACAAGAACCGCAACAACGTGGTCCTGTCGCGTCGCGCCTGGCTCGAGCAGACCCAGTCCGAGGTCCGCCACGGCTTCCTCGCCCAGCTCCAGAAGGGCCAGATCCGCAAGGGTGTCGTGTCCTCGATCGTCAACTTCGGTGCGTTCGTGGACCTCGGCGGCGTCGACGGCCTCGTGCACGTCTCCGAGCTGTCGTGGAAGCACATCGACCACCCGTCCGAGGTCGTCGCCGTGGGCGACGAGGTCACCGTCGAGGTCCTCGACGTCGACATGGACCGCGAGCGTGTCTCCCTGTCGCTGAAGGCGACCCAGGAGGACCCGTGGCAGCACTTCGCCCGCACCCACCAGATCGGCCAGATCGTCCCGGGCAAGGTCACCAAGCTGGTGCCCTTCGGTTCGTTCGTCCGCGTCGAGGAGGGCATCGAGGGCCTGGTGCACATCTCCGAGCTCGCCGAGCGTCACGTCGAGATCCCCGAGCAGGTCGTCCAGGTCAACGACGACGTCATGGTCAAGATCATCGACATCGACCTCGAGCGTCGCCGCATCTCGCTGTCGCTCAAGCAGGCCAACGAGACCGCTGCCGCCGCCGACGTGGAGGAGTTCGACCCCACGCTCTACGGCATGACCGCGACCTACGACGAGCAGGGCAACTACGTCTACCCCGAGGGCTTCGACCCCGAGACGGGCGAGTGGCTCGAGGGCTTCGACGAGCAGCGTGCGGTCTGGGAGGACCAGTACGCCAAGGCGCACGCGCGCTGGGAGCAGCACGTCAAGCAGCAGGCCGAGGCCAAGGTCGCCGAGGCCGAGGCCGGCGAGGCGACGTCGTACAGCTCCGGTGGCGACGCCGAGGCCGAGACCGGTGGCGACACCGGCGGCTCGCTCGCCTCCGACGAGGCGCTGCAGGCGCTCCGCGAGAAGCTGACCGGTGGCCAGGCCTGATCGCCTGACCCGCTGATCTGACGCACTCACACGTACGGCCCGCCGGGACTCCCGGCGGGCCGTTCGTCGTGCGGGGGCGACTCGGGTAGAACTGGCGCATGGCAGACGAGGCAGAGCAGGCAGACGAGCCGGGCCGGGGCAGGACCGCGCTGGTGCTCGGTGGCGGCGGCATCACGGGCATCGCGTGGGAGCTCGGCATCCTGGCCGGCGTGGCCGAGGCCGGGGTCGACCTGAGTGACGCCGACGTCGTCGTCGGCACCTCGGCCGGCTCGGTGGTCGGTGCGCAGGTGACCAACGACGTGCCGCTCGCCGACCTCTACGCCGCGCAGCTCGCACCTCCCGACGCCGAGCTCGGCGGCCGGCTCTCGCGCATCGCCGCACTCAAGCTGGCCCCGCCCTACCTGCTGCCCGGCAGCGGGCGCGACAAGCTGGCCCGGGTCGGCCGGGTGGCCCACGCCGCACACCGGCCCGGGAGCGTCGACCGGGAGGGCGTGATCCGCTCGCGGCTGCCCGTCCACGGCTGGCCCGACCGCGACCTGCGGATCACCGCGGTCGACGCCGAGAGCGGGGAGTTCACCGTCTTCACGGCCGACTCCGACGTCGACCTCGTGAGCGCCGTGGCGGCAAGCTGTGCGGTGCCCACGGTGTGGCCTCCGGTCGAGATCGGCGGACGCACCTACATGGACGGCGGCATGCGCTCCACGGCCAACGTCGACGTGGTCGGCGACGCGGACCGTGTGGTGGTGCTCGCCCCGCTGCCGCGCTCGTTCAGCCGGAGGACCTCGATCCGTGCGCAGCTGGAGAAGGTGGGCCCGCGGGAGTGGTCGGTCGTCACCCCGGACGCCGACGCGCTCGCTGCGTTCGGGCGCAACCTGCTCGACCCCGCCAAGCGCAAGGTCGCGGCCGAGGCGGGGCTGCGCCAGTCGCGCGACCTCGTCGACGAGCTGCGCCACGTGTGGGGCGTCTGAGTCGACGTCAGGCCCAGTGCTCGGCCAGCACGTCGCGGCGTACCTTGCCGGTGGCCGTCATCGGCAGTGCGTCGAGCCGCACGTAGTCCTTGGGGCGCTTCGCGGGGGCGAGCACCTCGCGGGCGTGGGCCCGCAGGTCGTCCGGGCGCGCCGTGCCGACCACCGCGGCGCACACGCGCTGGCCCCACTCCTCGTCGGCCACCCCGAACACCGCGACGTCGTCCACCCCCGCGTGCTCGCGCAGGGCGTTCTCGACCTCGAGGGGGTAGACGTTGACGCCGCCGGAGATGATGAGGTCGGTGCGCCGTCCGTCGAGGTGCACCCACCCGCCCGCGTCGATGCGACCGACGTCGCCGACCGTGAACGCGGGGCCCGCCGGGGTGTCGCGCCACGCGGCTGCCGTCTGCTCGGGGGCGCCGAGGTAGGTGAAGCGGGCGTGGGGTGGCACCGCGCACCAGATCCGGCCCTCGTCGTCGGTGGTGAGCACGCGACCCGGTCGGGCGCGGCCGACCGTGCCGGGGTGGGCCAGCCAGTCCTCCGAGCGGCACGCGGTGAACTGGCCCTCGGTGGAGCCGTAGAACTCCCACGTCGACCCGTCGGGGAAGAGCTCGAGCAGGCGCCTCTTGGTCGCCGGCGGGCACGGCGCGCCTGCGTGCGCGACGAGCCGGAACGACGACAGGTCGGGGACCCCGACCTCGTCCCAGTGCGCGAAGAGACGCCGCAGGTGGGTGGGCACGCAGAACATCGTCGTCGGGCGGTCGCGGACGATGGCCCGCGTGACGGCGGCGGGGTCGAACCTGCCCGGCACCACGATGCGGCCGCCGGCGAGGAGCGTGCCCATCGCGAAGCGCAGAGGCGCTGAGTGGTGCAGGGGGCTCAGCACGAGGTTGACGTCGTCGTGGGCGAAGCCCCACAGGTCACGCTCCTCGGCCACCAGCGCCGCCGCATCGGTCTGGTCCAGCAGTCCCGACCAGACGCCCTTCGGTGTGCCGGTGGTGCCGCTGGTGCAATGGATCGGGCGGCCGCGGGGGAGTCGTCCCCCGGCGCCGGGCAGGCGGGCGAGCAGCACGTCGACCTGCTCGGGTGCGGTGAGCACCAGGTCGGGTGCGATCGGGGCGAGGATGCGATCCCGCTCGGCATGGGTGAGGGCGGGGTCGAGCGGGACGGGGAAGACGCCCTCGGCGAGCAGGGCCAGCACCAGGTCGACGTACGACTCCGAGCCGGGGACGAGGAGCGCGACCCGCGACCCCTCACCGAGCGCCGTGTCGACCATGCGGGCATTGTGCCGGGGTCGCGTCGGGCCGACGGCGCCGGGTCCGGAGCGGCCTCGACGGCTGGATCAGCGGCGGGGGACCAGGTGCTGGCGCGCCTCGACGGGGCCGAGGTCGTCGAGCAGGTGGGAGGTGGCGGCGGGGCCGGCGAAGCGGTCGTGGCGGACATAGCTGACCAGCAGTGCGGCGAGTGCCGCGAGGGTCAGGATCAACAGGAATGCGGTCATGGCAGCAAGTCTGCGCTCATCGTCTTCCTGCCACCAGTGGCAGGAACGACAGGGTTAGTTGATTTACTGCCACCGCGGGTCCAGACTGATCGCATGCAGAAGGTCGCCGTCGTGGTGCAGGACCAGCCGGAGCCGTTCGGGCTGGGAGCGTTGTGCGAGGTGTGGGCCGAGCCCTACCACCCCGAGGACGACAACCCGGTCTTCGACTTCACCGTCGTCACCCCTCGTCCCGGCCGGCTGACCACCCGGGCGGGCTTCGACCTGGTCGTCGAGCACGGCCTCGACGCAGCCGCCGACGCCGACCTGATCTGCCTGGCGCCGAAGAGCGACCACCGCGGGTCCTCGCCCGAGGTCTCCGAGCTGCTCCGCCAGGCCCATGCGCGGGGAGCCATGCTCTTCGCGCACTGCTCGGCCACCTTCATGCTCGGTGAGGCCGGGCTCCTGGACGGACGGCGCTGCACGACCCACTGGCGCTACGCCGCGGAGCTGGCCGAGCGCTACCCCGACGCGATCGTCGACCGCGACGTGCTCTACGTCCAGGACGGCTCGATCGTGACGGGGGCCGGGTCGGCGGCCGCCCTCGACGCCGCGCTGCACGTGATGCGCCAGCAGTTCGGCGCGAAGGTCGCCGCGACCACGGCGCGCCGCATGGTCGTCCCGCCGCACCGCGACGGCGGACAGGCACAGTTCATCACCCGCCCGGTGCCGGTCTGCGAGTCCGACGCCCTGGCGCCCCTGCTGGCATGGATCAGCGAGCACCTCGACGAGGAGCTCGACGTCGAGACCCTCGCCCGGCAGGTGCACATGTCGGCGCGCACCTTCGCCCGGCGCTTCAAGGAGGAGACGGGCACCACGCCCTACAGCTGGATCCTCGGCGAGCGGGTGCGCGCGGCCGAGGAGCTGCTCGAGCAGACCGACCACTCCATCGACTGGGTGGCCTCCGAGGTCGGCTTCGGCAACGCCGCGACCCTGCGCCACCACTTCGGGCGCTCGCGCGGGGTCAGCCCCCAGGAGTACCGGCGTACGTTCCGCACGCCTGCCTGAGCCCGGGCGGCCCGTCCCGCTCCGTGGCTCCACCCCTGAGGTCGTACGACGTGCCTCGGTAGCCTTGTGCGCGTGAACGCGACTGCGCTGGCCGACCTGTCCGCCGACGACCTCGCCGCCCTGCTGGAGGAGCAGCGCGCCGCCTACGAGGATCTGAAGGCCCGCGGGCTCAAGCTGGACCTGACGCGCGGCAAGCCCTCGTCCGAGCAGCTCGACCTCTCCGACGACCTGCTGCGCCTGCCGACGTCCACCCGCGACGCCGCGGGCGTCGATGTGCGCAACTACGGCGGGCTCGAGGGCCTGCGCGAGCTGCGCGAGATCTTCGCCGAGCTGCTGTGGGTCGAGCCCGAGCAGGTCGTTGCGGGCGGCAACTCGAGCCTGACGATCATGCGCGACTGCCTGGTCGACCTGCTGCTCTTCGGCGCCGTGGACTCCGAGCGGCCCTGGAGCCGTGAGGAGACGGTGCGCTTCGTGTGCCCCGTGCCGGGCTACGACCGCCACTTCACCCTGCTCGAGAGCCTCGGCATCGAGATGGTCACCGTGCCGATGCACGACGACGGCCCCGACGCTGAGGCCGTGGCGGCGCTCGTGGCCGACGACCCGACCATCAAGGGCATGTGGATCGTGCCGACGTACGCCAACCCCTCGGGCGCGATCTGCAGCCAGGAGGTGGCGGCCCGGCTCGCGGCCATGCCGACGGCCGCGGCCGACTTCAAGATCTTCTGGGACAACGCCTACGCGCTGCACCACCTCACCGAGGACGAGGCGAAGAGCGCCGACATCCTCACCCTGGCCTCGGCGGCTGGTCACCCGCACCGGCCGATCATGTTCGCCTCGACCTCGAAGATCACCTACGCCGGCGCGGGCGTGGCCTTCCTGGCGGCCTCGCGGGAGAACGTCGCGTGGTACCTCCAGCACCTCGGCAACGGCTCCATCGGCCCCGACAAGGTCAACCACCTGCGCCACCTCGAGCTCTTCGGGTCGGCCCAGGGCGTGCGCGACCACATGGTCAAGCACCGCGAGATCATCGCGCCCAAGTTCGCGGAGGTCGACCGGGTGCTCGCCGAGCGGCTCGGCGGGCGTGGCGTGGCGACCTGGAACACCCCCACCGGCGGCTACTTCGTCAACCTCGACGTCGTGCCCGGCACCGCGTCGCGGGTCGTCGCGCTCGCCAAGGAGGCCGGCATCGCGCTGACCCCGGCCGGCTCGTCGTTCCCCTACAAGCAGGACCCCGACGACACCAACATCCGCCTCGCGCCGACCATGCCGCCGCTCGCCGAGGTCACCGCAGCCATGGAGGGCGTCGCCACGTGCGTCCTGCTCGCCGCGGCCGAGCACGCCGCCGGCCGGGACCGGTGACGGTCCGGGTCGGGCTCACCGGGGGCATCGCCTCCGGCAAGAGCTCCGTCTCGTCCATCCTCGCCGAGCTGGGCGCGGTCGTCATCGACGCCGACGCGCTGGCCCGGGAGGTCGTGGCGAAGGGCACCCCCGGTCTCGACGCCGTCGTGGCCGAGTTCGGCGATGACGTCCTCGGCCCCGACGGCGAGCTCGACCGTCCGGCGATGGGGGCCCTGGTGTTCGCCGACCCCGGGGCGCGCCGGCGGCTGGAGGCGATCATCCACCCGCTCGTGCACCGGCGCAGCGCCGAGCTCGAGGCCGAGGCGGCGCCCGACGCGGTCGTGGTGCACGACATTCCGCTCCTCGCCGAGGTGGGCCGGGCCGGCTCGTTCGACGCCGTCGTCGTCGTGGACGCCCCGGTCGAGGTGCAGGTCGACCGGATGGAGCGTGAGCGGGGCTGGTCGCGCGCCGAAGCCGAGGCCAGGATCGCCGCCCAGGCCAGCCGTGCGGACCGGCTCGCACTCGCGACGTACGTCGTCGACAACACCGGCACGCTCGACGACCTGCGGCGCCGTGTCACCGAGGTCCACGCCGAGCTCGCCGCCCGCGCCTGAGGTTTCCCGATTGCCGGGGTGCGGCCGGTAACCTCCCCCGCGTGCTCCTGACCCGCCCCCGCCTCGCCTCGATCGCGGCAGCCGCACTGCTGGTGAGCGGGTGCGGCCTGACGTCCACGTCGGAGCAGGCCGGCCCGGAGCCGTCGTCGAGCAGTCGGCCCACGTCTGCGTCCC
Source organism: Nocardioides sp. Soil774 (assembly GCF_001428125.1). Classification (GTDB taxonomy): domain Bacteria; phylum Actinomycetota; class Actinomycetes; order Propionibacteriales; family Nocardioidaceae; genus Nocardioides. The sequence continues at coordinate 254,489 of NZ_LMSM01000005.1, read as the reverse complement.
CGTCGGTCACCGAGCAGGCGCAGGACCCCGACACCCCGACCTCGTGGGGACCGACGCTGGGTGAGCTCGACGCGGCCCGCGAGCTGGTGAGCACCTGGACCCCCGAGCAGCTCGCCGGTGGTGTGATCGTCGGGCGCTTCCACGGCACCGACCCCGAGGAGCCCGCGGCCATGGTGCGCGACCTGCACCTCGCCGGGGTCTCGGTCACCAGCGACAACGTCGTCGACGAGGCCCAGGTGCGGGCCATGACGACGGCGCTGGCACAGGCCGCGCGCGAGGACGGCCGTGACTTCCCGCCGGTGATCGGCGTGGACCAGGAGGGCGGCTACGTCTCGCACCTGCGCGGCATCGCCACGGACTTCCCGCACTTCCAGTCGGCAGGTCTCGCCATCCAGGCAGACGCACGCCTGGGGCGCCGGGTCACCCGCGCGGCCGCCCTGACCACCGGCCTGGAGCTGCGGGGTCTCGGCTTCACCTGGGTCTTCGCCCCGGTCGCCGACGTGACCATCGGTGCCGCCGACCCGACGATCGGCGCCCGCTCGCCCTCGGAGGACCCGAAGGTCGCCGCACAGGCCGTCGGCGCGGCCGTCAAGGGCTACGACGACGCCGGCATCGTCTCCACCATCAAGCACTTTCCCGGCCACGGCACCGCGACGACCGACAGCCACGACGCGCTGCCGGTCGTCGACTCCACCCTGGCCGAGATCGAGGCGCACGACCTCCCGCCGTTCGAGTCGGGGATCGCCCACCACGCGCCCGCGGTGATGATGAGCCACCTCGACCTCACCTCGATCGCGCCCGACGTGCCGGCGAGCATGGCGCCGGAGGTCTACGACCTGCTGCGCGACGAGCTCGGCTTCGAGGGCGTCACGATCACCGACTCGCTCGGCATGGGCGCGGTGGGCGGCCGCCCGACTCCCGCGCTCCAGGCGCTGGAGGCAGGTGCCGACCTGCTGCTCATGCCGGTCGACACCGCCACCACCCACCAGATCGTGGTCGACGCGATCGAGTCGGGCGAGGTGTCGCGCGAGCGCGTCGAGGAGGCCGCGGCCCGCGTGGTCGCGCTGCAGGTGTGGCAGGCACGGGTGGCAGCGCAGCGGCCCGTGCCCGTCGACGTGGTCGACCGGGCACGGGCCGCGAGCGCGGACCTGCTGTCCGCGGCGTACTGATCAAGCGTCTCGCAGCCTGAGAGTGCTTGCCTGGCAAGGCGGAGGGGCGAAGTCGACCTTTGAGCGGAGCGGGTCTTCGAGCGCCGACAACGCAGCCAGGTGCGTGCTGTCAGGCGGCGAGGTCGGGGTCGCCGGCCCGGCGGAGCTTTTGCAGGGCCTCGCGCTCGAGCTGTCGCACCCGCTCGGCGGAGATGCCGTGGCGGGCACCGATGTCGGCGAGCTTGTGCTGGCGTCCGTCGGCCAGGCCGTAGCGCGCCCGGACGATGTCGGCGGAGCGCTCGTCGAGGATCCCGACAAGGTCCTCCAGGCGCTGACGGGCCTCGGCGTCGAGGAAGTTCAGGTCCGGGCCGGGGGCCGTCTCCTGCGCCATCAGGTCACCCAGCGAGGTGTCGCCGTCCTCGTCGACGGGGGTGTCGAGCGAGACGTGGTCGCGACCCCAGCTCATCAGGTCGAGCACCCGGTCGAGGTCCATGCCGAGCTCGGTGGCGATCTCCTGCGGCTCGGGGTCGCGGCCCAGCTGGCGCTCGAGCGTGCGGCGGGCGCTGCCGACCTGGTTGAGCTCCTCCACGACGTGGACGGGGAGGCGCACGACGCGGGCCTGCTGCGCGATGCCGCGGGTGATGGCCTGGCGGACCCACCACGTGGCGTACGTGGAGAACTTGTAGCCCTTGGTGTAGTCGAACTTCTCGACCGCGCGGATGAGGCCGGTGTTGCCCTCCTGGATCAGGTCCAGCATGGGCATCTGGGAGCGGCCGTACTTGCGGGCGATCGAGACCACCAGGCGCAGGTTGGCCTCGATGAACCGGTCGACGGCGAGGCGCCCCTGCTCGGCGAGCCACTCGAGCTCCTCCTCGCTGGCACTCATCGGCGCGCCGCCCTTGCGCCGGCCGATCCGGCCGGTGTCGAGGAGGTGCTGGGCCATGAGCCCGGCCTCGATGGTCTTGGACAGCTCGACCTCGGTCTCGGCGTCGAGGAGCGGGGTGCGAGCGATCTCGTCGAGGTAGAGCCCGACGCTGTCGCGGCCCTCGATCTCACGAGTCGTGGTGGTGCGCTTGGCCTGTGCAGTGCTCATGTCGTCCTCCTGCTCCTCGTGCGACCACCCCGTGTCGCACATCTGATCCAACGCCCGTGTCCGTTGCGGGATTCCCGATCGGATTGCTCGGTGCCTTCATCAGGTCTGACGTGCCAGCGACCCGGTTGATTCCGTCTTTTCGGAACTCTCAGGGACTTCTCAGGGGTTCCCCTCCCGGGCCGAACAATGCGCCCGGCCGGGCTCAGTCCTCGGTCGGCGGCTCGACGCGGTGCAGCGCGGGGTCGTCGGAGCGGAAGCTGCGCACCGGACCGGGCGGGGTGTCGGCGGTCTCGAACCTCACCGTGACCACGCCCGACCCCGATCCCCAGACCCAGCCCCGACCCATCTCGTCGTGCACCACGTCGGCGCCGGGAGCCCATGTGCGGCTGCGCTGCTGGGGTGGCAGCACGACCTCCTCCACGTCGTCCTCATCGGTGCTCTCACCGAACAGGTCCTCCTGCACCCAGTCGGCGAGCCCGGACACGCCGACGCCGAGCAGCCGCACCCCACCGGTCGTGTCGAGGTCACCCAGGAGGGTGCGGGCGACCCGGGCGATGGTGCCGCCGTCGTCGGTCGGGCTGGGCAGCGTGCTCGACCGGCTCAGGGTCGTGAAGTCGTGCAGGCGCACCTTGATCGAGACGGTGCGTCCGGAGAAACCGTTCTTTCGCATGCGGGTGCCGACGTCACGGGCCTGCCGGGTGAGCAGGCCCTCCATCAGCCTGCGGTCGGTGAGGTCGTTGTCGTAGGTGCCCTCGACGCTGATCGACTTGGTCTCGCGCTCGGCCAGCACCGGACGCGGGTCCTGGGCGCGCGCGAGCTGCCACAGCCCGTGGCCCTGCGCCTGGCCGAGCAGGCGGACCAGCTCGTCCTCCTCGATGCGCTCGAGCTCGGCGATCGTGTGGATGCCGGCGCGCCGCAGCCGCTCGGCCGTCGCCGGGCCCACCCCGGGGATGACGCCCACCTTCATCGGGCGCAGCAGGTCGAGCTCGGTGCCGGGCGGCACCACCGTCATGCCGTCGGGCTTGTCGAGCTCGCTGGCGACCTTCGCCAGGAACTTCGACGAGGCGATCCCGACGGTGGCGGTCAGGCCGCCGGTGACCTCGTGCACGCGCTGGCGCAGCCGCTCGCCCGCAGCAGTCACGGTGGCGACCTCGAGGTCGGGCAGGTCGGCGGCGGCGAGGTCGACGAACGCCTCGTCGAGGGAGAGCGGCTCCACGAGGGGGGAGAGGTCGCGCAGGACCTCCATCACGCGCACGCTCGTCTCGCGATAGGCGTGGAAGCGGCCGCTGAGGAAGGCCGCGTGCGGACACCGGGCGCGCGCCTCGCGTCCCGACATCGCCGACCCGACGCCGTACCTGCGCGCCTCGTACGACGCCGTCGCGACCACGCCGCGTCCGCCCGTGCCGCCGACGATGACCGGCTTGCCGCGCAGCGACGGCTTGTCGCGCTGCTCGACGGCGGCGAAGAACGCGTCGAGGTCGAGGTGGAGGACCGAGGCGGTGCTGCGCATCAGCGGCGCACCCCCGGTCCGTTCACCCGGCCATTGTCGCAGCCCCCCAACCGTCCACAGGGAGTCCCTCGGACCACTTCTCCACAGCCCCCGCTGCTCGTGGGCTTGGAGGGTCGGTGGGTGCGGGAAGCGTCGTCGTCATGGACCACACCACAGACTCCCCGACACCGCCCGCCCCATCCACGACGCTGCTCAGCGCCCGCACCCCCGAGGACGTCGCCGCCTTCGTCCCGCTCGCCCTGGGCTTCGTCCCCCAGCACTCCGTCGTCATGGTCAGCATCGGGGGAGCCGGCGGCATGCACGCCCGTGTCGACCTGCCCCACGACCCCGACGACGTCGACGACGTCGTCGAGGCGCTGTTGCGCCCCGCCCGTCGGCACGGCGTGCGCGAGGTCGTCGTCGTGGTCTACGACGACGACACGAGCGTGGCCGACGAGGCCGCCTGGGCGCTGCACGAGGAGCTCACCGCGGCCGGCATCGTGGTGCGCGAGGTGATGCGCGTGCACGACGGCCACTGGTACGCCATCCTCCCGGGCGCCCCGCTGGCGGCCTACCAGGGGGTGCCGTTCACCCTCGCGGAGCACCGCTTCACCGCCCAGGGCGTCTTCGACGGCCGGGTGACCCACGCCAGCCGCGAGGCGCTGCGCGCGACCATCGCCCCCGACCCGGGGCACGCCGAGTCGCTCGCGCCGCTGATCGCGACGGCCAGGGCGATGCCGACTGGCGCCCTCGCGGCCGCGGTGCGCCGACACCTGGGCGACGGCACGTGCTTCACGCCCGCCGAGCTCGCCCAGGTCGCCCTGACGGTCGTCTCGGGCGCCCGGCGCGACGAGGCGTGGGCCTGGCTCACCCGAGCGGAGGCGCGGCGCGCGGTCGACCTCTGGTCCGACGCAGTACGTCGTCTCCCCACCGGGCACGTGGCGGCCCCCGCCGCCGTGCTGGCCTTCGCCGCCTGGCTGGTGGGGGACGGCGCCCTCGCGTGGTGCGCGGTGGACCGGTGCCGCGAGGTCGAGCCGGAGCACTCGCTCGCCGGGCTGGTTGCCCGGCTGCTCGAGTCCGCGACCTCCCCCGACGAGTGGGAGGTGCTGCGCCCCCGGCTGCACGGCAGCGCGGACCCCGCCGCGTGACGAGCGCGCCGTTGACCAGCCTTCCGGACGGTTCCCGGAGCGGGTGGGCATGGCTAGGGTTCGAGCATGGGAGAAGAGGTCGCGCAGCAGGAGTTCAGCCGGGCCGACCGGACGCGGCACCGCGAGAAGGTCCGTCGCAACCTCGACGTCTTCGCCCGGATGCTGCGCGAGGCGCGCTTCGACACCGACGACCCGATGACGGGCCTGGAGATGGAGCTCAACCTGATCGACGACGCCGGCGACCCGGCGCTGAAGAACGCCGAGGTGCTCGAGGCGATCGCCGACCCCGACTTCCAGACCGAGCTGGGGCAGTTCAACATTGAGATCAACCTCGCCCCGGCCAGGCTCCGCGAAGGGGGCCTCAGCACCTTCGAGCGGAGCCTGCGCCACTCCCTCAACGACGCCGAGGAGAAGGCGGCGAAGGTCGGCGCCCACCAGGTCGCCATCGGCATCCTGCCCACGCTCGCCGAGGGCCACATGAACCGTGCCAGCCTCAGCGCCAACCCGCGCTACAAGCTGCTCTCGGAGCAGATCCTCAACGCGCGCGGGGAGGACATCACCATCAGCATCTCGGGCCGTGAGCGGCTCACCACGACCGCTGACTCGATCGTGCCCGAGGCCGCGTGCACGAGCACCCAGTTCCACGTCCAGACCTCGCCCGACCAGTTCGCGGCCTACTGGAACGCCGCCCAGGCGATCGCCGGCGTGCAGCTCGCGGTGTCGGCCAACTCGCCCTTCCTCCTCGGCAAGGAGCTGTGGCGCGAGACCCGCATCCCGCTGTTCGAGCAGGCCACCGACACGCGGAGCGAGGAGCTCAAGGCCCAGGGCGTGCGGCCACGCGTGTGGTTCGGCGAGCGGTGGATCACCTCGGTCTTCGACCTGTTCGAGGAGAACGTCCGCTACTTCCCGGCGCTGCTGCCGGTGACCGACGAGGAGGACCCCCTCGAGGTGCTGGAGTCCGGCGGCACGCCGCTGCTGCACGAGCTGCGCCTGCACAACGGCACGATCTACCGGTGGAACCGTCCCGTCTACGACGTCGCCGACGGCGTGCCGCACCTGCGGGTCGAGAACCGGTTGCTGGCCGCCGGGCCGACCGTGGCCGACACCATCGCCAACGCGGCGCTCTGGTTCGGCCTGATCCGCTTCCTCGCCGAGAGCGAGCGGCCGCTCTGGTCCCAGATGTCCTTCTCCGCCGCGGAAGAGAACTTCCACGTGGCGGCCCAGATGGGGGTCGACGCCCAGGTCTACTGGCCTGGGATCGGTCAGGTCCGCGCCACCGAGCTGGTCCTGCGACGCCTGCTCCCGATGGCCAAGGCCGGGCTGGACTCGTGGGGCGTGCCGACCGAGGAGAGCGAGCACTACCTCGGCATCATCGAGCAGCGCTGCCAGCTCGAGACCAGCGGCGCCGCCTGGTTCACCGAGCGGGTGCGTGCCCGCGGCGGTGAGGACCGGTTCGACGCGTTGCGCGCGACGCTGCTCGACTACCGCGACCGCATGCACAGCAACGAGCCGGTCCACCGCTGGGACTGACGAGTCCCAGCGCCTGCGTCCTCACCCGGTCACGCGCCGGCGCAGCCGTCGCCACTCACGGCGTACGTCGCTGACGGGGTCGAACCAGCCCCTGCGCGTCACCACCACGAGGGCGACCGGAACGCCGAGCGCCGACGCGGCCCACGCGGAGGGCCCGAGCCAGCGCAGGTCGTCGTCGTGGGTGCTCAGCTCACCGGCCCGGGTCAGCCACAGGTAGGGCCGTGGGGTGAGCGCGGTGGCCCGACCGAGGAGGGCGAGTGTGACGTCGGCGCGCAACCCGGCGTCGGCGGAGCGGAGGTCGTCGACGTGCCGGACGCTGCGGCCGGGCACGCCGGCGTGCAGCACCGGTGCGAACCGGCGGCGCGGCTCGCCCTCGACCAGCTCGAGGGTGGCGGCGCGCAGCACCTCGTGGGTGAGCCGGTCGATGGGGGCCTGCAGCACGGGTGGCACGCGGGGCGGGCCCTGGGGGAGTGCCATGGGCCCCACCCTGCCGGAGGAGGGACCCCGCGACGCGCCTCTCCACAGGCTGCCCACGGTCGTGTGTTTTCCGTTACGGTGCCAGCAGGTCGGCGGCGAGGGCGCTGCGGCCACGAGAGGAGACACCATGGGCACCGTCGTCGTCGGATACGTCCCCAAGGCCGAGGGTGAGGCGGCCCTGGCCGCGGGCATCAGCGAGGCGAAGCTGCGTGGCAGCAAGCTGGTCGTGGTGAACTCCCACCGTGGGGGCCAGGAGTTCGACGGGTCCAAGGCCCGCGCGGTCGAGGACGACATGACGGCCATCAAGGCCACCCTCGAGGAGTCCGGGGTCGAGCACGACATCCGCCAGCTCGTGCGCGGCTTCGAGCCGGCCGAGGACCTCATCAGCATCGCGGAGGCCAATGACGCCGAGCTGCTCGTCATCGGCCTGCGTCGTCGTTCGCCGGTGGGCAAGCTCATCCTCGGCAGCAACGCCCAGCGGGTGCTGCTCGACGCCCCGTGCCCGGTGCTGGCGGTCAAAGCGCAGTAGCGGCGTGGCCTTTCAGATCACCGGCGACCCGTCGGCCGACAAGGTCCTCGACGACTCCGCCTTCGCCCTGCTGGCCGGCATGATGCTCGACCAGCAGTACCCGATGGAGCACGCCTTCCGCGGCCCCGCCAAGGTGCTCGACCGCTTCGGCACCCTCGATCCCGGTGCGATCGCCTCCGCGGACCCTGACGAGTTCGCGGCGATGGCCGCCACGACGCCGGCCATCCACCGCTTTCCCGGCTCGATGGCGGCCCGGCTGCAGGAGCTGGCACGCATCGTGGTCGACACCTACGGTGGCGACGCCTCGCGGCTCTGGACGGAGGCCGCCGACGGCAAGGACCTCCTCAAGCGCGTGATGGCGCTGCCGGGCTTCGGCAAGCAGAAGGCGCAGATCTTCGTGGCGCTCCTGGCCAAGCAGCTCGACGTACGGCCTGAGGGGTGGGAGGCCGCTGTCGGCGACTACGCGCTCGAGGGGCACCGGTCGGTGGCCGACGTGGTCGACGCCGACTCGCTGCAGAAGGTCCGTGACTTCAAGAAGGCCAAGAAGGCCGGCGCCGCCGGGGCGTAGCGGCCCTTCGTCGTCGATCGGGGCCGATCCGGGCCGATCCGGGCCGGATGCCACGTGCCGTGGAGTGCCGTGGCAGAATGACGGCGCGGCTCTTGACGTCACCGGGCCTCGCCGCGCCCCGAAGCTGTCCGACGAGAGGTGTTCGTGTCTTCACACGCACGCAAGTTGCTCCCCGCCGAGGTGCTCACGCACCCCTCCATCACCGCCCTGGTCGCCGGCGGCACCCCCACCGGCACCGTGTCCCCCGAGGACGTACGGCGCGCCAGTGAGGAGGCCGGTGTCGAGCCTCGCCACCTGAAGGCACTGCTCGTGCACCTCAGCGGCCTCGGCATCTCGGTGCAGGTCGACGCCGCGAGCCTGCGGGCCGTGGCCGCGACGAGCAAGCGCTCTGCCACCTCGGCCGCCAAGAAGGCCCCGGCCAAGAAGGCTGCCGCGAAGACCGCGGCCGCGCCTGCCGAGAAGCCCGCGCCTGCGAAGAAGGCCGCCGCGAAGAAGGCGCCCGCCAAGAAGGCTGCTGCTGCGACCGCTGACGAGGTCGTCGACCTCGGTGCGACCGCGGCCCCTGTGGTCGGCCCCGACGGCAAGAAGCTGCTCCCCGACATCCCGGACGAGGTCTTCGAGAAGGACGTGGCCAAGGACCCGACGATCAAGGAGGACGAGAAGCAGGCCTTCACCGTCTCCGCGGCCGACGAGACCGACGAGCCCGAGCAGCAGGTCATGGTGGCCGGTGCCACCGCGGACCCGGTGAAGGACTACCTCAAGCAGATCGGCAAGGTCCCCCTCCTCAACGCCGAGATGGAGGTCGAGCTCGCCAAGCGCATCGAGGCCGGCCTGTTCTCGGAGGAGAAGCTCGCCAAGGGCGGTCGGATCAGCCCGAAGATGCTCGAGGAGTACGAGTGGATCGCCGAGGACGGGCGCCGCGCGAAGAACCACCTCCTCGAGGCCAACCTGCGACTCGTGGTCTCGCTGGCCAAGCGCTACACCGGTCGCGGCATGCTCTTCCTCGACCTCATCCAGGAGGGCAACCTCGGCCTGATCCGTGCGGTCGAGAAGTTCGACTACACCAAGGGCTACAAGTTCTCGACCTACGCGACGTGGTGGATCCGCCAGGCGATCACCCGTGCCATGGCCGACCAGGCGCGCACCATCCGCATCCCGGTCCACATGGTCGAGGTCATCAACAAGCTTGCGCGCGTCCAGCGCCAGATGCTCCAGGACCTGGGCCGCGAGCCCACGCCGGAGGAGCTCGCCAAGGAGCTCGACATGACCCCCGAGAAGGTCATCGAGGTCCAGAAGTACGGCCGCGAGCCCATCTCGCTGCACACGCCTCTCGGCGAGGACGGCGACTCCGAGTTCGGTGACCTCATCGAGGACTCCGAGGCGATCGTCCCGGCCGACGCGGTGTCGTTCACGCTCCTCCAGGAGCAGCTGCACGCCGTGCTCGACACGCTCTCCGAGCGCGAGGCCGGGGTGGTGTCGATGCGCTTCGGGCTGACCGACGGCCAGCCCAAGACGCTCGACGAGATCGGCAAGGTCTACGGCGTGACCCGCGAGCGGATCCGCCAGATCGAGTCCAAGACGATGTCGAAGCTGCGTCACCCGAGCCGCTCGCAGGTCCTGCGCGACTACCTGGACTGACCTCGAACAGCACCTTCGCGAGCAGCGTCGCCACCACGGCGGCGCTGCTCGTCATTTCGGGGAACCCGCGCCCCCTACCATCGGGTGGACCCGGGCGTCGGTGGGGGATGCGACACTCAGGACATGAGATCTCGGACCGCACTGACCGCCGGCACCGCGCTCGCCCTCGCCGCACTGGTCGCCGCCCCGGCGCACGCGGAGTTCTACAGCATCGACGACCCGGCCGACGCGACGGCGTCGCTGACCGACATCGTCGCGCTCGAGGCCAACCACGGCACCGACAACCTGCTGGTGAAGGTGCGCTTCACCGAGCTGATGCGCTCCAGCGCGGCCAGCGTGTCGGTCTTCATCGACACCGACCGCGACGTCGCCGGCCCGGAGTACGTCCTGAGCAGCGGGCTCGGCGACGGCACAGACTACGTCCTCACCAAGGCGGACGGCTGGCGGGGCGGTGACCAGCGCGTCGATTGCGACTACGCCGCACGCCCGCGGTGGGGCCGCGACGTGTTCCGCGCCCGCATCAGCCGTGCGTGCTTCGACCGCGTGCCCTCGGTGCGGGTCTCGGCCAAGATGGTCGACCAGGCCGACGGTTCCCACCCGGTGATCGACTGGGCGCCCAAGCGGCACCGCTGGAGCCTGCCGGTGGCCTCGGGCCTCGGCGTCTGAGGCGGCCGGGGCTCAGGCTGCGGCCACGAGCCCCACGGCGATCCCGCACAGCACGAGCCCGACCCCCTGGGCCCCGTGGATCCGCTCGCGCAGCACGACGGCAGCCAGCGCGATCGTGATCGCGGGGTAGAGCGAGGTGAGCACCGAGGCGACGGTCAGCAGCCCGCTCTGCGTCGCCAGCAGGAACAGCGCGGCGGCAGCGGTGGCCAGCAGACCGGAAGCGGCGCCCCAGAGCTGGGTCGGGTGCCACGGGAGCCATCGTCCGCGCAGCACCGAGGCGGTCCCCGCCACGCACGCCACGCCGACTGCCTGGGCCAGGGCAAGGGGCGCGAAGCCGGCCTCCTCGGGCACCTGGCCCATCGCGGCGAACAGCAGGCCGAACCCGAGGCCGGCCAGGAGGCCGTCGACGATCCCCGCGGCCAGCTCGCCGGAGGCGCCGGGCTCCCGGCTGACCAGCCAGATCCCCGGGACCGCGGCAGCGATGCCCAGCCACACCAGCAGGTCGGGGCGCTCGCCGGTCGCGACGCCCACGCACACCGGCAGCAGCGCGGCGCCCACGGCCGAGATCGGCGCCACCACGCCCATGCGACCCGCGGCCAGCCCGCGGTAGAGGAAGGCCCCGCCGGCGCCGGTGCCGATCCCGGCGAGGGCGCCCCACCACAGGTCGGCGCGGGTGGGGGAGCCGCCGGTCACGAGCGTGAGGACGCCTGCGCCGACGAGCGCGGCGAGCGCGCCGACGAACGCCACCGGCCACGCCGACGTACGACGTGACGCGTGGCCGCCGACGAAGTCGGACAGGCCGTAGGCCACCGACGCGAGGAGCGCCAGGACGACCGCCATCAGGTGACGACCACGCCGAGCGCCCACACCACCGCGGCCAGGCACGCGGCGACGAGCTCGATGAGGATCGAGACCCCGACGGCGCGCAGGGCGTGGCGGGTCGAGGGCCAGGCCGCCGCCCCTCCCACCCGGGCGCGCTCGGCGAGGTAGATGCCCAACACGAAACCGATCAGCACCCCGACGACCGGCACCACGAAGAAGCCGACGAAGCCCAGCAGGGCCCCGGCCAGCAGCGTCCGGCTGGGCACGCCCGACGCCTTGAGCCGACGGCCCGGCACGAGGTACTTCACGACCGAGCCGGCGACGAGGAGGGTGGCGGCGACGGCGAAGACGGCCCACGCGGTCGCCGTGCCGATGTCGAGGGCCCAGACCAGGACCGCCGCGAGCACGAGGACGGTGCCGGGCAGCACGGGCACGACCACCCCCACGATGCCGACGGCGATCGCAAGGGCGAGGAGGATCTCGGTGGCGCTCACGGGTCAACCCTCCCAGACGCCAGAACCGGTCGGGCCCGCGCCCCGGACGCAGAACGGCCCCGGAGAGCGTGTCCGGGGCCGTCTGGAAGAAGGGGTGGAAGGTGCTCAGGCGTCGAGCTTGTGCGTCTCGTCGTGGACGGCGGCCGCGACCTCGCGGAGCTTCTCGCCGTGCTCGCGTGCGTGGTGGGCGCAGAAGAGCAGCTCACCTCCGGACTGGAGCTCCACGCGGAGGTAGGCCTGGGCGCCGCAACGGTCGCAGCGGTCACCGGCCGTCAGGACGGCCTGGGTGGGTGCGGTGGCAGTGGTCACGTCAGCCTCATTTCTGTTCATCGGTGTCTGGCCCAACGTAGCCAGTGGGGCAAAGATTCCCACCGGCGGTGCAGTTCGAGAACGACTTCAAGTCAATCACGTCACACCCTCCGCCGCTGGTGTTGTCCTCAAGGTGGACGAGCCGTTGCCGAAGTGAGACCTGGTGTGGGTGCCACGCTAGCCCTGCGGCGACCCCTCCGGGGGCAGGCGTGCCTGCGCGGTGCTGCGGCGTGTCGCGGGTAGTGTCACCGTGTTCGCAGCAGCACCCGCACCAGACAGGACGTCCGTGGCAGCACCGGCAGACAACACCTACAACGCAGCACACCTCCTGGTCCTCGAGGGCCTCGACGCGGTGCGCAAGCGGCCGGGCATGTACATCGGCTCGACCGACACCCGCGGCCTGATGCACTGCCTGTGGGAGATCATCGACAACGGCGTCGACGAGGCGCTGGCCGGCGTCGCGCATCGCGTCGAGGTGACGCTGCACGACGACGGCTCGGTCGAGGTGCACGACGACGGCCGCGGCATCCCCACCGACAAGGAGCCCAAGACGGGCCTGTCGGGGGTCGAGGTGGTCGCGACCAAGCTGCACGCGGGCGGCAAGTTCGGTGGCGGGTCCTACGTCGCCACCGGCGGCCTCCACGGGGTGGGACTCTCGGTGGTCAACGCCCTGTCGTCCCGCATGGACATCGACGTCGACCGCTCGCCGGCCCAGCAGGGCCTGTCGTTCCAGCGCGGGGTGCCGGGCGTCTTCGACGGCGACGGCCCCGACGCACCCTTCACGCCGGCCTCCGGCCTCACCCGCAAGGGCAAGCGTGTCGCCAAGGGCAAGACCGGCACCCGGATCCGGTTCTGGCCCGACAAGCAGGTCTTCACCAAGGACGCCCGCTTCGAGATGGAGGGCCTGCTCGGCCGCGCCCGCCAGACGTCGTACATCGTGCCAGGCCTGGAGCTGGTCATCCGCGACCAGCGTGACGGCACCCCGACCGAGGAGAAGTTCCGCCACGACGGCGGCATCGCCGAGTTCGTCGAGTACCTCTCCCACGGCGAGCCCGTCACCGACATCCTGCGCCTGCAGGGCATGGACACCTTCACCGAGACCGTGCCGCTGCTCGACGACAAGGGCCACATGACGCCGCAGGAGGTCGAGCGCGAGCTGACCGTCGACGTCGCGGTCCGGTGGGACACGGCGTACGACACCGAGGTGCGCAGCTTCGTCAACGTGATCGCCACCCCCAAGGGCGGCACCCACGTGAGCGGCTTCGAGAGCGCGCTCACCAAGACCTTCAACGACGCGATGCGCGCCGCCAAGGTGCTCAAGGCCGCTGATGCCGACGTCATCAAGGACGACGTGCTCGAGGGCCTGACCGCGGTGGTGACCGTGCGCCTCGCCGAGCCGCAGTTCGAGGGCCAGACCAAGGAGATCCTCGGCACCCCGGCCGCGCGCGGTGTCGTGCGCAAGGTCGTCGCCGGCGAGCTCAAGGCGTTCCTGACGTCGACCAAGCGGGCCGAGAAGGCCCAGGCCAAGCTGCTGATGGAAAAGGTCGCGGCGGCCTCCAAGACCCGGCTGGCCGCGCGCCAGCACAAGGAGAACCAGCGGCGCAAGAACGCCCTCGAGTCGTCAGCGCTGCCGGCCAAGCTGTTCGACTGCCGCAGCACCGACACCGAGCGCACGGAGCTGTTCATCGTCGAGGGCGACTCGGCGATGGGCACCGCCAAGGCGGCCCGCAGTAGCGAGTTCCAGGCGCTCCTGCCGATCCGCGGCAAGATCCTCAACGTGCAGAAGGCCACCGTCGGCGACATGCTCAAGAACACCGAGTGCGCCTCGATCATCCAGGTCGTCGGCGCCGGGTCGGGCCGTACGTTCGAGCTCGAGGCGGCGCGCTACGGCCGGATCATCCTGATGGCCGACGCCGACTCCGACGGCGCCCACATCCGGTGCCTCCTGGCGACGCTGTTCTTCAAGTACATGCCCGACCTGGTGCGCGACGGCCGCCTCTACTCGGCCGTGCCGCCGCTGCACCGCATCGAGCTGTCCAACCCCAAGAAGGGGATGGACAAGTACATCTACACCTATTCCGACGACGAGCTGCAGCGCAAGCTCGCCGAGCTGAAGAGGAAGAACGTCCGCTGGAAGGATCCGGTCCAGCGCTACAAGGGCCTGGGCGAGATGGACGCCGACCAGCTGGCCGAGACGACCATGGACCCGCGCCACCGCACGCTGCGCAAGCTCACGATCGACGACGTCGACGAGGCCAGCCGGGTCTTCGAGCTGCTGATGGGCTCCGACGTCGCGCCCCGCAAGGAGTTCATCGTGCAGGGCGCCTACGAGGTCGACGTCGACACCTTGGACGCCTGATGCTGGAGGTCTCGGTGATGCACACCGCCGACGATCCACTCGTCGACGACGAGCTCTGGCCGCTCTACCGCCGCGTGTTCGACGACTTCGATGACATCGACAGATGGCGCGATCAGGTCTGGGAACGCCACGCGACGCGCGAGGGGTTCCGGCTGGCGCTCGCGCGCACCGACGGGCTCATCGTGGGCTTCGCCTACGGCTACACCGGCGAGCACGGCCAGTGGTGGACCGACCATGCCGGCAAGGTGCTGCACCCAGCTGTGGCCGACGACTGGCTCGGCGGCCACTTCGAGCTGGTCAGCATCGGTGTCGATGAGCCGGCTCGGGGGTCGGGCGTCGGGCGGCGGCTCATGGCGGCCCTCACGGACGGCCTCGACCAGCCGCGCTGGCTGCTGATGACCTCGGCAGACCCCGCCGACCCCGCGCGACGGCTGTACCGCTCGACCGGGTGGGCCGTCGTGGGCCCGGGTCTGGGCGTCGACCAGGTGATCATGGGCCGGGCGTGGCCCGCGAGCACCTGACCGTCCTCCCCGCACACATCGTGGGGTCGACGTGCCAGTATCCGGAACACGAGCTCCGCGATCCTGACTCGACCCTGACAGTGGTTGTGTCGCGGTCGCCCCGGCCGTAGGTTTGTGGTCCGCGTCACAGGCCGACAGGGAGTGCCATGCCCGAGGAGACATTCGACTACATCGTCATCGGATCGGGCAGCGCGGGCGGTGTGGTCGCTGCCCGCCTGAGCGAGGACCCGCAGGTCAGGGTGCTGCTGCTGGAGGCCGGCCCGGCCGACGACGACGACAACATCCACATGCCACTGGCCTTCTCGATGCTGTTCAAGACCAAGTGGGACTGGAACTACGAGACGACGCCGCAGAAGCATCTCGACGGCCGCCGTGCCTACTGGCCGCGGATGAAGGCCCTCGGCGGGTGCTCGTCGATGAACGCGATGATCTACATCCGCGGCAACCACGCCGACTACGACGAGTGGCGTGACGCCTACGGCGCGACCGGGTGGGGCTTCGACGACGTCCTGCCCTACTTCGTCCGCGCCGAGGGCAACACCCGCCTCGGCGGGCCCTTCCACGGCACCGACGGTCCGCTGCACGTGGAGGACCGGTCCTACAACCACGAGCTCAGCACCGCGTTCATCGAGGCCGGCGTGGCGGCCGGGCTCAAGCGCAACGACGACTTCAACGGCGCCGAGCAGGAAGGCGTCGGCCTCTACCAGGTGACCTGCAAGAA
This sequence comes from Nocardioides sp. Soil774, assembly GCF_001428125.1. Taxonomy (GTDB): domain Bacteria; phylum Actinomycetota; class Actinomycetes; order Propionibacteriales; family Nocardioidaceae; genus Nocardioides. Next base: position 238,977 of record NZ_LMSM01000005.1, on the reverse strand, counting down.
GGGGCGTCGCTGGTCGGTGGCCGACGCCTACATCCACCCCGCCTCGAGCCGGCCCAACCTCGTCGTGCGCACCGAGGCCTTCGTCACCCGGATCGTCCTCGAGGGCACCCGTGCGGTCGGCGTGGCCTACACGCGCGGCGGCCAGGACCACGTCGTACGGGCTGAGGCGGAGGTCGTGCTCAGCGGCGGGGCGATCAACAGCCCCCAGCTGCTGATGCTCTCCGGCATCGGCCCCGGCGCGCACCTGCGCGACATGGGCATCGACGTCGTGGTGGAGTCGCCCGGTGTCGGACAGCACCTCCAGGACCACCCGGTGTCGGGCATCCTGAGCTACACCAAGGACACCACCGACGTCGCCGAGATGCTCGGCCTCGGCAACCTGGTGAAGTGGAAGGCCCTCGGCAAGGGGCCGCTGAGCTCCAACGTGGCCGAGACCGGCGCGTTCTACCGCTCCCACGAGTCCCTCGACCTGCCCGACATCCAGCTGCACGTCGCCCCGACCGGCTTCTACGACAACGGCATGCACGAGCCCGTACGCCGCGCGCTGACCACTGCCGTCACGCTGGTCAACGTGCAGAGCTCGGGCCACGTGCGGCTGCGCTCGGCCGACCCCACCTGGCACCCCGAGATCGATCCGGGCTACTTCGACGACCGGGCCGATCTCGAGGCCATGATCGGCGGGTTCCGCACCGCGCTCGAGGTGCTGCGCCAGGGGCCGATCGCGACGTACGTCGCCGAGCCGTGGGTGCCCGCGTCGGCGGACCCCAGCGACGACGAGATCATCGAGGCCATCGGCCGGCTCGGGCAGACGCTCTACCACCCCGTGGCGACGTGCGCGATGGGCACCGTCGAGGGCAGCGTGGTCGACCCCGAGCTCCGCGTCCACGGCGTCGAGGGCCTGCGGGTCGCCGACGCCTCCGTCATGCCGCGGGTGCCCCGCGGCAACACCAACGCCCCCACCATCATGATCGGCGAGAAGTGCGCCGACCTCCTCAAGGAGAGCCGATGACCACGACCCTCGAGCCCGGCGCTGCCGCCGCGGCCACGCAGACCTTCGACTCGCTCGACCCCGCCACCGGCGACGTCGTCGGCACCCACCCGGTGCACGGCCGTGAGGACGTCGAGGCTGCCGTCGCCCGCGCCCGCGAGGCGGCCGGCTGGTGGGGTGCGCTGTCCTTCGACGAGCGCGCCGACCACCTGCTGACCTGGCGCAGCGTCATCACCCGGCGCATCGCCCAGCTCGCCGACCTCGTGCACCGCGAGACCGGCAAGCCGCACGGCGACGCCCAGCTCGAGATCGTCCTGGCCGTGGACCACATCGCGTGGGCGGCCAAGCACGCCAAGAAGGTGCTCGGCCCGCGCCGGGTCTCGCCTGGCCTGCTGATGGCCAACCAGGCGGCATCGGTGGCCTACCACCCGCTCGGCGTGGTGGGCGTGATCGGCCCGTGGAACTACCCCGTCTTCACGCCGATGGGGTCCATCGCCTACGCGCTCGCGGCCGGCAACACGGTGGTGTTCAAGCCCAGCGAGCACACGCCCGGCGTCGGGCAGTGGCTGGCCGACAGCCTCAGAGAGGTCACCCACGGCCGTGACGTGCTGCAGGTGGTGACGGGGCTGGGGGAGACCGGCAACGCGCTCTGCACCGCCAAGGTCGACAAGCTCGCCTTCACCGGCTCGGCGCGGACCGGACGCCTCGTGATGGCTGCCTGCGCGGAGCGCCTCACGCCCGTCCTCATCGAGGCCGGCGGCAAGGACTCGCTCATCGTCGACGAGGACGCCGACCTGACCAAGGCCGCCGAGGCCGCGCTGTGGGGCGGCATGTCCAACGCCGGGCAGACCTGCATCGGCACCGAGCGCGTCTACGTCCACGAGCGGGTCTTCGACGCCTTCATGGACGAGATCCTCGACCAGGCCCGCGGCCTGCGGGCCGGCGCCGACTCGGAGGCGCAGATCGGCCCCATCACGATGCCCTCGCAGCTCGGGGTGATCAAGAGCCACCTCGACGACGCGATCGCCAAGGGGGCGAAGGTGGCGCTCGGCGGGTCCGACGCCGTCGGCGAGCGCTTCGTGCAGCCGACGATCCTGACCCACGTGCCGGAGGACTCCACCGAGATCACCGAGGAGACCTTCGGGCCCACGCTGGCGATCAACCCGGTCGCTGACATGGACGAGGCGGTCCGACTCACCAACGCGACCGAGTACGGCCTCGCGGGCGCGGTGTTCTCCAGGGCCAACGGCACGGCGATCGCGCGCCGGATCCGCTCGGGGATGACGTCGGTGAACTCCGTGATCGCCTTCGCCGCCGTGCCCGGCCTGCCGTTCGGCGGGGTCGGGCAGTCGGGCTTCGGGCGCATCCACGGCCCCGACGGGCTCAAGGAGTTCACCTACGCCAAGGCGATCACCCGCCAGAGGTTCAAGCCGGTGATGAACCTGACGTCCTTCGCGCGCGACGCCGCCACCGACGGCAAGGTCGCGCAGCTCGTGACCCTGCTGCACGGGGGCAAGCAGACGCTGCGGTGACTCAGGCCCCTTCGGCGACCTCGTAGATCTCGTCGGCCACCAGGCCGTGCGCCTCGCGGTGCACGGTGTTGGCCGCCTCCGCGTCGGGTGCGTCGACGAGGCAGAAGATCTTGCCCTCGGCCTCGTTGACCCAGTACTTCAGGTAGTTCACGCCGTGCTGGGACTGTTCCTGCAGGTCGGCCATGTGGGCCTTCGCCACGTCGCCGACCGCGACCCCGCCATCCATGTGGTGGACGTCCATGAACAAGGGCATCTCGCCACCTCCTTCCCCTAGTGGACACGACGAGTGTGCGCCTGAGCGTCTGGCGCCGACAGCCCGGTCTGGACCTCCGCCGTCGGCTAGCGTGCGGGCATGACAGGTCTGCTGTTCGTGCTGGTGGTCGTGCCGGTGGTCACCGCGCTCTGCGTGCTCGCGGTCTACTGGATCATCCGGCTGGCGGTCAGCCACGGCATCCAGGACGCGCGGCGGGCCGAGGGCACCGCGCGCGCCGTGGCGGGTGTGTCCGAGACGATCCGCCGCCAGCGCGCGACGTACGGCGGCACCGAACCCGAGTGAGGCAGCGGGCGGAGGACGACGCTCAGGCGTGCTGGGTGAGCAGGCCGGTGTCGACGTCGTAGACGAAGCCGCCGACGACCGCGCGGTCGCCGATGAGCGGGTGCGTGCGCACCTTGACGACGTCCTCGCGCAGCTGCTCGAGCTGGTCGGTGACCACGCCGAACGACTGCCAGCTGGCGTCGACACCGGCGGACTCGCCGACCTTGACGCGCAGCTCGGCCTCGGACGCCGAGGCCATCGCGCAGCGGGTGTGGGGCACCACGAGGATGCGCTGGACGTTGAGCAGGTGCACGCCGAGCACCAGCGCCTCCAGGGCCTGGGGGGTGACCCGGCCTCCGGGGTTGCGGAAGATCTTGGCGTCGCCGTGCTTGAGCCCGAGCATCCGCAGCGGATCGATGCGCGAGTCCATGCAGGTGACCAGCGCGACGCCGGCATGCGCCTTGCCGTCGAAGCCACCGAGGTCGAAGGAGTCCGCGAAGTCGCGGTTGGCCTGCAACAGGTCGTCGAAGTCGCTCACGACCAGCAGGGTAGCGCCCGTCAGGAAGGGGTCGAGAAGACGTCTCGCGCAGCCAGACGGGTGGGGCCGACCTGGCGGAACAGGACGAGCGCGAGGACCGCGGCGACCAGCGCGCAGCCCGCGGCGCCCCAGAAGACGGCGTGCTCCTGCGCGATGCCCGCGACCCGCAGCAGGTCGGAGAACTCCTTGCACCGGCTCTTCCCGTCGCAGACCTCCTGCACGGGAGGCACGGCGAGCTGCTCGGAGTAGTAGCGCCGCAGCCCGATCGTGGTGAGCGCCGAGATCCCGACCAGCATGCCGACCATCCGCGAGACGACGACGAACGCGCTCGCCACGCCGTGGACGTCGTCGTCGGTGGAGGCCAGCAGCGCGGCGTTGACCGGCGCCAGCGCGAGGCCGAACCCCAGCCCGCCGGTGACGAGCGCGAGGTTGGCGACCGGCTCCTCGATCGTGGTCAGCCCCCAGCGGGTCATCAGCACGAAGCCCGCCGCGGCCATGAGCATGCCGACGGCGGTGACCACGCCGGGGGAGACCAGGCGGATGAGCCAGCCGCCGGCCACGGCACCGACGGGCAGCGCCAGGAGGAAGCGGACGAGCACCAGCGCCGCGGGCAGCTGGTCGTCGGGGTAGACGGTCGTGCGGGCGAAGAGCGGGATGTCGATGAGCGCGGCGATCAGGGCGGCACCGACGAAGAAGCTGACCAGCAGCGCGCCCCAGGCCGGCGTACGCCGCAGCGCGCCGCGCGGCACCAGCGGGGCGGGCGCGCGGCGCAGGTGACGCACGAGCACGCCCGTGGCGACGGCGGCACCGAGGAGGTACCACCGACCCCGTGGGGAGAAGACCTCGACCTTGGGGTCGGCGGTGGCGAAGGCGAGGATGACGCCGCCGAGCGCGATGGCAAGGAGAAGGGCGCCGACGAGGTCGGCCTCGAGCAGCACCCGGGCCCACCCGCGGAGGTCGAGCAGCGGTCGCGAGGCGAGCCAGCACCACGCCAGGAGCAGGACCAGCGCGACCGTCGTGGCCGCGCCGATCGGCGTGAGCCAGCGGCCGTCGCCGGCGAAGGGGATGAACAGCCGTCCCCAGGTGAGGTCGCGCATCAGCCCGGCCGGACGAAGGAAGACGATCGCGCCCCCTGCGAAGGTGGCGAGCAGCAGCAGCAGGCCGACCGGGTCGGGACGACGAGCGCTGCGCGCCGGGGCGCGCGGTGCGACGGCCCGCACGGCTGCGGCCAGGACGAGGCCGACGGCGAGGTTGATCGCGAAGATGGCGCGCCAGTCGGAGACCGCCAGCACTGCGGCGCCGAACAGGGGGCCCAGCACCGAGCCGATCTCCTGCACGGCCGAGACCACGCCCAGCGGGACGCCGCGGCGCTCGACGGGGTAGAGGTCGGCGACGAGGGCGAGGGTGGCGGGCACCAGACCACCGCCGCCCACGCCCTGGAGGAAGCGGCCCGCCACGATGCTCGGCATGTCGTAGGCGAAGGTCGTCACCAGGCTGCCGAGCGCGAAGAGCACCAGCGCCATCACCAGCACCGGCACGCGTCCGCGCAGGTCGGCGATGCGTCCGATGAGCGGCAGCATCGCGACGTAGCCCAGCAGGAAGCCGCTCACGATCGGGGCGGCGCGCTGCAGCTGGTCGATCGGCACGCCGACGCCGGTCATCATGTCGGGCAGGGCCAGCACGACGACGTAGGTGTCGGCGGCGGCGAAGGCGACGGCGACCGCCGCCAGCGCCAGGAGCAGCCGCGAGGTGTGGGAGACCTCCGCGGTCCGGGTCACGGCGCGGTGATGTCCTTCTCGGTGTCGTAGTCGGCGAACTCGACCGTGTAGGTCATCTCCTCGGCCCGGGGGTAGAACACCCCGGTCAGGGTGGCGGTGCGGAGCTCGCCGGTGTCGGTGACCTGCCACTCGACGTCGAAGGAGTCGCCCGACGACGACGGGATGACGGCGTCCATCGCGTCGCCCGGCACGGTGCCCGAGTAGGTCGTGAGCACCTCGGAGTTGTCGGCCCCGCCGCGCACGCTCTCGCCCTTCTCGGGCGACTCGGTGAGGGTGAGGAGGCCCGCGAAGCCGTCCTCGCCGACGAGGCCGGACGGGTCGGGGGCGCCGTACTCCTTGGGGTTGACCTTGTCGTAGCCGGGCGTGAACGGCAGCTGGGCGTAGACGGTGTCGTCGACCGCGATGACCGGCACGTCGACGGTCTGGCCGGCGAAGACGACCGTGATCGTCCCCTCGAACGCCGGGGCGTCGGTCACGGTGCCCTCGGCGCGGGTGATGCCGGAGACGCCGTCGGGCAGCGCCGGGGTGGAGAGGGTGAGGTCGACGCCGCTCGTGTCGGTCAGGCGGGCCGAGGCCTGGGCCAGCACCTCCTCGGGGCTCTTGCCCTCCTCGGCCGCCTGGGAGTCGTCGCCCGAGCAGGCGGCGAGGGTGGGAAGGGCGAGCAGGGCCGCCACGGCGGCGGTCGCGAGGCGTCCGGAGGTCCGGTCGCGGGCTGGGGCGGGCATGGCGTCAGCCTTCCACAGGACTGGGCGCGTCACCGACTGCCGCGACCTGCGCTGCTGCCTGGCCTGCTGCCTGGCCTGCGACCTGGGTCGCGACGGGGGACGCGACGGCCGCGATCGGCTGCGGCGCGGGCACGCCCGAGCCGTCCCGGCGCCCGTTGGCCTCGGGCAGGTCGACCGGTGCGCCGCTGGAGGCGGCGGCTCGGGCCGGGCCCGGCCCCGCCCACGCGGTGACCAGCACGTCCTCGCCCTTGAGGAAGCGGTGGCTGCGCACGCCGCCGGTCGCGCGACCCTTGCCGGGGTACTCGCTGAACGGCGTCACCTTGACCGCGCCCGCCTCGGTGCCCGGGAGGGCGGTCGAGGACCCCGATGCCGTCACGACGACCGCGTCGGCGGGGTCGAAGGCACCGAAGAACGCCGCCTGCTGGCCGGCGCCGAGCTTGATGCCCGCCATGCCGCCGCCGGCGCGACCCTGCGGCCGCACGCCGGAGGCCGGGAAGTGGAGCAGCTGGGCGTCGGAGGAGATGAAGCAGAGCTCCTCCTCGCCGGTGACAAGCTCGACCGCGCCGACCACCTCGTCGCCTTCGCGCAGGCCGATGACCTCCCACTCGTCGCGGTTGAGGACCTCGGGGTTGACCCGCTTGACGATGCCGTCGCGGGTGCCGAGCGCGAGGCCGGGGCCGTCGGAGTGCAGCGCGGTGAGCGACAGGGCGCGCTCGTCGGAGCCGAGGGCCAGCATCTCGCTGAGCGGGTACCCGCCCTGCAGGTTGGGGTCGTTGGCGGAGTCGGGCAGCTCGGGCATGTCGAGGACACTCACCCGCAGCAGGCGGCCGCGGCTGGTGAGCACCCCGACCTCGCCGCGGGCGGTGGTGCGTACGGCGCTGGTCACCACGTCGTGGTTGGCGCGACCCTCGCCGCGCCCGGGCGTCGTGCCCGAGGTCGTGCGGGCGAGCAGGCCGCTGGAGGACAGCAGCGCGAAGCACGGGTCGTCGGCGACCTCGACGGGGGTCGCGGCGGTGACGGTGCTGCCGGCCGAGGCCAGCAGGACCGTGCGCCGGGGCGTGCCGTGCTCCTTGGCGACGTCGGTGAGCTCGTCGGCCACGACCTTCCGCAGCAGCTTCTCGTCGGCCAGGATCGCGTCGAGGTGCTCGATGGTGCGCTCGAGCTCGGACTTCTCCTTCTCCAGCTCGAGCCGGCTGAAGCGGGTGAGGCGGCGCAACGGCATGTCGAGGATGTAGTCGGCCTGGGCCTCGGAGAGCTCGAAGATCGACATCAGCCGGTCCTTGGCGGCCGCGGCGTTGTCGGAGCCGCGGATGACCTGGATGACCTCGTCGATGTCGAGGATGGCGATGAGCAGGCCGTCGACGAGGTGCAGCCGGTCGGCGGCCTTCTTGCGACGGTAGGTCGAGCGGCGCCGCACGACCTCGAAGCGGTGCTCGAGGAACACGTCGAGCATCTGCTTGAGGCCGAGGGTGCGCGGCTGGCCGTCGACGAGCGCGACGGCGTTGATGCCGAAGGAGTCCTCGAGCGCGGTCTGGCGGTAGAGCTGCTCGAGGATCGCCTCGGGCACGAAGCCGTTCTTGATCTCGATGACCAGTCGCAGGCCGTGCTCACGGTCGCTGAGGTCCTTGATGTCGGCGATGCCCTGGAGCTTCTTGCCCAGCACGAGCTTCTTGATCTGCTCCATCACGCGCTCGGTGCCGACGCCGTAGGGCAGCTCGGTGACCACGATGCCCTTGCGGCGCGCGGTGACCGACTCGACCCGGGCGGTGGCGCGCATCTTGAACGTGCCGCGGCCCGACTCGTAGGCGTCGCGGATGCCGTCGAGCCCGACGATCTTGCCGCCGGTGGGCAGGTCAGGACCGGGGATGAACCGCATCAGGTCGTCGAGGGACGCCTTCGGGTGCGTGACGAGGTGCTTGAGGGCCTGCACGACCTCGACCAGGTTGTGCGGCGCGATGTTGGTCGCCATGCCGACCGCGATGCCGGCCGAGCCGTTGACCAGCAGGTGCGGGATGGCCGCCGGGAGCACGACCGGCTCCGTCTCGCGCGAGTCGTAGTTGGGCTTGAAGTCGACGGTGTCCTCGTCGATCGAGGCCGTCATCGCCACCGCGGCCGGCGCCATGCGGCACTCGGTGTAGCGCATCGCCGCGGGGGCGTCGTCAGGGGACCCGAAGTTGCCGTGGCCGTCGACCGTCGGCAGCCGCATCGACCACGGCTGCGCCATCCGGACCAGCGCGTCGTAGATCGCGCCGTCGCCGTGCGGGTGCAGCCGGCCCATGACCTCGCCGACGACGCGGGCGCTCTTCACGTGCCCGCGGTCGGGACGCAGCGACATGTCGTCCATCGTGTAGAGGATCCGGCGCTGCACGGGCTTGAGGCCGTCGCGTGCGTCGGGCAGCGCGCGGGAGTAGATGACGGAGTAGGCGTACTCCAGGAACGACGTCTGCATCTCGTCGCGGATGTCGGTGTCGAGGATGTGCTCCTCGAAGTCGTCCGGCAGGGGCTGCTTCGTCGTACGTCGTGCCATGGGGGCCATTGTCCCCGCTGCCCGTGCGCGAGCGGACCGGGGCACGCCGGGGGAGCGTCGCGGATCCCGGCGGGGACGCGCACAGGTCCGGTCGGGGCCGATAGATTGCAGCCGTGACCGAAGCGGACGAACTGCCGGCTGCCGTGCCACCGCCCCGCCACTGGGAGGCGGACGTGCTGCTGCGCGACGGTCGCACGGCGCACATCCGGCCGATGCAGCCGGACGACCGGGCGCTGCTGGTCGAGTTCTACAGCCGGGTGTCCGACCAGTCGAAGTACTACCGGTTCTTCTCGCCGATGCCCGAGCTCTCCGAGCGCGACCTCGACCGGTTCACCCGGGTCGACCACCGCGACCGCGTGGCGCTGATCCTGCTGGTGGCCGGCCGGATGATCGCGGTGGGGCGCTACGACACGATCCGCCCCGGCTACGCCGAGGTCGCCTTCCTCGTGGAGGACCAGCACCAGGGCCGCGGCATCGGCCAGCTCCTGCTCGAGCACCTCGCCCAGGCCGGGCGCGAGCGCGGGATCGAGGAGTTCGTCGCCGAGGTGCTGCCCGACAACCAGGCGATGATCCACACGTTCAGGGACGCCGGCTACCAGGTGAAGAGCGCCTTCGAGGACGGCGTGATGGAGCTGGTGTTCCGCATCGACCCCACCGACACCGCGATCGGCGTGATGGAGCAGCGCGAGCACCGTGCCGAGTACGCCTCGATCGAGCGGTTCTTCTCGCCGAAGTCCGTCGCGATCATCGGCGCGAGCCGCCGCCAGGACACGATCGGGCGCGCACTGGTGCGCAACCTGGTGCTGGGCGACTTCTCCGGCCGGATCCACGTGGTGAACCCCAGCGCCGACTCGGTCGCCGGGATGCCTGCGTGGAAGTCGGTGGGGGAGATCCCCGGCGAGGTCGACGTCGCGATCGTGGCCGTGCCTGCCGAGGCCGTGCAGGACGTCGTGCTCGACTGCGCCGCCAAGGGCGTGCACGGGCTCGTCGTGATCTCGTCGGGCTTCGCCGAGACCGGCGAGGAGGGCCGGATGCGCCAGCGCCGGCTGGTCGGGCTCTCACGCTCCTACGGCCTGCGGCTGATCGGCCCCAACGCGCTCGGCATCATCAACACCGACCCCGACGTCTCGCTCAACGCCTCGCTGTCGTCGGTCATGCCGCCGCGCGGCCGCGCCGGGTTCTTCTGCCAGTCCGGAGCGCTGGGCTCGGCGATCCTGGAGAAGGTGCAGAACCGTGGCCTCGGCCTCACCACCTTCGTCAGCGCCGGCAACCGCGCCGACGTCTCGGGCAACGACCTCCTGCAGTACTGGGAGGAGGACGACGCCACCGAGGTGGTCCTGCTCTACCTCGAGTCCATCGGCAACCCGCGCAAGTTCTCCCGCATCGCGCGCCGCGTCAGCCGGCGCAAGCCGATCGTGGCGGTGCGCTCGGGACGCAGCTCGCAGGGCGTGCCCATGGGCCACGCGGTCCGCAAGATCGGTGCCCCGGGTGAGGCCGTGGACGCGATGTTCCGCCAGGCGGGCATCATCCAGGTCGAGTCGCTGGAGGAGATGTTCGACGTCGCCCAGCTGCTCGCCCACCAGCCGCTGCCGCGCGGGCGCCGGGTCGCGATCGTCGGCAACTCCGACGCGCTCGGCCTGCTCGCCGCGGACGCCGCGAACTCGGTGGGCCTGGTGGTCAACCGGCAGGAGGCCCTGGGCGCCGACGCGACCGCGGAGGACTTCGAGGACGCGCTCGACGCGGCCATCGACGACCCGGAGGTCGACGCGGTGGCGGCGATCTTCATCCCCCCGCTCAACGTCACCGGCGCCCGCGAGGAGGTCGCCAACGTGCTCGCGGCCGTCGGCGAGCAGTCCGACAAGCCGATCGTGTCGACCTTCCTCGGCACCGAGGGCGTGCCCGAGCTGCTGCGGGTGCCCGACGTGGCCGGCTCCAGCGCCGGGCGCGGGTCGGTGCCGTCGTACCCCGCCGTCGAGGCCGCCGTTCGCGCGCTCGCCCACGTCGTGGAGTACGCCGTGTGGCTGCGGGTGCCCCAGTCGACGGTCGGCGACCTGCCGTCCAACGACCGCGACGACGCCCGCCACCTCGTCAACGAGGTGCTGATGCGCCACCCCGAGGGCCGCGACCTCGACTTCGTCGAGCAGCACCGCCTGCTCAGCGCCTACGGCATCGACCTGTGGGACACCTACGCCGTGGAGTCGCTCGACGAGGCGACAGCGGCGGGGGAGTCGCTGGGGTGGGACGTGGTGCTCAAGGCCACCGCCGACCACCTGCGCGACCGGCCCGACCTCGCGCACGTGTGGCGCAACATCGACACCCCCGACGAGATGGCCGACGCCTGGACCTCGCTCAACCAGGTGATCACCGAGCCCGAGCGCGCCGGCTTCGTGGTGCAGCGCAACGCCCCGCCCGGGGTGCCGGTGACGATCGCGACCATGGAGGACCCGCTCTTCGGACCCGTGCTCTCCTTCGGCATCGGCGGCCCGCTGACCGAGCTGCTGGGCGACCGGTCCTACCGGATCCCGCCGCTCGCTGATCATGACGCCCAGGACATGGTGCGCGAGATCAAGGCCTCGCCGCTGCTCTTCGGCTACCGCGGCAGCGAGATCGTCGAGGTCGCGGAGATCGAGCGGCTGGTGCGCCAGGTGGCGCAGCTCCAGCACGACCTGCCGCAGGTGCGCTCGCTGCAGCTGCCTCTCGTGCTGGCGGGGTCCGACGGCGCGAGCGTGCTCGGTGCCTCGGTGCGGGTCGAGCAGGTGCAGGACCCTCGCTCCGACTGGTTCGTGCGACGCCTCAGCACGATGCCGGGGGACACGCTCCCCGACTGACGCCCCCCGCGTGACAGACTGCGACCATGCCCCGCTCGACCCGTGACGCGGACGTCTCCCAGGACCTCCGCCAGGCGATCCACCGCACCGGCTACTACCCCGAGGTCGTCGCCGACGGCGTCTTCTCCGCCGCGGGCGGCGAGGACGTCGTCTCCTTCTTCGTGCACCACGAGACGACGTTCGACCACGAGGAGGTGCGCCGCCACCTCACCGCCCTGCTGCTGACGCCCACCCGCCTGGTGATCGCGCACACCGACGAGCACCCGGGCGACGACCTGCTGCCGGAGCCCTACACCTCCACCACCACCGAGGCCGTCACGCTCACCTCGATCCGCACGGTGGTGGTCACCCGCATGGTCGCCAACCCGACCGCGGGCGTGGCGCCGCCGGCCGAGGCCGTGCTGACCATCGGCTGGGGCGGCGTGGGCCGGCTCGACCTCGAGCCCGCCGCCTGCTCGGACCCCGAGTGCGACGCCGACCACGGCTACACCGGCACGCTCGCCGGCGACGACTACACGCTGCGCGTCTCCGCCGCCGCGGAGGGAGCCGACTCGGTGGCCGGGCTGCTGGCCTTCGCCGACGCCCTTTCCGCGCGCACCCGCGGATGACCTTCACCCCACCGGCGTACGGCGACCGCTCCCTCGCCGACGTGGTGCCGTCGGTGGCCCGCGCGCTCGGGACGCCCCTCGAGGGCCACGCCGTCGGCATCGAGCTGCCCCCGGCGCCGTCGTACGTCGTGTTCCTGGTCGACGGGATGGGCGCGGAGCTGCTCGCCCGCCACGCCCACGCCGCGCCCTACCTCGCCTCGCTCGTCGACGGGGCCTCGACCGGCACGGCCGGCGTGCCGTCGACGACCGCGACCTCACTGACCTCCCTCGGCACCGGGCTCACCCCCGGCGCCCACGGCCTCGTCGGCTTCACCGCCCGCATCCCCGGGACCGACCGCCTGCTCAACCACCTGTCGTGGGACAAGGGCGTCGATCCCACGCTGTGGCAGCCGCACCCCACCGCCTTCGGCCGGCTCGCGCACGCCGGGGTCCACGTCACCTCCGTCAACAAGCGTGACTTCGACGGTTCGGGCCTGACGGTCGCCTCGCAGCGCGGGGCGACGTACGTCGGTGCCGACCGCGTCGGCGAGCGCATCGCCGCCACCGTCAGCGCGTCGTCGCACCGCCCGTCGCTGACCTACGTCTACGACTCCGACCTCGACTGGACCGGGCACAAGTTCGGCGTGGCCTCGACCCAGTGGCTCCAGCAGCTCGCGATGGTCGACGCCGAGGCCGAGCAGCTGCGCGAGGCGCTGCCGGCCTCGACCCGGCTCCTCGTCGTCGCCGACCACGGGATGGTCGACAGCCCGCGCGAGGCACGGGTCGACGTCGACGAGGTCGACGGGATGCGCGACGGGGTCGCCCTGCTCGGCGGCGAGGCCCGCTTCCGGCACCTCTACTGCCCCTCCCGCGCGGTCGACGACGTCGTCGCGACCTGGCGCGAGGTGCTGGGCGATCGAGCCACGGTGCTGACGCGCGAGGACGCGATCGGTCGGGGCTGGTTCGGCGCCGTCGACCCCGGTGTCCTGCCACGTCTGGGCGACGTCATGGTGGCCTGCCACGACGACGTGGCCGTGGTCTCGACGCGCGACTTCGCCTACGAGGACACGCTCGTCGGCCTGCACGGCTCGCTGACGTCCGCCGAGATGACGATCCCCATCCTCGTCGGCTGACTGGCTGGTGAGTCTCCAGGAGACTCAGCAGCCAGCACGGGGGACTCAGCCGAAGGGGAGCGGCTCCGGAGCGAGGCTCACGGCCTTGGCGCGCGCGGCGGTGAGGCGACGGCGGTGGTGCTGGCGGCACAGCACCTCGTAGGCCACGTCAGCAGGCGGCTCGTCGGCCTGCTCCACGTCGCCGACGACGATCACCTCGCCGTCGGTGACCATCGCGCCGTTCTCGGTGCGCGCGTTGTGGGTGGCGCGCTTGCCGCACCAGCACAGCGCCTCGACCTGCAGCACGTTCATCCGGTCGGCGAGCTCGACGAGGCGGGCGCTGCCGGGGAAGAGCACCGAGCGGAAGTCGGTGAGGATGCCGAAGGCGAAGACGTCGATCTGGAGCTCGTCGACGACCTTGGCGAGCTGGTCGATCTGGTCGGCTGCGTAGAACTGGGCCTCGTCGCAGATGAGGTAGTCGATGCGTCCGCCGCGGGTGAGCGTGGTGACGACGTAGGTCCAGAAGTCGAAGGCGTCGTCCACCTCGAGCGCGTCGTGGGTCAGGCCCAGACGGCTCGAGACCTTCGCCGCGCCGGCGCGGTCGTGGGTGGTGAAGATGCGGCCGACGCGTCCTCGGGCCGCGTGGTTGTGGTTGGTCTGGAGCGCCAGCGTCGACTTGCCGGAGTCCATCGTGCCCGTGAAGAAGTGCAGTTCAGCCATGACCGGCCGATCTTGTCACAGCCGCGCGGGCGCCGGCGGCTACCGTGCCGGGCATGGCCGACGACTTCGACCCCGCCCCGCCCGCCAGCGCGAGCCCGCTGATCGGTCCCGACGAGCTGGCCGCCGACCTCGAGCGCCTCACCGTGCTCGACGTGCGCTACCTGATGGGCGGCCCGCCCGGTCGCGAGCTGCACGAGGCGGGCCACGTCCCCGGGGCGGCGTACGTCGACCTCGACGCCGACCTGGCCGCCCCGCCCGGCGCGGGCGGGCGGCACCCGCTCCCCGGACCGGCCGCCTTCGAGGCCGCCATGCGCCGTGCCGGGGTGAGCCGCACGCGTCCCGTCGTGGTGTACGACGACTGGCAGGGTCGCGCGGCGGCCCGCGCGTGGTGGCTGCTGCGCTTCCACGGCCACCGCGACGTGCGTGTCCTCGACGGCGGTTGGAGCGCGTGGCAGGGGGCCGGACACCCGGTGGAGACCGGCGAGGTGCGGCCGGAGCCGGGTGACTTCACGGTCGCTGCGACCCCGCAGATGCCCGTGGTCGAGGCGGACGACGTGCTCGGCGTGGACGTGCTGGTCGACGCCCGAGCGGCGGAGCGCTTCGCCGGCGAGACCGAGCCCGTGGACCCGGTGGCCGGGCACATCCCCGGCGCGGTCAACGTGCCGACGACGGAGAACCTCGACGAGAGGGGCCGGTTCCGGGCCCCCGCCGAGCTGCGGGCGGCGTACGCCCGCGTCGGCGTGGACGGCTCGCGGTCGGTGGCGGCCTACTGCGGCTCGGGCGTCACCGCCACGCACGACGTGCTGGCGATGGAGGTGGCCGGGATCCGGGCGGCGCTCTACCCTGGCAGCTGGAGCGGCTGGATCACCGACACGTCACGGCCGATCGAGACCGGCCGCTGATCCGCCCCTCGCTCAGCGTGCGACGACCTCGTCGCCGATGCTGATCCGGCCGGTCGTCTCGGGCACCAGGTGGGCGGCGAACATGGTCTTGCCGTCCACGAGCCGGTGGCGTGCCAGCGTGCGGATCGGCTCCTTGGCCGTCGCGAGGGTCCGGGGGTCGATGGTCGTCATGACGCACCGGCCCACGGGCTTGGTCAGCCGGAACCTGACGCCGCCGATCGTGAGCGACGACCAGCGGTCCTCCGCAAAGGGCTCCTCGCCGTCGACGACGAGGTTGGCCCGGAACCGCTCGACCGGCAGCGGCCCAGGCGGCTCCTCGCCGAGCTCGAGCGCCCGCTCGACGATCCAGTCGTCGAGCTGGCGCAGCGACGCCATCGACGCGACCGTCACGGGCATCGAGTCCGGGAAGGCCGCGTGCTCGCCGGGACGCGAGAAGCCCGGCTGCAGGGTGCGACGCGTCGGGTCGTCGCACCACACCAGGCGTACGTCGTCGCGGCCGAGCGCCGCCGCGATCCAGGCGTCGGCGTCCGGACCCGCAGGCACCGCCCGCAGGTCGAGCGAGAAGAGCCGCACGGGCTCGGGGCCGCCGGTCGGCTCCTCGAGGAGCAGGTCGGGCAGGCCCGGGGCGCGGAGCCGCAGCGCGCAGTCGACCGACGGGTCGGTTTCCGGGGTGTCGGCGACGACGTGGAACAGCCGGTGCACCTCGCGCGCAGAGACGAGGCGCGAGTCGCGGTCGACGACCATCCACGTCCGGTCACCGCGCAGGCCGGCGGGCTGGACGTCGATCGACTCGACGGGCCGGATGGCGCCGGACTTCAGCGGGTGGACGTTGAGGTGGCGCAGGCGCACCTGTCAGTCGTTCTTTCCGCCGCCGAACATGATCTCGTCCCAGCTCGGCACCGACGCACGGCCGCGCTTCTTCGCGGGCTTGGCGACCGGCTCGGAGGGGGTCTCCGCCGCGGGCTCCTCGGGCTCATGACGTGCGGGTCCGCCGTCGGACGAGGCACGGATCTCCATCGTGGTCTCGTTGGGGGAGTCGGCCTCGGCCGGCTCGTCGCGGGGCGTCCGGTCGCCCGCAGGCTCGTCGCGCGCAGGCTCCTCGCCCACCATCTCGATGGCGTCGTCGCCGAGGGGCACGTCCTCGTCCAGCGGCACGTCGTCGCCGATGGCGCTGAGCCGGCGCCGGCGCGCGAGGGCGAGGTCGTCGGAGGCCGGCTCTGCAGGGGCGGCGGGCGTCGCGTCTCCGACCAGCCAGCGGGCGTCCTCGTCGTCGACGGTGACGAAGTTGCCGCGGGGGTCGTGGGAGAACGTGGCCGCGCCGGTGCGGCCCGCGACGTCGTAGAGCGCGGTCAGGGTCCAGCGCCCGTCCTCGCGACGGAAGGCGTCCCAGTCGACGCTGCCCGGGTCGGCGTTGTGGGAGCGCAGGTGCGCGTTGACCGCCTCGCCGAGGGTGCGCGCACCGGACTCGGAGGCGCGGCGGCGGACGGACGCGAGCTGGGCCCGGTCGGCGACGTGGGCGCGCTCGGCCATCACGGGCGCCGCGAACGGCATGATCTTCTCCACCGAGGTGCCGGCCGCGTGGGCCACCGACTCGGGGGACTCACCGGCGCGGATGCGCGTCTGGATGTCGCGGGGACGGAGGCTTGATTCCATCGGGATCTCCAACTGGCCGTTGCTTTCGGGTGCGCCCGACAGGGCGCGGCGGAGCCGGGCGTCGATCGCCAGGGTGTGCTCCTGGCCCGACTCGTCCACCAGCAGCAGGCGCTTGCCGTCCTTGCTGCGTCCGGTGAACGTCAGCTTGGCCATGGACGGCGTTCTCCTGCCTGGGTGGTGGGCGATGCGCCGGGGCATCCGATCGCGTCGAGCCTACGCCAGCGCGGTGCTGCCACCGGGTTCCACCTGCGGCGCGGCGGCTAGCCTGCTGCACGTGCCCACGACCGAGCTCTCCACCACGCTCGTCGTGCTCGACCTCGTCGGCATCTTCGTCTTCGCGGTGACCGGTGCGCTCGTGGCGGTGCGCAAGCACCTCGACCTGTTCGCCGCGCTGGTGCTCGCCGGTGTGACCGGCCTCGGCGGCGGGTTCGTACGCGACGTCCTGATCGACGCCACCCCGCCCGCCGCGCTGGCCGACTGGCGCTACCTCCTGGTGCCGGTCGCGGCAGGCCTCCTCACCTTCGTCTTCCACCCGACCGTCGGTCGCCTCGAGCGCGTGGTCACGCTGTTCGACGCCTTCGGGCTGGCGGTGTTCTGCGTGACCGGCGCGCTCAAGGCCGTCGACTACGGCCTCGGACCGCTGCCCGCCGCGCTGCTCGGCATGGTCACCGGCATCGGCGGCGGCATCCTGCGCGACGTGCTCGCCGGGCGCGTGCCCGTCATCTTCGAGGGCGTGCTCTACGCCACGCCCGCGCTCGCCGGCGCGGCGGTGGCCGTGCTGCTCGACCGCACCGACCTGCCGCTCGCCGTCGTCGCCGCGTCGGGATTCAGCGTCTGCCTCGGCTGGCGGCTGCTCGCCACGGTCCGGGGATGGCGAGCCCCGATGCCGAAGGGGCCGGCGAACGTCTGAGCGGGTCTCGTGACAGGCGCCAGGGCGCCTTCCTCGACCAGCAATGGTCAGTCGCCGAGCACGCGCCGGAGGTGGGCGTTGGTGAAGACCCGGTCGGGGTCGAGCCGGTCGCGCAACGCGAGGTAGTCGTCGAAGCGGTCGTACGCCGGCGCCAGGTCGGCCGCGGTGCGCGTGTGGACCTTGCCCCAGTGGGGCCGTCCGCCGGCCTCGCGCAACAGCGGCTCCAGGCCCCCGAAGTAGGCCCGGTGGTCGGTGTCGGCCGGCACGTGGAAGGCGAGGTAGAGGCTGTCGCGGCCGTACGAGGTCGACAGGGGGACGTCGTCGGCCGGCGCGGTGCGGATCTCGACCGGGAAGGCGATCCTCCAGTCGCTGGCCTCGATCACCCGGCGGCACTCACGCAGCACGTCGAGGCCGACCTCGCGCGGGACGGCGTACTCCATCTCGCGGAAGCGCACCCGGCGCGGGCTGACGAACACGCGGTGCGCGAGGTCGCTGTAGCGCCGCTCCGACAGCGCGTGCCCGGCCAGCCGGTTGATCCGCGGGACCAGGCCCGGCGCCCGCGACCCGACGCGGCAGAGCCCGCCGAACACCGTGTTGGACACGAAGTCGTCCTCCCACCAGGCGGCCAGGCGTGAGGGCGGCTCCTGCTCTCCTGGCTCGAGGTCGGTGCGGACGTTCTGCTTGACGACCATCGCGTCGGTGTGGGGGAACCAGTACATGTCGACGTGGTGCGCCGCGGCCACCATCTCGTCGTACGACGCCAGCGCCCGGTCCCACGTCATGGGCTGCTCGTGGGCCTCGACGACGAAGAGCGGCTCGACGTGGAAGGTGAGGCTGGTGAGGATCCCGAGCGCGCCGAGGCCGACGCGGGCGACGTCGAGGACGTCGGGGTTCTCGGTGGCCGAGGCGCGCAGCACCTCTCCGGTGCCGGTGACGAGCTCGAGGCCCGCGAGCTGGGCGGCGAGGCCCGCCGCGGTGCCGCCGGTGCCGTGCGTGCCCGTGGACGTCGCCCCGGCGAGCGTCTGCTCGGCGATGTCGCCCATGTTGTGCAGCGACAGGCCGAGGCGCTCGAGGGCGAGGTTGAGGTCCTTGAGCGGCGTGCCGGCGCGGGCCGTCACCGTCATCGCCTCGCGGTCGACGTCGAGGATCCCGGTGAGGCCCTCGGGCCGCAGCAGGGCGTGCTCGGGAGCGGCGATCGCGGTGAAGCTGTGACCGGTGCCGGCCATCTTCACGCTGGTGCCGTCCTCCCGGGCGCGGCGTACGGCCTCGACGACCGCCGCGACCGACGCGGGGGTCTCCACCCGCGACGGCGTGGCCTCCTCCAGGCCGGACCAGTTGCGCCACGGGGCGCCGGCGGGGTGCGTCTGGGCGGGCGACCTCATGGCCGCACGCTAGCGCGCGGTGCGGGACGGGCGGGCCGTCTGCGCGGCCAGCGCGCCGAGCACGCCGCCCGCGAGCGCCACGGCGTAGGCGGCCGACGCGCCGCTGTGGTCGACCACGAAGCCTGCGATGCTCGCTCCGGGCGCCACGCCGGCCACGATCCCGGTGTGCAGGATCGCCATGCCCTCGGTCAGTCGTGTGGGCGGCACGCCCTGCTCGACCATGGTCATCGCGACGATCATCGTGGGCGCGATGGCGAGCCCGCCGACGAGCAGGACCACGGCCATCAGCGGCAGCGAGGAGACGAGCAGCAGCGGCACCATGGCCAGCGCCATCGCCGCCGAGCCCCAGCGCAGCCGCACGTCCGGCCCGCTGCGCCACGCGATCGCACCGGTGACGAGGCCCGCGACCAGGCTCCCGAAGGACCAGGCCGCGAGCAGCCAGCCGGCGACGCCGCGATGGCCCTGCTCCTCGGCGAAGGCGACGGTGCTGACCTCGGCGGCGCCGAACAGCGCGCCCAGGGTCAGGCAGACCAGGGCGAGCGGCAGCACGAGCCGCCACGGCATCGCGGGCCGTGGTCCGTCGGTGACCACCGTGCGGCCTGCCGGCGGCTCCGTACGCCGCTGCGCCGCGAAGGCGAACGTGCCCGCCACCCCGCTGACCAGGGCGAGTCCGAGGCCCGCCACCGGGTGCCAGCTGGTGGCGAGGAGCGTCACCAGCACGGGGCCGACGACGAAGACGACCTCGTCGAGCACCGCCTCGAGCGCGAAGGCGGTCTGCTTCTCCCCGGGCTCGTCGAGCAGGTGCGACCAGCGGGTGCGCACGCTGGCGCCGACCTGGGGGAGGGCCGCCCCGCCGAGGGCGGCGAACACGTAGGTGCAGGCCGTCGGCCAGTCCTGCTCGACCGCCAGGATCATCAGCGACAGGCCGGCGGCGAACACCGAGATCGCGATCGGCAGCACCCGTGCCTGGCCGTAGTGGTCGACCCACCGGCCGTGCAGGACCGCGACGGCGGCCTCGGCGAGCACGAACACCGCCGAGACCGTGCCGGCCAGTCCGTAGGAGCCGGTGCGCTCCTCGACGAGCAGCACGATGCCCAGGCCGACCATCGAGATGGGGAGGCGGGCGACGAGGCCGGCGCCGCTGAAGGCGAGGGCGCCCGGGCGGCGGAGCACCCGGGCGTAGGAGTCGAGCATCGAGGAGATGGTAGGGCGCCCTAGGCTGGCGACATGAATCCTGCGGGACACCTCGACGTGAAGCCGTACGACGCCCTCCTGGTGCTCTCCTTCGGGGGCCCGGAGAAGCCCGAGGACGTGGTGCCGTTCCTGGAGAACGTCACCCGTGGCCGGGGCATCCCGCGCGAGCGGCTGGCCCAGGTGGGGGAGCACTACTTCCTCTTCGGCGGCAAGAGCCCGATCAACGACCAGAACCGTGCACTCATCGCCGCGCTCGAGAAGGACCTCGCCGAGCAGCGCATCGAGCTGCCGATCTACTTCGGCAACCGCAACTGGGACCCCTACCTCGCCGACACGCTCGCGCAGATGGCCGCCGACGGCGTCCAGCGGGCCGCGGTCTTCGCGACGTCGGCCTACTCCTCGTGGTCGTCGTGCCGGCAGTACCGCGAGAACCTCTACGACGCGGTCGAGAAGACGCCGGGTGCGCCGCGCCTCGACAAGCTGCGGCAGTACTACAACCACCCCGGCTTCATCGAGCCCGCCGTCGACGCGTGCCTGGCCGCGCTCGCCGAGCTGCCCGACAACGGTGACACCGCCCGCCTCGTCTTCGTCACTCACTCGATCCCGACCCAGATGGCGGAGACCAGCGGCTCGGAGGACCCGGCCGGGCAGCCGCGCGGTGCCTACGTCAGCCAGCACCGCAGCGCCGTCGACGAGGTCGCGCGCCGCGTGGGGGAGCGCACCGGGCGCGTGCACCGGCACGACCTCGTCTACTGCTCGCGCTCGGGCGCGCCGTCGACGCCGTGGCTCGAGCCCGACGTCAACGACCACCTCGAGCAGCTCGCCACCGACGGCGTCACCTCCGTGGTCCTGGCCCCGATCGGCTTCGTCTCCGACCACATGGAGGTCATCTACGACCTCGACACCGAGGCGATGGAGACCGCCGAGCGACTCGGGATGAGCGCCGTCCGAGCCGCGACGGCCGGGGTCGACCCGCGCTTCGTGGCGATGGTGCGCGACCTCGTGCTCGAGCGGGCCGCCGCCGAGCGGGGCGAGGAGCCGCAGCGCCCCGTCGTCGGGTCGATGCCCGCCGGGCCCGACGTGTGCGGCGTCGGGTGCTGCCCCAACGCCCGCGGGCCGCGGCCGGCGCTGTGCGGTCGCGACTCGTGACCGATCCTGCGGAGCTGCGCGACCTGGCCCGCGCCGTCGCGCACGAGGGCGCCTCGCTGGCCCGGGAGATGCGCGTGGGCGGGATCAGCGTCGCCGACACCAAGACCAGTGCCGTCGACGTCGTCACCGAGGCCGACCGCGCCGTCGAGCAGCTGATCCGCGCCCGGATCACGGCGCAGCGACCCGATGACGCGATCCTGGGGGAGGAGGGCGACGACCGTCCCGGCACCAGCGGCGTGCGGTGGGTCGTCGACCCGATCGACGGCACCGTCAACTACCTCTACGGCCTTGCCGACTGCGCGGTCTCCGTGGCCGCCGAGGTCGACGGCGAGGTCGTCGCCGGTGCCGTGGTCACCATCCCCGGCGGGGTCGAGTACGCCGCCGCGCTCGGGCTCGGAGCCGCCCGTGACGGCCGGCCACTGTCCGTGCGCCCCACTCCGCCGCTCGCCGAGCGTCTGGTGTTGACCGGCTTCGGCTACGAGCGCCACGTCCGCGAGCACCAGGCCGCTTGCGTGGCCCGGCTGTTGCCGGACGTGCGCGACATCCGTCGGATGGGCTCCTGCTCGCTCGACCTCTGCCACGTCGCCGAGGGCAGCGGGGACGGCTACGTCGAGGCCGGGCCCAAGCCCTGGGACTGGTCGGCCGGTGGGCTGGTGCTGCGCGAGGCGGGCGGTCGCTTCGACCTGCTCGACGGCACCCTGGCCTTCGACGGATCGACGCGGCGTACGGTCGTGGTCGGAGCTCCGGCGGACGGGTGGGACACGTTCGTCGCGGCGCTCACCAGCGCCGGCTTCCTCACCTGATCGGGGAGCCGGGACACCTCCTGACGGGTGGTCGCGACCGGGCTGGACCACGGGGGAATAGCGAGACGCTCACCACTGTTCAGGCGACACGTTGCGGACCGGCTCACCACGGAGCCGCTCCATGGTGCACAATCTGGCGCCGACGACGAGCAACAACTCGGTCTCATGCCCGTGCCGCGATCCGGCCGGTCTGAGCCACTGCATGGGGAGAGGGATCCGATGGCCACCGACTACGACGCACCGCGCAAGTCCGAGGAGGACCAGAGCGAGGAGAGCATCGAGGAGCTCAAGGCCCGCCGCCACGACAAGAACTCCGGCAAGGTCGACGAGGACGAGACCGAGGCGGCCGAGTCCTTCGAGCTTCCCGGTGCCGACCTCTCGCACGAAGAGCTGGCAGTCGAGGTCATGCCGCGGCAGGACGACGAGTTCACCTGCATGAGCTGCTTCCTGGTGCACCACCGCTCGCAGCTGGCCGATGAGAAGAAGCTCATCTGCCGCGACTGCATCTGACGAGCACCGCTCGAGCGCGCTCCATCACGCTCCAGCCACGACGGCGTCCGTCCTCCGAGGAGGGCGGGCGCTGTTCTGTGTGTGCGATCCGCCCCTCGGCGGCGCGTGGCCGTTGGAAGCGCTCCTCACGGAGCTCGTCGAGGTGGTCGACATCCGCCGCGAGCTGGTGAACCGCCGGATGGTCGTCGGGAGTCCCGAACAGGGTGCGCTCGAGGCGTCGGTGATGCGGGCACAGGCGGAAGTGGATGGCCGGGTCGCGTCGCTGCCGCGACCGGTCGCGAACCTCGAAGTAGTCGACGGTCGTCATGTGCCGCAGGGCCTGCGGCACCCACCATCCCGTCGCTCGCAGGTCCACGTGGGCCGGGTAGCGGCTGCCACCGTGCTTGCGAGCGCCGTCGGCCCGCATGGGGTGCACCTCCTCGCCTGTCGTCGCGTCGCTGAGGGTGGCCTTCAGGCCCGCCATCCGCAGCAGTTGCTCGAGCACCGTGGCCCGTGGGCTCGTCCGCCCGGTCTCCCACCGCGCGACGACCGACTGCGAGACCCCGAGTCGTGCCGCAAGCCCCCGCTGGGACACGTCCAGGATCCGCCTGACCCGGCGTACGACGCCCGGCGGGCCCCCGTCGAACGGGCCCATGAACCACCACTCGCGCTCCTCCTCGGTCCAGCCGGCCATCGAGTCCCAGGTCGTAGCAGTCATGCGTCGTCCTCCAGCGGTCGTCGTTCCTGTGTGACTGCCATCCCACGCCTGTGCGATGACATCGGGACGTCGTTCTCCACAGGAGGCCGCGGAGGGGACGCTGGCGCAGAGCCTGTGGACGCCTCCGGGGCTGTGTCTCGGAGTCGTCAGTCGCTGTGGTCGGCCCTCCTCGCCGCACTGGCTGGTGAGTCCCTCAGAGACTCACCAGCCAGTCAAGGGAGCGGGCACTCATGGCACGACGCCCGCCCCTCCGAGGAGGGACGGGCGTCGGGTGCCGGTGCCGGTGGTGCCCGACGGGTCGTCGGGCGCGGGCTCAGGACTGCGGAGCGGGCGCCTTGTCGGCGTCCTGGCCGTCCTTCTTGAGCTGCGGGGGCAGGTGGCCGGTGGACTTGGCGTAGTAGGTCGCCGCACGGCGGGTGGCCAGCATCCGCGCGACCCCGATCAGCGTGCCGCTGACAGCGGCCCACATGACCGCCTCGCCCAGGCCCACGTCGGGGTCGGCAGGGTTGGCCGGCGGGTTCTTGCCCGTCGCGGCACGCCACGAGGTGTTGAGCCCCTTCTTGGCCACAGCTGCCGCGCCGAGCGCGGCAGCGAGGGAGAACGCGGAGTAGAACTTGCTGGAACCGTCCTTGGAAGCCATGTCGGTAACCCTATCGAGGCGGTCAGCCCGCTCGCGTCGCCTCTAGGGCTGAGGCCAGCGCCTCGGGGCGTCGACAGCTCACCAGCCAGTAGGGCGCCGGGTCGGCCGGGTCGGTGATGTCGATGCGCACGCCACGCTGGAGGTAGGGCCGCAGCAGCAGGTAGGCGCGGGCGTCGGCGTCGACGCCTGCCTGGCGTCGTACGCCGTCCGCGTCCAGCGGGGTCACCTCGCCGACGTGCTGCAGGTCGATGTGCGCACGCCCCGCGCGGAGCGTGCCACGCTGGATCGCCACGCGGGGACTGCCATAGCCGCCGAGCACGCCGATGAGCACGGCCAGTGCGAGTGCGGTGACGGTCCAGGCCAGTCCCTCGGGGACCGCGACGACCAGGGCCAGCCACAACGATGCCACCAGCATGACGCCCTGGACCCACCAGCGCAGCGGGACGGTGAGGCGTTCGGCGTAGTCCACGGCGCAGAGCCTATAGATTCTCTCCTCGTGCCCGACGCCCGCCTCACGCCTGACCAGCCCGAGCCGTCCGAGCAGTCCGGACAGCCTGCCCACGACCTGGACGTCGCCGTGGTCCGGCTCGACCCGGACCTGCCGCTGCCGGCGTACGCCCACCCGGGGGACGCAGGCGCCGACCTCCACACCACCATCGACGTCACGCTCGCGCCGGGCGAGCGGGTGCTCGTGCCCACCGGGCTGGCGCTGGCGCTGCCCGATGGCTACGTCGGGCTGGTGCACCCACGCTCGGGGCTCGCGGCGCGTCACGGTCTGTCGATCGTCAACGCACCGGGCACCGTCGACGCGGGCTACCGCGGCGAGATCAAGGTGCTCCTGGTCAACCTCGACCCGACCGAAGCGGTCACGCTCCAGCGTGGCGACCGGATCGCCCAGCTCGTCGTCCAGCGCTTCGAGCGTGCCCGTTTCGTCGAGGTGGGGGTGCTGCCCGAGTCGGTGCGGGGTGACGGGGGTTACGGTTCTACAGGTATCGGTTCGCGCCCCTGAGCGCGCCCGCTCTCGGGTCCACCAACAAGGAGTGCTGACGTGAAGTTCCGCCGCAAGGCCGCGACCACCGACACGGCCGCGACCGACGACGCCCCCGCCGGGTCCGACGGGGAGACCGGCGCCGCGCAGGCGCCCGCCGGCCCCTTCGACGCGTCCGCCGTCGAGGACGACGGGATCGAGCGCGCCGACCTCGGGTCGGTGCTCGTGCCGGCCATCGCCGACCGCGAGCTGCGCCTGCAGGTCGACGACCAGACCGGCCAGGTCCGCGCGGTGATGCTCGCCGGCTCCGACGGTGCGTGCGAGTTCCAGGCCTTCGCCGCCCCCCGCAACGGTGACCTGTGGTCGGAGGTGCGCCCCCAGATCGCCGAGGACATGGTCCGGCGGGGCGGCCACGCCACCGAGCGTGAGGGCCGCTGGGGCACCGAGCTGGTCTGCCAGATGCCCGTGCAGCGCCCCGACGGCACCACCGCCACGCAGCCCTCGCGCATCATCGGGATCAACGGTGAGCGCTGGATGCTGCGCGCGTCGTTCCTCGGCCGCCCGGCCGTCGAGCCCGACGCCACCCCGGACTGGGACGACGCGCTGGCCCAGGTCGTCGTACGACGCGGCGACACCGCCATGCCGGTCGGCGAGCCCCTCCCGGTCACGCTGCCTGACGACGCCCGTCGAGTGAGGTGAGCGGTGGCCGAGAAGAGCCGGCTGCGCCAGGCGCTGTCGAAGTGGGCTGACAGCTCCGAGGCCCACCAGCGTGACCTGCGCCAGAGCCAGGCGCGCGACGAGGCCGTCGCGATCGCCGAGGCCCCCGAGCGCGAGCACGTGATCGTCAACGGCGTGCTCCGCACCGTGACCCTGCGGCCCCGCGGTGGCGTGCCCGCACTCGAGGCCGAGCTCGACGACGGCTCGGGTGTGATCACCGTCGTGTGGCTGGGACGACGGAGGATCTCCGGCGTCGCCCCTGGCCGCTCGGTGACCGTGGCCGGCTGCATCGGCAAGCAGGGCGGCGTGCCGATCATGTTCAACCCTCGCTACGAGCTGCGCCCGTGACGGGCGAGACGCACGTGGTGGAGACCGAGACGGTCGAGGCCGTGGTGCGCCAGCAGCTCTCCAAGGCCCTCGGCGGCCGGCGCGGCATGGCCGAGGCAGCCGTGCCGACCGTGCTCTTCACAGCCACCTGGCTCACCGGGCGCGACCTCGACCTGGCGATCTACGTCAGCGTCGGCGCAGCACTCGTGCTGCTCGCGATCCGGCTGGTGCAGCGCTCGACCGTCCAGTTCGTCGTCAACGCCCTCTTCGGCATCGCGATCGGGTGGTACTTCGTGCACCGCTCGGCCGCGTCCGGGGGATCGGAGCAGGACCAGGCCCTGGCCTACTTCCTGCCGGGCATCCTCTACAACGGTGGCTACGCCGTCGTGCTCGGCCTCACCTGCGTGGTCGGGTGGCCGCTGGTCGGCTTCATGGTCGGCAGCATCACCGGCGACCCCACCGCGTGGCACTCCGACCGGCAGGTCGTGCGGCTGTGCAGCCGCCTGACGTGGCTGCTGGTGGCGCCGTGCGTGATCCGGGTCGCCGTCCAGACCCCGATCTGGCTGGCCGGCACCTCCGGGTCGATGGACCCCGACGCCGCCGTCGCGATCCTCGGCGTCCTCAAGATCGTGCTGGGCTGGCCGCTCCAGCTCGCCGCGCTCGGCTCCATGGTGTGGCTGCTCTCGCGCAACCGTACGCCGGTCGCGACCGACGCGACGCCCGCCTGACGCCTCAGCGGTGACCGGGCGAGAGCAGCTGCTCCAGCTCGGTCTCGACCTCGGTCGGCACCACGAAGAGCAGCTCGTCGCCGGACTCCAGGGGCTGCTCCGCGTCAGGGGTGTAGACCTGCCCGTCGCGCAGGATCGTGACCAGCGCGCAGTTGTCGGGGAAGGGGACCAGTCCGCTCGGCGTGCCGACGTAGGGGGAGTCGGCCGACAGCGTCAGCTCGACGAGGTTGGCGTTGCCCTGGCGGAACGTGAACAGCCGCACGAGGTCGCCGATGGAGACGGCCTCCTCGACGAGCGCGGACATGATGCGCGGGGTGGAGACGTTGACGTCGACGCCCCAGGCCTCGGTGAAGAGCCACTCGTTGTTGGGGTGGTTGACCCGGCCCACGGTGCGCGGCACGCCGAACTCGGTCTTGGCGAGCAGCGAGGTGACCAGGTTGGCCTTGTCGTCGCCGGTCGCGGCGATCACGACGTCGCACCTGCCCAGCTGTGCCTCGGCGAGCGAGGACAGCTCGCACGAGTCGGCCAGGAGCCACTCGGCGTTGGGCACCCGCTCGGGACGGATCGAGGACGGGTTCTTGTCGATGAGCAGGACCTGGTGCCCGTTCTCGATCAGCTCCCGGGCGATCGATCGACCCACGGCTCCGGCTCCGGCGATGGCGACGCGCATGTGTGTGGTGCTCCTGGCTTCAGTCGATCAGGTGGGTCGGGGTCGGGTCAGTCGTCTTCGGGGCCGGACTCGAGCACGGCGTAGGCGTGCGCGGCGTTCTCCTCGCGGATCACGATGTGCAGCATGTCGCCCTCCTGCAGCACCGTCTCGCGGGTGGGCAGCATGCCCTCGCCGAGGCGGTCGATCCACGCGATGCGGCTGCGGGACTGCATCTGGAACTCGACGGTCCGGTTGCCCACCCAGACCTCCGGGATCGGGATGTGGTCGACGCGGATCGTGCCCGAGGGGTCGCGGAAGTCGGGCTCGGCGCCGGCGGGCAGGATCCGGCGCAGGACCTGGTCGGCGGTCCACTTCACGGTGGCGACCGTGGTGATGCCGAGGCGCTGGTAGACCTCCGCGCGGCCCGGGTCGTAGATGCGGGCCACGACCTGCTGCAGGCCGAAGGTCTCCCGCGCCACCCGGGCGGCGATGATGTTG
Source organism: Nocardioides sp. Soil774 (assembly GCF_001428125.1). Lineage (GTDB taxonomy): Bacteria > Actinomycetota > Actinomycetes > Propionibacteriales > Nocardioidaceae > Nocardioides. Next base: position 211,360 of record NZ_LMSM01000005.1, on the reverse strand, counting down.
GAGTTGTCACCGCTCGACACCGCGGCGAAGGCGTCGGCACGGCGGATGCCGGCCTTCTCCAGCACCTGCTGGTCGAAGCCGTAGCCGGTGATCTTGTCGCCGTTGAACTCCGGACCCAGACGCCTGAAGGAGTCGGGTTCGCTGTCGATGACGGACACCGTGTGGTTGCGGTCCTCGAGGCTTCGGGCGAGCGTCGAACCGACGCGGCCACAGCCCATGATCACGACGTGCACGTCCGAACCGTATCCCAGCGGGGATATCTCGGGCCGCGGGTCTAGGCTTCCCGCCTGTGAGTGTCGGCGACGTGTCCAAGCGGATCCTGCTGGGCCGCAAGCTGCGCAGCAGCCAGCTGGGGGAGACCCTGCTGCCCAAGCGCATCGCGCTGCCGGTGTTCGCCAGCGACGCGCTGTCGTCGGTGGCGTACGCCCCGGACGAGGTCTTCATCATGCTCGCCGTGGCCGGCACCTCGACCTACGTGTGGTCGTGGAAGATCGGCCTCGCCGTCGCGCTGGTGATGCTGACGGTGGTGGCGAGCTATCGCCAGACCGTGCACGCCTACCCCTCCGGCGGGGGTGACTACGAGGTCGCCACCGTCAACCTGGGGCGCAACGCAGGCGTCACCGTCGCGAGCGCGCTCCTGGTCGACTACGTCCTGACGGTCGCGGTGTCGATCTCGTCGGCCGCGCAGTACGCCGCGGGCGCCATCAACGGGCTCATCGGGCACGAGGCGACCGTGGCGGTGGTCGCCGTCGTCGTGCTGACGGCGATGAACCTGCGCGGTGTGCGGGAGTCCGGCGCCTTCTTCGCCGTGCCGACCTACCTCTTCATGGTCGCCATCCTCGGCATGTGCGCCTACGGGCTGCTGCGGCTGCTGACCGGCGACCTGCCGCAGGCCGAGAGCGCCGGGCTGGTGATCCAGCCGCAGCCCGGCTGGGACGAGCCGCTGACCCAGGTCGGGTTGATGTTCCTGCTGGCGCGGGCCTTCTCGTCGGGCTGCGCGGCCCTCACCGGCGTCGAGGCCATCAGCAACGGCGTGCCCGCCTTCCGCAAGCCCAAGAGCCGCAACGCGGCGACGACGCTGCTCATGCTTGGCCTCATCGCGATCACGATGATGATGAGCGTGATCGTCCTCGCCAAGCAGATGGCGATCCGCTACGTCGACCCGCACGAGCTCGAGCGCCTGCGTACGTCGTCCGGCGGCGCGCTGCCCGACGGCTACGAGCAGCACCCGGTGATCGCCCAGATCGCGGCCGGGGTCTTCGACCACTTCCCGCCGGGCTTCTACTTCGTCGTCACCGTCACCGGCATCATCCTGGTGCTGGCGGCCAACACCGCGTTCAACGGCTTCCCGGTGCTCGGCTCGATCCTGGCCCAGGACGGCCTGGCGCCCCGTTCGCTCGGCTCGCGGGGCGACCGGCTGGCCTACAGCAACGGCATCGTGTTCCTCGCTGCCATGTCGGCCTTGCTGATCTGGCTCTTCGACGCCGAGACCACCAAGCTCATCCAGCTCTACATCGTGGGCGTCTTCGTGTCGTTCAACCTGAGCCAGCTCGGGATGATCCGCCACTGGACGCGGCACCTGCAGACCGAGCGCGACCCGGCCGTGCGCCGGCGGATGATGCGCTCGCGCGCCATCAACACCTTCGGCCTCGGCATGACGGCCGTGGTGCTCGTGATCGTGCTGCTGACCAAGTTCGTCCACGGCGCGTGGATCACGATCCTCGCGATGGCGTTCTTCTTCATGCTCATGCAGGCGATCGGACGCCACTACGCGCGCGTCGAGCTGGAGCTGGCCGCCGACGAGCAGGACAAGGTGATGCCGACGCGGGTCCACGCGATCGTGCTCGCCTCCAAGCTCCACAAGCCCACCCTGCGCGCCCTCGCCTTCGCCCGCGCCACCCGGCCCAACGTGCTGGAGGCGATCTACGTCGGCATCGACACCAAGGCCACCAACCGGCTCCTCGAGGAGTGGGACGAGCGGCACCTCGACATCCCGCTCAAGGTGCTGCACTCGCCCTACCGCGAGGTGGTGCGCCCGATCGTGGAGTACACCCAGGAGATCCGCCGCGGCAGCCCGCGCGGCGTCGTCGCGGTCTACATCCCGGAGTACGTCGTCGGCCGGTGGTGGGAGCAGCTGCTCCACAACCAGACCGCCCTCCGGCTCAAGGGTCGCCTGCTGTTCACGCCAGGCGTGATGGTCATCTCCGTGCCCTACCAGCTGCGTTCCTCGCAGGTAGCGCAGGAGCGCGAGAAGCGTGACGAGGCCCGCGTGCACGCCGGCGACCTCCGCCGGGGTCGCGTCACCTCGCGCCGCTCCCGGCAGGCAGACGACGTATGAGCCGCCACCACCACCGCCCCCGCAAGGCCCGGGGCCGCTCCCGCGTCGGGGAGCGCTTCGAGGCCGAGGTCGGGCCGGTCGCCCACGGCGGCCACTGCGTCGCCCGGCTGCCCGAGCCCGAGTCCCGCGTCGTCTTCGTCCGGCACGCGATCCCCGGCGAGCGAGTGGTCGTGGAGATCACCGAGGGCACCGACGGTGACCGCTTCTGGCGCGGAGACGCCGTGTCGGTGGTGGAAGCCTCGCCCGACCGCGTCGAGGCGCCGTGCCCCGTCGCCGGTCCCGGGCTGTGCGGAGGCTGCGACTTCCAGCACGTCGCCGTGCCCGCGCAGCGCGCGCTGAAGACCGCGGTGGTGCGCGAGCAGCTGGTGCGCCTCGGCCGCCTGGACGCCGGGTCGCCGCTCGTCGCCGGTCTCGAGGTCCAGGCGGTCCCGGTCCCGGGCCGACCCGACGACGGGCTGCGGTGGCGTACGCGCCAGCGCTACGCCGCACTGCCGGACGGGCAGCCCGCCATGCGGGCCCACCGCTCGCACCGGCTCGTGCCGATCGACGACTGCCTGATCGCCGCGGAGGGAGCCCGCCCGCGCGACGCGGTCGACGGCGCCGTGGTCGAGGAGGGCGCCCCGCGCCCGTCACGAGACATCCTCACCCACGATGTCACCCGGGGTGAGACGTCCCACCCCTTCACCGTGGCCGCCGACGGCTTCTGGCAGGTCCACCCCGAGGCCCCGCGGGTGCTGGTGGAGACCGTCCTCGAGCTGCTGGCGCCGCAGCCGGGGGAGCGGGCGCTCGACCTCTACGCCGGTGTCGGCCTGTTCGCCCGCTTCGTCGGCGAGGTCACCGGCGCCCGCGTGGTGGCCGTCGAGGGCGACCGCTCGGCGTCGCAGCACGCGCGGGCCAACCTCTCCGCGCTCGAGGGCGCGGTCGTGGAGTGCGGGCCCACCGAGTCGGTGCTGCGCGAGGGCTACGACGAGCCGTTCGACCTGGTCGTGCTCGACCCGCCGCGCGAGGGTGCGAAGCGTGCCGTCGTGGAGCAGGTCGTCGACCGTCGCCCCCGCGCGGTGGCGTACGTCGCCTGCGACCCGGCCGCCCTCGGGCGCGACATCGCGATCTTCGCCGAGCACGGCTACGAGCTCACCGCGATCCGCGCCTTCGACCTCTTCCCGATGACCCACCACGTGGAGTGCGTGGCGCTCCTGAGGAGAGTCGGCCCCGGACAGTCGTAGGTCGCAACTACGATCGCGCCCGTGCGTCTCGTCTCGGCTGTCCTCGGCTTCGCCCTGAAGAAGGTCGGGCTCTTCGCGGCCGTGGTGCTCACCCTGTTCCTCGGCGTGCTGCTGACGTCGGCCCTGGTCCCGGTGCTCCGTGAGGCCGAGGCGGAGCGGGACCGGCTCTCGGACGTGGCGCAGGAACGCGCGCGTCTGCAGGACGAGCTGACGGAGCTCGAGAGCACGTACTCAGAAGCCCAGAGCAAGGCCACTGAGTCCCTGACGGCCGAGATCGGCGCGGAGGTCGCCGACGGGCGACGCCGGATCTCCGACCAGGAGTCTGAGGTCGAGGGCCTGCAGGGAGATGTCTGCACCACGCTGGAGAGCGTGCCGGAGAAGCTGTCGCCGATCGGGCCGAACCCGTGCGAGGACGCGCAGAGGGCGCTGGAGGGGGCCGAGGAGGCGCTCGCCACGTTCCAGCGCAACGTCGCCGCGGCCGAGGCCGACGCAGCCGTCCTCGAGGACCCCAACCTCACCGACGAGCAGAAGCTCGAGCAGCTCGGCGAGGACGGCGGTCTCGCCCCCGAGAAGAGGGAGATCGACAACACAAGATCCGAGCTGGCCCAGACGACCGCCGAGGAGCAGGGACTGCGGGAGGCGCAGGATTCCTGGGCGGGACAGGTCGTCAACGTCTGGGCGCGGTCGTGGAGGTGGCTGGTGTGGACCGCTCTCCTCCTCGTGCTGATGCCCGGGGTCCTGCGGGTCGTCAGCTACTTCGTGCTGATGCCCCTGGTGAGGCGGGCGCACAACCCGATCCACCTGGCCGCGGACTCCGACCACGCGGGTGCCGCGCTCCGCTCCGGTGCCGCCGAGCGGACCCTGACGGTCCGGCTGGACGAGGGTGAGGTGCTGTCCGCCCGATCTGAGCACGTGCGTCCGGTCCAGGGAGCGGTCCGCAGCCGGCTCCTCTACGACTGGTCCTCGCCCTTCGTCAGCTTCGCAGCCGGGCTCTACGGACTGAGCCGGGTCACGGGGGACGGGGGCCACACCTCGGCGACGCTGGCCACCCCCGACGACCCCGACTCCTACCTCATGCGCATCGACTTCACCGATCACCCAGGACTGGTGATGCGTCCACGGCACGTCGTCGGCGTCATCGGCACACCGGACCTGCAGACGCGGTGGCGGTGGGGGATCCAGTCGCTGGCGACGTGGCAGGTGCGCTACATCCTGTTCGCCGGCACCGGCAGCCTGATCGTGCAGGGAAGCGGAGACGTCGCCGCGACCAACCCGCAGGGCCGGTCCACGAGGATGGAGCAGCACCTGGTGATGGGCTTCGACTCCCGCCTCGTCGTGGGCGTGAACCGGACGGAGGTGTTCTGGCCCTACCTGTGGGGCAGGACGCCACTCGTCGACGACGAGTTCACCGGCGCCCACCCGCTCTTCTGGCAGAAGTCCAGCGCCGACGGGCCCAGCAACCCGATCGCCAAGGTGTTCGACACCTTCTTCTCGGCGTTCGGCAAGGTGCTGGGCTTCTGAGGCCTGGAGGAGCAGGCGGGGCGACATGGCCACCTACGCCGTGAACACGGATGCCGTCGCGCACGCGGAGGTCGAGCTCGCCGCCCACGACCTGCTGCAGCGCCTCGACCAGATGGCCGGCATCGGCTGAGGTCAGCGACGGAGGCGGGCGAGGCCGGCCAGAGCCGCATCGCGGTCGGAGGTGTCGATGACCGTCCAGCCCTTCTCCGCCGCGAGCTGCAGCAGCTGCTCCCTGCCCTCGAGGACCAGTGCGTCGCCGCCGCGCTCCTCGATGATCCGCGCGACCACGGCGGTGACAGGGGTGACCGGACGCGCGTGCAGCCGCTGCAGCAGCACGTCGGGGGCCGCGTCCAGCACCACGCCGACGTACGTCGCTCCTGCCGCCGCCGCGGCGGCCTCGAACCGCTCGACCTGGGCGGGCGTGACGATGAGCTGGGGGAGCACCACGTCACGTCCGGTGCCGAGGTAGGCCGTGAGCAGGGCGAGGGCTGAGGCGCGCACGGCCTCGCCGGTGCCGATGAAGTCGTCCTCCCAGCCCGACACCCAGGACCTCAGCTCGTCGATGTCGCAGAGCAGCGTGCCGGGGTGTGCGGCGGCGTGCGCCCGGGCGAGCGTCGACTTGCCGACGCCGGAGGGACCGTTGAGGTGCAGGAGTGCCGGCACGACGGCACCGTAGCCCGGTGTGTTATCTTGACGTCAAGATATTGCGACGTCAGAACCCTGGGTCGCCCCTCCTTCCCGTCCCTCCACCTGCGACGGCAAGATGGACGCAGACCCGCGAACTCCCGAGGAGATGTGGCTGATGGCCAGTCAGGACAGCTTCGGTGCCAAGAGCACCCTGGACGTGGACGGACAGTCCTACGAGATCTACCGCCTCGACGCGGTGAAGGGTGAGGGCCTCGACGTCGAGAGCCTGCCCTTCTCGCTGAAGGTGCTGCTGGAGAACCTGCTCCGCACCGAGGACGGCGCGGACATCACCGCCGACCACATCAAGGCGATCGCCGGCTGGGACGCCAGCGCCGCTCCGGACCAGGAGATCCAGTTCACGCCGGCGCGCGTGATCATGCAGGACTTCACCGGCGTGCCCTGCGTCGTCGACCTCGCCACCATGCGCGAGGCGATGGCCGAGCTCGGCGGCGACGCCACCAAGATCAACCCGCTCGCCCCGGCCGAGATGGTCATCGACCACTCGGTGATCGCCGACGTCTTCGGCTCCGCCGACGCGTTCGAGCGCAACGTGGAGATCGAGTACGAGCGCAACCGCGAGCGCTACCAGTTCCTGCGCTGGGGCCAGGGCGCGTTCGACGACTTCAAGGTCGTCCCGCCGGGCACCGGCATCGTGCACCAGGTCAACATCGAGCACCTCGCGCGCGTCGTGATGGTGCGCGACGGCGTGGCCTACCCCGACACCTGCGTCGGCACCGACTCCCACACCACGATGGTCAACGGCATCGGCGTGGTCGGCTGGGGCGTCGGCGGCATCGAGGCCGAGGCGGCCATGCTCGGCCAGCCGGTCTCCATGCTGATCCCGCGCGTGGTCGGCTTCAAGCTCTCGGGCGAGCTGCCCGACGGCTCGACCGCCACCGACCTCGTGCTCACGATCACCGAGATGCTCCGCGAGCACGGCGTGGTCGGCAAGTTCGTCGAGTTCTACGGCGAGGGCGTCTCCGCGCTGCCGCTGGCCAACCGCGCCACGATCGGCAACATGAGCCCCGAGTTCGGCTCGACCATCGCGGTCTTCCCGATCGACGACCAGACCGTCGACTACCTGCGCCTCACCGGCCGCTCCGAGGAGCAGCTCGCGCTCGTCGAGGCCTACGCCAAGGAGCAGGGCCTGTGGCACGACCCGAGCGCGGAGCCGCGCTACAGCGAGCGCCTCGAGCTCGACGTCTCCACCGTCGTCCCCTCGCTCGCCGGGCCCAAGCGCCCGCAGGACCGCGTCGAGGTCTCCGCCGCGAAGGACTCCTTCCGCGCCGCGCTGGTCGACTACGTCGACGAGGGTGACACCGACCCCGACGACGCCGCCGAGGCGACCGGCTACGACGAGGCCGTCGAGGAGTCCTTCCCGGCCTCCGACTCGCCGAGCCACGAGGGCGGCAACGGCAAGCCCGTGCACGCCGACGCCCCGCACGGTGCCGGGCGCGCCAGCAAGCCGACGCGCATCTCGCTCGACGGCCAGGAGGTCGAGATCGACCACGGCGCCGTCGTGATCGCCGCGATCACCTCGTGCACCAACACCTCCAACCCGTCGGTGATGATCGGCGCGGCCCTGCTCGCCAAGAAGGCCGTCGAGAAGGGCCTGACCCGCAAGCCGTGGGTCAAGACCTCGCTCGCGCCGGGCTCCAAGGTGGTCTCGGACTACTACGACCGCTCCGGCCTGACGCCCTACCTCGACAAGCTCGGCTTCAACCTCGTCGGCTACGGATGCACCACCTGCATCGGCAACTCCGGCCCGCTCATCCCGGAGGTCTCCGCCGCCGTCAACGAGGCTGACCTCGCCGTCGTCTCGGTGCTCTCGGGCAACCGCAACTTCGAGGGCCGGATCAACCCGGACGTGAAGATGAACTACCTCGCGTCCCCGCCGCTGGTCGTGGCGTACGCCCTGGCTGGCTCGATGGACGTCGACCTGTTTGGCGACCCGCTCGGCCAGGACACCGACGGCAACGACGTCTACCTCAAGGACATCTGGCCGAGCCCGCAGGAGATCGAGACCACGATCGCCCAGGCCATCACGGCCGACATGTTCGGCTCGTCCTACGCCGACGTCTTCAAGGGCGACGAGCGCTGGCAGTCTCTGCCCACGCCGGAGGGCAACACCTTCGAGTGGGACCCCGAGTCCACCTACGTGCGCCGTCCTCCCTACTTCGACGGCATGCCGCAGGAGCCGGAGCCGGTCACCGACATCGCCGGCGCCCGGGTGCTGCTCAAGCTGGGCGACTCGGTCACGACCGACCACATCAGCCCGGCCGGCGCGATCAAGAAGGACAGCCCGGCCGGTCGCTACCTCGCCGAGCACGGCGTGGAGCAGCGTGACTTCAACTCCTACGGCTCGCGCCGCGGCAACCACGAGGTCATGATCCGCGGCACGTTCGCCAACATCCGCCTGCGCAACCAGCTCGCGCCGGGCACCGAGGGTGGCGTGACGCGTGACTTCACCGCCGGCGGCGAGGTCACGAGCGTCTACGAGGCGAGCGAGCACTACCAGGCCGCGGGCGCCCCGCTCGTCGTGCTGGCGGGCAAGGAGTACGGCTCGGGCTCGTCGCGCGACTGGGCAGCCAAGGGCACGGCGCTGCTCGGCGTGAAGGCGGTCATCGCGGAGTCCTACGAGCGCATCCACCGCTCGAACCTCATCGGCATGGGTGTCATCCCGCTGCAGTTCCCCGAGGGCGAGACGGCCGAGTCGCTGGGTCTCACCGGTGAGGAGGAGTTCTCCATCACCGGGATCGAGCAGCTCAACGACGGCACCACGCCCCGCACGGTGAAGGTCACGGCCGGAGACGTGGAGTTCGACGCCGTCGTGCGCATCGACACCCCCGGCGAGGCGAACTACTACCGCAACGGCGGGATCATGCAGTACGTCCTGCGCAACCTGCTGCGCGCGTGACCGATCCGGCAGAGGTGTGGCGCGGCCGCGTCCAGGACCACCTGGACGCGGCCGGCCGGCCGCCGCTCGGCCCGATGACGGGCTGGGAGGTCTTCCCCTTCGAGCGCGAAGGCCTGACGGCGAAGCCGATCGGCGCTCGGGTCGTGCCCGAGCCGTCCCGCGAGCGGACACCCGACGCCTGTGGCACCTGCAAGGCCCTCGCCCGCGAGGACGTCGTCCTCCACGTCGGACAACGGCTGGCGGTGATCCGTCCGGGCGGCACAAGCCTGCTGTTCGTGGCCAACGTGGTCGCCCGTGACCACGAACGCCTCGACGACCTCGACGAGACCGCCGACGAGGAGCTGGGCCGCCTCATCCGTCGCACCTACCGCGCCCTGCGCGCCCTCCCGGGGGTCGGCAACGTCCAGGTCAGCAAGTGGGAGAACGGCGGCGGGCACCTCTCGGTGAACGTCCTCGCGCGTCCCCTCGGCGTCCTGGAGCTGCGCGGGTCGAACCTGCCGGTCTGGGCCGACATGCTCCCGAACATCCCGCAGGCTGAGTACGACGCCCGCGCGGACGTCGTACGGGCCGCGCTCGCCTGAGACGGCTCCGGGACCGACCCGACGTTGGGCTGCCACTGCGCCGGTAGCCTGACGCCGTGAGCGACGCGACCCCGCCCGACGAGCTGGCGCCCGCGGTGGAGCAGCCGCCGGCAGCCGACGCTCCGCGCGAGGGTGGAGCCAAGCGCCTGCCGCTGGTGCTGGCGACCGTCGCGGCTGTCCTGGTGATGGGCGCCGCGCTGGCCGCGCCGCTGGTCGACCGGGTGATCCGCGGGGGCGAGACGGCGCAGCGTGTCCTCGACCTCAGCGCGGTGCGGACCTTTGACGTCCCGGACCGCTCCCACACGACGCTCGACGTGCTCTACCCGCAGTCGCCGCCGGTCGGCGGGTCCCACGCCCCGATCTGGCTCGACTGCGGCGTCTACGACGAGCCGGTGCGCGACGAGAACGCGGTGCACGACCTGGAGCACGGCGCGGTCTGGATCACCCACGACCCCGACCTGGCCGCCGACGACGTCGAGCAGCTCGCCGCCCAGCTGCCCGACAACGGGATCATGTCGCCGTATGCCGGGCTGGACGCGCCGGTGGTCGTGACCGTGTGGGGTGTGCAGCTCGGGCTGGACGGGCCCGACGACGAGCGGCTGGGACTCTTCCTCGAGGAGTACGGCGACGGGCACACGGCGCCGGAGTTCGGCGTCACTTGCCAGGGCGGCACCGACGACCCGCAGGGGGCGCTGCCCGAGCCGGGCGCCAACGCCTGAACGGGCGTGGCGCGCTAGGTTCGCAGGCATGCTGGTTGCCTTCTCGATCTCTCCCGTCGCCCACGACCCGAGCGGGTCCGTCACCGAGGCGGTCGCTGCCGCCGTACGCGTGGTCCGCGAGTCCGGGCTGCCCCACGAGACCAACGCGATGTTCACCAACATCGAGGGGGAGTGGGACGAGGTGATGGCCGTGGTGAAGCGGGCCGTGGACGTCGTCGCCGAGGTGTCGCCCCGCGTCGGTCTCGTGCTCAAGGCCGACATCCGGCCCGGGCACGTCGGGCAGATGAGCGCCAAGGTCGAGCGCATCGAGCAGGCGCTGCGCGATGGAGAGTGAGACCCGCACCTACCGCACCGGCGGCGACCAGGTCGTGCTCGACCTGACCCGCGACGCCGCGGACTTCGTGTCCGGACGCGGCGACGGGCTGCTGCAGGTCTTCGTGCCGCACGCCACCGCGGGTCTGGCGATCATCGAGACCGGCGCCGGCTCCGACGACGACCTGCTCGCGGCGCTCGGCGACCTGCTGCCCGCCGACGACCGCTGGCGGCACCGCCACGGCTCACCGGGGCACGGTCGCTCGCACGTGATGCCGGCGGTCGTGCCGCCCCACTGCACCGTGCCCGTGCTCGGGGGCCGGCTCGCCCTCGGCACCTGGCAGAGCATCTGCCTGGTGGACCTCAATGTCGACAACGACGAGCGCGAGGTGCGCTGGTCCTTCCTGGCCGGCTGAGGAGGTCGCATGTCGGACTGGGCGGCGCCGACGGCGGCGGAGCGCGCCGTGACCTTGCCCGGCGACGAGCTCGTCGCCGCCGACGTCGTCATGGACCGTGCCTTCGACCTCGACGCAGCGCCGGGGGAGGTCTGGCCGTGGCTGGTGCAGCTCGGCAAGCGCCGGGCGGGGTGGTACCTCCCGGCCCGGATCGAGCGTCTGGTGCCTCCGGGGCGGCGGGCGCTCCGTCACCTCGAGCCGCGGCTCCTCGAGTACGAGGTCGGCGACGTCGTCCCTGACTGGGGCGGAGCGGACGCGACGTTCACGCTCGCCGCGATCGACGCGCCGCGCACGTTGCTCTACACCTCGACGCGGGGCAGCACGGACCTCACCTGGTGCCTGCGCCTCCTGCCCGTCGGGGCCGGCGGCACCCGCGTGCACCTGCGGTTGCGGATGGCGCCGGTGCGGCACCGGCGTCTCGCGATGTCGCTCGGCGGCCTGGTGGACGCGATGACCGTGGTCGGGCTCGCCGCGGGCCTGCGCGAGCGCATCGGTCGCTAGCGTGGCGCCGGTGAGCACTCCTGGGCCCCGCGTGGAGATCCGCCCCGCCGAGCCGGAGGACGCCGACGACGTGCTGGGTGTCATCCGCGCCGCGTTCGGCGCCGAGGCGGCCGCCCACGGCGACCGGGTCGCCGATCTGTGGGCCGACGTGCGGGCTGGCGAGCACCTGCTGGCCGAGCGGGTCGCGCTGGTCGAGGGTCGCGTCGTCGGCCACGTCGGGGTGAGCCGCTGCTGGGTCGACGCACGGCGCGAGCTGGCGTCGGCGTGCATGCTCTCGCCGCTCAGCACGGCCCCGCAGCACCAGCGGAGCGGGATCGGGACCGCCCTCGTCGCGGCGGCCGTCGAGGCCGCTCGCGGGCTGGGCCTTCCGCTGCTCTTCCTGGAGGGAAGCCCTGCGTTCTACGGCAGCCGCGGCTTCGAGCCCGCGTCGACCCACGGCTTCGAGGCACCGTCGCGGCGCGTGCCGGCGCCCGCCTTCCAGGTCGTCGTGCTCAGCGACCGGCCCGACTGGCTGACCGGGCGGGTGGTCTATCCCGAGGTCTGGTGGCGCCACGACTCCACCGGCCTGCGCGACCCCGACCTGGCCGCCGTGGAGATCGCGCTCGGCCTGACCTGAGGCCACGTGTCGAACACATGTTCGATACACTGACGGGATGTTCCCGGCACCGCGCCCCCCGCAACGGGCGACGCCACCGCCCGGCCACCGCGGGGTCGCCCCGCCCGGGTGGCCGCGGCAGGTCCGGCCGCCGGACGCGCCCGACTGGGAGGCGACCGCCGCCAGCTGGCTCCTCGACCTGTGCCCGCCCGACTACCGCCGCTTCCCCGGTCTGCGCCGTCACGTGGTGGTCCTGGCCCGCTTCGCGGTGCTCCACGTCGAGGCGCAGCAGCTCGCCACGCGCCGCGGGCTGAGCGAGATCCGTGGCGACCTCAAGGACGTGGCCGACGAGGCCGTCGTCCTGGCGGCGGTGCAGACCTTCCAGCTCGAGGACGCCCGCCTGCTCGCCGTACGCCGCGAGGTCGGGCTGGTCGAGGACGCTCTGCGCGGGCGTCGCTACCGGGTGCGGATGTGAGGGCTGACTAGGGTCGGCGGATGTCCCCAACCGACGTCCGCACCGACTTCGTCCAGGTGACCCTCGTCGACCCGCGCGGGCGGGTGCTCATGCAGGAGCGTGACGAGCACGCGCCGGCGTGGCCCGACCTGTGGTGCTTCCCCGGCGGCGGCCTCGAGGGCGACGAGCGGCCCGTCGAGGGTGCGGTGCGTGAGCTCGCCGAGGAGACCGGGGTGGTCGTCGCGCCGGACGACCTCACCGACCTGGGCCGGTTCGAGCTCGTCACCTAGGACCGCGGCACCTTCTGGTTCCACGCCTTCGTCGCGCGTACGACGCTCAGCGACCGCGACGTCGAGTGCCACGAGGGCCGGCAGATGGTGTTCGTCGACCCGGCCGCGCTGCCCGACCTCGCGCTGGTGCCGTCGACCGCGCTCGTCGAGCCGCACCTGAGTGCGTGGACGGCCGCGCACCCGTTCGACCCGGGCCCCGACCCGCTGCGCTTCGCCAGCGTCGTCCTGGTCGACCCGCGCGGCTGGATCCTGCTGCAGGAGCGCGACGAGCACCCGCGCATCGACCCCGAGAAGTGGGGCCTGGCGGGCGGGCACGTCGACCCGGGCGAGGACTTCGTGTCCGCCGCGCACCGCGAGCTGGAGGAGGAGACCGGCGTGCGGCTCCCACGAGGCGCGCTGCACCTCTTCGAGGAGTTCGTCGTCGACCACCGCGACGCCAACGGCACGTGGGACCTGGCGCAGGTGTTCGTGGCGGCGACCGAGCTCACCGACGCCGACATCGACTGCCGCGAGGGCCGGCAGATCGTCTTCGTCGACCCCCACGTCGCCCGAGGTCTCGACCTGACCTCGGCGGCGACCGACATCGTGCCGGCCTTCCTCGACAGCCCGCTCTACGCCAGCATGGCGCCATGACCGACTCGCGCCAGGCCCTCACCGTCCACCCAGTCCCGGCGATGGGCGCCGAGGACGTCGTCGTCGCTGCGGACGGCACCGTCTTCACCGGCACCGAGGACGGCGCGCTCTGGGCGCTCGATCCCGCGACCGGCAGCACGCGCCGGGTCGCCGACACCGGCGGCCGTCCCCTGGGCATCGAGCTGCTGGGCGACGGGCATCTGCTCGTCTGCGACGCCGAGCGCGGCCTGCTCGACGTCGACCCGGCCACCGGCGCCGTGGAGGTCCTGCTCGACCGCCTCGACGGCCGGGCGATGAGGTTCTGCAACAACGCCGCGGTCGCGAACGACGGGACGATCTGGTTCAGCGACTCCTCGCTGCACTACGGCGTGCAGCAGTGGAAGGACGACTTCGTCCAGGACACGCGCACCGGCCGTCTCGTGAGGCGCGACCCGGACGGCACGGTCACGGTGGTGCTGGAGGGCCTCGCCTTCGCCAACGGCGTGGCCCTGGCCGCGGACGAGTCGTTCGTCTGCGTGGCCGAGACGCGTGGACGCAGCGTCGTACGCCTCTGGCTCACCGGGGCGCGGGCGGGGGAGCGCGACCACCTCGTGACCGACCTGCCGGGCTATCCCGACAACATCAGCCGTGGCAGCGACGGACTCGTGTGGGTCACGATCGCCAGCCCGGTCGACCCGCTGGTCGAGCGCCTCGGGTCGGCCCCGATGGTGCTGCGCCGGGCGGTCACCCGCATCCCCGAGGCGCTCCAGCCCAAGCCGAAGCGCACGATCCGCGTGCAGGCCTACGACGACGACGGTCGTCTCGTCCACGACGTCGACCTCGCGGACCCCGGCTACCACATGGTCACCGGCGTGCGGGAGCACGACGGCCGGGTGTGGCTGGGCAGCCTGCACGAGCCGTCGGTGGCCGTGGTTGACCTGGCATGAAATAGACTCAGGCCCCATGGCACTCCTCGACTCGATCGGCTCCCCGCGCGACCTCCGCGGACTCTCGGCGGAGCAGCTCGACGAGCTCGCCGCCGAGATCCGTGACGTGATGATCCGCACGGTGGCGACCAACTCAGGGCACCTGGGTCCCAACCTCGGTGTCGTCGAGCTCACGCTGGCCATCCACCGGGTCTTCGACTCCCCGCGCGACCGCGTCGTCTTCGACACCGGCCACCAGTCCTACGTCCACAAGCTCGTCACCGGGCGGCACGCCGAGTTCTCCACCCTGCGCAAGGAGGGCGGTCTCAGCGGCTACCCCAGCCAGGCCGAGTCCGAGCACGACATCGTGGAGAACTCCCACGCCTCCACCTCGCTGTCCTACGCCGACGGCCTCGCCAAGGCCTACGCCATCAAGGGCGAGGACCGCCACGTCGTCGCCGTGATCGGCGACGGTGCGCTCACCGGGGGCATGGCCTGGGAGGCGCTCAACAACATCGCGATCGCGCGCTCGAGCCGGCTCGTGATCGTGGTCAACGACAACGAGCGCTCCTACACCCCGACCATCGGTGGGCTGGCGACCGCGCTCACCACGCTGCGCACCAACCCGCGCTACGAGCAGGTGCTCGACCTGGTGAAGAAGCGGCTCAACCAGGTGCCCGGCGTCGGGCACGCCGCCTACGACGCGCTGCACGCGGTCAAGAAGGGCATGAAGGACGCGCTCGCCCCGCAGGGCCTGTTCGAGGACCTCGGCCTGAAGTACGTCGGCCCGGTCGACGGCCACGACCGCGCCGCGATGGAGCAGGCGCTGACCAAGGCCAAGCGCTTCGGCGGACCGGTGATCGTGCACGCCCTCACCCGCAAGGGACAGGGCTACGACCCGGCCCTGCGCCACGAGGCCGACCAGTTCCACGCGCCCGGCCCGTTCGACGTGCAGACCGGGGCGGAGAAGCCCAAGGGCAAGATCTGGACCGACCACTTCTCCGAGGCGATCGTCGAGCTGGGTGAGCGCCGCGAGGACGTCGTCGCGATCACCGCCGCGATGATGCACCCGGTCGGCCTCGACGTCTTCGCGCAGAAGTTCCCCGAGCGCACCTTCGACGTCGGCATCGCCGAGCAGCACGCCGTCACCTCGGCCGCCGGCCTCGCGATGGGCGGGATGCACCCGGTCTTCGCGGTCTACGCCACCTTCCTCAACCGCGCCTTCGACCAGGTGCTGATGGACGTCGCGCTGCACAGGTGCGGGGTGACGTTCGTGCTCGACCGCTCCGGGGTCACCGGCGACGACGGTGCCAGCCACAACGGCATGTGGGACATGTCGATCCTCCAGGTCGTGCCCGGCCTGAGGCTCGCCGCCCCGCGCGACGTCACGAGGCTCCACGAGCTGCTCGACGAGGCCGTCGAGGTCGACGACGCGCCCACCGTCGTACGTTTCCCCAAGGGCCCGCCGCCCGCCGACGTCCCCGCGATCGGTCGCGCCGGCGGCACCGACGTGCTGGTCCGCGAGGGCGCCCAGGACGTCCTCATCGTGGCCGTCGGGTCGATGGCGACCACGGCGGTCGAGGTCGCCTCGCGCCTGACCGCGCAGGGCATCGGCGTCACCGTGGTGGACCCGCGCTGGGTCAAGCCGGTCGACCCGGCGATCATCGAGCTGGCCCGCGAGCACCGCCTCGTGGTCAGCGTCGAGGACAACGGCCGGGTCGGCGGGTGCGGCGCGGTGCTGCTCCAGACCCTCAACGACGCCGACGTCCACACGCCGTTCCACCTCCACGGCGTCCCGCAGGAGTTCCTCGACCACGCCAAGCGCGACGCCATCCTGGCTCGCATCGGGCTCGATGCGCAGACGATCGCACGCGACGTCGTCGAGGCCGTCACGGCGCTGGACGGCGACGACCCGGTCGAGGTCGCCCGGGTGGCCGGCCACCCCTGAGGCGTCGGGTGACTCGCGGGTAGACGCCCGCGCGGCTAGGTTGCCGCCATGAGCCTGTTCCGCACCAAGTCAGTCGAGCAGTCCATCGCGGAGACCGAGGAGCCGGAGCACCGGCTGAAGAAGAACCTCGGCGCCCTCGACCTCACGGTCTTCGGCGTGGGCGTCATCATCGGCGCCGGCATCTTCGTCTACACCGGCCTGGTCGCTGCGACCAACGCCGGGCCCGCCATCGCGATCTCGTTCCTGATCGCCGGCCTGGCGTGCGCGCTCGCCGCGCTCTGCTACGCCGAGTTCGCCTCGACGGTGCCGGTCGCGGGGAGCGCCTACACGTTCTCCTACGCCACCTTCGGCGAGCTCGTCGCCTGGATCATCGGCTGGGACCTGGTCCTCGAGTTCACCGTCGGTGCCTCCGCGCTCGCTGCGGGCTTCTCCGGCTACCTCCAGAACGTCTTGGAGGGGACGCCGCTCGAGATCCCTGCCTCGCTGGCCTCGGCCGGTGACGGCATCGTCAACCTCCCGGCCGTCGTCATCTCGCTCCTCGTGGCCGGCGTGCTGATCGGCGGCATCAAGCTCTCCAGCCGGATCAACCAGGTCATCGTCGCGATCAAGCTGGTCGTCGTCGCCCTCGTCATCGTGATGGGTGTCGGCTACATCAAGACGGCCAACTACACGCCGTTCATCCCGCCAAGCCAGCCCACCAGCGGAGCCGACGGCGGCTTCTGGCAGTCGCCCCTCATCACCTCGCTCTTCGGCCTCGAGCCGGCCGTCTTCGGCATCGGCGGTGTCGTGGCGGGCGCGGCGATCGTGTTCTTCGCCTTCATCGGCTTCGACGTGGTGGCCACCACCGCGGAGGAGACCAGGAACCCGCAGCGCGACGTGCCGATCGGCATCCTCGGCTCGCTCGCCATCGTCACCGTGCTCTACATCGCGGTCTGCCTGGTCATCACCGGCATGCAGTCCTACACCGACATCGACCCCGACGACGCCGCACCGCTGGCGACCGCCTTCGACAAGGTCGGGGTGCAGTGGATCGGCAACGTGATCTCGGTCGGCGCGACCATCGGGCTCACCGTCGTGGTGCTGATCCTGATGATGGGCCAGACCCGGGTCGCGTTCGCGATGGCCCGCGACGGCCTGCTGCCCACCTCCCTGGCCAAGGTGCACCCGACCCTCGGCACGCCGTACCGCCTCACCGCGATCACGGGCGTCGGCGTGGCCCTGCTCTCCGGCTTCGTCGACTTCGCCACCCTCGGCGACCTCGTCAGCATCGGCACGCTCTTCGCGTTCATGCTGGTCAGCGTGGGCGTGCTGGTCCTGCGCCGTACGCGCCCCGAGCTGCCCCGCGCGTTCCGTACGCCCGCAGTGTGGGTGGTCGCGACGGCCTCGGTGGTGCTGTGCTTCTACCTGATGCTCAACCTCATCGGCGAGACCTGGGTCCGGTTCCTGGTGTGGATGGTCATCGGCCTCGTCGTGTACTTCGCCTACGGCCGCTCGCACAGCCGCCTCGGTCGCGGGGAGTACGACAAGCACACGCGTCCCGCCGACGCGGGCTGAGCGACGTACGCCCTCTCGAGCGGTGCGTGAGGCGGGTCCTGACGTGCCAGAACCCGCCTCACGCACCGCTGCAGCGAGCCGTACGCCGACCGCCGCGCCTCATCGGTCGAAGTGGATGCCCACGGGCAGCTGGAAGGCTGTCGGGAGCGGCTGCGCGTCGGTGCACGCGCCGTCGGCGACGGTGCACGCCACCAGGAAGGGGTGGTCCACGGCGTCGGTGCGGGCTCCGGTGAAGGCCAGCACCGCGACCGTGTCGTCGTCGACCCACTGGAACGGCAGCGACCAGCCGAAGCCCGTGTCGAGGGTGAGCCGCTCGCCGGTGGTGGTGTCGAGCAGGACACCCACGTCGTCGCTCTCCGCCACCACGTGGGCACCGTCCGCCGAGAGGTTGGCGAAGCTGTCGACCGTGACGGCCAGGTTGCGCCCGCCGCCCTCGACGCGGGCGTCGCCGTCGCCCGTGGCGCGCAGCAGCACGCCGCCCTCGGCATCGATGACCACGCGCGCGGCGTCGCGGTCGACGACGTCCACGCGGCCCGCCGTCGTGTCCCACGCGACGACGCCGCGGGCGTCGAGGCCGTAGACGACGGACCCGTCGATGGCCGTGACCTGGCTCCGCGTCGGGTCGGAGCGGTAGGGCCCGGCGCCGTCCGACGTCAGCTCGCCGGTCGTCGTGTCGAGCGCTTGCCACGCGCCGTCGGCGCCGAGCCAGGCCACGAGCGTGCCGTCGGAGAAGAGCTCCTGCTTGTCCTGGGGGACGGCGGCCGAGCGTCCCACGACGTCCAGTGCGTCGCCGCTCCACAGCCTGACCCGGCGCTCGGCGTCGGTGAAGGCGATGTCGTCGCCGACCCACACCCAGGCACGGACGTCGACGCCGAGGTCGGTGTCGGGCCGACCGACGCGGTGCAGCGTGCTGCCCGAGATCCAGGCGAGGGGGCTCGGCACGGCCGTGGTGCCGTCGGCAGCGAGGTCGCGCGCCGGCGCCGGCCCCTCGCCTCCGAGCGCCGGCAGCACGAGGACGGTGAGGGCAGCCGCCGTCGCGGCGCCGCCCACCAGCGCCGTACGACGTCGCCGCACGCGCCGCTCGCCGGTGCGGGTGATCGCAGTGAGGTCGAGGTAGGGGGCGTCGAGGTGGTCGGCGCGCTCGCGCATGAGGTCGGTCAGCAGCCCGGTCATCGGGTCACCTCCAGCAGGTGCAGGGGCAGGTCGGCCTCGTCGGCGCGCTCGCCCAGGTGGTCGCGGAGCTTGCGGAGCCCGGCGGAGACCTGGCTCTTGACGGTGCCGGGCGCGCAGCCGAGCACCTCGGCGGTGCGGGCCTCGGAGAGGTCCTCGTAGAAGCGGAGGACGATGGCCGCCCGCTGTCGCGGCGGCAGCGCCTGTAGCGCCTCCCACAGCACCTCACGGATGGTCAGGTCGTCGACGTGGTCGGCGTGCTCGCGCTCGGGGAAGGCGGCCGTGGGGCGCTCGCCCCAGCTGCGGCGGCGGTACCACGTGATCGCGGTGGTGGTGATCGCCTTGCGCGTGTAGGCCTCGGCCTTGCCGGGGTCGCGCAGCCGCGGCCACGCGACGTACGTCTTGGTGAGCGCCTCCTGCAGGAGGTCCTGGGCCAGCCCGCGTTCGCCGACCATGAGGTACGCCGTCCGGTGCAGCGCCGCGGACCGCGCGGCCACGAACTCGGCGAAGGCCGCCGGGTCGCGTCGGGTCATGCGTGGCTCCTCGTGGGTGGGAGTGGGTCACCCCTACCGACGATCCCACCACGCACATCGGTTCGTCGGACGCGCGAAACGCCCCGCCGGGCGGTGCGTGAGGCGGGTTCTGCAGGCCAGAAACCCGCCTCACACACCGCCACGTCGGGCGTACGACAACGGGCGGTGCGTGAGGCGGCTTCCGGAGCCCGGGAATCCCCCTCACGCACCGCCCAGCGGCGGGTCAGCGAATCAGTGGAAGCGCTTGCCGGTCGCCTTCTCCGAGATGCCCAGCACGTCGAGCATGAAGGTCAGCCCGCCGTTCCAGAAGGAGAACCCGGCGCCGGTGATCATCGCCAGGTCGATGTCCTGCGGCGCGGCCACGACACCCTCGTCGAGCATCAGGCGCGCCTCCTCGGCCAGGCCGGAGAGCGTCTTCTCGCGCACCTCCTCGGCGGTCAGCACGACCGGCGTCTCCGGCACGACGAGCATCGCCTCGACCTCGGGGTCGAGCGCGCCGTCGGCGCCGTAGTACGCCGGCTTGCGCGCGGCCACGATGCGCTCGAGGGCGGGCGAGACGTAGAAGCGCTCGGGGAACGCGCCCTTCAGCGTCTCGTTGTTGTGCAGCGCGATCGCCGGGCCGACGAGCGAGAGCAGCACGAACGGCGGCATCGGCGCGATGCCGGCGAAGGCGTTGTCGGCCACGGAGACCGGCGTGCCCTCGTCGACGATGCGGCCGACCTCGCTCATGAAGCGACCGAGCAGCCGGTTCACGATGAAGGACGGGCTGTCCTTGACCAGGATCGAGGTCTTCTTCAGCGCCTTGCCGGTGGCGAACGCGGTGGCCAGCGTCGCGTCGTCGGTGGCGTCGCCCTTGACGATCTCGAGCAGCGGCATCACCGCGACCGGGTTGAAGAAGTGGAAGCCGACGACCCGCTCGGGGTGCTCGAGGTCGGCGGCCATCTCGGTGATCGACAGCGAGGAGGTGTTGGTGGCGAGCACGCACTCCGCGCTCACGACCTTCTCCACGTCGGCGAAGACGGTCTTCTTGACCGACATCTCCTCGAAGACGGCCTCGATGACGAAGTCGGCGTCGCCGAAGGCGGCCTGCTTGTCGGTCTCGCCCGACACGAGCGCCTTGTGGCGGTTGGCCTTGTCCTGGTTGATCCGGCCCTTGGCGAGCAGCTTGTCGATCTCGGCGTGCACGTAGGCGACGCCCTTGTCGGCCCGCTCCTGGTCGAGGTCGGTCAGCACGACCGGCACCTCGAGGCGGCGTACGAACAGCAGCGCCAGCTGGCTGGCCATGAGGCCCGCACCCACGATGCCCACCTTGGTCACGGGGCGGGCCAGCGACTTGTCGGGCGCGCCGGCGGGCCGCTTGGCCCGCTTCTGCACCAGGTCGAAGGAGTAGAGCGAGGCCAGCAGCTCTGCCGTCTGCGACATCGCCTCCAGCGCGTCGTCCTCGGCGGCGAAGCCGGCGTCGCGGTCGCTGTCGCGGGCGGCGGCGATGAGCTCGACCGCCTTGGCCGCGGCCGGCGAGGCACCTCCGGTCTTGGCGGCCACGATGCCCTTGGCACGCTTCACCGCGGCGTCCCAGGCCTCGCCGCGGTCCACCTCGGGCCGCTCGACGGACGTCTCGCCGCGCACGACCGAGGCCGCCCACAGCAGCGACTGCTCGAGGAAGTCGGCGCCGCCGAAGACCGCGTCGGCCAGCCCGAAGTCGTACGCCGCCTGCCCGCCGAGGGTCTTGCCCTGGTTGAGCGGGTTCTCGACGATCAGCGTGACCGCCTTGTCGGCGCCGACGAGGTTGGGCACCAGCCACGCGCCGCCCCAGCCGGGGACCAGGCCGAGCATGACCTCGGGCAGTCCGAGGGCGGGGGCGGAGTCCATGACGGTGCGGTAGGTGCAGTGCAGCGCCACCTCGAGCCCGCCGCCGAGCGCGAGCCCGTTGATGAAGCCGAACGACGGCTTGCCGCCCTCGCCCAGCTTGCGGAAGACCGCGTGGCCCAGCTCGGCCACGGTGCGCACGGCGTCGGGGCCGCCGCCCTGGATCGAGGTGAGGTCGGCGCCGGCGGCGAGGATGAACGGCTTGCCCGTCACCGCGATCGCGTCGATCGACTCGTCGGCCAGAGCCGCGTCGATCGCCGCGTCGAGCGCGAGCAGCGAGGCGGGGCCGAACGTGTTGGGCTTGGTGTGGTCCTCACCGTTGTCGAGGGTGATGAGCCCGAAGGTCACGCCCGGCAGCGAGACCGTGCGCAGGTGGGCCTGCGTGACGCGCTCGGCGTCGGAGACGATCGCCCGCGCGCGCTCGAAGATGCTGGAGTCGTTCACTTGGTCTCTCCCGTCGAGTCGGACGAAGCGCCGGTCCAGTGGGGGTTCTCCCAGATCACGGTGCCGCCCATGCCGATGCCGATGCACATGGTCGTGAGGCCGTAGCGGACCTCGGGGCGCTCCTCGAACTGGCGCGCCAGCTGGTTCATCAGGCGTACGCCGGACGAGGCCAGCGGGTGACCCATCGCGATCGCACCGCCGTAGGGGTTCACGCGGGCGTCGTCGTCGGCGATGCCGAAGTGCTCGAGGAAGGCCAGCACCTGCACGGCGAAGGCCTCGTTGACCTCGAAGGCCTGGATGTCGTCGATGGTGAGGCCGGCGAGCCTGAGCGCCTTCTCGGTCGCGGGGATGGGACCGGCGCCCATCACCTCGGGCTCGACGCCCACGAACGAGTAGGTCACCAGCCGCATCTTGACCGGGAGGCCGAGCTCGCGCGCGGTCCCCTCGTCGGCGAGCAGGGCGGCGGTGGCACCGTCGTTGATGCCGGCCGCGTTGCCCGCGGTGACGTTGCCGTGGGAGCGGAACGGCGTCTTGAGCCCGGCGAGCGACTCGAGCGTCGTCTCGGGGCGCATGGGCTCGTCGTACGTCGCCAGGCCCCAGCCGGCCTCGGCCGAGCGGGTGGCGACCGGCACCAGGTCGGGCTGGATCTTGCCGGCGTCGTAGGCGGCCTGGGTCTTCTGCTGGCTGCGCACGGCGTACTCGTCGACGCGCTGCTTGGTGATCGTGGGGTAGCGGTCGTGCAGGTTCTCCGCGGTCTTGCCCATCACGAGCGCGTCGGGGTTGACGATCCGCTCGGAGAGAATCCGCGGGTTGGGGTCGACGCCCTCGCCCATGGGGTGACGCCCCATGTGCTCGACGCCGCCGGCGATGGCGACGTCGTAGGCGCCGAACGCGATGCCCGACGCGGTGTTGGTCACCGCGGTCATGGCACCGGCGCACATGCGGTCGATCGAGTAGCCCGGCACGCTCTGCGGCAGCCCGGCGAGGAGTGCGGCGGTGCGGCCGATCGTCAGGCCCTGGTCGCCGATCTGGGTCGTGGCGGCGACCGCGACCTCGTCGACCCGCTCGGGCGGGAGGGAGGGGTTGCGGCGCATCAGCTCGCGGATGCACTTGATGACGAGGTCGTCGGCGCGCGTCTCGGCGTACTGGCCCTTGGCCTTGCCGAACGGTGTGCGCACGCCGTCGACGAAGACGACCTCACGCTGTGGACGGGACACTGGCTACTCCCAGGTGGATCGGGGACAGGGTCCGCCCAGGTTACCCCTGAGTAACAATGCGTGCCCAGCAGGGCGGGTGTGTGTCAGGTCACTGGCCCGCGGTCACTAGGCTTCCCCCATGGTCGAACGACTCGTGCACATCGTGGACGGAGCAGAGGTGTCTCGCTCCGGGGACGGCGACCTCACGCTCGTCTGCGTGCTCACCGGATTCCTCGATGCGGGCAAGTCGGCCGAGCTCGCCGCCCGGCACCTCAACGGGCTCTCCGACGGCAAGGTCGTCGCGACCTTCGACGTCGACTCGCTGCACGACTACCGCGCTCGTCGCCCGCCGGTGTCGTTCGTCCGCGACCACTACTCCGACTACGAGGCGCCGCGCCTGGTGGTGCGCGCGCTGCGGGACACCGGCGGCACCCCCTTCCTGCTGCTCACCGGTCCCGAGCCCGACATCCGCTGGGAGGCCTTCGCCCGCGCCGTGCGCGAGGTCGTCGAGCACTTCGGGGTGACCCGGGTCGTGGGCCTCGGGGCAGTGCCCATGGCGGTGCCGCACACGCGGCCGATCGCGATCACGCCCCACGCCAACCGTCCCGAGCTGGTCCCGGGCGAGAGCCCGTGGCAGGGCGAGCTCCGCGTGCCGGCGAGCGCCCAGGCGCTGCTGGAGATCCGCCTGGGGGAGTGGGGCCACGACGCGCTCGGCTTCGTCGCGCACATCCCGCACTACCTCGCGCAGATGGAGTACCCCCAGGCCGCGCTCGTGCTGCTCGAGCACGTCGAGATCGGCGGACACCTCACCGTCGACCTCAGCGAGCTCCGTGAGGCCGCCGAGATCACCTCGACCGAGGTCGACCGCTACCTCTCGACCCACGACGAGGTCGGCGACGTCGTGCGCGGCCTGGAGCAGCAGTACGACTCCTTCCGCGAGGCCGAGGCGGCGGGCACGTCCCTGCTCGCCGGGGACGGGCCGCTGCCCACCGGCGAGGAGCTCGGGCGCGACTTCGAGGCGTTCCTCGCCCAGCTCGACGATCCGTCCAAGGACGACGGCGACGACTCCACGGGCTGGGAGGACCGCTGATGGCCGGCAGTGCGGCCGAGCTCGTCACCCTGCTCGAGCTCGAGCAGCTCGAGGTCGACCTCTTCCGCGGCGCCCAGGCGCGCACCGAGCGCCAGCGGGTGTTCGGCGGCCAGGTGGCGGCGCAGGCCGTGGTGGCGGCGACGCGCAGCGTCGAGGGCGACTTCGTGCTCCACTCGCTGCACTCCTACTTCCTGCGCCCCGGCGACACGACGGTGCCGATCGTGTACGACGTCGAGCGCATCCGCGACGGCCGCTCGTTCGCGACGCGACGGGTCTCCGCACGCCAGCACGGGCGACCGATCTACTACATGACCGCCAACTTCCAGATCCCCGAGCCCGGTCTCGAGCACCAGGACCCGATGCCGGACGTCGTGGGTCCCGAGCACGGCATGCCCCTGGTCGAGCTCGCGCGTGAGCGCGGCGACGAGGCGGCCGCGCACTGGGAGCGGGAGTGGGCCGCCCTCGACATCCGCCACGTCGGCATCACCGGGCGCGGGATCGCTGACGACTCCGACCACGCGGCGCGAGCGCGTCTCTGGATCAAGGTCGACGGCACCCTCGCGGCCGACGCGACGACGCAGACCGCGGCGTTCACCTACGCCAGCGACCTGACGCTGCTGGGTGCTGCGCTGGTGCCGCACGGCATCCACATCGCGTCGCCGCGCCTGCAGCCGGCCTCGCTCGACCACACGATCTGGTTCCACCGCCCCTTCCGGGCCGACGAGTGGTGGCTCTACGACCAGTTCTCCCCGTGGGCCGGCGGAGCCCGCGGGCTCGCGCTCGCGCGGGTGTTCTCCCAGTCGGGTGAGCTGGTGGCGACGGTGGCCCAGGAGGGGCTGATCCGGGTGCGCGACCAGCGCGCCTAGCGAAGCAGCGCCGAGGTTGGTCAGGCCGGAGACGTACGACCCACGAGGTGGGGCGAGCCGTCCTTCGGGCTGGTGAGCGCGAAGGTCCACCCCGACCCGTCCTGGCGCGCGGCGAAGTCCACCGTGCCGGGCAGGAAGACCGGCTTCTTGAAGGCCACCTCGACCGTCACCGCGGCCGGCAGCCGGTTCTCGATCGCGGCGACCGAGCGCGCGAGGGTCCACATGCCGTGGGCGATCTGGCGCGGGAAGCCCAGCGCCTTCGCGGTCAGCGGGTAGAGGTGGATCGGGTTGGCGTCGCCCGAGACAGCGGCGTAGGTGCGCCCGAGGTCGGCGGGCAGGCGCCACTCGACCCCGCCGGTCGGCGGGTCGGTGACGACGAGGCCGGGGGCCGGCTCGCCCTCGACCGGTCGGCCACGGCGCAGGTAGGTCGAGGTCGACTCCCACGCGGTCTCGCCGTCGGCCGACACGGTGGTGACGAAGTCGAGCAGCGCGCCCCTGGCGTGGGCGCGCGGGGCGCCCACCTCGGTCGTCACGTCGAGGACCTCGCCGACCCCGATCGCGCGGTGCGCGGTGATCGCGTTCTCCACGTGCACCATGCCGATGGCGGGGTAGGGGAATGCCGGGTCGCCCATGATCGCCATGTGCAGGCCGAACGCCAGCATGTGCGGATAGGTGAGCGGCACGGTGTCCTTGCGCGGGAAGCCGCAGACGGCGGCGTACGCGTCGACGCGGGCGCGCTCGACGACCACCTGGTCGCGGCGGTAGGCGAGTCCGTCGAAGTCGCGGGCGGGCGACTTCCGCACGCCGGGGAGCTGGTTGACGCCGGGCAGCGCGGGCAGCGCGGCGCGGGCCAGCATCGCGAGCCGCCCGGGCTCCCGGTCGAGGGTCTTCGTGGTGGGGGCTGCGGCGACCATCAGGCGCCCAGCATCATCTGGCCGCACACGCGCACGACGTTGCCGTTGACCGCACCCGACCCGGTGCTGGCGAACCACGCGATCGTCTCGGCGACGTCGACCGGCAGGCCGCCCTGCGACATGGCGTTGAGGCGCTGGCCGACCTCGCGGGTGGCGAAGGGCACGGCCGCGGTCATCTGCGTGATGATGAAGCCGGGCGCGACCGCGTTGACCGTGATGCCGCGGTCGAGCTCGTCGCGCAGGCTCTCGACCAGACCGATGACGCCCGCCTTGGAGGTGGCGTAGTTGGTCTGGCCGACGTTGCCCGCGATGCCGGCGATGGAGGCCACCCCGATGATGCGACCGCCGTCGTTGAGGGTGCCGGAGTCGAGGAGCTCGCGGGTGATGAGCTCGGGGGCGGCGAGGTTCACCGCGATGACGCTGCTCCACCGGTCCTCGGCCATGTTGGCCAGCTTCTTGTCGCGCGTGATGCCGGCGTTGTGCACGACGACGTCGACGCCCCCGTGGTGCTCGCGCAGGTGGTGCGCGATGCGCTGCGGGGCGTCCTTGGCGGTGATGTCGAGGACGAGGTGGTCGCCGTCGAGCTCGGTCATCAGGGTCTGCAGCTCGCTCGCGGCCTGCGGCACGTCGACGCCGACCACCGTGGCACCGTCGCGGTGCAGGACGCGCGCGATCTCCTCGCCGATCCCGCGGCTCGCTCCGGTCACCAGTGCGACCTTGCCGACCAGCGGGCGGGACCAGTCGTCGACCGTCCCGCTCGCGGTGGCGCCGTGCGCCCCGATCCGCACGACCTGGCCGGAGACGTACGCCGACTTCGGCGACAGCAGGAACGCGAGGGTCGAGCTGGTGGCGCCGTCCGCGGCGGGAGCGACGTAGACCAGCTGCACGGTGCCGCCGCGCCCGATCTCCTTGCCGAGCGAGCGCGTGAAGCCCTCGAGCGCGCGCTGGGCGATGCGCTCCGAGCCGGAGGTGAGCTCCGGGGGAGTGCCGAGCACCACCACGCGCGGACAGGTCTCGAGGCGACGCATCAGGGGAGCGAAGAACTCCTGCAGCGCCAGCAGCCCGGTGGTGTCGGTGACGCCGGTCGCGTCGAAGACGAGCGCCTTGGCGCGCACCCCCTCCTCGAGGGTGGTCGACGAGGCGATCCCGAGCCCGTCGAGGGTGGTGGGGAGCACCTCGGCGAGCCGACCCTCGCCGCCGACCACGACGAGGCCGTCGACGAGGGGGGCGCCCTCGCTCCAGCGATCGAGGGGCGTGGGGTTGGGCAGCCCGAGGTTCTTCACGAACAGCTGGCCGATGGAGGTGGACACGAAGCCCTGGTAGCGGTCGCTCATGGTGACGATCCCTCTGCGCTGGTGGTGGTGAGTCGAGGTCATGTAACTCGGTGTGCAACTCGGAGTCCACATTTCGTGACGTGCCCCTCACGTCGTTGGCGTGCGGCCCCTCTCAGGCAAGGATAGGAACATGCAGACGACCACTCGCCCCGTCGCCGTCGTCGGCGGCAACCGGATCCCCTTCGCCCGCTCGAACACCGTCTACGCCGGCGTGTCCAACCAGGAGATGCTCACCGCCGCGATCGACGGCCTCGTGGAGCGCTTCGGCCTGCACGGCGAGCGTCTCGGCGAGGTCGTCGCCGGCGCGGTGCTCAAGCACTCGCGCGACTTCAACCTCACCCGCGAGTCGGTGCTCGGCTCCCGGCTCGCGCCCGAGACCCCCGCCACCGACGTCCAGCAGGCCTGCGGCACCGGGCTCCAGGCCGCCATCCAGGTGGCCAACAAGATCGCCCTCGGCGTGATCGACGCGGGCGTGGCTGGCGGCACCGACACCACCTCCGACGCACCCGTCGCGATCAGCGACAAGCTCCGCAAGAAGCTGATGAAGGTCAACTCGGCGAAGGACACCGCGAGCCGGCTCAAGGCGCTCGGCGCGATCCGTCCCGGCGACTTCGGGCTCGACATCCCGCAGAACGGCGAGCCGCGCACGCGCCTGTCGATGGGTGAGCACGCCGCGCTGACCGCCCTCGAGTGGCGCATCACCCGTGAGGCCCAGGACGAGCTGGCCGCCCGCTCGCACCACAACCTCGCCCGCTCCTACGACGAGGGCTTCCAGGACGACCTGATCACCGCGTTCCGCGGCGTCGAGCGCGACAACAACCTGCGCCCGGACTCCTCGGTCGAGAAGCTCGCCACCCTCAAGCCGGTCTTCGGCAAGGGCGCGGCCGCCACCATGACCGCCGGCAACAGCACCCCGCTCTCCGACGGCGCGTCCGCGGTGCTGCTCTCCAGCGACGAGTGGGCCGAGGAGCGCGGCCTGCCCGTGCTCGCGCACCTCGTCGACGCCGAGACGGCTGCGGTCGACTACGTCAACGGCCACGAGGGCCTGCTCATGGCACCGGCGTACGCCGTGCCGCGGATGCTGGCGCGCAACGGCCTGACGCTGCAGGACTTCGACTACTACGAGATCCACGAGGCCTTCGCCTCCCAGGTGCTCTCCACGCTGGCCGCGTGGGAGGACCCGGTGTTCTGCCAGGAGCGCCTCGGCCTCGACGCGCCGCTGGGCTCGATCGACCGCGACCGGCTCAACGTCACCGGCTCCTCGCTCGCCGCGGCGCACCCGTTCGCCGCGACCGGCGGCCGGATCGTCCCGGTCGCCGCGAAGCTGCTCGCGCAGAAGGGGAAGGGCCGTGCCCTGATCTCGATCTGCGCTGCGGGCGGGCAGGGCGTCGTGGCGATCCTGGAGCGCTGAGCGGGCGCTGCTCGCCCGATCAGGGTCGGGTGAGCCGGAACCACTCGCCGTGCCGGCCGCCCGAGGCACGCGACCCCGGGCCGGTGTTGCCCGAGCCGGCTCCGGTCACCGCCTCCACCGTCCAGCCGCGGTAGGCCCGCCGGACGTCCTCGATGAGGACCTGTCGTGGCCGCACGGGCCACGCCCTCGGTCCGCCGGTGCGCATCAGGACGGTGGCGTCCGGCTTGGCCAGCTCGGTCACGTTGCCCGCCACCAGCGTGCGTCCGGCCTCGTCCAGGCTCTGGAAGCAGCCGATGTCGAGGAAGAGGTCGAAGCCGGTGCCGACACCGGAGTGGACGAGGTGGCGCACGTCGCCGATGACGAACCGTGCGTCGTCGAGGCCGTTGCGGTGCACGGCGACGTCGACGGCCTGCCGGACGTTGTCGACGCCCATCGCGTCCCAGCCGCGGTCGAGCAGGAGCTTGGTGGCGGCCCCGCGGCCGCAGCCGAGGTCGATGGCGCTCCTGACCCCCGTCGGGCGAGCGGCCTCCTCCCGGTTGAGGAGGCGTTCGAGCGTGGGCCGGTCCTCGAGGGCCGCCTTCTCCCACGGGACGATCCCTGCGCGGTATGCGGTGGCGTAGCCGATGCCCATGTTCAGTTCCTGACCTGCGAGAGCGGAAGGTACCGCTCACTCTCGACGGTACTCCCTCCGCGACCGACTGCTAGGGTCGCAGCGATCGACATCCTTTAACGAGCCGTCCCGTGAGGCGGAGAAGGAGGTCCGGCGCGCAGATGCCTGCCCCCGAAGAGACCAGCCCGGACGCCAGTCCAGACGTCACCCACGACGCCGGGCGCGACAGGGCGGACCGCACCGTCCTCGACGCCCGTGACATCTCCCGGGCGCTGACCCGGATCTCGCACGAGCTGCTCGAGCGCAACAAGGGCGCGACCGACCTGGTGCTGCTCGGCCTCCACACCCGCGGCGTGCCGCTCGCGCGACGGATCGCGGAGAAGATCACGGCGGTCGAGGGTGCTCCCGTCGCCGTCGGCGAGCTCGACGTGACGATGTACCGCGACGACCTGCGCTCGCAGCCCACCCGCCGTGCGCACAAGACGGCGCTCCCGCCGGGCGGGATCGACAAGAAGGTCGTCGTCCTGGTCGACGACGTGCTCTTCTCCGGCCGCACCATCCGCGCCGCGCTCGACGCGCTGGCCGACCTCGGCCGGCCGTCCGCGGTGCGGCTGGCGGTCCTGGTCGACCGCGGGCACCGCGAGCTGCCGATCCGCGCCGACCACGTCGGCAAGAACCTCCCCAGCGCGCTGGCCGAGCGGGTCAGCGTCCGTCTCGCCGAGATCGACGGCACCGACGAGGTGACGATCTCGTGAAGCACCTGCTCTCGGTCGACGACCTCTCCGTCGACGACATCCACCAGCTCTTCGAGACCGCCGCAGACATGCACGACGTGCAGCGCCGCGAGGTCAAGAAGCTGCCCGCGCTGCGCGGGCGCACGGTGGTCAACATGTTCTTCGAGGACTCCACACGCACCCGGTCGTCGTTCGAGATCGCCGGCAAGTGGCTCTCCGCCGACGTCATCAACGTCAGCGCGAAGGGATCGAGCACGTCGAAGGGCGAGAGCCTGCGCGACACCGTGCTCACCGTCTGCGCGATGGGCGTCGACGGACTCGTCATCCGCCACCCTGCCAGCGGCGCCGCGCTCCAGGTGAGCCAGTGGGTCGACGCCGCCGTCGTCAACGCCGGGGACGGCATGCACGAGCACCCCACGCAGGCGCTGCTCGACGCCTACACGCTGCAGCGTCGCCTCGGCTCCCTCGAGGGCCGCCACGTCGCGATCATCGGCGACCTCACGCACAGCCGGGTCTTCCGCTCCAACGTGCAGTGCCTGACCAAGCTCGGCGCGCAGGTGACGGTCGTCGCCCCGCCCACCCTGATGCCGAGCGGCATCGGTGCGTGGTCGGCCGCGGCCGGGTTCGAGACGTCGTACGACGTCGACGAGGTGCTGCCGAAGGCGGACGCCGTGATGATGCTGCGCGTCCAGCGCGAGCGGATGTCCGGCGCCTACTTCCCGAGCCCGCGCGAGTACACCGTCGGCTACGGCCTCACCCGCGACCGGCTGGCGCTGCTGGGGCCCGACGTGCCGATCTGCCACCCCGGCCCGATGAACCGCGGCCTCGAGATCGCCGCCGACGCCGCCGACGCGACGCAGTCGGTCGTGCTGGAGCAGGTCTCCAGCGGGCTCGCGATCCGCATGGCCGTGCTCTACCACCTGCTGGCAGGAGAAGAAGCCTGATGTCCTTCGTGATCACCGGAGCCTCGCTGCTGGGGGAGAGGACCGCCGACCTCTACGTCGACGACGCCGGGATGTTGCAGCCCGTCGACTCCGCGCCCGCCGGCGCCGAGAGGATCGACGCCGACGGCCTCGTCGCGCTGCCCGGCCTCGTCGACCTGCACACGCACCTGCGCGAGCCCGGCCGTGAGGACGCCGAGACGATCCTCACCGGTTCGCGCGCCGCCGCGCTGGGCGGTTACACCGCCGTCCTGGCGATGGCCAACACGACGCCCGTCACCGACACCGCCGAGGCCGCGACCCGCGTGTGGGAGCTGGGCCGCGAGGCCGGGCTGGTGCACGTGCAGCCGGTCGGCGCGGTCACCCGCGGGCTGGCCGGCGAGGAGCTCGCCGAGCTCGGGCTGATGCACCGCTCGCGCGCCCGCGTCACGGTCTTCTCCGACGACGGGAAGTGCGTGCACGACCCCCGCGTGATGCGGCGCGCCCTGGAGTACGTCAAGGCGTTCGGTGGTGTCGTCTCGCAGCACTCCCAGGACCCGGCCCTCGCCGGGCCGACTGCCTGCTGCCACGAGGGCGAGATCTCGGGCCGGCTCGGCCTGCCCGGCTGGCCGGGCATCGCCGAGGAGGTCATCGTCGCGCGCGACGTGTTGCTGGCGCGCCACACCGGCTCGCGGGTCCACGTCGCCCATGTCTCGACCGCCGGCTCGGTGGAGGTCCTGCGCTGGGCCAAGGCGCAGGGGATCGATGTCACGGCCGAGGTGACCCCGCACCACCTCCTGCTCACCACCGACCTGCTCACCGGCTACGACCCCACCTACAAGGTCAACCCGCCGCTGCGCCCCCAGGAGGACGTCGAGGCGCTCCGCGCGGCGCTGGCCGACGGCACGATCGACGCCGTGGCCACCGACCACGCGCCGCACGCGCGCCACGACAAGGAGCACGCCTTCGTCGACGCCGCCTTCGGCATGCTCGGCCTCGAGACCGCCCTCGCGGTGGTGCGCACGGCGATGCCCGACCTGTCGTGGGCCGACGTCGCGCGGGTCATGTCGACGACCCCGGCGCGGATCGCCGGGCTCGCCGACCAAGGACGTCCGCTGGAGCCCGGGTCACCCGCCCACGTCGTGCTCGTCGACCCCGACGCCCGCGCCACGGTGGACCGCGACGCCTCGGTGTCGCTGTCGCGCAACAACCCGTGGCACGGACGCGAGCTGACGTCGCGGGTGGTGCACACGGTCTACGCCGGTCGGCTCACGGTGCGCGACGGCGCGCTGGTCGGCTGACCTCAGCGACGGCGGCGACGAAGGTCGAGCACGTTGTCCTCGCCACGGTCGCGGAGCGTCGTACGCCCTCGCGCGACGGTGACCGAGTTGGCGTCGCCGGTGAGCACGAGCCGGTCGGCCCGCGTCAGCCGCAGCGCGTTGGCGGTGCCGGTGATGCGGACCCGGTAGGCCTTGCGCGCGACGACCGAGTCTGATCCGCGCAGGCGGAGCACGTTGACGGTGTCGGCGGTCAGGCTCGAGGACGCGCTGGCGAGGGTGACGTGCTCCGCGAGGCCCGCCACGGCCACCCGCGAACCGGAGCCGGTGACCGAGAGGTCCTTCACCGACGGGGCGGTCACGGCGTTGTCCGCGCCCGGCACCTCGAGGGCCAGCAGGGACTTCGAGGTGACGCTCGCGCGGTCACCGTCGAGGATCAGCCGGGTCGCGGCCGGCATCGTCACGGTCGCGTCGTCCGCCGTCACCCGGACCACGCCGCAGGTGCCGCTGAGCTGGTAGGTCACACCGTCCCACGGCAGCACGGTCTCCGTGCCGACCTCGCACTGCACGGGGACGGCGAAGCCTGCGGTGGCGGCGGGGGCCACCGCTGCGCCACCGGCGACCACGGTCAGCGCGAGCAGCGGGGCGGTCAGGACGCGGCGGAGGGAAGTCACATACCGACAGTACGCATCCCTGCGCGTGGGCGCTCCATGGGATGGGTCACACCCCGGCGGCCCCTCCGGTGAGCGGGTCGCGGTCGGTGAGGCAGTAGACCTGCCCACCGGGCGCGGTGAGCACCGTCCAGTGGTCGTGCCGTGCCACGAGGCGCGCGCCCAGCGCGAGGTGGCGCTCGGTGTCGGCCGCACGGTCCGCGCTCGCCAGGTCGGGGTGCGCGCGCACCGGTCCGTCGACCTCGTCGAGACGCTGGAGCAGCAGCCGCACCCGTCCGTCCTCCACCAGCCGGACGAACTGCGGCAGCGTGCCGACCTGCGGCGCGCGCCCGGTCAGCTCGCTCCAGAACCCCACCTCGGCGTCCCAGCGACGAGCGGGGACGTCGAGGCACACCTGGTCGAGGACGCTCGCACCGTCGCGCTCGAGCACCGGTTGCCCGTCGACCAGGGTGTGGCAGAAGGTGAAGCCGCCGGGGGAGCGCATCACCTCGACGTCGTGGTAGGTCCACGCGGTCGTGGCGCCGAGCGCGCGCGCCAGCGCGATGCTCGCGGGCCGGTCGCGGGAGTCGAGGTCGAGGTGCAGACCGGGCGGCCCGTCGACCGCCTGCACCTTGGCGTACGCCGACCCTGCCGCCGGCAGCAGCGTGAGGAACTGGCCGTCCTTGCCGCGGCGCTCGGACGGCGTCCAGCCGGTGACGGCCGACCAGAAGGCCACGGCCTCGTCGAGGTGGGCGGTCGGGGTGTCGAGGAAGACCTGGATCCAGGCGGGCGTCGCGTGGGTCATGCAGCGATCCTCACACGGCTAGTGTCCGGGGATGAGCGACGTGCCACGCCTGCTGCACACCGTCCTCGACGCCGTCGACGTGCGCGGTGAGGCGGAGTTCTGGCGGCAGCTCCTGGACCTGGTCTACCGCCCGGGCGACGAGGTGCCCGACGGCCACGACGACGCGGACTGGCTGGTGCTCACCGACGCCGACGGACGCCGCTGCCTGGCGATCCAGGCGGTCGAGTCGCTGCCACCGAGCCGGTGGCCGGAGCGGGGGCACCCGTCGGTGAGCCACCTCGACACCACGGTGCCGGACCGCGGCTCGCTCGACGCGGCGCATGAGCGGGTGGTCGCGCTGGGCGGGACGCTGCGGCTGGACCGCACCGACGACCCCGACGAGCCGCTGCGGGCCTACGCCAGCCCGGCGGGCCATGTGTTCTGCGTGTTCGTGGCGTGAGGGACTAGGCCAGGCCGAGCGCCCGCGCCTCCTCCCAGAGGTCCTCGCGGACGCTGGGGTGGGCCGCGCACTCGATGAGGTTGCGCGCCTGCTCGCGCTCGCTGCGCCCCCACATCCACGCGACGCCCTGCTCGGTCACGACCGCGCCGTGCTGGAAGGACGTCACCGGCTCGTCGACCAGCGGCACGATCGTCGAGACGTCGGCGCGCGGGTGCCAGCTGCGCAGCGCCATGAACGCCCGGCCGCCGGGCGCGTGGCTCGCGCCGACGGTGAAGTCGGTCTGCCCGCCGAAGCCGCTGTAGATCCGGGTGCCGATGCGCGAGGCGTTGGCCTGGTCGAAGAGGTCGACCTGCAGGGCGGTGTTGATCGAGGTCATGCCGGGCTGCTGGGCGATGGCGGCCGGGGCGTTGGTCGTCTCCGTGCGCAGCATCCGCACGCGTGGGTTGTCGTCGACCCAGTCGTAGAGCTCCTGGCTGCCGAACACGAACGACGTACGGACCGGGGTGCCGCGGTCGAGCGCGCCGGCCTTCTCGAGCGTGAGCACCTCGTCGCTGAACATCTCGGTCCACACCTTCAGGTCGCGCCGCTCGAGGACCCCGCCGATGGTGGCGTCGGGCACCTCGCCGATGCCGGCCTGCAGCGTGGCGCCGTCGCCGATCTCGGCAGCCACCCGCGAGCCGATGAGGCGGGCGTCCTCGCTCGGGGGTCGCGCGACGTGGGTGGTCAGCACGGCGTCCACCTCGACGCCGAGGTCGATGTCGTCGAGGCTGATCTCGGCGTCGCCGAAGGTCCACGGCATGCGCGGGTTGAGCTGGGCCACGACCACCGCGCCGCGATCTCGCGCCGCCTCGATGGCGGCGGGCAGCACGTTGACCTCGAGCCCGAGGGAGACCCGGCCGTTGCGGGGCACGGTCGTGTGGACCACGACGACGTCGGGCGCCAGCGGGCCGTGGAAGAGCCGCGGCACCATCGAGAGCCGGCACGGGACGTAGGACAGACGCGGGTGCCGGCGGAAGCCGGGCCCGACGAAGGTCGTCTCGGGCACGACGCCGTCGTGCATCGGGAGGTCGGGCTGCGCGTTGAGGGCGTGCAGCAGCGCCGCGGGCAGCTCGGCCAGCACCGGCGCGAGCAGCGCCACAGGTGAGGCGAAGTTGCCGCTGGTGACCACCCGCGGTGGGTGGTCGAGCCGCTCGCAGTGCTCCCGCACCGCACGGACGGCCTGGTCGATCTCGACGACGCGCATGGGGACAGCGTGCCAGTACCTCGTCGAAAATCGGTGGGCCTTCGGTCCCGCCACCCCTAGGCTTTGGTCATCATGTGGATCCACGGCTGACCCCGACCCGCGTCCGCGGCCGCGCACCTTCGTGCGCACGTGCCCGGCGGGTCCGATCCCTCGCCGAAGGACACTGCATGCCTGC
Organism: Nocardioides sp. Soil774; assembly: GCF_001428125.1. Taxonomy (GTDB): domain Bacteria; phylum Actinomycetota; class Actinomycetes; order Propionibacteriales; family Nocardioidaceae; genus Nocardioides. Next base: position 176,050 of record NZ_LMSM01000005.1, on the reverse strand, counting down.
CCCCACCCCTGCCCCGACCCCTGCCCCGCTCGTCGTCAGCGGGCTCTCGGTCGCCTACCCCCGGCGCACGGTGCTGACCGGCATCGACCTGGTCGCCCAGCCCGGGCGCCGCATCGGCCTGGTCGGCGAGAACGGCACCGGCAAGTCGACTCTGCTGCGCGCGGTCGCCGGCCGGCTCCCGTCGCCCGCCCGTGTCTCCGGCACCGTCGACGCGCCCGCCGACCTGGTGCTACTGGGCCAGGAGCCGCCCTTCGCCGACCGCGCGACGATCGCCGAGGTGCTGGACCTGACGCTCGCACCGCTGCGGCGCGCCGCGGCCGACGTGGAGCGCCTCGCCGCCGCCACCGGCACCCCGCAGGGGGATGCGGCGTACGCCGATGCGCTCGAGGTCGCGCTCGCCCACGACGCGTGGGACGCCGACCGACGTGCGGGTCTCGCCGCCTCCCATCTCGGGCTCGACCGACTGGCCCCCGGCCGCCGCGTCGGCACGGTGTCGGGTGGGCAGCGCACCCGGCTGGCGCTCGCCACGGTCATGACGACCCGACCGGGCTGCCTGCTGCTCGACGAGCCCACCAACCACCTCGACGACGACGCGGTCGAGGTGCTCACCGGCTTCCTGCGCGACCTGCCCGGGGTGGTGGTGCTCGCGAGCCACGACCGGGTGCTGCTCGACGACGTCTGCACCGACCTCGTCGACCTCGACGCCGGCGAGCTGGGCACCGACGGCCGCGGCGGACGCCGCTTCGGTGGCGGGTGGAGCGCCTACGAGGAGGCGCGCGCGCAGTCGCGCCGCCGGTGGGAGGAGACCTACCTCGCCCAGCAGGAGGAGATCGCGCGGCTGCGGGCGGCGACCCGCATCGGGACCGGCGCGATCGCCCACGACCGCGGGCCGACCGACGGCGACAAGTACATCTACTCCTTCAAGGGCGCCCGGGTCGAGCAGACCCTTGCGCGTCGCAAGAAGGACGCGCAGCGGCGGCTCGACATCGCCGAGCGCGACCAGGTGCGACGCCCACCCGCACCGCTGCGGTTCCGCGGAGGCCTCACCGCGTCCGCCAGCGGACGGATCGTGCAGGTCCGTGACGCCGAGGTCGCCGGGCGGGTGCGCGTCGCGCGCCTCGACCTCGACGCGGGGGAGCACCTGCTGCTCACCGGGCCCAACGGCTCCGGCAAGTCCACGCTCCTCGGCGTCCTGTCCGGACGGCTGTGCGCGACCGCCGGCACGGTCAAGGTCGGCGCCCGCACCGTGCGCGAGCTGACCCAGGACCCGCAGGTGGTCGAGCCGGGGCGCTCTGCGCTGTCGACGTACGACGTCGCGGTGCGGTCGCTCGTCGAGCCGCCCTCCCTCCGCGAGCTGGGCCTGCTGCACCCGCGCGACCATCGCACGCCCGTCGGCAGCCTGTCGGTCGGGCAGCGGCGCCGCTTGGGCCTCGCGATCGCGATCGCCGCCGCTCCCGACCTGCTGCTGCTCGACGAGCCGACCAACCACGTGTCGCTGGCGCTGGCCGGCGAGCTCGAGGAGGCCCTGGCCGCCGCGCCCGGCGGGGTCGTGCTGGCCTCGCACGACCGGTGGCTGCGACGCCGGTGGGCGGGCCCCGAGGTGCGGCTGCAGGCACTGTGACCGGCCGCCCGCCCCGCGGGACCCACCCGGCTCAGCCGGAGCGCCCCATCCGCACGTCCGCGGCCCCGAGGCGCGCGGCGTCGGCGGTGCGGTCGTCGGGCTGCTCCTGCGAGTCGATCTCGGCCGCCACGCGGGCGCGGTAGTGCTCGACCTCGTTGCGCGCCTGCTCCTCGCTCCACCCGAGCACGGGCGCCACGAGGTCGGCCACGTCCGCGGCGGCCGCCACGCCGCGGTCCGTCGCCTCGATCGAGATCCGCGTGCGACGGGTGAGGACGTCGTCGAGGTGCAGCGCACCCTCGGCGAGGGCGGCGTAGACCGCCTCGGCCCGCAGGTAGCTCGGTGCCCCCGGGAGCGGCTCGGCCAGGTCGGGCCGCTCGGCGACGAGCGCCAGCACCTCGCCGATGAGCGAGCCGTAGCGATGCAGGAGGTGCTCGATCCGCGCGAGGTGCAGGCCCGACTCGGCAGCGAGCTGCTCGCGGCCGTTCCACGCGGCTGCGTAGCCCTCCGCGCCCACCAGCGGGATGGTGTCGGTGCAGCACGCCGGCACCTTGCGAGGCAGGCTGTGCACGACGGCGTCGACGGCGTCCTTGGCCATCACCCGGTAGGTCGTGTACTTGCCGCCCGCGACCATGACGAGCCCGGCGACGGGGGAGACCACCGCGTGCTCGCGCGAGAGCTGGCTGGTGTCGTCGGACTCCCCGGAGAGCAACGGTCGCAGCCCGGCGTAGACCCCGACCACGTCCTCGTGGGTCAGTGGCGTCTGGAGCAGGGCGTTGGCGTGCTCGAGCAGGTAGTCGACGTCCGAGCGGCTGGCCGCCGGGTGGGCGAGGTCGAGCTCCCAGTCGGTGTCGGTGGTGCCGATGATCCAGTGCGTGTCCCACGGGATGATGAAGAGCACGCTCTTCTCGGTGCGGCTGATGATGCCCGTCCGCGCGCGGATCCGGTCACGCGGCACCACGATGTGCACGCCCTTGGACGCGCGCACGTTGATCTGTCCGCGCCCGCCCACCATGTCCTGGATCTCGTCGGTCCAGACCCCGGCGGCGTTGATGGTCTGGCGCGCCTCGATCTCGAGCTGCTCGCCGGTCTCGAGGTCGAGCACGCGTGCGCCGGTCACCCGGTCGCCCTCGCGCAGGAAGCCGGTGACCCGAGCACTGGTCGCCACGTGGGCGCCGTAGTCGGCGGCCGTGCGGGCCAGCATCATCGTGTGGCGCGCGTCGTCGACCTGGCCGTCGTAGTACTGGATCGCGCCGACCAGGGCGTCCTTGCGCAGCGAGGGGAACTCGCGCAGCGCCTGGCGCCGGGTGAGGTGGCGGTGGCTCGGGACGCCGTGGCGCCCGCCCATGGTGTCGTAGAGCAGCACGCCGCTGCCCACGTAGAACCGCTCCCAGACCCGGTGGGTGAGGGGGTAGAGGAACGGCACCGGACGAGCCAGGTGGGGGCACAGCCGGTTGAGGATCAGCGACCGCTCGCGCAGCGCCTCCCGCACCAGGGCGAAGTCGAGCTGCTCGAGGTAGCGCAGGCCGCCGTGCACCAGCTTGCTGGACCGGGACGACGTGCCGGCGGCGTAGTCGCGGGCCTCGACGAGCCCCACCCGCAGGCCGCGGGTGGCGGCGTCGAGCGCGGCGCCGGCGCCCACCACCCCGCCGCCGATGACGAGCACGTCGAGCGGCTCGCGGGTCATCTCCCGCAACGCGTCCGCACGGCGCTGGGGATCGAGCTTCACTGCAGTCCTGCTCATTGCGTCCTCACTCCACATCGACCCAGTCGAGGGTCCTCGTCACGGCCTTCTGCCAACCCTTGTAGCCCTCGGCGCGCTGCTCCTCCGACCACTGCGGCTCCCACCGCTTGTCCTCGTTCCAGTTCTTGCGCAGCTCCTCGCGGTCGGACCAGAAGCCCACTGCCAGCCCGGCGGCGTACGCCGCCCCGAGCGCGGTCGTCTCCGCGACGACCGGCTTGCTCACCGGCACCCCGAGCACGTCGGCCTGGATCTGCATGCACAGGTCGTTGGCCGTCACGCCGCCGTCCACCTTGAGCACCTCCAGCTTGACCCCGGAGTCCTTCTCCATGGCGTCGGCGACGTCGCGGCTCTGGTAGCAGATCGCCTCGAGCGTGGCCCGGGCCACGTGCGCGTTGGTGTTGAACCGCGACAGCCCGACGATCGCACCCCGGGCGTCGGAGCGCCAGTAGGGGGCGAACAGGCCGGAGAAGGCTGGCACGAAGTAGACCCCGCCGTTGTCCTCGACCTGACGCGCGAGCGACTCGCTCTGCGCAGCGCCGCTGATGATGCCGAGCTGGTCGCGCAGCCACTGCACCGCCGACCCGGTGACCGCGATCGAGCCCTCCAGCGCATAGACCGGCAACTCATCGCCGAACTGGTAGCAGACCGTGGTCAGCAGGCCGTTGTCCGAGCGCACCAGCTCGGTGCCGGTGTTGAGGAGCAGGAAGTTGCCGGTGCCGTAGGTGTTCTTGGCCTCGCCGGGCGCCAGGCACACCTGCCCGACCATGGCCGCCTGCTGGTCGCCCAGCGCAGCGGTCAGCGGCACCTCGGCGCCGAGCGGCCCGCTCGCCAGCGTCGTGCCGTAGGGCTCGGGCGACGACGAGGGTCGGATCTCCGGCAGCATCTGGCGCGGGATGTCGAAGAAGCCGAGCAGCTCGTCGTCCCAGTCGAGGGTCTCGAGGTCCATCAGCATCGTGCGGCTCGCGTTGGTGACGTCGGTGACGTGCACGCCGCCCTCGGTGCCGCCGGTGAGGTTCCACAGGAGCCAGCAGTCGGTCGTGCCGAAGATCGCCTCCCCGGCCTCGGCGGCCTCCCGGACCCCGTCGACGTTCTCGAGGATCCACTGGATCTTGCCGCCGGAGAAGTACGTCGCCGGCGGCAGGCCGGCCTTGCGCCGGATCACGTCGCCGCGACCGTCGCGGTCGAGCGCGCTGGCGATCCGGTCGGTGCGGGTGTCCTGCCACACGATCGCGTTGTAGTAGGGACGGCCCGTCTTCCGGTTCCACACGACCGTGGTCTCGCGCTGGTTGGTGATGCCCAGCGCAGCGAGGTCCGAGCCCTGCATCCCGGCGCGTGCGAGCGTGGTCTTGATGACCGAGCTGGTGCGCTCCCAGATCTCGAAGGGCGAGTGCTCGACCCAGCCGGCCTGCGGCATGATCTGCTCGTGCTCGAGCTGGTGACGGGCGATCTCGTTGCCGCCGTGGTCGAAGACCATGAAGCGGGTGCTGGTGGTGCCCTGGTCGATGGCGCCGACGTAGTCAGCCATGGTGGGTTCCTCCTGGGTGGGGCTGGTGTGGGGGTCGGGCTGGTGCGGGTGGGTCAGGCGTGGGCGTGGGAGTCGAGGTGCTGGTCGCGCGGGGCGTCGGTGGGGATCCTGCCGGTCTCCTGCGCCTCGTCCTCGTCGGGGAGGAATCGGCTGAGGCCACGGTAGGCCGCGGCGCCGATCAGTCCACCGATGAGCGGCGCGACGAGCGGCACCCAGAAGTAGAGCTGGCCGCGCTGGTCCTCGAAGGCCGTGTCGTAGCCGGTGAGGAAGCTGGCCAGGCGCGGGCCGAAGTCGCGGGCCGGGTTGATGGCGTAGCCCGCGTTGGTGCCCCAGGCCATGCCGATGGCCACCACGACGAGGCCGACCACGATGGGGGCGATGGTCGCCACCGGTGCGCTGTTGCGCACGTCGGTCACGGCCATGACCAGGAACAGCAGGATGGCCGTGCCGATCACCTGGTCGAGGAAGGCGGTGCTCGTGGAGATGTCGAGCGAGCCGTTGCCCGGCAGGGTGGAGAAGATCCCCTGCGTGGCGACGGTGAGGTCGGGGTCGACGAGCGCGATGGCGTCGGCGTAGATCCAGCGCACGAGCAGGGCGGCCGCGAAGGCGCCCGCGGTCTGGGCGATCGCGTAGGGCAGCACCTTGCGCCACTCGAAGTCGCCGAACGCCGCGAGGGCCAGGCTCACGGCCGGGTTGAGGTGGGCGCCGCTGATGCGCGCCGCCACGTAGACCCCGAAGGTCACGCCGAGCCCCCAGGCCCAGGCGATGGAGTCGTGGTCACCGAGGGCGCCGTCGCCGGTGACCACCTGGGCCACCACCCCGACGCCCATCAGGATGAGGATCATCGTGCCTGCGAACTCGGCGACCACCTCACCGAGCAAGGTCCTGCGTCCGAAACTGGTCATGCGTGCCAACTCCTCGAGTGTTGTCCGTCATGGGCTGCGCACACTAGGAACGAGGTGACGAGCGCCACAACGCACGGCGTTCGACATCGTCGAACGACCGTCGATTCGACATCGTCGAACGCGACCCCTGTGGTTCTGTCCAAGGTCTGGGTAACGTTCGTCACATGCCGGGACGGGTGCAGTCGGTGGAGCGGGCCGCGGCCATCCTGCAGGTCCTGGCGTCCGAGGCCCAGCCCACGCCGCTGCACCACCTGGCGTCCGCGCTCGGACTGGCGAAGGGCACCGCCCACGGCCTGCTCCAGACCCTCAAGGACGTCGGCTTCGTCGACCAGGACGAGGAGTCCGGGCTCTACGCCGTCGGGGTCGGGCTGCTGCAGCTCGCGGCGCCCGCCCTCGACCACAACGAGCTGCGCTCGCGCGCCATCAACTGGGCCGACGCCCTCGCCTCGCGCACCCACCTCGCGGTGCACGTGGGCACGCTGGAGGGCGCTGGCGTGGTCGTCGTGCACCACGTCTTCCGACCCGACAGCAGGCCGCAGACGCTGGTCACGGGCACGTCCTTCCCGTTGCACGCCAGCGCGCTCGGCAAGGTGCTCCTGGCCCACGACCCCCGGGCCATGCGGGCGGCGATGGCGTCGGGGCTGGAGAGCCACACCTACCGCACGGTGGTCGACTGGCCGGCCCTGCAGCGCCAGCTCGCCGACGTGCGCGACGTCGGGTGGGCCGCCGACGTCGAGGAGCGGGAGCCGGGAGTCGCGGCCCTGGCGGCTCCCGTGCGCGACCGCTCGGGCTACGTCGTGGCGGCGATCGGCGTCGAGGGCGCACCCGACGAGCTGTGCGACGCGCGCTCGCGACCGCTGGTCTCGGTCGCCGGCCACGTCACCGACGCGGCCCGGGCGGTCTCGCGCGAGCTCGGGCACGGGCGTCGCCCGTGAAGCGGTCCTTCGTCGCGGCCATCGACCAGGGCACGACCTCGACGCGGTGCCTGCTGTTCGACCGCAGCGGGCGGATGGTCTCGGTCGCGCAGCGCCCGCACCAGCAGCACTACCCGAGACCGGGCTGGGTCGAGCACGACGCCGCCGAGATCTGGCAGATCACCCGGGAGCTGCTGCCGCAGGCCCTCGAGGACGCCGCGGTCGACGCGAGCGAGGTGGTCTCGCTCGGCGTGACCAACCAGCGCGAGACCACGGTCGTCTGGGACCGCGCCACCGGCGCACCCGTCGGCCCGGCGATCGTGTGGCAGGACGTGCGCACCGCCGATCGCCTCGCCGAGCTCACCGACCACGCCGACCCCGACTGGCTGGCCGAGCGCACGGGTCTCCCGCTGTCCTCCTACCCGTCGGGCCCCACGCTGCGCTGGCTGCTCGACAGCGACCCCGGCCTGCGCGAGCGCGCGGAGGCGGGGGAGCTGCTCTTCGGCACCATGGACACCTGGCTCGTGTGGAACCTGACCGGCGGACTGCACGTGACCGACGTGACCAACGCCAGCCGCACGCTCCTGATGGACCTCCGGACCCTGGCGTGGGACCCCGAGCTCCTGGCGTGCATGCGGATCCCGGCCAGCATGCTCCCCGAGATCCGGCCCTCCATCGGTGTCGTCGGCACCACGCGCCACGGGGTGCCGGGCATCCCGATCGGCGCGCTCGTCGGCGACCAGCAGGCCTCGCTGCTGGGCCAGACGGCCTTCGACAAGGGTGAGGCCAAGTGCACGTTCGGGACCGGGAGCTTCCTGCTTCTCAACACCGGCACCGAGGTCGTGCGCTCCTCGTCGGGCCTCATCACGACCCTCGCCGCGAGCGCGGAGGGCGAGCCGGCGACGTACGCCCTCGAGGGCTCGGTGGCAGCGGCCGGGTCCCTGGTCGAGTGGTGCCGCACCAGCCTGGGCCTGATCCGCACCGCGCCCGAGATCGAGACCCTCGCCGCGACGGTCGAGGACAACGGTGGCTGCGTGATCGTGCCGGCGTTCTCGGGCCTCTACGCACCCCACTGGGAGCCCGACGCGCAGGGGACCGTGCTCGGGCTGACCTCCTACATCGAGAAGGGCCACCTGGCCCGGGCCGTGCTGGAGGCGGTGGCGTGGCAGACGCGCGACGTCGTGGACGCGATGACGAAGGACGCGGGCGCGGCGATGGCCTTCCTCGCCGTCGACGGGGGCATGACGGCCAACAACCTGCTCATGCAGACAGTCGCCGACGTCCTCGACGTGCCGGTGATCCGCCCGATGATGGCCGAGAGCGTCTCGCTCGGGGCGGCGTACGCCGCAGGGCTCGCGGTGGGCTACTGGCCCGACCGCAGCGTGCTGCGCTCGCACTGGCACCGTGCCGCCGAGTGGCGCTCGCAGGTGGGCGCCGCAGCCCGCGACGAGGCCCACGCCGCGTGGCGCGACGCGGTGGCGCTGTCCATCGCGTGGGGGCACCGGCAGGGGGCGCGACGCCACGGTCCACCCGGTGTCGCCGACGACGGCAGGGCACCGATCCACTGATAGGGTCGGCGTCGCTCGAACATCCTTTAACGATCCGTCCCGTGAGGCGGAGAAGGAGGTACGGCGTGGCACCGCCTGCCCGAAATCTGCCCATCCCCGCGCTCCTGGTCCTCGAGGACGGGCGCACCTTCCGCGGCGAGTCCTTCGGCGCCGAGGGCGAGACCTTCGGCGAAGCGGTCTTCTCCACCGGCATGACCGGCTACCAGGAGACGCTCACCGATCCCAGCTACCACCACCAGGTGGTCGTGATGACGGCACCGCACGTCGGCAACACCGGGATGAACGACGAGGACGAGGAGTCCTCGCGCATCTGGGTCGCCGGCTACGTCGTGCGCGACCCCGCACGGGTCCCGAGCAGCTGGCGCAGCACGCGCAGCCTCGTCGACGACCTCCGCGCACAGGGTGTCGTCGGCATCAGCGGCGTCGACACCCGCGCGCTGACCCGCCACCTGCGCGAGCGCGGGGCGATGCGGGTGGGGATCTCCACGACCGAGACCGACCCCGAGCGCCTGCTGGCGCGCGTGCTCGACTCGGGCGAGATGAGCGGCGCCAACCTCAGCGGGTCGGTGTCGACGCAGGAGGCCTACGTCGTCCCGGCCGAGGGCGACAAGCGCTTCACCGTCGCCGCCGTGGACCTCGGCATCAAGGGCAACACGCCCCGCATGATGAGCCAGCGCGGCATCGAGGTGCACGTGCTGCCCGCGACCGCGACCCTCGCCGACGTGCAGGCCGTCGCACCCGACGGGCTGTTCTTCAGCAACGGCCCCGGCGACCCGGCCGCGACCACCGACCAGGTCGAGCTCCTCCAGCAGGCGCTCGGCGCCGGCATCCCCTATTTCGGCATCTGCTTCGGCAACCAGCTCTTCGGCCGCGCACTGGGCTTCGGCACCTACAAGCTGAAGTACGGCCACCGCGGCATCAACCAGCCGGTCATGGACCGCACGACCGGCAAGGTCGAGGTCACCGCCCACAACCACGGCTTCGCGGTCGACGCCCCGCTCGAGGGCTCCACCGCCACCGAGTTCGGCGAGGTCACCGTCAGCCACGTGTGCCTCAACGACGACGTGGTCGAGGGCCTCGAGCTGCGCGACCCCGAGGGCCGGCTGCGCTCGTTCTCCGTGCAGTACCACCCCGAGGCCGCGGCCGGCCCGCACGACGCGGCGTACCTCTTCGACCGGTTCTGCGAGCTCATGGACGGGAAGGCCTGACATGCCCAAGCGCACCGACATCACGAGCGTCCTGGTCATCGGCTCCGGGCCGATCATCATCGGCCAGGCCTGCGAGTTCGACTACTCCGGCACCCAGGCGTGCCGGGTGCTGCGCGAGGAGGGCCTGCGGGTCGTCCTGGTCAACTCCAACCCGGCCACGATCATGACCGACCCCGAGTTCGCCGACGCGACCTACGTCGAGCCGATCACGCCGGAGTTCGTCGAGAAGGTCATCGCCCAGGAGCGGCCCGACGCGCTGCTCGCCACGCTCGGCGGCCAGACCGCGCTCAACTGCGCGATGGCGCTCGACAAGGCCGGGATCCTGGAGAAGTACGGCGTCGAGCTGATCGGCGCCTCGATCGACGCGATCGAGCGCGGGGAGAACCGGCAGCAGTTCAAGAAGATCGTCGAGAAGCTCGGCGGGGAGTCCGCCCGCAGCGTCATCTGCCACTCGATGGACGACCTGCTCACGGCCGCCGACGAGCTGGGCTACCCGATGGTGGTCCGTCCCTCCTTCACCATGGGCGGCACCGGGTCGGGGATGGCCTACGACGAGACCGACCTGCGCCGCATCGGTGGCGCCGGCCTGGCCGCCAGCCCGACCACCGAGGTGCTGCTCGAGGAGTCCATCCTCGGCTGGAAGGAGTACGAGCTCGAGGTCATGCGCGACCGCGCCGACAACACGGTCATCGTGTGCTCCATCGAGAACCTCGACCCCATGGGCGTGCACACCGGCGACTCGATCACCGTCGCGCCGGCCATGACGCTCACCGACCGCGAGTACCAGAAGATGCGCGACCTCGCGATCGCGATCATCCGCGAGGTCGGCGTCGACACCGGTGGCTGCAACATCCAGTACGCCGTCAACCCCGCCGACGGCCGCCTCATCGTCATCGAGATGAACCCCCGCGTCTCGCGCTCGTCGGCCCTGGCCTCCAAGGCGACCGGGTTCCCGATCGCCAAGATCGCGGCCAAGGTCGCCATCGGCTACACCCTCGACGAGATCCGCAACGACATCACCGCGCGTGAGGATGGCCAGAGCACCCCGGCGTCGTTCGAGCCCGCGCTGGACTACGTCGTGGTCAAGGTGCCGCGCTTCGCCTTCGAGAAGTTCCCCGAGGCCGACCCGACGCTGACGACGCACATGAAGTCGGTCGGCGAGGCGATGGCGATCGGGCGCAACTTCACCGAGGCGCTGCAGAAGGCGCTGCGCTCCCTGGAGAGCAAGCACGCGCCCTTCGACTGGCACAAGGAGTTCGTCGAGCTCGACAAAGACTCGCTCCTCGCGGAGGTCAGCGTCCCGCACGACGGCCGCCTCAAGAAGGTCATGGACGCGATCCGCGCCGGCGCGACGCCGGAGGAGATCTTCGAGGCCACCAAGATCGACCCGTGGTTCGTCGACCAGCTCGCGCTGATCAACGAGGTGGCGGTCGAGCTGATCGGCGCCACCGAGCTCACTCCCGAGCTGCTGCGCCTGGCCAAGCGCCACGGCTTCTCCGACGAGCAGGTCGGCAAGATCCGTGGCCTGTCCGCCGACGTGGTCCGCGGCGTGCGCCACGCGCTGGGCATCCGCCCGGTCTTCAAGACCGTCGACACCTGCGCGGCCGAGTTCGCCGCCCGCACGCCCTACCACTACTCGTCCTACGACGAGGAGACCGAGGTGGAGCCGCGCGCGGAGGGCAAGGAGGCCGTGATCATCCTGGGCTCCGGGCCGAACCGCATCGGCCAGGGCATCGAGTTCGACTACAGCTGCGTGCACGCCTCGCTCGCCCTCGCCGAGGCCGGCTACGAGACGATCATGGTCAACTGCAACCCCGAGACGGTGAGCACCGACTACGACACCTCCGACCGGCTCTACTTCGAGCCGCTCACGCTGGAGGACGTCCTCGAGATCGTCCACGCCGAGCAGCAGGCCGGGCCCGTCGCGGGCGTGGTCTGCCAGCTCGGCGGCCAGACGCCGCTGGGCCTGGCGCAGGGTCTCGCCGACGCGGGCGTGCCCATCGTCGGCACCTCCCCGGAGTCGATCCACCTCGCCGAGGAGCGCGGCGCCTTCGGCCGCGTGCTCGCCGACGCCGGCCTGCCGGCGCCCAAGCACGGCACCGCGACGTCGTACCCCCAGGCGCAGCGGATCGCCCACGAGATCGGCTACCCCGTCCTGGTGCGGCCGTCCTACGTCCTGGGCGGACGCGGCATGGAGATCGTCTACGACGACGCCGCGCTGGAGGCCTACCTCGAGAAGTACGTCGCCAACGGGCTGATCAACGAGCGCCAGCCGGTGCTGGTCGACCGGTTCCTCGACGACGCGGTCGAGATCGACGTCGACGCGATCTTCGACGGTGAGGAGCTCTTCCTCGGCGGCGTCATGGAGCACATCGAGGAGGCCGGCATCCACTCCGGCGACTCCTCGTGCGCGCTGCCGCCGATCACCCTCGGCCGTGAGGAGATCGACCGGATCCGCCGCTCCACCGAGGCGATCGCCCGCGGACTCGACGTGCGCGGCCTGCTCAACATCCAGTTCGCCCTGGCCTCCGACGTGCTCTACGTGCTCGAGGCCAACCCGCGTGCCTCCCGGACGGTGCCGTTCGTCTCCAAGGCGACCGCGACACCGCTGGCGAAGGCGGCGGCGCGGGTCATGCTGGGGGAGACGATCGCCGAGCTGCGCACCGCCGGCGTGCTGCCCGCGCGCGGCGACGGCGGGCACCTGGCCGACGGCTCGCCGATCGCGGTCAAGGAGGCGGTCATGCCCTTCGACCGCTTCAAGACCGCCGACGGCCGCACGGTCGACGCGCTGCTCGGCCCGGAGATGCGCTCGACCGGCGAGGTGATGGGCTTCGACGCCTTCTTCGGCACGGCGTTCGCCAAGGCGCAGGCCGCGGCCTACGGCTCGCTGCCGCTGTCGGGCAAGGTCTTCGTCTCCGTCGCCAACCGCGACAAGCGGCACATGATCTTCCCGGTCAAGCAGATCGCCGACATGGGCTTCGAGGTGCTCGCGACCGCCGGCACCGCCGAGGTGCTGCGCCGCAACGGCGTGCAGGCCACGGTCGTGCGCAAGCAGTCCGAGGGCGAGGGGCCCGACGGCGAGCCGACGATCGTGGGCCGCATCCTGGCCCGCGAGGTCGACCTGGTCATCAACACCCCGCACGGCGCCACCAGCGGTGGCTCGCCCCGCGCGGACGGCTACGAGATCCGCACCGCCGCGGTGCTGACCGACATCCCCTGCATCACCACGATCCAGGGTCTCGGCGCCGCGGTGCAGGGGCTGGAGGCGATGCGGCGCGGCGACATCGGCGTGCGGTCCCTGCAGGACTGGGCCCGGCTCACCGCCGAGCGCCGGGGTGCCTGAGCGGTGAAGCCCTACGACGTCCTCTTCGAGCACGCCCTGACCCGGATCGACGCCGAGCGCATCCACCACGCCGCGTTCCGCGCGATCCGCGGGGCGGAGCCGGTGACCAGCCGGGCCGTGCGGGTGCCGTCGAGGCCGGTGCACGCGATGGGTCTGACGTTCCCGCACCCCCTCGGCCTGGCGGCCGGCTTCGACAAGAACGCGGTGGGCATCGACGGCCTGGCCGCGCTCGGCTTCGGCCACGTCGAGGTCGGCACCGTCACCGGCGAGGCGCAGCCCGGCAACCCACAGCCGCGGTTGTTCCGGCTGAAGGCCGACCACGCGATCGTGAACCGCATGGGCTTCAACAACGACGGCGCCGAGGTCGTCGCCCGCCGGCTCGCCGGGTGGCGCGCCGGGGGCGGGTCGACGCTCCTCGGCGTCAACATCGGCAAGACCAAGGTCGTGCCGGAGGAGGACGCAGCCCGCGACTACGAGAAGTCGGCCGGGCTCCTGGCCCCCTACGCCGACTACCTCGTCGTCAACGTCTCCTCGCCCAACACCCCGGGCCTGCGCGACCTGCAGGCGGTCGAGAAGCTCGAGCCGCTGCTCGCCGCCGTACGCCGCCGTGCCGACGAGGTGAGCCCGGAGCGGCGGGTGCCGCTGCTGGTCAAGATCGCGCCCGACCTCAGCGACGACGACGTGCTCGCGGTCGCCGACCTCGCCCTGGCCAGCGGACTCGACGGCATCATCGCCACCAACACCACGACCAGCCGCGAGGGCCTCGCCAGCGACGCCGCGGACGTCGGGCGCATCGGTGCGGGCGGGCTGAGCGGTCGCCCGCTCACGCAGCGCTCGGAGGACGTCGTACGCCTGCTGCGCTCGCGCGTCGGGTCCGATCTCACGCTGGTCGGCGTCGGCGGCATCACGACCGTCGACGACGCGCGCCGGCGCCTCGAGGCGGGCGCCGACCTGCTGCAGGGCTACACCGCGTTCGTCTACGAGGGACCTCTCTGGCCGCGGCGCATCGTGCGCGGGCTCGAGTCGGCCGACGGTCGCCGGTGAGCGAGCGCCATGCCTGAGCCCACCGGTCCGGTCCACGTCGAGGGCGAGGTGGTCGCCACCAAGCGCGTCGGCGCCTACCGCCACCTCACGCTGACCGCGCCGGGGGTGCCCGAGCGCTTCCGCGCGGGCAACTTCGTGGCCGTGAGCGTCGCGGGCCACGTCGCCCGGCGCGCGCTGTGGATCCACCGGGTGCGGGCGTCGAGCGCGTTCGGTCCGACGCTCGACGTGGTGCTCGAGGCCCGCGGCAGCGGCACGCAGTGGCTCGCCGCGCAGCCGGTGGGCGCCCGCGTGGCGATCACCGGCCCGCTCGGTCGCCCGTTCGCGCTGCCGAAGGAGGCCGTGTCGTGCCTCCTGGTCGGCGAGGGATACGCGGCCGCGCCGCTCTTCCCGCTCGCCGAGCGCCTGCGCGAGCGCGGCTGCGCGGTGTCGCTGGTCGTCTCCGCCCCCGACGAGTCACGCCTGCTGTCCGCCCTCGAGGCACGTCGCTCCGCCCGCTCCGTCACGGTCCTGACCGCCGACGGCTCCGTCGGGCAGCGCGGGTCGGTCGCCGACCACGTCGACGACCTGGTGCGCCGCAGCGACGCGGACGTCGTCTACGCCGCCGGGCCCACCGACACGCTGCGCGCCGCGGCCGGCGCCGCCGAGCGCGCCGGTGCGTGGAGCCAGGTGGCGGTCGAGACGGCCGTGCCGTGCGGCACCGGGCTGTGCCACGGTTGCCCGCTGCCGGTCGTGGGCGAGGACGGCGTGGACCGCGTCGTCCGCGCCTGTGCCGAGGGTCCGGTCGTCCGCGGCGACCGCGTGCGATGGGACGCGGTGTGAGCGCCGCGCTCCCGGGGCCGGTGATGGTCGCCGCCGGCTGCGGCGGCACGGGTCGTGAGCTGGAGCCCTTCTGCGGGCCCGACGGGCTCGCCGGCCTCGACCTCGCCACCCGCTCGATCACCCTCGATGCCCGCGCCGGCGGCCCCGGCCCGCGCGTCGTCGAGGCGCCGGGCGGGCTGGTCAACGCCGTCGGGCTGCCCAACCCGGGGCTCGAGCACTTCCTCGCCACCGAGCTGCCGTGGCTGGTCCGGGCCGGCGCACGCGTGTTCGTCTCGATCGCCGGGGCGACGATGGGGGAGTACGCAGACCTCGCGCGCCGGCTGAGCCGCGCGCCCGGCGTCGCCGGCCTCGAGGTCAACGTCGGCGCCCCCGACGAGGTGGGCGGCGGGCTGTTCGAGGTGCGCGAGCCGTTCCACGCCGCCAGCGTCATCGCGGCCGTGCGGCGCGAGTTCCCCGCGGACCGGCCGGTCCTGGCCAAGCTGCGCCCCGACGTCTCCCGGGTCGTCGAGTCCGCGCGGGCCTGCCACGACGCCGGCGCCACCGCGGTCGTGATCGGCAACTCCGTGCCGGCCGCCTTCCCCGACGGCCGCGCCGGCGGGCTCAGCGGCCCGGCGCTGGCCCCGATCACGCTGCGCTGCGTGGGCGTCGTACGCCGCTCGGTGCCGGCGGTGCCCGTGATCGCCTGCGGCGGCGTGCACGACGTCGCCTCCGCCCGCACCTACCTGGCCGCCGGTGCCGTCGCGGTCCAGGTCGGCACCGCGCTGCTCCACGACCCGACGACGGTGGCCCGCCTGCGGGTCGCCCTCGACCCGTCCCACGACCTCCAGGAGGACGCATGACCCCCTTCGGCACCCGGCTGGCCCGCGCGATCGAGGAGCGCGGCCGCTTCTGCGTCGGCATCGACCCCCACGCCGCCCTGATGCAGGAGTGGGGGCTGTCGGACGACGTGGCGTCGCTCGAGCGCTTCGCGCTCACGGTCGTGGAGGCCGTCGCCCCGGTGGTCGGCGTGGTGAAGCCGCAGAGCGCCTTCTACGAGCGCTTCGGCAGCCGCGGGGTCGCGGTGCTCGAGCGCGTGATCGCGGAGTCGCGGGCCGCGGGCGCGCTCGTGCTGCTCGACGTCAAGCGTGGCGACATCGGCTCCACCAGCCAGGCCTACGCCGACGCCTACCTCGACCCGTCCTCGCCGCTCGGCTCCGACGCCGTCACCGCCAGCCCCTACCTCGGCTTCGGCTCCCTGGACCCGATGATCGAGGCATGCCGGCGCCACGGCGGCGGCCTGTTCGTGCTGGCGCTGACCTCCAACAAGGAGGGCCCCGAGGTCCAGCACGCCCGCAACGGCGAGGCCACCGTCGCCGGCACGGTCCTGGAGCACCTGCGCCGGCTCAACGCGGGAGCCGAGCCGGTCGGGTCCTTCGGGGCGGTGGTGGGGGCCACCATCGGCGAGACCGACGAGGACCTCGACATCGGCGGCCCCCTCCTGGTGCCCGGCTACGGCGCCCAGGGCGGCACCACCGCCGACCTGGAGCGGATCTTCGGCTCCGCCGCACGGTGGGCGCTCCCGAGCTCCTCGCGCGAGGTGCTGCGCGCCGGGCCCGACGTCGCCGCGCTGCGCGAGGCCGCGCTCCGCGGCAACGACGCGGTGCGGGGCCTGGGCGCGTGAGGCTGCCCACGCTGGTCGTCAGCGTGCTCCTCGTGACCCTCACGGCCGGCTGCTCGGGGGACCCGCAGGCGGACTACTGCGAGGCCGTCGAGTCGCACCAGGTCGCCCTGAGCGACGTCGCCGCCTCCGACGACCCGGGCGCCCTCTTCGACGCGCTCGACGCCTACGACGACCTGGCCGAGCAGGCGCCGTCCGACATCGCCGACGACTGGGCGGCGGTCGTCGGCCCGCTGCACCACCTGCAGGACGTGCTCGACGAGCACGACGTCGACGCATCGACGTACTCCGCCGAGAAGCCGCCCGCGGGCCTCGACGCCGACGCCCGCCGCGACATCGAGGCGGCGGCGCGCGAGGTGGGCTCCGAGCGCACCGTCACGGCCATGGCGGCCGTCGAGCAGCACGCGCTCGACGTGTGCGGGACACCGCTGTCGCGCTGAGGCGGCAGCACGGGGCCGCTCGATTGCCCCCCGCGTCGCGACGTGACTAGATTGATCCGCACCTCCGCCGAACCATCTTCCTCGCGACCCTGAAGGACAGCTTTCGTGGCCTTGCCCCCTCTGACGCCCGAGCAGCGCCAGGCAGCCCTGGACAAGGCTGCGGCCTCCCGACGCGAGCGTGCGGAGGTGAAGAACCGCCTGAAGAACTCCGGTGGCTCCATCCTCGACGTGCTCAAGGAGGGCCAGACCAACGAGGTCATCGGCAAGATGCGCGTCGTCGAGCTGCTCCAGTCGGTGCCGGGCCTGGGCCGGGTGCGCGCGCGCCAGGTGATGGAGCGCCTCGGCATCGCCGAGAGCCGCCGCGTGCGAGGCCTGGGCGTCAAGCAGGTCGCCGCGCTCGAGCGCGAGTTCGGCCCCGACGCCCCGTGAGCGCACGCAGCCCCGAAGCAGCCCCCGACGCAGCACCCAGCACCGCCCCCCACCGCTCGCGGCTGATCGTCCTGGCCGGCCCCACCGCCGTCGGGAAGGGCACGGTCGCGGCCGCCGTGCGCGAGACGCACCCGGAGGTGTGGATCTCGGTCTCCGCCACGACGCGTGCGCCGCGCCCGGGGGAGGAGAACGGCGTCCACTACTGGTTCGTCTCCGACGACGAGTTCGACGCCATGATCGACAAGGGCGACCTGCTCGAGTGGGCGGTCGTGCACAAGGCCGCGCGCTACGGCACCCCCCGCGGCCCCGTCGACCTCGCCCTCGCCTCCGGCCACCCGGCGATGCTCGAGATCGACCTCCAGGGCGCGCGCCAGGTGCGCGAGACGATGCCCGAGGCGCTGTTCGTCTTCCTCAAGCCGCCGTCGTGGGACGAGCTCGTACGTCGCCTCGTCGGCCGCGGCACCGAGACCGAGGCCGAGCGCGAGCGCCGCCTCGAGACCGCGCGCGAGGAGCTGGCCGCCGAGCCCGAGTTCGACGTGACCATCGTCAACCACGAAGTTCACGCTGCAGCCGACGAGTTGGTAGCCTTGATGGTTGGACCTTCGTCCGATCTCGACCCGCCCAACTGACTAGCGAGGCAACCACACCGTGGCTTCTCCCACCATCGCCGCCGAGGGCGTCACCAACCCCTCGATCGACGACCTGCTCAGCAAGACCGACAGCAAGTACAAGCTGGTCCTCTACAGCGCCCAGCGCGCTCGCCAGATCAACGCCTACTACTCCCAGCTCGGCGAGGGCCTGCTGGAGTACGTCGGCCCGCTCGTCGACACCCACGTGCAGGAGAAGCCGCTCTCGATCGCGCTCCGCGAGATCAACGACGACCTCCTGACCTGCGAGGACATCGACCCCGCCGCCGAGGCCGCTGCTGCCGAGGCCGCCGCCGGCGACGCGACGGAGTGACGCGAGCCGCACGATGACCACCAGGGTCGTGCTGGGCGTCTCCGGCGGGATCGCGGCCTACAAGGCCTGCGAGCTGCTGCGCCGGTTCACCGAGTCGGGGCACGACGTCACCGTCGTGCCCACGGCTGCGGCACTCGAGTTTGTCGGCGCCCCCACGTGGGCGGCGCTGTCGGGCAAGCCGGTCGCCACCGACGTGTGGACCGGCGTCCACGCCGTGCCGCACGTGCAGATCGGCCAGCAGGCCGACGTGGTGGTCGTGGCCCCGGCCACGGCCGACCTCCTGGCGCGCGCTGCCCACGGCCTGGCCGACGACCTGCTCACCAACACCCTGCTCACCGCACGCTGCCCGGTGGTGTTCGCACCCGCGATGCACACCGAGATGTGGGAGCACCCCGCCACCCAGGCCAACGTCGCCACGCTGCGCCAGCGGGGCGCGGTCGTGATCGAGCCCGCCGAGGGGCGCCTCACCGGCGCCGACACGGGCAAGGGCCGCCTGCCCGAGCCGGCGGAGATCTTCGAGCTCGTCCGCGGCGTGCTCGAGCGCGGCGCGCAGACGCACGCGGACCTCGCCGGCCTCAAGGTCGTCGTGTCCGCAGGGGGCACCCGTGAATACCTCGACCCGGTGCGCTTCCTCGGCAACCGCTCCTCGGGCCTCCAGGGCTACGCCCTCGCCCGGGCGGCCGCCTCGCGGGGCGCGCACGTCACGCTGGTGAGCGCCAACGTCTCGCTGCCCGACCCGGCCGGCGTCGGCGTCGTACGGGTGGAGACCACCGCGCAGCTGCGCGAGGCGGTCGTGTCGGCGACGGCCAACGCCGACGCGGTGGTCATGGCCGCCGCGCCCGCCGACTTCCGTCCGACGGCCGTCAGCGACGCCAAGATCAAGAAGGCCGACGACGGCTCCGCGCCGCCGATCGAGCTGGAGCAGAACCCCGACATCCTCGCCGAGATCTCCCACGACCGCGCCCGTCCCGGTGCCGTGGTGGTGGGCTTCGCCGCCGAGACCGGTGACCACACCGGCTCGGTGCTCGACCTCGGCCGCGCCAAGCTCGCCCGCAAGGGCTGCGACCTGCTCGTCGTCAACGACGTGAGCGGCGGCGCGGTCTTCGGCAGCGACGACAACGAGGCGGTCATCCTGGCCGCCGACGGCGCGGCCGTTGAGGTGCCCCGCGGCAGCAAGACCGTCCTCGCTCACGTCATCTGGGACGAGGTCCTCCGGCGATTCGCCGGGTGAGACGAGCGTCTTGGATGCTGTTCCACAGGTACGTTTGACCCAACCGTTCCACACGAGAATTGAGAGCACTGTGGCTGGACGCCTCTTCACCTCCGAGTCCGTGACCGAGGGTCACCCGGACAAGATCGCCGACCGGATCAGCGACTCGGTCCTCGACCACCTGATGTCCGAGGACCCCGACCGCACCAACCTGCGCGTCGCGGTGGAGACCCTCCTGACCACCGGCCTCGTGGTCGTCGCGGGCGAGGTGCGCACCACCGCCTACGCGCCGGTCGCCGACATCGTTCGCCGCGCGATCCTCGACATCGGCTACGACTCCTCCGACAAGGGCTTCGACGGGCGCACGTGTGGCGTGCAGGTCGCGATCGGCGCGCAGTCCAGCGACATCGCCGCCGGCGTCGACGCCGGCCACGAGTCGCGCGTCGGCTCGAGCGAGGACGAGCTCGACAAGCGCGGCGCCGGCGACCAGGGCCTGATGTTCGGCTACGCGTGCGACGACACCCCCGAGCTGATGCCGCTCCCGATCACGATCGCCCAGCGCCTCGCGCAGCGGCTGACCGAGGTTCGCAAGGACGGCACGCTCGACTACCTGCGTCCCGACGGCAAGACCCAGGTCACCATCGAGTACGACGAGGACGACCGCCCGGTGCGCATCGACACCGTCGTGCTCTCGACCCAGCACGACCCCGACGTCACGCACGAGCAGCTCGAGGCCGACATCAAGCAGCACGTGATCGACCCCGTGCTCGCCGGCTTCGACCTGCCCTCCGACGGCTACCGGATGCTCGTCAACCCGACCGGCACCTTCGTGATCGGCGGCCCGATGGGCGACGCCGGCCTCACCGGTCGCAAGATCATCGTCGACACCTACGGCGGGATGGCCCGCCACGGTGGCGGCGCCTTCTCGGGCAAGGACCCCTCGAAGGTCGACCGCTCGGCCGCCTACGCGATGCGCTGGGTCGCCAAGAACGTCGTGGCCGCCGGCCTCGCCCGCCGCTGCGAGGCGCAGGTGGCGTACGCCATCGGCAAGGCCGCGCCCGTGGGCGTGTTCATCGAGACCTTCGGCACCGGCGTCGTCCCGGACGAGAAGATCCAGGAGGCCGTGCTCGAGGTCTTCGACCTGCGTCCGGCCGCGATCATCCGCGACCTCGACCTGCTGCGCCCGATCTATGCCCAGACCTCGGCCTACGGGCACTTCGGGCGCGAGCTGCCCGACTTCACCTGGGAGAAGACCGACCGCGCCGACAAGCTGAAGGCCGCCGCCGGCGTCTGAGGCACCCCCGGCGCTGTCAGCGCCCGCTGACACAATCCCCCGCATGAGCACCCACGAGGCCCCGGAAGCCGACATGCTTCCGGGGCTTCGTGCTGCCGTGGACGACGCACGGGCCAAGGCTGCTGCCACCCGCAGGCGCAAGGCGGCCTCCTGGCAGCCGGCGGAGCACGACTCGGTCGCCCGGGTGCTGGTCGACATCGCGCTCGCCCACCTCGACCGACCGTTCGACTACGCCGTCCCGCAGGCGATGGCGGCGACCGCTGTGCCGGGCGCACGGGTCAAGGTCCGCTTCGCGGGCCAGGACGTGGACGGCTTCGTCGTCGAGCGGAGCAGCGAGACCGACCACACCGGCACGCTGCAGCCGCTGCGCCGCGTCGTCAGCCCCGAGCCCGTGCTCGCGCCGGAGGTCGCCGAGCTGAGCCGCGTGCTGGCCCAGCGCTACGCCGGCGCCCGCTCCGACGTGCTGCGGCTGGCGGTGCCGCCGCGCCACGCGACCGCGGAGAAGACAGCCTCCGAGCCGGCGCCGCCGCTGCCGGACGACGTCGCACCGACGCGGTGGGCGGGCGTCGAGCACGCCGAGGCGTTCCTGCGCCGTGTCGCGGCGGGGGAGTCGCCGAGGGCGGCCTGGTCGGCGGCGCCCGGCGACGACTGGCCGGCGATGCTGGCCGAGCTGGTCGCGACGACCGCGGCTGCGGGGCGCGGCGCGCTGGTGTGCGTCCCCGACAACCGCGACGTCGTACGCCTCGACGCCGCGCTGCACGAGCTGCTGGGCGAGGGGCACCACGTGTGCCTCACCGCCGAGGACGGCCCGGCTGCCCGATACCGCGACTTCCTCGCGGTCTCGCGCGGCGCCCGACGGATCGCCATCGGCACCCGCTCGGCCGCCTTCGCCCCCGTCCACGACCTCGGCCTGGTGGCGATCTGGGACGACGGCGACGATCTGTTCGCCGAGCCACGCGCCCCTTACCCCCACACCCGCGAGGTGCTCCTGGCCCGCGCCGAGCAGCAGTCGACGGCCGTCCTGCTGGCAGGCGTGGCCCGCACCCCCGAGGTGCAGCAGCTCGTCGACAACGGCTGGGCCCACGAGCTCGCGGCGCCGCGCGAGGTGCTGCGCCGACGGGCGCGCATCGCCGTCGTGCCCGCGGAGGACCGCTCGATCGGCACCCGCATCCCACGCGCCGCCTACGACGCGATCCGCCAGGGACTCACCTCCGGCCCGGTCCTGGTGCAGACGCCCCGGGCGGGCTACGCCGCGTCGCTGGCGTGCGACACCTGCCGGGCCCCGGCGCGCTGCACGGCGTGCACCGGACCGCTCGCCCAGCCCGGACCCACCGTCGCTCCCACCTGCCGCTGGTGCGGCCACGTCGAGACTGCGTGGTCGTGCCCCACGTGCGGCGGCCGCGGGCTGCGCGCGCCCGTGCGCGGCGAGGCCCGCACCGCGGAGGAGCTCGGACGCATGTTCGCCGGCACCACCGTCCGCAGCTCGAGCGGCGACCGGGTGCTCGACCGGGTCGGCGCGTCCGCCGACATCGTCGTCGCCACGGTCGGCGCGGAGCCTGTCGCGCAGGACGGCTACGCCGCCGTGCTGGTGCTCGACACCTGGCTGACCCTGGCCCGCGAGGACATGCGGGCGGGCGAGGAGGCGCTGCGGCGCTGGCTCAACGCCGCGGCCCTGGTGCGACCCGGCGGCCACGTGGTCGCGGTGGGCGACCCCGGACACCCCGCCCTCCAGGCGCTGGTGAGGTGGGACCCGGTCGGGTTCGCGCGGCGCGAGGGGGAGGAGCGCTCCCAGGCGCACCTGCCGCCGGCGGCCCGGCTGGCGACCGTCACCGGGGAGCTGGGCGCGCTCGACGACGTGCTGCACCTGATCGACCTCCCCGAGGGCGCCGAGGTGCTCGGCCCGACGCCCCACGACGACGAGCACCGCGTGCTGCTGCGCGTGCCGCGCGTCCACGGCGGTGCGCTCTCCCAGGCACTGGGCGACCTGCAACGCCTGCGTTCGGCGCGCAAGCTCGACGCCGTACGGATCCAGGTCGACCCCCTCACGCCCTAGGCGTGCCCGTCGCCGATGGGACCTCGCCCGTCCCCGTCCCTAGACTTGGCTGCCTCGTCCGAGCACGCAGCCAGGTCCCACCCAGGTCCCAGAAGGAGTTCCGTGGCCGTCCAGCCCATCCGCCTCTTCGGCGATCCCGTGCTGCGCCAGCGCGCGCTCGAGGTCGACAGCTTCGACCGGGAGCTGCGCCAGCTCGTCACCGACCTCACCGACACGATGCTCGCGGCGCCCGGCGCCGGGCTCGCGGCACCGCAGATCGGCGTGGGCCTGCGCGTGTTCACCTGGAACGTGCACGGCGAGGTCGGCCACCTGGTCAACCCGACGCTGGAGCTGTCCGACGAGACCCAGGACGGCGCCGAGGGGTGCCTGTCGCTCCCGGAGCTCACCTATGACTGCCTGCGTGCGCTCTCGGTGGTCGCGACCGGCTTCGACGTGCACGGCGAGCCCCAGCGCATCGAGGCCTCCGAGCTCCTGGCCCGCGCCATGCAGCACGAGACCGACCACCTCGACGGCATCCTGTTCATCGACAAGCTCGACACCGCCTCGCGCAAGGCGGCGATGAAGGAGATCCGCGAGTCCGACTGGTTCGGCCTCGAGAAGCCGACGGTCCGGGTCAGCCCGCACGCCACACATGGATTCGCCCGATGAGAGAGCAGAGCTGATGCGCGTCGTCTTCGCCGGTACCCCCGAGGTCGCCGTGCCCGCCCTGGAGGCCGTCGCGGCCAGCCGTCACGAGCTCGTCGGCGTCGTCACCCGACCCGATGCGCCGAGCGGCCGGGGTCGCAGGCTGGTCGCCAGCCCGGTCACGCAGCGCGCCGAGGAGCTCGGCGTCCCGGTGCTCAAGCCCGAGCACCCGCGCGACCCCGACTTCCAGGCCGCGCTGGCCGAGCTCCGGCCCGACGCCTGCCCGGTGGTCGCCTACGGCGCGCTGCTGCCCCAGTCGGCGCTCGACCTGGTGCCGCACGGCTGGATCAACCTGCACTTCTCCGTGCTGCCGTCGTGGCGCGGCGCGGCCCCGGTGCAGCACTCGCTCTGGGCGGGCGACGAGGTGACCGGCGCCACCACGTTCCGCATCGTCAAGGCACTCGATGCCGGTCCCGTCTTCGGCGTGATGACGGAGCGGATCCGGCCCACCGACACCGCCGGCGACCTGCTCGGTCGGCTCGCCGAGGGCGGCGCGGGCCTGCTCGTGCAGACCCTCGACGGCATCGAGGACGGCTCCCTCGAGGCGCGCGAGCAGCAGGCCGAGGGCGTGTCGTTCGCGCCCAAGATCACTGTCGACGACGCTCGTGTCGACTGGACCCACCCGGCGGTCGCCGTCGACCGGCAGGTGCGCGCGTGCACCCCGGCGCCCGGCGCGTGGAGCACCTTCGAGGGCGAGCGGATCAAGATCGGCGCCGTCACGCCCACCGACCGTCCGGCCCTCGCGCCCGGGGTCCTGGAGGTCACCAAGAACGCCGTCTTCGTCGGCACCGGCACCACTCCCGTCGAGCTCGGCGAGGTGAAGGCCTTCGGCAAGAAGCTCATGGGGGCCGCCGACTGGGCCCGCGGCGTACGACTCGAGTCGGGCGTGCGGTTCGGCGAGCCGGAGCAGACGGCGTGAGCCGGCCGGTGCGGCCCGAGGACGTCGACGAGATCTGCGCCGCCCTGCCCGAGACCGAGCTCGGCACCTCGTGGGGGGACCGGCCCACCTGGAAGGTCCCGCGCGGTGACAAGGGCAAGGGGTTCGTCCTCTACCGCGCACCCGGCAGGACGGCCGTCGATCCCGTCACGGGGGAGATGTACGACGACCTGGTCGTCATCCACACCCCGACCGAGGTCGAGAAGCACGCGCTCGTCGAGGACGCGTCCAACCCGTTCTTCACCATCGACCACTTCCGCGGCTACAGCGCCGTGCTCGTGCAGCTCTCGCGGCTCGGGGAGATCAGCCGCGACGAGATGGCCGAGGTGATCACCGATGCGTGGGCCGCCAAGGCGCCCAAGAAGCTGGTGCAGGAGCACCTCGGTGGCTGAGCGTCGGCGACCCGTCGACCGGCCGCGGCGAGCCGCTCTCGACGTGCTCACGGCGGTGCGTGTCGACCGCGCCTACGCCAACCTGGTGCTGCCGCAGGTGCTGCGCAAGCACCGCCTCGAGGGGCGCGACGCCGCGCTGGCGACCGAGCTGGCCTCGGGTGCGATCCGGATGCAGGGGCTCTACGACCCCATCATCGACGCGTGCCTGACCAAGCCGCGCCTCCAGCCCGAGGTGCGTGACGTCCTGCGGCTCGGGGCGCACCAGCTGCTGTCGATGCGGGTGCCCGACCACGCAGCCATCTCGACCAGCGTGGACCTCGTGCATGCCACTGTCGGGCGTGGCCCGGCCGGGCTCGTCAACGCGGTGCTGCGTGCCATCAGCAGGCGCGACCTCGCCGGATGGGTGGCAGAGGTGGCCCCCGACCGGGCGCGCGACCTCCACGGGCACCTCGCCGTCGAGCACTCCCACCCGCGGTGGGTGGTCGACGCCCTCGCCGACGCCCTCGGCGACGCCCTCGGTGGCGACGACGAGCTCGATGCGCTGCTCGCGGCCGACAACGCGGCGCCGCGGGTGACCCTGGTCGCGCGCCCGGGTCTGTGCGAGGTCGAGGAGCTCGAGGCCGCGGGTGGCACGCGCACGCCGCTGTCGCCGCACGGCGTCGTGCTCGGCGGGGGTGACCCCTCAGGGATCCCGGCCGTGGCCGAGGGCCGGGCCGGCGTGCAGGACGAGGGCTCGCAGCTCGTGGCGCTCGCGCTCGCCGACGCAGCACTCGACGGTCGCGACGAGCTGTGGCTCGACCTCTGCGCCGGACCCGGCGGGAAGGCAGCACTGCTCGCCGCGCTCGCCGCACGGCGCGGCGCCCACCTGGTCGCCCACGAGCGCCAGCCCCACCGCGCGACCCTGGTGGCCTCCGCCATGCGCGCCCTGCCCGCCGAGGCGGTGCACGTGCTCGCGGGCGATGGCGCGCGTCCGGCCTGGCTGCCGGGCACCTTCGACCGTGTGCTCGTCGACGCACCCTGCACCGGGCTGGGCGCCCTTCGGCGGCGACCCGAGTCGCGCTGGCGACGGGTGCCAGGCGACCTGGAGGTCCTCACCGGCCTGCAGCAGGTGCTTCTCGACGTCGCGCTCGAGTCGGTGCGACCCGGCGGCGTGGTCGTCTACGCCACCTGCTCACCGCTCGTCGCCGAGACCTCGGACGTCGTGGCCGCCGTCCTGGGTCGTCGTGACGACACCGACGAGGTCGACCGCTTCCAGCTCTGGCCGCACCGCGACGGCACCGACGCGATGTTCGCGGTGACCCTGCGCAAACGGCGCTGACAGCCCACCCTGACAGGTGGGGGACACCCGACTTGGGGGATTCACCTGCCCGTCACCCGTTCCCATCGGTGGTTCAGCCGACCATGATGGGGTGCACCAGCAGGCACCGGAGGGGTGCCGGCTGACACGGGGAGCAGGAACACAGGAATGCACGTGCGCACCACAGCGACGGCCACCGTGACGGGACTGGCCGCCACCTGCCTGATGACCGCCCTCAGCGCCGCGCCCGCCCAGGCCGACGGCACCCGGACCGTGGACGGGCCCGCCACCGGCGACGCCGACGTCTTCATGACCTACGTCGGGTGCGAGAGCCTCCTCGGTGCGACCACCGCGCCGCGGTCGCGGCTCAACCTGGGCCCGTACGCCGCCCCGCTGGGGCGCCGCTCCCTCGGCCTCGTGCCGTCCGGCCCCGGCACCGCCTCGGGTCCCTACACCGGCTTCGAGTCCCTCTCCGCGCTCGACACCACCCTGTCGGTCGCCGCGACCGGGGGCACCAGCGGGGTCTCCTACGTCGTGGTGGTCACACCCACCAGCCCGCCCGGCACCGCGTGGAGCGGCCGGGCGAGCACCAGCGTGCCGGCGGGGGCGTGGATGACCGTCTCCGCGGCCGACCTCACCTACGACTGGTCCCTGGTCGACCTGGCCACGCAGTCACCGCTGTCGCCCGCGGGCTCCGCGACGACCACCGCGTTCATCGCGGAGCACGGTGACGGCGCGGGCTTCGCCGTGACCGGCTTCGGCTGCGACGCCCGTGCGTTCAACCTCGACGCCGTCCGCGCCTCGGGCTCGACGTTCGACTTCGAGGGCCTCGCACTGACCACCACCGTCGCGCTCGACCGGTCGCAGGTCGCCGCCGGCGACCAGGTCACCGTCACCGGCCGCGTCACCGACGGCGCCGGGCGCCTCACCGGCGACCCGCTGGTCCTCGAGTCGCGCGCCCCGGGCGGACAGTGGGCGCCGCTCGGCACCGCGGTCCTCGCCGACGCGCAGGGCGTCGCGCGCGTCGTCGTACCCGTCACGGAGACCACCGAGCTCCGCTGGCACCGCCCCGAGGGCCAGTACGCCGACGAGGGTTGGTCGGAGCCGGTGACCGTCACCGTCGAGCAGGCGACACCCGAACCAGCGCCCACGCCGACGCCGGACGCAGCGAAGAAGTAGCCCGCGTCGCTAGGCTCGGGTGATGCCGTCACCGTTCACCGAGGTCGAGGTCGACGACCGCGTCGTCAAGGTGACCAACCCCGACCGGGTCTACTTCCCGGCGCACGCAGGTCGTCCCGAGGCGACGAAGCTCGACCTCGTCCACTACTACCTGGCGGTCGGCGACGGCATCGTCAACGCGCTGTTCGAGCGGCCGTGCATGCTGCACCGGTTCCCCAAGGGCCTGGCCGGCGACAAGGTGCACCAGAAGCGCCTGCCTGCGGGCGCCCCCGACTGGGTGGAGACCGTGCAGCTGTTCTTCCCCCGCTGGAAGCGCACGGCCGACGAGCTGTGCGTCACCGAGCTCGCCAGCGTCGTCTGGGCGGTGCAGATGTCGACCGTGGAGTTCCACCCGTGGAACAGCCGGCGCGCCGACACCGAGAAGCCCGACGAGTGGCGCATCGACCTCGACCCGGGCCCGGAGTGCGACTGGGCCACGGTGCAGCGCGTCGCCCACGTGGCGCACGAGGTGCTCGACGAGCTCGGCGCCGTCGGCTTCCCCAAGACCAGCGGCGGCTCGGGGCTGCACGTCTACGTGCGGATCCCGCCCGACCACGGCTTTGCGGACGTACGCCGTGGTGCGCTGGCGTTCGCGCGCGAGGTCGAGCGCAGGGCCGGGGGAGAGGTGACCACCGCGTGGTGGCGCAAGGACCGCGACCCGGCCCAGCTCTTCGTCGACTACAACCAGAACGCGCGCGACCACACCATCGCCGCGGCCTACTCCGTGCGCGGCGTGCCGGAGGCGCGCGTGTCCGCACCCGTGCGCTGGGACGAGATCGATGACTGCTCGCCCAACGACTTCACGATCTTCACGATGCCGGAGCGCTACGGCGAGGTCGGCGACCTGCACGCCGACATCGACGACCACCCGTTCGACATCGCGCCACTGCTGGAGTGGGCCGCGCGTGACGAGGCGGAGGGCGCGGCGACGCCGCCGGAGCCGGACGAGGCGTAGGTCCTAGGATCGCCCCCGTGGGCATCCAGATCACTCCGAGCATCCTCAACGCCGACCTCTCGCGCCTCGCCGACGAGGTCGCGCGCATCCCGAGCGCCGACTGGGTGCACGTCGACGTGATGGACAACCACTTCGTCCCCAACCTCACCCTCGGGCTGCCGGTGATCGAGGCGCTCAGCAAGCACGCCACCCAGCCGCTCGACGCGCACCTGATGATCGAGGACGCGGACCGGTGGGCACCGGCGTACGCCGAGGCGGGCTGCGGCTCGGTCACCTTCCATGCCGAGGCGGCGAAGGCCCCCGTCCGCCTGGCGCGTGAGATCCGCGCGCAGGGCGCCCGCGCGTCGATGGCCCTCAAGCCTGCGACCCCGATCGAGCCCTACGAGGCGCTGCTGCCCGAGCTCGACATGGTGCTGGTCATGACCGTCGAGCCGGGCTTCGGCGGCCAGAAGTTCCTCGACCTGTGCCTGCCGAAGATCCGCACGGCGCGCGAGCTGATGCGCAAGCACGGCGTCGAGACCTGGCTCCAGGTCGACGGCGGGGTGTCGCTGGAGACCATCGAGCGCTGCGCCGAGGCCGGCGCGGACGTCTTCGTGGCCGGCTCGGCCGTCTACTCGGCCGACGACCCCGATGCGATGGTGCGCGAGCTGAAGGCCCGTGCCGAGGCCGTCGCCGGCTGAGCCCGCGAGGTTGCGCGGCGTCCGTAGGGTCGAGCCATGACCGAGTCCGTGTGGGACTACCCCCGCCCACCCCGCGTCGAGCCGAGCAGCGAGCACGTCGTCGTGACGCACACCGGCGTCGTCGTCGCCGACACCACCGCGAGCCTGCGGGTGCTGGAGACCAGCCACCCGCCGACGTACTACCTGCCCCGCAGCGCCTTCGCCGACGGCGTGCTCCGACCCGGCGAGGGCGCGTCGTGGTGCGAGTGGAAGGGCCAGGCGGCCTACCTCGACCTCGTCGTGGGCGACGAGGTCCTGCCGGCGATCGCGTGGACCTACCCCACGCCGTCGCAGGGCTTCGAGGCGCTGGCCGACCACGTCGCGCTCTACCCCGGTCGGGTGGATCAGTGCACCGTCGACGGCGAGGTCGTGCAGCCGCAGCCGGGCAGCTTCTACGGAGGCTGGATCACCTCGCGGGTGACCGGACCGTTCAAGGGCGCGCCGGGCACGTCGGGCTGGTAGCGCTCAGCCCGCGAAGAGGGTCAGCCGCTGACGGATGATCTTGCGGCGCAGCACCACACGGCGCTTGCCGTCGTTGCCGATGCGCAACCGGTCGAGCTCCCAGCCGCCGTGCTCGGCGCGCTCGACGAGCAGGCGGGTGACGACGTTGCGCGAGAAGTCCTTGGGCAGGACGAGGGTCTCGAACTCCCACTCGATCCCGCGCCCGGGCGGGCGTCGCTGGATCCTGGCCATGTGCGGTCTCCCGTCTCTCGAGGGGCGGTCGGGTGTCAGTCTGCCGAGACGTCGTCGAGGGCTGCCACGATCTCCGGGGGGAGGGTCAGCTCCTCGATGCCCAGCGCGCCGTCGAGCTGGGCCGCGGTGCGGGCGCCGACGATGGGCGCGGTGACGCCCGGCCGGTCGCGCACCCACACGAGCGACACCTCCAGGGGCGACCAGCCCAGGCCGTCGGCGGCGCGGGCCACCGCCTCGACGATCCCGCGGCCGCGCTCGTCGAGGTAGGTGCCGACGAAGCGGGCGAAGTGCTCGGTCGCCGCGCGCGAGTCGGACGGCGTACCGGTGCGGTACTTGCCGGTCAGCACGCCGCGGCCCAACGGCGACCACGGCAGGACGCCGAGGCCGAGGGCCTGGGCAGCGGGGACGACCTCGTGCTCCACCTGGCGGTTGAGCAGGGAGTACTCCACCTGGGTGGACGCCAGGGGAGTGCGACCCGGCACGGCGCGCTGCCAGGTCGCGGCCTGCGCGGTCTGCCAGCCGGTGTAGTTGGAGATGCCGACGTAGGACGCGCGCCCGGACGACACGGCGAGCTCGAGCGCCGAGAGCGTCTCCTCGACCGGGGTCTCGTCGGTCCAGACGTGCACCTGCCACAGGTCGACGTGGTCGACGCCGAGGCGCGCCAGGGAGGCGTCGAGGGTGGACAGCAGGTGGCCGCGCGAGGTGTCGGTGACCCGCTCGCCCGTACGCCGCGAGATGCCGGCCTTGGTCGCCAGGACCACCTCGTCGCGGGCCACGACGTCGCCGATCAGGGTGCCGATCAGCTCCTCGCTGGCACCGTCGCCGTAGCCGGCCGCGGTGTCGAGGAGCGTGCCGCCCGCCTCGGCGAACGCGATCAGCTGGTCGCGGGCCTCGTGCTCGTCGGTGTCGCGGCCCCAGGTCATGGTGCCGAGGCCGAGCCGGGAGACCTTCAGGCCGGTGGCACCGACGCAACGCTGCTGCATGGAGGTGAGAGTAGCCACGGGTCCTGCGCGGACCAGCGGTGACTCGCCCGTAGGCTCCTGACCTGTGATCGATCTCCTCAAGGCCGTGGTCCTCGGTGTCATCCAGGGACTCACCGAGTTCCTGCCGATCTCCAGCAGCGCGCACCTGCGGATCTTCCCCGAGCTGTTCGGCTGGGGAGACCCGGGCGCGGCGTTCACGGCGGTCATCCAGATCGGCACCGAGCTCGCCGTGCTCATCTACTTCCGCAAGGACATCTGGCGCATCGGCAACGCGTGGGTGCGCTCGCTGTTCCGCCCGGAGTACCGCGGCACGCTCGACGCCCGGATGGGGTGGTACGTCATCGTCGGCTCGCTGCCGATCGTGGTGCTCGGGGTGCTGCTCAAGGACGTCATCGAGCGCGACTTCCGCAACCTCTGGATCATCGGCTGCACGCTCATCGTGCTGGGGGTGGTGCTCGGCATCGCCGACCGGGTCGGCCGCACCGACCGCGCGATCAGCAGGCTCACCATGAAGGACGCGGTGCTGATGGGTGCCGCCCAGGCACTCGCGCTGATCCCGGGCGTCTCACGCTCCGGCGCCACGATCTCGATGGGTCGCTTCCTCGGCTTCGACCGGGAGGCCGCGACGCGCTTCGCCTTCCTGCTGGCCATCCCTGCCGTCGTGGGCGCGGGGATCTTCGAGCTCAAGGACATCCCGGACGGCCACAACGACTTCGGCTGGGGGCCGACCCTCGTCGGCACCGTCGTGTCGTTCGTGGTGGGCTACGCCGCGATCGCCTGGCTGCTGCGCTACGTCAGCACCCGGTCCTACACGCCGTTCGTCGTCTACCGGATCGTGCTGGGTGCCGGCACGCTCATCCTGCTCGGCGCCGGAGTCCTGAGCGCCTGAACGTGTCGAGCAGCAGGAGCAGGGCCACGGCCTGCGTGATCGCCACCACGGCCACCAGCGCGGGCAGCGAGCGCTCGTAGAGCCACCCCGCGCCGACGCCGCCGACGATCGCCAGAAGGCCCTGGATCCCCGCGAAGACGCCGTACGCCGTCGCCCGCCGCGGGGCCTCCACCAGCTCGGCGACGACCGCCTTGACGGTGGAGTCCTGGACGCCCTGCGCGAAGCCCCACGCCACGACACCTGCGAGCACGGCCACGAGCGCCGAGCTGAGCGCGAGCGCCGGGACCAGGGCCACCAGCACCGGCACGACGAGCAGGACGCGGGTCCCGGTGCGGTCGTAGATCGTGCCGACGATCAGGGCCGCGACGGCCTCCACGGCCATCGCGCCGGCGTAGACGATCGGCACGGCCGCGACCGGGAGCAGCCCCTCGACGGTGAGGTGGTAGCCGATGATGCCGAAGGTCACCAGCGCGCCGGTGGTGAGCGACGCGGCCACGGCGTAGCGGAAGAAGTCGCCCGACAGGCCTGCGCCGACGGCCTCGGCCCACCAGCCCCGCGGGGCCTCGTCCGTCGGGATCGCGTGCGCCGGCTCGTCGTCGTACACGCTGGGGTCGGGCACACGTCGGCGCAGCGTCAGCAGCAGCACCATCGCGATCGCCCCCGGCACGGCCAGCACGGCCATGCCGGCCCACAGCGAGCTCGCGGCGACGACCGCGGCGACCACGAGCGGGCCGGCGAAGGCCCCCACCTGGTCGAGCGCCTTGTGGACGCCGAACCCGCGCCCGCGACCGACCGCGCTGGCCACGTGGGCGAGCAGGGCCGACTTCGACGGTGAGCGCACCGCCTTGCCGAGCCGCTCGAGGAGGATCATCGTCGCGGCGAACGCGAGGCCCGCCGTGCCGAGCCGCGGCGACAACGCGAGGAGCGGCACGCACACGGCGGTGAGGCCGTAGCCGAGGATCGTCAGCGACCAGTAGCGACCGGTGCGGTCGGCGATCGGGCCGAAGGCCAGGCGCAGCACGAGCGCCACCGCCTCCCCGGCGCCGGTGACCAGGCCGACCACGACGGCGGATGCCCCGAGGGCGGCGAGCAGAGGGCCGTAGACTGAGCGCGCACCCTCGTAGACCATGTCGGCGGAGAGGCTGACGAAGCCGAACCACCACACCACGCGCCAGGCGGTGGGCGCCCGGTCGCGGGAGGACTGCGTCACAGCCACCCCGACTTCTTGAACAGGGCGAAGAGCCCGGCGGCGACCCCCGCCATCAGCAGCAGCGCGAACGGGTATCCGTAGGTCCAGTCGAGCTCGGGCATGTGGGTGAAGTTCATGCCGTAGACACCGGCGATCAGCGTCGGCACCACCACGAGCGCGGCGCCCGCGGAGATCTTGCGCATGTCCTCGTTCTGCTGCACCGAGATCCGGGCCAGGTGGCCGTCGAACGCCGTCGAGAGCAGCACGTCGAGGCTGTCGATGACCTCCGAGACGCGCTGGAGGTGGTCGGCGACGTCGCGGAAGTACGTCGCGGTCTCGGCCGTGATCGGGATGGGGGTGCGGATCGTGGGGACGGTGTCGGAGTGCAGGGAGAACTTCCGCATCGGCTCACGCAACGGCATCACCGCGCGGCGCACCTCGGCGATCTCGCGCTTGAGGACGTAGATGCGGGTGGAGTCGTCGGTGCGGGCGGGGGAGAAGACGGACTCCTCGACCTCGTCGACGTCCTCCTCGAGGGCGGCGCCGACCTTCTCGTACTCGTCGACGACGCGGTCGCAGATGGCGTACATGACGCCCATCGGGCCGTGCTCGAGCACCTGCGCGCGCTGCTCGAGATCGCGGCGCGACTCCGCGAGGTCGATGCCCTGGCCGTGGCGGACCGTGACGACGAAGTCGCGCCCGACGAAGATGTTGATCTCGCCGGTCTCGACCGCGTCCTCCTCGTCGACGTACCAGAGCGTCTTGAGCACCAGGAACAACGTGTCCCCGTAGTGCTCGAGCTTGGGCCGCTGGTGGGAGTCGCCGGCGTCCTCCACCGCGAGGGGGTGCAGGTCGAAGGTGTCGGCGATGAGCCGGAGCTCGTCGGGGCTGGGGTCGTGGATGCCGATCCACTGGAAGTCGCCCGGGTCGCAGGGCACCCGCGCGTGTCCCAGGCTCTGGTCGCCCTCGCCGAGCGGCACCCGCTGGCCGCGGTGGTAGAGGGCGTTGTCCACGATCACCGGGTCAGGCTAGACCCTGTGGACGCCCCGCTAGTGTCGCGACATGGCAACCGTCATCCTCGTCAGGCACGGCCGCTCGACGGCCAACGCGACCGGTGTGCTGGCCGGACGCCTGCCCGGTGTCCACCTCGACGACGCGGGCGTGCAGCAGGCGGCCGCAGTCGGTGCCCGGCTCGCCGACGTACGCCTCTCCGCGGCGGTGACGAGCCCGCTGGAGCGGTGCCGCGAGACGTGCCGCGAGATCACCCGCCCGCAGGCGGGGCCGCTGCGCCCCACCACCGACAAGCAGCTCTCCGAGTGCGACTACGGCGAGTGGCAGGGACGCCCCCTCAAGGACCTGGCCAAGGAGAAGCTCTGGAAGGTGGTGCAGTCACAGCCGTCTGCTGCGACCTTCCCCGGTGGGGAGTCGATGCGCGCCATGCAGGACCGCGCGGTCGCCGCGATCCGGCGTCACGACGCCCGCGTCTCGGCCGAGCACGGCGACGACGCGGTGTGGCTGGCCGTGAGCCACGGCGACGTGATCAAGTCGATCCTCGCCGACGCCCTCGGCACCCACCTCGACCTCTTCCAGCGCATCCACGTCGACCCCGCCTCGGTCTCGGTGGTGCGCTACACCGAGACGCGACCCTTCGTGCTCGGCACCAACACCCACGCCGGCGACCTGTCGTGGCTGACCCCGCCGAAGAAGGCGCGGCGGCGGCGCAGCACGGACGCGGACGTCGGCGGAGGAGCCGGCCCGCAGGGCCGCACCGACACGCAGACAGCGACCTCCTAGGGTGAGTGACATGCCCGTCGTGCACCGCTTCGACCCGCCCGAGCGCTTCGTCGCCGGCACCGTTGGCGAGCCCGGCCAGCGCACCTTCTTCCTGCAGGCCCGCGAGGGCACCAGGCTGATCAGCGTCTCCTTGGAGAAGCAGCAGGTGCAGGCGCTCGCCGAGCGCGTCGACGAGCTGCTCGACGAGCTCATGCGCGCGGCCGGCGACGAGGTGCTGATCCCGGCCATCGCGCCGCGCGACCTCACCGACAACCGGCCTCTCGAGCAGCCGATCGAGGAGGAGTTCCGCGCCGGCACGATGACGCTGTCGTGGGACGCGGCTGACGAGCGCGTCGTCATCGAGGTCTTCCCCTTCACCGAGGCCGCAGTGGTCTCGCCCGAGCAGCTCCAGGAGGACCTGGAGGACCTGCTCGAGCCCGAGCCGGAGGAGATCTTCCTCGTCCGGATCACCGCCGCCGCAGCGCGCTCCTTCGTCGAGCGCTCGCGCACCGTCATCGGCGCGGGGCGACCCGACTGCCCGTTCTGCGGCGAACCGATCGACCCCGACGGACACCTGTGCGTGCGGGCCAACGGCTTCAAGCGCCGTGATCCCTGACGCCTTCCCGACCGGCGAGCTCACGCTCCACGGCCGGGTCCTGCCCGCCTCCAACGCCACCTTCGTCGGCGAGCTCGGCGGGGTGCGCGTGGTCTACAAGCCGATCGCGGGGGAGCGGCCCCTGTGGGACTTCCCCGACCACACGCTCGCGGCGCGCGAGGTGTCGGCGTACGCCGTCTCGGAGGCGCTCGGCTGGGACGTCGTCCCTCCGACCGTCCTCGGCGACGGGCCGCACGGACCGGGCATGGTCCAGCTGTGGCGCGACGAGGTCGGGGACGCCTCACCGGTCGACATCGTCGCCGAGGGGGAGGTGCCCGAGGGCTTCCGCCACGTCTTCGACGGCCTCGACGCCCACGACCAGCCGGTCTCGCTGGTCCACGAGGACTCCGCGCCCCTGCGCCGGATGGCGCTCTTCGACGTCGTCGCCAACAACGCCGACCGCAAGGGCGGCCACGTGCTGCCGATGCCCGACGGGCACCGCCACGGGGTCGACCACGGCCTCACCTTCCACGTCGAGCACAAGCTGCGCACCGTGCTGTGGGGCTTCGTCGGTGAGCCGATCGACGCCGACGAGCGCGCCGGCCTCGAACGGCTCGCGGCGGCGCTCGACGGCGCCCTGGGTGCGACGCTCGCCGACCTCCTCGCCGAGGAGGAGGTCGCCACGACGGTGCGCCGCGTGCAGCGGCTGCTCGCCCGCGGGGAGTTCCCCGGCCCGGCCTCGTCGTCGTACCCCGTCATCCCCTGGCCGCCCTTCTAGCGTGGCTTGCTCAACCTCCTGACCCATGCTGTGCGCTCGTTCCTCGCGCCCCGCTAGGGTCATGACATGCGTGCCTGGTCGTCCCCCGACGTTCCCCGACTGCCCGTGACCGGACCCGCCGTGCGGCTCCACGACACCTCGACCGGCAGCGTCGTCGAGACCCGGCCTGAGGGGCCCGCGCGCTTCTACGTCTGCGGCATCACCCCCTACGACGCCACCCACATGGGCCACGCCGCGACCTACGTCGGCTTCGACCTGCTGCACCGTGCCTGGCGCAACGCCGGGCACGAGGTGACCTATGTCCAGAACGTCACCGACGTCGACGACCCGCTGCTCGAGCGCGCGGACAAGGTCAAGGTCGACTGGCGCGAGCTCGCCGAGCGCGAGACCCAGCTGTTCCGCGACGACATGGAGGCGCTGCGGGTGCTGCCGCCGGCGCACTACATCGGTGCCGTCGAGTCCATCCCGCAGGTCATCGAGCTCATCCAGCGCCTCGACGAGGCGGGCGCGGTCTACCGGGTCGAGGACGACCTCTACTTCTCCGTCACCGCCGACGACGCCTTCGGCTCCGTCTCCGGCTTCGACCGCGAGACCATGCTGCAGATCTTCCCCGAGCGCGGCGGCGACCCCGACCGCGAGGGCAAGAAGGACCCGCTCGACTGCCTGCTCTGGCGCGCCGAGCGCCCGGGCGAGCCCGCCTGGGAGAGCCCGTTCGGCCCCGGGCGGCCCGGCTGGCACGTCGAGTGCACCGCGATCGCGCTCGACCACCTCGGCACCGCCTTCGACGTGCAGGGCGGCGGCAGCGACCTCGTCTTCCCCCACCACGAGATGTCGGCGGGCCACGGACAGGTTGCGCACCCCGGTGAGCGTTTCGCCCGCGTCTACGCCCACGCCGGGATGGTCGCCTACGACGGCGAGAAGATGTCGAAGTCCAAGGGCAACCTGGTCTTCGTCTCCGCGTTGCGCCTCAGCGACGTCGACCCGATGGCGATCCGCCTCGTGCTGCTGCGCCACCACTACCGCACCGACTGGGAGTGGACCGACGACCAGCTCTGGGACGCCGTCGACACCCTCGCCGCCTGGCGCCGCGCCCTCGCGCTCGGAGCCGGGGCCGACTCCGCGGCCCTGGTCGAGCGGGTGCTCGCCGCGCTCGCCGACGACCTCGACGCCCCCACCGCGGTGGCCGCGGTCCAGGAGTGGGTCGACGCCACGCTCGGCACCACGGGCCTGGCCGACACCTCCGACCGCGAGGCCGCCGCGACCGTCCACCGGCTGCTCGACGCCGCGCTCGGCCTGTCGCTCTGACGTACGCCCGGTTGGGCGGTGTGTGAGGCGACTTCTCGAGCGTCGGAGCTCGCCTCACGCACCGCCCCAGGCCGTACGCCGACGGCAGCGGTGGTCCACCCACACTCGAGCAAGCGGAAATGTGGCTGGGCCACCGGCCCAGCAGAGGCTCAGTCGGTGTCGCGGCGCTTGAGGTAGCGCTCGAACTCCCGCGCGATCGCCTCGCCGCTGGCCTCGGGGAGGTCGGCGGTGTCGCGGGTCTCCTCGAGGGCGCGGACGTAGTCGGCGACGTCCTCGTCCTCCGCGGCGAGCTCGTCGACGCCACGCTCCCAGGCCTTGGCGTCCTCGGGGAGGTCGCCCAGTGGCATCGGCGCCTGCAGCAGCTCCTCGAGCTGGCCGAGCAGGGCGAGGGTGGCCTTGGGGCACGGCGGCTGGGCGACGTAGTGGGGGACCGCGGCCCAGTAGGACACGGCGGGGATGTCGAGCTGGCCGCAGGCGTCGGTGAAGACGCCGACGATGCCGGTCGGGCCCTCATAGCTCGACTGCTCGACGTTGAGCCGGTCGACCAGCTCGGGCTCGGTGGCGGTGCCGTTGACCGGGATCGGCCGGGTGTGCGGGCTGTCGGCGAGCAACGCGCCGAGGGTGACGATGAGCTCGGCGCCGAGGTCGTCGCACGCGGCGAGCAGCTCGGCGCAGAACTGGCGCCACTTCATGTTGGGCTCGATGCCGCGCACCAGGATGACGTCGCGCTCGAGCTCGGCCGGACGGGCGACCGCGATGCGGGTCGTGGGCCACGTGAGGCGGCGGTGCCCGTTGACGTCGGTGGAGATGATGGGGCGGTTGACCTGGAAGTCGTAGAACTCCTCGGGGTCGATCGCGCCGATGACCTCGGCGTCCCACTGCTCGATCAGGTGGTCGACCAGGCCGGAGGCGGCGTCGGCCGCGTCGTTCCAGCCCTCGAAGGCGGCGATCACCACGGGGGAGACCAGGTCCTGCACGTCGTCGAACTCGATCACCACCCCAGCCTAGGGCGCGCCGCCCAGCCCGCGGCCATGATTTCGTCGGCCGTGTCGACGGGTGCCACCATGTGGGAACCCGGTCCGCCTGTCGGACCACGTTCCTAGGCTGGTCGTCCCGCACCGCTCCAGCAGGAGGAAGGCCCATCTCGTGAAGCCGCAGCACCGCCCCGACGCCACCGACGCCCTCACGGCGATCATGAGCGAGCGGATCATGGTGCTGGACGGCGCGATGGGCACCGCGATCCAGCGCGACCGCCCCGACGAGGCGGGCTACCGCGGCGAACGCTTCGCCGACCACCCGAGCGACCTGGTCGGCAACAACGACCTCCTGACGATCACGCAGCCGCACATCATCCGCACGATCCACGAGGAATACCTCCGCGCCGGCGCCGACGTCATCGAGACCAACACCTTCAACGCCAACGCGGTCTCGCTCGCCGACTACGGGCTCGAGGACCTGGCCTACGAGCTCAACCACGCGTCCGCCCGGCTCGCCCGCGAGGCCGCGGACGCCGTCGCGACCGCCGATCACCCGCGCTGGGTCGCTGGAGCCCTCGGCCCCACCACGCGTACGGCCTCGATCTCGCCCGACGTCAACGACCCGGGCGCCCGCAACGTGTCCTTCGACCAGCTCGCCGAGGCCTACCTCGTCGCCGCCCGCGGCCTCGTCGACGGCGGTGCCGACCTGCTGATGATCGAGACGATCTTCGACACCCTCAACGCCAAGGCCGCGATCTTCGCCGTCGAGACGCTGTTCGAGGAGCAGGGCCGTCGCTGGCCGGTGATCATCTCCGGCACGATCACCGACGCGTCGGGCCGCACCCTCTCCGGCCAGGTCACGGAGGCCTTCTGGGACTCCGTACGCCACGCGCGTCCGCTCGCGGTCGGCCTCAACTGCGCCCTCGGCGCGCGCGACATGCGCCCCTACGTCGCCGAGCTGTCCCGCCTCGCCGACTCGTTCGTCTCGGTCTACCCCAACGCGGGTCTGCCCAACGCCTTCGGGGAGTACGACGAGACGCCCGACCAGACGGCCGCGGTCCTCGCGGAGTTCGCCGAGGCCGGCTTCCTCAACCTGGTCGGCGGCTGCTGCGGCACCACGCCCGACCACATCGCCGCCATCGCCGGCGCCGTCGAGGGCAAGGCGCGACGCGAGCCGGTGCCGCACCAGCCGGTCATGCGGCTCTCCGGCCTCGAGCCGCTGACGATCAACGACGACAGCCTCTTCGTCAACGTCGGCGAGCGCACCAACATCACTGGCTCCGCGCGCTTCCGCAAGCTGATCAAGGACGGCGACTACGACACCGCCGTCAGCGTCGCGGCCCAGCAGGTCGAGGCGGGCGCGCAGGTCATCGACGTCAACATGGACGAGGGCATGATCGACGGGGTCGCGGCGATGGACCGCTTCCTCAAGCTCGTCGCCGCCGAGCCCGACATCAGCCGCGTGCCCGTGATGGTCGACTCCTCCAAGTGGGAGGTCATCGAGGCGGGCCTCAAGTGCGTGCAGGGCAAGGCGATCGTCAACTCGATCTCGATGAAGGAGGGCGAGCAGGCCTTCCGCGACCAGGCCAGGCTGTGCCGCAAGTACGGCGCCGCTGTCGTGGTCATGGCGTTCGACGAGGACGGCCAGGCCGACAACCTCGAGCGCCGCAAGGCGATCTGCGAGCGCGCCTACCGGATCCTGGTCGACGAGGTCGGTTTCCCGCCCGAGGACATCATCTTCGACCCCAACGTCTTCGCGGTCGCGACGGGCATCGAGGAGCACGCCTCCTACGGCCTCGACTTCATCGAGGCCACCCGCTGGATCAAGGACAACCTCCCGGGCGCCAAGGTCAGCGGCGGCATCTCCAACGTGTCGTTCTCCTTCCGCGGCAACAACCCGGTCCGCGAGGCGATCCACGCCGTCTTCCTGTTCCACGCCATCCGCGCGGGCCTCGACATGGGCATCGTCAACGCCGGCGCGCTCGTCGTCTACGACGAGGTCGACCCCGAGCTCCGGACGCGCATCGAGGACGTCGTGCTCAACCGCAGGCCCGACGCCGCGGAGCGGCTGCTCGAGATCGCCGAGGAGCACAACCGCTCGGCGGAGGCGGTCGAGGTCAGCGAGGACGAGTGGCGCGCGCTGCCGATCGAGGAGCGCATCACCCACGCCCTGGTGAAGGGGATCGACGCCCACGTCGAGGCCGACACCGAGATCCTGCGCCAGGAGATCGCCGCCCGCGGCGGCCGCCCGATCGAGGTCATCGAGGGCCCGCTGATGGACGGCATGAACGTCGTCGGCGACCTCTTCGGGGCCGGCAAGATGTTCCTGCCGCAGGTGGTCAAGAGCGCCCGCGTGATGAAGAAGGCCGTGGCCTACCTCATCCCGTTCATCGAGCAGGAGAAGCTCGACAACCCCGCGCTCGCCACCACCAAGGACACCAACGGCACCATCGTGATGGCCACGGTGAAGGGCGACGTCCACGACATCGGCAAGAACATCGTCGGCGTCGTGCTGCAGTGCAACAACTACGAGGTGATCGACCTCGGTGTGATGGTGCCCGCGCAGAAGATCCTCGACACCGCGGCCGAGGTCGGCGCCGACATCATCGGGCTGTCCGGGCTCATCACGCCCTCGCTCGACGAGATGGTCAACTTCGCCACCGAGATGCAGCGCCAGGGCCTCACCATCCCGCTGCTCGTCGGCGGCGCCACCACCTCGCGGGCCCACACCGCGGTCAAGGTCGACCCGAAGTACGACGGACCGGTGGTGTGGGTCAAGGACGCGTCGCGCTCCGTCCCGACCGCCGCCGCGCTGCTCCACGAGACCGGTCGCGCCAAGCTGATGGCCGACGTGAAGGCCGACTTCGACTCGCTGCGCACCCGCCACTCGGCCAAGAACGACCGGCCGATGATCCCGGTCGAGCACGCCCGCGCCAACGCCACGCCGATCGACTGGACCGACTACCACCCGCCGCGCCCCCGCATGCTCCTGCAGCAGGACCACGCGGTCTCGACGGTGGTCGGCACCCGCGTGTCCCAGCACGTCCGTGTGCTGCGCGACCACGACCTGACGGTGCTGCGCCGCTACATCGACTGGCAGCCGTTCTTCAACGCCTGGGAGATGAAGGGCGCGTTCCCCGACATCCTCAACAACCCCAGCTCCGGACCCGCGGCGCGCAAGCTCTACGACGACGCCCAGGAGATGCTCGACCGGATGGTCGAGGAGAAGTGGATCCGCGCCCACGGCGTGGTCGGGTTCTTCCCGGCCAGCTCGGTCGGCGACGACGTCGAGCTCTACCTCGACCACGAGCGCACCGAGGTCCACGCCCGGCTGCACCACCTGCGCCAGCAGGGCGAGCACCGCGACGGCGTGCCCAACCGCTCGCTGGCCGACTTCGTCGCGCCCAGGCACACCGGGCTGCCCGACCACGTCGGCGCCTTCGCGGTGACGGCCGGCGACGGCGTCCAGGAGCGCGTCGCCGCCTTCCGCGCCGAGCTCGACGACTACAACGCGATCCTGCTGGAGTCGCTCGCCGACCGCCTCGCCGAGGCCTTCGCCGAGCGGCTGCACGAGCAGGTGCGCAAGCAGCTGTGGGGCTACGCGCCCGACGAGCAGCTCGACAACGTCGGGCTCATCAAGGAGCAGTACGACGGCATCCGTCCCGCGCCGGGCTACCCCGCCTGCCCCGAGCACACCGAGAAGCGCACCCTGTGGGAGCTCCTCGACGTCGAGGAGCACACCGGCATCGCGCTGACCGAGTCGATGGCGATGTGGCCGGGCGCCTCGGTGAGCGGGTTCTACTACTCCCACCCGCAGTCGCAGTACTTCGTGGTGGGCCGCCTCGCGCGCGACCAGGTCGCCGACTACGCCGAGCGCAAGGGCTGGACCCTGGCCGAGGCCGAGCGGTGGCTCTCGCCCAACCTCGGCTACGACCCGGAGGACTGAGCAGCTCCTCCCGGGTCAGCCGGCGCGGTCGGTGCGGGCCACCCTGCGGTCGGTCATGAAGATCCAGGCCGCCATGGCGACCCCTGCGCAGACGGCGAAGAGGAAGAACAGGATCGCGAGTCCCGGGTAGCCGAGCATCGTCCACCTCGACGGGACCCGCATGACCATGGCGGCGCCCAGGATGGTGGCGGCGATGATGATGCCCAGCGTCAACCGGTTCGCGACCCGCTGGATCACGGTGTGGAGGCGCTCCTCGTCGAGGGCCTGGACCTGGACCCGGAACTCGCCCTCCGCGAGGGCGTCCATGATCCGGTTGGCCCGCGTGGGCAGCTGCGCCATGAAGGTCTTGGACTCCATGGCCGCTGCGATCAGACCACCGGCGGACACCTTCAGCCCGGCGGCGAAGATCTCGCTCACGTTGGTGCGGATGGCGACGGCCGGAGCGAAGTCGGGGTCGAGGTGGGACGTGGCCCTGTCCAGGTTGAGCAGCGCCTTGCCGACCATCGACATCTCCGCCGGCGGTCGCAGCCCGTGCTGTCCCGACAGCCGGCTGAGGTCCATGAGCACCGTGCCGACCGAGACGTCCGGGCCGCTCGCGAGGGCCTCGGAGACGAGGTGGGACACGTCGTCACGGAAGGCGGCGGCGTCGAAGTCGTCGAGTGGGTGGCCCATGGCCGCCAGGACCGTCGCGGTCTCCTCCCCGTCCCCGTCGCTGATCGAGAGCAGGAGCTTGATGATGTCGTTCTGGATGCGTGGCGGGACCGACGCCGTCATCCCGAGGTCCAGCAGGGCCAGCCGGCCGTCGTCGGTGAGCAGCAGGTTGCCCGGGTGCGGGTCCGCGTGCAGCACACCGGCGTCCAGGATCATGTGCAGGTAGGCGCTGAACAGCTGCTCGACGATCGGACGGGTGTCGAGGTCCACCAGCCCCAGCCGGCCGATGTCGGTGACCTTGCGGCCCTCGACGTGGTCCATCACCAGGACCTTCGAGGTCGTGTACTCCAGCACCGGCTGGGGCACGAGGAGCAGGTCGTAGGGGGCGGTGAGCCTGCCGAAGGTCACCAGGCTCCGCGCCTCGCGGCGGTAGTCGAGCTCGCCGGCCAGCGACCGCCGGAACTGGTCGAGCAGCCGGCCGAAGCCGAACGTACGACCCGCGTCGGTGCGGCTGTCCGCCAAGGACGCGAGCCGCTCGAGCACGTCCATGTCCTCGCGGGCCGTCTCGCGCACGCCGGGACGCTGCACCTTCACCACGACCTCGTGGCCGTTGCGGAGCACCGCCCGGTGGACCTGCCCGATCGAGGCCGCCGCGAGGGGCTCCTCGGCGAACTCGCTGAACCGCTCCTTGAGGGTCGCGCCCAGCTCGGCCTCGACGACCTCGCGGACGGTCTCGAAGGGGATCGGTTCGACTGAGTCCTGCAGCCGTTCCAGGGCGGTCGTGTACGCCGCCGGGAGCAGGTCGTGGCGCGTGGACAGGAGCTGGCCCAGCTTGATGAACGTCGGCCCCATGGCCTCGAGGTCCGCAGCGAAGGCGTCCGCGCGGTCGGCGTCGCCCGTGGGTGCCTCGTCGTCGATGTCGAACTCGTCGAGCCGGGCGCCGGCGAGGAGGTCGGAGCGGCCGTGGCGGCGGACGAGCCGGGCGAGGGCGACGTACCTGTTGT
This sequence comes from Nocardioides sp. Soil774, assembly GCF_001428125.1. Classification (GTDB taxonomy): domain Bacteria; phylum Actinomycetota; class Actinomycetes; order Propionibacteriales; family Nocardioidaceae; genus Nocardioides. The sequence continues at coordinate 132,334 of NZ_LMSM01000005.1, read as the reverse complement.
CCAGCAGTCCAGTCATGGCGCAAGCATGCCGGGTGCGGCTCGTCCTCGCCCGCACGAGGGCCGCGTGCCGTGCCGAGAACGCTCGTCCACGCATCGGAGGGGTCGATTCGGGGCACAGGGTCCCCAACGGACAGTGCGCCACGCTCGGCGGCTCGTCGACGACGTGTGATGACCAGGTGAGTGAGGGATGTCGAGGTGGGCACCGACAAGGTCTCGGTGGCGCTGGTCGACGACTCGACGGACGTGCGCACGCTGGTGCGGATGCGGCTCGAGGCGTCGGGGCTCTACGACGTCGTCGGCGAGGGCGCGGACGGCGAGGAAGCCATCGATCTCGTCCTGCGCCACGAGCCCGAGCTGGTGGTCCTCGACGTGTCGATGCCCGCCATGGACGGGCTGGAGACCCTGCCCGCGATCCTCGCCGTGCGACCCGGCACGGCTGTCGTGGTCTTCAGCGGGTTCGGCGGGTCGGACCTCGAGCAGCGCGTGCGCGACCTCGGCGCGGCCGACCTCGTCGAGAAGTCGATCCCGCTGGAGGACCTGCCCGACCGGCTGCTCCGCAGCGTGCGCGGTGACGGGGGCGCACCTCCGGACGACCAGCCCCGGACGCCGGACCTGCGGGTCGTCCCGGACGACGCGCCCGGCGACGTGGCGCAGCTCGAGCAGTCGATCATGGACGAGCACGTCGAGGGCTTCCGCGCCCTCTTCGACCGGGCCGCGACCGGCATGGCGACGCTGACGGTCCACGCCTCGATCGTGCGGGCCAACCACGCCCTGGCCGAGCTCATGTCGTGCGAGCCGATCGACCTCGTCGGGGTCGACTACGGCCGGCTCACCGGCGGACGGGGTGACGTCCTGGACCGCCACCTCGACACCCTGCGCTCCTCCCAGGCCGCGACCGCCACGTTCGAGCACCCGCTGCCCGCCCCGCCGGGGGCGGCGCCAGCCCGCACTGCCCAGGTCACCCTCGTGCCCATCCGCGACTCGACCGGTCAGACGCTCTACGTCTTCGCGCAGGTGCAGGACATCAGCGCCCAGCGCCACGCCGAGGACGAGCTGCGTCGCTCCGAGGCGACCTTCCGACTCCTGGTGGCCGCGGTCGAGGACTACGCGATCTTCATGCTCGACACCGACGGCCGGGTGGCCAGCTGGAACGCGGGGGCTCGCCGGATCAAGGGCTACGACACCGGCGAGATCGTCGGGCAGCACTTCCGGGTCTTCTACCCCGACGACGAGCAGCGCTCCGCCCATCCCGAGCACAACCTCGAGACAGCCGCGCGCGAGGGGTCGTACGCCGAGGAGGGCTGGCGGGTGCGCCGTGACGGCAGCCGGTTCTGGGCCAGCGTCGTCATCACCGCCGTCCACGACGACCGGGGCCGCCACATCGGGTTCGCCAAGGTCACGCGCGACCAGACCGAGCAGCGGGAGAACGCCGAGCACCGCTCCGAGGCCCTGGCCGAGCAGGTGCGCCTGCTCGCGGTCACCGCCCACGAGCTCAGGAACCCGGTCGCCGTCATCGACGGCAGCGCGCACGCACTGGAGACCTCCGCGCTCCAGATGCCGTCCCACGAGCGCGAGCAGTACGTCCGCGCGATCCGCGACAGCGCCCTCCGCCTCAAGCGCCTGGCCACGGACCTGTCCGAAGCCTCGCAGCTGCAGGGCACCGGACTCCGCTACAGCATGGGCGAGGTGCCGATCGCCGGACTGGTGGCGGACGCGACCCTGCGTCGGGCGACCGCGGGCGGCGAGGTCCACGTCGACGTCGACGTCCCGGAGGGGAGCGCGGTCCACGGGGACGGGGGGCGCCTCGGGCAGGCTCTCGACAACCTGCTCGACAACGCGGTGCGTCACGGTGCACCGCCGTTCGCGGTCGAGGCCCGGCTGCGCGACGACCAGGTCGAGCTCCGGGTCACCGATGGCGGCCCCGGGGTGCCCCAGGACGTGGCGCCGCGACTGTTCGAGCGTTTCGTCGCAGGCGGGGCCTCGCGGGGGACCGGTCTGGGCCTGCACCTCGTCCGTGAGATCGCCAGGGGCCACGGCGGCTCCCTCGCCTACGAGCCCCCGCACAGCGACAGCGCGACGGCGTTCGTGATCCGTCTCCCGTCCGGCCCCGCGAATCCGTGACCTGCGCCCGCCACCTCTAGGCTGGGCGACCTGATGAGTGGTCACCACCTGGATCCGCGCCCGCGCACCGAGCTCCCCGCCGCCGTCCTGTGGGACATGGACGGGACGCTGGTCGACACCGAGCCCTACTGGGTCGAGACCGAGTTCGCCATGGCCGAGAAGTACGGCGGCACGTGGTCGCACGAGCACGCGATGAACCTCGTCGGCAACGCACTGCTCGACTCCGGCGACTACATCCGTGAGCACATGGGCATCGACCGCACCACGACCCAGATCGTCGAGGAGCTCCTCGACGGCGTGGTGGCCCGGGTGGAGCACTCGGTCCCGTGGCGCCCCGGCGCCCGCGAGCTGCTGCACGACCTCGCCGAGCAGGGCGTGCCCTGCGCGCTGGTGACGATGTCGTGGCAACGCTTCGTCGACCCGATCCTGGCGCAGCTGCCGTCCGGGCTGTTCGCCAGCGTGGTCACGGGGGACCGGGTGACCTACGGCAAGCCGCACCCGGAGCCCTACCTCACTGCCGCCGCCGAGCTCGGCGTCGCGCCAGAGGACTGCCTGGCCATCGAGGACTCCAACACCGGTGCGACCTCCGCCGCGGCAGCCGGGTGCACGGTGCTCTGCGTGCCCAACCACGTGCCGATGCACGAGGGGGAGCGGCGCGTGTTCGCCGAGAGCCTGAGCGGGCTCGATGCGCGCGGGCTGGCACGGATCGTGTCCCTGCCCGCCGAGGAGCCGGCGCTCGAGGCGTGAGGCTCGCTGGGGTCGGAAGGATGTGGCCTGGGTCACTCCGGTGCGTCTAGGGTGCAGGCCACACCCTCTCGGATCCTCTCGGAAAGGTTCTCGGATGACCCCGAAACGCACCCTGGCGTCCATCACCGCCGCGCTCCTCGCAGCCGCCACCCTCGCGAGCTGCGCGCAGAGCCAGCGCGACGACGAGGGCGGAGGTGGCGCCGACGACGGCACCTTCGTGTTCGGCGCAGCCGGAGCCCCGGAGATGTTCGACCCCTTCTACGCCACCGACGGCGAGACGTTCCGCGTCACCCGCCAGATGTTCGAGGGCCTGGTCGGCATCAAGCCCGGCACGGCCGAGGTGGTCCCGGAGCTCGCCACCGAGTGGACGCCCAACGACGACGGCACCGAGTGGACCTTCAAGCTGCGCGACGACGTCACCTTCCACGACGGCGAGCCGTTCAACGCCGACGCGGTCTGCTACAACTTCGACCGCATGTTCGACCAGAACGAGGCCGGCCAGACCGCCGGCGAGTACTGGGGCTACGTGATGGGCTCGTTCAAGAACGACGCCGCCAACTCGCTCTACCAGGGGTGCGAGGCCACCGACGACTACGAGGCCGTCATCACGATCAGCGGCCCCACGTCCGGCTTCCCGACGATGCTGTCGCTCGAGGCACTGTCGATGCAGTCGCCGAAGGCACTCGAGGAGGGTGACGCCAACGGCATCGCCGCCGAGGGCGAGGGCTTCAGCTTCCCGGCGTACGCCGACGCGCCCGTCGGCACCGGGCCGTTCACGTTCGGCGAGTACGACGAGGCCAACGGCACGATCACGCTCGAGCGCAACGACGACTACTGGGGAGAGCCGGCGAAGGTCAGCGAGCTGGTCTTCCGCGTCATCCCCGACGAGAGCACCCGGCGCCAGGAGCTCGAGGCCGGCAGCATCAACGGCTACGACCTCCCCAACCCCGTCGACTGGGCCGGGCTCGAGGACGACGGCAACAGCGTCGAGGTCCGCGACCCGTTCAACATCCTCTACCTCGGCCTCAACCCCGAGGCCAACCCGCAGCTCAAGGACCTCAAGGTCCGCCAGGCGCTCTACCACGCGCTCAACCGCGAGCAGCTGGTGCAGACCCAGCTGCCCGAGGGGGCCGCGGTCGCGACGCAGTTCATGCCCGACACCGTCGGCGGCTACAACACCGAGCTCGAGCCCTACGCCTACGACCCCGAGGAGGCGAAGAAGCTCCTCGCCGAGGCGGGCGCCGAGGGCATGACGCTCAACTTCGCCTACCCGACCGAGGTCAGCCGTCCCTAGATGCCGGACCCGGAGAAGATCTACGAGGCGCTGCGCACCGACCTCGAGGCCGTCGGCATCAAGGTGAAGGTCTCCACCGCCTCCTGGAACGGTGGCTACCTCGACAACGTCACCGCAGGCAAGTACGACGCCTACATCCTCGGGTGGACCGGTGACTACGACTCGCCCTACAACTTCATCGGCACCTTCTTCGGCAACCTGAAGGAGAACGACTTCGGCACCGAGGCCATGCCGTGGGGCAAGCAGCTCGCCGACGACCTCAAGGCGGCCGACGCCATCGTCGACGACGGCGAGCGCGAGGCGGCGTTCGAGAAGATCAACGCCCAGATCATGGAGGACTACCTGCCGGGTCTGCCGATCAGCCACTCCCCGCCTGCCCTCGTGGTCGGTCCCGGCGTGGACGGCGTGGTCGCCAGCCCGCTCACCGCGGAGGAGTTCGACACGGTCACGGTCGAGGGAGGGAAGTGACTCCCGCCCGCTGACAGATCCATCTGCGTGCCTCCGGGGGCGGCCGAGCGGCCGTCCCCGGAGCGCGCAGGCGTGTGAGGAGCTCCCGTGATCAGATTCGTCATCCGACGACTGCTGCAGATGTGCGTGGTCGTCCTCGTCCTCTCGATGCTGGTCTTCGCCTGGCTGCGCTCGCTGCCCGGCGGGCCGGTGTCGGCGATCCTGGGCGAGCGCCAGACCCCCGAGCGTCGCGCAGCGCTCGAGGCAGCGCTCGGCCTCGACCAGCCGCTGCCGGTGCAGTACCTGAGGTTCCTCGAGCGCGCGGTGCAGGGGAACTTCGGGGTGTCCACCAGGGTCCTGCCGGGCGAGGACGCCCTCCAGGTCTTCCTCGACCGGCTGCCCGCAACCGTCGAGCTGTCGTTCCTCGCGCTCCTCCTCGCGGTGGCGCTCGGCATCCCCTTGGGCTACCTCGCCGCCCGCCGTCGCGGCTCGGCCACCGACACGGGCGCCGTCATCTTCTCCCTCGTCGGCATCGCCGTGCCGGTCTTCTTCACCGCGTTCCTGCTCAAGTACTTCTTCGCCGTCGAGTGGAACCTGCTCCCGGTGTCGGGGCGCCAGAGCACCGGCCTCGACGCCACCCGTGTGACCGGGATGTTCGTCCTCGACGGCATCCTGACCCGCGAGTGGGACGCCGCGTGGGACGCGCTCGAGCACCTGATCCTGCCGGCCGTCGCGCTGGCCACCATCCCGTTCGCGGTGATCTTCCGCATCACCCGTGCCTCGGTGCTCGACGTGCTCGACGAGGACTACGTCCGCACCGCCGAGGCCAAGGGCCTCACCACCCGCGTCATCCGCGCCCGGCACGTCCTGCGCAACGCGATGCTCCCGGTCGTCACCACCATCGGCCTGCAGGTCGGCGGCCTGCTGTCCGGCGCGGTGCTGACGGAGTCGGTCTTCTCCTTCCGCGGCGTCGGCGACGCGCTCGCCACCGCGTTCCGGGAGAAGGACTACCCCGTCCTGCAGGTGCTGATCATGGCCGCCGCCGTCATCTACGTCGTGGTCAACCTGCTGGTCGACATCGCCTACGCCGTCATCGACCCCCGGATCAGGACGAGGTGAGCCGCGTGCCCGACCCGCACCCCACCCCCGAGCACCCCAGGCCCGACCGCCCCAGCGACGCCCCGGACCACCCCACGCGGACGACGTACGGCAGCGTCCGCAAGGCCCGCATCGACTCGCTCGCCGCGGCGGGCGTCGACGACCGGCCCGGTGTCTCCCTGATCCGCGGCGCCTGGCAGCGGCTGCGCCGCAACCCGGTCTTCCTCATCGGCCTCACGATCACCGTCGCGTTCGTGATGCTGGCGATCATCGCCCCGTGGATCGCCCCCTGGGACGTCACGGCCCGACCGCTGCTCGACAAGGTCCGGCCGCAGACCAACCCCGTGCCCGGCCCTGAGGCAGGACACCTCCTGGGCGGCGACGACCGCGGACGTGACCTGTTGTCCCGGCTGATCGTCGGCAGCCGCCAGACCCTGGTGGTCGGCGTCTTCGCCACGCTGTTCGGCCTGCTCGGGGGCGTCACCCTCGGCACCATCGCGGGCGCCGTCGGCGGCTGGGTCGACTCGCTGGTCATGCGCATCGTCGACGTGATGCTCTCCATCCCGTCGCTGCTGCTGGCGTTCACGATCGCCTCGCTGGCGCGCAGCCCGAGCCAGTGGACGCTGATCGTGGCCATCGCGGTGATCCAGGTGCCCGTCTTCGCCCGGCTGCTGCGCGGCTCGATGCTCGCCCAGCGCTCCAGCGACCACGTGCTGGCCGCGCGGTCCCTCGGCGTACGCCCCAGGGCGATCGTGTTCCGGCACATGCTGCCCAACTCGCTCGGCCCCGTGATCGTGCAGGCGACGCTCTCACTCGCCGTCGCCATCATCGACGCCGCGGCGCTGTCGTTCCTGGGGCTCGGCAACCCCGACCAGAGACAACCCGAGTGGGGGCAGATGCTCGGCCTCGCCCAGAAGTACATCTCCGAGGCACCGCACCTCGCGTTCTACCCTGCCGGCTGCATCATCGTGGTCGCGCTCGGGTTCACGCTGATGGGCGAGTCGCTGCGCGAGGCCCTCGACCCGAAGTCCAGGAGGTGAGCCCGGTGCGTCGTCACCCCACGGGCACGGGCGAGCCGTTGCTCGCCGTGCAGGACCTGCGCGTCACCTTCACCCGCCACGGCGAGGAGCCCTTCCACGCCGTCGACGGCGTCAGCTTCGACGTACGCCCCGGGCAGACCGTCGGCCTGGTCGGTGAGTCCGGCTGCGGCAAGTCGGTCACCTCGCTCGCGATCATGGGCCTGCTGCCCGGCCGCGGCAACACCGTCGAGGGCCGGGCCGTCTTCGACGGCGAGGACCTGCTGGCGCTGTCGCCGTCGGCGATGCGCGACCGGCGGGGCGCGGAGATCGCGATGATCTTCCAGGACCCGCTGTCCTCGCTGAACCCCGTCGTGACGATCGGGCGCCAGGTCACCGAGGTGATGGAGCGCCACCAGGGCCTCAGCCGCAAGGAGGCGACCCCCCGGGCGGTCGAGCTCCTCGAGCGCGTCGGCATCCCCGACCCGAAGGCGCGACTGGTCAACTACCCCCACCAGCTCAGCGGCGGCATGCGCCAGCGCGCGCTCATCGCCATGGCGCTGGCCTGCGGGCCCCGGCTGCTCATCGCAGACGAGCCCACCACGGCGCTCGACGTGACCATCCAGGCCCAGATCCTCGCCCTGCTCAAGGAGCTGGTCGTCGACACCGGCACCGCGCTGGTGATGATCACCCACGACCTCGGAGTCGTGGCCGGGCTGTGCGACGAGGTCAACGTGCTCTACGCCGGCAAGGTCGTCGAGCGCGGCGCCCGCCACGGCCTCTTCCAGCAGCCGCGCCACCCCTACACCACCGGCCTGCTCAACTCGATCCCGCGGCTCGACGCACCCCGCGGGGAGAAGCTGTCGCCGGTGCCCGGTTCGGTGGCCGACAACCTGCCGTGGACCTCGGCGTGCGCGTTCGCGCCCCGCTGCTCGCGGGTGCTCGACGTCTGCACCTCCGAGACGCCGCGGTGGGAGGGCGACCACATCGTCGGCCACCGCTGCTTCAACCCGACGGGAGAACCCGCATGAGTGCCATAGACGGCGAGCCGGTCGCAGACCACGACCCCGAGGTGCTCGTCGAGGTCACGGGCCTGGAGGTGCACTTCCCGATCAAGAGCGGGATCGTCTTCGACCGCACGGTCGGTCATGTGCGTGCCGTCGACGGGGTGGACCTCACGATCCGTCGTGGTGAGACCTACGGCCTGGTGGGGGAGTCAGGCTGCGGCAAGTCCACCCTCGGCAAGGCCATCCTCAACCTCGAGCCCCCGACGGCGGGCTCGGTCGCGTTCGACGGCGTCGACATCGCCTCGCTCAAGGGGGAGGCGCTACGGCGCGAGCGCAAGCGCTTCCAGATGGTCTTCCAGGACCCCATGTCGAGCCTCGACCCGCGCCAGACCGTCGAGTCGCTCCTGCTCGAGGGCATGAGGGCCCACGGCCTCGACGCCGACAAGGCAACGACCCACACCCGGCTGCGCGAGCTGCTGTCTGCGGTGGGGCTGCCCGCGGCGGCGCTGGCCAAGTACCCCCACGAGTTCTCGGGAGGGCAGCGCCAGCGCATCGGGATCGCCCGTGCGCTGTCCGTCGAGCCCGACCTGATCGTGGCCGACGAGCCGGTGAGTGCGCTCGACGTCTCCATCCAGGCCCAGGTGATCAACCTGCTCCAGGACCTGCAGGACGACCTCGGGCTGACCTACCTCGTGGTCGCGCACGACCTCGCCGTCGTACGCCACATCAGCGACCGCATCGGCGTGATGTACCTCGGCGCGCTGGTGGAGGAGTCCGAGGCCGGCGAGCTCTACGACCTTCCCCTCCACCCCTACACGCGGGCGCTGATGTCGGCGGTGCCGGTGCCCGACCCGCGGGTGGAGGACACGCGCGAGCAGATCCTGCTCAGCGGTGACCTGCCCTCGCCGGCCAACCCGCCCTCAGGGTGCCGCTTCCACACCCGCTGCCCGTGGCGCCAGGAGACGCTCTGCGACACCGAGCGGCCGTTGCTGCGCGTCGTCGACGTGCCGGGCGCGACGCCCGGGCACCGCGTCGCGTGCCACTACGCCGAGCAGATCGCCTCGGGCGAGCTGACGCGCCACGAGGTCACGCCCGAGCTCACCACCGACGGCTTCGCGGGGCCGCAGGGGAGCGGACCGGAACCGCCGCCGGAGGCGTACGTCGGCGTCTGAGCGCCCTGCTCAGTCGTCGGACTCGTCGACCGACGCGTCTGCCGTGGCCGGCACGGGCTCGGGCAGCGGTGGCACCGTGCCGCCCTTGGTGGGGCAGTAGGCGTGGAAGGAGCACCAGTCGCACAGCCGCGACGGGCTCGGTTGCCAGTCGCCGGTCTCGCGGGCGAGCTGGATCGCGGCCCACAGGGCCTCGACCTTGCGCTCGGTCGCCAGCAGGTCGTCCTCGTCGGGCTCGTAGCGCAGGATCTCGCCGTTGCCGAGGTAGACCAGCTGGAGCACCGACGGCACGACGCCGCGCAGGCGCCACAGTACGAGCGCGTAGAACTTCATCTGGAACAGCGCCTTGGCCTCGAACCCAGCGGCCGGGCTGCGCCCCGTGTTGTGTGTGGGGATGAAGCCCTCACCGCACAGATACATCGAGTCCCGCGCGTCAACCGCCACGCACTGCGTGGGGACGGAGGCCACCGGGTCGACGCGAGCGATCACCCGCCTCCTGGAGAGACGCCGTTGCAGGGGCGTGATCGAGTCCTCACAGGCGAGGGCCTTGCGTGGCAGGGCGAAGGGGTTGAACCACGACGGGGTGAACTCGATGACGTGCCAGGTGCGGTCCTCGCGCACAGCGTTGGTGTACGGCTTCTGGAAGTGGCACGGACTGACGCCCAGGGTGTGCAACAGCTCGATGACGTCGCGGGCCAACGTGTCGTCGGTGGTGGTGAAGCCCGCCCGGCGTCGCGTGGCGTTCCACCATCCGTCCGTGTCCATCAGACCGCGCAGCAGGAAGATGCGCTGCTCCGTCCCGCTGCGCAGGAACTGCCGCGGAATGCGCTTGTTGTTGAGCAGACCCTCCTTCCTCAACAGTCCCGACAGGGGAAGGTTGACCTGGGTGGCTCCCCGATGGAGCTCCTCGTGTGCACAGCGTCTGGTCGGATGGCCAGGAGTCGGCTGACGGAACTCGTCATGCCCGAAGGTGCAGCGGTCCCGGTCCTTGGACGGCGTGATGCGAAAGGCCGACTTCTCCTCCCGGACGAGAACCGTCTTGTCCCACGCGGCCTTGACCAGGGTCAGGGTGTCTGCCAGGTCTTGCCGACCCACTGTCAGCCCACCGTTCGACGAGTCCCCGTCCCCTAGCCAGGCACCGAGCAGCCACGGTTCGATGGGAAGCTCGACGTCCGGGGTGATCATGGGGGCGGCGGCCGTCACCCAGAGGGAGCCCGAGCGGCCCTCGTCCAGGAGGGTGGCATGTTCGCGAGCCAAGGACTCGGTGCTGATCACGCTCTCCACCTGCTGCTGCCGCCGCGAGGCAACGACCCTCCAGAGGTGGACGTTGTCAGCGACGACGCGTGAACCGTCCTTGAACGAGACCACGTAGCAGGGGCGCTGGTGCACCTGCGACTTCGCCACGACGCGCGTCGCACGGCCGTCACTGCCCAGGAGGTCATCCCCCACGCGGACCTCAGCCATGGTGGTCCAACCCGTAGGAGTCGGCAGCGGGGTGTCCAGTGCAAGCCCCTTGTAGTCCACCACCCTGATCCGGCCGTCCGGCGCGACGTCGACCCGGTCGACGAAGCCGCGCAGCAGCAGTCGGGAGTCGAGGAGCGTCTCGACGTAGAGCTCGCGGTCGGCCGGCTCGAGGCGTCGGGGGTCCTCGAGGTCGAAGTAGCGCTCGAGCACCGTGCGGCACGACTCCAGCCATGCCGCGAGGTCGGGACCCTCGTCGCCGAACATCTGCGCCAGGGCCGGCTCGGCGGCGAGGATCGAGTCCCAGGTGGGCTCGAGCATCGCGCCGGCCGTCTCGGGCGTGCGGTCGGGCGCCGGGCGGTCGAAGAGGTCCTCCAGCACCTTGTGGACGACCGTGCCGCGCACCGCGTCGGGCGAGGGCTCCTCGGGCAGCCGGTCGATGGTGCGGAAGCGATACATCAGGGGGCAGCTCATGAAGTCGCCCGCCCGGCTCGGTGACAGCGCCCCGAGCACCTCGACGCCGTCGACGGGTGTCGAGATGCGCTCGGCGGGGGACTCGGGGGCAGGGATCGTCATGGCGCGGCTCACCCTAGGCGAGGCCTACGACAGCGCCTCGGGCGAGCGTGGCACCGTCGGCGCCATTGGCTAGGGTCGTCCCGTGTCCGACGCGAGTGCCCCAGAGCCCCCCGAGGGTCCGCCGCGGCGCGCGCCGCGTCCGGCCGGCACGCTGCGGATCGGCTCGATCGCCGGCATCGACGTGCTGATCACCAGCTCGTGGTTCATCGTCGCGCTGCTGATCTCGCTCACCTTCGCGCCCCGCATCGAGCAGGTGCAGCCCGGGCTGGGCTTCTGGAAGTACGTCGCCGGCCTCGTCTTCGCGGTCGTGCTCTACCTCTCCGTGCTGCTGCACGAGGCCTCGCACGCGGTCATGGCGAAGCGCCTCGGCTACGGCGTCACCTCGATCACGCTCCACTTCCTCGGCGGGATGACCGAGATCGACGGGACGTCGCGCCGGCCCCGCCACGAGTTCTGGATCGCCGTCGTCGGTCCGCTGACGTCGATCGCGGTGGGGCTCGTGGCCGCGGCGCTCGTGCTCGTCACCCCCGACGGCGTGCTCCGCGAGGCCGTCATCGGGCTCGCCGGGGCCAACCTGGTCATCGGCGTGCTCAACCTCGTGCCCGGCCTCCCGCTCGACGGCGGCCGCGTGCTGAAGGCCGCGGTGTGGGGCGCCTCGGGCAACCAGCACCGCGCCACGATCGTCGCCGGCTGGGGCGGGCGCCTGACGGCCCTCGCGCTGCTCACCTGGCCCTTGGTGCAGGAGCGGGTGATCGGCGAGCCGCCCACGATCCTCGACCTCGTCCTGGTTTTCATCCTCGGCCTGTTCCTCTGGACCGGCGCGACCGCGGCCATGGCGCACGCCCGGCTGCGCGAGCGCCTCCCGGCCCTCGTCGCGCGCCCGCTCGCGCGTCGTACGCTCACGGTGCCGGCCGAGCTGCCGCTCGCCGAGGCGGTGCGGCGGGCCCAGGAGGAGCAGGCAGGCAGCATCGTCACCGTCGGGGCCGACGGCACGCCGCTCGGGATCGTGAGCGAGGCCGCCGTGACCGCCATGCCCGCCGACCGACGGCCGTGGGTGCCCGTCTCGACCGTGGCCCGCGCCATGGAGGAGGGCCTCACCCTCCCGGCGACGATCGCGGGGGAGGACCTCATCCTCGCCATCAGCCGGCGACCGGCCGAGGAATACCTCCTCGTCGAGGACGACGGCCGGATCTACGGCGTTCTCTCGACCGCCGACGTCGACCGCGCGTTCCGCGACAACGCCTCGCGCTGAGCAGAGCCGTCGAGCCGCGCCGTCGGGCGCCGCCACCGGAGGGGCATCGCCGGATGGGTGGATCGGGCCCCGGCGCACTAGTCTGCCCGCCATGTCCGAGCCCCCCACCGCTGACCGAGCCGACGTCCCCGCCGAGGCCTGGTCCGGCGTCCACCGCGGCCCCCTGCGCGAGGGCGAGTGGGTGCGCCTGGTCGACCAGAAGGGCCGCAAGCACAACTTCGAGCTGGTCGCGGGGAAGCGCTTCTTCTCCAACAAGGGCCACCTCGACCACGACGACATGATCGGGCGCGACGAGGGCTTCACCCTCACCTCCTCGGCCGGCGGCCAGTACCTCGTGTTCCGCCCCCTGCTCAACGAGTTCGTCGTGTCGATGCCGCGCGGCGCGGCCGTGGTCTACCCCAAGGACGCCGCCCAGATCGTCGCGCTGGCCGACATCTACCCCGGCGCCCGCGTCGTGGAGGCAGGGGCGGGCTCGGGTGCCCTCACCTGCTCGCTGCTGCGCGCGGTCGGCCCGTGGGGCAAGGTGACGTCCTTCGAGCTGCGCGAGGAGTTCGCCGAGGTCGCCAAGCGCAACGTGGACCAATTCTTCAACGCCCCCGAGGGCCAGACGCACCCCGCGTGGGACCTGCGCCTCGGCGACCTCAAGGAGGGCCTTCCGCAGCTCGACGGCCAGGTCGACCGGATCATCCTCGACATGCTCGACCCGTGGAACTGCATCGACGCCGCCGCCGACGCGCTGGTGCCCGGCGGCATCGTCTGCGCCTACGTCGCCACCACCACGCAGCTGTCCCGCGTGGTGGAGACCATCCGCGTGCACGGCGGCTTCACCGAGCCGCAGCCGTGGGAGTCGCTGGTGCGCGACTGGCACGTCGAGGGCCTCGCGGTGCGCCCGGGCCACAAGATGATCGGCCACACCGCCTTCTTGGTCACCGCGCGCCGGATGGCGCCGGGGGAGCGCCCGCCCCGCAAGACACGACGGCCCGCGCCCGGGGCGTACGGCCCCGACTACACCGGCCCGCGCCCGAGCGACATCCCCCCGGTCGAGGTGGCTGGGCCCGAGGCCGACGCCGAGGCATGAGCCCGGTCGAGGTCGTCGACTGGACACCGCGCTGGGCCGAGCAGTTCGACGAGGTCGCCGGCGTGCTGCGAGCCGCCCTGGCGGACGTGGCGTCAGCACGGGTCGAGCACGTCGGCTCGACGTCGGTGCCGGGGCTGGCCGCCAAGCCGATCCTCGACATCGACGTCGTCGTCGCACCTGAGGACGTCCGGGCCGCCGTCGAGGCGCTCACCTCGATCGGCCACGTCCACCGCGGCGACCTCGGGGTGGCCGGGCGGGAGGCGTTCCACGCGCCGGGCCCGCCCCGCCGCAACGTCTACGTCTGCACCGCCGGCTCCGCCAACGTCCGCAACCACCTCGCCGTGCGCGACGTGCTGAGGTCGCGCGCCGACCTGCGCGAGGCGTACGCCGAGGTGAAGCGCTCGCTCGCGGCGCAGCCCGGCATCGACATCGACGCCTACGTCGCCGGCAAGTCCGCGGTGCTCCAGCGGGTGCTCGAGGCCTCGGGGGAGCTCACCGACGAGGAGCTCGCGGCGATCCGCCGCCTCAACGAGGCCTGAGAGCCCCGGATCGCGAAACGCTGTCCACGCCACGCGTGTGGCCCGTTGCCTCGCGCGGGCGAGTGGGTAGTGTCGCAAGCGAGGAGGAGGTGCCCCATGACCGAGCCGACACGCGAGCAGCTTGCCACCCAGGTGCGCTACCTGGAGGCCGAGGTCACTGACCTGCGACGCCGCCTCGACGACGCACCGGGCCAGACCCGGGGTCTCGAGAGCCGCCTGGCCGACGCCCAGAGGTCGCTGGCCGCTGTCTCCAGCCAGAACGAGCGCCTCGCGCAGACCCTGCGCGACGCCCGCGACCAGATCACCACGCTCAAGGAGGAGGTCGACCGGCTGGCCCAGCCGCCGGCGGGCTTCGGCACCTTCCTCGCGCGCAACGACGACGACTCGGTCGACGTCTTCACCGGCGGGCGCAAGCTGCGCGTCAGCGTCAGCCCGGCCGTCGAGCTCGACGGGCTCGTGCGCGGCCAGGAGGTCATGCTCAACGAGGCCCTCAACGTCGTCGCCGCGCTCGACTTCGAGCAGGTCGGCGAGGTGGTGATGCTCAAGGAGATCCTCGCCGACGGCGAGCGCGCCCTGGTCATCGCCAACGCCGACGAGGAGCGCGTCGTGCGCCTCGCCGAGCCGCTGCGCGCCGAGGACGTCACCATCCGCGCCGGCGACTCCCTGCTGCTCGACACCCGCGCCGGCTACGTCTACGAGGTCGTGCCGAAGTCGGAGGTCGAGGAGCTGGTGCTGGAGGAGGTGCCCGACATCGACTACACCCAGATCGGCGGCCTCACCACCCAGATCGACGCGATCCGCGACGCCGTCGAGCTGCCCTACCTGCACCCCGAGCTCTTCAAGGACCACGAGCTGAAGCCGCCGAAGGGCGTGCTCCTCTACGGACCTCCCGGCTGCGGCAAGACGCTGATCGCCAAGGCGGTCGCCAACTCGCTGGCCAAGAAGGTCGCCGAGCGCACCGGGGCGTCGGGGAAGTCCTACTTCCTCAACATCAAGGGCCCCGAGCTGCTCAACAAGTACGTCGGTGAGACCGAGCGCCACATCCGCCTGGTCTTCCAGCGCGCGCGGGAGAAGGCCTCGCTCGGCACCCCGGTGATCGTGTTCTTCGACGAGATGGACTCCCTGTTCCGCACCCGTGGCTCGGGGGTGTCCTCCGACGTGGAGAACACGATCGTCCCGCAGCTGCTCAGCGAGATCGACGGCGTCGAGGCGCTGGAGAACGTGCTCGTCATCGGCGCCTCCAACCGCGAGGACATGATCGATCCCGCCATCCTGCGACCGGGCCGCCTCGACGTGAAGATCAAGATCGAGCGTCCCGACGCCGAGTCGGCTCGCGACATCTTCTCCAAGTACCTCACCCCGACCCTGCCGCTGCACGCCGACGACCTCGCCGAGTTCGGCCAGGACCGCAGCGCGACGGTCAACGCGATGATCCGCGCGACGGTCGAGCGGATGTACACCGAGTCGGAGGAGAACCGCTTCCTCGAGGTCACCTACGCCAACGGCGACAAGGAGGTCCTCTACTTCAAGGACTTCAACTCCGGCGCGATGATCCAGAACATCGTCGACCGGGCCAAGAAGATGGCGATCAAGGACTTCCTCGACAGCGACCTCAACCCCGCCCAGCGGGGCCTGCGGGTGCAGCACATGCTCCAGGCGTGCGTCGACGAGTTCAAGGAGAACGAGGACCTGCCCAACACCACCAACCCCGACGACTGGGCGCGGATCTCGGGCAAGAAGGGCGAGCGGATCGTCTTCATCCGCACGCTCATCACCGGCAAGCAGGGCACCGAGCCGGGGCGGTCCATCGACACGGTCGCCAACACCGGCCAGTACCTCTGACGACATCGTCCACGACACCCCTGCGGAGGAGCCCTGCCAGGGCGTCGGGGGGCTAGGTTGGGCGGATGAGAGCCATCGTGATCATCGTCGTCATCGTCGTCATCGTCCTGCTCCTCGCCGGGTTCCTCCGCCGCGGCCGCTGACGACACGGCCGACTCAACTCACCCGGCCACCAGCCGGTAGCCGTAGGTCCACGGGCGTGACACGCCCGGCCCGGAGAGGTAGGCCTCCTCGGAGCTCTCGACGTGCCATCCCGCGTCCGCCACCAGCGCCGGGATGTCGCGGGTGAGGTGGCACCCTCCGGCGACTGCGCGCTGCAGCGGCTCGAGGCGGCGCTGCCAGCGTCGTACGCCCTCGTCCGGCGCCAGCCCGTGCTCGAGCACGTGCAGGCGACCTCCTGGCCGCACCACCCGGCGGGCCTCGCGCAGCGCCAGCGCAGGGTCGGGGATCGTGCACAGGCTGAAGGTGACCAGCGCACTGTCGTGGGAGTCGTCGGGGAGGTCGAGGTGCTGGCCGTCGAGGCCCCCGCGCCTGATCGGCACCGACGTCCGCGCGCGACGGTGCCCGGAGAGCTCCCAGCCGAGGTCGGACGGCTCGATCGCCGTCACCGAGTCGACCGCCGCGGGATACCACCGCACGTTGAGCCCGCTGCCGAAGCCGATCTCCAGCACCCGCCCGGTCAGCCCGGCGCAGGTCACCGCGCGCACCTCGCCGATCTCGTGGCCACGCAGGCTGAGATCGGTCAGCCGCGGCACGACGCGCTCGTCCCACACCCGTAGGCTCATTCCATGACCTCCACCCCGCAGTGTTCTTCGCTTCCCCCGCTGCGCTCCTCCATCGAACAACACGGCGGGGGCCCCGGATGAGCGTACGACGCGTGATGGGCACGGAGGTCGAGTACGGCATCTCGGTCCAGGGCCAGCCGGCGGCCAACCCGATGGTCGCCTCGTCGCAGGTCGTCAACGCCTACGCCTCGTCCACGGTCAAGGCCCGCCGCGCGCGCTGGGACTTCGAGGAGGAGTCGCCGCTGCGCGACGCACGGGGCTTCGACATGGCCCGCCAGGTCGCCGACCCGACCCAGCTGACCGACGAGGACCTCGGCCTGGCCAACGTCATCCTCACCAACGGCGCCCGGCTCTACGTCGACCACGCGCACCCGGAGTACTCCTCGCCCGAGGTGACCACGCCGCTCGACGTGGTGCGGTGGGAGAAGGCAGGGGAGCAGGTCATGCTCGACGCCTCGCGGATGGCCGCGCAGGTGCCCGGCACCGCGCCGATCCTGCTCTACAAGAACAACACCGACAACAAGGGCGTCTCCTACGGCGCGCACGAGAACTACCTCATGCGCCGCTCGACGCCGTTCGCCGAGATCGTGCGGCACCTGACGCCGTTCTTCGTCTCCCGGCAGGTCGTCACCGGCGCCGGCCGGGTCGGCATCGGCCAGGACGGGCGCGACACCACGCCCGAGCACGGGTTCCAGCTCAGCCAGCGCGCCGACTTCTTCGAGGTCGAGGTCGGCCTCGAGACGACGCTGAAGCGCCCCATCATCAACACCCGCGACGAGCCGCACGCCGACCCCGCGGTCTACCGCCGCCTGCACGTCATCCTCGGCGACGCCAACCTCGCGGAGGTCTCGATCTACCTCAAGTCGGGCACCACCGCGCTGGTCCTGGCGATGATCGAGGACGGCTTCATCGACCGTGACCTGAGCGTGGAGGGGGCCGTGAAGTCCCTGCGCGCGGTCTCCCACGACCCGACCCTGCGCCGGCTCGTGACCCTGCGCGACGGTCGGCGGCTCACCGCGGTGCAGCTGCAGATGGAATACCTCGAGCTCGCCCGCAAGTACGTCGAGGACCGCTACGGCGTCGACGCCGACGACCAGACCGTCGACGTGCTCGCGCGCTGGGAGTCGGTGCTGACCCGGCTCGAGCGCGACCCGATGGAGTGCGCCACCGAGCTCGACTGGGTCGCCAAGCTCAAGCTGCTGACGCAGTACCGCGACCGCGACGGGCTCGACTGGGACGACGCCAAGCTGCACCTCATCGACCTGCAGTACGCCGACGTACGACCCGACAAGGGCCTCTACCACCGCCTCGCCGCCGCCGGGCGGATCGAGCGGCTGCTCGACGACGCGACCATCGAGGCGGCCATGCACGACCCGCCGGTGGACACGCGTGCCTACTTCCGCGGCCGCTGCCTCGACAAGTACGCCGACTCGGTGGCCGCCGCCTCGTGGGACTCCGTCATCTTCGACCTCCCCGGTCGCGAGTCCCTGCAGCGCGTGCCCACCATCGACCCGCTGCGCGGCACCCGGGCGCACGTCGGCGAGCTGATCGACCGCAGCGCCACGGCCCGCGACCTGGTCGCCGCGATCACCCGCTGACCGGATCGCGCCAGGAATCGCCGTACGCCCACGGTGAACCTCCTTGTGGCGTCGGTGGGAGTGGATAGGGTCGAGCCATGGCCCAGGAGCAGAAGCAGCCCCGCAGGTCCTCGCAGGAGGAGACCGCGACCGAGGAGGTCGTGGAGACCGACGTCGCCGAGCGCAAGGAGATGATCGACGAGGACGTCGACGCGATCCTCGACGAGATCGACGAGGTCCTCGAGACCAACGCCGAGGACTTCGTGAAGTCCTTCATCCAGAAGGGCGGGCAGTAGCGGCATGAGCGACTCCCGCCTCCCGGCGTCGTTCATGACGCCGGGCACGTCGAGCTTCGCCGACTTCCTGGGTGCCGAGGCCCCCGACCTGCTGCCGTCGCGTCGCGCCGTCCCGGCGGGCAACGCCGCCGACCTCGCCCCCCACGGCACGACGATCGTCGCCGCCACCTTCGCCGACGGCGTGGTGATGGCCGGCGACCGGCGCGCCACGATGGGCAACATCATCGCCCAGCGCGACATCCAGAAGGTCTTCCCCGCCGACGAGTACTCCGTGGTCGGCATCGCCGGCACCGCCGGCCTCGCGGTCGAGATGGTCCGGCTGTTCCAGACCGAGCTCGAGCACTACGAGAAGATCGAGGGCAGCACGCTCTCGATGGACGGCAAGGCCAACCGGCTGGCGGCGCTCATCCGCGCCAACCTCGGCATGGCGATGCAGGGCCTGGCCGTGGTCCCGCTCTTCGCGGGCTACGACCTCGCCGCCGACCAGGGCCGGATCTTCAGCTACGACGTCACCGGCGGGCGCTACGAGGAGACCGCGTTCCACTCGGTCGGATCCGGCTCGCTGTTCGCGCGCGGCTCGCTCAAGAAGCTCTACCGCGACGACCTGAGCGCCGTCGAGGCCGTGACCGCGGTGGTGCAGGCGCTCTACGACGCCGCCGACGACGACTCGGCCACCGGTGGCCCCGACATCACCCGCCGGATCTTCCCGGTCGTCCACGTGATCACGCCCGACGGTGGGCGCCACATGCCCGAGGCCGAGGTCGCCGACATCGCCGACCGCATCATCGCCTCGCGGATGCAGCGCCCCGACGGTCCCGCCGCCCCCCTGACGTAGGAGCCACCTCGATGTCCATGCCGTTCTACGTCTCGCCCGAGCAGATGATGAAGGACCGCGCCGACTTCGCGCGCAAGGGCATCGCCCGCGGCCGCTCGGTCGTCGCCCTCCAGTACGCCGACGGCGTGCTGTTCGTCTCGGAGAACCCGTCCCAGGCGCTGCACAAGGTCAGCGAGATCTACGACCGCATCGCCTTCGCCGCGGTCGGGCGCTACAACGAGTTCGAGAACCTGCGCATCGCCGGCGTGCGCCTCGCCGACATGCGCGGCTACGCCTACGACCGTCGCGACGTCACCGGGCGCGGGCTGGCCAACGCCTACGCCCAGACCCTCGGCACGATCTTCTCCTCCGGCGGGGAGAAGCCCTACGAGGTCGAGATCTTCGTCGCCGAGATCGGCGACGCCGCGGAGGACGACCAGCTCTACCGGCTCACCTACGACGGCCAGGTCGCCGACGAGCACGGCTATGCCGTCATGGGCGGCGCCGCCGACGTGGTGGCCCAGCACCTCGCCGAGCACTACGTCGCCGGTTCGTCCCTCGACGACGCGATCCGGGTCGCGGTGGCGGCGCTCGGGCACAGCGAGGGCGACGACCGGGTCATCCCGACCGGTGACCTCGAGGTCGCCGTCCTCGACCGCACCCGCGCGCAGCCGCGCAAGTTCCTGCGGCTGCGCGAGCCGCGTCTCGCCGGGGTCCTCGGCGGCCGCGGTCCCGAGCAGGCTGCCCCACCCGCACCGGAGGACGCCCTCGCCGGCTCCGCCCCGCGGCCCTCCGGCCAGGACGACCCCGCCGACCCGACCGACCAGGTCTCCGGGGCCACGCCGCCGCTGGAGGACCCGGTGACCGGCGAGCCTCCGGTCGCTCCTCCGGTCCAGCCCGCCCCACCCGACGGGGGCACCTCGCCGGAGCAGCCCGGCCAGCCCTGAGGCCCGCTGGGCCCGATCCGGAGGTCAGCGGAGGTTGAGCCCGGGCCAGCTCGTCGTACGCACGGCCGGGATGCCGCTGAGGCGGCGCCGGTAGCGCACCAGTGGTCCGAACTCCTCCAGGGCACGCCACAGGCGCTGGTGCGCGGCCCAGGGGAGCGGGCCCGAGGGCTGCACGTCGCCGTCGGGGCCGAACTCGTGCCACGCGTCGCCGAAGCCGATCCACGTCGGCGTCCACGTGGCAGCGTCGTCCCACGCACCGCCCCTCTGCTCCACCAGGCGCCGGCGCAGCTGGAACTCCATCCGCTCGCCGTCCACGACCACGGGTGCGGTGCGCACGGGCCAGAGCCACAGGTCGTCGGTCATCACCCGCAGCTCGAGGTCGGCGACCGTGCCGGGCTCGACCAGCGCGGTCGCGACGAGGTGACGGGGTCCCATGACGGCACGTTCACCCGGGCGGAGCGCCCGAGTCAAGGGGGAGGCTGCCTCGGCCCACCGTGCGGGATTTCGGCGCGGAGTGCACGGCACCGCGTGGTGGACCGGCCTAGGGTGGGTCCATGGACCGCCGGATCTTCGGGATCGAGAACGAGTACGGCGTCACCTGCACGTTCAAGGGCCAGCGCCGGCTGAGCCCCGACGAGGTCGCGCGCTACCTGTTCCGCAAGGTGGTCAGCTGGGGACGCTCGTCCAACGTGTTCCTGCGCAACGGCGCCCGGCTCTACCTCGACGTCGGCAGCCACCCCGAGTACGCCACGCCCGAGTGCGACGACATCGTCGAGCTCGTCACCCACGACAAGGCGGGGGAGCGGATCCTCGAGGGCCTGCTCCTCGACGCCGAGGAGCGCCTCCACGAGGAGGGCATCGCCGGCGACATCTACCTGTTCAAGAACAACACCGACTCCGCCGGCAACTCCTACGGCTGCCACGAGAACTACCTCGTCGGCCGCGCCGGTGAGTTCAGCCGGCTCGCCGACATCCTCATCCCGTTCCTGGTGACGCGGCAGATCATGGTCGGCGCGGGCAAGGTCGTGATGACGCCGCGCGGAGCCTCCTACAGCGTCAGCCAGCGCGCCGAGCACATCTGGGAGGGCGTCAGCAGCGCCACCACGCGCAGCCGCCCGATCATCAACACCCGCGACGAGCCGCACGCCGACGCCGAGCGCTACCGCCGACTCCACGTCATCGTCGGCGACTCCAACATGAGTGAGACGACCACGCTGCTCAAGGTGGCGTCCTGCGACCTGGTCCTGCGGATGATCGAGGAGGGCGTGGTGATGCGCGATCTCACCATGGAGAACCCGATCCGCGCGATCCGCGAGATCAGCCACGACCAGACCGGTCGCCGCAAGGTGCGCCTGGCCAACGGTCGCGAGGCCAGCGCCCTGGAGATCCAGGCCGAGTACCTCGGCAAGGCACGTGACTTCGTCGACCGCCGCCAGATCTCCACGCCCACCATCGAGCGGGCCCTCGACCTCTGGGAGCGCGCGCTCAAGGCCGTCGAGTCCGACGACCTGGGGCTCGTCGACCGCGAGCTCGACTGGGTCATCAAGCTCAAGCTCATCGAGCGCTACCGCGCCAAGCACGGTCTCTCGCTGGGCGACGCCCGCATCGCCCAGCTCGACCTGGCCTACCACGACATCCACCGGGGGCGCGGGCTCTACTACCTGCTGGAGAAGCGCGGCGCGGTGGCCCGCGTCAGCACCGACCTCAAGATCTTCGAGGCCAAGAGCGTGCCCCCGCAGGACACCCGGGCGCGCCTGCGCGGCGAGTTCATCCGCAAGGCGCAGGAGCGCCGGCGTGACTTCACCGTCGACTGGGTGCACCTCAAGCTCAACGACCAGGCCCAGCGCACCGTGCTCTGCAAGGACCCCTTCAAGGCCTACGACGAGCGTGTGCAGCGCCTGATCGACGGCATGTGACGGTGTCCTGCCGCGGCCGGTGGGGCCGCTGGATAGGGTGTCCGGGCAACGCCGACCGATCGAACAGGTGAACCAGTGTCTCGTCCACGTTCCGCTGCCCTCAGCGGCGTCCTCGTCCTCAGCATGCTCGGCCTCGCCGCGTGTGGCTCCGGCTCCAGCGACTCCGAGGAGGCAGGCGCCCCTCTGAGCTCGGTGACCATCGAGGGCAAGCAGGGCGCCGAGCCCAAGGTCACCTTCGACGGCCGTCTCGACGGCAGCGACACCGAGAGCGAGGTGCTCGTCGAGGGCGACGGTGACACCGTGGCCGACGGCCAGACCGTCGAGGCCAACTGGTGGATCGGCAACGGCTTCACCGAGGAGGAGGCGCAGAGCACCTGGACCAAGGGTGGCGGCACCCAGTCGGTCGAGCTCACCAAGGACGTCCTGCCGTTCCTGCGCGAGGCGATGATCGGCAACCAGGTGGGCGACCGGGTCGTGCTGCTCACCTCCTCCGACGAAGCGTTCGGCGCGGGCGGGCGTCCCGACCTCGGGATCGGCAACAAGGACGCCGTGCTCGCGGTCGTCGACATCCTGGGCACCAAGGAGACCGTGCCGCCCACGCCGCCGCTCGACGGCCCGAAGGGTGAGGACAAGAAGCCCGCCGGGTGGGCGCCCACGCTCATCGAGAAGGGCGGTGTCATCACCGGCCTCGACTTCACCGACGCCCACAAGCCCAGCGGCAAGCTCATCGCGACGACGCTCGTCAAGGGCGACGGCGCCAAGGTCAAGGCCGGCCAGACCCTCACCGTCGACTACCTCGGCCAGGTCTACGACGCCAAGGCGCCGTTCGACGAGTCCTACAGCAAGGAGCCGGCCGAGTTCCCGATCGGCGTCGGCCAGGTCATCAAGGGCTGGGACGAGCGGCTCGTGGGCCGCACCGTCGGCTCACGGGTGATCCTCGAGATCCCGCCCGCCGACGGCTACGGCGAGACCGGCAACGAGCAGGCCGGCATCAAGGGCACCGACACGCTCTTCTTCGTCGTCGACATCCTCGCCGCCAACTGAGGCCGGCCGGGCCGGGACACACCTACGCAGCGGGGGAGGGGAGCAGATGGCACAGCCACGGGCTGAACGCCTGATGAACCTGCACATCCTGCTGCTGGGTGCGAAGCGGTTCATCAGCAAGGACGCCATCCGCGAGGCGGTCTACCCCGAGCACGCCCGCGGTCCCGCGGGCGACGAGGCCTTCGAGCGCGCCTTCGAGCGCGACAAGGACGCGCTGCGCCAGATCGGCGCGGTGATCGAGGTCGGCAGCGCGGACGCGTTCTTCGACGACGAGATCGGCTACCGGATCCCGACCGAGCAGACCTCGCTGCCCGAGATCCGCTTCGAGTCCGACGAGGCAGCGGTGCTCGGCCTGGCCGCCCAGGTCTGGCAGCAGGCCACGCTGGCCAAGGCCACTGGTCGCGCGCTGGCCAAGCTCAAGGGCCAGGGCGTGGAGATCGACCCCTCGCGCCTCGAGGTCGTGGCCCCCGCGATCGCCGCCGACGAGCCGGCCTTCGAGCCGCTCTGGGACGCC
Source organism: Nocardioides sp. Soil774 (assembly GCF_001428125.1). GTDB lineage: Bacteria > Actinomycetota > Actinomycetes > Propionibacteriales > Nocardioidaceae > Nocardioides. The sequence goes on along the minus strand of NZ_LMSM01000005.1, from coordinate 108,794 downwards.
GTCGGCAAGCGCCGCCAGGTGAGCTTCCCCTACCAGCGCGCCACCGATGCCGAGGCCACCACGCGCCGCGTGCAGCCGTGGGGCCTGGCCCGCTCGTCGGGTCGCTGGTACGTCGTCGGCTTCGACGTCGACCGCGGGGCCGAGCGCGTCTTCCGCCTCTCGCGCATCGTGGGTCCGGTGCGCGCGACGGGCAAGTCGGCGGCGTACGACGTCCCTGCCGGCACCGACGTGCGCGCGCTCGCGCGCCGGCTCTCGCCGTCGTTCCCGTCGGTGCGCGCCGAGCTGCGGCTGCGCCAGGGCACGGGGGTGGGCCTGCGGCGGCGAGCCGAGAGCGCGACCCCGCTGGCCGACCACCCCGGCTGGGACCTCGTGGTCGTCGAGGGCCCGGTGCACGAGCTCTCCGACGAGGTGCTCACCTGTGGCGCCGACGTCGTGGTGCAGGCTCCCGACACGCTGCGCGACGACGTGGTCGCGCGGCTGCGGGCGATCGCGGAGGTGCAGTCGTGACCGCGCAGACCGGCGACACCGCCCCCGACCAGGTGGCCCGCCTCCTCGCCCTGGTGCCCTACCTCCTCGCCCACGGCGAGGTGCGGCTCGACGACGCAGCAGCGCACTTCGGCACCGACGCCGAGCAGATCGAGCGCGACCTGCGCCTGCTCTTCATGACCGGCCTCTCCCCGGGACTGCCCGGCGACCTCATCGAGGTGGACCTCGAGGCCCTCGAGGGCGAGCGCATCATCCGCGTCGACAACGCCGACTACCTCGCGCGCCCGGTGCGGTTCTCTCCGGCCGAGGCCACCGCTCTGGTCGTCGCGCTGCGCACGATGCTGGAGGCGGCGCCCGCAGAGGCCCGCGACGTCATCGAGCGCACGCTGGCCAAGCTCGAGGAGGCCGCCGGCCAGGACGGCGAAGGGCTGCTGCGTCTGCACGTGGCTCCCACCCCGCTCGAGACGAGCGCCGTCGTGCCGGTGCTCGAGTCGGCGATCCGCAGCGGCCACCAGGTCGAGATCACCTACCACGTGCCCTCGCGCGACGAGGAGTCGCGCCGCGTCGTCGACCCCCGCGGGCTGGCCCGGGTCGAGGACCTGCTCTACCTCGACGCCTGGTGCCACACCGCCGGCGGCGACCGCGCCTTCCGCGTGGACCGCATCCTCGAGGCCACCGAGCTCGACACCACGGTCGCGGACCCCGGCGCCCGGGCCCGTGACCTGACCGGCGGCTGGTTCAGCGACTCCGAGACCACGACGGTGACGCTGCGGCTCACCCCACCGGCGCGCTGGGTCATGGAGTACTACCAGGTCCTCGACCAGCGCCCCGGGCCCGACGACACCGTCGACGTCGACCTCGCGGTGGCGAGCGAGGCGTGGCTGCGCTCGCTGCTCCTGCGCCTGGCGCCACACGCCTCCGTGCTGGCTCCGGCCGAGCACGCCGCCACCCTGGTGGCCACCGCACGCGCGGCGCTCGGGCACTATGAGGACGACGGCGTAGACTTCCCGTGACCCATCGCGCAACCCCCACTGACCACGAGAACGACGGAGACAGCTGATGATCAACCCACTGGTCGGCATGCCGCAGGGCCTGGAGTGGCTCGTGATCCTGGCGATCGTCGTCCTCGTGTTCGGCGCCGCCAAGCTGCCCGACCTCGCCCGCTCCTCGGGTCAGGCACTGCGGATCTTCAAGACCGAGACCAAGGGCCTGCGCGACGAGGACGAGAAGAAGACGCCCGAGCAGCGTGACATCGAGGCCCGCGAGATCGAGGCCCGCGGCGAGGCCCAGGCCCCGCTGGGCAACGAGGCGCCGGGCGAGGTCCTGCGCGAGCGCCGCGACGACACCACCGCCTGACGCCGGAGTCTCGACGAGCGTGAGGATCGCTGGCCTCGCGGGCCTGTTCAAGGGTCCGCCGGCGGAAGCCGTGGGCCCCGACGGGCGGATGGCGCTCGCCGACCACTTCCGGGAGTTCCGGGCACGGCTGCTGCGCTGCCTGCTGGTGTTCGTGATCGCGCTCGCGGTGGCGATCTTCTTCCGTCACGCGATCTACGACGCCGTCTACGGTCCCTACCAGGACGCGCAGAAGACACTGGCCGAGGGCAAGTCGATCGCCACGACGAGCGGAGCCGGCGCAGGCCTCCTGCTGTGGCTGACGTTGTGCGGCTTCGCCTCCGCGATCGTGACGGCGCCCTACTGGCTCTACCAGGTGTGGGCCTTCGTGCTGCCCGGGCTCTACGCCCAGGAGCGGAAGATGACCCGCGTCTTCGTCGCGGTGGCCGGCCCGCTCTTCATCGTGGGCGTCGTGCTGGGCTACGTCACCCTCCCCGTGGCCCTCGAGGTGCTGATCGGGTTCAACCCCAAGGGCGTCACCAACCTCATCGACTTCAACGACTACCTGCAGTTCTTCACCCGCACCCTCTTCGTGTTCGGGCTGGCCTTCAACATCCCGGTCTTCGTGGTGCTGCTCAACTTCGCCGGCGTGGTGAAGGGCTCGGCGCTCAAGGCCTACCGGCCCTGGATCATCATCGGCACCTTCATCTTCGCCGCGGTGGCGACGCCGTCCGCCGACCCGTTCACGATGACCCTCATGGCCGTGCCCATGGTGCTGCTGTTCTTCCTCTCCGAGGCCATCGCCCGGGTCAACGACCGACGCCGTGCCAACAACCGCCCCAACAGCGGGCTGTCGCCCGACGAGCTGTCCTCCATCTGATCCGCGGGCAGGGCTCTGACAGGCTGGACCCCATGCAGGCCGTGATCACCGACGTCGACCCGTTCGACCTGCCCGACTGGCTCGGCACCCACGACGTGGTCTGGCACGCCGAGGCGGGCCTGCGCACCGGGCACCTCGTGCGGGGACGGCTGGTCGCCGGGGACGGGCAGTCGCCCGTCGCGGACGACCAGGTCGCCTGCGACCTGCTCGCCGTCGACGAGGCCTACCCCGAGCCGGTCGTCGACGACGCCAGCCGGCTGCGCGTGCACCAGGCCTGGCGGCACGGCCAGGTCGTGATCGGCACCATGTCCGTCGACGGTTCGGGCGACCGACTGGTCCTCGCCGTCCCCGGCACCCGCTTCGGTCCCGACCTGGTGCTCGACGCGCTCGGCCGCCTCGCGCGGGCCGTGGGCGCACACGCCGAGTCCTACGCCGCCCTCTTGCGGCTCGGCGCCTAGAGGCGGGGGATAGGGTCGCGCTCATGCACGACCCGACAGCCCCCGTGTCCGCGCGGGGCCGTGAGATCGCGCTGCTGACCAACCCCACCTCGGGCCGCGGACGGGGCGCCCGGCACCGAGACGCCGCGCTCGCCCGCCTGCGCGAGAGCGGCTTCGTCGTGCGCAACCTCCAGGGTCGTGACGCCGACGAGGCCGCCGACCTGGCCCGCGGCTGCGTCGCCGACGGCGTCGAGGCGCTGGTGGTGTGCGGCGGCGACGGCCTGGTGCACCTCGGCGTGCAGGCCGTCGCCGGCACCGGCGTACCGCTCGGGCTGATCCCCAGCGGCACCGGCAACGACGTCGCGCGCTACCTCGGCCTCCCGCGCACCGACCCGGTCGCCGCCGCCGACCGGGTCATCGCCTCGCGCCGGCGCACCATCGACCTCGCCCGCAGCGGCGACCGCTTCTTCGTCACCGTCCTCGCGGCCGGCTTCGACGCGATCGTCAACGAGCGGGCCAACGCGATGACCTGGCCGCGCGGCCAGATGCGCTACAACCTCGCCACCCTCGCCGAGCTGCGCACCTTCCGGCCGATCCCCTACGTGCTGCAGCTGGACAGCGGTGCGGGGACCGAGACCGTCGAGCACGAGGCCATGCTGGTCGCGGTGGGCAACGGGCCGTCGTTCGGCGGCGGCCTGCGGATCACCGAGGGCGCCCTGCTCGACGACGGACTGCTCGACGTCGTGGTCATCACCCGGATGAGCAAGCCCAAGCTCGTGCGTTCCTACCCCCGGCTGTTCACCGGCAAGATCGACGGCGTCGCGGAGTACGTCCACCGCCGGGTCCGCTCGGTGACCGTCGCCGCGCCCGGCATCGTGGCGTACGCCGACGGCGAGCGCTTCGGCCCGCTGCCCCTCACGATCGAGTGCGTCCCCGGCGCGCTGGAGGTCATCGCATGAGCACCCCGGACAACACCGCCGACGAGGAGCTCTCGCCCGCCGAGCGCTACGCAGCGTTCCGGCGCGACAAGGCGTACCCGATGCTGAAGGACTTCGCCGGCCTCTACGGCTTCGAGCTCGACGACTTCCAGGTGCGCGCGTGCCAGGAGATCGAGTCCGGCCGCGGTGTGCTCGTGGCCGCGCCGACCGGTTCGGGCAAGACGATCGTCGGCGAGTTCGCCATCCACCTGGCCCTGCAGACCGGGCGCAAGGCGTTCTACACGACGCCGATCAAGGCGCTGTCGAACCAGAAGTACAACGACCTGGTGAAGCGCTACGGCGCCGCCAACGTCGGCCTGCTGACCGGCGACAACGTCGTCAACGGCGAGGCGCCCGTGGTCGTGATGACCACCGAGGTGCTGCGCAACATGCTCTACTCCAGCTCGCGCACGCTGCTCGGCCTCGGCTACGTCGTCATGGACGAGGTGCACTACCTCGCCGACCGCATGCGCGGCGCGGTGTGGGAGGAGGTCATCATCCACCTCCCCGAGTCGGTGACCCTGGTGTCGCTCTCGGCGACGGTGTCCAACGCCGAGGAGTTCGGCGAGTGGCTGGCGACCGTGCGTGGCGAGACCAGCACCATCGTGGAGGAGCGGCGACCGGTGCCGCTGTTCCAGCACGTCATGGTCGGGCGCCGCCTGCTCGACCTGTTCGCCTCCTCCGACGTCGACGCGAGCGCAGGCTTCGTCAAGGAGGGCGCGCCGGTCAACGACGAGCTCACCCGCATCGCCCGCGACGACTGGGCGAGCTCGCGCCTGATGCGTGACCGCCGCTCGCCACGCAAGGGCAAGCCCGGCTCGTCGAAGAACCCCCGCGCGGTGGGCAACGGCCGCCGGGTCTGGATCCCCAGCCGGGTCGACGTCGTCGAGCGGCTCGACCGCGAGGGCCTGCTGCCCGCGATCATGTTCATCTTCAGCCGGGCCGGCTGCGACGCGGCGGTCAGCCAGCTCGTGCAGGCCAACACACGGCTCACGACGGCCGCCGAGCGCGACGAGATCTTCGCGCGGGTGGAGGAGGCCTCGCGCTCGCTGCCGGAGGAGGACCTCCACGTCCTGGGCTACCACGAGTTCCTCGACGGCCTCACGCGCGGCATCGCCGCCCACCACGCGGGCCTGCTGCCGGCGTTCAAGCAGGTGGTCGAGGAGCTGTTCCAGGAGGGTCTGGTCAAGGTCGTCTTCGCCACCGAGACCCTCGCACTGGGCATCAACATGCCGGCGCGCACCGTGGTCATCGAGAAGCTGTCGAAGTGGAACGGCGAGAGCCACGCCAACCTGACGCCGGGGGAGTACACCCAGCTCACCGGGCGCGCCGGGCGCCGCGGCCTCGACATCGAGGGCCACGGAGTCGTGCTCTACCAGCCCGGGATGAACCCCGGCGAGGTCGCGGGCCTGGCCTCGACCCGCACCTACCCGCTCCGCTCGTCGTTCCGCCCGTCCTACAACATGGCGGTCAACCTCGTGCACCAGTTCGGCCGCGCGCGCTCGCGCGAGCTGCTCGAGCAGTCCTTCGCGCAGTTCCAGGCCGACAAGGCCGTGGTCGGGCTCGCGCGCCAGGTGCACAAGGCCGAGGAGGCCCTCGAGGGCTACCGCGAGGCCGCGACCTGCCACGTCGGCGACTTCATGGAGTACGCCGCCATGCGCCGCAAGATCTCCGACCTCGAGAAGGGCGCCTCGCGCGAGCGCCGCCAGGACCGCCGCGGGGAGGCGGCCGCCTCGCTGGGCCGGCTGAAGCCCGGCGACGTGATCCAGGTGCCGGCCGGCAAGTTCAGCGGGCTCGCGGTCGTGGTCGACCCCGGCGCAGGTGGCGACGAGCCGCGCCCCTACGTCGTCACGGCCGACCGCCAGGCACGCCGCCTGGCGATGATGGACTTCCCGGTCCCGGTGGAGTCGATCGGGCGGCTGCGCATCCCCAAGTCGTTCAACGGCCGCAACCCGGCCCAGCGCCGCGAGCTCGCCAACGCGCTGCGCGCGCGTGCTGACTCGTTCGACGCGCCGGCACGGCGTACGAAGCAGCAGGACTCCTTCAGCGACACGCCCACCGACCGCGAGATCGGGCGGCTGCGCGCCGACCTCAAGTCCCACCCGTGCCACCAGTGCCCCGAGCGCGAGGACCACGCCCGCTGGGCGGAGCGCTGGTTCAAGCTGCAGCGCGACACCGAGACGCTCAAGCGCCGCGTCGAGAACCGCACCAACACGGTCGCGCGCACGTTCGACCGGGTCTGCGACGTGCTCACCGCCCTGGGCTACCTCGACGGCGACAAGGTCACCGAGCAGGGCTCGCACCTGCGCCGCATCTACACCGACATGGACCTCGTCGCCGCCGAGTCCATCCGGGCGGGGCTCTTCGACGAGCTCACCCCGTCCGAGCTCGCCTCGGTGCTCTCCGCCCTCGTCTTCGAGGCCCGTCGCGCCGACGACGCGTCGTCGCCGAAGCTCCCCGGCGGGCAGGTGCGTCCGGTGCTCGGCGAGCTGGTGCGGGTGTGGGGCCAGCTCGACGCCCTCGAGCGCGACCACAAGCTCGACTTCCTCCGCGAGCCCGACGTCGGCTTCGCGTGGGCCGCCTGGCGCTGGGCCGAGGGCGACGACCTGGACGACGTGCTGATGGCCACGGGTCTGTCGGCGGGTGACTTCGTGCGCTGGATGAAGCAGCTGCTCGACCTGTGCGGGCAGGTGGCCGACGCCGCGGGAGACGCGCCCCTGCGCAACACCGCGCGTGCCAGCGCCAAGCTGCTCAAGCGTGGCGTGATCGCCTACAGCGTGCTGGCGGAGTAGGGCTGTGGCAGGCTCCGGGTCGTGACCGCCTCATCTGGCCGCCTGCTGCTGCTCGACACCGCGTCCCTCTACTTCCGCGCGTTCTTCGGGGTGCCCGACTCGGTGAAGGCGCCCGACGGCACGCCGGTCAACGCGGTGCGCGGGCTGATGGACTTCATCAGCCGCCTGGTGGGGGAGTACGACCCGAGCCACCTCGCGTGCTGCTGGGACGACGACTGGCGCCCGCAGTGGCGCGTCGACCTCATCCCGTCCTACAAGGCGCACCGCGTGGTCGCCGAGGTGCCGGGCCCGAGGCCTGACGTGGAGGAGGTGCCCGACCCGCTCGAGGCGCAGATCCCGGTCATTGTGTCCGTGCTGGAGGCCTACGGCATCCCGATCGTGGGCCACGCCGAGATGGAGGCTGACGACGTCATCGGCACCCTCGCGACCGACGCCGGCATGCCGGTCGACATCGTCACCGGCGACCGCGACCTGTTCCAGCTCGTCGACGACGAGGCCGAGGTGCGGGTGCTCTACACCGCGCGCGGGGTGAGCAAGCACGACCGCGTCGACAACGCCTGGGTGCGCGCCAAGTACGGCGTCGACGCCCACCAGTACGCCGCCTTCGCGACCCTGCGCGGCGACACCTCCGACGGCCTGCCGGGGGTGGCCGGGGTGGGGGAGAAGACCGCCGCGACGCTGCTCGAGCGGTTCGGCACCATCGAGGCGATCGTCGAGGCCGCACACGACCCCGAGTCCGACATGGGCCCCGGTCCGCGGGGCAAGATCAAGGCCGCCGCTGACTACCTCGCGGTTGCGCCGCGCGTCGTCGCCGTACGCCGTGACCTCGACCTCGGGGCACCTGACCTCAGCCGGCCCCGCACCCCCGCCGACCACGAGGCCGTGGTCGCGCTCGACCAGCGCTGGGGCCTCGGCTCGTCTGCCGTGCGCCTGGTGGAGGCCCTGTCCGGGTCGGACTAGGGTGTCGCGCGTGAGCACCTCCGAGGTCGAGTCCAAGGACCGCCAGATCCTGGCCCTGCTGGCGGCAGACGGCCGCATGTCGTTCACCGACCTCGGCAAGGCGACCGACCTGTCGACCTCCGCGGTGCACCAGCGCGTGAAGCGGCTCGAGCAGCGCGGTCTGATCAAGGGCTACGGCGCCACCGTCGACCACGACCAGCTCGGCCGGCCGCTGACGGCGTTCATCTCGATCACCCCGATCGACCCGTCGCAGCCCGACGACTACCCCGAGCGCCTCGTCGGGATCACGGAGATCGAGTCCTGCTGGTCGGTCGCCGGCGAGGAGTCCTACATCCTCAAGATCCGCGTCGCCACGCCGCTCGCGCTCGAGGAGCTCCTCGCCCGGATCCGCGGTGCCGCCAGCGTGTCGACCCGGACGACGATCGTGCTCTCCACGCCCTACGAGAACCGCCCCGTCGACTGAGAGCCGCTCGCCGCGGGCTGGCCGCGGCGATTTGTTGGAGTCACCGCTGGAGCGGTGACTTCAACGCGATTAGGGGGTTGCAACGCACCGGACGCGCAAGACTGCCCCCACCCATGTGACCAGAGGGGCTGGCGGGTCGCCGGACGATTCGTGCTCACCCATTCGACTGAGTTCCGAGGTGATCGACCCCCCGACAACGACGAGCTCGTCATGGGACAGGAAGGCCGGCGGGTACGACGCCCTTCGTGCATCGCCACACCCGTCAGCACGGCGCGGATGTCCGCGCCACCTTGCGCGCGGCATGCGTGCCGCATGTCAGGTCGCGTTGGAATTTGGGGGGTGAGGTTCGTCTTTGGGTGACTGCTTACCCACCCTCACGCCACCGCCCGCTTGGCGAGGATGGCACGGATGCGCCGCGCGAGCGCCCGTGGGTCCTCGAGGTCGGCCCAACCGATCCTGATGCAGACCCATCCTGTCTCCAGACAGATCCGCTCCTCACGTCTCTTCTCCCGCATGAGGTAGTCCGCGAGCGTCTCGCCCGGCCGGCGATGGATCTCGTACTTGATGCGACCGTCGAACTCGAGGAAGACCCCGTGCTGTGGCCAGAGGAAGTCAACGATCCCGGTCAGCCGACCGCTCGCGTCATGGACCTCGACCTGGACCATCGGCAACGGGACGTTCTCGCGGTGGAGGACGTACATCGTCCGACTCTCCGCGATGCTGGACAGTCGGTGATCAGCCAGTCCGAGAGCGATACGCACACTGAGCGTGTTGGGCCAGTGCTCGGCCTGCGCCGCCACCCTTCGCACCTGCTCGATCGTCGTCCGCTGCGTGTGCAGGACGGCATTGAGCAGGCAGAAGCCGAGCTCGGAGTCCGTGGTCGTCAACACCTCGATCGCAGCACGCGCGGGGGTCGAGACGGGGACGCCGTGACGCACCGTGATGTGCTCGAGGTGCAGCGCACCGGAGTGGTGGACGATGCCGGCTTCTGTGCGGCCCGCCACCCCGTCAGTGCGCGTGACGGCGACCTCGTCAAGCGGCAGCCGCCACAGCGTGCTGACATGCTCGGCCAAGGCTGACTGATGGGTGAGCACGCTGCTCGGATGAGCCGTGCGGAGCACTGCGCGCGCACGAGCACGGTGCTGGTCCCTCCCCGCGTCGAGCCTCGTCCACAGGCTTGCGTCCACGTAGGCGCCGTACCGGACGCGGTGGATCAACCCGCTCGCGACCGAACGGGCGATGTCGCGGTCCGTCCACCCGGCGGCGACGAGCTCGCGCCGGAGCCTGATGTCGTGCGTGCCGATTGGGAAGTCGCGCTCGTCGTCCATGCGGACACTCTGCGTCCGTCCGGCGACACGGCGCGGCTCGTGGCTGCGGCGGCTGTGGAGGGCGACCCGATGGTCGCGCCTGTGGAGGCCCGGTGGGGCACGAGGACGGGTCAGTCGTGAACCAGGTGAGGGAAGTTTGACGCCGTCGGGGTGTTGCAACACCCCAACGGTGCTGGAGTCACCGCTCCAGCGGTGACTCCAGCATGCGGGGCCCTCAGTACGCCTGGAGGGCCGCCGTACGCCGAGAGGCCTCCGCCATCTCCGCAGCCTTGAGCGAGGCCTCGTCGAGGCGGCCGTGCTGCTCCCACCACTGCTGGCCGGACTCGGGCAGCGTGTGGATCGGGTCGTAGTACTCGTAGAAGCGCGAGAGCGCCTCGGCGTCGTCGGCCTCGATGGAGGTGCGGTAGTTCTTGGTCCAGAACGAGATGCCGCGCTCGGTGTCGTAGTCGGCGTTCTGGTGCACCCAGCGCTTGCCGACGAACGGCACGTCGCACACGATGCGCGGCGTCGCGAAGCCCGGCAGGTAGCCCATGATGTGGTGCTGCAGGCGCTGCGCGTCGGCGAGCGAGACCCGCCAGTGCTCCGAGAACGGGATCGTGTCGCACATGTAGAAGTAGTAGGGCATGATCTGCGCGCCGTCGAGCAGGCGGAAGCAGAGGTCGAGCAGCGCGTGCGGGTCGGCGTTGACGCCGTTGAGCAGCACGCCCTGGTTGCGTACGTCGCGCAGGCCCGCGTCGAGCATCGCCCGGGAGGCCTCGGCCACGATCGGGGTCACGGAGTTCGCGTGGTTGGCGTGGGTGTGCATCGCCAGCGAGACGCCGCGCGAGCGGGCGACCGCGGCGACGCGGGAGACGCCCTCGACCACGTCGGGCTGCAGCCAGTGCTGGGGCAGGCCGATGAGGGCCTTGGTGGCGAGGCGGATGTCGCGGATGTTCTCGATCTCGAGCACCGACATGAGGAAGGCCTCGAGGCGCGGCCACGGCATGTTGGCCACGTCGCCGCCGGAGACCACGACGTCGCGCACCGAGGGCGTGCGCCGCAGGTAGTCCATCATGTCGCCGAGGCGGTCGTTGGGCTTGCCGGCGAACTTCAGCTTGTCGATGACCGGGGTCGAGTTGCCCACGAGGTCCATCCGGGTGCAGTGGCCGCAGTACTGCGGGCAGGTCGGCAGCAGCTCGGCGAGCACCTTGGTGGGGTAGCGGTGGGTGAGGCCCTCGGTGGCCCACATGTCGTGCTCGTGGAGCGAGTCGCGCGCGGCGTGCGGGTGGGAGGGCCAGTCGGTGCGGCGGTCGCTGAAGACCGGGATCATGTAGTGGCGCACCGGGTCGGCGTAGAACGCCTCGGTCAGCGAGCCCGGACCGGCGGGCGTCACGGTCGGGACCATCGTGTTCATCATCTGCGGCGGCACCAGCATCGACATGGTGGCCCGCTCGGCCTGGTCGCGCTCGAGGTCGGCGTAGAAGCGCTCGTCGAGCAGGTCGCCCATGAGCTCGCGCAGCTGCTTGAGGTTCTTGATGCAGTGGGCACGCTGCCACTGCACCGAGGCCCAGTCCGCCGCGGTGACGTCGGCCCAGCCCGGGAAGCGCGTCCAGTCGGGCTCGACGAGCTCGACGCGCGCATAGGGGTAGGGCTGGCCGGTGGCGATCGCCTGCTCCAGCGAGGTGGCGGTGTCGATGCTCATGAGGTCTCCTTGCGGGCCCGGGGCGACCGGGTCGTGGCGGGTCGGCGCGCCGGTTGTGTGGTCGGCGACACATCTGGAAGAGTACGCGGAGTTCCTGCGGCGAGTCCAATGCCACGCCGCAAGATTTGCGGTCCAGACGCGATGACGTAGAAGGATGACCGGCATGAGTGCCTCCACCGACCTCCGCACCGGCGACCCGACCGGGCTGCACCGGGTCCTCGACGAGGGCGTCGTGCTCCCGCAGGCCGCCCAGCGCCTCGACACCCGCCGGGAGCTGTGGCCCGACGAGGTGCGCGTGCGCGTCGAGCGCCTCAACCTCGACGCCGCGTCGTTCCGCCAGCTCGAGCGCAAGCACACGACGTACGGCGTGGCCGACGGCGATGCCGTGCGCGCCGAGGTCCTCGAGATCGTCGCCTCGCGCGGCAAGATGCAGAACCCCGTCACCGGCTCCGGCGGCATGCTCGTCGGCACGGTCGAGGAGGTCGGCCCCGAGTCGCCGCTCGGCCTCGCGGTCGGCGACCGGGTCGCCACCCTCGTCAGCCTCACCCTCACCCCGCTCGTGATCGAGGACGGCCTGGCCCGGTGGGACGGCCACGGCGAGCAGGTGCCGTGCGACGGCTACGCGGTGCTCTTCGGCCGCTCCATCGCCGCGGTCATCCCCGACGACCTCGACCCCGCGCTCTCCCTCAGCGTCATGGACGTCTGCGGCGCACCTGCGCTGACCGCCCGCGTCGTGGGGGAGTACGCCGCCCGCGCCGAGGCCGGCAGCGCGCCGGCCGTCGCCGTCATCGGCGGTGCGGGCAAGTCTGGCTCCCTGAGCCTGGCCGCCGCACGGGCCGCCGGCGCGGGCCGCACCATCGGGGTCGTGCCCCACCTGGGAGAGCACGACCTGCTCGCCGACGCCGGGCTGGCCGACGCGGTCGCGATCGCCGACGCGCGCGACCCGATCGCGCTGCGCGACGCGGTCGCCGCTGCCGGGGGACCGGCCGACGTCACCGTCGTGTGCGTCGACGTGCCGGGCTGCGAGGGCGGCGCGATCCTCGCCACCGCGGAGGGCGGCACCGTCATCTTCTTCTCCATGGCCACCAGCTTCAGCGCCGCCGCGCTCGGCGCCGAGGGCCTCGCCGCCGACGTGCGCATGCTCGTCGGCAACGGCTACGTCCCGGGCCACGCGGCCTACGCGATGGACCTGCTCCGCGCCGACGCCGGCGTGCGCGGACTCTTCGAGCGGAGGCTCTGATGGCACCCCGCAAGCCGACCAGCCAGCTCGGCATCGACCGCGCCGACGTACGGCGTGCGCGCACGCTCGCGCGCCAGGTCGGCAAGCCGATCGTCGACCTCGCGCAGCGCCACACCACGGTGAGCGTCGAGCGCGCCACGCTCCGCCTCGCCGGGCTGGGCGGGGCCGACCCCGACGGCACGCCGTGGGTCAACCGGCTCACCGACGTCGTGCGCGCCGACGTGGGCCTCGAGCACGGCGTCAGCCTTCCCGTGTGGGACGCGCTGCTGCGCGGCGAGGGCGACGACCTCCTGTCCCTGGCGCAGAAGGCGGCGGCCGGGTCGGTGACGTTCCGCGTGCCCGAGGGCAAGGACGCCACCCGCGCCCGCGCCGCCTCGCGCAAGGCAGTCGGCGCCGGGATCAAGCAGATCGACCGGCAACGGGTCGCGCGCGAGAAGATGATCGCCAAGGTGGGCGACGCGCCGAGCAAGCCGTGGATCTACCTGATCGTCGCCACGGGCGACATCCACGAGGACATCCCGCAGGCCCAGGCCGCCGCGCGCGAGGGCGCCGACGTCATCGCGGTGATCCGCTCCACCGGGCAGTCGCTGCTCGACTTCGTGCCCGAGGGCGCGACCCGCGAGGGCTTCGCCGGCACCTACGCCACCCAGGAGAACTTCCGCCTGATGCGTGCCGCCCTCGACGAGACGTCGAAGGAGCTCGGCCGCTACGTCCGGCTCACCAACTACGCCTCCGGGCTGTGCATGCCGGAGATCGCGGCGCTGGCCGGGCTCGAGCGCCTCGACATGATGCTCAACGACTCGATGTACGGCATCCTCTTCCGCGACATCAACCCGATCCGCACCTTCGTCGACCAGCGCTTCAGCCGCCAGGTCCACGCTCGCGCCGGGATCATCATCAACACCGGTGAGGACAACTACCTCACCACCGCCGACGCCATCGAGGCCGCGCACACGGTGACCACGAGCCAGCTGCTCAACGAGTACTTCGCCAAGGAGGCCGGCCTCGAGGACTGGCAGCTCGGCCTGGGCCACGCCTTCGAGATCGACCCGGAGGTGCCCGACTCGTTCCGCCTCGAGCTCGCCCACGCGATGCTCGCGCGTGAGCTCTTCCCCGACGCCCCGCTGAAGTGGATGCCGCCGACGCGCCACATGACCGGCGACATCTTCAAGGGCTACCTCCTCGACGGGTTCTTCAACCTCGTGGGCGCCCTCACCGGCCAGGGCATCCTGCTCGTCGGCATGATGACCGAGGCGGTCGTCACGCCGTGGATCTCCGACCGCGACCTGGCCCTGCAGAACGTCCGCTACGTCATGAACGCCGCCGGCAACCTGCGCGAGGACTTCCACCCCGCGCCCGACGGCTTCATCGCCACGCGGGCGCGCGAGGTGCTGGGCGAGGCGATCGACCTGCTGCAGGACATCAAGGACGACTCCGACGCCGCGGGCGACCCGCCGCTGCTGGCCGCCATCGCCGACGGCACGTTCGGGCTGATGAAGCGTCCGGCCGACAAGGGCAGGGGACTCGACGGCGTGGCCCGCAAGGCCGCCGACTACTACAACCCCGCGACCGAGATCCTGGAGGAGGACAAGTGAGCCTGATCCGTCCCTACGGCGACACCACCGGCGACGGCATGGTGCAGCTGTCGTTCACCCTCCCGATCGAGCACTCCAAAATCGCCGAGGGCGCCGCGGTGCAGCTGGCCAACAAGATGGGCATGGACCCGGCCCTCGTGGTGCACGCCAAGCCGATGGGGCAGGGCTTCACCTTCTTCGTCGTCTACGGGCGGGTCAACCACCTCGTGGACCCCAGCACCGTCGAGGTCGTCGAGCGCGACTACCCGCTGCTGACGCCCAAGGAGGCCAACGCCGCGATCAAGCGCTCGATGCGTCGGCGCCTCGTGGTCGTCGGGGGCTGCATCGGCACCGACGCGCACACCGTGGGCATCGACGCGATCCTCAACATCAAGGGCTTCGCGGGGGAGAAGGGCCTGGAGTACTACCGCGAGCTCAAGGTGGTCAACCTCGGCGCCCAGGTCTCGGTGCCCCAGCTCGTCGAGGCCGCCCGAGAGGAAAAGGCCGACGCCGTCCTGGTCTCCCAGGTCGTCACCCAGCGCGACGCCCACCTGCTCAACACCCGCGAGATGTCGGCGGCCTTCCGCGAGGCCTACCCGGCAGCGAAGCGACCGCTGCTCGTCGTGGGGGGTCCCCGCTTCGACGAGACCATGGCCGACGAGCTCGGCGTCGACCGCGTGTTCACGCGTGGCACGACCCCCGGTGAGGTCGCGTCGTTCATCGTCCACCGGATCGCGGGCGCGGCCGGTCAGAAGAAGGAGAAGGTGTCGTGAGCACCACTGACCGGGTCGGCACGGTGGTCACCCACCGTCGCTACGTGCCCTACTCCCACGCCCACTACGCCGGCAACCTCGTCGACGGCGCCTACAGCCTCGGGCTCTTCGGCGACGTCGCGACCGAGATGTGCATCGTGCTCGACAGCGACGAGGGGCTCTTCGCCTCCTACTCCGACGTGCAGTTCAAGGCGCCCGTGCGCGCCGGCGACGTCCTCGAGATCACCGCGACGCTGGTGCGCGAGGGCACCCGCAGCCGGGTGATGGACTTCGCCGTCCACGTGGTCGGGCGCGGGGCGCCGACCGACGCCGCACCCGGTGCCGCGCAGGTGCTCGACCCGCCGGTCGTGGCGACCACCGCCACGGGCACGGTCGTCGTACCACCTCCCGCCGGGTGAGCCACGGCGTGTCACGCCGCGACACGCCGATCTGGGTGAAATTTTGTCCGCGAGTTCTTCTGGAGCGCACGCCGCTGACCTGCGCAAACGCGTGTTCGGGCAGGTCAGGCGCGTGTTGACACTGCCCGCGTCCGGAGAGAGGGTCTCGGGGTCCGCCTGTGCAGCTCGTGGGTGGCGCCTTCGACAGTGGGAGGTCAGACGTGGGGTACGCCGAGCCAGCGATGCCCGCCGTCCGACGTCTCGTCGACAGCGCCCCGCGGGGGCCGGATGCGGGAGGGACCCCGGGGCCGTAGACAACTTCACGCGATCGCCAGCCAGACGGTCGCGCGTTGGTCCGAAGCCCCTGCGCCCCTCCCGCACCGCTGCAGGCCGTGCAGCACCCGACCTGGCGTCGGCTACGGTCTGAGCGTGCCGCAGCGCTGCCTCCTCGCCCTCGTCGGCGGTCTCGTCCTGGCAGCGGCCTTCGAGCCTGTGGGCTGGTCGTGGCTGATGCCGCCTGCGCTGGCCGCCCTCGTGCTGTCCCTGCGGGGGCTGCGGCCGGGCCGCGCCTGGATCCCGAGCCTGCTCTTCGGCACGACCTTCGTCTATGCCGTGATGGTGTGGATGCGGTCGGTGGGCACCGACGCCTGGATCGCGATGTGCGCGCTGGAGGCGGCGTTCTTCGTGCCCCTGGGGCTCGGCATGGCGTGGAGCATGCGCCACCGCGCGTGGCCGCTCTGGACGGCGCTGTGGTGGGTCGGCATCGAGACCTGGCGCAGCGGTTTCCCCTTCAGCGGGATGCCGTTCGGCCGCCTCGTCTACGCCACCGCCGACACGCCGTGGGCCGACGCGCTGCCGTGGATCGGGATGACCGGGGTGAGCCTGCTGGTCGCGCTCACCGGCACGACGCTGGCCTGGCTGCTCCTGCGGCTGCGCGACCTGGACGCGCTGCGCACGCGCTCGACGTACGCCGTCGTGGGCACGCTCGCGGTCGTCACCCTGGCCCCCGCGCTGGTGTCCTTCCCCGTGCGCGAGACCGGCACCACCACCGTGGCCGCGGTGCAGGGCGACGTGCCCGGCACCGGCCTGGACGTCGTGGCGGTGCACCGCGACGTCACCGCCAACCACGTGCGGCTCACCGAGGAGCTCGCCGAGGCCGTGGCGGCGGGGGACGAGCCGGCGCCCGACTTCGTCGTCTGGCCGGAGAACTCCACCGCCGTCGACCCCTTCACCGACCCCGGCGTCCACGCCGGCGTCGTGGCGGCCACCGATGCCATCGGCGTCCCGGTCATCGTCGGCGCGATGGCCAACGACCCGCTCGACGACGAGCAGGTGCTCAACCAGGGCATCGTCTACCGTCCCGGGCTGGGCAGCGGCGACCGTTACACCAAGCGGCACCCGGTGCCCTACGGCGAGTACATCCCCTTCCGCGGCAGCCTGATCCCCTCGAGCTACGGCAAGCTGCGGATGATCCCGCGCGACATGGCCCGCGGCACGGGGCTCGAGCCGCTGCGGGTCGGTGACGTGCGGGTGGCCGACGCGATCTGCTTCGACGTGGCCTACGACGAGGGCATCGGTGGCCAGGTCGCCCGCGGCGCCGAGCTGGTGACCGTGCAGACCAGCAACGCGATGTTCAGCCGGACCGGGCAGCTGGCGCAGCAGTTCGAGATCAGCCGGCTGCGCGCGCTGGAGACCGGTCGCTGGGTCGTGGTGGCCGCGATCAACGGCGTCTCGGGCGTCGTACGCCCCGACGGCACCGTCGTCGCCTCGGTGCCCGCGCGCGGCCAGGACGTGCTGGTGGAGACGGTCGGGCTCAGCACGACGCTCACCCCCGCCGTTCGTCTCGGGGTGTGGCCGGCACGGGCCGCCCTGGCTTTCCTCGTCGTGCACACCCTCGCGGTCGCGATCGCCTATCGTCGTCGCCGACGTGGCGCCCGCGACGTCGCAGTCGCGGAGCAGCAAGGTGGTCAGGCGTGAGCGTCGAGGGCCTCGGCAGGGTCGTCATGGTCGTCCCGACCTACAACGAGTCCGAGAACATCGAGTGGATCGTCGAGCGGCTGCGCCGGGCGCAGCCGGGGGTGGACGTGCTGGTCGTCGACGACGGCAGTCCTGACGGCACCGGCGAGATCGCCGACCGCCTCGCGAGCGACGACCCCGCGGTGTCCGTGGTGCACCGCACGGAGAAGGCGGGCCTCGGCGCTGCCTACCTCCACGGCTTCGACGTGGCGCTGCGCGCCGGTTACGACGTCATCGGCGAGATGGACGCCGACGGGTCGCACCAGCCCGAGCAGCTGCAACGGCTGCTCGACGCGCTGCGCACGGCCGACCTCGTGATCGGCTCGCGCTACGTGCCGGGCGGCTCGGTCGTCAACTGGCCGGTGCAGCGCCTGCTGCTCTCCCGCGGGGGCAACCTCTACGTCCGGCTGCTGCTGGGCATCAAGGTCAAGGACGCGACCGCGGGCTTCCGGCTGTTCCGGCGCACGACGCTGGAGTCGATCGACCTTGCCTCGGTGCTGTCTACTGGATACGTGTTCCAGACCGACCTCGCCTACCGCACCGTGTCGCGCGGCCTCACCGTGGCCGAGGTGCCCATCGAGTTCGTCGAGCGCGTGCGCGGCGACTCCAAGATGAGTGGTCAGGTGGCCAGCGAGTCGCTGAAGAAGATCACCCGGTGGGGCCTCGCGGAGCGACGCGCGCGACTGGCTCGACGCCGGGGCCGGCCATGAGCCGGGTGCACATCCCCCGCAGCAGCACCCGGCGACGCGCCTGGCTGCGGCCGGCCCTCGCGATCGCGTTCGTGGTCGTGCCGCTGGCCGAGATCTGGGCGATCCTCCAGGTGGGGCGACTCGTCGGCCCCTGGTGGACCATCGCGCTGCTGGTGCTCGACAGCCTCGTCGGCGCGTGGCTGGTCAAGCGCGAGGGCGGCCGCGCGTGGCGAGCCCTGCGTGAGGCGCTGCAGGGTGGCCGGATGCCGGCGCGCGAGCTGGCCGACGGCGCCCTGGTGCTCATCGGCGGCACGCTGATGCTGAGCCCCGGATTCCTGCTCGACGTCGTGGGCATCCTGCTGGTCCTGCCGTTCACGCGGCCGTTCGCGCGGCGCCTGCTCACCTCGGTGGTCGAGCGTCGCCTGGTGGCCGCACCCTTCGGTCCCCGGTCCGGGCCCGGAGACGCAGGACGCCCCGGACCGGGCGGCGATGGGCCGGTGGTCCGGGGCGACGTGGTCGACTGACGGCTCAGGTCAGGAGACGCGCTTCTTCTTGTTGGCGCGGTGCAGGTGCGCGGGACCGATCTCGCCGCCGCGCAGCAGCTCGAGGCGCTCCTTGAGGATGTCCTCGAGCTCCTTCTCGGAGCGACGCTCGAGGAGCATGTCCCAGTGCGTGCGGGCAGGCTTCTCGACCTTCTCCTCGGCCACGATGCCCGCCGTGCTGAGGGCCTCGGCCCCGCACCGGGGGCACTCCCACTTCGCGGGGATGTCGGCCTCGACCGACATCGTCACCTCGAAGTCGTGCCCCTGCTTGCACTGATATCCGACCTGCTGCCGAGCCGCGAACTCGATCCCGCGCTCGTCCTCGAAGCTCTGGCCGCCGAGCCTTGCGCCACGCAGTGTGCGCTCCGCCACCGTGCCCACCTCCAAATGGGTTGCTGACACCCGTTGAGTTGTGTCCGGGTTCTCTGGGTGGAACGAGCCGGACCGTGATCCGTGACGCCGCTCGTGACGACGCGGCTCGCCCCTCTGTGATCATTCAACCGTAGCGGGGCGCCCGCAATTCCGCGGATTCGTGGTGTCACGCACCACGCTCAGGCGCGGCAAGCTCCACCCCTTGGGGTGGAGAGCGCCTCGCTGGGGGTCGTGGCCGGGAGGTGCTCAGACGACCTGCGGCTGCCTGTTGCCGGCTTCTTCGATCCCGCGGCGCGGGTCCACCTTGGCGAGCAGCACGATGCCGACGGCGAAGAAGATGATCAACGCGAAGATCGCCGGCCGGTAGGAGTCGGCCCACTGGTGGACGAGGCCGAAGACGAGCGTGCCGAGCCACGAGGTCCCGCGCTCACAGGCCTGGTAGAGCGAGAAGTACTCCGCCTCCTTGCCGCGGGGGATCAGCTGGCTGAAGAAGGACCGCGAGAGCGCCTGCGTGCCGCCCATCACGAGGCCGATGCCCACCGCGAGCAGCAGGAAGAGCGGGACGTTCTTGGCAGGGATGAAGTAGCCGACCGTCACGACGACCATCCACATGACGAGGCCTCCGAGGATGACCTTCCGGCTGCCCCGCGAGCGGGCGAGTCGGCCGAAGAGCAAGGCACCGCCGAACGCGACGAACTGGACGAGGAGGATCGTCGCGATGAGCACCTCGGTGGCGAAGCCGAGCTGCTTCTCGCCGTAGACCGAGGCCGAGCCGATGACCGTCTGGATGCCGTCGTTGTAGAAGAGGTAGGCCAGCAGGAAGGTCAGCGTCATCGGGTAGTTGCGCATGTCGCGCAACGTCGCCCACAGCTGCCCGAAGCTCTGCCGCACCAGGCCGCCCGGCTCGCGCTCGACCGCGCGGGGCGCATGGTCGCGAAGTCCGCGGTAGGGGATGAACGTGAAGACGGCCCACCAGACGGCGGCCATCAGCATGCTGACGCGCACCGCCATTCCCTTGTCCATGCCCAGCGCGTCGTGGAAGGTGACCATCGCGAGGTTCACCGCGAGCAGCAGGCCGCCCCCGAGGTAGCCCAGGGCCCAGCCCCGCGACGAGACCCGGTCGCGGTCGTCCGGCTCGGCGATCTCGCACAGGATGGCGTCGTAGACGACGAGTGACGCGCCCAGGCAGATGTTGGCGACGAAGAGCATCAGCACCGGCAGCACCCAGTTGGTGCCGGTCGCGAAGAACATCATGGCCGCTGCAGCGGAGCCCGCCCACGCGAAGCCGGCCATGATCGACTTCTTGCGCGCCGACCTGTCGGCTGCGGCGCCGACGATGGGAAGCAACAACGCGGACGCGATCGTCGCGATCGTCACCACGTAGAAGATCAGCGAACCGGGGGAGACTGCGATCCCGAGGACGTCGAGGTCCTGGGTGCACTTGAGGCCCTTGGCCTCGTCGGTGACGAACCCGCACGCGGCGCGCTCGGCGATCGTGGTGACGTACGGCCCGAACAGCACCGTCGCGATCGTGGTCACGTAGGCACTGTTGGCCCAGTCGTACCAGTACCAGGCCTTCTGCTCCCGGGCCCGCGCCAGCGGCTCCAGGTTGGCGATCCCGCCGTCCACCTGACTCATGCGTCACCCTCCATCGGGTTTCCCTCGGGGCCCGTCCACTGTCCGCGGGCGCGGAGCACGTCCCTGAGTATGTCCGTGCGATCGGTCATGATGCCGTCGACACCACGGTCGAGGAGGGTGTTCATCTCATCCGGGTCGTCGATGGTCCACACGTGCACCTGGACGCCGGCGGCGTGGGCGCGTCGTACGAGCCCGGGGGAGACCACCCGCAGCCGACCGCGTCGGTGCGGCACCTGCAGCGCGACCGGGCGCCCGCGGGTCACCCACCGTGCGAGCCGGGCGCTGCCGAGCACGCGGTACGCCACCACCTCGAGCGGGTGGGCCGACGTCGCGACCCGTCCGGCCGTACGCCGCCGGAACGCGCCCATGCGCCGCGCCGAGAACGAGCCGACCAGCACCCGGTCCCAGGCCTCGCGCTCGTCGAGGAAGCCGGCGAGTGCCTCGACCGCCCCCTCCGACTTGAGGTCGATGTTGAAGCGCGCCCCGGGGAAGGCGTCGAACAGCTCCGCGAGCGTCGGCACCGGCTCCGAGCCCCCGATGAGCGCCTGCTGCACCTCGGCCCAGGTCGCCTCGGCGATGCTGCCGGTGCGGTCGGTCACCCTGTCGAGCACGGTGTCGTGGAAGGCGAGCAGCACGCCGTCACGGGTGACGTGGACGTCGGTCTCGAGGTAGGTGTAGCCGAGCGCGACGGCGTGCCGGAACGCGGCGAGGGTGTTCTCCAGGCCCTCGATCTCGGGGTGGTAGGCACCCCCGCGATGGGCGAAGGCGAGGGGCCGCGGCGAGTCGAGATAGGCCGTCGCGGGCGGGCGCGGTGGGGTCACGCGAGAAGTATGGGGTGAGGAGTAGGTTCAGGACATGGAGAGCATGACCTGTCCTCGATGTGGCGCCGAGATGGACGAGCGAACCCTCGGCCAGGCCACCATCCACCAGTGCCCGGACGGGCACGGCGTCTTCCTCTCGCGTGCCGACCTCGGCGTGCTGGTGGAGGCGGAGAACGACTGGCACGCCCAGGCCGGCCAGCACACCGCCCCGCTGCCGCGGATCACCGCGGACATGACCGCGCCGCCGTCGGTCGGCAAGCAGTCGCGCGCGTGGGTGGAGACCCTGTTCGGCTGAGGCGTCAGCGTCGCTCGATCAAATGTCCCTGAACGTCTCGATGTTGGCGCCGAGCTCGTTGAGCCGCTCGGCGAGGTCCTCGTAGCCACGGTGGATGACGTACGTCGAGCGCAGCACGCTGCGGCCCTTCGAGGCGAGCATCGCGATCAGGAGCACGACGGCCGGGCGCAGTGCCGGTGGGCAGACGATCTCGGCGCCGGAGAAGTGCGTGGGTCCCTCGACGAGCACCCGGTGCGGGTCGAGCAGCTTGACCTGCGCGCCGAGCTTGTTGAGCTCGGTGAGGTAGATCGCGCGGTTCTCGTAGACCCAGTCGTGCAGCAGCGTCTGCCCCTCCGCGACCGCGGCGATGACCGCGAAGAACGGGAGGTTGTCGATGTTGAGGCCGGGGAACGGCATCGGGTGGATCTTGTCGAGCGGCGCGCGCAGCTCGGAGGCGTGCGTGGTGAGGTCGACCAGCCGGGTCTCGCCGTTGTTGGCGACGTACTCCGCGGAGCGGTCGTAGCGGAAGCCCATCTCCTCCAGGGTCGCGAGCTCGATCTCGAGGAACTCGATCGGCACCCGGCGGATGGTGATCTCCGACTTCGTCACGATGGCGGCCGCGAGCAGCGACATCGCCTCGATCGGGTCCTCGGAGGGGGAGTAGTCGACGTCGACGTCGATCGAGGCCTTGCCGGTGATGCGCAGCGTGGTGGTGCCGACCCCCTCGATGTGCACGCCGAGCTTCTGGAGGTAGAAGCAGAGGTCCTGGACCATGTAGTTGGACGAGGCGTTGCGGATCACGGTGGTGCCGGGGTGCAGCGCGGCGGCCATCAGCGCGTTCTCGGTGACGGTGTCGCCGCGCTCGGTGAGCACGATCGGGCGCTGCGGCTCGATGGTGCGGTTGACGCTGGCGTGGTAGCTGCCGTCGCTGGCCTTGACGTCGAGGCCGAAGGGGCGCAGGGCCGACATGTGGGGCTCGACGGTGCGCTCGCCCAGGTTGCAGCCGCCGGCGTAGGGCAGGTCGAACTCGTCGTAGCGGTGGAGCAGCGGGCCGAGGAACATGATCACCGAGCGGGTGCGCCGCGCGGCGGTCTCGTCGATGGCCAAGAGGTTGAGCTCGGCCGGCGGGATGATCTCGAGGTCGTTGTCCTCGTTGAGCCACCGGGTCGCCACGCCGAGGGAGGTGAGCACCTCGAGCAGGCGGTTGACCTCCTCGATCCGCGCGACCTTGCGCAGCGTCGTACGTCCCTTGTTGAGCAGGGAGGCGCACAGCAGCGCGACACCGGCGTTCTTCGAGGTCTTGACGTCGATGGAGCCCGACAGCGTGGTGGGGCCGTCGACGCGCAGGTGCGTGGGGCCGGCGCCGAGGGCGACGATCTCGGAGTCGAGCGCGGCGCCGATGCGCGCGAGCATCTCGAGCGAGAGGTTCTGGTGGCCCTTCTCGATGCGGTTGATCGCGCTCTGGCTCGTGCCGAGCAGCTCGGCCAGCTGGTGCTGGGTGAGTCCGCGGTGCTTGCGGGCGTCACGGATGAGGTTGCCGATGCGACCCTTGTAGTCAGCCATGCCCGTCACGATATCTCAGATATGAGATAACGCCAGAACGGGCGCGCCCGCGACACCGGTCACCTGCTGCGCGGCACGACCCGCACCCGGACCCGGTCCGTGACCGCGGGCGCGATCCGGTCGCGGTAGAGCACGACGAGGCGGTGGCGCCCGACATGGAGGCCCTGGACACGCAGCCGCAGCCTCCCGTCCGCGGACGGCGCGAGGACGCGGCTGGCCACCGGCTCGCGATGGCCCGCCACACGCACGACCAGCCGGCCGGAGGGCACGGTGCCGTCCGAGAGGCGCGCTCGCGCGCGCAGGACGACAGGACGCGGACGTGCGAAGCGGTGCCGCACCGGTCGCACCCGCAGGGTCGCGGTCGGCGTGCCGGCAGCCGGGGGAGGCGTGGTCGTCGGCGCTCCTGCGCCGAAGGTCCCGCGGGCGAGCAGCAGCTGTGCGTAGGCCGCCTGGCCGAGGTCGTTGGGGTGGTACCAGAGGCTGGTGTCGGGGCCGCTGAAGGCCTGGTTGATCCACGTCTGCGGGTTGGTCGCCTGGGCATCGGGCTCGTGGCCGGAGAAGGCCGCGGTGACCCCGTCGACGAAGGTCATCTGTCCCGGGTGGCCCACGTTGGCCGACGCAGGCAGCGTCGCGAGCTCGGCGGTCGCGTCGGAGATGAGGCTGCGTACCGCGTCGCCCGCGGGATAGGGGGTCAGCGGGGCGTCGGGGTCCGGGAGCGTGAAGCCGTTGTCGAGCTGGAGCCACGGATAGCCCAGCTGCACGATCTTCGCGTCCTCCCGCAACCCGTGCGCGCGCAGGGCAGCCACGTCGTCGAGCAGGCGCTGCTTGATCGCCGGGACCAGGGCGCGGGCGTCGTCCACGGCAGTGCGGCAGGCCGACGCGCTTCGGGTGCCGAGGACGAAGCACCCCTGGACGATCGTGCTGAAGCCCGCGTCGTTGCCGCCCATCGTGAACACGACCAGGTCGGTGTCGGCGGTGACGAAGTCGGCCTGCGGACGCAGCGTGCGCGTGCAGTCGTAGGTGATGCTCCCGCCGGAGACGGACGTGGCGCGATAGGTCCAGAACTCCTCCTCCGGGAAGGCCCGGGTGTTGCACGGGTCCGCGTCGCGGAGGTGGGCATCGGCCTCCGACGTCGTCGTCACGCCGGACGGCGCCGGCATGGTCCTCCCGGACTGGGTGTCCATCGGGCGCGGCGTGTGGACGTCTGGCGTACGTCCGCCGCTGCAGGCATGGTTGGACAACGTCACCGTGTGGCCCGTCTCGCGCAACCCGGCGGCGTACCGCTCGCCCCAGTGGGTCGTGTTGCGGTAGCACCCGGCCGGCCCGTAGGTCGCCCCCGTGGCGCCGTTGCCGGCGGAGTAGGAGTCGCCGAGGACCAGCACGTCGAGCGTCCGGCCGGCCGCCGGTGCGGCGGCCTGGGCGCTCGGCGGGGCTGCCTGCGCGCCCGGCGCGGTGCCCGCGACGAGGACGAGGACGATCGAGGCCAGGCTGCGGTTCACGGGGAGCTCCTCCTTGACGGCGACTGCTGGACCTACAACGACGACCGGCGTCCGCCGTCACGACCCGCGCGTGCGGGTAGGTCGGTTCGGCGGCGCGTGGCAGGATCGCGACCATGCGCGCAACCACCATCCACGCCCCCGGAGACATCCGCTTCGAGGAGGTCCCGGACCCGGTCATCGAGGAGCCCACCGACGCCATCGTCAAGGTCGTCGCCGGCTGCATCTGCGGCTCGGACCTCTGGCCCTACCGCGGCCACAACGACATCACCGCCGGGTCGACGATCGGGCACGAGTGCGTTGGTGTCGTCGAGGAGGTCGGGCGCGAGGTGCGTGACGTCAAGGTCGGCGACTTCGTGGTGGTCCCGTTCGACCACTGCGACAACACCTGCGCCCACTGCCGCGCCGGCATGCAGTCCGCGTGCGTCAACCTCGGCATCACCCAGAGCGGGCAGGGGGAGTACGCCCGGGTCACCCAGGCCGACGGCAGCCTCGTCGCCACCGACGGCATGCCCGACGACCACCTCATCCCCTCGTTGCTCGCGCTCACCGACGTGATGGCCACCGGCTGGCACGCCGCGGTCGCGGCCGGCGTACGCCGCGGCGGCACCGCGGTCGTGGTCGGCGACGGTGCAGTCGGGCTCAGCGGGGTCCTCGCGGCGGCGCAGATGGGCGCCGAGCGCGTCATCGCGATGTCGCGGCACGAGCCGCGCCAGGAGATCGCCCGCGCCTTCGGGGCCACTGACATCGTCGCCGAGCGCGGCGAGGAGGGTGAGGCGCGCATCGCCGAGCTCACCGGCGGGATCGGCGCCGACGCGGTGCTGGAGTGCGTCGGCACCGACGGCGCGATGAAGACCGCGTTCGCCGTGGCCCGTCCCGGTGCCACGGTCGGCTTCGTCGGGGTGCCCCACGGGGTCGAGCTGCCGGTGCGCCGGATGTTCCAGAAGAACGTCGGTCTCGCGGGCGGCATGGCCCCGGTGCGGCGCTACCTCCCCGACCTGCTCGAGCGCGTGCTGTCAGGGTCGATCGACCCCGGTCGCGTCTTCGACCTCACCCTCCCGATGTCGGAGTCCGCCGAGGGCTACCGCGCGATGGACGAGCGCCGGGCGATCAAGGTCCTGCTCCAGCCGTGAGCGGCTCCGACGAGCTCCTCGTGCTCGGCCCCCTGCTGCGCCACGTCGACGCGACGTCCGCGGCGGTGTGGGTCGAGACCGGCCGGCGGGCGACGGTGACCGTCACCCGCGGCGCGGCCTCGGCGAGCGCGCCCACCTTCGCCGTGCACGGGCACCACTACGCCCTGGTCTGCCTCGAGGGCCTCGAGCCGGGCACCTCCGAGGCCTACTCGGTCAGCATCGACGGACAGACCGTGTGGCCGGAGGCGGCCTCGGCCTTCCCCGCGCCCGTGATCGCCACGCTCGAGCCCGGCCGGCCGCTGCGCCTGGCCTTCGGCTCGTGCCGCACCTCGGTCTCCCACGACGAGAAGGGCAACCGCACCCACGGGGTCGACGCGATGCGCGCCTGGGCGCTCGAGCTCGCAGGCCAGGTCGCGCCGGTCGACCCCGACGACGACGATCTCGACCCGAGCCGGCTGCCCGACCTGGTGCTGTTCCTCGGCGACCAGGTCTACGCCGACGAGACGACCGAGGCGATGCACGACTTCATCAGCGCGCGCCGCGACATCGAGCAGCCGCCCTGGACCGAGCTGCAGGACTACGAGGAGTACGCACACCTCTACGCCCTCGCGTGGTCCGACCCGGCCAACCGCTGGCTGCTCTCGACCGTGCCGAGCGCGATGATCTTCGACGACCACGACATCCGCGACGACTGGAACACCTCGCAGGAGTGGCGCCGCGAGATGGAGGCCACGTCGTGGTGGCACGGCCGCATCGTGGCCGGGCTGGGGTCGTACTGGGTCTACCAGCACCTCGGCAACATGTCGCCGTCCGAACGCGCGGAGGACGAGATCTGGGCGCAGGTCCTCGCTCACGCCGGCGACGACGAGCTCGACCTCGGTGAGCTGCTCGACGCCTTCGCCGACCGCGTCGACCAGCACCCGCGCACCTACCGCTGGAGCTATGTCCGCGAGTTCGACACCCAGGCGCGCCTCGTGGTCGTCGACTCCCGCGCGGCACGTGAGCTCGAGCCCGCCTCGCGGGCCCTGCTCGACCCCGACGAGGCGGCATGGCTCGACCAGCAGCTGCGCGGCGACGTCGACCACCTGCTCGTGGGCACGTCGCTGCCGTTCATGCTGGCCCGCGGCCTGCACCACCTCGAGGCCTTCAGCGAGGCGCTCGCCGACGGCGCCTGGGGTGATCGTGGCGCGCGGGCGGGGGAGCGTCTGCGCCAGCTCGTCGACCTCGAGCACTGGGGCGCGTTCCAGAAGAGCTTCCAGGAGGTCGCCCACCAGGTCATGGAGGTCGCCGCGGGGGAGCGCGGCGCCGCGCCCTCGACGGTGACGTTCCTCTCCGGCGACGTCCACCACAGCTATGTCAGCGAGGCCACGCCGGCGCGGCACGGGCGCGAGCTCCGCTCGACCATCCTGCAGGCCGTGTGCTCACCCATCCGCAACCCGCTGTCGCGCAACATGCGCTTCGCCACGGCCGTGCTGTCCTACGGCGTCGCCGGGCCGGTCGGTCGACTGGCCTCGCGGTCGGCGCGGGTGCCCGACGCCCCGCTGACCTGGCGCTACGCCGAGGGGCCGTGGTTCGACAACAACCTCGCCTGCCTGCAGCTCGACGGCCCGAGCCTGCGCATGTGGTGGGTGACCGGCGAGGTCATCGACGACCACGAGCGCCCGCGCCTGGCCAAGGTGGCGTCGTACGCCCTCGACGACCAGGGCCGTCCGCCGCCCCCCGACCGGGTGCGCGAACGGTTCCAGCGGGGCGTGAAGAGACGCGTGCGGGCGAAGGTCGTCGACCGGGTCAAACAGCGCTGAGCAGCCGGTCGCGGCCCACGGCGCACGAGCAGGTGTCGGAGCACGGCAGGTAGGTGTGCCGCCCGTGCCCGCAGCCCCCGCAGGGGAGGTCGTGCGAGAGGTGGTCCGTGCTGGTCTCGACGGTGTCCCACATGGTCTGGCTCCCTTCCCGCTGTCGGGATGTCGGGCTTCCGCCCTCGTCTGGTTGACGTCGAGACTGGCACCCGATGACGCGGGACAGGGGCGAAGACGCGCTGGTTTACCCGATCTGGCACCCGAATGACCCGTTCGGGCCATGCCCTGGTGACCCGCTCTCGCGCGGTCAGCCACCTAGGATCGCGGGGTGGGGGACGAGGTGGTGCACGAGCTCTCGCGACAGCAGGCCCGCCAGGTCGCCGTACGCGCCCAGCTGCTGTCGGCCGACCGGCCGGCCGACGCCCTCGACGTCGTGCGCCATCTCGGGTTCCTGCAGGTCGACCTGACCCGGGTGGTCGCCCAGCACGCCGATCTCGCGCTGTGGACCCGGCTCGGCGCGGCCCACGACCCCGAGGACCTCGAGGAGCTCGTGGGCGACGGGGCCCTCGTGGAGCACCAGGCGCTGCTGAGGCCCAGCGAGGACGTCGCGCTGCTGCGTGCCGACATGGACGCGTGGCCCGGCGAGCCGCCGCTCAAGGAATGGCAGGAGGACCTGCGCGACTGGGTGGCTGCCAACGACGCCTGCCGGCGTGACGTCCTGGCGCTGCTGCGCTCCGAGGGCCCGACGCCGGCGCGCGACATCCCCGACACCTGCGAGGTGCCGTGGCGCTCGAGCGGGTGGACCAACGACAAGAACGTGATGAAGCTGCTCGAGGTGATGGGGGCGCGCGGCGAGGTCGCCGTCGCCAGCCGGGAGGGACGCGAGCGCCGGTGGGACCTGGCCGAGCGGGTCCACCCGGGCGACCCGGCGGTGCCGGCCGAGCTGGCCCACCGCGCCATGGCCGAGCGGCGCCTGCGGGCGCTGGGGCTGGCCCGCCCGCGGGCGCTCGAGGCGTGGCACGAGCCCTACGACGTGCGCGACGTCGGGGAGGCCGCCCGGGTGGAGGGCGTGCGAGGCCTGTGGCGCGTCGATCCGTCCCTGCTCGACGACGACTTCGAGGGGCGTACGGCGATCCTGTCCCCGCTCGACCGTCTCGTCTTCGACCGCAAGCGGATGGAGGACCTCTTCGCGTTCGACTACCAGCTGGAGATGTACAAGCCCGTGGCGAAGAGGCAGTGGGGCTACTGGGCGATGCCGGTGCTCGACGGCGACGAGCTGGTCGGCAAGGTCGACGCCACCGCCGATCGCGAGGCCGGTGTCCTGATCGTGGACGCGGTCCACGAGGACGGGGTCTGGTCTGCCCGGCGACGTGCCCGTGTCGTCGCGGAGCTCGGCGCGCTGGCCGACTGGCTCGGGCTCGAGGTCGTCAGGCCCTGACGACGGCCAGCACCGTCTCCTCGCCCGTGTCGCCGACCGACCCGCTCAGCTGCAGGCCATCGCCCAGCGGCGTACCGACGACGCGGGCCACCTCGACCACGGCGGACCCGGCGCGGACGGTGGTGACCGGTCCGGCGTCGTCCACGGCGTCGACCCGGTCGACGTGCGGCGCGGAGTCGTGCGAGCCGCTCCCGCGCACCACGATGCGAGGGGGTACGTCGACGCGCCGACCGTCCTGCTCGATGTACATCTGCGCCTGGGTGCCGCCCGTGGTGATCGTGGCGACCAGCGTGGCCGCCCACACCGGGTCGCCGCACCCGTCGTAGACCCAGCGCTCACCGAGCACCGAGTGGTCGGTCGTGCCGACGAGGTGCTCCTCCGCGCCGGCGAGCGGTGCGGCGCGATAGGTGAGCGGGGTCTGGAGGACGGTGCCGTCCTCGGTCAGCCAGAGGATCGTCTCGACGCCGACCTCACCGGCGGGGTCGTCGAAGCGGTACTCCCCGACCTTGCCGGTCACGCGGCGACCGGCGGCCCACGACCTGCTCGGCAGCCAGGCCTCGACGAGCTCCTGCTTGGTGGGGGACAGGCTCGCGGTGTGGTGGACGATTCCCATGCTGGGAGCCTAGGGCGACCAGCCGCGGAGCGTCACGCGCCGCCGAGGCCGAGTGCCTGCGCCAAGCCCTCGGGATCGGCCACGGACAGCGTCGCGCCCGGGTGGCTGATGGTCGCGGTGGGGTCGATCGCGGGGACGGGCTCGTGGAAGCGCAAGCACAGGGCTCGCTCGCCGTTGGTCGTCATGGACACCCCGCGGTCGCTGAACGACAGGTGCGGAGGGCCGGCGGTCTTCACCCACGAGAAGCCGCCCGTCACCTCGGCCGAGGCGACGTTGCTGCGGGGCGTCACCAGGCGCCACGGGCCGTAGCGGACGTAGAGCCACTCCGGGCCGACCTCGACGGTGGTCGTGCGCGGGGTGATGCCGAACGCGCGGCCCGCGAGGGCGTACGACCTCGCGAAGGCGAAGTCGAACACCTCGACCGGCTCCTCGGCCGCACCCAGGCCGCTGCGGTCGCGCACCAGCCCGCGCAGCGCGAGGGTGGCGGGCACGCGGTAGGGCTGGAGGACCGGTGCCGAGGCGCCGGGCACCCGGAGGAACGCCCGGCTCCCACCTCCGGCTGCGGGCAGCACGTGGTGGTCCATGTGCACCGTGGCCGGGCCCCTGCCCACCGTCCACGACCACGACCGCCGCTCGGGGTCGAGGGCGGTGACGGTGAAGCCGACCGCGAGGCCGGCCGGTCCGTGGACCCGGCCGGTCGTCCCGGTGCGCAGCTCGGCGTCGGACGACTCGACGTCGCGGATCTGCGGTGCCCAGACCGGCCAGGTGGCGGGGGTGGTGAACCGCAGCCACGCGGCCTCGGCCTCGGCGGGTCCGTGTGCCTCCACGAGCATGGTGGTCGTCCTCTCAGGATTCGGGTCAGAGTGCGACGGTGTCGTTGTCGCCGAGGTCGGGCTCGTCGTGGCTGACCAGGCCCTGCCCCGACCTTGGCACGCACCACCTGAGGCAGGCCTCATCCCGCCGGGGGAGCGGTCATACCGATGCCGCGCGGGACGTCGTGCTGGCAGGATGACGACCCGCCGCACGCGACCGCGGCCAGCACAGGGGAGACGCTCAGATGACGACCACGCACCCGGCCGACGACCACGACCTGATCCGTGTCGAGGGGGCCCGGGAGAACAACCTGAAGAACGTCACCGTCGAGCTGCCCAAGCGCCGCCTCACCGTCTTCACGGGGGTGTCCGGATCGGGCAAGAGCTCGCTGGTCTTCGCCACGATCGCGGCTGAGTCGCAGCGGCTGATCAACGAGACCTACAGCGCGTTCGTGCAGGGCTTCATGCCGACGCTGGCGCGTCCCGACGTCGACCACCTCGAGGGCCTGACGACGGCGATCATCGTCGACCAGGAGCGCATGGGCGCCAACCCGCGCTCGACGGTCGGCACCGCGACCGATGCCAACGCGATGCTGCGGATCCTCTACAGCCGGCTCGGCGAGCCCTACGTCGGCCCGCCGACGGCATACTCCTTCAACGTGCCCACCCGCAAGGCGAGCGGGATGATGACCACCGAGAAGGGCGGGCGCACCGAGCGGAGGATCGCCAAGCAGGAGGTCTACCTCGGCGGCATGTGCCCGCGCTGCGAGGGCATGGGCAAGGTCAACGACATCGACCTGACCGCGCTCTACGACGACGAGAAGTCGCTGTCCGAAGGCGCCCTGACGGTGCCGGGCTACTCCATGGACGGGTGGTACGGCCGGCTCTTCGAGGGCATGGGCCTGCCGATGGACAAGCCGATCCGGTCGTTCACCAAGAAGCAGCTCGAGACGATGCTGTGGTCGGAGCCGACCAAGATCAAGGTCGAGGGCGTCAACCTGACCTTCAACGGCATCATCCCGCAGATCCAGAAGTCGATGCTCTCGAAGGACCCCGAGGCGATGCAGCCGCACGTGCGCCGGTTCGTCGAGCGCGCGGTGACCTTCCAGACCTGCCCCGACTGCGAGGGCACCCGGCTCACTCCGGAGGCGCGCCGGTCGAAGATCGGCGGCAGGTCGATCGCCGACCTGTGCGAGATGCAGATCAGCGACCTCGCCGACTGGGTGCGCGCGCTCGACGAGCCGTCGGTGGCCCCGCTGCTCAAGGGCCTGCAGCACCTGCTCGACTCGTTCTCCGAGATCGGCCTGGGCTACCTCTCCCTCGACCGCCCGGCCGGCACGCTGTCGGGCGGCGAGGCGCAGCGCACCAAGATGATCCGGCACCTGGGGTCCTCGCTGACCGACGTCACCTACGTCTTCGACGAGCCCACGATCGGCCTGCACCCGCACGACATCGAGCGGATGAACGACCTGCTCCTGCAGCTGCGCGACAAGGGCAACACCGTGCTCGTGGTGGAGCACAAGCCCGAGACGATCACGATCGCCGACCACGTCGTCGACCTGGGTCCTGCGGCCGGCTCGGCCGGTGGCGAGATCTGCTTCGAGGGGTCCGTCGAGGGGCTCCGCGCCTCCGACACCGTGACCGGCCGGCACCTCGACGACCGGGCCCGCCTCAAGAGCTCGGTCCGCACCGCGAGCGGGGCGATGGAGGTGCGGGGCGCCAGCACGCACAACCTCAAGGACGTCGACGTCGACGTGCCGCTCGGCCTGCTGACCGTCGTCACCGGCGTCGCGGGCTCGGGGAAGAGCTCGCTCATCCATGGCTCGCTCGCCGGGCGCGACGACGTCGTCGTGATCGACCAGGGCGCGATCAAGGGGTCGCGCCGCAGCAACCCCGCGACGTACACCGGGCTGCTCGAGCCGATCCGGAAGGCCTTCGCCAAGGCCAACGGCGTGAAGCCGGCGCTCTTCAGCTCCAACTCCGAGGGGGCGTGCCCGACCTGCAACGGCGCGGGGGTGATCTTCACCGAGCTCGGCCCGATGGCGACCGTGGAGTCGCCGTGCGAGGAGTGCGAGGGCCGGCGATTCCGGGCCGAGGTGCTCGAGCACACCCTCGGCGGCAAGGACATCGCCGAGGTGCACGAGATGTCGGTCGTCGACGCGCTCGCGCACTTCGGCGACGGCGAGACGAGGATCCCCGCAGCGGTCAAGGTCCTCGAGCGGCTCGCCGACGTCGGGCTGGGCTACCTCACCCTCGGCCAGCCGCTCACGACGCTGTCCGGCGGCGAGCGACAACGGCTCAAGCTCGCCACCCAGATGGCGGAGAAGGGCGAGGTCTACATCCTCGACGAGCCCACGACCGGCCTCCACCTCGCCGACGTGCAGAACCTGCTGGCGCTGCTCGACCGGCTCGTCGACGGCGGCAAGTCGGTCATCGTCATCGAGCACCACCAGGCCGTGATGGCCCACGCCGACTGGATCATCGACCTCGGTCCCGGCGCCGGCCACGACGGCGGAGAGGTCGTCTTCGAGGGCCCGCCGGCCGACATGGTCGCGGCGACGGAGCCGACGCTCACGGGCAAGCACCTGGCGGCGTACGTCACCGGGTGACGTGGAGGTCCGGGGCGCAGGGGACCTCTGCCTCTGGCCACCCCTGACGCCCGGGCGTGGACTGGTGCCGAGACAGGAGGTGACCCACGATGAAGCGTCCACGATGGCTGTTGCGGCGCCGGCACTCGTTGACGGCGTGCCCGGAGTGCGGCAAGGCGTGCGTGCCGGAGTCGTACTGCGAGTTCTGCGGCTACGACCTGGTCGAGAGGTCGCGCGCCGACGTCAGCCGCTACAAGCCGCCGGCCTGACCGGGGCCGGCACAGGGGAGGCTCAGGCCTGGCAGACGGGGCACCAGAAGAGCCGCCGGGCCGCGTGCTGCGCGTCCAGGACTGCCGTGCCGCACACGCGGCACGGCAGTCCGGCGCGGCCGTAGACGTAGTGCGCGTCGACCCTCCGTGGACGCCCGGCCGGACGCTCGCGGTCCTCGGGCAGCGTCGTGACGATCCGCCCGGCCCGCACGCCCGCGCGCAGCAGCACGACGAGGTCGTCCCAGAGCACGTGCAGCTGTGAGGCGTCGTGCTCGCGCCCCGCACGGAAGGGGTCGAGCCGCTGCCGGAAGAGCACCTCGGCGCGATAGACGTTGCCCACGCCCGCCACGACGGACTGGTCCATCAGCAGGGTGGCGATCGGGGCCCGGCTGCGCAGCACCCGCGTCACGAACGCCTCCACGTCGGGCTTGCGGCGCAGCGGGTCCGGCCCGAGCCGGGCCTGCAGGGTGCGCCGCTCGGCGTCGCTCAGCACCTCGCACGCCGTCGGACCGCGCAGCTCGAGCCAGTGCCCCGCGCCCACCAGGCGCAGCCGCAGCGCGCCGCGGGGAGGGGGAGCCGGAAGCGTGCCGTCGCGGAACGTGCCGTAGAGCCCGAGGTGCACGTGCAGCCACAGGTCGTCGTAGCGGTGGAAGAGGTGCTTGCCCCACGCGTCGGTGGCGTCGAGGACGCGCCCGTGAAGCAGGCCCGCGCCGTGCTCGAAGCGGCCCTGCGGACTGTCCGCCGCGACGGGCTGGCCCTGCAGCAGGCGCGCGTGGCGGCGGGCGAGGCGGTGGATGGTGTGTCCCTCTGGCACGCCCCGATCGTGGCCGACCCCGCCAAGCCGGGCACCCGGGGGCCACCTGCGAGCATGGACCCATGAGCCGCCCCACCCTCCGCGAGACCATCCAGGAGCGCCCCGTCGTCCTCGACGGCGGGCTCGCGACGCTCCTCGAGAGGCACGGCCACGACCTCTCCTCGCACCTGTGGTCCGCGCGCCTGCTCCGCGACGACCCCGCCGCGATCGAGGCGGCGCACCGCGAGTTCTTCGGGGCCGGCGCCGAGGTGGCGACGACCGCGTCCTACCAGGTGTCCTTCGAGGGCTTCGGCGCCGAGGGCGTCGACCACGCGGAGGTCGAGCGCCTGCTGCGCCGCAGCGTGGCGCTGGCCGCGTCGGCCCGTGACGAGGTGGCGCCCGGGGGATGGGTGGCGGCGTCCGTCGGGCCCTACGGCGCCGTGCTGGCCGACGGCTCCGAGTACCGCGGCGACT
This sequence comes from Nocardioides sp. Soil774, assembly GCF_001428125.1. GTDB lineage: Bacteria > Actinomycetota > Actinomycetes > Propionibacteriales > Nocardioidaceae > Nocardioides. Next base: position 74,167 of record NZ_LMSM01000005.1, on the reverse strand, counting down.
ACGACCTCGATGTCGTCGGCCTGCGCGAGTTCCACCGACCGCGTCTCGACGTGCTGGCCTCGACGGTGGGCGAGGGAGCCGACGTGCTGGCGATCGAGACGGTGCCCTGCCTGTCCGAGGTCGAGGCGGTGCTCGCCGAGCTCGACGGCACGGGCGTGCCGGCGTGGCTGTCGCTGTCCGCCGCCGACGGACGCACGCGCGCGGGCGAGCCGCTCGAGGAGGCGTACGCGATGGCGGCCGACGTCGCAGAGGTCGTCGCCGTCGGCGTCAACTGCACGACCCCGCTCGATGCCCGCGACGCGGTCCAGGTCGCCGGCGCCCACGCCCCGGTCGTGGTCTACCCCAACTCCGGTCAGGGCTGGAACGCCGTGACCCGCGAGTGGGAGGGCCGCTCGGCGTTCACCGCCGACGACGTCTCCGCCTGGGTGGTGTCCGGCGCAAGGCTCGTCGGCGGGTGCTGCCGCGTCGGCCCTGAGGACATCACCGCGCTGCGCGCGACGCTCGGCAGGTGAGGCGCGGCGCGTGAGGCTCAGCTCGTGAGCACCACGAGCCGCTGGGTGGCGCGCGTCATCGCGACGTAGCGGTCCACCGCACCGGTGATCCCGTCGCCGAAGCGGTGCGGGTCGACCAGCACGACCAGGTCGAACTCCAGGCCCTTGGCGAGCTCGGGGGAGAGGGAGCGCACGCGCTCGGTGCCGGCCCAGGTCGGGTCGCCGATGACCACCGCGGTGCCGTCGGCGTGGGCGGCCGTCCACTCGGCGAGGACCCGGTCCCGCTCAGCCGCAGGGGCGTGCTCGACGGGGATCCCGCTCTCGCGCACGGACGTCGGCACGTTGGCGTGGGGGAGGACCTCCCGGATGACCGGCTCGGCGGCGTCCATCACCTCCACGGGCGTGCGGTAGTTGATGCCCAGTCGCATGACCGAGACGTCGGTCAGCCCCACTCTCGCGAGCCGCTCGGGCCACGTGTCGGTGAACCCGTGACGGGCCTGCGCCGGGTCGCCGACGATGGTGAGGCTCCGGGAGGGGCAGCGTCGCAGCAGCATGAGCCACTCGGCGTCGGTGAGCTCCTGCGCCTCGTCGACCACGACGTGCGCGAACGGCCCGGCGAGCCGGTCGATGCCGGTCGTGGGCAGCGCGCCGTCGTCGACCAGTGCGGTGCGGAGGTCGTCGTGCACGAGCATCGAGACCAGGCCGTCGCCGAGCGCATCGGCGCCGGTCTCGCGCGCGGTCGTGCGCAGGTCGTCGATCACCTCACCCATGCGCGTCCGCTCGCGGGCCTCGGCGGCCGCCGTACGCCGTCGCCTGCGCGAGGCCTCGGGATCACCGAGCCGCAGCCGAGCGGCATCGAGCAGCGGCAGGTCGGCGTGGGTCCACGCCTCCGGGTCGTTCCGCCGCAAGGCCTGCACCTCGTCGGGCGAGAGCCAGGGCGCGCAGTGCCGGAGGTAGGCCGGCACCGTCCAGAGGTCGCCGACCAGGTCGGTGTGCTCGATCAGCGGCCATGCCCGGTCGAAGGCCTCGCGCAGCCCGCCGTGGCGTCCGAGCACCCGACGGGCGTCGTCACCGGAGAGCCCGTCGGAGCCCAGCTCGTCGGAGCGGAGCTTGTCGGCGAGGATCGACACGACCTCGTCCCACACGTCGTCGCGCGCGAGGTTGTGGGGCGTGCCGGGGTCGGGGGAGTCGAAGGCCTCGGCCCACTCGCCGGCAGTGAGCAGGACGTCACCCCACGGCGTCTCGACGAGCAGCGGCTCCGTGGGCGGCTCCTCGTAGAGCGCGACGGCGGGCTCGATCGCAGCGACCATGCGCGCGTCGGCCTTCAGCGCTGCGACGCGCGCGTCCGGCTCGGGTCGCGCGCTCGGGGCCTCGGGCACCAGGTCGCGCACCGTGCAGGTCAGCACGCCCTCCTCGCCGAGGCTCGGCAGGACGTCGCCGACGTAGGCGAGGTAGGGCTGGTGCGGCCCGACGAACAGCACCCCGCCACGCCGGTGCCCGAGCCGCGGGTCGGCGTAGAGCAGGTAGGCCGTGCGGTGCAGCGCGACCACCGTCTTGCCGGTGCCCGGCCCGCCGTGGACGACGAGCGCGCCACTCGATCCGGCGCGCACGATCGCGTCCTGGTCGGCTTGGATGGTGCCCAGCACGTCGCGCATCCGCGGCGTACGGCTCGCTCCGAGCGTGGCGATGAAGGCCGACTGGTCGTCGAGGGCGGCGGTGTGCGCGAGGCCCTCGTCGGTGAAGGCTTCGTCCCAGTAGTCCACGGTCCGCCCGCCGACCCAGCGGTAGCGACGCCGGCTCACCAGTCCGTGGGGCTGCGCGTGCGTCGCGGCGAAGAACGGCTCGGCGGCAGGGGAGCGCCAGTCGACGAGCAGCCGGGAGCCGTCGGCGCCGGCGAGCCCGAGACGTCCGACGTACGTCGCCTCACCCTGCTCACCGTCCCGGCCGGCGGGCACGATCCGGCCCAGGCACAGGTCGAGGTCGTAGCGGCGCAGCGTGCGCAGCCGGGCGCTGAGGCGGTGCACCTCCTGGTCGCGCTCGAGGGCTGCGGTGCCGTGGCGCGCGGGTGCGCGCCGCGTCTCGGCGAGCATCGTCTCCAGCTCGGTGATCGCGTGCTCGAGGCTGGTGGCGATCGTGCGGAAGTGCGCGCGGTCACGGTCGATGAGGGCGGGGTCGGTCTTGGCGGCAAGGGCCTCGGGAAGGTCGAACGGAGCGGTGTCGGGCGGCGTCACGCCCTGCAGTGTGGGACCGCGACGGGGTCTTGCGGCAAGCCCCCCGATGGCCTATACGTTGAGGGTGGAGGCAGCGCAGGCCGTGGGGTCGGTCCCGATCCTGCAGGCGATGGGCGTCCGCCTCGTCGACGTACGACCTGGCTTCGCGGCCGCGGAGCTGCCGCCGGAGCCCAACGTCAACCACTTCGGCGTGACCTATGCCGGCTCGCTGTTCAGCGTCGCGGAGATGCTCGGCGGCGTGCTGTGCCTGGCCACCTTCGACCTCGAGCCGGGCGGCGAGCTCGACGGCTGCGTGCCGATCGTCAAGGAGTCGACGATCCGGTTCCGGCGGCCCGCGGTGGGCGTCGTACGCGCAGAGGCGTCGCTGCCGGACGCCGAGGTCACCAGGATCCGTCGTGACGCACTGGCGACGGGCAAGGCCGAGTTCGTGCTCGAGGCGAGGCTCACCGACGCCCACGGCGAGGTCGTCTCGACCGCGATCGGGACCTACCAGCTGCGGATTATGTCAGCCTGACGATGACGGACGCACCGCGGTTCGTCCTGCACGACCACCGCCGACCGAGCCCGCACTTCGACCTCCGGCTCGAGGAGGACGGCGTGCTGCGCAGCTGGGCGGTGCCCAAGGGCCTGCCCGACGACCCGACGCACGACCGGCTCGCCATCGCCGTCGACGACCACGGGCTCGACCACGTCGACTTCGAGGACGAGCACAAGTCGATCGCCGATGCCGGCACCTGGCAGGAGCACGACCGCGACGAGCGACGTCTGGTGTTCACGCTGCACGGCCGGCGCGGCCCACGACGGTTCGCCCTGATCCACACCGGTGGCACGCAGTGGCTGCTGCACCTGACGAAGGAACAGGCTGAGCGTGCTGACCCCTCTCGCGAGCGTGAACGCAACGCCGATAATTGACATTATGTCAGATAGCGCAGGCGCAGGACGCTAGAACAGCTCCCCGACCCGTCCCGCGAGGTGGGGCCCGCCCAGGCACACCGCCGCCTGCCGCGCGCCAGCCTCGAGGCTCGCCGTCAGGTCGCCACCTGCCAGCCGCGCCACCAGGAAGCCGGCGAAGAACGCGTCTCCGGCGCCGTTGGTGTCCACGACGTCGACGGGCTCACCAGCGACGTCGGTCCACCGGCCGTCGGCGTCGACGGCCGACGAGCCGTCGGCACCGTGCGTCACCACCACGCTCGCGCCGCGCTCGGCTGCCCTGGTGGCCCACCCGCGCCAGTCCGGCATCCGCACGGACGACAGCTGCAGGTGGTCGGCGCGGGTGAAGTCGGCATGGAACGCGCTGACGCCGTCGTAGTCGTGGAGGTCCGCCCAGACCGGCACACCGGCCTCCTGGCCCCACCCGACCCAGGATCGTGCGTGGTCGGACAGGTCCGTCACCACCACGTCGGCCGCGGACAGGTGCTGCTCGGCGTCGGAGCGGCGCCACGGCTCGAGCGGCTCCGGGAGGTGCGTGTAGATGGAGACGCGCTCCCCTGCGTCGGTCATCAGGTTGACGTGACGCTCGCACGCACCGCTCCGGCTCGGGCGGGAGACGACCCGGACGCCCGCCGCGGTCAGGCTGTCGCGCACCCGGGCGCCCGTACGGTCGGCGCCCAGCACGGTCAGCAGCGTCACCTCGGCCCCGAGCGAGACGAGGTTCAGCGCCTTGCCCGCCGACGTGCCGCCCAGGGTGCTCCACGCCCGCTCGGCGAAGTGGGTCCCGGACTGCGGTGGCGGCAACGCGGCGAGGTGGATGATCTCGTTGGCGCTCGCCGGACCGACCACGAGCACACGCGGGGACCTCGTCACGACGGCGTCGTGGACTCGTGGGCATCCTGGTACGCCGCGGTCAGCTCGGACCAGCGCTCGCGCCACGCAACCGCGGGCGCGTGCTCCGACCAGCCGTCCTCGTGCACCGGGCCGGCGTGGACCAACGAGCGCCCCAGGTCCTCGAGGTGTGCCTGCCACCCGGCTCCGTGCGCCGGCAGCGCGCCGACAGGAAGGCCGCGCTCCTCGACGACCAGCCTGGTGCGCGACCCCTCCGCGGTGAGCCAGGCCTCGACCTGCGTCTCGTCATCCGCGCCCGGCTCCATGGTCACGAGCAGGTGGGACGGCGCGTCGCAGGAGTCGATGCGCGCCTGCCCGCTCCACGTGCTCGTGAAGACCGCGTGGACCTCGCCGCCCAGCCGGAGGTCTCCCGTGACCTCGGCGATCCAGCGGGCCAGCCGCTCGGTTGAGGTGCACGCCTGCCAGAGGTCCTCGATGGAGGTGTCGTACACGTCCTCGACGCGCACGACTCCCCTGTCCTGGTCGAGCGCCCGCATCGTCGCGTTGATCCTCATGCCTGATCCCTCTTCCCCCGTGCGATCTCGGTGTGCAGCGCGTCGAGGCGCTGCTGCCAGAGGCCCCGGTAGGCCTCCAGCCACTCGTCGACCTCGACGAGCGCCTCCGGCCGGAGGCTGTAGATGCGGCGTTGCGCCTCCTGCTCCACCGTCACCAGTCCCGCCTCGCGCAGCACCCGCAGGTGCCGCGAGACGCCGGGCCGCGCGATCGGCAGGGCGTCGGCGAGCTCGGTGACGGTGGCCGGGTGGTCGCGCAGGATCTCGAGCATCGTGCGACGGTTCTCGTCGCCGATCGCCTGCAGCACCGCGTCCATGACTCCGAATGTACCTGATCGGTTACGTATCCGCAAGGGTACGTTGGCCGCAGTCTCCGGCCGTCGCCTAGGTTGGCCCCATGGCCCAGATCCCGACGTACGCGCTCAACGACGGCACGACCCTGCCCGCCATCGGCTTCGGCACCTATCCCCTGCGCGGCGAGGCCGGCATCCGCGCCATGGTGGGGGCGCTCGAGGCGGGCTACCGGCTGCTCGACACCGCGGTGAACTACGACAACGAGTTCGAGGTCGGGGAGGCCGTGCGGCGTTCGGGACTTCCCCGCGACGAGGTGCTCATCGCGAGCAAGATCCCCGGGCGGCACCACGCCTACGACGACGCGATCGCGTCGGTCCGCGGCTCCCTCGAGCGCCTCGGGGTCGAGCACACCGACCTGCACCTCATCCACTGGCCCAACCCGAGCCAGGGCACGTACGTCGAGGCGTGGCGCGCGCTCGTGCAGCTGCAGAAGGACGGCCTCGTCCGCTCCATCGGCGTCTCGAACTTCACGCCGACGCACCTCCAGCGCATCATCGACGACACCGGTGTCACGCCGGCGGTCAACCAGGTCGAGATGCACCCCCGGTTCCCCCAGGCCGAGCTGCGCGAGGTCCACGAGCGCCTCGGCATCCGCACCGAGGCCTGGAGCCCGATGGGCAAGCGCCGGGCGCCGCTCGAGGAGGAGGCGGTGACAGCGGCGGCGAGCGCCCACGGCGTCTCCCCCGGCCAGGTCATCCTGCGCTGGCACGTGCAGCTCGGCTCGCTGCCGATCCCCAAGTCGGCCGACCCGGCCCGCCAGGCACAGAACCTCGACGTCTTCGGCTTCGAGCTCACCGACGACGAGGTGGCCGCGATCACCGCGCTCGGCGAGGACGACGGCCGGCTGTTCGGCGGCGACCCCGACACCCACGAGGAGATGTGAACCGGCGCTGGCTACCATCGGCGCCATGCTGAAGCGACCCGCCGCCGTCCTGGCCTGCCTGTCCGTGCTCCTCCTCGCCGGTTGCGGCAACGAGGCCGACACCGACACCGCGGCCGACACGTCGCAGACCCCGGCCGCGGGCAAGACCACGACCTGCGACTACCCCGAGGACGGCCAGGAGGCTGCTCGCGAGGTGGAGGTGCCCGACGCCGAGGCCCCGGCCGAGGGCACGGTGGCCGCGACCATCACGACCAACTTCGGCGACATCGGGCTCACCCTCGACGCCGCGTCGGCCCCGTGCACGGTCAACTCGTTCGTCTCGCTGGCCGAGCAGGGCTTCTACGACAAGACCCCGTGCCCGCGCATCGGCGACCAGGAGGGCTTCGGCATCCTGCAGTGCGGCGACCCGACCGGCACCGGTGCCGGGGGCGCGGGCTACTCGTTCGCCGACGAGCTGAGCGGTGACGAGACCTACCCCGCCGGGACGCTCGCGATGGCCAACGCCGGCCCTGACACCAACGGCTCGCAGTTCTTCCTGGTCTTCCGCGACTCGCAGTTCCCGCCGAGCTACAACGTCTTCGGCACGATCGACGACGCCGGACTCGACGTCCTCTCCAAGATCGCGGCCGAGGGCAACGACAACGCCAACCCCGCGGGCGGAGGCGCGCCCAACAAGGACGTCACCATCGAGAAGGTCACCGTCGGCTGATCTGCGGCGGTCCCGATGCCGTCGGGACCTTGTCCCCTCGCGTCGCGACCTGGGGCGCGGCACGGTCGTGACATGGAGCACGAGATCACCGTGGTGGACCTGACCGAGCAGCCGACAGCAGTGGTGCGGGATCGCGCTGCGCCAGAGACCATCTCCGACGTGCTCGGCCGCTCCTTCGGCTCCGTGGCCCGCGCCGCGGCCGGCCAGGGTCGCCAGATCACCGGACCTCCCTTCGCGCGCTACCACACGATGGACGCCTCGGGATGGGAGCTGGAGGCAGGGTTCCCCGTCGACGCGCCGGTCGTCGCCGACGGGCCCGTCGAGCCCTCGACCCTGCCTGCGTGCCGGGCGGCGCGCCTGGTGCATGTCGGGCCCTACGACACGGTCGGCGGCAAGGCCTGGAACGAGGCATCGGCCTGGCTGTCCGAGCACGGGTACGCCGCCACGGAGGCACCGTGGGAGAGCTATCTGGACGAGCCGGACGTGGAGCGTCCGCGGACCGTCATCCTGATGCCGTTCGCCTGATCGACCCAGGGATCGGACCTGGATCAGGACGGGTCTGCGTCAGTGGGCGCATCCTCGTAGTGGACGTCCTCGCCCAGCTGGACCGTGCGCGAGACAGCGCACAGCCGGTCGCGCGACATCTCGATCGCGCCCTGCAGGCGCTCACGGGCCGCGTCACCCTCAGCGCCCTCGGGGAACTGCACGTCGAAGGAGACCCGCAGGCCGGTCAGGTGGTTGCCGTCGGCATCGCGCACCTTCTGCCCCTCGGCGTGCACGTCGAAGGTCGTGCTCGAGGTGCGCTTGTGGGTCAGCGCCTCCACGTCGAGCGCGCTGCATCCCGCGATCGCGGCGAGCAGCAGCTCGACGGGGGTGAAGTCGGGGTCGTCTCCCCCGGTGCCGAAGAAGGTCTCGCCGCCGCGGGCGTTGGTGGCCTTGAAGCGGGCGTGCCCGATGCGGGTGATCTCGACGCTGCGCAGGCTCTCGTCCGTCATGCGGGACAGCCTGCCAGAGGACGCCCGACCGGGCTCGGGGTCAGCGGGCGGCGCGACGCGCGGCGCGACGGGCGCGCCGCTCTTCGCTGCGGGCGATCTCCACGTTGCGCAGGAGGGCACGGTCCTCGGCCGAGCGAGCCCGCGAGTCGACGAGGCTGAAGGCGACGTGCAGCTGCGTGGTCATGGAGATCTGTCCTCTCGAGGGCTTCTGTCCCTCATGTGGTGTGTAAGAAGTGGCCGCACCGTTGCGGCTCTTACATTCTACTGTTACGGAATCGTTGTCACCCATCGCCGACGACGTGATGTCGCACACCCGGCGGCTAGGGTCGAGGCGTGACGAGCGAGCGCGTACGACGCCCCGGACCGTCGGTGCGGACACGGGTCGTCGAGCACGCGTCCGGGCAGGAGGTCGCGCGCGAGGACCGGCTGATCACCGAGGAGCCACTGGAGATCCGGGTGGCCGCACCGGGGGCCGCACCGCGCCGCGCGTGGGTCACGATGCGCACGCCGGGCCACGACTTCGAGCTCGCCGCGGGATGGCTGGTCAACGAGGGGGTCGCCGTTCCCGGCGCCATCGCGCGGGTGGCCTACTGCACCGACACCGACCTCGAGCCCGAGCAGGAGTTCAACGTCGTCACCGTCAACCTCGCCGGCGCGGCCGACCTGCCGCACCGCCACGTCGCGGCATCGGCCGGATCCTCGGCGTGCGGTGTGTGCGGCAAGGACAGCGTCTCGGAGGCCCTGGCCACGCGCACGGCTGTGCCGTGGCCGGGCGAGCGCCCCGGCGCGGACGTCGTACGCCGCCTGCCTGACGCGCTGCGGGACCGGCAGACCCTCTTCGACCGGACCGGGGGCGTGCACGCGGCCGGCCTGGCCGAGGCCGACGGCACCCTGCTCGTGGTCCGCGAGGACGTCGGGCGCCACAACGCGGTCGACAAGGTCGTGGGCGCGCGTGCGCTCGCCGGCGAACCCGTGGCCGCCGCCTGCCTGGTGCTGAGCGGGCGGGTCGGCTTCGAGCTCGTGCAGAAGGCCGCGGCGAGCGGCATCGGCTCGATCGTCGCCGTGGGGGCGCCGACGAGCCTGGCGGCCCGACTGGCCGGCGAGGCGGGCATCGACCTGTGGGGCTTCACCTCGCCGGGGCGGACCGTCCGCTACACCTAGCGGTCCTCGCGCGGCGTGGTGGCCCGTCGCTGTCGGTGCGGCGTTCTAACGTCGTCCCGTGCGCATCCTCCACACCTCGGACTGGCACCTGGGGAGGTCCTTCCACCGCGAGGACCTGCTCGGGCACCAGGCCGCGTTCGTCGACCACCTCCTCGGGGTCGTGGAGTCGGAGAAGGTCGACGTCGTGGTGGTCGCCGGCGACGTCTACGACCGCGCCCTGCCGCACGTCGACGCGGTCGCCCTGGCCGACGAGACCTTCGCCCGGCTGGCGGCCTCGCGCGCCAAGGTGGTCGTGAGCAGCGGCAACCACGACAGCGCGCAGCGACTCGGCTTCGGCTCGCGGCTGATGGACGCGGCCGGGGTCTTCGTGCGCACCAGCGCGGCCTCGGTCGGCAACCCGGTCGTGCTGAAGGACCGCCACGGCGAGGTCGCCTTCCACGCCCTGCCCTACCTCGACCCCTCCGCGCTCCTCGAGCCGTGGGGCCTGGCCCAGCGCAGCCACGAGGCCGCCCTGGCCGAGGCCATGAGCCGGGTGCGCCGCGACCTGGCCGAGCGCGGCACCAAGACCCGCTCGGTCGTCCTCGCCCACGCCTTCGTGGCCGGCGCGACGCCGTCGGAGTCCGAGCGCGACATCAGCGTCGGCGGGGTGTCCCGGGTCGCGACCAGCCTGTTCGAGGGCATCGACTACACCGCGCTCGGGCACCTGCACGGCCCCCACGTCCTGACCGACTCCCTGCGCTACTCCGGCTCGCCCCTGGCCTACTCGTTCTCCGAGGCCGACCAGGTCAAGGGCTCGTGGCTGGTCGAGCTCAACGCCAAGGGACTCGCCTCCGCGCGCTGGATCGACGCGCCGTTGCCCCGGCGCCTCTCGCGCATCTCCGGGTCGCTCGCCGACCTGCTGGCCGACCGGTCCATGGACGACCGCGAGCAGGACTGGGTCCAGGCCACCCTCACCGACGTCCCCCGCCCGGCGCGGGCGATGGAGCAGCTGCGGCGCCGCTTCCCCCACACCCTCGTGCTGCAGTTCCCAGCCCCGGTCGGCGACGCGCACGCGCCGGCGCGCCCCGCGTCGGGCGTCAGCGACCACTCGATCGCCCTCGACTTCGTGCGCCACGTGCGCAGCGTCGAGGCCACGCCCGCCGAGTCCGCGCTGCTGCGCGAGGCCATCGACGCGTGCTGCGACGATCCCGACCTCGACGTGCTCGTGGGAGGTGCCCGATGAGGCTGCACCACCTCGAGGTGGTCGCGTTCGGGCCGTTCGCCGAGCCCGTACGCATCGATTTCGACGCGCTCTCCGAGGCAGGACTCTTCCTCCTGAGCGGCCCCACCGGAGCCGGCAAGTCCAGCATCCTGGACGCCGTCTGCTTCGCCCTCTACGGTGACGTGCCCGGCGACCGGGCCGCGGCCAAGCGGCTGCGTTCCGACCACGCCGCCGACGACGTGGCGCCACGGGTCGTCCTCGAGGCCACGCTGTCGGGACGGCGCTTCCGCATCGACCGCTCCCCTGCCTGGACCCGCGCGAAGCGTCGCGGGTCGGGCACGACGACCGAGCAGGCCCGGGTCGTGATCTCCGAGCGCCGGTCGGGCGCCGAGGGCGACACCGACGAGGCGTGGCACCCGTTGAGCACCCGCCTCGACGAGACCGGCCACCTGGTGACCCGTCTGGTCGGGATGACGCTCCCCCAGTTCTGCCAGGTCGCGCTGCTCCCCCAGGGGCGCTTCCAGGCCTTCCTGCGCGCGCGGTCCGAGGAGCGGCACGCGCTGCTCCAGCAGGTGTTCCAGACCGGCCGATTCGACCGCACCGAGCGCTGGCTGCGCGAGCGACGCGTCGAGCTGCGGCGCGCCTCCGAGCAGCAGCAGCGCTCGGTCGCCGACCTCGTCAGCCGGGTCAGCGAGGTGGGCGACGACGAGGCGCCCGCCGACTGGCCCGAGGCCCCCGACGCACTGCTCGCCTGGCTGCAGGACCTCACCACGGCCGCGGTGACCGCGTCGGTGGAGCAGGCGATCGCGGTCGAGGCTGCCTCCGCGGCCGAGGTCGCGGCTGCCGGGGCCTCGGCCGCCGGCATCGAGCTCGCCGGGATGCGCGCCACCCACGCGGCCGCCCGTCGCGCGTGGGCGACGCTGGAGGCTGCGGACGCCGAGCACTCGAGCCGCAGGCGACGCATCGACAAGGCGCAGCGCGCCGCCGGCGTACGCCGCCTGCACGACCTCGCCCAGCACTCGCTGGCCGACGCCGACGACCTCGAGCGCCAGCACGCCACGGCACGCGCCCGCCTCGAGGAGCTCCTCGGCGCGCCCGTCGACGACCAGCAGGTCGCCGAGCACCAGCGCGCCGCCACGCGCGCCCTCGCCGACATCGCGCGCGTGCGCCCCCTGCAGCGCCAGGCCGTCGACCTCGAGCGCCAGGTGGCACGCAGCAGCCGCAGCAGCCAGGAAGCCGACGACCGGCTGGCGCGGGTGCAGCAGCGCGCCGACGCGATCCCGGCCGCGCTCGACGAGCTCCTCCCCCGCCAGGCTGCGGCTGCCGACGCGGTGGCCGCGGCCGAGGCCCTGGCGCGCGACCTCGAGGTGCTGCGCGGACGGGTCCGGGCCGCCAGGTCCGCGGAGTCGCTCGCCACGGAGCTGCGCACCGCGGAGGGTGCGCTGCGCGAAGCCGTCCAGAGTCGGCTGCTGGCGCGCGAGACGCTCGTCGAGATCCGCGAGCAGCGGCTCGACGGCATGGCCGCCGAGATCGCGGCCAAGCTCGCCGTCGGCGCGTGCTGCCCGGTGTGCGGCTCGGCCGAGCACCCGACCCTCGCCGCGCCGGCACCCGGCGCTCCCGACGATGCCTCCGAGCGGGAGGCCCGGCGCGAGGTCGACGACCTCGAGGTGGTCGTCGAGGCGCACGCGCAGCAGGTGCGCGGGCTGGAGTCCCGGCTCGCGGCGGCGCTGGCGGAGTCGGGCGACTCGGTCGAGCGGCTGCTGGTCGCCGAGGAGGACACCGTGGCGGCGATGGACCGGGCCCGCGCGGCCGCGGCCCGGCTCCCGGTGCTCACCGCACAGGTCGAGGCCCTGCGCTCCGAGCAGGACGACCTCCTCCGCGAGCGCGAGCACCTGGCGGGGGTGGTCGCCGAGCACGCCACCGAGGCAGCCGTCCTCACCTCCCGGCTCGAGGCACTGCGCGAGCAGGTCGCGGCGGTCGTGCCCGACCAGGACGCCGGGGCGCCCGTCGACCTCGACGCCCTCGCCGACCTCCACCAGCAGGTCGAGACGCTCTGCCAGCGGTGCACCGACCTCACCGCGGACCTGGCCCGGGCGCGCGCCACCGCCGTGAGCACCCAGGAGGCCGCCGACGAGGTGGCGGTCAGCGCCGGTTTCGAGTCGTCGGCGGCCGCTGCCGCGTCGTGGCTCGACGCACGTGCGGTGGCCGACCTCCAGCAGCAGGTCGAGCGGCACGAGCGCGAGGTGGCGCGGGTGAGCGACCTGCTCGCCGACGACGAGCTCGCGCGCTCCGCCGCAGCCGACCCGCCCGACCTCGAGGCGCTCGCGCAGGAGCACCACCGCGCCAAGGAGGCTGCTGCCGCCGCCCGTCACCGCGACATGAGCCTGCGTGACCGCGGCCGGCGGCTGCGCGGGCTGTCGGAGGAGGTCACGAGCGCGCTGGCGGCGTGGGCTCCGCTGCGCACCGAGCTCGACCTCGTCACCGACCTCGCCGCCATGGTCGAGGGCAAGCACCCCGAGAACCGGCTGCAGATGCGGTTGTCTGCCTACGTGCTGGCCCACCGCCTCAGCCAGGTGGTCGAGGCCGCCAACCTGCGGCTGTCGTCGATGAGCGACCAGCGCTACTCCCTCGTCCACACCCCGCAGCGCGGGGCGGGCGAGACCCGCGGCGGGCTGAGCCTGGTCGTGCGCGACGACTGGACGGGTGACGACCGCGACCCCGCGACGCTGTCGGGCGGCGAGACCTTCGTCGTCTCCCTCGCGCTCGCGCTCGGCCTGGCAGACGTGATCACCGACGAGGCCGGCGGCACCGACCTCGAGACGCTGTTCGTCGACGAAGGCTTCGGCTCACTCGACGCCGAGACCCTCGAGGGCGTCATGGACACGCTCGACACGCTGCGCGACGGCGGACGGGTGGTCGGCGTGGTCAGCCACGTGCCCGAGCTGCAGACCCGGATCCCGACGCAGCTGCGCGTGCACCGCGGCCGCACCGGCAGTCGTACGACCCTCGAGCTGGCCTGAGCGCAGTTCGGCTAGGTTCGTGCCCATGAGTGCGCCCGGGCTCGACCCGACCTTCAGCGAACTGCCTCACCGCCGTCTGGGGGACGTGGCCCTGGCCCGCGCCCAGGAGCTCGGGGCGAGCCACGCCGACTTCCGCTTCGAGCGCAACAGCTACCAGTACCTCGGCGCACGTGACGGCGTGCTGCAGACCGCCAGCGACAGCGAGGACCTCGGGTTCGCCGTCCGCGTGATCCACCGGGGTGCATGGGGCTTCGCCTCCGGCGTGGTGCTGACCGACGACGAGGCGCGCCGGCTGGCCGAGACCGCGGTCGCCGTCGCGCAGGTGGCCGCGACCATGACCACGACGCCGGTGGAGCTGGCCCCCGAGCCGGTGCACGACGACGTCACCTGGATCTCCGGCTACGAGGTCAACCCGCTCGAGGTGCCCACGCGCGACAAGGCCGACCTGCTCGTCGACTGGACCGAGCGGCTGCGCGCCGGCTCTGCGGTCGCCCACGCGACGTCGTTCCTCCAGCAGGTGCAGGAGAACAAGTACTACGCCGACCTGTCCGGCACCCGCACCACGCAGCAGCGCGTCCGCCTCCAGCCCGGCTTCGAGGCCACCGGCGAGGACGAGCAGAGCGGCATCTTCGACTCGATGGCCTCCATCGCCCCGCCGGTCGGGCGCGGGTGGGAGTACCTCACCGGCGACCACTGGGACTGGGACGCAGAGCTCGCCGAGGTGCCCGAGCTCCTCGCCGAGAAGCTGAAGGCCCCCAGCGTCGAGGCCGGCGCCCACGACCTGGTCGTGGACCCCTCCAACCTGTGGCTCACCATCCACGAGTCGATCGGACACGCCACCGAGCTCGACCGCGCGCTGGGCTACGAGGCCAACTACGCCGGCACGTCGTTCGCCACCTACGACAAGCTCGGCACGCTGCGCTACGGCTCCGAGGTGATGAACGTGCGCGGCGACCGCACCCGCGAGCACGGCCTCGCCACCGTCGGCTACGACGACGAGGGCGTGCAGACCCAGGAGTGGGACATCGTGCGCGACGGGGTGCTCGTCGGCTACCAGCTCGACCGCTCCATGGCTCACCTCAAGCCCGAGCTCGCCGGGCTCGAGTCGGGCGAGGGCCGGTCCAACGGCTGCGCCTACGCCGACTCCCCCGGCCACATCCCGATCCAGCGGATGGCCAACGTCTCGCTGATGCCCGGCACCGACGGCCTCTCGACCGACGACCTGGTCTCGCGCGTGGAGCGCGGGATCTACGTCGTGGGCGACAAGTCGTGGAGCATCGACATGCAGCGGTTCAACTTCCAGTTCACCGGCCAGCGGTTCTACAAGATCACCGACGGCAAGCTCGACGGCATGCTCCGCGACGTGGCCTACCAGGCCACCACGACCGACTTCTGGGGCTCGATGGAGGCCGTCGGCGGGCCCGACACCTGGGTGCTCGGTGGCGCCTTCAACTGCGGCAAGGCCCAGCCGGGTCAGGTCGCAGCGGTCAGCCACGGCTGTCCGTCCGCGCTGTTCCGCGGCGTCAACATCCTGAACACGATCGACGAGGCAGGCCACTGATGAGGACCACCGCACAACAGCTCGTCGAGCACGCGCTCGCGACCTCGACCGCCGACGACTGCATCGCGATCGTCCGCGACGTCACCAGCGCCAACCTGCGCTGGGCCAACAACACCCTCACCACCAACGGCGTGATGACCGAGGTCTCGGTGACGGTGATCAGCTTCGCCGCGGTCAGCGGCGGCGTGGCCACCGGCTCGGTGTCGGGCAGCGCGTCGACGCCTGAGCAGGTGACCGCACTGGTCGAGGGTGCCGACGCCGCCGCGCGCGCAGGCTCCCCCGCCGAGGACGCCGGTGAGCTGCTCGGCGACGTCACCTCCCCCCAGTGGGACCTCGAGCCCGAGACCACCGACATCGGCGTCTACGACTCCTTCGCCCCGGCGCTCGGCGAGGCCTTCGGCCAGGCCGCGGCGGAGGACCGGCTGCTCTACGGCTTCGTCAACCACGACGTCGCCACCACCTACCTCGGCTCGACCCGCGGGCTCCGGCTGCGCCACGTGCAGCCCACCGGTCACTACGCGTGCACCGGCAAGGACACCTCGCTGACCCGGAGCGCGTGGACCGGCGGCGCGACCCGCGACTTCCGCGACGTCGACGCAGCGGCCATGGCCGCCACGGTCGCCCAGCGCCTGAGGTGGGCCGAGCGGCGCATCGACCTGCCCGCGGGCCGCTACGACACCGTCCTGCCGCCCTCGTCGGTCGCCGACCTGATGATCGACGCCTACTGGGGCGCCGGCGCACGCGTCGCGCACGAGGGCGAGTCTGTCTACAGCCGTCGCGGCGGCGGCACCCGCATCGGCGACAAGGTCGCCGCGCCCGGCGTCAGCCTCTTCAGCGACCCCACGCACCCGGGCCTGGAGTGCGCGCCGTTCGTCATCGCCGGGGCCTCCGACAACACCGAGTCGGTCTTCGACAACGGCCTCGGCCTCGAGCGCACCGACTGGATCCGCGACGGCCTGCTGACCGGCCTGCTCCAGACGCGCCACTCGGCCGCGATGACGGGCCAGCCCGTCACCCCGATGATCGACAACCTGGTCCTCGAGGTCGGCGACGGCGCGGGCAGCATCGAGGAGATGGTGGCCGGCGTGCAGCGCGGGCTGCTCCTGACCTGCCTGTGGTACATCCGGGAGGTCGACCCGCAGACCATGCTGCTGACCGGGCTCACCCGTGACGGCGTCTACGTCGTCGAGGACGGGGAGATCGTCGGCGCGGCCAACAACTTCCGCTGGAACGAGAGCCCCATCGACCTGCTCAACCGGTTCAGCGCGGCCACCGAGTCGGTGCCCAGCTTCAGCCGGGAGTGGGGCGACGACTACTTCTCCCGCACCGCGACCCCTGCCCTGCGCATCCCCGACTTCAACATGTCCAGCGTCTCCCAAGGCGTCTGAGCCGCCCCCGCAGCGGTGGGTGAGGGGGATCATGGCCCGTCCGAATCCTCCTCACTCACCGCCCGCCGGGGTGTCGTCGTACGACGCACCAAGCAGCGGTGCGTGACGCGGACCCTGGCCCGCCGGAATCCTCCTCACACACCGCCCGGCGGGGTGTCGTCGTACGCCGCGGCGGTGAGCGGTGCGTGACGCGGACGCTGGCCCGCGCGAATCCTCCTCACACACCGCCCGGCGATGGAGCCTGGCCGGCGTCAGCGGATCCGCTGCACCCGCTCGCGGTGCTTGGCGCTGTTGTCGCCGTCGATGTCGGAGTCACGGGTGCGGGAGATGTGGTCGACCTTCTCCTCCGCCCCCTGCACCGGCTGCGCCTCGATGAGGGTGTCGCGCTCGTAGGCGTGCGACTTGTCGGTGTTGCGGTAGTAGCGGTAGATCGCCCAGTAGGTGCCGATGGCGCCTGCGGGCCCGGCTGCGAGGATCCACACCGGCGCGTTGTCGCCGGCCATGACCGCCACCTGGACGGCGAGCAGCACGCTCACGACATCCCCACCAGGATCGCGCCGGCCACGCCCTCGAGGAACGTGCCGACGGTCAGGGCCGCGGCGAACAGGCGCCACTGCGAGACCGGCACGCTGCCCATCGTCTCCCCCGTGCGCGCGTTGACCGCGATGTAGTGCAGCATCTTGGTGTTCTCCTGGAAGTAGGAATAGATCCACACCGGGAGGTACATCGAGACCCACCGGGACCCGCCGACGTCCACCTTCTCGCCCTCCCAGCGCACGCCCCGGTCGAAGCGGTCGAGGGAGCCGTGGACCTGCGAGCGTCCGATCGAGAGCAGCTGGTCCTCCAGCTTGGGCTGGAGCTGCGCGACGTCGAGGTCGCGCTTCTCGCTGGTGAACCCGACCATGTAGCTGGCGTTCCACCGCACGGCGTTCTTGGTGTCGAACGGGAGGATCGTGTTGACGATGTTGTTCGTCGTCGAGCCGTCGAAGCTCGCCCGGTCGGCAGCGCCCTCCATCGTGAGGTCGTCGACGGTGAAGGCGACCGAGCGGTCGACGCGGTAGACGTCTGCGGCGTAGTAGGTGGTGGTGTTGTCGCCCGTCTTCTCCGTCCAGCGCCTGGTCTGCACCTCCCCCGTGCCGACGTACGACGCCTCCGCGCGCGCGTCGACGACGAGGTAGGGCAGGTAGACCCCCAGCACGTTCTCCGGGACGAACTCCTTCTTGAACCGCGGGTGCGCGAACAGACGGCGCTTGCCGGCGAACTCGCGGATCTTCTCCACCGCCTCGTCGCGCGTCAGGCGGAACGGCAGGACCGCGTCGGGCACGGCGCCGTTGGGCGTGCGCCTGTTGACGTTGAGGGTGTGCCGGCACCAGTGGCAGCGCGCGTTCATCGCGTGGGCGGTGTCGATCACCACGTCCGCGCCGCAGCCGTCGCAAGTGAGCGTGACGACGTCCTCGGCGTCGGCGGCGATCTGCTCGGCCCCGCTGGCGATGACGGTGCCCCGGAGGTCGTCGATGCCCTCGCCGAGCCCGAGCTCCTCCTCGACGCGCGCCTCCTGCCACTCGTGGCGGCAGAACAGGCACACCAGCATGCCCGTGGACCCACGCAGCCGCACGTCGGTCGACCCGCACTTCGGGCACCGGTTGACGCCGTCGGCGAGCGACTCGTTGACCGTCTCGATGCTCGGGCCGGGCGCCGGCTCCGCGCGTGCGGCAGCCAGCTCCTCCTCGAGCGAGAGTGGCGGTCCGTCGAAGACCGGGTCGCGGGGCCCCGCTGCGGGAGCGTCGGGGCCTTGGTCGTCCTGCGCGGTCATCTCAGAGACCCAACGCCTTCGCCTTCGCCGCGTCGTAGTCCTCCTGGGTGATCAACCCGGCGTCGAGCATCTCCTTGGCACGCTTGAGCACCGCGACCGGGTCGTCGGCAGCCGGCGCCGCGGGGGCGGCAGGAGTGGCGGGTGCAGGCGCGGCAGCGGGCTGCTGGGTGGGCTGCTGGAGACCACCGAGTCCCATGCCACCGGTGGCCATGCCCATGCCCACCAGGCCTCCGGGCCCGGCGTTCTCCCCCGCCGCCTCGATGCCGGCCGCGACCGACGCCTGGAGGTTGGAGTTGCCACGCGAGCCCGACAGGGCGTCGGCGCGCTGGACGTTCTTGAGCAGCTCGCGCGTCGTGGCGTCGTACTCGATGGAGATGATCGCGGTCTTCACGATCTCCAGCCCGCGGTCGGTGCGCCAGCGGTAGTTGGCCTCCACCGCCGCGGACAGCGACTGGGCGAAGCCCACGGAGTCCTGCTGGAGCCGGCTGATGCGGTTGCCCTTGGCCGGGTCGTTGGTGTACATCGAGAACGCCGGCGCCAGCGACCCGACGACCTCGTTGAACAGCTGCTCGCCAGCCGGGTTGTCGATGTCGGTGAAGTCGAAGACCGCCTGCCCACCGATCACGCCGGCCGGCACGAAGTTGCGGATGAAGGTCAGCGGGTCGGTGATCTTGAGGGTGTAGGTGCCGCGGGTGATGGCGCCGACCTGGGTGTTGAGGAAGGCGTCGTCCCAGTAGATCTCCGACTGGGTGCCGAACTTGTTGTTGGGCAGCTCCTTGAGCGCCACGAAGATCGCCGTCTGCTGGCTGCCCGGCCGGCCGCCGAACTTGAAGCGCTCCCAGCTCTGCTTGACGATCGAGTCGACGAGCCCGCCGCCGGAGAAGACCGACTGCGAGGCCGCCTCGTCGGAGTCCCAGACGTAGGCCCCCGGCTGGGCCGCGAAGCCGGTGAACGCGCCGTCCTGCAGCAGCACCAGGCCGTAGCCCTCCGGCACGACGATCTTCGAGCCGTTGGTGATGACGCCGTCGGAGGCGCGGTCGTTGGCGCCGCGCCCGGCGTTCTCGCCCTTGCGCACCGCGGGGAAGAGCGCCGCGGTCGGCGCCAGCCCGTCGGGCACGCCGAAGAAGTCGAGCCACTGGTCGGCGAGCGTGCCGCCGACGGCACCGCTCACTGCCTGGAAGAGTCCCATCGCGATTCCCGTCCCTGTCGTGCGGGCGTGGCGAGGTCGCCCCGCGCTCGTCGGCCGCAACACTAGCGCTCGCCGCGTGCCTGGTCTGGACGTTCGACGCGTCAGCGTCGACCCTGCTGCAGCGCCGTCCAGGTGTCGGTCGTGACCACGCCGGTCGGGTCCGCCCCGAGGCGCTGCTGGTAGCGGCGCACGGCCTTCGCGGTGCGCTCGGTCACGACCCCGTCGGGGTCCACCGAGCGAGCCCCGGCCGCCCGCAGGGCCCGCTGCAGCCGCAGGACCGCCGGGCCGGTCGAGCCGACCTTGAGCAAGGGCGCAGACCCCTGCGCGAACAGCGCGGTCCAGGTGGCGGTGTCGGCCTTGCCGGTCACCCGCAGGTCGTGGTGACGCTGGTAGGACGCGACGGCGCGGGCGACGTCGCGGTCGAAGCGCGCGTCGAGGCGGCCGCGGTAGCGCGCCTGGCTGCGCAGCAGGCACTGCAGGGCCCGCACACGCGGCCCCGTGCTGCCGTTGCGGAGCCGGGAGTAGCGGGGGAAGTCGAGTCGGGTGCCGCCGCACTGGCGCGGCACGCGGATGGGCCGCGAGCCCCCGTCGAGCTCCATGAAGTTGCGGTCGATGGTGAGCGCCACCCCGCCGTAGGCCGCGGTGGTGTGCAGGGCGTACTGGTGGACGCGCTCGCCCGACCAGCTCGCCGCGCGGACCCAGCGCGGGTCGATGTCGGCGTCGGCGCGCGCGTTGTCCCACGCGTACCAGACCTGGTCGGGCATCGCGTAGGAGCCCGGAGAGAGGTGGTCGGCGTTGTCCAGCGCGTGGATGCCGGCCGAGATGCTGGAGTAGACGCCCGAGCGGAAGCCCAGGTCGTGCAGGGCGAGCGTCCACCCGCTCAGGAAGCGCAGCGCGGAGCGGCGGCAGTCGTCCGACGTCACGTCGAACCCGCCCTCGAGGTCGTACCAGACGGTGCTGCCGGCGGGCAGCCCGAGCTCGCGGGCGCGGGTCACCGCTGCGGCCGCCTCAGCGCGCCCGCGCGCGTCGGCGGCGGCGTAGTCGGCCGCCGGGTCAGGGTCGATCAGGTCGCCGTAGCCGCTCTGGCACGCGGCCTGGGGTCCGACCCAGATCGGGAGCAACCGCCAGCCGGCGGCGCGCTGGCGCGCGACCCAGGTCGCGTCGAGGTGCTGCTGGCCGGCGTCGGTGGCGGTGGGCCAGCACGACGCCATCGAGCCGCCGATGTAGATGCCCGCGCCCCAGAAGGGCGACGAGGTCAGCCAGGCGTCCATCTGCTCCTGCGTCGGCGCGCACCGCGCGTCGAAGGCATAGCCGGTGATGCCGTCCGTGCGGCGCTCGGCGGCGACCGCCGCACCGCCGGACAGCATCGTGGCGCAGAAGGCGAGCAGGACCGCCACGACAGTGGCAGCGCGGAGTGGTGCGACGTGCATGTGTTCTCCCCCGAGACGTGGTGTGCGCAGACCCTAGCGTGGATGCCCGCCCGGGATGTCGACGTCGGGGTCGTAGGGCACGCGGGTGTAGACGAAGGTGGCGCACTCGAGGTGGTGGACCGTGCCGTCCGGGCGACGAACGACGTCGAGGCGCTCGCCGCGGTGGTAGCCCGCCACCCCCACGAGCCCGCCGTCGACCACCTCGAACCGCTCGCGCACCGGCCCCGGGCGCGCCATCAGGCGCAGCTCGAGCCCGTCGTTGTGCCAGCGGGTGTCGTAGGCGGTGTTGCCCCAGAACCACACGCCCGGCACGTCGTGCGCCTCCGGGGGCAGCGTGGTGGTGGGGCGCCAGGGCGCCGGGCGTGCGTCGTCGGCGTCGGGGTCGCCCTCGATGAGGGAGACCGCCAGCTCCTGCGGCGCGATGCCGCTGGTCGCGTTGGTGAGCACGACCGCTCCGATGCCACTGTCGGGGTCGACGTGGAGCGAGGCCATGAAGCCCGGCATCGACCCGTCGTGACCGACGAGCCGGCCGCCCGGGTGCAGCCCGAGCATCAGGCCCAGCCCGTAGTCGCGGGTGACGGGGCGCCCCATCTCGGCCAGCGAGTCGGGGGTCAGGACGTGCGGGTGCGCCCCGGCCAGCACCTGGCCCCACGTGACGAGGTCGGCGAGCGTCGACCACAGCTGGCCGGCCGGCGCCATCGCGCCGGTGTCGGTGAGCGGCTCGTGCACCCGGACGCCCGTGAAGTGGTCGACGCTCCAGCCCGGCTGGGCGCCCGGCCGGGGCAGGTACGACGTCGCCCGCATCCCCAGCGGCTGGAGCAGGCGGGTCGCGACGAGCTGGCGCCACGGCGCGCCGAGGCGACGCGACACCACCTCGCCCAGCAGGCCGTAGCCGAGGTTGGAGTAGTGGAACCACTCCCCCGGCCCCGCCACCCGTCCGGTGCCGTCGTTGGCGGCCACGAGTGCCCCGAAGTCGCCGCCGCGGGTGCGCTCCCACCAGCGGCCCCGCGGCTCGCTCTGCATGCCGGAGCTGTGCGACAGCGCGTCACGGATGCTCACCTCGCCGTAGCCCACCTCGCCGAGGTGGGCCGCCAGCGGGTCGTCGAGGTCGAGCAGTCCCTCGTCGCGCGCCTGCATGACCAGCACCGCGGTCAGGGTCTTGGTGATCGACCCGATCCGGTACTGCCCGTCGAGACCCGGTGCGTCGCCGGCGCCGCCCGCCCACACCGCGCCGTAGCGGTCGAAGACCGCGCCGACGACGGACGTCAGCCGGCCCTCAGCCTGCGCGACATCGAGGAGTCGCTGACGCTGGTCACTCACGGCCCAGACACTAGCCCCGGCTCAGTCCTGGGCGAACGCCTCCGGCGGCGGGCAGGCGCACACCAGGTTGCGGTCGCCGTAGGCCTGGTCGATGCGCGCCACCGGCGACCAGTACTTGTCGGGGTCGATGCCCTGGGGAAAGACGCCGACCTCGCGGCTGTAGGGGCGGTCCCACTCCCCGACGAGCGCGCGCGCCGTGTGCGGGGCGTGCCGCAACGGCGAGTCCTCCGGGGTCCACTCGCCCGCCTCGACCCGCGCGATCTCTCCGCGGATCGCGATCATCGCGTCGCAGAAGCGGTCGATCTCGGCGAGGTCCTCGGACTCGGTGGGCTCCACCATCAGGGTGCCGGCGACCGGGAACGACATGGTCGGGGCGTGGAAGCCGTGGTCGACGAGCCGCTTCGCGACGTCGTCCACCGTGACGCCGCTCGACTTGGTGATCTCGCGCAGGTCGAGGATGCACTCGTGGGCGACGAGGTCGCCGTGGCCGCGGTAGAGCACCGGGAAGTGCTCGCCGAGACGGTGGGCGACGTAGTTGGCCGAGAGCACCGCGACCGCCGTGGCGCGGGTGAGCCCCTCCCCGCCCATCATCCGGATGTAGGCCCACGTGATCGGCAGGATGCCGGCCGAGCCGTAGGGAGCGGCGCTGATGGGCCCGATCCCCTCGCGCTTGGCCGCCTCGGGGTGCGCAGCGTGCGAGGGCAGGTACGGCGCGAGGTGGGCACGCACGGCCACCGGGCCCACGCCGGGTCCGCCACCGCCGTGCGGGATGCAGAAGGTCTTGTGCAGGTTGAGGTGCGACACGTCGCCGCCGAGCTCCCCCGGCCGCGCGAAGCCGAGCAGGGCGTTGAGGTTGGCGCCGTCGACGTAGACCTGGCCGCCGTGGTCGTGCACGATCTTGCACAGGTCGGTGATGGTGTCCTCGTAGACCCCGTGCGTGGAGGGGTAGGTCACCATGATCGCCGCGAGCGTCTCGGCGTGCTGCTCGCACTTGGCCAGCAGGTCGTCGAGGTCGACCGAGCCGTCGTCGGAGGCCTTGACGACGACGACCTTCATCCCGGCCATCACCGCAGAGGCGGCGTTGGTGCCGTGGGCCGACGACGGGATGAGGCACACGTCGCGGACCGACCCAGTGCCGTCGGCAGACCTGTTGGCAGCGTGGTAGCCCCGGATCGCCAGCAGCCCGGCGAGCTCCCCCTGGGAGCCGGCGTTGGGCTGCACCGAGACCTGGTCGTAGCCGGTCACCTCGGCCAGCCATCGCTCGACGTCGTCGACGAGCTCGCGGTAGCCGGTGGCGTCCTGGGCGGGGGCGAACGGGTGGAGGTCGGCGAAGCCGGGCAGGCTCACCGGCTCCATCTCGGTGGTGGCGTTGAGCTTCATCGTGCACGAGCCCAGCGGGATCATGCCCCGGTCGAGGGCGTAGTCGCGGTTGGACAGCCGGGCGAGGTAGCGCAGCATCTGCGTCTCGCTGTGGTGGGAGTTGAAGACCTCGTGGGTGAGGAAGTCGGTGGTGCGGCGCAGCGGCTCGGGCAGGCCGGAGGCGGCGTCACCGTCGGCCGGGGCCACGCCGAAGGACCTCAGCACGGCCGCGACGGTCGAGGGGCTGGTGCGCTCGGACGTCGAGACGCCGACGTGGTCGGCGTCGACGGGACGCAGGTGCAGGCCGACCGTGCGTGCAGCTGCGACCACCTCCGCGGCGCGGCCGGGCACGGCGACGGTGAGGGTGTCGAACCACGTGTCGTTGACGACCTCCAGGCCGCCGGCGCGCAGCGCGGCCGCGATCCCGCTGGCGTGGTCGTGGGTGCGTCGGGCGATCCGGCGCAGTCCCTCCGGCCCGTGGTAGACGGCGTACATCGAGGCGACGACGGCCAGCAGCACCTGCGCGGTGCAGATGTTGGAGGTCGCCTTGTCGCGGCGGATGTGCTGCTCGCGGGTCTGGAGCGCCAGGCGGTAGGCCGGGCGACCCTCGGCGTCGACCGAGACGCCGACGAGACGACCGGGCAGGTGCCGCTCGAGGCCGGCCGAGACCGACATGAAGCCGGCGTGGGGGCCGCCGTAGAACAGGGGTACGCCGAAGCGCTGGGACGAGCCGACGACCACGTCGGCGCCGAGGGTGCCGGGAGCCTCGAGGAGCGCCAGCGCGAGGATGTCGGCCGCGACCACGGCGAGGCCGCCGCGCTCGTGCACCTCCTCGATGACCGGGCGCGGGTCGACTACGGCGCCCGAAGCCCCGGGGTACTGCACCAGCACCCCGCTGACGGGCCCCTCGGGGAGGCCGTCGGCGAGGTCGGCCACCACGACCTCGATGCCCAGGCCGGCCGCGCGGGTGCGCACCACGTCGATCGTCTGGGGCAGCGCGTCGGCGTCGACGACGAACGGACCGCTGGCGTTGCGCTGCGCACGGCGTACGAGCGTCATCGCCTCGGCCGCGGCGGTGCCCTCGTCGAGGAGCGAGGCGTTGGCGGTGGGCAGGCCCGTCAGGTCGGCGACGACGGTCTGGAAGTTGAGCAGCGCCTCGAGGCGACCCTGGGAGATCTCGGGCTGGTAGGGCGTGTACGCGGTGTACCAGGACGGGTCCTCGAGCACGTTGCGGCGGATCACCGGCGGGGTGATCGTGGCGTGGTAGCCCAGGCCGATCATGGCTTCCGCGGGGCGGTTCTGCGAGGCCAGCGTGCGCAGCGCGCGAGCGGTGGCCTCCTCGTCGAGCGGGGCGGGCAGGTCGAGCGCGGCCGCGCTGCGGATGCCCCCGGGCACCGCGGAGCTCATCAGGGATTCCAGCGACTCGTGCCCCACCGCCGCGAGCATGTGGGCGACGGCGGCGTCGTCGGGGCCGATGTGGCGAGCGACGAACTCGCCCAGGACGGTGTCGCCGGCGGACGAGGCGCTGGTGGGGGTGGCGTCGGGCACGAGGGGCTCCCTGAGGTCGCTTGCGTGACCTCCCCCTCTGTCGGACCGGTGACCTCCAGAGTGCCAACCCAGTGCGGTCCGGGTGCCTGAGAGGTTCCGGGGAGGAATTGCCCCTTCGGCGCACCTCGACCGGTCAGCACCGGCCTCGATGACTCTCCCGCATGGGATGTCGGCGCTGCGAGTCTAGCCCCCGCAGGCGCCAGCGCCATGCCGAAGGTGGGGTACGTGGACGCGGCCGGGCCCACAGACAGCACCAGGCCGCCCGATGGTGCGGGCGGCCTGGTGGGAGGGTCTGCGGGGTGGGCCCTGCGTCGAGGCGGGCTCAGCCGGTGTGGCGGGCGGCGCGACGCGCGGCGAGCTCGTCGCCGGCGACCGGCGCGGCCGTCTCGTCGGCGGTGCGCTCGCTCGGCAGCTCGGCGAGCGTGCCCTCGATCTCGCGCCACACGCCGCCGATCGCGATGCCGAAGACACCCTGACCGCCCTGGAGCAGGTCGATGACCTCGTCGTTGCTGGTGCACTCGTAGACCGAGGCGCCGTCACTCATCAGCGTCACGCGGGTCAGGTCGTCGGTGCCGCGCTCGCGCAGGTGGGCGGTCGCGGTGCGGATCTGCTGCAGGGAGATCCCGGCGTCGAGCAGGCGCTTGACGACCTTGAGGATCAAGATGTCGCGGAAGGAGTAGAGACGCTGCGAGCCGGAGCCCGCCGCCCCGCGCACGCTGGGCTCGACCAGGCCGGTGCGGGCCCAGTAGTCGAGCTGGCGGTAGGTGATGCCGGCGGCGTTGCACGCGGTCGGGCCGCGGTAGCCGGTGTCGCTGGGCAGCGGCGAGACGTCGTCGGCGAAGAGCAGGCCCTGCTCCTCCGCGCGGTCGGCGGCCTCGTGCGCTGCCTTCGTCTGGGCGGCGTCGGCGCCGTGCTCGTTCTCGTTGCTAGCCACAGTGACCCTCCAGGTCAATTCCTCCGCTGAGCGGTAACTCCTGGGGGAAGGGCCCGCCGGGAGCCGGACGGGCCGACAACCACAACGGTGGAGTTACAACAGAGACAGTTCAAGGTAAGCCCGGACGTCAGCCTTGTCCATCCACGCGACGGCGTGTCGCAACCCTCAACCTCAGGTTGAGAGTGAGGGTTGCGCGTCAGGTGGAGCTGTGGCTCACGGCGCTTCCTCGAAGTCGTCCGGGGAGACGTGGTCGAGGAACTCGCGGAACCGCTCGACCTCGTCCTCCTGCTCCGCCGGAACGGCGAGGCCGGCCTCCTCCAGCACCGCCTCGGCGCACACGATGCGGGTGCCCGTGCGCAGCGCGAGCGCGATCGAGTCCGACGGGCGGGCACCGACCTCGGCGCCGCCGTCGAAGACGAGCTGGGCGAAGAAGATGCCGTCCTGCACGTCGACGATCCGCACCTCGTCGAGGCGCTGACCCGTCGCCTCCAGGACGTCACGCATGAGGTCGTGCGTCAGGGGCCGCGGCGGGGTGACGCCCTGCTGGGCGAAGGCGATGGCCGTGGCCTCGACCGCCCCGATCCAGATGGGGAGGTAGCGCTCCCCCGTCACCTCGCGCAGGAGCACGATCGGCTGGTTGGAGGGCATCTCGACGCGCACTCCGACGACGTCCATTTCGCGCATGTCCCCACCCTACTCAGGTGTCCTGACCCGCGCGGGGCCGCCCGGCGGGGCGTTCAACCGCGGTCGAGCCCGACCTTCACGAGCGTCGCGTGGAGGCGCACCGACAGGGCTGCGATCTCGGACGTGGCGTCGTCGGCGCGCCCTCGCGCGGCCGCGTCGCGCCCGCGCGCGAGGGGCGCGACGACCTGCTGCACGAGGCCCACCTCGCGGTCGGCGGCGGTCTTGAAGGCGCGCAGGTGGCGGGGCTCGAAGCCGAAGTCGGCGAGCTCGCGGGCGGTCTGGGCGACCACCAGGGCGTCGCTGTCGAAGTGCCCGGTGCCGGTGCGTGCGCTGACCAGCCCGAACTGCTCGAGCTCGGTGAGCAGCTCATCGGAGATGTCGGCGACCTTGAGCAGCTCACGCCGTGACAGCCGCAGGTCGCTGGTGCGCCGGAACGACTCGGGGCTCGGCAGGCCGTCGGAGCTGAGCGCCACCTTCGGCACCGTGGGCACGACCGACTCGATGGCCGGCGGCTCGAGACCGCGGTCGATGGCGTCGAGGTGGTCGCCGATCACCTTCAGCGGCAGGTAGTGGTCGCGCTGCATGAGCAGGATGTAGCGCAACCGGGCGACGTCGTCGCCGGAGAACTTCCGGTAGCCGGAAGCGGTGCGCTCGGGCTTGACCAGCCCCTGGTCCTCGAGGAAGCGGATCTTGGGGATGGTCACACCGGGGAAGTCGGGGCGGAGCTGGTCGAGGACCTGCCCGATGTTGAGGCGGGCGCCGCGACTCGATGCCGAGGGCGTCGGGGCACTCACGGATCAGCTGCTCGGGTGCGAGGAGAAGAACACCAGGCGGTACTTGCCGATCTGCACCTCGTCGCCGTCGTTGAGCTCGACTGCGTCGATGCGGTCGCGGTTGACGTAGGTGCCGTTGAGGCTGCCCACGTCGCTGACGGTGTAGCCCGTGCCGGACCGGCGGAACTCCGCGTGGCGGCGCGAGACGGTGACGTCGTCGAGGAAGATCTCGCTGTCGGGGTGGCGTCCGGCTCCGACGACGTCGGTGTCGAGCAGGAAGCGGCTGCCGGCGCTGGGCCCGCGCTGGACCACCAGGAGGGCGTGGCCCTCCGGCAGCGCGTCGACGGCCGCGGCGTCGACCGCGCTCAGCTGGCGGTCGGAGGACTCGCGCTGGTCGGGCACGCCGAACGTGATGGTCGCGGTGGACTCGACCGGGGTGGCCCCGGTGTCTTCCCCGGCGAGCAGCTTGGTGCCGCACTGGGCACAGAAGCGGGCGTCGTCGGGGTTCTGCTTGCCACAGGCGGTGCAGAACGGCATCAGGAACTCCTCGGCGGATCGACTCCCAACCCTCAGCCGAGGGTTGAGGTTGATGGTTGCTCCGAACCTATCAGCCGGGCGGTGGCACGCGGGGGCCGATCGGCGCGGCGCTGGGTCGGGCAGGGGCAGGTCGTCGGCAGGTCAGCCGGCGAGGCCGCCCTCGTAGGTGGCGGCGTCCATGAGCCCGTCGACCTGCGAGCCGTCGGACACGGCGACCTCGAAGAGCCACCCCGCCTCGTAGGGGTCGCTGTTGACCAGCTCGGGCGTGGAGTCCAGGGCGGCGTTGGTGGCCACGACCTCGCCGGTGACGGGGGCGTAGATGTCGCTGACCGACTTGGTCGACTCCAGCTCGCCGCAGGTCTCCCCCGCGGTCACTGCGTCGCCGACCTGCGGCAGGGAGACGTACACGATGTCGCCGAGCGCGTCCTGGGCGAAGTCGGTGATGCCGATGCGCACCGAGCCCTCGGCCTCGCCGGGGGTGCGGACCCACTCGTGCTCGCTGGTGTACTTCAGGTTCTCCGGATACACGTCGAACTCCTTGGCAGAGGTGGCTGCGATCATCGGGGCACTTCGTCGGCAGGCTACTGGGCGCTGGCCGGCTCCGCATACTCAGGTCGCGACGGCTCGCGCACGCTGGTGATCTCGACCGACTCCAGGTCCTCGATCGTCACCGTGGCGCCGTCCAGGGTCTCGAGCGTCTGGACGGGGCCGGAGGAGAACGTGAGCGCGGTGCGCAGGATGTGGGGGTCACCGATCACGTCGAGGACGTACGGCGGCTCGAGCAGCTGGTCGTCGAGCTCGATCCCGCCGATGGCGTCCTCGAAGGAGCTGTCAGCACCGAGCCGGATCGAGTCGTTGAACTCCATCGCCTCCGCCCCCGCCGTGCGCAGCTCCTGCACGGTGTCGAGGAGCGAGCCGACGCTCACCGAGGTGGTCGACTCCGTGATCGTCACCCGCAGGCCCGGGCCCGAGACCGGCACCAGCCCGGCGATGACGTTGAGCGTGCGCACACGCTGCTCGGCCTCGTCGAGCGCGGCGGAGCGGGCCTGGTTCTCGTCGCGCAGCTCGTCGCGGCGGCTCTCGAGGCGGTCGACCTCGCGCCGCGCGCGCTCGGCCGTGCCGGTGAGGCCGTTGAGCACCTGCACCAGCTCGCTCTCACGCAGGCCGGCGTAGGTGTCGTTGGCCTTGGTGTCGCGCACCTGCACCACGACCGCGAACCCCAGCACGGCCAGGAGCACCGCCACCACGACCTGGCGCGACGAGGGCCGCGTCAGGGCGCTGCGGATCCGGTCGCGCTCGGGGTCGCGCTCGGGGTCGCTCGGGCGGGGCTCGTCAGGCATGGAAGACGTGCCTCCGGATGGCGGCGACGTTGGAGAAGATCCGGATGCCGAGCACCACGACGACACCGGTGGTCAGCTGGGCACCCACGCCGAGCTGGTCGCCGAGGTAGACGATCGCGGCGGCGATGACGACGTTGCTGACGAAGGAGACGACGAAGACCTTGTCGTCGAAGATGCCGTCGAGGTAGGCGCGCAGGCCACCGAACACCGCGTCGAGCGCGGCGACGACGGCGATGGGGAGGTAGTTCTGCAGGCTCAGGGGCACGTCGGGTGCGAAGACCAGACCGGCGATGATGCCGACGAGCAGGCCGAGTGCGGCGATCACGGGGTGCTCCCCTCTTCCTGTGCAGCGCCGTCGGGACCTGCGTTGAGCTCGATCACATCACGCAGCGGCCGCTCGGGCGCAGCCGGCAGCCGGATGTCGTCGACATTCTGCGGCTCGTAGACGAAGCCGTAGAAGCTGACCAGCGCGAACCACTCCTGGCCCTGGCTCGACTGGAGCAGCCGGGCCTGGAGGGTGCGGGGGTCGCCGATCGCCTGGACGACGTAGGGCGCGATGACGGGTCGGCCGTTGACGTGGATCGCCCGGGACGTGTTGCGGATGCCCCCGAGCACGTTGACCCGCTGGTCGTTGACGGCGATCGCCTCCGCGCCGGCCTCCCACAGCCCGTCGACGAGGTAGGCGAGGTCCTCGTCGCGGATCTCGTCGTTGACGTCGACGTCCGGCGGGTTGTCGACGGTGATCCGCACCCCCGGGCCCCGCACGGGCGAGAACCCCGTCACGAGCTCGGCGCGCTCGACGCGCGTCGCGAGGTCGTCGAGCTGGCCCTGGATCCGGGTGCTCGCGCCGGCTGCGGCCGCGTTGGACTGGGTGAGGTCGCCCACCTGGTGCTGCAGGTCGCGCAGCTCGCCGCTGCGGAGGTCGATCTGGTCGATCAGCGCGGCACGGCTCAGCTCGGTGACCGGGGCCTGCCGGTCGGTCTGGGCGGCGACCACGGCAGCCATCACTCCCAGCAGGGCCACCGCGGCGACGCTGGTCCAGTGGGGTCGTCCCCGCTGCGACGACGGCGCGACGCCTGCGGCGGCGCGCTGCTGGGCGACGTGCGCGTAGTCCTCGTCCATCGAGCGCGCCGTGATCAGCGAGAGCAGCGGCGTGGTCACGTGGGCCGGGAGCGGGTGCTCCGGCTGCTCGTGGGAGTGGCGCTCGTGGGAGTGGCGCTCGTGGGAGGCCCGGTGGGCGTGCGGCTCAGCCATGGTCGGTCGCGGGCGACGTACGACGCGGCGTCTCGCGCACCAGGGTGCGGACCTGCCACGCGTAGAGCACGCCGGCCCACCAGTAGAGACCGATGCCCCACCACGCGAACGCCCAGCCGAAGTTGCGGGCGAGGGTCGCGACGGTGCCGTCGCCCTCCCCGAGCAGCAGCAGCGGGAAGGCGTAGAGCAGGTTGAACGTCGCGGCCTTGCCGAGGAAGTGCACCGGGAGCGCCGAGAAGCCCCGCGTGCGCAGGATCGGCACCAGGCCCCAGAGGAGCAGGTCGCGCAGCGGGAGCGCGAGCGCGACCCACCACGGGATGATGTCGCGCAGGAACAGCCCGACGACCACGGCGAGGATGTAGAGGCGGTCGGCCACGGGGTCGAGGATCTCGCCGAGCCGGGAGAACTGTCCCAGCCGTCGCGCCAGCCAGCCGTCGAGGAAGTCGGTGAACCCCGCGACCATGAGCACGACCAGCGCGATCGCGTCGGACTCGGGGCCCAGGACGAGCCAGAGGAACAGCGGCACGCCGGCGAGCCGCACCACGCTGATCACGTTGGGCACGGTCCAGACGCGGGAGGCTTCCTCGGACACGCTCAGACCCTATCCAGCCCTCAGGGCGCGTCGACGGTGGACACGTCGTGGTGGGCGGCGTCGCGGATCTCGCCCACCAGCTCCTCCAGCACGTCCTCGAGGGTGACTAGACCGACGACCTCGCCGTCGCGCTCGACCACCCGGGCCATGTGGGCGCCCTTGACCTGCAGGCTCTCCAGCGCGTCGTGGAGCAGGTCGTCGGGGTGCACCGAGGCGAAGGGACGGATCCACTTGTCCTCGATCACGCGCGAGCGCTTGTCGTCGTCGGACTCCAGAGCGTCCTTGATGTGGAGGTAGCCGAGCAGCGTGCCGTCCGCCGCGGCCACCGGGAAGCGGCTGAAGCCGGTCGCGGCGCACACCGCCTCCACGTCGGCCACCGTCGACCCCGGCGCCACGGTGGCCAGGGTGTCGGGTGCCATGAGGATCGAGCCGACGGCCTTCTCGGTGAAGCCGAGCGCGCCCGCGAGCCGGTCGTACTCCTCGGCCTCGATGAGCCCCTCGCCCCGCGACTCCTCGACCAGGGCGGCGACCTCCTCGCGGGTGAAGCTGGAGTGCACCTCGTCCTTGGGCTCGATGCGCAGCAGGCGCAGCACCCCGTTGGCGAAGAGGTTCATGACCGCGATCACCGGGCGCAGCACGGTGACGATGACCATCATCGGCGGGCTGAGCACGAGCGCGGCGCGCTCGGCGCCGGCCAGGGCGATGTTCTTGGGCACCATCTCGCCCAGCACGACGTGGAGGTAGACCACGACCGACATCGCCACGACGAACGACACCGGGTGCAGGAAGTTGTCGGGCAACCGAGCTGCGTGGAAGAGCGGCTCGAGCAGGTGCGCCACCGCGGGCTCGCCGATGGCACCGAGGCCGAGCGAGCAGACGGTGATGCCCAGCTGGGCACCGGCCATCACCAGCGAGACGTTCTCCATCGCCCGCAGGGTCGTGCGCGCGGCGCGCGAGCCCTCCTGGGCGTGCGGCTCGATCTGGCTGCGCCGGGCGGCGAGCAGGGCGAACTCCGCGCCGACGAAGAACGCGTTGAGCACGAGCAGGACGAGGGCCAGGACCACGCCAAAGAGGTCACTGCTCACCGGAGACCTCCTCTGCGGGCGCGACGACACGCAGCTCGAGGCGGTCGATGCGCAGCCCGTCCATCCGCTCGACGGTGAGGGTCACCAGCCGCTCGCGCGGCTCGTGGGGGTCGGTGCGGTCGGGCACCGCGACCTCGACGCGGTCACCCGCGACCGGGATCTTCCCCAGCTCGCGCATCACCAGGCCCGCGACCGTGTCGTAGTCCTCGTGGTGCGGCAGCTCGACGTCGGTGGCGTCCTCGACCTCGTCGGGCCGCAGCAGCCCCGACAGCGTCCAGCTGCCGTCGCGGCGCTGGCGGATGCGTGCCCCGAGTCGGTCGTGCTCGTCGGAGATGTCGCCGACGATCTCCTCGACGACGTCCTCGAGGGTCACGATGCCGGCGTGGCCGCCGTACTCGTCGAGCACGATGGCCATCTGGAAGCCGTCCTGGCGCAGCAGCGCGAGCAGCGGGTCGAGGCGCAGGCTGTCGGGCACCACGACCGGTCGCACCATGACGTGCTTGATGCGCGTCGTGGCCCGCTCGTGCACGGGGACGGCGACGGCGTGCTTGACGTGCACGGTGCCGACGACCGTGTCCTCGGCGTCGAGCACCGGGAACCGCGAGTGACCGGTCTGGCGGGCGAGCTCGATGACCGAGGACACCCGGTCACCGTCCTCGACCGTGGTCGTGCGCACGCGCGGGGTCATGATCTCGCCGGTGGTGCGGGTGCCGAACTCCACCGAGCGCTCCATCAGCTCGGCGGTGTCGGCGTCGAGGGTGCCCTGGTCGGCCGAACGCTGGACGAGCGAGGCCAGCTCCTGCGAGCTGCGCGCCGAGCGCAGCTCCTCCTGCGGCTCGATCCCGAGGCGGCGCACGATGGCGTTGGCCGAGCCGTTGAGCACATGGATCGGCCGCTTGGTCAGCGCGGTGAAGCCGCGCATGAAGCCCTGGGTGGTGCGCGCGGTCTGCAGGGGCCGGGCGATCGCGATGTTCTTGGGCACCATCTCGCCGAAGACCATCGTGATGGCGGTGCCGAGCGCGAGACCCAGCGCGAGCGACAGCGGCGTGACCACCGACTCCGGCACGCCCGTGGCCGACAGCGGGCCGTCGATGAGGTCGGAGATGGCGGGCTCGGCCAGGAAGCCGATGGCGAGGTTCGTCACCGTGATGCCGACCTGGGCGCCGGAGAGCTGGGTCGAGAGCGAGCGCAGCGCGATCTGCACGCCTCGGGCACCTTCATCGCCCTCGGCGGCGGCGCGCTCGACGCTCGGGCGGTCGACGGTGACGAAGGAGAACTCGGCGGCGACGAACAGTCCGCAGGCCGCGACGAGCGCCAGGGAGGCCAGGAGCAGGAGGAGGGGGGTCACGACGCGCACCCGGTGGTCAGTGCGGTCGTGCGGGGACTTTGACTCTCGTCCATGGTCGGCGCGTGGGTTCCTTCGGTCGGCAGATTCTCGGCGTCGGCGAACCCACAGACTAGCCGTCCGTCACAGCTTTGCCCCAGTCGTCGTGTCGCTTTGGGGCGGTGCCCCCGACCGCCCTAGTGTGGCCCCGACATCTTGGGGCGAGCGAGAAGGACCCACGTGGGTCCGGCGGGGAATGACGACGATGCGAGCGTGGGCACAGTCGATCGCGGCCGCTCTCCTGGTGGTCCTCGTCGCCACCCTCGCCACGGTCACCGCCACCGGTGGCGCGAGCGGCGGAGCGCCCGGCGGCTCGGTGCGGATGGTCCAGACGACGCGCAGCCCGGACGCCGCCACGGGCGCGGGGCGACCCAACCTCGTCTTCGTCCTCACCGACGACATGCGCGACGACGACCTCGACCACATGCCGATCACCCGCCGGCTGCTCGTCGACCAGGGCATGCAGTTCACCGACGCGATCTCGCCGCACCCGCTGTGCTGCCCCGCCCGCGCCCAGCTGGCGACCGGTCAGTACGCCCAGAACAACGGCGTGCAGCACAACCGGGGCGTCCACGGCGGCTTCCAGGCCCTCGACCCGACGCGCGAGGCCAGCTCCTGGTTCCGCGACAGCGGCTACCGCACCGGCTTCGTCGGCAAGTTCCTCAACGGCTACGGCCCCCACGACGTGCGACCCTCCGGGTGGTCGCGGTGGGACGCGCTCACGCGCGGGGTCTACGACTACGTCGACTTCTCGATGACCGGTGACGGTGACCCGCAGCGCTACACCGACAGCTACATCACCTCGGTGATCGAGGACCACACCAACCGGGACGTGCGCGACTTCGCCGCGAGCGGCGACCCGTTCGTCGTCTACGCCTGGCACCTCGCGCCGCACTACCGCATCACGCCCGAGGGTGGTCGCGGCCTTCCGCCGGCAGCGCCGCAGGACCGCGGCCTGTTCCTCGACCAGCGGCCCTCGTCGTTCGACGCCCCGTCGTTCGACGAGAGTGACGTGAGCGACCAGCCGTCCTACCTGCGCCACCTCTCCCCCGCGCCCCGGGCCGAGGTGGCTGCGGAGAACACCGCGCGCCTCCAGGTGCTCCAGGCGGTCGACCGGGCGGTCGGCTCGCTGGTCGACACCCTCGACGAGGAGGGCGTGCTCGACGACACCTACATCGTCTTCAGCTCCGACAACGGCTACTCCCTCGGCGAGCACCGCTTCGTCGGCAAGGACGTCCTCACCGACGAGGCGCTGCAGGTGCCGCTGGTGGTGCGTGGGCCCGGGATCGCGCCCGGATCGACCTCGGACCTCCCGGTGACGCTGGTCGACCTGCCGGCCACGTTCGCCGCGCTGACCGGGGTCGCGCCCCAGTGGCTGGTCGACGGCACCTCGCTCGCCCCGACCCTGCACGGGGAGACGCAGTCCTTCCGCGACACCACCCTGATCCAGACCGGTCGCACTCTGGGCGACGGCTGGTCGCACCGCGGCGTGCGCACCGATCGCTACCTCTACGGCACCGACGGCACCGACGGGTTCCTCTACGACCACCTCATCGACCCCGACGAGATGGTCAACCGCATCGACGACCCGGCCTACGCCGACGTACGCGCCGCGCTGGAGCTGCGGCGCTCCGAGCTGGTCGGCTGCGCCGGCTGGACGTGCAACCAGCTCTTCGGGCCCGTGCCCGAGCCGTCACCCCTCGCCGACCGCCCTCAGCGCTGACGCACCGAGACCAGCACGAAGGTCTCGTCACCGCCCGCGAGGTCCTCCTCGCGCACGATGCCCACGCCCGGGGCGTAGAGCTTGGTCGACACCACGTCGGGCTCGAGCCGGCTCCACTCGAAGGTGCGCACGACGTCGCGCACCGTGCCGTAGGGGACGGTGGTCGTCGCACCGCGCTGCACCACCCACGCCTGGTCCTCCGCGGCACCCCGGTCGAGCTCCTGGCGGTAGGCGTCGGTGGCCGAGGGGTGCGCAGGCATGATCGTCCCCGCCACGGCGCCGTCGACCCCGGCCCGCCACGATCCGTCACGACTCTCGACGTCGCCGTGGTCGTCGTACGTCGCGGTGGCCTCGCCGAAGTACCAGACGTTGCCGTCGTCGTCGGCGGCGTACCAGTCGCGGGTGCGCTCTGCGAGAGAGCCGTCCGCACGACGCAGGACGTCGCGGACCACGGTGGTGGTCACGCCCTGGACCACCTTGGTGCGTGAGGTCACCACGACACGCTCGCGGAAGTGCTCCCCCTCGTCGGTGCCACGAAAGCGCGCGACGGTGCCGGGCACCAGCGGGAACCACGCGTTCGCGCGCGGGTGGTCGAAGTCGGCGGGGTCGACGACGCCGGAGCCGTGAGGGCTCGTGACCCGCGGGCTCGAGCCATGGCTCCAGGCTGTGGACGCCGTGGGCACGCCGGCTGCGCAGGTGACGGCAACGGCCAGCGCTGCGAGGTGGGTGGTCCTCATCGTGATCTCCTCTGAACGGGACGGCTCACCCGCCATCGTGCACCCGTGCGGCCGGCACGGGCACCCCCTCCCGGCGCCGGCGCGGGAGCCGGTCGTCATGCTGGCCCTCGTGCTCGACGTCCTGCAGCCCGTGCTGTCACAGGTGCTGCCGGTCGCGGTGTTCCTCCTCGCCATCACCGTGACGGCCGAGATCGCGCAGCTCGCCGGGGTCTTCGACGTCGCCGCGCACGCGCTGGCACGGCGAGCCCGGCACCGCGTCGTGCTGCTGTGGCTCGCCTTCTCCGGACTGGCAGTCGTCAGCACGGTCGTGCTGAGCCTCGACACGACCGCCGTGCTCCTGACCCCGGTCGGTCTCGCGATCGCCCAGCAGACCGGCATCGCGCCGATGCCGTTCGCCCTCACCACGCTCTGGGTCGCCAACACCGGCTCGCTCCTGCTCCCCGTCTCCAACCTCACCAACCTGCTCGCGGTGCACCGCTTCGAGGACCTCGGCGCCGACCACGCGGACTACGTGCGCACCGCAGCCCCGCCGGCGGTGGTCGCCGTCGTCCTCACCCTCGTGCTCATCGCGCTCCTGCAGCGCCGCTCGCTGCGCGGCACGTACGCCGTCGACCCACCCGCCGAGCCCCACGACCGCGCGCTGCTCGTCGTGTCCGGCGCGGTGTGCCTCGCTGTCGGCCCCCTGTTCGCCGTGGGACTCGAGCCCGCCGTGGTGGCGCTGGGCTCGGCCGCCGTGCTCGTCGGTGCGGTGCTGTGGCGCGCGCCCGCCCTGCTGCGCGACGTACGACCGCCGTGGCTGATGGCCGGCGCGTTCGTGCTGGTGGCCGGCCTGCTGCGCCTGGCGCAGGCCGAGGGCGTGCTCGACTGGCTGGGGCCGGCCGTCGGCACCGGGACGCGCCCGCTCGACCTGCTCCACCTCGCGGGCACCTCGGCCCTCGCGGCGAACCTGGTCAACAACCTGCCTGCCTACCTGGTCGTCGAGCCGTCCGCCGCCGACGACGTGCGCCGCCTGGTCGCGACGCTGGTGGGCGTCAACGCCGGGGCGATCGTCACGCCATGGGCCTCGCTCGCCACGCTGCTGTGGCTCCAGCGCTGCCGGTCGGCGGGCCTCGAGGTCCCCTTGCTGAGGCTGGCCGGGTGGGGCGCCCTGTGCGCCGCCGTCTGCGTCACGGCGGCGACGCTCGTCATCGTCTGAGCCGGGGCGGCCTGCGCCGCCCTCGACCCGGCCTGCGCCTCGCTTGCCCGGGTCTCGCGCTGGAGGAACGCGGACAGATCGCCGATGGTGCTCATCAGCGGGGCCGGGAAGACCACGGTGGTGTTCTTGTCGACGCCGATCTCGATCAGGCTCTGGAGGTTGCGCAGCTGCAGCGCCAACGGGTGCTGCATCATCGTGTCCGACGCCTCGCCCAGCGCCGAGGCCGCCGCGGCCTCGCCCTCCGCCGCGATGATCTTGGCCCGCTTCTCCCGCTCGGCCTCGGCCTGGCGCGCCATGGCGCGCTTCATGCTCTCCGGCAACGTGATGTCCTTGAGCTCCACGAGGGTCACCACCAGGCCCCACTCCGTCGTGGTCCGGTCGAGGATCTCGCGGATGTGGACGTTGATGACGTCGGTCTCGGCGAGCGTCTGGTCCAGGGTGTGCTGGCCCACGACGTTGCGCAACGTCGTCTGCGCGATCTGGTTGATGGCCGTCACGACGCTCTCGATGGCGAGGACCGACTTCACCGCGTCGACCACGTGGAAGTAGGCGACGCCGGCGACGTCGATGCTGACGTTGTCCTTGGTGATGATGCCCTGCGACTGGATCGGCATCGTGACCGTGCGCAGCGACACCACACGCAGCACGTCGACGAACGGGATGATCAGCCGGAGTCCGGGCTCCCGCACGCCGTGGAGCCGGCCCAGCCGGAACTGCACGCCCTTCTCGTACTGCCGCACGATCCGGATCGACAGTGCGAGCAGCAGCACGCAG
Source organism: Nocardioides sp. Soil774 (assembly GCF_001428125.1). Taxonomy (GTDB): domain Bacteria; phylum Actinomycetota; class Actinomycetes; order Propionibacteriales; family Nocardioidaceae; genus Nocardioides. The sequence goes on along the minus strand of NZ_LMSM01000005.1, from coordinate 36,169 downwards.
ACGATCCCGAGTGCGAGCACGATCCCCACCCATGTCTCCATGGTCCTCACCTCCGCTGGGCCCGGCACCGGGTGCGCACGGCTCCCTCCTCCACACTGCCGCTCGCACCGCCGGACGGGCAGTGGCGAACGTCATGGGGCGCGGTGGACCAAGGTCACGGTCCCGGGACGGTGGGACCTATGCCTCTCTCCGGTGGGTGGCCGATGGCCCACGCTCAGGGTCATCGCACGCGTCAGCAGGAGGTCACATGTCCGTCCAGAGCCCGCCACCGACCGCCTACCCGGCTCGCCTCGACATCGACTACGCGGAGCAGCACGACCGGGTCCGCACGTTGTTCCGGGTGGTGCTGGTCATCCCGATCGCCATCGTCTACGGGGTGCTCACGGCAGGAGTCACCCAGACGGTCTACGACCAGGGCCGCGAGGCGGTGACCACGACGAGTGGCGGGATCGTCAGCGGCCTGTTCGGCGCCACGCTGCTGATGATCGTCTTCCGTCAGCGCTACCCCCGCTGGTGGTTCGACTTCGCCCTGGAGCTCACCCGGTTCGGCACTCGCGTCTGCGCCTACGCCGCGCTCCTGACCGACGACTACCCATCCACGGTCGAGGAGCAGGAGGTCCACCTCGAGCTCGACTACCCCGACGCCGAGCGCGACCTCAACCGCTGGTTGCCGCTGGTGAAGTGGCTGCTCGCGATCCCACACTTCGTGGTGCTGTTCTTCCTGGGCGTGGGTGCGGTCGGGGCCGTGGTCGTCGCGTGGTTCTCGATCCTGCTCACCGGTCGCTTTCCGCGGGGGCTCTTCGACTACGTGGTCGGTGTCGGCCGCTGGGCGCTGCGGGTGCAGGCCTACGCGTTCCTCCTCGTCACCGACCAGTACCCGCCCTTCTCGCTGCGCTGAGGCCGGTGCCCGGCGCGGCCCATACTGGTCCCGTGCTGCTCACCCGTGACGAGGTCCTGGCCGCCCGCGAGCGGCTCGGGGGGCGCGTCCGCCGTACTCCCCTGCTCGCCCCGTCGGCAAGCGATGCGGTCTGGCTCAAGTGCGAGTTCCTCCAGCACTGCGGTGTGTTCAAGACCCGCGGCGCGTTCAACCGCCAGCTCACGGGGCTCGAGCGCGACGAGATCGGCGACGCCGGCATCGTCGTGGCGTCGGGCGGCAACGCCGGCCTGGCACAGGCGTTCGCGGCCCACGAGCTGGGGATCCGAGCCACCGTGTTCGTCCCGGAGACCGCGCCGGCCGTCAAGGTCGAGCGCATCCGCAGCTACGGGGCCGACGTGCGCCTGGTCGGCACCGAGTACGCCGAGGCACAGCAGGCCGCGCTCGAGCTCGCCCGGGTGCACGGGGCGGCGTACGCCCATGCCTACGACCAGCCCGAGGTCGCGGCCGGGGCCGGCACCCTGGCCGAGGAGGTGCTCGAGGACGAACCCGACCTCGACACGATCGTCGTCGCGGTCGGCGGCGGCGGGCTCTACGCCGGGGTCGCCGCGTCCGTGCGTGGCCGGGCGCGCGTGGTCGCCGTCGAGCCCGAGCGCATCCCGACGCTGCACGACGCGATCGCGGCCGGGCGACCCGTGGACGTCGAGGTCTCCGGGGTGGCCGCCGACGCGCTCGGCGCGCGGCGCGTCGGCGACCTCGCGTTCGCAGCAGCCGAGGCGGAGCCGCCCGTGTCGGTCCTCGTCGCCGAGGACGCGATCATCGAGGCGCGCGACAGGCTGTGGAGCGACTTCCGCATCGTGTCCGAGCACGGCGCGGCGACGGCGTACGCCGCGATCCTGTCAGGCGCCTACACCCCGGGCCCCGGCGAGCGCGTCGCCGTGGTGGTGTGCGGCGCCAACACCGACCTGACCACGTTGTCCGACTGACCCGGCCGCGTCCTGCGCCGCTCGATGCCGGGCAGGCCGTCGATGCGACAGGGCCCTGACCTGCGGTTCCGCAGATCAGGGCCCTGTCTCGTTCGGTCGGGCTGACAGGATTTGAACCTGCGACCCCCTGACCCCCAGTCAGGTGCGCTACCAAGCTGCGCTACAGCCCGAACGCCTCCGGCACGAGGCCTGCGAAGCGACCCGAACACTACCGCAGCACCCGTGCACCTCGGCAATCGACCCACCCGTGCTGCGCGCGCGTAGTCCGACCGGGCCATTTGCCGCGCTTTCGCAGCGGCGTGCGCGCACGCCGCACAAGATGAACACTCAACCTGTGGGGGGTCCACATGTCAGCTCAACCGCACCGGGCGGGTCTGCTCCTGGCCGTCGTCCTCCTGGCGCTCGGCCTGGGGCTCGCCGCGCCCCGCGCCGACGCCGCCGCTCCGGAGACCGTCGTGCGCGAGCAGGGCCAGCAGGCGCGGACACTCGAGCTCGCGGTCCGGGCGCAGGCGCAGCTCCACGAGCGCGAGCGCACGCTGCTGGCGCTCAACCGACGCGCCGACGCCCGCGAGCGGGCGCTGCTGGGGCGCAAGGCGGTGCTGGCCACCTACGGCTACCACGGCGACCCCGAGCGGGTCCGCGCCGTGCTGCCGCTGGCGTCGTACCGGCTCTCCGCCGGCTTCGGGCTCACCGGCCCGCTGTGGGAGGCCCAGCACGGCGGCCAGGACTTCAGCACGTCGCCCGGTGACGCGATCGTCGCGGTCGCCGCCGGCGTCGTGTCCGAGGTGGCGTGGTCGGGCCCCTACGGGCTGCGCACGATCGTCACGCTGCCCGACGGCACCGAGGTCTGGTACTGCCACCAGGACGACGTCTCGGTGTACGCCGGTCAGGCCGTCGAGGTGGCCGAGCGGATCGGGTCCGTCGGCTCGACCGGCAACTCCACCGGCCCGCACCTCCACCTGGAGGTGCGACCCGGCGGGGGTGGCCCGATCGACCCCCTCGACTGGCTGCGGGCCGAGGGACTCGCCCCCTGACCCGTCGCCCGGCTCAGCGCTTGCGCTTCTCGCGCGGCTTCTGGTTGATGACGATCGGCGTGCCGACGAAGCCGAACTCCTCGCGCAGGCGACGCTCGACGAAACGCTCGTAGGCGGCGTCGAGCTTGCCGCTGGTGAAGAGCACGAAGGTCGGCGGAGCCGTCGAGGGCTGCGTGGCGAAGAGGATCCTGGGCTGCTTGCCGCTGCGCACCGGGTGCGGGTGCTCGGCCACCAGGCGGCCGAGGAACGTGTTGAGGGCACCGGTGCCGATGCGCGTCTCCCAGCCCTCGAGCGCCTTGTCGATCGCCGGGACGAGCCGGTCGACGTGCCAACCGGTGCGGGCGGTGAAGTTGATGCGCGGCGCCCACTTGAGCTGCACGAGGTCGCGCTCGACCTCACGCTCGAGGTAGTGGCGGCGCTCCTCGTCGACGAGGTCCCACTTGTTGAAGGCGATGACCATCGCCCGGCCGGCGTCGCGGATCGTCTGGATGATGCGCATGTCCTGCTCGGACACGGTCTGGCTGGCGTCGAGCACCAGCACCGCCACCTCGGCGCGGTCGATCGCGGTCGAGGTGCGCAGCGAGGCGTAGTACTCGTGGCCCGAGGCCTGGTTGACCCGCTTGCGGATGCCGGCGGTGTCGATGAAGCGCCAGGTGCGGTCCCCGAGGGTGATCAGCTCGTCGACGGGGTCGACGGTGGTCCCGGCGGCGTTGTCGACGACGACCCGGTCCTCCTGGGCCAGCATGTTGAGCAGCGACGACTTGCCGACGTTGGGCTTGCCGACGATGGCGATCCGACGCGGCCCGCCCACCTCCTCGAAGCTCTCAGCAGGCGTCTCGGGCAGGGCAGCCAGGATCGCGTCGAGCATGTCGCCCGACCCGCGACCGTGGAGCGCCGACACCGGCCACGGCTCACCGAGCCCGAGGTTCCACAGGCCGTAGGCCTCCGCCTCGGTGCGAGCGTCGTCGACCTTGTTGGCCGCGAGGACGACGGGCTTGCCCGAGGCGCGCAGGATCCTCACGACGGCCTCGTCGGCGTCGGTGATGCCCACGGTCGCGTCGACGACGAAGAGCACGGCGTCGGCCAGCGTGACCGCGACCTCGGCCTGCCCTGCGATGCGCTCGGCGAGACCGCGCGCGTCGGGGTCCCAGCCGCCGGTGTCGACCACCGTGAAGGCGCGACCGTTCCAGTTGGCGTCGTAGGACACGCGGTCGCGGGTCACGCCCGGGCGGTCCTCCACCACGGCCTCGCGTCGGCCGATGATCCGGTTGACCAGGGTGGACTTGCCCACGTTGGGGCGGCCCACGACGGCCAGGACGGGGGTCGGTCCGGTGTCGGTGGCCTCGGTGTCGAGGGTGCCGGCGTCGTGCTCACTCATGTGTGTCCACAGTTCTCTGGGGGTGCTCGACGAGCCCGGTGTCGGGGTCGTCCTCGGATTGTCCCGCACTGAGGGGCCCGGGCAAGGATCGGCGCGTCTGGGAGAGGGCGCTGTCCAGCTCGGACAGCATGTGTCCCCGCAACAACACCGACGTGGCAGCCACGTGTTCCCTCGTCCGGGGCCACGCCTGCTGTGTCGTGTGCCACGCCTGCCCGAACACCACGTCGATCGCCTCGCCGGGGTCCGGGATCGAGCGCGCGCTGCCCGGCGCGCGGGTGCCGATCAGCGTCACCGGCACGACGGGAGCGCCGGTGACCAGGGCGAGGTAGGCCGCGCCGTGGTGGAAGCGGCGGAAGTCGCCGCCGCCCCGGGTGCCCTCGGGGAAGATGCCGAGCACTCCCCCGCCCCGTACGACCCGCAGGGCGGTCCGGACGGCGCCCGGGTCGGTGGCGTAGCGGTCGAGCGGGATCTGGCCCGTCGCGCGCAGGAAGCCGCCCAGCCGGCCGTCGAACATCTCCCGCTTCGTCAGCGCGTGCACCGGACGCGGGGCGTACGTCGCCAGCAGCGGGCCGTCGAGCAGCCCGATGTGGTTGGCAGCGAGGATCACCCCGCCGCTCGCGGGCACCAGCTCTGGGTGGTGCACGGTGACCGGCCAGCGGCGTCCGATCACCTGAACGGCGATCGGACGCATGATGCGCAGCAGGCGCGTCCGCGGATGCTCGGCGCTGCTGTCAGGGAGCTCGGTCACGGCCGGGCGGACGCGGCCAGCCCGACGATGGTCTCGATGACCTCGGCCAGGGTGAGGTGGGTGCTGTCGACGTGCACCGCGCCGTCGGCCATCGTCAGCGGCGCCGTCGCGCGCCCGGAGTCGATCCGGTCACGCTCCAGCAGCGACTGCTGGGTGCTGGCCACGTCGGTGCCGCCCAGCTCGGCGGAGCGGCGGGCGGCGCGAGCGTCGGGATCGGCGCTGAGGTAGACCTTGACCTGGGCGTCGGGCCACACCACGGAACCGATGTCGCGACCCTCGACGACGATGCCGCCGCCGCCGATCACCTCGCGCTGCAGGTCGAGCAGGAGCGCGCGCACCTGCGGCACGGCGCTGACCGGGCTGACGGCCGCCGTCACGTCCTCGCCCCGGATGTCGACCGAGACGTCGGTGCCGTCGACGGTGATGGTGGGGCCCAGCGGGTCGGTGCCGGACTCGATGCCCGGACGGCCGGCGTCGACGGCGGCCGCCACCGCGTCGGAGTCACGTACGTCGACGCCCTCGCGCAGCAGCCACCACGTGATCGCGCGGAACATCGCACCGGTGTCCAGGTAGCGCAGGCCGAGGCGCTCGGCCACGCCCCGCGAGGTGCTCGACTTGCCCGAGCCGGACGTGCCGTCGACGGCGACGACGAGGGACGGGTTGGCGTGGCTCACGGGCCAGAAGGTTACCGGTGAGTGGTCCACCCGCGGGATTCGAGAGCGGCGAGGAGGTGCTCGGCGCTGCCCTCCTCGACCACGAGCTCGGTGAGGCCGACGGGGCGCCCCGGGTCGTGGTCGATGTGGACGTCCTCGATGTTGACGCCGATCTCGCCGGCGTCGCCGAACAGCCGGGCCAGCTCGCCCGGGTGGTCGGGCACCGAGACGAAGACCGACCGGGTCGGACGCGCCGGCCCGCCGTGCTTGCCGGGGATGGCCTCGGTGCCGGCGTTGCCCCGGGCGAGGATCTCCACCAGGTCGGGTCCGGCGTCGTCGGCCACGGCCGTCATGAGCGCGTCGAGGTCGGCGCGCACCTCGGCGAGCAGGTCGAGCACCGCGCCTGCGTTGGCCTCCAGGATCTGGCGCCACAGGCCCGGGTCGCTGGCCGCGACGCGGGTGACGTCGCGCACGCCCTGGCCCGAGAGCGCCAGGTGCTCCGCGGGCGCGCTTGCCAGTCGCCCGGCGACCAGCACCGCGGCCAGGTGGGGCAGGTGCGAGATGCGGGCGACGGCGCGGTCGTGCTCGGCGGGCTCCATCCGGCGCGGGGTGGCCCCGCACTCGAGGACCAGTGACTCCACGAGCCCCACCGCGTGCGGGTCGGCGCCCGGGTGGGGCGTGACCGCCCACGGTCGGCCGTCGAAGAGGGCCGCGCTGGCGGCGAGTGGTCCGGAGCGCTCGCTGCCGGCCATGGGGTGCGAGCCGACGTAGCGCGACAGCTCGGGCGCCCCGACCCGCGCCGCTACGTCGGCGAGCGGGGCCGCCTTGACGCTGCCGACGTCGGTGACCACGGCCCCGGTGCGCTCGAGCGCCGCCACGACGGCGTCCGCGAGCGCCGCCGGAGGGACGGCGACGACGACCAGCTGGGGGCGGTCGCCGGGTGCGGCGGGTCGCCCGGCACCCAGCCCGTGGGCGGTGCGCAGGTTCTCCTCGGAGGCGTCGCGCAGCACCACGTCGAGCCCCAGGCGCCGGCACACGAGCGCGATGGAGGTGCCGATGAGGCCGGCTCCGACGACCTCCACCGGTCCGGTGAGGGCGGGCAGCGCGGCTTCGGTGCGGACGTCAGTCATGGCTGGTGGTGCGGGACAGGTCGCGGCGCAGGTTGGCTGCACCGTGGAGGTAGACGTGGGTGATCTCGGCCCGCGGCAGGTCGGTGTCGACGTGCGCCATGAGACGTACGACGCGCGGCATCGATCCCTCGATCTCCAGTTCGCGCGCGCACACCAGCGGGACGTCGGAGAAGCCGAGCTGTCGCGCGGCGTAGGCCGGGAACTCGCTGGTCAGGTCGCTGGTGGCGGTGAAGATGATCGAGATGAAGTCGTCGACCTCGAGGCGGTTGGCCTCCATCACGTCCGTGACCAGCTCCGCCACCCGGTCCAACATGTGCTCGCGGGTGTCCTCCTCGAGCTGGGTCGCCCCACGCACTGCCCTGACTGCCACGCTCCGAGCCTACGGGCTCGCGCGCTCAGAGCTGCGCGCTGTCCATCAGCTCGCCCAGCTCGGCCACGGTGAGCTCGCGCATCTCCCCGGACCGCAGCCGGGCCAGCGTGACGGGGCCCACCTGCGTGCGGGTCAGCCGCCGCACCGGGTGGCCCACATGGTCGAGCAGGCGCCGCACGATGCGGTTGCGGCCCTCGTGGATCGTGAGCTCGACGATCGAGCGGTTGCTCCCCTCGCGCCGGGGGTCGCCGCCCAGCACGCGGGCGTGGGTCACCGTGACCGGGCCGTCGTCGAGCACGACCCCGGCGAGCAGCTCGCGCACGGTGCGCACGTGCACCTCCCCCTCGACCTCCGCGACGTAGGTCTTGTCGACCTCGTGCGAGGGGTGGGCCAGGTGCTGGGCGAAGTCGCCGTCGTTGGTGAGGATGATCAGGCCCTCGGTGTCGGTGTCGAGCCGCCCGACGTGGAAGAGCCGCTCGGGACGGTCGGCCACCAGGTCGCCCAGCGTGCGACGGCCCTCCGGGTCGGACATCGTGGACACGACGCCGCGCGGCTTGTTGAGCACGAGGTAGACCTTGTCGCTGATCGGGGGCAGGCGCTTGCCCTCGACCCGGATCACCGCGGTGCGGGGGTCGACCTTGGTGCCGAGCCGCGTGACCACCTCGCCGTCGACCTCGACGAGGCCGTCGAGCATCAGCTCCTCGCACTTGCGCCGGCTGGCGACACCCGACTGGGCGAGCAGCTTCTGGAGCCGGATCAGGCCGTCGTCGTCGGTCTCGGGCCGCTGCGAGGCGGGCTGGTCGTTGTCGGGTGCGTCGTGGGGCTTCATTCGGGGTCCCTGCGTAAGCGCGAGCGGAGCGAGTGGTTTCGTGGGGTGGTCAAGAGATCTCGGTGCCGCCGTCGGGCTCGGTGCCGGCGCCGCTGTGCGGCGAGGCGTGGTGGGTCGGGGGGTGGGCCGGGTGGTCGGGCGTCTCGGGTGCGGGAGGCACCTCGGCGGTGGACGCGGGGGCGGGTGCGTCGAGGCCGGCGACGCTCGCCAGCTCGTCCTCGAGGTCGTCCATGTCGGGGAGGTACGGCGCCAGCTCGGGCAGGTCGTCGAGCGAGGTGACGCCGATGCGCTCGAGGAAGTACGACGTCGTGCGGTAGAGGTTGGCGCCGCTCTGCTCGTCGTGGCCGGCCTCCTCCACCAGACCCCGGGTCAGCAGCGTGCGCATCACGCCGTCGACGTTGACCCCGCGGATCGCGGACACCCGGGCCCGCGACACCGGCTGCTTGTAGGCCACCACCGAGAGTGTCTCCAGCGCGGCCTGCGTCAGGCGGGCCTGCTGGCCCTCGAGGACGAACGACTCCACGACACCGGCGTACTCCGGACGGGAGTAGAAGCGCCAGCCGCCCGCGACCGGACGCAGGTCGAAGCCGCGGCCCTGGTCGGCGTACTCCGCGGCGAGCGCCTCGAGCGCCGCCCCGACGTCGGCCACGGGATGGCCCACGACGGTGGCGAGGCGCACCTCGTCGAGCGGCTCGTCGGAGACCATGAGGATGGCCTCGAGCGCCGGGCGCAGCTCGGCGACCGCCACCTCGAGGGTCTCCACGTCGGCGGGAGTGGTCTCGGGCTCGCTCACGGGTCCTCCTGGGGTACGTCGGCGGCGTCGGCTGCCTGGGCGTCATCCTCGCCCGAGGGCTCGGCGCCGTCGAACTCGTCGTGGATCTCGACGTCGCCGTCCTCGGCCCCGGTCCAGCGCACGGTGAGCTCGCCGAGCGGGGTGACCTGGTCGAAGGAGACCGCGCCCTCGCGGAACAGCTCCAGCAGCGAGAGGAAGCGCGCGACCGTGGTCAGCCGGTCGGGTGAGTCGCCGCACAGCGCGCGGAAGGTCAGGGTGCCGCTGCGGCGCAGCCGGTCGACCACGACCTGCGCCTGCTCGCGCACGCTGACCCTCGCGGCATGGATGTGCTGGAGCGACACCTCGAGCACCGGCTTGGGCTCCATCGCCTTGGCCGCGAGCCGGGCGAACTGCTCGAGCCCGATCCCGATGAGCACCTCCGGCAGCAGCGTGGCGAAGCGCTCCTCGAGCCCCACCGCCCGTGGGTGGCTGCGCGCCTCAGAGGCGATGCGGTCCTCGAGCACCGACGCGACCTGCTTGAACGCGCGGTACTGCATGAGGCGGGCGAAGAGCAGGTCGCGCGCCTCCAGCAGCGCGAGGTCCTCCTCGTCCTCCACGTCGCCCTGCGGCAGCAGGCGCGCTGCCTTCAGGTCGAGCAGGGTCGCGGCGACCACGAGGAAGGACGTCGTCTGCTCGAGGTCCCACGCGCCGCCGAGGTTCTTCACGTGCGCGATGAACTCGTCGGTCACCTGGGAGAGCGCGACCTCGGTGATGTCGAGCTTGTGCTTGGCGATGAGGCCGAGCAGCAGGTCGAAGGGACCCTCGAAGTTGTCGAGCCGGACGGCGAAGGCCGGACCGGCATCGCCGGACGCGAGGTCGGTCGGCGCGCTCACTCGTCCAGCAGTCGCTGGACCAGCGGGCTGTCGGTGCCCTGCGCCTCGAGGTCGGCCAGGACGAGCGCGAGCGCCTCGCGCACCAGGCGCCCGCGGTCGACGGCGAGGCCGTGCTCGCGCCGCAGCGTCAGGCGGGCGTGCTCGATGTCGAGGAGCTCGTCGGCGGTCACGTAGACCGTCATCTTCTCGTCGTGCCGGATCCGTCCGCTCGGGCGCTTGGGCCCGGCCTCGGTGCCGTCCGACTCGTCGGCGACCGCGCGCACCCGGCGGGGCCGCTGGGTGGCGGACTCGTCGGCGTCGGAGGTCGGGCGGAACAGGTCGTCCGCGGCCGGCATGCTCACTCGGCGGGCCACCGGGTGAGCACCTCCCTCGCGAGCTGGCGGTAGTGGTCGGCGCCGGTCGAGGACGAGGCGTACGACGTGATCGGCTCCCCCGCCACGGTGGCGTCGGAGAACTTCACCGTGCGGCGGATGACGGTGTGGAACACGGTGTCGCCCCAGGCGGAGACGAGGCGCTCCATGACCTCACGGCTGTGGAGCGTGCGGCCGTCGAACATGGTGCCGAGGACGCCGTCGATCTCGAGCTTGGGGTTGAGCCGCTCGCGCACCTTGTCGATGGTGGTCTTGAGCAGCGCCACGCCGCGCAGGGCGAAGTACTCGCACTCCAGCGGCACGATGACCCCGTCGGAGGCGGTCAGCGCGTTGACCGTCAGCAGGCCGAGCGAGGGCTGGCAGTCGATGAGGATGACGTCGTAGTGCTCGAGGGCCGGCGCGAGCACCCGCTGGAGGGTCTGCTCGCGTGCCACCTCGTGCACCAGCTGCACCTCGGCGGCCGACAGGTCGATGTTGGAGGGGAGCAGGTCCATGCCGGGGATGCCGGAGGGCACCACCACGTCGTCGATGGCCACCTCCCGGTCCATCAGCAGGTTGTAGATCGAGAGGTCCATCTCGTGGGGGTTCAGCCCGAGGCCGACCGACAGCGAGCCCTGCGGGTCGAAGTCGACCAGCAGCACCTTGCGGCCGTACTCGGCGAGCGACGCGCCGAGGTTGATCGTGGTCGTGGTCTTGCCGACCCCGCCCTTCTGGTTGCACATCGACACCACGCGGGCGCGGGAGCCGGCGGGACGCGTGAGCGGCGTCGGCTCCGGGAAGACCGGCATCGGGCGGCCCGTCGGGCCCAGCGGCACCACCGGGTCGGGCCGGGGAGCCTCTGCGACCGGTCGTTCGAAGGGGATCGGCTGCGTCACTGTGTGCTCGTCTCGAGAGGTGGTGTCGGGGTGCTGCGGTCGGGGTGGTCGGTGGAGCGGCGGCATCTGTGCGGCGCTGCTGCCGCTGTCCGAACCCGGGAGTCCCGCACCGCTCATGTCCGCTCCTTCTCGCCTCGACCAAGGCCTCGATTGGATCACGCCGAACGGCCCGGACTTTGTCGACACGTCGACAGTTCCGAGAACGGCTCGGCGCGACTCTAGGTGCGGGGTGTGGCCGCCACAACATCGCGGCGCCAGACCCACAGGCAGCGGACCAGATCTGTGCACGGGCTCCCGTTCCCGTGCACAGGACGACGTCGCCTGTGGACAGACCTGTGCACGCGCCGGCGTCAGGGTGTGGCGATGCCCGCGCAGCCGTCGAGCGCCTCCGCGTGCCGTTGCGCGGTGCGGTAGGCCTCGAGGTCGCGCACGCCCTGGTGCCACATCGAGAGCCACATCCGCGTCGCCTCGTCGGGCGACAGGTCGCCCATGCGCAGCATGTCCATGTCGGTGATGTGGCGGTCCCAGGTGTCGATCGACGTACGAGCGGCGCGCAGCACCGCGATCTCCGCCTGCACCTGTCGCGCGCAGCCGGGCAGCCGCCGTGACCCCGGGGCGAGGAGGTCGGGGTCGGGACAGTCCACGCCGTCGCGGCGCACCTGCTGCACGGTGTCGCGGAACCCCGCGACCTTGTGCTGCGCGCCGACCCGCGTGCGGTTCCAGAAGTCGGTGGCCTGCTGGAGGGTGATCTCGCCGACGACCAGCTGGTTCATCGCGTCCACGTGCACCTTCCACTGCTCGAGCGCCGGTCCGGCAGCGTCGAGGGCCTGCGCCAGCGTGTGCTCGGCGCTGGCGCAGCGCGCCAGCCGGGACGGCGCCGGCCGCGTCGCGACCGGTGCCGGGCTGCTCGCGCCCGGGTCCCCCGTCGCGCCGGGCGACGGGCCCTGCCCCTGGTCGAGCAGGTCGGTCCCCTGCGCGAGTCCTGCCTGGGCTGCTCGCGGCTCGTCGTCGCCGGTCAGCAGCCCCCACGTGAGCACCAGCACGAGGCTGGTGACCACGCCGAGGAGGAACGTCGCGGCCAGCACGAGCTCCGCCCCACGCGACCCGGGCTCCCGTGGGCCGGCCTGGTCCTCGTCCGTCACCTGTCTCACCCCCGAAACGTGTGGTCGACCTCCCGGCACGCTAGCTCCGGAGGGTGCGCCGGATCGCCCCCCATCTGGGGGATGACCATGCACGACGACACGCCCGGGCCGGCGTGGTCCCGGGTCAGGGGTGGCGGCTCAGAGGTCGCCCAGGCGACGCATGGCGAGCGTGGCCAGCACCAGCTCCCCCGCGCTGTCGGTGGCGTCGCAGTCCACGACCGCCTCGATGACCCAGTCGTGGTCGCCCTCGGGGTCGTGGATCGTCTGCCGCACGTCGCGCAGGCGCGAGGTGGTGCCCTCCTCGGCGCCGACCGGCTCCCCCGTGCGCTCCTCGCCCACGCGGAGCAGGTCGGGGCCCCGCGCGTCGGCGTCGGTCAGCACCCGGTCATGCTCGGCGTAGTAGGTCTCCAGTGCGGCGTCCCACACGGAGCGCCCGACGACGACCTCGCGCGGCGGGTCGGTGCGGTCCGCCGCCGCACGCTCGAGGCGTACGAGGACGTCGAGGTCGTCGCGCGCGACTGCCTCGACCCGCGCCCACATCGCGTTGCGCAGCATCACCCGGAACGGCCGCTCCTGGCGCGAGAGCGGACGCGGCGGAGGCGGCGGCTCGTGGTGCGACACCGCCCCGGGCACGTGCTCGGGGTCCGACAGCGCCTCCCACTCGTCGAGCAGGGAGGAGTCGGTCTGGCGCACCGTCTCCCCCAGCCACTCCACGACGTCCTCCACCTCCGGCGAGCGGTGCGCCTCGGGGACGGTCTGGCGCAGGGTGCGGTAGGCGTCGGTGAGGTAGCGCAGCACCAGCCCCTCGGAGCGGGCGAGCTGGTAGCGGCCGACGAAGTCGGTGAACCCCATCCCGTTCTCCCACATCTCGCGCACCACCGACTTCGGGCCCAGGGCGTCGTCGGGCAGCCACGGGTGCGTCTGGCGGTAGGTCTCGTAGAGCGCCTCGAGCAGCTCGCGCAGCGGCTGGGGCCAGGTGATCTCCTCCAGCAGCGCCATCCGCTCGTCGTACTCCAGGCCGTCGGCCTTCATCTCACCGATGGCGTCCCCGCGCGCGGCGTGCTGCTGCGCCATGAGGATCTGCCGGGGCGCCTCGAGCACCGCCTCCACGATCGACACGACGTCGAGGCCGTAGGTCTCCGACTCGGGGTCGAGCACGTCGAAGGCGGCCAGCGCGAAGTGCGCGAGAGGCTGGTTGATCGCGAAGTCGTCGGGCAGGTCCACGGCCAGGACGTAGCGGCGACCGTGCTCGTCGACCTCGTCGAGGCGGGTGACGATGCCGGTGCGCACCAGGGACCGCGCGAGCCGCAGCGCACGGCGGGCCAGGCGCAGCTGCCCGCGTCGGTCCTCGTGGTTGTCGGTGACCAGACGACGCATGACCGCGAAGGCGTCCTCCTCGCGCGACACCACGTTGACGAGCATGGCGTTGTCGACCTTCATCCGGCTGGTCAGGCGCTCCGGCACGCCCGCGACCAGCTTGTCGAAGGTCTGCTCGGTCCACACGACGGTGCCTTCTGCCGGCTTCTTCAGCTGGGCCTTGGACTTCTTCTTGCCCGCCGCCACGCGTGCCGCGGCCTTGGCCTTGGCCTGCTCGTTCTCGATGACGTGCTCGGGGGCCTGTACGACGACGTAGCCGGCCGTGTCGTAGCCCGCGCGGCCCGCCCTGCCTGCGATCTGCTGGAACTCCCGGGTGCGCAGCACGCGCTGCTTGGTGCCGTCGAACTTGGCCAGCCCGGTGAACAACACCGTGCGGATCGGCACGTTGATGCCGACCCCGAGCGTGTCGGTGCCGCAGATGACGCGCAGCAGCCCGGCCTGGGCGAGCGTCTCCACCAGCCGGCGGTACTTCGGAAGCATGCCGGCGTGGTGCACGCCCACCCCGTTGCGGACCAGGCGCGACAGCGTCTTGCCAAACCCGGCACCGAACCGGAAGCCGCCGATCCGCTCGGCGATCGCCTCCTTGTCCACCTTCAGTCCCCCGCCGGCGGAGACGAGGCGCGACTTCAGCAGGTTGGTGGCGTGCTCGACGGCTGCGGCCTGGGTGAAGTGGACGACGTAGACCGGGTCCTGTCCGGTGGTCACCAGCTCCTCGAGGGTCTCGTCGAGCGGCTCCATCGACCAGCGGAAGCTCAGAGGGACCGGGCGCTCGGCGTCGTCGACGACGGCGGTGTCGCGACCGGTGCGCCGCTTGAGGTCCTCGACGAAGAAGCCGACGTCGCCCAGCGTCGCCGACATGAGCAGGAACTGCGCGTCGACGAGCTCGATCAGCGGCACCTGCCACGCCCACCCGCGGTCGTGCTCGCCGTAGAAGTGGAACTCGTCCATGACCACCAGGCCGACGTCGGCGGCACGCCCCTCGCGCAGGGCGATGTTGGCCAGCACCTCGGCGGTGCAGCAGATGATCGGCGCGTCGGGGTTCACCGCGGCGTCGCCGGTGAGCATCCCCACGTTGTCGGCGCCGAAGACCTCGATGAGGGCGAAGAACTTCTCGCTGACCAGCGCCTTGATGGGGGCGGTGTAGAAGCTGACCTTGTCCTGCGCGAGCGCCGCCAGGTGCGCGCCGATGGCGACGAGCGACTTCCCCGACCCGGTCGGGGTGGCCAGGATGACGTGGTTGCCGCCGAGGAGCTCGATGACCGCCTCGTCCTGGTGCGGGTAGAGCGAGAGCCCCTGGTCCGTGACCCAGCCCGCGAACGCGTCGTAGACCTCGTCGGCGTCGCCCTGCACCCGCGACAGGTGGGTGCTCATGCCCGCGCCCGGGGGTGGGCGGTGGCGAAGACCTCGCGCAGGTTGTCGACCGTGACGAGCGTGTAGACCTGCGTCGTCGTGACCGACGCGTGGCCGAGGAGCTCCTGCACGACCCGCACGTCGGCGCCGCCGTCGAGCAGGTGGGTGGCGAACGAGTGACGCAGGGTGTGCGGGGAGACCGACGCGGTGACGCCGGCACGGTCGGCCGCCTTCACCAGCACCGCCCAGGCACTCTGCCGCGACAGCCTGCCGCCCCGGGAGTTGAGGAACATCGCCGGCCCGCCGCGTCCGGCGCCGACGAGCTCCGGCCGCGCCCGGGTCAGGTAGGCCGCGACGGCGTCGCGGGCGTAGCCGCCCACCGGCACCAGCCGCTCCTTGCCGCCCTTGCCGCGCAGCAGCACGGTGCCGTCGACCTGGTCGAGGTCGTCGATGTCGAGCCCGACGGCCTCGGAGATGCGCGCGCCCGTGCCGTAGAGCACCTCGAGCAGCGCGCGGTCGCGCAGGGCGAGCACCGTCTCGGGCGCACCCGCGGCGTCGAGGATCGCCTCGACGTCGGAGAGCGGAAGCGCCTTCGGCAGCCGCTTGGCGGGCGTCGGCGGCTTGACCGCCGCCGCCGGGTCCGCGGCGGCCAGGCCGTCGGCCACGGCGAACTTGTGGAAGCCGCGCACCGCCACCACGGTCCGCGCCGCGGACGTCGCGCTCAGGGGCGGGTGGCCCTCACTGCCCTCGCGCAGGCTCACCAGGAACGCGGCCACCGTGTTCTCGGTGACCGCGTCCAGGTCGTCGATGCCCTGTGCGGTGAGGAACTCGTCGTAGCGGCCGAGGTCACGCCGGTAGGAGCTCAGCGTGTTGGCTGCGAGCCCGCGCTCGACCGTGAGGTGGTCGAGGTAGGTGCGGACCGCGCGGCCCAGCGTCACCCCCGGGCTCACCCCAGGACGCTGTCGAGCCCCACGGACTCGATGCCCACCGCCGCACCCACCGGTGCGTTCGTCAGCTGTCCTGCGTGGGTGTTGAGGCCGAGCGCGAGGCTCCGGTCGTCGCGCAGCGCCTGCTGCCAGCCCTTGTCGGCCAGCGCCACGGCGTAGGGCAGGGTCGCGTTGGTCAGGGCGTACGTCGAGGTGTTGGGCACCGCGCCGGGCATGTTGGCGACGCAGTAGAACACCGAGTCGTGCACCGCGTAGGTCGGGTCGTCGTGCGTGGTGGCGTGCGAGTCCTCGAAGCAGCCGCCCTGGTCGATGGCGATGTCGACGAGCACCGAGCCCGGCTTCATCCGCGAGACCAGGTCGTTGCTGACCAGCTTCGGCGCGGCCGCACCGGGGATCAGCACGGCGCCGATGACCATGTCGGCCTCCATGACCTGCTGCTCGATCGCGAGCTTGGAGGAGGCGAGGCCGTGGACGCGGTTGTTGTAGCGCCAGAACGACATCCGCAGCTTGTCGAGGTCGGTGTCGAGGAGCGTGACGTCGGCGCCCATGCCGAGCGCGATGTTGGCGGCGTTCTGTCCCGACACGCCGGCACCGATGATGACGACCTTGGCGTTGGCCACGCCGCCGACGCCGCCCATCAGGACGCCGCGTCCGCCGTTGGCCTTCATCAGCGAGTAGGCGCCGACCTGGGGCGCGAGGCAGCCGGCGACCTCCGACATCGGGTAGAGCAACGGCAGCCCGCCCGAGGGCAGCTGCACCGTCTCGTAGGCGATGGCGGTGACCTTGCGCTTCATCAGCTCCTCGGTCAGCGGCTTGTCCGCGGCGAGGTGGAGGTAGGTGAAGAGGGTCTGGCCCTCCCGCATGCGGCCGTACTCCTCCGCGACGGGCTCCTTGACCTTGAGGATCATGTCGGCGCTGCCCCACACGTCGTCGGCTGTGTCGAGCATGGTGGCCCCGGCAGCGACGTACTCCTCGTCGGGGATCTGCGAGCCCACGCCGGCGCTCTTCTCGACGACGACCTCGTGGCCGTGCTGGACCAGCTCGTGCACTCCGATGGGCGTCAGGGCCACGCGGTACTCGCGGTTCTTGACTTCCTTGGGTACGCCGACCTTCATTCCGTGCTCCTAGAGATCATTGAGGGGCCACGGATGTGGCTCGCCTCACAGCGGGAGCGAGACTACTCCCGGGATCGCCTCACGGGCTCGAGGGCCCCTCGCTGGTCCAGCACGGCGTAGACCAGCACGGCTTGGGCGAGCGGCCCCTGGCGCACCCGGCCCTCCAGCACGGACTCCAGCAGGTCGGCCATCGGCACCCACAGGCGCTCCATCTCCGCCTCCTCGTGGCGCATCTCGAAGTCCCCGCGCGGGGCGTGCGTGAGCCCGCGGGCCAGGAAGATCTCGTGGACCTCGTCGGTGATGCCCGCGCTCGGGAAGGTGCTCAGCAGCAGGCGCCAGTCGGAGGCCTCGAGCTCCACCTCCTCGCGCAGCTCGCGCCTCGCGGTCTCGACGGCCGGCTCGTCACCGGCGTCGCGCAGCCCGGCCGGCAGCTCGACGAACTCGTGGCCGCTGGTGTGGCGGTACTGCCGCAGGCACATCACGCGCTCGTCGTCGTCGACCGCGAGGACGATGACCGCGCCGGGGTGCTCGAGGCTGATCCGGCTGAACTGCTCGGGGTGGCCGGGGCGGGTGATCACGTCCTCGCGCAGCGCGACGACCCAGTCGTCGCGGTGCAGGTCACGGCTGGAGACCACCGGCCAGGACATCGGCCGGTCGGCGGGCGGGTCGGCAGGAGATCCTGCGGGCGGCGAGCCGGGAGCGTCGGACATGCCCCGCACGCTAGCGCGGATGGACACAGTGAGTACGGTCACCTCCATGAGGTTGTCCACGCTCACCAAGCACGAAGCAGCCGCCCGCTCGGACCTCCTGGAGGTCCAGCGCTACGACATCTCGGTCGACATGACCGGGCTGCTCGAGGGCGAGCTCTTCTCCTCCGTCAGCACGATCACGTTCACCTGCGCCGAGCCCGGCGCGACGACCTTCGTCGACGTCGCGATGGACGTCAGCAGGGCGACCCTCAACGGCCAGGACGTCGACGTGTCCGCGGCCGCCGACGGACGACTGCCGCTCCCCGCGCTGGCAGCCGACAACGTGCTCGTGGTCGAGGCGAGCACCACCAACACCGGCACGGGCGAGGGCATCCTGCGCACCGTCGACCCGACCGACAAGCTCGTCTACGTCTGGACCAGCCTCGAGCCCGACGAGGCGCGGCGCGTCTGGGCCTGCTTCGACCAGCCCGACCTCAAGGCCCCCCACCGCTTCACCGTGACCGCCCCGGCCTCGTGGCTCGTGACCTCCAACGGCGCGCCGGAGTCGGTCGAGGACGCGGACCCCGACGTGGCCGTCGACGCGAAGGTGTGGACGTTCCCCGACACCCCCCGCCTCTCGACGTACGTCGTGGTGGTCAACGCGGGTCCGTTCCACGAGGTGCGCCGCCAGCACGACGGCTACGACCTCGGCTTCTACTGCCGCCAGTCACTGGTGCCGATCCTCGAGCGCGACCTCGACGAGATGGTGACCCTCACCCGGCAGGGGCTCGCGTTCTTCGGCGAGCGCTTCGGCTACCCGTTCCCGCAGGAGCGCTACGACCAGGTCTTCGTGCCCAACCTCGGCGGTGCGATGGAGAACTGGGGCTGCGTCACCTACGGCGACGGCCAGCTGTTCCGCACTCCCCCGACCCACGCGCAGCGCGCGGTCCGGGCGGAGTTCATCTTCCACGAGATGGCGCACATGTGGTTCGGCGACCTGGTGACCATGCAGTGGTGGGACGACCTCTGGCTCAACGAGGCCTTCGCGTCGTGGGCCGCCAACTGGGGCATGGCCGGTGCCAGCGAGTTCACCGAGCAGTGGGCCACGTTCCTCGCCGTCTCCAAGCGCACCGCCTACGAGATGGACATGAGCCCGGCCCGGCACCCGATCCGCGGCGACGTCCCCGACGTGTCGGCGGCGATGTCGAGCTTCGACGCCATCACCTACGTCAAGGGCCAGAGCGTCCTGCACCAGCTCGTCGCCTACATCGGCGAGGACGCGTTCGTGGAGGGCCTGCGCGACTACTTCTCGCGCTACGCCTTCACCAACACCCGCCTCGACGACCTGATGGACTGCTACGCCCGCGCCTCGGGCCGCGACCTGTCCGCCTGGACCAAGGCGTGGCTCGACGAGGCCGGCACCGACGTCATCTCGCTCGTCGACGACGAGCTGGTGGTCGAGACGACCAACGACCAGGAGCCGCGTCCCCACCGACTGGACATCGCGGTCTTCGACACCTCCGGGGGCGCCCTGGAGCCGGTCGGCCGCTCGTCGCACGAGGTCGCGGGTCTCCGCACGCCCGTGCAGCTCCCGGCCGGCGACCTCCGCCTCGTCAACGCGGGCGACCACACGTTCGCGGCGGTCAAGCCCGACCCGACGTCGCTGGAGAAGATGCTCGCGCACGTCCACGAGCTCACCGACCCCCTCGACCGGGCGCTGGTGGCGGCCACGGCCGGACAGCTGCTGCTGCTCGGCGACGTGGCCCCGCGTGAGGTGTCGCGGGCCCTGACCCGGGCGCTGGCCGCGGAGACCAGTCCTGCCCTGATCGAGCCGTTCCTCAACCAGGCGCTGCTGGTCGCCGACCGATGGGCACCGGCCGCGGAGTCCCCCGACCTGCTGCGCGGGCTCGCCGACGCCGTCCTCGGGCTCGTCGACGTGCCCGACGCCCGGCAGGCTGCCCTGCGCACCCTCGCCGCGTCCGCCTCCACCGACGAGCACTGGCAGGTGCTCGAGACCGCCGCGGGGCAGGCGAGCGACCTCGACCTCGCCTGGCGGATGGCCGTGCGACGTGCCGAGCTCGGCGACTACGACGAGGACGGGGTGGCCCGCCTCCTGGAGTCCGACCCCGACCCCGACGCGGGCATGCGACGCCTGGCTGTGCTCGCAGCGCGCCCCGACGTCGAGGCCAAGGAGGAGGTCTGGCGCGCGTTCTTCGTCGACTACGCCGTCCCGGCGAGCCGCGAGACCCTGGTGCTCGGCAGCACGTTCTGGCGCCCCGGGCAGGCAGAGCTGCTCGCCCCGTTCACCCACCGCTACCTCGAGGAGCTCCACACGCTCAAGGGCGGCCTGCTCAACCAGGGCCTCACCATCCGCGCGATGTTCCCCCTCGGCGCGGGCGACGCGTCGTTCCTCGCCGCCGCGGAGGCCGCCGCCGACGACACCAGCCTGATGGCGTACGCCCGCAACCAGCTCCGCGCGAACTCCTTCGTGCTCGGCCGGATCCTGCAGGCCCGCCAGCTCTGACCCGTCACTTCACGCCGAGAGGGCACTTCGTGCCCTCTCGGCGTGGGTGGGCTCAGACCTCGGCGTCCTCGTCCTTGCGGCGCAGACCGGACTCGTCGATCGGGAAGCGCTCGGAGCGCTGCCGCTCGATCGCGGCACCCACCAGCCCGGCGAAGAGCGGGTGCGGACGGGTCGGACGCGAGCGCAGCTCGGGGTGCGCCTGCGTGGCGACGTAGTAGGGGTGCACGTCGGCCGGCAGCTCGACGAACTCGACCAGGCCGAGCTCGGGGTTGGTCCCGGAGAACACCAGGCCGGCCTTGGCCAGGGTGTCGCGGTAGACGTCGTTGAACTCGTAGCGGTGGCGGTGCCGCTCCTCGACCACCCCGGAGCCGTACGCCGCCCGCACCACGCTGCCCTCGAGCAGCTCGGCCTGCTGCAGGCCCAGCCGCATCGTGCCGCCGAGGTCACCGGCGCCCTCGACGAACTTCTTCTGCTCCTCGATGGTCGAGATGACGGGCTCGACGGTGTCGGGGTCGAACTCGGTCGACCCGGCCTTCGTCAGCCCGGCGACGTTGCGGGCGTACTCGATCACCATGCACTGCAGTCCCAGGCACAGGCCGAGCGTGGGGATCTTGTGGGTGCGCGCGTAGTGGAGCGCGCCCAGCTTGCCCTCGATGCCGCGCACGCCGAAGCCGCCGGGCACCAGGACCGCGTCGACGTCGCCGAGCTGCTTGGCCGCCCCTGCCTCGGTGTCGCACAGGTCGGAGGCCACCCAGCGGATGTTGACCTTCGCCTCGTGGGCGAAGCCGCCGGCGCGCAGTGCCTCGCTCACCGAGAGGTAGGCGTCGGGCAGGTCGATGTACTTGCCGACCAGTGCGACCGTCACCTCCTCCGACGGGTGGTGCACCCGGCGCAGCAGGTCGTCCCACGTCGTCCAGTCGACGTCGCGAAACGGCAGGTCGAGGCGGCGTACGACGTAGGCGTCGAGGCCCTCGCGGTGCAGCACCTTGGGGATGTCGTAGATCGAGGGGGCGTCGGCGGCGGTGACGACGGCCTCGTCGTCGACGTCGCACATCAGCGCGATCTTGCGCTTGATGCCGTCGGGCAGCTCACGGTCGGCGCGGCACACGATGGCGTCCGGCTGGATGCCGATCGAGCGCAGCGCGGCCACCGAGTGCTGGGTGGGCTTGGTCTTCAGCTCGCCCGACGGGCCGATGTAGGGCACGAGGGAGACGTGGATGAAGAAGCAGTTGTCGCGCCCGATCTCGTGACGCGTCTGCCGGGCCGCCTCGAGGAAGGGCAGCGACTCGATGTCGCCGACGGTGCCACCGATCTCGGTGATCACCACGTCGATGTCGGGGCCGCCCATCGCGAGGATGCGGTCCTTGATCTCGTTGGTGATGTGCGGGATGACCTGCACCGTGTCGCCGAGGTAGTCGCCGCGGCGCTCCTTGGCGATGACGGTGGAGTAGACCTGACCGGTCGTCACGTTGGCGATCTGGTTGAGGTCGGTGTCCAGGAACCGCTCGTAGTGCCCGATGTCGAGGTCGGTCTCCGCGCCGTCGTTGGTCACGAAGACCTCACCGTGCTGGAACGGGTTCATCGTGCCCGGATCCACGTTGAGGTAGGGGTCCAGCTTCTGCATCGTCACGCGCAGGCCGCGCGACTTCAGCAGCTGGCCCAGGCTGGAGGCGGTGAGCCCCTTGCCGAGGGAGGAGGCGACGCCTCCAGTGACGAATACGTGCTTGGTCGGCGTGCGGCTCTTCACGGGCTTCGATCCTACCCGAGGGGTACGGGTCCGTCGGCACCCGACGCTCCGAACGCACCACCCTGGGTCGTCAGCGAGCGCTGGAGGGTCATCACGGCGGCCACCCGACCCGCCGTCGTGTCGATCCCGTCGACGGTCGCGATGCGGGCGGCCGCAGGGTCCGCGCGCAGCCGGCCGAGCTGGCCGTCCTCGCCGTCGGCGGTGACGCCGACCGCCACTACGCCGACGGCCTGGGCCGACAGGCCCTCCACGAGACCGGCCAGCACGGCGTCGGCGCCGTCGTCGGCGGCATCGTCGCCGAGCACCAGCAGCACGAGCGGCGCACGCCGCTCGACGTCGCCGGCCTCGCCCATCAGACCGGCGCCGCTGACGGCGTCGAGCACCGCCCGCGCCTTGCCGGTGACGTCCTGCCCGGCCGGGTCCTTGCTGGCGATCGCGAGCCCCAGCAGCTGGCCGATCCGGTCGTACGTCGATGCGTCGGCCGCGACGTCGTCCTTGGCCTGCTGGGTGAGCAGCTGGCTGCCGAGGGTGTCGACCAGCGACTTCTGGGTCGGGTCGACGAGATCGGCGGTGAGGTCGTAGCGAGCAGCGACGGTGCCGCCGGCGGCGTCGACCTGCTGGCCCAGTGCGGTGACCAGCTGCTCGTCGGCACCGGGCACGGTGACGAGCGCGACCGAGCGGTCGGCCAGGCGACCGGACAGCACCGGGGGCGCCAGCGTGGAGACGAAGGCCTCGGTGTAGTCGGCCTGCGCGCCGCCGTCGGCCTCGGCCGAGGCGTCGTCACGGCTGGACGCGGCGACCGTCGGTCCGACGTCGGACAGCGGCCCCCCGCCCAGCACGATGCCGGCGGCCAGCGCGAGGAAGACGGCGACGATGGTCAGGAGGTGGTGGCGCAGGGTGATCACGGGAGGATTCCTCGGACGTTGTCGATCAGGTCGGACGTGGTGCTGGAGACGGCCGGCGACACCTCGTCGACCCACTGCTGGCCGACCGGGGTCACGCTGACCGCGGCTGCCACCGCGACCAGGCCCGCCAGGAGCGCGCCCAGCAGGTGACGCGGTCGCACCGCGCCGTCGTAGAGGCGTGGCACGGCGGCCGCGTCCACGAGGTCGGGGCCCAGCTTCAGGCGGGTCAGGAAGGTGCTCGCCAGTCCGGCGCGACGGCGGTCGAGGAACTCGTCGAGCGTGGCGTGCATGCCGACGCCCACGATCAGCGACGCCTCGCGCGCGGAGGCGAGCAGCAGAGCGGCGTCCTCGGTGGTGGCCGTGGTCTCGAAGCGGAGGGGGCGGATGCCGAGGCGCTCGAGCTGCTCGGTGGCGCTGCGCTGGGCACCTCGCTCGACCAGCACCACCACGTCGCGGGCCTTGCGGAGCACGGCCGCGCTGGGCAGCTCGTCGCCGGCGGTCACGACCACGACGTCCGGGCGGTGCCCAGCATCGGCGAGCGCGTCGGCGCCGCGGTCGACGCCGACCAGGACCGGCCGCTGCTCCCGGACGAAGGGCCTGATGCCACGCAGCTCCTCCTCCCACCCGTGCGAGCGCACGACCACGACCACGGGACGACCCGCCATCTCGGTCGAGGTCCGCGGGACCCCCTGGCCGTGCAGGAGCAGGTCCTGCTCCCGGCGCAGGAACTCGGTGCTGTTGTGCGTGAAGCTCTCGAGCTGGGCCGTCAGCCCGGAGCGCGCCCGACCCATCTCGGTGCGCACGAGGTCGGCGGTGACCTCACGCGCGGGTGCGACCAGGGTGTCGCCGGCATGGACGACGCCGGCGTCGATGCGCACGGGCGCACCGTCGCGGAGCCGGTCGAAGATCTCCGTGCCGGCGTTGTCGACGACCACCACGCCGGCCTCGACGAGACGCTCGGGGCCGAGGTTGGGGAAGCGGCCCGACACCATCGGCCCGGCGTTGACCACGGCCACCACGCCGGCGTCGATGAGCGCCTGGGCGGTGTCCCGGTCCATGTCGAGGTGGTCGATCACGGCCACGTCCCCGGGGTGGAGGCGACCGAGCAGGCTTGCCGTACGCCGGTGGATGCGGGCGGGACCATGCACACCGGGCAGGCTGGGGGCGGGGCGGGAGCGGACTGCGAACTTCATGACCGCGCCATGGTGTCAGCCGCGACGCGACCCTTCGGGGAGGCACGCCCGCTCGGGCGCGGCGGCGACCAGCAGCTCACGGGCATGGGCCCGGGCACTGTCGGAGTCCTCGACGCCGGCCAGCATCCGGGAGAGCTCGCGCTCGCGCTCGGCCTCGTCGAGCGTGACGAGACCGGACGTGGTCACCGACCCGTCGCTGGACTTGTGGACCACCACGTGGCGGTCGGCGTAGGCAGCGACCTGCGGCAGGTGGGTCACGACGAGGACCTGCGAGGTCCTCGCCAGCGCGGCGAGGCGCCGGCCGACCTCGATGGCGGCCTTGCCCCCGACGCCCGCGTCGACCTCGTCGAAGACGAAGGTCGGCACCGATCCGGTCTCGGCGAGCGACACCTCGAGGGCGAGCATCACCCGGGACAGCTCGCCCCCGGACGCGCCCTTGTGCAGTGGGCGCGGGTCGGCGCCGGTGTTGGCGGCCAGCAGCAGCTCGACCTCGTCCACCCCGGACGACGTGGCGCGCAG
The DNA here is from genome assembly GCF_001428125.1 of Nocardioides sp. Soil774. Lineage (GTDB taxonomy): Bacteria > Actinomycetota > Actinomycetes > Propionibacteriales > Nocardioidaceae > Nocardioides. The sequence continues at coordinate 11,748 of NZ_LMSM01000005.1, read as the reverse complement.
CCACCGGCCGTCGACCTGCAGGACCGGGCCGGACGGCGCCTCGGGGACCGCGACCTCGGTCTGGGTGACCGCGACGGTGACCGTCGCGTGCGGCATGGCAAGCGAGGTCAGCTCGTCACTCACCGCGGTGCCGAGCCGGGTGGCCGCCTCGGTGCGCCGCCGGCTGAGGGTGGACGCCAGGGCACCCAGCTCCGCGCGGATGCGGTCGCGCCGTGCCTCGAGCTCGGCGATGCGGCCGTCGGTGTCGTCGAGGTCGAGGAGCCGCTTGGCACCGTCCTCGGCCCAGGCCAGCACCTCGTCGATCGTCTCGCCGTACTTCCGCGTCAGCGCCGTCAAGGCGGCGCGCCGCTCGGAGACGTGGGCCAGGCGGGCGGGGTCGGTCTCCAGGCTCGAGGCGTACGACGCCACGTCGCCGGCGACGTCGACGAGCAGGTGCCCGAGCTCGACGAGGCGGTCGGCGAGCTCTCCGGCGGCAGCGTCGTGCTCCCGCACGCCGTCGAGCGCGTGACGGGCGGTGCTCGTGGTGCCGAGCGCGTCGGGGGCGCCCTCCTCGCTGGAGAGGGCCTCGCGGGCGGTCTCCGCGGCTGCGCGGAGGGTGTCGGCGAACCCGAGCCGGGCCTCCTCGGCCGCGAGCTCGGCGTCCTCGCCGGGGCGGGGGTCGACCGCCTCCACCTCGCCCAGGCCGAACCGCAGCTGGTCGGCCTCGCGGGCGCGTTCGCGGGCGGAGCCGACGACCTCGGCGAGGGTGCGTTCGGTGGCCGCGAGCTCGGCCCAGAGCTGGGCGTAGTCGGCCGCAGTGGCGGCCATCTCCTCGCCGCCGAAGCGGTCCAGCGCGGCGCGCTGGGCGCCGGCTCGCAGGAGCCGGTGCTGGTCGGACTGCCCGTGCACCGCGACTAGGGGCTCGGCGACCTCGCCGAGGGTGGTCACCGGCACGGACGCGCCGCCCACCCATGCGCGCGAGCGCCCCTGGGCGGCGACGTTGCGGGCCAGGACCACGCGGTCGTCCTCGACCTCTCCCCCGGCCTCCTCGACCGCCGCGCGGAACGACTCGAGCCCGCCCGTCGAGACGACTCCCTCGACGCGCGCCTGCTTGGCGCCCGAGCGCACGGCGCCGGAGTCGGCCCGGCCGCCGAGCAGGAGTCCGAGTGCCGTGACCACCATGGTCTTGCCGGCCCCGGTCTCACCGGTGATCACCGTGAGCCCCGGTCCGAGCTCGAGCGTCGAGGAGTCGATGACGCCCAGCGAGCTGATGCGCAGCTCCTCAAGCATCGTTGTCGCCCCCGTCGCGCCGGCGTCGTTCGGCCGCACCGCGCCAACCCTCGACCGGGAGTCCGAACTTGGCCACCAGCCGATCGGTGAAGGGCGCCTGGTGCAGGCGCACCAGGCGCACGGGGCGCTCGCCGCGGCGGACCTCGATGCGGGCGCCGGGGGGCAGGTCGACGGTGCGTCGACCGTCGCACCACAGCACGCCCGATCCCTCGTTGTTGGCCAGCACCTCGACGGCCAGCACCGACGAGGGTCCCACCACCATCGGGCGCGCGAAGAGGGCGTGCGCGCTCAGCGGCACCATGAGCAGCGCCTCCACCTCGGGCCACACCACGGGCCCACCGGCGCTGAAGTTGTACGCCGTCGACCCCGTCGGCGTCGCGCAGACGACGCCGTCGCAGCCCCAGCGCGACAGCGGCCGGTTGTCCACCTCGACGACCACCTCGAGCATCCGCTCCCGGGCGGCCTTCTCCACGCTGGCCTCGTTGAGCGCGAACGTCGAGAACAGCGTCTCCTGCCCCACCTTGACCCTCACGTCGAGCGTGAGCCGGTCCTCGGCGGTGTAGGCGCGGGCGACGATCGCAGCGATCGTGGACTCGACGTCCTCCTGCTCGGCCTCGGCCAGGAAGCCGACGTGGCCCAGGTTCACCCCGAGCAGGGGCGTGCTGGTCGCGTGGGTCAGCTCGGCGGCGCGCAGGATCGAGCCGTCACCGCCGATCACCAGCACCAGCTCGCAGCCCTCACCGGGCACGTGGTCGGGCAGCGTCGTCTCGACCGGGCCGGTGCTGCCGGGGCCCGGGTCCAGGCCGAGGTCGGCGGCCTCGTCGGCCAGGAGGCGTACGGCGATCCCGTGCTCGGTCAGCTGCTGGACACACGCCCGGGCGACCTCACGGACCTCGGCGCGTCCGGTGTGGGCCAGCACCAGCACGCGGCGCACGGGGCTCGGGTCGCTCACGGGTCCACCCTCTCACCCGCCACCCCCAGCGAAGCGGCACGCTCCACCTCGGCGGTGATGTCGTCGGCGCCGATGCCGGCCGGGCCATGGCGCAGCAGGAGGAAGAACTCCACGTTGCCCGACGGTCCGGGCAGCGGGCTGACGGTCACCGCCACCGCACCCCAGCCACGCTCGGCCGCGAGGTCGGCGATGGTCGTGACCGCCTCGGCACGCAGCGCCAGGTCGCGTACGACGCCGCCCTTGCCCACCCGGTCCTTGCCGACCTCGAACTGTGGCTTGACCATCAGCGCCAGCGCGCCGTCGCTGCGCGTGACCGACAGCAGCGGGTCGAGCACGAGCGCCAACGAGATGAACGACAGGTCTCCGACCACGAGGTCGACCGGCTCGCCGATCGTCTCCAGGGTCAGCTCACGGATGTTGGTGCGATCGTGCACGTGCACGCGGTCGTCGCTCTGCAGCGACCACGCCAGCTGGCCGTAGCCGACGTCGACGGCCACGACCTCGCGAGCCCCGGCCCGCAGGAGGACATCGGTGAAGCCGCCGGTCGAGGCGCCGGCGTCGAGGCACCGCTTGCCCTGCACGACGAGGCCGTGGGCGGCGAACGCCTCCAGCGCGCCGGCCAGCTTGTGCCCGCCGCGGGAGACGTAGTCGACGGAGTCCGGGTCGTCGCGGACCACGATCGCGAGGTCGGTCGTCACCCCGGTCGCCGGCTTGGTGGCCACAGCACCGGAGACCGTCACCCTCCCGGCCGCCACGAGCTCGCTCGCGTGCTCACGCGAGCGCGCCAGCCCGCGCCGGACGAGCTCCTGGTCCAGTCGAAGTCGTCGTGGTGGCACGAGGTCAGGGACCCTGCTCGCCGTCGAGGGGGCCCGGCTGGGCGTCGAGGGCACGCCGCAGCTGCTCGTGCGCCCGCTCGTAGACCTCGACGTGATCCCCCACGGGAGCCGATGCGAGGGCCGCGACCTCGGCCAGCACGCGGTCGACGGACTCGACGCCCGTGGGCTCGTGGTCGGGTGCGTGACGGTCCTCGTCCATGGCGCGGAGCCTACTCGGCACCGACGACACGACCCGGCCCGGGCGGCGTGGTGTCGGCGACCTCGGCGGGAGTCCCGGACTCGTCGAGGTGGCGCCAGCACGCGCTCGCCGCCACGCGCCACCAGTCGGCGTCGGTGCCCTCCCCCGTGACCTCGAGGTGCCCGTCGACCACGGATCCCGACCACCCGCCCAGCTCGAGGGCGCCCCCCTTCTCACTCGGCACGGGGTGAGGCTCGAACAGCCCCTCGAGCGTCGGGGAGATGTACGTCGGCCTCTGCTCGGGGGCGGCCCCAGCCAGCTCGGGCAGCCAGGTGACGCCGGTGAGGACCAGCAGGGACGGCGCGTCGATCGCCCGCGCACCTTCGATGTCGGTGTCGAGCCGGTCCCCGACCATGATCGGCCGATCGCCTCCGACGCGCAGCACCGTCTCCTCCATCAGCGGCTTCTCGGGCTTGCCCGCCACCGTGGCCTCCACGCCGGCGAAGCCCGTGATCGTGCGGACCAGCACCCCGTGGCCGGGCGCGAGGCCGTAGGGCGTGGGGATCGTCAGGTCGGTGTTGCTGGCGACGTAGGGCAGGCCGTCACGCACCAGGACGGAGGCGCGCATGATGTCGCGCCACCGCACGTCAGGGCCGTAGCCGCTGGCGAGGGCCACAGCACCTTCGGGGTCCTCGACCGGTTGCAGACCTGCATCGAGCAGTGCGACGCGCAGGCCCTCACCGCCCAGCAGCAGGATCTTCGCCCCATCACCGTGCGCCTCGTGGAGCAGCCGGGCTGCAGCCTGCGCGGAGGTCACCACGTCGGTGGCCTCCGCGTGCACCCCGAGCCCGACGAGCTTCTCCGCGACGCGGTCGGGGGTGCGCGAGGCGTTGTTGGTGACGAACGCGACGTGCGCGCCCGTCGCGCGGATCCGGTCGACCCGGTCTGCGACGCCGTCGACCGCCTCCCCCCCGACGTAGACGACGCCGTCGAGGTCGAACATCACCAGGTCGTGCGCCTCGACGATCGGGGTCGTCGACTCCTCGAGCATGCTCCACCCCTCTCCGATCTGTGACGAGCGTCCCCCTACGATGCTCCGATGGACTTCGCCCACGTCGTGCCGCCGTACGTCGCGAAGCCCCTCCAGCTCCTGCCGTTCCGGGCCATCATGCTGGCTCCGGAGCGGGTAGGGGATCCCGCGTCGGCAAGGGCGCTGGCGCGACCCTACCGCGACGTCGCCGCCCGGCTGACCCAGTGGATCTCGCAGGGCCGCGCCGTCGAGGACGTCGAGCCCGCGATCTACCTCCACGAGTACACCGCGGGCGGCCTGACCGTCCGCGGGCTCGTCGGCGCGCTCGGGATGTCGCACCGCGCCGAGTCCCTCGAGGAGCGCGCCATCTGGCCGCACGAGGCGATCCACCCCGAGCAGGCCGGCGAGCTCGCCGACCGGATGCTGCAGATGGACCTCAACCCGGCACCGATCCTCCTGGTGCACCACGGGCGCGCCGAGCTGCGAGCGATCCTCGGCGAGGTCGCGCGCACCGCACCCGACTGGCGCTACCTCGACCGCACGGGCCAGCGCCAGCGGATCTGGGCGATCCGCGACCCCGACCGCCTCCGGGCCATCGGCGAGCTCCTCGCCTCGTCTCGTTGCCTGCTCGCAGACGGTCATCACCGCTACGCGGCCTACCTCCGCCTGCAGGAGGACCACCCCGGCACCCCGTGGGACTCCGGACTCGCGATGGTCGTGGACCAGGACGACACTCCCCTGTTCCTCGGTGCCATCCACCGCACCCTCCCCGGCACCACCCTCCCCGCCCTGGTGGAGGCATGTCGGGTGGCGGGAGCCGAGGTGGTGACACACTCCCGACGTCGGGCGCTGCGCGCCCTCGACAGCACTCACCTGGTGCTCACCGACGGGCAGACGTGGCACACCGTCAGCCCCGGTGAGCTCGCCGGTGCCGCCGCGGTCTCCTGGCTGCACGATCGCGTGCTGCCGGTCCTGGCCGTCGCACCCGCTCGCACGGTGCACCACCACAACGTCGATGACGCTCTCGGGGCGGCACGTCCTGACGCACCGGCGGTGCTGCTCCCCAGCCCCGACTTCGACCAGGTCCGTGCGCTGGTCGAGTCGGGCGGACTGTTGCCCGAGAAGGCCACGTCGTTCCAGCCCAAGCCGAGCCTCGGTGTGCTCATGCGGCCGGTGACCGGCGGGTGATCCGGGCCGATGTCACCTCGACCTCCACGCGCGAACGCGTCGCGCCACCAGCTTGGTAGAACCGGCACCGCACGGCGCCCGCCACCTCGACCAGGTCGCCGGCGCGCCAGGTGAGGATCCCCCGACGCAGCCGAGGCGCCCACGCCGTGCACGGGACCGAATCCACGCGCTGCCCGCTGTCGACCCCGCGGGGCACCGACAACCTGAACGTCACCAGGGCGTCCCCGCTCGGCAGCTCCACGAGCAGCGGCGTGCCGGTGACCTTCCCGGCCAGTCGTACGTCGTTCGCGACGGCCGGCTCCATGTCCTTCGTCTGTGTCTTCGTCTGTGTCTTCGTCACAGTCCACCTCCTGCCACCACACGCTGCCGGTCCGCACCGACACGACGTGTTCAGCGAAGGCTCGTCCTGTGGAGAAGCACACGGAGCGACGTCCTGTGGACGATTGATGGCCAGGAAATGCAAAAGTGGGGCCACCCGAAGGTGACCCCACTTCCACAATGTTTGTCCGGCGGCGTCCTACTCTCCCACAACCTCTCGGTTGCAGTACCATCGGCGCTGAAAGGCTTAACTTCCGGGTTCGGTATGGGACCGGGTNAATGTTTGTCCGGCGGCGTCCTACTCTCCCACAACCTCTCGGTTGCAGTACCATCGGCGCTGAAAGGCTTAACTTCCGGGTTCGGTATGGGACCGGGTGTTTCCCGTTTCGCTATGGCCGCCGTAACTCTTTCAACCTCCACAAACCACATGGGTTTGTTGGTTGGGAACTGCCTAGTGGACGCGAACAAGCTCAGTGGCTTGTGGTTCGTGTGTGCGCGGTGTGGGTGTCTCATGATCACGTGTGTGTGTTCTTGTACGTGGTTGGGACAAGCCCTCGGCCTATTAGTACCGGTCGGCTGGGCATTACTGCTGTACACCTCCGGCCTATCAACCCCATGTTCTGTGGGGGGCCTTACCCCATTACTGGGTGGGAAACCTCATCTTGAAACGTGCTTCCCGCTTAGATGCATTCAGCGGTTATCACTTCCGAACGTAGCCAACCAGCCGTGCTCTTGGCAGAACAACTGGCACACCAGAGGTTCGTCCATCCCGGTCCTCTCGTACTAGGGACAGCCTTTCTCAAGTTTCCTGCGCGCGCGGCGGATAGGGACCGAACTGTCTCACGACGTTCTAAACCCAGCTCGCGTGCCGCTTTAATGGGCGAACAGCCCAACCCTTGGGACCTACTCCAGCCCCAGGATGCGACGAGCCGACATCGAGGTGCCAAACCATCCCGTCGATATGGACTCTTGGGGAAGATCAGCCTGTTATCCCCGGGGTACCTTTTATCCGTTGAGTGACCACGCTTCCACATGCCGTGGCCAGATCACTAGTTCCGACTTTCGTCCCTGCTCGACATGTCTGTCTCACAGTCAAGCTCCCTTGTGCACTTACACTCGCCACCTGATTGCCAACCAGGCTGAGGGAACCTTTGAGCGCCTCCGTTACATTTTAGGAGGCAACCGCCCCAGTTAAACTACCCATCAGGCACTGTCCCTGATCCGGATAACGGACCTAGGTTAGACATCTAGTACGACCAGAGTGGTATTTCAACGTTGACTCCACAACCACTGGCGTGATCGCTTCACAGTCTCCCACCTATCCTACACAAGCCGTACCAAACACCAATACCAAACTATAGTAAAGGTCCCGGGGTCTTTCCGTCCTGCCGCGCGTAACGAGCATCTTTACTCGTAGTGCAATTTCGCCGAGTCCATGGTTGAGACAGTGGGAAAGTCGTTACTCCATTCGTGCAGGTCGGAACTTACCCGACAAGGAATTTCGCTACCTTAGGATGGTTATAGTTACCACCGCCGTTTACTGGGGCTTAAATTCTCAGCTTCGGCCCAAAGGCCTAACCGGTCCTCTTAACCTTCCAGCACCGGGCAGGAGTCAGTCCGTATACATCGTCTTACAACTTCGCACGGACCTGTGTTTTTAGTAAACAGTCGCTTTCCCCTGGTCTCTGCGGCCATCACCGCTTCCCCCAGCAAGTGGGTTCACGGATCCGGCCCCCCTTCTCCCGAAGTTACGGGGGCATTTTGCCGAGTTCCTTAACCATGGTTGTCTCGATCGCCTTAGTATTCTCTACTTGATCACCTGAGTCGGTTTGGGGTACGGGCGGCTCGTTGCTCGCTAGAGGTTTTTCTCGACAGCATAGGATCACCCACTTCGCCAATAAGGCTCCGCGTCACGTCTCAGACTCCACACTGAAGTGCATGGTGCGGATTTGCCTACACCACGTCCTACACGCTTGCCCACAGACAACCATCGCTGTGGCTGGGCTACCTTCCTGTGTCACCCCATCGCTTGACTACTACCAGCTCGGGTCCCACGCTCCACCCACCAGCCTCGCCCCGAAGGGTCCGGTCCGATGAGCTTCGGGTGGTTAGCATCACCAGGTTCGTCATGGGCGCAACTTCGCCGGTACGGGAATATCAACCCGTTGTCCATCGACTACGCCTGTCGGCCTCGCCTTAGGTCCCGACTTACCCAGGGCAGATTAGCTTGACCCTGGAACCCTTGATCATTCGGCGCACGGGTTTCTCACCCGTGATTCGCTACTCATGCCTGCATTCTCACTCGTGTGGGCTCCACACCTGGATCACTCCGGCGCTTCACTGCCCACACGACGCTCCCCTACCCATCCAGCGCACTGAACACCGATCAAGTCGATGCTGATGTATTCGCTGAATGCCATAGCTTCGGCGGATGACTTGAGCCCCGCTACATTGTCGGCGCGGAATCACTTGACCAGTGAGCTATTACGCACTCTTTCAAGGGTGGCTGCTTCCAAGCCAACCTCCTGGTTGTCAATGCGACTCCACATCCTTTTCCACTTAGTCACCGCTTAGGGGCCTTAGCTGATGGTCTGGGCTGTTTCCCTCTCGACTACGGAGCTTATCCCCCGCAGTCTCACTGCTGCGCTCTCACTTACCGGCATTCGGAGTTTGGCTAACGTCAGTAACCTTGTAGGGCCCATTAGCTATCCAGTGCTCTACCTCCGGCAAGAAACACGCAACGCTGCACCTAAATGCATTTCGGGGAGAACCAGCTATCACGAAGTTTGATTGGCCTTTCACCCCTATCCACAGGTCATCCCCTCAGTTTTCAACCTAAGTGGGTTCGGTCCTCCACGTCGTCTTACCGACGCTTCAACCTGCCCATGGATAGATCACTTCGCTTCGGGTCTTGAGCGCGCTACTGAATCGCCCTATTCGGACTCGCTTTCGCTACGGCTTCCCCACACGGGTTAACCTCGCAACACACCGCAAACTCGCAGGCTCATTCTTCAAAAGGCACGCCGTCACCCCCACCACAAGTGGCACAAGGCTCCGACGGATTGTAGGCACACGGTTTCAGGTACTATTTCACTCCCCGCCAGGGGTACTTTTCACCTTTCCCTCACGGTACTTGTCCGCTATCGGTCATCAAGGAGTATTTAGGCTTAACGGGTGGTCCCGCCAGATTCACACGGAATTTCAGGGGTTCCGTGTTACTTGGGAACACTCTCCAGAGCCAGCGCTTTACGTCTACGGGCCTATCACCCTCTACGGTACGGCTTTCCAACCGACTTCGACTTCCACACTGGTTTCTTACTCTGTACCGAGCCGGCAGACTCAGTCGAAAGGTCCCACGACCCCCCAGATGCAACCCCTGCCGGGTATCACACACCTGAGGTTTAGCCTCATCCGATTTCGCTCGCCACTACTCTCGGAATCACTGTTGTTTTCTCTTCCTGTCGGTACTGAGATGTTTCACTTCCCGACGTTCCCTCCACACACCCTATGTGTTCAGGTGCAGGTAGCACGACATGACTCGTGCTGGGTTTCCCCATTCGGACACCCCCGGATCACAGCTTGGTTGCCAACTCCCCAGGGCTTATCGCAGGCTCCAACGTCCTTCATCGGCTCTTGATGCCAAGGCATCCACCATGTGCCCTTCATAGCTTGTCTCAACAACGTCAAGACAACACACACGAAGAAACACACCAGCCCACCCCCCAATCAAAGAGGCAGGCGGCTCACAACTACGACGCAACCGGCAAGGAAAGAGCCGGCCACGCCAACGCAACTACACCCACCACCCACCCATGGGACAAACCCATCAGGGCAGATGATGAACAAGCTACAAAGATGCTCGCGTCCACTATGCAGATCTCAAACAACAACCCCACCAACACCCCCACACACCCGAAGGCACGAGAAAGCAAAGGGAGGAACAGAAGCCCAACCACCCACCACCACTCCCACCAGGGCGAACCCCAGCCAGAACAGCAGCACGACGGCTGATCCCTCAGGACCCAACAGTGTGCTTGACCCCATCCCCCACCAACGCAGGGCCATGAGTAACCAGACCACCAGCACCCCAACAACAGCTGAGACACCAACAACCTGACCATCGACGATTCCACTAGTGAACACCACCATGCGTGCCAGGACGTACGCCTGACATCGGGGCGTGTGCTCCTTAGAAAGGAGGTGATCCAGCCGCACCTTCCGGTACGGCTACCTTGTTACGACTTCGTCCCAATCGCCAGCCCCACCTTCGACGGCTCCCTCCACAAGGGTTGGGCCACCGGCTTCGGGTGTTGCCGACTTTCGTGACGTGACGGGCGGTGTGTACAAGGCCCGGGAACGTATTCACCGCAGCGTTGCTGATCTGCGATTACTAGCGACTCCGACTTCATGGGGTCGAGTTGCAGACCCCAATCCGAACTGAGACCGGCTTTTTGGGATTCGCTCCCCCTCACGGGATCGCAGCCCTTTGTACCGGCCATTGTAGCATGCGTGAAGCCCTGGACATAAGGGGCATGATGACTTGACGTCATCCCCACCTTCCTCCGAGTTGACCCCGGCAGTCTCCTATGAGTCCCCACCATTACGTGCTGGCAACATAGAACGAGGGTTGCGCTCGTTGCGGGACTTAACCCAACATCTCACGACACGAGCTGACGACAGCCATGCACCACCTGTACACCCCCAAAAGAAGCCCCATCTCTGGAGCGGCAGGGTGTATGTCAAACCCAGGTAAGGTTCTTCGCGTTGCATCGAATTAATCCGCATGCTCCGCCGCTTGTGCGGGCCCCCGTCAATTCCTTTGAGTTTTAGCCTTGCGGCCGTACTCCCCAGGCGGGGCGCTTAATGCGTTAGCTGCGGCACGGAATCCGTGGAATGGACCCCACACCTAGCGCCCAACGTTTACGGTGTGGACTACCAGGGTATCTAATCCTGTTCGCTCCCCACACTTTCGCTCCTCAGCGTCAGGTCATTCCCAGAGAACCGCCTTCGCCACCGGTGTTCCTCCTGATATCTGCGCATTTCACCGCTACACCAGGAATTCCGTTCTCCCCTGAATACCTCTAGTCTGCCCGTATCGAAAGCAAGCGCCGTGTTAAGCACGGCGTTTTCACTCCCGACGCGACAAACCGCCTACGAGCCCTTTACGCCCAATAATTCCGGACAACGCTCGCACCCTACGTATTACCGCGGCTGCTGGCACGTAGTTGGCCGGTGCTTCTTCTGTACCTACCGTCACTTGCGCTTCGTCGGTACTGAAAGAGGTTTACAACCCGAAGGCCGTCATCCCTCACGCGGCGTTGCTGGATCAGGCTTCCGCCCATTGTCCAATATTCCCCACTGCTGCCTCCCGTAGGAGTCTGGGCCGTGTCTCAGTCCCAGTGTGACCGGTCACCCTCTCAGGCCGGCTACCCGTCGAAGCCATGGTGAGCCATTACCTCACCATCAAGCTGATAGGCCGCGAGCACATCCCTGGCCGAAAAACTTTCCACCACCCATCATGCGAAAAGTGGTCATATCCGGTATTAATCACCGTTTCCGGTGGCTATCCCGAAGCCAGGGGCAGATTACTCACGTGTTACTCACCCGTTCGCCGCTCGAGTACCCCCGAAAGGGCCTTTCCGCTCGACTTGCATGTGTTAAGCACGCCGCCAGCGTTCGTCCTGAGCCAGGATCAAACTCTCCATCGAAAACTACGCCCACCCACCAGCCAAAACCAGCAGACAGACACAATCAATAAGAGCCACATCCATGACAAAAAACGAAACTGACATGTTGTCAGAATCATCGTCAAAGAAACCGCGACACCACCACCACCCAAAGGCAGCCATGACGTCAACGGGGCATAACAAACTAATTCGTCGACTAATCAAACACACTGTTGAGTTCTCAAGTATCAGACGCACCCACATCGCGATCCGGCGAGGGCCCGGCGCGCCTACACGTTCCTCAGCCTCTT
>NZ_LMSM01000004.1 GCF_001428125.1 Nocardioides sp. Soil774 | reverse complement strand
CAGGTGCACACGGCGGGGAGAAGTGTCACCACCAAGGACACCGAAAGTGTCACCGATGTCCTGGTACAGGTTCGTCACCGATGTCCTGCGACATAACAACTGGGCGGCGACTGTCGGTGGGACCAACTAGAATCAAACGCATGATCGATGCGCTGGCAGGACCCGGACAGGCTGAGGCAGACGCCCTCAGCCCCGCCGCCCTGCTCGCGCTCGCGCGGTCCCGCAAGGCCGCCGAGGACCGAGCCGCGGCCGACCTCCTGAAGATCGCTGCCCAGTGGGCCGACCTCCACCCGCCAGAGTCCATCCACAGTGCTGCGGCGTTCACCGTGGCTGGGTCGGAGCACGAGGAGCCCATCGCCGGCGACGGCTGCCCCCTGGTGGCGGAGTTCTGCATCGCCGAGCTCGGCACCGTCCTCGGCATCTCGACGGTCGCGGCCAAGAAGCTCATCGGGCACGCGCTCGAGCTGCGCCACCGCCTCCCCCGCCTGTGGGCGCAGGTCCAGGCGGGGCGGGCGCCGGCCTGGCGGGCACGGCTCGTCGCCGAGACCACCATCCACTCCGCTCCCGCTCTGACGCGCGACGCGGCCCGCTTCGTCGACGCCCAGGTCGCCGCCGTCGCCGGGAGGATCGGGACCGCTCAGCTCGACCGGCTCGTCGCAGAGACGATCAAGCGCTTCGACCTCGCCGCCGCCGACCCCGCCTCCGACCCGGAGGACGGCTACCTCCACGTCGACCCGCGCCACGTCACGATCCACGACGAGGACGTCCACTTCGCCGGCACCGTCCGCTTGGAGGCCGAGCTCGGTCTCGCCGACGCGATCGACCTGGAGAACGCCGTCGCCCACGGCGCGGCTGCGCAGAAGGCTCTTGGCTCGGCTGAGTCCCTCGACTCCCGTCGAGCGGCAGCGCTCGGTGATCTCGCTCGGACGCAGACCGCGCTGGACCTGTTCTCCCAGGGATCCACTGGCGTCACGGCCGAGGACGGTGACGGACTGCCCGCGGCGCGGGAGGTCGTGCTGCACGCGCACTTCGACGCAACTCCTGCACCCGACGGCTCGACCGTGTTCGGGTCCACGGGCCGTCTCGAGGAGCGTCAGAGGCTCGTCCTCCTCGACCAGCTGCGGTCGTGGTGCGCCGACTCCCGCACGAAGATCACCGTGAAGCCGGTCATCGACCTCAACATCGACCTCTCGTCGCCGGCGTACGCGGTTCCCGACCGCATCCGCGAGCAGATCATTCTGCGCGACCAGACGTGCGTCTTTCCGTGGTGCACCCGACCGGCGCGGGCCTGCGACGTCGATCACGTCGTCGAGTTCGACCACCAAGCCGACGCAGAGGGACGCGAACAGCCCGGCCCGACGGCGACCTCGAACCTCGCCGCGCTCTGCCGATCACACCACCGTCTCAAGACCCACTCCGCTTGGCGCTACGACGTGATCGCACCAGGTGTGTTCGAGTGGACCAGCCCTCATGGCCACCGCTACCGCCGAGACCGCACCGGCACCACCGCACTCGACCCACCCGACCCCGGTCCGCCACGGATCCCGCACCAGCGCCGCCCATGAACCCCGCCCCGCACCCCGCCAGCCACGAGCTGACGGGGCCACAGGCGTGCGCGGCGTCGCGATCGCACGCACGCACATGCCGCGATCCGCTCGAACCTGCCGGAAGTCTCGTAGTAGCCGATGGGCGGACGTATGCCTCTTTCCCGTGATGTGATCCGGTCATGAGCGATGCGCCGATCATTCGCTCCAGCGACGGGGAAGAGCGACGCGGCATCACCGGGGACTGCTGCACGGATAGGTGACATCTGAATCTGCGTCGATGTGTCGGCGCTGGAAGGATGTTCACCATGCCAAAGGCGTTCCCCAAGGAGTTCCGCG
>NZ_LMSM01000003.1 GCF_001428125.1 Nocardioides sp. Soil774 | reverse complement strand
CACCCGGTCCCATACCGAACCCGGAAGTTAAGCCTTTCAGCGCCGATGGTACTGCAACCGAGAGGTTGTGGGAGAGTAGGACGCCGCCGGACAAACATTTGGCAGAGGCCCCCAGTGATCTGGGGGCCTCTGCTCCATTTCGGGGCACCAGTGAGTACGGTGTCTGCGGGACGGGGTTCGACATACGTGAAGAAGGGAAGTGCGGCCGTGGCCGAGGACCGTCGAGGACAGCGTCCGTCACGAGGTGAAGCCGGCAGCGGCCGGGGATCCGGCTCGGCCGGTCGCAGCGGAGCGCCGTCGCGCGGTGGGTCCTCCAGCCGCGGTGAGGACTCCCGTGGCTCCCGTGCCGGCGGCGGACGGCCGTCGAGCGGTGACAGCCGCGGGCGCGGCGGTCGCGACGACGCTCCCCGCGGCAAGGGCGCCCCGTCTCGCGGTGGCTACCAGGGCGGCAAGTCCGGTGGCGGGAAGCCGAGCGGTGGGCAGGACCGCGGCTACCGCGGGCGCTCGGACGACCGCGTCCGCACCGCCGACCAGGCGGCGTACGACGGTCCGGACCTTCCGGAGAACGTGACCGGCGCCGAGCTCGACCGCGGTGTCCGCGCCCAGCTCAAGGGCCTCCCGGAGAAACTGGCCGCCCGTGTAGCCCGACACCTGGCAGCTGCCGGCATGTTCATCGACGAGAACCCCGAGCTCGCCTACCAGCATGCGCTCGCTGCTCGTGCCCGCGCCTCGCGCATCGCCGTGGTCCGCGAGGCCGCGGGGGAGTCCGCCTACGCCGCCGGTCACTACGCCGAGGCGCTGTCGGAGCTGCGCGCCGCCAAGCGGATGAACGGCGCCACCGACTACCTGCCGATCATGGCCGACTGCCACCGGGCCCTCGGCAACCCCGAGCAGGCGATCAAGCTCGCCAAGAGTCCGTCCGTCGCCAACTTCAGCTCCGAGGCCAAGGCCGAGATGACGTTGGTCGAGGCCGGTGCACGTCGCGACATGGGTCAGCTCGACGCCGCGCTGCGCACCCTCGAGCTGGCGCCGCTCACCTCCAAGAGCCGCGCGTCCTGGGTGGTGCGGCTGCGCTACGCGTACGCCGACACGCTCGAGGCTGCCGGTCGCGAGTCCGACGCCCTGGCGTGGTTCCACCGCACGCACGCCATCGACTCCGACGAGCTCACGGACGCCGCGGCGCGCGCCGACCTGCTCGAGCGCCGCCAGTCCTGAGCCCGGCCGGCGCCGCGCCCGCGTGCATCGCGGGCGCGGTGCTGGCGTTCGGGACTCGCATGGGCCACAATGGTGGTCTAATCACATACGTGTCACTCGACTCTCGTTGAGCTAGGACGACAGACCGCTGGGGAAGGCGCATCTGGAGCGTCGGAACTCAAGGAGGTCACAGTGACCACACGCATTGCTTCCCGTCCGGACGGTCCGGCCACGAGGGGCATTCTCTACGTGCACTCTGCTCCCTCCGCACTCTGCCCGCACATCGAGTGGGCGGTGGGCGGAGTCCTCGGCGTCGCCGTCTCGCTGGACTGGACGCCGCAGCCTGCCCAGCCGGGCTCCTACCGTGCTGAGCTGTCGTGGAGCGGTACGTCCGGCACCGCCGCGGCCGTCGCCTCCGCGCTGCGCGGGTGGAACTACCTGCGCTTCGAGATCACCGAGGAGCCGACGAGCTCCTCGGAGGGCACGCGCTTCTCGTGCACCCCCGACCTCGGCATCTTCCACGCCATCACCGGCCCGCACGGCGACATCCTCATCCCGGAGGACCGCCTCAAGGCGGCCGTGGTGAAGGCCGCACTCGGCGACACGACGCTGCTGCTGGAGATCGACAACCTGCTCGGCAAGCCGTGGGACGACGAGCTCGAGACGTTCCGTCACGCTGGTGAGGGCGCGCCGGTCCGCTGGCTGCACCAGGTGGTCTGACGCAGCATCGATTCGCTGCGCGTCAGAGGTTGCGGCGACGCAGCCGGAAGTGCTCGGTGACCTCGACGGTGGTGGCGCGGTCGCCGTCGTAGGACACCAGGACGCCCCGCAGCGTGAAGCGTCCCGGGACCGTGGCCCACCGGCAGAGCCGGTAGGACAAGACGCCGGACTCGTCGTCGTTGGGTCCCAGCTGCGACTGGGCGTTGACCCCCTTGCCGCGACGGTCCTGCAGCGTGATGTCGAGGGTCCAGTCGTCGGAGGGCACGGTGACCGCGTAGGCGTACGCGTAGTCCTTGCAGCCCCGCTTCAACCGTCCGTCCGGGGCGTCCAGGGTCCCGGAGACCGCGACCGGCTCCGTCGCGGCCGACGACGTGCCGTCGCCAGGCGTCGGGAGGGGGAGTGGCAGCATGCCGGCGGCGGTGATCGTCGCGGCAGTGAACAGGCTCGACAGCAAGGGGCACCTCCGAGGGGTCTTCTGGCTCAACGACGTCGTGTGACGTCCGTTACGCAGTGCCCCTCGGCGGTCGCCTCCCTGTCAGAGCGGGATGTTGCCGTGGCGGCCGCGGCGTACGCCCGCGGTGTCGATCTCGTGCCGCATGGCAGCAGCGATCGCGCTGCGGGTGCGGGTGGGCTCGACGACCTCGTCGACGACCCCGATCTCGACGGCCTTGTCGACACCGCCGGCGATCCGCTCGTGCTCGGCGGCCAGCTCGGCCTCGACCTGCGGGCGGATCTCGGGCGACACCTCGGCGAGCTTGCGCCGGTGCAGGATGCGGATGGCGGCGACGGCACCCATGACCGCGACCTCGGCGCCGGGCCAGGCGAAGACGCGCGTGGCGCCCAGCGAACGTGCGTTCATCGCGATGTAGGCGCCGCCGTAGGTCTTGCGCGTCACCAGGGTGACGCGGGGCACGACGCACTCGCCGAACGCGTGGAGCAGCTTGGCTCCACGGCGTACGACGCCGTCCCACTCCTGGCCGACGCCGGGCAGGTAGCCCGGGACGTCCACCAGGACCACGAGCGGCACGCCGAACGCGTCGCACATGCGCACGAACCGCGAGGCCTTCTCGGCCGACAGGGAGTCGAGGCAGCCGCCGAGACGCAGCGGGTTGTTGGCCACGACGCCGACGGTGCGGCCGCCGAAGCGACCGAGGGCGGTGACGATGTTGGGCGCCCAGCGGGCGTGGAGCTCCTGCATGGTGCCCTCGTCGAGCAGCCCGTCGACGAGCGGGTGCACGTCGTAGGCGCGCTTCTTCGACTCCGGCAGCAGGGCGCCGAGGTCACGGTCCTCGACGGAGTCGGCGGCGAGGCTGCCCTGGGCACCCAGGAGGGAGGCGACCGTGCGGGCACGGTCGAGGGCCTCGCGCTCGGACTCGGTGAGGATGTGCACGACACCGGAGCGTCGCCCGTGCGGCTCGGGACCGCCGAGGCGCAGCATGTCGACGTCCTCGCCGGTGACCGAGCGCACCACGTCGGGCCCCGTGACGAAGATGCGACCCTCCGGGCCGAGGATGACCACGTCGGTCAGCGCGGGGCCGTAGGCGGCGCCGCCGGCGGCGGGGCCGAGCACAACGGAGACCTGGGGGATCACGCCGGAGGCCTGCGTCATCACCTGGAAGATGCGGCCCACGGCGTGCAGGGACAGCACGCCCTCGGCCAGGCGGGCGCCGCCGGAGTGCCACAGCCCGATGATCGGGACCCCGTCGGTGATGGCGCGGTGGTAGGCGTCGACCACGACCCGGCAGCCCACGTCACCCATCGCGCCGCCCATGACGGTGGCGTCGGAGCAGAAGGCCACCACGGGAGTGCCCTCGACGCGACCGACGGCGGCGAGCATGCCGGAGTCGTCGTCGGGCGTGATGAGCTCGAGGCTGCCCTCGTCGAGCAGCGCGGTGAGGCGGTGGACCGGGTTGCGCGGGTCGTCCTCGCGGGGGAGCTTGGCGGGCTTGGCCGCGGTGGCGGTCACTTCGTGCTCCCGGTGACGCTCCCGAAGGCGACCGCGACGTTGGCGCCGCCGAAGCCGAAGGAGTTGTTGAGCCCGACGATGTCGCCCTCGGGCAGGTCGCGGCGCGACGTCGGGATGTCGAGGTCGACCTCGGGGTCCTTGTCGTCGAGGTTGATCGTCGGCGGGCTGACGCGGTCGTGCAGCGCCATGACGGTGGCGACGGCCTCGAGCGCGCCGGCGCCACCGAGGAGGTGTCCGGTCATCGACTTGGTGCTGGTGACCACGCAGCGGTCCACGTGCTCGCCGAGCACGGCGTGCAGCATCAGGCCCTCGGCGATGTCGCCCTTGGGGGTCGAGGTGGCGTGGGCGTTGACGTGGACGACCGTCGCCGGGTCGACGTCGCCCTCGCGCAGCGCCATCCTGATCGCTCGGGTGCCGCCGCGACCCTCCGGGTCGGGCTGGGCGATGTCGTGGGCGTCGTTGCTGATGCCGGCGCCGAGCACCTCGGCGTAGATCTTCGCGCCACGGGCGCGGGCGTGCTCCTCGGACTCCAGGACGAGCACCGCGCCGCCCTCGCCGAGCACGAAGCCGTCGCGGGCGACGTCCCAGGGACGCGAGACCCGGGTCGGGTCGCCGCCCTCCTCGCTGCCGGTCTTGGACAGCGCCATCATGTTGGCGAAGGCAGCCATCGGCAGCGGGTGGATCGCGGCCTCGGTGCCGCCGGCGAGCACCACGTCGGCGCGGCCGAGGCGGATCAGGTCGATCGCCATCGCGATGGCCTCGTTGCCCGACGCGCAGGCCGAGGTGGGGGCGTGGACGGCCGCGCGGGCGCCGTACTTCAGGCTGACGTTGGCGGCCGGGGCGTTGGGCATGAGCATCGGGACGGCCAGCGGCGAGACGCGGCGCGGTCCCTTCTCGAGCAGTGCGTCGTAGTTGGCGAGCAGCGTCGTCACACCGCCGATGCCGGAGGCGACGGCCACGGCGAGGCGCTCGGGCTCGAGGCCGGAGCCCTCGAGGCCAGCGTCGGCCCAGGCCTGGTCGGCGGCGACCATGGCGAACTGGCTGGACCGGTCGAGGCGGCGCGCCTTGACCCGGTCGAGGACCTCGGAGGGCTCGACGGCGACGCGGCCGCCGATCTTCACCGGGAGGGTCTCGGCCCACTCGTCCTCGAGACGTGCGATGCCGGAGGTGCCGGACAGCATCGCCTGCCACGTGGTGGCGACGTCGCCGCCGACGGGGGAGGTGGCGCCGAGGCCGGTGACGACTATGCGGG
Source organism: Nocardioides sp. Soil774 (assembly GCF_001428125.1). Taxonomy (GTDB): domain Bacteria; phylum Actinomycetota; class Actinomycetes; order Propionibacteriales; family Nocardioidaceae; genus Nocardioides. The sequence goes on along the minus strand of NZ_LMSM01000003.1, from coordinate 29,376 downwards.
TCGAGGGCATCAGGGGGATCCGTTTCTCGCGGTGGTGGAGGAGGGCCGGGAGTCACGGGGGCCGGCGCGCGGCCGGCCCCCGTGACGCGGGAGGGACTCAGCCCTGCGAACGCTCGATGAAGGCGACGGCGTCGCCGACGGTCTTGAGGTTCTTGACCTCGTCGTCGGGGATGGTCACGCCGAACTTCTCCTCGGCGGCCACGACGACCTCGACCATGGAGAGCGAGTCGACGTCGAGGTCGTCCACGAAGGACTTGTCCAGCTGGACGTCGTCGGCGTCGACGCCGGCCACCTCGTTGACGATGTCAGCGAGGTCGGCGCGGATTTCTTCGGTGGTGGCCATGGGGCCTTCCCTTCTCTGGTGGGTGCTGCTCGGGTGGTCCTGCGGTCGTTCGGGGTCGATCTGTGGTGCAGGTCAGGGGACGGTGACGACCTGGGCGGCGTAGGCCAGGCCGGCACCGAAGGCGATGAGCAGGGCGGTGTCGCCGCTGCGGGCCTCGCCCTCGGCCATCATGCGGTCGAGCGCGAGGGGGACCGACGCGGCCGAGGTGTTGCCCTGGTCGGCGACGTCGCGAGCGATCCGGACGTGCGCGGGGAGCTTCATCGACCGCGCCATGGCATCGATGATGCGCATGTTGGCCTGGTGGGGGACGAAGACGTCGAGCTCGTCGATGGACACGCCCGCCGCGTCGAGGGCCTGCTGCCCGATCTTGGCCATGGCGAACGACGCCCAGCGGAAGACCGGGTTGCCCTGCATCGTCAGGTGCGGCATCACGCCGGAGCCGGGCTGGGTGTCGGTGCCGACGACGTCGCGCCAGTCCTCGCGCTGCCGGATCAGGTCGAACTGCTCGCCGTCCGAGCCCCACACGACGGGGCCGATGCCCGGGGTGTCGCTGGGTCCCACGACGGCCGCTCCGGCCCCGTCGGCGAAGATGAAGGCGGTGCCCCGGTCGGTGAGGTCCAGGATGTCGGTGAGTCGCTCGACCCCGACGACCAGGACGTGGCGGGCGCTGCCGGCGCGGACCATGTCGGAGGCGATCGAGATGCCGTGGCAGAACCCGGCGCACGCGGCGGAGATGTCGAAGGCGGCTGCACCGCCGGTGCCGAGCTCGTGGGCGATGGCGGTGGCCACCGCCGGCGTCTGGAGCAGGTGGCTCACGGTGGCGACGACGACACAGTCGATCTCCCCGACCTCGAGCCCCGCGCGCTCGATGGCGATCCGGGACGCCTCGACCGACATCATCTGCACCGACTCCTCGGGGCCCGCCCACCGGCGGGTCCGGATGCCGGAGCGCTGCTGGATCCACTCGTCGCTGGAGTCGATCGCGTCGACCACCTCGGAGTTGGGCACCACGCGGGCGGGGCGGTAGGAGCCCATGCCCATGATGCGCGTGTGCGGTGCACCCGTCGTGGCTGCGATGGGGGCCATCAGTGGGTCGCCTCGGGGTGCACGCGCAGGAGCGGCTGGCCCGGGGAGACCAGGTCGCCGTCCTCGACGAGCCACTCGACGACCGAGCCACCGTGGGTGGCGGTGATCTCGATGCGGTCGCGCAGGCTCGCGACCGAGCCGATGACGACGCCCGGCGCGAGCAGGTCGCGCTCGACCGCCTCGGACGAGAGGTGGAAGGTGCCCTTGGCGGGGGAGACGACCATCCGCCAGGTCGGGCTGGTCTCGATCATCGACGCCTCGCCGTGCTTGTCGCAGAAGTCGCGGGCGGCGTCGAGCTGGTCGGGCGTCTTGAGGGCGAAGGTCTCCACGCCCTTGAGGGCACGCTTGGCGATGCCGGTGAGCGTGCCGGCGGGCGGCATCTCGAGGATGCCGGTGACGCCGAGGTCGGCCATGGTCTCGAGGCAGACGTCCCAGCGCACGGGGTGGGCGATCTGACCCACGATGCGGCGCAGCACGTCGCGACCGTCGTGGACGACCTGTCCGTCGCGGTTGGAGATCACCGGCGTGCGCGGGTCGTGGGTGGAGACCGAGCGGGCGAGGGAGGCCATCCGGTCGACGGCCGGCGCCATGTGGGTGGTGTGGAAGGCGCCCGCGACGCTCAGCGGCATCAACCGGGCCTTGGCCGGTGGGTCGCCGGCGAAGGCGGCGAGCTGGTCCATCGTCCCGGCGGCGACCACCTGGCCGGGCCCGTTGTCGTTGGCCGGGGTGAGGCCGTGGCGCTCGATGCTCGCCAGCACCTCGTCACGCTCGCCGCCGAGGACCGCGGTCATCCCGGTGGCGGTGGTGGCAGCAGCGGCTGCCATCGCGTTGCCGCGCTCGCGCACCAGCACCATCGCCTGCTCGGCGGTGATGACGCGGGCGCCGGCGGCCGCGGTGAGCTCGCCGACGCTGTGGCCCGCGACCGCTCCGATGCGCGCGAAGGCGTCGGCCGGGTGCGGGAAGAGGTCGAGCGCGGCGACCAGGCCGGTGGCGACCAGGAGCGGCTGGGCGACCTTGGTGTCACGGATGGTGTCGGCGTCGGCCGCGGTGCCGAAGTGGGCCAGGTCGATGCCGGCGACGGTGGCCAGCCAGTCGAAGCGGGCCGCGAACGTGGGGTCCTCCAGCCAGGGCGTGAGGAAACCGGGGGTCTGGGCCCCTTGACCAGGGGCGACGATGACGAGCACAGGTCCACTGTGCCGGGTCGCGGAGCGACGACGCGGGTCCGACGCCGACGAAACTCACCGGGTGATCCTTGTAGGGTTCCTACAACTCGGTGCGACCGGACTGGCGCCCGAGGATGAGGGCCAGCTGGAGTGCGAACGCCTCGCGGGGTCGGGTCGGCGACCATCCCGTGACGTCGGCGACCTGGCGCAGGCGGTAGCGCACGGTGTTGGGGTGCACGAACAGGGCGCGGGCGGTGCCCTCGATCGAGGTGCCGTGCTCGAACCACGCCCCGAGCGTCTCGAGCAGCGTGCCGCGGGCTGCCATCAGCGGGAGGTAGACCTCGTCGACGAGGTGGCGCCGCGCGTGACCGTCGCCGGCCAGGGCGCGCTCGGGCAGCAGGTCGCGGCTGGCGACCGGGCGCGGGGCGTCTGGCCACCCGCTGGCGGCGCGGTGGGCCGACAGCGCGGCCCGCGCCGACGCGCTCGCGTGGGCGAGGTCGGCGGTCACGGGGCCGACCACGACCGGACCTTCCCCGAAGTGGTCGAGCAGCCGGGTCGCGGCCTTCAGGGGATCGGTCACCCCGCCGAGCACGACGACGAGCCGCTCGCCCTGGGTGGCGCAGAGCGCGTCCATGTCACCGGCCCTGGCGGAGCGGCGTACGGACTCGAAGACGTCGAGCTCCGCGCGGTGGGGCGGCACTGCGCCCAGCACGACAGCGACGTCGCCGTGCGCTCCCCAGCCCAGCGCACTGGCGCGCGACAGCACCGTCTCGTCGGCCTCGGCGCGCACGACGGCGTCCACCACGAGCGCCTCGAGCCGGGCGTCCCACGCGCCGCGGGACTCCGCGGCCCGGGCATAGACGGCGGCGGTGGCGAAGGCCACCTCGCGGGCGTAGAGCAGCACCGCGTCGTGGACCTCACGAGCGTCCTCGGGGTCGAGCAGGGCATCGATGTTGGTCTCGACCACACGGATGCTCAGGCGCACCAGCTCGACGGTCTGCTGGAGCGAGATCACTCCTGTGAGCTCGCGCGGCGCCGCGCCGAAGACCTTGGCGTCGAGCGGGTCGAGGGCGGCGTCGTCGGAGGCGCGCGACTCGCGGTCGTACCAGTCGACGAAGCCGCGGATGCCGGCCTGGACGATCAGGCCGACCCAGGAGCGGTCCTCGGCGCTGAGGTCGTCGAACCACGGCAGGTCGCTCGCCATCCGACCGGTCGCCGCGGTGCTGAGGGCCCCGCTGGAGCTGCGCAGCGCCTCGGCGGCGCGGCGGCGGGACGGGGGCATGGCCCGACTCTAGTGGCGCGCCCGGTGTAGTGGGATTCCCACGAAGCGCCAGCGGGCTCCGGGAGGTCACGACTTGGCATCGTGACGACGCGCCCGCGCTCGGGCGATGTCGCGCGTGGTTGAATCCGGGACCTGTCCCGAACGGTTGGAGGTCGCGTGCCCCGTCGCACGAGCCCGCACGTCGAGCACGTCACCGTGCACGGGCACCGCCGCGCCTACGTGCGCATGGGCTCCGGCCCGGCCCTGCTGCTGCTCCACGGGCTCGGCTGCGACCACACGACGTGGGCGCCGGTGATGGAGTCGCTGGCCCGCACCCACACGGTGATCGCCCCCGACCTGCTCGGTCACGGGGAGTCCGACAAGCCGCGTGCCGACTACAGCCTGGGCGGCTACGCCAACGGCATGCGCGACCTCCTCACCGTGCTCGGCATCGACGCGGTGACCGTGGTGGGCCACAGCTTCGGCGGGGGAGTGGCGATGCAGTTCGCCTACCAGTTCCCCGAGCGCACCGAGCGGCTCGTGCTGGTCGCCTCCGGCGGGCTCGGGCCCGAGGTCTCACCGGCGATCCGGGTGATCACGACGCCCGGCTTCCACCAGGTGATGGCGCTGCTGGCCGCGCCCGGTGTCCGCCACGTCGCCACGTCGGCGATGCGGCTGCTGGCCGGCAGCGGCGTACGCCAGGCGCGCGACCTCGCCGAGGTCGCCGACATCTACGACTCCTTCAAGGACCCGCGCACGCGCGCCGCCATCCGCCACGTGACGCGTGCGGTGGTCGACTGGAAGGGCCAGATCGTCACCATGGCCGACCGCGCCTACCTCACCGAGGCGATGCCGATGTGCGTGGTGTGGGGCGCCGACGACATGGTCATCCCCGTGGCGCACGCCAGCAACGCCAGCGCGCTCGCGCCGACCGCGCGGATCGAGATCATCCCCAACGCCGGCCACTTCCCGCACAAGGACCACCCGGAGCGCTTCACCAAGATCGTGCGCGACTTCATCCGCTCGACCGAGCCGAGCCGCTACGACCGGGTCCGCTGGCGCGAGCTGCTGGACGAGGGCGGTGCCTGGGCACCGGTCCAGGCCGAGGCGGGCGAGTTCCCCGTCGCCCCGGTGCACGCCGTACGACGCGCTGCCGGCGCCTGAGGCCCCGGGCGGGCCGACCCTCAGCCCCAGCCGGCCGCGTCGGTGACGCAGAAGGGGTGTCCGGCAGGGTCGACGAGCACGCGCCACGTCTCGCCCGGTTGCGGGTCGGCCAGGCGGGCGCCGAGGTCGAGTGCCCGCTCGGTGAGCGCGTCGACGTCGTCGACGGCGAGGTCGAGGTGGAACTGCTTGTGCCCGCCCTCGTCGGGCCAGGACGGCGGCTGGTGGCCCTCGACCCGGCCGAGTCCCAGGGCCGGTGAGCCGTCACGGCCGGTGAGCATGGCGTAGTCGGCGTCCTGCGCCGCGACCCGCCAGCCGAGCAGCGCCGACCAGAACTGCGCCGCGGGCGCGACCTCGGCGCAGTCGAGCGTCACCATGGCGATTCGTGCGGTCATCTCGTGCGTCATCCTCGGTCTCCTCGTCGTCGGGGTCGGCACCGATGGTCGCGCGGCGGGCTCCCGCTGCGCTTGGACAAACGCGACAGCCGCTGTGGGCGCCTCCACCTAGGGTGCTGGTCGTGCCCACGCGATCCGGTCGAGCCCACGCCGCGATCCTGCGCCCGAGCGCGGCAGGGCGGCTGATCGAGGTGGGGCGCACCGAGCCTGCGGACGACCTGGCGGGGCTGGTCGACTACTTCTGGTGGGTGCGCTGGAACACCGCAGAGATCCACGACCAGGAGGTGGTGCCGCGTCCCGTGGTCCACCTGTCGGCCGAGGTGGTGGCGGGCGTGCCGCGGCTGCTGGTCCACGGCGTGCACCCGCACATGTTCACGCGCCGGCTCGACGGTGCCGGGCACACGGTGGCCGCCGGCTTCCGTCCGGCCGGCTTCCGCCCGTTCCTGCGCGGCGACGTGGCCGCCCTGGTGGGGCGTGAGGTCACCGCGCTCGAGGTGCTGGGCGTGGACGACCGGGAGGCGGCGGAGCGCGCCCTGGGCTGCGCGCGACCCGAGGACGGTGCGGTCGTCCTGGCGGCGTGGCTGCGGGCACTGGAGCCGCAGCCCGACCCGCTGGTGCCGCGTCTGGCCCGGCTGGTGGAGCAGGCGGAGGAGGACAGCTCGCTCGTGCGAGCCGCGCAGCTGGCCGACCTCGCAGGGGTCAGCCTGCGCACGTTGCAGCGGTGGTTCGCCTCGCACGTCGGGATCGGACCCAAGTGGGTGGTGCAGCGCTTCCGGCTGCTCGATGCCACCGCTGCGGCGCACGAGGGCCGCGACGTGGACTGGGCGGCGCTCGCGGCACGGCTCGGCTACGCCGACCAGTCGCACCTCATCCGGGCCTTCACGCAGCTGGTGGGCCACCCGCCCGCGCACTACGCGCGGGAGGTGGCCCACCAGGTGGTGCCTGCGGGGACGACTACGCGTCGCCGCCCTCCTGCTTGATGTCCTTCGTCGCGGTGGGGTCGTCGATGCGGTAGCGCTCGGAGGCCTCGATGACCTTCTCCACCGGGAGCTCGCCGGCGTCGGCGAGTGCCTGCAGCGCCTGGACGACGACGCTGACGGCGTCGATGTGGAAGAAGCGGCGAGCGGCCGGACGGGTGTCGGCGAAGCCGAAGCCGTCGGCGCCGAGGACGCGGTAGTCGGCCGGCACCCAGCGCGCGATCTGCAGCGGGACGGCCCGCATGTAGTCCGACACGGCGACGACCGGACCCTGCGCGCCGGCGAGCTTGTCGCTGACGTAGGCGGTGCGACGCTGCTCGCCGGGGTTGAGCAGGTTCCACTGCTCGGCGGCGGCGCCGTCGCGGGCCAGCTCGTTCCAGGACGTGACCGACCAGAGGTCGGACTGCACGCCCCAGTCCTCGGCGAGCATCCGTGCGGCGTCCTCGATCCACGGGTAGGCCACGCCGGAGGCCATCAGCTGGACCCGCGGGCCCTCGCCCTCGGCCGTCGAGACCTTGTGGATGCCCTTGAGGATGCCCTCGACGTCGACGTCGGAGGGCTCGGCGGGCTGGGAGACCGGCTCGTTGTAGACGGTGAGGTAGAAGATGACGTTCTCGCCGTCGCCGTTCTCGCCGCCGGTGCCGTACATCCGCTCGAGGCCGTTCTGCATCACGTGGCTGATCTCGTAGGCGAACGCCGGGTCGTAGTGCACGACGGCCGGGTTCGTCGCAGCGAGCAGCGGCGAGTGGCCGTCGGCGTGCTGGAGACCCTCACCGGTCAGCGTGGTGCGACCTGCCGTGGCGCCGATGAGGAACCCGCGGGCCAGCTGGTCGGCCATCGCCCAGATCGAGTCGCCGGTGCGCTGGAAGCCGAACATCGAGTAGAAGATGTAGAACGGGATCATGTGCTCGCCGTGCGTGGTGTACGCCGAGCCGGCCGCGGTCGCGGACGCCATGGCGCCGGCCTCGGAGATGCCCTCGTGCAGCATCTGGCCCTGCGCGGACTCCTTGTAGGAGAGCAGCAGCTTGCGGTCGACCGACTCGTACTGCTGGCCGCCCGGGTTGTAGACCTTGGCGCTCGGGAACATCGAGTCCATGCCGAACGTGCGGTACTCGTCCGGCGCGATCGGCACGATGCGGTCGCCGATCTCCGGGTCCTTCATCCAGTCGCGCAGCATCCGGACGACGGCCATCGTGGAGGCGATCTTGTTCTTGCCCGAGCCCTGCTTGAGGTCGGAGTAGATCTCGTCGCCGGGCAGCTTGAGCGCGGTCGCGCGGTTGACCCGGCGCGGGATCGAGCCGCCCAGGGCCGTGCGGCGCTCGAGCATGTACTCGATCTCGGGGGCGTCGGCGCCCGGGTGGAAGAACGGCGCACCGCCGGTCTTCTCGTAGGACTCCTCGAGGTCGCGGTCGCTGATGGGGAGGTAGAGGCGGTCGCGGAACTTCTTGAGGTCCGGCAGCGTCAGCTTCTTCATCTGGTGCGTGGCGTTCTTGCCCTCGAGGGCGTCGATCGTCCAGCCCTTGATGGTGTGGGCCAGGATCACCGTCGGCTGGCCGGTGTGCTTGGTCGCGGCGTCGAACGCGGCGTACACCTTGCGGTAGTCGTGACCGCCGCGGGGCAGCTTCTCGATCTGCGTGTCCGACATGTGCTCGACCATCTTGCGCAGGCGCGGGTCGGTGCCGAAGAAGTGCTCGCGGACGTAGGCGCCGTCCTCGGTCGAGTAGGTCTGGAACTGGCCGTCGGGGGTGGTGTTCATCCGGTTGACCAGCACGCCGTCGACGTCCTTGGCGAGCAGGGCGTCCCACTCGCGGCCCCACACCACCTTGATGACGTTCCAGCCGGCGCCACGGAAGTTGGCCTCGAGCTCCTGGATGATCTTGCCGTTGCCGGTGACGGGGCCGTCGAGCTGCTGGAGGTTGCAGTTGATGACCCAGGTGAGGTTGTCGAGCTCCTCACGGGCCGCGACGCGGATCGCGCCGAGCGACTCGGGCTCGGCCATCTCGCCGTCGCCCATGAAGGCCCACACGCGCTGCTGCTTGGTGTCCTTGATGCCGCGGTTGTCCATGTAGCGGTTGAACCGCGCCTGGTAGATGGAGCCGATGGCGGTGAGGCCCATCGAGACGGTCGGGAACTCCCAGAAGTCGGGCATGAGCCGCGGGTGCGGGTACGACGGGAGGCCGGCGCCCTTGCCGTGCTGGACCTCCTGGCGGAAGCGGTAGAGCTGCTCCTCGCTCAGGCGGCCCTCGAGGAACGCGCGGGCGTAGACGCCCGGCGAGCCGTGGCCCTGGATGTAGATCTGGTCGCCACCGCCCTCGTGGTCCTTGCCGCGGAAGAAGTGGTTGAAGCCGACCTCGTAGAGGCTGGCCGAGGATTGGTAGGTGGCGATGTGGCCGCCGACCTCGAGGCCCTTGCGGTTGGCCGAGGAGACCATCACCGCGGCGTTCCAGCGGATGAAGGCGCGGATGCGGCGCTCGACCTCCTCGTCGCCGGGGAACCACGGCTCGCGCTCCGGGGGGATCGTGTTGATGTAGTCGGTGGAGCGCAGGGCGGGCACGCCGACCTGCTTCTCCCGCGCGCGCTCGAGCAGGCGCAGCATCACGTAGCGAGCCCGGTCACGGCCCCGGTCGTCGAGCATCGCGTCGAAGGACGCGAGCCACTCCTGGGTCTCGTCGGGGTCGATGTCGGGCAGCTGGGTGGGGAGTCCCTCGTGGATCACCGGCACGATCGCCGGGTTCTTGCTGGACTTCTCGGCGTCACTCACCCGTGCATCGTGTCACGCGACACGGCCGCACGAAATCTACCCGCGGGTAGGCCCGGTTGCGGTGAGACAGAGGCCACGATGCCCGCCCGACGCCCGCCCCGCGCCCGCCCGGCGGGCGGGACGGGGTTGCGGCGCCTGCTGTGTTCGGGTGGACTATGCGTCACCTCGCGCGCGACGTCGCGGGGACCCGATCATTGGAGGCACTGCGTGAGTTCGACGGTGGGCGACTCTGCCCCGGCAACCGGGATCGGCGATCGGCTGGGGCTGAAGCCCGGCATGGTCGTCCAGGAGCTCGGCTGGGACAACGACGCCGATGACGAGCTGCGCGTCGCGGTCGAGGACTGCATCGACGCCGACATGGTCGACGGTGACTACGGCAACGTGGTCGACGCGGTGGTGCTCTGGTGGCGCGACGACGACGGCGACCTCGTCGACGGTCTCGTCGACGCGCTGACCGACCTCGTCGGCGGTGGCTCGATCTGGCTGCTGACGCCCAAGGTCGGGCGGCCCGGCACGGTGGACGCGGCCGACGTCTCGGAGGCGGCCCCGATCGCGGGCCTGTCGCAGACGACGACGGCGTCGGTCAGCAAGGACTGGCAGGCCACGCGACTGGTGGCTCCGAAGACTCCCGCGTGAGGGCTCGCCGGCTCGCAGGTGCGGTGGCAGGCGCCGGCACGACGGTGCGCGTCCTCGGCCGCGCGGGGGTCATCCGCCCCTACGGTCCGCGCACGCTGGTCGACATCGGCCGCGTGGTCCTGCGCTGGGGGACCGGCCCCGCGGGCGGCTTCGCGACCCTCGCGGCACGGTCGCCGCACCAGGTCGGCGTGGTGGACGAGCTCGGTGAGCTGACCTGGGGCGAGCTGCACCGCCGGTCGAACTCCCTGGCCCGTGCCCTCGCCGAGCGCGGCGTGGGGGAGGGCGACTCGGTGGCGGTGATGTGCCGCAACCACCGGGGCTTCATCGACGCCTCCATCGCGGTGGCCAAGCTGGGCGCAGACATCCTCTACCTCAACACCGCCTTCGCCGGCCCGCAGCTCGTCGACGTGCTCGAGCGCGAGGCGCCCCGGCTGGTGATCCACGACGAGGAGTTCGCCGGCCTGCTGGCAGGCGCCGACCTCGACCACCGCGTGCTGGCGTGGACCGACGGTGAGGCGGGCTCGGAGGAGACCCTGGAGCACCTCGTGTCGGCGTACGACGAGGGCGACCTGCAGCCGCCCCAGCGACACACGCGGATCGTGATCCTCACCTCCGGCACCACCGGCACCCCCAAGGGAGCACCGCGCAAGGAGGCCGGCATCGACGCGGCCGTCTCGCTGCTCTCGCGGATGCCGCTGCGGGCTGGCTGGCGCACCCACATCGCCGCGCCGCTGTTCCACACCTGGGGCTTCGCCCACCTCGCGCTCGCGATGCTGCTGGGCTCGACCGTCGTGCTGCGGCGCACCTTCGACCCGGCCGAGGCGCTGCGGACCGCGCAGGACGAGCGGTGCCAGTCGATGGTGGTCATCCCGGTGATGCTCCAGCGGATGCTCGCCCTCGACCCCGAGGTGCTCGACACCTTCGACCTGGGCCGGGTCGAGGTCGTCGCCTCGTCGGGCTCGGCGCTGCCCGCCACGCTCGCCCAGGCCTGGATGGACCGCTTCGGCGACAACCTCTACAACATCTACGGCTCGACCGAGGTCGCCTACGCCTCGATCGCGACGCCGCAGGACCTGCGCGCCGATCCCACGTCGGCCGGCAAGCCGCCCCACGGCACGGTCGTGAAGATCCTCGACGAGGCGGGCCACGAGCTGCCGCGCGGCGAGACCGGACGGATCTTCGTGGGCAACGGCCTGCTCTTCGAGGGCTACACCCACGGCGGGTCCAAGGAGGTCGTCGACGGGCTCATGTCGTCGGGCGACGTGGGCTACTTCGACGACGCGGGCCGGCTGCACGTCGCGGGCCGTGACGACGACATGATCGTCTCCGGCGGTGAGAACGTCTTCCCCCAGGAGGTCGAGGACTGCCTGGTCGCCCACGAGCAGGTGCACGAGGTCGCTGCGGTCGGCGTCGACGACGAGGACTATGGTCAGCGACTGCGCGCCTTCGTGGTGCGGGTCGGCGAGGTGTCGGCGGACGAGCTGCGCGAGCACGTGAAGGCCAACCTGGCCCGTTTCAAGGTGCCGCGCGAGATCGTCTTCGTCGACGAGCTGCCCCGCAACGCCACCGGCAAGGTCCTCAAGCGGGAGCTGGCCCGGCACGGCGAGCACGACGGCGAGCAGGACGACCACGACGGGGACGACGAGAAGGACGGCAAGCAGGCGTGACGTGCGAGGGACTGTGCATCGGTGACGAGGCACCCGACTTCACCCTGCGGGACCAGTTCGGCCAGGACGTCCGGCTGAGCGACTTCCGCGGGCGCAAGGCGGTCGTGCTGATGTTCTTCCCGTTCGCCTTCACCGGTGTCTGCACCGGTGAGCTGTCGGGGGTGCGCGACCGGCTCGACGAGTTCCTCACCTTCGACACCGAGGTGCTCGCGCTGTCGTGCGACCCGGTCTACTCGCTGCGCAGCTTCGCCGAGGCCGAGGGGCTCAACTTCCCGTTGCTCTCGGACTTCTGGCCCCACGGGCGCGTCGCCTCGGCCTACGAGGTCTTCGACGAGGTCAAGGGCGCGCCCCGGCGGTCGTCGTACGTCGTGGACCGCGAGGGCCGGCTGCGCTGGGCGGTGCACAACGCCAACCCCGACGGCCGTGACCTCGACGAGCACCTGCGCGAGCTCCACGCCGCCGCAGGCTGAGCGTCTCCGGGTGCTCCGGTCTAGACCGGCGCTGTACAAATCAGCGAAACCGGGGACGGCCTTGCGGGGTGGTGTAATCTTTGTCTTGTTGAACCGCTGGTGACCCGAGACGCCAGCGGTTCAACTCATTTCAGACCCAGGTGCCCGCGCGATTCTCCCGTGCGGAGGCGTCCGCGTAGTCTGTGCCGCGCGCGTCGGTAGCTCAGCGGTAGAGCACTCGGTTTACACCCGAGCGGTCGGCGGTTCGAAACCGTCCCGACGCACCCCTCGCGCCGTTCGGCGCTGCTGGTCTGCCGCCCGTCGCACCCCCTCCGGGACGGCCTCGTCGCCTCGGGTGACGCGTGCCACAGTGGGCCCATGATCGTCCCCTTCAGCGTCAGTGACTTCATCGAGCGCGCCGCCGCCGTCTACGGCGAGCGGGCCGGCTTCATCGACGAGCCCGACCAGCCGGCCGACTCGCTGGGCACGCTCACCTACGCCGAGGCGTACGACCTCTCCCGCCGCCAGGCGGCCCGGCTCGACGAGCTCGGCATCGCCGTGGGTGAGCGGGTGGCGGTCGTGAGCCACAACTCCGCACGGCTGCTGACGTCGTTCTTCGGGGTGAGCGGCTCGGGGCGGGTGCTCGTGCCGATCAACTTCCGGCTGCGTCCCGACGAGATCTCCTACATCGTCTCCCACTCGGGCGCCCGGGTGCTCTACGTCGACCCCGAGCTGGTCGAGTCACTCGCGGGCGTCGACGTCGAGCACCGGTTCGTGCTGGGCGAGGACGACTCGATGTTCGCCGCGCCCGGCGCCGAGCCGCGGCACTGGGAGCCCGACGAGAACGCGACCGCGACGATCAACTACACCTCCGGCACGACCGCTCGCCCCAAGGGCGTGCAGCTCACCCACCGCAACCTGTGGACCAACGCCGTCACCTTCGGGCTGCACGCAGGTGTGACCGACCGCGACGTCTACCTGCACACCCTGCCGATGTTCCACGCCAACGGCTGGGGGATGCCGTTCGCGATGACGGGGCTCGGGGTCCCGCAGGTGGTGCTGCGCAAGGTCGACGGCGCCGAGATCCTGCGCCGCGTCGAGCAGCACGGCGTCACCGTGATGTGCGCCGCCCCCGCCGTCGCCGCGGCCGTGCTCGACGCAGCCGCCGACTGGGAGGGCGAGATCCCCGGGCGCGACCGGGTGCGGATCATCATGGCCGGCGCGCCCCCGCCGACGAAGACCGTCGTGCGGGTGCAGGAGGAGCTCGGCTGGGAGTTCATGCAGATCTACGGCCTCACCGAGACCTCGCCGCTGCTCACCGTCAACCGCACCCGCGCCGAGTGGGACGACCTCTCCGCGGAGGACCGCGCGGCCCGGTTGGTGCGCGCCGGCGCCCCGGCGATCGGCGTACGGCTGCGCACCGACGAGAACGGCGAGGTGCTGGCGCGGTCCAACGTGATCCTCGACGGCTACTGGGAGCGGCCCGACGAGACGTCCAAGGCGCTCGTCGACGGCTGGTTCCACACCGGCGACGGCGGCGTGGTCGGCGACGACGGCTACCTCACGATCAGCGACCGCAAGAAGGACGTCATCATCACCGGCGGCGAGAACGTCTCCTCGATCGAGGTCGAGGACGTGCTGTTCTCGCACCCGGAGGTGGCCGAGGTCGCGGTGATCGGGGTGCCGAGCGAGAAGTGGGGCGAGACCATCAAGGCGCTCGTCGTGCTGGCCGACGGCGCGAGCGCTGGCGGCCCCGAGATGGAGGCCGAGCTGATCGCCTGGTGCAAGGACAAGGCCGCGGGCTACAAGGCGCCGACGTCGATCGAGTTCCGCGACGAGCTGGCGCGGACCGCGACCGGCAAGCTGCAGAAGTTCAAGCTGCGCCAGCCCTACTGGGAGGGACGCGACCGGCAGGTCAACTGAGCCCCCTGCCGGCCGACCGGGGATGATCAGCGCATGCCCTCGCTCGCGGACGTCGTCGACCTCCTGCACACCTGGTACCCGCCCGGCACCGCCCTCGACGGCGATGCGGTCGGGCTGGTGGCCGGCGAGCCGTCCGCCGAGGTCTCGAAGGTCATGCTGGCCGTCGACCCGACCGTCGAGGTGGCGCGGGAGGCGGTCGAGTGGGGCGCCGACCTTCTGGTCGTGCACCACCCGCTCTTCCTCACGCCGGTGAGCTCCGTGGCGGCGACGACCCCCAAGGGCCGCACGCTGCACACGCTCACCAGTGGCGGGTGCGCCCTGCTGACCGCCCACACCAACGCCGACCAGGCGGAGTCGGGGGTCTCGGAGGCGCTGGCGCTCGCGCTGGGCCTGCGCGACCTCGCCCCGATCCGACCGGCGTCGGCGGGGGCCGCCACCGGCACCGGCCGCGCCGGGACGGTCGAGCCGACGACGCTCGCCGGCTTCGCGCAGCGGGTGGCGTCAGCGCTGCCGGCGACGGCGCACGGCGTACGGGTCGCGGGTGACCCGGACCGCGTGGTGCGGCGGGTCGCGGTGTGCGGCGGGGCCGGCGACTTCCTGCTCGACGAGCTCGTCGGCAGCGACGTCGACGTCTACCTCACCAGCGACCTGCGGCACCACCGGGCGGGGGAGTTCCTCGAGCACGGTGGCCCCGCGCTGGTCGACGTGGCGCACTGGGCGGCCGAGTGGACCTGGCTCCCGGTGGTGGAGGCGCGGCTGCACGAGGCGATGGGCGATAGGGTCGGCACCCGGGTCAGCACGCAGTGCACCGATCCGTGGTCGTCCCGCTACTGAAGTCCCAGGAGAGCCGTTGAAGGCCGATCCCACCCACCAGCTCAAGCTCCTCGACGTCGCCGAGCTCGACCGGCGCACCGCACAGCTGCGCCACCAGCGTTCGCACCTGCCCGAGCTGGCCGAGATCACCGCGCTCGAGGCCGAGCGCACCGCGCTCACCGACCAGGTGCGCGACGCGCGGATCGTGGTCGACGACCTCGCCGTGGAGCAGGCCAAGGCCGACCGTGAGGTCGAGCAGGTGAAGACCCGCCGCGAGCGTGACCGCTCGCGCATGGACGCCGGTCAGATCACCAACCCCAAGGACCTCGAGCGGATGCAGCACGAGCTGGTCTCCCTGGAGCGGCGCATCTCCACGCTCGAGGACGCCGAGCTCGAGGTGATGGAGAAGCTCGAGGAGGCCCAGCAGGTGCTCGACGGCCTGGGCATCCGCGCCGACGACATCGACGCGCGGCTCGCCGAGCTCGTGACGGCGCGAGACGAGAAGCAGGCCGGCATCGACGCCTCGCTCGCCGAGGTCGCGTCCTCGCGCGGACCGGCCACCGCGGACCTCCCCGACGACCTGATGGCGCTCTACGAGCGGCTGCGCGAGCAGAAGGGCATCGGTGCCGCGCTGCTGCGCGCGCGCCAGTGCGGCGGCTGCCAGCTCACCCTCGACGCCTCCGAGCTCTCGCGGATCCGCTCGGCCCCGGAGGACGAGGTGATCCGGTGCGAGGAGTGCCAGCGCATCCTGGTGCGCACCGACGAGTCGGGACTCTGAGGCCCGCACGGCCATGCGCCTCGACGCGGAGCTGATGGCCGCCCGCGGGCGTACGTCGCTGCGCGCCCGCGTGGCCCGGCTGCGCGCCAAGGGCTGGGTCATCGGTCAGTGCGCGATCGCTGCGGGCGTCGCGTGGTGGCTGGCTGCCGACGTCTTCGAGCACCGGCTGCCGTTCTTCGCCCCGATCGCGGCCGTGGTGTCGCTCGGGATGTCCTACGGGCAGCGCCAGCGACGCGTCGCCGAGGTGACCGTGGGCGTCGCGCTCGGGGTCTTCCTCGGTGACGCGACCACGCACCTGATCGGCTCGGGCGGCCTGCAGATCGCGCTGATCGTCGCGGCCGGGATGTCCATCGCGCTGCTCCTCGACGCCGGGCAGCTGCTGATCATCCAGGCCGCCGTGCAGGGCATCGTGGTGGCCGCGCTGGCGCCCGCACCGGGGGCCGCCTTCCTCCGCTGGACCGACGCGATCATCGGCGGGTCGGTGGCCCTGGTGGCGGCCACCGTCGTGCCGCGCGCGCCGCTGCGCAAGCCGCGCGACCAGGCCGCAGTGGTGGTGCGCAAGATCGCCGAGCTGCTGCGCTCGTCGGCCGATCGGCTGGGCGACGGCGACGCCGAGCGGGCCCTGGCGGTGCTGCGCGACGCGCGCTCCACCGACGCCCTCATCGCCGAGCTGCGCGCGGCGTCGGAGGAGGGGCTGTCGGTGGTGAGCTCCTCGCCCTTCCGCCGAGGCCACGGCGAGCACCAGCGCCAGCTCGCCGAGCTCGTCGAGCCGCTCGACGTGGCGCTGCGCAACACCCGCGTCGTGGTGCGCCGGGTCGCGGTGGCGTGCCACCGTCGCGAGCCGGTGCCGACGTCGTACGCCGCCCTGATGCGCGACCTGGCCGACCTCGCCGACCGGGTCGCGGGGGAGCTGGTCGCGGACCGGATGGCGACCGCCGTCATCGACGACCTCATCTCGCTGGGGCATGCCACGGCGACCGTCGAGCACAGCGCCGACCTGTCCGCCGAGGTGATCCTGGCGCAGGTGCGCTCGATCATCGCCGACCTCCTCGCGCTGTGCGGGATGGACCCCCTCGAGGCCACGGACGTGATCCCGCTGCGCTGAGCGCGCCGTTCTACGCGCGGGCGTGCGTGACCGTGCGCGACACGGCTTCCCTTCGCGTCGAGATGGCAGTCCACCCGACGAGGGCAAGCAGGCCGCCCACGCCCATGATCGTGAACACCAGCACTCGGGACTCATGAACGACGGGCCCGCAGGCTGTCTCAGCACGCTTCTCATCGTCTGTGGCCACCGAGCCCGCCTGCGCCTTGTCGTCGCTCCCGGACATCAGCCAGGACGCGGGGATCGCGGTGCCGCAGTGCTGGGTCTGGCCCATGACCGACGTGGACAACTGGTTCTCCGTGCCGACGGCGAAGGCGGCGGCAAGCAGGAGCAGTCCACCCGCCAGCGCGACCTTGGCCCAGACCATCCATCGAGTATGGCTCCGCGCTCCCGGTTGCGCGAGACATTCGCATCTCGGCTATGAGCGGATGTTCTCGTCGCTGCGGATGCCGACTGTGCGGTGCCTGTGACGCAGCATCCGCACCACGGCGACCGCGTAGGGGTGCGGCGGCTCGCTAGCCGCCCGCGTGGACGTCGGTGACGACCACGTCGAGCTGGGTGCCCCTGGGTGTCGGGTCGCCGACCTCCACCGTCCAGCCGAGGCGGGTGAGGGCCTCGGCCAGCGCTGCCGGCGTGCGCGGATCGGCGCCGTCCTCGAGCAGGGCGCGCACGATGCGGCCCTTGGTCGCCTTGTTGAAGTGGCTCACGACAGTGCGGCGACCGCCCGACTCGTGGAGCACGCGGACCGTCGCGACCCGACGGCTGACGTCCTTGGTGGGCCGCCAGAAGGCGGCGTACGTGCTGGAGCGGAGGTCGACCAGCAGGCCGCCGCGCATGCCGTCGGTGATCGCCTCGCCGAGGACCTCGCGCCACGCGCGGGCGACCGGTCCCACGCCTGGGAGGGTGGCGTCGCCGGAGAGGCGGTAGGCCGGGATGCGGTCGCCGGGGCGGACCATCCCGAAGAGCGAGCTGGTCACCGCGAGGCGCGTCGTCGCGCGGCGGCGGGCGGCGGACGAGAGCGTGGCGACGTCGAGCGAGTCGTAGAGCACGCCGGTGTAGACGGCGTCCGCGCGGGCGGTGGGCGCGGTCGCGAGGTCGGCGTTGCGCTGCACCAGGTCGAGCTGCGTGGTGCCCAGGCCCAGCACCCGTGCGGCCTCGTCGGGGTCGTCGCGGCACAGGGTGGTCAGCGCGGCGAGAAGCTTCGTACGCGTGTCGGTGAGCACCGGGGACGACAGGGACGCCGGCTCGAGCGGCTTGCCGCGCCGGGGAGCGGTCTTGCCCTCGCTGGGCGGAAGCAGGATCAGCACGCGCGCAAGCGTAGGCAGCCGCGCGATGCGTGATGTGGCTAGGGTCGAGCCATGCCGAGCAATCGTGTGCTGAAGGTCCGTCCGAGCGGCGACAGCGTCACCGCGCAGGAGATGCGGGAGGGCATCACGCGCATCCAGCAGGAGATGAAGGTGGCTGCGTCGTTCCCGCCCTCGGTGGAGGAGGCGGCGGCGCGGGCGGCGGCCGACCCCCGGTTGCCCGAGCTCGACCGCACCGACATCGAGCTGGTCACCATCGACCCCGAGTCGGCGCGCGACCTCGACCAGGCGATGCACATCTCGCGCGACGCCGACGGCTACGTCGTCCACTACGCGATCGCCGACGTGGCGGCGTTCGTCTCGCCCGGCGACGCGGTCGACGTCGAGTCCCAGCGGCGCGGCGAGACGCTCTACGGCGCCGACTCCAAGATCCCGCTCCACCCGCCGGTCCTCAGCGAGGGCGCGGCCTCCCTGCTGCCCGACCAGGTGCGCCCGGCGCTGCTGTGGACCATCAAGGTCGACGCGTCCGGCGAGGGCACCGACGTCCAGGTCGAGCGCGCGCTGGTGCGGTCTCGCGCCAAGCTGTCCTACGAGGGCGTCCAGGCCGACCTCGACGCCGGTCGTGCGAGCGAGATGGTCCACCTGCTGCGCGAGGTCGGCGAGCTGCGACTGGCCCGCGAGGCAGCGCGTGGGGGAGTCTCCCTGCCACTGCCCGAGCAGGAGCTCGTGGAGAGCGCCACCGGTCACTGGGAGCTGGAGTTCCGCCGGCTCACGCCGGTCGAGAACTGGAACGCGCAGATCTCGCTCCTCACCGGCATGGCCGCCGCCTCGCTCATGGTCTACGCCCGCGTCGGCATCCTGCGCACGCTGCCGCCGGCCGACCCGCGCGACGTGCAGCGCCTGCACCGCACGGCCCGCGCGCTGGGCATCGCGTGGCCGGCCGAGCAGCTCTACCCCGACTTCGTGCGCACCCTCGACCCGTCGAGGCCGACCCATGCGGCGATGATCGTGGCCTGCACGCGGCTGCTGCGCGGCGCCGGCTACGTCACCTTCAACGGCGAGCTGCCCGACCAGGCGCAGCACTCGGCCCTCGCCTCGGAGTACGCCCACGTCACGGCTCCGCTGCGCCGCCTCGTCGACCGCTACGCCGGCGAGGTGTGCGTCGCGCTCTGCGCCGGCACCGAGGTCCCCGACTGGGTGGTCGCGGCGATGGCCGACCTGCCCGACACCATGCGCGAGTCGGGCCGCCGCGCCAACCAGTACGAGAACGCGATCGTCGACCTCTGCGAGGCCGAGCTCCTGCACGACCGGGTGGGGGAGAGATTCAGCGCCGTCGTGGTCGAGGTCGAGGACAAGGACGCGTCGAAGGGCGACATCACCATCCAGGACCCCGCCATCGAGGCGTCGGTCTCCGGCTCCGCCGACCTGCCGCTGGGTGAGCAGGTGTCGGTCGAGCTGGTGCGTGCCGACCCGGGGACCCGGAAGGTGGAGTTCCGCCTGGCGTGAACCCTCCGGGCGGGGGCCGCGTCCTCCTGTACGGGAGGCCCTGAGGAGGTCCGGTGATCGGTGTGCGCCGCGGGTTGCTGTCCGGCGTGGTCGGCGTCCTCGTGATGTGCGCGCTGCTGGACGCCCGCGCCGGGCTCGGGTCCGTCGCCTGGGCGACGGGATCGACGTGTGCGGCCGTCCTCGCGCTCGCTGCCGCACGTCGAGCGGCGAGCGACGGGGTGCGTGCACTGGGCCCCGCAGACCTCGTGACGCTGACGCGCGGGGCGCTCGCCTGCGGGGTGGCGGCGCTCGTCGCCGAGTCGTCGACGTCCGGTGCCGACGTCAGGCACGTCCTGGTGCCGCTCGCCGCCGCGGCGCTCGCGCTGGACTTCGTGGACGGCCGCGTGGCCCGGCTGACGGGCACCGCGTCGCCGTTCGGTGCCCGGCTGGACGGGGAGGCCGACGCGTTCCTGATCCTCGTGCTGAGCGTCGACGTGGCCGGCTCGGCAGGGGCGTGGGTGCTGTCGACGGGGCTCGTCCGCTACGTCTACGCCGTCGCGACGTGGCTGGTCCCGTGGATGCAGCGCGACCTGCCGGCACGCTACTGGCGCAAGGTCGTGGCGGCCTACGTCGGCATCTCCCTGGTGCTCGCCGCCTGGGGCCACGCGCCGGCAGCGACGACGTACGCCGTGCTGGTGGTGGCGGTCGTGCTGCTGGCGGAGTCCTTCGGCTGGGACGTGGTGTGGCTGTGGCGCCGACGGGTGAACCCCACGGAGCCGCAGACCGTTCTCCTCGACAGGACCCCCGGACGGATCACTCCCGACGGACCACCCTCGGACCGACCATGAGGACGGACAGGTGAGGAACATGCGCGTGCTGGCAGCAGTCGCAGTGCTCGTCTCGGCGGCGGTGCACCTCTACCTCTGGCTCGACTTCGCCCGGGACGACGCCTTCCTCGGGCCCTCCTTCATGCTGAACGCCATCGGCGGCGCTGTGATCGCCGTCCTGCTGCTGGCCTGGCGGCACTGGGTGCCGCCCTTCCTGGCGCTGGGCTTCGGTCTGTCGACGTTGCTCGCCTTCGTGCTGGCCACCACGGTGGGGCTCTTCGGCACGACGGCCCGCTGGAGCGGCTGGGCCGTGTGGGTGGCAGCCACGGCCGAGGTCGTCGCGATCATCGCGGGGGCGCGGCTCCTGGCCGTGGACAACCCGCTGCGCTCACGCGTCCAGTCGTAGGACGACGCGGCCGTCGGGGGTGCGCACCTCGACGGTCGCGATGTCGTCGCGGCCGACCGACGTCGCGGCCGGCACCCGCATCGTGGTGCCGTCCACCGATCGCCAGCTGCCCACCTGTTCGGTGCGGCCCTCGGCGGTGGTGACGAAGAGCAGGTAGTCCATCGCGTCGGGCAGGTCGAGACCTGCGTAGCCGGCGTCGTAGGAGCACGTGAGCAGCATCCGGGTGCCCCAGGTGACCTGCTCGAGACCGAGGGTGGCCTCGATCGGCACGTCCCCGAGCGGCGCCATCGCCCGCGTCTCCATGTGGGAGGACGGGGCGCTCGTGCCCGGCCCGGAGACGGGCGTGTCGTCGCCGCGCAGCGCCAGCGGGACGCTGAGGACGGCGACCGTCGCTGCGGCGGCGGCGAGCCCGGTGAGGACCGCCGTGCGCCGGCGCCGGCGCGCCTCGACCGCGCGGTTGAGCGCGGGCATGAGCGTGGAGGGCAGCGGCGGGTCGGCCGGCGGTTTCTCGAGCACGCTCGCGTCGACCCGGTCGAGCAGGCCGGGCATGCCGGCCAGCGCCCGCACCGAGCGCGCGCAGCGGTCGCAGGTGGCGAGGTGGCGTTCGAAGTCGAGGCGCTCGGCCGGCCCGAGCGCGCCGAGGACGTAGGCGGCGTCGTCGTGGGCGAAGGCGCAGCCCGCAGCGCCGGCATGGGGGGTGCTCATGCGCTGACCCCCATCTCCTCGAGCGCGAGCTTGAGGGCCCGCAGCGCGTAGTGGGTGCGGGACTTGACGGTGCCGGGAGGGATGCCGAGGCGACGTGCGACGTCGGCGACGGGACGGCCGCGGTAGTAGCACTCCAGCAGCACGACCCGGTGGTCCTCGGACAGGTGGGTCAGCGCCTCGGCCACCATCCAGGACAGCAGGAGCTGGTCGCTCTCGTCGTCCTCCGCTGTCCGGCGCGGCTCGGGCACCTCCTCCACGGTGGTCTCCGGCCGGGCGCGCCGGCTGCGCCAGTCGTCGATCACGATGTGGCGCGCGACGGTGAAGAGCCACGAGCGCACGGCCGCGGGCGAGCTGGTGAGGATGGTGCCGTGCCGCCAGGCGCGCAGCAGCGTCTCCTGGGCGACGTCCTCGGCGCGCGCACGGTCGTTGCCGACGAGGCTCAGGCAGAAGCGCCAGAGCACGTCGGCGTGCTCGTCGTGCACCTGCTGCATCAGCGCGACCTCGTCCTTCGACATGCACCCCTCCTCCCCGGGGAGACGCCGCGCGGGCCGGAACGGTTCACCGCACCTCCGCGTGCGCCGTCCCAGTCTCGCGCTCGGGGCCGAATGCGGCGAGGAGCTCGTCGCGCAGCGCGTCCATCCGCCAGACTGGGGCCGCCGGCGAGGGCCGCAGCCCGGGGTCCCAGCGCCAGCCCGAGATCGCGTCCATGACCGAGGGGTCCTGCGCGACGACGGTGACTGGTACGTCGTGGCCGGGGTCCTCACCCGACACGATCGTCGCTGGCTGGTGGTCGCCCACCATGACCACCACGAGGTCCTCGTCGTCGTAGGTCGAGAGAAACGACACGACCGAGCGCAGTGAGTACGCGATCGAGCCGGCGTAGGCCGCTCGCACGTGTTGCGGGTCGGGCCAGATGTCGGACTCCGAGGGCAGGGTGGCGGGCATGCCGGCGTAGACCGAGCCGTCGCCGACGTCCTCCTGGGCGATGAGGCGCGGCGTGCGCGACCACGGTGCGTGGCTGCTGAGGAGGTCGATCTCAGCCATGACCGGGCGGCGGTGCCGCGGCGCGAGCTCGAGCTGCTGGACGGCGTCGAGGGTGAACTGGTCGGGCATCGTGGGATAGCCGAAGCGGGGTCCGCGATAGCCGATGGTGCGCGCGTCGTAGACCCGGTCGAAGCCGTAGAACGCGCCCTGCGGCCAGTCGCGGTCGTTGGCGGGCACCGCTGCCACCGTGCGCCACCCGGCGCGGCCGAACAGGCTCGACAGCGTCTCGCGACGGGTCGTCACGAGCTGGTCGTAGCGCTGCTGGCTGTCGACCCACAGGCCGGACTGGAGGGTCGCGTGCGCCAGCCAGCTGAGCGCGCCGAAGGTGGGGGAGGTGAGGTAGGCAGAGCGCGACTCGTAGCCGTGCCTGCGCAGCTCCCGGGTGCCGGAGTCGAGCGCACGGACGATGCCGGGGGAGAGCCCGGGGTCGTCGAGCGCGACCCGCCCGTAGCTCTCGACGAAGACGAGCAGGACGTCCTTGCCGCGCAGGCCGGTGAGCAGGTCCGCGGCGGGCGTGGAGTGCTCCGGGTCGGTCGCGGCGGCCAGGGCGAAGGCCCGCTGGTCCCGCAGCTGCGAGGGGATGCGGGCGACCTGGCCGTAGACGTAGGAGGCCGCTGCCCGCGACGCCAGCGCGACGCCGCCGGTGTGCACCCCGAGCAGGGACAGCACGAGCCACAGTGGGGCGAGCCCGGCGAGGAGGCGCAGGGTCGCGGGACGGTGGCGCAGGGCGGCGCGCGCCGTGCGGCGTACGGCCAGGGGGACCAGCACCAGCGCGGCGAGCAGCACCGCCGCCGCGGTGAGCAGCAGGGCCACCCCCAGCCACCCCTGCGCGCTGCCGCGGACGGTCTCGACGATCGACCCGGCGTAGCGCCAGTCGATCATCGGGTCGAACGGGCGGTT
This sequence comes from Nocardioides sp. Soil774, assembly GCF_001428125.1. Lineage (GTDB taxonomy): Bacteria > Actinomycetota > Actinomycetes > Propionibacteriales > Nocardioidaceae > Nocardioides. The sequence continues at coordinate 6,190 of NZ_LMSM01000003.1, read as the reverse complement.
GAGCGCCTGGAGGAACGCGACGTCGAGGAGCTTGAAGACCGTGACGACAGCGAGCACCACGCCCGTGCCCCCGACGACCAGGGCGCGGAGGTGGCGCAGGCGCTCGGGGAGCGCGAGGACCACCCCGAGCAGCACGAGCAGCTCGACCGGCAGGCGCAGGAAGGCGGTCGGGGAGAGCTCGTCGAGGCGGGTGGGAGCCACGAGCGCGGCCACCACGAGGCCGACGGCCGTGGCGGTCAGCAGCACCGCGCCGGCGCGGCGTTGAACCGTCGGCACATCGACTCCGTTCACCTCGTCGTGGAGGGGTTGCACCCGGGAGGACGGCACCGGGGTGGTCCCGGTTCACGACGAGTCCGCACCGACCGGCACGAGGTGGCAGATGCAGCGAGAAGCGAGGGCGTTCTGGCTGCGGGCGCCGGGGGTCGGGGAGATCCGCGACGTGCGGCTGCCCGAGCCGCGGGACGACGACGTCGTCGTGCGCACCCTGCGGTCGGCGGTCAGCCGCGGCACGGAGAGCCTGGTGTTCGGCGGGCACGTGCCCACCGACCAGCACGACGCGATGCGGGCGCCCTTCCAGGAGGGGGACTTCCCGGGGCCGGTGAAGTACGGCTACCTCAACGTCGGCACGGTGGAGGACGGGCCTCCCGCGCTGGTCGGTCGCGACGTCTTCTGCCTCCACCCGCACCAGACGGCGTACGTCGTGCCGGCCTCCGCGGTCGTCGTCGTGCCGGAGGGCGTGCCGGTGCGCCGAGCGGTCCTGGCCGGCCTCGTCGAGACCGCGGTGAACGCGCTCTGGGACGCACCAGCCCTGGTCGGTGACCGCGTGGCGGTGGTCGGGGCCGGCGTGCTGGGCTGCAGCGTGGCCCGGCTGGTCTCGCGCGTCCCCGGCACGCGGGTCACGCTCGTCGACGTCGACGGGTCCCGGGCCGCGGTCGCGGCGGCGCTCGGGCTCGACTTCGCGGCGCCGGAGGACGCGGACGGCGGGTGCGACCTGGTCGTGCACACCAGCGCCACGTCGGCAGGCCTTCAGCGCTCCCTCGACCTGCTCGCGCCGGAGGGGACGGTGCTCGAGCTCAGCTGGTACGGCGACCGGACGACGACGATCTCGCTGGGCGGCAGCTTCCACTCCGGACGGCTCGACCTGCGGGCGAGCCAGGTGGGGCGGGTGGCGCCCGCGCGCCGTGACCGGCGTACGACCTCGCAGCGGCTCGCGCTCGCGCTGGAGCTGCTGCGCGACGAGGCCTTCGACTGCCTGCTGACGGGTGAGTCGCCCTTCGAGTCGTTGCCGCACGTGATGCCGAGGCTGGCCTCGGGGGAGCTGCCTGCGCTGTGCCACGGCGTGACCTACGAGGAGGTGCCGTGTTCGGCGTGACGGTGCGCGACCACATGATGGTCGCCCACAGCTTCCGGGGCGAGGTGTTCGGGCCGGCGCAGCGCCTGCACGGCGCCACCTTCGTCGTGGACGCGACGTTCCGCGGCGAGGCGCTGGACGACGACGGGATCCTGGTCGACATCGGCCGTGCGAGCGAGGTGCTCGGGCAGGTCGTGGGTGAGCTGTCCTACCGCAACCTCGACGACGAGCCGGCCTTCGCCGCGACCAACACGACGACCGAGGTGCTCGCCCGCCACGTCGCCGACCGGCTGGCCGAGCGCATCGCCGACGGCGCAGTGGCGCCCGCCGGCCGGGTGAGCGGGATCGTCGTCACCCTGCACGAGTCCCACGTCGCGTGGGCCACCTACGAGCGGTCGCTGTGAGCGCCGGCCTGCTCCACGTCGTCGTCCCGCAGGGGGTCGACGACCCGCAGCGCGCGAGCGGTGGCAACACCTACGACCGACGTCTCTCCTCGGCGCTGGCCCAGCAGGGCTGGGAGGTCGCGACGAAGGAGGTCGAGGGCGGCTGGCCGTGGTCGCCCCACCTCGGCTCGTGGGGCCTCGAGCGTGCCCTGCGCCGGCTGCCCGAGGGCTCGCTGGTGCTCGTCGACGGCCTGCTCGCCTCGAGGCTGCCGGAGGTGATGGTGCCGGCGAGCGCGCGCCTGCGCGTGGTGCTGCTCATGCACCTGCCGGTCGGCCTGGGCGAGGCGGAGGCGAGACCGGCCGAGCGCCGGGTCGTCGCCTGCGCCGCATCGGTGCTCACGCCCAGCGCGTGGTGCCGCGACTGGCTGCTGGCCGAGTACGACCTCGACCCCGCCCGGGTGCACGTCGCGCGGCCCGGCGTCGAGCCGGCATCCGTCGTGCCCGGGTCCGCGGACGGGACGTCGCTCCTCACCGTCGGGACCGTCAGCGCCGTCAAGGGCCACGACCACCTGGTCGCTGCCCTCGCACGCCTCGGCGACCTCCGCTGGACGTGGACCGCCGTCGGGTCGACGTCGGTCGAGCCGGCCTTCGCGGCGGCCGTGCGGGCCACGGCTGCGGGCCTGGCCATCGACGACCGTTGCCGGTTCGCCGGGCCGCTGTGCGGGAGCGCGCTCGAGTCGGCGTACGCCGCAGCCGACGTGCTGGTCGTGCCCAGTCGAACGGAGACCTACGGCATGGTCGTCGCCGAGGCGCTCGCCCGGGGACTGCCGGTCGTCGCCCACGACGTGGGTGGCGTGCGGGAGGCGCTGGGCGAGGACGGGCCGCTGCCCGGCATGCTCGTGCGGCCGGGCGACCACGCGGGACTGGCCGTGGCACTCCGCCGGTGGCTGGGCGACGACGCGGTGCGCGAGCGCCTGCGGGCGGCCGCGCTGCAGCGGCGGTCACGGCTCACGGGGTGGTCGGCCACGGCAGGCCTCGTCGCAGACGTCGTACGCCGGGCGGCGGCATGAGGACCTCGTGGCGGTGGCTGGCGGGCGCGACCATCCTCGCGGTCGTGGTGTGGCGCGTGGGAAGCGACTCCGTGGTCACCGGTGTGCGGGCCCTCGACCTCGAGGTGCTCCTCCTGGGGCTCGTCGTCGCGGTGGTGACGACCACGGCGTGCGCCTGGCGCTGGCGCCTCGTCGCCCGCGAGCTCGGGCTCGAGGTCGCCCAGCCGGCGGCGCTCGCCGCCTGCTACCGCGCACAGCTCCTCAACACGGTCCTGCCGGGAGGGGTGCTCGGCGACGTGCACCGCGGGCTGGTGCACGGGCGCTCGACGGGGAGGACCGGTCGCTCGCTCCGCGCCGTGGCGTGGGAGCGGTTCGCCGGGCAGGTCGTGCAGGCGGTCGTGGTGGTCGTCGTGCTCGCGCTGCTGCCGTCGCCGGTGCGACCGCTGCTGCCGTGGGCGCTGGTGGTCGTCGCGCTGAGCGTGGCGGTCGTCGTCGCTGTGCTCGCGCGCACCCCGGACCGCGACACCTGGTGGAGCCGGGCGACCCGGGTCGTCCGCGACGACGTGCGGCTGGCTCTGCTCGTGCGGCAGTCGTGGCCCGGGATCGCCCTCGCCTCGACCGTGGCGCTCGGCGGATACGTCGCGACGTACGTCGTGGTGGCGCGGGCGGTGGGCGTCGAGGCGCCGCTAGCGGTGCTGCTGCCGATCGTGGTGGCCGTGCTGGTGGTCGCCGGGGTGCCGCTCAACCTGGCCGGCTGGGGCCCGCGCGAGGGCATGGCGGCGTGGGTGTTCGCCGCAGCCGGGCTCGGCGCGGGGACGGGGGTGGCGACGGCCGTGGCCTACGGCGCGGTCGTGCTGGTCGCCAACCTGCCCGGCGCCGCCGTCCTGCTGCACGACGCGCTGGGTCGGCCGCGCGTCCAGGTCACGGGAGGGGAGAAGGTCGATGCCTGAGCGGCCCTACACGATCCTGAGCTGCAGCATCTCGCTCGACGGCTACCTCGGGGGAGCCGGCGAGGAGCGGCTGGTGCTCTCGAACGACGCCGACCTCGACCGCGTGGACCACGTGCGGTCGGGGTGCGACGCCATCCTCGTCGGCGCCGGCACCGTGCGCGACGACAACCCGCGCCTGCTGGTGCGCAGCCCGCTCAGGCGCGAGCAGCGCCGTGCCCACGGACTGGCCGAGTCACCGACGAAGGTGACCGTGACGCGGCACGCGCGGCTCGACGCCGGCAGCAACTTCTTCGCGACGGGCGACAGCGAGAAGATCGTCTACTGCGCGAGCCCGGCCCTCGGCACCGCGCGTCGCCGGCTCTCGCAGGTGGCGACGGTGGTCGACGGCGGGCCGAGCGTGGACGTGACCCGGCTGACCGAGGACCTCTTCGACCGCGGGGTGCGCAGGCTCATGGTGGAGGGCGGCGCGCGCGTGCACACCCAGTTCCTCACCTCGGCTGCCGCCGACGAGCTGCACCTGGTGGTCGCGCCCTTCTTCGTCGGCTCGTCGCAGGCCCGTCGCTTCGTCGGCGACGGCGCCTTCCCGTGGCACCCCGGTCACCGGGCGCGGCTCGCCGAGACCCGGCAGATCGGCGACGTGGTGCTGCTGCGCTACGCCCTCTCGCCGAGGTTCGAGGAGACCGCATGAGCGTCGAGCGCATCGCCGGCGCGGTCCCGGCGGCCGTCGTACGACGCGAGGTGGCGCTGCCGCTGCGACTCGCGGACGGCACGTCGGTGCCGGCCAGGATGTTCACCTTCCGCGGCCTCGTCGACGCGCGGGAGCACGTGGCGATCGGGCTGGGCGACACGGGCCCAGACGTGCCGCTCGTGCGGCTGCACAGCGAGTGCCTCACCGGTGACGTGCTCGGCAGCGCGCGGTGCGACTGCGGACCGCAGCTCCAGGAGGCGATCGGCCGGATAGCGGGGGTCGGGGGCTTCCTGCTCTACCTGCGTCAGGAGGGCCGCGACATCGGCCTCTACAACAAGATCGACGCCTACGCCCTGCAGGAGGGCGGCCTCGACACCTACGCCGCCAACCGTGCACTCGGGTTCGCGGAGGACGAGCGCGACTACACGGTCGCGGTGCAGATGCTCCTCGCCCTCGGCATCGACCGGCTCGACCTGCTGTCGAACAACCCCGACAAGGCCGCCCAGCTCGAGGACGCCGGTCTCACCGTCGTACGCCGCGAGCGCACGGGCCTGCACGTCGGCCCGGCCAACCGCGGCTACCTCGCGGCGAAGGCGGCGGGGGGACACGTCCTGCAGCTGCCGGGTCTCTGACGACTTCTGGTCGACGACAGGCCGCCTCGGTTGGAGGCTTCGTGCGACCTGGGCAGAGTGTCCGACAGATCCTTGGCAGGTGGTACCGCGGGCAGTACCATATGGGTATGGCGTCCTTGGCTGGTGTCGTCGCTGCGATGCGCCGGAACCAGCAGAACGTCGCCTTCAACGATCTCCTCAAGGTGTGCGAGCACTACTTCGGCACGCCGCGGCAGTCCGGCACCTCCCACGCGGTCTTCAGGACCCCGTGGCCGGGTGACCCTCGAGTCAACATCCAGAACGACAAAGGGAAGGCCAAGGCGTATCAGGTGCGCCAGGTGCTCAAGGCAATCGACAAGAAGGAGGCCATGTGATGCAGACCGATACTCGCCCCGACGTCTCGCACTACACCTACCGGGTCTCGTGGTCCGCTGACGACGCGGAGTACGTCGCGACTTGCGCCGAGTTCCCCTCGCTGTCATGGCTGGCGGGTTCTCAGGTCGAGGCGCTGCAAGGGCTTCACGACCTGCTTGGAGACGTCGTCATGGACATGTCCGCTGCGGGGGAGCAGGTGCCCCAGCCCTTCGCCGAGCGCTCCTACTCCGGCAAGTTCAACCTTCGTGTCGGAGAGCTTCTCCATCGCGAGCTGGCGATGCACGCCGCAGAAGACGGCCTGAGCCTGAACCAGTACGTCGTGCGGAAGCTGACCTCGGCCGGCTGAGATGCCTCGAAGAGCAAGAGGTGACAGCGAAAGTCACCGTGGCGGCACCTCGGGAGCCATTACGCTGCGGGCATGTCCGCTGATCCCGTGATGACGCAGCTACGGGCATTCGTAGCCGAGCGGGACTGGGACCAGTTCCACAGTCCCTCGAACCTCGCGAAGTCGATCTCCATCGAGGCGGGCGAGCTGCTCGAGTGTTTCCAATGGTCCGATGCCGCGGACTTGGACCGGACAGTCGCCGAACTCGCCGATGTGTTGACCTACTGCCTGCTCCTGACCGACAAGCTGGGCGTCGACGCTGGCGACATCGTGCTTGCGAAGTTAGAAGAGACGAAGAAGGGACTGCTGCACGAACAGGTGACAGTTTTGGTTAAGCCGCCTGGGTGGCGGTTGTGGTCATGATCAGCTCGTATTCGACCGGGGTCAACCGTCCGAGG
>NZ_LMSM01000002.1 GCF_001428125.1 Nocardioides sp. Soil774 | reverse complement strand
CCCAGAACTCGCGACGTACCTGCTGGGGAAACACCCGCCGAGCCGCCATCGCAAACACCCCTCACTACGAGGTGTTGCATCCAGACCTTGAACCCAAGACCACGGAATGTGGGTGGGCCACCCCCACTGCCAGCCCCGCAGACGCACGAAGGCCCGCCACCCCAGCAGGGTGACGGGCCTCGTGGTGGCGCGTGGATCAGGCCTTGGACTCGTCCTCGGCAGCCTCAGCGGCGGCCTCGTGCTCCTCGGCAGCAGCCTCGTGCTCCTCAGCGGCGGCCTCGTGCTCCTCGGCAGCAGCCTCGTGGGCCTCGGCCGCGGCCTCGTGCTCCTCGGCAGCGGTCGTCGCCTCGGTCTCGTCGACCTCGGTCTCCTCGACGGCCGGCGCGGGGGCGGCGGCAGCCACGGTCTTCTTCGTCGAGGGAGCCTTGGGGCTGTAGGCCTCGGTCACCAGCTCGATGACCGCCATGGGGGCGTTGTCGCCCTTGCGGGGGCCGATCTTGGTGATGCGGGTGTAGCCACCGGGACGCTCGGCGAAGGTCGGCGCGATCTCGGTGAACAGCGTGTGCACCACCGACTTGTCGCGGATGGTCTTGAGGACCTCACGACGGTTGTGCAGGTCGCCGCGCTTGGCCTTGGTGATCAGCTTCTCCGCGACCGGGCGCAGCAGGCGCGCACGGGTCTCGGTGGTGGTGATCCGGCCGTGCTCGAACAGGGCGGTGGCCAGGTTCGAGAGCATCAGGCGCTGGTGGGCCGGGCTACCGCCGAGGCGGGGGCCCTTCTTGGGCTTGGGCATGTCATTTCCTTCTCTCGGGCCGTGTCAGGTACCCGGGTAGACGACCGGCGGGCGCCGGTCGGTTTGTCAGAGCTGCTCGTCCTCGATGAACGCGTCGTCGTCGTCGTCGCCGTAGGCGGCAAGGGCGGCGTGCGGGTCGAAGCCGGGAGCGCTGTCCTTGAGCGAGAGGCCCATCTCGACGAGCTTGGCCTTCACCTCGTCGATCGACTTGGCGCCGAAGTTGCGGATGTCGAGCAGGTCCTGCTCCGAGCGGGAGATGAGCTCACCCACGGTGTGGATGCCCTCGCGCTTGAGGCAGTTGTACGAGCGGACCGTGAGCTGCAGGTCCTCGACCGGGAGGGCGAGGTCGGCGGCGAGCTGCTCGTCGACGGGCGACGGGCCGATGTCGATGCCCTCGGCCTCGACGTTGAGCTCACGGGCCAGGCCGAAGAGCTCGACCAAGGTCTTGCCGGCCGAGGCGATCGCGTCGCGGGGACGGATCGACGGCTTGGTCTCGACGTCGATGACGAGCTTGTCGAAGTCGGTGCGCTGCTCGACTCGGGTGGCCTCGACCTTGTAGGTCACCTTCAGCACGGGGCTGTAGATCGAGTCGACCGGCATGCGGCCGATCTCGTTGTCGGCGCCCTTGTTCTGCACGGCCGAGACGTAGCCGCGGCCGCGCTCGACGACGAGCTCCATCTCCAGCTTGCCCTTGTCGGACAGCGTGGCGATCTTCAGCTCGGGGTTGTGCACCTCGACACCGGCGGGCGGGGTGATGTCGGCGGCGGTGACGTCACCGGCACCGGACTTGCGCAGGTACATCACGACCGGCTCGTCGTGCTCGGAGGAGACGACGATGCCCTTGAGGTTGAGGATGATCTCGGTCATGTCCTCGGTGACGCCCTCGATGGTCGAGAACTCGTGGAGGACGGAGTCGACCTTGATGCTGGTGACCGAGGCACCCGGGATGGAGCTGAGGAGCGTACGACGCAGCGAGTTGCCGAGCGTGTAGCCGAAGCCGGGCTCGAGGGGCTCGATGACGAACCGCGAACGGAACTCGTCGACGGTCTCTTCCGTGAGGGTCGGGCGCTGAGCGATAAGCACGGAGTTCTTCCTTTCCGGATCCACCCGCTATTTGACGGATCCGAACATGGTGAGGATGGCGGAGGAGAGCAGGGTCAAGAGGGGCGTCGGTGGCCGCCCGAGAGCTCGGACGACCACCGACACCGCGTCACTTCTTGGAGTAGTACTCCACGATGAGCTGCTCCTGGACCGGCACGTCGATCTGCGCGCGGACCGGGACCTGGTGGATCAGGATGCGCATCCGCGAGGGGATGACCTCCATCCAGGCGGGGGTGACGCGCTCGCCGTGGGTCTCACGAGCCACGATGAGCGGGGTCAGCTCCAGCGACTTCTCGCGGACGTCGATGATGTCGTGGTCGCTGACCTGGAAGGACGGGATGTCGACCTTCTTGCCGTTGACCAGGAAGTGGCCGTGCACGACGAGCTGGCGGGCCTGGCGGCGCGTACGGGCGAAGCCGGCGCGGTAGACCACGTTGTCGAGGCGGCACTCGAGGAGCTGCAGGAGGTTGTCGCCGGTCTTGCCCTGGCGACGGCTGGCCTCCTTGTAGTAGCGGACGAACTGCTTCTCCATCACGCCGTAGGTGAAGCGAGCCTTCTGCTTCTCACGGAGCTGCAGCAGGTACTCGGACTCCTTGATGCGACCGCGGCCGTGCTGGCCGGGGGCGTAGGGACGCTTCTCGAAGGCAGCGTCGCCGCCGACGAGGTCGACACCGAGACGGCGCGACTTGCGGGTCATGGGACCGGTGTAGCGGGCCATGTTTCAGTCTCTCTTTCTCAGTCTCGGGTCAGACGCGGCGGCGCTTGGGCGGCCGGCATCCGTTGTGCGGGGTGGGCGTGACGTCCTGGATGGTGCCGACCTCGAGGCCGATGGCACCCAGCGAACGGATCGCGGTCTCGCGGCCCGACCCCGGACCCTTGACGAAGACGTCGATCTTCTTCATGCCGTGGTCCATGGCGCGACGCCCGGCGGCCTCGGCAGCCATCTGCGCGGCGAAGGGGGTGGACTTGCGCGAGCCCTTGAAGCCGACGGTGCCGGCAGAGGCCCACGAGATCACGGCGCCGCTGGGGTCCGTGATGGTGACGATGGTGTTGTTGAACGTGCTCTTGATGTGGGCTTCGCCCTGAGCGATGTTCTTCTTCTCCTTGCGGCGGACCTTGGTCGCGCGGCTCTTGGGAGGCATTCACTAACTCCTGATGAGGTCTGGTCTGGAAGCTTCTGGGAAGGGAGCGGGGATCACTGCGCCGGGGCGCAGGTCACTTCGCCTTCTTCTTGCCGGCGACGGTGCGCTTGGGGCCCTTGCGGGTGCGCGCGTTGGTCTTGGTGCGCTGACCGCGGACCGGGAGGCCCATGCGGTGGCGGCGACCCTGGTAGCTGCCGATCTCGATCTTGCGGCGGATGTCCGCCTGGACCTCACGTCGGAGGTCACCCTCGATCTTGAAGTTGGCTTCGATCTCGTCGCGAAGCTTGACCAGCTCCTCGTCACCGAGCGTGTGGACCCGGGCGTTCGGGTCGACGCCGGTGGCAGCGAGCAGCTGCTGGGCGCGGGTACGGCCGATGCCGTAGATGTAGGTGAGTGCGATCTCGATGCGCTTGTCGCGCGGGAGGTCAACACCAACGAGGCGTGCCATGTGGCGGTTCCTTGTCTGTTCTCGCATCGGTTTCTGGTCGTGTCGCGTCCCATCCCGCCTCGGGTGGGCTCCGGCCGGTGCTCCGGAGGTGACTTCAGTCGGACGGTGCCGACCTAGCGATCACGTTGTGGGTGCTTCAGTGGTGGAGCAGGTCTCTCAACCCTGGCGCTGCTTGTGGCGCGGGTTCTCGCAGATGACCATGACCCGGCCGTGACGGCGGATGACCTTGCACTTGTCACAGATGGGCTTGACGCTGGGGTTGACCTTCATGTCAACGAATCCTTGCTACTCGGCTGGACGATCACTTGTAGCGGTAGACGATCCGACCCCGCGTGAGGTCGTACGGCGAGAGCTCCACCACGACCCGGTCCTCAGGGAGGATCCGGATGTAGTGCTGGCGCATCTTGCCGCTGATGTGGGCGAGCACCTTGTGTCCATTGGCCAGCTCGACCCGGAACATGGCGTTGGGAAGGGCCTCCACGACGGTGCCCTCGATCTCGATCACGCCTTCTTTCTTCGGCATGTCCTCCACAATCTGTTGCAGTGTCTGATCACATACTGTCTACCGGTCGCCCGGGAACCGCCCGGCTCCCTCGACCTGCAGGGAACCGGTGGACCTCGTGGGCGGATCCGCGAAACCTCTTCCCGGGCACGCGACCGCTTCGTCTGCGACGAGTCGGTCGAGGTCCGGGCAGCCGCGAGGCGCCACGAAACACAGCCCACGTTGGGCCGACGCACCAGTTTAGTCAGGCGCGCTCCGAGAACGCCAATCAGCGTTACCACGCAGCCGGGCGAGCCGACCCGCCCGGGGTCGTACGTCGTCCGCCGGGGCGCCCGGGCCCGCATCCGCCGTGGCGTCGGGCTCCTCGGCCGGCGTAGGGCCGCCGCGGCGCAGCGAGCGCAGGCTGACCGCGGCGCGGACCCGCTGCCAGCGGCCCACCTGCTGCGACATGGCGCGACGCTCGGCGTCGACGGAGTCCCAGTAGGTCGAGGCCGCGGCCGGTTCCGGCACCGCGGGGCCGAACACGAAGCTGTCGGCCCGCCTCGCGAGCGCGCCTGCCTGGTCGGACACGATGCCGGCGGACTGCTCGCGCCGGGTGACGGTGGGCCCGAGGGGCACCACCTGGCCGAGGTCGCGCGCGTGGTCGACGAGCTCGCGCCAGGCCCCGACGAACCGGGCGGAGGCCGAGTCGGCGCTGCGGCGCCGGTGCCGGCGCCAGGCCTTGAACGCCACCACGGCGCCCAGCAGGAGCGCGAGCAGCAGCACCGGTGCGCCGACGTAGGTCACCACGGCGCCCATCCATCCCGGCACGCCGGGGATCAGGCCCTCGTCGTCCTGCTCGGCCTTCTTGCGGGTGGCCTTGCGCTCCTTGAGGTCGGCGTCGCTCTGCTCCCCCGCGTCGGACGGCGGCGGGATCGGGTTGGGCGGCGGGATCACGGTGCCCGACATCGGCGTGTTGGTCTCCGGGACCTGGTCGGCCGGCGGGGTGGTCGACATGAAGGCGTCGGTGGGCAGGGTGCGCCACGAGCCGTCGGCCGCGCGGAGCTCCACCCAGGCCGAGACGTCCTTGCCGGTGACGCTGCCGCCCTCGGGGACCGTCGCGCCCAGCACGACACGGGCCGGGACGCCGATGTCGTTGGCGATGAGCGCCATCGTGGCGGCGTACTGCTCGTCGTTGCCGACGATCTGCGGGGCGTTGACGAACTCGTCGGAGAGCCGCCACACGCTGTGGCCGCCGACGTAGACCCGCTCGGTGCGGCCCACGCCGTCGGAGTACTTGCCCTCGGTGCGCAGGTGCTCGGCCGCTGCCAGCACCCGGTCCATCGGGTCGCTGCCCGCACCCTCGGTCCACTTCTCGGTCGGCCCCTGCACGAACGCAGCCCCGGGCGGCAGGGGCGCGGTGGGCTCGGACGAGCCGACGGTGGCGTCGGTGAGCTCGTCGTCGGGCTCCACGGCGGTGAAGGAGTAGCGGTCGCCCGGGCGCAGCCCGGTCGGCACCACGGCCGTCGAGGTGGCGAGGTTGTAGCGGAACACCTCGGCCTTGGCGCGCGCGTCAGTGGTCTCGAAGTCCATCGACTGCAGAGCACCGACGGTGGGCAACCACACACCGTTCCAGCCTTCACCGAGCGTGACCGTCACCTCGACCTCGTCGCCCTCGACGGGGTTGTCGATCGTGGACGACACGCGCTGGAACGAGTCGTCGGCCGGCCCGGGCAGGGCGTTGTCGCTCGCCCCCCAGACCATCCCGTCGTAGCGATCCATCGTCGCGAAGCGGACCAGCGTGCCGGGAGCGACCCCGTCGATGTCGAGGAGCGTCTTGTCATAGACGTTGGCGGGGTTGGACTCGCCCTTGAGGTCGACGTACTTGCGGAAGCCCGCCAGGGGCGAGGGGTAGCGGCCGATGTCGAAGGGCGGCTCGACCCAGTTGCGCGCGACCGCGCGCTGGTCGTCGGCGACGAAGCCGCTGGCCGGCAGCGCGACCCCGGCCGCCAGCGCCAGCATGGCCACCGCACCGGCACCGCGGACCCACGACGTGGCGCCGCCATGCACGGTCGCGCTCGCCCGGCGGGCCCGGAGCGCGAGCCAGGCCAGGGCCAGGGCAGAGAACACCGCACCCTGGAGCACCAGCGACTGCGGGTGGCGTACGCCGAGCAGGATCGCGCCCGAGAGGACGGCGGTCATCCCGAGGACGGGCAGCGCCGCGGCCAGCCAGGCACGCCGCACCGGCTGGTGCGCCAGCCCGAGGCCGACCAGACCGGCGAGCAGGCCCGCCAGCCACGGCAGCACCAGGAGGGGGCCGTCGCCGTCGATGGGCGGCAGGGTGGTGAGCAGGTCCTTCCAGCCGAAGACCGCCTGGTCGGCGACCCGGGCCAGGGTCGAGGGGCCGGGCAGCACCGAGGTGTCGCCCAGCGCGCGCAGGCACAGCGGGCCCCCGAGCAGGAAGAACACCGCGAGGCAGATCACGACCGCGGAGATGATCGGCCACCCCGCCGCGCGGGCGAGGTGGGTGACGGCGACGGCGATGACCGCACCCAGCATCCCGACGACGAGGTAGGCCGAGCCGGTGAAGGAGGTGCCGAGGGCGCTCAGCGCGATCGCCGCCAGCGCGAGCGTGAAGGCGATGTCGGTCCAGGAGTGCCGGTCGGGCACCAGCGCGTGCGCGCGCACGCGGGTGCGGGTGCTGGTCGACGTGCTGCCCCGCCTCATCGCACGCTCCAGCGCAGGAGGCCGCCGAGGTCCTCCTTGGCGGCGAGGTGGAGGACGGGCAGGCCGCCGGTGTCGGTGACCTTGCTGGTGCCGCCGGGGTCGACGGTGATGCCGAAGCGACGCACCTCCGGCGGGAACGCGGCCGCCGCGCGCAGCAGGTCGGTGAACCCGGTGGCGCTGCCGCCGACGAAGAAGGCCAGGCTGGTGTCGGGCGCCAGCATGGTCGCCTGGCGACCCGACTCCACGACGCCGCGGTCGCCGAGCTCCGCGCGGCACACGGCGTCGAGCGCGAGGTGGGCATCGGTGCCCGACGACGCGTGGGCGCCGCAGACGAAGGACACGTCGAACTCGTCGAGGACCGCTCGGACCGCGATCGAGGCGGCGACGGCCATCGCGGTCTCGAAGTCCTCGGGGTCGCCCCACGAGGCCGCACGGTCGTCGACCACGATCGTGGCGTGGCTGCGGCGGGTGTCGAGGTACTGGCGCACGAGCAGCGCGGACTCGCCGGTGGAGGCCATCACCTTGGCCGAGGAGCGCCAGTGGATGTGGCGCAGGTCGTCGCCGGGGACGTACTCGCGCAGCGCGTGGAAGGCCAGGTCGCTCTGGCTGACCGCGTCGGTGGACACGCCCTCGAGGTCGCGCAGCAGGCCGGCGCCCAGCGACTCCATCGGCACCAGGTGCGGGCGCACGAGCACCTCGCGCACCGGCGTCCAGACGACGTCGCGGGAGAAGATCCCTACGGGGTCCCCACGACGGGTCATGGCCGGGCCGACGGCGATCACGCCACGGCGCTCGGTGCGGATCGTGAACGACTCCTCGTGGGTCGCGCCGGGCGCGAGCGAGCTGATGCCGTAGCGGTGGACGGCCGAGCCGACCGGCACCTCGAGGGTCGTCGGGACCAGGCGTGACGACGCCCGGTTGGCCACCAGCACCCCCGCGGCCACCGACTCCCCCGCCGCGACGCGCTCGGGCTGCAGCCGCAGGTCGACCGCGACCGACGTGCGACCGAGGAGGAAGGGCAGCGCGAGCACGAGCAGGGCCACGCAGGCCACGGACAGCACCGCCAGCTCACGCCACTGCGCGAGCTGGGCGACGACGCCCGTGCCGATGCCGATCACGAGGAGCAGCCAGCCGATCGGCTTGACGACCTCGAGGGCCTGGGTGATGCGCTTCATCGACGGCTCAGGCCCCGACCCGGTCGGTCGGCGGGGCGACGGAGTCGAGCAGGCGCGAGATCACGGTCTGCACGTCCACGCCGCTGAACTGCGCCTCGGCGTCGAGCAGCACGCGGTGGGAGAGCACCGGCTCCGCGAGGTCCTTGATGTCGTCGGGCACGACGTGGTCGCGGCCGTCGGCGGCCGCCCACGTCTTGGCCACCCGGACGAAAGCCAGGCACCCGCGCGGCGACAGACCGAGCTTGACGTGGGGCTGGCGGCGCGACTCCTCGGCGAGCTCGGCGACGTAGCCGATGACCGCGGGGTCGACGTAGACCTCGTCGGCCAGGCCGCTCATCTGCGCGATGGTGGCGGCGGTGATCACGGGGGTGACCAGTCCCGCGCGGTCGCGGACGGCGGCGTTGTTGAGCAGCTCGACCGTGGCCTGGCGGTCGGGGTAGCCCACCGAGGTCTTCATCAGGAAGCGGTCCAGCTGCGCCTCGGGCAGGCGGTAGGTGCCGGCCTGCTCGATCGGGTTCTGGGTGGCGATCACGAGGAACGGCCTGCCGACCGGGTGGGCGACGCCGTCGACGGTGACGCGGCCCTCCTCCATGACCTCGAGCAGGGCCGACTGCGTCTTGGGCGAGGCGCGGTTGATCTCGTCGGCGAGCACGATCGTGTGGAAGATCGGGCCGGGGTGGAACTCGAAGGTGCCCTTGTGCTGGTCGTAGACGGTCACGCCCGTGACGTCGGAGGGCAGCAGGTCGGGGGTGAACTGGATGCGCGCGTGGCTGCCCTGCACGGTGTTGGCGAGCGCGCGGGCGAGCATCGTCTTGCCGGTGCCGGGGAAGTCCTCGATCAGGATGTGGCCCTCGGAGAGCAAGCAGGTCAGCGCCAGCCGTACGACATGGCGCTTGCCGAGGACGGCCTTCTCCATGTTGTCGGTGAGCTGGTCGAAGGTGGACTTGAACCACTCGGCCTGTTCGTGGCTGATCGTCATGTTGTCTTCCTGTCAGAGTGAAGATGGGCGGTGCTGCCCGCGCTGGTCACCACGACCCGGAACCGCTTTGTTGTTGACCCCACAGGCCCGTTCCCTGACAGGTCACCGTGGCCCCGTTGGGTGCGTACCAGTCGGTGTCTTGGGAGACCGCGCCCGCGCCCGTGGGACCGAAGTTGTAGGTGCGCCATCCGGCGTAGGCGGTCCATGGCAGTGACACCGAGCAGGTGAAGTTCTCGTAGAAGCCTTGGGCCGTGAAGGTGATGAAGCCGCACGAGTTGACCTCGCAGGGCGGCGGCTTGTTGTTCCCCGGGCCTTGCCAGCAGTCGTTCGCCGGGTCCGTGTCGTCGTCGCGGCAGATGCGCGTGAGTGGCCTGGTGACCCCGACCCCGGGCACCGGGACGCCGCTGATGGACTGCTTGGCCTTGAAGCTCTCACCACGGCCGACGGGCGCGCTGTCCTGCAGTCGCACCTCGAGCCGCGTGGTCTGGGCGAAGTCCGCTGTCGTGCTCGATATCGACTGGCTGAAGGAGCCGACCGCGGTCAGGTTGATGGTGGGTTGCGCCACCCCGTCGATCCACACGGCGAGCTGGGCCGGGTCGCCGTTGCTGGAACCGCTGACCGTCCACGTGACCGTCTTGCCGTTGACGACCGGGTCCGGGATGTCGCTCAACATGTTGTCCAGGCGCCCGAACGTCTGCACGTTCTGTTGCCCGCTCAGCGTGCATCCCGCGGGGGCATCCTCGTTGCATACCCGGAGCTGGACGGCGTAGGGCTGTTCGTTGCCGGGCGTCGAGACACGGGTGGTGTTCGTGCCGGTCTGCTGGGCGAAGGTCTTGAGGACCAGGCCTCCGACGAGGACCTCGACCCGGCTGGTGCCACCGCGTGACTCCGGGACTGTGTAGGTGACCTCCGCCTCTTGGCTGACACCGGTGGGGCGCACCTGGAACGGACCCCAGGGGGCGGGGCGCCCCACGGCCTCGATGGAGGTGCCCTCGCTGGCGGGCGAGCGGTTGCTGATGTTGTAGGCGACGACGCGGTAGGTGTAGACGAGCCCGTCATAGTTCACCCCGGCGTGGGTGCAGGTCAGCGACGCGAGCCGCACGCACCCCGGCACGTTGCCCGAGGTGGTGCCGTTGGTGTAGCTCACCGTGTAGGTCGTCGGCCCCGGGCCCTCGGGCAGCACGGCTCCCCACGTGACCTGCAGGCTGGTCTGGTTGGCCCCGGCCTCGAGGTCGGTGACGGCCGGTGCCGGCGGTGCAGGCGGCGTGCCAAGCGGCTGGAGCTCGGGCGACTGGCGCACCCCGGAGTAGTCCACCTCGTTCTGCGCCTTGACCGAGAAGACGTACTTCTCGTTGTTGTTGAGCCCCGTGGCCGTGAAGCTCAGCGTGTTCCCGGGGACCGCGACCCCCGGGTTGCCGCCCCAGCTGATCGTGTAGTCGATGATCTTGGAGGTGGACTTCGGCTTGTCCCAGGCGATCGTGATGGAGCCGTCGCCACGGTCGACCATCCGGATGTTCTGCACCCGTCCGGGAGCGGTATCGGCCTGCGCGGTCTTCGACAGGCCGCTCCAGTCGCTCTCACCGACGCGATTGACCGCCTTCACGCGGAAGGTGTAGCTGCGCCGCTCCTCGAGGCCGCGGAAGATGCACTCGTTGGTGTCGCACCGCTGGGTATCACCGGTCCGCTCCTCGCGGACGACGTAGTGGAGGATCGGCGCCCCGCCGTCGTCCTTGGGCGGCGTCCAGCCCATCTCGACCGTGCCGACCTGCTGCGAGAGCGGGTAGGGGCGCGGCTCGCCGGGAGCCTCCGGCACGCCGACGACCTGGAAGTCGATGCGGCCCTCGGCCGTGCGGGAGGGCGAGGGGTCCGAGGACGAGACGTCGCTGACGGCGATCCGGAAGCCGGCCTTCACGCCACGGGTGTCCTTGTCCGCGGTGAGCGTCAGGCGGCTGCCCTCGTAGGTGGCGCGCACCCCGGCGTTCTGCCCGACGTCCTGCACCGACACGATCGTCGGTTGGGGGTCGGCGACCCCGGCCTGGAGGTAGTCGGCGAGGTCGTAGGTGCGGGTCTGCCCGGCCTCCATCGTCTCCACCTTGATGGGCGAGAGCCGCGGCGCCGGGGCCTGCGCGAGGCGGAAGCGCACCACCTGGGTGTTGCTCTCCCCCGCCTGCACCGTGAGGGCGGCCTCACCGCCCTGGGTGGCGGTGTCGGCGGCGCTGACCGCGACGACCGAGCCGTCGGGGCTGCCGACCGCGACGCCGTCGAGGGACTGGCTCCACTCCGCGCTGTAGTTGAGCCCGACAGCGTCGCGCGGGTCGAGGGTGTAGACCTTGCAGAAGGTGGCGATGTCGAGGTCGATCCGCTGGCCGCCGGCGATCGGCAGCACCGTGGACGGGCACTGGAGGGTGGGCTTGTCGTCACCCACCTGCACCGGGATCGACAGCAGCACGGTCGCGCCGTCGGCGGTGGTGGTGGTGTCCTCGTTGCCGCTCGCGTCCTTGGCCGAGGTGACCTCGACGAGCACCGCACCGGGGCCGCGGAAGCCCGGCGGGGCCGTGAGGGTGAAGCTGCTGGCGTCCTCGGCGCCGACCTGCAGGTCAGCGGGCGAGGCGGAGTAGGAGCGCCGCCCCGACGCCAGGCGTACGTCGGCGCCGTCCGGCGCTGCGACGAGGTCGCCGAGCTTGCGCGTGACGCTCTCACCCGCGTCGAGCTCGATGAGCGTGTCGGGCAGGACGTAGGGCAGGCCGTTGCCGGTCGGAGGGATGTAGACCGAGGCGACCGCGGCCGCTCCGTCAGCGTCGCGCACCTCGAAGGGCAGCACCTTGGGCGCGGCACCGCGGTTGGCCCTGACCTCGGCGCCGTCCACGACGCGGGCCGTGTCGTCGCCGCTGACCCGGGTGACCCTCAGGTCGGCGGCGTCGCCGTCGGGGTCGTAGGCGCCCTCGAGCACGTCGACCACGACGCTCCCGCTGTCGTCGGCGCGACCGAAGGCGTCGTAGACGATCGGCGGGTTGTTGTAGTCGGCCTCCGTCTGCAGCGTCATCGTCGCGCGGGACTCGCTGAGGCCGTTGGTCACCCGGTAGACGACCGTCAGGGGTGGGGCGTCGAGGGACTCGGGCGCCGTCACGGTGACGAGGTTGGTGTCGGGGTCGAGCGTCGCGCCCCCCGCGTCGCCCAGGAGCTCGACCTCCACCGAGTCCCCGGTCGCGATGAAGTCGTTGGCGAGGGGGTCGAAGGTCGCCGTGCGCCCCGGCTGCACGGTGAGGCGGTCCTCGACCGCCAACGGCGGCTGGGGCTGGCCCGGCTCGACCACGGCGATGCGCACCATCCCCGTGGCAAACGCACCCTGGGAGTCCACGACGGCGTAGGAGAACTCGTCGGTGCCGGCGGTGCGCGGGTAGGCCTGGTACTCCAGGAAGTTGCCGCCGTAGGACGTGATGCTGCCCAGGCGAGGCGCCGAGGTGATGCCGGTGACGGTGACCGGGTCGCCGTTGCGGTCGACGCCGACGCCCGGCACCCGGACCTTGACGGTGTCACCAGAGACCACACGGGCCTCCAGCGTCGGGGGCTCCGGAGGGTCGTTAGGGTCGTCGGTGGGCACGACCGTCACCTGGAGGCGACCGCTGGCGCGCTTGCCGTCGAGGTTCTGTGCGATGTAGGTGACGGTGTAGGTGTCGCGCTCTTTCACCACGTCGGGCGCGACGTAGCGCACCACGCGTCCCGACACGAACGCCTGGCCCACGTCGCCCTTCACGTCGATCGGGGCGACGACCTCGAGCTGCCCGGGGGTCTCGCTGTCGACCAGGACGTTGAGCAGGGTGAGCCGGTCCCCTGACGGCGACACGTCGTTGTCGAGCACGGGTGCTGACACGGCCGAGCCCGCACGCACCACGACCTTGTCGGCCACCGTGATGGGGGTGTTGTCTGCCGGAGCGGCACGCTGCGTCACCACGACCTCGCCGCGCACGCTGGCGCTGGCGCCGTTGCTGATCGTGTAGGAGACGGTCTGTGTGGTCGGCGTGAGATTCGGCCGGACCGCCGAGATCCGCAGCCACCGCCCGTCGATGATCGCGACGTCGAGCTGCCCGTCGACGTCACCGGCGGCGCGCTGCACCACGAGCAGCTTGCCGGCCGGGTCGAGGTCGTTGTCGAGCACGTCGACGATGCCGGGCGCCTGCCCGAAGACGGTGAGGGTGTCGGGCATCGCGATCGGGTCCGCGGCCCGCTTGGGACGGGGCTTCACGTCGACGCGGATCGTGCCCTGGTCGAGCGGCGCGTTGCCGTAGCCGGCGTCGTAGCCGAGGAAGTAGGTGCCCGGGCGGTCACCGGTGAAGGTGAGCTGGCCCGCGTCGAGGTCGGACACGATCCTGGCGCCCGGCTGCTGTGGCACCTTCCCGCCCAGGACGAGATCGGCGTTGGGCGTGCCCGGGTCGGAGCCGGGCAGGTCGTTGAGGAGCGGGCGGATCTTGATCGGCTGCCCGACCTCACCGCGTACGACGTCGGGCTCGGCGCTCGGCGCGAACGCCCGCTGGTCCTTGGGCGCCTGCACCTGGAAGCTCAGCGACTTGCGGACCGCCTCCGAGCGGCCGTCGGTGACGGCGAAGTCGACGCGCACCAGCTGCTGGCCCTCGGCACGGGTGGTGGGCGCGGTGAACCGGATCCGGCCGTCGGCGGTGACGCGCGCGGTCGCACCCGACACCTCGCCGCCCACGGCCGTGGCGGAGTCGAGGAGCAAGGTGTCGCCGTCGCTGTCGTCGCGCCAGTCGGCGAGCACCGGCACGGCGAGCGCTCCGCCGCTGGGGACCTTGTAGGTCGGCCTGGTCCACCCCTTGCGCAGCGCCGGCGCCTCGTTCTGCCGCTCGGCGCGGACCCCGACGTCGACGGTGGCGTGGGCCGAGACGCCGTTGCGTCCGTCGTCGATGAAGTAGTCGAACCTGGCCGGACGCGCGTCGTCGGGCATCTGCAGGACGAGGGTCTGCCCGTCGGGGCTGATCTCGACGCGCGCGCCGCCGCTGGGCTGGTCGACGTCGACGATGCTCAGCAGCCGGCCCTCGGGGGCCGAGTCGTTGTCCAACGGGTGCAGCACAGTCGTTCGACCGGCGCGCACCCCGTAGCTGTCCGGCTCGGCGCGCGGCGGGCGGCGGTCGGCGTCGGTCTGGTTCTCGTTGTCGTTCTCGTCGTCCTCGCTCTGCTTCTTCGAGGTGAACGCTTCCCAGTTGTCGATCTTGATCGGGTGGTCCTGCTCGACGTCCCACACCCTGCCGCTGGCGGCGTCGTTGAGGACGATCTCGCCGCGGTTGACCCGGAACGCCAGGTTGGTGGCGCTGCCCTTCAGCGTGTTCTCGGTGACCTCCTCGGAGCCGCACTTCACCGCGACGGCACCGAGACCCCCCGACCACGCGCCGAACACGCAGGCACCGAGTCGCACCGGCGCGACGGGCGTACCGGACAGGTCGGACACGGTGGTGGACTCACCGGAGTCGAGGTCGATGCTGAGCAGGGCGTCGGGCGCGCCGACCAGCACCGCGTCGTAGGCCGGTCCGGCCTGCTGCAGCTCGCTCCCGGGCGGCACCGACGTGGTGGCGCCGCCGACGACGCTCAGAACGCCGGTGTCGGCGTCGAGGGTCACCACGCGGTCGCCGACCATCGTCACGTCGGAGACCTGTCCGGCGTCACCGGGCAGGTCCTCGGTGCGGGGCTCGGAGAACACGCCGCCGCGGGGTGCCAGGGTGGTGACCGTGCCGGCGTCGGTCGAGGTGGCGACCACCGTGCCGTCCTGGGCGACCGCCAGCGCGGCGCCCTCCCCCACCTCGGCGAGCGGCTCGGCCTGCCGGTCGACGGCCGTCATCACGGGCTTGCCGAGCTCGGCGTCGTAGCGCACCGCCCACAGCTCACCGCTGTCGGCGTCGACCGTGGCGAGGGTGCCGCCGGCCATCCGCACGTCGCCGGTGGTGGGCACCGCGGCCGCGCCACCGTCCTGCGACTCCAACCGGCTGGAGTCGATCGACTGGCCACGGCCGGCGTTGAGGTTGAGGGTGACGACGGCCGCACCGTCCTGCAGCACGTCGAGACGGGTCTTGCCCTCGGGGCTCGGGACGACGCCGTCGAGCTGGTTGATCGGCTTGTTGAGCCGACCCGACCAGCCGAGCTTGCCGTTGACGACCCACACGCCGCCGTCGTTGAGGTCGGCCTCGTGCCGCTTGTAGCCGCTGGCCGAGATCGCGTAGGCGACCACTGCCCCGGTCGCGACGGAGAGCGCGAGACCGGACGCGATGCCCGCCCGGTGTCGACGCACGAAAGCCGAGCGTGCCACGCCATTCCCCCTTGGCCACACGAATTGACGTGCGCCCGCCGCAGTCAACCACAGGAGGGTAAGTATGTCGTTGAGGTTCCGACAAGTCGGGACCGCCTGCGCCGGACGTCGGCGATGGGTGATGATGGGGCCGTGGGCGTGCACGAGGGGAGCCGACGTTGATCGTGGATGCGAGGTACGCCGGGGGGTCGGGAGTGCTCCTCGGCAGTGGCGCCCACTGGGTGCTGATGACCGATCCGTCCGACGAGGACGTCGTGCAGGAGGTCTGGAACGCCCTGTCGGGCACGGGCTCCACCGTGGGGGTGGTCGAGCAGGTGCTGGCAATCGTCGAGAAGGCCTTCGAGGGCGACCCGCCCGGGCTTGCGGTGGTCGACTTCTCCTCCGGCGCGTCGACCACGATGTCGCGCGGCACCGGGCACGTACGCCTCTCCGGCGCGACCCGGGTGCTCAGCCTCGACGGTGGCAGCGACCCCGACCGCCTCCCCACCACGCGGCGGCTCCTCGGCGGCGTGGTGGCCGCGGACCGCGTGGTGCTCGAGCCGGTCTCCACCCGCACCGCACCTGCGCCCCGCGCGGCGCAGGTGCCGGCCCCGCCCGCCTCCGCGGCCCTGATCGACGGCATCCCTGCGTCCATCCTCGCCGCCAGGGGGCCGGACGGTCCGCCCCCGCGCACCCGCACGCTGCGCCCCGCCGAGGACACCGGCTCGCTCACGTCCGAGCCCGACCCGCTGGTGGTGCAGCGCATCGAGGAGGGCGCGCACACGACCATCCGTCCCGCGACCGCGCCGCACCACGCCCCGGAGCCCGACGACCACGACGGCTCCACCACCCACCGCCCCGCACACCTGGCGCACAGCACGGCGCCGACGGTGCTCGCGGTCAGCTGCCCGCTCGGCCACCTCACGCCGCCCGCGGCGCCGCAGTGCCGCGTGTGCCACCAGCGGGTCGCGCCGCAGGAGCCGCGCCGGGTCGACCGGCCCCCGCTCGGCGGCCTGCGCCTGCCCACCGGCGAGGTGGTGCCGCTGGACCGCGGCGTCGTCCTGGGCCGCAAGCCGGCCCCTGTCGACGGCAGCACCGACTGGCCCCACCTCGTGCACCTGCCCTCGGACCACTCCTTCGTGTCGCGACAGCACCTGCAGATCGAGCTCGACGGATGGGACGTCGTGGCCCGCGACCTCGACAGCCGCGGCGGCACCACCATCGCGGCACCGGGCCGTGACCCGCAGCGGATGCGCCCGGGCGACGCCTACGTGCTCGAGGCCGGTACGGTCCTCGACATGGCGCACGTCTACGCCGTCCGCTACGAGACCGGACCGGGCACCCGGTGAGCGCACCGGTCATCCCCGGGTTCGCGTTCGTCGAGCACCTGGGCAGCGGCGGCTTCGCCGACGTCTTCCTCTACGAGCAGCAGTGGCCGCGCCAGCGCGTGGCCGTCAAGGTCGTACGACCCGACGTCCCGCTCACCGACCGCGAGAAGTACCTCTTCACCGCCGAGGCCAACGCGATGGCGCGCCTGGCCGACCACCCCTACATCGTCTCGGTGATCACCGCCGGCGTGACTGCCGACGGCGGCCGGCCCTTCCTCGTGATGCGCTACTGCCCGCCGCCCGACCTCGGCATCCGGGTGCGCTCCAACCCGATGTCGCCGGTCGACGCGGTGTCCACCGGCATCAAGCTGGCCAGCGCGATCGAGACCGCGCACCGCTCCGGCATCCTGCACCGCGACATCAAGCCCAGCAACGTCCTCGTGACGACCTACCACGAGCCTGCCCTCACCGACTTCGGCATCGCGGGCCACATGGCCGAGGTCGAGGGCGACAACGACGTCCGCATCTCCTACCCGTGGTCGCCCCCCGAGCTGCTCGACGGACGGTCCAACGGCTCGGTCGCCTCCGACGTCTACTCCCTCGGTGCCACCATCTGGCACCTCCTGGTCGGCCGCTCGCCCTTCTCCATCCCCTCGGGCGACAACTCGACCCGTGCCCTGAGCGCGCGCATCCTGCACGCCGCTCCCCCGGCCACGCAGCGTCCCGACGTGCCGCCTGCGCTCGACCGCCTCCTCCAGCAGTGCCTGGCCAAGCGTCCCGAGCACCGACCGGCCAGCGCACTCGAGCTCGCCCGCGCGCTGCAGCGCATCGAGGCGGCCGCGGGCTGGGCCCGCACGGCAGTCGCGGTCGAGGGCGACCGGCCCGACTCCTCCGTCGCGGCGCCGCGGGTCGACGAGGCGCCCGAGGACGCCACCGCGATGAAGCCGGTGACGGTCATCTCGGCCAGCGGCCCCCGGCGGATCGCCGCACAGGTCGCAACACCGGAGACCGACGACTCGTCCGACGACGGTGGCGGCGTGCCCGCCCTGTTGTGGGCCGCCGTCGGTGTCGCCGTGCTGGCGCTGCTCGTGGGCTTCGTCGTGATGCGCGGCGGTGCGCAGGAGGAGGACCCCGGCGTGGTGGTCCCGACGTCCTCCCAGACCCCGAGCCCCGTGGTGCCCGACGTGCTCGTCGAGGCACCCACGTTGACCGGCAGCCGTACGCCGCGCGGCGTGCTCTTCGAGTGGCGCGCTCCGGTCCCGGTGGAGCCGGGCGACACCTTCAGCTACCACCGCGACGACACCGACGCCTACGGCAGCACCGAACGGCAGCGGCTGCTGGTGCGCACCGACGAGCCGGTGTGCCTCGACCTCCGCATGACGCGCGGCCAGGACAGCTCGCCCCGCGCCAACGAGTGCGTGACCTGAGCGCGGGCTGAGGTGCCCCAGCCCGCGCGCGGGGTCGGGGTCGGGGTCAGTCGTCCTCCCAGTCGCGGCGCGGACCCGTGGCGGCGTCCTGCTGCTCCGACGTCATCCGGTTCGAGGCCCACAGCGAGACGACGGCGGTGACCGCCAGCGTGGCGAGGATGACCACCAGCGAGAGCCAGATCGGGATGTCGGGCGCCCACGTGATGGGCTCGCCGCCGTTGATGAACGGCAGCTCGTTCTCGTGCATGGCGTGCAGCACGAGCTTCACGCCGATGAAGGCGAGCAGGAACGCCAAGCCGTAGGAGAGGTAAATCAGGCGCTGGAGCAGGCCGCCGATGAGGAAGTAGAGCTGGCGCAGGCCCATCAGCGCGAAGATGTTGGCCGTGAGCACCAGGTAGGGCTCCTTGGTGATGCCGAAGATCGCGGGGATCGAGTCCAGCGCGAAGAGCAGGTCGGTCGTGCCGAGGGTGATGATCACGATGAACATCGGGGTGATCATCCGCTGGGCGCCGTCGCTGTGGAACAGCTCGCGGCCGTGCCACTCCGACGTCGCCGGGAAGCGGCGCTCTACGAAGGCCACGACCCGGTTCTCCTCGAACTCGTCGTCCTCGTCCTCAGCACCCTCCTTGGCCAGCTTGACCGCGGTGTAGACCAGGAACAGGCCGAAGAGGTAGAAGACCCAGCTGAAGTTGTTGATCGCGGTGGCGCCCACGGCGATGAAGATCGCGCGCATGCCCAGCGCCATCACGATGCCGATCATCAGGGCGTACTGCTGGAGCTCTCGCGGCACAGCGAACTTCGCCATGATGATGATGAAGATGAACAGGTTGTCGATCGACAGCGAGTACTCCACCAGCCAGCCGGAGAAGAACTCCAGCGCCGGGGTGCCGCCGGAGGTGAACCACACGCCGAGGCCGAACAGGACCGCGAGGCCTACGTAGATGGTCAGGTAGGTCGCGCACTCCTTCATGCTCGGCTCGTGCGGGCGACGCCCGACCACGGCGAGGTCGAAGGTGAAGATCGCGAGGGTCACGACGCCAGTGGCGATCCAGACCCAGGTGGGGACGTCCACGCTGGTAGCTCCTTGGAATGGGGGTGCGTTCGGTGTCCGCGCAGCGCACGGACGCCGGAGGTCTCTTCCGCTCGCGACGAGGGCGAACCAGTGGCACCGGGCTCCGCTCGCGCGTGAGCCGTGCTGACGACACCACCACCGGGGAATACTCCCCTCCAACCCGGCCAGTCTCCCATGCCGCGTCGGGCAGGCGCGAAATCGCTGCTCAGCGTCCGCCGAACGGGACGCCCAGCTCGGCCAGGCGCGACTCACCGCCGTCGACGGCGGTGAGGACCCAGGTGCCCTGCGCGGTGACGGTGAAGGTGTGCTCGAAGTGCGCGGCGTACGAGCCGTCGACCGTCGCCACGGTCCACTCGTCCTCGAGCAGGTCGGTGTGCTTGCTGCCCAAGGTCACCATCGGCTCCACGGCCAGGGCGAGTCCCTCGACGATGGAGGGCCCTCGACCGCGACGGCCGTAGTTGGGCACGTTGGGAGCCATGTGCATCTCGGTGCCGATGCCGTGCCCGGTGTAGTCCTCGAGGATGCCGTAGCGACCGTGGGCACGCACGCAGGTCTCGATCGCGTGGCTGATGTCGCTCACGCGGCCGCCGAGGCGGGCCGCGGCCATCCCGCGCCACAGGGACTCCTCGGTGACGCGGAGCAGCTCACGCACGTCGTCAGCGACCTCGCCCACCCCGACCGTGATGGCGGCGTCGCCGTGCCAGCCCGCCACGATGGCCCCGCAGTCGACCGAGACGACGTCACCCTCGGCCAGCACGCGCTCACCGGGGATGCCGTGCACGACCTCGTCGTTGACCGACGCGCAGATGGTCGCCGGGAACGGCGGGTGGCTGTAGCCCTTGAACGACGGGATGCCCCCGTGGTCGCGGATGTGGGTCTCGGCCAGGGTGTCGAGCTCGAGCGTCGTGACGCCCGGGCGCACCGCGGCACGCAGCAGCTCGAGGGTCTCCCCCACCAGGCGGCCCGCCACCCGCATCAGGTCGATCTGCTCGGGGGTCTTGATCTCGATCCCGCGGTCGCGGAACGCCATGGAGCCGCTCAGCTCTGCGGGACCACGTCGAGGGCGGCGAAGATGCGGGCCGTCACGTCGTCGACCTCACCCATCCCGTCGACCTCGATGAGGATGCCGCGCTCGCGGTAGACCTCGATCAGGGGCTCGGTCTGCTCGGCGTAGACCTCCTGGCGGCGCCGGATGACGTCCTCGGTGTCGTCGGCACGGCCGTCGGTCTGTGCGCGCTGGAGCAGCCGCTGCACGAGCTCCTCCGGGTCCACCGTCAGCACCACCACGGCGTCGAGTCGGTGGCCGGTGAAGGCGATCATCCCGTCGAGCTCGGTGACCTGGGCCAGCGTGCGCGGGTAGCCGTCGAGGAGGAAGCCCGGGCCGGCGTCGTCCTCGTCGATCCGGTTGCGGACCATGCGGTTGGTGACCTCGTCGGGGACGTACTCGCCGGCGTCCATGTAGCGCTTGGCCTCGACGCCGAGCGGCGTGCCCTGCGACACGTTGGCCCGGAAGATGTCACCGGTCGAGATGGCCGGGACGCCGAAGTGGTCGGCCACGAAGCGGGCCTGCGTGCCCTTGCCCGCTCCCGGCGGGCCCATGAGGATGAGTCTCATCTACTTCAGGAATCCTTCGTAGTTTCGCTGCTGGAGCTGGCTCTCGATCTGCTTCACCGTGTCGAGCGCGACGCCCACCATGATGAGGATGGACGTGCCGCCGAAGGGGAAGTTCTGGCTGGCCTCGATCGCCGCGAAGGCGATCAGGGGCACGAGCGAGATCAGGCCGAGGTAGATGGCTCCAGGGAACGTGATGCGGGACAGGACGTAGGACAGGTAGTCCTCGGTCGGCTTGCCCGCCCGGATCCCGGGGATGAAGCCGCCGTACTTCTTCATGTTGTCCGCCACCTCGACGGGGTTGAAGGTGATCGAGACGTAGAAGTACGTGAAGAAGATGATCAGCAGGAAGTACGCCGCCATGTAGAGCGGGTGGTCGCCGCCGACCAGGTAGGTGCCGATGAAGTCGAGCACGGGGTTGGTGCTGTCGGGGTTGAACTGCACCGCCATCGCCGGCAGGTAGAGCAGCGAGGAGGCGAAGATGACCGGGATGATGCCGGCCTGGTTGACCTTGAGCGGGATGTAGGTGGAGTTGCCGCCGAACATCTTGCGCCCGACCATGCGCCGGGCGTACTGCACCGGGATGCGGCGCTGAGCCTGCTCGATGAAGATGACGGCCGCCACGAGGATCAGGCCGATCACCATCACCACGCCGAAGACGACCCAGCCCTTGGACGTCTGGACGCCCCACAGGGCCGTGGGGAAGGTCGCGACGACCTGGGTGAAGATCAGGATCGACATGCCGTTGCCGATGCCGCGGTCGGTGATGAGCTCGCCGAGCCACATGATGACCGCGGTGCCGGCGGTCATCGTGATCACCATGACGAGGAACGTGCCCGTGCCGTCGTCGTGCAGCAGGTCGCGCTCACAGCCCTGGAGCAGCGCCTTGTTGCGCGCCAGCGCCACGATGCCGGTCGCCTGCAGGACCGCGAGGCCCAGGGTCAGGTAGCGCGTGTACTGGGTGATCTTCGCCTGACCGGCCTGCCCCTCCTTCTTCAGCGCCTCGAGCCGTGGGATCACCACGACGAGCAGCTGCAGGATGATGGAGGCCGTGATGTACGGCATGATCCCCAGCGCGAAGATGCTGAGCTTGAGCAGCGCACCGCCGGAGAAGAGGTTGATGAGGCTGTAGAGCCCACCCTCCTCGAGCTGGTTGATGCAGGCCTGGACGTTGGCCACGTGGACGCCCGGGGTGGGCACCTGAGAGCCGAGCCGGAAGATCGTGACGATCAGCAGCACGAACAGCAGCTTGCGCCGCAGGTCCGGCGTCCGGAAAGCATTGGCGAACGCGCCTAGCACTGGTTCCTCTTTCGTAAGGGTGCCCGGCCAGGATCGGCGGGCGGACGAGACACTCCCGCCGTCGTACGGCGGAGAGCCCGGGGAAGCCTAACAGTCGGGGTTCGGCCCCCTCCCACCGTCACAGCGGGAGAACGACGAAGGCCCGGCCGACAGTTCCCACTGTGCGGACGGGCCTTCATCACGATCGTGCGACGGCGCGGCCTCAGGCCACGGTCGCGGTGCCGCCGGCGGCCTCGATCTTCTCCTTGGCGGAGCTCGAGAACGCGTCGACGCTGACCTGGACCGCGACGGAGATGTCGCCCTGGCCCAGGACCTTGACGGGCTGGCCCTTGCGGACGGCGCCCTTGGCCACGAGGTCCGCGACGGTCACCGAGCCACCGTCGGGGAACAACTCGCCGAGCCGGTCGAGGTTGACGACCTGGAACTCCACGCGGAAGGGGTTCTTGAAGCCCTTCAGCTTGGGCAGGCGCATGTGGATCGGCATCTGGCCACCCTCGAAGGCGACCGGGACCTGGTAGCGCGCCTTGGTGCCCTTGGTGCCTCGGCCGGCGGTCTTGCCCTTCGAGCCCTCACCACGACCCACGCGGGTCTTGGCGGTCTTGGCGCCCGGAGCGGGACGCAAGTGGTGCAGCTTGAGCGTCATGTCACTCCACCTCCTCGAACGTCACCAGGTGACGGACGGTGTTGATCATGCCCCGGATCTCCGGGCGGTCTTCCTTCACGACGACGTCGCCGATCCGCTTGAGACCGAGCGAGCGAAGCGTCTCGCGCTGGTTGGCCTTGAGGCCGACCAGCCCACGCTTCTGCTGGACCTTGAGCTGTGCCATTACGCCTGCACCCCCGCGGTCTCGGCCTGGCCCTCGGCGCGCGCCTTGAGCAGCGCGGCCGGGGTGACGTCCTCGACGCGCATGCCGCGACGAGCAGCCACGGCCTCGGGCTCCTCGAGCATCCGCAGCGCCTCGACGGTGGCGTGGACGATGTTGATCTGGTTGGACGAGCCGAGCGACTTGCTCAGCACGTCGTGGATGCCGGCGCACTCGAGGACCGCACGCACCGGGCCACCGGCGATCACGCCGGTACCGGGAGCGGCGGGACGCAGCAGGACGACGCCTGCGGCCTTCTCGCCCTGCACCGGGTGCGGGATGGTGCCCTGGATGCGGGGGACCTTGAAGAAGTGCTTCTTGGCCTCCTCGACACCCTTGGCGATCGCCGCGGGGACTTCCTTGGCCTTGCCGTAGCCGACGCCGACCAGGCCTTCGCCGTCACCGACGATGACGAGGGCGGTGAAGCTGAAGCGACGACCACCCTTCACGACCTTGGCGACACGGTTGATCGCCACGACCCGCTCGATGTAGACAGACTTCTCGGCCTGGCCACGACCATTGTCGCGTCCGCGACGGTCGCCCGAGCCACCGCTGCGCTGTCCGCGCTGGGCTCCGCTCATGAGATGTGCTCCATATCTAAGTTCTCTCTCTGGTCGCGTGAGGCGATCAGAAGGACAATCCGCCCTCCCGGGCGGCATCGGCGAGGGCCGCGATGCGACCGTGGTACTTGTTGCCGGCACGGTCGAAGACGACGTCCTCGATGCCAGCAGCCTTGGCGCGCGAGGCGACGAGCTCGCCGACCTTCTTCGCCTTGGCGGTCTTGTCGCCCTCGGTGCCGCGGACGTCGGCCTCCATGGTGGAGGCGTAGGCCAGCGTCGCACCCTGGAGGTCGTCGACGACCTGCACCGAGAGGTGCTTGGCCGACTTGGTGACCACCAGGCGCGGACGCTCGGCGGTGCCGTTGATGCGCTTGCGACCACGCGCCTGGCGGCGCAGGCGGGCACGGACGCGGTTCGCGGTGTGCTTGTTGTTGCTCAGCGAGATCGCCATGTCACTTACCGGCCTTTCCGACCTTGCGACGGATGTGCTCGCCGGCGTAGCGCACGCCCTTGCCCTTGTAGGGCTCGGGCTTGCGGAGCTTGCGGATCTTGGCCGCAACCTCTCCGACGAGCTGCTTGTCGATGCCGACGACACCGAGCTTGGTCGGGCCCTCGACGGTGAAGGTGATGCCCTCGGGGGCGTCGAAGATGATCGGGTGCGAGTAGCCGAGCTGGAACTCCAGCTGCGTCGGACCCTTGGGCAGGACGCGGTAGCCCACGCCCACGATCTCGAGCTTCTTCTCGTAGCCCTCGGTGACGCCCACCACCATGTTGTTGATGAGCGTGCGGGTCAGGCCGTGGAGCGAGCGGCTGTTGCGCTCGTCGTCGGGACGCTGCACCTCGAGGATGCCGTCCTCGCCCTTGGCGACCGTGATCGGGGAGGCGATGGTGTGGGACAGGGTGCCCTTGGGGCCCTTGACCGTCACCAGCGACTCGTCGATCGCGACGTCGACACCGGACGGGACCGCGATGGGGAGCTTGCCAATGCGCGACATGCTTCTCTCTCTTCCTGGTCTCAGATGGTCCGGGTCACCAGACGTAGGCGAGGACTTCGCCGCCCACGCCCTTCTGGTTCGCCTGGCGGTCGGTCAGCAGGCCCTGCGACGTCGAGATGATCGCGACGCCGAGGCCTCCGAGGACCTTGGGCAGGTTGGTGCTCTTGGCGTAGACACGCAGGCCGGGCTTGCTGATGCGGCGCACGCCGGCGATCGAGCGCTCCCGGTTGCGGCCGTACTTGAGCGTGACGGTCAGCGTCTTGCCAACGGCGGGCTCGCCCTCGGCGTCCACGTTGTCCGCGACGTCGTAGGAGGTGATGTAACCCTCCTGCTTGAGGATCTCCGCGAGGCCGGCCTTCATCTTGCTGTAAGGCATCGACACCACGTCGTGGTACGCCTGGTTGGCGTTGCGCAGACGGGTGAGCATGTCTGCGATCGGGTCAGTCATCGTCATGATGTGGTTCTTTCTCGTCGTGGTTTCGAATGGCGCGCGGCCGGTTCGACCTTCAACGTGTTGAGGAGGTGAGAGAGGAGACCGTGGTCACCAGGAGGACTTGGTGACGCCGGGCAGCTCACCGCGGTGGGCCATCTCCCGCAGGCAGATGCGGCAGAGGCCGAACTTGCGGTAGACCGACTTGGGACGACCGCAGCGCTGGCAGCGCGTGTAGCCGCGGACGGCGAACTTCGGCTTGCGAGCGGCCTTGACCTTGAGGGAAGTCTTCGCCATGTCAGTTCTCCTTGAACGGGAAGCCGAGCTGCTTGAGCAGCGCCCGACCCTCGTCGTCATTGGTGGCGGTGGTCACGACGGTGATGTCCATGCCGCGCGACCGGTCGATCTTGTCCTGGTTGATCTCGTGGAACATGACCTGCTCGGTGAGACCGAAGGTGTAGTTGCCTCGACCGTCGAACTGCTTGGGCGAGAGGCCGCGGAAGTCGCGGATGCGGGGCAGCGCGAGCGACAGCAGCCGGTCCAGGAACTCCCACATGCGGTCGCCGCGCAGCGTGACGTGCGCACCGATCGGCATGCCCTCGCGCAGCTTGAACTGCGCGATGGACTTGCGGGCCTTGGTCACGGCCGGCTTCTGACCGGTGATCGCGGTGAGGTCGCGGATCGCGCCCTCGATCAGCTTGGAGTCGCGAGCTGCCTCGCCGACGCCCATGTTGACCACGATCTTGGTCAGGCCGGGGACCTGCATGATGTTGGCGATGTCGAACTCGGTGCGAAGTGCGGGGACGATCTCCTCGCGGTAGCGCGCCTTGAGCCGAGGAATCTCGGTGGTCTGGGTGGTCTCGGCCATCTCAGATCTCCTTGCCGGTCGAGCGGGACACGCGGACCGAGCGGCTGGCGGTGTAGGTCGAGCCGTCGGGACGGCGCTTGGTGACCTCGTCGCGGCGGAAGCCGACGCGGGTGACGCCGTCACCCTCGACCAGCATCACGTTGGACACGTGGATCGGCGCCTCGCGGGTGATGATGCCCCCGGTGGTGCCGGTCTGCTGGACGGACTTGGTGTGGCGCTTGACGAGGTTGACGCCCTCGACGATCACACGGTCCTCCTCGCGGAGCACCGAGATGACCTTGCCCTGGGCGCCCTTGTCCTTGCCGGCGATGACCTTGACGGTGTCGCCCTTCTTGATGTTCATGCCCTTACCCATCTCTCACAACACCTCCGGGGCGAGCGAGATGATCTTCATGAAGCGCTTCTCGCGCAGCTCGCGGCCCACGGGGCCGAAGATGCGCGTGCCACGAGGCTCGCCGTCGTTCTTGAGGATGACGGCGGCGTTCTCGTCGAAGCGGATGTAGGAACCGTCGGCGCGGCGACGCTCCTTGACGGTGCGTACGACCACGGCCTTGACGACGTCGCCCTTCTTGACGTTGCCACCGGGGATCGCGTCCTTGACGGTGGCGACGATGACGTCACCGATGCCGGCGTAGCGACGCCCAGAGCCACCGAGAACACGGATGCAAAGGATCTCCTTCGCACCGGTGTTGTCGGCGACCTTGAGTCGCGACTCCTGCTGGATCATTGGTTTCTCCTGGTTGTCGAGCTGGTTCTCATGCCCTCGCGGGACACGAGCCTGGCCGAACTGGTGGGGTTCTGTGCTGGGTGGGCCGGGTGCGGCGAGCGGTGCTCACCCCACCCGCGGCTCACTTGGCCTTCTCGAGGACCTCGATCAGGCGCCAGCGCTTGGTGGCGGACAGCGGACGGGTCTCCATGATGAGGACCCGGTCGCCGATGCCGCACTGGTTGGTCTCGTCGTGCGCCTTGAGGCGCGAGGTCTTGCGCAGCACCTTGCCGTAGAGGGCGTGCTTCACGCGGTCCTCGACAGCGACGACGATGGTCTTGTCCATCTTGTCGCTCACGACGAGGCCCTCACGGACCTTGCGCTTGTTGCGCTCGTCGGTTGCCTGGGTCGCAGTGTTCTCGCTCATGCCTTCGCCTCTTCGTTGGTGCCCGGCGTGGTGCGGATCCCGAGCTCGCGCTCGCGCACCACGGTGTAGATGCGGGCGATGTCCTTCTTGACCACCCGGAGCCGACCGTGGCTCTCGAGCTGGCCGGTTGCGGCCTGGAACCGGAGGTTGAAAAGCTCCTCCTTGGCCTCGCGGAGCTTCGCCTCCAGGTCGGTGGCGTTGAGCTCGTCGAGCTCGTGGGCATTCAGCTGGGTAGCCATCAGAATTCACCGGCCTCACGGGAGATGAACCGGCACTTCATCGGGAGCTTGTGCATCGCGCGGCGCATGGCCTCACGAGCAGTCACCTCGTCGACACCGGAGAGTTCGAACATGACGCGGCCGGGCTTGACGTTGGCAACCCACCACTCGGGGGAACCCTTGCCGGAACCCATGCGGGTCTCGGCAGGCTTCTTGGTCAGCGGGCGGTCCGGGTAGATGTTGATCCAGACCTTTCCACCACGCTTGATGTGACGGGTCATGGCGATACGGGCCGACTCGATCTGTCGGTTGGTCACGTAGTGACCCTCGACCGCCTGGATGCCGAAGTCACCGAAGGCCAGCGTGGTGCCGCCCTTGGCAGCGCCACGACGCTTGGGGTGGTGCTGCTTGCGGTGCTTGACGCGACGGGGCATCAACATGAGGTCAGGCCTCCTGTCCGGTGCTCGGTGCAGCCTCGGCGGCGGGGGCCGCTGAAGCCTCAGCAGTGCCCTCGGTGCGAGGAGCGCGGTCGCCGCGCGAGCCACGGCTCGGACGGTCGCCGCCACGGGTGTTGGGACGGCCACCGCGACCGGGGGCACCGGCACGCGCGGCCTGCTGGGCCTGGCGCTCGGCACGGGTGCCGGCGACCTCGCCCTTGTAGATCCAGACCTTCACGCCGATGCGGCCGAAGGTGGTGCGCGCCTCGTAGAAGCCGTAGTCGATGTCGGCGCGGAGCGTGTGCAGGGGCACGCGGCCCTCGCGGTAGAACTCCGTACGCGACATCTCGGCGCCGTTGAGGCGGCCCGAGCACTGGATCCGGATGCCCTTGGCACCCGAGCGCATCGAGGTCTGCATCGCCTTGCGCATGGCACGGCGGAACTGCACACGGCCCGAGAGCTGCTCGGCGACGCCCTGGGCGACCAGCTGCGCGTCGACCTCGGGGTTCTTGACCTCGAGGATGTTGAGCTGCACCTGCTTGCCGGTGAGCTTCTCGAGCTCGCCGCGGATGCGGTCGGCCTCGGCGCCACGGCGACCGATGACGATGCCGGGACGCGCGGTGTGGATGTCCACCCGGACGCGGTCGCGGGTGCGCTCGATCTCGACCTTGGAGATGCCGGCCCGCTCCATGCCCTTGGAGAGCAGCTTGCGGATGGCGACGTCCTCACCGACGTACGACTTGTAGAGCTTGTCGGCGTACCAACGGCTCTTGTGGTCGGTGGAGATGCCCAGGCGGAACCCGTTCGGGTTGATCTTCTGGCCCATCAGGCACCCTTTCCGTTCTTCGAGGCGCGGGCCTTCTTGCCCGGCGCGGTGAGCGCGTCGGCCGGCTGCACCGCGAGGGTGATGTGGCTGGTGCGCTTGTTGATGCGGGTGGCACGGCCCTGGGCACGCGGACGCCAACGCTTCATCGTCGGGCCCTCGTCGACCATGGCGACCGAGACGAGGAGGTCGGCCCGGGTGAGCCCCTCGGTCGTCTCGGCGTTGGCGATCGCGCTCTCCAGCACCTTGTAGACGGTCTCGGAGGCGGCCTGCGGCGCGAACTGCAGCAGGGTCAGGGCCTCGTCGACCTGGAGGCCGCGGACCATGTCGACGACACGGCGGGCCTTCATCGGGGTGATCCGCACGTAGCGTGCGCTGGCGAACGCGCCCGGCTGGTCGCCGAGCAGCGACTCGCGGCGCGCACTGGTGCGGCTGCGCTCGGTGGTGCTCATCGGCGGCGTCCCTTCCGGTCTTCCTTGACGTGCCCGCGGTAGGTGCGGGTCGGGGCGAACTCCCCGAGCTTGTGGCCGACCATGGAGTCGGTCACGAAGACGGGGACGTGCTTGCGACCGTCGTGCACAGCGATGGTGTGACCGATCATGTCGGGCACGATCATCGACCGGCGCGACCAGGTCTTGATGACGTTGTGGCTGCCCTTCTCGTTCTCGGCGTCCACCTTCTTCTGAAGGTGGTCGTCGATGAAGGGGCCCTTCTTCAGGCTGCGAGGCATGTCGGTTACTTCCTACCCTTGCCGGACTTGCGACGACGGATGATCTGGGAGTCGCTGGCCTTGCGCTTGCGCGTGCGGCCCTCGGGCTTGCCCCAGGGGGAGACGGGGTGGCGACCACCGGACGTCTTGCCCTCACCACCACCGTGCGGGTGGTCGACCGGGTTCATGACGACACCGCGGACGGTCGGGCGGACGCCCTTCCACCGCATGCGGCCGGCCTTGCCCCAGTTGATGTTGGACTGCTCGGCGTTGCCGACCTCGCCGATCGTCGCGCGGCAGCGCACGTCGACGAAGCGCATCTCGCCCGAGGGCATGCGCAGCGTGGCGCGGCTGCCCTCACGGGCCACCAGCTGGGCGGAGTTGCCGGCCGAGCGGGCGATCTTGGCGCCGCCGCCCGGACGCAGCTCCACGCAGTGGATGGTCGTACCGACCGGGATGTTGCGCAGCGGCAGGTTGTTGCCGGGCTTGATGTCGGCGTTGGGGCCGGACTCGACCGGGGTGCCCTGCGTCAGGCCCTTGGGCGCCACGATGTAGCGCTTCTCGCCGTCGGCGTAGTGCAGCAGCGCGATGCGGGCGGTGCGGTTGGGGTCGTACTCGATGTGAGCGACCTTGGCCGGCACGCCGTCCTTGTCGTAGCGACGGAAGTCGATGATGCGGTAGGCGCGCTTGTGCCCGCCACCCTTGTGACGGGTGGTGATGCGGCCCTGGTTGTTGCGGCCACCGTTCTTGGGCAGCGGACGCGTCAGCGACTTCTCGGGCGTGGTCCGGGTGATCTCGACGAAGTCGGCCACCGACGAGCCACGACGGCCCGGGGTGGTCGGCTTGTACTTGCGGATAGCCATATCAGTTCCTAGTCAGGAGCCCGGTCAGGAGACCGGACCTCCGAAGATGTCGATGCGGTGACCCTCGGCGAGGCTGACGATCGCGCGCTTGGTGTTGGGGCGCTTGCCCATGCCGTAGCGGGTGCGACGGGTCTTGCCCTGACGGTTGATCGTGTTGACCGAGGTGACCTTGACGTCGAAGACCTTCTCGACCGCGATCTTGATCTCGGTCTTGTTGGCGTCCGGGTGGACGATGAAGGTGTACTTGTTGGCGTCGAGCAGGCCGTAGCTCTTCTCGGAGACGACCGGCGCGATCAGCACGTCGCGGTGGTCCTTGTGCAGGGTGCTCACTTGTCGTCCTCCTTGGCGGCACGGGTCAGACCAGCGGCCTCGGCGTCCTCGACGGACTTGAACCAGAAGTCACCGGCGGCGGCGTCGTAGTCGGCGTCGCCCTCGACGAGGTAGGTGCCGGACTCCAGGCCCTGGACCTCGTAGCCCTTGGGGTTCTTGCCGCTCTTGAGCGGGGCCTTCGCGCCGGCCGGCAGGGCCGGCTCGTCGGAGGACTGCTCGGTCGCGGCGGGCTTCTCGGTCTTCTCGACCTCGACGGTCTTCGCGGCCGGGGCCGAGGCCGAGGCACCACCGACGAACACGTCGTAGGCGCCCTTGGTGAACACCACGTCGTCGGAGTTGAGCACGTCGTAGGTGTTGAGCTGGTCGACGGCGACGATGTGGACCTCGGGCGCGTTGCGCAGCGAGAGCCAGGTGATCGCGTCGGTGCGCTCGAGCACCACGAGGTAGCCCACGCGGTCGGTGAGCGACAGCAGCGAGGCCAGCGCACCCTTGGTGGAGGGCTTGTCACCCGTCACCAGGGCGTCGACCACGTGGACGCGACCGTTGCGGGCCCGGTCGGAGAGGGCACCGCGCAGGGCGGCGGCCTTCATCTTCTTGGGGGTGCGCTGGTCGTAGCTGCGCGGCTGCGGGCCGTGGACGACGCCACCACCGGCGAACTGCGGAGCGCGGGTCGAGCCCTGGCGGGCGCGGCCGGTGCCCTTCTGCTTGTAGGGCTTGCGGCCACCACCGCGCACGTCGGCGCGGGTCTTGGTGGCGTGCGTGCCCTGGCGCGCAGCAGCCTGCTGGGCGACCACGACCTGGTGGATCAGGGGGATGTTGACCTCGACGTCGAAGATCTCGGCGGGGAGGTCGACCTTGACGGTCTTGACAGCCATGCTCAGGCCTCCTGCGTCTTCTTGGCAGCCGAGCGGAGCATGACGAGCCCGCCGCGGGGGCCGGGAACGGCACCCTTGAGCAGGATCAGGCCCTTGTCGGCGTCGACGGCGTGCACCGTCAGGTTCTGGGTGGTCACCGTGTCGTTGCCCATGCGGCCCGCCATGCGGGTGCCCTTGAACACGCGACCCGGGGTGGCGCAGGCGCCGATCGAGCCCGGCTTGCGGTGGTTGCGGTGGGCACCGTGCGAGGCGGAGACACCGTGGAAGCCGTGACGCTTCATGACACCGGCGAAGCCCTTGCCCTTGCTGGTGCCGGTGACGTCGATCTCCTCGCCGGCGGCGAAGGTGTCGACGCCGATCTCCTGGCCCACGGTGTAGCTCGCGGCGTCAGCGGTGCGGATCTCCGCGACGTGACGGCGCGGGGTGACACCGGCCTTGGAGAAGTGACCGGCCTCGGGCGAGTTGACCTTGCGGGCCTCGATCTCGCCGAAGCCGACCTGGATGGCGTTGTAGCCGTCCACCTCGGGCCGGCGGACCTGGGTCACGACGTTGGTCGCGGCCGCGATCACGGTGACGGGGACGACCTTGTTGTTCTCGTCCCACAGCTGGGTCATGCCGAGCTTGGTGCCCAGCAGTCCCTTCGCGTTGCGCTCAAAAGTGTTCGTCATGTCAGCCTCAGAGCTTGATCTCGATGTCGACACCGGCGGGCAGGTCGAGACGCATCAGCGAGTCGACGGTCTTCGGCGTCGGGTCGATGATGTCGATGAGGCGCTTGTGGGTGCGCATCTCGAAGTGCTCGCGGGAGTCCTTGTACTTGTGGGGCGAACGGATGACGCAGTACACGTTCTTCTCGGTCGGCAGCGGCACAGGGCCGGCGACCTTCGCACCCGTACGGGTGACGGTGTCCACGATCTTCCGCGCCGAGGTGTCGATCACCTCGTGGTCATAGGCCTTGAGCCTGATGCGGATCTTCTGTCCCGCCATAGGTCCCTGTCCTCTTCGATCTCGTACGCCTGGTCTGGTTTCGGTTCCCGACCCCTGGTGGGCGGGCACCGCCTGTCTCTCCTCCACCCTCCGACCCCCGCGGTCGGGCGTGTCGCGCTGCCAACTGGAAAAACGGGCTGGCTCGTGACACGACCCCGGGGGGACGTCGTACTGCTCTGGGTGGCACCCGACGGTTGTCGGATCTGGTCGGGTCTCCGATCGAGGGCTTCTCGATCCGGTGCGGTGCACGCGTGACGACTGGCTCGATCAAAGGAGACGCGATTCAGAAGTCAAGGTGTGCCGCACCCCGGCGACCCGCCGGAGCAACCGGAACATCTTGGCAGACTCCCCACGCCCACGCCAAATCGCAGCCGGCTCAGCCCGTGCGGCGGTAGAGGAAGTCGCTGATGTCGCGGCCGACGTCGCGGCCCTTGCGCTCGAAGCGCGTGACCGGTCGCTCGTCCCAGCGCTCGACGGGGCCGCCCTGGAGCGTGGGCTCGGCGTCGAGGACCTCGCGCATCTGCTCGGCGTAGTCGGCCCAGTCGGTCGCCAGGCGCCAGGCGCCGCCCGGCACGAGTCGCGACGAGGCGAGGGCGGCGTTGGCCGGGTTCACCAGGCGGCGCTTGTGGTGCTTGGTCTTGCGCCAGGGGTCGGGGAAGAAGGTCCAGAGCTCGGTCAGGCTTCCCGGGGCGAGCAGGTGCTCGAGCGACCACACCGCGTCGACGGAGCAGAAGCGCACGTTGTCGGCGCCCGCCTCGGCCACCCGCCACAGCGAGTCGGCCACGCCGGGGAGCCACACCTCGAGGGCGAGCACGTTGACCTCTGGGCGCGCGGCCGCCAGGACGGCCGTCGCCTCACCGATGCCCGACCCGATCTCGACGACGAGCGGGGCCTCGCGCCCGAACCGCTCAACCAGCGAGAAGCCGGGCCGGTCGACGGCCTCCTCGGGGATGACCCACTCGGCCTGGTGGGCCGCCCACGACTCGGCCTGCCGCGGGGTGAACCTGCTGCCGCGCCGGGAGTAGGTGAGGACCTCGCGCATGCGACGCCCGTCCTCGGTGAGCTTGTGGTGCGGGCGGGCAGGGCGTACGACGTCGTTCACGCCGCACATCCTCACCGAACACCCGGCCCCACGCACATCACCGAGGCCTCACGGAGCCGGGCCTCAGAGGTGCGCCAGGGCTCCGGTGAGCACCGAGCGCAGCCGCTGCTCGATGTCGTCGAACTCCGTCTGGCCGATGATCAGCGGCGGCGCGAGCTGGATGACCGGGTCGCCGCGGTCGTCGGCGCGGCAGTAGAGGCCGGCCTCCCACAGCGCGCCGGAGAGGTAGCCGCGCAGCAGCCGCTCGGACTCGGCGTCGTCGAAGGTCTCCTTGGTCTCGCGGTCCTTGACCAGCTCGATGCCGTAGAAGTAGCCGTGGCCGCGCACGTCGCCGACGATCGGGATGTCGAGCAGCTTCTCCAGCGTCGAGCGGAACGCCGGGGCGTTCTGCTGGACGTGGTCGGTGAGGCCCTCGCGCTCGAAGATGTCGAGGTTGGCCAGCGCCACGGCGGACGACACGGGGTGCCCGCCGAAGGTGTAGCCGTGGGCGTACGCCGTGGTGCCCGACTTGAACGGCTCGAAGAGCCGGTCGCTGGCGATCATCGCGCCGATCGGCGAGTAGCCCGAGGTCATGCCCTTGGCGCAGGTGATGATGTCGGGCTGGTAGCCGAACTCGGTCGCGCCGAACATCTCCCCCACCCGGCCGAAGGCGCAGATCACCTCGTCGGAGACCAGCAGGACGTC
Organism: Nocardioides sp. Soil774; assembly: GCF_001428125.1. Classification (GTDB taxonomy): domain Bacteria; phylum Actinomycetota; class Actinomycetes; order Propionibacteriales; family Nocardioidaceae; genus Nocardioides. The sequence continues at coordinate 50,111 of NZ_LMSM01000002.1, read as the reverse complement.
GTACTCGTCACAGATCTCTCGCACCCGCTCGAAGTAGCCGGGAGGCGGCGGGAAGCACCCGCCGGCGTTCTGCACCGGCTCGAGGAACACCGCGGCCACCGTGTCGGGGCCCTCGAACTCGATGGCCTCCGCGATCCGGTCGGCAGCCCAGCGGCCGAAGGCCTTCTCGTCGTCGCCGACGTAGTCCGGGCGGCGGTAGAAGTTGGTGTTGGGCACCTTGTGCGCGCCCGGCACGAGCGGCTCGAACATCTCCTTCAGCGGCGGGATGCCGGTGATGGAGAGCGCGCCCTGCGGGGTGCCGTGGTAGGCCACGGCGCGCGAGATCACCTTGTGCTTGCCGGGCTTGCCGGTGAGCTTGTAGTACTGCTTGGCCAGCTTCCAGGCCGACTCGACGGCCTCGCCGCCGCCGGTGGTGAAGAAGACACGGTTGAGGTCGCCGGGCGCCATCGCGGCGATCCGGTCGGCGAGCTCCACGGCGCGCGGGTGGGCGAAGGACCAGAGCGGGAAGAACGCCAGCTCCTTGGCCTGCTTCGCCGCGGCCTCCGCGAGCTCCTCGCGGCCGTGGCCCACCTGGACGACGAACAGGCCGGCGAGCCCGTCGATGTACTCGCGTCCGTGGCTGTCCCAGATCTTGTGCCCCTCGCCCTTGACGATGAGCGGCATCTCGCCGCCGTTCTCGTAGGTCGAGTGCCGGGTGAAGTGCAGCCACAGGTGGTCGCGACCGGCCGCCTGGTAGTCGAAGGATTCGTGGTCGAGGTGATGGGTCATCGTGTTCCCCAGTTGTAGTGCTGCTTGTTGAGCTTGAGGTAGACGAAGGTCTCGGAGGAGACCACGCCGTCGAGCTCACGGACTTGGCGGATCACGTCGAGCAGGTGCGGGTCGTCCTCGCACACCACCTCGACGAGGAGGTCGAAGCTGCCGGCGGTGGTGACGACGTAGTCGACCTCGGCCACCTCCGCGAGCCGGTCCCCCACCTTCATGGGGTCGCCCTCGGTGCGCACGCCGATCATCGCCTGGCGGGTGAACCCGACCTGGGTGGGGTCGGTCACCGCGACGACCTGCATGACGTCGGAGTCGAGCAGCTTCTGCACCCGCGCACGGGCGGCTGCCTCCGAGAGGCCCACCGCCTTGGCGATCGCGGCGTAGGAGATGCGGCCGTCCTCCTGGAGGAGCTCGATGATGCGCTTCGCGGTCGCGTCGAGCTTCACGGATGGCTCACTCATGGGCACCACTCATGGGCACATCGTGCTGTGCCGGAGGCCCGGTTTGCAAGCCGCGACACGTGGATTCCGCATTTCGCAGCTGTTAAATCTGCGATTCCGACAGTTTCTTTGGTCTGGACTATGGCGATCTGCCCGCCTGCCGTCCTAGTCTCGCCTCACCGCACCCGACCGGAGGGATCCACGTGACCAGCCCACGCACGCTGCGCAACTTCATCGGAGGCGCCTACGTCGACGGCGGTTCCGGAGCCACGAGCGAGGTCGTCAACCCCGCCACGGGACAGGTCGTGGCCCACGCGCCCATCTCCGGCGCCGAGGAGGTCGACGCCGCCTACGAGGCCGCCGACCGTGCCTTCGGGGAGTGGGGCAGCACGACGCCGAGCGAGCGCCAGCAGGCGCTGCTGAAGATCGCCGACTCGATCGAGGAGCACGCCGAGGAGCTCATCGCGCTCGAGTCGGAGAACACCGGGAAGGTCAAGGCGCTCACCGCGAGCGAGGAGATCCCGCCGATGGTCGACCAGCTGCGGTTCTTCGCCGGCGCGGCACGGGTGCTGGAGGGCAAGGCGGCCGGCGAGTACATGGCCGGCCACACCTCGTGGATCCGCCGCGAGCCCATCGGCGTGGTGGGCCAGGTGACGCCGTGGAACTACCCCCTGCTGATGGCCGTGTGGAAGATCGGCCCCGCGCTCGCGGCCGGCAACACCGTGGTGCTCAAGCCCAGCGACACCACGCCCGAGAGCACGCTGCGCCTCGCGGAGCTGGCGGCGGCGCACCTGCCGCCGGGCACGCTCAACGTGGTGACCGGCGACCGCGAGACCGGCCGGCTGCTCGTCGAGCACCGCACGCCGGGCCTCGTCGCGATCACCGGCTCGGTCCGCGCCGGCGCCGAGGTCGCGGCCAGCGCCGCGCCGCAGGTGAAGCGGGTGCACCTCGAGCTCGGCGGCAAGGCACCCGTCGTGGTGTTCGACGACGCCGACATCGAGGCCGCGGTCGAGGGCATCGCGATCGCCGGCTACTTCAACGCCGGCCAGGACTGCACGGCCGCCACCCGGGTGCTCGCCGCGCCGGGGATCCACGACGACTTCGTCGCCGCCCTGTCCGACTACGCCCGCAGCTCGGCGCCGGTCGGGCTGCCCGACGACGCCGACGCGCTCTTCGGGCCGGTCAACAACGCGCGCCAGCTCGCCCACGTGAGCGGTTTCATCGATCGCCTGCCCTCGCACGCGAGCGTCGCAGCCGGCGGGAACCGGCGTACGGACCTCGGCGACGGCTTCTACCTCGAGCCCACCGTGCTCTCCGGACTGCAGCAGGACGACGACGCGATCCAGAACGAGATCTTCGGCCCCGTCATCACCGTGCAGCGCTTCACCGACGAGGCCGAGGCCGTGCGCTGGGCCAACGGCGTCGACTACGGCCTGGCGTCGTCGGTGTGGACCAAGGACTTCGGTCGGGCGATGCGGATGTCGAAGGCGCTCGACTTCGGCTGCGTGTGGATCAACACCCACATCCCGCTCGTCGCGGAGATGCCGCACGGGGGCTACAAGAAGTCGGGCTACGGCAAGGACCTCTCGATGTACGGCTTCGAGGACTACACCCGCATCAAGCACGTCATGGCCAACATCGAGGGCTGAGCGACCCAGCTCCCCCACCACACCACCCATTCGGGGCCGACCGGAGGACTGCACTGATGACACCGATCCCGCGCCGGGCACGGCGCCCCCTGTCGCCACCGGCGGCCGCCCTCACCCAGGCGGCGTCCGGCGGTCTCAGCCGCCGCGCGCTGCTGGGCACCGGGCTCGCCGCCGGCACCGGGCTCGCCCTCACCGGCTGCGCCCCGCCGGAGCCACCGTCGGGAGGGGCGGCCAGCCTGGACCTGCCGACGGACCTGTCGGACAAGGAGAAGATCCTCAAGTGGGCCAACTGGACGGCCTACCTCGACATGAACGGCAAGGAGACGAAGTCCCCCACGCTCGAGGCCTTCATGCAGAAGACCGGGATCAAGGTCACCTACAGCGAGGACGTCGACGACAACGATTCCTACTACGCCAAGGTCGCCCCGCAGCTGCGCGCCGGGCAGAGCATCGACCGTGACATCTTCACGCTCACCGACTGGATGGCCTCGCGCGTGATCCGCGACCAGCTGTGCCAGCCGCTCGAGCTGATCCAGATGCCCAACGTGGTCAGCAACCTGCTGCAGCCGCTCAAGGACGTCTCCTTCGACCCGGGCCGGACGCACTCGATCACCTGGCAGAGCGGCTTCGCCGGGATCGGCTACAACAAGGAGAAGGTCGGGCGTGAGCTGAAGACGCTCGACGACCTGTGGGCCGACGACCTGAAGGGCCGCATCGTGGTGCTCTCGGAGTTCCGCGACACCGCCGGGCTCGTGATGCAGGCGCAGGGCGTCGACATCGAGAGCGGCTGGGGCAAGGCGGAGTTCGAGAAGGCGCTGGACTTCATCGAGGGCAAGATCGAGGACGGCTACATCCGCAAGGTGAAGGGCAACTCCTACATGGAGGACCTCACCAGCGGCAACGCGGTCGCGGGCATCACGTGGAGCGGCGACATCTTCGTCCTCGCCTACGACACCGAGGACCCCAACTGGACCTTCACCATCCCCGAGTCCGGCGGCACCCTGTGGTCGGACAACATGATGGTGCCGATCACCTCGACCCACCGCAGCAACGCCCAGCGGCTCATGGACTACTACTACGACCCGGCGGTCGCCGCCCAGGTCGCCGCCTGGGTCAACTACGTCTGCCCGGTCGACGGCGCCCAGGCGGAGATGGAGAAGCTCGACCCCGACCTCGCCGAGAGCCCGTGGATCTTCCCGACCGCGGAGTTCATCGCCGACAACAACATCCAGTCGTTCCGCGTGCTCGACGCCGACGAGGACATCGAGTTCGCCGACCTGTGGTCCACGAAGGTGATGGGGAACTGACATGGCCGGATTCAAGGAGGCGCGCGGCGACCTCCAGCTCGAGAGCGTGACCAAGACCTTCGGCGACTTCACCGCCGTCGACGGCATCGACCTGACGGTCCCCCGCGGGTCGTTCTTCGCCCTGCTCGGCCCGTCGGGCTGCGGCAAGACCACGACGTTGCGCATGGTGGCCGGGCTCGAGCAGCCCACCGCCGGTCGCGTGATGATCGGCGACACCGACCTCACCGGCTCGCGTCCCTACGAGCGCCCGGTCAACACGGTGTTCCAGTCCTACGCACTGTTCCCGCACCTCACCATCCGCGACAACGTGGCCTTCGGGCCCAAGCGCCGCAAGGACAAGGACGCCTCGACGCGCACCGACGACGCGCTCGAGCTCGTGCAGATGACGCAGTTCGCCGGTCGCAAGCCGCACCAGCTCTCGGGCGGGCAGCAGCAGCGCGTGGCGCTGGCGCGAGCCCTGGTGAACCACCCCGAGGTGCTGCTGCTCGACGAGCCCCTCGGCGCGCTCGACCTCAAGCTGCGCCGCGAGATGCAGGTCGAGCTCAAACGGATCCAGACCGAGGTCGGCCTGACCTTCATCCACGTCACCCACGACCAGGAGGAGGCCATGACCATGGCCGACACCGTCGCGGTGATGAACAAGGGCCACATCGAGCAGCTCGGGCCGCCCGCGCACCTCTACGACCTCCCGCGCACGCGCTTCGTCGCGAACTTCCTCGGCCAGGCCAACACCGGCGTGGGTGCCATCGAGGGCACCGACGGCGAGCACCTGGTCGCCGACGTCTTCGGCACCAAGGTGAAGATCTCCCGGGCCCGCTCGCAGGTGCACGACGGCGAGGTGCTCTTCGGCGTACGCCCCGAGAAGGTGACGGTGTCGCGCCAGCAGCCGCAGGGCGTCGGCAACGACGTCAAGGGCGTGGTCCGCGACGTGTCCTTCCTCGGCGTGGCGACCAGCTACCTCGTCGACATGCCGAGCGGCGCCACGTGGAGCTGCTACGAGCAGAACCTCGACGTCGAGCCGATCGACCTGCGTCCCGGTGACGAGGTCTGGCTGACCTGGAACCCCGGCCACGCGTTCGGCGTGCCCGTGGAGGAGGCGTGAGCTCGCTCGCGCAGGTCTCGCAGGTGGCCGGCGACCCCGCGGTCCACCCGACGGCACCTGCACCGGAGACGGAGAAGCGCAGCTGGACGGCGTACCTCCTGCTGCTGCCGGGGGTGTTGTGGCTCGGGGTGTTCTTCATCCTGCCGCTGGTGCAGCTGGCGGCGGTGAGCCTGCAGAGCCGGTTCCCGGGCTTCCCCGGCTACTACTACCGCGACCTCAACTTCGAGAACTACCTCAGCGCGCTGACCGACTACGCCCCGCACTTCGCGCGGTCCTTCCTCTACGCCGGCCTCGCGACCTTCCTCGCCTTCGTCGTGGCCTACCCGCTGGCCTACGCCATGGCGTTCAAGGCCGGGCGGTGGCGCAACCTGATGATGATCTGCGTCGTCGCGCCCTTCTTCACCTCCTTCATCCTGCGCACCTTCGCCTGGTCGCAGATCCTGGCCGACGAGGGGCCGGTCGCCGCGGTGCTGAACTTCCTGCACCTGCTGCCGGGCGGGCACATCATCAACACCCCGGTCGCGGTCGTCGCGGGCCTGACCTACAACTTCCTGCCCTTCATGGTGCTGCCGATCTACGCCTCCCTCGAGCGGGCCGACCCGCGCGTGATCGAGGCCGGCGGCGACCTCTACGCCAACGGCTTCACGACCTTCCGGACGGTGACCTTGCCGATGTCGATGCCCGGCGTGCTCGCCGGGACGCTGCTGACCTTCATCCCTGCCGCCGGCGACTTCGTCAACATGGAGCTCCTCGGCCCGCAGCGCGGCAAGATGGTCGGCAACGTCATCAACGACCAGTTCCTCGCCGTGCCCGGCGGCTACCCCGTGGCGGCCGCGCTGTCGTTCACGCTGATGGCCGCGATCCTGGCGATGGTGTTCCTCTACGTCCGCCGCTTCGGCACCGACGAGCTGGTGTGAGGTGGCTGCGATGACGACGACCGACCAGACCCCCGTGGCCTCCCCGGCCTACCGGCCCTCGGGCGCGAAGCGGGTCCAGCTGTGGCTGGCCAACCACTTCGCGATCCTGTCGGCGATCCTGGTGCTGCTCTACCTGTTCCTGCCGGTCGCCTACACGTTCGCGTTCTCCTTCAACGACCACGGCAAGACCAACATCGTGTGGCAGGGCTTCACCTGGAAGCACTGGCAGGACCCGTGCCGCGTCGCCGGGGCGTGCGAGTCGCTCGTGACCTCGCTGCAGGTGGGCGCGATCTCCACGGTGGTGGCGACCGTGCTGGGCACCCTGATGGCGCTGGCCATGGTCCGCTACCGCTTCCGCGGCAAGGCCGCGAGCAACGTGCTGATCTTCGTGCCGATGGCCACGCCCGAGATCGTGATGGGCGCCGCCCTGCTGACGATCTTCGTGCAGGGCTTCGCCAACGTCGGCATCAGCCTGGGCTTCACCACGATCGTGTTCGCCCACATCATGTTCTGCCTGAGCTTCGTGGTGGTCACGGTCAAGGCCCGGATCCAGTCGCTCGACCCCCGGATCGAGGAGGCCGCGCAGGACCTCTACGCCAGCCCGGCGCAGACCTTCTGGAAGGTCACCTTCCCGCTGATCCTGCCGGGCATCCTGGGCGCGGCGATGCTCGCCTTCTCGCTGTCCTTCGACGACTTCATCATCACCAACTTCGTCTCGGGCAACGAGTCCACCTTCCCCAAGTTCGTCTACGTCGCCTCGCGTCGCGGCATCCCCGCCGAGGCCAACGTCATCGGCTTCTCGATGTTCGTGCTCGCCGTCCTGCTCGTCGTCGGCGCGCAGGTCGTGAGCTCGCTGCGGGCGTCCCGCTACAAGGAATGAGGATCGATGCCTGAGCCGATGCGCGTGCTGATGGTCGGGGCCGGAGGCGTCGGCGACGCCGCGGCCCGGATCGCGGTCGAGCGCGACTTCTTCGAGGCCTGGGTGGTCGCCGACTACGACCTGGCGCGAGCCGAGCACACCGTCGCCGCGGCAGGCGGACGGCGTACGGGCGAGGGGCGCTTCAGCGCCGCGCAGGTGGACGCCTCCGACGCCGACGCCGTGGCGGCGCTCGCCCGGGAGGTGCGTGCGACCCACGTCTTCAACGCCGTCGACCCGCGGTTCGTGATGCCGATCTTCACCGGCGCGCTCGCTGCCGGAGCCGACTACCTCGACATGGCGATGAGCCTGTCGGCGCCGCACCCCGACGCCCCGCACGAGAAGGTCGGCGTGAAGCTGGGCGACGAGCAGTTCGCGCGGGCCGGCGAGTGGGAGGCGGCGGGCAGGCTCGCCCTGCTCGGCATCGGCGTCGAGCCTGGGCTCTCCGACGTCTTCGCCCGCTACGCCGCCGACGAGCTCTTCGACCACATCGACGAGCTCGGCACCCGCGACGGCGCCAACCTCGTCATCCGCGACGACGACGGCAACGAGGTCTTCGCGCCCGGCTTCTCGATGTGGACGATCATCGAGGAGTGCCTCAACCCCCCGGTGGTGTGGGAGCGCGAGAGGGGCGGTGGCGACCTGGAGCAGGGGTTCTTCACGCTGCCGCCCTTCTCCGAGCCCGAGGTCTTCGACTTCCCCGAGGGGATCGGCCCGGTGGAGTGCGTGCACGTGGAGCACGAGGAGGTGCTGCTCATGCCGCGCTGGCTCGAGGCGGACCGGGTCACCTTCAAGTACGGCCTGGGAGAGGAGATGATCTCCATCCTGCGCACCCTGCACACGCTCGGTCTCGACTCGACCGACCCGGTCACGGTGAAGGGCGTGCAGGTCTCGCCGCGTGACGTGGTGGCCGCGTGCCTGCCCGACCCCGCGACGATCGGGCCCCGCATGGAGGGCAGGACGTGCGCGGGCGTCTTCGTCACCGGCACCGGCAAGGACGGCGCGCCGCGCTCGACGTACCTCTACCACGTGGTCGACAACGCCGACTCGATGCGCGACTACGGCGCGCAGTGCGTGGTGTGGCAGACCGCGATCAACCCGGTGGTGGCGCTCGAGCTGCTCGCCACCGGCACGTGGTCGGGCACCGGCGTGCTCGGCCCCGAGGCGCTGCCACCGCGGCCGTTCCTCGACCTGCTCGCCGCACCCAAGCCCGAGGGCTACGGATCCCCGTGGGGCCTCGAGGACCGGACCAAGGACGACTGATGACCCTCTCCCAGCAACGCATCCTGGCCACCGAGATCCCCGGGCCGCGCTCGCAGGAGCTGCAGGCGCGCAAGCAGGCGGCCGTGTCGGCCGGCGTCGGCACCACGCTGCCGGTCTACGTCGAGCAGGCGGGCGGCGGCATCCTGCGCGACGTCGACGGCAACCAGCTCATCGACTTCGGCTCCGGGATCGCGGTGACGACCGTCGGCAACGCCGCACCGCGCGTCGTGGAGGCGGTGCAGCGCCAGGTCGCCGACTTCACGCACACCTGCTTCATGGTGACCCCCTACGAGGAGTACGTCGCGGTCTGCGAGAAGCTCGCCGAGCTGACGCCGGGGAGCCATGAGAAGCGCTCCGCGCTCTTCAACTCCGGCGCCGAGGCGGTGGAGAACGCCGTCAAGGTCGCACGCCACCACACGGGCCGCGACGCGATCGTGGTCTTCGACCACGCCTACCACGGGCGCACGAACCTCACGATGGCGCTGACCGCGAAGACGATGCCCTACAAGCACGGCTTCGGGCCCTTCGCCGGCGAGATCTACCGCGCGCCGATGGCCTACCCCTACCGCTGGCCGGGCGGGGCCGAGGCGTGCGCGGACGAGGCGTTCGACGCGTTCGTCACGACGGTGCACACCCAGGTCGGCGAGGACAGCTGCGCCGCGGTGCTCATCGAGCCGATCCAGGGCGAGGGCGGCTTCATCGTGCCCCCGCCGGGCTGGCTGCCGCGGGTCGCCGAGTGGTGCCGCGACAACGGCATCCTGCTGATCGCCGACGAGATCCAGACCGGGTTCGCCCGCACGGGCGACTGGTTCGCCTGCGACCACGAGGGCGTCGTGCCCGACCTCGTCACGACCGCGAAGGGCATGGCCGGCGGCCTGCCGCTCGCCGCCGTCACCGGCCGCGCCGAGGTGATGGACTCGGTGCACGTGGGTGGCCTGGGCGGCACCTACGGCGGCAACCCCGTGGCCTGCGCCGCCGCGCTCGCGGCCATCGAGACGATGCAGGCCGAGGACCTCCCGGCCCGCGCGCGCGAGATCGAGAAGGCGTTCGTCCCGCGGCTCGAGGCGCTGGCGGTGCGGCACCCCGAGCGCGTCGGCGACATCCGCGGACGGGGCGCCATGCTCGCGGTGGAGCTCGTCAGCGACGGCCCGGGGCGCACGCCCGACCCGGCGCTCGCCGGCGCGATCCACCGCGCCTGCTCCGCGCAGGGCCTGGTCACCCTGACCTGCGGCACCTTCGGCAACGTGTTCCGCTTCCTGCCGCCGCTCGCGATCGGCGACGACCTCCTCGGCGAGGGGCTCGACATCTTCGAGGCGGCCTTCGACGCGGCCGTCGCTGCAGCACCGAGTGGCAAGGTGGAGTGATGGCAGACATCGACGACACCGTGATCCGGACCGTGCCCCGCCAGCTCCTCGTCGGCGGCGAGTGGGTCGACGCCACCGGCGGCGCCACCTTCGAGGTGCGCAACCCCGCCGACGACCGCGTGCTCACCACCGTCGCGGACGCCTCGCCCGCCGACGGCGAGCGCGCCCTTGCCGCGGCGGCCGAGGCCCAGCGCGAGTGGCGCACGACCGAGCCGCGCCTGCGCGGCGAGATCCTGCGCAGCGCCTTCGAGCTGCTGACCGAAAGGGCCGACGACTTCGCGCGCCTGATGACGCTGGAGATGGGCAAGACGCTCGCCGAGGCCCGCGGGGAGGTGACCTACGGCGCCGAGTTCTTCCGCTGGTTCTCCGAGGAGGCCGTCCGCGTCCACGGGCGCTACTCCCCCGCACCGGCCGGCAACACCCGCCTCATCACGATGAAGGGCCCGGTCGGCCCCACGCTGATGATCACTCCCTGGAACTTCCCGCTGGCCATGGGCACCCGCAAGATCGGGCCCGCGATCGCCGCCGGCTGCACCATGGTCGTCAAGCCCGCCGCCGAGACCCCGTTGACCATGCTGGCCCTCGCCGGCCTGCTCGAGGAGGTGGGCCTGCCCGCCGGGGTCCTCAACGTCGTCACCACCACCGACTCCGGCGGGGTGTGCGAGCCGCTCATCCGCGACAGCCGGCTGCGCAAGCTCACCTTCACCGGCTCCACAGCGGTCGGCAAGGTCCTCGTCGCCCAGGCCTCCGACCAGCTGCTCCGGGTCTCGATGGAGCTCGGCGGCAACGCTCCCTTCGTGGTCTTCGACGACGCCGACCTCGACGCCGCGGTCGACGGGGCGATGCTCGCCAAGATGCGCAACATTGGCGAGGCCTGCACCTCGGCCAACCGCTTCCTCATCCACGAGTCGGTCGCCGAGGAGTTCTCGTCCCGGCTGGCCGAGCGGATGGGCGCGCTGCAGGTCGGCGACGGCACCGCCGACGGCGTCGACGTCGGCCCCCTCATCACCGAGAAGGCCCGCACCGGGGTCCACGAGCTGGTGCAGGACGCCGTGTCGGGTGGCGCCCGCGCGCTGGTCGGCGGGCAGGTCCCCGAGGGCCCCGGCCACTTCTACCCGCCCACGGTGCTCGTCGACGTACCTGCCTCCGCGCGGGTGTTCCGCGAGGAGATCTTCGGGCCGGTGGCCCCGGTCTCGACGTTCCGCGACGAGGACGAGGCGGTGCGGCGCGCCAACGACACCGAGTACGGCCTGGTCGCCTACGTCTTCACCCGCGACCACGCGCGGGTGCTGCGCGTCAGCGAGGCGCTCGAGTTCGGCATGGTCGGCGTCAACACCGGCATCGTGTCCAACCCCGCGGCGCCCTTCGGCGGCGTGAAGCACTCCGGCTTCGGCCGCGAGGGCGGCTTCGAGGGGATCGAGGAGTACCTCGAGACCAAGTACGTCGGCAGCGCGCTGTGAGCGTCGACCGCGACCGGCTCAAGGCCCTCCAGGCCGAGGAGGAGCAGCGGTTCGTCGACCTGCACCCGACCTCGGCGAGGCTGGCGCGCGAGGCCGGCGAGCACCTGCTGGCCGGCGTGCCGATGCCGTGGATGACCCGGTGGCCGGGCTCGTTCCCGCTCTTCGTGCAGTCCGCCGGCGGCGGGCACTTCACCGACGTCGACGGGATCGACCACGTCGACCTGTGCCTGGGTGACACCGGGTCGATGACCGGCCACTGCCTGCCCGCGGTGGCGGAGGCGGTGCGCGAGCGCACCGAGCTCGGCATCACCACGATGCTGCCCTCCACCGACGCAGCCTGGGTGGCCGGGGAGCTGAGCCGGCGCTTCGGACTCCCCCGCTGGCAGATGGCGATGACGGCCACGGACGCCAACCGCTTCGTGCTCCGCTTCGCCCGGCACCTCACGGGCCGGCCCCGGATCGCGGTCATGGACTGGTGCTACCACGGCACCGTCGACGAGACGCTCGGCGTGCTCGAGCACGGTCGGGCCGGCGACCGCGTCGTGGCGCGACCGGGGGCCCTCGGCCCGCAGGTGGACGTGGCGCAGACGACGGCCGTGGTGCCGTTCAACGACCTCGACGCGCTCGACTCCCGGCTCGCAGCGGGCGACGTCGCGTGCCTGCTGATGGAGCCCGCCCTCACCAACATCGGCATCGTGCTCCCCGACGAGGGCTACCTCGAGGGGGTGCGGGAGGTCACCCGCAGGCACGGCGTGCTGCTCGTGAACGACGAGACCCACACCATCTGCGCGGGGCCCGGTGGCGCCACCGCTGCCTGGGGCCTCGAGCCCGACTTCGTGGTGATCGGCAAGCCCATCGGCGGCGGCATCGCCGTCGCGGCCTACGGCATGACCGCCGAGGTCGCCGAGCGCCTCGAGGGGCCGATGCTGGGCCACGACATCGACGTGGCCGGCGTCGGCGGCACGCTGTCGGGCTCCGCGCTCGCGATGGCCGCCGTGCGCGCGACGCTGTCCACCGCGCTGCGGCAGGAGGACTTCGACGTCGCCGTCCCGCTGGCGGAGTCGTTCACCGACGGCATCCAGGGCATCATCGACGAGCACGACCTGCCGTGGCACGTGCAGCGGCTCGGCTGCCGCGCGGAGTACTGGTTCTGCCCGCCCCCGCGCGCCGGCGCCGAGGCCGCGGCGGCGGTCGACGAGGACCTCGACGCGTTCTTCCACCTCTGGACGGTGAACCGGGGCGTGCTGCTGGCCCCCTTCCACAACATGTCGCTCTTCTCGCCGTTCCACACGCAGGCCGACGTCGACGCCCACACCTCGGTCTTCCGGGGCGCGGTGGAGGCGCTGGTCGGCTGAGGCCTCCTCAGCCCCCGAGCACGCCCGCGGCACGCGCGGCCGCGGCGTACGCCGTCGCCAGCGAGTCGACCGTCTCGTGCGCGTTGAGCCCCGACGGGTTGGGGACGACGAAGACGCGTGAGGCACCCCAGCCCGACTCCTGCTCGCCGACCTGGGCCGTGCGCTCACCGAAGGCCGTGCGGTAGGCCGTGATGCCGGCGACCGCCACGACGGCCGGCCGCCGGTCGGCCACCAGGGCGCGCAGCCGCCGTCCGCCCTCCCTGAGCTCCTCGACCCCGAGCTCGTCGGCACGCGCCGTGGCACGCGCGACGACGTTGGTGATGCCGATCCCCCGCGCTCGCAGGGCGTCACGGTCGTCGTCGGTCATGCCGGCGGACGGGTCGATGGGCCGCGGCACGATCCCTGCGCGCAGCAGCGCGGGGTAGAACCGGTTGCCCGGACGCGCGAAGTGCAACTGCGTGGCGGCGGTCCACAGCCCGGGGTTGATGCCGACGAACAGCAGGCGCAGCGGCTCACCGGGCGCCGGGAGCAGGTCGGGCACCTCCACGTCGCGGAACGACTCGAGCTCGGCCCTGGTGAATCCCATCCCACCATCGTGCCGTCCGGGTGGTCGCGACCGGCGTACGGTGGAGCGATGACCGGCTGGCTCGCCACCTTCGGTGCGATGCTGCTCGTCGCCATGCTCGCGCGGGTGGTGGTGGCCACCCTCGTCGGCGAGATCGACGAGTGGCGTGGCTACCGCGCGGCCGCCCGGTTGGTGCGACGGGTCCGGCGGCGTCGCGGGCACGACGCCGACGTGCTACCGATGCACCGCCCCATCGAGCAAGTGGGTGCCGACCTGCGCCGGCTGAACGCCGCCTTCCACCGCGGGGGCATGCGCTTCGCGAAGTACGAGGGCTGCCGCCAGGCCTACGACCGCGTGCTGGGCGAGGCCGCCGACATGGCGGGCGTCGCCCACCTCCTGCAGCTGCTGCCACCGGGCAGCGAGCTCGACCACGAGCGCGAGCGGGTCGAGCTGCTGCTGTGCGACCACGGCCTGCTGCCGCCGCCGTGGGCCGCCTGAGTCGGACGCACGAGACCCCGCCTCCCTTGCGGGAGACGGGGTCTCGGGTGCTGCGGTGCCGGTCAGTGACCGGCGGTGATCACTTGGTGATCTTGACGACGCGGCCGGCGCCGACCGTGCGGCCACCCTCGCGGATGGCGAAGCGCAGGCCCTCGTCCATCGCGATGGGCTGGATGAGCTCGACCGACATCTCGGTGTTGTCACCCGGCATGACCATCTCGGTGCCCTCGGGCAGGGTCACAACACCGGTCACGTCAGTCGTACGGAAGTAGAACTGCGGGCGGTAGTTGTTGAAGAACGGCGTGTGACGGCCGCCCTCGTCCTTGCTGAGGATGTAGACCGAGGCCTCGAAGTTGGTGTGCGGGGTGGTCGTGCCCGGCTTGATCACGACCATGCCGCGCTCCACGTCCTCGCGCTTCGTGCCACGGAGGAGCAGACCGACGTTCTCGCCGGCCTGGCCCTCGTCGAGGAGCTTGCGGAACATCTCGACACCGGTGACGGTGCTCTTCTGCGAGCCCTCGCGGATGCCGATGATCTCGACCTCCTCGTTGACCTTGACGATGCCACGCTCGATGCGACCGGTGATGACGGTGCCGCGACCGGTGATCGTGAAGACGTCCTCGACGGGCATGAGGAACGGCTTGTCGGTCTCACGCTCGGGGGTCGGGATGTAGTCGTCCACGGCCTGCATGAGCTCGGCGATCGAGTCGCCCCACTTGGCGTCGCCCTGCAGCGCCGGGAAGGCGGCAACGCGGACCACGGGGATGTCGTCGCCCGGGAACTCGTACTCGGAGAGGAGCTCGCGCACCTCCATCTCGACGAGCTCGATGAGCTCCTCGTCGTCGACCATGTCGCACTTGTTGAGCGCCACGACCAGGGCGGGGACGCCGACCTGGCGGGCGAGCAGCACGTGCTCGCGGGTCTGCGGCATCGGGCCGTCGGTGGCCGCCACGACCAGGATCGCGCCGTCCATCTGCGCAGCACCGGTGATCATGTTCTTGATGTAGTCGGCGTGACCGGGGCAGTCGACGTGCGCGTAGTGACGCACCTCGGTCTGGTACTCGACGTGCGCGATCGAGATCGTGATGCCGCGCTGACGCTCCTCGGGAGCCTTGTCGATCTGGTCGAACGCCGACGCCTCGTTGAGGTCCGGGTACTTGTCGTGCAGCACCTTGGTGATCGCTGCGGTCAGCGTCGTCTTACCGTGGTCGATGTGACCGATGGTGCCGATGTTGACGTGCGGCTTGGTCCGCTCGAACTTCGCCTTAGCCACTGGGGCTCCTCCTGGTTGTTGTTACTTGACTCGTGGGTGTGGGGTGGTGCTGGTGCCGAGGATCCGAGGCGCGATTACTCGCCGCGGACCTTCTTGATGATCTCGTCGGCGATGTTCGTGGGAACCTCGGCGTACGAGTCGAACTCCATCGAGTACGACGCCTGACCGGAGGTCTTGGACCTCAGGTCGCCAACGTACCCGAACATCTCGGACAGGGGCACAAGGGCGTTCACGACCATGTCGCCGTGACGCTCCTCCTGCGCCTGGATCTGGCCGCGGCGCGAGTTGATGTCACCGATCACGGTGCCCAGGAACGTGTCGGGCGTCGTGACCTCAACGGCGAACATCGGCTCGAGCAGCACCGGCTTGGCCTTGCGTGCGGCCTCCTTGAAGGCCTGGTTGCCGGCGATCTTGAACGCGAGCTCGGACGAGTCGACGTCGTGGTAGGCGCCGTCCTCGAGCGAGAACTTCACGTCGACCATGGGGTAACCGGCGAGCACGCCGAACTCCATGGCCTCCTGGCCACCCTGGTCGACCGAAGGGATGTACTCCTTCGGCACGCGGCCACCGGAGACGTTGTTGACGAACTCGTAGCCCGCGCCCTGGCCGGTCTCGGGGTCGATGTTCGGCCCGAGGTTGACGACCACCTTGGCGAACTGGCCCGAGCCACCGGTCTGCTTCTTGTGGGTGTAGGAGTGCTTCTCGACCGTGTTGCGGACGGTCTCGCGGTAGGCCACCTGCGGCTTGCCGACGGTGGCCTCGACGCGGAACTCGCGCTTCATCCGGTCGACGAGGATCTCGAGGTGGAGCTCGCCCATGCCGGCGATGATCGTCTGGCCGGTCTCTTCGTCGGCCTTGACCGTGAAGGTCGGGTCCTCGTCGGAGAGGCGCTGGATCGCGGTGCCGAGCTTCTCCTGGTCGCCCTTGGTCTTGGGCTCGATCGCGACCTCGATCACCGGGGCCGGGAACGTCATCGACTCGAGCACGACCGGGTTGTTGGGGTCGCACAGGGTGTGACCGGTCTTGGTGTCCTTCAGACCCATCACGGCCACGATCTGGCCGGCGCCGACCGACGCGATCTCCTCACGCTTGTTGGCGTGCATCTGGTAGACCTTGCCGATCCGCTCCTTGCGGCCGTTGACCGAGTTGACCACGGTCGAGCCGGCCTCGAGCTTGCCCGAGTAGACGCGGACGTAGATCAGCTTGCCGAGGTGCGGGTCGGAGGCGATCTTGTAGGCGAGGCCGGAGAACGGCTCGCTGTCGGACGGCTGGCGAACGATGACCTCGTTCTCGTCCTTGACCGAGTGGCCCTGGATGCCGTCGATGTCGAGCGGGGAGGGCAGGTACTTCACGACGGCGTCGAGGAGGGGCTGCACGCCCTTGTTCTTGAACGCGGTGCCGCACAGGACCGGGTTGAGCTTGTCGGCGAGCGTGGCGCGACGGATCGCGGCCTCAAGCTCGGGGACGGTGAACTCGCCCTCCTCGAGGAACTTCTCCATGATCGCGTCGTCGGCCTCGGCCAGCGTCTCGAGCAGCTTCTCGCGGTACTCCGCGGCCTGCTCGGCGAGCTCGGCCGGGATCTCCTCGACCTCGTAGTCCTCACCCATCGTGGTCTCGCCACGCCAGGTCAGGGCACGCATGCCGACGAGGTCGACCACACCGAGGAAGTCGGACTCCGCGCCGATGGGCAGCTGGAGCACGAGCGGGGTGGAGTTGAGGCGCTCGACCATCATGTCGACGCAGCGGAAGAAGTCCGCGCCGGTGCGGTCCAGCTTGTTGACGAAGCACATGCGGGGGACCGAGTACTTGTTGGCCTGGCGCCACACGGTCATGGTCTGGGGCTCGACACCGGCGACACCGTCGAACACCGCGACGGCGCCGTCGAGGACGCGCAGCGAGCGCTCGACCTCGGCGGTGAAGTCCACGTGACCGGGGGTGTCGATGATGTTGATCTGGTGGTCCTTCCACCAGCAGGTCGTCGCGGCGGACGTGATGGTGATGCCGCGCTCCTGCTCCTGCTCCATCCAGTCCATCGTGGCGCCACCCTCGTGGACCTCACCGATCTTGTAGGTGATGCCGGTGTAGAAGAGGATGCGCTCGGTCGTGGTGGTCTTGCCGGCGTCGATGTGCGCCATGATGCCGATGTTGCGGACCTTGTTGAGGTCGGTGGTGATGTCGACAGCCACTGTTGTGTCTCAGTCCTCGAAGTAGTGGGGTGGTGGGAGGAGGAGGCCGTACGTCGCGCGGTGCGGGGCGTACGGCCTCCCGTCCTCACCAGCGGTAGTGGGCGAAGGCCTTGTTGGACTCGGCCATCTTGTGGGTGTCCTCGCGCTTCTTCACAGCGGCACCGAGGCCGTTGCTCGCGTCGAGGATCTCGTTCATCAGGCGCTCGGCCATGGTCTTCTCGCGACGGTCGGCGGCGTAGCCCACGAGCCAGCGGAGCGCCAGCGTGGTGGAGCGGTTGGCCTTGACCTCGACGGGGACCTGGTAGGTCGCGCCGCCGACGCGGCGGGACTTGACCTCGATGGCCGGCTTGACGTTGTCCATCGCGCGCTTGAGCGTGACGACCGGGTCGGTGCCGGTCTTCTCGCGGCAGCCCTCGAGGGCGGTGTAGACGATGCGCTGCGCCACGGCCTTCTTGCCGTCCTGGAGGACCTTGCTGACGAGCTGGGTGACCAGCTGCGAGCCGTAGACCGGGTCGGAGACGAGGGGGCGCTTGGGAGCGGGACCCTTGCGAGGCATTACTTCTCCTTCTTCGCGCCGTAGCGGCTGCGGGCCTGCTTGCGGTTCTTGACACCCTGGGTGTCGAGCGTGCCGCGGATGATCTTGTAGCGGACACCGGGAAGGTCCTTCACACGGCCGCCGCGCACGAGCACGATCGAGTGCTCCTGCAGGTTGTGACCGACACCCGGGATGTAGGCAGTGACCTCGACGCCGCTGCTCAGGCGCACGCGGGCGACCTTGCGGAGGGCGGAGTTCGGCTTCTTCGGGGTGGTGGTGTAGACGCGGGTGCAGACGCCACGGCGCTGCGGGGATCCCTTCAGGGCAGGCGTCTTGGACTTCGACACCTTGTCCTGGCGGCCCTTGCGGACCAGCTGGTTGATGGTGGGCACCGGGTGGTTCCCTCTCTCTGTCTTCTCGTCACGGCCCGGCGCGGTGCCGGACTCGGATGTGCTGCGTTGCTGCTGCGTGCCTGTGCGACCTGCTGGGAGCGGCTCTGGAACGGCCGCTGCTGAGAGCATGGGCAAGCGTCTGGACGGACCAGACACAAGGAATGAGGCTACTCGGGCGCTACGGCAGGGTCAAAATGCCGCGGACGCCGGCTCCGGGGACGCAGCGACACCGGTGATCCGCTCGCGCCGGGTGCGCTCGAGCCGCAGGTAGAGCATGGCAGACACCCCCACGCCGAGGATGGTCATCAGGCCCCCGCCGAGCAGCGTCCACCGGGCGCCGTACTCGTGGCCGATCCAGCCGATGATCGGCGCGCCGACCGGGGTGCCGCCCATGAAGATCATCAGGTAGAGCGCCATCACGCGCCCGCGCACGCCGGCGTCGGTGTGCAGCTGCATGTAGGTGTTGGCGCTGGTGATGAAGGTGAGGGCGGTCAGCCCGGTGACCGGGGCCAGCAGCGCGAAGGCCAGGTAGGACGGCATGACCCCGGCCAGCATCACCGTGATGCCGAAGGCGATGGCCGAGCCGACGACCAGCCGGTGCCGCACGTGCGCCCGACGCGCGGCCAGGAGCGAGCCGGTGAGCGAGCCGACGGCCAGGAACGTGCCCAGCAGGCCGAACTCCTCCGGGCCCTTGCCGAACACCTCGGTCGCCATGAGCGCGGACGTGATCTGGAAGTTGAGGCCGAAGGTCCCGGCGAAGAACACCATGCTCAGCACGAGCAGCAGGTCAGGACGGGCGCGGACGTAGGCCACGCCCTCCCGGATCGCACCGGGACCGCGGTCGGCGGGTGCCGCGGCGTCGATGCGGGCGAGGTCGAGGTGGCGCAACGACCAGATGGGGGCGGCGTACGACACCGCGTTGAGCAGGATGACCCAGCCGGTGGCCACCGCTCCCCCGCCGAAGGCGGCGATCAGCAGGCCGGCCAGACCGGGGCCGACGAGCCGGGCGGCGTTGAAGCTGGCGGAGTTGAGGCCGACCGCGTTGGTCAGGTCGACCGGGTCGACGAGCTCGGAGACGAACGACTGGCGCGCGGGGGCGTCGAAGGCCGACGCCGCGCCCAGGACCAGGGCGAGGACGTAGACGTGCCAGACCTCGGCGGTGCCGGTGACCGCGAGCACGCCGAGCGCGGCCGCGGGCAGCGCCATGCCGAGGTTGGTCAGCTGCAGCAGCCGCTGCTTCGGCATCCGGTCGGCGACCAGCCCGGCGAAGGGCGTGAGCAGCAGGAACGGCAGGAACTGCAGGCCGGTCGTGATCCCGAGCGCCGTGGCTCCGGAGCCCGCGGCGAGCTCGAGCACGAGCCAGTCCTGGGCGACGCGCTGCATCCAGGTGCCCGTGTTGGACACCACCCCACCGGCGGCGTAGCGGCGGTAGTTGGGATTGGCGAGGGAGCGGAACGTGGGACTCGTGGTGACTCCTCAGTCGGTCATCGGATCAGTGGTCAGTCGGCGACGGCGAGCCGGGCCAGCACCGGGGCGGCGGCACGCAGCGTGGCGCGCTCGGCGGGCGTCAGCTCGGCCAGTCGCCGAGACAGCCAGGCGTCGCGGCGCTGCCGGTCGGCCAGGACCGCGGCGCGGCCCGCGTCGGTGATCGAGACCACGACCTGGCGGCCGTCGGTCTCGTGCGGGCGGCGTACGACGTGGCCCTCGGACTCGAGGCAGTTGACCGTGCGGGTCATCGACGGCGGCTGCACGCGCTCGGCGCGGGCGAGGTCGCCGACGGTCTGGTCGCCGAGGCGCACGAGCAGCCCCAGGACGACCATCTGCGGGATGCTGAGGTCGTTGTCGGGGTGACGCTCGGAGGCCAGGCGGCGGCGCAGGCGCATCACACCGGCCCGGAGCTCGGAGGCGAGCCCGGCGTCGGTGGTGAGGTCTGTGGTCGGCATGTCGTTAGCGTAACTCATTACCTGTGCTAACTATTCCGGCCGCGGCCTCTCCCCGCGGGATCCCCGCCCGACCGGGGATCACTGACGTTGTCAGGGGTTGCAACGGCCGACAACGTCAGGGATCCCCGGCTGACCGGGGATCGCTGACGTTGTCAGGCCTTTCCGACACACCCGGCAGGGACGGCTCAGGTGAGCCAGGAGGTGATCGGGTCGATCGCGAAGTAGACGACGAAGAGGACGGCGACGACCCACATCAGCGGGTGCACCTCGCGGACCTTGCCCACGACGACCTTGATCAGGACGTAGGCGAGGAAGCCCGCGCCGATGCCGACCGAGATCGAGTAGGTGAAGGGCATCAGCACGATGGTGAGGAACGCCGGGATGGCGATCTCGAGGTCGTCCCAGGCGATGCCCTTGACCTGCTGCATCATCAGGAAGCCGACGAGCACGAGGGCGGGGACGGCTGCCTCCGAGGGGATCGCCTCGACGATGGGGGCGAAGAACGTGCTGAGCAGGAACAGCAGGCCGGTGACGACCGAGGCGAGGCCGGTGCGGGCGCCCTCCCCGACGCCGGATGCCGACTCGATGTAGGAGGTGTTGGACGAGACCCCGGCCGCGCCGCCCGCCATCGCGGCGATCGAGTCGACGACCAGGATGCGCTGGGAGTGCGGCGGGATGCCCTCGTCGTCGTTGAGCCCGGCCTCGGCGCCGATGGCGGTCATCGTGCCCATCGTGTCGAAGAAGTCGGCGAGCAGGAGCGTGAAGGTGAGCAGCAGCGCGGCGAGGACGCCGACCGAGGAGAAGGCGCCGAAGAGCGAGAACTGCCCGAGCGTGCCGAAGTCGGGCACGTCGACGACGCCGTTGAGCTCGGGCACGTTGAGCGACCAGTTGCCCGGGCCGTCGACGGCGACGGAGCCGAGGTCGAGGACGGCCTGCAGCACGAAGGCGAGCAGCGCCGTGGCCACGATCGAGATCAGGATCGCACCGCGCACCTGGCGCACCCAGAGCGCGACGATGAGCACCACGCCGACGGCGAACACGAGCACGGGCCAGCCGCTGAGGGTGCCGCCGTTGCCGAGCTGCACGGGCACCGTGGTCTGGAAGGCGTCGGGGATGCGCGTCACGAAGCCGGCGTCGACGAAGCCGATGAGGGCGATGAACAGGCCGATGCCGACCGAGATCGCGATCTTGAGCTGTTGGGGCACGGCGTGGAAGACGGCCTTGCGGAAGCCGGTGAGCACGAGCAGCAGGATGATGATGCCCTCGAGCACGATCAGCCCCATCGCGTCCTCCCACGTCGAGCGGGTCGCGATGGCGTTGGCGACGAACGCGTTGAGCCCGAGTCCCGTCGCGAGGGCCAGCGGGAAGTTGGCCACCGCTCCCATCAGGATCGTCAGCACGCCCGCGACGAGCGCGGTGCCCGCCGCGATCACGGCCAGGTTGGACCCGTCGCCGGACCCGCCGCCGAGGTAGGCGCCGGTGGAGTCGGGCACGAACCCGAGGATCAGCGGGTTCAGCACGATGATGTAGGCCATCGTCAGGAAGGTCACGATGCCGCCGCGGACCTCACGTCCGATCGTCGAGCCGCGGGCGGTGATGTCGAAGAATCCGTCGAGGCCGGAGGCCTTCGCTGGCTGCGGGGCGGTCTGCGTCTGGTCGCTCACGGAACGTCAGTGTGGCAGACCCGGATGACGGGCGTGTTTCGCCGTCCGGTCCTTGTGTAGCGTGGAGCCGTGGACCTGGGCGACGAGCAGCCGACGCAGCACGAGATCGGCAGCCGCACCTACATCGTGGCGCAGGTCGAGCCGCTGGACGTCGACGGCGTACGGACCACCGAGGTCGGCACGGCGCTGTGGCTGCTGGGCTTCCTCGGCCTGCTCCCCTTCTGGGGCACGCTCCAGGACAACGGACGCACGTGGTGGCTGTGGACCTGCCTGGCCGGCTTCGGCCTGGGCCTCTGCGGCCTGGAGTACTGCCGGCGCCGCCGCAAGGAGCGCGCCGCGCAGCAGGCCGGGCTGTGACCCTCCCCCCAACCCGTTGGGAGCTCGCGGGCCCCGGCAAGCACGGCTACGGCGAGAAGTTCGCGGAGATGGTGGCCGCGGGCGACGACGTCGAGGGCGAAGCCAGGTTCGCCGACGCCCTCGCCCGTCGAGGCGCCCGCATCCTCGACGTCGGGTCCGGCATGGGGCGGGTCTCGGCGGCCCTCCGCGCGCGTGGCCACGACGTCGTGGCGACCGAGCCCGACCCGGCGCTGCGCGCCCAGTCGGCCAGGACGTACCCCGACCTCGAGGTGCTGCCGCACGAGGCGCTCGCGCTGGACCCCGCGGAGCTCGGCAGCTTCGACCTGGTGGTCGTCGTGGGCAACGTGATGATCTACCTCGGCGAGGGCACCGAGCGTCGCGTGCTGGCGAGGGTGCGCGACCTCCTCGCTCCGGACGGCCGGGTGCTGCTCGGCTTCCACCTCGTGGGCGTGAAGACCGGGAGCCGCACCTACCCGGCGGACGAGTTCGTCGCCGACGCGGAGGCGGCCGGCCTGCGGGTGGACCTGCGGGCCGGGTCCTACCAGCTGCACCCCCCGGCCGACGACTACGCCGTCTGGGTGCTGTCGCGCGACGACGCGCCGCGCGCGGTCACGTCGTTCGGCCACCCCGTGGCAGCGGGCTGAGGCCTCAGAGCGAGTCGATCTCGTCGTCGGTCAGGGTGTCGAAGGCGTGCTCGGGCATGGGCAGCGGCTGCTGCTTGCGGGCGAGCTTGACCTCGGAGTGGGCGCCGCAGCCGTGGTTGAACGTCACCACGCGGCCGTCGTCGTTGGCGTTGCCGTTGGCGCAGACGCCGAAGGTGGTCGAGAGCGAGCCGCTGAGACGGACCAGGAAGCCGCAGGACCAGCAGCTGTCGGGCGCGCCCTTGGCCAACGGCGCGTCGGGCCCGCCGGCGCCGGCCCACCACCGCTCGGCAGCCATGTCGATGCCCTCGCGCGACAGGGTGCGCACGCGACCCAGGCCGAGGTCCTCGGCCACGCGGCGCACCTGCGCGCGGGCGTCGGCGTCGAGGGGCTCCTCGAGCGGGTCGTCGCCGACGAGGTAGGTCGGGACCAGGCGGGCGTCGTCGTCCTCGACCGGCAGCAGGTCACCGGGCGACATGTCGCCGGGCTGGAGCCGCTCCTTGTAGGGGACCCAGGCGGGCGCGACGATCGCGTCGTCACCGGGCAGGAGGACGACCTCGTTGACCGTGAGGTCCTTGCCACGCTTGGCGCGGGTCAGGGTCACCGACCAGTACCACCCCGGGTAGCCGGCCCGCTGGCACGCGAACTGGTGGGTGACGACACGCTCCCCCTCGGCCCTGGCGCCCAGGTGGTCACCCACCTCGCCGGGATCGGCGAGCTCGAGGACCACGTCGCGCGCCAGGTCGACGGCCTTGGCGAGGGTCGCGTCGGGCTTGCCGGCACGGGTGGGGAGAGAGATCACCTGCGCATTGTGGCAAACCCACGTCCACCGTGTCCCGTCGGGACGTCGTCTGGTGCGTCCGCGTCGGTCCTGTCGGGCCCGTAGGCCAAGATGGTGCCGTGACCTCCGAGCGCCCCGACCCGCACACGGGGCCGCGGTCGCAGCGGGCCGCAACGCCCCGGCCCGGTGCCGTACGCCGCTCGCTCTCGGGCGCCGCGCGCGGGGCCCGAGCCGCCGGGCGTGGCGCGCGCGTGGCCGGTCGCGGGGCCGGGACCGCCGGGCACTACGCCGTCTCCCAGGCGCGCCGGGCCGCACGGGCCGAGGGGGCCGGTGACTCCGGCCTCTCGCGCCTGATCGAGCTGCACGCCTTCAACGCCGCCGGCGACGCGGCCGTCGCGATCTCCCTGGCCGGCACGCTGTTCTTCCAGGTGCCCACGGGCGAGGCGCGGGGGCAGGTCGCGCTCTTCCTGGGCCTGACGATGCTGCCGTTCGCCGTCGTGGCCCCGCTCATCGGCCCGTTCCTCGACCGGTTCAGCCACGGCCGGCGCTGGGCGGTCGGGGCGACCATGGCCATCCGCTGCTTCCTGTGCTGGGTGCTGGCCACCGCGGTGGTCACCGAGTCGGGCTGGCTCTTCCCCGCGGCCCTGGGGTGCCTGGTGGCGTCCAAGGCCTACGGCGTCACCCGCGCCGCCGCGGTGCCGCGCCTGCTGCCGCCCGACCTCACCCTCGTCAAGGCCAACGCGCGGGTCTCGCTCGCCGGGGTGGTGGGCGCCGGCATCTCGGCACCGCTCGCCGTGCTCGCCTCGACGTTCGGCCCGGAGTGGTCGCTGCGCTACGGCTTCGTGATCTTCGTGCTCGCCACGATCTGGGCGATCCGCCTGCCGGAGAAGGTCGACGCGAGCCAGGGCGAGGGCGAGCTGGTGCTCACCGGCCCGATCAGCGCGGCCGCCGCAGGCACGGGGCGGCGCCCCCGCACGCGTATCCCGAGCGAGGTCGCCTTCGCCCTGCGCGCCAACTGCGGGCCGCGGTGGCTGTCGGGCTTCCTCACGATGTTCATGGCGTTCCTGCTGCGCGACAACCCGATCGGCGACTGGAAGCCGGAGGTGCTGCTCGGCCTGGTCATCGGCGCCGCCGGGCTCGGCAACACCGTCGGCATCGCGATCGGGTCGATGCTGCGCAAGCTCAACCCGGCCGTGACGGTGGTGCTGGCGCTGCTCGCCGACGCCGTGGTGGCGGTCGTGGCAGCGCTCTTCTACGGCCTGCTCCCGCTCGTGCTGCTCGGGCTCACCGCGGGCCTGGCGCAGTCGCTGGCCAAGCTGTCGCTCGACTCCACGATCCAGCGCGACGTGCCCGGACGCATCCAGGCCAGCGCCTTCGCCCGCTCCGACACGACACTGCAGCTGGCGTGGGTGATCGGTGGCTTCGTGGGCATCGTGATGCCGCTGATGCCGCGCCTGGGGCTCGGCATCGCCGCCGGCGTGCTGGCCGCGTGGGCGACGTTCGTGCTCGTGAGCCGCCCGCACGCGCGGGCGGCCACGGCCTGAGCGGGCTCAGACCTCGAGCTCGTCGGCGAGCGCGCGCAGCACCTTGGCGGTGCCGCGGGCCGCGGCACGCTCGGGGTGCCGGCCGCGCCGGTAGGTCTCCTCGACGCCCTCGAGCATCTTGATGAGGTCCTCGACGATGGTGACCATGACCTCGGGCTGCTTGCGCTGCGCGTTGCGCTGGTTGCGAGCCACCGACGCGGGCGCGTCGATCACGCGCACCTGCAGCGCCTGGTCGCCGCGGCGGCCCTGTGCGATGCCGAACTCCACCTTGGTGCCCGCCTTGAGCGCGGTGCCCTCGGGCAGCGCGTCGGAGTGGACGTAGACGTCCGGGCCGTCGTCCTGGGACAGGAAGCCGAAGCCCTTCTCCGCGTCGTACCACTTCACCTTGCCACTGGGCACGGGTCCACTCCGCTCACCTCAACCGCCGGCACCGTGGGTTCACGGGCGCGGGCACAGGATAGGCGGACGCCGTGATGCGCGACCAAGGGGTTGCACCGACGCGTAGTGTGACCTGCTCACGTCGTGCTGGGACAATGACCGCCTGGGGGCAGGCGGCACGACGACGGGACGGGAGCAGGACGACCATGCGGACACCACGGGCAGCGCGCCTGCTCGGCTGCGGGCTCCTCGCGCTGTCGCTCGGCCTCCCGGCCGCTTGGTCGGCGAGCGCGCACGACGCACCGGACGGCGCACAGCGCCGGACGCTGACGCTCGTCACGCTGACCGGACCGGGCACGGCTGCCGGCCGGGCCGACGCCGCGACCCTGCTCGCGCGCCAGGACTCCGTGCTCGCAGCGGTCGGCGCCGGCGCACCCGTCTACCGCTGGACGACCGCCCTCAACGGCTTCGCCGTCGAGCTCACCCGGGGCCAGCTCGACGTGCTCGACGACCTGCGAGGGATCGCCGCCATCGAGCGCGACACCGTCCGCCCGCTCGCGGGTCGTACGTCGACCGCGGCCGTGCGCGGCGCCACCTCCAGCCCGCGCCTGCGCGGCGGGGCGGGCGTCGTCGTCGGCGTCGTCGACTCCGGGCTCTCCCCCCAGACACCTGCCTTCGCCGACGTCCCGGGCCTCGGCCCCGACCCGCGGCGGTTCGCCGGCGAGTGCGCCACCGGCGACGGCTGGACGAGCGACGACTGCACCCGCAAGGTCGTCGGTGCGCGCTGGTTCGTCGAGGGGTTCGGCCCCGACCGCATCCGCACCTCGGAGTCCCTCTCGGCGCTCGACGACCTGGGGCACGGCACCCAGGTCGCCTCCGTCGCTGCCGGCAACGCCGGCGTGAGCGTGCGCGTGGACAACCGCGACGCCGGCACCTTCGGGGGCGTCGCACCGCAGGCCCGCATCGCGGCCTACAAGGCCTGCTGGGGTGCTCCCGACCCGGCCGACGACGGCTGCTCGACCGCCGACGTCGTGAGCGCGGTCGACGCGGCGGTCGGCGACGGCGTCGACGTGCTGAGCCTCGCGCTCGCCGGCGGCGAGGGCATCGACACCCTCCAGCTCGCCCTGCTCGGTGCGGCCGAGGCCGACGTCGTGGTGCTGGGCGCCGCGGGCAACACCGCCGGCTCCGCCTACGCCGCCCACGCCGGACCGTGGGTCACCACGGTCGGGTCCGCGGTCGGGCGGCTCTCCCGCGCGCGGATCACGCTGCCGGGCGGGCGGTCCTGGACCGGCGGCGGTCGTCCCACCGACGTCACCGGTCGCGCGGTGCGCGCCCAGGACGCCCCCGCCGCCGGTGCCTCGCTGCTCGCGGCGTCGCAGTGCCGCCAGGGTGCGCTCGACTCCCGCCTCGTGGCCGACCGCATCGTGGTGTGCCGGCGCGGCGGCATCGGCCGCATCGACAAGTCCGAGTCGGTCGCGCTGGCCGGCGGACGCGCGATGGTGCTCGTCAACGAGCGACCGGGCTCGGTCACCGCCGACTTCCACTCCGTCCCCACGGTGCACCTCGCGGCCCCCGCCGGCCGCGCCTTCGGTCGCTGGGTGGCCCGTCACCCCGATGCGCGGGTGCGCCTCTCGCGCGTCACCGGCGACCCCGGCAACCGGCGTACGGCCCCGTGGAGCTCCCCGGGCGACCCGCGCGGAGTCGCACTGAAGCCCGACGCCGTGGCCGACGGCGACGGCGTGCTGGGCGCCCTCCCCGAGGCGACCGGCCGCGGCTGGGGCGTCTTCAACGGCAGCTCCGCCGCCACCGCCGCGGCGAGCGGCCTGGCCGCGCTGGTGCGCGCCGAGCACCCGGCCTGGTCGGCGTCGCGGGTGCGCTCCCTGCTCGTCACCTCCGCGCGACCCGTGCCGGGCTCGAGCGTGCTCACCCAGGGGTCGGGCGCGCTCCTGGGGCGGGTCCCCACGAGCCACCTCTCCCTCGACGTCGATGCGGCCCAGTGGCGTCGCGCGCTGCGCCGCAACACGCTCGCCCGGCTCAACACCAGCTCGCTGCTGCTCCCCACCGGCCGCTCGACCGCGGTGCGCACGGTGACCAACGTGGGCCGCCGGCCGGAGTACTTCTCGGTCACCGCCCGTGGCTTCACCACGCACCGCGTCAGCGTGCGCCCCCTCGCCGTACGCCTCGCGCCGGGGCAGTCGGCCGACTTCACCGTCACCGTCACCGGTCCCACGACGCCCGGGCGGCTCGACGACGGCATGGTCGTGTGGCTCGGCGCCCGCGGCGGCGTCACCCGGCTCCCGGTCGCGCTGACGCGCTGAGACGACGACGGGCCGCCGCCCCCGGAGGGACGACGGCCCGTGCGCACGCGCTGGACCCAGGTCGAGGTCAGTGCTCGAGCACCCGGTCGTGGCGCAACGAGGTCGCCCTGGTCTCCTTGGCGAACAGCACCGCGACGATGGTGATCACCGACGCGATCGTCATGTAGATCGCCACCTTGTGGACGTTGGCCGTGCCTTCGCTCGCACTGCCGAGCAGGTCGATCGCGATGATCGGGGCGAGCGCGCCGGCGAAGATCGAGGCCAGCTGGTAGCCGACCGAGGCACCGGTGTAGCGCACCGAGGTGCCGAAGAGCTCGGAGAAGAACGCCGCCTGCGGGGAGTACATCAGGGCGTGCAGGACCAGGCCGACGCAGATGGCGAGGATGATCTTGCCCTCCGAGCGCGAGGCGATGAGGTCGAAGAAGATCCACGACCACGCCGCGACACCGACGGCGCCGACGAGGTAGAGCGGGCGGCGCCCGACCCGGTCGCTGAGCGCGCCGACGAGCGGGATGGTGATGAAGTGCACCACCGCGCCGATGAGCAGGGCCTTGAGGATGAGCGGCTTGTCGTCGGCGGTGCCGGCGTAGAGGGTGAGGAACGAGATCGAGATGATCGTGAAGAGGTAGTAGGAGATGTTTTCCGCCATCCGCATGCCCATGGCCACGAAGACCTCCTTGGGATACTTGCGGAAGACCTCGACCAGCGGCAGGTGCGCCTTCTCCTTGGTCGCCAGCTCGGCCTTCGCGTCGGCGAACACCGGCGACTCCTCGATGGAGAGCCGCACCCACAGGCCCACGGCGACCAGCACCGCGCTCAGCAGGAACGGGATGCGCCAGCCCCACGCGTTGAACGCGTCGTCGGACTGCACGGCGGCGAGGATCCAGAGCACGCCGGTGGCGAGCAGGTTGCCCAGCGCGACGCCGGCCTGGGGCCACGAGGACCAGAAGCCGCGCTGCGAGTCGTCGCCGTGCTCGGCGGCCATCAGCACCGCGCCGCCCCACTCGCCACCGACGGCGAAGCCCTGGAGGAGTCGGCAGAGCAGCAGGAGCAGCGGTGCCGCCACACCGATCGCCTCGAAGGTCGGCAGCAGGCCGATCGCGAAGGTGGCCACGCCCATCAGGAAGAGCGAGAACACCAGCATCTTCTTGCGCCCGACCCGGTCGCCGAAGTGGCCGAAGACCACGCCGCCCAGGGGGCGCGCGACGAAGCCGAGCGCGTAGGTGCCGAACGCCAGCAGCGTGGCGGTGGCGGGCTCGCTCTCGGGGAAGAACAGCGTGCCGAAGACGAGCGCGGCGGCCGAGCCGTAGAGGAAGAAGTCATACCACTCGACGGCGGTGCCGACCAGGGACGCGAAGACGACCTTGACGATGCTGGTGCGCTGGGGCGGCGTGCCCGAGGCTCCCGTCGCGGTCGTGGTGGAGGTGTCGGTGGACATGACGTGCCTTTCCTAGGGGGTGCGGAGCGGAGTGCGTGGAGGGAGTACGTGGAGGGAGTACGGGGTCAGGCGGCGGTCCAGCCGCCGTCGAGGCTCAGGGACGAGCCGGTCATCGAGGTCGCCGCGGGGCTGCACAGGAAGGCGACAGCGTCGGCGACCTCCTCGGGCTCGACGAGCCGCTTGAGGGGGGTGCGGGCCAGCAGGACCGTGTCGAGCACCTCGTCCTCGGCGATGCCGTGGCTGCGGGCCTGGTCGGCGAGCTGGCCCTCGACCAGCGGCGTACGGACGTAGCCGGGGCACACGGTGTTGCTGGTGACGCCCTTGTCGGCGGCCTCCAGCGCGATGACCTTCGACAGCCCCTCGAGACCGTGCTTGGCGCTGACGTAGGCCGACTTGTATGCCGACGCGCGGTGGCCGTGGACGCTGGACACGTGGACGAGCCGGCCCCAGCCCCGGGCGTACATGCCCGGCAGGACGTGACGGGCCAGGAGGAAGGGGGCGTGCAGCATCAGCGCGTGGATCGTGCGGAACCGCTCCGGGTCGAAGTCCTCGATCGGGGCGACGTGCTGGATGCCGGCGTTGTTGACCAGGACGTCGACCTCGAGGTCGAGGCCCTCGATGGCGGCGGGATCGGTGAGGTCCACGACGTGCGCGGTGCCGTGCACCTGCTCGGCGACCTCGGCGACCCCCTCGGCGTCGCGGTCGAGGAGGTGCACCTCGGCGCCGCTCTCGGCGAGCCGGGCCGCGACGGCAGCGCCGATGCCGCTGGCGGCCCCCGTCACCAGGGCACGACGGCCGCGGAGGGTGAGGGCACTCGAGTGGCTCGGGGTGGTCATGGGCATCACCGTAGGGAGCGGAGTGACGCACGGCACATGGTCTAGACGCCCACACTTGGGGCCTGACCGTGTGTATCCAACCCATGCCTGGGCGGCTCAGCCCTCCTGCAGCCGCGCCAGGCGGAGCGCGAGCTGGAGGTCGAGGGCGCGCGCCGGGTCGCGCCACCCCGGTCCCAGGAGCTCGGCGACCCGCTCGAGCCGCTGGGTCACCGTGTTGGGGTGGACGTGCAGCGCGGAGGCCGTCTCGCGCAGCCGGCCCCCGGTGGCGAACCACGCTTCCAGGGTGCCCACCAGGGCGGTCCCCCGTCGCGCGTCCCACGCGCGGACGGGTCCGACCATCGCCTCCACGAACGCCGTCACGTGCTCGGGGTCGTTGTCGCCGAGCAGCAGCCGGGCCACCCCCAGCCCCGCCGGGTCGCTGACCTCGCCCCGGCGCCCGAGGCGCAGCAGCGTGTCGAGGCAACGCCGGGCCTCGGCGTGGGCGGCGACCAGCCGGTCCCCGTGCAGCGCGTCGTGCGTGCCCGCGACACCCACCGTCGCCGTGCCTCCCTCGGCCGTCACCACGGCCTGCAGCTCGGCTCCGACGCGCAACGGGTCCTGCCCCGGCACGACCAGCACCACCGCGCCCCGGTGCTCCCCGGCCAGGCCCGACATCCGTCGCGCCGTCGCCACGGCGGCGCGGCTGGCCCGGTGCCGGTCGGCGTCGTCGACCACGGCTGCCGCCACCACGACCGGGCCGTCGAGGCTCGCGCCGTGTCGGCGTACGCGCTCGCGCAGGCGTCCGCGCGCCCCCTCGTCGGCGTCGAGGAGGTCCACCAGCAGCTGGCCACCGAGACGCTCCTCGGCATCGATGACGGAGCGGGCGAAGAGCAGGACCAGCGCGGTGACCAGCGCGCCGCGCTCGAGCGTACGACGCCCGGCGAGGTCGAGCCGGTCGTCGCGGCGCAGCACCAGGGTGGCGACGTGCTCGGTGCCGGCGAGCGCGGCCGCGACGACACCCCCGTCGACGGCCACCGAGCGACCGGACACCACCGCGCCCGCCACGGCGTCGGTCCAGGCCAGCCCGGGGTCGTCACCGGCCAGCAGCTCGCCGGCGGCCGAGAAGATCGCCGCGTCGCCGTCGAGGACCCCGGAGAGCACCTCTGCCACCTCGGCGACTCCCCCGCCGTGGAGCAGCAGGTCGGTGAGCCGGTCGTGCGCCAGCGCTGCCGCGTCGACCGCCTCGGTGTGGCGGGTCAGCGAGCGGTTGGCCTCGTCGAGCTCGGCGAAGAGACGCGCGTTCTCCAGCGCCACGACCGCGTGGGCGGCGAACGACGTCAGCAGGCTGATCTCGGACTGCGGGAAGCGGCGCACGGACCGGTGCACGGCCAGCAGGGCACCGATCACGACCCCGTCGAGCACCAGCGGCACCCCGAGGATGGCGCGGATCTGCTCCCCCGCCACCGCCTCGTCGATGAACCCGCGGCGCACGAACCGCTCGTCGGTGGAGTAGTCCTCGGTGAAGTAGGCCGCACCCGTCTGGGCGACCAGGCCGAGCAGCCCGGTGCCCAGAGGCAGGCGCAGGTTCTGGAACTCGCGGGTGAGCGCGCCGTCGGTCACCTTCATGAACGAGGCCCCGTCGTCCTCGTCGTTGAGCGAGAGGTAGGTCATGTCGCAGTGCAGGAGCTGGCGCGCGCGCCGCACGATGGCGGCGAGGATCGTGTCGACGTCGCGGATCGCGGTGAGGTCGGAGGCCGTCTCGTAGAGCGCCGAGAGCTCCGCCTCGCGCGAGCGCATCCGGGACATCAGGTCGCGCAGGCGCAGCGCGACGTCGTAGTCCGCGCGCACACGTGCCGCACCGGCCTCGTCGAGGCCTCGCGAGGCCTGGGCCAGGTGCTCGTCGAAGGCAGCGAGGGGAGCCTCGTCGTAGAGCAGGTCGAGGAAGGTCGCCACGCGCACATCCTGCCCCGCGCTCGGCCCGACCGCGTCAGCGCTCGCGGGAGATGACCATCTCGCGGTCGCCGTAGACGACCTTGTCGCCGTCGAGGAGTGCCGCCGGCTTGCCCGGGGCGAGCTGGCGCGACACGCCCTGACGGACCAGCACGGTGCCGTTGGTGGACCCACGGTCCATCACCACCAGGGTGCCGTCGGGGGCGGGGCCGAACTGGGCGTGGGTCTTCGACACCGACATGTCGGCGGACGTCAGCGGGATGAGGTGCGCCACCTGCTCGCCGCTGCGCGCCTCGGGGCGCCGGCCGACCAGCGCGAGGCCGGCGACCACGAAGCTCTCCCCGTTGTCGAAGTGCACCCGCCAGCGGGGCAGTGCTGCCGGGGGCGGAGCGTGGCGCGGTGCCGGGGGCGGCATCCGCTGCGGCGGCGTCACGGGATGGTGCGGCGCGGCCGGTGGGCGCTGCTGCACGGGGGCGGCATGGGGGGCGGGCGGTGCCGGGACGGGAGGTGCGGCGACCGGCGGCGCGGGCGGGGCGGCCACCACGTCGGCCGGCAGCGGCTGGCGCCGCATGGACTGCTCGGAGCGCTCCGGGGTGGGCACGGCCTCCACCGGGGGTGCGGGGATGAGCCGCATGGCGGTGAGGTTGACGATGTGGCGCGGACCCTCGTCGTCCCCTGTGTCGGCCGCCTCCACCGCGGGGCGTACGTCGACCACGACGGTGTGGGCCAGGTGGTCGTGCCACCCGCGTCGCTGGCGGCCGCGGTCCTCGACGGCCGTCCAGGCAAGGGTGGCCACACCGATGCCGAAGGTGGGCAGGCCGGCGACACCGAGGACGAGCGAGCGCAGCAGGGCCGGTCCCACGCCGATCGGGGTGCCGGTGCCGTGGTGCACGACGCGCAGGCCGGTCATCGCCTTGCCGGGCGAGGTGCCCGTGACGCCCAGCACGACCGCGAGGACGAGCCAGAGCACGACCATCGCACCGGCGACGGCGCCGGCGACGGTCCAGGGATCGTCGGAGACGAGGAGCGCGGTGCCGGCACCGACGAGGCCGAGGAGGCCCCAGGCCAGCAGCCGGTCGACGGCGAAGGCGGTGAACCGCCGCTCGAGCTGGGCGATCGGATAGGTCGGGGAGTGGGGGTGCTGGGTCACGGCGGTGTCAGGCGTTGGTGACCTGGATGGTGACGCCGTCGCCGAGGTCGAGGACGGCACCCGGGATCAGGCTCACCGCGATGCCGGGGGTGAGCTCCTCGGGGTCGAGGCCGGGCTGGGCGAGCACGGTGCCGTTGGTCGAGCCGAGGTCGGTGACGATCGCCGAGCCGTGGTCGGCGCCGGCACCGGGACGGATCTCGAGGTGCGTCGAGGAGATCTCCTGCTGCGGGCTGGCCACGGTGACGACGTGCGGCTGGTCGTGGGAGGCGAAGCGACGGGCCTCGGGCGCACGACCGACGAGCACCGCGCGGTCGACCGCGACCACGTCACCGGTCGAGAAGACCAGCGAGGCCACGGGCTGCGACACCACCGACGGCGCCATCTCCTGGCCGGGGATCGGTGGCCGGTCGAAGTCGGGGACCGGGACGCCGACCTGGGTCTGGCCGTCACGGTCGGACCAGTCGTCCTGCACTACCGGGGTCTCACCGGTCGGGGTCGGGTCGTCGCCGGGCTCACCGAAGTGGAGCGGCGCGGCCGCGACCGGCTCCGGCGCCGCCTGCGGCTCCGGCTCGACGGCCTCGGGCTCCGGCTCCGGCTCCGGCTCGGGGTCGGGCACGGATGCGGCGACCGGCTCGGGCTCGGGGCGGGCCTCGGGCTCGGCCTGCGCCTCCGTGGCGGTCGCATGTGCGGGGGCGCCGAACTCCACGGCCGACACGCGCGCCAGCCCGGGGGTCAGCACGTGCTCGACCGCACCGTCGCCGGTGAGCGTGACCCGGACGCTGGTCACGCCGGTGACGACCCGCTCCGCCCAGGTCGTGCCGGCGGTCGCGCTGACGATCTCCTCGCCGGAGCCCGACGAGACCGCGGCGCTCGGCGCGCCACGCACGATCAGCCGGGTCGTGTCGTCGCCGTGGGCGACGAGCGCGAAGTGGTCGAGGGAGGACAGGCCGCCCGCGAGCAGCGCGTCGAGCACGGCGTCGAGGTCGGCACCGGAGTCGGCGAGGTCCCACAGCTGGGCGACCCGGCCGCGCTGGCTCCCGGGCAGCAGGACGGTGGCGTGGTCGCCGACGACGGCGTACCAGTCCCCCGTCGCGAACCTGGCCTCTGTGCTCACAGTCGTCCCCCCAGCTTCGATTCGAGACTCTGCAGCTGGCGCTGGGAGTCATAGGTCGCGTCCTTGACCAATCCCACCACATCGACCACGACGGCCGTGGCGTTGTCGCGACCGCCGGCCGCCACCGCGGCGCGCACCAGTCGGTCGGCTGCGTCACGCGGGTCGGCGACCGTCTCGAGGATGTCCTCGATGACGGCGTCGTCGATCATCCCGGTGATGCCGTCGCTGCAGAGCAGGAGGCGCTCGACCGACCCGAGCGGCAGCAGGAAGAAGTCGGGCTCGATGCCTTCCGGGCTGCCCAGGGCACGGGTGATCACGTGGCGCTCGGGGTGGACCGCGGCCTCCTGCTCGGTGATCCGGCCCGCGTCGATGAGCTCCTGCACGACCGAGTGGTCGACGCTGACCTGCTCGAGGCACCCCTCGGTGATCCGGTAGATCCGGGAGTCGCCGAGGTTGGCCAGCAGCCACTTCGCGACCCCGTGGTCGTCGACGAGCACCGCCACCACCGCCGTGGTGCCGGCGTGCCACCCGGGCTGCAGCGCGCGGTGGGCGTTGCCGTAGTCGACGATGCGCGCCTGGGCGCGGGCGAACGCGTCCGCGACGTGCTCGGCACCGCGAGTGGGGTCGTAGACCTCGACGAGTCGCTGGAACTCCTCGACCACCATCTGGCTGGCCACGTCACCGCCGGAGTGCCCGCCCATGCCGTCGGCGACGACGAAGATGGGCGGCGCCACCAGGTAGGAGTCCTCGTTGACCTTGCGCACCAGGCCGACGTCGGTCGCCGCCCCGTGGTGGAGATCGACGTTCTTCATGCCCGGCCCTCTTCGCCCCGTGTCGAGATGTGGGACGGCGGCGCCGACCCGGCGAGTAGCGTAAGAGGGATGTCCAGCTCAGGGCGCACGACACCCGCACGCACGCTCGCCGACCAGCTCCGCGGCTGGTCCGACGAGCGACTCGTCGCACTGCTCGCCGCCCGTCCCGACCTCGCCACTCCAGCCCCTCAGGATTCCTCGCAGCTGGCCTCGCGGGCTGCCACACGTTCGTCGATCCACCGCGCCCTCGACGGCCTGGACCGTCTGGAACTTTCCGTGCTTGATGCCCTGCTGGTTGCAGGTCAAACCACTTCGGCGCAGCTGATCTCGATCGTGCACGCCGACCCCACCCGTACGGCGGCCGCGCTCCAGCGGCTGCTCGACCTCGCCCTGGCCTGGGAGACCCCCGGCGGCGTGCGCGCGCTGAGCGGGGTGGCCGATGCCATGCGCGGCGTGCCCGGGGTCGCGAGCGGTCTCCGGCCGGTCAGCCCCGAGCCCCTCACCGACGACGAGGTGCGGGCCCGGCTCGCCGAGCTGAGCCCCGCCGCGGCCGCCCTGCTGCGCCACGTCGACGAGCACGGCGGCGAGGGCACGACGGGGGCTGCGCGACGCACGGTGTCGCCTCGCGACGCGCGCTCGCCCGCCGAGGAGCTGCTCAGCCGCCGGCTGCTGGTCCCGCGCGAGGGCAGCTCGGTCGTGCTGCCCGGCGAGGTCGGGCTCGCCCTGCGCGGCGGACGCACCACGGTCGAGCCGGTCGACGACGTGCCCGCGCTGGCCACGTCGTCGCGCGACGCCTCCCTGGTGGCCCGCAGCGCGGCCGGCGCGGCCTTCGACGTCGTACGCCGTGTGGAGCTGCTGCTCGACCACTGGGGCGTGGCGCCGCCGAGCGTGCTGCGCAGCGGCGGGCTGGCGGTGCGCGACCTGAAGGCGGTGGCGCGCGAGCTGCACGTCGAGGAGGCGGAGGCGGCGCTGGTGGTCGAGGTGGCCCTGTCGGCCGGCCTCATCGCGGAGGCCGCGGTCGCCGACGGGACGCCGTCGTGGCTGCCCACCGACGAGTTCGACGTCTGGTCGGGGCTGCCGACCTCCGGGCGCTGGGCGCGCCTGGTCGCCGGCTGGCTCGCGAGCAGCCGGGTGCCGTCCCTGGTGGGGTCGCGCGACGCCGCCGGGAAGTCGTGGAACGCCCTGGCACCCGAGCTCTCCAGCGGGCTGGCCGAGGAGGCCCGCCGCCTGGCCCTGCACGTGCTCTCCGAGGTGCCCGAGGGCGAGGTGCTCGCCGCCGGCACCGGCACCGCCTCGCTGGTGGGGCGCGTGGCGTGGCTGCGACCGCGCCGGCCCACGATCTTCGGAGAGCTGGTCGACGCCGCGCTCACAGAGGCCGCGGTGCTCGGCGTCACCGGTGCCGGCGGCCTGCCCCCGAGCGGCCGGCTGGTGGCCGAGGGCGACCTCGGAGCGGCGGCCGCGGCACTCGACCCGCACCTGCCGCGACCGGTGGACCACGTCCTGCTCCAGGCCGACCTGACGGCCGTGGCCCCCGGTCCGCTCGAGACCGAGGTCGCCCGCCGCCTGCACCTGCTCGCCGACGTCGAGTCGCGCGGTGGCGCCACGGTCTACCGCTTCACCCCGGGCTCGCTGCGCCGCGGCTTCGACGCCGGGTGGTCGGCGCTGG
Source organism: Nocardioides sp. Soil774 (assembly GCF_001428125.1). Taxonomy (GTDB): domain Bacteria; phylum Actinomycetota; class Actinomycetes; order Propionibacteriales; family Nocardioidaceae; genus Nocardioides. Next base: position 13,556 of record NZ_LMSM01000002.1, on the reverse strand, counting down.
AGGTGCGCGACTTCCTCACCTCGGTCTCCCAGACCCCGGTGCCGCAGCCGCTGGAGTTCCTCGTCGACGACGTCGCGCGCACCTTCGGCAGCGTGCGGGTCGGGCACGCGGAGGCCTTCCTGCGCGCCGACGACGAGGCCGCGCTCGCGGCGCTGGTCCACGACCCACGGGCCCGCACGCTGGGGCTGCGGCTGCTCGCGCCGACCGTCGCCATCGCGACGTCACCGCTCGACGTCCTGCTCCCCCGCCTGCGCGAGCTCGGCGCGGCGCCGGTGGTCGAGGCGGCCGACGGCACGGTGCGGGTCAGCCGGCCCGACCTGCTGCGCGCCCGCACCCGGCGCGGACGCCGCCCGGCCGGCGCCGTGGCCGCACGCCAGGTCGCCCAGGTGCAGGCGGTGGCCACCGCCATCCGCGCCGGCGACCGTGCGGAGTCCTCGCGTCCCGCGACGCTCGCGACCACCACCCCCTCGGGCGCGCTGGCGGCGCTGCGCGAGGCGATCGAGGCCGGCAGCACGGTGGTGATCGGCTACGTCGACAACCACGGCGCGACGGGCGAGCGGGTCGTCGACCCACGTCGCCTCGACGGCGGACGGCTCTCGGCGTACGACCACCGCGCCGACGACGTGCGCGACTTCGCAGTGCACCGGATCACAGGCGTGCGACCGGCCTGAGACCCCGGCGTGCGCCGCTCCGTAGACTGGAGCGGTGGACTTCATCCGCTACGCCGAGCGCGCCGCCGCGCTCGTGAACGCCGACCTGCCGGACGAGGCGGCGCTCCAGGAGCACCTCGCCGACCGGTCGTGGCTGCACCGCTCGGTGGTGTCGGGCGACGCGGCGTCGCTGCAGTCCTTCCAGTCCGAGCTGCGCCCCGTCTTCGAGGCGTCCGACGACGATGACGTGCCGCTGCTGGTGAGCCGGCTCAACGACCTCCTGGCCCACCACCCGGTCACCCCGATGATCTCCGACCACGACCCGGCCAACCTCCACATGCACGTGACCAACCGGGCCTCGTCGGTCGCCGAGCTGCTGGTCGCCGAAGCCCTGATGGGCCTGGCCAACCTGGTGTGCGACCTCGGCGCGACCCGCCTCGGCACCTGCTCGGAGGCCAGGTGCGACAACGTCTACGTCGACACCTCCCCCAACCAGTCGCGCCGCTACTGCTCCGACCGCTGCTCCTCGCGCGCCAACGTCGCGGCCTTCCGGGCCCGGCAGAAGGCAGCCTCCGCGTGAACGACGGCCCCCTCATCGTCCAGTCCGACAAGACGCTGCTGCTCGAGGTCGACCACCCCTCGGCGCCCGACGCGCGCAAGGCGATCGCCCCCTTCGCCGAGCTCGAGCGCTCGCCCGAGCACATCCACACCTACCGCCTCACCCCGCTGGGCCTCTGGAACGCCCGCGCCGCCGGCCACGACGCCGAGCAGGTCGTCGACGCGCTGCTGACCTGGAGCCGCTACGCCGTCCCGCACGCGCTGCTCGTCGACGTCGCCGAGACGATGGGTCGCTACGGCCGGCTCCGGCTGGAGAAGCACCCGGTGCACGGCCTGGTGCTGTCGAGCACCGACCGCCCGGTGCTCGAGGAGGTGCTGCGGGCCAAGAAGATCGCGGGCATGGTCGGCGCGCGGCTCGACGACGACAGCGTGGCCGTGCACCCCAGCGAGCGCGGCAACCTCAAGCAGGCGCTGCTCAAGCTGGGCTGGCCGGCCGAGGACTTCGCCGGCTACGTCGACGGCGAGGCCCACGCCATCGACCTCGCCGAGGACGAGTGGACGCTGCGCCCCTACCAGCGTGAGGCGGCGCAGTCGTTCTGGGACGGCGGGTCGGGCGTGGTCGTGCTGCCCTGCGGCGCCGGCAAGACCCTCGTCGGCGCGGCCTCGATGGCGCACGCGCAGGCCACCACGCTGATCCTGGTCACCAACACCGTCAGCGCGCGGCAGTGGAAGGACGAGCTGGTCGCGCGCACGTCGCTGACCGCGGACGAGATCGGGGAGTACTCCGGCGCAGTCAAGGAGATCCGCCCGGTCACCATCGCGACCTACCAGGTGCTGACGACGAAGCGGAAGGGCGTCTACCCCCACCTCGAGCTGCTCGACGCGCGCGACTGGGGCCTCATCGTCTACGACGAGGTGCACCTGCTGCCCGCCCCGATCTTCCGGATGACCGCCGACCTGCAGGCCCGCCGCCGCCTGGGGCTCACCGCCACGCTCGTGCGCGAGGACGGCCGCGAGGGCGAGGTGTTCTCCCTCATCGGCCCCAAGCGCTACGACGCGCCGTGGAAGGACATCGAGGCGCAGGGCTACATCGCACCTGCCGACTGCGTCGAGGTGCGGGTCACCCTGCCCGACGGCGAGCGGCTGGCGTACGCCACGAGCGACCCCGACACCCGCTACCGCCTCGCGTCGTGCACCCACGCCAAGATCGACGTCGTACGCGACCTGGTGCGGCAGCACGCCGGGCAGCCGACGCTGGTGATCGGGCAGTACATCGACCAGCTCGACGAGATCGCCGCGATGCTCGACGCACCCGTCATCAAGGGCGAGACACCGGTCAAGGAGCGCCAGAGGCTCTTCAACGCCTTCCGCGCAGGCGAGATCGGGCTGCTGGTGGTCAGCAAGGTCGCCAACTTCTCCATCGACCTGCCCTCGGCCGAGGTGGCGATCCAGGTGAGCGGCTCCTTCGGGTCGCGCCAGGAGGAGGCGCAGCGCCTCGGCCGGCTGCTGCGACCCAAGACCGAGGGCCGCAGCGCGCACTTCTACACGATCGTCTCGCGCGACACCGTCGACGCCGACTTCGCGCAGAACCGCCAGCGGTTCCTCGCCGAGCAGGGCTACGCCTACCGCATCATCGACGCCGGCGACCTCACGGCCGAGTCGAGCTGAACAGTGGAGCCCGGGGCCGCTAGGTCGGTCCCCGGGCTCCACTGATCGGCCGTCAGCCCAGCGTGCTGCTGTCGATCACGAAGCGGTAGCGCACGTCGGAGGCGAGCACGCGCTCGTAGGCCTCGTTGACCTGGTCGGCGCGGATGACCTCGACCTCGCTCACGATGCCGTGCTCGGCGCAGAAGTCGAGCATCTCCTGGGTCTCGGCGATGCCGCCGATCATGGAGCCGGCGAAGGTGCGGCGGTTGGAGAGCAGCGAGAACACGTTGAGGCTGAGCGGCTCGGCCGGGGCGCCGACGTTGACCATCGCGCCGTTGACGGCGAGCAGGCCGAGGTAGGCGCTGACGTCGATCTTCGCGCTGACGGTGTTGATGATCAGGTCGAAGGAGTCGGCCAGCGCCTCGAAGGTGTCGGGGTCGCTGGTCGCGAAGTAGTGGTCGGCGCCCAGGCGGAGGCCGTCCTCCTGCTTCTTCAGCGACTGCGAGAGCACCGTGACCTCGGCGCCCATGGCGTGGGCGATCTTGACGGCCATGTGGCCCAGCCCGCCGAGCCCTACGACCGCGACCTTCTTGCCTGGGCCCGCCTGCCAGTGCTTGAGCGGGGAGTACGTCGTGATGCCGGCGCAGAGCAGCGGCGTGGCAGCGGCCGGGTCGAGGGTCTCGGGCACCGACAGGACGTAGTCGGCGTCGACCACGACGTGGGTGGAGTAGCCGCCCTGGGTGGTGGTGCCGTCGCGGTCGGTGGCGGCGTAGGTGCCGATCATGCCCTGGCGGCAGTACTGCTCGTCGCCGGCGCGGCAGCTGTCGCACTCGCCGCACGAGCCGACCATGCAGCCGACGCCGACGCGGTCGCCGACCCGGTGGCGGGACACGTCCGCGCCGACCTCGGTGACGGTGCCGACGATCTCGTGGCCGGGCACGACCGGGAAGGGCTGCGGGCCCCAGTCGCCGTTGACGGTGTGGATGTCGGAGTGGCAGATGCCGGCGTACTCGATGTCGATGAGCACGTCGTTGGCGCCGACCTCGCGGCGCTCGATGGTGGTGGGGGCCAGGGGCTGGCCGGCGGCGGGTGCTGCGTAGGCGTTGACGCGCATGGTGCAGTGCTCCTTCGTGGGGGCGGACGTGGGACGGTGCGGCGCAGGTGCGCCGGTGTGATTAGGCCCGGTCGGCCCGGCGCAGCTCGTCGGCCAGCGCGCGCGCCTGCGACGCGAGCCGCTCGGCTCCGTCGGTGTCGTCGGCGCGCACGGCCTGCCAGTAGGCGATCTTGAGCGCGACGTAGCGCTGGCGCAGGGCCAGCGCGGCCGCCTCGGCCTCGAGTCGGGCCTGCTGCTCCTCGAGCAGCCGCTGCTGGTCAGCGGCGGCGTCTGCGCCGATCCGGTTGTTGGCCATGTAGAGCCGCATGTCACCGATCGACATGCCGGTCGCGGCCAGGCACGAGACCCACATGAGCTGGTCGAGGTCGCCGTCGTCGTAGACGCGGTGACCGCTCCTCGCACCCCGGCCGACCGGTGCGATGACACCGATCTGCTCGTAGTAGCGCAGCGTGCTGGCCGGCAGCCCGGTGAGGGCTGCCGCCTCCTTGATGCTGTAGCTGCGCGGCTGGGCGTGGGTCGTCACTCCATCGACGGTAGGAACTTCGAGTACTCGAAGTCAAAGGAGCGCGGAGTGGCTTTCACCACCCGGCTACATTCGCAGCGTGACCCTCCGCGACCGACTCGGCTCCGAGCTGTTCCGCAAGGTGGCCGGCCCCAACGGCGAGCAGGCCCGCCAGCGCGTGCACGGCACGCCCGGCCCCCGGTGGTTCGCCCCCGACTCCCCGATCGCGCGCGTGCACGGCGACGCGTCGATGTTCGTCGGCGGCATCCGGGCGATCATGCTGCAGTCGTTGCACCCCGCGGCGATGCAGGGCGTGGCTGACCACTCCGGCTACCGCGGCGACATGTGGGGCCGTCTGGCCCAGGTGTCGACCTACATCGCGATGACCACCTTCGGCGCCGAGAAGGACGCCCTCCAGGTCATCCGGGCGGTGCAGCGGGCCCACGAGTCGGTCACGGGGACGATGCCCGACGGCACGCCGTACGCCGCCAACGACCCGCACCTGCTCGGCTGGGTGCACGCAGCCGAGATCGACAGCTTCCTCGCCGCCCACGACCGCTACGGCCAGCGCCGGCTCGTCGGCCCCGAGCGTGACGAGTACGTCGCCCAGGCGGCCGTCGCGGCCGGCCACCTCGGGGTCGTCGACCCGCCCACGTCGGAGGACGAGCTGCGCAGGGTCCTCACCGCCTACGGTCCCGAGCTGCGCGGCACCCCTGCCGCGCACGAGGCGATCCGCTTCCTGCTGCTGCACCCCGACCTCCCGCGGGCGGCCCGCCCGGGCTACCTCTCGCTGGCGAGCGCGGCCATCGCGCTGCTGCCCGCCGAGGCGCGGCGCGAGCTGCGGCTGCCGCCGGTCCCGCCGGTCACCAGCCGGCTGCTGGGCGCCGCCGGCACGCGCACGATCCGCTGGGCGATGGCCTCGGGGCACGAGCAGGCCCGCGAGCTCCAGCGGGCCACGCAGGACGCCGCGCCGGCATGAGCCTCGCCGCGCGGTGGCCGCTCGACGGAGCCACCACCCTGCGCGACGAGCTGCTGGCCGCGTGGGACCGTCCGGGCTACCACGACCTGCTGCACCTCACCGAGGTCCTCGACCGCCTCGACGAGCTCGCCGCCGCTGGCGCGCGCTTCGACGACACCACGACGCGGCTCGCCGCCTGGTTCCACGACGCGGTCTACGACGGAGCGGCCGACGACGAGGAGCGCTCGGCCAGGTGGGCGGAGCGGGCGCTGCCGGCGACGTACGCCGACGAGGTGGCGCGGCTGGTGCGGATGACCGCCCACCACCGACCGGCCGACGACGACCTCGCGGGGTGCGCCCTCAGCGACGCCGACCTCGCGATCCTCGCGGCGCCGCCGCAGCGCTACGCCGCCTACGTCGCCGGCGTGCGTGCCGACTTCGCCCACGTCGGCGACGACGACTTCCGCGCCGGGCGCGCGGCGGTGCTGCGCGACCTCGCGGCGAAGCCGCACCTGTTCCACACCGCGCAGGGTCGCGCACTGTGGGAGCCCGCGGCTCGGGCCAACCTCGAGCGGGAGCTCGGCGAGCTCACCGGCGCGTGACGACGACCTAGCGGTCGGCGAGCTGGAGGTAGACCGTGAAGCGGTCGTGGCGGTAGCAGGTGCGCGAGACCTCGACGATGCGACCGTCGGAGACGGCGCGACGCGCGTGGCGCAGGACCGGGTCTCCCGCGGCGATCTCGAGGATCGCCGCCTCCTCCGCGCTGGCACGGTCGGCGCTGATGGAGTCCTCGACCTCGCTCGGGCGCAGTCCGCGCGCCGCGAGCGCCTCGTAGAGGCTGGTGGGGGTGCCGTGCTGCAGGAAGCCCGGCAGCAGCACCTCGTTGAGGTAGGCGTCCTCGACGCAGACCACGGCCTGGTCGGCGCGACGCAGCCGCCGCCAGTGCAGCACCGGGTCGCCGGGCGAGATGTCGAGCGCACGGGCCACGCCGGGGCCGGCCTGCTCCACGCGCGCGAGCAGCGTCTGCGACTCCGGGAGCATCCCGCGACGGCGGATCTCCTCGGTGAACGAGGTCAGCCGGCCCGCGGTCTTGGGCGGCTGGGCGACGAAGGTGCCGCGGCCGGGGATGCGCTCGAGCAGACCCTCGCCGACCAGGGCGTCGAGGGCCTGGCGCACCGTCATCCGGGCCACGCCGAACCGGGCCACGAGCTCGCGCTCGGACGGCGCCGCCGAGCCCGGCGGCTGCGCCTCGATGAGGCTGCGGACGTGCTCGCGGACCTGCACGTGCTTGAGTGCACGCTGCCTCGGTACGACGACGTCCGCCTGGTCCATACCAGCCAAGATAGGACCGGGCTGTACCGGTGTCCGTGAATTGACGGACTCTGTGGTAAAGCCTTGACGGAACCTGCGGGTTCGCCTCGAGGCATCGAACACAGGTTCGATCGATCGGCTACGATGCGGTGGTGGACTTCCAGACGTCCCTCTTCGCCGACGACGCGGTGACCCCGTCACTCGCGCCCGAGCGACGGGTGCTCTCCCACGGCGCCTGGCTCGACGTGCAGCGCGACTGGCTCGACTCCCCCGACGACGTCTTCGCGGCGCTGGTGGAGCGCGTGCCGTGGCGCTCGGAGCGTCGCGAGATGTACGACGCCGTGGTCGACGTGCCGCGCCTGGTGCACACCTACCACCGCGACGAGCCGCTCCCGCACCCCACGCTCGCGCGTGCCCGCGACGACCTGAGCCGGCACTACCTGCCCGAGCTGGGCGAGCCCTTCGTCAGTGCCGGGTGCTGCTACTACCGCGACGGCCGCGACTCGGTGGCCTGGCACGGCGACACCATCGGGCGCGGCCGCACCGCCGACACGATGGTCGCCATCGTCAGCATCGGCGACCCCAGGCGGTTGGTGCTGCGACCGCGTGGGGGCGGGGCGTCGATCGGGGTGACGATGGGGCACGGCGACCTCGTGGTGATGGGCGGGTCCTGCCAGCGCACCTGGGAGCACGCGGTGCCGAAGGTCGCCCACGCCGGTCCGCGCATCTCGGTGCAGTTCCGCCCCCTGCACGTCTTCTGACGCCTCAGCGCCTGAGCAGCCGCCTCAGCACTGCGACCACGAGCACCGCGGCGAGGGCCTGCTTCCAGTACGACTTGAGCAGCACCGGCAGCACCGCGCTGCCGAGGTCGAGCGTCTCGGCGGGCGGGGGCGGCGGGCGCAGCGGGGTCGGCCGGGGCGGAGGCTGGCTCGCCGGCGGCGCGACCGTCTCCGGCGTACTGGCCTCCCCCTCGCCCGCCACGGGTGCGGCGGCGACGGGCTCGGGCTCGGGCCCCGCGAGCCGCTGCTCGAGGCACGCGACGAACTGCCCGAGCAGCTTGTCGGAGACGTCCTGCATCACCCCGCGCCCGAACTGCGCGGGCTTGCCCGTGATTGCGAGGTCGGTCTCGACCGACACGTCGGTCGAGCCTCCGGCGTCGCTCATGCTGACGGTGACCTTGGCGCCGGCGGTGCCGTTGCCGCGCTTGTCCTTGCCCTTGGCGTCGACCACGAAGCGGTGCGCCTCGGCGTCCTTCTCCACGAAGGTGCCGGACCCGTTGTACTGCAACGCGATCGGGCCCAGCTTGACCTTCACGGAGCCGGAGAAGGAGCTCTCGTCGGCCTCGGTGACCTGGGCGCCGGGGAAGCACTCGGCCACCGACGCGATGTCGTTGAAGTGCGCCCAGGTCTCCTCGACGCCGATGGGGACGGTGAAGCGGTGGTTCAGCTCCATCCGCTCAGGCCCCCGCGGCCTTGAGGACCGCTCGCCCGGTCAGCACCCGCGCGAGGTGCTGGCGGTAGTCGGCGGCGCCGTTGAGGTCCGAGGGCGGGTTGGTGCCCTCGGCGGCAAGCTCCGCGGCAGCGCGTACGCCGTCCTCGGTCGCCGACGCCCCGGCGAGCGCCTGCTCGGTGGCCGTGGCCCGCAGCGGCGTGGAGCCCATGTTGGTCAGGCCCACCCTGGCCTCGTCGATCGAGCCCTTCACGGTCGCGGCGACCGCGACGATCGGCCACTGGTGGGCGACGCGGACGAACTTCTCGTAGTGGGCACCCCAGCCGGTGTGCTTGGGGACGCGCACCTCGGTGAGGATCTCGTCCTCACCGATCGCGGTCTCGAAGAGGTCGACGAAGAAGTCGGACGCCTCGACCGTGCGCGTCCCGCCGGGTCCGGCGATGACGAACTGCGCGCCGAGCGCCAGGGCAGGCGCGCCGAGGTCACCCGCCGGGTCGGCGTGCGCGAGCGCGCCGCCGAAGGTGCCGCGGTGGCGGATCTGCGAGTCGGCCACCTCGGCGGCCGCCTTGGAGATCAGGAGCGCGTGCTCCTTGACCAGCGCGTGGTCACGCACGTCGTGGTGGGTGGTCATCGCGCCGATGACGATGGCGTCGCCGTCGTCTCGGATCCCGCGCAGGGACGCGATGCCGCCGAGGTCGATGACGACCTCGGGCGCGTTGAGCCGCATCCGCAGGACCGGCAGCAGGCTCTGCCCGCCGGCCAGGATCTTGGCGTCGTCACCGTGCTCGCCGAGCGCGGAGAGCGCCTCCTCGACCGACGTGGGTGCGAGGTAGTCGAACTTGACCGGGATCACTGGCCTGCTCCTTCGTCCTGGTTGAGTGCGCCCTCCTGGAAGTGCGGCATGGCGTCCGGCGGGGTGTCGGTCGCACCGCCCGCCCTCGAGCCCTGGATCGCCCGCCAGACCCGCTCCGGGGTGCAGGGCATCTGGATGTCGTTGATGCCCAGGTGGCGGACCGCGTCGACGACGGCGTTGACGACCGCCGGGGTGGACGCGATGGTGCCGGCCTCGCCGACACCCTTGGTGCCGAGCGTGTTGGTGGTGCAGATGCTCGGGTCGTCGGTGTGCACGACGTCGAAGGAGATCGTGTCGGCCGCGGTCGGCAGGAGGTAGTCGACGAACGAGCCGCTCACCAGCGTCCCGGCCTCGTCGTGGACCGCCTCCTCCCAGAGCGCCTGCGCGATGCCCTGCACCAGCCCGCCGTGGACCTGGCCGGCCACGATGAGCGGGTTGATGATCGTGCCGATGTCGTCGCAGCAGGTGTACTTGCGCATCTTGACCGCGCCGGTCTCGGTGTCGACCTCCATGGCGCACAGGTGCGTGCCGTGGGGGTAGTTGAAGTTCACCGGGTCGTAGGTCGCGTCGGCGTCGAGGCTCGGCTCCATGTCCTCGGGGTAGTTGTGCGCCGCGAAGGCAGCCGTCGCCAGCTCCTGGATCGCGACCCCCTGGTCGGTGCCGGCGACCGTGAACCGGCCACCCTTGTACTCGAGGTCGTCCTCGCTGGCCTCGAGCAGGTGGGCGGCGAGGTGCTTGGCCTTGTCGATGACCTTGTCGACGGCCTTGACGAGCGCCTCACCACCGACCACCAGCGAGCGGGAGCCGTAGGTGTCGAGGCCGCGGGGTGCGACCTGGGTGTCGCCGTGCAGCACCTCCACGTCCTCGAACGGCACGCCCAGGCGGTCGGCGACGATCTGGCTGAACGCCGTCTCGTGGCCCTGGCCGTGGGCGCTGGCGCCCGTGACGACCTCCACCTTGCCCAGCGGGGTCATCCGCACGCTCGCGTGCTCCCAGCCGCCGGCGCCGTAGTCGAGGCTGCCGAGCACCCGGCTGGGCGCGAGGCCGCACATCTCGGTGAAGGTGGACACGCCGATGCCGAGCTGCACCCGGTCACCGCGCTCGCGGCGCTCCTTCTGCTCCGCGCGCAGGGCGTCGTAGCCGAAGGACTCCTTGGCCTTCGCGGTCGCGGCCTCGTAGTTGCCGGTGTCGTACTCCAGGCCCGCCACCGTCGTGAACGGGAACTCCTCGTGGGTGATCCAGTTGCGCTCGCGGATCTCCAGCGGGTCGACCCCGACCTCGGCGGCGAGCTCGTCCATCAGCCGCTCGATGGCGTACGTCGCCTCCGGCCGGCCGGCGCCGCGGTAGGCGTCGGTGAAGGTCGTGTTGGTGAGCACCGTCTGGCACTCGAAGCGGTAGGCGGGGAACTTGTAGATCGCGTTGAACATGAACGCGCCCAGCACCGGGACACCCCCGCCGACGATGGCGACGTAGGACCCGAGGTCGGCGTCGAGGTGCACCTTGAGCCCGGTGACCTTGCCGTCCTTGTCGGCCGCGAGGGTCAGGGTCTGCACCTGGTCGCGGCCGTGGTGGGCCGCCATCAGGCTCTCGCTGCGGGTCTCGGTGTACTTCACCGGCTTGGCGAGCCGGCGGGCGACGGCCCAGGCGACCCACTCCTCCGGGGTCACCTGCAGCTTGCCGCCGAAGCCGCCACCCACGTCGGGTGCGATGACGCGGATCTTCGACTCGGGCACGCCGGTGGTGGCCGCCAGGGCGAACCGCAGGATGTGCGGGATCTGGGTGGCCGACCACATCGTGATCTGCTCGCCGGTCGGGTCGACCACGACGCTGCGCGGCTCCATGAAGGCGGGGATCAGCCGCTGCTGGCGGTATTCACGCTCGATGACGATGCCGTTGGCGCGGGCCTCGGTGATGGCAGCCTCGGCATCGGTGCCGGTGCCGGCCTCGCCCGAGTCGAAGACCCACAGCGCCGACTTGTTGGTGCCGAGGTCGGGGTGCGCGAGCACCTGGTCCTCGAGGGCCTTCTTGATGCCGATGACGGCCGGCAGCTCGTCGTACTCCACGTCGACGAGCTCGGCGGCGTCACGTGCCTCGGCGGCGCTGCGCGCCACGACGACGGCGACGATCTCGCCGGCGAAGGCGACCCGGCCGGCGGGCATCGGCGAGTGCACGGGGGTCTTCTGGTCGGGCGTGATCGGCCATGCGTTGATGCACGCGCCGAGCTCCTCGCCGAAGTCCTTGCCGCTCAGCACCGCGACGACGTTGGGCGAGGCCTTGGCCGCCTCGGTGTCGACCGAGGTGATGTTGGCGTGGGCGAAGGGGCTGCGCACCATCGCGAGGTGGAGCATCCCCGGGAGGGTGATGTTGTCGGTCCAGCGGGTGCGGCCGGTGATCAGGCGCTGGTCCTCCTTGCGGCGCCGGTCCTTGCCGATCTCGGCGGCCGGGCGGTCCTGGGTGGCGGTCATGCGGTCGCTCCCTCGGTCTGGCCGGCGGCGTGGAGGACGCTCTGGACGATGTTGTGGTAGCCGGTGCAGCGGCAGAGGTTGCCCTCCATGCCGAGCCGCACCTCCTCCTCGGTGGGGTGGGGGTTCTCCCCCAGCAGGTCGACGGCCTGCATGATCATGCCGGGCGTGCAGAAGCCGCACTGGAGGCCGTGGCACTCGCGGAAGGCCTCCTGCACCGGGTGCAGGTCACCCTCGGCGGTGTCGGCCAGGCCCTCGATCGTCGTCACGGTCCGGCCGTTGGCCTGCACCGCCAGCACGTTGCACGACTTCACGCTCGTGCCGTCGAGGTGCACGGTGCACGCCCCGCAGTTGGAGGTGTCGCACCCGATCACCGTGCCGGTCTTGCCGAGCTTCTCGCGCAGGTACTGCACGAGCAGCATGCGGGGCTCGACGTCGTCGGAGACCGCGGCCCCGTCGACGGTGAGTTCGATCTTGGTCATCTAGCCACTCCCAGGTGAGGTCCAGTGTGAGGCGGGTCACGCTGGGGCCGAACCTAGGTCGCGCTGGTTGGCTGATGGTTGGGGACGGGCTGAGCGGTCTGGTCAGCGTGCGGCGGCGAGCTTGCCCTTGAGCAGGGCCGCGACCGGGTGGTGGACGGGCAGGGCGTCGAGGCAGGCCTCGACGACCGCGGTGTCGTAGGGAGCCAGCTCGCTGTAGCGCAGCACCGCGTCGGGATCGGGGTGGGCGAGGAGGGCCTCGCGCACGCTCACGGCGAGGTAGTCGCCCATCTGCACGAGCTCCGGCGACTCGGTGCCCGGGAGCAGGTCACCGCCGTAGGCGCGCACAGCCGCGCGCACGTCGCCGCGGCGCAGCAGCCGCTGCACCTCCTCCACGTCGGTGGCGACCGGCATGGTGAGGCGGTAGGGGCGCGAGGACAGCTGCCCGGACAGCGCCGCCCGCAGGTGCGACACCTCGGCCTTGAGGGTCGAGGTCGTCACGGCGGAGTCGCCGTAGAGCAGGGAGTGGAGGTGCTCGACCGACAACCCCGCCGGGTGCAGCGCGAGCAGCGCCAGGATCTCGGTCTGGCGCCGGTTGAGCAGCAGCCGCTGACCGTCCAGCCACACCTCCGCGGTGCCGAGCAGCGTCAGCGTCAGCCCGGGCTCGGACGGGCCGACGGCTCCCTGGGGCGTCGTACGACGATCGCGCGGCAGCGCGCCCTCGATGAGCCGCGCCATCACGCGCGCGGTGGCCAGGCCGATGGGGTGGGTGCGGTCCCAGGTGGTCGACAGGTCGATGACGCCCAGCGGACGGCCCGTCACCGGGTCGAAGACCGGGGCTGCCCAGCAGACCCAGTTGTGCACGACCTCGGCGTAGTGCTCGGCACTGAAGACCATCGACGGCGCACCGGTGCGTCCGGCGATCGCGAGCGCGTTGGTGCCGACACTGGCCTCGTCCCAGCGCCCGCCGGGCACGAAGTTGACCGTCTCGGCCTTGCGACGCATCACCCGGCCGCCGTAGGTCCACAGGATGCGGGTCTGCTCGTCGGTGACCGCGATGACGAGGTCGCCGTCCTCGGCGGTGCGGCGCAGCTCGTCCTGCACGCGCTGCACTGCGGTGTGCAGCGGCGAGGTGTTCCAGAAGTCGGCCGTGTCGCCCTCGTCGGCCAGGGGCGCCTCGGTCACCGTCGGCGAGACGACGCCCGAGAGCTGCCAGCTGCGCAGGATCTCGGGGCGCACGGCCTCCCCCTCCTCCTCGCCGGCGGAGACGAAGCGCGTCCAGGCGCGCACCGCGCTCACACGACGGGCGTGCAGGTCATCGCTGGTCATGGCGGCTCCGACGGAGGTCTGCTGGGGTGCGGCAAACCTAGCCCGCGTGTGACGCTCGCAACAGGGAAAGTGTCACGCGCTCGATGTGCGGCGCGGTCCTTGACCGAGTCTCCGGTCTCCCTGCCGGCTCGCTGGGCGGCGACTGTGTGATGTCTCAGGACATCGGTGACAGTTCTGCATCAGGACATCGGTAACAGTTGGTGTCTCAGGACTTCGGTGACTCTTGGGGTGGCTTGGGCGGCAT
>NZ_LMSM01000001.1 GCF_001428125.1 Nocardioides sp. Soil774 | reverse complement strand
TCTGGCGATGGTCCTGGTGTCGTCGGTCCTCAAACGGGACTGCTGCACGGATAGGTGACATCTGAATCTGCGTCGATGTGTCGGCGCTGGAAGGATGTTCACCATGCCAAAGGCGTTCCCCAAGGAGTTCCGCGAGGACGTGATCCGGGTCTACAAGGACTCTGACTCCTCAGTTGCCCAGGTCGCGAAGGACTTCGGCATCTCGCCGTCGTGTCTGAAGCGGTGGCTCACGATCGACGAGCGGAGGTCGTCCCAGACCTCGTCGAGCAGATCGAGCGGCGAGGCTGATGCGCTGCGTGAGGCGAACAAGCGGATCAAGCTCCTCGAGCAGGAGAACGAGGTCCTGCGTCGCGCTGCTGCGTATCTGTCGCAGGCCAACCTGCCGGGAAAATGATGTACCCGCTCGTCCGCGAGTTGGCCGCTGACGGTGTCCCCGTCGCGGTGACGTGCCGGGTCCTCAACATCGCGCGCCAGCCCTACTACCGCTGGCGCGCGAACCCGGTCACCGACGCCGAGCTGGCCGCGGCGTACCGCGCCAACGCCCTGTTCGACGCCCATCGTGATGATCCGGAGTTCGGCTATCGGTTCTTGGTCGACGAGGCAGCAGAAGCCGGTGAGCCGATGGCTGAGCGGACCGCCTGGCGGATCTGCTCCGAGCTGGGCTGGTGGTCCTCGCACGGGAAGAAGCGCACGAAGAACGGCAAGAAGCCCGGCCCGCCGGTGCACGACGACCTGTGCGCCTTCGTCGACAAGCACGGCGTGACCCGCCACGAGTTCAACGCTGACAGTCCGAACGAGTTGTGGCTGGGCGACATCACCGAGCATTGGACCGCGGAAGGCAAGCTCTACGTCTGCGCGATCAAGGACGTCTACTCCAACCGGATCGTGGGCTACTCGATCGACTCACGGATGAAGTCCCGGTTGGCCGTCGCGGCGTTGAAAAACGCCGTCGCTCGTCGCGGGGATGTGGCCGGTTGTGTGCTGCACACCGACCGCGGGTCGCAGTTCCGAAGCAGGAAGTTCGTCCACGCCATCAACCGTCACGACATGGTCGGGTCCATGGGCCGCGTCGGAGCTGCCGGCGACAACGCAGCCATGGAGTCCTTCTTCGCGCTGCTGCAGAAGAACGTCCTCGACCGGCGTCCCTGGAACACCCGCGAAGAGCTGCGGATAGCCATCGTCACGTGGATCGAGAAGACCTACCACCGCCGCCGCAGGCAGGCTGCCCTCGGACGGTTGACCCCGGTCGAATACGAGCTGATCATGACCACAACCGCCACCCAGGCGGCTTAACCAAAACTGTCACCTGTTCGTGCAGCAGTCCCNCCTCGGACGGTTGACCCCGGTCGAATACGAGCTGATCATGACCACAACCGCCACCCAGGCGGCTTAACCAAAACTGTCACCTGTTCGTGCAGCAGTCCCGTCGACCGTCAGCTTGAGGTGTCTCGTCGGTAAGTGCACTGGTATCCCCTGTGCACTTCCGGATCGCTGTGCGTGGCCGTCACCGTCCGTCGGCAAAGGGGACTCTTGGCGAGTCCTTCGTAAGCTTGGCTTCGAGCCTGGCGTGAGAACCAACGGGCCCGAGCTCTCGGACCTGCACATCACAGCGGAGTGCCCAGCAGTCAAGAAGTCGTGGCTGTGACTAGGGCGTTGACGCTCCGGAGGCGCGGGCGTCCGCCCTAGATAGCAGTCGCTGCAATGGAGGGGAGGTATCGCGGCCTCGTAACCCAGGCGCGCGCTCCCCCTCACACGACGAGCCCATCCAGGTGAGAGTTGCGGACTTGCGGGGCTTGGTCCCTGCTCGAAAGCTGAGATCCCGCGACGGTGTGAGCTGTAGTGGGCAGACGATGTTCGGCGTTTGCTAATCGTCGACGACCCAGCGATCCATGTCGTAGACGGACAAGGACTCGTCATCGGACACGGTCGCACTGACGTAGACGCGGCGGTCGCCAGCGACTTCCCAGCTCGCCTGACATTCGAACCTGATGTCATTCCAGCCCTCGTCCCGGCATCTGATGTAGTCGTCGGGCCTTTGTCGCGATGGGATGTTCTTTTCGGCGCCGGGGTACGCCTCGATAGCCGCCTCTCGGAAGGCCTTCCACGCCTCGTCGTGCCCTTGATCAGGACTGTTCGGAACAATCCACGCCACCAACTTCCATACAACCATGCAGGCGATGACCAGAACTACAAGAGCCCACCCTCCGGCCCCGGACTCCTTCTTCTTGGCCAGTGTGAGCGGGGGCTTGTTCGTTGGGGCCTGTTGTCCCCTAGGTTGAGTGGACGCTAACCGTGTCGTCGAGGTCCGCTCAACCTGCGTAGGCGGCTTGCTTGTTGGGGTCCATGGCTTCCGATTTTGAATGGACGCCAACGGTGGCGCGGACGGCGCCTTGGCCGATGCAGGAATGTCGAAGAGGGAGCCGGTCAGGTCGAGGCTTGGATCCTCTTCCAGGACCTTTGGGACTTGCGGGCGTTGTTCGATCCACTCCATGTCTTCGGTCACATCCGTGACGAAGACCTGGACGTCGCTAACCTGCAGTCTTGAGTGATCCCTGCTCAAGACCCGCACGAATCGGCGACCGGAAAGCTGACCGCCTACCGTCTCAACCTTGCGGGGGACGGTGATGTCGCCACTTTTGCACCGGCCTTCAGGCACGTACTCGATGCCGCTAAGTCCTGGCAGCGGGGCGAACGCGTCGCTGAACGCTTGCATCAAGTCCCGTGCCGTCTCGGTGTCCCCGGTAGTGCGCAGGTTCCGCAGCCGTAGGCTCACCTCATCCCGGTGCAACGCAACGTCCGTGCGATAGCAGCGAACGGCGTCACGCAACCGCTTGCTACTGGCAACGGTGCGGTCGAGACCGATGGGCGCGGCGCTCCTCAGCGCCTTTTGGTGGCGGTCCCTCGTCAGAGCGATGAGGTCACGCTCCACTCGGGCGTCCTCTCGCACGACGGGCATACGCATCAGCGTCACAGCGAAGTCGGGGTAGTAAAAGAAGAGCTGCTGCGCCAACTCCTTCGCCTTGTGCCGTTCATTAAGCCGGATTGCGGCCTCTAGGCCCAGAGCCAGCGCGTCGCGCGAGTTCTCCCGCAGGGTGAGAGCTTGATCGGCACTGGCCAATGCGTCTTCGGGGCTTCCGACCAGAAGTTGCGCCCTGCCCAGAAGGCATAGCGCCGCCACCTCACGTCGCGCGATTATCGCCGCATCCGCCGCTGGCATGTACCGGGTCTGTCGCGCGGACCGAACAGCCTTGAGCGCCATCTCCCCGAGTTGTGTCAGCTGAGTCCGGCGTTCCTGCAACTCCAACAGCCGGCCGTACAGGTAGGTGGTGGCCCAGTCGTCGTACTTCGAGGTCTCGCGCAACACGACGCTCAACCGTTCCTCGGCGGACCTGAGCTGGCCGTCCTGAAGGTCAAGAAGCGCGTCCTTGCGGGCCTCGACCAACTTCGCCGCACTCGGCTCGTGACCCACGCGCCTTTCGTCGAGCCGGTAGGACTCCAGTCCTTCGGCACCCAGGAAGGACAGCTCACGCAGCAGTCCACTGCCGTGGCCAACGTCGGCGTCGTCGTTGCTGAAGTAGAACTTGGAGAGGATGCGGTTGGTAATCGCGTCCACATCGTCGATCGGCGCCTCGCCGCCCACCAGCCGACCCGTCGTAGGCAGGTCCGGGTGCTGCGTCCGCTCGTAGAACTGCCGGGCCCTCGGCGTCATGTCATTGGGGTCTGAAGCGAAGCAATAAACAGGGAGGCCCAGCGTCACTGCCTTGTCCCACTCAGCCTCAGTGATCGATACTTCCCGGCCCGGCGCCATAGTCTCGGAGTACGTCCGACCGAGCAGTACCACAACGGCGTCGCACCCGGCGAGCTCCTTTAGCGAGCGAGCACCGGGTGAGCGCTCGTCGGCCAGCCCGTCGTCGAGATTCACCACCTCGAGACCGACGTCTACGAAGTTGCGCTGTAGCAGCGTGCGGAGGGACCTGAACTCTTCGAAGCGTGAAGCAATGAAAATTCGAGCCTGAGCCAAGACCTTCTCCCTGTTCGCGAAGCAGCAGTCTAGGCAGTGACCATGGAGCCCACAGCCAGTTCGGCAAACGCGTAACGCACCTCGTCAGGAGCGGGCTGCGGCACCTTCAGGTGGCCCGTCGTTACCCCACACCATGGACTCGGCCCCAGGGCCAGCACGCATCTCCTAACCAAGGCAGCGATCTCCGCGGTCTCCTTAGCCCTATTCGGGTCCGCGTGTCCGACTGTCTTCCTAAACTGTGTTCGGTGAGGGGAAATGCCCGGCAGTTGGTGCTCATCGGCGGCGAGAAGCTGTGGTCGGAGATCGACGCCTTAGCCCAATGGGGTTCTGACGTCGAGGCGGTCCACATCCTTCATGCCTACGACGACGAACTCTTCGGGCGTCCGGCAGACCGGCTCGCACGCTTTGTGCGCCGCAACTTCTCGCGTCTCCCGGTGCATCTGGTGGGGCCAGTGGCCGACGACAGCCCAGAGGAGACAGCCGCAGCCATATACAGCCTCGCCGGGGCGGATGGCACGGAACTGTTGGTGAACCTCACCGGCGGCACCAGGCTGATGTTCGCAGGCGGCCTTCAAGGGCTGCGACGCCCGCACGTCACTGGTCTTTACCAACACCTCGGGGTGTGGCACACACTGGACGCGCAGGGAGGGGCGGTTCGCTTGTCTGACGTCGACCCTCGCGCATCCGAGCGTTTTAACGTAGCCGAACTCCTGAAGGTCACCTGGGCAGATGATGAGCGCGAGGTCGAGGTAGCGCCGCCCGCCATCAGCACGAACGTGAGGGCCGCAGCGCGGATGTGCCTCGATGGGTCGCCCTGGTACTCGTCCTTCGAAGCTCTGGGACGCCGCGTCTCGTCGGGCGCACGGATCAGCTACGGACACTTGTTCGAACAGTTTGTGGCCGCAATCCTGCGGGAGGTTGGAGTGGCCGAGGACGACGTTGCCGTTAGCGTGAAACTGATCGACGACGGGACCGCAGTCCAAGAAGTTGACGTCGTCGTCAACTCCCACGGACGTCTTCACGTCGTCGACTGCAAACTGATTACGGACGCTCAGGTGACGGTGCCGCTGGGAGTGCAGATCCGCGAGGCCGAGTCCACCCGACGAGCCTTGGGCGACGGAAACGGGCAACTGGTCCTGCTCCGCCCCAACCAGCGGATCGACGATGCCGCTCGGAGCCTGGCAGCCGCCTTGGATGTGCGCGTCGTGGATCAACGCGTGCTGGCGGAGCGCTCGCTGGTGGACGCCCTCACGCAACTGGTCCAGGCACCCACTCCTGCCCGCGCCATGCCGGCGGACGGTCCCATCGCGCGGCCCGACCTGAGCTCAAAACCCGTCCTCGATCTGCAGCGTCACTTTCTCGACTCTGGTGAACCCTGGGTCGCCTACCACCTAGGCGGGCAGACAGTCCTGAAGTGCCGCTTCGACCCGCCGGGCACCCAGAGCAGTTTCGAACGCCAACTTTCGCTGCGCTTCGAGGGGTCGGTGCATGTGACAAGCGCGTCAGTAAGCACCACCGGCAAGTCAGGCCACGCGGTTCTCCGCCTAAAGGACGTCCGAGAGTTCGAGCATCAATTGGCCCGGATCTCGCGTCAGCCTTGGTGAGAACACCGGCCGAGGGGGGAGTGGATGACCACCGTTGTGATCGATCCATACGCTTCGCTTGCTGACCGTCTCGACGATGACATCGTCTACAGCCGCAACGCGAGCCACGCTCTGATGCTGCTGCACGCCCGGCGCGCCTCACGCAGGAAAATCGACACCCTGTGGTTGAGCTGGGACCTCAGCCGCGGCCAAGGTCCTGGAGAAGGGGAAGATGCGAGTCGGATCGTGTCCATGCTCGCGGAGTCAGCGCGGGCGGGGAGACCATTCCCGATCAACAGAATCATCGTTGTCACTCACAATGCCGAACGACGGCATCAAGCAATTAGTGCCTTGCGGCTTTGGTACGCCGTCGACGCGTTGTCGCCACGCGATGCCGCGCTCCACTCCCCAAGAGGTCACGCAAGACTCCTCGATCATCTCGCTCCGATCGAGCGGCTCAAGCGAGCCGGCGTACAGATTGAGCCAGGCCTCAGCGACGAGGAGATTGAGGTGGTCCAGAAGCGCTTCGGCATCGCATTCTCTGTGCCCCACCGCTCGTTGCTACAGGTTGGTCTGCCGGTAGACCTTAGTGCGCAGACAGTCCGACAGCGGCCTCGATGGCCCGACTGGCGACACGGGGATCAGCGTGAGCTCGAGACTTGGATCCGACGCGCTCCCGCAGCCGCCGATGCAGCCGCCGCCGCACCCGCTCTGGCAGGCCCGCCCCTGATCCCTCTGTGCGACCACCGATACCTCCCGTCGGGGGGACATCTGAAGACTTGCTGGGTCTTCTCCGCCCATGAACTCGACGTCATCTACTACGGGAATGACATCGGTGCCTGGATCGGCCGCGAGTTCGAGGGCGACTCCTGGTCGCCTGAACGCCCTGCATCCGAGGACCGGATCCCTTACTGGTCGGACCTCGCAGAGCGGCTGAGATAGTCCAACTCGGCTCCCGAGTCCTGGGGACCGCGCAGGCGGAGGTTCCGGACACTGCGCGAACCCCGGCATCGACCTGCTCGTCATCGACCGGGGCCCCTTGCTTCCGCGATCACCTGCCCGGACGCAGACGTTCATCAGGACTCACCTGCTGTCAAAGCTCAACGACGTCGTTGGCCGCCTGGCCGCAGGGGAGCTAGACGGCAGCGCTCCCGACCAGCGCCCCCTCACCTAACCCAGGCGGGTGGCTCCGTAGGCGATATCCGTTGTCTCCCGAAACTGCCTGAGCGAGAGGTCGACAGTGACCCCGAAGTGGCAGTAGTCGAGGCTGCCTTCGTCGTCGGACAGCAGGGTGAACTTGGCGCGCGGGTGCTCGTTCGCATCGTCGACAAGTTCGATTTCGACGTCCAAGTTCAACAACGGCTCGTAGTACCTCGAAACGCAGAAATCGTCACGCACCAGACCCGCCTGATGGTCACTCTCAATTGCCACGGCCGCGCTCCACAGGAAGGAGATCACCCCTTCCACACCCGCAGCGGCCCCGGCGAACCTGCGCGTCATTGCCGCGGCGTCGCTATGCAGAGTCACGCGTCCCGTGGCGCCGTCAGTGGACAGGTCAAGGCCGCAGCCGCAGACCGATGTGAGGTTGACGTTCATTGGCTTTCCTTTCGTGGTGGTGACGGAAGGAACCTTGCCTGGAGGGTCGGAACATTCGTGTGGGGTGAATTGCTGGATCTGGCAGCGCAGACGACGACCTGGCTTCAGACTGCTCATCGACATGGGTGGGGGAGCAAGAGACGTGGTGGGACGGCGAGCGGAGTACTCGCCCCTTCGAAGGGTCGTCGCGCTGCTGGAAGAGTTGACCCGCGTGCACGAGGAGACCCGTGGATACGGGGCGCTCACCGACGCCGACCTCATGTCGCGGGTGCAGGCGTACGGCGCAGGTGCCCATGCCGCCAAGACCTTGCGCAATGACAAGAAGGCATTGCGCGAGCGGGGACTCGTGGTCACCAACGTCCCGGTCAGGGACGAGCCACACCTGCGAGGTACGGCTAGGTCCCCCATGCTGGAGAAGTCACCGGACTGGCACCTGACCGAGGACGAGCACTTGGCAGTGCAGTGCGTTCGCGAGGACCTGCGGCGCCGCCATGTGGACGTCGGCCCCACGGACGCCCCTCCCGACGAGAGACGGTCTTGTCGAGTGGATGAGGCCCTGCGACTGGTTCGGCTGCTCGAGGAGCACGAGGGCGATGTAGAAGTCGAGGTGGTTGCCGCTGCTCTGAGGGTAGGGCCACGTCAGGCCGCCCGTTGGCTCACTGAACTGGCAGCCGGGTTCGACGCCGTCGAGGTCACCTACACGCGCGACGAGGACGACCTCACCCTCGACGACCTCGTCTCGGCACGCATGAGGCGCACCTCGGCAGATCCGGACCACCCGCTTAGCCGGACGGGAACGGACCTTCTCGGCCTCTTCCCATACTCACGTCCCGAGGTCGACGAGCGCCTCAACCTGTTGGCTGACTACGCCGAAGCCGTGGCACGCGGCGACGTCACTAAACCTGTGGGCCAGACGTTGCTGGACTCAGTGCGCTGGAAGTTGGAGTCCTGGCGCGACTTCCTGACCACCACTCTGACGTGAATGTTCCGACCCTGTCCGTAGAACTTCCCACACACGGCTCGACCGGAGCCGGACACCGAAGGAGCCGACATGCCCGATCACGCTTCACTTCTGCGACTCGCCCACCTGATTGTTGCCACCGCCGAGCAGGACCTCATCGCTGCCCAGCGGCTCGCAGCACACGCCGTCGCCGACACCATGCGATCCGGCGGTGCCACCGTCACCCTGGGCGAGTACGCCGGCTACACCTCCGCCGAGGTGCACGGACGTGACGGCCGTGCGATGGTCATCGTTCCCCTCTATGACTGGGAGCCCGACCCTGAGCTCGGGCTCGCCTCGCCCGGCACGTGGGAGTACGCCGTGCGTGACGCCGACGGCGGCCTGCTCCCCCGACCTGATGGCGTCGACACCTTCGGCTGTGCCTCGATCTGGCATGCGGGTGACTTCGGACTCCAGCTGGACGAGGGCACCGACCAGCACCATCACATGCAGAAACTGATGGCTGACCTGCTCGGGTGGGCTCTCGTCCTTGGTGCGAATGACCCGTTGGGCCGCGTCGCCCCGGGCCAGCAGGCCACCGACTACGCTGTTGATCCCTACCCTGGTCAGCGTCCCTACGGTTCCGTCGTCATTGATGACGCAGGGTTCTGCTGGCCGGTCAGCCCTGACGAGGCACAGCCAAGCGGCTGGGCCGTGTCGGGCGACGAGGACTCGGTCTGTCTCGACGAGTGGCTCGCCACGTTCGGCGCTGCGCCGCTGGCCGAGCGGATTCCGCTCGTGGGGTACGGCTCGAACGCCTCCCCCGGCAAGGTGCTTGCGAACGGCACTCCCCTGCCCTCGGTACATCTCGCGTGCACAATGGAGGACCTGGCCTCGGTCTGGTGCACGGGCGACACCGCGGCAGGGCGTACGCCGGTCACGCTTGACGTCGTCACTGGGCACTCCGAGGAGGCAGTGGTGGTGATGTGTGACCTCGCCGAGATGCGCACCTTGGACCGCGTCGAAGGCCGGAGCAGCAGGTGGTACGACCTGGTGCTGCTCAATGAGGGTCGAGTCGTGCTCGAGAACGGCGCACGTCTGTCGCGCCCCGCGGCGTACGTCGGGGGGCGCACCGAGCGCCGCCCCATGCGACTGGGCGGTCAGCCGCTGCTACGCGTCGATGTGGACCAGGCCGAGGTCCGCGCCCTGAGGTCACGCATCACCACCGAGCCCGCCACCTCCGCGATTGACCTCGGGCCGGTGGTCGCGCCCGGCCGCTACCCCGCACCTGGGGAATGCGTGCCCTACGTCTTCGTCTACGGCACGCTGAAGCCGGGAAACGAGCGCTGGCACCTGTTGGAGCCGTACGTCGCCGGCGAACCCGTGGACACCACCGTGGTCGGTGACCTCCGGGACACCGGCAACGGCTACCCCGCCCTCAGCGCCTCCAGCGACCGCAAGGCAAGCGGCGTGCTTGTGGAGTGCCTTAAGGACGAGGCGGGGGCCCTGCTCGAACTCCTCGACAACGTCGAAGGAGTTGAGTCCGGGCTGTTCACGCGTCAGCTTCGGAACGTCGGTGGGCAAGGTGCGTGGGTCTACGTCGCTGCGAGCCTTGCCGGACGCGGTCACAGCATCGACACGTGGCCGCCATCAGGTTAGTTGTGCCCTTGCCCTGAGCGGGTTCACTCCCCCTCCGAGCCCCGGAACTCGTCAGTGAGCACGATGAATCCCTGGCCCTTCAGCAGCTCCTGCAGGCGCGGACCATGCGCTGGGCTCTCGACGCACAGGGCGTCAGAGCCGGCATTCACACCAAACAGGACGGGGATGTCGTGCGCGATGGCCACGTCGAGCACCGTAACGAGGCTGGTTTCCTCACCGAAGACCCAGAGCCCGCCGACCTCGTCGTAGTCAATGATGCGCACCCAGGGCGTGGTCTTGGGGTGTTGCGGGCGGTCGTCCACGCGCCGGAATCGAACCGTTGGCCCCCGCGTTTTGGTGTCGTAGTAGGCGGCGTAGCCCAACACGTGAAGAGTCGGGTCTGCATCCAAGATGCGTGCCACACTCGCGACGAGCCCATCATCTGAGCCCACCAACCTCAGGTCATTCACGCTGCCGAAACCATCGGCGCAGTCCCCGGAATGCAAGTCCACCGCGTAGTCGAAGCCCGCGCCACTCAACAGGGACGCCGAGCGCCCATAGGCGCGC
Source organism: Nocardioides sp. Soil774 (assembly GCF_001428125.1). Taxonomy (GTDB): domain Bacteria; phylum Actinomycetota; class Actinomycetes; order Propionibacteriales; family Nocardioidaceae; genus Nocardioides. The sequence goes on along the minus strand of NZ_LMSM01000001.1, from coordinate 464,391 downwards.
TGGGGACACCGAAGGTGCACTGTCCCGCTCTCGTGCTGGATGACCAGCACGGGTTGGGTCGGGAACAGCGGCGATATGCGGGTGGCCGTCGCGGCGGGGAAGAACTCCTCGACCCGCGCAAGCCGGTCGTAAACCTGCTCGGCATGACGAGGTCCGTCGAATGGCACCCCCAAGACGCCCAGGACCGCGCGGAGCATGTGACGACGCGCCGTGTGGCGCAGGGGAACCCCACGCTTGAGGTCGAGAAGCCCTACGGGTGCCCCGTCGAGCGTCACCGTGTTTCCGTGGATGCGCATGACGTGCGTTGAAGGCAGCCATGGCCCGCTGTCATTCCCGTACCGGCGGGCCCAGGGACCGGCGCTCCATGGGTCGGTGGGGTCCGTGTCGGGGACGCTGCCATCCGCGTGTGAGCGCATCAGCACTCGGACGTCTGCCTCCCACGTCGCGTGCGGCCGGTCGGGACTCGAAACCAGTCGCAGCGGCCCGAGCGACACCGCCGTGGCGTATTCATCGACCTGCACCTCGTGCAGGCGGTGACCGCGAACGGTTGTCACGAGCGACGTCCCCGCGTCGTTACCGACCATCGACCTGCGCACCCACACACGCGGAAGACTCTGGAACGCCGGCGTCCAACCGATGTCGGCGGCGTACACACCGCGACGCTGGCGCAGCATGTCTTTCACCTCGGCTGCGGTGGGTGCTGACGTGGTGATGACCTCGAAGAACAACTCGTCGGCCATCGAAACCTCCCACACGCCGTCCATGGCGGCGTCAGGTGAGGCCGTGAGAACAACGTCGAGGTGCTCGACCACGCGAACGCGTCCGTGACGGGCACGGGTCACGACCGCGTAGTAGGTCGCGCGGTCTCCTCTGGCCTCGACCGGCGCGGTGACGGAGATGAGTGTGTACATTGCGAACTGGGACATGACCCCTCCTGGGGTGCTTGAGATTCGGTCGATTCCGACACGGCACATGTGTACGGACACCCCTCGTTCGCTCTCCATTGAGGCGGTTTCACGCTCAAAGTCAGGGGTCTTCCCCCGTCGCCAGTTGACACACCTATTGCGGCTCCTCCAGATTGCACCGATGAGCTTCACCACGGCGCAGGCGGCCGAGGCTCTTGGCGTCACGCCCGCACGTGTTCGAGCACTCGCCAAGTGCGGGCGCCTTCAGGCAGTTCGAGGAGAGCAGGGTCAACTGTTGATCGACGCCGGCTCAGTCGAAGCGCAGCGACTTTCATCATCGGACAATGCACCGCGAGCCATGTCCCAGCCCATCGCGTGGGCCGTCGCCGATCTCCTCGACGGTGGAACCGCCCCGTGGATCAGCGCCAGTGAGCGATCACGACTGAAGCGACGCCTGTCAGAAAGACCCCTCGACCCCATACTGGTAAGGCGCTGGCTAGCCAAGCGTGCCGACACGACGACCATCTACGGCATCAATCAGCGCTCCTGGAGTCGCCTCATGACCGGGTTTCCCGAAGTCGTGCGAGCAGCCGAATTCCTCTACGTGACTAGCGAGCTAGAGAACATGCTGGTGCGCAGGCTCCGCCTCCGGCCGGTGCAGCATGACCGATCTGTGATCACCATCCGTACCGTCGTCGGTGGCTACCACCTCAGGACGCAGGCAGGTACGTCGCACCAAGCGACCCTCCCGAGGCTCATGCGGATCGCTGACCTCCTCGATAGTCCCGAGCGCCAGCATCAGCTTGAGGGCCAGACTGTGCTGACCAAGCTGGTTACCGCGCAGAGCAGTTGACCAGTCGCCCCAGGGGAGACCTCCAGCACCGGTGGGACCCCCTTAGTACGGCCCATCTATGCCAGTCGGAGACCTGGCAGCCGAATGCGACGAGATTCGCGATCCCGCGGCGCACCGTCAGCAGAGCAAGCACACTGTATGGGAGCGTCCCGCGACCTCAGCCCACACCGACGCTCACGACGGGAGACCCTATGACTTCGCTGACCGGCAACGCGCCTGTCGCAGCCGTCTACGACGGCATCATCGACGCTGACAACCTGACCACCAATGACCCGGAGCTCGTTGCAGAGGTACTGGAGCTCAACGACGAGCACGCGGCCGGTGCGGTCTGCCAGGAGGTCTTCAACCTGGGAGTGGCGGTGCGACGGTTGGCCCAGACCGACAATGAGGTTGCCCGGCTGGAAGAGCAACTCGGCAGATTCGAAAACCAGATTCGAAGCCTTACAGATCAAGCGACGCTGCAGCTGCAACAGCAGGTCGAGGCCGCCATCGACCCCGCACGAGGCGCCATCCCGGCCGCAGCCCGCGACAGCAGCCAGGTGCTCCAGGAGGCGATCAAGCAGGCACTCAACGCAAACGACCGTGAGAGCGCAGCGAGCCAGCTCCTCGATGCTGTCCAAAGTCAATCGCAGGCCGAGCTGACAGGGGCTGTCGCCCAGATTCGAGCGATGCTCGACGCGTCTCGCGAGGAGAGCCCACTCGGTCAGCTGCGTCGCGAATTGCTCGAGGGGTTCGCGAGCCCACTTCACCAGGTGACGCAGCAGATGACCGCGGTGCACGCGCTAGTGGTCGAGAGGCGGGATCTAGCCACGACTCCGGCTGACGGGCTGGAGTACGAAACGGTGCTGGGTGAGGTGCTCAATGAGCTTTCCACCACCTGCGGAGACGTGGTCAAGTCGACCGGGACAGATCGTGGCATTGGCGAGTCGAAGATGGGCGACTTCGTGGTGGAGGTATGCGGTCCGAGTGGTCGAACTGCCCGATTCGCCGTTGAGGCGAAGGACTCCAAGCTAGGCCCCAAGGACATGTTGGTGCAGCTCGACGGCTCTGCCCAGAACCGGGACGCCGTGGCATCTATTCTTGTTATGGCACGCGACGACTACGGCTACAAGAAGCAGCCACTCATTCGCATGGCCCCTTCCCGCTACGTGGTGGTCGCGGAGCGAAATGATCCTTCCCACCTCGCGCTGCGGGTGGCCTACCAGATGGCGAGGGCCGACGCCCTCGCCTCGCTCGCTGACGACGATGGTGTTGAACTGGATCTGGACGATCTGCGGCGGCGCATTGACCAGGCGCTGGCCCAACTGACGGCAGTCAGCACAGTGAAGGGTTCGCTGACGTCGGCCGAGAGGGCGATCACGAAGGCCCGATCCGACCTCGATGCCATGAAGATGGGCGTCGAGGAAATCCTCGGTGGCGTGACCGCCGCATTTAGCGCTATCAACGAGTGAGCACCCAGGCACGTCATCGGTCGGGTCAGCCAATCCTTGAGGGCGTGCCCGCTAGTCGTCGTGCACGCTAGTCGGGTCTACTGCGAACGCATCATTGGGTGGATCCAAACTTCTTCGCCGGACCTCGTATCGGCCGGGTCGTCATCATCGCAACGCCAGCCGCCGGTCCGGCTAACCAGCCTCGGTCGGTGCGCGGGCCTCGCAGATAGCGACTTAATGCCCGAGCAAGTCGCACCCTCTACTAACCTCATACTCGTGCGAGAAAAGAAGCCATCATGGTTAATCGTAGGGCTCGTCGCGTTTGTCCTCTCCTACAACTGCATCACAGCATGGCGCGAGGCGTCTGACCCCGAGGTCTTCGCCGTGTTCTACCTCGGTCTTGCTGCCTTCGTCGGCACATACTCAGTGCTTGACGGTCAAGCGGACCAGCCGAGCCCGTGGATGGCTGCCGGCTTGATCTTGGCGCTATTCACCACCTTCGGCGCCGCAACCTCAGTGCTGCTACACCTCTCGCGTACGCGCATCGCTCGGCTCTCAACAGCCCGGCGGAGGGGCGGCGTTGTCATTATCGGGTCATCTGCTGAGGCTGACGCCATCGCTAGATCCCTCGACGGTGAGGCGCGCGCGTCGCTGGTCCGCATTCATGAAGACGGGCCAGCCAGCGGCCGCGGATCGATGCTGCTCCAAAACTGGCAAGACATCGGAGATGACCCACTGGCGGAGAAGCTCGTTCGAGCCGCAACCTCCGTGGTCGTTGCCGGTTCGTCGGATACCGTTAGCGCTCGCCTGGCGGCCGCTGCCCGACCCTTGATGCGGCAGTCGCGCCCATTCCAACTCGTGCGGTCGTCTGATCTGGCTCGCGCTCTTCGGCCCAGCGTTCTGACTACCCTCCCAGAGGCGGAGGGTTTCCACCCAGCCGACAACATCGGGCAACTCGTCGCAGCTGCTCTAGTCGCTCATGGGCGTGACCGTAAAGTACCGGTGCTCGTTTCGTTTGTCGCCTGTGGGGTAAGTCCTCTAGTTACTACCATCCAGATGTGGCTGGCAAATACGAGTTCCGCGACGAACCTAATTAAGGGACAACCAAGCTTCGCTTTTGTCCCCACAGAGGCGGAGGCAGAGGTCTGCGTGGTAGCTGGCGTGCCAGAGAGGGTCGCCGCCGAGGTGGCGCGGCAGAGCAGTGAACGGGCCGTGGTCGCTGCTGTTGCGGCCGACCTTCTCGGTTCCGTGGCGCTCCCACAGGCTTCACGTCTCCACAAACTGAAGGAGTGGAGCCCGGGATCGCCGCTTGTGCGGGGGGACGTGCTGGTCGTTGACCCGGATGCTGATGGTCTCGACCACCGGGTAGTAACGGATGGGCTAGATGTTCAATGGGGACGGGCCTTTGATGACGCCTACACAAGCCTCTACGTCGCTGCGCACCCCGGCACGAGCGGGTCCGCCTGGAGCGTTGGAAGTCTGGGGCGCAACGAACAGTCGTCCATCGCCGCTGCAAAGTACATGCTTGCGGTGTTGGGCGAACACGGCTTCGAGTTGCGGTCAGGTACAGGCTTGGGCTGGGTTGACGGTCCTCCTTCGCCTGAAGTGATAGATCGCATGGCGCGGATGGAGCACGACGAGTGGTGGAAACGGCGAATGTGGACTGACCCCGAGGGCGTTGAACGTCGGGTGTCACTGAGGCTTCAGTCTGACGGCACGTGGCATGACGGGCCACACTGCCGTGAGTTCGAGGAGTTGGACCCCTCGACCAGGGACTACAACCACGACGTGATCGCAAAGGTGTACCCGGCGCTGGCGGCAATGTTTGGATACGGGATCCGGAGAGTTCAGCCCACAACCGGTTCGTAGCGGCGCTTGAACTCACGGTCAGGAACCGGCCAAGCGTCGCCCCCAGGGTTACGCACTACCCAATCGCCAGCATTCCCGGTCGCAGGTCCCTCCATCGTGGCTATGGTCACTTTGACGGCTAACTGGCGGGCAACAACCAATGCAGTCTTTGTAAAACTGCCGCTACCGACCTCGCGATAAGTTGTCGCGAAAACGTCTGCCGCCACCGTCCAACTGCTCTCGCCGTCTGAGACGAGCCAGTCGCCCGCTTCCGCGGTCAGGTTGCTTCCAGAAGCCGTTTTCCATGTCACCTGCTCGCCAAGGCGCTTGGCGGTGACAACGACACGTGAGCGGTAGGACTGCGCGCCCTCAAGGAAGTTGCGCACATCTGATGGCGTCCAGGTGGAGTCAGCCCTCGGCGTCATCATCCTCGTCTCCAGCGAGAGTCTCGAGAAGCGTGGGTCCTTTGACAGACGGAGCGGCCGTCTCGGCAGCCGAGGGTTGGGGTAGCTCGAGATTCGTGAAGACGTCGCCGGCGATCACTCGATCGAGCAACATCGCGCCCGTGGTGGCCGACATGGCGATCTGCTCCACCGCCCAGAGGAGTTGAATCAGTTCTTCGTCGAACGTCCACTTCGTGGGTTGCAGACTATCGAGCGGACCTTTGAGACCCTTCTTGTCGCGCATCCGGTAGCCGAGCCATGACGAAACCACTCGAAGTCCAGAAACCTCGAACTCCCATACGGCGGGCGAGACGCCGCTAATCAAACCCTCACCGAGGTTCAGGACGCTCGACGCTGCTTCGTACCTGTAACTCTCGGGATAATCGCCAGCGCTCGGTGATCTTTCAATCCTTGCGGTGCCAGAAAATCCTGCTGGCACCGCCTCTTGAAACCGCTCCCCATAAGTCTCTACACCAATGAGCATGCGACCGAAGCTAACAACTTCACGGAATAGATCGGCAGACTTGGTTATTGGTACTCGAGCCGAAGACTCACTGAGTTCAGTGTAAAAGCGCTCGGCGTAGGCAGCGGATCCCAGAACGCCGACGATGTAGCAAAACAGTTCTTCAGCCTGCACGAACTCGCCGAGTGTCTCGGAGAGAAGTCCCAGCAGTGCAGAGTTGACGTTGGCCTCTGTGCCCTGGGCGTTCCTCCACAGCGGATGCGCGTCCTTCTCGCCCTTTCCTGCGAAATAGTGCAAGTCGGGAATCTCGGCGCTAACGGTCGCAGCCGGACCGAATCCCAGCACATTTGTAGTGGAAGTCTGAGTCGTGAGGAATATCTGCGTCGGTCCGTAGGACTGCCACAAGGGTGTACGCATCCGGTGGCACAACCGGGGGTCCGGCAAGCACCACATCCGGTCGAAACTGCGAAACCCGTAGCGCACCGGCTCGACAATGCTCAGGACCGCATTGGGCGATGACAGAGCAGGAAGCGTCCTGCCACTTCGCGGCTCCACCTTGACAGAGTCGATCGACAGGCCGGTCGGAACACCCGTCTTCTTGTTCCGCGGCGTCACGAACTTCTCAGGGTCGGGCTTCCCCCCCAATCCCTGCGTATTAAAGAGTTTGTCCCACCGGTCGCGGAGCGTGTCAGCGTCTGGCGCAATCGGCCATGTGCGAGCGAACTGAACACCCGAATACGACCACGGCAACATCTTGTCCAGGGTCGGCCATCCCCAAAAGTCAGACTGGCCGACAGGTACGAAGGGTATTGCGAAATCCGTGAGCGAGTCGTCGTTGACCTGGGCCCATTCCGTATCACCGACCTGAAGCCCGGATACTTCGTCCAAGGACTCCAGCTTCTGCGCCCGAGAGCCTTCGATACGGCGGTACCGAACGGTTGCCGCCGTCCTTTGATGTTTTGCTACGGACCTTTTGGCTTGTGATTCACTCGGTCGCTGAATACCCACAAAGATGGCGACTGATGTCTGGATAGCGAACACGTTGTCCTCTTTGCGTGCGCCGCGACCGCCACCCCCAAGATCAATGATCCAAATTTCGTCAAAGTGGCGTCGCATGTGCTCGCGCACGCCAGCAAATGGCGCGCTGCGTAGGTAAGAAGAGTTGGTGATGAAGGAGACGATTGCGGGGTCGGTGGGGTCCTGTTCGCACGCTTTCCAAATGGCCCAGCGAAGGAAGTACACATAGTCGTCGTTCAGGTTGTGTTTCAACGAACGGCCGTTGCCTGATCGGACGACCGGATCGCGAAAGTCGTTGATGAGTGGGTCGAGATCACCGCTGCCAGTCAGCACGATGTTTTGCGTCTCCACCCCTCCAGCACCCTGACCCGCTTCTCTGTTGGTGCGGTTGTAGGGCGGGTTGCCCACGACGACAGTAATCTTCACTTTGTCACTCTTTACAGCATCTGACTGCTGCTGCTCTGCGATAATCGCTTGTTGGGTCGGGCCCCAGAAAAGCGGCGGCTGCAGCAGCGTTCCGTGTCCCTCCCGGGGCGCTGTCAGGGCGTCGGTGAGATATATGCCGACACCAAATTGATCAAGGCTCGCCCCAGCGTCGGTCAGTTCTTTCGTGAGGCGGAGGTGTGCGACCGAGTAGGCGCCTACAAGCAGTTCAAAGCCAAACAAGCGTCCCTTAAGTGAGTTCGCGGCGAGGGCAACCCGCTGACGCACCAAGTCGTCAGTGGCGACCTCGCCTAGTCCGCCCGCTGAGGCGCTCAACCTGGCAGCAGCTTCTGCTTCAGCAAGGACGTGTTCTGCGGTCGAGAGGAGATAGGTACCGGTACCGGTAGCCGGGTCGAGGACCTTGACGGATCTGTCGCCTAGGCCCGAGTCCCTTTGGAATCGGGTCTTGATGGCGTCGTCGATCATGCGAACCTGCGCCCCGACCACTTCCACAGGCGTGTAGTAAACACCCGCGTCTCTCCGACGCTTCGGGTCGTATTCGGCCAGAAAGTCCTCGTAGAAGTAGAGCCAAGTGTCCTTGCGTGACTTCAGCTTATCCGGATCGACGGCGGCAATGGCTGTCTCGACGAGTCCGATCTGCTCGTCGAGTGGGCCGCGAACCATCGGGTCAGCCAAGAGATCAAGGACTGATCCGAGAAGCACATGTCCGTGTACACGTAGGGACTTTGCGACGTCGTCGGAATCAAGGGGCAGCGAAATACGGTCATTGAGTCGAGCCAGCAAGAGAGCGTATGTGAAGGTCTGAGCCACACTGTCAGCGAAGTCGGCATCTGTTGCGTCAGGCATAAGGGTCTGCTGCCACGTGTTGTGAAGTTGCACCAACCTGCTGCGCGACGGATCGTGCGAATTATTCGCCTTGGTTATCTCGAAGGCCACTGCCTCCCGAAGGATACGCGCCAGAGGCGCCAATCGTTTAGCAAGCGCGCGCGCTGTACGGGGGGCGATAGGCCGCCATCCCACGAAATCGCCGACGAGCTCGGCAAAATTCTTGACGTCTGCCTCGGTCAGTCGGTCATGCGAGTAGTCGTCGAGGTCGACGTGGCCGACCTGGACGCCGCCACGGATAAGCGTCCACTCAAACCCATTGCAGTATAGGAGGTTGGGATGCTTGTCTAGCTTCTTCCACTGCTCGAGGTCGTGCGCTGTCCAGTTGCCTTTGCCGCGGGGATTGGTCGGATCGGCTCCCTTGTCGGGCGCCTTCAACTCGACATGGCCAATGCGGTAACCCGAGCGCTCGTCGAGAACAGCGATGTCCAGCCGCACGTGCGAAACCACGTCGTCGGCGCCTTGGGGATCTTCAGTCCGCGTGGCGAGAGGGCGGCCACTGAGCATTGGGGCCAACGCATCGAGACAAACCTGGATGGGCGCCTTGAGTTGATCTTCTGGGTTTGCCGGATCCCACCTTGCGAACCTCTTATTTACCTTGGCGATGTATTCTTCCAGGACTGGGCGGACGTGTGTCGTTTGGCGCAAGGCGTAGGCCCGCTTCGCCGCCGCAACTATGTTGTCCGCGGTCATCCCAAGCCGCGTGGCAAACTCGCCTGCGTTGAGCACATCGAACGGTTGGCCATCGTGCTCGGGGTCGAGTTTGCGGAGGGCCTTCGGCACCGCCTCGGCGGAAAAAAAGCTCGTCCCTGGAGCGACAGGGCGTCGAACGATCTGAACGACTTGGGTGTCCTTCAACCGCTTCAGGACGATCGGGAGTTCATTCTTGCTGATATATCCGTCGGGTGCGAAGAACTGAGGCGTGTAGACGAGCACCGTCACCTCGGCGCTACGGAGACGCCGCTCAATTTCTTCTTCCCACTCGGCCCCGGATTCAATGTCGTCGTCGAACCAGACCTCCGGAATCAACTCGCCCTGGGTCCGAGCGGAATCCTCAACAGCCTCCCTCAATGCCTTGACGAACTCTCGGCCGCGTCCGTCACCGACTTCATCATCCTTCTTGTAGGAGACGAAGATTGTGACGGGGTCGATGGCAGCCATAAAGGACAGTGTGTCAGAGAGGTCCGACAACGATCAGGCGAACGGCGCCGCCGTGTCGCGCGCCTAATCGAGAACAGCATCGGTGTCAGCTGGCTCTCCCTCACATCACCCAACCGCAGGCCACCACAGCGACGACAACCTCGCAGGCGCCCCCATCCCCCGCGGTGCTCGCCCGCTTCGGCCGTAGCGTCCGAGCCTCCGATCGACACGCAGCCGACGGCACCGATCACTGACAGGAAACGGACGTTTCGTGTCAGGTTCCAGCCATGCATATCCACGCCCCCGTCATCGGCTACCTCCGGGTCTCCACCGAGGAGCAGTCGATCTCCGGGCTCGGACTCGCCGACCAGCGAGCGCTCATCCAGACTGAGGCGAGCCGACGCGGCTGGAACGACCTCAAGTACGTCAGCGACGAGGGCTACTCCGCAAAGAACCTGTCTCGGCCTGGGATCGCATCGGCCCTCAAAGCCCTGGCCTCCGGCGAATCCGAGACCCTTGTTGTGGCCAAGCTGGACCGTCTGTCGCGCTCGCTCCTCGACTTCGCCACCTTGATGGACCGGGCCCGACGCGAGCGGTGGGAACTGGTCGTGCTCGACATCGCGATCGACACCAGCACTCCGAGTGGCGCGCTCATGGCCAACGTGATGGCGGCGTTCGCCGAGTACGAGCGTCAGCTCATCGGAGCGCGTACGACGGCCGCGCTAGCTCAGCTCAAAGCCCAGGGTCGACGGCTGGGGCGTCCGCGCACGATCGACCAATTGGTGGTCGACCGGATCGTGGCAGCGCGGCACGCAGGTCAGAGCGTCTCCGGCATCGCCAGGGCGTTGAACAGTGACCTCGTGCCCACCGCGAGGGGCGGCGCGCAGTGGTACCCGTCCACGGTGCGCGCCGTCCTCGCGTCGGAGTCGCTGGACACCGAAGCTCGAACCTCACAGCCTCATCGGAAGGCGTCCGCCACGTGCGTGCGTGACGCACGCAGCACATTGGGACGTAAGGACGACGACACCATCGAATGCGATGGCCGCTAGCGCCTCGCCCTGCACGCCGTCGCGGCGACACCAGTCGCATCGCTTGAGGTTGGGCTCGATGAGCGGGTCGCGAACGCAGGCTTCGCAGTCGATGTTGGCCCGCCCTTCGCACCTGCCCTCGGGGCAGCCGTTCTCTTCGCAGGTCTCGCCGGCGTAGTGCGCTTCGTCATCCAGCGTGCTCATCCTGATCGTGAGAACACCGCGATCGTGAGTCGGACCCCCGCAGATGCAGCGACCGACACCGATCGCGTATTGGGCTGCAGACGCCGCAGTTTCCAGAACGGGGAGAGGCAGCGACAGTCGATGGAACGTCGTCTCCGGGAAGCCGAGTGCAGACGCGCCATCTGCCGCGACGGCGCGCGCGCGGTGCTCTTGATCGGTTTCATCATCCCACCGATTGAGCGGGCGGTGATCCCCGGACCCGGACGTAGCGAGAACCAGGAGCGCATGGCGTGAAGCGACGTGACGAGCGTTGGGGGTCGGGGACGTAGTGAGTTGGGAGCCAGTCATCAGAGTCTTTCTGGGGGTGTGGTTGATGTGACTCCCGCAGACTTTCTGACGCACTCCTCTACTGTCGCCGCCTCGAAACCTAGAACGTAATACGGTCCGTGGGAGGTACGAGGTCATCCACCGTCACGCCAAGATTCGCTGCCAGGCGGACCACCACCTTGATGGACGGATTGGCAGCGGCCCCTGATGCCACGCGCCCCTTCTCGAGCAACTGATAGTAGTTGCGCGTCATCCCGGCTTGGTGCGCCAGTTCCTCCTGGCTGAGGCCGGCTTCTACCCGCCTCCGCTGCAACTCGTTCCCGAGCTGGGACGCGAACTCCTCCCACGTGGTGGGACTGGAAGGACGTCGAGGCACCTTCAGAGCCTGTGGTCGACGCCGTCCCTAGTCAGCCACATATAGTTGGCATACTGATGCCATCATGGATCCAGACGACTACGACCAACTCCACACCGTCAACCTCGCCTTCAACGATGGGCAGTGGACTGCCACCATCGCGGGCGTTACCGCCGCGACAGACCACGTGCTTGCACATCTCGTGAGAGCCACTTACGCCTTCGTCAACAACACGCGGGGCCCGTACGAGGAGGTGTATTACGAAGTCGAGTTCGTCATCGAGCCTGGGCACACGCCGCTCGGCGTCGTGGAGCCGATGACGTTCGTGACATCTGCCTACGACCCACTCCAGGCGGAGGCGCCGTACGAAACGCTAGTGCTCACGAACACTGAAGCCACAGCGACCGAGGTTCACCAGATCAGGTACGACGGACCGACGGCTACGTCTACTCGTCTTGGGCTCTCACTCAACGACATCGTGGGCCTGGTTCCCGGTCTCTCGATCGCAGGCAGCCGACTGTCCACCCGAGCCGCCACCGACGCTTTGAGCGACATCGACTCCCTCACACCAGACAATCTCCTGAGTGTCTTCGAGGCCTGGCCACCGGCTTCTTGGAAGCGCATTGGGCTCTTCGCCTAGTCCGATGCCCCTCCCCCCTGTGGTCGCAAGTGTTCGTGTCGCTGCCGGCACGACTCGGATCGAATCGAGCGACGGCACCTACACGCGTGCTCCTCGCTTCTCGGAAGCAGCAGCTGCGATGCGGATGGCACACCCCAACCGTGCCGTGGAGTTCGTTTTGACCATCCGGGTTGCGTGATCGGACAGCACGGCCGCCAGGTCATGCTGATCAACGCCGCGTGGATCGACGGTGAGCAGCAGTTGGTCGTCACCTGGCGCGACGCAGAGGAGATCCCGCTCTTCTGTCTTCACGAATTGATCTACAGCGGGGGCTCCCTCGAGGAGTCGAGGTACGTCAACGTCGCCGGGGAGCATCTCGCCGAGCTCGCTGTCGCGGTCGAGCACATGCGCCGTGTCTCCGACACCTACGACAGGTAACCCGCCTGCAGGAGCCGGCGGGGGCGCGCGGGCACGCGCGCGCGTAGGCGAGCAAAGAAACCCCACAAAGGCGCAGGTTCCTCACTCGCGTCTGGCTCCTCCACTCGTCGAGCGAGCCGCACGCGAAACCCTCCACAACGCGGCAAGATGCCCCCATGCCCGGCACGGCCGCACCCGACTTCCCTGAGCTTCCGGACGACTTCAGAAGGTCCATGGAGATTCTCAATCGCGCTTTGGAGCCCCACCGGGACAGCATGAGGCGGATCCAGCTGCAGATCGACGGGACTGCACTCGCAGACTTAAGTAGAACGGCCGAACGCGTTCGGGCCAACCTCGCCCCCAACCTGACAGTTCTGACAGCGGAGACGAACCGCATCCTGCAGGACTTCAGGGAGAACCAGACCACAATCCTGAAGGATCTGGGGCCGCTCATCGATGCGAGTGCTGCCGCACGCATGCTCGAGACGGTTGACACCGCTCCCACGGTGACCGGCGCGGAATCGGCAGCGAGGACTGACCCTGCAGGTACCGACCTCGGAGGACGGTTCACGGCCCAACAACTGCTCGCGGCCGCAACCCTGCTCGCGGGTCTCCACTCATACCTGATGGACCTTCGCGACGCTGACCTCGCCGATGCTGGAACTCTCCTGATCGTCCTTGCTGCACTTGTTGCGATCTACGCGCTGTTAAGCGACACGGAGTAGTCGCACAGCACCTCAAGCGTGGGGCACGTAGTTGCAAGACGTGAGATGACGAGCCAGCGGGCAGCCGGCGCAGCCGAGGCTAGTTCTGGCTCCACCGCATTTCGCTATCGAGCCAGTCGAGTTCGACCGTGGTCAACTCGAGTGTCTGCAGTACGGAGTCGACGCCAGCCCAGTTCGTTCCCCACCAGCTGGTCTCACGCAGGTATGCACCCGGGAAGTCGATTCCCTGTTCAGTCATTCGGTCCCACAGGCTCCTAGCGGCCTCGGGAATCGTGCCGTCGCGCAGATCCTCTGCCCCGCCGCAGCCGAGCAAAGAGAGGGTCTCCACCATGAGCTCCATATCCGTATCGTCGTTACTGCCGTTGATGTCTGAGTGCCAGAGCGAGCGTGAGAGCGCCCGCCGCTGCTTGTGGTCCTTTGAGCGCAGTTGCTCGACCAGCCAGCTTTCTGGGTCAGCGATTGGTCGCTCCCGCCTAGCCAAGGCATCCACGAGATCGCGCAGACCATCCTCGCCGTTGCTGACCTCGACTACGTGACTTCCTGCCTCCTCGAGGATCCAGCGATCGGACTCGAGGAGCGTCGTGAACCCATCGCATTTGTTCATTGATGTGTTAGTTGGGTCTGTTCCTACTCCCTCGGTCTCGCGTACGGGATCAAACGCGGTCTCGCGTACATCTCCATCGCTCTCGCGTACGGGTGCTGTCACCGCTGACGCGGCTTTCCGGGCGCCGGTGAGCATGTGAGCGTCCAGTAGTTCGTACCGAGAGTTGAAGCCGGACTGCCGGGTAACTCGGAGGTACCCAGCCGACTCCAGAGCCTTAGTCCACTCCGCGACGGACTCGCGACGCGTAGACCCCACCAGAGCTGCAAGTGTGACCTCGTCCCTCCAGCGAAGATCGCGATCCTCCCGGGTGACCAGGGTCGTGAGCGCGGCGTACAGCACCCTTGCCCCCGGAGTGAGTCGCGCGTCGCTAAGCACGTCCACTGCCGCTAGCCCGAACTTCTCACCATCAGCCAGCAGCCTTCGATCTCCGAGCGTCATCAGATCCGTAGTACGTCGGCCGCCTGAAGATCTTCGTTTACTCGTAAGCCAGCCAGAGTCCTCCAACTTCTTCTTGGCGGCAGATACTGCTTCCGGCCGAGTCCCGGTGATCCCGGCGATCGTCTTCTGCGACGCGTAGGTCGTGCGCGAACTACGCCTCGCAAAGGCGGCGATCGCGCAGTAGCCGAGCTTCGCAGGGGCAGTCAGGTTCGAGTCCATGAGGACTGCGGGCGCGACGACCGCGAAGAGCGGGAGGTTTGGGGTTGGGCGGAGCGACTGAGACACGGGGAGTCCGATCGAGGAAGCCGCGTTCGCGATTCCACCTCATGGAGGTATCGCGTCGCGGGGGGTGGGGCATGGCCCCTGGTCGCCGCGGACCCTCTGCGACCGCCAACCTCAACGTCAACCGCTAACTTCCCGAGATGTATTACGTTTTCGGCGGTCCGGTTAGTGGCCCACGACGATGAACTCGGGGACCTTGCTGGCCGCGCTTTGCAGGGCATGCGTCAGGCGCTCGTCGCTCGCCGAGGCGCCCTTCCACACCAGCACTGCACGACTGGCATCGAAGGCTCGTCCGCGACCGCCCCCGGGCATGATGCGGACGGCCTCCAACTGGCCCATTAGGAGCTGACGGCGTGCCTCGATGTCTTCGTCTCCGACGCGCATCCATTCGTGGCCGAACGTCTGCCCGCTCACGCGATACTGGGCTTGGGGGCGGTCCTCCCCCGTTCGAGCCTCGGATCGTCGGCGCTTGAGCGCCTGCAGTCGCTCGACCAGGGCGACAAGGTCGGCGTCTTCCTTTGTCATCGCTTCGGTGGTCTCACGGATCGCATGCTCGATCTCGACAAGAGTGCCGTCGTCGTCGCCGACGATCGGCACTGACTTCACCAGGAGCTTGTCGCCGCGTTCACGGAGCACGGCCTCCGGCACGTGGCGCTCGAGAGCGTCGCGCGCGATACCCATTCGCTGCGTGCACGCCTTCTGCTGACACCGATACTGCCGATACTTCCCAGCAGCCGTCGCGCGATACATGAGGCTGTCGCATGAGCCACAACGGACGATCCCGTACAGCAGGGCGGGTTCTTTGTTTGACGTTGACCGCGAGCCAGGACGCTTGGCTGCGTCAAGGGTTGCGAGCATCTGCCGGCGTTCGGATGGCGACATGATCGCGACCGACTCATCGACAACCGGCAGGCCGTCACCGCCGCGAATCAGATCACCTCGGAACGCGGTCATCCCAGCCAGAGCGGGCGATCGCAGGACTGCCTCCACCGATGCGTCGTGCCAATGGTCGGCGTCCACCTTTCCGACGCGGGCCCGCGGCGCGACGCCGTCGGTCTCCAACCAGCGACTGATCGAGTAGAGCGAGTCCCCTGCCGCCGCTCGCGCGGCCATCTCTCTGACCAGGTCGATGCGCTCCGGGTCGTGTGCCAGGACCATTCCCGGACCTGCCGGGTTCTCCACGTTCATGAAGCCGAACGGTGGCCGCCCACCAGCACGGCGGCCCGCTCTGAGGATGGCCTCACGTGCTGCCGTCACTCGCGCGCTGATGGTTGCGGCCTCCAACTCTGCGAACACCGAGAGCATCACTGCGAACGCGCGGCCCTGGGGCGTCGTCATGTCGATGGGATCCTCGACGGCGACGATGCCCGCGCCCCGCGCCTGAAGTGCTTCGTCGGCATGGAGGAAGTCGAGGACCCGCCGCGCAAGCCGATCGATCTTCCAGACGATCACCGCATCCAGTCGGCCCTCATGTGCGAGCACGGCGCGCCAACCAACGCGGTCCTCCGGCTTGACGCGAGAGGCGGAGACTCCATCATCGACGTGCTCTCCCACCACTTCCCATCCCCGCGCTTCGGCCGTCTTGCGCGCAGACTCCAGTTGGCGCTCGATCGAGACGGACTCTTCCGTTGTCACGCTGAGGCGGGCGTAGAGCAAGACCTTCTTGGGCAGCGGCACGAGGGAACTCTACTACGTGTCACAGTTACTACTGTCAGCAGTACCTCGCGAAGAACCCGTTCGGCTATCGCTGCCACGCCAACACCGGAGTGAAGTTCCCCGAGACCGCCTGAGGTCTCGCGTTGCTACTCTCGCCCGGTGCCGGAGACGACAGGTGAGTTCCGCGTCGTCACGCTGTGCGGTTCCATGCGGTTCCGGGACGACTTCGAGCGCCTCGACGCCGAGCTGACCCTCGCCGGGCACGTGGTGCTGGGCCCGGCCGCGCTGGACCGGTCGCGGGAGCTCGACGCCGAGGATCGCGCGCGGCTCGGTCGCGTCCACCTGCAGAAGGTGGCCATGGCCGACGTGGTCCTCGTCGTCAACGTCGGCGGCTACGTCGGGGAGAGCACCCGCCGCGAGATCGAGCACGCACGCGCCCTCGGGGTGGCGGTGAGGTTCCTCGAGCCCCCGCCTGTCGATCTGCGGCACCCTCGTCCGTCACAGTGGTGACGGGCCGCACGGGGCGGCTCCGCACAGGACAGGACGGACGAGCGACATGACGCGCTACGCGATTTACTTCATGCAGCAGTGGGTGGGCGACCACGACGCCGAGTGGTTCATGGGACGGGCGGAGCCGTCGAGGGCGGTGGTCCGCGACATGGAGGAGGCCGGGGTCCTGGTCTTCGCCGGCGGTCTCGTGGAGGACATGGAGCTGGCGTTCAGCGCGGACGGCACGAGCGGCACGATGTCCGTCACCGACGGCCCCTACACCGAGGTGACCGAATACCTCGGCGGCATCACGATCATCGAGGTCCCCGACATCGAGACCGCGAAGATGTGGGCCGCACGGGTGGCCGAGGGGTGCGGCTGGCCGCAGGAGGTCCGCGAGGTCAAGTAGCGCCTCGCGGACCCCTGCGCCCCGACGGGCCTACTGGGCCACCCACTCGGTGAGGCTGCGCGGCTCGCCGAGCCAGTCCTTCGCCGTGCTCGAGCCGTCGGGGTAGGTGCCGGCCACGCGCACGGCGACGCGCACCTGCGCCGGCGACCCGATCGCGTCGCGGGAGATCCGCATCCGCACCTGGTCGCGGTCGTAGCCGATGCGCATCCGGTAGGAGCCCTCGACCGGCTGGCCCCAGGAGCTGGTGGCGAAGCCTTCGGTGTGCAGCAGCTGGTAGTCGGTGCCGTCGAAGTAGCCGCCCGCGAAGACGTACTCCGGGCCGGGGTCGGTCTCGTCGGTGTCGAGGAAGACCGCGCCGCCCGACCCGGTGCGCCACGACGGTCGCAGGTTGGTGTGGGTGGTGGTCACCACGACGTTGTCCGCGTTGTGGGCCACGACCACCGAGCGCAGGTCGACGCCGTGGTCGAGGTCGCGCGGGTCGGTGACGCCGATGGCGTCGGCCGTGGCCGGCGCGAGGTGGGTCAGGGTGAGCGAGGCGAGCGCCAGGGTGGCGGCGCCGAGGATCGTGGTGCGCATGGTGCGTGTTCCGTTCTCGTGTCGTGCGCCCCGTCGTCGGGGTGCAACAACAGGACGCCACTGCTCGCCTCGAGGTTGCTTCCGACGGGGCACCCGGTCTGGACCGGCGTCAGTCTCGCCCCACGTGCAGCCGGACCTCGACGACGTCACCGAGCTCGACCCGCTCCGCGCGACGTACGGCGTCCTTCACGGGCAGGAACCACGTCTCCTCGCGGGGAAACATCGAGGTGGTGAAGTCGGTGCCGCCGATGCGCGCCCGCACCGGCACGACGCCCCAGTAGACGACCTCGGCCTTGACCTCGTCGACGAGGTCGGCGGCGTCGAGCGGGAGCGGGACGAAGTGGTAGGGCGCGGGGCCGCGCCACTCGACCAGCTCACCGCTGAACTCGATCTCCATGACCCCCATGCAACCAGAGAAGACGGGTGGGAGCCCCAGCTCCCACCCGTCCCTTCCACCGCGCCCCTGTTGCGCGGCGGCTCCCCCTGGAGGGTCCTGTGCGACTCAGCGTCGCTTCTGGCGCAGCGCGGTCTGCTTCGGCGCCAGCGCTGCGACCGCGGCGACGACGTCGACGAGGCCGTGGCCCTTGTCGTACGACGTCCCGCCGACGTAGGCGGCCCCGTCGGCGTACGGGTAGGCGGAGGCCTTCAGTGCCTGCTCGATCTCCGCCGGGGTCGCGGCGGGGGCGGCCTGGAACAGCTGCGCCACGATGCCGGCGATGTGCGGGGCCGCCATCGAGGTGCCGCTGATGGTGTTGAAGGTGCCGATGTCGAGCAGGCCGGGGCCGTCCTGCGGGTCGAGGCCGGTCGAGCAGATGGCGAGGTAGAGCCGGCACGAGGAGGTGATGTTCTCGCCGGGCGCGGAGATGTCGGGCCACGTCGAGGTGTCGGTGGCCAGGCCGCGCGAGCTGTAGTCGGAGACCGTGCCGTCGCGGGTGCCGGTGTCCTGGTCGTAGAAGCTCGCGACCGACAGGATGCCGCCGGTCGGGTCCTGCCCCGGCGGGTTGGTCAGGCTGGTCGAGCCGTCGCCACCGTCGTTGCCCGCCGCCCACACCGTCACGACGCCGTCCGCGGCGAGCGCACGCTGCAGCTTCACGGTGGCGGACTGGGGGTCGAGCTCCCCGCCGCCGGTGGGGCCGTAGGAGTTGTTGGTGACCTTGATCGGCGGGCAGGTGCTGGCCGGGACGCCCGCACCGCACGGGGCGTCGTGGTTCTCCAGCACCCAGTTGAGCGCGGAGTCGGCACCGAGGATCACGATGCCGGCACCGGTCGAGATCGACACGAGCTTGGCGCCCGGGGCCGCGCCCTGCAGCGTCCTCCCGTCGCTCAGCGTGGTCGGGCGGCCGGCGACGATGCCGTTGACGTGGGTGCCGTGCCCGCCGACCGACAGGGTGTCGGTGTCGACGGAGGCCGGCACGCGCTGCACCGAGCAGGTCTCGGTGAGCGGCTCGCACAGCGCCTTGAGGTTGGCGACGACGGCGCTCGAGCCGTCGGCCTCCTTGAAGTAGGGGTGCGTCGGGTCGACGCCGGAGTCGATGACCGCGACGCTGACGCCCTTGCCGGTCAGCCTCGAGCCGTCGGCGCCGGTCAGCGTCGCCGCCGCCTCGGCACCCCGGGTGGCGATGTTGGACGTCTCGGCCGGCTCGGCGAAGAACTCGATCGGCTGCGCGCCGCCCTCGACGTACGTCACTCCCGGCGCGCTGCGGACCGCGGCGATCTCGCTCGCGGTCGCGTTGGCGATGACCACGCCGATGCGGCTGAACTCGCCCGTCTTGTCCATGCCGGAGGCCGCCACGGCGTCGCGGGCCGCCGCGAGCGACGAGCCGTGCACCATGACGGTCGTGCTGCCGGTCAGGGTGATGAGCTGACGCGCGAGGAATGCGGAGACGTCAGCCCGCTCCGCGGACTGGCCGGCGGCAGGTGCGGTGCCGGTGACGGCGAACGTCGCCGAGGCAGCAAGGACGCTCGCGGTGCAGGCGAGCAGGGGCTTGAGACGCACGGGTCCTCCCGAGTGTGGAGTGTGAGGTTGCCCCGTCAACGACGCACCGTGGGCCAGGTCACGCCGATCGGGGCAGGTGTTTGGCAGGGAGGCGACAATGGGGCCCATGACCGAGCTCCCCCGCAAGGCCGCCGCCCGCACGGCCCGTCTCGCCGCCCTCCCGCTGGGCTATGCCGGACGTCAGGCCATGGGGCTCGGCAAGCGCCTGGGCGGGAGGAACGCCGAGGCCGTGATGACCGAGGTGCAGCAGCGCACCGCCGAGCAGCTCTTCCGCACGCTCGGCGAGCTCAAGGGCGGGGCGATGAAGTTCGGTCAGGCGCTCAGCGTGCTCGAGTCGGCGCTGCCCGAGGACGTCGCCGCGCCCTACCGCGAGCACCTCACAGCCCTGCAGGACTCCGCACCGCCGATGCCCACGGCGACCGTCCGCGAGCAGCTGACCACCCACCTCGGCGCCGACTGGTCGGAGCGGCTGGTCTGGCTCGACGGCGCGCCGACCGCCGCCGCGTCGATCGGCCAGGTGCACCGCGGCCGCTGGGTGGACCACGCGGTGGCCGACGCCGGCGAGCGCGACGTCGCCGTCAAGGTGCAGTACCCCGGTGCCGGCGAGGCGCTCATGTCCGACCTGCGCCAGATCGCGCGCGTGGCCCGCGGCGTCGCTCCCGTCTTCCCGGGCATCGACATCAAGCCGCTGGTCGCCGAGCTCCAGGCCCGTGCCGCCGAGGAGCTCGACTACCACCTCGAGGCCGAGGCGCAGGCGGCGTACGCCGAGGCATTCGCCGACCACCCCGACATCGTCGTGCCGGGCGTCGTCGCGGTCGGCAACGAGGTGCTGATCACCGAGTGGATGGACTCCGCCCACTCGCTCGCCCACGTCATCCGCGAGGGCACCCAGGCCGAGCGCGACCACTACGGCGAGCTGTTCGTGCGCTTCCTCTTCGAGGGCCCGCGCCTCACCGGGATGCTCCACGCCGACCCGCACCCCGGCAACTTCCGCGTCATCCCCGCGGCCGACGGCGGCCTCGGCCGGCTCGGCGTCCTCGACTTCGGTGCGGTCGCGCGCCTGTCGGACGGGCAGCTGCCCGAGGCGATGGGCCGCCTGATCCGGATCGCGATCGACTCCGACGAGGAGTCCCTGGTCGCGGGCCTGCGCGCGGAGGGCTTCATCAAGGACCGCATCGAGGTCGACCCCGCGATGCTGCTCGCCTACCTCGCCCCCTTCGTCGAGCCGGCCGCGCAGGACCGCTTCACCTTCACGCGGGAGTGGATGCGCGAGCAGTTCGAGCGGATCAACGACCCCCGGGCAGAGACGTTCACGCTGGCCACCAAGCTCAACCTGCCCACGTCCTACCTGCTGATCCACCGCACCTGGCTCGGCGCCCTCGGCCTGCTCAGCCAGCTCGGCGGGACGGTGCCGTTCCGCGAGATCCTCGAGGAGTCGCTGCCGGGGTTCGCGGAGGGCTGACCTCCCCGAGCCGGCGGGCCAGCAGCACGACTGCTGCGGCGGCCAGCGCCATCGCGGCCATCAGCGGCCACAGCAGCCCCGGCGCGGCGGCGTACACCGCGGTCCCGACGGGCGCGGCGAGCAGCGTGCCGCTGGTGGCGGCGCCGGTGTAGAGGCCCTGGTACTGGCCGACCAGGTGGTCGGGGGCCTGGTCGAGCACGTGGGCGGTGGCGGTGGTCTTGTAGAGGATCTCGCCCACGGTCAGCACCAGCATCGCCGCGAGCACCGACACCACCGTCACCGGCAGCGCGAACATCGCCGTGCCGAGGCCGACCAGGGCGTAGCCCGTCGCGACGATGCCGAGGGCGTCGCGACCGTGCAGCCACTGGGTCACCGGGATCTCGAGGAGCAGGATCAGCCCCGAGCCGGCGGCGATGACGCTCGCGTAGAGCCACACCGGCTGCCCGGAGTCGCGCAGGTGCAGCGGCAGCGTGGAGTAGAGCTGGCGGTAGGCGAGGTCGACCAGCACCACACCGACCAGCAGCACGAGCAGCGCGCGGTCGGCACGGACCGAGCGCCACAGCCCTGGGCCCGTCGGCCGCTCGGCGGTGGCGACCGCGTCGGCGGGCAGGACCCTGCTGAGGACGAGCCGCACGAGCACGACCGACAGCCCGTCGACGACGAAGAGGGCGTCAAAGCTCCACGTCACCAGCAGCGCGCCGAGCGGCGGCCCGACGACGAAGCCGGTGTTGGACGCGGCGCGGTGCACCGCCACCGCCGTACGACGCTCGCCGCGCGGCATCGCGGAGGCCGCGAGCGCGCCTGCGGAGAGCGAACCGGTCGCGAGGAGGTACGCCGCCACGGGCAGCGCCACCGCCAGCGCCCAGACCGGCAGCAGCGGGACCCCCGCCAGCAGCAGCCCGCCCGAGCCCGACGCCACGAGGAGCACCCGACGGTGGCCGAGCCGGTCGCCCCAGCGGCCGCCGGTGAAGTTGCCCGCCAGCGCGCCGACACCCACGCTGCCGGCGAGGAGGCCGGCGCCGGCCGTGCCGACGTCGCGCGGCCCGGTGAGGTAGAGGGTGAGGAACAGCATCGTGAACGACGCCGCCGAGGTGACGAACCGCGCCGCCGCCAGCGCCCAGACGACGCGGGGCAGGTCTCGCAGGTGCACGGGGCGACCCTGCCAGATCCCCTCATCGCCCGTCCCCGGTGGCACGATGGCGCCATGGATGCAGCCGCAGCACTGGCCCGCTGGCACGCCGTGGTCGAGAGCCGCGACCCGGGCGGGCTCCAGGCCATGGTCGCCGAGGACGCGGTCTTCCGCAGCCCGGCGGTGCACACGCCGCAGGTGGGGCGCGACACGGTCGTCGGCTACCTCACCGCCGCCTTCACCGTGCTCGGCCCGCACCTGTCCTACGAGCGGGAGTGGCTCGGCGAGGACTCGGCCGTGCTCCAGTTCCGCACCGAGGTCGGTGGCCTCGACGTGTCGGGGATCGACATGATCACGTGGGACGACGACGGGCAGATCGTCGACTTCACCGTGATGGTGCGACCCGCCAAGGCGCTGCAGGCCGTGATCGAGCACATGGGCGCTGAGCTGCTGCGGATGCTGGAGGCGGCTCCTCCGCGGTGATGCCTCAGCACGGGGCGAGCGCACCTAGACCCAGAAGCCCCGCCCACCGTGCCAGTCGCCGAAGTGCTCGCGGTACGACGACGCCGGGCTCCGCGAGCCCAGGTAGGACCCGACGACCGCGGCGCCGAGGTCGTCGAGCTCGGGGCTGACCATCCGGCCGTCGACACGGCGGGCCATCGAGTCGATGAAGCGGGCCAGGCCGGGGTCCTCCCCGAGGCGGAAGAAGGTGACCTGCGCCCCCAGCCGGGCGGCTGCGTCCAGCTCGCGCACCGAGTGGGCGATGGTGAGCGGGTGCGGCGGGTAGGAGAACCACACCTCGCCATCGGGCTCGAGGTGGGCGGTCGGCTCCCCGTCGGTGACGACCAGCAGCACCGGCTGCGCGTTGGGGTGCTTGCGGAAGAAGCGGTTGGCGAGCAGCAGCCCGTGGTGCAGGTTGGTGCCCTTGTCCCAGCGGGCGTCGAGCGCGGTGAGCTCCTCGATCTCCATCACCTGCGCGTGCCGGCCGAAGGCGATCAGCTGGAGGTCGTCGCCGCGGAAGCGCGACCGCACGAGCTGGTGCAGCGCCAGGGCGGTGCGCTTCATCGGCACCCAGCGGCCGTCCATCGCCATCGAGAACGACGTGTCGACCAGAAGCGCGACGGCCGCCTGCGTGCGCGACTCGGTCTCGACGACCTCGATGTCGTCGACCTGGATGCGCACCGGCGAGGCGCCGCCGTCGCGCAGGACGGCGTTGGTGATCGTGCGCGGTACGTCCCACGCCTCGGTGTCGCCGAACTCCCAGCGGCGGCTCGAGCCCGTCGCCTCGCCGGCGTGGCCCGTCGTACGCGTCTCGCGGGCGCCGGAGCGGCCGCTCATCCGCTCGGCCACGTCGCGCAGCAGCGCCCTGCCGAGCTGACGCATCGCCTTCGGCGAGAGCCGCAGCTCGCCGTCGGAGCCGCGCTTCAGGTAGCCGCTGTCGCGCAGCGCACGCTCGAGGTCCTGGAGCGTCTTCGCCGCGACCGCCGCCTCCGGACCCAGCTGGCCCGCCAGCGCGTCGAGGTCGACGTCGTCCATGCGGGCACCGTGGTGCGACTGCGCGAGCTGGTCGGCGAGCGCGTCGAGCTGGGCGAGGTCCTGCAGCGCGCCGGTGCCGTCGCCGAGACCCATGCCCTGTTCTCCCTCGAAGCCCTCCGACCCCGACCAGTCCTCACCGGGTCGCAGCGCCTGGAGGTTGGCGTCCATCCGCGCCAGCTGCTCCATCAGCTGGGGTGAGCCGAAGGCCTGCTGGGAGAGCTCCATCAGCTCCTGGCGCTGCTCGGGCGTCATCGAGTTGAGCATCCGTTGCGCGGCGGCCGCGCGCTGCGCGAGGGAGTCGAGCAGCTCGTCCATGTCCTTCGGTTGCTCGGGGAAGAAGTCGCCGTGCTTGTCCATGAAGTCGGCGAACTCCTCGTCGCTGACCCCCTCGCCGGCGTGCTTCTCGAGCAGGTCGTTGAGGTCGGACAGCATCTCGCTGACGGCCTGCCGGTCCTCCTCGGTCGCACCCTCGAGCGCCTGCTTCATCCCGGCGAAGCGCTGGTCGAGCAGCTCGCGCCCGAGCAGGTCCTTGATGTCCTCGTAGGCCTGGCGCGCCTCGCTCGACTGCCAGTCGTACGACGCCAGCTCGCCCACCGCGGCCGGGGTCGAGGTCGGCAGGTTGTCCAGCATCAGCTCGCGGAAGGCGCGGTCCCCGTCGTCCATCGTGATGTCGCGCGCCAGCTGGCCCCGCTCGGCGAGCACGGCCTTGTCGAGCAGCTCGCGCACCTCGCGCATGGTGCCGTCGAGGTTGTTGCGCTGGAGGATCTCGCGACGCTTCTCCGCGACCCGGCGCGCGAGCTCGTCGAGCCCGGCCTGGTCGGTGCCGCCACGGCGCAGGAACTCGCGCATCGCGCGCTCGGGCGAGTAGCCGGCCATCACGTCCTGGCCGATCGCCTCGAGCGCCTCGGCGAGGTCGACCGGCGGCGCGAGCGGGTCGCCGCCGTCGTACTTCTTGAAGCGGCTCATCACAGGCCCTTCGCCAGCGGCTTGCGGAGCCACACGTCGTCGGGCCACTCGCGGTCGGTGACCCGCTCGACCTCGGCGAAGCCGTGCGCGCGGTAGAACGCAAAGGCCTGCTCGTTGCCGTCGACGACCTCGAGCCACAGCTGGTCGCCCTCGACCATCGCCTCCACCTCGCTGAGCAGTCGGCTGCCGATGCCGATGCCCTGGTGGTCGGGGTGGACGTAGAGCTTCCACATCACCTCGCGGTCGCCGGTGACGTGGGGGAAGTCGCGGTGGGACCGGGAGAGCCGGCCGAAGGACGCCATCGCCACGACCTCTGCCCCGACCTCAGCCACGAGGTGGGCGTTGACCGCCAGGGAGGCCTCGAACCGTGCCGGGACCCACCACTCGTCGAGCATCCGGCGGGCGTACGCAGCGTCGATCGGGCCGTAGGTCGGCGGCACGACGGCGTGGCCGAGCGCCACGAGGGCCGGGACGTCGTCGAGGGTGCCGGTGCGGAGGGTGACGAGGGCGGCCCCGGACGGAGACCTAGCCATAGACGGTCTCGCCGGCCTCGGTGTCCTTGCCGATCCGGCGGGCGAGGTAGAGCCCCTCGAGCGCGAGCTCGATCGCCGCCGCCCGCTCCCCGTCGTTGGTCGCGTCGAGCCGCTCGCACACCTCGTCGTAGAGGTCGGACTCACCCAGCACGGGCAGGCCGGCGAGGAAGTCGCGGGCGCCGACGCGGGCACCCGTGCTGACCATCGCGCCCTCCTCGATGGCCTCGACGAGCAGGCGCAGGTCGATGCCGGCGAGGTGCGCGCGCACGGTCTCGGCGACCGCGGTGCGCAGCAGGTGGGTGAGGATCTCGGTCTCCCGGCCCTCCTCGCCGGTCTCGAACTCGATCTTGCCGCCGAGCACGTCGACGGCCGTCTCGAGGTCGACGACGCGGGCCACGGCCTCGTCCTCGCCCTGCGTGGTCGCCCGGTGCAGCGCGGCGGCCGCGATCGTCTCCGCGCCCGCGATCGCGAAGCGGGCGCTGACGCCCGAGCGCTGGTCGACGGACTGGGAGTCGCGCAGGTGGCGGGTGAAGCGGGCCAGCACCTCCAGCAGGTAGGCCGGGACCTCGGCGACGAGGTCGGCCTCCTGCCGGACCACCGCGATCTCCTGGGCCACCTCGCGGGGGTAGTGGGTGCGGATCTCGGCGCCGAAGCGGTCCTTGAGAGGGGTGATGATGCGACCGCGGTTGGTGTAGTCCTCGGGGTTGGCGCTGGCCACCACCAGCACGTCGAGGGGCAGGCGCAGCACGTAGCCGCGGATCTGGATGTCGCGCTCCTCCATCACGTTGAGCATCGCGACCTGGATGCGCTCGGCGAGGTCGGGCAGCTCGTTGATCGCCACGATGCCGCGGTGGCTGCGCGGGATCAGGCCGAAGTGGATGGTCTCCGGGTCGCCGAGGTGGCGGCCCTCCGCGACCTTCATCGGGTCGACGTCGCCGATCAGGTCGGCGACCGAGGTGTCGGGCGTCGCGAGCTTCTCGGCGTACCTCTCGTCGCGGTGGCGCCACGAGATGCGCAGGTCGTCGCCGTAGGTCGCGAGCGCCTGCTGCGAGGTCACCGAGATCGGGTCGTAGGGGTGCTCGCCGAGCTCGGACCCGGAGATCACCGGGGTCCACTCGTCGAGCAGGCCGACCAGCGAGCGCAGCAGCCGCGTCTTGCCCTGGCCGCGCTCGCCGAGCAGCACGATGTCGTGGCCCGCCAGCAGCGCCCGCTCGACCTGCGGGATCACCGAGTCGGCGAAGCCGTGCAGGCCCGGCCACGGGTCCTCGCCGGCACGCAGCCGCGCCAGCAGGTTGTCGCGGATCTCCTGGCGCAGCGGCTTGAGCTCGTGGCCGCTCGCGCGGAGCTGGCCCAGGGTGCTGGCCTCGGGGTGCCGGGTCGACGTCGTGGTGGGTGCAGTCACGTCCTCCACGCTAGACCGGCGGGTCAACGTCGAGCGTGCTCGAAGTCCGTACGCCGACCGGCGGACTCATCACGAACTCCGGCCCCCGACCTTCGGGACCTTCGACCCTCCCCGCTCCCCGCGCTCGCGACGAGGCTGGGGTGGAGCCTGAGGAGGACCGATGCCGACCGACACGTTCGACCTGTCCCGCGAGGACTGTGCCCGGCTGCTGAGCGCCGGAGTGGCGGGCCGCGTCGCGCTGGGGACACCGACCGGACCGCACATCGTGCCGGTCAACTACGCCGTCGACCCGCGACCGGGGCAGGAGTCGATCCTGATCCGCACCACGGCCTACAGCCTGCTCGGCACCTACGGGCGCGACGCGCTGCTGTGCTTCGAGGTCGACCAGTTCGACTACGAGCTCAAG
The DNA here is from genome assembly GCF_001428125.1 of Nocardioides sp. Soil774. Lineage (GTDB taxonomy): Bacteria > Actinomycetota > Actinomycetes > Propionibacteriales > Nocardioidaceae > Nocardioides. The sequence goes on along the minus strand of NZ_LMSM01000001.1, from coordinate 437,425 downwards.
CGCGGCTGGAGCGTCGTGGTCCGCGGCCGGGCGTCGTTCGTCGGCGACCAGGACGAGCTCGCCGAGATCGCCCACACGTGGGAGCCACGCCCGTGGGCGTCGGGCCAGCGCCACCTCGTCGTACGCATCCCGTGGACCGAGATCACCGGGCGCCAGCTCGGCGGCGGTTGGGACCCGTGGCAGCACCTGCCGGTGCGACGCCTCGCCTGAGCCACGCTCCACGCGGCGTCCCTCGGCACGACCGACTGCCGGACGGCATGATGAGCGCGTGAGCGACACCTCCTCCCCCGACCTCGGCGCCGACGCCCGCTCCCTGCTCGAGGCGGTCGCGGCGATCAGCAGCGACCTCGACCTCGCGAGCGTGCTGACCCGCATCGTCGAGGCGGCCACAGCGCTGACCGGCGCGCGCTACGGGGCGCTCGGGGTGATCGGCAACAGCGGCGAGCTGGTCGAGTTCCTCACGACCGGCATCGACGAGCGCACCCGCCGGCTCATCGGCGACCTCCCACGCGGCCGCGGCATCCTCGGCGTCATCATCGACGACCCGTCGGGCCTGCGCCTGGCCGACCTCAAGGCCCACCCCTCGTCGGTGGGGTTCCCGCCCAACCACCCGCCGATGACGTCGTTCCTCGGGATGCCGGTGCGCATCCGCGGCACCGTCTTCGGCAACCTCTACCTCACCGAGAAGGCCGGCGGCGGACCGTTCACCGACGCCGACGAGCGCCTGGTCGAGGAGCTCGCGCGCACCGCGGGCTTCGTCATCAGCAACGCGCGCTCCTTCGCGCTCAGCGAGCGCCGGCGCCAGTGGCTCGAGGCCTCCTCCGAGCTCGCCGAGATGCTCCAGCCGCCGGTCGACCTGCCGCTCGCGCTGCACCAGATCGTCTCGACCGCCCGCCAGGTCTCGCGCGCGGGGGCCGTCGCCCTGTGGTCGTCGCTGGGGCCCGAGCACGACACCGTGAGCATCGCACCGGACGGCGATGCCGACCACGTCGACGAGCTCCTCGCGCACGTGCGGGCCCTGGAGACGCCCGACCCGAGCAGCCCGGTGCACACCACCCACGTCGACGGGGTGGCCGTCATGGTGGTGCCGCTGCGGTCCCACCTCGCGCCGGTCACGGCGCTGGTGGCGGTGACCGAGGCCGACTCCTGGCTCGTCGACGTGCAGGACCGCGAGCTGTTCGCCGGCTTCGCCGACCAGGTCGCGCTCTCCCTCGACCGCACCCAGGCGCTCGCCGACCGACAGGAGCTGGCCCTGATCTCCGACCGCGAGCGCATCGCCCGCGACCTGCACGACATCGTCATCCAGCGGCTCTTCGCCACCGGGCTGCAGCTCCAGGGCGTCGCCGCGATGGCCGCCGACGGCGCCGTCAGCGACCGGCTGGACACGGCCGTGGCCGACCTCGACGACACCATCCGGGCCATCCGGGGCACCATCTTCGAGCTCCAGGACCGCCGCGGCGACTCGTTGCGCGCGGGCGTGCGACGCCTGGTCAAGGAGTACGTCCCGGTGCTCGGGTTCACGCCCGTGGTCCGGACCTCCGGCCCCGTGGACACCGCGGTGCCGCCCGCGCTCGGCACGCAGCTGCTCGCGGTGCTGCGCGAGGCGATCTCCAACGTCGCGCGGCACGCCCTGGCCGACAGCGCCCAGGTCGACGTCTCCGTGACGCCGGAGCGGCTCGAGCTGCGCGTGGCCGACGACGGGGTCGGGCTGCCTGCCGAGGTGTCCGAGAGCGGGTTGCGCAACGCACGACGACGCGCCGACGACCTCGGCGGGACCCTCGAGGTCTCACCCGTCGGCAGCCGCGGGACCCTGCTGGTGTGGCGCGTGCCGCTGGCCTGACCCGGTCGCGCGCGACCGGGTCAGGGTCGGGGTCCACACGCCAGAAGACCCGGCGCCGGGGGACGGCGCCGGGTCCAGGGGGCCTGGTGTCACCGCAGAGCGGGGTAGCGCTCGACTACCTCCGTGCGGTTCCACCAGTGACCCAGCCCCCACGTGGTGCCGGCCGCGCCGAGGGCGAGGACCGCCATCACGATGATGCCGACGAGGTGGTCGTCGACGACCGGGTTGTTCTCCAGCGGGAGCGAAGCGGCGTACATGAAGGCGTACATCAGTGCGCCTGCCGCCGCGCCGATCCGCACCCCCGCGCCGAGCAGGAGGGTCACGCCGATGCCGAGCATGCCGGCCATGAACAGCCAGTCCACCCAGGCCTGACCGGCCAGTGAGGTGAAGAACCCGTGGAAGGGGTTGTCAGCGGGGACACCGAAGGAGAGGAAACCCTCCGTGGGACTGCCGCCGTTGATCCACGCCGCGTCCCCGAACCGGTCCAGGACGCCGTCCTGGTTGTAGCCGGTGTGGAAGCCCAGGGCGAAGGTCTTGTCGAAGAAGGCCCACAGGAAGGTGACTCCGTAGGCGATCCTCAGTGTGGCCAGGGCCCGGTCGAACCAGGGTCCCCGGTCTTCGTTCTCGGTGTGCGACACGTAGCCCTCGGCAGCCGTGTGCGCCTCGTGGCGGTGGCGATGGATGACGCTCATCGTCATCCCCTCCTTCGATGGTGAGTGTTTCCGGGTCACCACCAGAGTCGCCCCGCCACGCCTGCGGCATCAGGGCCGCCCGTCCCCCACGCGGGGGACGAAGGTCCCGCTCAGTGCGCGGGACGGTCGCCGAGCAGCTTGGAGGCCAGCACGGCCGCCTGCGTGCGGCGCTCCAGGCCCAGCTTGGCCAGGATGCTGGAGACGTAGTTCTTGACCGTCTTCTCCGCGAGGAACATCTTGTCGGCGATCTGCCGGTTGGTCAGGCCTTCGGCGATGTGGCCCAGCAGGATCCGCTCCTGGTCGGTCAGCGAGGCCAGCTCGTCGGGGGTGCCGGGGCCGTTGCGGATGCGCTCGAGGACGGTCGCCGTCATCGCCGGGTCGATGAGCGACTTGCCGGCGGCGACGTGGCGCACGGCGGCGACCAGGTCGGAGCTGCGGATCTCCTTGAGCACGTAGCCCGCGGCGCCGGCCATGATGGCAGCGAACAACGCCTCGTCGTCGTCGTACGACGTCAGGATGAGGGCGTTGATCGTCGGGTCCACGGCCCGGATCGAGCGGCACACCTCGATGCCCGAGCCGTCGGGCAGGCGGGCGTCGAGCACCGCGACGTGCGGCCGGAGCGCGGGGATGCGGGCCGCGGCCTCGGTCGCGGTGGCGGACTCGCCGACCACGACGATGTCGTCCTGCTGCTCGAGCAGGAACCTCAGCCCCTGTCGGACGACGTCGTGGTCGTCGAGGAGATAGACGCGGATCGGGTCGGCCATGGATGCATTCCACCAGATCAGCGGTCTGGATGGGTCTCCCCGTGCCGCCCCGGCAGGCGCACACTGGACAGATCGATCTCGGAACACTCCTGCGGAACCCGGAGGTCCGCCATGTCACTCACGCACCGCACGGTCTCGATGATGATCCCGGTCACCGACGTCGAGCGCGCCCGCACGTTCTACTCCGAGACCCTCGGTCTCGACTACACCGGCACCAACGACGAGGGGAGCGCGCTCTACGCGCTCGACGGCGGGTCGACGCTCGTCCTGCTCCCCCGCCCCGACAGCACCCCGTCCGAGAGCACCGCGATGAGCTTCGAGGTCGACGACATCACCAGCGAGGTCACCGACCTCGAGCGTCGCGGCGTCGTCTTCGAGGACTACGACCTGCCCGACCTGCACACCGTCGACCACGTCTGCGTGCTCGGCTCCGAGAAGGCCGCGTGGTTCAAGGACCCCACCGGCAACGTGCTCTGCCTGCACGAGCAGAACTGACGCGCCCGGCTCAGACGTCGGTCGCGCCGTCGATCGACTGGCGGATCAGGTCGGCGTGGCCGGCGTGACGGCAGTACTCCTCGACCATGTGGACCAGCACCCAGCGCACGGTCGCGGTCTCGCCCTTGCCGGGCGGCCGCGGCCGGGCGACGGGCCGGTCGAGGTCGGGGTCGGCCGCCAGCACCCCGTCGAGGCACTCGTCGGAGCGCGAGATCGCGTCGGCGAGGAGCGCGTCGAGCTCGGCGTGCGTGGCGCCGGCAGCGCTGTGCCAGTCCCAGTCGGGGTCGTCGTCCCACGGCGCGGCGTCCCACGGCGGGGCCGGCTCGTGGGCGAGGAGGTTGTAGGAGAACCAGTAGTCCTCCACGAAGGCGAGGTGCTTGAGCATCCCGCCCAGCGTCAGGTCACTGGGGGCCAGCGCCTGGTCGAGCTGGGCGTCGGTCAGGCCGGATGCTTGCAGCCGGATGGTCGCGCGGTAGTGGTTGAGGAAGGCGCGGAGCATGCCGACCTCGTCGCTGCTGTAGGGCGGATTCGTCCGCTCGATCGTCATGACATCGCACCGTAGTGCGCAGACGCGCGGACCGAACACCGAGATTGCGGTGGCCGCCCCGCTCGACGCAGCGGGGCGGCCAGGAGTTCGATCCGCGCGTCCACGCGGTGGGCGTCAGAGGGTCGGGCCCTCGCCGCGCAGCTTGTCGACCTCGGCCATGGCCTCGCGCAGCTGGCCCAGCCACTCCTCGGCGTGCTCGCCGACCAGCCGCACCGACCACGCGAGCGCGTCGGAGCGCGACCGGGCGACGCCCGCGTCGACGAGGGTGTCGAGCACCTGCCGCTCGGGCTGGCGCAGCCGGGTCATCACCGGCGCGGCGACGTGGGTGAAGAGCGCCTCGGTCGTGCCCAGGCGCACCCCCCACGACACCTTGCGCCCGTAGCGGGCCTGCGCCTCGAGCGCGATCTCGATGCGCTCGGCCTTGGTCTCGGAGCGGAAGCGACCGATCCGGCCCTCCGCCTCCGCGCCGTCGGCCCCGGCGCCGTGGCTGTCGGCGAGCGTGCCCATCACCGTGATCTCCTCGCGGTCGGTGCGCACCTCGATCTCGCTGAACCAGCCCTCGGGCAGGCGCCCGCGGAACCAGTCGGCGGCGTCGGCGGCCGACGGCAGGTCGGCGACCTGCCAGCCCCCGCGGCGGCCGCCGCGCTCGCCGCCCCGCGCTTCGCGGCCCTCGCCGCGTCGGCCGCGTCCGCGGCCGGTCTCGTTGTCATCTCGGGTCATCATGTCTCTATCTCCTTCTTGCAGTGCTTACATGATTACACCCTTACAACTCACTACGCCAGCACTTTGTTCCCGGGGCCCTAGGGTGAGGTCGTGCGATCGCTGCAGCAGACCTGTCCGTGCGGCACCGGGGCGACGTACGACGCCTGCTACGGGCCCCTGCTCGCCCACACCTCCCAGGCCACCACGCCCGAGCAGCTGATGCGCTCGCGCTACACCGCGCACGTCGTCGGCGACGCCGACCACCTGTTCCGCACCTGGCACCCCCGCACCCGCCCCGACGACGTCACCCCCGACCCGGCCACCCGGTGGACGGGCCTGCGGATCGTGGCCGCCGAGGGCGACACGGTCGAGTTCGTCGCGTCGTGGGACGGTGGCTCGATGCACGAGGTGAGCCGGTTCGAGCAGCGCGCCGGCCGGTGGGTCTACGTCGACGGTGACGTCAGCTAGAGGGTCAGCCGGGCAGGTCGACCCAGCGCTCGCCGCTCACCACGGGCTCGACACGACCCGCCGTGGCGGCGGCGACCGCGGCCTCGACGCGCGCCACCTCGTCGGCGGGTGCCGCGAGCAGCAGCCGCACGCGGGCGTCGTACGACGTCTCGAGCACGCTCACGCCCCGCGCCCGCAGCTCTCCCTCGACCCGTCCGGCGTCGGCGTGGTCGAGCTCGAGCGCCAGCTCGGCGAGCAGCGAGCGGCGGAGCGTGCCGGCCTCCGCGAGCGCGGCTCGCACGGCGTCGCCGTAGGCCCGCACCAGCCCGCCCGCCCCGAGCAGCGTCCCGCCGAACCACCGCGTGACGACGGCCGCCACGTCGCTGACCCCCGCGCCGCGGAGCACGTCGAGCATGGGCGCGCCCGCGGTGCCGGCCGGCTCCCCGTCGTCGGAGGATCGCTGCAGCGCGGCGTCCGGGCCGACGACGAACGCCGAGCAGTGGTGGCGCGCGTCCCAGTGCTCGCGCCGCAGCGCGGCCACGAGCGAGCGGGCCTCCTCCTCGTCGTCGACGCGGCGCAGCGTGCAGAGGAAGCGCGAGCCGCGGTCCTCGACCTCACCGGTGGCGTCGCGGGCGACGGTGAGGTAGATCGTCACGTCGACGGGCTCGACGACCGCTCGGGTGCGGGGTCCGGCTCCGGCTCCGGCTCCGGCTCCGGGTCGCCCTCACCGGCGGGGCGCTCGGCCGGGCCGGGGTCCCACAGCACCTGGACCTTCTCGAAGCCCTTGTGCCGCTGCATCCCGGCGTAGAGCGCGTAGGCCTCGCGGTCGGCGTCGGTCAGCCGGACGTTGTCGGTGAAGGGGGTGAGCAGCGCGCGCGGCCAGAGGTGGCGGGCGAGCACCACGTTGACCTCGGTGGCGAGCACCGCCATCACCGCGCCGATCCACAGGAAGCCGATGAGGCCGAGGACCAGCCCGAAGGTCTTGGTCATCGACGAGGTGTTGACCAGGGTGCGGTCGACGTAGGCCGCGCCGCCGATCTGCAGCAGCTGCCACATCACCGCGAGCACGAAGCCGCCCGGCGCGGCCTGCCAGAACGAGTGCCGCCCGGTGGCGGCGAAGCGGAAGAGGTAGGTCAGGCCGGTGCCGACCACCAGCACCGTCACCGCGGGCAGCACCCCCTTGACGCCGCTGCCGATCACCCCGACGAACACGTCGGTGGTGCTGGCGATGGTGGACACGACGGTCACGGCCAGGAGCGAGAGCCCGGCGGTGAGGAGGAGCAGCAGGGTCTTGACGCGCGCGTAGAACGGGTTGGGGCGGCTGTTGCGCGGCACGGACCACGCCACGTGCTGGGTGTTCTGGAGCGCCTGCCCCAGGCCCATCGCGCCGTAGAGGGCGGCGAGCGCACCGACGACCACACCGGTGACCGAGCCCTGGAGGCCCTGGGGGCGACCGAGCTCGTCGCCGATGATCGGGAACTGCGAGAGCGCGGAGTTGAGGATCTGCTCCTGCCAGTGCGGCTCGCCCCGCAGGAACAGGCCCAGGATCGAGGTGCCGAGCAGCATCAGGGGGAAGATCGCGATGAAGGCGTAGTAGGTCATCGCCGAGGCGAGGTAGGGGCCTTGGTCGTCGAAGTACTTGTAGACGACGGCGAGGGGGAAGCCCAGGACGGAGTGACGTCGCTGGAACTCATCGACCCTCGACACCGCTCCCACGGGGTGGAGGCTACCGCCCCGCCCCTCGCCCGGCTCACCACCAGCCGAGCAGCTGCCCACCGAGTCGTACGACGAAGCCGGCGACCACCACGAGGAAGAAGATCCGGACGAACCGCGCGCCGCGTGCCATGGCCAGCCGGGCGCCGAGGTAGCCCCCCGTGATGTTGGCCGCCGCCATCGGCAGGGCCAGGTGCCACAGCACCGCGCCCTGCGGGACGAAGACGACCAGCGCGGCGAGGTTGGTGGCCCAGTTGGCCAGCTTGGCCTTGGCGGAGGCCTCGAGGAAGTTGTAGCCCAGCAGCCCGACGAGGGCGAAGACCAGGAACGAGCCGGTGCCGGGCCCGATCGCGCCGTCGTAGAAGCCGATCGTCACGCCCGTGAGCACCACCGCGGTCAGGTGCTGCCCGCCCTGGAAGCGCAGCCGGGTCAGCTCGCCGACGCTGGGCCGGGCCCAGACGTAGCCGCCGACCACCACCAGCACCATCAGGATGATCGGGTCGAACGCGCTGCGCGGCAGCAGGGATGCGACCAGGGCGCCACCGACCGAGCCGGTGAACGCCGCCGCCATCAGCGGCAGGAACGTCCGGGGGTCGGGCCGGATGCGACGGACGTACGTCGCCGCGCTGATGGACGTGCCGCAGAAGGAGGCGAGCTTGTTGGTCGCCGCGATCTGCACGACCGACGCGCCGGGCAGGCCGACGAGGAGGGCGGGCAGCTGCACCAGTCCCCCGCCCCCGACCACCGCGTCGACGAACCCGGCCACCATGGCCGCGCCGACGAGGAAGAGGACGACCTCGAGCGAGAGGTCCCCCACGTCAGCGGACGAACTCCTGCACGACGACGGCGTCGTAGTCGGTCGGCATGACCGCGCCGAGACCGGGGCACTCGAACTGCTCGGACTTGTCGCGCTGCATCTTCCCGGCCGAGCAGTTGACCGTCGCGACCGGGTCGCCGTCGGAGGAGAACACCATCTGGAACAGCGCTGCGCGCTCCTCGTCGAGGTCGTTGGTGATCGTCCCCCTGACGTCGGGGGTCGTCACCTCCTCGGCGCCGGCGGAGCGCTTGACGCCGGTGAGCGTCCAGCCCTTGTCGACGGAGAAGCCGTTCCACTCGAAGGCCTTGCCGACCTCCACCTCGACGGGATCGGTGCTCGCGGCCTCGTCGCCGCACGCAGCGAGCGCCCCGAGGAGGACGGGGAGGCAGGCGAGGGCGACCAGGCCCCGGGCCGGCCGCCTCACGACGCGGCCACGAAGGTCAGCAGGTCCTGTCGGGTGAGCACGCCGACGGGCTTGCCGTCCTCGTGCACCAGCACGGCGTCGGCCTTCTCGAGCAGGCTCACCGCGTCGGCGGCAGCCTCGGTCGAGCCCACTGTCGGAAGGGCGGCGGACATGTGGTCCTCCACCCGGTCGGTGAGCTTGGCGGTGCCGGTGAACAGCGCGTCGAGCAGCGTGCGCTCCGACACCGACCCCGCGACCTCCGCCGCGACGATCGGCGGCTCGGCACGCACGACCGGCATCTGGCTGACGCCGTACTCCTGCAGGATGTGCACCGCTTCGGCGATGGTTTCGCCGGGGTGGGTGTGGACCAGGTCCGGCAGTCCGCCGGTCTTGGCGCGCAGCACCTCGCCGACGGTGCGGTGGTCGGCCTGCGAACCGGTGGCGAAGCCGTACTGGGCGAGCCACTCGTCGTTGAAGATCTTGGTGAGGTAGCCACGGCCGGAGTCGGGCAGCAGCACCACCACGACGGCGTCGGTGCGGCCCTCGGCGACCAGCTCCTGGGCCACCTGCCGGGCAGCCCAGGCGGCCATGCCGCAGGACCCGCCGACGAGCAGCGCCTCCTCGCGGGCCAGGCGGCGGGTGAAGGCGAAGGAGTCGGCGTCGGAGACCTCGATGACGCGGTCGGCGACCGAGCGGTCGTAGGTCTCGGGCCAGAAGTCCTCACCGACGCCCTCGACGAGGTAGGGGCGGCCGGTGCCGCCGGAGTAGACCGAGCCGGCCGGGTCGGCGCCGATGACCTGGATGTCGGGGTTCTGCTCCTTGAGGTAGCGACCGACGCCGCTGATCGTGCCGCCGGTGCCCATGCCGCACACGAAGTGAGTGATCCTGCCCTCGGTCTGCTCCCAGATCTCCGGACCGGTGGTCTCGTAGTGCGAGCGCGGGTTGTGCGGGTTGGAGTACTGGTCGGGCTTCCACGCGCCGGGCTGCGCGGCGAGACGGTCGCTGACGTTGTAGTAGGAGTCGGGGTGCTCCGGCGCGACGGCGGTCGGGCAGACCACGACCTCGGCGCCGTAGGCCTTGAGCACGTTGCGCTTGTCCACGCTGACCTTGTCAGGGCACACGAAGACGCACTTGTAGCCCTTCTCCTGCGCCACCATCGCCAGGCCGACGCCGGTGTTGCCCGACGTGGGCTCCACGATCGTGCCGCCCGGCTGGAGCTCGCCGGAGGCCTCGGCGGCCTCGATCATGCGCGTGGCGATGCGGTCCTTCACCGACCCGCCGGGGTTGAGGTACTCCACCTTCGCCAGGACCAGCGGACCGTCGGCTGCGGTCTCCGGGAGGTCCAGGGTCCGGCCGAGCCGGACGAGCGGGGTGTTGCCGATGAGGTCGAGGACGGAGTTCACGTACTGCACCCGGTCAATCTAGCTGTCTACCAGTCCGTAACATGAAGTTGTGGGGGCAACTGGAGCAGCACGCAAGCTGGCATCGGCCGCAGCGCTGGGCGGCGGCGGACTCTCCGTGCTCGGCGCCGGGCTCTACGGCGTGCTGGTCGCCGAGGCGCGGATCGCGCGGCGCGTCATCGGCAACGCCACCGACTCACCCCCCGACGCCACCGGGTGGTACGGCCGCGGTCGTCCGGGCCCGGCCATCCGCATCGCCCTGCTCGGCGACTCCAGCGCCGCCGGCTACGGCGTGCAGCGCGTCGAGGACACCACCGGCGCCCACCTCGCGACGGGCATGGCCGCCCAGGCCGACCGGCGGGTGCACCTGCGCTCCTTCGCCGTCGTCGGTGCCCAGTCCAGCCAGCTCGCCGACCAGGTCGACGCCGTCATCGGCACCCACCCCGACCTCGCCGTCGTGCTCATCGGTGCCAACGACGTCACCCACACCGTCCTGCCCTCGGCGTCGGTGCGTCACCTGGCCGAGGGCGTACGCCGCCTGCGCGAGGCCGGCATCGCCGTCGTCGTCGGCACGTGCCCCGACCTCGGCACCATCCGGCCCATCCCGCCGCCGCTCAAGCAGGTGGCGCGCGAGTGGTCGCGTCGGCTCGCCGCCGCGCAGACGATCACGGTGGTGGAGAACGGCGGGCGGTCGGTCTCGCTGGGCGACATCCTCGGCCCCGAGTTCGACGCGGCACCCGCGCTCCTCTTCGGCCCCGACCGCTTCCATCCCTCGGCCGACGGCTACCGCCAGCTCGCGTCGGTGCTGATCCCGTCGTGCCTGGCCGCGCTCGACCTGCTCCCCGAGGACGAGGCGCGCCCCGAGCCGCTGCGGCGCGAGGGCATCCTCCCCGTGGCCGCTGCGGCGGTGCGCGCCGCGCGCGTGCCGGGCACCGAGGTCGACGGCACCGAGGTCGGCGGCAACCAGCGCGGCCTGCGCGGGCGCTGGGTCGAGCTGCGCCACCGTCGCCGCCGTCCCTCGACCGAGGCCGAGTCGCCCGACGAGCACGAGGACTCCGAGGCGGGGGCCGACCCCGCCGCGAGCGGTGCGTGAGGCGAGTTCTACCGGCGGAAAACCCGCCTCACGCACCGCCGGTCCCGGACATGACGCCGGCCCGCCCGAGCTGAGCTCGAGCGGGCCGGCGGAGGCGTTCAGGCGTGCTGGTCAGTCGCCACGGATGATGGCGAGGATGCGCAGCAGGTTGGTGTAGATCCAGACCAGGCTGACGGTCAGGGCGAAGGCCGCGCGCCACGACTCACGCTCGGGGAGGCCGGCGGCGACGCCCTGCTCCACGAAGTCGAAGTCGAGGATCAGCATGAAGATGCCGAGGACGAGGCCGGCGACGGCGAAGAGGAAGCCGATCGGGCCGTTGCCGTAGAGCGGCGACTGGACGCCGAAGAGGCTCAGCACCAGCGACAGCAGTCCCAGGCCCACCATGCCGAACATGCCCGCGATGACGCCGCGGCGGAACTTGTCACCCACCTTGATGTCGAGGAACTTGTAGGCGGCCAGCGTGCCCGCGAAGGCCGCGAACGTGCCGAGGACGGCGCTCATCACGATGCCGGGGTACTGCGCCTCGAACAGCGCGCTGATCGCGCCGAGCGCGACACCCTCGGCGACCGCGAACGCCATCACCAGGGCAGGGCTGATGACGCGCTTGAACGAGTTGACGAGCGAGAGGATGAACGCACCGCCCGCACCGACCGTCGCCAGTGCGCCGATCCGGCCCAGGTCGGCGGTCTCGGTGACGTCGCCGACGTACCACCAGGTGACGAAGGCGGCGGCGAAGACGAGGAGGATCGAGACGGCCGTCTTCTGGACGACCGAGTCGACCGTCATCCGGCCCTGGTCGAGCTGGCCGGGCGTGCCGGTGCCCCAGGTGGCGGGGTCGGAGCCGGTGTCGCCGTAGCCGGGGTAGGCAGCGCCGCCACCGGAGTAGGTCTGGTTGCCGTAGGCGTTCGACGAGGCGCGGTTGAACTCCTCGGAACGGGTGAACACGGGGTTGTTGCTCTTCATGGTCTCTCCTTGGAGGCCGCCCCGGGGTCTCCGGGGCTCCGACGCCGTCGCGGTGACGGCGCCTGTCGCGTCACACCACTCTAGCCGGGGTGACACCTGTTCAAACGTGCGCGGAGAGGGGCCTGTTCCCGTCACAGCAACTTCTCAGGTTGGTTGCTACCAAAGGTGGAGACGCGCGCTGGCGGACAGGAGTGCCCCGGCTGGGGCTCGAACCCAGACTGCGCGGTTTTTAAGACCGCTTCCTCTACCGATTGGGATACCGGGGCGGGCGACCTGCGGAGCAGGTCAGAGGTAGGTCTTGCGAGCGTAGACGGCGTGCGCGCCGGCGGCGCGGTCCAGGAAGAGCAGGCCGTCGCAGTGGTCGATCTCGTGCTGGAGCGCCCGCGCCTCGAATGCCTCCGCCTCGAGCTCGACCTCCTCGCCGGTGCCGGGCAGCTGACCGCGTACGACGACACGGCTGGGGCGCTTGACGTCACCGGTGAAGTCGGGCACCGACATGCAGCCCTCGCGGGCCTTCTCGTTGCGGCTGCCCGACACGACCTCGGCGTTGCAGAGCACGAACGTGCCGTGGTGCTCGCGGGTCTTGGGGTGCTCGGAGACGTCGACGCAGAAGACCTTCACGCCCACACCGACCTGCGGCGCGGCGAGCCCGACGCAGCCGGGCGAGACGCGCATCGTGGCGACGAGGTCGGCGGCGAGCGCGACGACCGCGGGGTCGGTCGGGTCGACGTCGGAGCCGCGGGCCGACAGCACGGGGGCGGGAGCGCGTACGACCTCGCGCAGCGCGCCGGGCACGCCGAGCTCGGCCTCGGTCCAGTCGCGGACCCGGGGGTTCGTCGTCATCGCGCGGCTCAGAGCTCGTCGGTCTCGGCCGCGCGCAGCGTCACGCCGACGCCCAGGTCGGCGGCGACCGCGGCCAGGTCGCGCTCCACCGCGGACGAGTCCGCGCCCGCCGGCAGGTCCACCTCGGCGACGAGCAGGTAGAGCTCGCCGGCCAGGCGGGTGGTGAGGTCGGTGATGTTGCCGCCCACCCCGGCGATGACCTTGACGACGGCCGACACGATGCCGGGACGGTCGCCGCCGTGGACCGACAGGATCCACGACGTGCCGGCGGGCGCCGGGGCCTCCTCGGCGGGCACCTCGCGCACCGTCACGGTCAGCGTGCCGTCGGCGGCGAGGGGCGCGAGCGCCGTCTCGATCTCGTCGTCGCTCGCGGTGCCCGCGCAGATCAGCGTCATCGCGAAGTGACCGCGCAGCAGCGTCATCGTGGAGTCCTCGAGGTTGAGGCCCAGGCCCGCGAGCCGGTCGGTGGTCTCGGCGATGATGCCGGGACGGTCGTGGCCGAGGACGGTGATGGCGTGGAGGGTCACGGCCTCATTGTGTCAGCGCGCGGGCGCGGGCGAAGACCTCGTCCGTCATCTCGGCGGTGAGCCGCCGGGTGTAGGTGTTGTGCGGCGAGGGGTGGTAGCACCCGATGAGGGTGACCGCGCCGAGCGAGAGCTCGACGCCGTGGGCGAACTTCGGCTTGCGCGACGGCGCCTCGGCGCCGGCCGCCACCAGGGAGCGCACCGCGCCGTCCCAGCCGAAGGACCCCAGCGCGACCACCGCACGCACGCTCGGCAGCAGCGCGAGCTCGGCGGCGATCCAGGGGGCGCACGTGTCGCGCTCCGCCGGGGTCGGCTTGTTGTCGGGCGGTGCGCACCGCACCGTGGCGACCATCCGCGCGTCGAGCAGCCGCTGGCCGTCGCCCGCGTGGTGGCTGGCGGCCTGCGCGGCCCACCCGGTGCGGTGCAGGCTCGCGAACAGCCAGTCGGCGCTCGGGTCGCCGGTGAAGATCCGGCCCGTCCGGTTGCCGCCGTTGGCGGCGGGCGCGAGGCCGACGATGAGCAGCGACGGGTCGGGGTCGCCCCAGCCGGGGATCGGGCGCCCCCAGTAGGGCTGGTCGGCGAACGACGCGCGCTTCTCGACCGCCACGCCCTCGCGCCACGCCACCAGCCGCGGGCACGCCGAGCACACGCTCACCCGGGCGTCCAGCTCGGCCAGGCCGACGTCGGCGGCGAGACGGCGTACGTCGTCGGGGTCGCGCGCGACGGGCGTCTCGGCCCTCGCGGGGTCGTCGGGCCAGCCGGTCCCGGCGGGCACCGGGCTCGGGAACTCCCGGCCCGTCACCGGGTGCGGCAGCGCCCCACGCTCCTCGGCCGTCATCGCCCGATGGCGCCGGCGATGCCGTGGAGGATGTCGGCCTCGGAGACGACGTGGTCGGGCACCGGCACCCGCGCCAGGATGCGGCTCCAGATGAGGCCACCGGCGCCGATCACGTCGGCCCGGCCCGGGTGCATGTAGGGCAACGCCCGGCGCTGCTCGGCCGTCATCGCCAGCAGGCGGTCGACGAAGGACATCGTGCGGTCGTTGGACAGCACCGCGTGGTCGAAGGCCTCGCGGTCGTAGGAGCCCAGCGCGAGCACCCCGCAGGCGAGCGTCTTGATGGTGCCCGAGGTGCCGATCACCGTGCGGGTGCGGTCGAGCGGGATCCGGGAGTCGTCGAGGTGCCGGTCGATGTCGGCGACGCACGCCGCGACCTCGGCGCGGGTGGGCGGGTCGCCGAGGAGGTGGCGCTCGTGCAGGCGCACCGAGCCGATGTCCATCGACGTGGCGCGCCGGTCGGCGCCCTCCCCCAGCACCAGCTCGGTCGAGCCGCCGCCGATGTCGACGACCAGCACGGGCTCGGGCGGCGCGGGGTGCTGCGCGGCGATCGCGCCGGCGAAGACGAGCGCCGCCTCCTCCTCGCCCGACAGCACCTCGGGCTCCACGCCGAGGCGTCGTCGTACGCCCTCGCGGAACACCGCGGCGTTGCCGGCGTCGCGGGTGGCCGACGTGGCGCAGAACCTCACCCGCTCCGGCGGCACGCCGTGCTCGCGGATCGTGCTCGCGATGTCGTCGACTGCGGCGAAGGTGCGCTCGAGGGCCTCCTCGGCGAGCACGCCGGTCGCGTCGACGCCCTGCCCGAGCCGGACGACCTCGGAGTCGCGCAGCACGACGTCGAGCGTGCCGTCGTCACGGACGCGGCCGACGAGCACCTTGATCGAGTTGGTGCCGCAGTCGACGGCCGCGACGAGCGCGGAGGAGGCGTCCACCGGGATCACTCCTGCTCGACGGTGACGCACGGGCCGGAGGCCCACCACTCGCCGATCAGGTCGAGGACCTCGTCGCCGAGCGGGTTGACGCCCCGCCCCATGGCCAGCGACTGCCCGGCCAGGACGTGCAGGCACTTGACGCGGTCGGGCATGCCGCCGGCGGAGATGCCCTCGATCTCGGGGACCTCGAGGCCGGCCCGCGCGCCGACCTCGGCGCGGTGCTCGAGGTAGCGCTCGTGCGCCGCGCGGTACGCCGCGGCCAGCTCCTCGTCGGTGCCGAGGCGCTCCTGCATCTGCTTCATCACGTGGGTGCCCTCGAGCGTGCCGATGCGCGAGGCAGCACGCGGGCAGGTGAGGTAGAAGGTCGTGGGGAACGGCGTGCCGTCGGGCAGGCGCGGCTCGGTCGTCACGACGTCGGGGTTGCCGCACGGGCAGCGATGGCCGACCGAGTCGATGCCGCGCGGGCGGCGCTTGAGCTGGGCACGGATCGCGGCCTCGTCGGCCGGGTCGATCCGGGAGGGGGTGTCGGTCACTGCTGGGTCTTCGTCCCGTCGATGAGGTCGGCCGGCTGCTGCTCCGGCGGGGGTGGGTTGCCGGCGAGCTCCATCGACTCCCACGCGGCGCTCCACCATGCCTTGGGCACGGTCCTGATCACCTCGTCGGGGTCGTTGAGCGAGGCCTGCGCCTCGAGCGGCTTGCCGTCGGGGCCGATCACCTCGAAGCCGGACTCGCCGGGCATCAGGTAGCCGAAGCGGGCCCGGGCCTGCGCCTTCACGAAGGCCGGGTCGTCCCAGCGTCGCTTCTCGCGCTCGAGGGCGTCGATGCTGGACTCGCGCTCGGCGATCTGGGCCTTGAGGTCGCCGATGTGCGAGCGCTGCTGGAGGTAGGCGCGCAGCGACGAGGCGTAGGACACCGTCAGCACCGCGAGCACGAGCACGAGCACGGCCGCGCGGCCGGTGAACCTCGGTCGGCGCGCGGTCGCGCGTGCGACCGGACGCTCCCCGGTCGAGGTGTCACCGGGGCGGGGCGACGGCGTACGCGCCCCGGCCGCGCGCGGTCGTGGACCACGGCTGCCGGGGTGCGTCGAGCTGCTCTGCCGGGGGCCGCGAGGCCCGCTGCCGCCGGGCCCGCTGCGAGGCGTACGTCGCTGGGAACCCATGCGGCCCAGTCTGCCTGCTCAGCCGCCGAATCGCGGGAAGGCACCCCGGCCGGCGTAGCGAGCCGCGTCACCGAGCTCGTCCTCGATGCGCAGCAGCTGGTTGTACTTCGCGACGCGGTCGGAGCGGGCGGGTGCGCCGGTCTTGATCTGGCCGCAGTTGGTGGCCACGGCGAGGTCGGCGATCGTGGTGTCCTCGGTCTCGCCGGAGCGGTGGCTCATCATGTTGCGGAAGCCGTTGCGGTGGGCGAGCTCGACGGCGTCGAGCGTCTCCGACAGCGAGCCGATCTGGTTGACCTTGACCAGCATCGCGTTGGCCTGGCCGCCGTCGATGCCGCGCTGCAGGCGCTGGACGTTGGTGACGAACAGGTCGTCGCCGACGATCTGGGTCTTGTCGCCGAGCTCGTCGGTGATCGCCTTCCAGCCGGCCCAGTCCTCCTCGTCGAGCGGGTCCTCGATGGAGACGATCGGGTAGGACGAGACGAGGTCGGCGTAGTAGGCGACCATCTCGTCGGTGCCCTGCTTCTTGCCCTCGAAGGTGTACTTCTTCTTGTCGAAGAACTCACTGGCCGCGACGTCCATCGCGAGCGCGATGTCCTTGCCCAGCGTGAGGCCGGCGGCCTTGACCGCCTCGGCGATCAGGTCGAGCGCCGCACGGTTGCTCTCGAGGTCGGGGGCGAAGCCGCCCTCGTCGCCCAGGCCGGTGGACAGGCCCTTCTTCTTCAGCACCGACTTGAGCGCGTGGTAGACCTCGGCGCCCTGCTGGAGCGC
The DNA here is from genome assembly GCF_001428125.1 of Nocardioides sp. Soil774. Taxonomy (GTDB): domain Bacteria; phylum Actinomycetota; class Actinomycetes; order Propionibacteriales; family Nocardioidaceae; genus Nocardioides. Next base: position 420,488 of record NZ_LMSM01000001.1, on the reverse strand, counting down.
CTCACGGAAGGTCGGCGCGCCGATCGGCGCGATCATGAACTCCTGCACGTCGACGTTGGAGTCGGCGTGGGACCCGCCGTTGAGGATGTTCATCATCGGCACGGGCAGCAGGTGGGCGTTGGGGCCCCCGACGTAGCGGAACAGCGGCAGGCCGGCCGACTCCGCCGCGGCCTTCGCGGTGGCCAGCGAGACGCCGAGGATGGCGTTGGCGCCGAGCTTGGCCTTGTTGTCGGTGCCGTCGAGGTCGAGCATCACCTGGTCGACGAGGCGCTGGTCGTCGGCGTCGAGGCCGATCACCGCACCCGAGATCGTGTCGATGACGCCGGCGACGGCCTTCTGCACGCCCTTGCCGAGGTAGCGCTTGCCGCCGTCGCGCAGCTCGACGGCCTCGAACGCGCCGGTGGACGCCCCGCTGGGCACCGCCGCGCGACCGAACGCCCCGTCCTCGAGAAGTACCTCCACCTCGACGGTGGGGTTGCCGCGCGAGTCGAGGATCTCGCGGGCGCCGACTGCGGCGATGATCGACATGGAAGGCTCCTGGTGCAGGCGACGTGGGACAGCCGCCAGCCTAGCGACGTACGACCCCGGCGTCGCCGGGTGTCCGGCGCTCTTCCACACCCTGCCCGGTAGTCCGCATCAAATGGCTTCTCCGAAGAGGCAGGCACAAGTCGATTGATGCGGACTATCCCCGCGCGGAGCGATCGCCTGTCGCCTCAGCCTTCTCGGCGGCCTTGGCGGCGTTCCAGAGCGTGAGCACCTCGGCGGCGTCGTGCGCGACGGCGTCGCCGAAGACGTGGGGGTTGCGCCGCTCCATCTTCGCGATCACCCCGCGCGCGACGTCGTCGAGCGTGAAGTCGCCGGCCTCCTCGGCGATGACCGCGTGGATGACGACCTGGAGCAGCAGGTCGCCGAGCTCGTCGCACAGCGCCGCGGGGTCGCCCGACTCGATGGCCTCGACGACCTCCTCGGCCTCCTCGCGCACGAAGGGGATCAGCGAGGTGTGGGTCTGCTCGCGCTTCCAGGCGCACTCGCGGCGCAGCAGGCGCATCTGCTCCGCGAAGGCCTCCAGCGGCGAGCCCTCGGGCATCAGCCGCAGCGGTGGGTGAGCGGCAGGGAGCGCGCGAAGGCGGAGTCTGGCTCGGTCGCGAGGCCCGCCTTCGCGGTCTCGCCGACGGCCACCGAGGTGTTGGTGTCGATGGGCTTCAGCACGCCGTCGACGCTCTCGAGCCCGTAGCGCGGGTCGATGTCGATGCCGTTGGCGTCGGGCCACTGGTTGAAGACGTCGACGCCGGCCTGCGTGACCTGCTCGGTCGAGGGGTCGGTGACGCCGCGCTCGTCGAGGACGATCTTGCCGATCTGGTTGACGATGTCGGTGGCCAGCGCGTTGGCGGAGGTGAGCTCGACATAGGTGTCCTGCACCTCGGCCGGCATGGTGGCGGCCGTACGACGACGCTGCGCCACGTCGTTGCGATAGCTCGAGCCCGGCTCGATGCCGTAGTCGTCGGCGATCTCCATCGCCTGGGCACGCAGCGTCATCAGCTGCACGGTGCCCTGGCGCACGAAGCTCATCGGCAGCACCGTGTTCTGCGACGCGAACTGGTCGCCGAGGGCCGTGCACATCCGGCTCGCGGCCGCGTCGACGTCGCGCACCGTCAGCTCCTGGTCGCCGACCTTCACCGCGACACCCGGCGCCGCGCTGCCGCAGCTCGACAGCAGCAGGGCGCACAGACCCGTCGTCGCGGCTGTCATCAGGCGGGTCTTGCTCACGGTCACTCCTTGGTCGAGGTGGCGGGCGCTGCGGCCGGGGCCGGCACGTCGATGATGTCGTCGATCACGCTGCGGGCCCATTCAAGCAGGGCGACTCCCGCCAGCGGCTGCACGGGGAACCCGGACGACTGCGGCCGCGGCACCAGGATGGTGCTGACCGGTGCCTTGACGATGCTGCGCGGGTGCAGCCGCTGGAGGCGTACGACGCGCGACTCCGGCAGGTCGACCGGCGCGAACCGGACGTACTTGCCGGCCACCGTCACCTCTCCCACCCCCGTCTGGCGGCACCGGGCGCGGAACCGCGCCACGGCCAGCAGGGACTGCACGACCTGGGGCGGGTTGCCGTAGCGGTCGAGCAGCTCGGCGTTGACCTCGTCGACGTCGGCGTCGGTGCGCACCTCGGCGAGGCGCTTGTAGATCTCCAGGCGCAGGCGCTCGCTGGGGATGTAGTCGTGCGGGAGGTGGGCGTCGACCGGCAGCTCGATGCGCACCTCGGCCGCCTCCTCCTCACCGCCGCCCTTGAAGTCGGCGACGGCCTCCCCGACGAGGCGGACGTAGAGGTCGAAGCCCACGTCGGCGATGTGGCCCGACTGCTCGCCACCGAGCAGGTTGCCGGCGCCGCGGATCTCGAGGTCCTTCATCGCGATCGCCATGCCGCCGCCGAGGTCGGAGTGCTGGGCCAGCGTGGCGAGCCGCTCGTGGGCGGTCTCGGTCAGCGGCTTCTCGGCCGGGTAGAGGAAGTAGGCGTAGGCCCGCTCGCGCGAGCGCCCGACACGACCGCGCAGCTGGTGCAGCTGCGAGAGGCCCAGGGTGTCGGACCGCTCGATGATCATCGTGTTGGCGTTGGACACGTCGAGGCCGCTCTCGACGATCGTCGTGCAGACCAGCACGTCGAAGCGCTTCTCCCAGAAGTCGAGCATGACCTGCTCGAGCGCGTGCTCGCCCATCTGGCCGTGGGCGGTGGCCACCCGCGCCTCTGGCACGAGCTCCTTGATGCGGGCCGCGGCCTTCTCGATCGACTGCACCCGGTTGTGGATGTAGAAGACCTGGCCCTCGCGCAGCAGCTCGCGGCGCACGGCCGCGACGACCTGGCGGTCCTCGTAGGCGCCGACGTAGGTCAGCACCGGGTGGCGCTCCTCGGGCGGCGTGGTGATCGTCGACATCTCGCGGATGCCGGTGACCGCCATCTCGAGGGTGCGCGGGATCGGTGTGGCGCTCATCGACAGCACGTCGACCGACGTGCGCATCCGCTTCATCTGCTCCTTGTGCTCGACCCCGAAGCGCTGCTCCTCGTCGACGATGATCAGGCCGAGGTCCTTCATCTTGATCTCGGGGTTGAGCAGGCGGTGGGTGCCGACCACGATGTCGACCGAGCCGTCGGTGAGGCCGGCGATGACCTCCTTGGCCTCCTTGTCGGTCTGGAAGCGCGAGAGGCCCTTGATGACGACCGGGAAGCCCGACATCCGCTCGGAGAAGGTGGACATGTGCTGGGTGACCAGCAGCGTCGTCGGCACCAGCACCGCGACCTGCTTGCCGTCCTGCACGGCCTTGAACGCCGCCCGCACCGCGATCTCGGTCTTGCCGTAGCCGACGTCGCCGCACACGAGGCGGTCCATCGGGACGACCTGGCGCATGTCGGCCTTGACCTCGTCGACCGTGGTCAACTGGTCGACGGTCTCGGTGAACGGGAAGGCGTCCTCGAGCTCGCGCTGCCACGGGGTGTCGGGGCCGTAGGCGTAGCCCTTGGTCGCCTGGCGCGCGGCGTAGAGCTTGATGAGCTCGGCCGCGATCTCGCGCACGGCGCGGCGCGCCTTGTTCTTGCGCTTGGTCCAGTCGCCGCCACCGAGGCGGTCGAGGCTGGGGTTCTCGCCGCCGACGTAGCGGGTGACCTGGTCGAGGGTGTCGGCCGGCACGTAGAGCATGTCGTGGGGGCCGCCGCGCTTGCTGGGCCCGTACTCCAGGACGAGGTACTCCCTCACCGCGCCGCCGATCTCGCGCTGCTTCATCTCCACGAAGCGGCCGACGCCGTGCTGCTCGTGGACGACGTAGTCGCCGGCCTTGAGCTCGAGCGGGTCGATCTGCTTCTTGCGGCGCGCCGGCATCTTCCGCATGTCGCGGGTCGAGGCCTTCTGGCCCGACAGGTCGTCACCGGTGACGACCGCGACCTTGGCCTCGTCGTCGACGAGCCCGTGCACGACGTGGCCGCACGTGACCGTGACGACGCCCGGGCCGGCGGCCTCGCCCTCCTCGACCAGACGGGCCGCGACCTCGTGCTCGCCCAGCAGCTCGACGAAGCGCTGGGCCGGTCCGTGGCCGGCGTGGACCACGACGACCTCCATGCTCTCGTCGAGCCAGGCGCGGATGTCGGTGATCGCCTGCTCGAGGTCGCCGCGGTAGGCCTCGGCCGGGTGCGTGGGCAGCGTCCGGCTCGGGACCCCGGCCGTCTCGGCGTCGGGGACGTCGTCGGTGTCGATGCCGAACGGGCTGACCGACCACCACGCGTGGCCCAGGCCGATCGCGTGCTCGCGCACCTCGGCCATCTCGCGGTAGGACGCCGCGCCCAGGTCGATCGGCGACGTGCCGCCGCCCGCCGCGGCCGCCCACGACGCGCCGAGGAACTCCTCGCTCGTCGCGACCAGGTCGTGCGCGCGGGCGCGGGCGCGCTCGGGGTCGAGCACCAGCACGGTCGTGTCGGTCGGCATCAGGTCGACCAGCAGCTCCATGCCGTCGACGAGCACCGGGGCCAGTGACTCCATGCCCTCCACCGCGATGCCGGCGGCCATCTTGTCGGTGAGCTCGAGCAGCTGGGGGTGGGTGCGGCCGAGGTCGGCGGCGCGACGGCGTACGTCGTCGGTGAGCAGCAGCTCGCGGCACGGGGGCGCCCACAGGCGCGGCACGGTCTCGAGCGTGCGCTGGTCGGCGACGGAGAACGCGCGGATCTCCTCGACGTCGTCGCCCCAGAACTCCACGCGCAGCGGGTGCTCCTCGGTGGGCGGGAAGACGTCGACGATGCCACCGCGCACGGCGAACTCGCCGCGACGCTCGACCATGTCGACCCGCGTGTACGCCGCCTCGGCGAGGCCGCGCACGACGTCCTCCATGGCGCGCGCGTCGCCGGGCACCAGCTCGACGGGGTCGATGTCGGCCAGACCGGGGACCTGCGGCTGGAGCAGGCTGCGGATGGGCGCCACCACCACCTTGAGCGGCCCGTTGGCGGCGTCAGTGCCGGGGTGGCGCAGCCGGCGCAGCACGGCGAGGCGCCGACCGACCGTGTCGCTGCGGGGGCTGAGCCGCTCGTGCGGCAGGGTCTCCCAGCTCGGGTAGTAGGCCACGGTGTCGGGGTCCACCAGGTCGCCGAGCTCCTCGACCAGGTCCTCGGCCTCGCGGGAGGTGGCGGTCACGGCCAGCACGGTGCGGCCACGCTCGACCAGGCCGTGGACGACGAACGGTCGCATGGCGGCCGGGCCGGTGAGGTCGAGCGCCGACATCACCGCGGCGTCGGCGAGCGCGGTGCCCAGGGTGGGCGCGGAGACGATGCGCCGGGCGACGGCAAGCAGGGGCGTGGACGGCACCGGGATCCCTTCGAGAGCACGCGGACGAGCCCCCACGACGACGGAGGTGGGGGGAGGGTGAAAGTCTACGGGCGCTGCCCGACACGGGCACGCGGGGGACGAGGGGTTTGTCCCACGCGTCGCAGGGGTAGCAACCACCTCAACGGCTCGCGTCCACGCACGGGCCGACGCAGCACGTCCACAGAAAAGGAACACACGGGGAATGCACATCACTCGTCTCGTGGCCGGCACCGTCACTGCCGGCCTGCTCGGCCTCACGCCGATCGCCGTCGCCGCGCCCAGCCAGGCCGCCGACACCTGGTCCACCACCACCACCGCCACGCCCGACGACGCCGTCGTGACCTACGGCGACGAGCTCTACGTCAACGTCGACGTCGCCGGCTCCGACGGCCTCGGCCCGAGCTCGGGCACCTCGACGCTCTACGCGATGGAGGCCGGCTCCTCGGCCTGGGTCCCGGTGGCCACCGGCGCCTACCCGGGCTCCGACTTCTACCCGGTCAAGCCGCGCATGACGACCACCTACAAGGTCGTCTTCAACGGCTGGACCGAGCCCGTCCAGACCGCCTACAGCGACAACTACACGCCGAGCGAGTCGCTCCCGTTCACCGTCGCCGTGCAGCGCAACGTGAAGATCGACAACGCCAAGGCCCGCCTCACCATCAAGGGCAAGATCAAGCCTGACTACAAGCGCAAGAAGGTCAAGGTCCAGATCAAGAAGGGCAAGCGCTACGTCAAGTTCAAGACGGTGAAGACGACCAGTCGCAGCACCTTCCAGGTGCGCCTGCCCGCGCCCCGTCGCGGCGGCAAGCTCTACTTCAAGATCACCGTCCCGGGCAACGCGCAGTTCGTCCAGTACAGCGAGGTCTGGTACACCTACAGCTACCGCACCACCGCTTCTCCGCGCGTCGCCGCGCTGGGCTGACGACACCGGTCACGCACCTCCCGACCGGCTCCGCCAGCACTGCTGGCGGGGCCGGTCGCAGCGTCTATGACGCGTCGGGAGGAACCGCCACGATGACCAGCAGCCGACCGGCCGCGCGCACGTTCGTCGCGGTGGCCTGCGCCGTCGCGGTCGGCGCGGTCTCCCTCGTCTCGGCACCCGGCTCGACCGCGTCGGACACACGCACGACCACGACGCTCGCCTCGCCAGGGGCGGGCGTCGTCGTGTTCGGCGGCACCGTCGACGTCGAGGTGAGCGTCGACAGCCCGAGCGGCCTCGCCCCCACCGCCGGCACCTCCACGCTCCTGGCCCTGGAGTCCGGCAGCACCGAGTGGGTCGAGGTGGCCACCAGCACCTCCCCGGGCGCCGACTTCCTCGACGTCCGACCGTGGATGAACACGACCTACAAGGTGGCCTACTCCGGGTCGTCCGACACCGGCAACGGCGACACCTGGGCCGCCAGCGAGTCCGAGCCGTTCACCATCGGGGTCAAGCGCCGCATCGTGCACCCCACCACCGGTTTCGACCTGGGCGGGCGGGTCACCCCCCGCTACGGCCGCAAGGTCGTCGTGGTGCGCGCGAGCCGGGACAAGGCACGGGGTTACACCGTGGTGAGGACGGTCCGCACCGACGGCCGCGGCCGCTACTCCTACGTGCTGCCCAAGCAGCGCGGCACGTGGTACTGGATCCTCCGGGTCAAGGGCGACGCCAGCTATCGCGGCAACGCCTTCGCCTACCAGACCAACGTCTTCTGAGGCGCCCCGACCTCGGGCGAGCGCCCGGGCCTCACGGGCCCGCGTCGACCTCGGCCTGCGAGCGCAGGACGCAGAACTGGTTGCCCTCGGGGTCGGCGAAGACCACCCAGCCGGTGCCGGGGCCGTACTGGCCGCGCTGGTCGGCGACCTGCGTCGCGCCCAGCGCGAGCACGCGCTCGACCTCCTCGTCGCGGCTGCCCTCGCGCGGACGCAGGTCGAAGTGGATCCGCTTGGCCGGGAGCTCGACGTCGGGCACCTCGATGAACAAGATGGCGTGCCCGGACCCGGGGTCGAGGATCATGCACTCCTCGTGACCGGGCTCGTTGGGGTCACCCTCCACGTCGACGTAGCCGAGCAGCGCCTTCCACCACTCCGAGAGCTCGAAGGCGTTGCGGCAGTCGACGGTCGTGTGCGAGACGAAGGAGGTCATGGCCAACCCCTGCTCAGTCGGTGCCGTGGCGGCGTACGAAGTCGACGATCGCCTCGGCCAGCTCCGGACGGCACACGATGAGGTCGGGCAGGGAGGTGTCGTCCTCGTTGTAGACCAGGGGTGAGCCGTCGACGCGGCTGCAGTGCAGGCCCGCGGCCCGGGCGACCGCGACGGGCGCGGCGTTGTCCCACTGGTACTGGCCACCGGCGTGGACGTAGGCGTCCGCGACGTCGCGGACCACGCTCATCACCTTCACGCCCGCGCTGCCCATCGGCACGAGCTCGGCGTCGAGCTCGGCGGCCAGCGCCTCGACGAAGGCCGGCGGGCGGCTGCGGGAGACGGCGATGCGCGGGCGGGACGAGGTGCGCGGCGGCACCACGCTCGGGCGACCGGTGCTGAAGGTCTCCCCCAGCGCCGGCTGCGCGACCGCACCGGCCACCAGGTCGCCGTCCTGCCAGAGCGCGACGTGGACGGCCCAGTCGTCGCGCGGCGGCTCGGAGAACTCGCGGGTGCCGTCGAGCGGGTCGATGATCCACACCCGGTCCGCCGTCAGACGGGACTTGTCGTCGGCCGCCTCCTCCGACAGCACCGCGTCGCCGGGGCGGTGCTCGGCCAGGACCCGGACGAGCTCGGCCTGGGCGGCGGCGTCCCCGGCGTCCTTGAGGGCCTTGCCCTCCAGCCGCTCGGCCTCGGCGCCGGCGCGTACGTCGAGGAGCACGCTGCCGGCACGTTCGGCCGCCCAGACGGCGAAGGCGTGGTCGTCGAGCGTGGTGGGATCCATCATGGGCGTCACCCTATCGACGCCACTGCCTCCGCGACTCGCCCACCGGTGCCGCACGCGGACGGGGCACCAGGTCGTCGGCGGGGTCGCCGGACTGGTAGACCCGGCGCAGCATCGCCACGGCCTCGAGCTGGGTGCGGGCACCGAGCTTGGCGCGCAGCGCCTTGACGTGGCTGCGGACCGTCCCGACCGTGACCCCCATCGCGTCGGCCACCGCAACGACCCGGTGCCCTGATGCGAGGAGCTCGAGGACCCGCATCTGCTGGGGTGACAGCGTCCGCATCAGCGCGATCAGCTGTCGGCGGCTGTCAAGGGCCTGCACCCAGGCCGCCCTGACGGCGAGCCGGCGGTCGGGGTCCATCAGGGTGCTGCCCGTCAGGAGGCGGTCGACCACCTCGAGGAGCTGGCTGATCGAGGTGGTGCTCGTGACCACGTCGACGGCGCTGCCCTCCAGGAGCCCGCCCCACCACACGGCGGTCGAGCCCGGTGCCACGACGGCGACCCGCACGTCGCCGGCCTCCACCAGCCTGCTGACCTCCTCGACCACGGTGAAGCTGTCCTCGCCGTCGAAGATGGCCACCACGAAGGTCGTGCCGCCGGCGTCGCGGCTCGCGCGCGCCTCCTGCGCGACCGTCTCCCAGGCGTGCACCTCCACGTCCCTGCCCGCCGAGGCGAGCGCTGCGGCCACCGCCTGCGCGACCAGCAGGTGGGGGGAGACGATCCACGCAGTGACGGCCCCGGGCGGCCTCACCGCTGCCGGGGCACCACCAAGAACTGCTGCACCACCCATCCCTCCTCCTCCGGTCCGAGATGCGACAGACCATTGCCGCCGAGGAGGCCGTCCGGTGCCGACACGGCCCAAGGTGCACCGAATTGGGGACGCGGCGGCCCCGTCGGCGCCCGGGCGCCGTCGTACGTCTTGCGGCACGCTCTTGTGCGTCGGTGGCGGCTGCGTGGCAGGAGCCTCAGGTGCTGCTTGACCAAGAATGAGTGAGGCCTGAACAGGGCGGACCAGACCGGCTTTGCCCCATTTGCGGTATGGGTCGCAGACTCGTTGCAGGCCCGGGGGGACGTGGCTTCACTGATCTCGGGTACCTGCTCGCACAGCGGGGTCCTGACCGGTCGCACGGGAGAGCACCGGTCCATGTCAGGGGAAGACACCGCACGTCAGCATCAGGGGGGATGGCCATGAGGCCGTTCGGGGGAGACACACATCATCGGTTCGTGGCACAGGTCGCTGGAGGGTGGGCGCCGCCGGGTCGCTGGCCAGGGTCGCCGGCCCGCTCGCAGCCTGCCGTCTGGTTGCTGGCCACCACCGCGGCCGTCCTCGGCACGGGCGAGCTGGCGCACGCCCTCGGGTGGACAGACGCGGCCGCACTGGCCCTGGTCGTCGTCGCCCAGAGCGTCGTCGGAGCCGCCTGGCTGGCCACCGCCGGGGCGACCCGCGAGCACGACCTCGTCGACGGCGACGCCCAGGTGAGGGCCGAGGTCGACCTGGTCCTCGAGGCGTCCAGGCGCGAGGAGCGCGAGCGCCTGCACGAGCTGCGCAGCACGATCGCCGGGCTGGTCAACGGCGCGGCGCTGCTCGACAACCCGGCGCTGGGCGACGACATCCGCCGGCACCTGTGCGAGTCGGTGCACCGCGAGCTGGAGCGCATGCAGCGCCTGCTGACCGGCGAGCACCAGACCACCGCCGACATCGACGTGGACCAGGCGCTGCAGATGGTCCTCGAGCTGCAGCGCCTCAAGGGACGCCACGTCGAGCTGCACACCGACGGCGGGACCGTGCGGGCGCGCTACGACGCGCTCGCCGAGGCGGTCAACATCCTCATGGACAACGCGGTCACCCACGGGGGCTGCCGCACGAGCCGCGTCGACGTCGTCCACCGCGACGGCGGCACGGTGGACATCACGGTCTCCGACGACGGACGCGGCATCGCCGAGGAGCAGCGCGAGCGGATCTTCGAGTGGGGGCACCGGGGTGCGGACTCCCCCGGCCAGGGCATCGGCCTGCACGTGGCCCGGCGCCTGATGACCGAGGACGGCGGGTCGCTGAGGCTGGCCGAGGCCCGCGGTCCGGGCTCCTCGTTCGTCATCTCGCTGCCTGCCCCCCGCTGCTCCCCCGAGGACGACACCACCGGCGAGGACTCCCATGTCGCATGGCGCCTCTCGAGCTGAGCACCGGGTCCTGATCCTCGACGACCACGTGCTCTTCGCCGAGGCCCTCGAGCTCGCCCTCTCCCTCGAGGGCTACGACGTACGCCGTCTCGAGCTGCCGCAGGAGGGCGGCTCGATGGCGACGCTGCGGTCCATGGCGCTGCGGGCCAACCCGCGCACCGTCATCCTCGACCTCGACCTCGGGCGCTTCGGCGACGGCGTCAACCTCATCGCCCCGCTCGCGCGGGCGCGGATCAACGTCGTGGTGGTGACCGCGTCCCAGGACATCGGGCGCTGGGGCGAGTGCATGCGGCTCGGGGCGCGCAAGGTGCTCACCAAGAGCGGCGCCCTCCAGCAGGCGCTGTCGACGGTCCGGCGGCTGCACCAGGGACTCCCGGTGGTGACCCGCGAGGAGCTGGAGGCCCTGCTCGACGCCTGGTCGAACCAGAGCCGGGTCGACGACGACATCCGTCGCCGCCTCGACCGGCTGACGCCCCGAGAGCGCCAGGTGCTGGGCTCGCTCATCGAGGGTCACACGGTGCGCGACATCTCCCAGGACAGCGTGGTCTCCGAGGCCACCGTGCGCACGCAGGTGAAGTCGATCCTCAACAAGCTCGAGGTGTCGTCGCAGCTGGCGGCAGTCGGCATGGCCAACCAGATCGGTTGGCGACAGGGCGCGTGAGCCAGGTCGGCCGTCGCCGGACCAGGCCGCGCTTGCGGCGACCGAGGTGGGGGGACCTCGGTCGCCGCCCACTGGTCGCCCCGCCCTCGGCCAACGAGGCGTGGGGGTCCTCGCATGGTGGGGGCACCGGCAACAAGGACGGAAGTGGCGAAACCAGCGGTGGGTGCGCGCTCTTCACGGTAGAACCACTCCTGCTGGTCGCCCATCCCTCGGACTGGGTAACTCCCCGAGCCGGGGATTCGCGCCGTCCAATCTGCCGCCACCAGGGCCGGGAGAAGTGTCCATCCTCGGGTACCATCGACGCGAGCCGCAGGTTCGTGCCCGGCCAGAGACTCTTCTCGCCCCGCTCCGCTCGTCCAGGCCAGAAGAGGTTGTGCATGACTCCACTGCTAGTCGCCATGGCGACCGTCCTGGTGTTGGCGGGAGGTCCTGCGCCCGCTCCGGCCGCCACGACCAAGCACCACTTCATCACCAACCGCGACGGTTCGAGCGCACCTCAACGCCTCGGGTTCAACGTCTTCGACACCGGGTCCAGCACGGCCGAGATCCGGCGCATCCCCGCGGGGGTCGATGCCCTCGTCTGGCTGGGCGAGAAGTGTCCGACGCCGCTGGACGCGGCCTTCCGACGCACGGTGGACCGCCTCGCCGGCCGTCGGGACGTCTTCGGGTACTACCTCTCCGACGAGCCCCACCTCGCGGACTGTCCGGGAGGTCCGCAAGCCCTCGCCAGCCGCGCCCGCTACATCCGGGAAGCCAGCAGCGATCGGCAGCTCTCGTTCATCGTGCTCTCCGATCGCGAGGACTACCGAGCGTTCCGTCCGGCAGTCACGGGAGTGAGCATGGTGGGCCTCGACCCCTACCCCTGCTCCGTGGCACACCCCCGCTGCGACCTGGCGAAGATCGACCAGGCCGTCGGCGCTGCGCGCCGGCGCGGCATTCCAGCCCACAAGATCGTGCCCGTCTACCAAGCGTTCGGCCAGTCCCGCACCGACTCCCGCTACTACCAGCTGCCCAGCCCGCGTCAGCTGCAGCGCATGCTGCGTCGGTGGGCCACGCTGGTGCCCGATCCCCCGATGGACTACACCTACGGGTGGGGGCACCAGGGCTCGGCGAACCCGACCCTCGTGGACTCCCCGCGCCTGCAGGAAGTTCTCGCCCGGTTCTTCGCAGGCTGACGTCACCCCTCTTGGGGAAACCAGGACGCCCACGTCCCCCGGGCTCTGCCAGCACATCATGGTGAACACCATGAGCAGCGCGACCGTCACCGCCCTGGGCCATGCCGGCCTGCGCATCGACTCGCCGGGGGTGAGGCTGCTGGCCGACCCCTGGGTCTCGCCGTCGGGCGCCTTCCTCGGCTCGTGGTTCCCCTTCCCCGACAACTCCCACCTCCTCACCCCGGAGCTCTCCGACGTGGACACCGTGGTCGTGTCCCACGAGCACCTGGACCACCTGGACCTGGCGTTCCTGGCCGGACTGCCCGCCGACGTGACGATCGTCGTTCCCCGCTACCCGTCGACGATCATCCAGCGCCGGCTCCGCGAGGCGGGGAGGAGGCGTGTGGTGGTCCTGGATCCGTGGGTTCGGCACCCCCTGGGGGACTCCGGCAGGGACTGGTTGACCGTGATCCCCGAGCAGTGCCCGATGAGCCATGACGCAGCCGTCCTGATCTACGTGGACGGCCGTGCCGTGATGCACACCAACGACGCCCGGGTCTCGCTGGCCCAGGTCCGGAGGGCTGTCGCGGAGGCGGGACGTCCGATGGACCTGATGGGTGTGCAGATGTCCGGAGCGAGCTGGCACCCTGTCTGCTACGAGTACGACCGGGAGGAGCTCGACCGGATCAGCACCTTGAAGCGGGTGGGCAAGTTCAAGGCCGTCACGCGTCTCCTGCGCGCCGCCCAGCCGCGGATGGCGGTGCCGTACGCCGGTCCCCCGTGCTTCCTCGACCCGGAGCTGTTCGAGCACAACGGCCGGCTCCACGGACCGGGGATCTTCCCCGACCAGGCCGAGGCGCTGAGGTGGCTGCGCGAGCGGTTGCCGGCCCAGACGGCGGACTACCTGCTTCCCGGCGACCGGGTCGTGCTCGAGGACCTGTCGATCGTTCGGGACGCGCACTGGCGGGGGTTCTCCCTCGACGGCTCGACCGAGGACCGGCGCCACTACCTCGAGGCGTACTCCGCCCGTCGACGGCAGCACGTCGGCAAGATCTGGGACGACAACCCCGAACCGGGCGCCGACTCGCGCCTCGCAGAGCGGTTCAAGCAGCACTTCGAGTCGCTCGCCACGTTGTCGGAATACTTCCTCGCCCGGATCGGGCTGGTCCTGCGCTTCGAGGTGCTCGGTCCCGCCGGCGGGACCTGGGATGCCCACATCGGCCCCCACACCATCGAGGTGGACCTCGACGGTGGCGACGTGTCTGCGAACTACCACATCACCGTGGATGCCCGCTGGCTCGAGGGCGTCGTGACGGGCAGGACTCGCTGGGAGGAGCTCCTGCTGTCGCTGAGGTTCAGCGCTCGTCGCGAGCCTGACCACTACAACGACTACCTGGTCGGCCTGCTCAAGCATGCCGACCTTGCCGCGCTCCGAGCCGTGGAAGCCTTCGAGGCAGCCCGTGACCCGCAGGAGACCTTCAGCATCGAGGTCGAGGGCACGGGACTCCAGGTCAGCAGGTACTGCCCCCACGCCGGCGAGGACCTCGCCGAGACGGGCGTGATCGACGGCGGCGTCCTGCGCTGCCTCGGCCACAACTTCGAGTTCGACCTCGCGACCGGTGCCTGCGTCAATGCTCGTTGCGACCCGATCGAGGTCCACCCGCACGCCGCGCGCGCCGACGCTCAGGTGCCCGAGCCCGCCTGTCCCTGAGCGGTGGCCCCGGGAGCGTCCACGGATCGTTGCAGATCAGCGAGGCCCGTCACGAAGAGGCCCGTGAGGGCCAGGTATCGCAGGGTGCGAGCCAGCGTCGGGTCGGCCAGGTAGTCGAGGTCGGCCTGACTGCGCAGCGGCACCAGCACCGAGAGGTACCACGCGTCGGTGTCGGTCCAGCCGGGCGGCGGGACGGCTGATGCCTCGCGGTAGAACAGCTGCGCCGGTCCGGTCAGGCCAGGACGTGCCAGCAGCACGGTCCGGAACGGCTGCACGTATCGAGAAGCGAGCTCCTGGCTCTCGGGGCGTGGCCCCACCAGGGTCATCTGGCCGCGCAGCACCTGCCACAGCTGCGGCAGCTCGTCGATCGACAGACGCCGCAGCCAGGTGCCCACCCGCGTGATCCTGGGGTCGTCGGTGGCGGTCACCGCGGGCCCACGCTCGGACGAGCGCATCGTCCGGAGCTTGTACACCGTGAACGGCCGGGCTCCCTCGCCGAGCCGGATCTGCCTGAAGATGACCGGGCCTCCGTCCTCGAGGAGGATCAGCAGCGCGGCCAGTGCCAGGACCGGCAGGCTCAGCACCAGCATCGCGCTGGCGACGAGCAGGTCGAGGACCCGCCGCGCGGTGGAGACGCGCACCACGATGTCGGGGGACGCGGCCTCGCGCGGCGCGACGTCGCGGCGCCTGGTCATCGAGCGTGTCGTCGGCAGGCGGTGCGCTGGTGCAGTCATGGTCCCTCCACGTCCTCGGTCCTCATCAGCCGGTGCCCGCCGCCACGAATACCGCGTCGAACACCGTGCTGGCCAGGTCGACCTCGCCCTCGAGGGCCGTGGCGTCGGTCGGCATCGCGCTGGGTGTCATGTGGGTGATCAGGCCGACCGTCGCCGCGCGGTCCCGGAGCAAGTCCCACAGCGGGTTCGGACGCAGCCGCTCGTCGAGCAGGCTGACGGTGGCGCCGTCGTAAGGCTGTCTCCACGTCCAGATGTCGACGGCCCCGGCACCGCCCGCTACCGGTGTGTCGACGTACGTCGCCACGTCGGCGGCGGCGTCGTCCGGGGACCCTCGGTAGCCGCCGCGATCAGCGAGCGCCTTGCGCGACTGCAGGACGGTGTCGTCCTCCCACCCCAGGGCCTCGACATGGGCCCACGCCGCCTGCTGCGCCTCCGTCGGCGTGAGGTCCCGGCTCCGGTACGCGCCGGGATCCAACAACCCGGTGCTCAGGTCCAGGCGGTCGATGGTGCCTGACCGGAGGTAGCCGGACACGGCGACCATGGTGGCTGCCGGGTACTGCGCCCGCGCCTCGGCCGCGCACGCCCGCCCCGACTCACCCTGCCAGGGGAGGCAGCCCAGGTCAGGCACCACCACGTCCACCAGGAGCTCCTTGCCTGGAGCCACCCGGTGCAGCGCGGCGTCGGCCGCCTGCAGGAACCGGCGGACCTGCGCGCTCGTCTCGAGCCCGTCGCCGTAACCCAGCTCGTCGGCGACCTTGAACCCCGCGACCCCCTCCACGCGAGCGAGGACGGCCAGTCGGTCCACCGTCTCGGCGAAGGCCTTCGGGCCCTCGAGCCAGCTCCGGACGAGGTCGGCCTCGAACCACACCTCGACCCCGCGCGAGTGGAGCAGCCGCGCCAGGTCGACGTACGGGTCGCCGGACGGGGGCGCCGACGCGGGGTGCGGGTCGCGCGACCGGGTGTCGGTCGGCGTCGCCGCAACGGTGGGCTCCCGGGTCGCTCCGTCCCCCGCGGACGGGGAGGAGGACGAGGAGGAGGCCAGCGTCGAGCAACCCGACAGCATGCAGGCCAGGACCAGGACGTGGACCACGCGGCTCACGGCGAGGCCCCCACTGCGGCACGGGGGGCGTCGTCGGCGTGGACGTCGCGGCGCGCACGGCGCGAGGTCAGCCGCAGCAGCAGGAGCACCAGGATCGCGTCGACGAGCAGGTAGGAAGCCGTGGACGCGACAGCGGCGCCCATGGCCTGGAACCTCGGGATGAGGACGAGGTCGAGACCGACGGTCGTCACCAGCCCGAAGGCCATCGCCACGGAGTTGAGGCCGGGACGGCCGCGGCCGTAGAGGTATCCGCTGGCGACGCCTGCCGTGCCTGCGAGCAGCATCCCGGCGAGCAGGACCCTGGCCGGCGCCACGGCGGAGTCGAACTCCGTGCCGTACAGCAGCCGCGTGACGGGTCCGGCGACCAGCCACAGGGGAACCGCGGCCAGCCCGATGGTCGCGAGCGTCGGGGCCACCAGGCGGCGAGCGATCCTGGCGGCCGTCTCCTCGTCGGTGGCGGCGAGCCTGGGGTAGCAGACCCACGTGAGGGCGGTCCCGGGCATGCGGAGCAGCTCGGCGTACTTGGAGGCGACAGCGTAGATGCCGAGCACGGCCGGCCCCGCCACCGCGCCGAGGATGACGAAGTCGACCCGTAGGTTCAGCAGGGTGATGATGCCCCCGACCTGGCCCCGCAAGCCGTACACCACCAGCTGACCCACCAACTGCCGGTCCGGCCCCGCCCTCCGACGGGCCGAACGCGCGGCGCGAAGCCGCCGCCATCCGAGCCGGTGGGCGACGCGGCGCCAGGCCTCGACGGCGACGACCACGTCGGCCAGGAGCAGGCCGACGATGATGGCGGTCGTGCCCTGCACCCCCAGCAGCAGCGGTAGGAGGTAGCAGGGCAGGAAGGCGATCTCCTCGGCGGCGATCACGATGTCGCCGCCACGCCGGTCCTGCAGCCCCTGCAAGGACGTCTTGCCCACGGTGAGCACCAGCTGCGTGGCGACAGTGAGCCCCGCCGCGGCCACCACGAGCAACGAGTCGTGCGGGAACAAGGCGTGCTTGAGGAGCGGACTGATCAGCACCCAGGCGAGGGTGCCGAGCGCAGCACCGGCCGCCAGCACCACGAACACGCTGGGCCACAACGCGGTGCGGTGCCGACGCGGTTCGGCCAGGAAGAACGCCATGGCGCCGGGGAGACCGGCGACGGCCATCACGCCGACGAGACCGGGCAGCATGCGGAGCAGGGCGTATGCCCCCACGTCGTCAGGCCCTCCGACACGGGCGACGACGACCGTCGCGAGGGTGAGTCCGACGATGGCGATGCCCCGGGCGGAGGTGTTTCTCACGACACTGCCCGCGAGGTCCCCCTTGAGGACAGAGCGCGCGCGTGTCACCAGACCTGTCGTCCGCGCGGTCATGGCACGTCCTCCCCGCCCGCCCGGTGCTGGTCCTGCAGCGCGAGCACCAGCGCCGCCACGATGCCCAGCCAGGTCCACATGTGCCGGAAGTGCAGCACCTCGTAGAACGTGGCCGCCGTGGCCATCACCGGAGCCAGGACCGCCAGCAGCCACGCGCGTGGCACCGCGTCCGAGTACGGCGCTGGCACCGTCCCGATGACCAGTCGCACGCAACGGACACCTATGGCGGCCACGAGCGCGATCAGGCCGATCGCCCCGATCACCCCTCGCTCGAGGAGAGTCGCGAGGTAGTCGTTGTGGGCCTCCTTCGTGTAGGGAGCCTGGGTCGCTTCGAGCGTGGCCTTGACACGGGCCGGACCGACACCCGTGGCGTTGCCGTCGAGGAAGAGCTGCGTTCCCTCGGACAGGATCGTGGCCCGCTGGCTCGTCGACCCCGCGCTCCGGCCGAAGGAGTCGCGCAGGAGCGGGATGCTGCCTGCAGCTTGCTCCCGGAGCGACTGCATGTCCACGCGAGGCATGACCACGAGGACCAGGACCGCTGCGAACAGCGCAGTGACCATCAGGACGAGAGCTCCAGCGAGCGCGCCACGCCGACGAAGCTGGCTGAGCGCGAGGCAGAGCACGACCGCGATCAGCAGCGTGAACATCGCTCCGTTGGAGCCGGTGAACACGATGGCGAGGAGGACCAGCGCGTATCCGGTGTGACGCACCCCTGCAGACCGCGGACGTCGGCAGGCAGCCATCAGGACCAGCGAGACGACCAGGTAGTTGGCGGCCAGGTTCGGGTCGCCCAGGGTGTAGGAGGCTCGAACCCCGTCACGCGCCGAGACGCCGGTCAGCGCGTCGAGACCGATCAGGTAGGCGACGACCATCACCCCGGCGAACACCGGGGCGGTCCGGCACCACGCGTGGGTGGCCGCGGTGATGATCGCGACGTTGTGCCGTCCCAGCGCGAGGGTGGCCGCCCAGAGGAACAGGACGGCGTCCTGGACCAGGACGAGCGCCACCGAGGGTGGCGCAGAGGCCGTCAGGGCCGCCAGCCCACCACCGAGCACGAGGAGGAGGGTGCCCAGGATGTAGGGGAACTTGAGCTGGAACCGCTCCCGGGTCGCCCACATGAGGGCCACGACCACGGATGCGGCCATGCCGACGTCGGCCAGTGCCGTGTTCCCGGGTCCCGCCGGGGTCAGGATCGGCAGGAGGCACACCGTTCCTCCCACCAGGGCGGGCAGCACGTCCTGCGCCTGCCGCGCCGGACGGCCACCGGGGCCGAGAGCCGCCGGCCGCGCAACCGTCTCGTGCAGGGGGGAGGTCATGTCGCTCACCGGCGCCGACGCGGCCGGAGGGCGAGCCCGGAGAGCAGCTCGAGGTGCCGTTCTCCGAAGCCGTCGTCGTTCGCCGACGCGGCCACCTCGGCGACACCGACCAACGCGACGTCGTACCACAGCGAACGGGGCAGCCGGAGGGCGGTGAGCCCGTCGGCGAGGAAGGACCGGACGGCGCCGGAGAACCATCCGTCGCCCTCGAGCGCGTAGGTCACGCCGGGGGCTGCACCGTCACGCCGCAACCCGCGATGCCCGAGGACCCTGGCGCCGGGGCGCGTGTGGCGGTCGAGGTACAGGCTGTAGCTGATGGCGAACCGAGCCAGGTCGCGCAGCGGGCACCCCACCGTCGATCCGGCCTCCCAGTCGACGACTCCGGTCACCGTGCCGTGGTCGACGAGGACGTTGCCGAACCAGAAGTCGCCGTGCACGGCGGTCTGGGTGCAGTGCAGGCCGGACATCCTCCCTTCGACCATCTCCAGCCGGCTGAGCGCCGCTTCCAGGGAGGGATGGCCGTCCCACCTCCCGCAGAGCCCGGCGGCCGTGTCCCGCGCCCAGGTGAGCGCGGCGTCGCCGCGTTGCGAGACGTCCCAGAGCTCTCGCAGCCAGCCCAGCGCGAGATCGAGGTCCGCACGGACGAGGCCGGGTCGTGCGGTGTGCAGCCCACGGTGGTACGCCACGCTCATCGGCGTGCCTGCCACGGCGGAGGACACGAGCACGGGTCGTCCCTGGACGTGCAGCGAACTCACGTACCTCGGCACGGTGCTGCTGATCCGGCCGAGTCCCAGACGTCTCAGGTCCACGAGCATCCGACCCTCGCGTTCGACGGCGAGCCCCGCCCGCGAGGTGGTCGGGATCTTCACGGCGACCCTCTCGGCTCCCGTGTTCGTGGTCGTGATGTAGGTGAGCTTGGCGTCGGGGTCCTTCGAGGCGGTCATCAGCACGCCGCACATGTCCGGCCGCGCGAGCAGGTCCTCGAGTCGGCGTCCGCCACGCGCGGCTGGATCTGGCCACGCGGTCATGAACGCCTCCCGATCACGACGCGCCCCGGGGCCAGCGCTCCCGTCCAACGCCACGGCAGCATCCGGGCCAGTCGCAGCACCACCGATGCGGGAACCAGGGCGAGCGTGAGGCCGGGCGGCACTGTGATCACGTCGCTCCAGAAGTGGGTGACAGCGGACTCCGTCTCGTCGAGCAGCACGACAGGACTGCGGGTGTGGGGCACGGCGATCAGCTCGCGCTCGATCGCCATGCCGGCTCGAGCCGCGAGCCGACGCAGGCGCCACCGGCTCAACGGCTCGTCGCAGACCAGCACCACGGTGGTGCCGGGGGCGACCCTCCGAATGTCTTCGACCCTCGGGTCGCGGATCTCGACAGCGTCCTCGTCGCACAGCGCCAGCCAGGGCGCCCCCGCCCACCGAGCCCGGGTGGCACGACCCCGGGGTCCCACCGCCCGCGCCGGCTCGCCTGTGAAGGGGCCCTCAGGCTGCTCCTGGGCGCCCGCCCGTCGCACGACGCGGACGGTCCTGGTCACTCGGTCGAGCTGACGGCGGTTCATCGGTCATCCCACCGCCGCGAGGAGGCTTGCGGCAAGGGCCTCGGAGTAGACCTCGTCGAGCACGTCTGAGAGCCGCTGTGCGTCGAAGGGCGCACCGGCGCGCACCTGGCCCTCCAACGCCAGCCGATCGGCCGTCGGCCGGTGGTCGAGGAGGTCGTCCAGTGCTCGCGCGAGCGCATGCGGGCGCCCCGCTGGCACCAGCACGCCACTCTCTCCGGGGACCACCAGGTCGGGGACCGAGTTGACGGCCGTGGCCACCACCGGGAGGCCGCAGCGCATGGCCTCGACCATGGCGCAGGGCAGTCCCTCGTAGCGACTCGCCATGGCGAAGACGTCGAACGCTGGCAGGAGCGCCGCCACGTCGTCCCGTTCGCCGACGAAAAGCATGCGCTCGCGCAGCCCCAGCTCGCCGACGAGTCGACGCATCCCGTCCACCTCGGGCCCCGAGCCGATCCACAGCCCGACCGCCTCGCGGTGCTGCATCGACTTGATGGCGGCGACGAAGTGCTCGGGGGCCTTCTGGTAGTCGACGCGGCCCACCGTGCCGACCACCGTGGCATCGGGCGACAACCCGAGCGCGACACGGGCGGCCGCGGTGGTCGTCGCGTCCTTCAGGACCGTACGGCCGTCCACGACGGGCGGCACGGTCCGCAGGGCTGACGGACGGGCCAGGCCCCGCCGCAAGGCCTCGGTCGCGACACCCGTGCCGATGGCCAGGACGACGTCCGTTATCCGGGCGAGCCGACGCTCGATGCCGACGTAGACAGCGTGATGGACCGCGTCCTGGAAGTCATGGAACGGGAAACCGTGATAGGTGTGCACGATCACCGGCACGCCCGCCCGGTGCGCTGCCAGCCGCCCGAGGGCACCGGCCTTGGCGCTGTGCGTGTGAACGACGTCGAACTGCTCGTCACGGCAGATCCGGACGAGCCTGCGCAGGGCGGTCGCGTCCTCCCGGGGATTGATGGGTGCCACCATGGACGGCTCGATGATCACCTTCATCCCCGCGAGCGCGGCCATCTCAGTCAGGCGCCCGCCCTCTCCCGTGACGATCGTGACGCGGTATCGGTCGGGATCGAGGTGCATGGCGCCCCGCAACGCCACTCCGCCCGCTCCTGCGATGAACCGGGTCACGACCTGGGCGACGTGGATACGCGTGTCCGTGGTCATCGGCCGACCCCTTCGCTGCCGAGCTGGAGGAGCTGGTCGGCGAGCAGGACGCGCAGCGGGGGTCCGGGGCGGGCGCCCAGGTCGAGGCGGAAGCACGGGAGGCGCTGCGTCAACGTCCCTGCGACCGCCTCGACCGGCGCGACCGCCGGGCCGCGTCGCGTGCCGAGCGACAGCATCGCTGCCAGCGACCAGAACCGACGCAGCTCCCCAGCGCCGAACGTGCCGGCGACGAGCGCGTGACGGGCCTCCTCCGGGGCGATCGGCCGGACCGTCGCCGACGGCGCCTGCCCGCGACTGACCACCACGACGACGTCAGGGCGCAGGGAGTCCACCCGTCCGTGCCATCGCTCTTCCCGGCGTCCGTGGGTGGTCCTCCTGCCGCCGGCGCCAGACGCCATTTCGGCCGGCAACCGGAGGGACTCCCTCACGCCGTGGACGGTCCACCCGTCGGAGGCGGCCAGGTTGTCGCACACGGCGCTGGCGCCCGCAGCGAGCTCTCGGGCGACGAGGCTCGACTTGCCCACCCCGCCGGGTCCGGCCATCAGGACGTTGATGCCGTCCACCTCGAGGAGCGAGACGTGGAGCGGCGCCATGCCCTTCACGACGGCCCACCACAGCACCGGGTAGTGGAGCAGCACCTGGGCCCGGAGGGCGTCGAACCGCGGACGGAGGAGCGAGGCGGCCGCAGACTCCGCGGGGGACGGCGCCCATCGCGTGCGGATCCGGAGACGGTCGTCGTCCACCGACCAGTGCTGGGTGAAACCCGACCCGCCGACACTCTCGACGACCGTGTCGCCGGCGTCGTCGGCCCACACTCCCCGAGTCACGGGGCTCATCTCGGCGGTGGAGAAGCCACGTCGGCCCGTCTCGACGTGCTCGACGATGTCGGGGAGGCCTGTCCTCGGGTGCGCCTCCGCGAACGTCGTTCCTGCCGCAGACGTCATGGCGGCCGCGAGCCTGCCCCGGGGGTCGCACACGACCAGCCGCTGCCCTGCGCTCTCCAGGAGGATGCCGTCGGTGCTCATTGCCGGTCCCCTCGGATGGGTCGTCGGGGGACCTCGACGATCCCGACGACGGGCCACCGCCGCGCCTGGCGGAGGTCGTCGAGGGAGTCCATCTCGCGCTGGAGGGCCGTGCCGTGGGTCACGACGACGACGCCCGCCGTGGGCTCCTCGCTGTCGGTGAGGCCGTGCACGTCCGTGAAGCGCACCTGGTGGGACAGCACGGGGGCCGACTGGGACGGCGGGCGCGGCGCAGGGCCCGCCTTGCCGGCCCGTCCGCCTCCGCCCTCCTGCTCCATGGTGGCGAGCTCGCGGCTGAGCGCCGCGGATGCGGACGAGTGGGAGAGCCGTCCCTTCGGCATCTCCTCGAGGAGCTCGCGCACGGCCTTGTCGTCCCGATCGTCCATCCCGACCAGGACGAGGGTCTCGACGCCCTGCCGCCGTGCGGCAACGGTCATCGCGGCGGAGAGCGGTGCGCTCCCGTCGGTCACCGTGCCCAGGACAGGAGCGTCGAGCGAACGGGCCAGCGCGCGAACGCCGGCGATACGCGGACGCAGTGTCTCCACCAGCACAGCCAGGCTGAGCCCCAGGACCAGCCCGAACAGCAGCGCGAGAGCGGCGCGTGGCACGAGTCCTGACGCCACGACGTCGACGTCGGGAGCGTCCGCGTCGATGAGGACGACGTCGTCGCGCTCGGCGTCCGCGAGCAGGAGGGAGAGACGCTGCTGGGAGAGCTGCTCGACGGTCTGCTGGTTCGACGCGAGCTCGATCCGGAGGAGCTCGCGCGCCTGTGGGCCGGTCGTCTCCTGCAGCTGTCCGGTGAGCGTGTCCCTGCGGAATCCGGCTGCCGTGAGCCGACGCTCGGTGTCGGTCAGCAGTGCGTCGTACCTGCTGCGGGTGGCCTGGTTCATGAACTCGGTCACCTGGGTGGCGAGTGCGCCGACGAGGTCAGCTGCGCTCGCCGATGTCGGCTGCCTCACGGCGAGCTGCACCACGGGCGACTCCCCCAGGCGCTCCGCGGTGACGTCCTCCGCGGCGATCTTCTCCGCATCCCCGTCCAGGCCCTCGGACTTGAGGGCCTGGCGGACCAGGCTCGGGGTGCTGGCCAGGGCCAGGACGCGGGAGCTGAGCGCCTCCGCCTCAGTGGTGGATGCCGGGGCGGACGAGGTGACCTGGAGCCGCACGCGAGCGACGTACTCCGTGGGCCGGGTGGCGTTCACGACGAGCGCGGCGCCCACGGGCAGCACGCAGCAGAGCAGGATCAGGACGACGTGTCCCCTGACGATGCGCCGGAAGATCTCCTCGATGGTCATCTGCTGCTCGTCCCTATCCGATCTTGATCTTCTTCGATGCGACGGCGAAGAGCCCAACGGTGTCGGTCACCCTCACTGTCACGGTGAATGTGCCCCTGCTCCGGTAGGTGCAGCTCGTCGTCGGCGCGGTCTGCTCGACGGTCACCTGGCCGTTGCCGCAGTCGAAGCGGTAGGTGGCGATCGGGCTCTTGTCGACGCCACTGCTGGACTTGGACGCGTCGGCGGTGACGGCCTTGCCGACCACGCCCTTGGCGGGCAGCGTGAGCGAGGCCGTGGGCGGGACGTCGGCCAGGATGGTGACG
This sequence comes from Nocardioides sp. Soil774, assembly GCF_001428125.1. Lineage (GTDB taxonomy): Bacteria > Actinomycetota > Actinomycetes > Propionibacteriales > Nocardioidaceae > Nocardioides. Next base: position 396,679 of record NZ_LMSM01000001.1, on the reverse strand, counting down.
GTCGTGCGTGCCGATCCGATGCGACCGCCGGTGTCGCGGACCTCCACCGACGGTGTGTAGCTCTGCGCCTTCGTGTAGGTGCACGTGGTCCTCGAGGAGGTCTGCCACGCCGTGACCGTGCCGTTGCCGCAGTCGAACCGGTAGTCCGCTATCGGCGAGGTGTCCCCGGAGTCCCGCGAGCCGGAGGCGTCCAGCACGACGGCCTGAGGGGTGTAGGCCGAGCCCGGCGAGGCGGTGAGGGAGGCCACCGGCGCGAACTCGTTGGACGCTGACACGCCACCGCGCCAGGTGTCCGACAGGCCGGTGCCATCGGTGACGACGAGAGTGAGCGTGTAGCTCCCCGCGACCGTGTACGTGCAGGTTCCGACGGCCTGGTCCACCGAGGTGCCGTTCCCGCAGTCCCACCGCCAGGTGACGATCGGGGAGCCGAGCCCGCGGCTCGCGCTGGCGTCCACCGAGACGGCCAGAGGTGTGGCACCGCTCGTGGGGGACACCGTGCCGATGGCGACCGGGCCGGAGAACTCGTAGGCGCCGAGGTCACCGAACGGCTGCGTCCCGTTGCCCGTGTCGCGCACGGCCGGGTCGTCCACCACCGGCTTCCCGGCGAGGTCGACCGGGAGCCAGGCGGCGAACTCGGTGAATGCCGCGTCGACTCCGGGCGACGATCCCGTCAGGCGGAGGTCACGCCCCGCGAGGTCGAGGAACCTCGGGTCACCAGCCAGTCCGTCCTGCTCCTGCCCACTGGCCGCCTGGAAGCTCGTCAGCGTGGTGTGGGCCTGCGAGGCCCACTCGAAGAGGGGTCCGCCCGACGACTGGAACACGAGGTCACGGTTGAGGCTGGTTCCCGGCGCCGACGACTCGTCGACCCGGATCTCGCCGATCGTGCGGGTGCTGCCCACGGCGTTGTCGGCGGTCACGTTGTCGCGGACGAACGCGTCGCGCGACCCTCCTTCGAAGTTGATACCGGCCGTCTCGTTGCCGACCACGGTGTTCGAGACGACGACGGAGCCCGGTGCACCGGAGTTGTCGATGCCGTGGTCGCCGTTGTCGTAGCTGAGGTTCCGGCGGATCACGGTGCCGGTGGACCCCGTGTAGGCCTCGATCCCGGAGTCGTCGTTGCCGTAGGTCGTCGTCCGCTCGATGATCGTGTCCACGGAGGAGGAGCTGACATCGATCCCTGCGGCGACCCGCGCATCAGGGCGGTCGTTGCTGAACGACGTCACGTCGGCCACGCGCACGCCTCGGCTCCCCTGCACGCTCACGCCGTGGAACTGGTTGTGGTCGGTGGTGGCACTGCGCAGGACGCTGTCAGATGACTGGAAGAAGCGCACCCCCATGGACAGGTTCTTCCTGGATACCAGGTTGCTGAGCTGGACGCGCGTCGATCCGTCGGCCGTGACGCCGTGGGTCCCGGCTTCCTCCACGCGCAGGTTGCTCACGTCGACGTCGCGGACGGTATCGAGGAACAGGCCGGCGAGGTTCGTCTGGAGGATCGTGAACCCGTCGACGTCGATGTGGTCGACCGCCCGCAGCAGCATCCCGAAGTTGCGCGCACCTGCGGCCACTGCGTGGCCGAGGCCGGGATTGCCGCCGCCGATGTCGACGAACAGCAGGCCGGTCGCGCTGTCGTAGAACCAGCTACCGGCGGTGGTCGTCGTCGCGCTCGAGGCGCGCGCCAGCCGGGTGCCGTCCAGCCAGACCTGGGTGGGAGGGGCGGTCGGCAGGTACTGACGCTTCCACGCGGAGGTCGCCGTACCGGTCCAGGCGGCGGGGTCCGTGACGTCGTTCGAGCCCAGGATGACGGCGTTGCCGCTCGTCGCACGCACGGTCAGGGGCGCACCCGCCTCGCCGCTGTTCGGCACCCTGACTTGCTCTCGGTAGGTCCCGTCGCCGACCAGGATGGTGTCCCCGGCGAGCGCACGCGTCGTGGCCGCCGAGATCGTGCACAGTGGTGCCGCGGCCGTGCCGCTCGCAGCATCGCTGCACGTCGGGTCGGAGCCCGCGACCCGGTAGGTCTGCAAGGGACGGTCGGTCACCGACTCCAGCGCCGTGGCGACATCGTCGAGGCCGGCGTTGTCGGTCACGGTGACCGTGACGGTGAAGGTCCCGGCTCGCCCGTAGGAGTGCGCCGCCGTCGGCTCGGGCTGCGGGCCGACGACCGTGCCGTCGCCGAAGTCGAAGGTGTAGCCGGCGATGCCGGAGACGTCGCCGTCGGAGGAGCCGGTCGCGTCTGCCGTCACCGGCGTCGACGGCGGGCGGCTGACCGACGACGGGCTGAGGAAGAGTGCGGCGTGCGGCGCGTAGTTTCCGGCGCCTTGACCGGGCTGCATCTCCAGGGCGCCGCGGTCGGCGTACGACGGTGAGCCGACGCCGGTGTCCGGGACGATGGAGTCGTCCGCGAGGGCGTTCCCTGCGGCGTCCGTGGCGCTGAATCCGTTGGCGCCTGCATTCGCCGAGTCGACGGCGGGAGAGCCGGGTGTGGGCCTGAAGTCGCCGGCTGCGACGTCGACGAGGTCCGGGTCCAGTGCGAGCCCGTGCGCCTCGTTGCCCGTGGCTGACGCGAACAGGTTGAGCTTCTTGTACTGGGTTCCGCCGAACATCACCACCGCAGCGGCCGATCCCTTGTAGGCGATGCTGTAGTCGGAGGAGAAACCAACCGTGGACGCGGAGTCCACGAAGAGGTCGAAGTGCGGGACGTCACTCCCCCTGTCCACCCGGCCGTTGTCGACCATGATGTTGTTCGTCAGCGTCGCGCCGGTCGCCGAGCCCTCGACCGAGATGCCATCGTGCCGGTTGCCGTGGACGGTGTTGTTGACCAGACGCACCTGCGTGGAGCCGAGCGTGTCGAGCCCGTGGTCCCCGTTGCCGTAGGAGACGTTGCGCAGGAGGAGGGCGCGGTGGGAACCGTTGTAGACCTGGATGCCGGAGTCCTGGTTCCCATGGGTCACGTTGTTAGCCACGACGTTGTCCGTCGAGCTGGAGTTCACGTCGATCCCGGCAGCGGTCACGTCCGCCCGGAGCGAGGCGTTGTCGAACGTCTGGTTGCCCGAGATCACGTTGTTGCTCGACGTGGCCAGGGCGATCCCGTGGAGCTGGTTGCCGTGGCTGCGGGATGCCCGGACGGTGACGCCGGAGGACCCTGTCAGTCGGATGCCCACAGCGAGGGAGTCGGAGACGTCCACGTCGCGCACCATCACGCCGGAGCCGGGACTGGACTCGACGAGGACGCCGTTGGCGGCCGACCCCGTGGCCCTGACCTGCTCGACGGTCACCGCGGAGGAGGAGAGCAGGCGGACGCCTGCGAAGTTCTGGTCGCGGGTGAGGAGCCCGCTCACGACCACGTCGTGGCGGCCGCTCACGTGGACGCCGTAGGACTGTGCACCGGCTTCGACGGCGTGCCCGTCTCCCGGGTTCGCGCCGCCGATGTCCACGTAGAGCACCCGAGCCGTGGTGTCGTAGAACCAGCTCCCGGCCGTGGTGGTGCTGGCGGAGGCCGCCTGGCTGAGCCGCTGACCGTCCAGGAGGACCTGACGGGGGTTGGAGGGCGGTGCGTACGGCGTGCTCCACGCCGTGGTGCCCGTGGATGACCACAGTCCCGCTGTCCCGAGGGCACGGGTTCCCAGCACGACGACGCCCGGTCCGTCCCCCAGGATGCTGATGGGGGCGCCCGTCGTCCCGGAACCCGCCAGCGTGACCTGCTCGCGGTAGGTCCCCGGTCGGATCCGCACGGTGTCCCCGGGGACCAGGGCCTTCTTCGCGGCAGCCGAGATCGTGCAGAACGGGGCAGTCTCGAGTCCTGTTCCCGCGTCCGTGCACTGTGCCGAGGCGGCGTCGACCCAGTACGTCGTCCCAGCCGCCGACGCGGGGGCCGCGTTGAGGGCGAGCAGCACGGAGCTGACGAGCAGCAGGGCCAGGCCCAGCGAGGTGCGCGGGAGTGTCTTCATGTCGAGCTTCCTGAAGGGTGTTGGGCTGCTAATGCAGGACTGCGATGGGGCGCATGCGCGCGACTGGGCGCACGAGCCTGTTGCGGACCAGGACGTCCATGGCTGCGTTGACGCCGTTGTCGTCGTAGTGCGCCACGTCGGTGGGTTCGGCGTCGGAGTAGCGGAAGCGACGGGTCGAGTGACGGTCGGCGTGCTCGGCCGACAGCCCGCGGCCCACGAGGTCGGACACGACGCTCCCGGAGCCGTGGCAGGCTGAGTAGAGGCTGTCGGCCGCGTCGTCGCCTGCGACTCCGAGGTAGCTCGACGTTCGGTGCGTGCCGGGGACGAGGACCGCCTGACCCGTCTGCGCGAACGTCGTTCCCGGCGTCATCATGTCGGCCGAGAAGGCCCGGCAGGAATTGTGGCGGTGCACCACGCCCGTCGTGTCACCGACGGGCTCCTCGTAGATGCTGTTGTGTGGCGAGTCCACGACCAGCCGCCCGGTGGCCCCACCGAACGCCTCAGCCGCCAGCCGGCGCAGCGACGCGTAGGTGGAGGTCCGGAACGCGAAGCCGTAGTTCATGGCCGCCGCGTTGGCGAGCATGAGGCGCTGCCCTTCCGCGCTGTCGATCGGCACCGGCGTGCAGCCGTCTGCGAAGTAGAGGTTGAGCCGCTCACGCAGCTGCTGCATGGACCGCGCCGAGCGGAGGTGGAACCACGGCTTGAGGGCCGCGTTGACGGCCTTGATCTGGCGCGGGTAGTCCTTCCTGCGGAAGAACAGCCGGCCGAGCTCCCCGGCCAGGACGCCGCCACCGCCGTGGTACTGGATGGTCAGCTGCCCCTCTCGGACGCCGAGGAGTGCCGCGCGCTCCTCGTCGTACACCTCCTCCACGCGCTGCAGCTCGACGAAGTGGTTGGAGGGCCCGACGGTCCCGAACCTGAACCTGGCCAGCTGGATCGCGAAACCCGGCAGCTCCCGGGTCAGGCGGTCGATGCCGCCGTAGCGGTCCAGGTCCAGGCGTCCACCTTCCTCGACCCGCTCGAGGTCGTCCGGGGGTGCACCCCATCGCTCCACCGCGAACTCCGCGCCCTCGTCCGCGGCACGAACCACCTCGCGAGCGGTCAGCTCCTTCTGGCCGCGCGTCGGATAGGGGTAGCGCTCGCGGACGGAGCGCATGAACGTGTCCACGGCCCGGTCGTCCGGCACCTCCGACTCGAGGGCGATCAGCGCCATCCCGCAGTTCACCGAGGACCCGGTCAGGTCGGGACGCACCGAGCGATGGGTGGCCACGGTGACGCTCGAAGGCAGCTCCATCTTCGACTTGTGGTGGAAGTCAGGGAGGACGACCGGAGGCGCCGCGAGGTCGGCGCCTGCGACCAGCCGCTCCAGCTCCGTCAACGAGGCACGGTCTGCCGGCAGCAGGCTGGAGTCGTCGAACACCGTGGCAGAGGACGCGGTGCTGGCGAAGACGCGGACGTCTGGGGGCACGAATTCAGCGGTCATGTCTGGTTCCTGTCGGCAGTCGGGAGAGGTCGGCTCAGTAGTCGTCCGGGTAGGGAGCGGTCGAGACCAGCGGAGGGACGAGGCGCGGAGTGGGGTGGTACTCGGGCACCAGCCGGCGCAGGTGGTCCAGCACCTCGTCCGGCCGGTTGTGCGAGGCCGCCTCGTAGAGCTCGTGGAGCTGCGCGCGGAACCCGTGGAGCGGCATCAAGGCGTTCACCTTCGAGATCCTCGGGTGATCGGTGGGCAGCTCCTCCTCGCCGATCCCGAAGAGCTCCTCGTCCAGCTTCTCGCCCGGCCTGAGGCCGGTGAACCGGAACGTGACGTCCCGGACGTTGAGCAGGTCCGCGAAGTTCTGCACGAGGTCGACGATCCTGACCGGCTCGCCCATGTCGAGGATGTAGGTGGCGGAGTCATCCACCATCCGGGCCGCCTCGAGGACGAGGCCGACCGCCTCCTCGATCGTCATGAAGAAGCGGGTCACGTCGGGATGGGTCACGGTGACGTCCGACCCGGACGCGAGCTGCTCCCGGATCACGTGGAGGAGGGACCCGCGACTGCCCAGGACGTTGCCGAACCGGACGGCGCACAACTTGGTCGGGGTGGACTGGTAGCCCTCGAGCACCAGCTCCGCGAGCCGCTTGGTGGCGCCCAGGACGGAGGCAGGGTTGGCCGCCTTGTCGGTGGAGATCAGGACGAACCGCTCGACGCCGTGTGCGATGGCGGCCTCGACGAGGTTCTGGGTGCCCTTGACGTTCGACTTCACGCCCTCGCAGGGGTGACGTTCGAGCACGGGGAGGTGCTTGAGCGCTGCTGCGTGGAACACGACGTCGGGCTGGTGGTCGCGGAAGACCTGGCGGATCCGCTTGGTGTCCCGGATGTCCGCGACCACGATGCTGTCCGTGTCGAGGAGCGCCTCTCCCCAGAGGTCGAGCTGGAGCCGGTGGAGGTTCGACTCGTCGTGGTCGAGCATGATCAGCTCGGCCGGCTCGAAGCCCCGCACCTGGCGGCAGAGCTCGCTGCCGATCGATCCACCGGCACCCGTCACCAGGACCCGCTTGCCCGTGATGACCTCCGAGGCACCGCGGCTCACCACGTGCATCTCCTGGCGTCCGATGAGCGAGCCGACCTGCAGGCTCCGCATGTCGGTGCCGGCGATGTCACGCTGGAGAGCGGCCAAGAAGGGCGGAAGGTGCCTGACTGTCACCCCGTACGCCGCAGCACGCAGGCCGAGTCGCTGGATGTCGGCGTGCGACATCGAAGGAATGGCGACGACCACGGCATCCGCCTTGGTCTGGTCGAGCACGGTCTCGAGGTCGTCGAGGCGGCCGAGGACCGGTTGTCCCCGCAGGCACGTGCCCAACTTGCGTTCGTCGTCGTCGAGGAATCCGATGGGCGCGAGCCCGAAGGAGTCGACTCGTTGGAGGTCCCGGGCGAGCGCGAGTCCGGCGGACCCCGCGCCGATGATCAGGGCACGCAACGACGGATTCGCCCTGCGCTGCCTGGGTATCGACGTCGCGGAGGGCCGCTCCTGCGCGACCAGCGGCGTGATGGTCTGGAGTGGGGAGATGAGCTCGGTCATTGTGTCGATCCTGTCGTGGTGCTGCGGGTGAGACATGTGCTGATGGCGTCGCAGACGGCGTCGACCTGCTGGTCGCTGAGCTGCGGGTAGAGGGGGAGCGAGAGCACGCGGGAGAACATCCGGTCTGCTCCGGGGAGTCCGCCCGGCGAGATGTCGACCGAGGTGCTCAGCCAGCTCAGGTGATGGATGGGAATGAAGTGGACGGACGTGCCGATGCATCGGTCCGCAAGGGCGTCGGCGACCGCGTCACGGCCGGGTGTCGCGCCGGGGAGCAGCTGGATCGCGTACAGGTGCCAGGCGTGCTTGCTGCCCGGTGCACTCGGGCGGTGTGGGAGGACGACGCCCTCGAGCAACCCGAGCCGTTCGTCGTATCGGGAAGCCAGCTCCGAGCGCCGGCGCTGCCATCCGTCGAGGTACCTGAGCTGCGCGCGGCCCATCGCTGCCTGCAGGTCGGTCATGTTCGCCTTGAAGCCTTCCTGGGCGACGTCGTAGCGCCACCGCCCACCCGGCAGGTAGCGACGCCAGGCGTCAGACGACATGCCGTGCAGTCGAGCGCGTCGGATCCAGTCCGCACGCGCATCGTTGCTGGTGGTCACCATCCCCCCTTCCCCGAGCGGAAGGTTCTTGGTGGCGTAGAAGCTGAAGCAGACCGTCGTGCCCTGGCCCACCGCCAGGCCGCCGTGCTGGCTCCCGATGGCGTGCGCGGCGTCCTCGACCACGCTGTCGAGGGGAAGCCCCGCCGCCCGGGCGAGCATCGCCACGTCGGCCGGGTCGCCGGCCCAGTGCGTGACGACCATGGCTGCCGGGCCTCCGCACGAGCTGGCGGCATCCCGGGTGGTGGCCTCCGTCGGCATGCCGGTCAGGTGGTCCACGTCGACGAGCACAGGGCGCAGTCCGGCATGGAGGATGGCGTGCACAGCGCCACAGAACGTGTTGGCGGACGTCAACACCGGGGCACCCGGCGGCAGCCCCAGGGACCGGAGCGCCAGCTCGATCGCTGCCGTGCAGGACGAGACTGCGATCGCGTGCGAGGCATTCACGTGGGCTGCGAAGTCCGACTCGAAGGCCAGCACCTCCGGCCCCGTGGTCAACCAGCCCGACTGCAGCACCTTGGCGGCCGCCTCGCGGGCCTCGACGACGATCTCGCAGTGCGCGAACGGCACGGGTACGCCGTCGGTGCGAGTGATCACTGGGGGCGACACGATCGTCGTCATCGGGTACCTCTCTCTGCCACGCGCGCGGCCCCCGTCGGCCCACGTCACCTCTGGGTGGAGCCTGATGAGAAGGCACACCTGCACGCGCCGGGAGGCCCGACTTTCCCCATTAGTGGTGAGCAGAGGGAGCAGCCGACTCGACCGAGGGCACGAGCCACCGAGAGGCGTCCCGGAGCAACCGGCGTACCTCCCGGCGTCAGCGCCTCGGGCAGACGCGCGCGAGGCCCGTCCACGCCGTGGCCGACGCTCAGGAGTTGAAGCGCTGCTGGGTCTTCTCGAGGCCCTCGGTGATCAGCGACTCGACCGCGTCGGCGGCGTCGGAGACCTGGAACGGCAGCTCCTTGCGCTCGACCGTGGAGTAGTTGGACAGCACGAAGTCGGCGACGTCCTGGCGACCTGGCGGGCGCCCGATGCCGGCGCGCACGCGGTAGAAGTCGCCGGTGCCGAGCGAGGAGCGCATCGACTTGAGCCCGTTGTGGCCGTTGTCGCCGCCGCCGAGCTTGGTGCGCAGCGTGCCGAAGGCGATGTCGAGCTCGTCGTGGATCGCCACGACGTGGTCGGGCGCGACCTTGTAGAACGTCGCGAGCGCCTTCACCGAGCCGCCGCACTCGTTCATGTAGCCGCGGGGGCGGGCGAGCACGACCCGCGGGCCGCCGATCGACAGCCGGCCCTCGACGACGTCGGCGCGACCCGACTTGTGGGAACGGAACGGCGAGCCCATCCGCGAGGCCAGCTCGTCGGTGACCATGTAGCCGATGTTGTGGCGGTGCCCGGCGTAGGCCGGCCCGGGGTTGCCGAGGCCCACCACGAGCCACACGTCGGAGGCAGGGGCGGGGTCGCTCACGTCGTACATCCTTCCATCGGGTTCCATCGGTGACCGGGCACTTCGTGCCCGTCACGTGCATCGACCGGGCGGTTCGTGCCCGTGTGTGGGCACGAACCGCCCGGTCGGCGGTCAGGACGGGCACGAAGTACCCGCTCGGGTCACTCGGAGTCGGTGGCCTCGCCGGACTCCTGCGCGGCGTCCTCGGCCTGGGCCTCCTCCTGCGCCTCGGCGATCTCCTCGGTGGAGGGCTCGTGCTCGATGCCGGCCTCGGCCTCGGCCTCGGCCAGCTCGGCCTCGAGGGCCTCGGCGGAGATCTGCTCGGTCACGTTGACGATGAGGAGCTCCTCGTCGGCGAGCAGCGTCGTGCCCGACGGGAGGTTGAGGTCCTTGGCCAGGATCTGGGTGCCGGCGGGGGCGCCCTCCACGGAGACCTCGAAGGCCTCGGGGATGTGGGTGGCCTCGGCCTCGACGGAGACGACGGCGTTCTCGGTGACGACCAGCGTGTCGGGACCGGCCTCGCCCACGACGTGGATCGGGACGTCGACGGTGACCTTCTCGCCGCGGGTCACGGCGACGAAGTCGAGGTGCTCGATGACGCGGCGGATCGGGTCGACCTGCACGTCCTTGGTCAGCGCGAGCTGCTCCTTGCCGTCGATGTCGAGGGCGAGCAGCGCGTTGGCGCCACCGTGCTTGAGGGCCATCATCGTCTGGTGGCCGGGCAGGATCACGTGGACCGGGTCGTTGCCGTGGCCGTAGATGACGGCGGGGATCTTGTCCTCGCGACGGATGCGGCGCGCGGCACCCTTGCCGAACTCGGTGCGGGCCTCGGTGGTGATCTTCTCGGGGGCAGACATGGCGTTCTCCATCAGTCGGGTGGTCGGGCCCGGGAGGGCCCTGGCTCGTGGGGCTCGGCGGGCCGGAGACGACGAACGCCGCGCTCCGGATCGTGAGCGCGGCGCAGCGGTGCGGGCCGGCCCAGTCGATCACGGAGTCCCAGTCGTTCGAACGGGCTCCCTCGCCGAGGCAACCCGGGAACTCTAGTCCCGCCCCCGGGGGTGGGTCGAATCCGCGCCACTAGGGTGGCCCGGTGCCCCTGATGCTCCCCGAGGCGCGCGAGCGCGCCCTGCTGCTGACCGACGTCCACACCGAGCTCCACCTCGACCTGACCTCCACCGAGGCCTTCGACGTCGAGGCGACGATCACCTTCGGCTGCACCAAGCCGGGAGCCTCGTCGTTCCTCGAGCTCACCGGTGCCACCGACGTGACCCTCGACGGCCGCCCGGCGCCGTACGCCGACGGGCGGATCGCGCTCGACGACCTCGCCGAGACCAACACGGTCCGCGTCACCGCGCGGATGCCCTACGTCACCGACGGCGACGGGATGACGGTCACCATCGACCCCGCCGACGGCGAGCGCTACGTCTGCGCGCACACCTCGATGGACATCACCCAGAAGGTGATCCCCTGCTTCGACCAGCCCGACCTCAAGTCGACCTTCGCGCTGACCGTCACCGCACCGTCGCACTGGACCGTGCTGGCCAACGGCGCGCTGAGGTCTCGCGAGTCCGGCCAGGACGGCGACACCTGGACCTTCGAGCAGACCCCGCCGTTCTCCTCCTACCTCTTCACCCTCGTCGGTGGCCCGTGGGTCTCGGTGACGTGGGACGAGCCCTACGCCAAGGCGCCGGGCGGCACGCTTCCGTTCGGCTGGCACGCGCGCGCCTCGCAGGAGCGCGAGCTGCGCCGCGACGCCGACGAGCTGCGCCGCATCACGAGCACGTGCTTCCAGCACTACACGAGCGTCTTCGAGCCCGACTACCCCTACGCCGACTACCAGCAGGTCTTCGCGCCCGGGCTCAACTGGGGCGCGATGGAGTTCCCCGGCTGCGTGGTCTTCCGCGACTCCTACCTCACCCAGGGCACCCCGACCGAGCTCGAGCGGGAGTGGGTCGCGTCCACGATCGCGCACGAGATGGCGCACATGTGGTTCGGCGACCTGGTGACGATGCGGTGGTGGGAGGACTCGTGGCTCAACGAGTCGTTCGCCGACTTCATGGGCTTCGAGGTCGCGGGCGTCGCGGCGGGCTACACCGACGCGTGGACGTCGGCCGCGATCACCCGCAAGCCCACTGGCTACCGCGCCGACCGGCGCCGCTCGACGCACCCGATCGCCGAGGACACCGACAAGATCGTCGACGTCGACACCGCGTTCGCCAACTTCGACATGATCACCTACGCCAAGGGCAACGCCACCCTCGCCCAGCTCGGGCACTGGCTCGGCGACGACGACTTCCTCGCCGGGGTGAACAAGCACCTGACCACCCACGCCTTCGGCAACGCCGACCTCGCCGACTTCCTCGACTCCCTCGACGCCGCCAGCGACAAGGACGTCCGCGCGTGGGCCGCGGCGTGGCTGCGCACCACCGGCTTCGACACCCTGGTCGTCACGCGCGACGACTCCGGCGTGCCAGTGCTGACCCGTGAGGGCTCCCGGCCGCACCGCCTCACCGTGTCGGCGTACGACGACACGATGCGGCTGGTGGACTCCCGCGACGTGCACCTCGGCGACGAGCCGGTGCGCCTGGACGAGTTCGCCGGACGGGTCGTGGTGCCCAACTCCGGCGACGAGACCTTCGCCGTGATCCGGCCCGACGAGCAGTCGTGGGCGGCGATCACCGAGCACCTGTCGTCGGTCGAGTCGCAGCTGACGCGCGCGATGCTCTGGTGGACCGCGGTCGACCTCGCCGAGTCGCAGGTCATCACGGTGGGCGAGCTCGTCGCCCTGGCCGATCGCCACCTGCGCCCGGAGACCCACCCGCTCGTCCTCGAGGGCGTGCTGCGCTCGCTGCAGCTCGTCGTGCGCCGCTACGCCGAGCCCGACCAGGTGGCGGCGCTGCTCGGGAGCGTGGCCGACATCGCCCGCGGCGCGGTCGGGGGCCCCACCCCCGCACTGGTGCCCGGCGCCTCGCGGGTGCTGGCCCGGCTCAGCGCCGACCACGACCTGCTCGTCGGGTGGCTGGGCCGCGACGACGTCGACCAGAGCGTGCGGTGGGCGGCGGTCCAGCGGCTCGCCGAGCTCGGCGACGCCTCGCACGTCGAGCCCGAGGCCGAGCGCGACAAGTCGGTCTCCGGGCACCACGCCGCCCTCACCGCGCGGGCGCTCGTGCCGACGGCGGAGGCCAAGGCGGAGGCCTGGTCGCAGCTCATGGGCGGCGACCTCGGGAGCCACGAGTTCGACGCCGTGGGCGCGGGCTTCTGGGGCTGGGAGCAGGCCGACCTGGTCCGCCCCTACCTCACTCGCTACGTCACCGACGGGCTCGCGCTCGCCCTGCGCTCGGGCCAGGCCATGGCCGACAGCATCGGCGACGCCTTCCCGCGACTGCCGCTCACCCCCGACGTACGCCGCGAGCTGCGCGCCGCTGTCGCCTCCGCCCTCGCGGCCGGCGAGGTGCCCACGGTCCTGGCCAGGGCGTGGAACGACGCGCTCGACGACCTCGACCAGACGCTCTGACCCCCGCCTGGATCACGCCGTATCAGAGTCGTCCGGGGCGTGCGATGGCAAGGCGGAGGAGGGAAGGCGGCCTTTGAGCGAAGCGGGCCGTCGACCGACGACAACGCAGCCAGCGTGCGTCTCGGGCGGCTCTGATCAGGCGTGGCCGTCGAACATCGAGGTGACGGACCCGTCCTCGAACACCTCGCGGATCGCGCGGGCGATCAGCGGGGCGATCGAGAGCACCGTGAGCTTGTCGAAGTGGTTCTCCGGCGCGATCGGGAGCGTGTTGGTGACCACGACCTCGATGGCGGAGGAGTTCTTGAGGCGGTCGACCGCGGGGTCGGAGAGGATCGGGTGGGTCGCGGCGATGACCACGCCGGCCGCGCCGTCGTTCATGCACGCCTCGGCGGCCTTCACGATCGTGCCGCCGGTGTCGATCATGTCGTCGGTGAGGATGCAGATCTTGCCGGCGACCTCGCCGACGACGCGGTTGGCGACGACCTCGTTGGCGACGTCGGTGCGACGGCTCTTGTGGATGAAGGCCAGCGGCGCGCCGTCGAGGCGGGCCGACCAGCGCTCGGCGACCTTGATCCGGCCGGCGTCGGGCGAGACCACGGCGAGCTGCTGGTCGCCGTACTTGGCCTTGACGTAGTCGGTGAGGATCGGCAGCGCCATCAGGTGGTCGACGGGGCCGTCGAAGAAGCCCTGGATCTGGTCGGCGTGCAGGTCGACGGTGATCAGCCGGTCGGCACCGGCGGTCTTGAACAGGTCGGCCATCAGGCGGGCCGAGATCGGCTCGCGGCCGCGGTGCTTCTTGTCCTGGCGGGCGTAGCCGTAGAACGGCATGACCACGGTGATCCGCTTGGCCGAGGCCCGCTTGAGGGCGTCGACCATGATCAGGTGCTCCATGATCCACTCGTTGATCGGAGCCGTGTGGCTCTGGATCACGAAGGCGTCACAGCCGCGCACGGACTCCTCGTAGCGGACGTAGAGCTCGCCGTTGGCGAACTCGTAGGCGCTCTGCGGAACGAGCCCGCACTCGAGGAGGTCGACGACCTCGTGGGAGAGGTCGGGGTGTGCCCGGCCACTGAAGACCATCAGGTTCTTCTCGGTGGTCCGCTTCATTCCGGTCACGCCGGCGACTCCTCGCTGTGTGGTCAGCCTCGGGGGTGGCTAGGTACGGAGGTGCTGCCTTGGATTCTTCACCACGGCGGGCCGCGCGACCAACCCCGGGTCAGTCCTCGTGGGATGCCTCACGTTCACCGGCCGTTCGCGCCGCCGCCGCTGCCTCGGCCTGCGCCGTCCCGGCCCGCCTGGACTCGGTCCAGCCCTCGAGGTTGCGCTGGGGCGCACTGCTGACGGCGAGCGCGCCGGCCGGCACGTTGCGGCGTACGACGGACCCGCCCGCGGTGCCCGCGCCGTCGCCGACCGTGACCGGCGCGACGAACGTGTTGTTGGACCCGGTCTTGGCATGGCGCCCGATGACCGTGCGGTGCTTGGCCACCCCGTCGTAGTTGGCGAAGATCGTGCCGGCGCCGATGTTGGCGCCCTCGCCGATCTCGGCGTCGCCGACGTAGGACAGGTGCGGCACCTTGGCGCCGTCGCCGATCGTGGAGTTCTTGGTCTCCACGAAGGTGCCGATCTTGCCGCCGACGCCGAGCCGGGTGCCGGGACGGAGGTAGGCGAAGGGGCCGACGTTGGCGCGGTCGCCGATGACGGCGAGCTCGCCGTGGGTGCGTACGACGCGGGCGCCGGCGCCGATCTCGCAGTCCTTGAGCGTGGTGTCGGGGCCGACCACCGCGTCCTCGCGCACGACGGTCGCGCCGAGGAGCTGGGTGCCGGGGAGGATCGTCACGTCGGGCTCGATGACCACGTCGGCCTCGATCCAGGTCGTGGCGGGGTCCATGACCGTGACGCCGTCCTTCATCCAGCGGGTCACGATGCGCCGGTTGAGCTCCTTGCCGAGCTCGGCGAGCTGGGCGCGGTCGTTGGCGCCCTCGGTCTGGGCGACGTCGTCGATGAGGTGCGCGCCGACGGTCAGGCCGTCCTCGCGGGCCAGGCCGACGGCGTCGGTGAGGTAGTACTCGCCCTTGGCGTTGTCGTTGGTGATGCGCGGCAGCGCTCCGACGAGGAACTCGGCGTCAAAGGCGAGGATCCCGGAGTTGATCTCGTCGATCTCACGCTGCTCGGGGGTGGCGTCCTTCTCCTCCACGACCGCCTCGACGTCGCCCTCGGCGTTGCGCACGACCCGGCCGTAGCCGAAGGGGCGCGGCACGCGGCCGCTGAGGATGCTCACCGCGCGCTGCGCGGCCTCGTGCTCCTCGGCGAACACGCGCAACGACTCGCCCTCCAGCAGCGGGGTGTCACCGGCGGCGACGATCACCGTGCCGGTCGTCGTGCCGGCGGCCTCCATGGCGACGCGTACGGCGTGCCCGGTGCCCTGCTGCGTCTCCTGGACCGCCAGCACCGCGCTGGGCAGGAGCTCGGTGATGTGCGGGCCCACCTGCTCGCGCTGGTGGCCCACGACCGCCACCACCCGGGTCGGCTCGACGGCCTGCACGGCGCGCAGGACGTGGCCGATCATGGAGCGTCCGGCGACGGGGTGCAGCACCTTCATCGTCTTGGACTTCATGCGGGTGCCGCCACCTGCGGCCAGGACGATGACGGTGAGGTTCTCCATGGCCGCAGTCTGTCACCGCGCCCGGGGACGGGCTGCCGGGGCTGTGGTCGAATGACCCCGTGAGCGGGCGGACCTATGCCGGGGAGTCGGCCAGCGACCGCGACGAGCGCCGGCGGCGCCAGCTGCTGGACGCCGGGCTCGAGCTCTTCGGCACGGCGGGCTACCGCGCCACCACCGTGCGCCGGCTGTGCCGCGAGGCGAAGGTGAGCGACCGCTACTTCTACGAGCAGTTCGACTCCACCGAGGACCTGCTGCTCGCGGTCTACGACGAGTGCACCGCCCGGCTCGAGCAGGCCGCGCTCGCCGCCCTGGGTGACCGTGACGACGAGGTCGGCGCCCTGGCCCGGCGCGGGCTCGACGCCTTCCTCGCCCTCGTCGAGGACGACCCGCGGGTGGCGCGGGTGGTGTGGTTCGAGGTGCTGGGCATCAGCACGCGCGTCGAGTCGACGTACCTCGCCCGCATGCAGGCCTTCGGGCACCTGATGATCGGCGTGCTGAGCGAGCGCGACGGTGCCGCGGCCCTGCCGGAGCAGGCCCACGAGCTGATGGCGAGCGCCGCGGTGGGTGCGGTGAGCCACGCCGTGGTGACGTGGGCCAGCACCGGCTTCGCGACCGACCGCGAGGTCGTCACCTCGTCGCTGTCGGACTTCCTGGCCGGCGCCGCGACGGCGATGCTGGCCGACCCACGGACGACGTGACCTGCGTCACCCGCTGATGCGGAATCGAGCGTCCTCACTTTAGTGTGACGCACGTGGAGACCACGACCGTGCTGATCATCGGCAGCGGCTTCGGCGGCCAGGTGACGGCGATCAACCTGCTGCGCCGCGGCATCACCGACTTCCGCATCCTCGAGCGGCGCGACTTCATGGGCGGCACGTGGTGCCAGAACTCCTACCCCGGTGCCGCGGTCGACGTGCCGTCGCCGCTCTACTCGATCGCCTCCGAGCCCTACCCCTGGACCCGGATGTACGCCGAGCAGGCCGAGCTGCGCGCCTACACCGACCACGTCGTCGACAAGCACCGCCTGCGCGAGCGCACCGTCCTCGGCGCGGAGGTCGTGGGCGCGGACTGGGACGGCGAGGCGTGGTGCGTGCGCACCGCCGACGGGACGCTCCACCGGGGCCGGTTCCTCGTCAACGCCACCGGCCCGCTCAGCACCCCGGTCGTGCCGGACTTCCCCGGGCTCGACGACTTCACGGGAGCCCGCTTCCACACCAACGGCTGGGACCACGACGTCGACCTCGCCGGCAAACGCGTCGCGGTGGTCGGCTCGGGCGCCAGCGCCGCGCAGGTGATCCCGGCGATCCAGCCCGAGGTCGCGCACCTCCATGTCTTCCAGCGCAGCCGCCACTGGGTGCTCCCCCGCCCCGACCGGGTCTTCTCCCCCCTCCAACGGCGCGTGCTGCGGCTGCGCCCGGCGCAGAGGGCGCTGCGCACCGCGATCTACTGGAAGCTCGAGACCCGCGTCGTCGGCTTCAAGCACAGCCGACGGCTGCTGAAGGTGCTCGCCCAGCGCGAGGCGCTGCGTCACATCGAGGCCCAGGTGCCCGACCCGCAGCTGCGTGCGAAGGTCACGCCGGACTACACGATCGGCTGCAAGCGGATCATCCTGTCCGACACGCTCTACCCCGCGCTCTCCGCGCCCAACAGCACGCTGCACGACCGCCACGACGGCATCGAGCGCTTCGACGCGACCGGCGTCGTCACCGCCTCGGGCGAGCACCTCGACCTCGACGTGGTCGTCTTCTCCACCGGCTACGACGCCACCGACGGCCTGATCTCCCACGACGTGCGCGGACGTGACGGCGCCCGGCTGGCCGACGTGTGGCACGACTTCCCCCGCGCCTACCTCGGCACGAGCGTGCCGGGCTTCCCCAACTTCTTCGTCGTCACCGGCCCCAACACCGGGATCGGGCACACCAGCGCGATCTTCGTCATCGAGTCGCAGATGCACTACCTGCTCCGCGCGATCGGGACCGTGCTCGACGCCGGGGCGGCCAGCATCGAGGTCACCCCCGAGGCCGAGGAGGCCTACACCTCGATGATCCACCGCGAGATGGAGCGGACCGTGTGGCACGACGGAGGCTGCACGTCGTGGTACCAGTCGCGCTCGGGCAAGGTCGTCGCGATGTTCCCCGGCTTCTCCTTCTCCTTCCGGCGCCTCGCGCGCCGCTTCCGTCCCGAGCACCACGTGATCACGCCCGCCCGCGAGAGGATCCCCGCATGAAGCACCTCGACGACAAGGTCGCCGCCGTCACCGGAGCGGGGTCCGGCATCGGCCGGGCCCTCGCCCTCCACCTCGCCGACCGCGGCTGCCGCCTGGCGCTGTCCGACGTCGACGCCGCCGGCCTCGCCGAGACCGAGCGCCTGCTCGCCGGCCGGGCCCGGGCGGTGACCACGGCGACCGTCGACGTCGCCGACGAGGCAGCGGTGCTCGCGTGGGCCGACCAGGTCGTCGCCGACCACGGGCGCGCCAACCTCGTCATCAACAACGCCGGCGTCGCCCTGTCGGGCACCGTCGCTGCGCTGTCGACCGACGACTACCGCTGGATCATGGGCGTGAACTTCTGGGGCGTCGTCCACGGCACCAAGGCGTTCCTGCCCCACCTCGAGGCGTCCGGCGAGGGGCACGTCGTCAACATCTCCAGCGTCTTCGGCCTCACCGCCCAGCCGCTGATGAGCGGCTACAACGCCAGCAAGTACGCCGTGCGCGGGTTCACCGAGTCGCTGCGCCAGGACCTCGAGCTGACCCGCTCCTGCGTGAGCGCCACCTGCGTGCACCCCGGCGGCATCAAGACCAACATCGCCCGGGCCGCGCGGGTCGACGCCAGCGTCGCCGACGCCACCGGCAAGTCGGCGGAGGTGTCGTCGAGGGAGTTCGAGAAGTCGTTCATCACCTCCCCCGCCAAGGCGGCCGAGGTCATCGTGGGTGCGGTGCAGAAGAACAAGCGGCGGGTCCTGGTAGGCCCCGACGCCCGGGTCTTCGACGCGATGGTCCGCGTGGCCCCCACCGGCTACCAGCGCCTCATCACCGGCGTCGTGCGGTCGCGGGGCGGCAAGTGAAGCGGCGTACGGCCCTGGCGGGGCGGCTCTACGCGAGGGCGACCGCTGCCGAGGCGAAGGCGTACGGCCTGCGCGAGCGCCGCGTCGACGTCGGCGACGGCTCACTGGCACTCCTCGAGGGCGGTCCCGACGACGCGCCGGCCGTCGTGCTGCTGCACGGCTACTCCGCCGACCGGGTGGTGTGGGTGCGCTTCGCGCGCCACCTGCTGCGCGACCACCGGGTCGTGGTGCCGGAGCTCGCGGGGCACGGGGCGTCGGGCTTCACCAGCGGTGCGGGCCACTCCGCCCCGGAGCAGGCTGCCCGCGTGGCCGCCCTCCTCGATGGGCTCGGCATCGACGAGGCCCACGTCGCCGGCAACTCGATGGGCGGCTTCGTCGCCGCCACCCTGGCCGTCGAGCACCCCCACCGCGTGCGGTCGCTGATGCTCAGCGACGCGGTCGGCGTGGCCTCGCCCGAGCCGAGCGAGGCCGAGGTGCTGATCCGCGAGGGCCGCAACCCGTTCCTGCTCGACAGCGTCGCCGACTTCCCGGCGTTCTACGCCATGACGATGGCGCGTCCGCCGTTCCTGCCCGGCTTCCTGCGCGCGGCCGTCGCCCACGACTACGTCGCACGGCGCGAGCAGCTCGCGGAGATCTTCACCGACTTCCACGGCGTGGCCACCCTGGACGACCGGCTCCACGAGGTGGGCGCCCCCACCCTCGTCATGTGGGGCGAGCAGGACCGGCTGGTCCACCCCAGCACCGCCGGGGTGTGGGCGCAGGGCGTCGACGGGGCCCGCACCGTGAGCTATCCCGACCTCGGGCACATGCCGATGCTGGAGGCGCCCGCCCGCACCGCGGCGGACTACCGCGCCTTCCTCGCCCGCGTCGGCCGTCAGGACCAATGACCCTCTCCCCCGCGCCGGATCGCGGCTAACTTGCGGGGATGACGTGGTCCGGCACCCTGCGACCGCCGGCGCGACCGGCCCTGCGGCGCGACGTGGTCGCCGGTGTCACGGTCGCTGCCTACCTGGTGCC
This sequence comes from Nocardioides sp. Soil774, assembly GCF_001428125.1. Lineage (GTDB taxonomy): Bacteria > Actinomycetota > Actinomycetes > Propionibacteriales > Nocardioidaceae > Nocardioides. Next base: position 377,380 of record NZ_LMSM01000001.1, on the reverse strand, counting down.
GCAGGTGCTGGCCTACTCCGGCCTGGCGCGGATGCCACCGGAGGCCGGCCTGTGGGCCGCCTTCGTCTCGCTGGCGGTCTACTTCCTGCTGGGGTCGTCGCCCCAGCTCTCGGTGGGGCCCGAGTCGACCACGGCCCTGATGACCGGCGCCGCGCTGGCCACCGCCGTCACCGGCGGACCCGCCGAGGACGCTGCGGCGGCGCTGGCCCTCGCGGTCGGCGCCGTGTGCCTGCTCGCGTGGGCCGGCGGGCTCGGGTTCCTCGCCGACCTGCTGTCCAAGCCGGTGCTGGTGGGCTACATGGCAGGGATCGCCGGGCTCATGGTCGTCTCCCAGGCGGCCCGCGGCAGTGGCGCCGACATCCCCGACGGCAGCGTGCTGGGCGAGGCGTGGTGGCTGGCGCAGCACCCGTCGGCGGTGCACGTGCCGACGCTGGCGGTGTGCCTCGGCACGCTCGCCCTGCTGCTGGTGGGTGCCCGGCTGTGGCCCACCGGCCCGGTGCCGCTGCTCGGCATCCTCGTCGCGACGGTCGCCGTGGCCCTGGCGCGACTGCCCGACGACGGGGTCGCCGTCGTCGGCGAGCTGCCCTTCGCGCTGCCGTCGTTCGGCCTGCCCTCCTTCGCCTCGGCCGTGTCGTCGCTGGGGACGGGCGCGCTGCTTACCACGGCGCTCGCGATCGCCGTGGTCGGCTTCACCGACAACGTGCTGACCGCGCGGGCCTTCGGTGACCGCCACGGGCACCGCGTCGACGCGCGGCGCGAGCTGCTGGCCCTCGGCGCCGCCAACGTCGCCGCCGGGGTGGTCCACGGCTTCCCCGTCAGCAGCTCCGGAAGCCGCACGGCCATCGTCGACGCGGTCGGCGGCCGGTCACGCTGGTCGGGCCTGGCCACGCTCGGGGCGGCGCTGGTGCTGGTGGTGGCGCTGCGACCGGTGCTCGCGCGGTTCCCCGACCCGGCGCTCGCCGCCGTCGTCGTCTACGCCGGGCTGCGGCTGGTCGACGTCGGCGAGTTCGTGCGCATCGCGCGCTACCGGCGCACCGAGCTGCTCATCGCGCTCGCCACCACCACCGGCGTGCTCGTGCTCGGGGTGCTCGAGGGCGTGCTGGTCGCGATCAGCCTGTCCCTGGTCGACGTGATCCGCCGGGTGGCGCGCCCGCACGACGCGATCGAGGGCCTCGTGCCCGACCTCGCCGGCATGCACGACGTCGACGACTACGACGCCGCCGTGGTCGTGCCCGGCCTGCTCGTCTACCGCTACGACGCGCCGCTGTTCTTCGCCAACGCCGACAACTTCCTCTCCCGCGTGCGCGAGGCGGTCGAGCGCTACGACCCGGTGTGGGTGCTGCTCAACGCCGAGGCGATCGGCGAGGTCGACCTCACTGGCGCCGACGCGCTCGAGACGCTGCGCGCCGAGCTCGCCGACCGCGGCGTCGTGCTGGCGCTCGCCCGGCTCAAGCAGGAGCCGCGCGAGGTGCTCCAGCCGAGCGGGCTGCTGGAGCGCATCGGCGACGAGCACGTCTTCCCGACCCTGCCGACCGCGCTCGAGGGCTACCGCGCCGCCACCGGCGGCGCCTGAGCCGCTACGCGTCCCCCTTCGCGATGAGCTGCGCGAAGAGGTCGACGTACTGGATGAGGTGGCGGTCGGCGAGGTAGCGGTCCTGCACCCGCAGATGGGCCTGCCGGCCCATCTCCGCGCAGCGCCCGGGGTCGGCCAGCAGCCAGGCGAGCGCTTCGACGAGCTTCGCCCCGTCGTGCGGGTCGTCGAGCAGCAACCCGCTGACGCCGTGCTCGACCTGGTCGCGGATCCCGCCCACCGCGGAGGCGACCACGGGTCGCGACTTCCACATCGGCTCGGTGACGGTGAGGCCGAAGCCCTCCGCCAGGCTCTTCTGCACCACGATGGTCGCCCAGCGCTGCAGGGCGTTGACGGTGCGGGCGTTGTGGTCGAGGTCGTCCATCGGCACCGACACGAGGTGGATCCGGTCGCGGGCGGGCGCAGGCAGCGACGCCCACTGCCGGCGGCACTCGCCGAGCACCTCCGCAGCCTCCGGGTCGTCGGCCACGCCGTCGGCCTCCGGGCCGGCGAGGACCAGGTGGACGTCGGCGGGCAGCTCGCCCAGGTGCTCGGCGAACGCCGCCTGCACGCCGGCCATGTCCTTGAGGCGGTCCCACCGGCTCACCTGCAGCACCGCGCGGCCCTCGCGCGGCAGCGGGCCGCCCTCGACCACGAGGCCGTCGCGGTGCACGAGGTCGTCGACGTCGTGCGCGGACAGGTCGACGTTCTTCTGGCTGAAGGGGTCCAGCGACGGCGGGATGATCCACAACCGGTCGCGGCCGACCCACTCGGGGGCGAACTGCGTCCGCGAGAAGATGAACGCGGCTGCCGGCTCGAGCATCGGTCGCAGGAACGCCCAGCCCTCCGAGGTGTGGGCGTTGCGCTCGTCGAGGCCGATGTGGCAGCGCCACACCACGAGGGCGCCGCGCTCGCGCAGGCACTCGACGAGCCCGGCGGTCTGCGGGTCGTGCAGCAGCACGATGTCGCCGGCCCGCACCCGCGCGGCCACCTCGTCGCGGTGCCGCGCCAGTGTGGCGTCGTACGTCGCCCGCGCGCCGGCGTCGAGCGGCCCCGCGTCGCCGGCGACGCCGTGCAGCCGGTTGTGCAGGCGCTTGGTCACCGCGAAGAACTCCGGGTCGCCGCCCAGCACCAGCCACCGGATGTCGACGCCGGTCCCCGCGGCGTAGGCGACCAGGGTGTGCAGCATCTCCGCGACCCCGCCGCCGCGCGCCGTCGAGTTCACGCACCACACCGTCCGGCCGCCCAGCAGCTCGTTGCCGGCCGCGGCGTAGGCCCGCATGCGGGCGACGCGCTCGGGGCTGAGCAGGGGCGCGAGGCGCTCCAGCGCCACCGGCACGACGTCGACGTCGAACACCCCTGGCGCCAGCTCGGTCGTCTGCCGGGTCATCGCGGGCTCCGCGGTCGGGGCAGGTCGACCGCGACCGCCACCCTCACCTCGACGCCGGGCGCCGCGTCCCGCACCGCCGCGAGCGCCTCGTCCATCCGCCGGCACCGCCGCGCCCGCCCCTCGTGGTCGTCCACGGCCAGGTCGGGCTCGACGAGCTCGACGGCGCGGTCGGTCTCGCGGGCGCGTCGCGCGGCCTCCCGCACGCGCTCGCCGAGCTCGGGCACGTCGTCGACCAGGACCCGGACGGGGTCGCTCGGGCGGGCGGCAGAGTGCTGGGCGGAGGCACGGGCAGAAGAGGTGGAGGCGTGGGTGGGGCCAGGGTGCATCGGTGATCTCCTCGAGGTCTCACCGTCGAGTCTCATCGCGACCCGCCCGTCCGCACAGGGTCGTTGGTCCCGGCCCCGAGCCGGGACCACCCCTGCGGGGCTCAGCCCTCGGCGGCGAGCACGAGGTCGGCGCGCTCGCGCGGACGGGCGAGCTGCTCGTAGAGGTGGCCCTCGGGGATCCACTTGGTGTCCCAGAGGTCGAGCTCGGACCGGTCGTCGCCCTGCAGCACGTTGCGCGCCTTGGCCCGGGCGCCGGCCGCGCCGGCGTCCAGGTCGATCCACACCGACAGGTCGAACCACCCGTCGCTGCGCTCGTGGAACAGCCGGATCCCCTCCACGATCAGCACCGACGGCATCGGCTCGTCGCTCACGCCGGTCTCGCCGAGCCACCAGCGGTAGTCGTAGGACAGCCGGTCCGCACCGGCCCTCGCCCGAGCGACGACGGCCTCGACGAGCGCCCAGTCGTGCTGCTCCCACATCCCGGCGCCGGGGCCGCAGGTCGTGGCGTAGCAGGAGTCGGTGCCGACGACCTGCTCCGGCGTGAGCCCCAGGTCCTGTGCGAGCCTCTCCGCCAGCGTCGACTTGCCGGCCCCTCCGTGCCCGCTGATGCCGACGACCGGCACCCGGTCACCGGTCGTGGCGAGGGTGCGCACGCGCGACAGCAGGTCGTCGTTCGTCGTCGTGGTGGCCATCACGCGCCATCGTGGTGGTCGGCAGGGGAGGTGCGCCAGCGAATTGGGCTGACGTCAGCCGAGCTTCGCGTAGGACACCGACAGCGCGGTCGCCACGGTCAACCACAGCGCGTACGGCGCGAGCGCGAGGCCGGCCCACGGCTCGAGCCGCGCCACCACGACGAGCAGCGCCCACGTCAGCGCCGCCGCTCCGGCCAGGCAGGCCGCGGCGCCGGCCAGGTGGTGGGGCACGTAGAACAGCCACGCCCAGCCGAGCGCCAGCACGACCGAGGCCGCGAGCACGCCGGTCGCGGTCCACGCCGCGTCGGTGGGCGCGGTGCGGACGGCCGTCAGGCCGACGACCAGCAGCAGCGCGAAGCTGAGCGGCCACATCAGGCCGAAGACCACGTCGGGCGGCTGGAACGACGGGCGGCGCAGCGCGTCGTACCAGCCCGGGTCGTGGCCGTTCCACACGTTGGCGAGCGCGGCGAAGACGACCACCAGCGCGCACCAGGCGAGCGTCGGGGCCCACGTCGTCACGGGGTGCCGACCTCGCCGAGGTGCCGGACGAGGACGGCCTCGAGGGCATCGACCGAGCCCGCCATCGCGTCGAGCTCGCCCCCTCCGACCAGCGCACGCCACCCCTCGTCGTCGCGTGCGAGCACGACCGGTGCCCCGGCGACCGCGACGACCGACCGCAGCTCGTCGTCGAGCTCGTTGAGGTGGAGCAGCCGCACCGGCACCGGCAGGCTCGCCGCCATCGCGTCCCACGCCGGCTTGCGCCGTACGGTCCCGTGCGTGATGTCGCAGAGCCCGCAGTGGTGGGTGCCGCGCAGCTTCCCCCAGACGTACGCCGCCTCCCCGAGCAGGCCGGCGTCCGCGTCGTAGACGCCGACGATCTCGATGACGGGCATACCGCGACGCTATCGGGACACACCTCGACGGACTGGCTCCCCGGGTAGGAGTCGAACCTACGTCGCTAGTCCTGATTCAAAGTCAGGCGGGCCCTGCCGGCAGACCAACCGGGGAATGTGCGGAACAGCCTAGGGTCTGCGCGATCCGTCATACGAACGCGCACCCATGACGTCGGCACCGGATGACGGATCCCCCTCAGGTGTGACGGACGGACCTCCACAGGACCTCCACGCAGGTCCGGGCGATCCCTGATGCCCTGGCATGGCCGCGACCGCTAGCGTGACGACCGTGACGGGGGAACACACCGGCCCGCCGGTCATCGCGACCGCGGGCCTCACCAAGCACTACGGGACGGTCCATGCGCTGACCGACCTCACGGTCGACGTCGGCGCGGGCGTCACGGGCCTCGTGGGCGCCAACGGCGCCGGCAAGTCGACCCTGATCAAGATCCTGCTCGGGCTGCTCGAGCCGACTGCCGGCCACGCCACGGTGCTCGGCCACGACATCGACCACGGAGGGCAGGAGATCCGGCGCGTCGTGGGCTACATGCCCGAGCACGACTGCCTGCCGCCCGACGTCAGCGCCAGCGACTTCGTGGTGCACATGGCGCGGATGTCGGGCCTCGGCGCCAGCGCCGCTCGTGAGCGCTCGGCCGACGTGCTGCGCCACGTGGGGCTCGACGAGGAGCGCTACCGGCCGATGGGTGGCTACTCCACCGGCATGAAGCAGCGCGCCAAGCTCGCCCAGGCGCTGGCCCACGACCCGCAGCTGGTCTTCCTCGACGAGCCCACCAACGGCCTCGACCCGGCCGCGCGCACCGACATGCTGCGGCTGGTGCAGCGCATCGGCAGCGACTTCGGCATCGCCGTCCTCGTCACCTCGCACCTGCTCGGCGAGCTCGAGCAGGTCAGCGACCACGTGATCGTCCTGGACGGCGGCCACCTGCTGCGCTCGAGCGCGACCGGCGACTTCCTCCAGCGCACCGGCAGCCTGCTGGTCGAGGTCGTCGGCACCGAGACCGAGCGCGACCTGCTCGGCGAGGCGCTCGCCCGCCGCGGGCTCACCTGCCGCCCGCGCGGGGCGATGGTCGCCATCGACCCGCCCCCGCCCGAGCTCGCCGCCGAGGGGGTCGCGCACGACCTCATCCGCGACGTCGCCGCCGAGCTCGGCCTGGGGCTGATGCGCCTGCAGCCCGACCGCCGCCACCTCGAGGACGTCTTCCTGGAAGGAGGCGCCCGTGCCTGAGGCTCCCCGCTCCGGGGTCATCCACGACCTCGGCTACCGCCGCTACGACGGCCCGCGCGACGGCACCGCGACGATCGCCCGCACGCTCTTCGTCACCGGCCTGCGCCACGCCTACGGCCTGGGCCGCTCGGGCAGGTCGAAGGTCATGCCGTTCCTCCTGCTCGGCATGTCGCTGCTGCCGGCCGCGGTCGTGGTGGGCTTCGTCGTCCTCACCGGCCTGCGCTCGCTGCCGGTGTCGTACGCCGCCTACACCAACCAGACCCAGCTCCTGGTCAGCCTCTTCGCGGCCTCGCAGGCCCCGGTGCTGTTCTCGCGCGACCTGCGCCACCGCTCGATCGTGCTCTACCTGGCCCGCCCGCTCCCCGCGACCGTCTTCGCGCTGGTGCGCTGGGCCTCGCTGGCCGTCGCGATGTGGCTGTTCACGGCGCTTCCCACGGTGCTGCTCTACCTCGGCGCGATGCTGGCAGGGCTCGACAAGAGCGACCAGACCACCGACGCGCTCAAGGCCCTGGTCCTGCAGGCCGGCCTGGCCGCACTGATCGCCGGCGTGACCGGGCTGATCTCGTCGGTCTCCCTGCGCCGCGGCTTCGCGGTCGTCGGCTCGGTGATGGCGCTGATCGTGCTCTCCGGGGTGGTCACGGCGGTCCAGAACATCGCGTCCGCCGAGGGCGAGGACCCGGCGTCCGTCGGCGTCGGCCTGGTCTCCCCCTGGTCGCTGCACAACGGGCTCGCCAACGCGTGGGGCGCAGGCCTCGACACCCCGGCCCCGGTCGACGGCGCGTGGGTGCCGGCGTACGTCCTGGTGGCGCTGCTGCTCATCGGCGGCTGCCTGCTCGGGCTGGTGGCCCGCTTCCGGAAGGTGGGCACGCGATGAGCACCCTGGTCCTCGACTCCGCGTCGCGCTGGTTCGGCAACGTCGTCGCGGTCAACGACGTCTCGCTGACGATCGGCCCCGGCGTCACCGGCCTGCTCGGCCCGAACGGCGCGGGCAAGACCACGCTGCTGGCGATGATGTCGGGCTTCCTCGCCCCGTCGTCGGGACACGTCACGCTCGACGGCCGCCCGGTGTGGCGCAACACCGAGATCTACCGCCGGATCGGGCTGGTGCCCGAGCGCGAGCTCAGCTTCGGCTACCTCACCGGTCGACAGTTCGTCCGCGCCAACGCCGACCTGCACCGCCTGCCCGACGCGGCCGCCGCGACCGAGCGCATCCTCGGCGTCGTCGACATGGTCGAGCCCGCCGGGCGGCGCCTCGACACCTACTCCAAGGGCATGCGGCAGCGGGTCAAGATCGCCGCCGCGCTGGTCCACGACCCGTCGGTGCTGCTGCTCGACGAGCCCTTCAACGGCGTCGACCCGCGCCAGCGCATGCACCTGATGGACCTGCTCCGCCGCCTCGGCGACGAGGGCCGCACGGTGCTCTTCAGCTCGCACATCCTCGAGGAGGTCGAGCGCCTGGCCCGCCACATCGAGGTGGTCGTCTCCGGGCGCCACGCGGCCTCGGGCGACTTCGGCGCGATCCGGCAGCTGATGACCGACCGCCCGGTGCAGTACGCCGTGCAGTCCAGCGACAACCGCACCCTGGCCGCGCTGCTCATGGAGCAGGTGTCGGTGCGCGCGGTGGCCCTGCGCGGCGACCACCTCGACGTCCAGGTCGACGACCTGGGCAGCTTCGCCGTCGGGCTGCCCGAGCTGGCCCGACGTCACGACCTGACCATCTTCGAGCTCTCCCCCAGCGACGAGTCGCTGGAGAGCGTGTTCGCCTACCTGGTGGCCCGATGACCACGGGAGCCTCCTGATGAACGCGACCATTGCCAAGCTCGCCCTCCAGGCCCTGCTGGGACGCCGGCGCTTCTTCCTGCTGCTCGCCTTCCCGGTGCTCCTGGTCGGGCTGGTCGCGCTGGTCACCGCGCTCACCGACGGCGAGGCGGCCTTCGAGCTCCTGCCCGGCCTCGGCTACCCGCTCGTGCTGCCGCTGGTCGCCATCCTCGCCGCCTCGTCCGTGCTCGGCCCCGAGGTCGACGACGGCTCGATCGTCTACCTGCTCGCCAAGCCGGTGAACCGCTACGCGGTGGCGTTCAGCAAGTGGCTGGTCGCGCTGGCCGCCACGCTGGCTGCGGGGTCGCTGCCGATCCTCCTGGCCGCCCTCCTCACCGGGGACGCCGGCCGGGCGTGGGCGCTCTTCGTGGGCGCGGTCGTGGCCGGGACGGCGTACTCCGCGCTGTTCCTGGCCATCTCGGCGGTCACCCGCCACGCGGTCATCGCCTCGCTGATGTTCGTGCTGATCTGGGAGAGCCTGCTCGGCAACCTCTTCACCGGCATCGCCTGGCTGAGCATCGGCCAGTGGGGCCTGCGGGTCGGCCACGAGCTCTCCGACCAGCTCCCCGACCCGGCCAGCCTGCCGTGGGCGATCGGCGCCAGCCTCGTGGTGACGGTGGTCGGCGTGTGGTTCGCCGGTGACCGGCTGCGGTCGTTCACCCTCCGCGGCGAGGACTGAGCGCCCGACCGGCGACGGCGCACTAGGCTCGATCTCGTGGACCTCCCCGTGATGCCGCCCGTGCAGCCGATGCTCGCCAAGAGCGTCAGCGGCGTGCCGGACCCGGGCAAGCACGGTGGTCTGAGCTTCGAGCCGAAGTGGGACGGCTTCCGCTGCCTGGTCTTCAAGGACGGCGACGAGGTCGAGCTCGCCAGCCGCAACACCAAGCCGCTCACCCGCTACTTCCCCGAGGTCGTCGAGGCCTGTCGCGCACAGCTGCCCGACCGCGTCGTGCTCGACGGCGAGATCTTCGTCGGCCTGCAGGGGCCCGACGGGTGGCGGCTGGAGTTCGAGACGCTGCAGGAGCGCATCCACCCCGCCGCGAGCCGCGTCGACAAGCTCGCCGCCGAGACGCCCGCCGGCTTCGTCGCCTTCGACCTGCTGGCGCTGGGCGAGGAGTCCTTCATGGACCGCCCGCTGTCCGAGCGCCGTGCCGCCCTCGTCGACGCGCTGGGGCACCTCGACGGCACCGGGCCGTGCTTCCTCACCCGCACCACCGAGGACCCGGCCGAGGCCGAGCGGTGGTTCGAGGAGTTCGAGGGCGCCGGGCTCGACGGGGTGGTCGCGAAGCCGCTGGGTGCGCCCTACGAGCCCAACAAGCGCACCATGCTCAAGATCAAGCACGAGCGCACCGCCGACGTCGTGCTCGCCGGCTACCGCGAGCACAAGACCTCCACCCCCGACGAGCCGTTGATCGGCTCGCTGCTCCTCGGGCTCTACGACGACGCCGGCGAGCTGCAGCACATCGGGGTCTCGGCCAGCTTCACCGCCGCCAAGCGGGCGTCGCTGTGGCAGGAGCTGCAGCCGCTGGTCTGCGACGTCGCGGAGCACCCGTGGGGGCGCTGGCAGGAGTTCCTCACCGCCAACCCCGACCGCGTGCCCGGCACCCAGAGCCGCTGGAGCGCCGGGAAGGACCTCGGCTTCACCGCGCTGCGCCCCGAGCGGGTGCTGGAGGTGAAGTACGACCACATGGAGGGCCGGCGCTTCCGGCACACTGCGCACTTCAAGAGATGGCGCACCGACCGCGACCCGCAGAGCTGCGGCTACGACCAGCTCGACGAGCCCGCGGGCTACGACCTCGCCCACATCCTCAGCACCGACACCGGAGGCACCCGATGACCGACAACACCCCCCACGCGTCCGTCCCTGATCCCGACGGCGACGAGACCATCCACGACGGCCAGGGCACCTACGACGTCGTGCTGCTCGTCGAGCAGGCCCTCACCGCCGCCGACGCGGCCCAGGTGCGCTCGCTGCACGCCGAGATCGAGGACCCGGTCGTCTACCACGTCCTGCTGCCGCTCGAGGACGCCGCGGCCCGGGTCGAGGCCTCGCTCGGCACCCTCGGCGCGGGCGACCTGATGGCCGCGCCCGCGCTGGCGATGAACGACGTCGACATCGAGGCGCTGCGCCGCGAGTGCGAGGAGAGCTCGTCGTCGGAGCTCCAGCAGACCCTGGCCGCCATCCGCGCCGCCGGTGGCACCGCGACGGGCAAGGTGACCTCCGAGCCGCCCGTCGACGCGCTAGCCGCGCTCGTCGCCGCCGTCGATGCCCGCGAGGCGATCATCCTCACCCGGCCCCACGTGGTGGCCGAGTTCTTCCACGTCGACTGGACCTCCCGCGCGCGGCGCAAGATCGGCGTACCGGTGCTGCACCTGATCGAGCACGAGAACTTCGACGAGCAGGCCGGCTCCGGCGGCGAGGGCGTCACCGGCCTCTGAGCGCCACCACCGCTGGTTGAGGAGGTCGCGCAGCGACCGTCACGAAACCGGATCCAGGTCTCGTGACAGGCGCCGGGGCGCCTTCCTCGACCAACGAGTGCTCAGCCGCGCGGGTGACGCACGCGGCGTACGACAGCGCGCTGCAGGATGCGGGCCGCCTCGCGGCCGCCGACGGCGGGGGCGTCGCCCGAGCGGGCACGGCGGGCCTCCTCGAGGTCGCGGCGCAGCTGCTGGACGGTGGCGCGCTGGGCGTCGCGCGCCTCGCGGGCGGCGAGCACCGACTCGGCGCGGGTGTGGTCGAAGGTGAGCGCCACCGCGTCGGCGTAGCGCGCGGTGTAGTCGTCGTGGATGGCGTCGAGGCGCGCCTGCGTGGCCTCGTCGTGCGGGGAGGTGGTGAGCACACCGAGCAGCTGCCAGACCTCCTCGGCCACCTCCTGCAGCCAGGCGGGGGTGCGCACGTCGTCCCAGGTGAGCTGCGACTTGCGCATCGAGGGCTCGATGAAGTCGTCGACGTCGTGGTGGTCGCGCGACGTGAGATCAGTGTTGAAGTCGAGCCCGAGCTGCTGCTGGACCGGCACCAGCGCGGAGCGCCAGTCGGCGAGCAGGTCGACGTACTTCACGAAGGAGCGCTTGCCACCCCGGCCGGCCCGCTCGGTCAGCAGCGCGGCGTGCACCCAGCCGGCGACGTTGGAGGTCTCCTTGGTCAGGCGCAGGTCGTCGGACTGGCTGGAGAGGTAGGCGATGTCGCGCGAGCCGACCACCTCGGCGGGGTGGCGCAGCGCGGTGAGCCAGCGCAGGTCGACGTCGAGCTCGGCGGTCACCTGCTCCCAGACCTGCGCGAACCAGAACGCGTGCGGGTCCTTGATCACGACCTGCTCCCCGGCGAGCCGCTGCGCCGTGAGCTGGTCCGACAGCCACTCGTGCAGCTCGACCGTGGGGACGCCTGACTCGACGTAGTGAGCGACCAGGTCGACGGCCGCCGGGCGGCTGTCGATGTTGAACAGCGCGAGCTCCTTGAGGTGGCGCTTGTGGAAGTCGATGACCCACTGCGGCTCGTAGAACCCGCGCGGGTTGGTCTCCGACGCCTCGACCTCCGGCTGCGGCACGTGCAGGCCGAGCCGCTTGAGCGTGCCCGCCAGCGAGCTGGTGCCACTGCGTCCGGAACCGGAGACCAGGACCAGCGGGGTGGGGGGCGTCGGCATGCGGGTCACCCTATCGGCCACGCGCCGGGCCCTAGGATCGTGCCGACCCCATCTCCAGACACCAGCTCCCGCGACCTCCACCGGACAGGACCCTCGACACGTGGCACTCACCGACAAGCTCGGGGGGAAGGTGCGCGCGGCCGTGCGCCGCACCCGCCGCGACGGCCCGCTCGACGGCCCGCTCGACATCGTCTTCGTCCTCTTCAACGCCGACGGCATGGGCGGCACCGCGCGGTCGGGGATCGAGCAGGCCAACGCGCTGGTCGGGCTCGGCGAGGGCCACCGGGTCCGCATCCTGAGCGTGACGCGCAGCGGCGCCACGACCCACTACCCGCTGGCCGACGGGATCGAGGTCGACTACCTCGTCGACGTACGCGGTGAGCGACCCGCCGCGATCGGCGGCACGCACCCGGCCGAGCTCGCCGAGCGCGAGTCGGTCATCGTGCCGCGCAGCTGGGACGCGCTCTACAACGGGCTCACCGACGCGGCCCTGCGCGAGGCGCTGCCGCGCGTCGACGCCGACGTGCTCGTCACCACCACCCCCGAGCTGCTCGCCGTGGTGGCCCAGCTCGCGCCCGCCGACGTCGCGCTGGTCCACCAGGAGCACCGCGCCTCCTCGAGCCGGGTCAACGACATGGGCGCGCTGCTGGAGTTCGCGCCACGCGCCGACATCGTGGTGTCGCTGACCGAGTCGATGTCGCGCTGGCTGGCCGGGCGGCTCGGCGGCGCCGCGCCCGAGCTGCTCGTCATCCCCAACCCGCTGCCCTCGCACCCGCAGGAGCGCTCGCCGCTCGACCAGAAGACCTTCGTCACCGCCGGCCGGCTCGCGCCGGAGAAGCAGTTCGAGCACGTCGTCGACGCCTTCTGGCGCATCCACGAGCAGCTGCCGGGCTGGACGCTCACGATCTGGGGCGACGGCCCGCGCGCCGACAACCTCGCCGCGCAGGTGCGCAAGCTCGGCCTCGAGGACCGCGTGCGGCTGCCCGGCTCGACCGACGACCTGGCCGCCGAGTGGGCGCGCACGAGCGTCGCCGTGCTGGCCTCGCGCGGCGAGGGCTACCCCCTCGTGCTCCAGGAGGCGATGTCGGCCGGCGTCCCGCCGGTGTCGTACGACTGCCCGTCGGGGCCGCGCGAGATCATCACCCACGACGTCGACGGCCTCCTCGTGCCGCCGGCCTCGAAGGCCGCGCTGGCCGCCGCGATGCTGCGCGTGGCGACCGACGACGAGCTGCGCGCCCGCCTCGGTGCGGCCGCGCTCGAGCGCTCGCGGCGGTGGGACGGCGCTGCGCTGGCTCGCCAGTGGGTCTCGGTCTTCCGCGACGCCGTGGCCCGCCGCGCCGACCCGCTGGCGCCGCGCCGCGTGCTGCACGGGCTGCGCCCCGGGCCGCTCGGCGACCTGCCCGAGACCGACGGTGCCGCCGGCACCACGCCCGCCCAGGCGCGTACGACCGCGCTCGAGGTGCTGACCACCGCCGCGGCGGCGACCGGGGACGGGTGGTTCGTCATGCCCGCCCGCGGCCGCGACCCGCACCCGGTCGTGGTCGTGCCGTCCTCACGCCGCGGCGAATTCCTCGCCGCGCTGGCCGCGGCCCCGGTGCCCGACTGGCTCTCGGTGCGCGACCCGGCCGAGCGCGGCTGGCACGAGCGGCGCGGCACGGTCGCGGCGATGACCGACGACCTCGCCCGCACCCGCACCGCCTCGCTCTTCCTCGAGCCCTGGCCGATGCGCGGCGGGCACGGCGGCCTCCTCACCGAGGGCTGTGAGATCGGTGTGCAGTTCTGGGAGGAGTCGCCCGACGGCGACCTGCTCGCGCCGTCGCACAACCGCTTCGGCGACCGGGTGCCGGCCGGCTCGCCGCGCACCACGATCGACGTCGAGGGCGTCTCCGTCCCCACCCTCGAGGCGATGGCGCTGCCGACGGTCGACGACGTCCGCTTCGACGTCGACGTCGTCTACACCTGGGTAGACGGCGACGACGAGGACTGGCTCGCCGCTCGCGACGCCCGCACCACCGACCTCGGCGGCACGCCCAGCGCCCGCGCCGGGGGTGCCTCGCGCTACCGCAGCCGCGACGAGCTCCGCTACTCCATGCGCAGCATCCACCTCTTCGCGCCGTGGGTGCGCCGCATCCACCTCGTCACCGCCGGCCAGGTGCCGTCGTGGCTCGACACCACCCACGACCGGGTGCGCGTCGTCGACCACCGCGACATCCTCCCGGCCTCGGCGCTGCCGACCTTCAGCTCGCACGCCATCGAGACCCGGCTCCACGTCGTGCCCGACCTGGCCGAGCACTTCGTCTACGTCAACGACGACGTCTTCCTCGGCCGGCCGCGTCGCCCGGAGCACTTCTTCGCCCCGGGCGGTCAGTTCGCCGCGTTCGTCGCCGACCACCGCGCCGTGGGCCTGCCCGGCACCGACGACCGCCCCTACCTCACCGCGGCGCACAACAACCGCCGCGCGCTGGCCGAGGCGTTCGGCGTGACGCTGACCCACACGATGATGCACAGCCCGCACCCGCAGCGGCGTACGACCCTGGAGGAGATCGCGGCCCGGTTCCCCGCCGAGGTCGAGCGCACCACCCACGCACCGTTCCGGTCGTCGACCGACCTGTCGCTGCTGTCGTCGTTCGCGCAGAGCTATGGCCTCGTCACCGGCCAGGCGTTCCGCGCGGGCGCCCACCACGGCTACGTCGACCTCGGCCACCAGCAGCTGCCCGTCCAGCTGCGGCAGATGCTCAAGCGCGACCGCGACTTCTTCTGCGTCGCCGACAACCTGGTCTCGGCCTTCGACTCCGAGAGCGCGGACGCCCTGCTGATGGACTTCCTGCAGGAGTACTACCCGGTCGCCGCGCCCTGGGAGCTCGGCTGAGCGGTGCGTGAGGCGAGTTCCGAGCCGGCGAAACCCGCCTCACGCACCGCTGCCCGATCGAGCGGTGCGTGAGGCGACTTCCGAGCCGGCGAAACCCGCCTCACGCGCCGCTCAGTCGGGGATCCGGTTGCCCTCGGCGTCCCAGTGCGCCTCGACCTTCTTGCTCGGCTGCACGCGCGGCGGCTCGCCGGGCATCTTGGGGTGGTCGGGCGGGTAGTTGAGCTCGACGGGGTGCTCCTCCCACAGGTCGATCAGGGGCTGGAGCGAGTGGTGCACGTCGTCGATCGTCGCCCAGGGGTCGCCGTCGACGGCAAGCCGGGACGGCACGGCGAAGAGGTTGAGGTCCGTGGGCGACTCGAGCGTGGCCAGCTCGTCCCAGGTCACCGGCGTGGACACCGGGGCGCCGGGGATGGGGCGCAGGGAGTACGCCGAGGCGATCGTGCGGTCGCGGGTGTTCTGGTTGAAGTCGACGAAGATCCGCTCCCCGCGCTCCTCCTTCCACCACGCGGTCGTCACGCCGTCGTCGCGCTTCTCCAGCTCGCGGCCGAACGCGATCGCCGCGTGGCGTACGTCGCCGAAGTCCCACCGCGGCTCGATGCGGACGTAGACGTGGATGCCACGGTTGCCCGAGGTCTTGGCGAAACCGGTCATGCCGAGGTCCGCCAGCAGCTCGCGCGCCACGCCCGCGACCCGCACCGCGTCGGCGAACGACGTGCCCGGCTGCGGGTCGAGGTCGATGCGCAGCTCGTCGGGGTGGTCGACATCGTCGCGCCGCACCGGCCAGGGGTGGAACGTCAGCGCGCCCATCTGCGCGCACCACACCGGCACTGCGATCTCGGTGGGGCAGATCTCCTCGGCCGTGCGTCCCGACGGGAAGGTGATCTCGACGGACTCGAGGTAGTCGGGAGCGCCCTTCGGCACGCGCTTCTGGTAGAACGCGTCGGCGTTGCGGTCCTGCGGTCCGGTCGCGAGCTTCATCCCCGGCCGTACGCCGGAGGTCCACCGCTCGAGCGCCGTGGGCCGGTCGCGCAGCGCACGCATCAGGCCCTCCTCGACGCTCGTGAAGTACTCCGCGACCATGAGCTTGGTGACCTCGGGGGTCCGCTCGGTCGCCTCGTAGATGACCCGCTCGGGGGAGGAGATCCTGACCTCGCGCTCCCCCGCGCGGACGTACGCCTCCGACGCCTTCGCCATGACGCGACCCTAGCCGGGGGTCAGCCGCTGACGCGGACGACGAGCTTGCCGAAGTTCTCCCCGCGCAGCATCCCGGCGAAGGCGGCGGGCGCGTTCTCCAGCCCGTCGACGACGTCCTCGCGGTAGCGCACGCGGCCGCTGGCGACCCACTCCCCCATGTCGCGCACGAAGTCGCGACCGTGGCTCTGCGTGAACTCGCTCTGGATGAAGCCGCGCACGGTGAGGCTCTGGGTGAGCACCTGGCCCATCAGCCCCGGCATCCGGTCGGGGCCCTCAGGCTGGCCCGTGAGGTTGTAGTTGGCGACCAGACCGCACACGGGGATGCGGGCGTAGGTGTTGAAGCGCCGGCGCACGGCGTCGAAGACCTTGCCGCCGACGTTCTCGAAGTAGACGTCGACGCCGTCCGGCGTGGCCGCGGCGAGCTGCTCGGCGAAGTCCGGCGCACGGTGGTCGAGGGCGGCGTCGAAGCCGAACTCCTCGGTGAGCGCGCGCACCTTGTCGGGCCCGCCCGCGATGCCGACGGCGCGGGCGCCCTTGATCTGCGCGATCTGCCCGACCGCGCTGCCGACCGGACCGGTGGCGGCGGCGACGACCACGGTCTCGCCCTCCTGGGGGCGCCCGATCTCGAGCAGGCCGGCGTACGCCGTGAAGCCGGGCATGCCCAGCAGGCCGAGCGCGGTGGTCACCGGGGCGAGCGACGGGTCGAGCTTGCGGACCTGCCGCCCGTCGACGACCGCGGCGCTCTGCCAGCCGGAGTAGGAGAGCACGAAGTCGCCGGGAGCCAGGCCCTCGAAGCGCGACTCGACGACCTCGCCGACAGTGCCGCCGACCATGACGTCGCCGATCTCCACCGGGTCGGCGTAGGACTTGGCGGTGCTGAGGCGACCGCGCATGTAGGGGTCGAGGGAGAGGTAGCGGATCGCGAGCGCGACCTGGCCGTCCTGCAGCTCGGGCAGCGTCTCGGTGGCGGTCGTGAACGTCGTGTCGTCGGGCTCGCCCTCGGGCCGGCGGGCGAGGCGGATCTGGGTGGTCTCCATGCCGACCACAGTGCCAGCCGCCCGGTGCCCACCGGACGCCGGGCGGCAGCCACCGCCCCACTAAACTCGGGCCCATGGCCTACGACGTGCAGAAGACCGACGAGCAGTGGCGCGAGGAGCTGAGCCCCGAGGAGTACGCCGTGCTCCGCCAGGCCGGCACCGAGCGCGCGTTCACCGGTGAGTACACCGACACCGAGACCGAGGGCACCTACTCGTGCAAGGCGTGCGGCTCGGAGCTGTTCACCAGCGACACCAAGTTCCACTCGGGCTGCGGCTGGCCGAGCTTCTACCAGCCGATGACCGACACGGTGGAGTACATCGAGGACACCTCGCACGGCATGAAGCGCGTTGAGGTGCGCTGCGCGAAGTGCGGCTCCCACCTCGGGCACGTCTTCCCCGACGGCTTCGGCACGCCCACCGGCGACCGCTACTGCATCAACTCGATCAGCATCACGCTCAGCGAGAAGAAGTAGCCCTCACCCGGCGGGGACGAGCGCCGAGGTGACGCGCACCAGCCCGGCGCCGTACGTCGCGTCGGCCCAGTCCTGGATCGATCCGTCGTCGAACACGACATGGGCGTCGAGGGTGTCCGGCGCGGTCGACCCGCTGGTCAGCAGCTGGTCGCCGAGCGCGGCCTGCAGCTCGGTGTTGATGGCGGTGAGGTCGGCGTCGGTCCGCTCGACCGTGGTGACGCACAACCCGCCGTCCCAGGTCTGGCGCAGCGTGGCCTCGGCGCCCGCGGCGTCCTCCGTGACGGCGACGTTGATGGTGTCGCCGCTCAGCCAGGACGTGGCGTAGCCTGGCAGCGCGGAGGCGGCGGCCAGGGTGGCGTCGAGGTCCTCGGGCGAGGTCCGGCCGGCCCCCGAGCCGCCCGGGGTGGAGCAGGCGGCGTCCAGCCCGTCGACCGGCGGCGCGGCCATGGGGTCGTAGAGCGCGGCGGGGGTCGAGTCGGTGACGGTGAAGGTGGTGCCGTCGTAGGTCCCGATGAGGGCGTACGAGCCCCACGTGACCCCCGAGGCGCGCTCGGCGCCGACGTCGCCGAAGTCGAAGCCGTCGACCGCCGGGCCGCCGCACTGGGGCGGGTAGGACTCCGCGACGGGGCCGAGGCAGAGCTCCGGGCCGCCGCCGTCGTCGAGCAAGGTCACCAGCCCGTTGGTCGTGACCCTGCCCTCCGGGACCGGCCGGGGCGCGGCGTCGCTCGACACAGCCGCCGCCGGGTCGCCGGCGGCCGCGGGGTCCACGGCACGCATCTCGGCCTCGGTGGAGCAGGCGGCGAGAGGCAGGGTCAGGGCAAGGGCGGCGAGGGCGGCGCGGAGGGGTCGCAGTCTCGTGGCGGTGCTCATGGTGGTGGGACGCCGTGGGCCGGTGCCGCGTTCCCCCGACCCTTGCGGGTCAGGGCAGGCGGGTCAGGGCTGCCGGGTCAGGGCAGGCGGGCCAGGAGCTCGGCCGGCGTCACGCGGGAGCCGGTGTAGAACGGCACCTCCTCGCGCACGTGGCGGCGCGCGGTCGAGGCGCGCAGGTCGCGCATGAGGTCGACGATGCGGTGCAGCTCGTCGGCCTCGAAGGCCAGCATCCACTCGTAGTCACCGAGGGCGAACGACGCCACGGTGTTGGCGCGCACGTCGGCGTAGCCGCGGGCCATCTTGCCGTGCTCGGCGAGCATCGCGCGGCGCTCGGCGTCCTCGAGGAGGTACCACTCGTAGGACCGCACGAACGGGTAGACGCACACGTGGGCGCGCGGCTCCTCGTCGGCGAGGAAGGCCGGGATGTGCGACTTGTTGAACTCGGCGGGGCGGTGCAGCGCCATCTGCGACCAGACCGGCTCGAGCCGTCGGCCGAAGGCGGTGCGGCGCAGCGCGTTGTAGGCGCCCTGGAGCTGCTCGGAGTCGGCGGCGTGCCACCACACCATCAGGTCGGCGTCGGCGCGCAGGCCGCTGACGTCGTAGATCCCGCGGACCTTGACGTCCTGCTCGGCGAGCACCTCGAGGAGCGCTTCGAGGTCGGCGGCCTCGGCGTCGCGGTCGGCGTCGCCGAGGACGTCGCGCAGCCGGAAGACCGACCACATGGTGTAGCGGATCGTGTCGTTGAGCTCGCGCGTGCGCGCGGCGTTGGTCTTCGTCGCCTGGTCGGAGTCCGTGCTCATGACCTCATTCTGCCCGGGTGACCGAGGCCACAGCGCGGCGGGCCGAGCCGATGACCGCGGGGATGCCCACGCCGTCGTACGCCGCCCCGCAGACCGCGAGCCCCGGGTGCCGGTCGACGGCGGCACGGATGCGCGCGACCCGGTCGACGTGGCCCACGGCGTACTGCGGGAGCCCGCCGCCCCACCGCTGCACGTGCGAGTCGAGGGGCCGGGCGGTGATGCCGGCCAGCGACGACAGGTCGGCGAGCGAGACCCGCACCAGGCCCTCGTCGGCGGCCTGCAGCGTCGCCTCCTCGCCCTGGCGGCCGAGCGAGGTGCGCAGGACGATGACGTCGGGGTCGAGGTCGCGCACCCACGCCCACTTGGCGAAGGAGAAGGTCGAGGCCTTGATCGCGCGCTGCTCCACCGGCGGCACGAGGAAGCCCGAGCGCTCGAACAGCGCGTCGGGCACGTCCTGGGCCCGGAAGGCCAGCGTCACGACGGCGACGCTGGCGGTCTCGATGGTGGCGAGGTCGGAGGCTGCCTCCGGCGCGACGTCCGCCAGCAGGCGGGCGGCCGGCGCGGCCGGCGTGGCCAGCACGACCGCGGCCGCCTCGATGGTCTCGGGGTGGGTGGTGGGGCCGACGGTGAGCGACCAGCCCGACGCCGTACGCCGCAGCGCGCGGACGGTCGCCGAGGTGCGCACCTCGAAGCCGCCGCCGTCGCGGAGCAGGCCGGGCAGGCGCCCCATCCCGCCGGGCAGGGAGGCGAACACCGGGGTGGAGGAGACGGGGACGGCGGCGGCCTGCTCGAGCAGGCTCCCGCGGCGCGCCATCGCGAGCAGCTGGGGCACGGCCGCGGCCGCGGAGAGGCGCCGGGCGTGGCCGGCGTACACCCCGCCGAGCAGCGGCTCGACGAGCCGGTCGACGAGCTCGTCGCCGAGCCGGGCGGCCACGAGGTCGCCCACCGAGACGTCGTCACCGACGTCGGTCACGCTCTCGTGCCGCGCACGGTCGAGGCCCTGGGCGCTGAGCACCCCGCTCGCGGCGAGCTGGTCGAGGTCGAAGGGCACGCCCATCAGCGAGCGCGGCATCGTGCGGAGCGCGCCGCGCGACCACACCGCGGAGGCGGCGGAGGTCGGGTGCACCAGCTCGGCGCCGAGCTCGGCGGCCAGGTCGACGCCCTCGGGCCGTCGCGCCAGCATCGCCTCGGCGCCGACGTCGACGGTGAGCCCGGCGACCTCGTCGCGGCGCAGCTTGCCACCGACCTCCGGCGACGCCTCGAGCAGCAGCACGTCGCGTCCGGCTGCGGCGAGGTCGCGGGCGGCGACCAGGCCGGCCACGCCACCACCGATCACCACCACGTCCCGCACGCCACCACCCTAGGCTGCTGGGTGTGGACGCCAACGTGAGCTCTGACCGCATCGCCGTGCTGATCGACGCCGACAACACCTCCTACTCCTACGCCGAGGCGCTGCTCGACGAGGTCGCCAAGTTCGGCAACCCGACCATCAAGCGCGCCTACGGCGACTGGTCGTCGGACCGGCTCAAGGGCTGGAGCAACGAGCTCAACGTCCGCGCCATCCGCGGCATGCACCAGGGCGCCTTCACCCGCGGCAAGAACTCCACCGACTCCGCGATGATCATCGACGCGATGGACCTGCTCTACGCCGGCAACGTCGAGGCCTTCGCGCTCGTCACGAGCGACAGCGACTTCACCAGCCTGGCGCTGCGGCTGCGCGAGTCGGGCAAGGTCGTCTACGGCCTCGGCGAGAAGAAGACGCCGGCGTCGCTGCAGAACGCGTGCGACAAGTTCATCCGCCTCGAGTCGCTCGGTGACCCCGCGACCGGCAGCGACGACCCCGACGCCGAGACGGCCTCGGCCGAGGCCGACCCCGTGCCGGAGATCAACCTGCCGAGCGCGCTGACCAAGGCGGTCAACGCGGTGGCCGGCGACGACGGCTGGGCTGCGCCGGGGGCGATCGGCCAGCACCTCAGCCGCACGCACCCCTCGCTCGACCCCCGCAACTACGAGCACCGCGGCCTCCAGGGCCTGCTCGCCGCCCAGCCCTACCTCGAGACCAGCACCGACGACGGGCTGATGCGGTTCCGGGTGAAGGGCCAGGGGGCGAGCAAGCCGGCCGTCAAGACGACGACGCGCAAGCGGGCCGCCAAGAAGACCACGTAGATCAGACCGTGACGGGCTCCCGGTCCGCGCGGGCGGCCGCGTCCACGCGGTCGAGCCCGCGGCCCCGGGTCTCGGGCAGGAAGCGGGCGCTCACCAGCGAGATCGCCGCGACCAGCACGTTGTATCCCGCGACCCACCACAGGGTGCCGTCCCCCTTCGTGACCAGCCACGCCGCGATCAGCGGCGTCAGGCCGGAGGCGAGGATCCCGGACACCTGGTAGAGCGTGCTGAGCGCGGTGTAGCGGTAGCGGGTGTCGAACAGCTCGGACCAGAACGCGGCCAGGGGTCCGTAGACCGTGCCGTAGACGACGCCCAGGCCCACCACGAAGACGAGCGAGATCGCCCACCTGCTCTCCGTCTGCACCAGCCAGGCCGCAGGGAAGGCGAACAGCAGGCCGACCCAGGCGCCGACGCGGTAGACCGGCTTGCGGCCGACCTTGTCCGACAACGCACCCGCGACCGGCACCAGCACGACACCGAGCGCCGCGCCGACGATGATCGCGTCGAGCGCCCAGGCGCGCGGCAGCTCGAGGTTGGTCGCGACGTAGGCCAGCAGGTAGACCGAGAACAGGTTGAAGGTGAAGCCCTCGATGAAGCGGGTGCCCATCCCGAGCAGGAGCGGACGCCTCTGCTCGCGGAGCAGGTCGCGCAGCGGCAGCCGCGAGATCTCCTTGCGCTCCTGCACCTTGGCGAACTCGGGCGTCTCCATCACCGAGAGGCGGATGTAGGCGCCGATGCCGAGCAGGATGATGCTCACCAGGAAGCACGCGCGCCATCCCCACGCCAGGAACGCCTCCTCCGGCAGCAGCCCGGCGAGCGAGAACGCGCCGGCGGCCAGCACGAGCCCACCGGGCACGCCGATGTGCGCGAAGCTGCCGTAGAAGCCGCGGCGCCCGGGCGGGGCGTACTCGACGGCCAGCAGCACGGCGCCGCCGTACTCCCCTCCGACGCCGATGCCCTGCAGCACCCGCAGCACCACCAGGGCGATGGGCGCCCAGACACCGATCGAGTCGTAGGTCGGGAGCAGGCCGATCAGGGCCGTGCCGACGCCCATGATGACCAGCGTCAGCAACAGCATCTGCTTGCGCCCGATGCGGTCGCCGAAGTGACCGAAGATGAGGCCACCGACGGGGCGGGCGAAGAAGCCGACGGCGAAGGTGGCGAAGGCCGCGAACTGCGCGGCGGGGCCGTCGAGGCCGTTGAAGTAGAGCTTGTCGAAGACGACGGCCGCGGCCGTGCCGTAGAGGAAGAAGTCGTACCACTCGATGGTGGCGCCGACCGCCGAGGCCAGGGCGACCCGGCGCGGGGAGGGTGCGGCCTGGGTGAGGTGCTCGCTGTTCTCGGGGTCCCCGCGGCGTTGTTCGGCGGAGGAGCGAAGCGGGGGAGTCGAAGAACGTCGTGGGGTGAGGTTCATGCTGCGTCCTCCTTGCTCTCGGAGTGGTCGCTGCCGCGGTCCACGTCGGCGCCGTTGATCCGCCCGTCGAGGCGGGCCGGGTCGAGGTCGTCGCGGTGCAGCTTGGCGAAGGCGGAGCGGTGGAAGACCAGCGGGTGCTCGCCGTCGCCGCTGCCGACCTCGTGCACCTCCAGCAGCACGATGACGTGGTCGCCGGCGACGACCTCCTCGTGGATCGAGCAGTCATAGGTCGCGACCGCCTCGTCGAGCAGGACCGCTCCGTTGCCGGTGACCTTGAAGGGCAGGCCGGCGAAACGCTCCTCGCGCGGGCCGGCGAGCTGGCGGCACACCACGTCGTGGTGGTCGGCGAGCACGCTGAGGCCGAGGCGGTCGGCCTCGCGCAGCAGGGGCCACGTCGAGCTCGTGGTCGCGACGGAGAACGACACCAGCGGCGGGTCGATGCTCACCGAGGTGAACGACGACGCAGCGATGCCGGTGAGCTGGCCCTTGACCGACGCGGCCACGGCGACGACGCCGGACGGGAAGGCACCGAAGGCGTCGCGCAGCGTGCGCTGGTCGAGCGCGGGCTGCTGGAGGACGGGGTGGGAGGTCATGCGGACACCGCCTGGGGGGTCTCGGGGGTGCTCGCGGCCGGGGCCGGGAGCGCGGGCAGGAGCTGCTGCGCGGTGGTGAACCACGCGTCGTACGGCGCCGGGTCGGCGTGTGCGGAGTCGAGGACGAACAGCCCTGGGGTCGGCACCGAGGCGCCGAGCTCGACGAGCAGCGGGCGCAGCGCGTGCTCCACCGCGAGCGCGTGGGTCTCGGCGCCGCCGAGCATCAGCGGCACGGCGGTCACCCCGCCCAGGCCCTGGTGCGGGAAGCGGTCGAGGAACGCCTTGAGCAGGCCCGTGTAGGTCGCCTTGTAGGTCGGGCTGGCGACGATCACGACGAGGCTGCCGCAGACCTGCTCGACGAGGTCGTCGACGCTCGCGGCCTCGTGGTCGAAGAGGTCGGCGGCGTGGTCGGCCAGGTCGACCACCAGGTCGGCCCCGCCGAGCCGGTCGGCGAGCGCCAGCGCGGAGTCGTACGTCCGGGAGCGGGGCTTGGGGTTGCCGACCACCACGGCGACACGGGCACTCACGGGGGTGTTCATGAGGCGGCCCGCTGGCCGCCGAAGGGCACCGACGCGCGGGCGCCGACGGGAGCCGGGTTGGTCCACAGCCCGCGCTTCTCCAGCAGCGGCAGCACGCCCTCGCCGAAGTGGTAGGCACCCTCGAGGTGGGGGTAGGCCGAGAGCACGAACTCCTCGATGCCGAGCGCGGCGTACTCCTCGACGCGGTCGGCGACCTCCTCGTGGCTGCCGACCAGCGCGGTGCCGGCCCCGCCGCGCACGAGGCCGACGCCGGCCCAGACGTTGGGGTGGATCTCCAGGCCCTCGCGCGAGCCGTTGTTGAGGGCGAGCATGTTCTGCTGGCCCACCGACTCCGAGCGCCGCAGGCCCTCCTGCACGCGCCGGATCTCGGCGTCGTCGATGCCCTCCAACAGGCGGTCCGCCTCACGCCAGGCCTCCTCGGAGGTGTCCCGGTTGATGGTGTGCATGCGGATGCCGAAGCGGACCTCGCGGCCCTGGGTCTCGGCGAGCTCGCGGATCCACGCGATCTTGCGCGCGACGGCCGCCGGTGGCTCGCCCCAGGTGAGGTAGACGTCGGCGTGCCTGGCCGCCACCTCCCCTGCTGCGGGCGAGGAGCCGCCGAAGTAGATCTCCGGCACCGGGTCGGGCAGCTGCTGGAGCTGGGCCTGCTCGACGCGCAGGTGGCGCCCGGCGTGGGTGACCTGCTCCCCCGCCCAGAGCCGGCGCACGATGTCGAGGAACTCGTCGCAGCGCTGGTAGCGCGCGTCCTTGTCGAGGAAGTCGCCGTAGGCCCGCTGCTCGTGCGACTCCCCTCCGGTCACGACGTTGAGCAGGAGCCGCCCGCCCGAGAGGTTCTGGAAGGTGGCGGCCATCTGCGCGGCGAGGGTCGGCGAGGTCATGCCGGGACGGAACGCCACCAGGAACTTGAGCCGCTCCGACAGCGGGGCGAGCATCGCGGTCGTCAGCCAGGCGTCCTCGCACCAGGCCCCCGTGGGGGTCAGCGCAGCCTCGAAGCCGAGCTGCTCGGCGCTGCGCGCGACCTGGCCGAGGTAGGGGACGCTCGCCGGCCGGCCGCCGGCGCCGTGCGAGACGCCGTGGCCTCCGCTGACGACCTGGCGGCCGTCGCCGCCGTTGGTGGGCAGGAACCAGTGGAACTTCATGTCGGTGGTGAGTCCTTTCCCAAGGTTCTTAATCTCTATCGATCTTGTAGACAAACCTAGCAGCGCCTGGCGCCCGACCCGGGCACGACGTGACGCGGGGATGTCGAGGGGGTGGCAGGCAGTGCCTTGCAGGCAGGGCGGGGCACTGCCCGCCACCCCCTTCCCGGAGCCGGTGCGTGACCGGTCAGCTGGTGGCACCCTCGTGCGGCGCCCGGGGGTCGACCCACTCCTGGCGACGGCGGGTGCCGCCGATCGACCAGGCATAGGGCGGCGGCGTGCCGTTGACGGCGTACGCCCCCACGACGCGCGCCTTGAGCATCCGCGGGTTGTGCGAGGCGACCGTGCGCGCGTTGCGCCAGTGGCGGTCGAGGGCGAGCGGTCGCGCGGTCGCCGAGGCGCCGAGCACGTCGAAGAGGTCGGAGGTGGCACGCAGGACGAGCTCGGAGACGACCACCTGCGCGGTCGACGCCTCCACCTCGGCGGCCTCGACCAGCGCGGCCACCACGTCGGGCGTCGCGGTGGCGGCGTCTGCGACCGCCTGCACGCTGGCGGCGGCGCGCAGGGTGGCGGCCTCCGCGGCGTAGACCGCGGCAGCGATCTCGCCGACGCGGGCCAGCACCTGGGCGTCGTCGCGGACCCGTGGCGCGTTGGCGTGGGAGAAGTTGCGGGTGCGCTTCCGCGCCGCCTCGACCACGTCGGCGAGGGCCGCCCTCGCGATGCCGGTCAGGGTGGCGAGGAGGTTGAGCTGGTAGAACGCCGTCTGGTGGGGGAAGCGGTCCTCGAAGGCCAGCACGTGGTCGGCGGGCACGCCGACGTTGTCGAAGGTCGTGGTGCCGCTGCCGGTGCCCCTCTGCCCGAAGCCGTTCCAGTCGTCGGTGACCCGCACGCCGGCGTCCCGGGTGTCGACGAGCGCGATCGCGGTCGGCTCCTCCACCTCGTCGGGGTGACCGGGACGGGCGACGCGGGCGTGGACGTCGGCCCACTCGGCGAAGATGGTGCCGGTCGTGTAGTACTTCGTGCCGTCGAGGCGGTAGGACCCGTCGGCGCGCGGGCGCAGGACGGTGCGGGGCAGGTCGATGTCGGAGCCCACCTCCGACCACGCGTTGCCGGCGATCTCCCCGGCGACGAACCGGTCGAACCACACCCGCTGGTCGCTCGAGCGCGCGTGGTGCCAGAGCCGGTCCTCGACGAGGGCGAAGTGGCCCCGGAACACCTGCGGCAGGTTGGCGTCCACCGCGGCGAGCTCGACCCACAGCCGCGTGAGCCCGACGACGTCGACACCACCGCCGCCGAGGGCCGCGGGCACGCGCAGCGCACCGAACCCCTCGGCCTTGAGCAGGCGGACCGCCTCGACCGGCAGCTCGCCGGCGAGCTCGCGCTCGAGCGCCCCCTCGCCGACGGCGGCCAGGACGGGCGCCCACTCGGCCAGGAGGTCGTCGGCCCCGGGGCGGTGGGCGTGCGCCCCGGTCCCGCCGGGGGTGGCGGCGTGGCGGTCGGGAGTGCGGCCGCTGCGGCTGGTGCGACTGGGGGTGGGTCGGACACGCAGGGTGGTCATGGGTGGGTTCCTCCCGTTTTGTATAGTTACTTAGTAGACTTTAAGCAGTCGGGGCGCCGGACCACGACAGGGCGGCAGCAGGTTTTGCCGACCACCCCGCGACACGAGACCAGGAGCAACGGGTGCGGATCGAACAGCTGGAGTACCTCGCGGCGGTGACCGAGCACGGCTCGCTGCGACGGGCGAGCGAGGCCATGCACATCTCGCAACCCGCCCTGAGCGAGGCGGTGACCAAGCTCGAGAAGGAGCTCGGCGCGACCCTGCTCGACCGGCGCCGCACGGGATCGCGCATCAGCCGGCAGGGGCTCGACCTGCTGCAGAACATGACCGAGGTGCTCGAGGCCGTCGACCGGCTGCGCCGCGCGGCGGGCCAGCAGTCCGTACGCCGTCGCGTCCTGCGCATCGGCACGGTCAGCACCGCCTCCTCCAGCCTGCTGGCCCCGGCGCTGCGCGACCTGCACGCCCGGCACGGGTCCGGCGGCGTCGAGGTCGTCACGGGTCGGCAGGCCGACATCCAGCAGGGGCTCGGCGAGGGCTCGCTCGACCTGGGGCTGGTCAACGTGCTCCCGGGCGACGAGGTGCCGTCCACGCTGGTCGCCGACCGGCTCATCGAGGGCACGCCGGTCGCCTGCCTGCGTGCCGACCACCCGCTGGCGGCCAAGGTGCGGCTCAGCGTCGACGACCTCCGCGCGGAGCCCCACGTGCTGATGCGCCCGGGATTCGTGATGCACCGCTACGCCCACCGGGTCTTCGGCGGCGCGCTGCCGCCGACGACGTACGCCACCGACGGCGCCGAGATGGGCAAGGCCATGGTGGCGGCCGGGCTGGGGATCTCGATCCTGCCCGACTTCTCCATCGCCGCCGACCCGCTGGTGCGCGCCGGGGTGCTCACCACCCGGCCGATCCTGACCGGCCAGGGGCTGACGACGGTCACGCTGCTGATGGTGCGCCGCCACGCCGAGCGCGTGCCCGAGCCGCTGCGCGACCTGCAGACCGCGCTGGTGCGCCAGGCACGGTCCTACCTCGCCTCAGCAGAGCCTGTGGTCACCGCGCTGGGCGCTGGTCAGTACGCCTGCACGAACTCCGTGAGCGCCTTCAGCTGACCGGGGTCGGTCGAGGGGATGACCCCGTGACCGAGGTTGAAGATGTGGCCCCTGGCGGCGCGACCGGCCTCGATGACCTCGGCCGCACGGGCGGTCATCACCTCGGTGGGGGCGAAGACCAGCGTGGGGTCGAGGTTGCCCTGCACCGCGCGGTCGCCCACGAGCGGGATCGCCAGCTCCAGCGGCGTACGCCAGTCGACGCCGACCACGTCGGCGCCGGCCTCGCCCATCAGGCCGAGCAGGTTGGTGGTGCCGACCCCGAAGTGGATCCGCGGCACGCCGAGCTCGCCGGCCGCGGCGAGCACCCGCTGGGAGTGGGGCATGACGGACGCGCGGTAGTCGGCCGGGGTGAGCGCGCCGGCCCAGGAGTCGAAGAGCTGGACGGCGGAGGCGCCGGCCTCGACCTGGATGCGGAGGTACGTCGCGGCGATGCCGGCGATCTTGCGCATCAGCGCGTCCCACACGTCGGGGGCGCCGAACATCATCGCCTTGGTCTTCGCGTGCTCCTTGGAGGGACCGCCCTCGACGAGGTAGGAGGCGACCGTGAACGGCGCCCCGGCGAAGCCGATGAGCGGGGTCGCGCCGAGCTCGGTGACCAGCTGGCGCACCGCCCGGCTGATGTAGGGCACGTGCTCGGCGGTGAGGTCGGGGATCGCCTCGACGTCGGCGAGGGTGCGCACCGGGGAGGCCACGACCGGCCCGACACCGGGCAAGATGTCGAGGTCGACGCCGACGGCCTTCAGCGGCAGCACGATGTCGGAGAAGAAGATCGCAGCGTCCACGCCGTAGCGGCGTACGGGCTGGAGGGTGATCTCGGTGACGAGGTCGGCGTCCATGCAGGACTCGAGCATGCCGATGCCCTCGCGCACCTCGAGGTACTCCGGGAGGGAGCGCCCGGCCTGCCGCATGAACCACACCGGCGTGTGCGACGGCTGCTCGCCGCGGGCGGCCCGGAGGAACGGGCTCCGGGACAGTCCGGGGTGCGGGGCGGCGGAGGCGTCGGTCACGCCCCGAATCTTCGCAGGTCAGGCGGCGTGGCGGCACATCGCCGGATGCCGGCACTGGCCTACTCTGGCCCCATGGTGGCCCGTCACGAGACCCACCCGGGCAGTGCTGCCGCGGCTGGACCCGCGGAGTTCCGCGCGGCCGTGGAGACGATGCGTCGGGCCTCGCTGCGCCCGGAGGTCTTCTGCGAGGAGATGCCGGCGCCGCA
Source organism: Nocardioides sp. Soil774 (assembly GCF_001428125.1). GTDB lineage: Bacteria > Actinomycetota > Actinomycetes > Propionibacteriales > Nocardioidaceae > Nocardioides. The sequence continues at coordinate 348,839 of NZ_LMSM01000001.1, read as the reverse complement.
GCGCATCGCGCCGTGGTCGTCCGCGCTCAGCGCCGACGTCACCGTCGACGACGACGACCTCGGCACCGGCCGGCTGATCCTGCTGCACGACCCGGCCGGCAACGACGCGTGGGACGGCACCTACCGCTGCGTGGCCTACGCCCGCGCCGACATCGACCCCGAGCTCGGCGCCGACCCGATGCTGGCCGCCGTCGGCTGGTCGTGGCTCACCGAGGCGCTCGAGGCCCACGGCGCCGCCTTCCACGCCGCGTCCGGCACCGTGACGTGCGTGACCACCGAGAGCTTCGGCGGCATGGCCGACGAGGAGGGCACCGCCCAGGTCGAGATCCGCGCCTCGTGGACCCCCGACGTCGACGACGCCGACGGCCTCGACATGACCCCCCACGTCGAGGCGTGGGGCGAGCTGATGTGCACCGCCGTGGGGCTGCCCCCGGTGCCCGAGGGCGTCATCGCCATCCCGAGCCGACGCGGACAGCGCGGCCCCTGACCTGATGACCGACACCCCCGAGACCGAACAGGTCCCCGCCGAGCCGGCAGAGCCCGTGAAGGAGCCCGTGGCGGAGCCCGAGGCTCCCCCGGCGCCGCTGCTCGAGCTGCGCGACGGCCTGCCCGAGATCGTCGACACCGACGCCGGGCTCCTCGAGGCGTGCGCCGCGCTGGCCGCCGCGACCGGTCCGGTGGCCATCGACGCCGAACGGGCGTCGGGCTACCGCTACTCCAACCGCGCCTACCTCATCCAGCTGCGTCGCGAGGGCGCCGGCACCTGGCTGATCGACCCGATCCCGCTGACCACGCTCGCCCCGTTGCAGGACGCCCTGGTCGGCTCGGAGTGGATCCTGCACGCCGCCACGCAGGACCTCCCCTGCCTGCGCGAGATCGGCCTCACCCCGACCAGCCTCTTCGACACCGAGCTCGCCGGCCGCCTGCTCGGCTACCCGCGCGTCGGTCTCGCCACCCTCGTCGAGACCGTGCTGGGCCAGCGCATGCGCAAGGAGCACTCCGCGGCCGACTGGTCCACCCGGCCGCTCCCCGAGGCCTGGCTCGACTACGCCGCCCTCGACGTCGAGGTGCTCCTCGAGCTGCGCGAGCACATGGCCACCGAGCTCGAGAAGGCCGGCAAGGCCGAGTGGGCCCGCCAGGAGTTCGAGCACCTGCTGGGCTTCGAGCCCGCCGTCCGCGTCGACGCCTGGCGACGTACGTCGGGCGTGCACCGGTTACGCGGACGCCGGTCCCTGGGCGCCGCGAAGGCGCTGTGGGAGGCGCGCGACGCGATCGCCGCCGAGCGCGACGTGACCCCGGGCCGGATCCTGCCCGACTCGGCCATCGTCGTCGCCGCCACCACGATGCCCTCCGACCGCCGCGCCCTGCTCGCGACGCAGGGCTTCCACGGCCGCGGCGCCAGCCGCTACTCCGCCGCCTGGGTCGAGGCGCTCCAGCGGGTGCGCGAGATGTCCGAGGACGAGCTGCCCTCCCGCGCCCCCCGCGGCGACGGCCCCCCGCACCCGCGCACCTGGGCCGAGCGCGACCCGGTGGCCGACCGGCGCTTCAAGGCCGCCCGCGAGTCGATGCTCAACCTCGCCGAGGTCCACCACCTGCCGGTGGAGAACCTCCTCACCCCCGACTACCTCCGCCGCCTGATGTGGGCGCCGCCGGAGACCCGGGAGCCGGCCGAGCTCGCCGACGCCGTACGCGCCCAGCTCGCGTCCTACGGCGCGCGGCAGTGGCAGGCCGAGCTCGTCACCGGCGCGCTCGTCGGCGCGATCCTGGCGGCCGACGCGGGGTAGGGGAAGAGCCCTACTCCGAGGGACTCTCGCTCGGCGACTCCGAGGGCGACTCGGTCTCCTCCGGCGAGAGGATCGTGCGCGAGACCTGGTCGATCTCGTCGGTGACCTGCTCGAGGTCCAGCACGCCCGGCGCGGTGACGAGGCGCTCGAGGAGCGGGGTGACCGCGTCGTTGAGCTCCACGCGCTGGTCGATGAACGGCGGCACGACCATGTAGCGGATGCCCTGGCTGAACGCCGCCGCGTTGGCCGGCTCCTCCCCGGGTGCGAGGAAGTCGTCGGAGGCGGCGACCTCCGTGTTGGCCGGCACGATGTAGCCGGTGGAGGAGACGGTCGCGATCGCCGCGTCGGAGACGGCGTAGGCGATGAAGTCCGCTGCGTCACCGGAGTAGTCGGAGTCGGCGGAGATGCAGAGGCCGTTGATGTCGCCCACGGTGGCACGGTCCTCGATGACCGGCATCGGGAGCACGTCGAAGTCCAGGCCCTCGGTGGCGCGCAGCTCGGGGACGAGGTTGCGGAACCCGGCGATCATCGCCAGCTCGCCGCGCTTGAAGAGCTGCAGGGGCGTGGCCCGCGCGAGCTGGGCGTTGGTCGGCGTCAGGGTCGGGTCGCGCAGGATCGCCAGCGTCTGGTTGAGCGCCTCGCGGGTGGAGTCGTCGGAGAAGGCCAGCGACGTGGGGTCGCGGTCGTCGTCGAAGACCTGGCCGCCGCCGGAGTAGATGAAGGGCGCGAGGCCCTGCAGCGTCGGGTCGATCCACACACCTCGTGGGTCGCCGCGCCGCGACGCGAACCGCGCCGCCGCCTCGAACTGGGCGAGCGTCCACCGCTCGCGCACGCCCTCGTCGTTGGCCGTCGGCACGTCGAGCCCGCGCCGCTCCATCTTGTCGAAGTCGACGATGTCGGTGTTGTAGTAGACGACCATCGGCGACACCGAGTACGCCATGCACTGCAGCTCGTCGTCCATCGCGAAGGCGTCGACGGCGTCGCGCGAGAAGCGGTCACCGAAGTCGACGCCGCGCTCGTCGAGCAGCAGGCTGACCGGCTGGAGCGCGTCGGCGCCGACCAGCTGGCCCAGGTCGATGCGCGAGGTGAGGAAGGCGTCGGGCGCGTTGCCCGCGAGCACGTCCTCGAGCGCCGACTCGTGGTCGGGCCACGACTTCAAGGTGACCTGGCGGGTCGTCGAGGAGGCGTTGAAGGAGTCGACGACGCGCTGGAAGGCCGCGACCTCCTCCTCGCTGCCGTAGGCGCCGAAGGTGATCCGGCGCGGCTTGTCGGAGGCGCCGCCGGTCTGGCCCTGGGTCGGCGACGAGGTCGGGCCGGGCTCCGGCTCGCCGTCGACGGTGCACGCCGCGAGCCCCATGCCGATCGTCAGCGCGCAGCCGACGAGAGCGCTGCGTCGCAGCGTCGCGCGAGGGTTCGCGCGGGGGGCGGAGCGGGCAGCACGGGGTCCGGACACGCCGAAACCCTAACGGGAGAGCCCGCGCACCGCGGCGACGACCTCCTCGAAGATCCGGGGGTCCAGCGCCGCACCCTCACGGCGTACGCCGTCGCGCCGCAGGTGGAGCAGCCGGTCGAGGCGCACCTCGCTCGGCCGGCCCTGCGGGTCCCAGCCACCGGAGCCGACGTCCATCCAGTGGCGTCCGTGGCGGGCCTCGTCGGCGGCGTCTCGGTCGTGGTCCTGGCTGCTCAGCATCAGCCCGGTCCAGCCCTCGTCCTCGGTGTCGAGCACCAGCACGGGCCGGTCCTTGCCCTGGCTCGGGTCGTCCTCGTAGGGCACCCAGGCCCACACGACCTCGCCCGGGTCGGGCTCGCCGTCGACCTCCGGGGCATAGGTCGAGGAGACCTCACCGGCGGTGGAGCCCGAGAACAGACCGGCGATCCGGCGGCGCAACGTCATCTCCCGAGCCTAGAGGCCCCGGAGAGATGTGCGAGTGCGCCGGACCGGGAGCGCCTCACGGCGCGTGGCCGCTCGTAGCGGCTTATTTTGGGACCCGGGGCTGCCACAGCCCGACGCACTCGCAGGGCCCATTTTAACGGCTCATCCCAGCGCGTCGCGCATTTCCCCCAGACCGGCCGCCTCCAGCTGCTCCGACAGCGCGAGCATCCGGGTGATCTCGTCGTGCGACGACCGGCCGAGCGCCGCGCGCCCGGCGGCGACGATCCGGGCGAAGGCCGCGGCGCGGAACAGGGTGACCGCGAAGTCGCCCCGCGCGATCCCGCGCAGCACCTCGTCGACCATCCGGCGCAGCTCGTCGGGGCCTGGCGGGTCGGCGACTCCAGCGACCACGCGCGCCACGTCGACGCGGCGCTGGCCGGCGTCGTACTCGCGCGCGACTCGCTCGGGGTCGGCGTGCACCCACGAGCGCAGCAGGAACAGCCGCCACAGGCTGCCGGCGAGGGTGTCGGCGGGCGCGCCCGACCAGACCTCGGCGAGCGTCTCGAGGCCCTCGCTCTCGGCGAGGTGCACGACGCGCTCGGCCAGCGCGGGGTCCTCGGACTCCCGCGCCCCGCGGACCAGCACGGTCGCGGCCAGGTCGCCGGCCTCGCGCAGCATCGCCGGGTCGGTGCCACCCGCGATCTCGGCGAAGAACCCGTCGCCGGGGGTCATCGGACGGTGGTGGGTGCGATCGCTCACCGACCCAGCCTAGGTCGTGCCCATGACCTTGCGGATGCGCTGGTCGCTGACCTTGGTCGCGGTGCCGAGCTGCTGGGCGAAGAGCGAGACGCGGTACTCCTCGAGCAGCCACCTGGCCTCGCGCAGGTGCGCCGGCTGGGGCTGGCCGTCGGGCAGCGCGGCCACCGCGTGCAGCCACGCCTCCTGCAGGCCGGCGAGCTGGTCCATGAGCTGGCGGTCGCGGGCGACCTGTCCGTCGAGACGCTCGCGGCGGTGCGCGACGGCGGCGAGGTAGCGCGGGTAGTCGCGCAGCCGCGCGACTCCCGCCTCCCCGATGAAGCCCGGCGCCATGAGCCTGCCGACCTGCGCGCGCATGTCGGTGAGGGCCGGCAACGTGACGAGGTCGGCGCGGCCGGAGATCGCCTTGTCGCACGCGCGCCACGCCTCCAGCACGCGCATCACCTCGTGCACCGCGCTGGGCGTCCGCTCGGCGACGGCCCGGCGGGCCGCCGTGACCACTGCGTCGTACGCCGCCTCGTCACGGACGGCCGGTCGCGCGTCGACGACCTCGCCGACGATGCCTGCGCGCAGGTCGTCGAGCAGCTCGCCCACCGAGGCGTAGGGCGAGCCGACGAGCGCGAGCTTGGCCCGCTGGTCGAGGCCGGCGGTCGCGAGCACGTCGTCGGCCGACCGCGCGGGCCCGAGCGCGAGCAGCACCAGGCGGCGTACGCCGAGCCGGTGCTGGGCCGCGGCCTCGTCCGCGGTGGCGAGCACGCGCAGGCCCACCGTGGCGCCCTCGTCGACGAGCGCCGGGAAGCCGCGCACCTCGTGGCCGGCGCGGCGCTGGACGAACGACTCCTCGATGGCGCCGAAGGTCCACGTCGTCTGCCCCGTCGCGGTCACGCCCGAGTCGGCGGCGACGTCGGCCATCGCCTGCTCGAAGGTGGGCCGCAGCGGCTCCTTGAGGGCGTCGAGGTCCTTGCCGTGACCGGCGACCGCGCCCTCCTCGGTGACGACGCGGTAGGTCGGGCGCAGGTGGGCGGGGACCTTCGACCAGTCCCACGCGTCGCGGTCGATGACCAGGCTGCGGGTGCTGCGCGCGAAGCGCTCGAGCGCGTCGAGCAGCGGCTCGGCTCCGGGCGGGGTCGCGGCGAGGAACTCGCGTGCGGTGTTGGGCGCCGGCACCATCGCGACCCGCAGGTTCTTGGGCAGGGAGCGGATCAGCTCGGTGACGAGCTCCTCGCGCAGGCCCGGGACCAGCCAGGAGAAGTCGTCGGCCTCGATGCGGTTGAGGGTCGCGACCGGTACGTCGATGGTGAGGCCGTCGTCGGCCGCGCCGGGCTCGAAGTGATAGCTGATCGGGAAGGTGAGCCCGGCCTCGTCGCTGTCGTGCCACTGGGTCGGGAAGTCGTTGGCCCGCACCTCCCCCGCGGTGTCGTGGGTGAGCATCGCCGGGTCGAAGGTGAGCAGGTCGGGCTTCTTCTGCCGCGCCCGCTTCCACCACTGGTCGAAGTGCTGCCCGCTGACGACGTCGGCACCCACGCGCCGGTCGTAGAACTCGAAGAGCGTCTCCTCGTCGACCACGATGTCGCGGCGCCGGGCCCGGTGCTCGAGCTCCTCGGCCTCCTCGAGCAGGCGGGTGTTCTCGGCGAGGAACCTGTGGCGGGAGTCCCACTCGCGCTGCACGAGCGCGTGGCGGATGAACAGCTCGCGAGCCAGGGGCGCGTCGATCCTGCCGTACTGCACGAGCCGGTCGGCCACCAGCGGCACGCCGTAGAGCGTGACCCGCTCGCGGGCCATGACCGCGGCGCGCTTGCGCGACCAGTGCGGCTCGGAGTAGGTGCGCTTGACCAGGTGGGCGCCCAGCCGCTCGGCCCACTCGGGGTCGATCGCGGCGTTCTGGCGGGCCCACAGACGCGAGGTCTCGACGAGCTCGGCGCTCATCAGGAAGGCCGGGTTGCGACGCTTGAGCACGCTGCCGGGGAAGATCGCGAAGCGCGCGTTGCGGGCGCCGACGTACTCCCGCATCGGGCGTCGCTCCCCCGCCCTGGGCTTCTCGCGCTCCTCGAGCGCGCCGATGTGGCTCAGCAGGCCGGACAGCAGCGCCTGGTGGATGCCGTCCTCGTCGGGGGTGTCGGAGGGGTGCCCGACCTCCAGCTTCATCTCCTTGGCGACCTGGCGCAGCTGGGACTCGTAGTCCTGCCACTCGCGGATGCGGAGGTAGTTGAGGTGCTCGCGCTTGCACATGCGGCGGAACGCGCTCGACGACAGCTCCTTCTGCTGCTGCTTGAGGTGGCGCCACAGGTTGAGCCAGGTGAGGAAGTCGCTGGTCTCGTGGGTGAAGCGGGCGTGCAGCTGGTCGGCCTGCGCGCGCTGCTCCTCGGGGCGCTCGCGCGGGTCCTGGATCGAGAGGGCCGCGGCGATGACGAGCACGTCGCGCACGCAGCCCAGGCGCTCGGCCTCGAGGATCATCCGGCCCAGGCGCGGGTCGATCGGCAGGCGGGCCAGCCGCTTGCCGACGGCGGTGAGGCGTACGCCGGGCCGGTCGTTCGCCGCCGCGAGCGCGCCGAGCTCCTCGAGCAGGTCGGTGCCGGCCTTGACGTTGCGCCGGTCGGGCGGCTCGACGAAGGGGAAGCGGGCGATGTCGCCGAGGCGCAGCGAGGCCATCTGCAGGATGACGCTGGCGAGGTTGGTGCGCAGGATCTCGGGGTCGGTGAACTCCGGGCGGCCCTCGAAGTCTTCTTGCGAGTAGAGCCGGATCGCGATGCCCTCCGACACGCGCCCGCAGCGCCCGGAGCGCTGGTTGGCGGAGGCCTGGCTGATCGGCTCGATGGGCAGGCGCTGCACCTTGGTGCGCACCGAGTAGCGGCTGATGCGCGCGACGCCGGTGTCGACGACGTACCTGATGCCGGGCACGGTCAGCGACGTCTCGGCGACGTTGGTGGCCAGCACGACGCGGCGCACCAGCGAGGAGTGCGAGGAGAAGACCTTGTGCTGGTCGGCGGCGCTGAGGCGCGAGTAGAGCGGGACGATCTCGAGGCGGTCACTCTTCAGCGCCTCGAAGGCGTCGGCGGTGTCGCGGATCTCGCGCTCGCCGGGCAGGAAGACCAGCACGTCGCCCGGCCCCTCGGCCGACAGCTCGCGCACCGCGTCGACGATCGCCTCGGTCTGGTCGCGCTGGACCGGCTCGCCCTCCTCGTCGTCCTCCGGCAGCTCGAGGAGCGGGCGGTAGCGGACCTCGACGGGATACGTGCGCCCCGACACCTCGACGACGGGCGCCTGGAAGTGGGCGGCGAAGCGGTCGACGTCGATCGTGGCGCTGGTGATGATCACCTTGAGGTCGGGGCGGCGCGGCAGGAGCCGCCTCAGGTAGCCGAGCAGGAAGTCGATGTTGAGGCTGCGCTCGTGGGCCTCGTCGATGATGATCGTGTCGTACTTGCGCAGGTCGCGGTCGCGCTGCAGCTCGGCGAGCAGGATGCCGTCGGTCATCAGCTTGACCCGGCTCGCGCGGCTGGTGCGGTCGGTGAAGCGCACCTGGTAGCCCACGACGTCGCCGAGCTCGGTGTCCAGCTCCTCGGCGATGCGCTCGGCCACCGAGCGGGCCGCGATCCGCCGGGGCTGGGTGTGGCCGATCAGCTTGCCGCCGTCGGCCGCGCCCTGCCCGCGGCCCAGCTCGAGGCAGATCTTCGGCAGCTGGGTGGTCTTGCCCGACCCGGTCTCGCCGGCGACGATCACGACCTGGTGGTCGCGGATGGCCGCGGCGATGTCGTCGCGGCGCGCGGAGACCGGGAGCTCCGGCGGGTAGGTGATCTTCACAACGATCGACATTCTCGCCCACTGCCACAACCGCTTTCGCACCTGCGGTCCCGGAACGCGGGATCCCCGGTCGGCCGGGGATCCCTGACGTTGTCGGCCCTTGCAACGCCTGACAACGTCAGGGAGGGCCCGACAACCCGGCCGCCGGGGCCCCGGACCGAGCCCCTCAGCCCTCGGAACTGTCGTCGTCGTCCGGCGGCGTCGTCGGCTGGACCTGCCCGGGGCCGCCGGGGCCGCCGGGGCCGCCGGGACCGCCGAACATCGGCCCGGGACCCCGGTCGCCGTCGCGGTCCCCCTCGAACCGCCCGCCCGGTCCGCGCTGCTCCATCCACCCGCCCCGGTCGTGGCCGTCGGTGACCGCGTGCACCACGGCGCCCCCGAGGCCGCCCACGATCACCCCCGCGAGCGCAGAGGCGACCAGCGCGGCCAGCCCGAACGTACGGCTCCCGTCGGTGCTGCGCAGCGAGCGGAACCGGTCGCAGAAGCCACGGCGCGCAGCCTGATGCGCCACACCCGGCTCGTACGCCGATGCCGCCGCTGCAGGTGCCGGGTCGGGGGCGGCGCCCGGCGCGGGCGGCAGTGCGGCGCCGGGTCGCACCGGCTGGGTCTGGTCGGCAGGGTGGTCGTGGGGGTGGTCGTGGGGGTGGTCGTTGGGGAGGTCACGGGGCTTGTCGTCGCTCATGGCCCGAGCCTCCGACCCCGGCCTGTGAGCGACCTGTGCGCGACCCCTGAGCTCGCCCAGACTCGTGGGGGCGCCGTGCCGGGCCTGGCTGAGGAGCAGCGGACAGGATCCGCACAGCCACCACACAGCAATCCGGGGCAGGATGCCTCCCATGCAGCTCACCCGCCCCGACGGCTCCCCCGTGCGCGTGCTCGTCGTCGACGACGAGGTCAACATCGCCGAGCTGCTGGCCATGGCGCTGCGCTACGAGGGCTGGGACCTCCAGGTGGCGCACACCGGGACCGACGCCGTCGCCACCGCCCGCGACTTCCGCCCCGACGCGGTCGTGCTCGACATCATGCTGCCCGACTTCGACGGCCTCGAGGTGCTGCGCCGCATGCGCGCCGACGGCAGCGACGTGCCGGTGCTGTTCCTCACCGCCAGGGACGCGGTCGAGGACCGCATCGCCGGGCTGACCGCGGGCGGCGACGACTACGTCACCAAGCCCTTCTCGCTCGAGGAGGTCGTGGCGCGGCTGCGCGGGCTGATCCGGCGCGGCGGCACCGCGGCGCAGGCCGACGCCGGCAACGTGCTCGTCGTCGGCGACCTGACCCTCGACGAGGACAGCCACGAGGTGCACCGCGGCGGCGACGAGATCGCCCTGACCGCCACCGAGTTCGAGCTGCTGCGCTTCCTGATGCGCAACCCGCGCCGCGTGCTGAGCAAGGCGCAGATCCTCGACCGCGTCTGGCAGTACGACTTCGGCGGGCAGGCCAACGTCGTCGAGCTCTACATCTCCTACCTCCGCAAGAAGGTCGACGCCGGCCGCGAGCCGATGATCCACACGATGCGCGGCGCGGGCTACGTCCTGAAGCCGGCCGGATGACCACTCTCCGGCTCCCGCGCACCCTGACCGCTCGGCTCGTCGCCGTCTCGGTGCTCCTGGTCGCGCTCGCGGGGCTGCTCATCGGCACGGCCACCACGCTCGCGATGCGCTCGCAGCTGACCCAGCAGCTCGACGACGAGCTGCGGGCCAGCATCGGGCGCGGCTTCGGCGGCCCGCGTCGCGGCGAGCTGCCGCCGGAGCACTTCGACGACGACGGCGACGACCGTCCCTTCCTCGGCCAGGGCTACGGCGCGGTGCTCGGGCACGTGGCCGCCGACGGCACCGGCTACGCAGGCGTGGTCGCCGGCGACGAGGGTGACGTCGGCCCGCGCAGCCTCGACGCCGCCCAGGTGCGCCCGCTGATCGACGTGGCCGGCGAGGCCGAGCCGCGCACCGTCACGCTCGCCGACCTCGGCAGCTACCGGGTGCTGTCCCAGCCCAGCACGCGCGGGGGCTACGACCTCGCCGCGCTCCCCACCGACGAGCTCGACCGGACCCTCGAGGACCTCATCCGCCTCGAGCTGCTCGCCACGCTGCTCGGCGTGCTCGCCGCCGCGGGTGCGGGCACCTGGGTCGTACGCCGCCAGCTCGCGCCGCTGCGCGACGTCGCGGCCACGGCCCACCACGTCGCCGAGCTGCCGCTCGCCTCGGGCGCCATCGACATCAGCGAGCGGGTGCCGGCGCGGCTCACCGACGAGCGCACCGAGATCGGGCAGGTCGGCTCGGCGCTCAACACCATGCTCGACCACGTCGAGGGCTCCCTCGAGCAGCGCCACCGCAGCGAGCAGCAGGTGCGCCAGTTCGTCGCCGACGCCTCGCACGAGCTGCGCACGCCGCTGGCCACCATCGCCGGCTACACCGAGCTCGCCCGTCGCCGGCCCGAGACGACCGGCACCGCGCTGGACAAGGTGGAGACCGAGTCGGCGCGGATGACCGCGCTCGTCGAGGACCTGCTCCTGCTGGCCCGCCTCGACGCGGGCCGGCCGCTCGAGCGCGAGCCGGTCGACCTGTCGCGCCTCCTGCTCGAGGCCGTCAACGACGCCCGCGTCACCGGTGCCGACCACCAGTGGCGGCTCTCGCTGCCCGACGCCCCGCTGACCGTGACCGGCGACGCCGCGCGGCTGCACCAGGTGCTCACCAACCTGCTCACCAACGCCCGGAAGTACACCCCCGCCGGGAGCACCGTCACCGTCACCGGGACACCGGTGGGCTTCAGCGTCCACGACGACGGCCCCGGCTTCCCGCCCGACCTCGCCCCGCGCGCCTTCGAGCGCTTCGTGCGCGGCGACACCGCCCGCACCCGCGCCGGCGGCGCCGGTCTCGGGCTCTCGCTCGTCGAGGCGATCGTGGCCGCGCACGGCGGCCGGGTCGACCTGGCCAGCGCGCCGGGCGACACCACGGTCACCGTCACCCTCCCCCGCTGAGCTGCACGTGAGAGGGCACTTCGTCGCCTAGGTTGTCGGGCATGGAGCCCGGGACCCTGATCCGCTGCGAGATGACGAAGTGGGGCGACCGCCCGCACTGGCAGTCCGTCGGGCTCTACCTCGGCGAGGACGAGCACGGCGAGTGGCTCGGCTACCCGCGAGGGACGCACAACCACCGCCCGGGGCACGAGTTCCACTCCGCGGTCGACTGCGTCACCCTCGTCCAGCCCGGCAGGTGGCACCTGCCGACGTTCCAGGCGCCCGGCATCTGGTGCGACCTCTACGTCGACGTCACCACGCCCGCCACCTGGGACGGGCACGTGCTCCGCGCGGTCGACCTCGACCTCGACGTGATCCGGCTCCCCGACGAGCTCCCGCCTGCCGCGTCGGCGCCGTGGGAGGTCGCGCCCGCCGGCCCCGGCGAGGTCTTCGTCGACGACGAGGACGAGTTCGCCGAGCACCAGGTGGCCTACCGCTACCCCGCCGACGTCGTCGAGACCGCGCGGGCCAGCTGCGACGAGGTGCTCGCCGCGGTGCGCGCCGGCGCGGCGCCGTACGACGGTGCGCACGCGCGCTGGCTCGCCGAGCTCAGCCGTCTGTCTGCTTCCTGAGCGCCCGCCGCTCCGCGCGCGTCAACGCCCGGAACGGTCCCACCAGCCGCGGCCCGGCGAGCCGGCCCTCCAGCCTGCGGGCCTCGCGCTTGAGCGGCTGGGCGACGTACTCCCCCAGGATCACCCCGGAGGCCAGCGCGATCGCGGTCGAGATCGCGGTCATCAGCGCCAAGATCCCCTGGGACACGAAGTAGCCCCCGTCGGCCAGGAAGGTCAGGCCGCGATAGATCGACAGGCCCGGCAGGAACGGCACGATCGCCGGGACCGCCACCACCAGCGGCGGCACCCGCACCCGCCCGGCCACGGCGTAGGCCACGAGGCCGATGAAGAAGGCGGCCGCACCCGCCGCCGCGGCCCGGCCGAAGCCGCCCACGGTGACCAGCTGCGAGACCAGCGCGGCGACGGCCGTGATCGCGGCGACCGGCACGACGGCGCGGCGCGGGGCGTACGACGCGACGCTGAAGGCGGCCGCCGAGAGCGCCGCCCCCGCGATGACGGTGGGCAGCGCGGAGTAGCCGAGCTGGCCGGGCACCAGCTGGCCGAGCTCGAGGCCCAGCCCGTCGGCGACCGAGATGCCCAGGCCGACCCCGGCGATGATGCCCGCCGTCGCCATCATCGCCTCGATGAGGCGGGCGCTGGCGGTGAGGTAGAAGCCGGTGAGCGCGTCCTGCACGGCACCCATCAGCCCGATGCCGGCGAGCAGCATGATGATGTTGGCGGTCACGACGAGCGACGGGTCGACCTCGACCGGGCTGGCGGCCACCGCGGCCGCGAGCAGGGTGGCGATCGCTCCGCCCGCGACCTGGAGGTAGAAGAACGGCAGCCGGCGCCGGGCCAGCGCCATCTGCACGCGGTCGATCAGCACCGCCGCCACCGCGGCCACCGCGGAGACCACCGGCCCTCCGCCCAGGAAGACGCCGACGGCCGCGGCCATCACGGCCCACGCGACCGTCACCGCCCAGCGGGGGAAGGCGTGGCCGAGGGAGACGATGGTCGCCATCCGGGTGCGCGCGAGGTAGAGGTCGGCGCGGTCGGTGAGCACGTCGCGCACGAGGTGGTCGACGGCGGTGAGGTCCTCGTAGTCGATGTCGCGCTGCTGCACGTGGCGCAGCATCAGCATCGGTACGTCGTCGGCCGAGCGCTGGTGGCTCATCGACAGGGCCGTGAAGGTCACGTCGATCTCGGCCTGGCGCAGCCCGAGGTGGTCGGCGACCGAGCGCATGGTGGCGGTGACGTCGGCCGCGCCGGCGCCCGAGGAGAGCAGCATCTCGCCGATGCGCAGGCACAGGTCCATCGTCAGGTGGACCTCGCGGGTCCGCTCCGCGGCCGCCTCCGCCCGGGCCTCCGCCTCGGCCTCGTCGTCGTACGCCTGCCCGTCACGCTGGTCCACGCGGCCATGCTCGCACCGGTGCCGGGACCCACGGCACAGGGGTCGCAGGGGTGAGGCTGGCGCGCGGGCCGCTCCCTAGAGTGGTCGCATGCGCATCGACTTCCACTCGTCGCCGCGGCCCACGCTGGGTGTCGAGTGGGAGCTCGCCCTCATCGACCGGGTCAGTCGCGACCTGTCCAGCACCGCCTCCGAGGTGCACGAGCTGGCCGGCGGCCGGCTCGAGCGGCCCGAGCGGCTGCACAAGGAGCTGCTGCGCAACACCGTCGAGGTCGTCACCGGCATCTGCGACACCGCCGGCGAGGCCGCGGCCGACCTGCGCGACACCCTCGCCGTGGTGCTGCCGGCCGCCCACGAGCTCGGCGTCGACCTCCTCGGCGCGGGCTCGCACCCGTTCGCCGACTGGTCGCACCAGCAGCTCACCGAGGGCCACCGCTACGCCGAGCTGATCAACCGCACCCAGTGGTGGGGCCGCCAGATGCTCATCTGGGGCGTCCACGTGCACGTCGGGATGCCCGAGCGCGACCGGGTCATGCCGGTCCTGGCCTCGATGCTGACGACGTACCCCCACCTGCTCGCGCTGTCCGCGAGCTCGCCGGTGTGGGCCGGGCAGGACACCGGCTACGCCTCCAACCGGGCGCTGATGTTCCAGCAGCTGCCGACCGCCGGGCTGCCCTTCACCTTCGACACGTGGGCCGAGTTCGAGAAGTGCATCGCCGACCAGACGACGACCGGGATCATCGACTCGATGGCCGACGTGCGCTGGGACGTGCGCCCCGCGCCGCACATCGGCACCCTCGAGCACCGCGTCTGCGACAGCATGTCCGACCTCGGCGAGCTGGCTGCGCTGACCGCGCTCGTCCACTGCCTCGTCGTCGACCTCGACACCCGCCTGGCCGCGGGCGAGCAGCTGCCGACGCTGCCGCCGTGGCAGGTGCAGGAGAACAAGTGGCGCGCCGCGCGCTACGGCCTCGACGCGATCATCATCCTCGACGACAGCAACCGTGAGCGGCTGGTCACCGACGACCTCGACGACCTGCTCGAGCGGCTCACGCCCGTCGCGCGCCGGCTCGGCTGCGAGGCCGAGCTGCGCAGCGTCGCCGACATCCCGACGCGCGGCGCGTCCTACCAGCGCCAGCGCGCCGTCGCGCACGAGTCGGGCGGTGACCTGGTCGCCGTCGTCGACGCCCTCGTCGCCGAGCTCACCCACTCGCTGCAGGCCTGAGCGGCGCGCGGTCCGCGGCGTGACGTAGGCCCTTGTGGCTGTCGTCACCGGGACGAGAGGATGCCCGGACGCCCTCGCCCCGGGGGACGAGGCGGACGCGGAGGAGAACCCAGTGGTGGACCCGATCGACCCGACTGCGACCGGCTTCCTGCTCGCCGAGAACCGCAACATGCCGATGCACGTCGGCGGCCTGCAGCTCTTCGAGAAGCCCGAGGGCGCCGGGCGCGGCTACGTCCGCGAGATGTACGAGCAGATGCGCGACGTCGACCAGATCGCCCCGCTCTTCCTCAAGCACCCGCACCGTTCCGCGCGTACGGCGGGCCAGCTGGTGTGGCAGCCCGACGAGGCCTTCGACATCGAGCACCACGTGCGCCACAGCGCGCTGCCCAGGCCCGGGCGCATCCGCGAGCTGCTCGAGCTGTGCTCGCGCCTGCACAGCACCCGTCTGGCGTGGGAGCGCCCCCTGTGGGAGGCCCACGTCATCGAGGGCCTGCGCGACGGCCGCGTCGCGATGTACACCAAGACCCACCACGCGCTCGTCGACGGCGTCTCGGCGATGCGCCTGCTGGCCAGCGTGCTGTCCACCGACCCCGACGAGCGCGACATGCCCGCGCCGTGGGCGATGCGGCCGCGCCCCCCGCGCGCCGAGCCGACCGACGACGGTGGGGCCTCGCTCGCCGACGTCTCCGCCGCCACCGTCCGCACGGCGCTCGCGATCGCGTCCGAGGCCGCCGGGATGCCGGCCGCGCTGATCCGCACCCTCAACAAGAGCGTGCGCAACGAGACGTCCGCGCTCTCGCTCTATGCCCCGCGCACCATCCTCAACCAGAGCATCACCGGCTCGCGGCGCTTCGCCGCGCAGGACTGGCCCGTCGAGCGCCTCCGTGCAGTGGGCAAGGCGACCGGCACGACGATCAATGACGTCGTGCTCGCCATGGTCAGCGGGGCGATGCGCACCTACCTCGCCGAGCTCGACGCCCTGCCCGAGACCACGCTCGTCTCGATGGTCCCGGTGGGCCTCAACGCCAAGCAGTCGCAGCTCGCCTCCGGCGACGGCGGCAACGCCGTCGGCTCGGTGATGGTGCAGCTCGGCACCCACCTGCCCGATCCGGCCGACCGGCTCGCCGCGATCCACCGCTCGATGCTCGACGGCAAGCAGAGCCTCTCGGCGATGACCCCGGCGCAGATCCTCGCGATGAGCGCGCTCGGCCAGGCGCCGGCGATCCTCGGCCCGATCCTCCGGATGCAGGGCATCGTGCGCCCGCCCTACAACCTCATCGTCAGCAACGTCCCCGGCCCGCGCACCACCCACTACTGGAACGGCGCCCGGCTGGTCGGCACCTACCCGCTCTCCATCCCGATCAACGGCATGGCGCTCAACATCACCTGCACGTCGTACGACGGCAAGATGTGCTTCGGCCTCACCGGCTGCCGGCGTACGGTCCCGCGCCTCCAGGTCCTCCTGCAGTACCTCGACGACGAGCTCGAGGCCCTCGAGCGCGCCGCCGGGGTCTGACCTCGCCGGAAGTCCCCGGATATCCGGGGAGTCTCACGGTTGTCACCCGAGATCTGGTGTGACAACCCCGAAAGTCACCGGATATCCGGGGACTCCGCGACGACCTCGAGCCCCCCGCCCAGCCGCTCGGCGACGGCGGCGAGCCGGGCGCGGGTGATGTCGGCGACCGTGGCGAGGCCGGCGAGGTGGGCGTTGGAGCCCACCCGGGTCGGTTCAGTGGAGTTGATGCTGATGCAGCGCCGCGTGCCGCCGTCGGCGAGGTTGGCGAGCGCGACGGCGTGGCCAGTCGTGCCGCTGCCGGCGAACGGGTCGAGCACGAGGACGTCGTCGGGCAGCGTGGCGAGGATGCGGCGTACGAGCCCGGTGGGCTTGGGCGACTCGAAGACGTGCCCGACGAGCGCCTTGAGCTCGGCGACCGCGGAGTCGGTCGAGCCGATCTCCTCGGCCAGCCAGATGGTGCGCAGCTTCTTGCGGCGCCCGCCCTCGCGGTGCAGCCAGTCGCGCTGGAAGATGTCGGCGCGCTCGCCGGTCCGACCGCGGATCACCCGGCACTCGAGGTCGTCGGGACGCTCGTCGACGCGGGGCCGCGACCACCGCCACACGGCCGGGCGGCCGTCGCCGAAGACGGGCGTGAGTGGCCGGCTGCCGGGGAACTCCGTGGTGGCCACGCGTCCGGTCTCCGGGTCGCCGTGCAGCGGGAAGTGCAGCGTGGGCGCGGTGACGGGGTTGAACTTCTTGTTGGTGTTGCGCAGCGGCAGGTAGCGGAAGCGACGCCCGTCGGGGGTGCTGAGCGGGAAGTCGGCCTCGTCGACCGAGTCGGTGGTGCTGCCGTCGACGAGGCACGACGGGAGGTGACGGGCGTACGCCAGGACGTACTCGTGGCTGGTGGCGAACCCGCGACCGAGCTGGCGGCCCTTGGGGTTGAGGTTGACCACGATCTGCGCCATGAAGTTGGCCTCGCCGAAGACCTCGTCCATCAGCAGCCGCAGGTGGGCCGCCTCGTTGTCGTCGATGCTCACGAAGACCGCGCCGTGCGGCGCGAGCACCTCGCGCACCGCCTCGAGCCGCGGTCGCATCATCGCGGTCCAGGCGGCGTGCCGCCCGGCGTGGGGGTCGGCGTGGGAGCCGTCGCGGAAGCGGTCGGCGTAGGCGAAGTCGTTGCCGGTGTTGTAGGGCGGGTCGGTGTAGACGACGTCGACCGAGCCCGGTGCGAGCAGCGGCAGCACGTCGAGGTTGTCGGCGGCGTGCAGCGTGTTCCACACGACGGTCTCGGGCTCGACGGGCACGACCCGCAGCCTAGGCGGCACGCCGGGCCGTCTGTCCCAATTTTCCCACCAGCCCCACGACGTCCTTTACTCTGGAGCGCGTGCCTTCCTCCACGCGCCGTCCCGTGCCCTCCCAGCCGACCCGCACTCGCGCCCTGACGATCGCCACCACGGCCGTGCTCGTCGCCGGTCTGGGTGTCGGCCCCTCGGTGGCCGACGACGGGGGCAGCGGCGACACCGCCGGCCGGCAGGCGGGCACCTGGGGCGCGACGAGCGGCTACCGCGGCCGCAACCAGACCTCCGACGGCAAGCCGGGCACGCTGGTCGGCCCGCCGCCGAACCTGCGCGGCCGCGCCGCCCAGGTCAAGAACGACGTGAGCTACGAGATCGCGCCCGGCGTCGTGCTGCGTGAGTGGGACCAGGTCGACGGCCGCCAGCCCGTGGGCCAGGTGCGGATGAACCTGGTGACGGTCAGCCTCGACGCGCCCGACCTCACCTTCGAGGAGCTCTCCCCCACCTACGTCACCAGCCGCAAGAAGGTCAGCCAGTTCGGCGCCTGGAACGGTGCCCTCGCGGCCGTCAACGGCGACTTCTTCGACATCGGCAACACCGACTCGCCGCTCGGCGTGACGGTCAACCGCGACCAGGGCGTCCTCGGCGGCTCGCGCGACGGCTGGATCCCCGGCGTGAACTCGACGCTGTGGTTCGACACCGCCGGGCCCCACGTCAGCCCGCTGAGCCTGCAGTACACGATCCGCCAGCGTCGGGCTTGGACCGTCAGCGGCCTCAACCACTACCGCGTCCCGGTCGGCCAGATCGGCGTCTACACCTCCGAGTGGCACCGCACCGAGGGCTACCAGGTCACCGGCGGCAAGAAGCGGGCCCGCGAGGTCGTGCTCCGCAACAACCGCGTCATCTCCAACCGCCCCAAGCTCTCCGACGGCCGCAAGATCCACAAGAAGGAGCGCGTGCTGATCGGCGTGGGCAGCGCCGCCGCCAAGCTCAAGACGCTCAAGCGCGGCAAGAAGATCACGCTGTCGCAGCGCATCGAGGGCGGTCGCCCCACCGTCGCGATCAGCGGCGACCGGCCGCTGCTCGTCAACGGCGCCCGCGCCGTCGTCAACAACACCATCGCCCACCCGCGTACGGCGGTGGGGATCGACGCCGACGGTCGCAAGCTGCTCATCCTCGTCGTCGACGGCCGCTCCGCGGTCAGCCGCGGCTACACGATGGTCGAGCTCGCCGACATCATGACCGCGCTCGGCGCGGAGAACGCCATCAACCTCGACGGCGGCGGCTCCTCTGCGATGTACACCCGCACCGCCTCGGGTGCGATGGGGGTCGTCAACGAGCCGTCCGACGGCGGCGAGCGCCAGGTCGCCAACTCGTTCGGGGTGGTCTACCACGGGGTGCTGCCGCCGGTGGTGCCGATCCTGCCGCCCACCCCCACGCCGACCCCGACCCCCACGCCGACCCCGACCCCCACGCCGACGCCGACGCCGACGGTCACGCCGACGCCGTGACCGGCGGCCCGGCGCCTCAGGCGTCGGGCGCTGCGAACACCACGACGTACGTCACTGGAGCCAGGCACTGCACGGTGCTCTTCGGCACCTGCGGCACGACCTCGAAGCCGGCCTCGCCGGCCTCGACCGCCACGCTGCGCGGCGGCTCGCAACCGATCACGGGGACCGTGCCGTAGGTCGTCGTCCCGGGCTCGGCGGTGTCGACGACCACGGCCCGGACGCTGTCGGCCAGCCCCGCCTCGAGGTCGCCGGTGAAGTCCTTGACGGCCCGCTTGCTGTCGAGCGCGAAGGCCATCGTCGACACCGAGCCGCCACCCTCGGTGGCGCTCACGACCGTCGCCTCGGTCACCCCGGCGGAGCCGGTGGCCGGGATCGACAGCTGCTGCCCGGTCGGGGCCGGGGTGGTCTCGGACGGAGTCTCCGACGGAGTCTCGGACGGGGTCTCCGACGGGCTCGACGAGCTGGTCGACGGCACGGGGTCGGTCGCCCGGCTCTCCTCGTCACCGCAGGCCGCCAGCGCGGTCGACAGGCCGAGGGCGAGGACGAGGGCGGTCACGGGGCGGCGGGTCGACGTAGTCATGATGGTTCGACGATAGCCATCGCCGGACGGCTCCCGCGTCCGGCGGCGCGGCGCGCCGGACGCGGCGTCGCGCGGTGGCCTCGCGACTGGCAGGGTGGGCGCATGGACACCTGGGTCGAGGCCGCATGAGCGAGCAGGAGCCGGTGCGCGAGGCCGTACGCGCCTATGCCGCCCGCCAGCCGCAGCTCGTCGCCGCCACCCAGGCCTACGTCGCGCTCATCCAGGTCGTGCTCGACGACGCCGGCATCGACTACCTCAGCGTCACCGGGCGCACCAAGAGCGTCGCGTCGTTCGCCGCCAAGGCCAACCGCACCGAGGGCGGCGTGCCGCTCTACCCCGACCCGCTGCGGCAGATCACCGACCAGGTCGGCGTACGGGTCATCACCTACGTCCACAGCGACGTCGCGGCGGTCGCGGAGGTGCTCGACGACGAGCTGGTCCTGCTCGACGACCGCGACCTCGGCGAGGAGACGGCGCGCTCGGGGCGCTTCGGCTACGCCAGCCGCCACCTGCTGGTCGAGACCCGGCCGGGCGCGGAGCTGCCGGTCCTCGAGGGCCACCGCGCCAGCGTGCAGGTGCGCACCGTGCTGCAGCACGCGTGGGCCGAGTTCGAGCACGACATCCGCTACAAGGGCAACGTCCCCGAGGACGCCGCCGCCGACCTCGACCGGCGCTTCACCCTCGCCGCCGGGCTGATCGAGCTCGCCGACCGGGAGTTCGCGACCATCCGCGAGCGGATCCAGGCCGCCGCGCCGGGCAGCACCACCGAGCTGCAGGCCGACCGCATCGTCGGCCAGGACCTCGCCACCTTCCTCGCCGGCCACTACAGCGACGCCGGGTGGTCGCACACAGACCACTACGACTGGATCGCCGGCCTGCTCGCCGAGCTCGGCATCGACACCATCGACGACCTCGCCGACCTGCTCACGTCCGTGGACGCCGACGCGGTGATCCGCCGCATGGGCTACCGCTACCCCGCCGGGGCCGTACGCCGCCTCGACGACGCGCTGCTCGCCATCTTCGGCGAGCAGTACGTCGCCCTCGCCGGCAACAGCCACCGGGTCCCGCTGCTGCGGGCGCGGCTGGAGAAGCTGACCACGCCCGAGAGCTGAGGGTGCGCCTCAGGCGCGGCCCCTAGGGTTGGGACATGAGCCGCCCTTCCTGGACGACTGTCACTCCCCTCCTCGCCATCGCCGCGCTGGTGCCCGCGTGGTTCGCGCACCCCGAGGGGATCGTGCTCGCCCTGCTGGCCGTGCTGCTCGTGGGTGCCGTGCTCGCGGCGGTGCACCACGCCGAGGTCGTCGCGCACCGCGTCGGCGAGCCCTACGGCTCCCTCGTGCTCGCCGTGGCGGTCACGATCATCGAGGTCGGCCTGATCGTCACCTTGATGGTCACCACCGACAAGGACACCGCAGGCCTGGCGCGCGACACCGTCTTCGCCGCGGTGATGATCACCGTCAACGGCATCGTGGGCATCTCGCTGCTGGTCGGCGCGCTCAAGCACCACCTCGCGGTCTTCAACCCCGAGGGCACCGGTGCGGCGCTGGCGACCGTCATCGCCCTGGCCGTGCTCTGCCTCGTCGTCCCGTCGGTCACCACCTCCGAGCCCGGCCCGGTGTTCACCGGCGCCCAGCTCGCCTTCGCCGCGGCCGCCTCGCTGGCGCTCTACGGCATGTTCGTCTTCACCCAGACCATCCGCCACCGCGACTTCTTCCTGCCGGTCGAGGCCGGGCAGCACGTCCCGATGGTCGCCACCCGGGCCGAGGCCGCCGCCGCCGCGTCCGAGCGGGCCACCGAGCGTGCAGCCGACCGTGCTGCCGCCGCCGACCGTGCCGCCGCTCCCGACGGCTACGAGCACCAGCCCGTCGACCTCGACGACGACGGCCACGCCGACCCGCCGACCGACCGCGCGTCGCTGACCAGCCTCGGGCTCCTCGTGGTGTCCCTCGTGGCCGTCGTGGGCCTGGCCAAGATCGAGTCGCCGGCCATCGAGTCCGGGGTCGCGGCACTCGGCTTCCCCCACGCCGTCGTCGGCGTCGTCATCGCGCTCCTCGTGCTCGCCCCTGAGTCCATCGCCGCGGTGCGAGCCGCCTCCCGCAACCGCGTGCAGGTCAGCCTCAACCTCGCGCTCGGCTCCGCGATGGCCTCCATCGGTCTGACCATCCCGGCGATCGCGGTCGCCACGATCTGGCTCGACGGCCCCCTCGAGCTCGGGCTCGACCAGCTCCAGACGGTGCTGCTGCTGCTCACGGCAGCGGTCTCGATCCTGACCGTGGTGCCGGGCCGTGCCAAGCCGTTGCAGGGCGGCGTCCACCTGGTGCTGCTCGCGGCCTTCCTGTTCCTCACGGTCGCGCCGTAAGCCGGCCCAGACGCACTCGAGCGGTGACCCAGCCACGTTCCGTCGTCGCGGAAGGTGGCTGGATCACCGCTCGAGCGGTGCACCAGGTGCGTCAGCCGAAGTACTTGGCGTAGATCTTGTCGTAGGTGCCGTCCTGGCGGAGCTTGGCCAGCACGCCGTTGATCTTGCGCAGCAGCGGGATGTTGCCGTCCTTCTTCACCGCCATGCCGTACTGCTCGCCGGTGTCGAACTCCTGCGACAGCTTGAGCTTGGGGTTCTCCGCGACGAACTGGCCCGACACGGTGTTGTCGAGCATCGCGGCGTCGAGCTCGCCGGCGTTCAGCGCGGCCTGGAGGCCGGCCGCGTCTTCGTACGCCGTCACCTGGGTGGTGTCGGGCGCGAAGTCGCTCATGTAGGTCTCGCCGGTGGTGTCCTTCTGGACCCCGACCCGCTTGCCGGCCAGCTCGGGCAGCTGGTCCAGGCCCGAGCCGCGCGGCGTGATGAGCGCCTGCTTGGCGTCGAAGTAGGGGCTGGAGAAGTCGAGCACGCGGGCGCGCTCGCCGGTGATGGTCATCGCGGAGATCGCCACGTCGCACACGTCGTTGTTGAGCGAGTCGCCGGAGGTGATGTCGTCGAAGGCCACGTCGATGACGTCGAGGTCGACCTTCAGCGCGTCGGCCACCGCCTTGCCCAGGTCGACGTCGAAGCCGACGAGCTTGCCCTTCTGCTCGTAGACGAACGGCGCGTACGGGCTGTCGGTGCACACCGTCAGCACACCCTTGAAGACGGGGCTGACCTCGGTGAGCGAGGCGGCGGACTCGCCGCTGGCGGCACCACCGCACGCACCCAGCGTGGCCATCAGCGCCACGGAGGACAGGACGGCCCCGGCGGTGCGGGCGAGGGGGGCCACGTGGTGGCCGGTCGAGCGGGTCATGGTCTCAGTTCGCATTCACGGTGAGCGACTCACGAAGCCGCATGAGCGAGTATTCGGTGATCTTCACGAGCGCACCCTTGGCCTGCTCGCGGTCGCGGGCGTCGAGGCTGATGATCGGTACGTCGGCGGGCAGGGCCAGCGCGGCGGCGATCTCCTCGGCGGGGTAGCGCGGGACGCCGTCGAACTCGTTGACCGCGACGATGAAGGGGATGCCCTTGGACTCGAAGTAGTCCAGCGGCGAGAACGACTCGTCGAGGCGGGCCACGTCGACCAGCACGATCGCGCCGATGGCGCCGCGGCACAGGTCGTCCCACATGAACCAGAAGCGTCGCTGTCCGGGCGTGCCGAAGAGGTAGAGCACCAGGTCCTCGGCCAGCGTGAGCCGGCCGAAGTCCATGGCCACCGTCGTGGTGGCCTTGGTGGGCACGGCGGCGAGGTCGTCGACACCCTCGGACTCGTTGGTCACGAGTGCCTCGGTGCGCAGCGGGTCGATCTCCGAGACGGCGCCGACGAGCGTCGACTTGCCGACGCCGAAGCCGCCCGCGATGACGATCTTCGTCGATGCGGCGGCTCGCTGTGCCTTAGTAGTTTCGAAGTCCACGGAGGGTCCTTTCGATGAGCTCGAGACGCTCATCTGTCGACGTCTTCTCGGTGATGGTGGCCTGGATGCGGACCAGGCCCTGCTCGATGAGGTCACCCAGCAGCACCCGGGTCACGCCGATCGGCATCTTGGTCAGGGCCGACACCTCGGCCACGGAACGCCTGTCGCAGACCTCGAGGACCTGCGCGGCGGGATAGCTGAGGACGGGCGCCTCCGCACCAGCCTGGAGGCGCAAGGTGGCCTCCATGGCCAGGTCGACGGAGGTCGCCGTCCGGCCAGCGGTGATGGTGTAGGACCGGATCAGGCGAGGGGTGTAGGCCTCGTCGTCCGGCTCGTGTGGGGGCGTCATGGCCGTGGGCCGGTCAGCCGCCCGTACCGACGCGGGCCTGGGCCTCGACGGTACGTCCCACACGGTCCACCAGCAGGGCCATCTCGTAGCCCACCTGGCCGATGTCGGCCTCCTCGGTCGTCAGCACGGTCAGGTTCGACCCGTCGCCGACGCTCATGAGCATGAGGAAGCCCATCTCCATCTCGACGATCGTCTGCATGACCGACCCGCCCTCGAAGAGGCGGGCGGCGCCGACCGCGAGGCTGGCGAGCCCGGAGGAGACCGCGGCGACCTGCTCGGCCCGCTCACCAGGGATGCTGGTGCTCGAGGCCATCAGGAGACCGTCGGCGGACACCAGGATGGCGTGCGCGGCGTCGGGGACCTCCTCGACGAAGCGCGACATCACCCAGTCGAGGTCGCGGTCGTCCCCAGCGGTGTTGACGCCGGCGGCGGAGGCGGAGGATTCGTAGCTCATGCGGGGCCTGCTTCCGTGTGCTGTGTGGAACTTTGGGCTGCTCGTCGACCGCGGGAGACTCCCGCGGTGTGTGCCTGGAGGCGGCGTCGGATCGCTTCGGGGTCGCGCGTCTTGGCCGCCGCGGGCGGCGTCACGCTACCCGGGACGAGGCGCTCGCCGGGGGCGCGTCGCGGAAGTCCGGTGACGGACGTGTCGACGACCGCGGCAGGGGTGTCCTCGACGACGTTCTGGGCCGCGATCTCCCAGCCGCGGTCCACCTCGGTCTGGTGGAACTCGCCCTCGCCCTCGCTGGCGAGCCAGCCCGAGCGCATCGACTTGAAGATCGGGGAGTCTCCCCCGGTGCGGGTCGCGGTGCCGTTGGCGGCGAGGCCGTTGCTCGACGCACCGTTGTGCGCGTGGCCGTTGGCCGCGTCGCCGACATGGCCGGTGGCGAGCGCCGCAGCGGCCGGGACCGCGACGGGCTCGGCGACCGGGGCCGCGACCGGCTCCGGGGCGGGCACGACGACCGGCTCCGGGGCGGGTACGACGACGGGCTCGGCGACCGGCTCGGAGACGGGTTCCGCGACGGGCGCGGACTCGACGGGCGCGGACCGGCGGGGACCACCGAGGCCCAGCGGGTCGTCGGCGTCGACCTCGACGTCGTCGCGCCGTGCGGCGGCCGGGCGCTCGGGCTCGGGCTCCGCCTCGGCCTCCGGCTCGAACTCGGGCTCGGGCTCGGGCTGCGGCTCCTCGGCCTGCTCCGCCGCGCCGAACGCGTCGGCCGACAGCGGGTCGGACAGCGGGTCGGACAGCGGGTCCGAGAGCGGGTCGTGGGCGCGTACGGGCTCGGCGACCGGCTCCTCGACGACGGGCTCCGCGACGGGCTCCTCGACGACGGGCTCGGCGACGGGCTCGGCGACGGGCTCGGCGACGGGCTCGGCGACGCGCGCCTCCTCGACGGCCTGCGCCCGCTGGCGTGAGGCCAGGGCGGTGATCGGCACGACCGGCGCGACCTTCTCCGAGACGCTGGGCTCCTCGGGAGCGAGGTCGCTCGCCGCGGTGTCGCTCGCGGTGGCGTCGGCGGCGGCCGGCTCGGCACGCTTGCCGAACAGCGGACCGGTCGCACCGGAGGTCTCCGGGGGCAGGAACGCGTCGGCACCCGTGCGGGGGATGTTGGCTCCCGGCTCGCGGCGCGGGAGCAGGCTCTCGAGCGGCGGCCGGTCCTCGGTGACGGCCGACGACGCGGCGGGGGCCACGGGGGCTTCCTTCGCCTCGGTCGCGGCGCTCTTCGCCTCGGCGGCAGCCTTGGCGCGGTCCTTCTCGGCTGCCTTCTCAGCTGCCTTCTCGGCCGCCTTCTCCGAGCGGGTGCGGCTGCGCGACTCGCGCTTGGGCTCCGCAACGGCCACCGCGGCGGTGTCGAGCGTGCCAGAGGCGGCGGGGGTGGCAGTGGCGGCAGCCGCGGCAGCGGCCGGTGCGGCCACCTGCGGCAGCTCGGGCAGCACCGACGGCGGCAGCAGCACCGACGCGGTCATGCCGCCGCCGGGGTTGCGGGCCAGGCGGGCCTGGATGCCGTGGCGCTCGGCGAGCCGGGAGACCACGAACAGGCCCATGCGGCGCGCGGTGTCGGGGGTCGCCTCGGCACCGTGCTGCAGGTCGCTGTTGAGCTGCTCGAGCTCGGCGGGCGGCACGCCCAGGCCGGAGTCGGTGATCGTGATGGTCACGCCGTCGGCCCCCAGCTTGGCGGCCAGGCGCACCGGCTCGGCCGGCGGGGAGTACGTGAGCGCGTTGTCGACGAGCTCGGTGAGCAGGTGGACCACGTCGGGCGCCGCGTCGTCACCGACACGGGTGCTGAGGTGGGACAGGACCTGCACGCGCTGGTAGTCCTGCACGCCCGAGGTCGCGGCCTGGAGGGCCTCACCCACGGTGAGGCTGAACTGGCCGGCGGCACGGTTCGGGGCGTCGGCGAGGATGAGCAGCGAGTCGGCCGTACGACGCATGCGCGAGGCGAGGTGGTCGAGGCGGAAGAGCGACTCGAGGCGCTTGGGGTCTTCCTCGTCGTGCTCGAGGCGCTCGATCTGGGCGAGCTGCTGGTTGACCAGCGAGGTCGAGCGGCGCGAGAGCGTCACGAACATCGCGTTGACGGTCTGGCGCAGCTGGGCCTCACCCGAGGCGAGGTGGATGGCCTGCCGGTGGAGGTCGTCGACCGCTCGCGCGACCTGGCCGATCTCCTCGTTGGTGGTGACGTCGATCGTCTTGATCGGCTCCGGCTCCTGGCCGGCACGGATCCGCGCGACGGCGTCGGGCAGGCGGTGGCGAGCCACCGCGAGCGCGCCCTCGCGCACCTTGCCGATGGGCTCGAGCAGGCTGCGGGCCACGAACAGGGCCAGGAAGACGGCGGCCGCGAGGGCGAGCAGGGTGAGCACGGCACCGACGAGCGCGTTGCGCTGCGCGTCGGACGCCGCCTCGTCGAGGGTGTCGGTCACGCCGCTGGCGAGCGTCTGGGTGATCTCGTCGTAGGGGGCGTAGGCGTCGCGGCCGTCGAGGTTGGTGGCCGAGTCGTCACGGATCTGGCCGGCGTGACGGGTGTTCTGCGTGCGGAGCAGGGCCGTCTGGTCCTCGGCGCCCGCGACGGATCCGGCGAGACGGTCGATGGCCGCCGCCTCCACGCCGATCTCCGAGAAGAGCTCCTGCGAGCTCGACTGCGAGAGCGCGGTGGCGATGAGGCCCTGCTGCAGGGCCAGCGAGAGCCGGCCGCTCATGGTCTGCGAGAGCTGCTCGAGGCGGGGCTCGGGGGTCTCCTGGGCGGCGTTCACGCTCGTGATGAGCTGGGAGACGCTCGACTCCAGCTGGCGCACCAGGGCGATCCAGGTCGCCGGGCCGAGGTTCTCCGCGCCCTCGCCACGCATGGCCTGGCTCAGGTCGAGCAGGGCGTCGACGTGCTCGGTCTGCACCGCGTCGAGGTCGGCGGTGTCGCGCGCCTGCACCAGCGTCTCGGCGTTGGTCGTGATGTCGTCGATCGCGTCGATCAGGTCACCCTGGCTGGCGGCGCTGTCGGACTGCGCGGCCACCATCGCCGACTCCGACGCGGTCAGGTAGTCGATCGCGGGCTGGATGATCGTGACCTGCTTGGCACTGCTCGCAGCCTGCCGGGAGTCGACGAGGTCGCCCGACACGCGGAGGCCACCGAGGACGGCGGCCAGCAGCAGCGGGATCGCCAGCGCCAGCGCCATCTTGCGGCGCAGCGGCCAGCCTGCGACCGAGATACCCGCGCCCCTCCGGGGCTGGGCTGCATCTTGAGTCATGTGTGCCTCGCGATTGGTGAGCGTCTTCGACGACGAAACGTGCCCCGGGGGGACCGGAGCAGACTCAACCTAAAGAGTCTTGCGACATTCCGTGGCGTTTTGGCAGAACTGTGGTGATGAGGGTGTAAAGGGGTCTAGCGCACTGCGGCTGAGCGTGCGAAGTGTCCCACCGGCACCACCGGTCACACCAGAGCTGGGAGCGGTGAAGTGTCGTGGGACGGGTGGTGCTGGCCGCCTTCGACAGATGCAGACACTTTCTGGACACTCGGCCGTCGTCTCGCCTCTCTTCCGCGCAGCGCCGACGTGGTGCACGATCACCGCCATGACCCCTCATCTCGGGAAGGGTCGGTCGCACGCGTCCGCCCTTGTCCTCTCCCTCGCCCTCGCCCTGTCGCTCGTCCTGCTCGTGCTCCCCTCGAGCACGCCGCCCGCGACGGCCGCGACCCCCCTCACCGTCAGCCAGGCGATCGGCCAGCAGACCGGCGCGACGCAGACCGTCCGCGGTTACGTCGTCGGCCAGCCCACCGCGACGAGCACCGTCGTGCGCTCCGGCTTCCCCAGCGACTACGCCCTGGCGATCGCCGACTCCGCCTCGCAGACGAGCACGTCCTCGATGCTCTACGTCCAGATCCCCTCGGCCTTCCGCTCGCAGTGGGGCCTGAAGACCAACCCGTCGCTGATGGGCAAGCAGATCGAGGTCACCGGTGCGCTGTCGGCGTACTTCTCCCACCCCGGGATGACGAGCACGTCCGCCTTCGCGCTGGCCGGGGGCACGACGCCCACCGAGCCGCCGCCCAGCGGTGGCACGAGCCCGTGGGACTCCACCTACTACGCACCCGCGATCGGCAAGACCGGCAGCGCGCTGCGCACCTCGCTGCACGACATCATCGACAACAACACCAAGCTGTCCTACGACACGGTGTGGACCGCGCTGAAGGACACCGACCAGGACCCCAACAACACCAGCAACGTGATCGAGCTCTACACCGGCCGCTCCATCGCGAAGTCCAACAACGGTGGCGGCATCGGGCAGTGGAACCGTGAGCACGTCTTCGCCCAGTCGCGCGGTGGCTTCGACACCAGCGCCGGGCCCGGCACCGACCTGCACCACCTGCGCGCCGAGGACGTGACGGTCAACGGCACCCGCGGCAACAAGGACTTCGACAACGGCGGCACGGCCGTGTCGGGCTGCACCGACTGCTGGACCGACGCCGACTCCTTCGAGCCGCGCGACGCGGTCAAGGGCGACGTGGCGCGGATGCTCTTCTACATGGCGGTGCGCTACGAGGGCGACGACGGCTTCACCAACCTCGAGCTGAGCACCGTCTCCGGCAGCGCGGTCCCGCGCATCGGCGACCTCGACATCCTCCTGGCCTGGAACACCGCCGACCCGGTCGACGCTTTCGAGATGCGCCGCAACGACCGCATCCACTCCCAGTGGCAGGGCAACCGCAACCCGTTCGTCGACCACCCGGAGTGGGCCGCGGCCATCTGGAACTGACGCGGACCGAGCGCTCGCGAGGAGGCCGGTACCGGTCTCCTCGCGACCTCCGACCCGATAGGTTGACGAGCGTCACTGTGGTCCTGGGGCCACCGGAGTCTCGGGAGGACCACCACATGAGCACCGACACAGGCCTGCCGGCCGACGCGTCCTCGGTGGAGTCCCGCCGGCAGCGCGCCATCGACGCGCTGGGGCTCGGGGTGCCGCTCGAGCAGCGCCGTGACGAGCGCTTCGACCGCATCACCCGCCTCGCCCGCACCGTCTTCCGCACGCCGCTGGCCTCGATCACCGTCCTCGACGGCGAGTGCGCGTGGTTCCCCAGCGCGCAGGGTTTCGAGCCCGCCGTCACCCCCCGCGACGACGTGTTCTGCGACCGCACCCACCGCGTCGGCGAGGTGACGGTCGTGCCCGACGCGACGCGGGACCCCCACTACGCCCACCTGCCGATCGTGGCCGACGGAGGGATCCGCTTCTACGCCGGCGCTCCGCTGCGCGACCCGCTCGGCAACGTCGTCGGCACCTTCTGCCTCTTCGACACCGCCCCGCGCACCCTCGACGCCGAGGAGCTGCAGACGCTGGAGGACCTCGCCGCCTGGGCGCAGCAGGAGCTGGTCGGGTCGAGCGAGATGATGCGGGCGAGCCGCGTGCAGACCGCGATGCTGCCGGCCATTCCGATCGAGCACCGCGGCTGGCACGTCGAGGGCATCTGCCTCCCGGCGCTCAGCGTCGGCGGCGACCTCTTCGACTTCCAGCTCACCAACGGCATCGTCCACATCGGCCTGGGTGACGTGATGGGCAAGGGCACCGGTGCGGCGCTGATCGGCGCGGGCGTGCGCGCGGCCGTGCGCAGCACCCACCCGGCGGTGGTGGCGGGCGCCGACCTCGGCTCGACGACGTACCGCGTGGCGCGCACGCTGCAGAGCGACCTCGACCGCGGCGGGTCCTTCGTGACGCTCTTCCAGTGCGCCATCGACGTCGAGGACGGCTCCGTGCGCTACGTCGACGCCGGTGCCGGCCTCTGCGTGATCGTGCGCGCCGACGACTCGGTCGAGCGCCTCGTGAGCGAGGACCGGCCGATCGGCATCCTCGACGACGACACGTGGACCGAGCACCGCACCCGCCTCGACCCGGGTGACCGCATGCTCGTCTTCAGCGACGGGCTCTTCGACCTGCTCGAGGACCAGCGCGAGTGGTGGCGCGAGGTCGGCCGGCTGGTCGCCGACCACCACGACCCGGCCGGCACCCTCGCCGCCGTCCGCCACCTGGCGACGTCGCGGCTCAACCTCGACGACGTCACCGCCGTGGTGGTGCACCGCTCCTCCGAGGACGTGCGGTGAGCCCAGCACGCCGCGCCGTCGTCCGGGTCGTCGCGCTCGTCACGGCGGTCCTCGGCGTCAACTACGTCGTGTGGCGGTGGCTGTTCTCGGTCAACTGGGACGCCTGGTGGATCGCGGTCCCCCTCGTCATCGCCGAGACCTACAGCCTCGTCGACTCGCTCCTCTTCGGCATGACCGTGTGGCGGCTCAAGGGCCGCGGCGAGCCCCCGGAGCCGGAGCCCGGGCTGAGCGTCGACGTCTTCATCGCGACCTACAACGAGCCCCTCGACCTCGTGCTCGACACCGCGCGCGCGGCGCAGCGCATCACCTACCCCCACCGCACGTGGATCCTGGACGACGGCAACCGTGCCGAGCTGCGGGCCCGCGCCGAGGCCGAGGGGATCGGCTGGATCACCCGCTCGGCCGACTGGGCCGGCATGCCGCGCCACGCCAAGGCCGGCAACCTCAACAACGCGCTCGAGGCCACCGAGGGCGAGTTCCTCCTCATCCTCGACGCCGACATGGTGCCCAAGCCCGAGATCCTCGACCGCACGCTCGGTTACTTCCGCGACGAGCGGATGGGTCTGGTCCAGACCCCGCAGTACTTCGTCAACGTGCCCGACGACGACCCGCTCGGCAGCCAGGCGCCCCTGTTCTACGGCCCCATCCAGGAGGGCAAGGACGGCTGGAACGCCGCCTTCTTCTGCGGGTCCAACGCCGTCATCCGCCGCGAGGCGCTCATGCAGATCGGGATCGCCCGCTACGCCGGGGAGATCGAGGTCGGGGTGCGCCGCGCGCTCAGGACCGCCGACGCCGTGATCGGCCAGGCCCGCAAGGACCTCGGCCCCGACGAGGACGGCGTACGCCGGGCGCTGGAGGAGATCGCCTACGACATCGCCCGCGCACGTCGCGACCTCGACCGCGGCGAGGCCCTCTTCGACGTCACCTACCGCTTCCAGAAGCGGGTCGCGGCGACCCGGCGCGCCCTGGTCGACTCCGACCTGCAGGCCCTGCACGACGACCTGGCGATCATCGCCGGGCTGGACCAGCTCGCCGAGGCCCCCGACATCAGCCTGGCCACCATCGACGAGACCGCGCTGCGCCAGCTCGCCGACCGCGAGTGGTCGCCGCTCGGCGCGGTCGAGACGGTCGAGGCGCTGGTCCGCGCGATCGACGTCGACCGCAGCGGCGAGGCCCAGCCGGTCATGCCGATGGCCACGATCTCGGTGACCGAGGACATGGCCACCTGCATGCGGATGCACGGCCTGGGCTGGCGCTCGGCCTACCACGACGAGATCCTCGCCGAGGGCCTCGCGCCGGAGGACCTGCAGACCATGCTCACGCAGCGGCTGCGCTGGGCTCAGGGCACGGCGCAGGTGATGTTCCGGGAGAACCCGCTCGTGCAGAAGGGCCTGACCCTCGCGCAGAAGCTCATGTACTTCGCGACGATGTGGACCTACCTGTCCGGCTTCGCCGCGCTCGTCTACATCGCGGCCCCCATCGCCTACCTCACCCTGGGCGTGCTCCCGGTGCAGGCCCTCAGCACCGACTTCTTCGTCCGCCTGGTGCCGTTCCTGCTCGTCAACCAGCTGCTGTTCTTCGTCGTCGCCGACGGCCGGCCCACGTGGCGCGGCCAGCAGTACTCCCTCGCGCTGTTCCCGGTCTGGATCCGCTCGTTCACCTCGGCCTTCGGCAACGTCTACTTGGGGCGCTCGCTCGACTTCGCGGTGACGCCGAAGGAGAAGCGGGAGCACACCGGCCCGCGGTGGGACCTGGTCCGCCCGCAGCTCGTGGCGATGGGCCTGCTGTGCCTCGCGCTCGTCGCCGGCGGCGTACGCCTCGCGCTGGGTCACGCGAGCCCGTTCGGCACGATCTTCAACATGGTCTGGGTCGTGTTCGACCTGGTCATCTTCTCGGTCATCATCAAGGCCGTGCGCTACCGCGGCTTCGAGCCCGAGCCGGACGCCCGCGTCCTCACCCCCCGTCCGTCCGAAGAAGGAGCAGCATGATCGAGTTCGACGTCCGCACGACCGACGACGGCATCGGGGTCGTGGTGCCGCGGGGCCGGCTCAACATGGTCGCCGCCCGCGAGCTGCGCGAGACCCTCACCGGGCTGGTGGACAGCGGCACGCCGCGCATCGTGGTCGACCTGGCCGAGACCACCTTCCTCGACTCCTCCGCCCTCGGCGCGCTCGTCGCCGGGCTCAAGACCGCCCGGCAGGCCGGGGGCGACCTGCGCATCGCGCGCCCCACCGAGTCGGTCATGACGGTCTTCAGGCTGACCAACCTCGACAAGGTGCTGCGCCCGCGCGACGACGTGGAGAGTGCCTTCCATGGCTGAGGCCGAGGTGGTCTCCGAGACCTTCGAGGCCCCCGTCGAGCCGGAGAGCCTCGACCTCGTCCAGGACCGGCTGGCTGCCTTCTGGGCCCACGACGAGTCGGTCTCGCCCGCCGACCGGCTGCGCCTCGAGCTGGCGGTCGTGGAGGTCGTGGCCAACATCGTGGAGCACGCCTTCGCCCTCGACGCCGACCGTCGCGGCCGCATGCTGACCGTCGAGCTGAGCATGTCCGCCGACCGGGTCGAGGCAGTGCTCTCCGACAACGGCGTGCCCGCGTCGCTCGACCTCGGCGCGGTGACCATGCCCGACGCGGACGCGACCTCGGGCCGCGGCCTCGCGCTCGCCGTCGCCGCCGTCGACGAGGTCGGCTACGACCGGGTCGACGGCTGCAACCAGTGGAGGCTCGTGTGCCGGCGGACCGCCGACTGAGCCGCTGCTGGCGTACGCCGTCCCCGCGCGGGCTCCTCGCGGCCGCGGTGGCCGCGGTCGCGCTCGCCGCACCCGGCGCGCCGGCGGTGGCCGGGCCGGCAGGCGAGGCGGCGCCGTCCCCGATGGCCGGCGAGCCGTGGTTCGGCCCCGGACTGGACTGGGAGCAGGACCGGCCCGCCGACTACGCGGAGCGGCTCGGGGAGACGCCCTCGCTCTACGCCCAGCGGGTGCACTACCCGCTGACCGAGGACGACCGCGGCTACCTCGCGTCGTTCGCCGAGGCGGCCTCGGGCCAGGGCGCGGTCGCGCTGCTCACCCTCGAGCCGCAGGTCGCGCTCACCTCGCTGACCCGCGATGACGCCGAGGTGCTGGCCACCGACCTCGCCGCGCTGCACGACGATCTCGACACCCACTTCCTGGTGCGCTTCGCCCCGGAGATGAACGGCTCGTGGACCATCTGGGGCCAGCAGCCCCAGCGCTACGTCTCCGCGTTCCGCACGGTCGCCGAGGCCGTGCACGCCTCGGAGGTCAGCGACGCGCCCCACGCGGAGATGGTGTGGGCGCCGGCCTACGGCGCGGGCTACCCGTTCGGCCGCTCCTACGGCGCGGTCGAGTCCGCCGGCGGGCGCGTGGCCGGGGTCCTCGACACCGACCGCGACGGCACGGTCGACGACGGCGACGACCCCTACGCCCCCTACTTCCCCGGCGAGCGCCACGTCGACTGGGTGGGCCTCTCGCTCTACCACTACGGCGACCGCCAGCACTTCGGCAACAACGCGGTCCCCGGCGCCGGCGAGCTCGAGGCCCGGCTCGACGACAGCTTCGGCTACGGCACGCGCCAGCGGCGTACGTCGTTCTACGACCGCTACGCCACGTCGGGTCGACCGATGCTCGTGGAGACCTCCGCGCTCTACGACACCGCCAGCGAGCGCGGCGCCGGCGAGCTGCGGCTCAAGCGCGCGTGGTGGCGCCAGGTGCTGGCTGCGGTCGCCGACCATCCCGCGATCGGCGCGATCAGCTGGTTGGAGCTCACCCGTCCCGAGGCCGAGATCGACGACGACGTCGCCGACTGGCGCGCCACGCACACCCCGGCGCTCGCCAGCGCGCTGCGCCACGACCTCGATGCCTCGACGGTCCGGCTCGGGCCGGTCACCCGCGTCGTGGCGGACACCGCGCAGACCGCGTCGGCCGGGCCGGCAGCGAGCGACGACGACAGCGGGGGCAAGACCGACGACGGCACCGTCGCGTGGCGCTGGATCCCGCTCGGCCTGGTGCTGGTCGGTGGGGCGTGGGCGGCGCTGCGGCTCACCCGCAAGCGGGCCTGAGGTGCGGCCTCAGGACAGGTCGGCGAGCCCCGGCGAGAAGTGCCACAGCGGGTGGCGCTCGCGCAGGGTGTCGAGGTGCGAGTCCCAGTCGGCGTCGCCCAGCACGGCCGGCGGGACGAGCGTGATCTCACCGCCCCGTGCGACGAAGCCCCACGAGAAGCCCAGCATCGGCCGCGCCTCCAGCCCGTTGCCCACGTCGTCGGGGACGCAGAGGAAGCTGTGGGCCATCCAGTCCATGTCGACGCGCGGCGAGCGCGACGGCGCGTCGAACAGCGTGGGGTTGAGCCCGAGCCAGCAGTAGGGGAGCGCCTGGTCGCCCAGGAAGGCGAGCGGGTCCATCTCGAACCGCTCCCCGCCGCTCTCGTTGTCGTCGGAGCGCACCAGCTGCACCCAGCCCATCAGGGAGTCGTAGCCGCGGAAGGGCCGCTCGACCGTGGCCGTGCAGATCGGGTAGTCGACGGTGTCGGGCTGGCACCCGACCGACGCCGGGTCGGTGTTGCGGCGGTAGTCGACGCGCACCAGGCCGGGGACGGCGTTGAGGACGAAGGGGAGCTCCATGTGCGGACGCTATCGCTGGTCGCGGCCCGGGGTCAGTGCTTCACGGCGCGCGGTTGCCCCGCGCGTCCTCCTGCTCGAGGAGGGCATCGAGGTCCTTGAGCCGGTCGAGGCCGTTGACCGCGCGTGCCATGCGGTGGTTGCCCGCGAAGGTCTCGCGGTGCCGGTCGAGGAACCACCAGTAGCCGGCGGTGAAGGGGCAGGCGTCGTCACCGACGCGCACCTTGGGGTCGAAGCGGCACGAGCCGCAGTGGTCGGACATCGTGTTGATGTAGGCGCCGCCCGACGTGTAGGGCTTGGTCGCCATCACCCCGCCGTCGGCGTGCTGCGACATGCCCACGATGTTGGGCACCATCACCCAGTCGTAGCCGTTGACGAAGGCCCGGTGGAACCAGTCGGTCACCTGCGTCGGCGCCCAGCCGCGCTGGAGGGCGTACGAGCCCAGCACCATCAGCCGCGGGATGTGGTGCACCCAGCCGTGCTCGGCGACGCGGTCGAGGGTGTGCGACAGGCACCGCGCATCGGTGGCGTCGGCGTCGAGCTCGGCGAACCACTGCGGCAGCCGCTCGGTGGCGCGCAACGCGTTCTCGCGGCGGTAGCCCTCGCCCTGGTGCCAGTAGAGGTGCCAGACGTAGTCGCGCCAGCCGATGACCTGGCGGACGAAGCCCTCGACGCTGGCGATGGGCGCTGCACCGCTGCGGTACGCCGCTTCCGCGCGCTCGACGACCTCGAGAGGGTCGAGCAGGCCGAGGTTGAGAGGCGCGCTGATCAGGCTGTGGGCCATCCAGTCGTCGCCCTCGAGGATCGCGTCCTCGTGGCGGCCGAACTCCGGCAGCCGGTGCTCGACGAAGACCTCGAGGGCGGCCAGCGCCTCGCGCCGGGTCGCGGCGAAGCGGCGCGGGCCGTCGCGCCCGATCGTCTCGATGCCCTCCTCACGCTCCCAGCGGTCGAGGTCGTCGCGCACCTCGGCGTCGATGTCGTCCTCGGTGGGCCACCACGGGTCGGTGACGCCGAGCGACGTCGCGCCCTTCGGGGGTGGCTCGCGGTTGTCGTGGTCGAAGTTCCACCTCCCGCCGGCGGGCTCGCCGCCGTCGAGCAGCACGCCGTGGGCCAGCCGCGCGCGGCGGTAGAAGTCCTCCATGAGCAGGCGCTTGGGGCCGCGGCCCTCGGCCCAGCGCTCGAAGTCGTCGCGGGCCGTGGCGAACCCCCGCGCCGGGAGCACGGTGGCGCCGAGGCGCTCGACCAGCCCGAGGGCGGCGTACGACGTGGGGTGCAGCACCTCGACGTCGTCGACCTCGCCCACGACCTCGGCGTAGGTCTCGGCGCGGACGTAGGTGAGCCGCTCGAGCTCGGCCGCACGGTGCCGCATCGCGCTCAGCACGAGGTGCGCCTTGGCGCGGTGGAACCGGCGGCGGCGGAAGACGCCGAGGGACTCGACCATCAGCAGCGGGCCGCGGTGGTCGTCGACGAAGTGCGGGCCCAGCTGGTCGCCGAAGAGCCAGCGGGTGGTCATGCCGGCCAGCCTAGGCAGGCGGGCCTCAGGCCCGCTCGACCTCGCTCTGGAGCTTGAGGACCGTGGTGCCGTCCTCCTGCTCGATGACGTAGGCCGGGTCGTCGTCGGAGCCCTTGCGGGTCACCTTCTCTCCCTTGGTCGTGCGGGAGACCTCCTCGTGGTGCACCTCCTTGACCGTGCCCTCGGCCCACGAGGAGCCCCACTTCCACTTCACGTCGGTGCCGGTGCGGATCGCCATGGACCCACCGTGCCACCGCGGGCCAAGGGATCGGCCGGCCTTCAGGAGCGGACGTGCATCCGCTTGGAGCGGATCCGCGGGTCACCGTGCTGAAGGCCCGACGACGCGCCTGAGCGCGGCCTCCTGCGTGGGCCGGGTGGGCATGATGGGCGCATGAGCTCCCGGGACCTGCCCCTCGCGCGGCCCGCCCGCCAGTGGTGGACGGTGCTCCCGTTCCTGGTGGCGGTCACCGTCGTCGCGGGTGTCGGCGGGCTCGCGGCGTCGTCGGCCCAGGCGACCTATCGCGCCCTCGAGCTGCCGGCTTTCGCCCCGCCGCCGTGGCTCTTCGGCCCGGTCTGGTCGGTGCTCTACCTCTTCATCGCGGTCGCCGGGTGGCTGCTGTGGCGCGCCCGTGGCTGGGACGGCGTGCTGTGGCTGTGGGCCGCGCAGCTCGTGCTCAACCTCGCGTGGACGCCGCTGTTCTTCTCCGCCGACCGTTACGTCCTGGCGCTCGTCGACATCGTCGCCCTCGACGTGCTCGTCGCCGCGCTCGTCGTCCTCGCGTGGCGCACGTCCCGCACCGCGGCCTGGCTGCTCGTGCCCTACCTGGCGTGGACGTGCTTCGCCACGGCGCTCAACGCAGGGATCGTCGTGCTCAACTGAGCGCTGTCCACAGATGTCTGCGCGGGGCTGTCGCCGCGGCGTCGGGGTCGCGACGATCGAGCCCATGATCATCTCGGGAGACCTCGCCCTCGACCG
Source organism: Nocardioides sp. Soil774 (assembly GCF_001428125.1). GTDB lineage: Bacteria > Actinomycetota > Actinomycetes > Propionibacteriales > Nocardioidaceae > Nocardioides. Next base: position 311,639 of record NZ_LMSM01000001.1, on the reverse strand, counting down.
CGCCGCACACCAGGCCGCGTCGTCCACCCTGTCCGCCCGGCTGGCCGAGCTCGACGAGCGCCGGCGCACCGCCGAGGCCTGCGTCGACGCGCTGCTCTCGTCGTGGCGCGGCGACGCCGCCACCCACTTCGCGTCGCGCTGGGCGGAGTGGGACGGTGCGGCGTGCGACGTCGTCGACGCCCTGTCGGCGCTGCTCGGCGCGGTGGACCTCGCTCGTCGCGACCTCCTCGACACCGATGCGACGGCCGAGGTGCACTCCGCCGACCTGGCGGGCCGGCTCGGATGACGGCCTTCGACGTCGACCTCGACGAGCTGCGCGCCGCAGTGCAGGAGCTCGCCTCGTGCCAGCGCGGCCTGATCGCGTTGGCCGCCGACATCGACGCGGCGCAGGCGCGGCTCGGGGCTGACTGGCGCGGGCTCGCAGCCACTGGCGAGGCCAGTGCGTACGACGTCTGGCGCACCGGCTGCGCCGAGATGGTCACCGCCCTGGCGGCGCTGCGCGCCGTCGCCGCGACCGCGGACGAGCACTACTCGCGCGCCGCCGGGGCCAATGTCGAGCGGTGGAAGTCCGTCAGCGGCTGAGAACCCTGCCGCGCGGGGCCCACGGGCGGGTCGCCCTCATGCGTGGCGCGGCCTGAGCTCGACGACGTTGGGCGGCAGCGGACTCCTGCGCGCCTGGCTCGGAAGGAGGCACGCCTCGCTCGTCGCGGGCGTGGTGCCGCACGGGCTCAGCACCGATCGCGAGGACACCAGGTTGTCGGTCACCTCCACCAGGATCGCCCCCGCGTGGAGCCGGACCACGACCACGCCGCTCAGCACGTGGTCGAAGGTGAAGCCGTCGAGCCGCGGGTGTCCTGCGCCGACCGCCCCGGGTCGCAGCAGGTGGTCGACGATGAACTCGAGCGTCTCCACCAACCATCGTTCCTCGCCGATCTCCGGGTCCCACCACAGGCAGCACCCGTCCTCGCAGGCGTCCCAGGCCGAGCGGGCGAACGGCACCTCCGCGCGCCCGCGACCCGTCGGCGTGCCCCTCAGGGTCCGCCCCGAATCCACGAGCTCGGCGAGGAAGTCGAGCTCGTCCTCGTTGAGCGGCGGATGCACCTGCAGGCAGCCGATGAAGTCGGGATCGTGGTGCACGGGGACCTCCGCGTGTGGGCATCGTGGGACGTGGGATCACCTCCCCGCCCCCGACGTCCCGAAACGACCGTCGGCTGCGGCTGTGGATGACGGTCGTTCTACGTCCGCCTGGCGAACTCGACCTTGTTGTCGGCGTGGACGGTCATGGCGTAGCGGGAGTCGTGGGCCAAGCGGTGGTGACGAGGGCAGAGGAGCCGGCCGTTGGCCAGGTCGGTGAACCCGCCGCGGGACCACGGGTCGTCGTGGTGGGCATGACAGCCAGACGCGGAGGTCTCGCAGCCGCGGGCGGTGCAGCCGCCGTCACGCAGACCGAGGGCGATGCGCTGCGCGCGGGTGAACAACCGCGCTGCCCGGCCGAGGTCGATGGGCTGCGACTTCGAGTCCAGCACGACCGGGATGATGGCTGCCTCGCACGCCAGCCGGCGGGCCTGGCCCGCGGTCATCCGGGTGCCGTCGTCCAGCAGCGCGGTCGCGTGCTCACCCAACAACTGCTCCAACGTCATGGTGACCACGATCGTGGCGTTCACCCCCGCGGTCTGCGGGGACGCCGTCACCGGGTAGCGCTCGACGTACTCCACCAGCGCCTCCCCCATCCGACGCCGCAACGGCGTCCACCCGCCAGCCTCGTCACGCAGCTCGGCCTCGGTGTGCCGCGCCGGGTTCGCCAGCGCTTGGAGGTGCCGTTTCAGCATCTTCCCGACGTGGGACGGCACCGTGAACGTGCCATGGCAGCGGCCCTCGCCGTCGTCGGACATCGCGAAGTCCACGCCCGCGTCGGCCCGCGACTCCTCCTCCCGCAGCACCGACTCCTCGTGGCACTCCCCCACCTCCGGAGCAACCGTGTCCAGGATCCGCTTCCCGATCTGCCGCAGCTCCCGCGCGTCGTGCTGCGCGGCGAGCCCGACCAGCACCGACTCCGCCCGCTCCCGCGTCTGGGCGTCCACTCGCGCCGGGAGCGCGTCGACCGCCTCCACGATCACGCGGGCCTGCTCGGTGCGCAGCCCGCCGGAGGTGAGTGCGTGCGCGACGCCCGGGCGCTGCTCCAGCGCCCGCCCCAGCGCCAGGTCACGCCGCGCCGCCGCGCGGGTCGTGCGGGTCTCGACCGCCAGCCACGCCGCCGCGTCCCGCAGACCCTGCACCTCCCCCACCTCGTCAGAGGCGGCCAGCAGCCGCACACTCAGCGCGTCGAGCTGCGAACGCGCCTCGTTCAACGCGACCAGCGCGGACCGCTTCTCCGCGAGCGTCATGAACGCCGGCTCCACCGACGCGGCACCCTTCAGCGCGGCACGGACGTCGGCCGCACACTCGACGATCGGATGCACTCGATCCACGGGGGCCACCTCCTCGCACGCGCTCACTGGACACCGCCCAGGATCCGGGGCGAGAACGGTGAGGCATGACTGATGGCACCCATTGCCGGGTCGTCACCGGTGAGCCGCAAGGCATCCCGCCAGCACCACGACGGGTTCTATGGGTGACTGTCCTGACCCCGGGATCCCCGTCACCTCAGACGTGGGACCCGTTCCGGATCAGCGTGCTCACGCCATCGTACACGTGTTCGGATACGTTGACAAGAAGCGTGAGGACGGGTTCCACGCTCCTCGCGACCTCGCCACCCACGAGGCCCTGACTGTCTAGGTGAAGTAAAGGACTCGTCCCGGTTGTCTCTAGACCTCCTCAATCGGCGCATGGCACGCCCGACGCGCGGGCAGGGGACATGAGTGATCCCCATCGGCAGCTTCGACCACGACCGGGTCGCGCATGCCGCGGCCTCGGCCCACCGTGACGCGCGCATGAGCGACGTCGAAGCGTCACGACGTGAGGCCGAGGTCGTCCTCGAGCGCCTGCTGGCGCGGTGGCAGCGCGAGCAGCGCACCGCGGCCGCGTCGGCGTACCTGTGGGACGAGGGCGTGCGCGACGCGATCGACGCGCTGTCGGAGGTCGGGGCAGCGATCGGGCGGCTCCACCACGGGCCGCGGCTGGTCCGCCCGCGCACGCCCGCCTGATCCCGGCGGATCTCACCTGATCCGACCCGAGCGCCACCACCACCCGGCGATACTCGTCCCGTGCCCCGCCGCCGGACCTCGACCACCTTCTCGGTCGTCGTCACCGCTGCGCTGCTGGCAGCGGTCGTGCTGCTGCACCCGTCGGCGCAGATGGAGACCGTCCGAGGGTTGATCGGCCTCGGGCGCGAGCGGCTGCTGCCCGCCCCGGCGATCGAGGCGCGCGGTGGGGCGTACGCCTTCGCGGCGACGCAGCCGGGCTCGGACGAGCCGGTCGCGTGGGACCCGTGCTCGCCGGTGTCCTACGCCGTCAACCCGGCCGAGATGCCCGCGGGAGCCCGGCCGCTCGTCGACCGCGCGATCGCGCGCATCTCCGCGGCGACCGGGCTGGTCTTCGAGGACGACGGCGACACCGACCGTCGCCCCTTCACCGGCAGCCTCGTGCCGTTGGGCGGCGGGCGCCCGGTGGTCATCGGGTGGGGCGACGAGACGGAGTTCCCCGAGCTCGCCGGGTCGGTCGCCGGGCTCGGCGGTGCTGCACCCGAGGAGGGTGCGCGGGGTCGCCGCTACTACGTGACGGGCGGCATCGCGCTCGACACGGCCGCCCTCACCGACGCGGCCGTCGCGCAGCAGCCGCGGGTCGTCGAGGCGATCGTGGTGCACGAGCTGGCCCACGTGGTCGGGCTCGCCCACGTGCCGGAGCCGATGGAGCTGATGTTCGCCGACAACACCGGTCAGGTGGAGCTGGGGCCGGGCGACCGCGAGGGCCTGGCGCGCCTCGGCGCCGTGCCCTGCGGCTGAGCCTGCGAACTGAGGCGCCGCGCCACGCTCACTCGGCCACGGCGAGGTAGCGCACCGTCACGGTGAACCGAGCCACATCGATGGAGTCGGTGCCCGTGGTCTCGAACCACCAGATGACGCCCGGAGGCACCCATTCCTCGAACTGGGTGACAAAGGCGTCGTGGCCATAGGGCTCATCCACCCATGCGGTCTCGGCGCCGGTGGAGCCAGTCGCCTGCACGGGCGGCGGGCCGAGGTAGTCGTCGCGGTCCTCCGCCAGCGACACGGTGCCGAGGTCGTCTCCGCCGGCCACCGTCGGCCGGCCGGTGAAGGCGACCTTGGCCGACGCCACGCCGCGCGCCGAGGCCTCCGGGACCGGCAGGTGGTTCTGGCCCAGTGCGTGGCTGTCGGTCGGGTCGGCCGAGCACTCCCGCGACCGATAGGTGAGGCCACCGTCGAAGATGGCGCTGGGCACGATCTCGCCGCACGGGCGATACTGCGGTGCGCCGCAGTCGTTGCCTCCGCCAAAACGGCAGAGGTCGACATTGCTCACGCTGGGCAGGACGTCGATCGCCTTCTCCTGCCAGGTCAGCCGCTCGCGGGAGACCCACAGCCGCAGCGCAGGCGTACGACCGGCGTTGCCCACGCGGTCGACACCTCGGGCGACAGCGCGGTAGCGGCCCGCCGGGAGGGGCTTGCCGTGGCTGCGCGCGGTCCAGTCGTGGGTGAACGACGCCTCGGACGGGTGCTCCACCCGCCGCAGGACGACACGGCCGCTGGGGTCGGAGATGGTGAGCACCACGCGGCGCATGTTGCGCTCGTGCGAGACCGTGAGGGGGACCGCGTCACGCAGCTGCGTGGTGCGGGGATAGACGGCGGCAGGGGATCCCTCGGGCAGCCCGAACAGGGGCGCGTGCAGCGCGAGGTCGACGCCCAGGTCGACGACGATCCGGTCTCGACCGTCGAGCCAGCGGCTGTCGGTCGCGTGCACCCGTACGTCGTAGGTGCCGTCCGGGGCCTTCCTGCCGCGGTCGTCGCGACCGTCCCAGGCCCACGTGTGGCTCCCCTTCGACACCCGCCCGAGCCGGACGGTCCGCACCGCCTTGTCGTCAGGCCGGCGGATGGTCAGGTCGACGCCGTCCGACCAGTGGGGAACGGTGAAGCGGATGACGCCGATGTCCGAGTCCCCGTCGCCGTTGGGCGAGAACGCCTGTGCTGCCACCGTGGCCTGCGGGCGCGGGCCGGCGGCCTGCCCGGGCCCGGTCGCTCCGTGGGCTGACGCGCCGCCAGCACCGGACCACGTGACGACCAGCACCAGTCCCGCGAGGACTCCAACAGCTCGACGTGACACGCCGTCCTCCCCGTCTCGGGTGTGAACCTGGTGTCATCCTGCTCGTCGTGGCGGGCCTGCGCAGAGGGCCGAAAGTCCCCCGCTCAGGCGCAGCCGTCCCGCCGGGTGCCGCTCAGAGGTGGTGCAGCTTGGCGAACGGCGGGGTGACCCGGATCGCCTGCGAGCCGAAGTCGACGGTCACGGCGTGGCTGTCGATCCGGATGACCTTGCCGAGGCCGTAGACGTCGTGGCTGACGCGGTCGTCGACCTCGAAGACCTTGACCTCTGCCTCTGGCGCCTGCTTGAACGGGCTGCTGGCGAGGTGCTTGGGTCGGGAGCCGCTCGAGGAGGTCATAAGACTCAAGTATGCCTCGCTACGCGTGGTTCCGCGGCATTGCAGCAGCGATCGTCCCGGGTCGCTCCACCTCGGCGTACACCCCGAGCACGGGCTCGCCGGCCGCGTTGGTGGGCCGGGAGCGTGCCAACGCCTGGAGCAGCCGGAGGTCGCGCACGCCCGTCTCCGGGTGGTGGTCGACCACAGCGCAGCGCGGCACGGTGGCCCCGATCCGCAGCGTGGCGTCGCCGACGGCGACCTCGGCGCCGAGCCAGGTGTCCTCGACGTAGGGCTCGTCGGTCTCGACCACGAGCGTGGCGCGGAGGCGCGCCGCCTCGACCGGCCGGCCCACCGCCTCGGCCAGGTCACGCAGGGAGGCGGTGCCGACGACGGTGACCGGCGCGGCGAACACCACCCCGCCGCGCGGCGCGGCAGCCAGGCGTACGTCGTGGCCCAGGAAGCGCGAGGCGAGCGCGGAGTGCGGCCCGTCGGTCAGCGCGAGCCCGACCGGGCGACCCCAGTAGTCGCAGGTCAGCGTCTCGCCGGTCAGCTCGGGAACGCCGCCGGCGCGGTCGCCGTCGGGCAGGGTCAGCTCGAGCGCGCCTCCGGTCGCGGCGGCGACGACGGCGATCAGCGACGGGTGCTGGACCGTGCGCAGCACGCGCCGCGCCGCGACGTCGACGAAGCACCACGACCGGTCGCCGACCGGGCCCCGCTCGTCGAGCTCCAGCCGCTCGAGCGGCAGGTGCCGCGTGCCCTTGACGGGCGAGAAGCCGACGCTGTGGACGGTGAGGTCGAGCACGGCCTCAGTGTCGCAGCAGCCCCGTGACGTACGCCGCCTGGCCGAGGTGCTGCAGGCAGTCACCCTGGATGCTGATGAGCCGTTGGCCCGCGGTGACGGGCGGGTCCCACCGCTGGTCGACCTCCCGCTCGAGCTCGGCCTCGTCGACGCCGAGGAGGTAGCGCGCGGTCGCGAGCGTCACCTCGTGGTGGTACTCCCCGAGGAGGCTCGGGTCCTCGATGCGCAGCGCGTCGACCTGCTGGCTGGTGTGGCCGTAGCCGATGTCGTCGGTGCCGTTGGGCAGGCCGAAGCGCTCCTGAAAGGTCTCCCAGACCTGCGGCTGGTCGGCGAGGTCGGCGACGTGGTCGTCCTGCACCCGCGCCAGGTGCCAGAGCAGCCACCCGATCGGGTTGCCGGTGCCGCCCGGCCGGTGGTGCAGGGTCTCGTCGTCGAGGTCGCCCGCGAGGTCGGCGTAGAGCTCGGTGATGCGGCCGAAGCCCTCGGTCAGCAGTCCGCGCACGTCCATCGGATCACTCCGCCGGCGTCGCGGACCTGACCTGCGGCGTGCTCGACTGCTCGTCCTTCATGTCGTCGATCTCGGCGAGGATCCGGGCGCGCTCGTCGTCGTCGAGCCGCACCTTCGCCTGGGCCAGGCCCTCGTCGAGCTGCTGGGCGATGGTGCCGCCCTCGGCGCTGTACTGCCAGGAGCTCACGTCCTCGACCACTCGCTGGGCTGCCTCGGTCGCTGCCTGCTGCGCTTCGTCAGTCATGCCCCCACGGTTGCCAAGGGTCTGCGGGCACACAAGGCCCATCGGGGTGGGGCCGTTCGGCCCGACCGCGGCCCGGCATCCGGTCCTACCGTCGAGGCATGGTCCTCAAGCGGCGGCCGGACGCGCACCACGTCGGCGACGTCCCGGCGCTGCGCCGGATCATCCCCTTCGTCATGCCCACCCGCACCGAGTCCCTGGTCTACTTCCAGCAGCGCATCGAGGTCGACGAGCTCCTCGCCTGGCTCGAGGCGACCAACGCCGGGCGGCCGCGGTCCGAGCGGCTCAGCCTGTTCCACGTCTTCCTCACCGCCATCGCCCGCACCGTCCGGCTGCGACCGGAGACCAACCGCTTCGTCGCCGGGCGCCGGACCTACGAGCACGACGAGATCAGCATCTCCTTCGTCGTGCGCCAGGGCATGGCGGAGGACGCCGAGGAGTCCGAGGCGCGGGTGGTGCTCACCGGCACGGAGACCGTGGACGACGTACGCCGCCTCGTCGACGTCGTCGTGCGCCGCGAGCGTGCGGGCGTGGAGGAGGGCGGCGACGACCGGCTGGTGCACTTCTTCGCGTCGTGGCCGCGCCCGGTGCTCAACGGAGTGGCGCGCTCGGTGCGCTGGCTGGACTACCACAACCTGCTCCCCGGTCGGCTCGTCGAGTCGATCCCGCTCTACACCAGCGTCTACGTCGTGCACGCGGGCTCGATCGGGATCGACCCGCCGCTGCACCACCTCTACGAGCTCGGCACGGCGAGCGCGTTCGTCGCGATCGGCCGGGTCGCGCCGCGGCCCGTGGTGGACGCGTCCGGCGCGGTCGTCGCACGGCGGTGCGTCGACGTCGCCTACACCCTCGACGAGCGCGCGACCGACGGCTTCTACTTCGCGAAGACCGCCGAGGTCATCCGCCGCCTGGTGTCCGAGCCCGACCTGCTCGCGGACCCGACGGTCACCGTGGAGCAGGTCGTCCCGGTCTGGCCGCCACGTCCATGACCTCGTTGCTCCTGCGCCGCGCCCCGGGGCTGCGCGGCGCGGCCGTCGAGCTCGCCGTCGTCGGCGTCGCGCTGGCCGCGAACCTCGTCGCCCGGTGGCTCACCCTCGACGACCTCGGCGTCGCGGTCTCCCACGCCCACTCCCTGCTCGTGCTCCAGCAGCGCCTCGGCCTGGACTGGGAGCACGCCGCGCAGGCCGGCATCGAGGGGGTGCCGTGGCTGGGCACGTTCGCGTCGTGGTTCTACGTCTGGGGCTACCTGCCGGTCCTCGCCGTCGCGCTCGTCGGGCTCTTCGTCCGGCATCCCGGCGACTACGCGTTCCTGCGCAACGCCCTGCTCGTCGGCGGCATCGTGGGCCTGCCGGTCTACGTCCTGTGGCCGCTCGCCCCGCCCCGCCTCACCGACCTCGGCTACACCGACACCGTCGGCGCCACGCTCGTCGACGGACTGGCCCGCCCGGTCGGCGTCGCCAACGAGATCGGCGCGATGCCGAGCTTCCACGTCGGCTACCTCGTGGTGGTCTCGGCCGTGGTGTGGCGCCTGTCCCGGTCCCCGCTGGTGCGCGCCTGGTGCGTGCTGCACCCGCTCGTCATGTGCTGGGTCGTGCTCGCGACCGGCAACCACTGGGTGCTGGACCTGCCCGCCGACGCCGCGCTCGCCGTGACCGGGCTGGCCGTCGCCCGCTGGGTCAGGTCACCGGTCGCCGCCTTCCCGGCGAGCCGGGACGTACGGCCCTACGACCCGCTCCCCCACCGACCTAGCGTCGGACGGTGGAGAGGAGGTCACGATGGCTGACCGAGGAGGTGGCGCCGCGGGCAACGCGCTCTACGGCGTGGGCATGTTCGGCGCATGGGTCTACTTCTGGATGCAGGCCGACGGCTTCTGGCAGCACGTGCTCGCGTTCCTCGAGGGGATCGTCTGGCCGGCCTTCGCGGTCTACCACGGGCTGCAGGCGCTCGGCGCCTGAGTCCTCGACGGGTCGCATGCCGCCGGGGTGTCGGGGTACGGCGGGAGCCAGGCAACGACCACTCCACCGAAGGCGGTTACGAGCGATGAAGGCAGTCACCTGGCAGGGCGTCCACGACATGCAGGTCAGCGAGGTCCCGGACCCGCGGATCGAGGAGCCGACGGACGCGATCATCAAGGTCACCTCGACCGGCCTGTGCGGCTCCGACCTCCACCTCTACGAGACGCTCGCGCCGTTCATGGAGGCCGGTGACGTCGTCGGTCACGAGCCGATGGGCATCGTGCAGGAGGTCGGCGCGGGCATCAGCAACCTCGAGGTCGGCGACCGCGTCGTCATCCCGTTCAACGTCTGCTGCGGCTCCTGCTTCATGTGCTCCGAGGGCCTGCACAGCCAGTGCGAGACCACGCAGAACCACGAGCACGGCACCGGCGCGAGCTTCTTCGGCTACAGCAAGCTCTACGGCCAGGTCCCCGGCGGCCAGGCTGAATACCTCCGCGTCCCGTTCGCCGACTTCATGGCGATGAAGGTGCCTCACGAGCACGCCGACGACCGGTTCCTGTTCCTCTCCGACGTCCTTCCGACCGCGTGGCAGGCCCTGCAGTACGCCGCCGTGCCCGACGGCGGCACGCTCCTCGTGCTGGGTGCCGGCCCGATCGGTGACATGGCGGCGCGCATGGGCGTACGCGCCGGGCACCGGGTCATCTCGGTCGACCGGGTGCCCGAGCGGCTCGCCCGCGTCCAGGCGTTCGGCGCCGAGGCGTTGAACCTCGACGACGCCGAGGAGGTCGGCGGCGTGGGCGACGTGGTCCGCGAGGCCACCCAGGGCCGCGGTCCGCACGCAGTCATCGACGCGGTCGGCATGGAGGCCCACGGCTCCCCCGTCGCGTCCGTCGTGCAGAAGTTCGCCGGCATGCTCCCCGACGCGATCAGCGAGCCGATGATGAAGAACGCCGGGCTCGACCGGCTGGCCGCGCTGCACACCGCCATCGACGCCGTACGCCGTGGCGGCACGATCTCGATCGCCGGCGTCTACGGCGGCTCGGCCGACCCGATGCCGATGATGCAGCTCTTCGACAAGCAGGTGCAGCTGCGGATGGGCCAGGCCAACGTCCGCAGGTGGACCGACGACCTGCTGCCTCTGCTCCTCGACGACGACCCGTTCGGCGTCGACGCCTTCGCCACCCACCACCTCCCGCTCGCCGAGGCGCCCGACGCCTACGAGCACTTCCAGAAGAAGGAGGAGGGCATGGTGAAGGTGGTCTTCCAGCCCTGACCCCCGACCACAGAGAGGCACGACGATGTCAGTGACGACCTTCCAGGACCTCCCCCTCGCCGACCGCGACCACGACTGGGACGGCGACGCCGCCGAGAAGCGTGTGCGTGAGTGGGCGGGCGCGGAGGACGGGCCCAACGAGAAGTACCGCGACGCCCACATCTGGTACGACGCGGAGAAGAAGGACAACTTCACCGCCTACAAGCTGCTCATCGCCGACGTCGTCGACGGCCGGCTGCGCGCGGTGCCCCGCGGGGTGATGGCGGCCGCCAACGTGATGTCGGGCGGGCGCGGCGGCGTCGACCTGCCGGACAAGGACGTCGCCCGCGTGAAGAGCCACCTCGCGAAGTACTACGAGAAGATGGGCGACGAGGCGCCCTGGGAGCGCGACTGAGCGTCGCTACGCTCGCTGCATGACCTCCCCCGTCGCCCTCGTCACCGGTGCTTCCTCCGGCATCGGCGAGGCCACCGCCCGCGCACTGCTCGCCAAGGGCTTCACGGTGTACGCCGTCGCCCGCCGCGTCGAGAAGATGACCGCACTGGCCGACATCGGCGTGACGACGTACGCGATGGACGTGACCGATGACGCCTCGATGGTGGCCGGCGTCGGGCGGATCGTCTCGGAGCAGGGGCGGATCGACGTCCTGGTCAACAACGCCGGCTACGGGTCGTACGGCGCCGTCGAGGACGTGCCGATCGACGAGGCGCGGCGTCAGTTCGAGGTCAACGTCTTCGGCCTGGCCCGCCTCGTCCAGCTCGTCGCGCCCCACATGCGGGCGCAGAAGTCGGGCCGGATCATCAACATCTCCTCCATCGGCGGGAAGTTCTACGAGCCCTTCGGCGCGTGGTACCACGCGACCAAGTTCGCCGTGGAGGGCTTCAGCGACAGCCTGCGGATGGAGCTGCGGCCCTTCGGGATCAAGGTCGTGCTGATCGAGCCCGGCCCGATCCGCACCGAGTGGAACGAGATCGCCCGCGACTCGCTGCTCGAGCGCTCCGGCGACGGCGCGTACGCCGAGTGGGCGCGCAAGGCGCACGGCGTCATGGAGCGCTTCGACGAGCCCTCGCGCGCCTCCACGCCCGAGGAGGTCGCGGACAAGATCGTCAAGGCCGCCACCGTCTCCCGCCCGGCCGCGCGCTACCCGGTCGGACGCGGCGCCCGGATGATCACCACGTCACGCGACCTGCTGCCGGACCGGGTGTTCGACGAGGTGGTCAGCCGGACCTACGGGACGCGGTGACGGGGGTCGCGCCTCACTCCTCTGACGGGAGGACGGCGAGCGACGACGCGCGGGCCAGACGCGCGTCGACCGTGAGGACCCGCGTGCCGAGCTGGTGGGCGAGCTCGACGTAGAACGCGTCAGCCATCCGCAGGCTCGACGCCCGCTTCCACGCACCGGAGACGAGGGGCGGCAGGTCGTGCCGCTCGAGCGGCGCTCGCGTGAAGGCGGCCAGCGCCTCGCCCGCCGCCGACTCGTCGAGGATCCTGGCCCGTTGCAGGCGCGCCAGCGCCGAGGCGACCTCGACATCGACGTGGGCCGGTGCGTGCAGCCGCTGCCCGGCGAGAGCGGCAGCGCTCGCGGCCGCCGTGGTGCCGCCGATGACCAGGTCGACGAGCACCGAGGCGTCGACGACCCAGCCGTCAGTCATCGGCACCGAAGTCGGCGCGCACCTCGTCGAGCGCATCCAGGACGACCTCGAGCGGCACCGGCTCCGGGCGCGGGATGGGCAGCGACGACAGCCAGCCGTCGGTCTTCCCGCTCGCCAGGGCGGTGACGAGCGCCTGCTGCGTCAGGGCCGACACGTTGAGCCCCGCCTCGCGGCTGCGTGCCGCGAGGTCGTCGGGGACGTACACGTTGAGCCGCGCCATACACACAATGTACACACTCGCGGCATCAGGCCGCTGCTCGAGACCAGTCGGCGAAGTCGAGGAGCAGCGCACGCGCTGGGTCGTGCACCAGCGCCGCCCACCGCGCCCAGATGTCATGCTGACGCTCGCGCACGAGCATCCGTCGCGCATCGGCCCGCGCATCCGGCTGCAGGACTGCTGCCGCGAGGTGGGAGGCCTCGGACTCATCCAGCACGCCGTCGGCGGCGCGCCGCAGGATGCGGAACGCGGCCCTCGAGATCTCGTCGCGGCCCGTGCGCAGCTGGGCGGTGACGCGGTCGAGGTCGGCCGGCCGCGTGCCCAGGCGCAGCAGGTCGATGGCGAGCACGTCGGTGACCAGCTCGTGGTCCTCGCGCATGAAGGTGCGCTCCGCGATCGTGCCCTCGTCGAGCGCGGCCTTCACCTGCTTCCACGGTTCCGCCGCGCGGGCCACGTCCCGGGCGAGGCTCTCGGGCACGACGACCGGCGGCGTGTCGAACATCAGCAGGCCGTCGACTCCACTCGGCACCAGGCGACCGAGCACCCAGGCCCCGACGCCCGCGCTCGCTGCGGCTCCCAGGTCGAGCACCTCGACGTCGGCGTCGGCAGCGACGTCGCGGACGCGCACCCGGCCGCCCGGACGACTCTCGGCCAGCTGGTAGCCGCCGATGCGCGTCCCCACCCACGACCGCGCCAGAGCGGCGTGCTCGGCCAGACGACCCGTGGCGAGCTCGTCCACGAACCGTTCGAGACCACCGAGCTCGTGGACGAAGAGCTGGTGGAAGACCCACGACTCCGAGGCCACCCCGGCGAACACCCTGATCGGGTCCCCGCCGTCGGCGTGGCAGTCGGCGAGCTGGTCCTCGTGGAAGGCCTCGACGGCGTACTTCAGCGCGAGCCGCTGCATCGTGCCCGTCTCGGTCTTGGGCTCCTCGCAGCGAGTCGTCTGGTAGGCGATCCAGCGCGCCCAGACCCAGTCCGGCAGCTCGTCGTCGAGCGAGGCGAGCTGCGTCAGCATGAGGTTGTGGCGGCTCCGCTTCTTGAACGCCGGCACCGACGCGTGCAGCTCGAGCGCGCGAGCGGCATCGCCCGACCGCTCGGCAGCGAGGGACTGGTCGACGACGTCGAGGTGGGCGGCGGTCATCCTGTCGGCGACGCGCGGCAGCCGGCGAAAGCCGGGAGTGGGGTTCCGAGACATACCGCCAGCCAACGCCTGGTCGAGGAGCCGTCACAAGACGCTCAGCGCGATCTGTGGACGACCGGCTGACCTGTGGAGAGACGTTCGCCACGGACCTCCGCGGAGGGCAGGCTCATGGGTCCATGGAGCTTCGGTCGGCAGAGCGTCTGGATGATGTTCATCGTCGACGCCCGTCCGCTGCCCCAGCTGACCGAGATCACGGACGCCGCCGGCCCGCCCGACGCCGAGCTGCTCGACGGTCTCGCCCGCAACCTCCATGCGCTCGACCTCGAGGTGGCGCCGGGCCTGCACGTCGCGTTCCTCAGGTCACGGCCCGGCAAGAGCACCATCACCGCCACCGACCGCGCGTGGGCCAAGAGCCTCTATGCCGCGGCCCGCCGCGCCGGCGTGCCGTGCGAGGTGGTGCACCTCGCCACCCGAGGCGACATCCGGCCCGTCCCGGCCGACGTCGTCGGCATCCGGTAGGCGGTCACTACGCTCGCGACATGACCGCGCCCGACGCCCTGACCTCACTCGTCGAGCACGTGGCGTCCCTCCTCGAGCGCGCCGACCGGGCCGTGCTCGGCATCACCGGCCCACCGGGCTCGGGCAAGTCCACGCTCGCCTCTGCGTTGCTCTCGGCCCTCGGCCCCCGGGCCGCCCACCTGCCGATGGACGGCTTCCACCTCGCCGACGTCCAGCTCGACCTGCTCGGCCTCCGCGACCGCAAGGGAGCGCCGGAGACCTTCGACGTCGACGGCTACGTCGCCACGCTCAGTCGGCTGCGCGACGAGCCCGACCGCACGCTCTACGCCCCCGGCTTCGAGCGTGACCTCGAGCAGCCCATCGCGGCGGCGATCGCGATCCCGCCCTCGGCCCGGCTCATCGTCACGGAAGGCAACTACTTGCTGCTGCCCGACCGCGGCTGGGAGCGCGTACGCCCCCTGCTGGCGGAGGTGTGGTTCGTCGAGGTGGCCGACGACGTACGTCGTGAGCGTCTGGTGCGACGCCACGAGGAGTTCGGCAAGTCGCCCGAGGCCGCGCGGGCGTGGGTGGAGCGCGTTGACGAGCCCAACGCCCGGCTGGTCGCGGCGACCCGGGACCGGGCCGACCTGGTGGTCCCGGCTCCGGTCCAGACCGATCCGGCGCCCCTGTCACCGGACGCCCCACGAGCGTAGATTCGAACGTTGCCCTCCCACCCCCCGATCAGCGAGAGGTGGGTGACCACACCGAGGAGGCGCAGCGTGTTCATCCAGATCATCCAAGGAAAGTGCACGCGCCAGCAGGAGCTCCACGAGCACCTGGACACCTGGCGCAACGAGCTCGGGTCCGGCGCGCCGGGCTGGCTCGGAGGGACCTACGGGTTCACCGACGACGACACGTTCGTGGGCGTCGTCCGATTCGACTCGCGGGAGTCGGCGATGGCCAACTCCGGCAGGCCCGAGCAGGACGCCTGGGCCTCGCGGCTCATGGAGCTCTTCGACGGACCCGTCGAGTTCCACGACTGCGACGACGTCACCCTCATGATGGACGGCGGGTCCGACAGCGCCGGGTTCGTCCAGGTCATCCGGGGCAAGGTCGACGACGTCGAGCGGATCAGGTCGATGATGACCGCCGACACCGACACCCTGCATCGGATGCGGCCCGAGATCATCGGCGGCACCCTCGCCATCGAGCCCGACGGCACCTTCACCGAGACCGTCGCCTTCACCAGCGAGGACGCGGCGCGGCACGGCGAGCACGTCGAACCGCCGCCCGAGGTGCGGTCCGAGCTGGAGTACGCCATGGCAGGCGCGCAGTTCTACGACCTGCACCACCCCTGGTTCGAGTCGCGCTGATCCAGCGTCGATCGCGCCGGGGTGCTTCGGGAGCCCCGGCGCACTGACGTACGCCGCGGGTTCTCGGCTGAAGCGTTCAGCTGTTTGAACGCACACCCGGAGCGTGCGCGCAGCAGCGTTCAGACCGTTGAACGTCGAACCGCCTGTTCCCGCCCGGGGACCACTCCTAGCGTCCTTGGCGGGCGACCTCGACGGCCGCCCTTCATGGGTGCGTCGAAGGGGATTCAGATGTTCGGTGGGGACGCGGTGTCGCAGGTGAGGACCACGGCTGGGCCTGGGGGGTGGGCGCGTCGTGTGCTCATCGTGGTGACGAGCGCGGTTGCGGCCCTCGGAGGGCTCGCGGTGGTCCCGGCCCAGGCCTCGACCGTCGGCAGCGCCGTCTTCTCGGGTGGGGCCGGCACGGTGTCGGTGGGGGGGACGCTGTACGCCAAGCAGGGCGGTGCTCTCACGCTCACCGTCCTGACGTCGAGCGACACCCAGTGCGTCGCTGTGACGGGCGCCGCGACGCTGCCGCGCCAGACGTCGTCGACCCCGAAGACCAGCTGGACGTTCACCACGACAGCGCCCTCCGGAGAGGGCGCACGAGCCTTCACCGTGGCAGCGTCACCGAACTTCAACGCCAACAACTGCACCGGCCAGACCAACTCGATGCAGGCGTCGTACACGCTCGACAACACCGGCCCGCTCGTCACGGCCGCTCTGACTCCCGCCGCCAACGCGGCCGGCTGGAACAACAGTGACGTGACTGTCAGGTGGACCGCCACCGACGCCGGTTCCGGTGTCGCTGCGGCCCAGCCGTTCCAGACCGATTCGGCGATCAACGCGAACGGCATCGTCACCAGGACCGCGCCCGCCCAGGCCGACCGGCTCGGCAACACCGGTGCCGACGGCGCG
This sequence comes from Nocardioides sp. Soil774, assembly GCF_001428125.1. Taxonomy (GTDB): domain Bacteria; phylum Actinomycetota; class Actinomycetes; order Propionibacteriales; family Nocardioidaceae; genus Nocardioides. Next base: position 295,503 of record NZ_LMSM01000001.1, on the reverse strand, counting down.
GTCACCGTCCGCGTGGACAAGGCGAGGCCGACGATCACCGGAGCCCAGCGGGACAACGGCGACGGCACGGTCACCGTGACCTTCACCTGCAACGACTCGAACTCCGGCGGCGAGGGGTCAGGCGTCGCAAGCTGTGTCGCAGACGGCACCGCACCGGCGTCGAGCTCGAAGACAGTTGCCGGCGGCACCACCGTCACCGGCACGGCGACGGACAATGCGGGCAACACCTCCACCGCGTCCGTGACCGCTGCGCCCACCGACAGGTCGGCGCCGACGATCACCCACAGCGTCACCCCGGCCCCGAACGCGGCCGGATGGAACAAGGCTGACGCCACCGTCACCTTCACCTGCGCCGACGAGACCGGCGGCTCTGGCCTCGCCTCGTGCCTCGCTGACGGCGGCACCACGGCTTCCAGGACCGTCGGCACCGAGACCAACGGCACCAACGTGGGCGGTACGGCGAAGGACAAGGCCGGGAACACCGCCACCGACTCCGTGACCGTCAAGCTCGACAAGACGAACCCCACCATCACCGCGACCGCGAACGGCACCAGGAACGCCGCCGGTTGGTACAAGGACGACGTCACGGTGAGCTACACCGCCAGCGACGCGCTCTCCGGGATCAGCGGCGCACCGGCCTCGAGGATCCTCACCGAGGGGGCCGACCAGAGCGCCAGCGCCACCGTCACCGACGCGGCCGGCAACTCGGCCAGCGCCGGGGTCACCGGGATCAACATCGACAAGACCGCCCCGATCCTGTCCGGGTCCTTCCCGAGCGGCTGGCAGACCGGCGACGTCACCGTCACCTGGACGTGCACCGACGCCCTGTCGAAGGTCGCGACCGCCCCCGCCAACGACGTGGTGAAGGGTGAGGGCGCGAACCTCTCCTCGACCGCCACCTGCACCGACATCGCGGGCAACAGCACCACGAAGACCGTCACCGGCATCCAGATCGACCGCACCGCCCCGAACACCGGCATCAGCGGCACGTCGAACACCTGGGTCAACGGCGACGTCACCGTCACGCTGACGCCCACCGACAACGGGTCCGGTGTCGCCTCGACGAAGTACTCGGTCGACGGCGGCGCGCAGCAGACCGGCACCAGCTTCAAGCTCGGCGCCACCGGTGACCACACGGTGACGTTCTCCAGCACCGACGTCGCCGGCAACGTCGAGGCGTCGAGGACCGTCCACGTGATGATCGACAAGGCGGCTCCGACCATCGGCCACGTCTTCACCCCGTCGAGCTACCTCGACGGCGCCTGGACCAACCAGAACGTGTCGGTCGAGTTCGACTGCGCCGACCAGGGCGGCTCCGGCGTCGCCAGCTGCACCGGTGACGCGATCGTGACGACCGAGGGCACGGGCCAGGAGGTCGTCGGCACGGCCACCGACGGCGCGGGCAACTCCGCGTCCGACACCGCGCTGGTGAGCATCGACAAGACCGCACCGGTCATCACCGGTGGCAAGGACCGCACGGCCAACGACAACGGCTGGTACGACGACGACGTGACGGTGAGCTTCACCGCGACCGACGACCGGTCGGGCGTCGCCTCGAAGACGTCCGACAAGGTCCTCGCCCAGGGTGCGAACCAGTCGGTCACCGGCACCGCCACCGACGCCGCGGGCAACCCCGCCAGCGTCACTGTCACCGGGATCAACGTCGACAAGACCGCCCCGGTGCTGTCCGGCGCGTTCTCGAACGGCTGGCACACCGGCGACGTGACGGTCAGCTGGACCTGCACCGACCCGCTGTCCGGCCCCGCCGGCCAGCCGGCCGACTCCAAGGTCACCGGGGAGGGCGGGAACCTCTCTGCGACCGCCACCTGCACCGACAAGGCCGGCAACAGCACCACCACGACCGTCAGTGGCATCCAGATCGACCGGACCGCACCCGCAACCGGTGCATCGGTATCGGGCGTCCTCACCAACGGTTGGTACAACGCGGACGTCAGCTTCACGCTGCACCCGAGCGACAACCTCTCCGGGGTGACCGACACCTTCTACTCCGTCGACGGCGGCACGGCGCAGCCCTACAGCGGCGCGGTCTCCATCGGCAGCAACGGCACGCACACCGTCACCTGGTGGAGCACGGACAGGGCCGGCAACGTCGAGGGCAAGGCGGGGAACACCATCACGCTGAAGCTCGACAAGACCCCGCCGACGCTGACCGGTCAGGCCACGACCCCGCCGAACGCCAACGGCTGGTACGACGACGACGTCAAGGTCGCGTGGACGTGTTCCGACACCGGCTCCGGCCTCGACGGCACCTGCCCGGCCGACAGCCTCGTCGGGGGTGAGGGCGACAACCTGGGCGCCAGCGCCTCGGTCAGCGACCTGGCCGGCAACACCACCCACACCACCGTGGACGGCATCAAGATCGACGTCACCGCGCCGACCACCACGGCTAGCGTGCCGCAGGTCCCGGCCAGCGGCTGGTACGGCGCCGCCGTGCAGGTCACCCTGACCGGCCACGACAACCTGTCCGACGTCGACGCCACCTACTACACGGTCGACGGGGGTGCCCCTCAGAACTACAGCGAGGCGTTCTCCTACGGCACCGAGGGCACCCACGCGATCGCCTTCTGGAGCAAGGACAACGCCGGCAACGTCGAGACCGCCGGTGCTCCCATCACGCTGCGCATCGACAGGACGGCGCCGACCACGACCGTGGTCGTGCCGTCGACGGACAGCGGCTGGTACGTGACCAGCGGCATCCCGGTCGCGTTCCAAGCCACCGACACCTTGTCCGGCATCGGGGCGACCTACTACACGATCGACGATGGGGCGACGCAGACCTACGGCCTGCCCTTCACCGCCGACCTGTCGACCGGCGTCCACACCATCACCTACTGGAGCGTGGACGTCGCTGGCAACGACGAGGCCAAGGACAGCGTCAAGACCGCCGAGGTCAAGGTCGACACGATCGCTCCGGTGATCAAGGCAACCCGGACGCCGGCGAACGGCTTCGGCTGGAACAAGACCGACGTCAAGGTGAGCTTCACCTGCACCGACGCCGACTCCGGCATCCCGAGCGACGTCACCGACGGGATCGCGGGCTGCGGCCCCGACCAGACGGTGAGCGCTGAGATGGCTGACCAGTCCGTCCAGGGCGACGCCCAGGACGTGGCTGGGAACGCGAGCTCGGTGACGGTCGACAAGATCAACATCGACAAGACCGCCCCCTCGCTGACGGGCGCCCCCACAGGCGACTCCAACGGTGGCGAGTGGTATCGCGGCGACGTCTCCATCGCCTGGGCCGGGACCGACGGGCTGTCGGGCATCGACCCGGCCACCCAGCCGGCCATCAGCTCGATCAAGGGCGAGGGCCGCAACCTCGGCGCCTCGGCGACGATCAGCGACAAGGCGGGCAACGAGGGCACCGGCTCGATCACCGGCATCAAGATCGACCGGACCCCGCTCGTCATCACCGCTCAGCTCCCCGCCGGCAAGAACACCGCCGGCTGGTACCGCGGCGACGTGACGGTCGGCTTCGCCTGTGCCGACCCGGCCCTGACCGACGGCAGCGCCGGTTCCGGCGTGGGCACCTGCCCCTCCGACGCCGTGGTCCCCGGTGACGGCGCCGACCTGGGCGTCACCAGCGCCGAGGGGAAGGACGTCGCCGGCAACACCAGCACCACGACAGTGACCGGCATCAAGATCGACGGCCACGAGCCGCAGACCAAGGCCGACAACCAGTGCACCGCCACCAACGGCTACTGCACCGGCTCCACCGCGACGGTCGTCCTGACCGCCACCGACGCCGGCCCGTCCGGCGTCAAGGAGATCCACTACACCGTCAACGGTGGCAGCGACCAGGTCGCGGCGGGCGCGAGCGCCTCGCTCAGCGTCCCGCTGAGCGGCACCGGAGCGGCGACCGTGAAGTACTACGCGGTCGACATGGCAGGCAACGTGGAGCCGACCAACACGGCGGCGCTGAGCTACGACAACATCGCCCCGACCGTCACCCACACGGTGAACCCGAAGGCGAACGCGTCGGACTGGAACAACAGCAACGTCACCGTGCACTTCGACGCCACCGACACCGACCCCGGCTCGGGCGTCGCAGCCGGCAGCGTCACTCCGGACCAGCTGATCAGCACCGAGACCAGCGCCTCCGGTCTCGTGGTGAACGGCTCGGCGAAGGACACCGCCGGCAACACCGGCACCGACTCGGCCACCATCAAGCTGGACAAGACCAAGCCCGCCATCAGTGGAGCCGTCGCGAGCGGCACCCTCGGCAGCAACGGCTGGTACGTCACCCCGGTGAAGGTCCACTTCACCTGCACCGACGCCCTCTCCGGGCTGGCCTCCTGCCAGGACGACGTGACGCTGTCGAACAACGGCGCGGCTCAGGCCGTCACCGGATCGGCGAAGGACATCGCGGACAACGTCGGCAGCGGCTCGGTCTCCGGCATCAGCATCGACAACGAGAACCCGACGATCACCAAGGTGAACGTCGCGAACGGGTTCTACACGCTGGGCGCGGTTCCCACCGCGACCTGCGACGCGACCGACAGCTTCTCCGGGTTGGACACCTGCAAGGTGACGGTCACTGGTGGCACCGCCAACGGCGCGGGGACGTTCGCCTGGACCGCGACGGCGACCGACAAGGCAGGGAACTCCGTCACCCAGACGGGCACCTACAAGGTGCGCTACAGGTTCGACGGGTTCCTCCAGCCGATCAACGACACGGCGCACCAGGTCGGCACCGCGACCAGCGTCTTCAAGGCCGGCAGCACCATCCCGGTCAAGTTCCAGCTGAAGAACGCGGCCGGCACGGCCGTCCAGTCGGCGGCGGCGCCCGCATGGCTGACCCCGGTCAAGGGCGGCGCGATGAGCCTCCCGGTCGACGAGACGGTGCAGACCGTCACCGCGGACAGCGGCTCGACGTTCAAGTACGACACCGGCCAGTACATCTACAACTGGAAGACCCCGAGCACTGGTGGGAGCTACTACCAGATCGGCGTCAGGCTCGACGACGGCCAGACGTATTACGTCACCATCGGCCTCCGCTGAGCGATGTGGATCCACGCAGGTCCCGCACCGGAGCCTCGGTGCGGGACCTGCGTGCACACCAGCCCGGCCAAGAAGGAGCGCACCGTGACAGGCGCCCCGCCCGACGGAGGAGGACCGGGATGAGCGTGGTGCAGCCCCAACGTCGGCCCGCGACCTGTCCCTCCTGGTGCACGCTCGGCCACGGGCTCCACGCCGGCGAGGACGACACCGTGCACGTCAGCGGCGCGCTGATGGTGCGGCGTACGGTCCTGCGGCTCTGCATGAGCACCGACCCGAGCACCGGGGAGCAGGAGGGGCCCTACGTGCTGCTCGGCGGCGAGGAGTACGCGCTGCACGAGGCCGACGCGCTCATCGACGCGCTGACCGAGCTGGTCGACCGGGCCGCCGTCCCGGGTCCCGGGGTCAGCCCTCGCGCAGGATCCTGAAGGCGCCGGCGCGGTCCTTGACCCGCAGCTTGCGCAGGACGCTCGACACGTGGACCCGCACGGTCGTCGGCGAGAGGAAGAGCCGCTTCGCCACGTCGTCGGTGGAGAGGCCCTGACCGAGGAGCTCCATCACCTCCCACTCGCGGGCGCTCAGTCGCGACGAGGCACCGGACCGGCGCGCGAAGCGCGGCGTGGCCGGCGAGCGGAACTCCTCCATGATCCGACTGACCAGCCGCCGCGACATCGCCGGCTCGCCGTCGAGGGCGTGGCGCAGCTCGTCGACGAGGACGTGGGGGTCGGTGTCCTTGAGCAGGTAGCCCGAGGCGCCTGCGCGCAGGGAGTCGAAGAGGTCGTCGTCCTCGGCGGACGCCGTCAGCATGACCACGGCGGTGGCGGGCAGGCTGCGGCCGATCTCACGTGCCGCCGTGATGCCGTTGCCGGGCATGTGGATGTCAAGCAGCGCGACGTCGGGCCGGTGCTGCCGGGCGAGCTCGACGGCCTCCTGCGCCGACGCGCACTCGCCGACGACGACGCAGCCGCCTGCCTCGAGCGCGTCCCGGATCCGGGCTCGCATGCGGGCGTGGTCGTCGGCCATCACCACGCGGATCGGCTCGCTCACCAGGTCACCTCGATGCTCGTGCCGCGGCCGGGCGCGGACGTCACCACGCAGGCGCCGGGCAGCTCCTGGGCGCGCTCGCGCATGCTCGTCAGCCCGTAGCCGTCGTCGTACGCCGTGGCATGCACGTCGAACCCGCGACCGTCGTCCTCGACGACCAGCCGGCCCCCGGCGGGCGTCGCCTCGAGGGTCACGCGCACGCAGCCGGCGCCACCGTGCCGCAGCGCGTTGCCGACCGCCTCGCGCACGATGCGCGCCAGGGCGTGCCGCTGGTGCTGGTCGGCTCGCACCGAGTCGTCCAGCTCGACCACGACACGGGCGCCGTGGCGCTCGGCGACGTCGCGCGCCGAGCGGTGCAGGGCGTAGCCGAGCGGCTCGTCGGGGTTGCGTCCGAGCGCGTCGACGGCAGCGCGGGCCTCGTCGAGGGCACGGTCGCTGGCGTCGAGGATCGACTGGGCGGGCCGTGCGCTCCCGGCGTCGAGGGACAGCGTGCGCGCCTCCGACCTGATCCAGCTGAGCTCCTGCACCACGCCGTCGTGCAGCTCGCGGGCGAGCCGGCGGCGGTCCTCGGCGACGGCCACGTCGGCCCGCGCGGCCCAGTAGCCGCCGATCTCGCGGGTGGCGCCGACCAGGAGGCACACGTAGCCGGCCGTGCGCAGCACGTCGCCGGTGTAGAACCAGCCGGAGTAGAGGGAGGGGAAGAGCAGGTAGTTGACCCGGGCGAAGCCGAGGAGCGCGCATCCCGGGCCGACCCAGCGGAGCACCTCGTCGCCACCCCGCACGCGTGCCTGCCGGGTGAAGTGCAGGGACGCGAAGAGGAGCGCCACGGCGCTGAGTGCCTGGGCGGCGAGGAACACCGGGTGCCCCTCGATGACGAGGTGCTGCGCCGATGTCGGGGCACTGGCGGTGACGGCGACGGGGAGTACGCCGCGGACGGTCCAGAGCGCTGCGACGAGCGCCAGCACGAGGAGCGCCGCGACCTGTGCGCCGCGCGCTGCCTCCCGGCGGGTCAGCCGCGCCGCCGGGGCGAGGGCTGCCGCGACGACCACGAGTGCCGCGGCAGTTCTGAGGGTCACCGACACCCAGACGGCGAGCGTCTGGCCCGTGCCCACGGGCAGGCCACGGACCGCCAGGGCCGCGCCCAGCCCGACGAGCGCGAGCAGCACCAGGCCCGTCACGAGCAGCAGGTCCTGCAGGCGCCGGGTGCGACGGAGCCGTCCCACGAGGAGGTAGGCGAGGAGCAGCGCGATGCACGCGTCGACGGAGTCGAGCACGACGTGCAGCTCCGGGTTGTGATAGCCGAAACGGAGGTAGGGCGTCCCCAGGATGAGCGCGGTGCAGGCCGCCCCCACCACCCAACCGGCAGCCGTCAGCGCCGGCGCGCTCCGCCGCGCCTGGCCGCTGGTCAGTGTGCCCCCCACGAGCATGCGATCCATGGTGGTCGCGTCTCTCGTCGTACAGGCGGTCTTGACGAGAAACGGACACACGGTTGGAGCTCTCTTGGACCTGACTCACCCCTGGGGGTGGGCTGCGCGTTGAGTTGTCTGTCCACAGATCCGTCTTCCGGGGTGTCGTGGTCGGGCCGGACCTTCCAAGGTGGACGCGTGCGGATCAGTGTCGAGTGCGGGGGCTACGCCGAAGCAGCGAGCGTGTGCCGGACCGCCAACCACGTCTCAGCGCTCGTCACCGAGTCGCTCGCCGGCAAGCTGGGTGCCTACGCCGCCATGGCGGGCGACGACGCCACCAGCATCTACTTCGCCGGGTCGTACGACCCCGCCGCCCGCGAGGCCGTGGCCACCCTGGCCGACCTCACCCACGCGCTCATCGGCCTCGGCCGGCTCGTCGATGCCAGCGGGCGGGCGCACGGTGAGGCCGACGCCGGTGCCGCGACCACCGTTTACTCCGGCCGGGGTATCGACGACGACGCGTTCGTCCGCGTCGCCCCCGCCCCTCCGCCCTCGTGCCTCGGCGGCTCGGTCGCCTCGGAGCTGGGCGATGGCTACGGCTGGATCCTCGACCAGGTCGAGGGCTTCGTGTGGCCTGGTGCCGACGTCGACCTGCTCCGCGACGCGGCCGCCACCTGGCGTCGTACGAGCGGGTCGGTCGCCGACCTCACCGCCCACCTGGACGCGGTGACCCGGCTCCTCGACCGCCAGCGCTCGCCCGAGATCCCCCTCGCGATGGCCGCCATCGCCGACCTGCGGCGGCACGTCGAGGACGCCAGCGACCAGCTCGTCGCGCTCGCCGACGCGTGCGACGACTACGCCACCGCGGTCGAGGAGGCGCGGGCGCGCACCCGGTCCCTGCTCGTCGAGATCGGGCAGATGATCGTCGAGGAGGTCGCGATCACCGCGATCGTCGCCGGCATCACCGGCGGGCTCGGCGGGGGCGTCAAGGCAGCCGCGGCACTCGCCCGCATCCGCGCCCAGTCGCCGCGCTTCCACGCGCTCCTCACCGCGCTGCGGGCGGTCGCTACGGCGTCCGCTTCACGACTGCGCGTTGCGGAGGAGCAGCTCCGGCGGGCGCGTGCGGGCTTCGAGCGGTTCGTGCGCGTTCCGGCTCGCAACGAGCGCGGGGAGATGCTGTTCCCCGGAGGGTGGCGCACCAACCTCAGAGGACAGGATGAGCTCGGAGGCCACATTGCGAGCAGGCATGTGGGGAAGAGCTTGGACGAACTAGCTGACCGCGCACGGAGCGACGGCATTCCGTACGCCTCATCCTTTGCGAACACTGACGACGCCGAGAAGGCAATCGAGAATGCCCTGCGTCTCAAGGCGGACGAGCTGAGCACTTGGCTGGCAGGGGACGTGAGGAAGAAGCGGCTGAACGTGGTCCTGGACCACGTCACCGGAACGTCGGTCGACGCCGCGGGAAGCGCACGCCAGGTGAGAGGTGTCAGGCTCATCCTGGTGCGCGCCGACACCCCTTCCGGGTACCGCATCCTGACGGCGTTCCCCCAACCATGAGGAGCAAAGACGTGTTGGAACAGCAATACCCCGCGCTCTGGCAGTTCCTCGGCGCCTATCTGCACCAGGACTGGCGCGAGGAGTACGAGTCGACCAGCGACGCGGTGCAGGACTTCGTGACTGGAAGCCGCGTGCTCGCTGTCAATCTGCCACCGGAGATCGACGACGTTCTTGCGTCAGCGACAGACGATGTCTCCCTCGAGGAGCTCTTGGTCGATCTGGGCAGCTTCTTCATCCCTTCACGCGCCGGCTTGGACCCGCGCGACTGGCTGCGCCAGATGAAGGACGAGGCGCAGCTCCTGTTGACCCAGCCCGGGTAGCCATCCGCAAGGATGCGCCCGTGCGCATCGGGACCTGGAACCTCGCCGGCCGTTGGGCCGACGACCACCTCACCCTCATGCTCGAGGCCGACTGCGACGTCTGGCTCCTGACCGAGGTCAGCGAACGGACCGCGCTGCCGGGCTACGCGCTCCACCTGTCGCAGGAGCAGATGGAGCAGCGGCGTCGCTGGGCCGGGATCGCCAGCCGCGTGAGGATGGCGTCGTGCCCCGACCCGCACCCCGCAAGCGCGATGGCGCAGGTCGGTGCGACGACGTACGTCAGCTCCGTGCTGCCGTGGAAGTCGTGCGGCTCACGCCACCCGTGGGTCGGGGCCCGCCACGCCGACAAGACGCACAACACCGTGGACGACCTGCTCCTACGCCTCCGAGCAGCCGGGGACCTCGTGTGGGGCGGCGACTGGAACCACGCACTGTCCGGCAAGGAGTATGCCGGCTCGCTGGGCGGCAGGAAGGTGATCCTCGACGCCGTCGACGAGCTGGGCCTCGTAGTCCCGACCGCCGACCTGCCGCACCCCATCGACGGCCTGCTGAGCATCGACCACATCGCGGTGCCGAAGGGCACCCACGCCGTCGCCTCGCGGATCGTGGCTGAGCACGACGGCAAGCGGCTGTCGGACCACGACGCGTACGTCGTCGAGGCCTATCCACCGGGCCCTCCGGAGGTGTAGGGAGGGAGGGCGAGGTCGTCCCCCTCGCTCCGTCGGACGAGGAGTTGCCGTGGCCGCACTCGAGAGCACCCAGCTGCTGACCGAGCTCGAGCCGGTGGTGGAGGACAACCTCAACCGCCACCTGGCGATCGCCGACGAGTGGATGCCGCACGAGTACGTGCCGTGGAGCCTGGGTCGCGACTTCGCCGACCTCGGCGGCGATCCGTGGGAGGTCGCGCAGTCACAGCTCTCCCCCGTCGCCCGCACGGCGCTCGAGGTCAACCTCCTCACCGAGGACAACCTGCCGAGCTATCACCGCGAGATCGACCGTGCCTTCGGTCGCGACAGCGCGTGGGGCACCTGGGTGAACCGGTGGACCGCCGAGGAGGGCCGCCACGCCTTCTGCATCCGCGACTACCTCCTCGTCACCCGCGGCGTCGACCCCGTCGAGCTCGAGCGCGCGCGGATGGAGACGATGGAGACCGGTTACGAGGCCCTCGACAAGTCGCTGCTCAACGTGTGTGCCTACGTCTCGTTCCAGGAGCTCGCCACCCGGGTCTCGCACCGCAACACCGGCCGCTACACCGAGGAGCCGATCGCCGACAAGCTGCTCGCCCGGGTGGCCAAGGACGAGAACCTCCACATGATCTTCTACCGCAACATCGTCGCCGCTGCCCTCGAGCTCACCCCCAGCCAGACGATGCGCGCGATCACCGAGGAGGTCGTTGGCTTCGAGATGCCCGGCAGCGTCATCCCCGGCTTCTCGCGCAAGGCCGTGCAGATGGCCAAGGCCGGCATCTACGACCTCCGCATCCACCACGACGACATCGTCACGCCGCTGCTCCGGCAGTGGGGCGTGTGGGAGCTGACCGATCTGGACGCCGACGGCGAGGCGGCCCGCGACGAGCTGGCGGCCGCGGTGGAGGCTCTCGACGGCGAGGCGACGCGGTTCGTCGAGCGGCGGGACGAGGCGGCAGCCAAGAAGGCAGCGCGCTCCGCTGGCTGAGGAGGGACACTTGCTCGCTGGTCGAGGAGGGACGAAGGCCGCCCGCTCCGCTGGTCGAAGAGGGACGAAGTCCCGTCACGAGACCAGACCAGTCATGATCGACCCATGACGGAGCGCAACGTCCTCGGCGGCGAGCTGGACCCGTGCGGCACCGACCCGGTCACCGGGTTCCACCGCGACGGCACGTGCACGGTCGGGCCGCAGGACGTCGGGCTGCACGCCATCTGCGCGGTGATGACCGAGGAGTTCCTCGCCCACCAGGCCTCGGTCGGCAACGACCTCTCCACCCCCCGACCGGAGTGGCACTTCCCCGGCCTCGTCCCGGGTGACCGGTGGTGCGTGGTCGCCGTCCGCTGGCTCCAGGCGTACGACGCCGGCGTGGCCGCTCCCGTGGTGCTGTCGGCCACCTCGGAGCGGGCGCTGGACGTCGTACCCCTCGAGGCCCTGAGGGCGCACTCGGTCGACGTGCCTCCGGACGTCAGCGCGCTGGACTGACGCGCGGTCAGCTGACGCCGAGCCGCCGTGCCACGTCGTCGCCCGCCACGCGGCGTACGGTCTCGGGATCTCCCACGACGACGAGCTCGTCGGTCGCGCGGGACATGCCGACATAGAGCCGCTCGCGAGCGCGATCGCGCGAGCCGTCCTCGTTGAGGCAGAGCACGACCGCCCGTCGCTCGAGCCCCTTGCAGCCGAGGACGTGGCCGTAGAAGACGTCGTCGTCCCAGTAGGTGCGCCAGTAGCCCTCCTGGTCGTGGAAGTCGGTGCGCTCGACCTGCACGGGGTGGCGGTGCCCGGTGGTCAGCAGCGCCACGTTGCGTGGCTCCCAGCCCGACTCCAGCAGCGCGTCGACTGCGTCGTCCGCGGCCTCGAGCGCGTCGTCCTGCGTCGTCGCGACGAAACGAACGGTCGGGCCGTCGCCGCCGCGGGAGTACATCCGACTCGGCGCCAGCGGGCCGAAGGACTCGTGGATCTGGCGGGTGTTGCGGAGGTCTTGCTCGGGTGAACACGTTCGGAACTCATCACAAAGCCGTGCCCATGCAGTGAAGTTCGACCAACGCCAACCGAACGAACGAGGGCGGACCGCGTTGCGCGGCCCGCCCTCGACATGTCACTCAGATCAGCTGCAGCCGCTGGTGCTCCCGCAGCCCTCGCACACGTAGCACGAGCCAGCCGGGCGCATCTTCGTGCCGCAGGTCATGCAGAGCGGCGAGTCGACGGCGGTGCCGGTGAGCTTCTCGAAGAGCTCGGCGGTGGTCTTGGCCTCGACGGGGGCCGGCTTGACGCTGGCCTCCACGATGTCGGCCTCGGCGACGTCCTGGTCTCGTGACGAGCGCGGGGCGCTCTCCTCGACCAACGAGCTGGGCGCCTCGACGAGCTCGGCGGCGGAGCCGGTCTCTTCCACGATCGGCTCGTAGGAGCCGGTCTCGAGGTGGCGCTGGCGCTCCTCGGCGGAGTAGATCCCCAGGGCCGAGCGCTCCTCGAAGGACAGGTAGTCCAGGGCGAGGCGGCGCCAGACGTAGTCCATGAGCGACTGCGCCATGCGGACGTCGGGGTCGTCGGTGAGGCCGGCGGGCTCGAAGCGCAGGTTGGTGAACTTCGAGACGTAGGTCTCCAGCGGGACGCCGTACTGCAGGCCGATCGACACCGCGATCGAGAAGGCGTCCATCACGCCGGCCAGGGTCGAGCCCTGCTTGCCGAGCTTGAGGAAGACCTCGCCGAGCTGGCCGTCGTCGTGGGCGCCGGAGGTCATGTAGCCCTCGGCACCGCCGACGGTGAACGACGTGGTGCGCGAGACGCGCGACTTCGGCAGGCGCTTGCGGACCGGGGCGTAGACGACCTTCTCCACGACCTTGGTCTCGACGGCCGCGTCGGCCGCGGCCTTGTCGGCCTCGTCCTTCTTGGCCTTGCCGCCGCCGTCGGACAGGGGCTGGCCGACCTTGCAGTTGTCGCGGTAGACCGCGGTGGCCTTGAGGCCGAGCTTCCAGGACTGCATGTAGACGTCCTCGATCTCCTCGACCGAGGCCGACTCCGGCAGGTTCACCGTCTTGGAGATCGCACCGGAGAGGAACGGCTGCGCGGCAGCCATCATCCGCACGTGGCCCATCGGCTTGAGCGAGCGGGCGCCCATCGCGGTGTCGAAGATCTCGTAGTGCTCGGTCTTGAGGCCGGGGGCGTCGATCACGTGGCCGTGCTCGCCGATGTAGGCGACGATCGCCTCGACCTGCTCGGGCTGGTAGCCGAGCTTGCGCAGCGCCCGCGGGATCGTCTGGTTGACGATCTGCATCGAGCCGCCGCCGACGAGCTTCTTGAACTTCACCAGGGAGAAGTCGGGCTCGATGCCGGTGGTGTCGCAGTCCATCATGAAGCCGATGGTGCCGGTCGGCGCGAGCACCGAGGCCTGCGCGTTGCGGAAGCCGTTCTTCTCACCCACGGCGATGACGTCGGCCCACGCCTTGGTGGCGAGCTTGTGCACGCGGCCGTCCTCGGTGTGCAGCACGCGGACGACGTCGTTGGCCGCCTGGTGCTTGCGCATCACGCGCTTGTGGGCGTCGGCGTTGCGGGCGTAGCCGGCGTACGGGCCGACGATGCCGGCGAGCTCGGCGGAGCGCTTGTACGACGTACCGGTCATGAGCGACGTGATCGCGGCAGCCATCGAGCGGCCACCCTCGGAGTCGTAGCCCAAGCCCATCGCCATCAGCAGCGCGCCGAGGTTGGCGTAGCCGATGCCGAGCTGGCGGTAGTCGCGGGTGGTGTCGCCGATCGGCTCGGTCGGGAAGTCGGCGAAGCAGATCGAGATGTCCATCGCGGTGATGATGAACTCGACGGCCTTCGCGAACAGGGCGGCGTCGAAGGTGTCGTCGTCCTTGAGGAACTTCAGCAGGTTGAGCGACGCCAGGTTGCACGAGGAGTTGTCGAGCGACATGTACTCCGAGCACGGGTTGGACGCGGTGATGCGGCCGGTCTCGGGGTTGGTGTGCCAGTCGTTGATCGTGTCGTCGTACTGCAGGCCCGGGTCGGCGCAGGCCCAGGCGGCCTCGCTGATCTTGCGGAACAGGTCGCGGGCGTCGACGGTCTCGATGACCTCGCCGGTGCCGCGGGCGCGCAGGCCGAACTCGGTGCCGTCCTCGACCGCGCGCATGAACTCGTCGCTGACGCGGACCGAGTTGTTGGCGTTCTGGTACTGGACCGACGTGATGTCGGCGCCGCCGAGGTCCATGTCGAACCCGGCGTCGCGGAGGGCGCGGATCTTGTCCTCCTCCTTCGCCTTCGTCATCACGAACTCCTCGATGTCGGGGTGGTCGACGTCGAGGACGACCATCTTGGCCGCACGACGCGTCGCGCCGCCCGACTTGATGGTGCCCGCGGAGGCGTCCGCGCCGCGCATGAAGGAGACCGGACCCGACGCCGTACCGCCGCTGGAGAGCAGCTCCTTCGACGAGCGGATGCGCGAGAGGTTGAGGCCGGCACCGGAGCCGCCCTTGAAGATGAAGCCCTCCTCCTTGTACCAGTTGAGGATCGAGTCCATCGAGTCGTCCACCGAGAGGATGAAGCAGGCCGAGACCTGCTGCGGCGAGGGCGTGCCGACGTTGAACCACACGGGGCTGTTGAAGGAGAAGTACTGGTTGACCAGCAGCCAGGTGAGCTCGTGCTCGAAGACCTCGGCGTCGCCGTCGGTCTTGAAGTAGCCATGGTCGATGCCGGCCTTGGTGTAGGTCTTCACGACCCGGTCGATGAGCTGCTTGAGGCTCCACTCGCGGGCGTCGGTGCCGACGGCGCCGCGGAAGTACTTGGTGGTGACGATCGTCGAGGCGTTGACCGACCAGAAGTCGGGGAACTCCACGCCGCGCTGCTCGAAGACGGTCTCGCCGGTCTTCCAGTTCTGCTGGACGACGTCGCGACGCTCCCAGGTGATGGCGTCGTAGGGGTGGGTGCCCTCCGTGCTGAAGACACGCTCCAGCGTCAGGCCCTTGCCCTTCGCTGCACCCTTGGCGCGGCTGCTCACCGTCTCGGTCATGGAGTTCCTCTATCCCTCGTTGGATGGGTGGTTGCTTCGCGAGTCGTCTCGCGGGGGTTGGTAAGCCCGGCAGGCAGCTTCCCCACTACCTGCCGGGCCGTTCTGGGGTCAGCCCGAGTGGGCGGGCTGATCGTCGGCGGCTCGCTCGAGCCGCAGCATCTTGATCTCGGCGTCGAAGTCGTCGGCCGACTCGAACGCGCGGTAGACGGAGGCGAACCGGAGGTACGCCACCTCGTCGAGGGCGCGCAGCGGAGCCAGGATCGCGAGGCCGACGTCGTTGGCGTCGAACTCGGCCTGACCGCTCAGGCGCAGGGCGTCCTCGACCTCCTGGCCGAGGCAGGCGAGCTGGGCTTCGGTGACCGGGCGGCCCTTGCAGGCCTTGCGGACGCCGGCGATCGCCTTGTCGCGATTGAAGGGCTCGGTCGCACCCGAGCGCTTGAGGACCGTCAGCTGCATCTTCTCGACCGTCGAGAACCGGCGGTCGCAGGCCGAGCAGCTGCGGCGGCGGCGGATCGAGCCACCGTCGTCGGCGACACGGGAGTCGAGGACCTTGGTGTCCTCGTTCTTGCAGAAAGGACAGTGCATGATGGCCCTCCTCTCGGTCGTGTTCGGGCGCGGCTCGTACACCCTCATAACGGGGTGTCGCCTGGGGATGTTCCTGTGGACAACTAGCCTCAGGCTGTGCGCTTCTCCCTTTGGCCTGTGCACCAGATGTGGATAACTACAGCGGTGTAACTACTAGATGTAGTGGTAACCGTACGCCCCGACCCCGACGCTGGCAAGTGAACGCGTGAACTGCTCGGATCAATTTCTGCGGACGCCGCTGACCTGCGGTTTTGGCTTCGCGGAGTGCTCTGGACCGGCGCGTCGAGCCCCACCCGTGCGGGCGTTCCGGTGCGCCGAGGAGGCCGCGTCGGACACAATGGCGCCTGTGGCTACGGGGAAGCGGGCGGGATCGCGCAAGAGTGCCCAGCAGCCCCGTCCGCTGAACAAGGCCGCGCTCGTCATCGGCGTCGCGATCACGCTCTGCGTGGTCGCCTGGGGCTACCTCGTCTATGCCGCCATCGACTTCGGTACGGCCGCGCGCGGGGGCTCCGGCTCGACCGCTTGGGCCTTCATGGGCCTGGCCTGCCTCGGCGCGATCGCCTGCCTCTTCGTGGGGCTGCTGCTCGTCGCGAGACTGATGCGGGCGCTAGGTGTCACGTCGCCTCCCCCCTCTGCCGATGCGCCTCCCCGGCCGGTGGGCGGGAAGCGCGCGGCGCGCTGAGGTCTGCGTCAACTTAGGCGGTACGCCACCACCCTGCCGGGCATCGAGACGTACCGCGTCTGCCCGGCCCCGTCGAGCGCGGCTGCACCGAACACGGACAGGTCGCCCGTGGTCGCCTTCCCGGCCGGGTCACAGGTGACGTAGAGGGTGTCCGACACCCGCTTCTCGCCGTACACCTTCACCATGTCGGCGTCCACAGAGCACAGGAGGACGGTGCCCGCCGCAACACGCTCGAGGGCACCGGACCGCTGGTCGAGGGCGACCGGGCCGTCGTCGCCCGGGAGCACCACGCCGTACGACGCGAGCGGGGCACGGTCGTCGACGTACGCCTGCTCCGCATCCTTGCCGGCGAGCGTGTAGGTCCACCCAACCTTCCCCGTGCGCGGGTCCACCCCCTGGACCTCGACGACCAGGTCTTCGTACGCCGTCTTCTTGCCCTTGCGGTCGACACGAGACCCTCGCACCACGCAGAGCGTGCGGGCCTCGCTCTCCGGGACCGGCCGGATGAGTGAGCACCAGGGGTCGGCTCCTCGGCGCGTCCAGAGGCGCTTGCCCTCCCGGCCGTCGATGCCAGCCGTGACATAGCGGGACGCGTAGTCGGTGCTCACGCGCTTGCCTTGCTCGTATCGGCGCACCACCGTCGCCGGGAACGGCTTGCCAAGCGAACCGACGTACACGTTCGTCTCCTCGTCGTGCGCGAAGCTCCACCCGTACTTCGACGCCACGCCGTCGGCGACCAGCACCGAGACCGACTGCGTCCATGCCGTCCGCCACGTGCCGGGGATTCGCACCAGCGTCGCCAGGCGCCCTTCGCCGCGGACGTAGAGGTCGGGGTCGCCCACTCGCAGCGCCCCCTCCTGGAGGGTCTTCTCGGTCACGCGGCCGGACTCGAGGTCCCAGCGCCTCGGCGCGCTGCCGGGAATGATGTCGCGGAAGGTGCCGAACGGACCGTCGACCATCGATCCGGGCCTGCTCTCGAATCCAGACCAGCACACGTCGTGACCGTCCGAGCACGCGTCGTAGTCGTCCACGGCCGTCGGCGTGCTCGAGACAACGGCACCGGTCCGGACGTCGACCGCGACGAGCGCAGGTCCCGCGGCATCGAGATCGTTCTGTCGAAGCACCGCGAGGTGCCGACCGGCGTCGGTCTCGGTGGCCCGCGGCACCATCGCCATGCCTGTGGGCGTGCCGCCGGGGTGGTACGGCATCCGGAAGTTCGCTCGGCCGGTCTTCGCGTCCAGGCTGACCAGCTCGACGGTGCCACGCGGGGTCTTCGACAGCACCAGGAGTGCCGGCCCGGCCTCCACCGGCTGGCCGATGACGTCGAGCCTTGCCGTCCAGGCGACCTCCGCGGGCGCGGCCTGGGCGAGCGACGGCTCCGCCACCGCTGCCGTCGCGGCGTCCTTCCCGTCACCGGTGCCCTCCTGCTTCGCGTCGTCGCAGCCCGAGCTGCAGATGACGGTCAGAAGTGCAGCGACGACGAGCGCGGTCTTCGCGTGCTGCGGGCGTGCAGAACCAAGCATGTGTCCCCCGAGAGTTGATGAATGACGTCGATCAGCGAATGACGAGCTGCGGCAGCGCCTCGACGATCTCGAGGTCCTGGCTCGCGCCTGCGACCCAGATGGTCGACGGGATCGGCTCAGGCGGGCCACCGTTGACCGTGAAGCTCGCGTCGCCGTACTGCGTGTCCACGCTGACGGCGACCTCGCCCGTCTGCTCGTAGGTGTGGGCGACGTCGAGGTCGGGGTACGGCGATCCCGGGCTCGTCGTGGTGATCGAGATGTCGTCGCCGAAGTTCCAGCGGTAGGCGATGGGGCGGGCTGTGACCACGACGCTCTGACCCTGAAGCTTCACGGGTATCGACTTGGCATCCGTGTTGGTCGTGAAGAAGTTGGTGTCGAGATTGACCAACGTCTTGCCGCCGGGCGGTTGGACGGTGAGGTCAGATGGGGACCACTTGAGCTGCTGAAAGGTGGCAATCACTACGCTCCGGATTGAGGGCTTCAGCGCTCCGGCTTCGCCAGCTGTAAGACATGCCGTGCCCCTGCGAACTCCGTCCCGGAACACTGCGTAGAGGGTTCCCGTCTTGCCGTCGATTGTGCAGACCCTCGGGTTAGCGCAGGCTTCAGGCTGACCAGACGTCCCGTCTTTGCACAACTGATAGATCTGCCAATCCGCTAAAGGCTCAGCTGCTTGAGCCTCCGCCAAACTATCGCCGCTGTAGTCGCACACGACCTTGACTGAGTAGAGGTCTGCAACCTCGTAACAGACAGGCTCGTCGTCGTCGCCGTCGTCCGCTCCGGAGGAGCCCGGAGCGAGCAGCAGCAACGCCAGCATCGTCAGGAGGGTGCTGGCGACTCTCACGATGGCACCTGCGTCAATTGCATCAACTGCCACGGGGCTTCGCGGTTGAGCCGGAACCGATAGGTGAGGTCACCGCCCGGCAGGCGAGACGGCTTGCCCGACTTGCTCGCCTTCAACTCAGTCGGCGCAGAGTCGACACGAACGTCATAGATGGGCTTACCGCCACCGGACCTGTCGGTGATGGACCGAACTGTCCATCCCTTCGTTTTGACGTACCCCCCGGCCTCAAACGCGCTCGCTACCTGTCGTGCCACCTGCTTGCATGGCCGGCACTCACCCGAGATTTTGAGATACGCATCTACGTCACCGGTTCGCTGCATCTCGTTGCTGACCTCCACCCAGCGGCGTACGAACTCCTCCGGACTCTCAGCCTCCGCCGTCTCCGACTCGGTCGGACTGGGCGCCGACGAGCTCGGCGTCGGGTCAGGCATCTTCGGCTCGGGCGCGGGGTCGTCGGAGCAACCGGCCAGGAGCAACGGAACCGTCAGGGTGAGCGCAAGTGCGCGGCGTACGTGCATGAAGTGCCTTCCCGAGAACAACGTCAGCACCTCGGAAACTACCCAGTTCGACGCCTCTCGAACCACCCTCCGACGAAGATCTGTGGAGAACCGCTTGTGCGGTCACTGTGGTGCGGCAGCCACACCAAGATCACCGCACAACGGTCGGGATCCCCGGATATCCGGGGATCGCCACGCAGCAAGCGCGGAGAAGTCCAGAGGGATCGTGGAGTCCGCGACCCACCATCCGGCTCACGGACTCCACGATGGTGTCGGGATCCCCGGATATCCGGGGAACGCGACGGGCGGCGACAGCAGAAGAAGCCCATCGAACGACCCACCAAATACGCCGAGGGGCGGGCCACCAGGCCCGCCCCTCGGTCTTCCCCTTGGTTCCACCAGCCGGGGTCGAAGCGGCTGATGGAGGCCTCACGCGTCAGTCGGAGACGACCGGGACGCGGAGCTTCTGGCCAGCCGCGAGGCTGGCGGACTCGAGCGCGTTGAGGCGCTCGATCTCGGTCATGACCGAGCGGACGTCGCCGTCGGTGGCGAGGTCGCTGGCGATGTCCCACAGGGTGTCGCCGGGGGCGACCTGGACGATCTCGGTGGGGGCGGGTTCGCCGGCCGAGCCGGTGCCCACGGCACCTCCGGCGAGCATGATCGCCACGCCGAGCACGAGGAGGAGCGAGGTCACGAAGACCACGAGGCGGCCGCGACGCGTCAGGCGGACGGTCGAGCGGGCGCGGGGGGCGGAGATGAAAGCGGGGGCAAGGCTGAGCGTGCTCATGGTGTGGCCTCCTGGGGAAGATCAGCCGGTGGTTTCTGTCGAGCGTCTGTCTAGTCGGAGCCACCGACAGTGGCCTCGGGAGGACCATCGGGGTCGATCAGACGTTCGATCGAACAGGTGTACGACGTTAGAGCACGTGTTCGAAGGCGTCAAGCACCGGCACGAACAAATGTTCGACCGCGATTGGGCGCCCCAGCGCCCGTCCCCACGAGAGGCTCAGCGCTTGCGCAGCGCCCGCCGGCCCTGGGCAGCGAAGAGCCCTGCGGCGTGCTGCATGACGCCCGGGGCCAGCGCCGACGTACGCACGACTCCCCCGCGCCAGGTCGGCAACGAGCGCACCACCCGGCGTGAGCCGACGAGGTCGACAGCGGCCGTGGCGACCTGCTCGACGGTGAGGATGGGTCCGCCGGAGTGCACCAGCTGCGAGCCGAGGCCGCTGGGGTCCTGCGCGGCGAGCATCGCGGTGTCGGCGCCGTCGGGGCACAGGGCGTGGACCCGCACCCGGCGCGGGGTCTCGGCGTTGACCGACGCGCTGAGCGAGACCACGCCGGCCTTGGTGGCGGCGTACACGCTGTAGCCCGGCACCGGCCCGAGGCCTGCGAGCGAGGCGATGTTGACGACGTCGCCGCCCTGCGCGCCGAAGGCGTCGAGCGCGGCGCGGGTGCCCCACATCGCGCCGAGGAGGTTGACCTCCACCAGCCGGCGCACCTGCTCGTCCGAGAGCGCGGCGAGCGTGCCGTCGTCGCCCACGCCGGCGTTGTTGAACCACGCCACGAGCCGCCCGAGGCGCGCGGCCTCCGCGGCGACGGCGCGGTGGGAGTCGGGATCGCGTACGTCCATGGCGAGGCCCGCGGCCGCGCCGAGCTCGGCGGCGGTGGCCGCAGCGGCATCGGCGTCGAGGTCGCCGACCACCACCTTGTGCCCGCGCGCGACCAGCTGCTCGGCGATCCCGCGCCCGATGCCGCGCGCGCCGCCCGTCACCACGCAGGAAGTCGTCAGCGAGGCAGTCGTCATGCGCGGCAGGCTAGCGACACGCTGCTTCGAACAGGTGTTTGATCCACGGGCCCCGGGACGGCTACGGTGATCCCACCAGCCGCCCGGCTCGCCCGCCGAGGGGGCACCCGCGTCGAGAGGTTCACACGAGATGGCCAGGTCAGAGGACAAGAACGTCATCGAGATGCCCGACGGGCCCCCGGACGCCACCGGCCTGACGCCGCGCCAGCAGCGGGTGCTCGCCACCATCAAGGACTCGATCGAGACCAAGGGCTACCCGCCGAGCATGCGCGAGATCGGCCAGGCCGTCGGGCTGACCTCCTCCTCCAGCGTGGCCCACCAGCTGCGGGTGCTGGAGAACAAGGGGTTCCTCAAGCGCGACCCCAACCGCCCGCGCGCCCTCGAGGTGTTCCTGCCCGAGGTGATGGCCGCGCGCCGCTCCATCTCCAGCGGCGAGGAGTCGAGCGTCGACGAGACCGGCATCGGCGACATCTCCCCCACCGCGGTCAACATCCCCGTCGTCGGCCGCATCGCCGCCGGTGGCCCGATCCTCGCCGAGGAGCAGGTCACCGACGTCTTCCCGCTGCCCAAGCAGCTCGTGGGCGAGGGCACCCTCTTCCTGCTCGAGGTCTCCGGTGACTCGATGGTCGACGCGGCCATCTGCAACGGCGACTACGTCGTGATCCGCCAGGAGCAGACCGCGACCAACGGGCAGATCGTGGCCGCGATGATCGACGGCGAGGCGACCGTCAAGACGTTCCAGCGCAAGGACGGCCACGTGTGGCTGCTCCCCCACAACGACGCCTACGACCCGATCCCGGGCGACAACGCCACGATCCTCGGGGTCGTGACGGCGGTGCTGCGCAGCCTCTGACCGGGGTCTCGTGACGGTCGCTGCGCGACCTCCTCAACCAGCGAGGGGGACGATGACCGACCCTCCTCAACCAGCGATGGGGGACGATGACTGACATGAGCCAGATCAAAGAGTCCTACGACTACGTCATCGTCGGCGGGGGTGTCGCGGCCGCCAGCGCCGTGAAGGGCATCCGCTCGGAGGACAGCAGCGGCACCGTCGCGGTGCTGGGGTCCGAGCCCGACAAGCCGGTCTACCGTCCGGCGCTGTCGAAGGACCTGTGGCTCAAGGACGACGCGACCCTCGAGGGCAGCTCGCTGGCCGGTGACCTCGACGACGACGACGCCGTCGACCTGGTGACCGACACGACCGTGACCGCGATCGACCCCGACGCGCACGTCGTACGCCTCGCGGACGGCACCGCCGTCTCCTACGGCAAGCTCCTGCTCGCCACCGGCGCCGAGCCGCGCCAGCTCTCGCTCGCCCCCAGCGCCCGGGTCGTCTACTACCGCACCGCGGCCGACTACCAGCGCCTGCGCGCGGTCGCCGCCCCGGGCAGCCACGTGGCCGTCGTCGGTGGCGGCTACATCGGCTCCGAGATCACCTCCGCGCTCGTGCAGAACGACGTGCAGGTCACCCTCGTCCTCGACCTCGAGGACGTGCAGGAGCAGATGTTCCCGCGCGCGCTCGCGGCCACCCTGACCAAGGACTTCGCCGACCGCGGCGTCACGATCGTGCACGGCTCGGTCGAGCGCGGCGAGGAGACCGGCGACGGCGTACGGATCAGGCTCGCCGACGGCACCGACATCGTCGCCGACGCGGCCGTGGTCGGCGTCGGCGTGCTGCCGCGCACCGGACTCGCGGAGGCCGCGGGCCTCGAGGTCGACAACGGCATCGTGGTCGACGAGCACCTGCGCACCAGCGCCGAGGACGTGTACGCCGCCGGCGACGTCGCGCTCTACCCCGACGTCCTGCTCGGGCGCCGCCGCGTCGAGCACGTCGACCACGCCGAGAAGTCCGGTGAGCTCGCCGGCAAGGCGATGGCCGGCTCGGACGACACCTACGACTACACGCCCTTCTTCTGGTCCGACATCCTCGACCACGGCTACGAGGCGATCGGCGAGACGAAGAGCTCCCTCGACATGGTCGAGGACTGGAAGGACGGCGAGATCGGCACCGGCGTCGTCTACTACCTCGCCTCCGGCCAGGTCCGCGGCGTGCTGCTGTGGAACGTGTGGGACAGCGTCGACGCGGCCCGCGAGCTGATCGCCGAGACCGCGAAGGAGCCGGTCGCCGACCCCGAGACGCTGCGGGGCCGCATCCCGCTCGGCTGAGGCGGTAGCCTCGCGCCGATGTCATCCACCGCCCAAGACGCCCCCTCGCCGGAGGTGTTCCGCACACGTCCGGGCAACCGACGTCGTCTGACGCCCGAGGGCCAGGCCGTGCTCGACGGGTTGGCCGTGGCGGGTGAGCAGTCCGCCTGGCTCAGCCCGTTGGCGTACAACCTCACGATCAGCCACAGCCACCGGTTCGTCTGGTACCGCGTGGCCAAGGTCGCGACCCGCACCATCCGCCACCACTGCGAGAGCCACGGCGTGAGCCTCGACGTCGACCACGCCATGCGGGTGCGCTACCCCCTGGCGTCGTACGCCGACTACTTCACCTTCGCGTTCGTGCGCGACCCGCTCGACCGGTTCGTCTCGGCGTGGCACGACAAGGTCGTCGACCACAACTACTACGACTTCGACCCCGCGACCCACGAGCGGATGCAGCGCGTCGAGGAGTTCGCGCGCTGGACCGCCGGCCACGACCTCGCGGCGGTGCCGGGCACCGACCAGCACCTCACGCTGCAGAGCCGGATGATCGACCTCAACCGGGTGGACTTCGTCGGCCGGCTGGAGACCTTCGACCGCGACTTCGCCGAGGTGTGCGAGCGCGTCGGCGCCCCCGCCGTGCCGACGCGGCCGCAGAACCAGACCGCGCCCGGTGGGCGCGACCGCGACGTCTCCGACGAGCTGCGCGAGCTGGTGGCGCAGATGTATCGCCGCGACTACCAGCTCTTCGGCTACGAGGTGCCGACCCGGTGAGCGTCGAGCGGCCGACCTTCCCGGTGGTGCGGTGGCGGGAGGCGTACGACGCCGAGCAGGTCGACCTGGCCGTGGAGATGGTGATGGAGAACCTCTCTCTCCCCGAGCCCCGCATCGGGCGCCACGACCTCGAGTCGCTGCGCTTCACCCCCGTGCGCCGCGGCGGCTACGACATGACGGCGGTCGACGACTGGCTCGACGAGGTGGTGGCCGAGCTGGACCGGCGGGGCGGCGTACGGCCGGAGGCGGCCGAGTCCACGCCCGGGCGCGAGCCCACGTCCGCGACGGTGGCGCCGGGCGTCATCACCGACCTCGACGCAACCGCACCCGAGCGGGACAGCGAGCGGGTGCGGGTGGTGGTGATGGTGGCGCTGGTGGTCGTCCTCGCCGTGCTGTTCTACGTGACCTTCGCCTGACCCAGCCTGCTCAGCGCCTGGCGCACGAGCGCCGGGTCGGTCGTCGACCACATCGGGGGCAGCGACGCCTTGAGGAACCGGCCGTAGCGCGCGGTCTCCAGGCGTGGGTCGAGCACGGCGACGATGCCGCGGTCGGAGGTCGTGCGGATCAGGCGGCCCGCGCCCTGCGCCATCAGCAGCGCGGCGTGCGTCGCCGAGACCTCCATGAAGCCGTTGCCGCCGCGGTCGTCGGCGGCCTTCGCGCGCGCCGACATCAGCGGGTCGTCGGGGCGCGGGAAGGGGATGCGGTCGATGATGACCAGCTGGCAGGTGTCGCCGGGGACGTCGAGGCCCTGCCACAGCGAGAGCGTGCCGAACAGGCAGGTGTGCGGGTCCTCGACGAACTGCTTGGCCAGCTCGGGCAGCTGCGCGTCACCCTGCGCGAGGGTGGTCAGGTGCGGCAGCCGGGCTCGTACGGCCTCGGCGGCGGTCTCCGCCGCGCGGCGGCTGGAGAAGAGGCCGAGGGTGCGGCCGTCGAGTGCGTCGATGAGGTCGCAGATCTCGTCGAGGTGGGCCGGTGCGAGGCCGTCGCGGCCGGGCTGCGGCAGGTGGCGGGCGACGTAGAGGATGGACTGCTGGCCGTAGTCGAACGGCGACCCGACGTCCAGGCCCTTCCACGGCAGCGCCGTGTCGTCGCCTGACGGGGCGACCAGCGAGCCGATGCGCTCGGTGGGCTTGAGGCCCAGCGACGTGGCGACCGCGCCGAACTCGCCGCCCAGCATCAGCGTCGCGCTGGTGAAGACCACCGTCTTGTCGGTGAGCAGCTTGTCGCGCATCGGGCCCCACACCTGCAGCGGTGCCACGTGCAACCGTGCCGGAAAGCGGTCGCGGGCCTCGCCCAGCCACAGCACGTCTGCCTGCGAGCCGGCCGCCATCCGCTCGGCGTTGACGAAGACCTCCTGCACCATGCCCTTGGCCTGGGTGCGCCCGGCGTCACCCTCCCCCTCGCCGCCGGACTCGCGCGGGAAGGCCGACAGGCAGGCGCGGGCCGCGTCGCGCACCAGCACGAGGGCATCCGAGAGCTGGGTCGACATCTGGTCGATGCGTCCGGGGGCGGTGGCCTCGATGGCCTCGGCCAGCTGCCCGGCCGCATCCTCGAGGTCGCCGGCCGGGTCGCTGTCACCGTCGGTCCAGCGACCCGCCCGGCGCGCGGCGCGCTCGATGTCGGAGACCCCGAGCTCGTCGGTGGCGGCCTGGGTGACGCGCTGGACGAGCTCGTGGGCCTCGTCGATCACGACCGTGTCGTAGTCGGGGATCATCGGCACGTCCTCGATCGCGTCGATCGCGAGGAGGGAGTGGTTGGTGACCACGAGGTGGCTGCGCTGGGCCTTCTCCTTGGCCAGCTCGGCGAAGCACTCCGCGCCGAACGGGCACTTCGAGGCACCGAGGCACTCGCGGTGGTTGACCGAGACCTGACGCCACTCGCGGTCGGTGTGGCGCGGGGCGTTGTCGCGCTCGCCGCTACCGCCGGCCTCGGTCTCCTCCTCCGCCCACGTGCGCAGCTCCAGCACCTTCTCGGCCATCGACCCGGTCGGCACGTCTACCAGGGCGCCCTGGTCGTCGGGCACGCCGGCACGGATGCGGTGCAGACATGCGTAGTTGGAGCGCCCCTTGAGCACGGCGTACGACGTGTCGATGCCGCGCACGTCCTTGACCGCCTCGACGAGCCGGGGCAGGTCGCGCTCGACGAGCTGGTGCTGCAGCGCCAGGGTCGCGGTGGCGACGACGACGCGCTTGTCGTGGAGCATCGCGGGCACGAGGTATCCCAGCGACTTGCCGGTGCCGGTGCCGGCCTGCACGAGCAGGTGGCGGCCCTCGCTCATCGCCTCGGCGACCTCGGAGGCCATCTGGACCTGGCCGTCGCGCTGCTGCCCGCCGAGGGCGCTGACCGCCTGCTCCAGCGCCGCGATCACGGGGGCGGGGGCAAGGTCGGTCTCAGGCACCAGAGAACCTTACGGGGCGGCGCCGACACGTCGTCGTACGCCATCCACAGTCGCTGCTCAGTAGTTCTTCTTGCGGCCGATCTGGCGCTCGATGCGCCGCTCGGGCTGGCCGAGAAGCCGGGCCAGGAGCTTGACGCGGTACTTGTAGGCGACGACGCCGATGACGACGATCAGCAGGAACCACAGCATGCGCCCAGCCTACGCGGCTCGCGAAGGTGCGCCGGGGACGCAGCGGGTGCGCTGAGGCCGAGCTTCGCACCCGAGTCTCCCGGTTGTCCGCCGAGATCTGGTGTGACAAGCGGGGAAGTCCCCGGATATCCGGGGACTTCCCGCGAGAGCGACGAGAGGCCGAACCGGTCAGACGACCGCGCCGGAGTCCTCGGGCGCGCGGACGACCCTCTCCTTCTTGGCCCGGCTCATCGGGAACCTTGGCTGCATGTAGGTCAGCAGCGGGGTCGCGACGAAGACCGAGGAGAACGTGCCGACGACGAGGCCGACGAGCAGCGCGATCGCGAAGTCCTGCAGCGAGTCGCCACCGAGGACCGCGAGCGCCGCCAGGATGAACATCGCGCCGAGGCCGGTGTTGACCGTGCGCGGGATCGTCTCGACGGCCGCCGTGTTGGCCACCTCGATGAACTCGTCGGTCGGCTTCGAGGCCCACCAGCGCTCACGGATGCGGTCGAAGACGACCACGGTGTCGTTGACGGACAGACCGACGATGGTCATCGCCGCGGCCAGGAAGATGCCGTCGATGGGCTTCTGGAGCCACGCGAAGAGACCGATGACGAGGATCACGTCGTGGGCCATCGCGAGGACCGCCGCGACACCGAAGGTCCACTTGAAGCGGATCGCGAGGTAGAGCAGCTGGGCGAGGAACGCCACGCCGAAGGCGATGAGGGCGTTGTTGCGCAGCTCCTTGCCGAGCGAGGAGCCGATGGTCTGGTCGTCGACCTTGGTGACGTCGCCGCCGACCTTGGCCAGCTCCGACTCGATCTTCTGCTCCTCGTCGTTGCTGATCGAACCGGTGCGCACGGTGAAGTCGGCGGTGTCGGCGGTCTGCACGACGGCCTCGGGGAAGCCGGCGTCCGCGACGGCCTGGCGCGCGGTGTCGACGCTGATCGTCTTGCTCACCGAGTAGTCGAGCTGGCGGCCGCCGGTGAACTCCACGCCGAGCTGGAGCCCCTGGGTCGCGATGCCGGCCGCAGCCAGGACGAGCGCCACGCCCGAGATGCCGAGCCAGAGCTTGCGCTTGGCCACGAGCTGGGGGTTCTTGCGGTCCAGCCAGGTGCGGACCTTGCCGAGGTGGCTCAGGCCGCTGACGCGGGGGTGGGTGGCGACCGGCCGGTTGGCGACCGCGAGGTCGCACAGCACGCGGGCGATGATGAGCGCGGAGACCATCGAGGCGATGACACCGATGGACAGGGTGACTCCGAAGCCCTTGATCGGACCCGAGCCGAGGAAGAACAGCAGCGCCGCGGCGAGCAGGGTGGTGACGTTGGAGTCGATGATGGCGCTCCACGCCTTGTTGAAGCCGACCGCGAGCGCGCGGCGCAGCCCGGCCGACGGATAGGCCTGGTACTCCTCGCGCGCTCGTTCGAAGACCAGCACGTTGGCGTCGATCGCCATGCCGATGGCGAGCACGAAGCCGGCGAGACCGGGCAGCGTCAGCGTGGAGCCGAGGCCGACGAGCAGGGCGTACGCCAGCAGGGCGTACGACGCCAGCGCGACGGTCGCCATCAGCCCGACGAGGCGGTAGACGAAGATGATGAACAGCCCGGTGAGGATCAGGCCGATGATGCCGGCCTCGACGGAGGCGTTGATCGCCGCGGCACCCAGCGAGGGGCCGACGAGGCGGTCGGAGATGGCCTTGAGCTCGAGCGGCAGGGCGCCGCCCTCGATGAGCGCGGCGAGGTCCTTGGCGTCGGTGGCGGTGAAGTTGCCGGTGATGTCGGTGGCGCCGCCGCGGATGCCGACGTTGCAGCCGATGCCCTGGTTGACCTCGGGCGAGGAGATGACCTCGCCGTCGAGCACGATCGCGATGCGGCGCTTGGGGTCACCGGTGGGGTTGCAGGCGGCCTTGCCGGTGATGTCGGCCCACGTCTTGCCGCCCTCGCTGCTGAAGTCGATCGCCACGACCCACTCGACGCTCTGGTCGCGCTGCACGGCGCTGGCGCCGCTGATCTGGTCACCCTGGATGACGGTGGGGCCGACCTCGAGGGTGTCGCCCTGGTCGGAGGGGAGGACCTGGTTGCCCTTCTTGCTGGGCTTGGCGTCGGCCTCGGCGGTGGCGAGCACCTCGTGGATCGTCAGCTTGGCGGTGGTGCCGATGCGGTCCTCGGCCTCCTGCGCCTGCTTGTCGCTGGTGACGCCCGGGAGCTCGACGAGGATCCGGTCCTTGCCCTGGCGGACCAGGGTCGACTCCGCGACACCGAGCGCGTCCACGCGTCCGCGCAGGACCTGCAGGGTCTTGTCGACGTTCTCGGCGTTGGCCGGGACCTGGTCGGTGCCCTCGGCCTGGAAGACGAACTGCGCGCCGCCCTTGAGGTCGAGGCCGAGGTTGGGCTTGACGTTGATCGCGAGCGCCGCGCACCCGGCCAGCAGGCCGAGCACGAGGATGAAGCGGATCCAGACACCACGTGACATGCGCGACATACTCCCTTACCGGAACCGGACGCCCGAATCCGGGCCCAAGACACGTCAACGCGCGACGGGACCTCGAGGTTCCGCGGTCACGCGACGCAAAACGTCAGCGACTGTACGCCGCCAGCTCGCCGGCCAGGTCGGCATTGGCCCGACCGACCACCAGCGTGCCGTCGCCGGTGTGCTCCATCGAGCCGATCTCGGCCTCCTGGTGGATCCGGTTGACCAGGTCGCCGCGCTCGTAGGGCAGCAGCACGTCGAACTCCACCTGCGGCCGCGGCAGCTCCGACTCGATGGTCGCGAGCGCCTCGGAGATGCCTTCGCCGGTCTTCGCGCTGACCACGACGCTGTGCGGCTCACGCGCGCGCAGCCGGCTGATCACCAGCGGGTCGGCGGCGTCGGCCTTGTTGATGACGATGACCTCGGGGACCTTGGTCGCGCCGATCTCGGCCAGCACCTCGCGGACCGCGGCGATCTGGCCCTCGGGGTCGGGGTGCGAGCCGTCCACGACGTGCAGCAGCAGGTCGGAGTCGGCGACCTCCTCCAGCGTCGAGCGGAACGCCTCCACCAGGCCATGGGGCAGGTGGCGGACGAAGCCGACGGTGTCGGACATCGTGTAGACGCGGCCGTCACTGGTCGTCGTACGCCGCGTGGTGGGGTCGAGGGTCGCGAAGAGCGCGTCCTCGACGAGCACGCCGGCGTCGGTGAGCCGGTTGAGGAGCGAGGACTTGCCGGCGTTGGTGTAGCCGGCGATCGCGACGCTCGGGATGTGGTTGCGGCGGCGCGACTGGCGCTTGACCTCGCGGGTGCCGCGCATCTCCTTGAGCTCGCGGCGCAGCTTGGCGATCTTGGTGTTGATGCGGCGCCGGTCGGTCTCGATCTTGGTCTCACCGGGGCCGCGGCCACCGATGCCGTCACCGCCGGCGGCGCGTCCACCGGCCTGGCGCGACAGGTTGCCGCCCCATCCGCGCAGGCGCTGCTTCATGTACTGCAGCTGGGCGAGCTCGACCTGGGCCTGGCCCTCCTTGGACTTCGCGTGCTGGGCGAAGATGTCGAGGATCAGCGCGGTGCGGTCGACGACCTTGACCTTGATCTTGTCCTCGAGGTTGCGCAGCTGGCTGGGCGCCAGCTCGCCGTCGCAGATGACGGTGTCGGCGCCGGTCGCCTGCACGATCTCGCGGATCGCCTCGACCTTGCCGCGACCGATGAAGGTCGCCGGGTCGGGTGACTGGCGGCGCTGGAAGACGGCTTCGAGCACCTCGGAGCCGGCGGTCTCGGCGAGCGCGGCGAGCTCGGCCATCGAGTTCTCGGCGTCGGTGACGGTGCCGCCGGTCCACACGCCGACCAGCACCACCTTCTCCAGCCGGAGCTGGCGGTACTCGACCTCGGTGATGTCCTCGAGCTCGGTGCGCAGGCTCGCCACGCGGCGCAGGGCGTGGCGCTCGGCCAGCTCCTGGGCGCCGACGGTGAGCTCCTCGGGGTCGGCGTCGTCCCAGTCGTCGTACGACTCGTCGTCGGCGTAGCCGGACTCGAAGCCGTCGTCCGCGTCGGTCGCGGAGTCGTCGGTGTCGAGGTCGCCGTCGAGCTCGATGACCTCGTCGTCCCACCCGCGGGTCGCGTCGAGCGCGTCGCGGAGGGTGAAGTCGGAGGTCGGGTAGTCAGGTGCGTTCGTCATATGCCGTCAAGGGTAGGTCGCCGCGCCACCCTGCGCGAACCACTTTGCCCGGATGCTCCCCGCTCAGCGGCGCCGGATGCGCACGGCGCGGGAGCGGTCGGTGCCACAGAGGGGCTCGGCGACCGAGCCGACCGTCGCGTAGTAGCGCCCGGGCCGCCGCGGGGCCTTCGTCGCGAACGCGCCGGAGGCCTTGGTGGTGAGCACGAGGATCTTGTGGTCGTTGCCCTTGCGCTGGCGCCAGATCGTCACCGGGACCGTGCGCCGGCACCCGTCGGCGACCGAGGTGACCGAGCCCGTGAGGCGGTGGCGCGCGGCGCGGTGGCGCAGCTCGACGCTGCGCGGGTAGGCGCAGGATCCGGTGCAGCCGGATGGGGTGGTGGGAGGTT
The DNA here is from genome assembly GCF_001428125.1 of Nocardioides sp. Soil774. Lineage (GTDB taxonomy): Bacteria > Actinomycetota > Actinomycetes > Propionibacteriales > Nocardioidaceae > Nocardioides. Next base: position 264,521 of record NZ_LMSM01000001.1, on the reverse strand, counting down.
GTGTGCCGGTCGGGGTCGGGGTCGGCGTGGGGGTGGGGGCGGGCGTGGGGGCGGGCGTGGGCGTGGGCGTCACCGGCGCCGTCCCCGGGGTGGTGTCGCACGCGTTGCCGACCCGGTCGCCGTCCCAGTCGGTCTGGTCGGCGTTGGCGACGGAGGGGCAGTTGTCGACGCTCTCCAGCACCCCGTCGCCGTCGGAGTCGCAGTCGGCGAGGGTGAAGGTGAACGTCGCCCGCTGCGGTGTCACCGCCCCCGACGAGCCCGGCGGGTTGAGCACGACGACCTGCCACGACGCCCTGCCGGTCGTGTTGAGGACGTCGCCGACGTAGCGCGACAGCGGCTCCTCGGGACGGACCGGACCTTGCAGCTGGAACGGGTCACGCGGGCCGGCCGAGTCGTCGAACTCGAGGGCGACGCGTCCGAAGACCCGCTCGTCGAAGATCGCCATGCGTGTGGTTCCGGTGACGCCATGGTGCACGTCGAGCTCGAGCATCTGCGGCGCGGACCCGAGCTCGATGAACACGTTCACGTCAGCGACCCGCGCCCAGTCGGGCGTGGAGGCGCCGACGGGCACCTGGACGTCGAACGAGGCGCCGCTGCCGGGGGGCATCATGCCCCTCGTCCAGTCCTGGCTGAAGGTCTGGACACACGGCACGGACGCGGCCGCAGCCGGTCCTCCGGTCGCCACGACGGCCACCACCCCGGACGCGAGCGCCAGCAGCGCGACGACGTACGAACCGATCCCCCGTGTGTCCCCCATGCGCCGGGTCCTACCCGGCTGCGGCGCTGCCAAACGTCACTTGGGAGGCATCCGGATGCCGCCGTCGACGCGGATCGTCTCGCCGTTCATGTAGGAGTTGGTGAGGCACTCCACGACCATGCTCGCCAGCTCGTCGGCGCGGCCGAGGCGCTTGGGGAACAGCACGTTCTGGCCGAGGTTGGCCTTGAACTCCTCGGGGTTCGGGAAGGCGTCGTAGATCGGGGTGTCGATGAGGCCCGGCGCGACGGTGTTGAGCCGGATGCCGGCCGCGGACAGGTCGCGCGCGACGGGCAGGGTCATGCCGACCACACCGCCCTTGGAGGCGGAGTAGGACGCCTGGCCGATCTGGCCGTCGAAGGCGGCGACGGAGGCGAGGTTGACGATCGCGCCGCGCTGGCCGTCGGCGTCGGGCTCGTTGCGGCTCATCACGGTGGCGGCCTGGCGGGTCATGTCGAAGGTGCCGATGAGGTTGATCTCGACGACCTTGCGGAACGCGCCGAGGTCGTGGGCCGACTCCAGCAGCCCGTCGCGCCCGATGGTGCGCTGGGCCCAGCCGATGCCGGCGGAGTTTACGCAGGCACGCAGCGGCGCGATCTCGGCGGCGGCCTCGACGGCCGCGGCGACCTGCTCGGTCCTCGTCACGTCGACGGAGGCGAAGACGCCGCCGATCTCGGCGGCCAGCGCCTCGCCCTTCTCGGCGTCGATGTCGGCGACGACGACGATCGCACCCTTCGCTGCGAGGGCGCGGGCGACCGCGGCGCCGATGCCGCTGGCGCCCCCGGTGACGATGGCAGAGGATCCGGTGATGTCCATGGCCCGGATCCTAGGACGTCGCGCTCAGAGGTCGGTCGTGCCCTCCGCGACCAGCACGGCCGGCCCGGTCATCAGCACGCGGTCGTCCTCGGTCCACACGACGGTGAGCGTCCCGCCGGGCACGTCGACGCGGTACGCCGTCCCGCGGGGGGCGTCGTCGCCGAGCGCCGTGACCACCGCCGCCGCGCACGCGCCGGTGCCGCAGGAGCGGGTCTCGCCGGCCCCGCGCTCGTGCACGCGCATCGCGACGTGGTGCTCGCCGCGGCGTACGACGAACTCGACGTTGACCCCGTCGGGGTAGATCGCGTCGTCGTGCTCAGGCTCCTCGAGCAGCGCGCCGGGCTCGGCGAGGTTGTCGACGAACGCGACCGCGTGGGGGTTGCCCATCGACACGTGACGTGCCGGCCAGGTGCGCCCGCCGATCGACACCGACGTCTCCTCGAGCACCTGCGGGGCACCCATGTCGACGGTCAGCTCGGCGCCGGACTGCTCCACCGTCTTGACCCCGTCGCGCGTGCGGATGCGCATCGGGAACGACTCGCCCTCGCGGTGGTGGAGGTAGCGGGCGAAGACGCGGACGCCGTTGCCGCACATCTCGCTGACCGACCCGTCGGAGTTGCGGTAGTCCATGAACCAGCCGTCGTCCTCCCGCACGGCGCGCAGCACGCCGTCGGCGCCGATGCCCGAACGGCGGTCGCACAGCGCCTGCACCCGCTCGGGGGTGAGGTCGCCGTGGACCGTGCCGTCCGGGTCGGGCAGGACGACGAAGTCGTTCTCGGTGCCGTGGCCCTTGAGGAAGGGGTAGCTCACGGCTCCAGTGTGGCAGGGACTCCCGGGCTACCGCTTGTCGACGACGCGGGCCGCGCCCCCACCACGTCGCGTGGGCTCCGACACGGCGGTGAGCAGGCCGCCTCGGCCGAACTCGATGGCGGTCGCGGCACCGATCTCGGCCGCGCTGGTGAACGCGTCCCCGGCGGGGACGAGCTTGTGGCCGAGCGCCGTGAGGGCCGGGCCGTAGGCCGTGATGAACTCCGGCTCGGCGGTCGTGCTGGCCGTGTTGCGCTGGGTGGCACGAGGTGCGGCGATCGCCTGCTCGACGTCCATCCCGAGGTCGATGCGGTTGACGATCATCTGCAGCACGGTCGTGATGATGGTCGAGCCTCCCGGGGAGCCGAGCGCCAGGAACGGCTTGCCGTGCTTGAGCACGATCGTCGGCGACATCGAGCTGCGCGGACGCTTGCCCGGCTGGATCCGGTTGGGGTCGGTCTCGACGTAGGTGGTGGAGAAGTCGGTGAGCTCGTTGTTGAGCAGGAAGCCGTGGCGCGGCACGACCTGGCCGGATCCGCCGGTCTGCTCGATGGTGAGGGTGTACTCCACGACGTTGCCCCACTTGTCGGCGACCGTCAGGTTGGTGGTGGAGATGTTCTCGGTGTCCGCGTCGGCGTCGGCCTTCGCGGTCGCGGTCGCGGTCGAGCACACACCGTCGTACGACGTGACGTCGCCGGCCGCGGTCGGCTTCGGCATCGCCTTGGTCGGGTCGATCCGGCAGGCGCGCTCCGCGGCGAAGGTGTCGCTGAGCAGGTCGCGCGTCGGCACGTCGACGTAGGCGGGGTCGCCGACGTACGTGCCGCGGTCGGCGAAGGCCAGCGCGCTGGCCTCGAGGTAGTGGTGGAGCGCTGCTGTCGTGCCGACCGTGCCGAGCGGGTAGCGCTCGAGGATGTTGAGCGCCTCGCCCACCGTGGTGCCGCCGGACGACGACGGCGCCATGCCGTGGACGGTGTAGCCGCGGTAGTGGATCTTCGTGGCCCTCTGGTCGCGCACGGAGTAGGTGCGCAGGTCCTTGCGGGTCAGGTGGCCGGGCGGCACGGGGAGCGTAGTGGTGCTGGTCGTGCGCGGGTGGCGCACCACGTCGGCGATGAGGGCGGCGAGCTTGCCGCGGTAGAAGTACGGGAGGCCCCTGCTGCCCAACCGGGTGTAGGTCCGGGCCAGCTGGGGGTTGCGGAACACGCTTCCGACCGCCGGGGCGTCACCGCCGCGCAGGAACAGCTTGCGGGTGGCCTTGAACGCGCGGAACCGCACCTCGTTGTCGAGGGTCTGCTGGCGGAAGGTCTCGTCGACGACGAAGCCGCGGGTCGCCACGTCGATGGCGGGCTGGAGGGCCTCGCCGAGCGAGAGCGTGCCCCACTTGGCGAGCGCGCGGTCCCACGTCGCCGCGGTGCCGGGCGTGCCGACCGAGACGCCGCTCGTGACGAGGTCCGGGGTGAAGGGGTAGGGCTTGCCGGTGGCCGGGTCGATGAACGCGTCCTGGGGCATCGTGCGGGGAGCGGTCTCGCGGCCGTCGATGGTGCGCACCTTTCCGGTCCTGGCGTCGTAGTAGACGAAGTAGCCGCCGCCGCCGATGCCGGCGCTGTAGGGCTCGGTCACGCCGAGCGTGGCCGCGGCGGCGACCGCGGCGTCGACGGCGTTGCCGCCGTGGCGCAGGACCTTGAGCCCGGCGGCGCTGGCCTCCGGGTCGACGGTGCTGATCGCCCCGCCCTTGCCCACGGCCGTGGGGATCTTCGCGGTCGGACGCCCGCGCTCGGCGGCGGCCGAGGGGGCCTCGGCCTGGGCGGTCGAGGGCGCGACGAGGAGTCCGGCGGCGAGGGCGAGGCCGCACGTGGCCGGGACGACGGATGCGAGCCGCCGGGAGGTGAGGTGGGGCATGGGAGGGGCCTTCCGAGAGACGGACCTCCACCCTGCCCCCAGCCGACGGGCCGTGTCCACGCCCCCGGGGAGGGGACGCGCATCAGCGCACGACGGAGTACCGACCGCACAGGAAGTCGCGGTTGCGGGCCACCTCCTCGAGTCGCAGCTCGACGTGGCGCGGCAGCACCCGGGCGCCGCTGCCGAGGGTGACGGGCGCGTACTGCAGCCACACCTCGTCGAGCAGGCCGGCGTCGTGGAACTGGCCGACCAGCTCGCCACCGCCCACGATCCAGAGGTCCTTGCCGTCCGCGACCTCGCTCATCTGCGCGTGGACCTCGCGCACGTCGTCGTCGGTGAAGCGCACCTGCTGGGTGGGGGCGAACTCGCGGTGCGTCACGACCCACGTCGGCTTCGGACCCCACGGGTCCTCGTCGTGGTCGAGGATCCACTGCCACGTGTTGGCGCCCATCACGCACGCGCCGGTGCGCTCGCTGAACGCGGGATAGGCCATCGGGCCGTCCTCGTCGATGTCGCGCGAGGTCAGCCAGTCGAGAGAGTGGTCGTCGGTCGCGATGAAGCCGTCGAGCGTGCAGCCGGTGTAGTAGATGGTCGCCATCGGCCCACCGTGCCACCGACCACCGACACCGATCTTGATCGTGCTTGCGCTCGTCGGGGATATCGGGCTCAGGCGGTGACGCCCTCGATCGCGCGCAACGCCTGCCCGAGGCGGTCGGGGTCGTCGTGGGCGACCCACACGACGCGCGGGTCCTTGCGGAACCACGAGTCCTGCCGTCGGGCGAAGCGCCGGGTGGCGGTCTTCGTCTGCTCGATCGCCTCGGCGAGCGTGCGGTCGCCGGCCAGGTGGCCCATCACCTCGCGGTAGCCGATCGCCCGGTTGGCCGTACGCCCCTCGGCCAGGCCGCGGGCGAGCAGGGCCTCCACCTCCTCGACGAGGCCGCCCGCGAACATCTCGTCGACCCGGCGGCCGATGCGCTCGTCGAGCGTCGGCCGGTCGATGTCGACGCCGACCTGGACGGTCAGCGGGTCGACGTACTCCAGGCGCGGGAGCGAGGCGCTGAAGGGACGCCCGGTGAGCGCGACCACCTCGAGCGCGCGCACGACGCGGCGGCCGTTGTCGGGCTCGATCCGCGCGGCGGCGTCGGGGTCGACCCCCGCCAGCCGGGCGTGCAGCGCAGTGCTGCCGAGGCGCTCGAGCTCGACCTCGAGCTCGCGACGCAGCGACTCGTCGGTGCCGGGGAACTCGAAGCGGTCCACGATCGCGCGGGTGTAGAGGGCCGAGCCGCCGACCAGCACCGGCACGGCGCCGCGCCCGCGGATGTCGGCGATCGCCTCGCGCGCCCACTCCTGGAACAGCGCGACCGTGGCGGGCTCGGTCACCTCGAGCAGGTCGAGCAGGTGGTGCGGGATCCCGCGGCGCTCGGTGGCAGGGAGCTTGGCGGTGCCGACGTCCATGCCGCGGTAGACCTGCATGGCGTCGGTGTTGACCACCTCGCCGCCCAGCCGCTCGGCCACCTCCAGGCTCAGACCTGTCTTGCCCGACGCCGTCGCGCCGACGAGGGCGACGATCGGCGAGGTCATGGGGCCATTCTCCCAGCCCGGCTAGGCTCGGATCAGCCCACCCGCCGGGGTGGGCACGGACGAGCGAGGCGCACATGGGTTTCCTGGACAAGGCCAAGGACAAGCTCACCAAGGCGGTCGACGACCACGGCGACAAGATCGCCCAGGGCATCGACAAGGCCGGCGCCGTGGTCAACGAGAAGACCGGCGGCAAGCACGCCGACAAGATCGGCAAGGCCACCGGCAAGGCCCGCGACGCGCTCGACTCCCTCGACGGCAAGAACGACGACATCCCGCCCGGCACTGCCCGCTGACGCAGCCCCTAGGTTGGGCGGCGTGACCGACCGCTTCGTGCTCGTCCCCGCGTCCTACGTCTACCTGCTGCGCGAGGGCGCCACCGGCACCGAGGTGCTGCTGCAGCTGCGGCAGGGCACGCCCTACATGGACGGTCACTGGGCCGCGGCCGCCGCCGGCCACGTCGAGCGGGGCGAGACGGCGTACGACGCCGCGCGGCGCGAGGCGCTCGAGGAGCTCGGCGTCACCGACGTCGAGCTCGAGTTCGCCTTCACCATGCAGCGCACCCAGCACGCCGACGCGATCGACGAGCGGATCGACTGGTTCTTCACCGCCCGCTCGTGGAGCGGCGAACCGCGCGTGGTGGAGCCGGAGAAGGCCGCCGAGATCCGGTGGTGCCCGCTCGACGCGCTGCCGACGCCGATGGTGCCGCACGAGGCGCACGCGCTGGCGCACCTGTCGTCCGGCGCCGCCTACCTCACCTTCGGCTGGTCGCGGTGAACGGGCGGACCCACCCCTGGGGGGTGGTCGGGGCTCCGTGCCCGAGGCAGGATCGAACGATCGACCCATGGGAGGGAACCCGATGAGCAACGACGACCTGAGCCCGATGCCGACCCCCGTCACCGAGGAGCCCGAGCTGGTCCCCGGCGGCATCGACGCGCTGCCCGAGGACCCGGCCGACAACGGTCTGGGCCGCGACCTCGACCCCGACGACAACCCCGCGGTGGACGACGTGCTCCCCGACGAGATCGCCGAGCCCGACGACAAGCCGCAGGCCCCCGAGGGCGAGGCCGACCAGGAGCCGGGCTCGACACCGGGCTCGACGTCGGGCTCGACCTCGGGCTCGGGCTCGGGCTCGACCGACTCCGGCCCGAGCGCGGGCCAGGAGGCCGAGGACGGGTCGCCGGAGCCGCCGGCCTGAGGTGATGAGCTGATCGTGGAGTCCGTGTTCCGGCTGACGGCTCACGGACTCCACGCTCTGGTTGCGATCCCCGGATATCCGCGGATCGCAACCGCAGCCGGATCAGGCCGCCGCCTCAGGCCACCCGCACCTGCTCCCGCACGGCCGCCCACCGGGAAGGCCCGCCCGCTCGAAGACGAGCGACAGCTTGGCGGCGGTGCTGCACGGTCGGTCAACGACCTGACCCCACGTCAGACGCACGGTTCCCTGCCCGGCCACCGCCGCGTCGAGGTCGCGCTCGAAGTCGCGGTCGCGCTGCTCGGCCGTGTCGTGGAACAGGCGCCCGTCGAGCTCGACCAACGCCTGCTCGCCGACTGCGACGTCGCGGTAGATGACCCCGCTGGCGCTCGCGACCCGCACCTGCAGAGCTCCCTCGGGCAGACCGTGCGGCCGCTCGACGCGAGTGACGTACGCCTGCTCGAGGACCGAGCACGACCCTCTGGCCACATCGGCGAGCACGGCCTGGAGGAACGCGCGGCGCGGCGCGCGGGCACGCCGCGCCAGCGCCTCCTGCATGCGGACGGCCGACGTGTGTCGACTCTGCACTGCCCGGGCGACAGCCCCGATGGCATCAAGCTCGTCCGCCGTCTCCAGCGCGACGTCTAGGGCTGCTTCTTCGTAGCGCATCCGGGGAGGACCAAGGTTCCACAGGACGCGGTCCTGCATCCCGAAGGTGCGCACCACGGTGATGCCCGTCGGGGCGAGCACGCGCCGGTCACGGGCGACCGCGACCCAGATCGGACCGGCGTCGTCGCCGCGGCCGGGGCCATCGGCAGCCCGGACCGCGGAGGGCCCGCAGAGGGCGGCGCCCAGGTCGTCGTCACGGGGGCCGCCCAGGCGTCGCCGCGAGTCATGCGCGGCGCAGAACAGCACGCCCGCCCAGGCCCGTTGGACCCAGGTGGGCGTGCCGGTGTGGTCGACGTACACCCCGGGGAAGAGCGGTGTCAGGTCCCGGCGTCGTAGGAGTCGACGCAGGTCGTGGGGGGCGATCCCGGCAGCCTCCACCTGACGTCGTGAGATCACCCCGCACTGGCGGGCGAGGTTCGGCGCGATCGGCTCCATGTCGTACGACGATCCCCGCCGGCCCTCGGCCGCGGGAGTCCCGTCGACGGATCTGTGGACAACGGGGATCGTGGAGCTCGCGGTCCGAATACGGGCTCACGGACTCCACGATGCGGTTGCGATCCCCGGATATCCGGGGATCGCGACAGCGACCGAGGCAGGGAGCGAGAGGGCGACCCTCAGCCGCAGGCAGGCGCGGGCGGGAGCGGCGCGGGTACCCCGACCGCCGGCATGCCGAGCCCGACCGAGGCGGGCGAGGACGACGTGGAGGACCCGGACGTACGCCGCTCCCACGCGTCGCCGGCGCGCGTGCGGCGTACGGACCGGATCGCGCCGTCGGCCACGAGGTGGTGGGGCGCGGCGTAGGTGACGTCGACGGTGACCATGTCGCCGGGACGCACCGACGAGGCGTCGACGGCTGAGAAGTCGGCGGCGAAGTGCACCAGCCGGTTGTCGGGCGCGCGACCGGACAGGCGTCGCGTCGCAGCGTCCTTGCGGCCCTCGCCCTCGGAGACCATCAGCTCGAGGGTGCGCCCGACCAGGGCCTTGTTCTCCGACCAGGCGATCTCGTCGACGAGCGCGGCGAGCCGCTGGTAGCGGTCCTTGACGACGTCGGGGGCGACCTGGTCGTCGAGGACGGCGGCCGGGGTGCCGGGGCGCTTGGAGTACTGGAAGGTGAACGCCGAGGAGAAGCGCGCAGCGCGCACCACGTCGAGGGTGGCCCGGAAGTCCTCCTCGGTCTCGCCGGGGAAGCCCACGATGATGTCGGTCGTGATCGCGGCTTCGGGGATCGCGGCGCGGACCCGCTCGATGATCCCGAGGTACTTCGAGGAGCGGTAGGACCGGCGCATGTCGCGCAGGACCTTGTCGGAGCCCGACTGCAGCGGCATGTGCAGCGACGGCATCACGTTGGGCGTCTCGGCCATCGCCTCGATGACGTCGTCGGTGAACTCGGCCGGGTGCGGCGAGGTGAATCGGACGCGCTCGAGGCCCTCGATCGCGCCGCATGCGCGGAGCAGCTTGGAGAACGCCTGGCGATCGCCGAACTCCACGCCGTAGGCGTTGACGTTCTGCCCCAGCAGCGTGATCTCGGTGACGCCCTCAGCCACCAGCGCCTCGACCTCGGCGAGGATCTCGCCGGGCCGGCGGTCCTTCTCCTTGCCGCGCAGCGCCGGGACGATGCAGAACGTGCACGTGTTGTTGCACCCGACCGAGACCGACACCCAGGCGGCGTACGCCGACTCGCGCTTGGTGGGCAGCGTGGAGGGGAAGACCGACAGCGACTCGAGGATCTCGACCTGCGCCTCCTCGGCGACGCGGGCCCGCTCGAGCAGCACCGGCAGCGAGCCGATGTTGTGGGTGCCGAAGACGACGTCGACCCACGGGGCGCGGGTGGTGATCGTGTCGCGGTCCTTCTGGGCCAGGCAGCCGCCGACCGCGATCTGCATCCCCGGGCGCTCGGCCTTGACCGGCGCGAGGTGGCTGAGGTTGCCGTAGAGCTTGTTGTCGGCGTTCTCGCGCACCGCGCAGGTGTTGAAGACCACCACGTCGGCCTGGTCGCCGCTCGCGGCCCTGACGTAGCCCGCGTCCTCGAGCAGGCCGCCGAGCCGCTCGGAGTCGTGGACGTTCATCTGGCAGCCGTAGGTCTTGACCTCGTAGGTGCGAGCCGGTGCGTGGGGTGCGTTCATGACGCTCCCAGCGTACGGCGGACGCCGCCGGCCCCGAGAATCGCGCGGCTGGCCGGCCGCATGCCACCCGCCTAGACCATTCGAGTGCACAAACGGGTCATTACTCCTCAGTAATGCCTAGTTCTGCCGCATGTCTGTTCAAGATCAGGTCAAGTCATCCACAATTGGGTAACAGCAGATCTGGTTTTGCCACGAGATCCGCCCCGCCCCTGACTCGAACGGAAGCGTCTCGTGAGCCTCGCCAGCGTCATCACCCGGTCCTCCAGCACCCGGACCGCACACCTGGCGCTGCTCGGGCTTCTTGTCACCGTCCTGTTGCTCTCGGTGCAGCAGGTGGGGGCGTACGCCGAGGGCGCGGCGACCGCGAAGCAGGGCGCGAAGCACGGCACCCAGCACGGCACGAAGGGCGGCAGGAACCAGCGACGCGAGGCCGTGCGCGGGACCCTCGCCTCCCTCCCGCCGATCGTGCAGCCCGGCACCACCCCCGCGGCGCCGTCGGACAAGGGCTCCCTGGTCGCCACGTTCACCCCGGCCGACCCGGGCCGCAAGGTGACCCTCGAGCGCCAGACCTCGCGTGGCTGGAAGGCCGTGGCCACCAGCACCGAGGACGCGTGGGGCTCGGCCGCCTTCGCCCCCACCGCCGGCACCTACCGCGCGCGGACGACCTCGGACGGCCGCACGTGGATCACCGGCAGCGTCACCCCCACCCGCTGGGACCCGCAGTTCGAGGACACCTTCTCCGGCACCACGCTCGACACGTCGGTGTGGAACGACCAGAAGCGCGAGCACGAGAGCGTCTACGCCCCCCGCACCTGCGCCCGCGTCGACCCGGCCGCGCGCCGCGTCGGTGACGGCGTGCTGCACCTCGGCGTCGCCCTCGACCCGGCCCTGGCCGGCACGCCGTGCGACTACACCTGGAAGGGCACCGCCGGCACCAGCCCCTACCTGCTCAACAGCCAGGTCTCGACCGAGTACACCCGCTTCTTCCGCCACGGCATCGTCGCCGCCCGCATCAAGCCCCAGCGCGCCAAGGGCATGCACTCGGGCCTGTGGCTGCTGCCCGCCGGCACGAAGTACACCGACGGCGTGCCGTCGGCCGGCACCGAGATCGACGTCATGGAGTTCTTCGGCGAGACCGGCCGCGGCACCGAGGAGATCGGCTCCCACGTGCACTACTACGAGGCCAACTGGGACAAGGTCAGCCTCGGCGGCACCTTCAAGGACACCCGCCAGGCCCTCGGCAAGGGCCGCAGCTGGTGGGACGAGTTCCACGTGTTCTCGGTCGAGTGGACGCCCACCGAGTACGTCTTCCGCGTCGACGGCCGCGAGTACTACCGCGAGACCACCGCGGTCTCGCAGGCCGACCAGTACCTCGTGCTCTCCAACCTCACCTCCGACTACGAGCTCGGCGAGCTCAGCGCCGACGAGCTCTCCGACACCGCCCAGGTCGACTGGGTCCGCGTCTTCGACGCCACGGCCAAGGAGTCGGTGCGCATCACCCGGGGCCGCAAGGTCGCCTGACCGTCCGCGGCACCGTCACCCCATCGAGATAGCCCGTTCGGGTCATGCCCGATGGCCCGGAGGGGCTACCTGCCGATAGGTTGCGCCTATGACCGCGCAGGAAACCGCACCTGTCAGCGCCGGCCGGGGCGAGCCCCTCGTCGTGCTGAAGGACGTGCAGAAGCACTTCGGCCAGCTCCACGCCCTCAAGGACATCGACCTCACCGTCACCCGCGGCGAGGTCGTCGTGGTGATCGGGCCCTCGGGCTCGGGCAAGTCGACGCTGTGCCGCACGATCAACCGCCTCGAGACCATCGACGAGGGCACCATCACCCTCGACGGCCAGCCGCTGCCGCAGGAGGGCAAGGCGCTCGCCGCGCTGCGCGCCGAGGTCGGCATGGTCTTCCAGAGCTTCAACCTCTTCGCCCACAAGACGATCCTCGAGAACGTCACCCTCGGCCCGATCAAGGTCCGCGGGATGAAGAGGGAGGACGCCGACAAGAAGGCCCGCGAGCTCCTCGAGCGGGTCGGCGTCGGCCACCAGGCCGAGAAGTACCCCGCCCAGCTCTCCGGCGGCCAGCAGCAGCGCGTCGCGATCGCCCGCGCGCTGGCCATGGAGCCGAAGGTGATGCTCTTCGACGAGCCCACCTCCGCGCTCGACCCGGAGATGATCAAGGAGGTCCTCGACGTCATGGTCGACCTCGCCCAGCAGGGCATGACCATGGTCGTGGTCACCCACGAGATGGGCTTCGCGCGCACCGCGGCCGACCGCGTGGTCTTCATGGCCGACGGCGTGATCGTCGAGGAGGGCACCCCCGAGGAGTTCTTCACCCACCCGCGCTCGGACCGCGCCAAGGACTTCCTCGGCAAGATCCTCAAGCACTGAGCAGCCCGCCACACCACGCACTCGGGACAGCACCACTCCATCCCCAGGAACCCACCGACGGCCTCGGGCCGCCAACCGAAGGAGAGCAAGGATGAGACTCATCAGGACCAAGGCGATCATCGCCACGGCGGGGTTGGCCCTCTCGCTCGCCGCCTGCGGCGACGCCGGCAGCGACGACACCGCTTCCACCGACGTGGACGTCGCCGAGAACGCGGCCGACAGCTTCGACGACGGCACCGCGATGAAGGAGCTCGCCGACGCGGGCAAGATCACCATCGGCGTGAAGTTCGACCAGCCCGGCATCGGGTTCAAGGGCGCCACCGACGACATGCCCAAGGGCTTCGACCCCGAGATCGGCAAGATCCTCGCCGCCTCGCTGGGCATCGCCCCGGAGGACATCGAGTGGAAGGAGACCATCTCCGACAACCGCGAGCCCTTCCTCGAGGAGGGCGAGGTCGACCTCGTCATCGCGTCGTACTCGATCACCGACGAGCGCCGCCAGGTCGTCGGCCAGGCCGGTCCCTACTACGTCACCGGCCAGCAGCTGCTCGTCGCCTCCGACAGCGACATCGCGTCGCTCGACGACGTCAAGGGCAAGGAGGTCTGCTCGGTGACGGGCTCGACCTCGCTCGACAACATCAAGGCCGAGGGCGCGAAGCCGCGCGGCTTCGACACCTACTCCGAGTGCGTCGACCAGGTCCTCAGCGGCACCGTGGACGCGATGACGACCGACGGCGCGATCCTGCTCGGCTACGCCGCGGAGAACCCCGACGAGCTCAAGGTCGTCGTGGACCCGTTCTCCGAGGAGCGCTACGGCGTGGGCTACAGCAAGGACAAGCCGGAGATGTGCCAGTGGATCGTCGACACCATCAAGAAGGCCGAGGACGACGGCGACTGGGACGCCGCGTTCGAGGCCACGCTCGGCCAGTCGGGTGTCGACACGCCCGAGCCGCCGGCCATGGACGAGTGCCCCGCCGCCTGACGCACCCACCCCGCTGAACCAGCACTGATCGGACGCCGGCGGGCCTCGTGCCCGCCGGCGTCCACCAGAGAGGAGCCCACTGCATGGACGCGGTGTTCTCGAACTTCGACGACTACCTGAAGGCATTCGGCCTGACGATCGGCCTGTTCGTCGTCTCCGGCATCGCCTCCCTCATCTGGGGCACGATCCTCGCGGTCCTGCGTGTCGGGCCCGTGTCGATCCTCAACAAGGCCGCCGCGCTCTACGTCACGCTCTTCCGCAACACGCCGCTGCTGATGATCTTCATCTTCATGGCCATCGCGATGCCGGTGCTGGGCTACAACTTCAAGTTCGTCGAGGACGTCGAGATCGGCGGGTGGAACGTCTCGGCGTTCTTCGTCCGCTCGTGCATCGCGCTGACGCTCTACACCTCCGCGTTCGTCTGCGAGGCGATGCGCTCCGGTGTCAACGCCGTCCCCCTCGGCCAGGCCGAGGCGGGTCGCGCGATCGGGCTCACCTTCAGCCAGTCGATGAAGCTCGTCGTGCTCCCCCAGGCGGCGCGCGCAGTCATCCCGCCGATGACCAGCGTGCTCATCGCACTGATCAAGAACACGTCCGTCGCGGCGGCCTTCGGCATGGCCGAGGCCGTGGCCACCATGCGGGCGCTCACCAACAACAACGCCGACCAGCGCATCGGGATCTTCCTGGCGTTCGCCGTCGGCTACATCGTCATCGTCGAGGTGGTCTCGCTGGCCTCCTACGCCGCCGAGCGCAAGGTGAAGGTGGCCCGATGACCACGTCCGTCCTGTTCGACGCCCCCGGCCCGAAGACCGTCGCCCGGCACCGCGCCTACACCGTCGTCAGCGTTGTCGCGCTGGCTGCCCTGGTCGCCTTCGCGGTCTGGAAGCTCTACGACCGCAGCCAGCTCGAGTACGCCCTCTGGGAGCCCTACGTCACCCCGAAGTACATCCAGTACGTCCTGGTCGACGGCCTGCTCGAGACGCTCAAGATGGCGTTCTTCTCCATCATCTTCGCCGTCGTCATCGGGCTGTTCCTCGGCATCGGCAAGCTCTCCGACCGCGCGTGGATCCGGTGGCCGGCCTGGCTGGTCGTGGAGTTCTTCCGCGCGGCCCCGGTCCTGCTGCTGATGGTGTTCGCGTTCTACCTCCTCGCGATCGGCAACGGGCCGCTCAGCCCGTTCTGGTGCGTGGTCATCGCGCTCACGCTCTACAACGGCTCGGTCCTCGCCGAGGTGTTCCGCGCCGGTATCAACGCCGTGCCCACGGGCCAGTCGGAGGCGGCGTACGCCATCGGCATGCGCAAGTCGCAGGTGATGACGTCGGTGCTGCTGCCGCAGGGCGTGAAGATCATGCTGCCCTCGATCATCAGCCAGATGGTCGTGGCGCTGAAGGACACCAGCCTCGGCTACTACATCCTCGCGCCCGGCCTCACCGCCGTCGGCAAGCCGATCTACCTCGAGTTCCGCAACCAGGTGCCGACAGCGATCGTGATCACGGCGCTCTACGTCATCGTGAACCTGATCCTCACCTGGATCGCGACGCGCGTGCAGAAGCGGCTGGTGGGCGAGAAGAACCCGCTCGAGCTCACCCGGGTGGGCAACCTCGACGGCGGCCGCAACACCTGATCAGCGCTTGGCTGAGACCCACAACCTGATCTCACCCTCGACCACGACCGTGCCGTCGGTGCGCACCCCGCGCACCCGCACGGGCAGGTCGTAGCCCTCGCCGAGCTCGGCGGTCCACTGCTCCGGGTCGGTCTCGGCGATGCAGGTGATGTCGGAGGACGCCTTGGCGGTGTAGGCGACCTCCATGCCCTTGGGGATCCAGCGACGGTCGCGCGGGATCGTCGCCTCGGCGAGCGCGCCCATCGCCGCCTCGAGGCCGTTGCACAGCGCGATCGCGTGCACCGTGCCGATGTGGTTGTGCACGCGGCGGCGCTCGGGGATCACCAGCTCGGCGTGGTCGGGCTCGATCACGGTGAACCGCGGCCGGATGGTGGCGAAGTAGGGCGCCTTGCGGCTGAAGGCGTACGAGAAGACCCGCTCCCCCAGCGGCAGCGCGGAGGTCTTCTTCCAGAGGTCCAGGACGGCAGGCATGCCGCGATGTTACTGGACGGTAACCAGCCACGCCAGCACCCGGCCGGCCACCTCGTCCGGGCCGAGGTCGGTGTTGTCCACGACGAGGTGCGGCCACCGCGCGAGGACGCGCTCGCCCGGTGCGTCCCGCCCGGGCTCCGAGGTCATCCGGTAGTCCGCCTCGAGCTGGCGGACGTTGTCGTCCGACCACTCCACGTCGCGCTTGGACTTCTTCTCCGCCAGTCGGTGCTCGGTACGGTTGCGGACCAGGCGCGTGTCGAGGCCGGCCACCAGCTCGACCACCGCCACGTCGTCGGCGTACGGCGCGAGCAGGCGGGCGAGGTAGTCGGCCTCCGCCTGCTCGTCCATGCCCATCACGAACGTGAAGACCAGGTCGGTGCCGGCGGCCGCAGCCTCCTCGATCACGCGGCTGCGGATCTCGGTGTTGAGCGTGCGGAAGGGCGGCGTGCCGTAGTCGAAGACGTCGAGCAGCATCTCGATCGAGTGGTGGTTGTGGAACAGCCGGAAGTCCGAGCGGTCGGCGATCGCGCGCCCGACGGTCATCTTGCCGACGGCGGGTGGTCCGAGGATCAGCAGCAGCATCCCCGGATCCTCGCCGATGCGCCGAACGGGCGCACCCCGGTTGTGCCGCCAGTCAGATGAAGAGCAACTGGGCCCCGTCGGTGAGCTCCATGAAGTCGCTGGCCGAGATGATGCCCTCGACCTCGTCGATGAGGTCGTCCTCGTGCAGCTTCATCATGTCGGCGCTCATCCGGCACGCCCACAGGTGACCGCCGGAGGCGTGGATCATCTCCAGGAACTCCGGCACCTCCGGCACGTCGAGGTCGGCGATCTGCTTCTTCATCATCTTCGTCGTCGCAGCCGTCATGCCGGGCAGGCCTGCCATCCCCTGCGGCATGTGCACGCCGAACATCCCCGGGGGGTGCATGGCGGTGTTGCCGAGGTAGGAGAACTGCAGGTCGCCCTGGGTCCTTTTGTTGATCATGTCGAAGCCCCAGAACGTGAAGAACAGGTGCACCTCGATGCCCTCACCGAGGGCCGCGTTGCCCAGGATCAGCGCCGGGTAGGCCATGTCGAGGTTTCCCTTGGAGCAGATGATGGCCAGCTTGCGGCCGGACTCCGCCTCGTCGTCGAACGACGGGACGAAGGAGGTCTCCTCGTTCACCTGGGAGGTCACGTCGGTGGTCATGTCACACACATCCCTTCGGCTTGGGCAGTCCGGCCACGTAGGCCATCTTCTTGGCGGGCTTCTTGGGGAAGAGCCCGAACAGGGTCTTCACGTCGATGCCGGTCTGGGTGCTGACCCGACGCAGGGTCGGCGTCTCCCCCATGGCGGCGTGGTCGGTGCGCAGGAACCGGATGGGCACCCAGTGGGCCTCGGTCATCTCGATCCCGATCAACCGGGCCAGCTCGACGCCCAGGTCCTCGGTCCAGTCGTCGGGGTGGACGAGGAAGCCTTCCTCGTTCACCTCGAGCGTGCGCCCGGAGATGGTGGTGGTGGGCATGCTCATTCCTCTCTCATCGACGCCGACATGGCGGCAGGTGGGCCTTCGGGGTGCTTGCCGGCCATGGACATCTGCGGCTTCAGCCCCAGCGGCCGGCCGGGGAGCAGGGCGTTCCAGTAGATGTGGCGGAACGCCAGCTTGGACAGGTGGTTGAAGCGGCTCTCCTTGAGCAGTCGCAGCGGGCCGACGCCCGGGACCGGGAAGGTGCCCGTGAGCGGCTCGGTCTCGTAGTTGAAGTCGAGCAGCAGGGCCTTGCCGTGCCCGGACTCCACGAAGCAGTTGGCGTGACCGTCGAAGGAGTGCGTCATCGGCCTGCCGTGCGCGAGCTGGACCAGGTTGTCGATGAAGACCTCCACCGAGAAGTGGGCCACCGAGCCGGCCTTGGAGGTCGGCAGGTTGGCGGCGTCGCCCAGCGCGAAGATCTCCGGGTGCGCGGGACGGTCGCCCTGCGGGAGGTACTGCATGGTGTGCTTGTCGACGGTGACGTAGTTGAGCTCGTCGCCCAGCCCGGACCGCTCGACGAAGTCGGCGCCCATGTTGAGCGGCACGGTCACGAGCAGGTCGTACGGCACCTCGCGCTCGTCGTAGGACCGCAGCACCTTGGCCTCCTGGTCGACCGACTCGACCATGAAGTCCGTCTCGACGGTGACGTGGCGCTCCTCGAGTGCGTGCCCCAGCTCACGGCTCGCGACGGGCTTGGTGAACGCGCCGTCCAGCGGGGTGACGAAGACGAGCTCGGTGCGCTCGCGCAGACCGTGCTGGCGCAGCCAGTCATCGGCGAGGAAGGTGAACTCCAGGGGCGCCACGGGGCACTTGAACGGCAGCTCGGTGATGTGCACGACCAGGCGCCCGCCCTCGAAGGCGGCGAGGTTGTCACGCAGCGCCAGGGAGCCCTCGAACGTGTAGAACTCGTTGACGCTCTTGTGCCAGCCCTCGCCCAGCATGCCGGGGGTCTGGTCCGGGCGGGGCGTGGTGCCGGACGCGATGACGAGGTGGTCGTAGTCGAGGACGGTGCCGTCCTCGAGCACCACCCGGCGGCCGTCCGCGTCGACGCGGTCGACCTCGCCCGTCACGATCCGGGTCGCGGGGTCGATGAAGCGGCGCTTCGACCGGCGGACCTGCTCGGGGGTGTTCATCCCGAACGGCATGAAGAGGTAGCCGGGCTGGTAGTCGTGCACGTCGTCGCGGTCGACGAGGGTCACGTCCCAGTCGGGCAGGACCTTGTGGACCTTGTTGGCGACCATCGTGCCGGCAGTGCCGCCGCCGAGCACCAGGAGCCTGGGGGGTGTGGTGGTCATGCTCCACATATACCCCCGGGGGTTTATGTGGGGACAGGGTCGGAGGTCCCGTCCGGGCAGGGAACAGGTGCCGCCACGTGCAGCCGCATCAGCCGGCGGCTCGTACGTCGTCGCGTGCGGGCTTGTGCGCCACCGCGAAGATCCGGCGGAACGGCATCACCACGCGGCCCGCCGCGTCGGGCGGGTAGGCCTCGCGCAGCAGCGCGCGGAACTCCTCCTCGAAGAGCGGGCGCAGGTCGTCGGGGAGCGCCTGCAGCGTGGGTCGCGCACCCGTGCCGGAGACCCAGCCGAAGACGGGGTCGGGGCCCGTCAGCACGTGGAAGTACGTCGTCTCCCACACGTCGACCTCGCACCCGAGCTCGACCAGGACGCGCAGGTAGTCGTCGGGCTCGTGACTCGCGGGCACCGCGACGTCGCGCACGTGCTCGGCATAGGGGGCGCGCTCGGCGATGTCGGAGCGGAGGGTGTGGCTGGGCTCGTCGAAGTTGCCCGGCACCTGGAAGGCCAGCCAGCCGCCCGGCGCCACCCGGTCGACGAGCGACCCCAGCAGCTCGAGGTGGTCGGGCAGCCACTGGAGGGTGGCGTTGGAGACGAGCACGTCGACGGGCGCGCGCAGCGCCAGCGGGTCGGGGCGGGCCCAGTCGCGCAGGTCGGCGACCTCCCACGTCACGCCGTCGAGCGCGCGTGCCGCGGCGATCATCTCGGTGCTGCTGTCGATCCCGGTGACGTCCGCGCCCGGCCAGCGGTCGGCCAGGAGCGCGGTGAGGTTGCCCGGGCCGCAGCCCAGGTCGACGACGGTGCGCGGCGTCTCGGCGGGCACCCGGGCGAGCAGGTCGACGAAGGGGCGGCCCCGCTCGTCGGCGTACGCCAGGTAGCGGTCGGGGTCCCAGCTGTGGGTCATGTCGGCTCCTCCCTGCGGGCGTCTGTCCACACCCCCGGACGGTAGTCCGCTGCGTTCGGCCGGTGAAGTGACCGTGCGGACCGGCCGATTGCAGCGGACTACCCAGGGATGACGACAGAAGTGTCTTGACGTCAAGACATCTCCACCCTCCGCCACATCTCTCTCGATGTCAAGATTCTCGACCGGACCGGGCTTCTGGCAGGATGTCGTCATGCGCGACGAGGTGGACGACCTGGTCGAGGCGTGGGGCCGCGAGCGCGGCGACCTCGACCTCGCTCCCGTCGAGGTGTTCTCGCGCATCAGCCGGCTCGCCCGCCACCTCGACCTCGCCCGCCGCGACGCCTTCACCGCGCACGGCATCGAGTCGTGGGAGTTCGACGTGCTGGCCGCGCTGCGGCGGGCCGGCGAGCCCTACGAGCTCTCCCCCGGCCGGCTGCTCCGCGAGACCCTCGTGACCAGCGGCACCATGACCAACCGGGTCGACCGCCTGGTGGCTCGCCGCCTCGTCGAGCGGCTGCCCGACCCCCACGACCGTCGCGGCGTGCTGGTGCGGCTGACCGCCGAGGGCAAGGTCGCCGTCGACGGCGCCTTCGAGGCGCTGCTCGCGGCCGAGGCCGACCTGCTGGCCGACCTGCCCGACGCGGACCGTACGCGCCTGGCCGCCCTGCTGCGCTCGCTGCTCGCGCCCTTCAGTTGAGCCCTACTCGACGGCCTCGGAGGCCTCGAGCCACTCCAGCTCCAGCTCCTCCTTCTCCGCGGCGAGCTCGCCGAGCTGGTCGCCGACGCGCGCCAGCAGGGCGTAGTCGGTGAGGTTGGCCTCCATCTCGGCGTGCAGCTCGGCCTCGCGGGCCGCGATGCGCTCGAGCTGCTTCTCCACCCTGGCCAGCACCTTGCGGGCGGCGCGATCCTCGGCGCTGCCGGCGCGGGCCTTGGCGGGGGGTGGCGGCAGATTGTCGGCTGCGGGCCGCCCAGGCTGCGACGTGCCGCCACCAGCGCTCAGGTCAGCGGCGCGGCGCTCGAGATATTCATCCACGCCGCGCGGCAGCATCGAGACCTTCCCGTCGCCGAGCAGCGCCCAGGTCGAGTCGGTGACGCGCTCGAGGAAGTAGCGGTCGTGGGAGACCACGACGAGCGTGCCGGGCCAGCTGTCGAGGAAGTCCTCGAGCACGTTGAGGGTGTCGATGTCGAGGTCGTTGGTGGGCTCGTCGAGCAGCAGCACGTTGGGCTCGGTCAGCAGCAGCTTGAGCAGCTGGAAGCGTCGCCGCTCACCACCGGACAGGTCGCCGAGGCGTGCGGTGAGCCGGTCGCCGGTGAAGCCGAAGCGCTCCAGCAGCGAGGTCGCGGTGACCTCCTGCCCGTCGAGGGTCTTGGTCACGCGGCGGATCGACTCGACCGTCGGCAGCACCCGCGCCTCGGGGTCGATCTCGTCGAGGGCCTGGGTGAGGTGCTGGAGCGCGACCGTACGTCCCTGCTTGACGCGGCCGACGTCGGGCGGCAGCGCGCCGGAGATCAGCGACAGCAGCGAGGTCTTGCCGGCACCGTTGACGCCGACGATGCCGATCCGGTCGCCGGGACCGATCCGCCAGGTGGCGTGGTCGAGCAGCACCTTCTCGCCGCGGGCGAGGTCGACGTCCTCGATGTCGATGACGTCCTTGCCCAGGCGCTGGCTGGCGAAGCGCTGCAGCTCCATCCGGTCGCGCGGCGGCGGCACGTCCTCGATCAGGGCGTTGGCGGCGTCGATGCGGAACTTCGGCTTCGACGTACGCGCGGGCGCGCCGCGCCGCAGCCACGCGAGCTCCTTGCGGGCGAGGTTCTGCCGGCGCGTCTCCGAGGCTGCGGCCTGGCGGGAGCGCTCGGCCTTGGCGAGCACGTAGGCGGCGTAGCCACCCTCGTAGGGGTCGACGGCCCCGTCGTGCACCTCCCACGTGGTCTGGCACACCGCGTCGAGGAACCAGCGGTCGTGGGTGACCACGATCAGCGCGCTGGGGAGGCTGACCACGTGCTCGGCGAGCCAGGCGACCGCCTCGACGTCGAGGTGGTTGGTCGGCTCGTCGAGGATGACCAGGTCGTGGCGCGAGAGCAGCAGCGCGGCCAGCGCGCAGCGGCGACGTTCGCCGCCCGACAGGCCCACCACCGCCCGGTCCAGGGTGACCCCCGCGAGGAGCTCCTCGACCACCTGGCGGGTGGTGGGGTCGGCGGCCCACTCGTGGTCCTCGCGACCGCCGAGCACCGCCTCGCGGACCGAGTGGCTGTCGACCAGCTCGTCGCCCTGGTGGAGGTAGCCGATCTCGATGCCGCGGGTGCGCGAGACCCGTCCGGTGTCGGGCTCCTCGAGGCCGGTCATCACCTCGAGCAGCGTGGTCTTGCCGTCGCCGTTGCGCCCGACGATGCCGACCCGCTCGCCCACCGAGATGCCGAGCGAGACGTTGTCGAGGAGCGGCCGGACGCCGAAGGACTTCGAGACCCGCTCGAGGTTGATGAGGTTCGCCATGAGGGGACGATCCTCTCAGGCATCACCTCGTGGACACGGATCGGCGTACGCCCTCGACGGCGTCAGACGGGGACGACCACGTGCGCGCCGGCGACGGGGCCGGTCGCGGTGAGCACGACCTCGTGCCCGGCGCCCGCGAGGCCGAGCGCCGTCTCCCGGGCACCGTCGGCGGAGTCGCACAGGAAGACGACCGTCGGGCCGGACCCGCTGACGAGCCCGCGGAGCGCACCCTCGGACTCCCCGCGGGCGATGAGGTCGCCGAGGTCGGGACGCAGGTCGATGGCCGGCTCCTGCAGGTCGTTGTGCAGCGCCCGCGCCAGGCGCAGCGGCTCGCCGGTCGCCAGCGCGGCCAGGAGCTCGTCGGAGGACGGCGGCACCTCGGGCGCGTCGGGGCGCAGCGCGTCGAAGTGGGCATAGACGGCGGGGGTCGACAGCCCCTCGGCGGACGGGACCGCGACCCACCACCACGAGCCCGGGTCGGCGAGCGCCTCGACGACCTCGCCGCGGCCCCGGCCCCGCGCCGTACCCCCGACGAGCGAGAAGGGGACGTCGCTACCGAGCCGGGCGGCCAGCGCGAGCAGGTCGTCATCGAAGGTCTGCAGGTCCCAGAGCCGGTCGCACGCCACGAGCGCCGCGGCGGCGTCGGCCGAGCCCCCGGCCATGCCACCGGCCACCGGGATGTCCTTGCGCACCTCGAAGGCCCCGGTGGCGGGTCGTCCCGCGTGCTCGGCGAGGAGCCGGGCGGCGCGGAGCACGATGTTGTCCGCGCCGGACGGCACGGCCGCGGGGTCGATGTGGTCGGCGACGTGCGTGGTGAGCGACAGGTCGTCGGCGAGCGACAGCGCGATGTCGTCGTGGATGCCGATCGCCTGGTAGACGGTGTCGAGCGGGTGGAAGCCGTCGTCGCGCACGCGACCGACCCCGAGGTGGAGGTTGATCTTGGCGGCGGCGCGGACGGTGATGCTCATCCGGGGTCCCCGCGTCGTTGCTCGACGGAGGAGCGAAGCGGCGGAGGAGAGGAACGGCGGGGGGTGGTGTTCACGCGCCCGCCCCGCGCGCGGCGGCGAGCCCCTCGGCGATGCGGGCGAAGTCCTCGACGGTGAGCACCTCACCGCGAGCGGTCGGGTCGACCCCGGCCGACTCGAGGGCGGCCGTCGCGAGCTCGGCGGACCCGGCGAGCCCCCGCAACGCGGCGCGCACCTGCTTGCGGCGCTGGGCGAAGGCGGCGTCGACGACGGCGAAGACCTCCTGGCGGGTGGCGGTCGTCTGCGGCGGATCGCGCCGGGTCCACGCGACCAGCCCGGAGTCGACGTTGGGCGCCGGCCAGAACACGTTGCGCCCGATCGCCCCGGCACGGCGTACGTCGGCGAACCACGCCGCCTTCACGCTGGGCACGCCGTAGGTCTTCGACCCCGGCCCGGCAGCCAGGCGGTCGGCGACCTCGGCCTGCACCATGACCAGCCCGCGCTCGAGCGAGGGCAGCAGGGTCAGCAGGTGGATCAGCACCGGCACCGAGACGTTGTAGGGCAGGTTGGCCACGAGCGCGGTGGGCGCCGGGCCGGGGAGCTCCTCGACGCGCATCGCGTCGGCCAGCACCACCTCGAAGCGGTCGGCCTGGTCCGGCGCGTACGCCGCGATGGTGGCCGGCAGCCGCTCGGCGAGGAGCGGGTCGAGCTCGATCGCGATGACGCGCCGCGCCACCTCGAGCAGCGCCAGCGTCAGCGAGCCGAGGCCGGGACCGACCTCCACCACGACGTCGTCACCGGTGATCGCGGACTCGCGCACGATGCGGCGCACGGTGTTGGCGTCGATGACGAAGTTCTGCCCGCGCTGCTTGGTCGGGCGCAGGTCGAGCTCGGCGGCGAGCTGACGCACCTCGGCCGGCCCGAGGAGTCTCGGGCCGGCCGGGTTCGTGGTCATGGTGGGCAAGCCTAGTGCGACCGGGGTCGGGTCTCGTGACGGGCGCGGGCGCCCTCCTCGACCAACGACGCGGTCGTCAGCGGGGCAGGCCGAGCTTGGCCGCGCAGGCGGGCCAGGCGCCGTAGCCACCGGAGGCGTCGCGGACCTTGGTCGCGATCGCGATCTGGGTCTCGCGGGAGGCCTGGCTCGGCAGGCCGGTGCCGCCGTAGGACTGCCAGGTGCCGAGGTTGAACTGCAGGCCGCCGTAGTAGCCGTTGCCGGTGTTGATGGCCCAGTTGCCCCCGGCCTCGCACTGCGCGAGCGCGTCCCACACGGTGCTGCCGCCGGCGAAGTTCGAGGTGACGGGCTCGGGCTTCTCCTTGGTGCCGACCTTGACGATCATCGGCACGGGCTTCACGCGCACCGAGGCGCTGACCACCTTGCGGGCCACGAGCTCGCCGTCGACGAAGCGCAGGCGGTAGGTGACGTTGCGGACCCCGTCCTTGCCGGCCTGCACGACCTCCTCGTCGCCCTCGAGCATGGAGGAGTCCTCGCGCTCGATGACGGGGGCGTCGATCGCCTCGCGGCGCACCTTCTTGGTGGCGATGCGGATGTCCTTGACCACGACCTTGTCGCCGTCGGCGATCTCGGTGGTCAGCGAGGGAGTGACCTTGTCGTGCCGGTCGACCTCGAAGCCCATCGACTTCAGCACGTCGGCGACGGTGAGCGCGGTGACCTGGCGCTTCTTCATGTCGCGCGCGCCGAGCTTGATGTGCAGCACCTTGGGGGTGACGACGGCGAGCGAGAGGCCGCTGCGGCCGATCGAGGAGCCGCGGCTGGTGGAGAGCTGGGCGCCGTCGAAGCGGCGGCCGATCTCGCCGAGCGCAGTGGCCACGTCGGTGGAGTTGACCCAGTAGGTGTGGGTGTCGCCGTCGACGGAGAGCTCGAGCGGGCGGCCGAACTGCACGGCGATCGCCGAGCCGTCGGTGACCGCCTCGTCGACCGCGGGGGCGACCAGGTCCTTGTCGGTGACCTCGATGCCCTCGGCGGCCAGCACGTCACCGACGGTGTCGCCGATGGCGCTCACCTGGGTGGTGCGCCCGTCGAGGGTGAGCGTCACGTCCTTGCTGAGGGCGGCGTAGCCGACCGTGGTGCCGGCGACGGCTGCCACGACGACCGCCGAGAGGGTCGCCAGGACTGCCCGTGAGCTGAGGCTGGACCTGCTGAGCTGCGCGATACGAGAGCGCACGATTCTCCGAACGTCGTACTCCCCGGGCCTCGGGCGGCAGCACCCCCCAGCGGCAGGTGCGCAACGGCCACGGTGGGGCTGTGGAGCCGCGTACGACGTGCGAGCGGGGGTCTCGCGGGGCCGGCCCGATCCGGTCCCAGTGCTGCCAGAACCACTCCCGATCCCGGCCAACAATCACAAGACGATAACGACGTGAGGCCCTGACGCAAACTCGAACCCCGAAATTCGCCACGAGAGACCGGTCACGGCGGCCGGCTACCAGGTGCCGCCGAAGGCGGTCTCGGTGGTCGCGTCGATGGTGTGGCAGAGCTCCTCGAGGTCGGCGTGGAGCACCTCCGCCATCGCCCGGACCGTGAGCGGCACGAGGTAGGAGGCGTTGGGTCGTCCGCGCCAGGGGGTGGGGGTCAGGAACGGCGCGTCGGTCTCCACCAGCACCCGGTCGCGCGGCGTGACGGCCAGTGCGTCGCGCAGGTGGGCGGCGTTCTTGAAGGTCACCGTGCCGGCGAAGCTGAGGAACGCGCCGCGGTCCAGGCAGCGGCGCGCGAAGTCGTCGTCACCGGAGAAGCAGTGCATCACCCAGCGCTCCGGGACGCCCTCCTCGTCGAGCACCCGCAGCACGTCGTCGTGGGCGTCGCGGTCGTGGATGACGAGGGTCTTGTCGAGTCGCTTGGCCAGGTCGATGTGGCGCCGGAAGCTCTCCTCCTGCGCGGCCCACCCCTCGGCGCCGGTGCGGCTCTGCGCATGCCTGAAGCGGTCGAGCCCGGTCTCCCCCACCGCCCGCACCTTGTCGTGGGCCGTGGCGAGGCGCTCGATCTCCTCCAGCGCCGCCTCGAGGTCGCCCGTGGCGGCCAGGCGCGGGGCCTCGTTGGGGTGCAGCGCGACCCCGGCGATCAGGGCCTCGTGCTCGGCGGCCGCCTCGACCGCCCACCGGGCGCCGGGCAGGTCGCAGCCGATCTGCACGATCCGCGGCACGCCGACGGCCGCAGCGGCCGCGATGGCCTCGGACGTGGAGACCCAGTCGCCGTCGGCGATGTCGAGGTGGCAGTGGTTGTCCACGACCGGGTGGGGCAGCGGCTCGGGCGCGGGCGGCCGCTCACGGTCGCGGCGCGCGCCGGACTTCTCCTCCGTCGCGGCCCGCGCGCGCGTCGGACCGCCCTGGGGCTCAGCGGTGGACAACGTCGTACACCTCTCTCTTGGGGAGGCCGGCTCGCCTGGCGACCTCGGCGATGGCCTCCTTGCGGGTGGACCCGGAGGCCTCCAGCTCCGCGACGGCCGAGCGGAGCGAGCCGGGGTCGGTGGCCACCGCGGGGGCGCCGCTCGATCCCTCGACCACGATCGTGACCTCGCCCCGCACGCCGTCGGCGGCCCACGCGACGAGCTCGCCGAGCGGTCCGCGGCGTACTTCCTCGTGGGTCTTGGTGAGCTCGCGGCACACCGCCGCCGCACGGTCCTCCCCCAGCGCCTCCGCCATCGCGGCGAGCGCGGCCTCGGTGCGGTGCGGCGCCTCGAAGAACACCATCGTGCGCTCCTCGGCGGCGAGGGCGGCGAGCCGGCGCCCGCGCTCGCCCGCCTTGCGCGGCAGGAAGCCCTCGAAGCAGAAGCGGTCGACCGGCAGGCCGCTGACGGCGAGCGCGGTCAGGACCGCGCTCGGGCCCGGCACGGCCGTGACCCGTACGTCGTGCTCGACCGCCGCGGCGACCAGGCGGTAGCCCGGGTCGGAGACGCTCGGCATCCCCGCATCGGTCACCAGCACGACGCGGTCGCCGGCCAGCAGCGCCTCCAGCAGCGCGGGCGTGCGGGCCTGCTCGTTGCCCTCGAAGTAGGACACCACGCGACCCGACAGCGTGATGTCGAGGTCGGCGCACAGGCGCTTGAGCCGGCGGGTGTCCTCGGCGGCGACGACGTCGGCGCCGGAGAGCTCGGCGGCGAGGCGGGGCGGTGCGTCGCCCGCCTGCCCGATCGGGGTGCCCGCGAGGACCAGGACGCCAGCCATGGGTCGATCATGTCAGGCCGGGGCCGGGCGCCCGGCTCTGGTTAGAGTTCCGGTCGTGACCCAGACCGCCCCACCCCCGGTCGTGATCCCGACTGCCGCCGAGCGGAACCGCCCGCGCTGGCGCTCGGAGGACCCGTGGCCGGGCTGGATGGGCGCGATCTGCCTCGCAGGCCTGGCCCTCTTCCTGCGTCGCTGGCACCTCGGGACGCCCCACCAGTTCTCCTTCGACGAGACCTACTACGCCAAGGACGCCTGGTCGCTGCTCAACTTCGGCTACGTCCGCAGCTATGTCGAGGACGCCGACAAGACCATCCTCAACGGCCAGGTGACCGGGCTCTGGCAGGACAGCCCGTCGATGATCGTGCACCCGGAGGTCGGCAAGTGGCTGATCGCCGGCGGCATCAAGGTCTTCGGCATGGACCCCACGGGATGGCGCACCGCCTCCGCGGTGGTCGGCGCGCTGATGGTGCTGCTGATGTGCCGCTTCGTGCGCCGCGTGAGCGGCTCGACCGTGCTCGGGCTGGTCGCGGGGCTCCTGCTCTGTCTCGACGGCCTGCAGCTGGTGCTGTCGCGGCTCGCGCTCCTCGACATCTTCCTGGCCTTCTTCATCCTCCTCGGCGCGCACTGCGTGGTCGCCGACCGCCAGTGGTTGCGCGACCGCCTCGCGGCCGGAGCACGACGTACGTGGTGGCGACCGTGGCTGCTCGCGGGCGGGGTCGCCTTCGGCCTGGCGTGCGGCACCAAGTGGTCGGCCCTGCCCACCCTCGCCGCCTTCGGCCTGCTGGCATGGCTGTGGAGCGCCGGGGCGCGCCGGGCCTTCGGCCAGCGGCGAGCGCTGCTCCGCTCCGTCGTGCTCGACGGCGTGCCGGCCTTCCTCGCGCTCGTCGGCGTCGCCGCGATCACCTACGTCGCCTCGTGGACCGGCTGGTTGATGCACGCCGACGCCTACGAGCAGGCCTTCAGCAACACGCAGTACACGTCCTACGGCGGCGGCGACCCGTGGCCGACCGCGAGCGAGCCGGACGCCCACGGCCTCGGCGATGTGACCCAGTCGCTGCGCTCGCTGTGGTCCTACCACCAGGATGTCTACACCTTCCACAGCCACTTCCTCAACGACTCCACCCACGTCTACGCCTCCAAGCCGTCGACGTGGCTGGTGATGGGACGCCCCGTCGGCGTCGACGCCCAGGTCGACATCCAGCCGGGCTCGCAGGGGTGCGGGGCGCCCGCAGGCTCCTCGTGCATCCGCCAGATCCTGCTGATCGGCAACCCCGTCGTCTGGTGGGGCGGCTGCTTGGCGATGATCGCCTCGCTGCTGCTGTGGATCGGCGCGCGGGACTGGCGGCACGGGGTCGCGGTCGTCGGGCTGGCGAGCACCTGGCTGCCGTGGTTCCTCTACGACGACCGTCCGATCTTCTTCTTCTACGCGATCGCCTGCCTGCCCTTCATGGTCCTCTCGATCGCCCTCGCGATGGGGCACCTGATCGGCACCTCCGACGTGCCCGGCCCGCGTCGTACGTTCGGGGTGGTCGTCGCCGGCAGCTACACCGTGCTGGCCCTGATCGCCTTCGCGTGGTTCTGGCCCGTGTGGACCGACGTGCTGCTCACCAAGTCGGAGTGGGACGCGCGCATCTGGTTCCAGCGCTGGATCTGACGCCCCGTCCAGTCCGCCGGCCGCCCAACCCCGCACGAACCGTCGAGGTTCGCTCAAGATGCCCCGTAGTTCCGGAGACAGCCGTGGCGTTCGGCCCAATTCGGCGAGACCATGGACAAACCCGATCGCTTCGGGATGACGCCAGGAGGGTGCGCCATGGACTCCACGATGATCCACGTCTGCCTGCAGACCGCGGACGCGCCCACGCCCGAGGGTCACGAGGTCGGCGAGCGCTGGGTGTGCTCCTGCGGTGACCACTTCGTCTACCGCGAGGGCTACAACCGCGCCGGATACCCCAGCCTCGAGTGGTGGCCTGCCCCCACCGTGCCGCAGCCGCGGTCGGCGGCGAAGCCGGCCCGACGCGGGCTGCTGTTCGGCCCCCGCAAGGGCTGAGCCCGACCGACCTCACCGGTCCTCACCGGTCCTCACCAGGAGCCGGGGAACCTCGACGAGCCCGCGACCGAGAACAGCATGACCACGGCCGCCACCCCGGTCGCGATCAGCAGCGCCTGCCCGACGTGGCGCCGTCCGGGCACGAGGAGCAGCACCAGCCCGGCGAGCACGACGAGGACCGGCAGCACCCAGAACGGCACGACTCCGGACAGCACGCCGGCCACGAACCCCAGGGCGACACCACCGACGGCCGCACGGTTGAGCGGCACCGGTCGCGGCCCGCGCGGCAGGCCCACCTCGGTCACCGGCCCGCCCTCGGGCAGCTGGTCGGGCGCCAGGACGCGCAGCAGCAGGGTCAGCGTCGCCGGGTCGGCGACCACCACGAGGTCGCGGTAGCGGTCTTCCACCGCATGACGGCGTACGAGCCCGTCGAGGCGGTGCCCGCGGTCGCCGTCGGGGAAGCGCACGGGTGCGAGCGCCACCTCGGGCACGGGGTCGAACCGCAGCGCCTCGACGACCCGCTTGGCCTCGGCCGTCGGCGCGGTGAGCACGCGCACCGAGGCGCCGAGACGTCTGCGCAACCGCTCCACGTCGGCGTCCCCGGCCTGCGCGCTCACGACGAAGATGCGCTGGAAGTCGCTCACGCCCTGACCGTAGCGCCGGGGCCCGACATGCGGAGCAGCGGCGCGGCCCACGGGGGGAGGGTCGCGCCGCTGCTGTGCGTTGTGGGGCCGCCCGTCGCTTCCTGGGGGGAACCACACACCGGCGGGAGCTCAGTGTGCGGGTGCGACGGGCGGCCCCGCGGAACGCGGCCGCTTCACCTCTACAGCGTGAGGGGCTGCGCAGGTGTTACGCACCCGGCGAGAATTCTTCGCAGTGGTCTGGACCAGGCTTCGCAGCTGCTCCCGCAGACGCCGAGAGCCCGCAGCCGACGGGGGATGCTCACGCAGGCGTGACGACTCCACGCCAAGCACCTCGTGTCCACGTGACGTTTGCCGTTCCCTCGCGTTGGGTAGACCAGACAGGGTCAGCGGCCCGACACCGCGCCGCGGCCTCAAGCAGACACCGGGGGGTACCTGCAATGGCGCACATACTCGTGGTCGACGACGATCCCGACATCCGTGACGTGATGAGCCGGACCCTCGAGCGTGCTGGCCATGACGTGGCCGTCGCCTCAGACGGCTCCGAAGCCGCCGACATGCACGTGCGTCGCGAGTTCGACCTCATCGTCTCCGACCTGCTCATGCCCGGCATGAACGGCATCGAGCTCACCCAGCTGATTCGGGCGGACCCACGATGCGACATCCCGATCCTGCTCGTCACGGCCTCGGCCACCAGCGGCGACCTCGAGGACGCAGAAGCGGCCGGCGTGACTGCTCACATGCCCAAGCCCTTCAAGCTCGCCGAGCTCCGCGACCAGGTCGCAGCGCTTCTCGCGCAGGCCTAGCTGGCCGCATCACCTCGGGTCCGGTGGGTGGTCGACCGGTAGTCAACGCGAGTGCGGCGCGCCCGGCCGCGTTTCGTCGCTTGGCGAACGGTCCCGTAGCGTCGTCGCCAGCACCCCGGCCGTTCTCATCCCCCGTGACGGCCGGGGTGCGTTCCGTCGCGGGTAGTGCCACTTCAGTGGTCAGGTTCGCCAGTGGTTGGACACCGGGCAAAGATTCGGGGATGGCCATGCGCAGGTGGTGACGGGCATCCCGCGGATCCCTATCGTCCGTGCTTGCCCCCTGGTCGCGCTCCCGTCCCGGTCTACCCCCGACTCCCCTGCGCGGGGCGGGAGCGCCTCCTGCTCGGCAGACCCCGAGACGCACAACCGCCCACGTCCTGTCGTCGCAGGTCGCGGGCGGTTGTCACGTGGTGGAGCTGAGGGGATTCGAACCCCTGACCTTCTCATTGCGAACGAGACGCGCTACCAACTGCGCCACAGCCCCATGCGCCTCACGGCGCGACGCCAAGATACACGAGCGTGATCGGGGCGACCGAATCGCCCCACCCGTGGGTCTCCGGGCGGCTCAGGCCCCGCTCGCGCGACGCGCCTCGTCGGCCTCGCGGGCGACCTTGGCGGACTCCTCGGCCGAGCGGGCAAGCGCCGAGTCGGAGTCGGAGTGGCCGCTCGACCAGACGCCGGTGGAGTCGAGGTCGATCGTGGAGACCGTACGCCGCTGCGCGGCCGGCTTGCCGACGTAGGTCGGGAGGGTGGTGGGCACCATGTCCCAGCCACCGGGCACCGGCACCTGGACCGGCACCTCCACCGGCACCTCGCCGGCCGGGGCCTCCTCGTCGACCCGCGTGGGGGCGGCGGGGGCGCGCGGCTGGGGCGGGGTCATCGGCAGCTCGCCGGTGAGGCCGAGGTCGTCGTCGTCATCGTCGACGAGCGGGGGCAGACCGATCTCGATCGCCGCGCGGCTCGCGCGCTGCGCGCGCTCGGAGCGGACGGAGAGCCGGCAGGCGACCAGCCAGGCCACCAGCAGCGTGACCGGGGCCGCGACCCAGGACCACGCGACCACGGCAGCGAGGGCGAGGCCGACGACGACCGCGTTGACCAGGACGATCAGGGCGAGCACGTTGCGGCGACGCTTCGCGGCCCGGCGGGCCGAGGCGCGCTCGGTCTGCGGCGCCACGGGACGAGCCGCGACGGTGGTCGTCACCTCGCGCGTGACGGTGGTGGTGACCGAGGCGTCAACGGCCGCAGGAGCGGTGCGCGCCTTGGTCTCCACGGGCGGGCGGAGCGCAGCGCGGATCGGGGCGACGACGAGGCGCGCGTTGCGGCGGTCGACCGGCTCGCGGCGCGCCAGCACCCGCATCGTGTGGGAGAACTTCTCCACCGACCGGCTGCGCACGACCTCGTCGTGGTGCTTGAGGGCCTTGGGGATCAGGTAGACGGCCCACGCCACGGCAAGGGCGACGAAGATGAGAGCGCTCAGGTCCACGGCCTGAGACTAGGAGCGCGGAGGGTGAGCGGGGCGGATGTCAAGTGGTGTGTCGCAGAACTACTGGTGTGACTGGTGTGTCGACAACCGGGTGAGCACCCCCGCGGGTGCCTCCTCGGCGGTCACCGCGAAGATGCGGTGGTCGCGCCACGCGCCGTCGATGTGCAGGAACCGCGGGGCGTAGCCGACCTGCTCCAGGCCGAGCTTCTCGACCACGCGCAGCGAGTTGGTGTTCTCCGGTCGCACGCAGATCTCGACGCGGTGCAGCCCCACCGGGCCGAGGCAGTGGTCGATCACCATCGCCACCGCCCGCGGCGCGACGCCGCGGCCCGCCACCTCGGCGGCGACCCAGTAGCCGATCGAGGCCCACTGCGCGGAGCCGCGCGTGACGTTGCTGACGGTGACCTGTCCGGCGAAGCGGTCCTCGACCTCCACCACGAACGGCAGGCACTGGCCCTGCCGGGCCTGGTGCAGCAGCGAGCGGGTGACCACCTTGTACGACGATGGGCGGGGGGCGGAGCCCGGCGGCACGGTCGCGTCCCACGGGCGCAGCCAGTCGTGGTTGCGGGCGCGGACCGCCTGCCACTCGTCGGCGTCGGACCTGCGCAGCGGCCGGACGACGACCCCCTCGGACTCCAGGCGTGCGGGCCAGCCGGGGGCCTTGCCCGCCATGGTGCTCAGTGGTCGCTCCCGACGACCTGCTCGACCGCGTGGCGCACCACGGGCTCGAGGACGCCGAGGCCGTCCTTCACGCCGCCGCGCGAGCCGGGGAGGTTGATGACCAGGCAGTCGCCGGCGATGCCGGCGAGGCCGCGCGACAGCATCGCGGTGGGCACGCCCTGGGCGACACCGGCGGCGCGGATCGCCTCGGCGATGCCGGGCACCTCGCGGTCGAGCAGCGGGGCGGTCGCCTCCGGCGTACGGTCGGTGGGGGTCAGGCCGGTGCCGCCGGTGGTGAGCACGAGGCGGGCGCCCGCGGCGACGGCGGCGGAGATCGCGTCGCGGACCGGGTCGCCGTCGGGCACGACGTCGGGGTCGGCGCAGTCGAAGCCCTGGCCGCGCAGCCAGTCGACGATCAACGGTCCGGTCTCGTCGGCGTAGACGCCGGCCGCGGCACGGTTGGAGGCCACGACGACCGCGGCGCGCACGCTCATCGCTTCCAGTCCCCCGAGCGGCCGCCGGTCTTGGTCTCCACCCGGATGTCGGTGATGACCGCGGCCTTGTCGACGGCCTTGACCATGTCGACCACGGTCAGCGCAGCGACGGAGACCGCGGTGAGCGCCTCCATCTCCACCCCGGTGCGGTCGGTGGTGCGGACCGTCGCCGTGATGTCGACCGACTCGTCGGTGACCGACAGGTCGACCGTGACACCGGAGATCGCGAGGGGGTGGCACAGCGGGATGAGGGCCGGGGTCTGCTTGGCGCCCATGATCCCCGCGAGGCGGGCCACCGCGAGCGCGTCGCCCTTCGGCACGCCCTCGCCGCGCAGGAGGTCGACCACCGTGCGGCTGACCAGGACGCGGCCGGTGGCGGACGCCGTACGCGCGGTGACGGGCTTGTCGCCCACCTCGACCATCCGTGCGGCGCCGTGCTCGTCGACGTGGGTCAGGTGGGCGCCGGGGCCGGCGGCACCGTCGGGGGCAGCCATCAGAACTCCTCGTCGAGCTTGCGGATCGCGACCATCTCGCCGGCGGCGACCGCCGTGACGTCGGCCGGGACCTCGATCAGGCAGTTGGCCGTGGCCAGGTCGCCGATGAGGTGCGAGCCGTGGCCGCCGACCGGGGAGACGAATGTGCCGCCGCGGTCGGTCTCGTAGAGCCCGCGCACCAGCTGGGTGCGGCCCTCGGGCGAGGAGATGCCGTGGGTCAGGCGCGCGCGGGCCGACGGGCGGGAGTAGGGCAGCTTGCCCATCATCCGGCGGATCGCGGGCAGCACGAACATCTCGAAGGAGACGTAGGAGGAGACCGGGTTGCCCGGCAGCGTGAAGACCGGGGTGTCGTCCTCGCCGATCGTGCCGAAGCCCTGCGGCTTGCCCGGCTGCATCGCCACGCCGCCGAACCACATCGTGCCGTGCTGGCGCAGCGACTCCTTGACGACGTCGAAGTCGCCCTCGCTGACTCCGCCGCTGGTGACCACGATGTCGGCGCGGACCAGCTGGTCGCTCAGCGCCTCGGTGAAGGCGTGCGACTCGTCGGGGACGATGCCGACGCGGTAGGCGATCGCCCCGGCCGCGCGGGCGGCCGCGGCGAGGAGGTAGGAGTTGCCGTCGTAGATCGAGTCGCGCCCCAGCGGTGTGCCGGGGTCGCGCAGCTCGGACCCGGTCGAGATCACCACGACCCGCGGTCGCGGGCGGGTGCGCACCGTCGCCCGGCCCACCGCGGCGAGCATGCCGAGGTGGCGCGGGCCCAGGACGGTGCCCTCCTCGAGCAGCATGTCGCCCTCGGTGATGTCGTCACCCGTCGGGCGGATGTGCTGGCCGGGCTTCGCAGCGCGGTCGATGCGCACGTGGGCGACGCCGCGGTCGGTCCACTCGTAGGGCACCACCGTGGTCGCCCCGGTCGGCACCGGGGCGCCGGTCATGATCTTCACCGCCGTGCCCGGCGACAGCGCGAGGATGGAGGACTGCCCGGCGCCGATCTCCCCGACCACCGGCAGGACCACCGGGTCGTCCTCGGTGGCGCCGGCGATGTCGTCGGCCACCACGGCGTAGCCGTCCATCGAGGAGTTGTCGAAGCTCGGCAGCGAGATGGGGGCGACGACGTCCTCGGCCAGCGCGAGGCCGAGGGCCTCCATGAGCGGCTGCGGGAACGCCTGGAGCGGGGAGATGGTGGCGAGGATGCGCTCGACGTAGTCGGCGACCGGCAGCAGGCCGGCGTGCGGCTCAGCCATGCTTCTCCTGCTCGCCCTCGAGGACGGCGCCGCCCTCGACGCGCTGGGCCGCCGAAGCGCTGAGCGCGACGTCGCCGACGACCTTGACGCCGCGGCCGAAGGTCCAGTCGCCCTCGACGGTGAACGACTCGGCCTCGCGCAGCGACGGCGCGCCGTCGGGGAATCGCTTGTCGAAGTCGCCGACCAGCTTGTAGAACTCGCCGTCCAGCGCGACGTAGGGCACCTCGTCGTTCGCCTGGCCCAGGACGAAGTCCTTGCCGAGGTCGTAGACGTCGGAGCGCAGCACGAGCAGGTCGTCGGTGGTCTTCACCGGCACGAACCGGTCGCGGCCGACCTCGATGGTGCGCGCGCCCTCGAAGACCTCGATCGCCGCACCCATCGCGGTCTCGATCTGGATCACCTTCGGCGTGGAGGTGTCGCTGGGGTCGAGGTGCTTGACGTTGCGGATCAGCGGCAGGCCGAGGATGCCGCCGCGCGCGTCGAGCGCGTCGACCATCGCCTGCACGTCGAACCAGAGGTTGTTGGTCGAGGAGTACTGGTGGCGGCCGAGGTCGGCGAGCGCCTCCTTGTCGGCATCCAGCGTCTGCGCCGACTCGCGCAGCACGATGCGGCCGTCCTGCTTGCGGCGGGCGAAGTGGCCGCCCTTGCGGTCCGACGGCGTACGTCGCACGGCCTCGATCGCGAACGGCGCCCCGCTGGCGGCGAACCAGCCGGCGACCCGCGCGTCGGGCACCGCGCCGAGGTTGTCGGAGTTGGAGACGAAGACGTAGCGGTAGCCCGCCTCGAGCAGGCGCGAGAGCAGGCCGGTGCCGCGCAGGGCGGTGTAGATGTCACCGTGGCCCGGCGGGCACCACTCGAGGTCGGGGTCCTTGGGGTAGGCCGCGGGCATCAGGTCGGCCTCGAGGAGCTTGGGCTCCTTGTTCTGCAGGAACTCCAGGGGCAGGCCGTCGACCGGCAGCGCGTCGTAGCGCGCGAGGGCGGCCATCGTGTCGGCGGAGGTGCGGAAGGAGTTCATGAACATCAGCGGCAGCGTCGCGTCGTACTCCTTGCGCAGGTGGAGCACCTGCCGCGCGATGATGTCGAGGAAGCTCAGGCCGCGCCGCACGCACAGCAGCGACTTGGCGCGCTCCATGCCCATCGACGTGCCGAGGCCGCCGTTGAGCTTGATCACCGCCGTGTGGCGGATCGCCTCCGCCGCGACGTCGTCGGCCACCTCGACGTCGGCCAGCGACTCCATGTCGAGCGGCTCGATGGAGTCCTCGGCGATCATCCCGGTCTCGCCGTGCTCGAGGAGCCGGTAGTAGTGCGCGAACGTGTCGATCGCGACCTCGTCGACGTCGGCCTGGCGCATCTTCTCCCGCGCCAGCTCGAGGCCACGGGCGTTGCCCTTGCTTGCCATGGTTCGATCGTAGGCTGCTCAGGTGGACACGCCACAGTCGGCCGATAGCACGGTGGCCAAGACCGCCCTGCGCGACCAGGTGCTGGCCGCCCGGCGGCGACGTCCGCTGGCCGCCGCCGCCGACCTCGCCGCGTCGCTCGCGCACGTGGCGCTGGAGTGGGAGGCCGTACGCCGCGCCGCCACCGTCGCGGCCTACGTGTCCGTCGGCAGCGAGCCCGGCACCGGCCTGCTGCTCGACGCGCTGGTCGCCGCGGGCAAGCGGGTCATCGTGCCGGTGCTCCAGCGCGACAACGACCTCGACTGGGCCCTCTACTCGGGCGCCGACAGCCTCGCGCCGGCCGCGCGCGGGCTCCTCGAGCCGACCGGTCCGCTGCTGGGCGTCGACGCGGTCCGCACCGCCGACGTGGTCATCGTGCCCGGGCTCGCCGTCTCCCCCGCCGGCGACCGGCTCGGGCGCGGGGGCGGGTCCTACGACCGGGCCCTCACGCGGGTGCCGGCCGGGACCCCGGTCGCGGTGGTGCTCCACGACGACGAGGTCGGGCTGGCCGTGCCGACCGACCCCCACGACGTACGGGTGGGGTTCGCGTTGACGGGGGGCGGGGTCGTGGCGCTCGGGGAGTCCCCGGATATCCGGTGAGACTCACGCTTTGCACCCCAGATCTCGGGTGCAAAGCGTGAAAGTCACCGGATATCCGGGGACTTCTCAGCCGGCGGGCTCGAGCACCAGCCGGTCGTCGGCGGCCGCCTCGACGGCCTCCCGGCTGAACGCCCAGGGCAGGGTCTCGCCGTCGACGTAGAGCTCGGTCTGGTCGGAGTAGTGCGACGACGCCGGGTGGCCGGAGACGCCGGTGAGGTTGATCCAGCGCGAGTCGTCGAAGTCGGCGAGCGAGACGACCATCCGCATCGACGGTGCGGCGGTGACCTCGTAGCCCTCGAGGGCGTCCCACGACGTGGCGTCGACGATCGACGAGCCGCCGCCCACCTGCCAGCCGTCGCGGTTGAAGAGGCGCTCGACCGGGCCGATGCCCGACTCGCCGAGGGTGGCGTTGTGGAGGTTCATCCGGTGCAGCCGGCCCCACTGCCACAGGTGCGGGTCGCGCGCCTGGCGCCGGGTCAGCTCGTCGCGGGCGGCGATCATCGCGGCACGCAGGATGTCGTCGCGCGTCTCGACCTCGTCGGTGCCGGCGTCGTCCCACCACGGGTCGGCGGGCTCGCCGAGCATCCGGCCGACCACAAGGAACCACCGGTCGCCGCCGTCGGGCCAGGTGCGCGCGCGCAGGTCGTCGTGGAAGGTGAGGTCGAGCAGGTTGCGCCACACGACGTTGAAGTACGCCGCCGGCGCGCTGTCGGCGGGTGAGGTGCCGTCCCAGTCGCGCAGCAGCCTCTGGGCGTTGCGGTAGTAGGCGTTGGGCAGGTCCGAGATGTCGAGCAGGTAGGGCACGAGGGTCTCGGCCATCGGGTTGGTCGTGTCGAGCTGCAGCGCCGCCATCTCCTCGACCGACAGCTCGCCCTCCTCGAGGAGCGCCTCACGGATGCGGGTGGAGCGGAAGCCGTAGTCCCAGTCCTTGGTGAGCAGGTAGGGGTAGTCCTCGTCGACGACCGCCTGGTTGGCGGTGGCGATGAAGCCCTCCTCGGGGTCGAGCACGCTCGGTAGCCCGTCGAAGGGGATGTAGTCGCCGGTCCAGTCGTTCGCGCTGATCCAGCCCTCGACCGGCATCGTGCCGTCGTTGCCGGC
The DNA here is from genome assembly GCF_001428125.1 of Nocardioides sp. Soil774. Lineage (GTDB taxonomy): Bacteria > Actinomycetota > Actinomycetes > Propionibacteriales > Nocardioidaceae > Nocardioides. The sequence goes on along the minus strand of NZ_LMSM01000001.1, from coordinate 226,884 downwards.
CCGACGGATCGGGATGCGCCCCGGCGACTGGTAGCCGATGTGGCCCTCGCGGTCGGCGTAGACGAGGTTCTGCGCGGGCACCGCGAAGTCGGCCGCGGCGGCGCGGAACTCGTCCCAGTCCGACGCCCGGTTGAGCCCGAGGATCGCGTCGGCCGTGGGGGCCGGATCGAGGGCGGTCCACGCCAGCGCGACGGCGTACCCGCTGCCGCGCTCGCCGGGCTCGTCGGTCGGGGCGTTGGCGCCGACCGTCGCGAACTGCGACGACACGTCACTGATCAGCGGCCCGTGCACCGTCTCGCGCACCCGCAGCTGCACGTCGTCCTCGCCGCGCACCTTGATCGTCTCGGTGCGCACCTGCATCGGCTCGGTCGAGCCGTCGCGGACGTAGCGGTCGTCGCCCTCGGTCTGCTCGAGGAAGAGGTCGGTGACGTCGGGGCCGAGGTTGGTGAAGCCCCACGCGATGTCGGCGTTGTGGCCGATCACGACGCCGGGCACGCCGGAGAAGGTGAAGCCGGAGGTGTCGAGCGTGCAGTCGGCGCTGATCTCGCGGCAGTGCAGGCCCATCTGCATCCAGATGCCCGGCTGGCTGATGCCGAGGTGCGGGTCGTTGGCGAGCAGCGGCTTGCCGGTGGCGCTGTGCTCGCCGTCGACGACCCACGAGTTGCTGCCGATGCCGCGGCCCTTGCCGACCAGGTCGGGCATCGCCGCGACGCGCGCCTGCACGCGCTCGAGCGCCTTGACGACCCCGCGGGGGTACGCCGGCCGGCGCGGGTTGCGGGTGCCGTTGGCCGTCGCGTTCTGCTCGAAGACGCCGTCGACCACGCCTCCGCCCTCGACGATCGGCGGGTGCTCGTCGAACGGGTAGTCCGGCCACAGCTGGGCGATCTCGGCGTCGGTGTGGTCGAGCGAGAGCAGCACCCGGTCGACCTCGGCGTCCATGTTGCCGCGCAGGTCCCACGCCATCGCCTTGAGCCAGGCGAGCGAGTCGACCGGCTCCCACTCCTCGGGCGTGTAGTCGAGCCCGGAGAGCCCGAGGATGCTGTATTCGGCCGCGAGCTCCGACGGGGAGCGCTCGGCGAGGTAGGCGTTGACCCCCTCGGCGTACGCCGTCAGCGCGTCGCGGGTCGCCGGCTGCAGCAGCGCCCACTCCTGCTCGGCCACGCGGCGCCAGCCCATCGTGCGGATGAACTTGTCGGTCTCGAGGGTCTCCTCGCCGAAGATCTCCGAGAGCCGGCCGGCCGTCACGTGGCGGCGGAAGTCCATCTCGAAGAAGCGCTCCTGCGCGTGGACGTAGCCCTGGGCGCGCATCAGGTCGGCGTCGGTGTCGGCGTAGAGCTGCGGGATGTCGTAGTCGTCGCGCACCACCTCCACCGAGGCCGACAGGCCGGGCACCTGCACCTCGCCCTCGGTCTGCGGCAGCGGACGGCGTACGACACCGACGACGGCCGCGGCGAGCACCACCAGCACGAGCACCAGCGCGAGCGCGGTCCACGCCGTCCAGCGCACCGCCCGCGGGGCGCGGCGGAACGCCTGCCACCAGCCGGCGCGCGGCGCGTCAGGGGTCTGGGTCGTGGGCTGGGTCGCGGGGGTGGGTGACTGGTCGCTCATCGCGCTGACCATTGTGCCGTACCATTGGCAGTCGAAGGGCTTGAGTGCCAGCGCGTCGCGCGGGCCCGGCCGATCGCCGCCACTGCACCATCCGAGGACGACCACGATGCCCACCTACCAGTACGCCTGCACCGAGTGCGGCCACTCCTTCGAGCAGTTCCAGAGCTTCAGCGAGGACGCGCTCACCGTCTGCCCCGAGTGCGACGGCAAGCTGCGCAAGCTCTTCAACGCCGTCGGCGTGGTCTTCAAGGGCTCCGGCTTCTACCGCACCGACAGCCGCAGCAGCTCCTCGTCCTCGACCCCGGCGTCCACCACGGCGAGCACGTCCTCCTCGGACTCCGCCTCCTCCAGCTCCTCCTCGTCGTCGAGCACCACTTCGTCGTCCTCGTCGTCGTCCTCCTCCGACTGACCGTCCTCCCGCTGTTCGAGGAGGTCGCCCTGCGACCGTCACGAGGTCCGCTCCCTGTGGAGAAGCCGAGCGGGCCGGACCCGCACCGGCCTAGCGTCGGGGGATGCTCCCGGGACTCCCGCCCACCAGGCGCCGCCTGCGCGCCGTACGCCACCAGCTCCGGCGTCGTCGCCGGCTGATCGCCGCGGCGCTGGCGGCGGTCGCGGTGCTCAGCGCACTGCGCACCCTCGCGCCGCCGGCGCCCGACACCGTCGAGGTGCTGGTCGCGACCCGCGACCTGCCCTCGGGCACCGTGCTCGGCGGCGACGACCTCTCGCGGCGTGACTTCCCGCGCGAGGTGGCGCCCGCGAGCGCGACGACGGAGGGGGTCGGGCGCGTGCTGGCCGCGCCCGTCGGGCGTGGCGAGGTGCTGACCGAGCCGCGGGTCGTCGGCCCCGGGCTGGCGCTGGCCGAGCCCGGACGGACCGTCCTGCCGGTGCGCCTGCCCGACGCGGGCATGGCCACCCTGCTGCGGGCTGGCGACGAGGTCGACCTCGTCGCCACCGACCCCGGCACCGGGGTCTCGACCGTGGTGGCCCGCGACGTCACCGTCCTGGCCACCCCAGCGGTCGCCCCCGACGGCCCGGCGGGCGAGCGCGGAGGCGCGCTCGTCGTGGTCGGCGCCTCGGCCACGGAGGCCCTCGACATCACCTCCGCCGCGCTGTCGCAGTTCCTGACCGTGTCGTGGGACCGCTAGCGTGAGGCCGTTCGCTCATCCGCGGCTCCTCTCGGGGCCATCCACGAGGGAGACATCATGAGTGGTTTCAAGGCCTTCGTCCTCAAGGGCAACCTGATCGAGATTGCCACCGGCCTGATCATGGCCCTGGCGTTCGCGTCCGTCGTTACGACCTTCACCGCCTGGCTGACCGGCCTCATGCCCGAGTCCGCATCGGCGTACTTCTCCACCAAGGAGCAGACCTTCGGCGCGTTCCTCAACGCCGTGATCTCGTTCCTGCTCATCGCGGTGGTCGTCTACTTCTTCATCGTCGTGCCCTACACCAAGGCCAAGGAGCGGTTCTTCCCCTCCGAGGAGCCGGGCACGCCCGCCGACGTCGCGCTGCTCGAGGAGATCCGCGACCTGCTCCGCGCGCGCGGCGGCGCCGTCTGACCCGCGCCTCGTCGTCGTACGACGGCCCGCTCCCGACCGGGGGCGGGCCGTTCGTGCGTCCGGACCTGTGACGCGCCGGGGTAGTCCGCATCAGGAATCTTGTCCCAGCCCGCCAGACACCAGCCGCTTGATGCGGACTACCGAAGGGCTGGGGGCGTACGCCGCTCAGCCGTGGTGCGGCGGGACCTCGGCGCGGTACCAGTCGTCACCCTTGCCGGCAGCGGGCTCGCTGGGGTCGCGGTCGTCGCTGGTCTGCTCGGGGACGGTGTCTCCGAAGACCGCGGCGAGGCGGCGGCGGCGCTTCCACTCCGGCTCGGGCTCCTGGTCGCCCTGGGAAACAGGTCGATCCTCGGTGCTCATGCGGGGTCCCCGTCGCTCATGCGCAGACTCCGAAGATCCGGTCCTCCGGGTCGGTGGTCGGCGTCGGCGTGCTGGGGGTCTCGGTCGGCGACACCGTCTCCGAAGGGGTTTCCGACGGGGTTTCCGACGGCGTCTCCGACGGGGTCTCGCTCGGCGTCTCCGACGGCGTCTCGGACGGGGCCGGGGTCTCGCTGCCGGCGGTGGGCGACGGGGTCTCGGAGCTCCCTGACGGAGGGCCTGCGCTGACCGAGGTGCCCTTCAGCACGCTGGCCGGCAGCGGCTTGTCCTCGTTGATCAGCTTCCAGATCTGGTCAGCCTCCGGCGTCCAGTAGACCTTGCCGAAGAACTCGGAGTCCCGCGTGAAGTAGGCGGTCGGCAGGGTGACGAACTGGACCTTGTCGAGGCCGATGCTCTGCAGCTGCATCGCGACCTTGCCGAGGCGCGTCACCGATGCGAACTGGTCGTCGGTGGTCAGGCCCTTGGTGGCGGCATCGAGGAACTTCACCACCTTGTCGAGGCGGGTCAGGGTGTCGGCGGACTTCACCTTGCGCACGAGCGCGCCGATGAACTCCTGCTGGCGACGGATGCGGGAGATGTCGTTCTGCTGCTCGAAGTCACCGACGTAGCGCGCCCGCACGTAGTCCAGCGCCTGGTCGCCGGTGAGCAGGGACGGGTCGCCCTTCGGCACGAAGATCTGGTGCTTCTTGTCGACGATGTCCTGGGGCACGCAGACCGGCACTCCTCCCACGGCGTCGACCATGTTGCCGAAGCTGCCGAAGTCGATGACGATGAAGTGGTCGACGAAGATGCCGGTGGCGGTCTCGAGCTGGTCGACCGTGCAGACCGGGCCACCCTCGGTGTAGGCGGCGTTCCACATGACGTCGGTCTCGGCGGGCGAGTCGCCGCACTCGGGCCGGTCGACGATCGAGTCGCGCGGGATCGAGACGGCGTACGCCCTCGAGCGGTCCGCGGAGAGGTGCACGAGGATGGTGGTGTCGGAGCGCGCGCCGGCGACGTTGTCGACGTCGCAGCCCTCGCAGTCGCGGGAGTCCGAGCCCATCACCAGGATGTTGAGCGGCTCGCCGTTGCCGGTGTAGACCTTCTCGGGCCGGTCGCCGCCGAGGTCGCCGAGGTCGATGCTGGCGATGTTGCCGTTGAGGTGCCGCACGAAGTAGACCGTGCCGAGACCGGTGACCAGCGCGAGGACGAGCGCACTGATCAGGACGACCCGCCCGACCGTGTGCTTGCGTGCCACCTTGCCCCGGCGCTTGGGCGCGCCGACGGGGGCCTCCGGACGTGACTCATCCGACACGGGGCTCCCCTGGGGATCGCGAAGTTGGGCTGACGGGGTCAGAACCTACTTCACCGCGGCAAGATCCGTGTCGGCGCCGAGCGGGGTCAGGCGCGCCGTTGCTCGAGCAGGCCGATGAACTCGTCGGCCATCTCGAGCTGGCGGACCAGACGGAGCCTGCGCTGCGAGGCGTCCTCCTGGACCTCGGCGAGCCGCAGCCGCGCGGCCGCGCGGACGTCGTCCGCGGCGGCCGGGTCGTCGAGCGCCTCGAGGTCGGACATCACGGCCTTCATCTCCTCGATGCTGAAACCGAGCGGCTTCATCCGGCGGATCACCAGGATCTTGTCGACGTCGGCCTCGGTGTAGAGCCGGAACCCGCCGTCGGTGCGCCCCGAGGGACGCAGCAGGCCGACCTCCTCCCAGTGGCGCAGGCTGCGCAGGGACAGCTCGGTGCGGGTCGCCACCTCGCCGATGTGCATGACTGGGCTCGTTCCGTCGATCGACCCACCCACGTGACCTGCTCCTGTCCTCACGATTCGAACCCTACCCTCACGTGAGGGTAGTTTTGCGCCTCGTGCCCGTCTCCCCCGCATCCTCCACGACCGTGCCCACCACCGACGCCTCGGTCCGTACGACGCTGCGCTCGCCGCGGCTGCTGCGCACCGAGGTGCTGGCCGGGCTGGTCGTCGCGCTGGCGCTGATCCCCGAGGCGATCTCGTTCTCGATCATCGCCGGTGTCGACCCGCGCATCGGGCTCTTCGCCTCGTTCACGATGGCGGTCTCGATCGCCTTCCTCGGTGGCCGGCCGGCGATGATCTCGGCCGCCACGGGCGCGATCGCACTGGTCATCGCCCCGGTGGTGCGCGACCACGGCTACGACTACCTGGTCGCCACCGTGCTGCTCGGCGGCGTCATCCAGGTGGCCCTCGGCCTCGCCGGCGTGGCCCGGCTGATGCGCTTCATCCCGCGCCAGGTGATGGTCGGCTTCGTCAACGCACTGGCGATCCTGATCTTCCTGGCCCAGGTGCCTCACATGGTCGACGTGCCGTGGGCGGTATACCCGATGATCGCCGTCGGCATCGCGGTCATCGTGGGGCTGCCGCGGATCACGAAGGTCGTCCCGGCGCCGCTGGTCGCCATCGTCGCGCTCACCGCCTTCACCCTGACGGCGGCTCTCGACGTGCCCACCGTCGGCGACCAGGGCGAGCTGCCCGACAGCCTGCCCACGTTGTTCTTCCCCGACGTCCCGTGGACCCTCGAGACGCTGAAGATCATCGCCCCCTACGCCGTCGCGATGGCTCTCGTCGGGCTGCTGGAGTCGCTGCTGACCGCCAAGCTGGTCGACGACATCACCGACACCCACTCCGACAAGACCCGCGAGGCGTGGGGCCAGGGCGGGGCGAACATCGTCACGGGCTTCTTCGGCGGCATGGGCGGTTGCGCGATGATCGGCCAGACGATGATCAACGTGAAGGCCTCCGGTGCCCGCACCCGGATCTCCACCTTCCTCGCCGGCTTCTTCCTCCTCGTCCTCGTCGTCGGCTTCGGCGACGTCGTCGCCCTCATCCCGATGGCCGCGCTCGTCGCCGTGATGGTCATGGTCTCGGTCGGCACCTTCGACTGGCACTCGGTCCGGCCCGCGACGCTGCGCCGGATGCCGAGGTCGGAGACGACCGTCATGGTCGCGACCGTCGTCGTCACCGTGGTCAGCCACAACCTGGCCATCGGCGTCGTGGTCGGCGTGCTGGTCGCGATGACGCTCTTCGCCCGCCGGGTCGCGCACCTCACCGAGACCCACCGCGAGCTGGTCACCGACCACGACGGCAGGACCTCCGCGGTCTACCGCGTCACCGGCGAGCTCTTCTTCGCCTCCTCCAACGACCTCTACACCCAGTTCGACTACGCCGACGACCCCGAGCACGTGGTCATCGACCTCTCCGACTCCCACGTCTGGGACGCCTCGACCGTGGCCTCCCTCGACGCCATCACCACGAAGTACGCCCGCAAGGGCAAGGCCGTGGCGATCGTCGGGCTCAACGCCTCGAGCGCCGAGCGGCACGGACGGCTCAGCGGGTCGCTTCCGTCCCACTGAGCCCGCACTGAGTTCGTGTCGCCGGGTGCGGGCTGACAAGATGTGCAGCGCCGCCCCAGTAGCTCAGTGGATAGAGCAGCCGCCTCCTAAGCGAAAGGTCGCAAGTTCGACTCTTGCCTGGGGCACCACCACGTGCGTACCCCTCCGGCGATCGTGTCGCCGAAGGCATATCCCCTGCTTGTGCCTTGACCCTCGTCCTGCACCGGCGCAGCGTTGACGGAGGTGGCGGCGCCGCCGGGACGCTGCCCGGGAGCAGAGAGGGACGCGTCATGTTCGTGCGCACCACCGAGGTCCAAGGAGACCCGAGCAAGATCGAAGACGGCATCGCCGTCGTACGCGACGAGGTCTTCCCTGCCGTGTCCGCGATGGACGGATGCGTCGGGATGTCCTTGCTCGCGAACCGCGAGTCCGGTCGCTGCATCGCGACCACGGCGTGGCAGTCGATGGAAGCGGCCCTCGCCACCGCGGACAGGGTGGTGTCCCTGCGAGACCGTGCGGAGCAGAGCCTGGGCACCAGCGGCAGCGAGGTGCACCAGTGGGAGGTGGCAGTGGTGCACCGTGACCACGCCGCGCCGGAGGGCGCCTGCGCACGGCTCACGTGGCTCAGTGGCGACCCCGGGACGGCGGACCGGGCGATCGACATCTACCGGATGGCGGTCCTGCCACGTCTGGAGGAGATGGAGGGCTTCTGCAGCGCCAGCTTCATGATCGACCGCGAGGCCGGACGGGTGGTGGGCACTGTCGTGTTCGACGACGAACGGTCCATGGAGGCCACCAGGGACGACGCCCGCGGCATCCGGGACAGGGTTGCCAGCGAGATGGGCGCCACGGTCGAGCGGGTGGACGAGATGGAGATGGTCTTCGCGCACCTCCACGTGCCCGAGATGGTGTGAGCCGACCCCCGACGTCGCCGCTCAGATCATCTCGAACCGGATCCCGGCCGCCTGCAGCCGCGCGAGCAGCGCGTCGCCCATCGCCTGGGCCGTGGTGACCTGCCCGGCGGTGTCGGGGTTGTCGTCGAGCGCCAGGCACAGTGCCGCCTCGGCGAGCATCTTCGCGGTCTCGGTGTAGCCGGGGTCGCCGCCGGAGACGCGCGTGTGGACCGTCCGGCCGCCCGCCTCGCCGACGAAGTCGACGGTGAACCACGACCGCGCGCGCTTGGTCTCGCTCGGACCGGAGCCCTGCGGGACCTTCGACTTCAGCAGGTCGCGCACCGGCCTGAGCTGGGCGGCGACGGTCAGGGCGCCCACGCCGAGCGCCCCGCCGGCGGCGTAGCGCAGGGTCTTGGTGCCCGCCCAGTGGGAGTAGCGGAAGTCGGGACCGTACGCCTCGAGCGCGGCGCCGCTGCGGGCGACGACCACCGGGTCGATGGTCGGCAGCGGGAGCAGCCAGTAGCCGAGCACCGGGTCGCGGTGGGGTGCACCGCCGACCGAGCGCGAGGAGCGTCCCTCGGGCCGCCCCTCGGCGCGCCGGCGGTCGGCGTGGGCCTTCTTCATCTGCTTGGCCCGCGCGAACTGGTCGAGCGCGGAGTGGAAGGTGCCGCCGGAGAACGTGCCGGCCGACCGGACGACGCCGCGCAGGGTGATCGGCTGGTCGGAGGGCAGCTGCTTGACGGTGTAGTAGGCGCCGATGTCGTGCGGGATCGAGTCGAAGCCGCAGGCGTGCACGAGCCTGGCGCCGGTGCGCACGGCGGTCTGGTGGTGCGCGAGCCAGGTGCGGTCGACGAACTCGGGCTCGCCGGTGAGGTCGAGGTAGTCGGTGCCGGCCTCCGCGCACGCGCCGACGAGGGCGTCGCCGTGCTGGAGGTAGGGACCGATCGTCGTGGCGACGACCCGCGCCTGGCGTACGACGTCGGCCAGCGCCGCGGGGTCGGTCGAGTCGGCGACGAGCACCTGCACGTGATCGCCCAGTCGACGGCGTACGGCCTCCAGCTTGTCGGAGTTGCGGCCGGCGATCGCCCAGCGCAGGCCCGCGGGAGCGTGGGCGGCGAGGTAGTCGGCGGTGAGGCCACCGGTGAAGCCGGTCGCGCCGAACAGCACGATGTCGAAGGGGCGGTCGTCGCTCATCGCGCCATCGTGCCACGGGGAACCAGCCTCTCCGCGCGGGCGTCCCACCGCCATGAACGTGCGCCGGGCCACCACCGCCATCACCGCCATCACCGCGCTCGGCGCCGCCGCCGCCGCGGGCTACGCGCTGGGTGACTCGCAGGGCGGGCCGCGGCCCGGCACGCCGCCGATCGCGCTCGCCAACGCCGACCTCGTCACCGCCGGGAGCTGCGAGGAGCTGCTCGACTCCTACGTCGAGCGCGGGCTCGACCTGGTCGGGCCCTACGGCTGGGACGGCGGGATGATCATGTACGACGCCCAGGCCGGCGCCGCCGACTCCGCCACGTCGGGCTCGGAGCGGGCGTGGACGGGCGTGTCCACCTCGCGCTCGGTCAGCAACGAGTCGGGCACCAACGTCCAGGAGCTCGGCGTCGACGAGTCCGACGTCGTCAAGGTCGCCGGGCCGCTGCTGCTGCGGCTGCGCGACGGCGAGCTGCTCGCCTACGACGTCTCGGGCGCCGAGCCGTCGCTGCTGTCGTCGACCCGCCTCGACGACGCCCGCGGCAACGGCTGGCCGGGCGACCCCGGCGGGGAGATGGTCCTCGTCGACGGCCGCGCCGTGGTGGTCGGCACCTCCGACGACGGCCTCGCCTCGACGATCACGACGGTCGACCTCTCCGACCCGACCTCGCCGACGGTCGTCGACACCACGACGGTCAGCGGCCGCGCCTCGGCGGTGCGGGTGCACGACGACGTGGTGCGCGTGGTCGTCCAGAGCGGGCTGCCGGAGCTCGACTTCTCCACCCCGGAGGGCACGTTCGGCCAGGTGCGCGCCCGGCTGCGCAACCGGTCGCTGGTGCGCGACACGACCCTCGCCGACTGGCTGCCGACCGTCGACGGCGAGCCCGTCGTCGACTGCGCCGACGTCGCGATCCCCGACGACGACCGCATCGGGCTCGGCACCACCACCGTGCTGGCCTTCGACCCGGCCGCACCGACCACGCGCACCTCGACGGCCGTCGCGACGGACTCCGACACCTCCTACTTCTCCGCAGACCGCTTCTACCTCGCCGCCGGCGGGCCGCGCTGGGGCGGCTGGGGCGACTGCCTCGACTGCCGCGTCGGGCCCGTCCCCACGCTCGACACCGGCACCACGCCGATCTTCGCCTTCGCGCTCGACGGCGCCGGGACGACGTACGTCGCCTCCGGCGAGGTGGAGGGCACCATCGCCGACCGCTGGTCGATGGACGCCGTCGGCGGCTCGCTGCGGGTCGCGGTCGGCCCCAGCACCGAGACCGGCAACTTCAACTCCGTGGTCACGCTGCGCGAGGACGGCGCCGACCTGGTCGAGGAGGGCCGCGTCGACGACCTCGGCGTGGACGAGCAGATCAAGTCGGTGCGGTGGTTCGACGACCTCGCGATCGTGGTGACCTTCCGCCAGACCGACCCGCTCTACGCCGTCGACCTGTCCGACCCGTCCGCGCCGCGGCTGATGGGCCAGCTCAAGATCCCGGGCTTCTCCGAATACCTCCACCCCCTCGGCGAGCACCGTCTCATCGGCGTCGGCCAGGACGCCTCGGCGCGCGGCATCATGCGTGGCGCGCAGGCGGCCCTCTTCGACGTCACCGACCTCACCGCGCCCCGCCAGCTCGACGTCGTCCACTACCCGCGGCAGACCCAGGCCGGCGCCGGGCTCGACCCGCGACAGTTCACCTGGCTGCCCGAGCAGCGCGTCGCCCTCACGGTGGTCTCGCAGGGCTGGACCGGCACCACCGGCTGGGTCTCCGTGCTCTCCCTCGACGACGGCTCGATGACCAACCGGATGGTCGAGGTCGAGCACGGCAGCGACGTCGCCGACGTACGCCTCGTGCCGCTGGCCTCGGGCAAGGTGGCGCTCGTGACGGGCGAGGACGTCTCCTTCTTCTCCCTCTGACGCTTCCGCCGGACGTAGGCTCGGAGGATGTGCCGCAACATCCGCCCGCTGAACAACTTCGAGCCGCCCGCCACGCGTGACGAGGTCACGGCCGCCGCGCTGCAGTACGTCCGCAAGGTCGCGGGCACGACGAAGCCCTCGCAGGCCAACGAGGAGGCGTTCTACGCCGCGGTGAAGGAGATCGCGCACATCACCGAGCACCTGCTCGACGACCTGGTGACGACCGCGCCGCCCAAGGACCGTGAGGTCGAGGCGGCCAAGGCCCGGGCCCGCGCGCAGGCGCGCTACGCGTGACGGTCGCGTCGCTCGAGGCTCTCGACCTCCTCGCGACCCGGCCTCTGGTCGTGCTGACCGGGGCCGGGCTCTCGACCGACTCCGGCATCCCCGACTACCGCGGGCCGGGCGCCCCGGCGCGGGCGCCGATGACCTACCAGGAGTTCGTCGCGACCCCCGAGGCGCAGCGCCGCTACTGGGCCCGCAGCCACGTGGGGTGGCAGCGGATGGGCCGCGCGGTGCCCAACGACGGCCACCGCGCGCTCGCCGCGCTCGACCCCGAGCTGCTGATCACCCAGAACGTCGACGGCCTGCACGAGGCGGCCGGCTCCCGACAGGTCGTCGCGCTGCACGGGCGCGTGGCCGACGTGGTCTGCCTGTCCTGTCGTGCGACGTCCTCGCGCGCCGACCTGCAGGACCGGCTCGACGAGCTCAACCCGGGTTGGCTCGAGCGGCACGGGGAGGCGCTGATGCGTCCCGACGGAGACGTCGACGTCGACGAGACCGCGGACTTCGTCGTGCCGCGGTGCCCGTGCGGCGGCCCGCTGAAGCCGCATGTCGTGTTCTTCGGGGAGAACGTCCCGGCCGAGCGCGTCGCCCGGTGCTACGCCGCCGTGGAGGCGCTCGGCACCGACGGCGCGCTGCTCGTGGCGGGCTCGTCGCTGACGGTGATGAGCGGGTTGCGGTTCGTCAAGCGGGCGGCTGCGGGAGGCACGCCGATCGTCATCGTGAACCGCGGGCTGACCCGGGGCGATGCGTTGGCGACGTACAAGCTCGAGGTGGGGTGCAGCGAGTTCCTGGGCGGGCTTGCCCGTCAATCCCTGACGTTGTCAGGGGTTGCAACGGCCGACAACGTCAGGGATCCCCGGCCGGCCGGGGATCGCTGACGAGCCGCCTCAGCGCCGCACGAAGATGTGCGCCGCGGCCTCGACCACCAGCTCGGCGCTCTCCCCGCCCGACCCGATGAGGATGCCCTCCTCGGTGCGCGCGATGGTCACGGTCTTGCCCGGGAGCGCGCCGACGCGGCGCAGCAGCCCCATCAGCTCCTCGTCCTTCTGCATCTCCTCGGAGATGCGCTTGACGTGGACGCGCTGGTCGTCGGCGACGGCAGCGTCGGACAGCGGCTCGACGTTGTCCATGAAGTGCTCACCGGACACGTCGCCGAGCTCGTCGAGGCCGGGGATCGGGTTGCCGTAGGGCGACTCGGTGGGGTGGTCGAGCAGCTCGAGCAGCCGGCGCTCGACGGTCTCCGACATCACGTGCTCCCAGCGGCACGCCTCGGCGTGCACGAGCTCCCAGTCGAGGCCGATGACGTCGGTGAGCAGCCGCTCCGCGAGGCGGTGCTTGCGCATCACGCGGGTCGCGAGGAGCCGGCCCTCCTCGGTCAGCTCGAGGTGCCGGTCGCCCTGCACCGTCAGCAGGCCGTCGCGCTCCATGCGCGCCACCGTCTGCGACACCGTCGGCCCCGACTGGTGCAGGCGCTCGGCGATGCGCGCGCAGCGGGACGATGCCCTCCTCCACGAGCTCGTAGATCGTGCGGAGGTACATCTCGGTGGTGTCGATGAGGTCACTCACGAGGCTCATTCTGTCCCATCCTGCAACTGCCGCCGACCGCGCGACCCATGGCACAGTGAGGCCGGTGAGCGAACTCATCGTGCCGCGGCGCTTCTGCGGTCCTCCGGACTCCGGCAACGGCGGCTGGACCGCCGGCGCGCTCGCCGGGATGGACGACGCCGACTCCCCCGCCGACCGCTGCGACAGCTGGCCCGCCATCGAGGTCTCGCTGCGCCGGCCGCCGCCGCTCGACACCCCGCTGCCGCTCACCGCCGCCGACGGCACCACGACCGCGTCGATCGACGGTGCTCCGGTCGCCACCGCGCACCGCGTCGAGCGCGAGCTCGCCGAGGTGGAGCCGGTGGCCCCCGAGCTCGCCGCGGCCGCCGAGTCGAGCTATCCCGGCCTGCGGTTCCATCCCTTCCCCACCTGCTTCGCGTGCGGCACGGCGCGCGAGCCGGGCGACGGCCTGCGGATCTTCCCCGGCCGCGTCGACGGCGGGCCCCACGGCGAGCGCGTCGCGGCGACGTGGACGCCGCACCCGAGCCTGCACGAGGACTGGCACACGTACGCCGACGAGCTGGCGCGCGCGTCGCTGGCCTCGACCTGGGCGGCACTGGACTGCATCGGGGGCTGGGCCGGCGACCTCACCGAGCGGCTGATGGTGCTCGGGCGGATGACCGCTCGGGTCGACGACCTGCCCGTGATCGGCGAGCCGCACGTCGTGGTCGGCGAGGGCCGCGGCCAGGACGGACGCAAGACCTTCACCGCGGCGACCCTCTACGACTCCGACGGCCGGGTGGTCGCCACGGCCGAGCACACGTGGATCGCGGTGGACCCGGAGCTGTTCGGCGGTCAGACGCCGGCTTGACCGCGACTCCCCCTCCCTTGAGAAGATGGTGCGCATGGCTGCTTTGAACGATCCAATCCCCGCCGGTCGCGACGACTGGTGGCGTCACGCCGTCGTCTACCAGGTCTACGTCCGCAGCTTCGCCGACAGTGACGGCGACGGCGTCGGAGACCTGCCGGGCATCACCTCGCGCCTGCCGCACCTGGCCGGGCTCGGTGTCGACGCGCTCTGGATCACGCCGTTCTACACCTCGCCGCAGCACGACCACGGCTACGACGTCGCCGACTACCGCGACGTCGACCCGTTGTTCGGCCAGCTCTCCGACGCCGACGACCTCGTCGCCCGCGCCCACGAGCTCGGCCTGCGGGTCGTGGTCGACCTCGTGCCCAACCACACCTCCGACGAGCACGAGTGGTTCAAGGCCGCGCTCGCCGCCGGCCCCGGCAGCCCCGAGCGCGCGCGCTACCTCTTCCGCGACAGCGAGGACGGCAACCCGCCCAACAACTGGGAGTCCGTCTTCGGTGGCCCGGCCTGGACCCAGGTCGAGGACGGCCAGTGGTACCTCCACCTCTTCGACTCCACCCAGCCCGACCTCGACTGGCGCAACCCCGAGGTGCCCGCGATGTTCGAGGACGTGCTGCGCTTCTGGCTCGACCGCGGCGTCGACGGCTTCCGCGTCGACGTGGCGCACGGGCTGTTCAAGGAGGCCAGCCTGCGCGACCAGGTCGTCGAGGAGGGCAAGCGCGCCTCGTCGGGCCAGGTCAACACCGACCACTCGATGGTCTCGCTCGACCTCAAGGACGAGCCGATGTGGGACCAGCCCGAGGTCCACGACGTCTACCGCGCCTGGCACCGTGTCCTCGACGAGGCCGGACCCGACAAGATGGCCGTGGCCGAGGCCTGGACCCAGACGGCCGAGTCGATGGCCGCCTTCGTGCGTCCCGACGAGCTCGACCAGGCGTTCAACTTCGCCTGGCTGCTCGCCGACTGGTCCGCCGAGGCGTTCGCCCGCGTCATCACCGACACCCTCGCGGCCGTCGAGCCGGTCGGCGCCTCGCCGACGTGGGTGCTCAGCAACCACGACGTCGTACGCCACGTCACCCGCTACGGCGGCGGTGAGCAGGGCCTGGCCCGCGCCCGCGCGGCCACGCTGACGATGCTCGCGCTCCCCGGCTCCAGCTACATCTACCAGGGCGAGGAGCTCGGTCTCGAGCAGGTCGACGTCGCGCCCGAGGACCGTCAGGACCCGGCCTACCTCCGCACCGGCGAGGCCGGTCGCGACGGCTGCCGGGTGCCGATCCCGTGGTCCGGCGCGCAGGCGCCGTACGGCTTCGGCCCGGGCACGACCCAGCCGTGGATCCCGCAGCCCGCCGAGTGGGCGACGCTCACCGTCGAGGCCCAGTCCGCCGACCCGTCGTCGACGCTGTCGTTCTACCGCGACGCGCTGCGACTTCGCCGCGACTTCGCGTGGAGCGCTGGCGAGGACGTCGAGCTGCTCGACCTCGGCGCCGACGTGCTGGCCTTCCGCCGCGGCCCGCTGACCGCGGTGCTCAACTGCGGCGACGCCCCCGTCGCGCTGCCCGAGGGCGAGGTGCTGTTGGCCAGCGGCCCGGTCGACGGCAAGCTCCCCAGCGACACGGCGGTCTGGCTGCGCTGACGCGCACCCCTTCCCAGGCAGATTCTCGGGGTAGTTAGGGAAGTTCTGGTAGGCGATCAGGCCGGATCCCGACCAGTTCGTCCCTAACTACGCCGACCCAGCAAGCCCTCAGTCGTCGGACAGCGCCCGGTTGTACGCCGCCAGCTGGCCCGCGAAGTGCGACAGCTCCGCGTCGCTCCAGTCGGCGAGCCGTTGGTCGAACCGGTCGCGCCGGCTGGCGCTCACCTCGTCGAGGCGCCGGCGGCCCTCGTCGGTCGCGTCGAGCAGGATCGCGCGACGGTCCTCGGGGTCGGGCTTGCGCTCGACCAGCCCGAGGTCGACCAGCGCCTGGACCTGCCGGCTGACGCCGCCCTTGTCCATCCCGAACGCACCGGAGAGGTCCGCGCCCCGCAGCGGGCCGTGCACGGCCAGGTGGGACAGGATGAAGTAGGTCATCGGGTGCAGCTCGGGGTGCACCTCGAGGGCGCGCTCGGCCATCACCCGCTTGACCCGGCGGATCAGGCTGCCGACCTCGGTCTCGATCCGGCGCAGGTCGTCGTTGCGGGTGCTCACCGTCGTGCTCACACGCCCGCGGTGGCGTCGCCCGCCAGCTCGTCGTCGCGCTTCACCGAGGTGCGCAGCGGCACCTCCTTGATGAAGAGCACCGCGACGAGCGCGCCGATCGCGAAGGGCAGCGCGACCAGGAAGATGTGGCCGGTGGCGTCACCGAAGGCGCTCTCGAAGATCGCGCGGATCGGCGCGGGCATCTGCGAGACGTCGGGGATGCCGCCGGTCTGGTGCCCGACCGCCTCGGCGTACTCCGGGTGGGTCCGCAGCAGCGCGGTGAGGCCCGACTTCACCGCGTCGGCGACCTGGTGGGCCAGCACGGCGCCGAGGGCGGCGATGCCGACCGAGCCACCGAGCGAGCGGAAGAAGGCGACGACCGACGAGCCGGCGCCCATGTCGGACAGGGCGATGGTGTTCTGCACCGCGAGCACCAGGTTCTGCATGGTGGCACCGAGGCCGAGGCCCAGGACGGCCATGAAGAGGCCGGTGCGCCACAGCGGGGTGGACGCGTCGATCGTGGAGAGCAGCGCGATGCCCGCGATGACGGCGACCATGCCGCCGACCAGCCAGCGCTTCCAGAGGCCGGTGGCGGTGATGATGCGACCGCTGATGATGCTGGAGACGAGCAGTCCGCCGACCATGCAGATCGACATCAGGCCGGCCTCGGTGGGGCTCATGTCCTTGGCGCGCTGGAAGTAGAGGCTGAGGTAGACCGTCGAGCCGAACATCGCGACGCCGATCAGGACCGACGCGACGGTGGCGAGGGTCAGCGTGCGGTCCTTGAAGAGGCGCAGCGGGATCACCGGGTCGGTGGCGACGTTGGCCTCGACGTGGATGGCCGCAGCGATGACGGCGATGGAGCCGACGACGAGCGCGGCGCTGGTCCAGGAGATCCACTCGAAGTTCTGGCCGCCGAGCGAGACCCAGATCAGCAGGATCGAGACGCCGCCGACGAGCAGGAAGGCGCCGAGGTAGTCGATGGAGACGTCGCGCTTGACCACCGGGAGGCGCAGCGTCTTCTGGAGCACGACGAAGGCGAGCGCCGCGACGGGCAGCCCGGCGAAGAAGCACCAGCGCCAGCCGACGGTGTCCACGAGGACGCCACCGACGAGGGGGCCGCTGACGGTGGCGAGGGCGAAGACCGCGCCGATGTAGCCGCTGTAGCGACCGCGCTCGCGCGGGGAGACCATCGTGGCGATGACGACCTGCACCAGGGCCGTCAGGCCGCCGACGCCGAGGCCCTGCACGACGCGGGCACCGATCAGCACCTCCATCGACGGCGCGAAGCCGGCGATCAGGGAGCCCACGGAGAAGATCACCAGGGCCGACTGCACGAGCAGCTTCTTGTCGAAGAGGTCGGCGAACTTGCCCCAGATCGGCGTGGTCGCCGTCATCGCGAGCATGGTCGCGACCACGACCCAGGTGTAGCCGGTCTGGCTGCCCTCGAGGTCGTCGACGATGGTGGGCAGGGCGTTGCTGACGATGGTGCTCGACAGCATGGCGACGAACATCGCGAGGAGGAGGCCGCTGAGGGCCTCGAGCACCTCGCGGTGGGTCATCTGTCCGCTCTGCTCGGCCGGGACGGTGGGAGCCTGGGTCACTGCGTTCCTTCGGGTCGTGGTTGCGGTGCGCAATTGTTGTGCTCCACAACCATATGCCGTCGGACGGCTCCGCCCAACCCGGGACGTACGAGACGTGGACCACACCGCGGCACCCAAGACGCGAGGTTCCATATCGAAACTGGAGCCTCACCCCCGAAACTTCGGGGTGGAGGCTCGAGTTTCCCCGGATATCCGGGGAACGCGACGGACGACCCGGACATGCAGCGACCCGCAGGCCTGCTGCCCCTGAAGAGGGGCCCCGGCGGATGACACCGGGAGCCTGCGGGTCGGGTGGCTGCAGTGGATTCGCCGGCAGCTGTCGGCGGACCGGGCTGCCTTAGCGGGCAGCCACCTCACTCATCCGAAAAGAACTCATTCTCCGGATCACCTCCCTTCTGTGTGCCACCACCGTACGTCGACGCCCCAGCGCGCTCAACGCATTTGGGCCCGCACGCCGTTCAGACCTCGGCCGGCGCCTCGAACTGCGAGCGGTAGAGGCGGGCGTAGGCACCGTCCGCCTCGAGCAGCTCCTCATGCGAGCCCTGCTCGACGATCGAGCCGGCCTCCATCACCAGGATCAGGTCGGCGTCGCGGATCGTCGAGAGCCGGTGCGCGATCACGAACGACGTACGGTCCGAGCGCAGCGCCGCCATCGCGTGCTGGAGCAGGAGCTCGGTGCGGGTGTCGACCGACGAGGTCGCCTCGTCGAGGATCAGCAGCGCCGGGTCGCTGAGGAAGGCGCGCGCGATGGTGACGAGCTGGCGCTCGCCGGCCGAGAGGTTGGAGCCGTCCTCGTCGATGATGGTGTCGTAGCCGTCGGGCAGCGAGTGGACGAAGCGGTCGACGAAGGTCGCACGGGCGGCCTCGAGGACCTGCTCCTCGCTGGCGTCGGGACGGCCGTAGGCGATGTTGTCGCGGATGGTGCCGGCGAAGAGCCAGGTGTCCTGCAGCACCATCCCGATCCGCCCGCGCAGCACGCCGCGCGGGATCGAGGCGATGTCGACGCCGTCGACGAGGATCCGCCCGGCCTGCGGGTCGTAGAAACGCATCACCAGGTTGACCATGGTCGTCTTGCCGGCACCGGTGGGGCCGACGATGGCGACGGTGCTGCCGGGCTGCGCGACGAGCGAGAGGCCCTGGATGAGCGGCTGCTCGGGGTCGTAGGAGAACGACACGTCCTCGAAGCGCACCTCGCCGTGGGCGTCCGCGGCGTCGGCCGGGCGACCGGTCTCCTCGGCGGGCTCCTCGGGCGCGTCGAGCAGCTCGAAGACCCGCTCGGCCGAGGCGACGCCCGACTGGAGCAGGTTGAGCATCGAGGCGACCTGCGTGAGGGGCTGGGTGAACTGCCGGGAGTACTGGATGAAGGCCTGCACGTCG
The DNA here is from genome assembly GCF_001428125.1 of Nocardioides sp. Soil774. Lineage (GTDB taxonomy): Bacteria > Actinomycetota > Actinomycetes > Propionibacteriales > Nocardioidaceae > Nocardioides. The sequence continues at coordinate 208,141 of NZ_LMSM01000001.1, read as the reverse complement.
CCGAGCGACATCGTGCCGCTGGCGACCCGGAGGCCGCCGAGCACGGCGATGACGACGTAGTTGAGGTTCCCGACGAACATCATGATCGGCATGATCAGGCCGCTGACGAACTGGGCGCCGTACGACGCCTCGTAGAGCTCGTCGTTCTGCTCGGCGAACACCCGCTCGGCCTCGGCCTGCCGGCCGAACACCTTGACGACCGCGTGCCCGGAGAAGGTCTCCTCGATGTGGGCGTTGAGGGTGCCGGTGCGGCGCCACTGCTGGATGAACATGCCCTGTGAGCGCTTCATCACCGCGCCGGTGACAAGCATCGAGATCGGCACCGACACGAGCGCGACCATCGCCAGCAGGGGCGAGATCCAGAACATCATCGCCAGCACCGCGAAGACGGTCAGCAGCGAGGTGAGCATCTGGCTCATCGTCTGCTGGAGGGTCTGGCTGATGTTGTCGATGTCGTTGGTGACCCGGCTGAGCAGCTCGCCGCGCGGCTGCTTGTCGAAGTAGCCCAGCGGCAGGCGGTGGACCTTGTCCTCCACCTCCGAGCGCATCCGCAGCACGGTGTGCTGGACGACGTCGTTGAGCAGGTAGCCCGCGAGCCAGGCGAGCAGCGACGCGGCGACGTAGACCGCGAGCACGAGCAGGAGCACGTCGGCGACGGCGGCGAAGTCGACGCCGTCGGTGAGGTCCATCGAGGCGAGCATGTCGGCGCGGTTGCCCTCGCCCCGCGCCCGGAGCGCGTCGACCGCCTGCTCCTGGGTGGCGCCGCCGCCCAGGACGTCGCGACCGATCAGGCCGGCGAACACCAGGTCGGTGGCCCGGCCCAGGATCCGCGGACCGACGGCGGTCGCCACGACGCTGACCACGGTCAGCGCGAGGACGGCGTACGCCTTGTGGCGCTCGGGACGCAGCCGCGCGAGCAGGCGCTTGAGCGAGGGCCAGAAGGTGTCGGCCTTCTGGCCGATCATCCCCCCGCCCATCGGGCCGCGGCCTGGGCCCGGCCCGGACTGGACGCGCTCGGTCTCCTTCATCTGCGTCATGTCAGGCCACCTCTTCCGCGGTCAGCTGGGACGCCACGATCTGGCGGTAGGTCTCGCAGTCGTCGAGCAGCTCGTCGTGGGTGCCGGTGCCGACGACGGCGCCGTCCTCCATCACCACGATCCGGTCGGCGTGGCGGATCGTGGCCACCCGCTGGGCCACGATCACCACCGTCGCGTCGCGGGTGACCGGGGCCAGCGCCGCGCGCAGGCGCGCATCGGTGGTCAGGTCGAGTGCGGAGAAGGAGTCGTCGAAGAGGTAGATGTCGGGGCGGCGGATCACCGCACGCGCGATCGCCATCCGCTGCCGTTGCCCCCCGCTCAGGCTCGACCCGCCCTGCGCGATCTCGGCGTCGAGCCCCTCGGGCATGGCCTCGACGAAGTCACGGGCCTGGGCGATCTCGAGCGCCGACCACATCTCGTCCTCGGTCGCGTCGGGCTTGCCGTAGCGCAGGTTGTCGGCGACGGTGCCGCGGAACAGGAAGGCCTTCTGCGGCACCAGGCCCAGGCGCCACCAGAGCGTCTCGGGGTCGATGCGGCGTACGTCGACGCCGCCGACGCGCACGGACCCGCCGGTCGCGTCGAAGAGCCGCGGCACCAGGTTGACCAGCGTCGACTTGCCGGCGCCGGTCGAGCCGACGATGGCGATCGTCTCCCCCGGCCCGGCGCTCAGCGCGACCTCGCGGAGCACCGGCTCGTCGGCTCCGGGATAGGCGAAGGTGACGCCGTCGAGCTCGAGCGTCAGCGTCGCGGGGAGCTCGGTGACCGGGTCGGCGGGCGGGACGACCGACGACTCGGTGTCGAGCACCTCGGAGATGCGGTCGGCGCACACGGAGGCGCGCGGCACCATCATCAGCATGAACATCGCCATCATCACCGACATCACGATCTGCATCAGGTAGGAGATGTAGGCGGTGAGGGCGCCGACCTCCATGTGCCCGGCCTCCACGCGGTGCCCGCCGAACCACAGCACCCCGACGGTGGCGAGGTTGGCCACCACCATCACCGTCGGGAACATCGCGGCCTGCCAGCGACCGGCGCGGACGGCGACGTCGGTCAGCTGCTGGTTGGCCCCGCCGAAGCGCTGCCTCTCGTGCTCCTCGCGGACGAACGCCCGCACCACGCGTACGCCGGTGATCTGCTCGCGCAGCAGCCGGTTGACCTCGTCGATGCGCTCCTGCATCAGCCGGAAGCTCGGCACCATCTGGCGCACGATCAGGCCGATCGAGATCCCGAGCACGGGCACGACCGCGAGCACGAGCCACGACAGGCCGACGTCCTCGCGGGCGGCCATGATGATGCCGCCGACCATCATGATCGGCGCCGACACCATGAGCGTGCCTGCCATCAGCACGAGCATCTGCACCTGCTGCACGTCGTTGGTCTCGCGGGTGATCAGCGAGGGTGCGCCGAAGTGCTGCACCTCGCGCGCCGAGAAGGAGCCGACCCGGTGGAAGATCGCGGCGCGCAGGTCGCGGCCGAAGCCCATCGCGTTGCGCGCGGAGAACCAGACCGCGCCGACCGAGCAGACGATCTGCACCAGCGAGACCGCGAGCATCAGCCCGCCGTGGCTCACGATGTAGCCCGTGTCGCCGGTGACCACGCCGCGGTCGATGATGTCGGCGTTGAGGCTCGGCAGGAAGAGCGCGGCCATCGTGCCGACGAACTGCAGGGCCACGACCGCGGCGAGCGGGGCGGCGTACGGGCGGAGGTAGGTGCGCACCAGTCGCAGCAGCATCAGGACTCCTTCGTGAGCACGCCGTGGAGCAGCGTGTCGACGATCTCCGCCGCAGAGAGCGGGCGACCGTCGGAGATGTGGGGGTGGGTGCCGGAGAAGGTGAGCAGCCGCACCATGTGCATGAGCTGGCCCGGGGCGACCCGCAGCTCGTCGCGGTGGGGCTCGGCCATCGCCTCGAGGACCAGGCCCACACGCTGGCGCTCGGCCTCCATGTGCTTGCGGGCCTTGGGCGGCCCGACCATGCCCATGCGGGTCATCAGGGTGAAGATGCGCTCGAAGCGCTGCTGGAACAGCTCGACCACCTCGAGCAGCATCGTGGCCAGCGGCTGGTCCGGGTCGATCGCGCCGAGCTGGGCGACGAAGGGGGCCAGGTCGAGCGCCTCCTCGACGGCGGTCGTGACCAGCTCGTCCTTGGACTCGAAGACCCGGAAGATCGTGCCCTCGGCGACGCCTGCGGCATCCGCGATCTGCTTGGTGGTGACCGTGCGGCCGTGCTCGTGGAGCAGCGGGATGGTCGCCTCGACGAGGGCCCGGCGGCGGTCGTCGGGGGTCATCGGGCGGGCGCGTGGGGTCACGCCGTCGATCGTAAGTGAGTGAGCACTCACTCACAAGTCGCTTTCCCTGAGTCCGCGCTCGCGCGGGCTCAGGACAAGAAAGGGAGATTGAGGAGACTCGGGTGAGACCTGAGCGGAGCGAAGGACTCAGCGAGTCGTCTCGAAATCGGCGTCCGACGTGGGTATGCCCCTACGGAGCGAGCCGCTCCACCCGCCACCCGTCGCCTTCGCGGCGGTAGACCATCCGGTCGTGCATCCGCCCGGGCCGGCCCTGCCAGAACTCCACGACCTCCGGCCGCACGCGGTAGCCACCCCAGTCCGGCGGCACGGGCACCACGCCGTCGGCGTCCTCGGCGCCGAAGCGCTCCTGCACCGAGGCGTACGCCGCTGCCAGCTCGGCGCGCGAGGCGACCGGGCGCGACTGGGCCGAGGCCCAGGCCCCGAGCTGCGCGCCGCGGGGGCGGGAGTGGAAGTAGGCCTCGACCTCGTCGGCGCCGAGCGGCGTCGCGACTCCCTCGACGCGGACCTGTCGCTCGAGCGGGTGCCACGGGAACAGCAGGGCGCACTGGGCGTTGGTCGCCAGCTCCTCGCCCTTGCGCGAGGCGTGGTTGGTGAAGAAGACGAAGCCCCCGGGGTCGACTCCCTTGAGCAGCACCATGCGGCTCGACGGCCTCGCGTCGGCGTCGGCGGTGGCGACCACCATGGCGTTGGGCTCGTGCACGCCGGAGGCGATCGCCTGCTGGAGCCAGCGCTCGAACATCGCGATCGGGTCGGCGGCCAGGTCCGGCAGGTCGAGCCCGTCGCGGCCGTACTCCTCGCGCAGTCCGGAGAGGTCCATGCGCCCGAGGGTAGCCCGGCCCGCCCCAGCAGGGCCGGGCTCCTCGGTCGCCCTGCCTATTCCTCGCCGGGCGCCGCCAGCACCTGGATGACCGTCTCACCGTCACAGGTGGCCGACTCCCGGATCGACCAGCGACCGCGGTAGCCGTTGCCGGACCACTCCGCCTCCGCGTCGTCGTCCTCGGTCTCGCCGCTCTCGATCGCGAAGCCTGCCCCCACCACGTCCTCGTTCATGAAGTCGAGGACCTCGGGGAAGTCGCTCGCCACGACGGCTGTCACCACCGTGCCGCTGTCACCACGGTCCTCCGCGCCGTGCACCACGGCGCCGTCCGGGAACGGCCAGTCCGGCGGGAAGTCGCCGGCGTAGGGAGACGGCGCCGGGGAGGCGTCGGCCACGCAGACGCTCGTGTCGGCGACCGCCTGCGCACCCTCGGGGTCCGCGTCCTCCGTGGCGGCGCCGCCGCCCTCGGAGGCTCCGCACCCGCTCAGCGCGAGCGCGACGACGAGCCCGAGGACGGCCTCCGCGACGTGGCGGCCACTCATCGGGTGAGGGTGGCCGTCTGCTTGTTGTCACCCTCGTCGTCCTCGGCGATGGCGTTCGCCGGGTCGGCCACGGCGGTCACCACGTGCGAACCCCTGCCCGCGCTCCAGGTCGCCGTCACGCTGAGTGTCCTGCCGGGCGCCACGGACGCTCCGGACGACAGCAGGACCTGCTTGCGTCCGTCGAGCACCTGCACCTGCACGCCGTCGAGCGTCGTCGTGCCGGTGTTGGTCACGACCGCCGTCGCCGTGAACCCCTTCGACGTCTTCTGCCCGGTGAGGGACGTGAGGGTCGCGTTGGTCGAGACGGGGTCGAACGAGGAGTACAGCGTCTTGCCGCTGCTCTGCCGGGCGATGGTGGCGTAGGCGTCGTGGTTGTTGGCACCGCCCGTCACGCACTCTCCGATGCAGCCGTCGGCGTAGCCGACCAGCACCCGGCCGTGGTCGTCGATGGTGACGTCCATGAAGTCGAGCAGGTTGCGGTCGTCGCCGCAGGTCGTCCCGCCGGTGCAGATGCTGCCGCGCTGCACCGGGTCGGTCGGCGTCGCGTCGGAGGTCTGCCACGTCTTCCCACCGTCGTAGGTCGTCGTCACGTAGAGGTGCCAGACGCCGGTGAAGTTCGCGGTGTCCTGGTAGTTGCCGCCGGTGGGCGTGCCGAGGTAGGCGAACGCCGCGCGGTCGTCGTCGCCCGCCACCATCGTCGGGAAGACGGCGTTCTGGATCCCGAGGTCGGAGCCGACCGTCTGGCCGTGCTGCCAGGTCTTGCCCCCGTCGGTGCTCGTCGCGACGCCGGGCTTGCCGTCGGCCCCGACGTAGCCGAAGTAGACGGTGCCGTTCGCCCCGACGCCGACGGAGGGGTCTGAGTCGCCCGGGGTCGAGCTCGGCACGTTGCGGACCTCCCACGAGGTGCCGTTGTCCTGGGAGACGACCACGGCCTGTGACGCGCCGCAGCCCTTGTTGGGGAGGTACGCCGTCCCGTCGGGCGCCACCTTGATGTGGCCGTGCAGTCCGCCACAGTCGAGCAGCGAGTAGGTCGGCACGGCCGGGCCGAAGGTGACACCACCGTCACGCGAGGACGAGCAGTAGGCCGTCGCGATGTCCTGGCTGCAGTAGTAGACGATGTTCTTGTAGGAGGAGGTCGGGAGCGCACCGACACCGCCGGCCGAGTAGTGCCCGCCGCCCAGCGTCTGGTGGTCCACCCCGCTGTTCGCACCCGCGCCCTGCGAGACGTTCCACGTCTCACCGTCGTCGTCGGTGTAGCACGTCAGTGCTCCCGGCTTGGTGATGAGCTGCGACTCGAAGGTGCGGCCCGTCTCCCGGTCGGTGTAGAGGATGGGGTCGAGGCTGGTCAGGCTGCCGACGGGGCAGCCGTTGGCGGCGTCGGCGGACACGTCGGCCCAGGTCGCCTTGGCCGGGGTCGAGTCGTCGAAGGTGGCGCGGAAGGTGGACAGGCCCGCCTGGTACATCGCGGCGTTGGTCTTCTCGTTGACGCCGATCGAGGGCTCGCCGGCGTCATTGGCGTCCGCGAAGCTGCTCGGGGCTGCGTAGTTGGTGAACCCTGCCTTGGTGTCGGTGCCCACCGGCGGGTTGGCAGGGGTGGCAGCCAGGGTCGCCGTCGCGGTGTAGGCCTCACCGACGGGCGCGAACGGCACCACTCGCACGGTGTAGGTGCCGCTGTTCGGCGGGACGATCAGCTGCTCGGGGTCGGCACTGGAGGCCGCGCTCGACACGACGTTGCCGGCGCTGTCGAGCAGGTAGACGTCGAAGTCCGCGGCGGTGTTGGCCCACTGGACGTCCACCTCGAGCCGGTGGTCGGCGCCGTAGCCGGCCGGCGCGTCCACGGTCAGCGCGTAGTCGTCACAGCTGCTCGGCAGGGTGCAGTCGACGTCGCCCGCGGTGCCCGTGACGTTGGGGGTGACGAAGGGGCCGCCCGACCAGCTGACGCTGCGCGAGGAGTCGCTCACCGTCCCGGAGGTCGGATCCGCGGCGTCGGCGTTGCCGACCAGCAGGGTCGAGGCACCGAGGACGGTGAGGGTGGACAGCGCTAGGGCGGCGGTCGCCGCGGTCGGGCGCAGGGGACGGATCACGGTGGAGCTCCTCGTAGAGATCGTCGGCGCCCGGGGCCCGCGCGCAGCGCGAGACCCGTGTCACCGTCTCCCTTCCCGCGCACAGAATAGGCATGCTCGGGGCCCGAGGAGAAGACCCGTGGTCCGCCGGGGGCCTCTCGGGTGCACAATGAGCCGTCTCGTGACGTCTCCCCGGGACACCCCGCGCACGAAGGAGTCCCCATGACCGAGATCCAGCACGGCCTCGAAGGTGTCGTCGCGTTCGAGACGCAGATCGCCGAGCCCGACAAGGAGGGCTCGGCCCTGCGCTACCGCGGCGTGGACATCGAGGACCTCGTCGGCCGGGTGCCCTTCGAGAACGTCTGGGGACTGCTGGTCGACGGCTCCTACACCCCCGGCCTGCCGCCGGCCGAGCCCTACAACATCGCCATCCACACCGGTGACGTGCGCGCCGACGTGCAGGCGAGCGTCGCGATGCTCGCGCCGATGCTCGGCATGGGCCAGACCTACGACATCTCCGACGAGCAGGCGCGCCTCGACCTGTCGCGCGTCGCGGTGATGGTGCTGTCGTACGCCGCCCAGTCGGCGCGCGGCCTCGGCAAGCCGATCGTGCCGCAGGCCGAGGTCGACCAGGGGAAGACGCTCGCCGAGCGCTTCCTCATCCGCTGGCACGGCGAGGCAGACCCGCAGCACGCCCACGCCATCGACGCCTACTGGTCCTCGGCCGCCGAGCACGGCATGAACGCCTCCACCTTCACCGCCCGCGTCATCACCTCGACCGGTGCCGACGTGGCCGCCGCGTTCTCGGGCGCGATCGGCGCGATGTCGGGCCCGCTGCACGGCGGCGCCCCCTCGCGCGTGCTCGGCATGATCGAGGAGGTCGAGAAGCGCGACGGCGACGCGTCGTCGTACGTCAAGGAGCTGCTCGACAAGGGCGAGCGGCTGATGGGCTTCGGGCACCGCGTCTACCGCGCCGAGGACCCCCGGGCCCGGGTGCTGCGCCGCACCGCCAAGGAGTTGAACGCCCCGCGCTACGAGGTCGCCGAGGCGCTGGAGCAGGCCGCGCTCGCCGAGCTGCGCGAGCGTCGTCCCGACCGCGTGCTGGAGACGAACGTCGAGTTCTGGGCTGCGATCGTGCTCGACTTCGCCGAGGTGCCTGCCCACATGTTCACCTCGATGTTCACCTGCGCGCGCACCGGCGGCTGGTCGGCGCACATCCTGGAGCAGAAGACCACCGGTCGCCTGATCCGCCCGTCCGCGGTCTACGCCGGCCCGAGCACCCGCCCGGCCAGCGAGGTCGAGGGCTGGGACGAGGCCTGGGGCTGAGGACCGCCTCAACCAGCGGCAGGTGGCAGCGCGCAGGACGGCGTCCCGCCGGGCAGCTTCTCGCGGTTGGCCGCGACCCAGTGGTAGGCCCTGCGGGCCAGGGGGTCGACGGCGCGCGAGGTCATGACGCGCGACACCGCGCGCCAGGGCAGCGGACCGGTCGCGAGGATCGCGGCGAAGGCCCGGTGGCCGTAGTCGACGCGGCCGTCGGGGTGGACGTAGGGCATCTCGACCTGGGCGCGGTCGGCGTCGACGCCGAGCGCGGCGAGGTCGACCTCCTGGATCGTGGAGGCGTCGATGTCGACCCCGAGGCGGGGCACGAGGGCGGCGGTGCGCATGCAGAAGCCGCAGTCACCGTCGTTGAGCATCAGCCCGCGTCGCATGCCACGAGCCTACGACCGGCGTCCCAGCCCTCCGGCTCAGTCGGTCTGCTGCGCGTAGTACCAGGACGTCGCGCCCTTCGCGCCCTGCCGGGTCAGCGAGATGTGCATGTGGTCGCGGTGGCGCAGGGTGGGCGAGCACGTCCGCCGGGTGCGGCAGCCCGAGCTGAGGTAGGGCCGGGCGACGAAGCCGTCGTAGGCGGCGTACATCCGGTCGTTCCAGATCACGTACATCACACCCATGCGGCGAGCCAGCGCGCTCGGCTGGCCGGTGTCGTCAGGGGCGAGGATCTCCTCGAGCAGTGCGTCACCCAGCGCCCGGTCGGCGGGGTCGGTGGCGTCGAGGAGCCAGTCGAAGGCGCGCGACTCCTTGTGCTCGCTGGTGCTCGAGCCCGCGCACGAGCGGCTGATCGGCCCGTAGCCGCCACCGCGGCCGACGAGCCAGTCGGCGAGCAGCAGCACGCCGGCCTGGGGCGTCTGGCGGCACCTCGTCTGGGGCTGGTAGGTGGCGTAGGGCTCGACGGGCATCAGGTAGGGCGCGGACGAGGTGACGATGCCGCGCCGGGACGGGCCGTGGTCCACCGCAGAGGCGCTGCCGCCGGCGAGCACGAGCAGCGCGACGACACCGGCTGCGACCACGGCCCACAGCCGTGTCGCGACGCGTCGACGCACCTCCATGAGACGCCCCACCTTCCCCTGTGACCACACGTGCACCAGCGACCGTAGGTGGGGGTCGCGGAGGTCGTCAGGGGTTCGCGCGAACTACAGATCGGTAGTTCGCGCGACGAGCAGTCGGGCGAAGCAGCGGCTCAGCCCGGAGTCGCGGTAGTGGCCGAACCCGGGGACCGGCTCGTAGCCCGACGACAGGTAGAGCTCGATGGCCTCGGGCTGCTTGATGCCCGTCTCCAGCACCAGCGCCTCGATGCCCGCGGCCGCCGCGGTCGCCTCGAGGTGGGCGAGCATCCGGCGCGCGACCCCGCGTCGCTGCGCGCGCGGGACGACGTACATCCGCTTCACCTCGGCCGTGACGTCGGCCCCCAGCGCCCGCACCGACGAGCGCCGCCAGGCGCCGGTGGCGACGGGGTCCCCGTCGAGGTGGCCGACGAAGAACTGGCCGAGCGGGTCCTCGAAGTCGCGCGGGTCGATCGGGGAGTCGTCACGGCTGCCGTAGCGCGCGACGTACTCCTCCTGCACCGCCTCGACGAGGGCCTGCGCGTCGGGGTGGGTGATCGGGACCCGCGAGATGCGCAGGTCGGAGGTGTCAGGCAAGCGACTGCCCGCAGCTGTCGCAGAACCTCGCGGACGTGTCGTTGCGGGTGCCGCACTGGCGGCAGGTGGGGCCGGCCGTCAGGTGCTCGAGCGACTGCTTCACGACCGGCACCGTCTCGCCCGCGACGTACGACGCCTGGGCGCGCATCCAGCCGACGTTGGCCGCGGCGAGGCCGAGGACCACGCAGAAGCCACCCGCCGCAATGGTGAGGACCGGGCCGAAGTCGGCGCTGACCTCCATCGACTGCGCCTGGTCGACGAAGCCCGAGATCCCCCGCACGAGCAGCACCACGCCGGAGAGCAGCAGCACCACGGCGAGCACCCGCGCGACGGTCCGCACGGTCGACTGGTGCGCCAGGCCGGGAGGCGCGTCGCTGGTGTTCATGATCGATCCCCCATCGTGAGACGTGCTCGAGCGGGTGACACACTAGGGGCTCTGACAGCGTCGTCAGCACCGCCGTTCCGTGATCAACGTGAGGTACACCCATGACCGACGCCATCAAGATCCCCGCCGAGCTCCTGCCGGCCGACGGCCGCTTCGGTGCGGGTCCGTCCAAGATCCAGACCAGCCACCTCGACGCCCTGGCCGCGACCGGCGACACCCTCATGGGCACCTCGCACCGCCAGGCGCCGGTGAAGAAGACCGTCGGCCGCGTGCGCGAGGGCCTGGCCGCGCTCTTCGACCTGCCCGAGGGCTACGAGGTGGTGCTGGGCAACGGCGGCGCCACCGCCTTCTGGGACATCGCCTGCTTCGGCCTGATCCGCGAGAAGAGCCAGCACCTGTCGTTCGGCGAGTTCTCCTCCAAGTTCGCCACCTCGGCCAAGAAGGCACCGTGGCTGGCCGACCCGAGCGTGATCGCCAGCGAGCCCGGCTCGCGCCCCGAGGCCGTCGCCGAGGAGGGCGTCGACGCCTACGCGTGGGCGCACAACGAGACCTCGACCGCCGTCATGGCGCCCGTACGCCGCCCGGCAGGCGTGGCCGACGACGCGCTGGTGCTCGTCGACGCCACCTCCGGCGCCGGCGGCCTGCCCGTCGACCTCACCGAGGTCGACACCTACTACTTCGCGCCTCAGAAGTGCTTCGCCTCCGACGGCGGCCTGTGGATCGCACTGATGTCGCCGCGCGCGCTGGCCCGTGCCGAGGAGATCGCGGCGGGCGACCGCTACATCCCGCCGTTCTTCGACCTGCCGACCGCGATCGACAACTCCTCGAAGAACCAGACCTACAACACCCCGTCGGTCGCGACGCTCTTCCTGATGGCCGAGCAGCTCGACTGGATGAACGCCCAGGGCGGCCTCAAGGGGATGGTCGAGCGCACCACGGCGTCGTCCGACGCGCTCTACGGCTGGGCCGAGCGCACGGCCTACACCACGCCGTACGTCGCCGAGCCGGCCGACCGCTCGCTCGTCATCGGCACCATCGACTTCGACGACTCCATCGACGCCTCCGCCATCGCGGCGACGCTGCGGGCCAACGGCGTCGTGGACACCGAGCCCTACCGCAAGCTCGGTCGCAACCAGCTGCGGGTCGCGATGTACCCCGCGATCGACCCCTCCGACGTGGAGAAGCTCACCACCGCGATCGACTACGTGGTCGACCAGCTCTGAGCACCGCTGCTGGTCGAGGGGTCTCGTGAGGGTCGCTGCGCGACCTCCTCGACCAGCGGCGGTCAGCCGGCGAGCAGCTTGAGCACCGCGCGCTCGAGGGCGGCCTGCCGGGCGTCGGCGGTGTCGTAGCGGGCACGCACCTTGATCGTCCGGCCGTGCTCGTAGGCCTCGACGACGCGCGGGTCGACGTAGGCCGAGCGGGCGAGGGTCGGGGTGTTGCCGAGGAACTCCGAGACCTCCTTCATGGCGGCCGCGACAGCGCGCTTGCGCGAGGCCTTGGTCTGCCCCGGCTCGTCGCTCTCGGCCAGCGCCGCGGCAGCGATGACGGTGGCGTGCCAGGTGCGGAAGTCCTTGGCGGTGGCCTCGATGCCGGTGCAGGTGCGGATGTAGTCGTTGACGTCGCTCGAGCTCAACGTGCGCCAGGTGCGTCCGTCCTTCCACGCCAGCAGCTGGTCGCCGCCGCCACGGCGCCGGCGCATCACGTCGAGCGCCTCGATCGCCGAGGTGTCGTCGATGTCGATGCAGTGGTCGACCCCCGACTTGCCGACGAAGCAGAACCGCAGGCCCTTGCCGTGCCGGCTGACGTGGTCCTTGCGCAGCGTGGTGAGGCCGAAGGAGCCGTTGGTGTCGGTGTAGACGTCGTTGCCGATGCGGAAGTAGCCCAGGTCGAGCAGCCGCACGGCGACGGCGCAGGCGCGCTCGAGCGACATGCCCTCGACGCCGATGTCGGTGAGCACCCGCTCCCGCGCCCTCGACAGCGCCTTGCCGAAGACCAGGATCCGCTCGAACTTCGCCGCGTCGCGGCTGGTGCGCCACTGCGGGTGGTAGAGGTACTGCCGCCGCCCGGCGTCGTCGGTGCCCACGGCCTGGAGGTGACCGTTGGCGTGGGGCGTGATCCACACGTCCTTCCAGGCCGGCGGGATCACCAGGTCCTTGCAGCGCTGCGCCTGCTCGGCGTCGAGCCGGTTGCCGTCCTGGTCGAGGAACGTGAAGCCCTTGCCGGCGCGTCGGCGGGTCCAGCCCGGCTGGTCAGGGGACGTACGCCGCAGTCGGGGCATGCGGTGAACCTACTGGCCGCGACCACATCCGGCGGACACCCGGAGGGAGGTCGCGCGCTCACATCTCGGCGGCCCCGGTCTCCAGCACGCGACGGGCCAGCTCGCGCTGGCTGCCGCTGAGGAGGTGCTCGGGCACCTGCACGGGCTCGGCCCCCTCCACGATGAAGGTGTAGAGGAACATGTCGGGCTTCGGCACCGACCCACCGGGCGCGCCCGGGGCCACCGCGTTGGCCACCAGGCCGCGCAGGTCGGCGCCGTCTGGCCCGTCGAGGTCGACCTCGGCCGACACCGTGCGGCCGATGAAGCCGCCGCTGCGCTCCACCCGCACCCGTCGCGCGCCCGACGGGGCCGGGGCCGCCGGCCGCCCGGTGACCGCGGGGTCGACGCCGACCTGCGCCCACGCTTGTCGTACGACGTCGGCGTGCTCGCCCGCGGCCGCGACCGTGGCGGCCGCGAAGGTGGCGAAGTCGGCGCCCGGGGGCACGTCGCCGCTCAGCAGCGCGGCGTACCAGATGCGGCCGGCGCCCTCGATCGAGCGGCCACCCACCGCGACCGCGGCGAGCTGGAAGGCCTTGTTGGGGATGCCGGAGTTGAGGTGGACCCCGCCGTTGTCGGAGGCGGTCACGACGTAGTCGTCCATGTGGCCGACCTGCGGGTCGGCGCCGAGCTCGGGGTCGTCGTAGGCCGTGCCGGGGGCGGCCATGTCGCGCAGGGCGCGGGCCTGCACGCCGGGGGTGAAGATGCCCTCGCCGATCAGCCAGTCGCCCTCGGCGGCGTCCTGGCCGAGCACCCGCTGCTTGAGGCAGGCGGCGAACACGTCGGCGACCGACTCGTTGAGCGCGCCGGACTGCCCGCGGTAGGTGAGGTCGACGGTGTGCTCCACGACGGCGTGGGAGAACTCGTGGGCCAGCACGTCGACGGGCTTGGTGAAGCGCTCGAAGACACGGCCGTCTCCGTCGCCGAAGACCAGCTGGGTGCCGTCCCAGAAGGCGTTGTTATAGGCCTGGCCGTAGTGCACGGTCAGGCTGACCGGAGCGCCGGCGTCGTCGTGGGAGATGCGGCCCAGGTCGACGGCGAACATCTCCAGGGTCGCCGAGATGCCGGCCGCGGCCTCGTCGACCGCCAGGTCGCCGGTCGCGGGCTCGCCGGCGCTGCGCACCGGCGTCCCGGGGAGCGTCGTGCCGGAACCCGCGTCGTGGACCGTCCAGGCCGCGCCCGACCGCACCGCGACCGAGGCCCGGGCCGAGCGTCCCTCCGCGCTGCGCAGCCGTCGGACCGCCTCGTCGCGGGCGGCGGCGTCGGGCCCGTCGACGCGCTCGGCGAGCCAGGGCGGGATGAAGGTGCACCTGGCAGGCGGGTGGAGCAGGGGCGGCGTGGAGTCCCGAGAAGTCATGACGACAGGTCTACCCCGCGGCTCCGACACCCGGTAGGGCTCCCGGGGGCCCGATCCGCGAAATGTCGATACCGCCCGCGGCCCACTAGACTCGACCGCGCTGCGGCCGTGCCGGCCGCGCCCGGCCCATCGGCCACTCGCTCGTCTCTGCCTCGTTTCCGCCCGGAAGGCTCCTGCATGTCCACCCAGTCCCGCTCCGACCTGCGCAACGTCGCGATCGTCGCCCACGTCGACCACGGCAAGACCACGCTGGTCGACGCGATGCTCCGCCAGGCCGGCGCCTTCACCGCGCACCAGGCCGAGAGCGTCGCCGACCGCGTCATGGACTCCGGCGACCTCGAGCGCGAGAAGGGCATCACCATCCTCGCGAAGAACACCGCGGTCCACTACGCCGGCCCCGCCGGTGGCGGTGAGCCGATGGTCATCAACATCATCGACACCCCCGGTCACGCCGACTTCGGCGGCGAGGTCGAGCGCGGCCTGTCGATGGTCGACGGCATCGTCCTGCTCGTCGACGCCTCCGAGGGCCCGCTCCCCCAGACCCGCTTCGTGCTGCGCAAGGCGCTCAACGCCGACATGCCGGTGATCCTGGTCGTCAACAAGACCGACCGCAGCGACGCCCGCATCAGCGAGGTCGTCGACGAGTCCTACGAGCTCTTCATGGACCTGCTCGACGAGTCGCACAGCCAGGACGCCCTGGACTTCCCCGTCGTCTACGCCTCGGGCAAGGCCGGCATCGCCTCGCTCGTGCAGCCCGAGAACGGCTCCATGCCCGAGGGCACCGACCTCGAGCCGCTCTTCAAGACGATCCTCGAGACCATCCCCGCCCCGCAGTACGACGAGGGCGCGCCGCTCCAGGCCCACGTCACCAACCTCGACTCCTCGCCCTTCCTGGGTCGCCTGGCGCTGCTGCGCATCCACCAGGGCCACCTGAAGAAGGGCCAGACGGTTGCGTGGATCAAGCGCGACGGCGCGGTCAAGAACGTCCGCATCACCGAGCTGCTGGTCACCGAGGGCCTCGAGCGCGTCCCCGGCGAGTCCGCCGGCCCCGGTGACATCGTCGCCATCGCCGGCATCCCCGACATCACCATCGGCGAGACGCTGGCCGACGCCGAGAACCCCATCGCGCTGCCGCTCATCCACGTCGACGAGCCGGCCATCTCGATGACCATCGGCACCAACACCTCGCCGCTGGTCGGCAAGGTCAAGGGCGCCAAGGTCACCGCCCGCCTGGTCAAGGACCGCCTCGACGCCGAGCTCGTCGGCAACGTGTCGCTGCGCGTGCTGCCGACCGAGCGTCCCGACGCCTGGGAGGTGCAGGGCCGCGGTGAGCTGGCGCTGGCGATCCTCGTGGAGCAGATGCGCCGCGAGGGCTTCGAACTCACGGTCGGCAAGCCGCAGGTGGTCACCCGTGAGGTCGACGGCAAGGTCCACGAGCCGTTCGAGCGCCTCACGATCGACGCGCCGGAGGAGTACCTCGGCACGATCACCGAGCTCCTGGCTACCCGCAAGGGCCGCATGGAGGGCATGACCAACCACGGCACCGGCTGGGTGCGGATGGACTTCGTCGTCCCCTCGCGCGGCCTGATCGGCTTCCGCACCGAGTTCCTCACCGAGACCCGCGGCACCGGCATCGCGCACCACATCTCCGAGGGCTACCACCCGTGGGCCGGCGAGATCCGCTCGCGCAACAACGGCTCGCTGGTGGCCGACCGCGCCGGTGCGGCGACGGCGTACGCCATGACGTCGCTGCAGGAGCGCGGCGTGCTGTTCGTCGAGCCGACCACCGAGGTCTACGAGGGCATGATCGTCGGCGAGAACTCGCGCGCCGACGACATGGACGTCAACATCACCAAGGAGAAGCAGCAGACCAACATCCGGTCCGCCACCTCCGACAACTTCGAGAAGCTGATCCCGCCGAAGAAGCTCTCGCTCGAGCAGTGCCTGGAGTTCTGCCGCGAGGACGAGTGCGTCGAGGTCACGCCCGAGCAGGTGCGCATCCGCAAGGTGGTGCTCGACGCCAACGCCCGCGCCAAGACCGCCAGCCGCGCGCGCAAGGCCGGCAAGTAGCCGACACCGTGACGACCCGCGACCACGACGGCCTCGCCGACGAGCTCGCGGCGTGGCTCGAGGGCCTCGGGCTGGCCGACCAGCTCGAGGCCGCAGGACTCCCGTCCTACGTGCGCGGCGCCGACGGCGCCGCGCACTGGCGCGAGCCGGCCACCGGTGAGCCGCTGACCGCCGAGCGCCTCGTCGAGCTCGACGCCGTGCTGCGCTCGACCGGGGAGGACCCCGCGCACGGCGTGCCGATCGCGCTCGTACGCCTGCGTCGCGACGCCCGCGTGCGCGCCGAGCTGCTCGACGGCGGCTGGACCGACTACGCAGGCGTCGCCGGGCTGCGCGGGGTCTCGCTCAACGCGGCCCGCTTCGCGGTGCACAAGGCGGCCGAGCGCCGCACCCTCCTGCTCGTCCAGCACGAGGGCGCGATCCTGGTCCCCACCTTCCAGCTCGACGGGTCGGGCGAGGTGCGCGAGGAGCTGCTGACCGTGCTCGAGCCCCTGCTCGCCGCCGTCGACCCGTGGCGTGCCTGGATCTGGCTCACCACCCCCGCCGGCCTGCTGGGCGGCGCCGTGCCGCACGAGGCCGCACGCGACCCCGAGGAGCAGCCGGTCGTGCAGCGCGCCGCGATCGCGCTGGCGGAGCGGGCCCGGGCCTCCGCTCGCTGAGGCCTACGCCGCGGCGGGCTCCGCACGCAGCGTCGGGCGGAGCACGACGAGCCCGAGCAGGGGCAGCACCGCGAGCACGAACAGGGCGCCGGCCATCCCGAGCGGTCCGCTGATCCCGGCGACGACGGCCGAGCCGACGCTGCCGCCGATCAGGAACAGCAGCGTGGAGACGCCGAGGGCCACCCCGCGCACCTCGGAGTGCACCGCGTCACCCACCACGGCGCTCAGCGCCGGCTGGCCCAGCCCGAAGGCGAAGGTCACCAGGATGATCGCGACGACCAGCACCGGCGCACTGGTCCAGTGCGCGCCGGCGGTGGCGACCAGGAGGGCGACCGACGCGACGACCGCAGCCACGGCGAGCGCGCGGCCCGGTCCGATGCGGTTGAGGGTGGGGCCGGTGACCTGCGGCACGACCAGCGCGACGATCGCGCTCGGCAGCATCGCCAGGCCCACCTGCCAGGCCTCCCAGCCGGCGGACAGCAGCACGGCCGGGAGCGCGATCAGCATGGCGAACCACGCCGCGGGCACCGACGACGCCGCGACGGCGCTGCGCACGACGGTCGCGTTGCGAATCACCTCGACGGGCAGGAAGCCGTCAGGGCGACGGCGTACGGTCGCGCGCACCGCGGGCACGCCCAGCACGAGCAGCCCGGCACCGATCGCCGCGACCAGCAGCCCGGCCGAGGGCGACTGCACGAGCAGCACCATGCCGGCGGCGGTCAGGGCCACCACGATCGCGCCGACGACGTCGAGCCGGGCACCGCTGCCCTCGGTGGTCAGGGCGCGCCACAGCAGCGGCACGACGAGCGCGCCCAGGATCGGGAGGGCCATCACGACCCGCCAGCCGTACGCCGCCTCCACCACGCCGCCGATGAGCGGGCCGAGGCAGCTCACCGCGGCCGCGACCCCGGCGAGGCGGCCGAAGGCGAGCCCGCGCACCTCGCCGCTGTAGCGGGCGGAGAGCACGGCGACGCCGAGGGTCGGCACGGCGGCCGCGCCGGCGCCCTGCAGCATGCGCGCGCCGAGCAGCACCGGGAAGGTCGGCGCGAGTGCCGCGACCAGCGCACCGACCGACATCAGCACCAGGCCCGCGAGCAGCGGGCGGCGGATGCCGACGAGGTCGGAGATCCGGCCGTAGAGCGCGGTGGTGACCGCGAGCATGAGGACGTAGAGGCTGATCGTCCAGGCCGCGAGACCCGGGCCGACGCCGAGCTCGTCGCCCATCAGCGCGAGCGTCACGGCCGCGCTGGAGGAGCCCATCCCGGCGAGGCCGAAGAGCAGGCCGAGCAGCATCGACACCCTGCGGTGGTCGTCGGGCTGCTCGGTCGTCTGGGTGGTCGTCGCGGTGGAGGTCATCGAGGGGTCACAACCGCCTCGCGGGCGGGGTTGTTCCCCGCCGGGTCAGCAGCCGCGCGCGGTCCAACTGAGGTCGGAGAGGAAGATGCGCTGGTTGCCGTCGCTCTGGGTGGTCCAGTACTGCAGCGTGATCGTGTCGCCCGCGGCGATCGTGCCGGGGTAGGTCACCTTCACCCGCGCCCCGCCCGACTCGTTGCCGACGTTGGTGTTGGGGTCGTCGAAGTACCAAGGGTCGGCCGTCGTGCCCGAGCCCAGCACGAGCGCGTCACGCGACTGGGTGTAGGTCCCGCTCAGCGCCACGCGGTCCCACCAACCGGCGTACGGGTCCCTCTTGGTGCCGCTCCCGTTGAGCGTGCTGTCGATGTCGGTGAGCCAGAAGCTCAGGCCCGTCACCGCGCGGTCGAACGAGATCGTGAGGGTCTGGCGGTTCGCGATACCGCTCGTCACCGGAGCCGCGTGCGACAGGTTGAGGCCGGGGCCGAGGTTGAGGCCGCCCACGTTGGTCTCGGTCGACACCGCCATGTTGTCCGCCGCCCGCGTCACCGAGCCGGTGATGGAGCTCGTGAGGATCACCGCCACGTTCGACGCGCCACTGCCGGCGGCTGCCAACGCGTACGCCGTCGTGGTAATCGCGCCGCTGCCCGTTTGGGGGGGCGGCGTGTAGGTCGTCACTGTCGGATTGCCCCAGTCGAGGGTATAGGGACGTGGGTCGCAGGGCGAGGCGGCGTACGCCGGAGCGGTCGCGGCCACGGCCACGACCGGCACGCTCCACGCTGCGCCGCGCACGACCGAGCGGCGCGAGGCACGCAGCGGCGCTGCGTCGGCTCCGAGAGTCATCGGTGAGTTCCCATCGATCCAGCGGGCGGACCTCCCCAGGTGGCCGCTCCGTCGACGTTGACGTTAAGGATTCAATCGCCACGGGACGGCAACAGGACGGTGCGGTCTCCGTGAGACCTGCGCCACACCTTCGACAAACGTGGCCGGACGCCGGAAACACCGTCGCGCCCCGCAGGCACCACCTAGCCTTGGCGCATGACCGCGTCAGGAGCAGGGGGAGCCGCGCCCGGGCCGCGTCCCGGCGAGGAGGCACTGCGGCGGTGGTACGCCGCTCGCGAACGTGTCGAGGCCAAGCGCGACGCGCTGCTCGCCTCCGATGCCGAGCGCGACGACGTCTGTGTCCTGCTCAACCGCGCCTTCAGCGAGGGACGGCTGACCTCTCCCGAGCTCGAGGAACGCACCTCGAGCGCCCTCGCTGCCCGCACCCGCGGCGACCTCGAGGACGTCCTCGCCGGGCTCGACGACATGGAGTCCCGGACCATGTGGAACGCCGCTCCCCAGCGCGGGCTGCTGCCCCGATTGATGTTCTGGTGCGTCGGCCTCGTGACGGCTCCCTTCATCCTGATGGCCTTCGGACTGCTGCTGTTCGGCTCCGACGGCGGGGACCGGGTGTTCGGCATCATCGCGCTGACCGTGTTCCTGCCCGGTCCCGTCGCCCTCTACCGCTGGGCCCACCCCCGGCGCTGAGCCGGGCCTACGATCGCGCCCATGGACCACGCCCCGCTCGCAGCGCTCGTCATTGCGCTGACCCTGGCGGCGGTCCTGCTGACCAGCGGCGTCGCCAAGCTGCGCGACAAGGTCGCTACGCGTGACGCCTTCGACGCGCTGCGGGTGCCGGACGTGGTGCCGAGGGACGCCGCGGCCGCAGCCCTCCCCTGGCTCGAGGTCGCGCTCGGCGTCCTCCTGCTGGCCGCGCCGCACCCGTGGCTGGTGCCGGTCGCTGTCGGCGTACTGGTGCTGATGCTGGCCTACACGGCGGTGATCGCCCGCGCGCTCGGCTTCGACGAGCCGGTGACGTGCTCCTGCTTCGGCAGCATCGGCCGCCACGACGTCGACCGCACAACCCTCGTCCGCAACGTGCTCCTCACCCTCTTGGCCGGGGCCCTCGTGTGGTCGGCGGTGGAAGGTGCGTCCACACCGGACACAGTGGCCGAGCTCGATGCCGCGGGATGGTGGGCCCTGCTCGCGGCAGCGGCAGCAGTCGTCGTCGCCGTGCTGGTTTCCGGCGCCCCGCCGACCTCTTCCGCGCGCGTGCCCGACGACGAGCTGCTCGACTACGAGCGCCAGCGGATCCCCTACGGGGTCCTTACGACCGCCGACGGCCGCACCGCGACACTGGCCGAGCTCGCGATGACGCAGGCGCGCCTGCTCGTCGTCCTGAGCCCCGGCTGCGCCCCCTGCGTCCGCACCGCCGCGCGGCTCGACGAGTGGGCCGCACAGCTGGCTCCCGCTGTGAGCGTGCTCGCGGTCTACCCCGACGTCTCCTCCGCGATGACCGCTTCCGAGCACGCCCCCGAGCTGTCGGTCTCCGAGCCCGAGCTCAACGTCAGACGCCTCTTCTCCGGGGGCACCCCCGCCGCCGTCCTGCTGGGCGCCGACGGCTTCCTCGCCGGCGGACCCGTCGTCGGCGAGGACGTGATCGCGGAGTTCGTCGAGGAGGTGCTAGCTGCGCTGAGCGAGGAGTCGGACCCGACCGCAGGTGGGTCCGGCGCTGCTACTCAGGCACCTGCCTGAGCACGTAGTCCATCGGCTCCGCCTCGTCCATCAACAGGTTCACGATCGAGTCCCCCGTCCTGACCTGGTGCCGAGACCACTGGAGCTCGAGCCCGGCCCGGGCGAACCTGGCTTCTGCGTCGTCACCCATGTACGCGCGCCCACCGGGTCCGGCCAGGTACGACGTGCCGCCGACCATCCGGACCTGTTCGATGAGCCGGTCCGTGCCGGCCTCCACAGGCGGCTCCGTCACGACCAGCGGGGTCGTGATGCCCAACATGTCCTTGACGATCTCGATCATCGCGATGTTCACCTCGTGCAGCAGCCGGCCCTCGCTGCCGAGGATCCGCTCGCTCAGCTCCTCGCCTCTCGTCCTGAAGTGGCGCGATCCGACGTAGCGTCCCCTGATCACGTCGACGAGACGCTGTTGCCAGCCCTCAACCACCTCGACTGTGTTGATCGGCACCATCGAGGGCTTGCCCACCAGCTGATGAGAACACCAAGTGCCACGCATCGTGACCCGGCGCTGGTAGCCGTGCTTCTGGAACTGATCATGGACCGACAGGATGAAAGCGTCACTGGTCGCCATCTTGAACCAGAAGCCGGAGTAGGGCAGGAGGTCCGGCTGGTGGATCGTGACCTTCACCGGCGCACCTGGCGCACGAGGGCGTACTGCTCGGCGAAGTCGACCTTACGCATGTGGCCGACCGTGGCGGCGATCTCCTTGATGCTGTTCATGGGGTGCGCCCCGCCCGGGTTCTCCGAGACGTACGCCGCGCACGCGGCCGCCTTCAGGTCGGCCTGCTCCTCGGTGAGCGCCTCGAAGACGTTCCAGCGGAGGTCGGAGGGATACAGGTTCACGTCGTAGACCGCGATGTCGTAGACGAGCACGCTGTTGGGCACCCAGTGCCCCGGTGACATCGACAGCCTGGCCGAGCGCATGCCTGCCTCGTAGACCCCGATGTGGTCCTGGTGCAGGGACGGGAACGGGAGGTAGACCTCATCGGGTTGCAGCTCGCTGAGGACGACGTCGAGTCGAGCCACCAAGTCGTTCATGTGCTGCTGCGTGGCGCCGTCCTCGAACTCCAGGCACCTGAAATTGGTGACCCCGAGGACCTCCATCGCCCGGGTGTGCTCGGTTCGGCGCTCGTCACCGCTCTGGGTCACGACGACGACCGCCGCGTCTTCGGGGTGCTTGGCAAGCAGGCCTCCGCAGCCCAAGGACTCATCGTCCATGTGCGGCGCGATCACGAGTCGGCGCATGGGTTCCTCTCCTCATGTGGTGGTGAACTCTAGCGACCACCGGCCGGCTCCACAGAAGGATCGACCGGAGGGAACGCGCTCAAGCTCCCGCGTCGACCGCTGTCCACTCTGGGCGGAGGTGACGCGTGCTGCCGGGCTCGCTGCGCCCCCAGAATGCCGGCGCGAGCACCTGCCGTTCGCCGGCAATGACGTCCCCGATGTAGCCGCCCCAGTAGGCGAAGGTCGAGTTCGACAAGATGAGCCTGCGAGCCTGGGCGAGCTCGCGCAGATCACTCAAAGGGTCGTTGGTCGCGCCGAAGCTGACAGGCGCGATTCCTTTGAGGAACCCGAGGTGGTCGTCACACCACCCCGTGTCGTCGGAGACGATGCGGATCGATGCGGGGGCGCCACCGCCGCTGATCGCCTCGTCCACGGCGGCGCGGACGAAACTCACGACGTCGAACCCGAACTCGTCCACGTGCTCGGGAGCGTAGTAGTCACCACGCCTGACATTCACGACCAACCGGTCCGCCGGCGCCGCCGCGTTGCCTACCCCGGGAAGTAGGAACTCGCGGCAGAAAGCCTCCAAGTGAGGCGGGTCGTAGCGTGCGTCCAGCTCGACCTCGTTGCGCCAGGGCTGGACGCGCCGGTCCGTGAAGCGGACTTCGTCGCGGAGAAGCACGAGACGTTGATGGGCTTCCGGGAAGACAGGCAGCCACGGAAGAGTGCTCTTGTTGGCAAGACACCGGCGTTCCGCACCCGCGAGCTGCCCCTGGTATGCCCAGAGCCACATGTAGAGGAGGTTGCCGAGTCGCATGAAGTCCGGCGTCCACGCAACCTCACGCCCACCCCGACGAATTCGCTCGAGCACGGCACGGCGCAACCGTGTCTCGACCGATCGCACCCCCACCACGTCAGCAACGTACCCGACCGCTCCCGCTGCAGCGCCGAGGTGCGCGGACCAGTCGAGCCGTCACCGGCGACCAGCACCATGGTCCTACGTGCGCTTGCCTCCAGCTGCCCGCCAGACGGACCGCGTCAGCGCACGCCGCTGCTTCCAGTCCTTGAGGGGCGTCGTCTGGCGTCCGAGCATTCCGCGGAGGGATTCTGTTCCCAGGGTTATTGCCGAGGACAGCTCCAGCGCACACCACAACCGCCGCCTCCATCCCCACTTGCTCGCGTATGACAAGTAGGACTCAAGGTGCCAACGCTCACGGCGCGACGGATCCGACGAGGCAAAGCCGATGTGCTCGGCCACGACGGTTCCGACGTACACCGCCGGGACCCCCCGCTCGGCCAGCCGCTTCTGCAGGTCGACCTCCTCGAGGTACATGTGGAAACGCTCGTCGAACCCACCCACGGCCCTGAGGTCCTCGGTCCGCAGCAGGATCGACGTCCCTGCCACCCAGTCCGGTCGGTAGACACCGCTGGGGTCGCGCGGCTTGTCCTCCCCGATCAGGTCCGACGCCCAGCGGTGGTGTCGCCTGTGCCCGATGACGGCGGTCCGCTGGGCCAGGACGTGGCGCCACGTCGGGAACCGGAACGTCGAGGCGCCGGCGTGGTCGTACGTGATGACCTGGGGGGAAACCACGGCGGGCAGGTAAGGGCGCGCGGCTGCGACGTAGGACTCGAGGAAGTCGGCCGGCACGACCAGGTCGCTGTTGAGGATGGCGACCAGCTCGGTCTGCACCGCGGCGACACCGGTGTTGACGGCAGCGCCGAAGCCTCCGTTGCCCTCACGTCTGATCAGCGTGATGCCGTCGTGCTGCTCGAGGGGCTCTGGCGAGGCGTCATCGACGACGACGATGGGCGCACCCTGCGGAGCCAGGCTCGCGATCAACGCCTGAGTGGGACCGGGGTCGCCGTAGTGCGGGATGACGACGGTGAGGTCGAGGTGGTTCACTGCACGCCCGGCCGGAGCAGTCGCCTCACGCGTCGCGGGAG
Organism: Nocardioides sp. Soil774; assembly: GCF_001428125.1. GTDB lineage: Bacteria > Actinomycetota > Actinomycetes > Propionibacteriales > Nocardioidaceae > Nocardioides. The sequence continues at coordinate 184,520 of NZ_LMSM01000001.1, read as the reverse complement.
ATGCGGGAGAGCCGCGTTCCACGCACCACGCACCGACTCCACAGGCGCGCTGTGTCGAACTGACCAGGGCAGCCGGGATGAGAGGTCACGAGCGACGAGCCACGTGACCTTTCTCAGGTACAACGAACGGTTGGCCGCCTGTCTCTCCAGGCGCCGTACGACGTCGCACTCGGTCGCGTCTCCGGCTCCGATCACACGCCCCGTGGGCGTGATGGAGCTCGGCTGGACAGCCGATTCCCAGATGAGGCTCGGGCGCACCTGACACACCCGGAGTCCGTGGTCGCCGATGACGCGATAGTCATCCGGCAGACGCGTGAGGAGAAGGCCATCCTGCCGGCAGAGGTGTCTTGCGGCCCGCTTTCGCACCAGGTAGCCAACTGCCAGCATCCACGACTCCGGCGTCGTGAATCCGACCCTGAACTCCGATCCATTCGCCTGCGTTGCCAGGGGCGACATTGGAAAAACCCGTTCCATCAGCTGCCTGCCGGCATCCTCGTCCAAACCCAGCCCGCCATGGTGGAGCGGCATCACGTCGAACGGTTGCTCCACGAGCCACGGCAGGAGCGACTCAAGACGGGGATGCAGCGTCGCGTCGTCCTCGACCACGAGCGCGACGTCGTGGTCTCCCATGGACTCGTCCGCTGCGATGACCGCCAGCACCTTCTGATGGCTGAGGGCGCACCCCACCTCGCCGGGTGAGAGGGGCCGCGCGTAGAGACGGTGTATCTCGAGCTGGTCGACCAGCGCAGCCGCGGCTTCCCAGCCGGATCCGCGCATGTCCACGCCATCGAAGACCTCGAACTGTGCACCGCCGGGCTGTCCAAGGAACTCGGCCAGCCTGGATCCCTGCCGGTCGACCGTCACTACGATCCGGCGGGAGAGGTTCACGTCGGCAGCTCCTTCACCCGTCGCACCGGCACTCCGGCGTAGAACCCGTGGGGCGCGAGCTCGCCACGGACGACCGAGCCTGCACCGACGACGCACCCCTCTCCGATCGTGGTACCGGGGAGGACGGTGACGTTCGTGGCCAGCCAGCTTCCGGCGCCGATCCGAACGACGCCGTAGTCGATCGCGCGCCGCCGCATAGTCGGCGGCCCGACCAGGTGACTGGACGTGACGATCGTGCAGCCGGGGCCGATCGCAACTCCGTCCTCGATGACCACATCGACGTTGCAGTCGATGGTCACGTCATCGTTGATGAACACGTTGTCGCCCACTGACAGGTGCCGGTTGTTCAGTCGGAATCCTGCGCAGATCCGTGCGGCACCTATGTGGTCGCAAGCCCGGCGGAGGACCGCGCGGCGGAGCTGGGTCGGCACCAGGCGAGAGGCGGTAAAGGCACTGATCAGGTCCCACCGGCCGTTGTTCCACAGTCTTCTCGTCAGCTCGTGATGTGACCTCAACGCGGACAGTCCTTCGAGTCGACGGGTGGGAGCGCTCGGGTATGAGCCGAGCTGTCGACCGTCGCGCTCAGCGGGGCCTCGAGGCTTGGGCGTCCGACGGTCACAGGCTCTCATCTCGTTGTCGAGTCGGGAGGATTCTACCGATCCGACCATGGCCTGGTCGTGCTTTGGCGAGGTGGCCAATCTGTTGGCGAACGAGCGTCTGAGTGGCCTAGCATGGCCGCTCGCGAAGTTGTCGAGGACGGAGAGACCGCTGAGTCGCACGCCATCGTCTGCGGCGTCATCGTTCAGCGCCAACGCCGGCCTGCGGCGGGCAGCACGTTGGCTCAGGTTCCCCCCAGGCTTCGGGATCCTCTTCGACTCGCCCACCCGCTGGCGGCTGTTGCTCTGCGTGGTGGGAGCAGTCTCCACTGCGCTCCTCGACATGGTCGGCGTGAGTGCGCTCGTGCCTCTCATGCAGCTCCTGACGGACCAGCCTCGCGACAGCGGTGCGCTTGGCCTGATCTCGCCCGTGCTCGGCAATGCCGTCAGCGACACCCAGCTGGCCATTGTCATCAGTGCCGTGATGACCGGCGCGTTCGTGCTCAAGAGCGCGGTCTCCATCAGTTTCCAGTGGTGGCAGCGCGGCTTCCTGGCGGAGCAGGAGACGAACACCTCGGCACGTCTGCTCACCGGCTACCTCGGGGCGCCGTACGCGATGTTCCTCCGCCGCGGCACAGGAGAGTTCATGCGTACGCTCAACGAAGCCGTGAGCGCGACCTACGGATCAGTGGTGACTTCCAGCCTCAACGTGCTCGCCGAGAGCGCCACCCTGATCGGACTGGCCGCTGTGATGGTGGTGGCGTCACCCGTGGCTGCGCTCGCTGCCCTGGTGTGGTTCGGCCTCGGCTCCTTCGTCCTCCAGCGAGCACTCAGCCAGCGGTCGCGGCAGCTCGGCCGACTGAGTCTTGAGCAGGGTCTACGTACGTTCCACGCCGTGGTCCACCCCGTCGGCGGCGCCAAGGAGATCATGCTGCGCCACCGCGCCCAGGTCTTCGTCGACGAGCTCAAGGAGGCGCGACGGGCATCGGCCCGCACCGGTCTGCAGCAGTCGTTCCTGTCCGACCTGCCCAAGCACATCATGGAGCTGCTGTTCGTCACGGGCCTGGCTGCGACGACCGTGCTGATCTTCGCCCTGGACCCGTCCGGCAACGCGTTGGTGACGCTTGCCCTGTTCGTCGCCTGCGCCACCCGCATGCTGCCGAGCCTCGTCCGCATCACGACAGCAACTAACGCCGTCCGCTACGGGATGCCGTCGACGGAGCTGGTAGTGGCCGACCTCCACGAGTTCACGACCCCGCTGGCACCAGCCCCGGGGCACCACTTCCCACCGGGGGACATCCGGGTCGAAGATGTCACGTTCACCTACCCCGCGAGCACATCGCCGGCCCTTGAGGATTTCTCGATCGACATCCCGTGGGGAACGACGTTGGCCGTGGTGGGACCGAGCGGGTCTGGGAAGAGCACGTTCGTGGACGTGCTCATGGGCCTGCACAGCCCGCAGTCGGGCCGGATCACCGTTGCGGGCGTGAATGTCCGCGATGACCTCGCCGCTTGGCAGTCCGGGATCGGAATGGTGCCGCAGGACGTGTGGTGGGTCTCCGACACGCTCGCGGCGAACATCGCGTTCGGCGTGCCCCCCGAGGAGCGGGACCAGAAGCGCTTGCTCTCCGCAGTGTCGCGCGCCCAGCTGACCGACGTCGTCGAAGCACTTCCACAGGGTCTTGACACGATGCTCGGCGAGCGTGGCAGCCGGCTCTCCGGTGGCCAGCGACAGCGGGTCGGCATAGCCAGGGCCCTGTACGAAGAGCCGACCCTCCTGGTCTTTGACGAGGCGACGAGCGCGCTCGACAACCTCACGGAGCATCGAGTCACGCAGACCCTCAACGCTCTGCATGGCCAGACGACGTTGGTGGTCGTCGCCCACCGGTTGAGCACCGTCGTGGGCTGCGACCAGCTGGTCTACGTCGAGGACGGACGCATCGCCGCCCAAGGGACCTTCGAGGAGGTCCGGCAGGTCAGCCCCGAGTTCGCCCGCCTCGTCGAGCTCGGCAGCCTCGAGGCCTGGGAGGGCTCCGACGATGCCTAGCGGAGGTGGGCCGGTACGCGACGTGCTGGCGCGCTTGATCGAGCGCGTGCGTCGCAACGGGCCCGTCGTGCTGTGGACGCCCGAGGACGTGAACCTGGGCAACTTCCTCTACCACTGGATGCATGCCCACGCGCAGCAGGCAGCGGGCCAGCCCGTCCGGGCGCTGCGCACCGACGTCATGGAGCCCTGGCTCGCCACCTTCCCGCGCGCAGACCGGCTCGTGGTGGCCGGGACCGATGTGGGCTTCCGCGATCAACGCGTTCTGGGATATTGGCAGGGCTGGGGCCGCGATTTCACCCGGGAGCACCTGGTCGACTTCGTCCGGGACGTCCTCCTCGACTCGCCTGCGCTGGCCGCGGCCATCGATGGCGCGAGCCCGGAGGCCGACGTGGTCGTCAACGTGCGTCGCGGGGACTACTACACCGATCCTCGATTCCGGCAGCGCTACGCCTTCCACATCGCCGACTACGTCCAGCGGGCGCTCGACGTCAGTGCACTCCGCTCGCCCGTCCACCACGTGCACGTCGTGTCCGACGACATCGAGTGGTGCCGCGCGCACCTCGACGGAGTGCTGGGCGCTCACGCCGCACGCGTGACCTATGCCGATGGTCCGAGGTCGCCCGTGCGCGACCTCGCCACACTGGCAGCCGCTCCTCGGTTGATCCTCACCAACTCCACCTTCGGATACTGGGGCGGCTACCTCAGCGGGGTGCTGCACGCGGACCGTCACGCCGACGTGGTGGCACCGTGGTTCCACGCGCGCTTCGGTGACCACCTCGCTGCCGAGCAGCTCGACCCGAGATGGAGCGTCGTGCGCGATTCGGGCAACCAATGGGGTGTCCCGGACGACTGAACGCCGCACCTCACTCCGGCGCGAGCTCGGCCAGACCTCGTCGGTACTGCGCGGGCTATTGGAATGAGTGTGGTACACCGCGATTGCGCTGCTAGGGCCGGGGCGCACCTGCCAACCCTGCCGAGGCAGGAGGCAGAACGGATCCGATGTGGGCGTCACCATGGAACGGGACCAGAAAAGACGCAAGCACTCGATCGTGTCGCCACCTGCCGGGGTTGTCGGCCGCGTGCTCGTGGCCGACAAAATGTCGGCTGGCCCCAACCGTCCCGTGCGAAGCGACTCTCGGAACCTGGACGCTTACTCGCCTCTGGCCCCGTACGGTGACCTCCCGTCCGGGACGTTCAGCTCCAACTCCGGTTCTCTCTGATCCACCGCATCTTGCGACCGATGCGGCGAGCCAGCGCGTGGCTGCGCTCGGCCACGGCGCGCCTCTGGAGCTCAACGGCGCTGACGCGCTCACGGCGCCGCACGTCGTACTTGTCGAGCAGGGCGGTCGGGACCAGCTCGTGGCCAAGCCCGAACCGCTCCGCGAAGCGGGCCACGTTGGCGCGCTTGTCGCCCGGACCGCAGAAGTGCACCGCCAGGGCGCTGTCGAGTCCGCCGTCGTAGAGGTGCGGTCGCGAGTTCAGCCGCTCGTGGCTCACCACCTCGAGATGCTCCCTGATGCTCGGTTGGCCTTTCACCGTCGCCCAGATCGCGTCCTGGTCGCCCGAGGTGAACAGGCCGTCGGCCGTGGAGTCCCAGGCGGACCTCAGGTCGTCGATGTCCGCCGAGCGCGCGGTGTCGAGCACGGTGCGCGTCCGTTCGTCGTTGCGGAGCACCATCACGCCTGTGTTGATCGCGCTCCACACCCCGGACGGCTCGGTGGGCCCCTCGGCGATGACCCCCCACAGACCCCGGCGCTCCGACTCGTTGACGAGGTCCACAAGACGATCGGCCCGCCAGTCGGTGAAGTAGACGTCGTCGTCCACGTAGACGATCCAGCGGTACCGCGGCAGCACGTGGTCGATCAGGTTGAACTTGTAGTGGTACGGGGTGGAGGCGGGCCGACCGAGCCCGATCTCGAGCCTGAAGTCGCACCCGGCCTCGGCCGCATAGATGCGGTGGTTGACGTAGGACCGGTAGCGGACCTCGTCCCCGCCCGACACGATGCAGATCTCGTCGGCGCTCACCTCGCGCGGCTCCCCTGTCACGGGCGCAACGCTAACCCGGTTCGCCGGTCGGCTCACCGAGGTTCGCCCTCGTCGATGTCCATCAGCCGTGCCTCTGGCACGTCACCATGAATGCGGTACTTCAGGTTTCCCTCCACTGCACCGAGGGCTGACCCGAGGTCGCGAGCGAGCTCCCAGCGGGACCGTGGCCCGTGGAGCAGACGGGTCACCTGCCGCACCTCCTTCACCAGCTGCACGAGCGATCCGCGCATGCCGATGGGGCGCAGCGGGCGATCGGCGTATCGCACCCACAGCAGGATCGAGGAGGAGGCGTAGTTGCGGAACTGGTGGAAGACTGCGCGCATAGTCGTTCGCTGCTGGTAGTTCACGACCGCGGGCACGGCTGCGACCCGTAGGCCCGCCTCCCCGCAACGCCAGGCGAAGTCGACGTCCTCGTCGAGGGGGAAGGACTCATCCATCCCCCCCAACCGAAGATAGGTGGCCCGCTCGATCCCGAAGTTGCTGCCAGCGATCGTCGGCAGGTAGTCGAACGGACGGGGCAGCTCGGTCTCCGTCGCCCCCGTCCGCAGGTGTGCAGGGTTCAGGCGTTCGAAGGAGAGCCAACCGCTGGCGAGGTCCACGTCCTCCAACGACCGGACCATGTCCGCCACCCAGGTGTCGCTCACGATGTCGTCCGCGTCGCAGAAGAGGAGGACGGCACCTTCCGCCGCACGTGCGCCCACGTTGCGCGCGTACGCCGCCCCGGGCCTGTCGAACGCATCGACGACGCGAAGGCCGGGGAGACGGTCGGCCCACGACTCGGCGATCGACCGGCTGCCGTCGGTGGAGCGGTTGTCCACAAGGACGACCTCGAACTCCGGAGCATCGCGCTGGCCTGCCAGGCCCCCGAGCTGGCGGGCCAACGTCGCAGCGCCGTTGAAGCAGGGGACCACCACACTCACATTCACCACAGACAGGTTCTCCTCAGCGACAGCGGTTGCTGCGAGGATACGGCCATGCCGCGCCCCACCCGTGTCATCTACACCGACCCGGGCGGACGGGGATGGGCGACGGTCGCGCTGCTGGCTGACCTGCTCGCCCAGTGCCTGGACGCCGAGCTGGTGACCACGTCGACCCGTCCCCGGCGAGACCGCGTGCGTCGGGCTGCGGGCCAGGCACCGCGCCGCCGTGGCTCAGGGACCTGTGTCGTCATCGCGCCGCAGCCAGCCCACCTGGGTTCGTTGCTCGACGCCACCTACCTGCTGCGCGGTTACGACCGGGTGGTCGGCTGGGTGATCGACTCCTTCCTCGACGACCGCATCCCGCGCATGGCCCAGGGGCGCGGCCACTACGACCAGCTCTTCGTCACCGACGTCGAGCTCGTCGAGACGTGGGCGAGCCGCACGGGCACGGCCACGGAGTGGCTGCCGTTCGGCAGCAACGTGCTCGACCAGCCTCCGCTCCCGGAGGACCGCTCGGTGGACCTGCTCCGGGTCGGACGACAACCGGAGTCGTGGGACGACAACGACCGGACCGCGCGTGCCGCGGCGGAGCTGGGGCTCACCTTCAGCGCAGGCCCGCCGCTCGAGACGGACGCACGCCTCAACCAGGCGGCGCTGACCGCCGCGATGCGGCAGGCCAAACTCGTGCTGGCGTTCACCAACCTCGTGAGCCCAGACGTATACACCCACCCGACCCGCGACTACGTGACCGGTCGGTGGACCGACGCGCTCGCATCGGGCGCCGCGGTCGCAGGTGTCCCCCCGCGCTGCGAGGCCGGCCGCCGCATGCTGTGGGAGAACGGCCTGGTGCGGCTCCCCAGCACCGACCTTGACGCGGGTCTCGAGGTCGTCGCGGCGGCGGCCGCAGCCTGGCGGCCAGAGCACGCGGCGGCGATCCAGCTGCAGGCCCTGCAGACCCTGGACTGGCGGCTGCGCTTCAAGGTCCTGACCGACAGCATCGAACTGTCCGCGCCCCGGCTGGACGACGAGCTGGCGCGGCTGGAGGACAGGGTCACCGCCCTGACCCGCCGCACTGCCTAGGGTGGCCCCCATGCCGAAGGCCTCGATCGTGGTTCCGTCGCGGGGCGGTCGTACCCGCCTCCCGTTGTTGTTCAGCTCACTGGCGAAGCAGACGGAGCAGGACGTCGAGATGATCGTCGTGCTGGACGGTGACATCGACGACTCGGAGGCGGTAGTCCGGGAGGCCGCGGCCGACGTGCCCGTGCGCTCGATCGTGTTCCCGGAGAACAGGGGCCGCGCCGCGGCCCTCAACGCCGGCTTCTTCGACGCCGCCGGTGACGTGCTCATTCGGGCGGACGACGACCTCGAGCTCGAGCCCGACTTCGTGGCGCACCACGTGCGGCTGCACGAGGAGGCGCCCCGAGGCGTCATCGCCATGTGCCGGGACATCTTCCCCGAGACCGACTACGCGACGGCCTACGGCATCGAGGCCGACGTCGCGATCCGTACGGCAGCCTTCGAGACCCCACCGGACCGCACGTGGGAGTGGTGGTCCGGCAACGTCTCCACGACCCGGGACGACTTCCACGCCGTGGGTGGCTACGACGAGTCGTTCCGCGAGTACGGGTGGGAGGACGTGGAGTGGGGCTACCGGCTCCACCAGCTCGGACGAGACATCCTCATCGCACCCGGGTTCGAGACGCTGCACCACGGACCCGTCACGAGCGCCACCGAACGGTTCGAGCGGGCCTTCGCGTCGGGAGCCGCGTACGCCAAGTTCATCGAGAAGCACGGATCCGTCCTCGCGCGGCAGGAGCACTCGCTCTCTCTGTGGAACTCCCTGGTGGCCGCCGCTGCGCGGGGCGCGACGCCGCGCACCGTACGGGCGGCCGGGCGGCTCTGCGACCGCTACGTCGGACGACTGCCGCACGCCCTGGGCCACAAGGCGATCGCCCTGGGCATCCAAGCCTCGTCGCGCGGCGGTCGGCGACGCTCCGGTCGATGACCGCCCGGGCTCACTCGACCAGGTCGAGCAGGGCCGAAGCCCGGTGCGCGAACGTGTGCTCGGCCAGCGTGCGCCTGCGCCCGGCAGTCCTGATCGCGTCGGCCCATGCGGGGTCGCGGGACGCGCGGCGGCACAGCTCGACCAGCTCGTCGACACCGTCGTAGACGAGCACCTCCGAGCCCGGGTCGTAGAACTCGGTCACGTCGGGTCGGTCGATCAGGTGCACGGCGCCGATGCCGCTCGCCTCGAACGTCCGCAGGGTGAAGCCGTCCTGCGCGCCGTGGATGTTGATCGTGGCGTCGGCCGCTCGCATCACCTCGTGCGCCTCACCCCGGCTCAGCTCGCGGGCAGTGGACATGGCCGGACGGTGGAGGTCCCAGGTGCGCAGCCGGTCATAGGGGTGCTTCGACCATGACCGGCCGTAGGCCACGACGGGGATGCCCGCAGCCTGGACCCGCAGGAGCAGCTCCTCGCGCTGGGGATAGCGGGCGCCCGCGAACACGACGCCACCCGTCCGTCGCGAGCCCGGCTCGAACGCGGGGTCGTAGGCGAGGGCGACGTACTCGGCGGTGATCCCCGCGGCCCGGAGCCGGTCGGTGTCGGTGTGGGAGAAGCTGCCGATCCCGCCCATCGACGGCCAGAGCTCGGGCCCAAACCTCATCGCGTCGAGCTGGTCGTAGAGCCAGGTGGCGTGCGGGATGCCCGAGAGGGACTCCCAGTAGGCCTCCCCCAGCACGTCGCCCTTGATCGTGAGGACGACGTCGGGCCGGACCCGCGTGACGGCTTCCCGCGCGGCGCCGCCCAGGCGTTTGGCCAGCCGCGGCTCCGTGGGGCGGCCCAGCCGGGCGGGCAGCTCGACGGTCAGGTGGTGGCGCGCCTTGGCGGCCACACCTGCGTTCTCGTCGTACAGGTGTGGGACGACCTCGTGGCCGTCCTGCTCCAGTGTGGATGCCACCGACGACCAGATCCCGTGGAAGGCGGGGCTGACGAGGAGCACCCGGGTTGGCATGGCGTCGAGTGTAGGGACGAGCCTGTCAACGGGCGAGCAACCGTCCCGCACGTTCTGCGATCATCGGATCGTGCCCCGAACCCGCGCAGACCTCCTCGCCATCGCCCTGTTCCGCGGACGATCGGCCGCGAGCTGGCGCCTCTCGTCGCTGCTCTCCAGGACGGCGTACCCGGCTGTCTTCGGCTCATTCGGGGCTGGGTCGGTCCTCGACCGGCCGCGCACCGTGCTCGGGCCCGAGCGCATCCGGATCGGTCGCGAGTGCGTCATCGGTCGTGACGCGTGGCTGGCATGCGAGCCGGGAGGCGGTCCGATCGACATCGCCGATCACGTCTCCTTCGCCCCAGGCGTCCACTTGCACGCGATGGCCCCGATCTCGATCGGCGCGAGGACGTCCTTCGCCGAGTCCGTCTACGTCGGCTCCGCCGAGCACGCTCCGCACGACCACTCGCTCATCCGCGGGACGGGGCCGGTGGTGATCGGCGAGGACTGCTTCGTCGGTCTGCGCGCGGTCATCCTCGGTGGGGTCACGATCGGAGCCGGGGCCGTGATCGGCGCACACGCCGTCGTCACCAAGGACGTGCCGGCCGGTGCCGTCGTGTCGGGCGTCCCCGCGAGGCAGCACATCCGATGACAGGCCTGCGCGTGCCGGTCGACCTGGATGACTGGCAGCAGTGGCGGGCGCGTCGCACCCCGGTGCGCTCGTTAAAGCGCCGGCTGGGGCCAGGGAACCGGGCGAGTGTCCTCGCGTGGACCAACAGCCCGGAGCCGCCGCGTGTCGCCGTGGGCGTCGCTGCGACGACGGCGAGCGGGCGCGCGGCACTCGTCGCCCCACTGGCGTTCATGGGCGAGACCCCGTGCATCGTCCAGGCCGAGCATGCGATCGACCACCTGCTGCCCGGGTGGGTGCGTACGCCGACTCCCGCAGCGCTGCCCGCGTCGGTGCAGGTCGTGCTGGCCGACGGCCACTACCTCGAGCTCGGGCACGACCTCTGGCGCGGCGCACAGGAGCGCGGGATCCCCTACCTCGCGGTCCAGCACGGGTTGATCACGCCGCTGGCGCCGCCGCTGGCACCGGGAGCGATCCTGCTGGCGTGGTCGGAGCAGGACGGTCTCTACTGGCGGGCAGGTCGTCACGACGTGTCGTTCGAGGTCGTGGGCAGCGAGCTGCTGTGGCAGGCCGGAGCGCACACGACAGCGCAGGGTGGCGACACGGGCCCACTGACCTACCTCGGACAGGGACACGCAGCCGAGCTCTGGCGGTCGCGACTCGCCCACGCGGCGATGTCGACATGCCGCGAGCACGGCGCTGTCTACCGACCGCACCCGTCGGAGCGCGACGCGGTGTCACGAGCCGTGCTCGCGGCGTACACCCGGGCCGGGATCACCATCGACACGGCCGGTGTCCCGCTCGTCGAGCTCGACGCGCCCGTCGTCAGCGTCTTCTCGACCGGCGTGCTTGAGGCGGCGGCGCAGGGCCGCAACGCGTGGGTCGACTTCCCCCGGCCGCCGGCGTGGCTCGCCGCATTCTGGGAGCGCTACGGCATGCGACGCCTGGGCGGTCCGCCCACCGCGGCACCCGCCCGCGGCGCTCTCAAGCCGGCGCGTCGCGTCGCCGAGATCGTCGCGGCACACGCGACCTGACCTGACGCGCACCCCGACCATCACGGGCAGCCCGGTCGGACCGGTCCTACGGTCGCGCCCTCCGCACGTCCGGTTGCCGGCTGAGGCGCTTGCGAAGCGCGTGCGACCACGGACCCTCGACCGTGCGGTGCGCCACCCAGGCCACGCCTGCGAGCGCGGCGAACCCCAGGAGCATCGCCGGCCAACGGCCGAGGCTGGGGGCGGCCGCCTCGATCAGGAGGTAGCCCAGGTTCTGGTGCAGGAGGTAGAGCGGATAGCTGATGGCGCCAATGAAGACAAGGCCCGGCACCCGCAGCCAGCCCACCCGGCTCTGCATGATCACGTAGGCGAAGAAGGCCATCAGCGGCACGACGACCGTGGCCTCGACCGCATCCACGACGAGCCACGACACGACCGCCTGCGCCAGGACGCAGACCGCCACCAGAGGATGCAGTCGACCGCGCTCACGGCTGAGGAGTAGGAGCATGCCCGCCGAGAAAAATCCAGCGTACTGGCTCGCCGTGAGCAGCAGGACGACGAGCGTGATCGACGACCCGTCGGTGACCCGGTACCAGCTCGCCACCACGAGGGCGACGGTCAACCACACGAGGACAAGCCGCTCCACGTCCTTGTCACGCAGCGCTCCTCGCGCCATGAAGACGGACCAGATGATCCCGTAGAAGATCAGCTCGACGGAGAGCGACCAGTAGGCCGCGTCGACGTCCTCGACCCGGATGAGTCGCTGCACCATGGAGTAGTTGAGCGCGACCTCGAGCGGCAACCGTTGCAGCACGGCCTGTGCCGACAGCCATCCCACGAGGGCGGTGACGGTCAGGCACGCCCAGTAGGTCGGATAGAGCCGCGATACGCGCGCCACGACGAAGTCGCGAGGAGTGGCGACCTTCCGCGCAGTAAGCAAGATGACGAATCCGCTGAGGAGGAAGAAGAGCTGGACGCCGAAGTAGCCGTATCGCAACAGCCAGCCCACCGGTTCACCGGACACGGCAGCCGGAGGCAGGCCGGGGAAGTACCGGTCCAGCTCATTGCCGTAGTGACACAGGACCACTGCGAGGACGGCGATGCCACGCAGGCCGTCGAGCTCGATGTAGCGCCGTCGGTCGACGCTCGTCGCGGTGCTGGAACTCGTCACGCGACGATGCTAGGTGTGACTCGTGCGTTGCGCCGCCGAGACGCAGAATCCGTGCCTGCTCTGTCGCGTCGTGGACGCTTCTGCGAATCTGGCCCCATGCAGGCACGGGGCGGACAGTCAGCTTCCATCCTTTGCGTGATCCCCGCCCGCGGCGGCTCGAAGGGCGTGCCCCGCAAGAACCTCCTCGACGTCGGCGGCAAGCCGCTGATCGTCTGGACGATCGAGCAGGCACTCGCGACGCCGGGCCTCGACGTGCTGGTCTCGACCGACGACGAGGAGATCGCCGAGGTCGCCCGCGCCGCCGGCGCCCGGGTGCCGTGGCTGCGCCCCGACGAGCTCGCGCAGGACACCACGCCCACCGAGCCGGTGGTGCGCCACGCGATCGAGCAGGTGACTGCAGAGCGCGGCCGCCCTGGCGTGGTCATGCTGCTCCAGGCCACCTCGCCCGTGCGCCACGACGACACGCTCGCGCGGGCGCTGGCCGAGTTCACCGACGCCGGCGTGGACTCGATGGTCGGCGTCGTCGAGCAGCCGCCCTTCATCTGGCAGGCGGGCGCCCCGCCAACCGCGGCGTACGACGTCGCTGCCCGGCCCCGCCGCCAGGACCTCACCGACGAGACCCGGCGATATCGCGAGACCGGTTCGCTCTACCTGACCCGCACCGAGGTCTACGAGCAGCACAACAACCGGCTCGGCGGGCGGATCGGCCTCTTCGTGATGACCGAGGACGAGGGCATCGACATCGACACCGAGTTCGATGTGGCGCTCGCGGTGGCTCGGATCAGACACTTGCGCGGGGATGAGTGCTCTGCTCACGTCCCCCGCGTGTGATCGTCCTTCCTGCCTTCCACAACGAGGCGGAGTCAGTACGGTCAATCCCCTAGTTGCTTCCTTCGACCGGGCCTGGCCATACTCGGTGCTGACGCGGATCAACATCCCACAGCGGCGTTCCCGACGGGGTCCAGTGCAGTCCTGGGAACACGCGGCCGTGCTGAATGGCGTCCCACGCGTCGTGGCGCCATTGATCCGACTCGGCTGCTCCCGCCGTCCAGTGGAACCCGAATCCCTGGGCGCGCTGCTCCTCGGTGAGTGCAACCGCTCCCTGATGTGTCTTGCGCTTGAGCTGATCGGCAGATCGCCACGGATAGTGCGCGATGAACAACCCAGGCGCCGGCCTACCCGGGTGCAACACCCAATGGTTTCCTATCGACAGACGGGCCAGTCGGTGAGCGCGAAATGCGACCTTCGGAGGATCCATCGGCTGGGGATCCAACCGCCACTTCGTGCAATCGGCCTGCGGGTACACGTTGAACATTCGTGCCTGCACCACGCCGGCGTCGCAACGTCGCAGGTACTCGCCCACAGTCGTCGATGCGGCGAACCAGAACTCATCGGCGTCAAAAGGGACCACCCATGACGCACCTGCGCGCCGAGCCGCCTGCGCCAATGCGGTCATCTTCGGCCCTTGGAAGTATCGCGGCTCGCTGTCGAGAGCCACGTGCAGCGGGAGCTGCCGCGACAATTCGCGCAGTAGTTCAAGCGTCCCGTCGGTCGATCCGTTGTCCGCCACCAGCAGTTCATCAATACCTTGGTCTGCGAGGTGGCGCAGCGTGCTTTCGATGATGTCGACCTCGTTCTTGACCATCGCTACCGCCCACAGGCCACCCTTCCGGGAGCCTTCCAGCTGCGGGAGGGTGAGGCCTGACCGGACTGCATCCACCTCGGCTTTGAGCTGAGGAGACCGGTCTCTCTCACGGACAGCCTTGGACACTCGTACCCAGCGCCTGACGTTGCCGACTCCATGCCGGGCGCTGACAAGCAAACGATGAGGCATGAGGCAACATTACGCACAGCCCTCCCCCCGTGTTCCGCCGCGCTGAGCTGACCGCTCAGATGAACGACACATCGCGTGAGCGAGGGCTGGCAACAGGACTTTCACGGGTGTCACGATGAAGCGATGTGCCGTAGCGATAGTACGTTCACCCCCAGCGGGCTGGCGAGGCTGCCAGGAAGCGGGATCGCCGTGAGGTCGAAGCCCAACCGAAAGTGGTCGACGCAGTGGAGGGCAACCCGCGACAATTCCCTTTCGCTGCCCGGTTGTTGACAGCGCGTGGCTCACTCTGACCACGAGATGTCGGGTGTCTCGTTACGGTTGACCCTCACCTACATCCACAGAAGGCTCTGCGTTGATCATCGAGCGTGACCTCACGCCCTACGTCGTCTACTCCGGCGACCCGGTGCTGCGCGCCCTGGAGAAGATCACCGCCAACAAGGCGCGCGTCATCTTCCTCGTCGACTCCCACGGCCACCTCGACGGCGTGCTCTCCGACGGCGACTTCCGGCGCTGGGTGAGCAGCGCTGCCAGCCTCACCACGAACGTGCCGGCCCTCGAGGCCGCCAACACCTCGCCGCGCAGCCTGCCCATCGGCAGCAGTCCCGCGGAGATCAGCCACGCCTTCGGCTCCGGCATCGACCACGTCGCCCTGGTCGACGACCGCGGTCACCTCGTCGCGATCGCGATCAACCGGGCCGACGAGCTGCGCATCGGCCGCCACGTCGTCGCCCCCGACGCGCCCGCACTGCTCATCTCCGAGATCGGCATCAACCACCAGGGCGACGTCTCGCTCGCCAAGAAGCTCGTCGAGCTGTCGGTCGAGGCCGGCGCCGACGTGGTGAAGTTCCAGCTGCGCGACATGGAGTCGCTCTACCGCCAGGGCTCGTCGGGCTCGGGCGGGGAGGACCTCGGCCCGCAGTACACCCTCGACCTGCTCGCGAAGTACGACCTCGGCGCCGATGGGCTCTTCGAGGTCTTCGACCACTGCCGCGACGTCGGCGTCGACGTCATGTGCACCGCGTGGGACCCGGTCAGCGTCGACCGCCTCGTCGACTACGGCATCACCTCGCTCAAGGTCGCCTCGGCCGACATGACCAACCACGCGCTGCTGCGCCACATGGCCGCCAGCGGCACCCCGATGGTCATCTCGACCGGCATGTCCACCGAGGGCGAGATCCGCGAGACCGTCGACCTGGTGCGCAGCACCGGGGTGGCGCACGCGTTCCTGCACTGCCAGTCGACCTACCCCGCGCCGTTCAAGGACATCAACCTCGCCTACCTGACCCGCCTCGCCGAGCTCACCCAGGCGCCGGTCGGCTACTCCGGCCACGAGCGCGGCTTCCACGTCGCCCTCGCCGCCGTCGCGCTCGGCGCACGCATCATCGAGAAGCACTTCACCGTCGACCGCGACCTCGAGGGCAACGACCACAAGGTCAGCCTGCTGCCGGGCGAGTTCAAGGAGATGGTGCAGCGGGTGCGCGAGGTCGAGGAGGCGCTCGGCACCTCCGCGCCACGCGCGGTCTCCACCGGCGAGATGATGAACCGGGTCAACCTCGCCAAGTCGCTGGTCGCCGCCCGCCGCATCGAGGTCGGCGAGACCCTGACCGACGCCGACATCGACATCAAGAGCCCCGGTCGCGGGCTGCAGCCCAACGCCTTCGACAAGCTCGTCGGCCGCACCACCTCGCGTGCGCTGGAGGCCGGCGACTTCTTCTACGCCACCGATCTCGGCGACGCCGCCCCCCGCGGGCGCGACTACTCCTTCCGCCGCCCGTGGGGCCTGGCCACGCGCTACCACGACATCGACGCGATGACGAAGGACACCACCCCCGACTTCCTCGAGTTCCACTTCTCCTACAAGGACCTCGACCTGCCCGTCGCCGACGTGTTCGCGAAGTACGACGGTGGCCTGCCGATGGGCTTCACCACCCACTCGCCCGACCTCTTCGCCGGCGACTTCCTGCTCAACCTCGCCTCCACCGACGACGCCCACTGGGAGCGCTCGATCCGCGAGCTCCAGCGCGTCGTCGACACCACGCGCGAGATGCAGCAGCACTTCGGCAAGGGCGCCGACGCCAAGGCCGACGCCGAGGGACCGGTGATCGTGGCGAGCCTCGGCGGCTTCACCACCGACGCCTTCGTCGCCCCAGCCGAGCGCGAGGAGATGTATGCCCGCGTGGCCGCGGGGCTGGCCCGCGTCGACGACAGCGGCGTACGCCTCTGCGCGCAGACGCTGCCGCCCTACCCGTGGTACATGGGCGGCCAGCTCTACTGCAACCTCTTCGTCGACCCGCGCGACACCGCCGAGTTCGCCCAGCGCCACGACCGCCGTCTGTGCTTCGACGTCTCCCACTCCAAGCTGTCGGCCAACTACCTCGGCATGTCGTTCGCCGAGGCCACCGAACTGCTCGCGCCGCACACCGAGCACCTCCACCTCGTCGACGCGACCGGGGTCGACGGCGAGGGCGTCCAGGTCGGCGACGGCGAGATCGACTGGGCGGTGCTGGCCCAGCAGCTCGACGCGATGGCACCGGGGGTCAGCTTCATCCCGGAGATCTGGCAGGGCCACGTCAACGACGGCGAGGGCTTCTGGATCGCCCTCGAGCGGCTGGAGCAATGGTTCTGAGCCAGCCCCCCTCGTCCCGGGTGGCACTCTGGGTGGTCCCGGTCAGCGAGCTGGCCGGGGTGGCCCGCCACGTGCTCGACGTGGCGCGCGCCGGACTGCCCGGCTGGGAGCTGTCCTTCCTCGCCCCGCCCGGTGCGCTGCCGCAGCGGCTGCGCGAGCTCGGCGCCGACGTCACCGAGGCGCCGTTCGGTCCCGACCACGGCCTGCGCACCTCGGTCGCGACGCTGCGCGAGGTCGTACGCCGTGAGCGTCCCGCGGTCGTGCACACCCACCTGTCCTACGCCGACATCGTCGCCGCGCTCGCCGTGGGCCAGGGCCCGCGGCTCGTGACCACCGAGCACGGCATCGCCCGGGACGACGTCGTCTACCACCGCTCGACCACCAAGGCGCGCGTGATGGCCCTCGCGCACACCGCGCGGCTGCGGCGCTTCGACGCCGCGATCGCGGTCAGCCGGGCCACCGCCGAGGTGATGCGGGAGAAGTGGCACCCGCGGGTGCCGGTCACGGTCGTGCCCAACGGCGTCGACCCGGTGGCGAGCCTCGCGTCGCGGCCAACGACCGGGCTGCGCGTGCTGTCGCTGGCGCGGCTCTCGCCCGAGAAGCGGCTGCCCGCCCTCGTCGACGGCTTCGCCGAGCTGCTCACCACCCACCCCGCCGCCCGCCTCACCCTGGCCGGCACCGGCCCGGAGGAGGAGGCGCTGCGCGCGCAGGTCGAGCGGCTCGGGCTGCGCGACGCGGTCACCATGCCCGGCTTCGTCGACCCCGACGCCGCGATGGCCGAGCACGACGTGCTGGCGATGTTGTCGGTCTGGGAGAACTGCTCCTACGCCCTGCTCGACGCCGCCGCGCGGGGCATGGGCGTGGTCGCCAGCGACGTCGGCGCCAACCCGGAGATCCTCCCCGCCACCTCGCTCGTGCCCGCCGACGACCCGGCTGCCGTGGCGACGGCGCTGGCCCGCCAGGGGCTCGACCTCGACGCCCGGCCGGGGCTCGCGGACTGGCCCGACGTGGCGCAGATGTGCGGGCAGGTCGTCGCGACGTACGACGCAGCGGGGGCCGGGCGATGAGCCGCGTCGACTCGCCGTGGGAGCTCCCCGACCGCACGGTCGAGCGGGCGGACCAGGCCGACCGCGAGATCCGGATGTCCGACTTCACGCTGATGGCGCTGCTGCCACTGCGCAGCCTGGAGGTGGCCGGCTACCCGATCAACGAGTTCGCCATGGCGGGTCTCGTCGGCCTCTGCCTGTTCCGCCCGGCGCGCGGCGGGGCCAGACTGCCGAGCGCCGTCATGGTCCTGCTCGGCGCGCTCCTGGCGCTGCTCGTCTACTCGGGCTTGGCCAACGACGTCGACTGGACCCGCCGGGTCGGCCACGTCGCGATCCTCGCGGGTCTGATCTGGGCCGGCGGCACGGTGCGTCTGTCCCCGCGCTCCGTCGGGGCTGGCCTGGCGGCGGGTCTGATCGCCGTCATCGCGCTGGCTGTCGTCGGCATCGGCGGCGGCGCCTATGAGGGGCGGCTCACCGGCTTCCTCGCCGACCCCAACGCAGGCGCGTACTTCATCGCCGTGCTCGGCACCCTGGCGGTCTTCTTCTGCGACGAGCGCTGGAAGGTGCGCGCCGCCGTGGCCGTGCCCATCGTTGCCGGCCTGGCGCTTTGCCTGTCCCGCACCGGTCTGCTGGCGGGTGCGTTCGTGGGCGTCTGGGTGCTGGTGGGCCGCCGGCTCGGACCCTTCGGCGGCGCGGCGATGGCGGTCGCTCTCGTCTGGGTGGTCGACAACATCCCACGCGCGCTCACCACCTTCGGTCCCTTCTCTGACCGCTCGGGCAGCGACAACCTCCGCAAGCGGATCATCGCCCAGGAGCAGGTCCAGCTCGACGCCGCCCCGTGGTACGGCCACGGACCTGGCACGGCGAAGGTGGAGATCCGCGACCTCGAGTTCTTCTTCCACAACTCCTACCTTGCCATCCGTCAGGAAGGCGGCTGGTTGGCTCTGCTGCTCGTGCTGGCGCTGCTGGTCCTCACCTTCCTGCGGCTCTCCAGGCAGTCGCGTCACGGCGACCTCGTTGCGGCCGGCGCACAGGGAGCGATCATCGGCATCGGAGTCATGGCCATCACGCTCGGGGAGGTCCTGCTCGACACCCCGATGGCCGTCGCAGTCGGACTGGCGCTCGGCCACGCACTTCGTTCTCCACCTAGGAGCCCGTCCGATGGCTGAGAGGATCTTCCTCGCCGCGAACAATCCGGACCTCGGCGGCGGCGAGCAGATGTTGTTGCGCCATGCCGAGGTGCTCCTCGACCTCGGCCGTCGGGTCACGGTCGTGTCGCCGGACCGCCCGACCGATGTGCTCGATGCTGCCGCGTCCATGGGCGCGGACGTCGTACCCATCCGGGCCGATGGGAGACGCGACTACCTCCCGCGGCTCCGCGCGTGGGACCGCGCCGCGCGCGAGGGCTTGCTGTGGTGCCACGGTCTGGTGCCGGCGCTGGCGACGACCGGGCACCGACACCGCATCGTCCACCTTCACCAGGACCCCCGCGGCCATGCGCAGTCCGCGGCCGCTGCCCTCGCCAGGCGAGGTGCCCTGGCCACGCTCGTCCCGTCGTCCGACATGGCGAGCCGCGTCGCGGACAGCCGGGCGCATGCCAACTGGACCGCGGAGCTCACCCAGCTGGACCCTGTCGCCGGCTGGTCCCGCGATGTCGGCTACCTCGGTCGACTGTCCACCGACAAAGGCGTCGACGTCCTCGCCCGCGCCATGGGCCGACTGCCGACTGCGGCCCTCCTCCTCGCCGGTGACACCCGGTACGTGTCCGACGATGACGTGCGCAAGGTCGAGCAGGCCCTGAGCGCGCTGGGCACCCGAACGCGCCGGCTGGGGCACGTGGCACCGGCGGACCTCTTCTCCCGGGTCGCAGTCGTGGTCTTTCCCAGCGTCTGGGCCGAGCCGTTCGGGCTCGTCGTCGCCGAGGCGATGGCCGCCGGCGTGCCCTTCGTGGTGTCCGACGCGGGCGCACTGCCGGAGGTCGCCGGTCCGCAGCACCCGTGGGTCGCCCGTGCCGGCGACGCCAACGACCTCGCGGCCGTCGTGACTCGCGCCCTCGAAGCCACCCCGGAGGAAGTGCGCGTCGTGACGCAGCGCGCACGCCTGCGTTGGCAGGATGAGTACTCCCCGCGGGCCGGACGCCGCCGGGTGGAGAGACTGCTCGCGGAGCTGGGGGTGTAGCCGTGCGACCGAAGGTGGCGATCGCCCACGACTACCTCACCCAGCGCGGGGGCGCCGAGCGAGTGGTGCTCAGCCTGATGCGGGCCTTCCCCGAGGCACCGGTCCACACCACGCTCTACGACCCCGAGGGCACCTACCCGGAGTTCGCCGAGGCCGACGTGCGCACCTCGCCGCTCAACCGCGTCGTCGCCTTCCGCCGCGACCACCGCCTGGCCCTGCCGCTCCTGGCACCCGCCTCGTCGCGGATGCGCGTCGACGCCGACGTCGTCGTCGCCTCCAGCAGCGGGTGGGCCCACGGCTTCGATGCCCCCGGGCGCACGGTCGTCTACTGCCACAACCCCGCGCGCTGGCTCTACCAGACCGACGAATACCTCGGCGGCGCCGCGTGGCGCTCCCCCATCGGGCCGCCGCTGCTCGCCCTGCGACCGCTCCTGCGCCGCTGGGACCGCACCCGCGCCTCGCAGGCCGACGTCTACCTCGCCAACAGCCGCGTCGTGCAGCGCCGGATCGAGACGACGTACGGCCGCGACGCCGAGCTGCTGCCGCCCCCGCACGGCATGGACGCCACCGCGGCGCGCGAGCCGGTGCCGGAGCTGGCCGGCTGGGAGCCGGGCTACGCCCTGGTCGTCTCGCGCCTGCTCCCCTACAAGAACGTCGACGCCGTCATCGAGGCCGTGCGCGGCACCGGCCGCCGCCTCGTCGTGGTCGGTCGTGGCCCCGAGGAGGGCCGGCTGCGCGCCACCCTGCCCGACAACGTCGAGCTGCTCGGCGGGCTCTCCGACGCGCAGCTGCGCGCGGTGTACGCCGACGCGGGCGTGCTGGTGGCCGCGAGCCACGAGGACTTCGGGCTGACCCCGCTCGAGGCCGCCGCGTTCGGCGTGCCGGCGGTCGCCCTGCGCGGCGGTGGCTTCCTCGAGACGGTCGTGGAGGGCGAGACCGGCCTGTTCTTCGACGCGCCCGAGCCCGAGCTCATCGCCGCCGCCCTCGCCGATCACGACCGGCAGCGGTGGGACCCTGACAGACTGAGGGCGCGAGCCGAGCTGTTCGGGGAAGCCCGGTTCATCGACCGGATCCGTCGCATCGCGCTGGACGAAGACAGGGGGCTCTGACGTGCGGCCTGAAGGCATCCGCCTGCTCCCTTGGCTGATCGGCGTCATCGATCTGGTGATGATTACCGCCGCCACGGCGCTCGCCATTCGCTTCCGCCTGACCCTGCCGATCTTCGACACCGCCGGCGACGTCCTGGAGAACACCGTCCTGGCGAGCGGGTTCTTCGTCGCCACCTGGATCGTGATGCTCTCGATCTTCGGCACCTACGAGCGACACGTCTTCGGCGCCGGCACCGAGGAGTTCAAGCTGGTCGTCAACGCCTCGTTCTTCACCGCCGCGCTCGTGGCCACGATGGCGTTCCTCATGCAGTACCCCCTCTCCCGCGGCTTCTTCATCCTGCTCTTCCCGATCGGTGTGATCCTGCTGCTGATCGGCCGACTGATCTCGCGGCGGATCATCCAGCGCCTGCGCAGCGCCGGGCACTTCAACGAGACGGTCCTGCTCGTCGGCACCCCGGGCTACATCGGCGAGATCCACACCGTCCTGGCACGCGAGTCGTGGCTCGGCTACCGGGTGATGGGCTGCCTGATCCCCAGCGACTACGCCGGCCTCGAGCGCACCGCAAGCGGCATCCCCGTCCTCGGGCACAGCGAGGACGTGCGCGCGGTGGTCGACGAGGTCTCGCCCGACATCGTGTTCTTCACCGCCGGCGCGGTGAGCTCCTCCACCCAGCTGCGGCGCCTGGCCTGGGACCTGGAGGACCACGCCAACGTGCAGATCATCGTGGCGCCCAACGTCACCGACGTCTCAAGCGAGCGGGTGCGGATCCGGCCGGTCGCCGGGCTGCCGCTGATGCACCTGGGCCGCTCGCGCTCCCAGCTCGCGACGAACGACGCCAAGCGCGCGTTCGACGTCGTCGGCGCGCTCCTCATCCTGACCGTCGTCTGGCCGGTGCTGGCCGTGGTCATGCTCTGGATCAGGCTCCACGACGGCGGCCCGGCCCTCTTTCGCCAGACCCGCGTGGGTCGCGAGGGCGCGGAGTTCACCTGCCTCAAGCTGCGCTCGATGGCAGTCGACGCCGAGCAGCGCCTCGCCGACCTCGACCCGCGCGCCGACCACGTGCTCTTCAAGAGCACCACCGACCCTCGCGTGACCAGACCCGGTCGCTTCATCCGCCGCTTCTCCCTCGACGAGCTGCCCCAGCTGTGGAACGTCATGCGCGGCGAGATGAGCCTGGTTGGGCCGCGCCCGCCGCTGCCCTCGGAGGTCGAGAAGTACGAGGACGACATGCTGCGTCGGCTCAACGTGCTGCCCGGCATGACCGGCCTCTGGCAGG
Organism: Nocardioides sp. Soil774; assembly: GCF_001428125.1. Lineage (GTDB taxonomy): Bacteria > Actinomycetota > Actinomycetes > Propionibacteriales > Nocardioidaceae > Nocardioides. Next base: position 162,169 of record NZ_LMSM01000001.1, on the reverse strand, counting down.
TGTCCGGCCGCTCGGACCTGTCGTGGGAGGACACGGTGCGCCTCGACCTCTACTACGTCGACAATTGGTCGATGGTGCAGGACCTGCTCATCCTGGCCCGCACGGTCACCGCCGTGCTGGCCAGCCGCGGCGCCTACTAGACCCCGGCGTCGGCTTCCGTCTGCGCCTCGGCCTCGGCGTCCTTCTTGGCCGCGTTCTTGGCTGCCTTCTTGGGGTGCTTGCGCCGCCTGCCCCCGCCCGCGGTCGCGTCGGCCTCGCGTGAGGTGTCGTCGGCCTCGTAGCCGCCGTAGCCCCCATAGGTTCCGTAGCCACCGCCGTAGGCGATCGACGCCGCACCCTTGACGGGCGCCTTGTTGAGTACCACGCCGAGCAGGCGGCTGCCCACCTGGTCGAGGATCCGGCGGCACTGCTGGCTCTGCTCGATCTGGGTCTTGCCGGCCGCCTGCACCAGCAGGGCGCCGTCACAGAACGCCGAGAGCAGGCCTGCGTCGGTGACCGGCAGCAGCGGCGGTGCGTCGAGGATGACGAGGTGGTCGGCGGAGAGGTCGTCGATGAACTGCTTCATCCGCAGAGAGCCGAGCAGCTCGCTCGGGTTGGGCGGGATGCGTCCGGCCGGCAGCAGGCTGAGGTTGGCCACGCCCGACTCCACGATGACGTCGCGCACGTCGACGTCGCCGGCGAGGGCCTGGGTGAGCCCGACCGCGCCGTCGATCTCGAAGGTGGTCGCGATCATCGGACGCCGCAGGTCGGCGTCGATGAGCAGCACGGGCGTCCCGGCCTGCGCGACGAGACGGGCGACGTTGGACGACACGGTCGACTTGCCCTCGCCCGCCAGCGCGGAGGTCACCACGATGCGGCGTGGCTCGTTGTCGACGTCGACGAAGCGCAGGTTGGTGCGCAGCACGCGGAATGCCTCGGCCGCGCGCCCCAGGTCGCCGCGTACGCCGCGGTTCACGCGACCCAGCGCGTCCTCCTTGGGGATCACGCCCAGCACTGCGGCTCCGGTGGCGTCCTCGACGTGCTTGGCCGAGCGCACCCGGCGGTCGATCAGCCGCCGCGCGATCAGGAAGGCGTAGGCCAGCGCGAGGCCCCCTAGCGCGCCCTTGATCGCGGCCGCGCGGTAGTCCGGCGTGAACGGCGCCCCGGGCAGCTCGGCCGGCGTGACCGGGATGATGCGCGTGAGGGACGGCCCCCTCGGGTTCTCCTCGCCGGTCTCGTACTGCTGGGCGACGACCACGACCGCGTCGACGACCGCGTTGGCCAGGTCGCGGGCCTCCTCGGGAGTCGTGCCGACGGCGGAGATCGTGATGGCGTTGACGTCGGAGTTGACAGTCGCCGAGAAGCGGCTGGCGATCGCGCTCGGCGGCATGTCGAGGCCCAGCTCCTTCACGACCTGCTCCGCGACCGGCGTCGTGGGGACGAGGAAGGCGTAGAGGTTGGCCTTGTCCTCGGCAAGCGAGGCGTTGCCCTGCTCCTCGGCCGCGCTCCCCGCTTCGCCCACCTTCACGAGGCCGTTTGCCGTGGCGGAGTAGAGCACCGGGTCCTGGGTGGTCTTGGCGACCATCAGGGCGGCACCGAGGACCGTGCAGCCGATCAGCACCCAGACATAGGCGCGGCTCAGCCGGACGAAGTCCCCGAACGTCATGCTCGCGAGTGTAGGGCGTACGCCGTCACCGCCCTGCTGAATCGGCGACACTCGCCGGGACGCGACTGGCACGATGGGCGGCATGAGCGAGGAGACGGACGTCCGCGCGGCGCCCGTCGCCGCCCGCGTCCACCTCGCCCACGCCGTGGTGCAGAAGCTCGCCGACGACCGCGGCATCGACCTGCTCCACCTCAAGGGACCGGCGGTGCTGCCGGGCCTGCGCCCCGAGGGCCGTCACTCCAGCGACGTCGACGTGCTGGTCCGGCCCAGCCACCTGAGGAGTCTCGTCACCGCGGTCGAGTCGGTGGGCTTCGAGCAGCGCACCAGCTTCGCCACCGGCTCGGTCTTCGCCCACGCCGCCAACTGGTGGCACGACGACTGGGGCTGGGTCGACGTGCACATGAGCTGGCCCGGGGTCACCATCGACGCCGAGCGCGCCTACGACGTGCTCGCACGCGACCGCGTCGTGCGGCAGATCGCGCACCGCGACTGCCCCGTGCCCAACCGCACGGCCCAGCGGCTCATCCTCACCCTGCACTCCGCGCGCTCCGGGGGCACCACCGACCTCGACCACGCGTGGACCGCTGCCACGCCCGAGGAGCAGGACGCCGTGCGGGCGCTCGCAACCGAGCTGCACGCCGAGGTCGCGCTGGCGGCCGGCATCGGCGAGCTCGAGCTGCACCGCGGCGACCCCACCTACCTGCTCTGGCGCCACGTCACCCGTGGCGGCAGCCGCTTCGACGAGTGGCGCGCCCGGCTCGCTGCGGCGACGACCCTGCGGGCCAAGGCCGAGCTGCTGACGGCGGCGATGCGGGTCAACCGCGACCACCTGCGCATGGAGCTCGGCCACGCGCCCACCCGCAGCGACATCCGCGCGCGCCAGCGGCTCCGGCTGCGCCGGGCGGCCGGCGAGCTGACCAGTCGGGTGCGGCGCTCGTGATGCGCTACCGCATCGCCGACGACGTCGCGTGGGTCAGCGAGGAGGACCTCGACGGCGGAGAGGAGCCGACGGCGTACCTCACCCGGGTCCCGAAGGGTCCGCCGATCCTGCTCGAGGGGTCGGGGTGCGTCGTGTGGCTCGCCCTCGACGAGGGCGGCACGCTGGAGGAGGTCATCGCCACGGCCGCCGCCATGACCGGCGCCGAGCCCGACAGCATCAGCGACGACGTGGCGACGCTGGTGGACCAGCTCGTCGTGATCGGCGTCGTGATAGAAGAGTGACCGCGAGGGCGCCGATCGCCGCGCCGAGCGTGTTGGCCCCGACGTCGCTCCACTCCCCGATGCGATCGAGCCACCGTGCCTGCGCCAGCTCGATCGCCCCGGAGGCCGCGGCGGCCAGGACGACCGCGCCCCACCAGCGGCAGGGCGTCAGCGCCACGAGCAGCGCACCGGCCGGCACGAAGAGCGCCACGTTGAGCAGCACGCCGTAGTGCTCCGGCAGCGCCCACAGCGGGGCGAGCGGCCAGTGGTAGCGGAACCAGTCGTAGCAGGCGACGGTGGCGTCGTTGAGCTGCCGGCCCCACGGGCCCACCACAAGCACGACGACGGCGACGACGTAGGCCACAGCCACGGCCACCAGCACCCGGCGATCGCGCATCCAACCCACCGGGCCACCCTAGAGTGGGCGCCGTGACCACACCTGCAGGGCCGCCCGCGCTCGTGGTGTCGGTCCTCGGGGTCCCGGTCGGCATCCCCGCCGCCGGCAGTGCCGTCGCGCGGCTGCGCCACCAGTGGAGCCGTGCCCTCACCGACGAGCCGGCGGCCGCGGTCGTCGACCTGACCGGCCTGGGCGACGACGAGCTGGCCCACGACTACGCGCTCACGTCCCGCGTCACGATGGTCGCGCTCGAGGCGACCGCCGGCCGGCGGATCAACCTCCACGCCGGCGCGGTCGCTGACGCAGCGGGACGCGCCATCGCGGTCATCGGCGCCTCCGGGTCGGGCAAGACCACCGCGATCGGCCTGCTCGCCACGCGCCTGGGCTACCTCTCCGACGAGACCACGTCGTTCGACGACACGCTCACCGTGCACGCCCACCCCAAGCCACTGTCGGTCATCACCGACCGCGACGCCCCCCACCGCAAGCAGTCGGTCTCGCCCGACGACCTGGGCCTGCTCCCGCCGCCGGCCTCCGCGCGCCTGCACCGCATCGTGCTGCTGCACCGCGGCGACGACGACTCCGGCCTGGTGCCGATCACCCCCGCCCACGCGATCGCGGCGATGGTGCCGCAGAGCTCCTCCCTCGCGCTGCTCGAGCACCCGATCCTCCGCCTCGCCGAGACGATCGACGCCTGCGGCGGCGCGTGGGGCCTGCACTACCACGAGCTCGCCGACTGGCTCGACGACCTGGTGCTGCTCCTCGACGCCTCGCCGCAGGCGCCCGCGCCGCGCGTGCACCACCCCTCCTCCCCGCTCGCCCCGGCGCCGCCCGGCACCTGGAGCCGTGCGGCCTGGCACGACGCGGTGGAGTACGACGACGAGCTGGTGCTGATGGTCGGCGACCGGGTGCAGGTGCTCGCCGGCCTCGGCGTGCTGCTCTGGCTGGCCCTCGAGACGCCGCAGGGCCTCGACGACCTCGTCGCCCGGGCACAGGCGCTCGCGGGCGAGCACCCCGACGCCCCCGCGCTCGTCGCGGACGCCCTCGCCACGCTCGCCGAGGAGGGCGTGGTGGTCGCGCCGGCGTGAGCCGCCCCGGCTCTCCGTCGCCGCCCCCGTCGCCGCCCCCGTCGCGTTCCCGTCGCGTTCCCCGGATATCCGGGGAAACCCGAGGTTCCACCCCGAAACTTCGGGGGTGAGGCTCCAGTTTCGACAGGGAACCCTCGCGCCCCGCCTCCGAGTTCAGGTGCGCCGACCCCGGCGGTAGCCTCCCGGACATGACCGCACGCCGCCAGCTCCCCACCGACGAGGCCCGCGACCTGCTCGCCCTGACCCGCGAGATCGCGACCAAGGAGCTCGCGCCGCGCTCGGCCGAGGCGGAGGCGACCGAGACCTTCCCGCGCGACGTCTTCCGGATGCTGGGCCAGGCGGGCCTGCTCGGCCTGCCCTACCCCGAGGAGCTCGGCGGCGGCGACCAGCCCTACGAGGTCTACCTCCAGGTCCTCGAGGAGATCGGCGCCGTATGGTCCTCGGTCGGCGTCGGCGTCTCCGTGCACGCGCTGTCGTGCTTCGGCCTCGCCGAGTTCGGCACCGAGGAGCAGAAGGAGCGGTGGCTGCCCGACATGCTCGGCGGCGACCTGCTCGGGGCCTACTGCCTCTCCGAGGCGCACGCGGGCTCCGACCCCGCCGCGATGCGTACGACGGCTCGGCGCGACGGCGACTCCTACGTCATCAACGGCGCCAAGGCCTGGACGACCCACGGCGGTCACGCCGACTTCTACAAGGTGATGGCCCGCACCTCCGACGATCGCAACGGCATCTCCTGCTTCCTGGTCCCCGCCGACTCCGAGGGCCTGTCCGCCGACCCGCCGGAGCGCAAGATGGGCCTCACCGGCTCGGCGACGGCGACGATGCGCTTCGACGACGTACGCATCGACGCCTCGCGCCGGCTCGGCGCGGAGGGCGAGGGCCTCCGCATCGCGCTGAAGGGCCTCGACTCGGGCCGCCTCGGCATCGCCGCCGTCGCGGTCGGCCTCGCCCAGGGCGCCCTCGACTCCGCGGTGGCGTACGCCCGCGAGCGCGAGACCTTCGGCTCGAAGATCATCGACCACCAGGGCCTGGCGTTCGTCCTGGCCGACATGGAGGCCGCGATCGTCGCCGCCCGTGCCACGATGCTCCACGCCGCGCGGCTCAAGGACGCCGGCCTGCCCTTCTCCCGCGAGGCCTCGGTCGCCAAGCTCGTCGCCACCGACAACGCCATGAAGGTCACCACCGACGCCGTCCAGGTCCTCGGCGGCTACGGCTACACCCGCGACTTCCCCGTCGAGCGCTACATGCGCGAGGCGAAGGTCATGCAGATCTTCGAGGGGACCAACCAGATCCAGCGGATGGTCATCTCCCGCTCGCTCGCGAAGGACAACGCGGGCGTCATCGGCTGAGCTCTCGGCTGGGCCTCGGTGGCGATCCCCGGATATCCGGGGAACGCGACCACCAGGCCACCGCCGACCAGACCCACCACAACTCACCCCACCCCGAAGGCGGTTGTCCCCCACCCGAGCCCGAGCGAGCGTGGAGGCATGTCGAAGCGAATCGCGTTCCTGACCGCCTCCGAGGGTGTCGAGGAGGTCGAGCTGACCAAGCCCTGGCAGGCAGCGCTCGACGCCGGCCACACCGCCGAGCTCCTGTCGCTCGACGAGGGCGAGGTGCAGCTGTTCAACCACCTCGACAAGTCGAGCACCCAGCGCGTGGACCGGCGGGTGTCGGACGTGGCCGTCGCCGACTACGACGCGCTCGTGCTGCCCGGCGGCGTCGCCAACCCCGACGCCCTGCGCATGGACGACACCGCGGTCGCCTTCATCCGCGACTTCATCGACTCGGGCAAGCCGGTCGCCGCGATCTGCCACGCGTCGTGGACGCTCGTGGAGGCCGACCGCGTGCGCGGGCGCCGTCTGGCGAGCTGGCCGAGCCTGCAGACCGACATCCGCAACGGCGGCGGCGAGTGGGCCGACGAGGAGGTCGTGGTCGACGGCAACCTCATCACCAGCCGCAACCCCGACGACATCCCGGCCTTCAACCGCGCGCTGCTCGAGGCCCTCGGCAACTAGGCGTCCGCAGCGGGAGACGGGGTGTGGCGGGGATCACACCCGATGGGGCACACTGATGCGTGGAAGCGCTCTCACACCCCCGGAAGGTCCCCCATGCCCCGTCCTCGCCTGCGTCGTACGACGCTGCGCGCCGCCATCGCGGCACTCGCCCTCACCGTGGTCGGCCTCGCGCCGGCCCACGTCCTGTCCAGCGCCGGCGCGGCCCCCGCGCCCCAGACCGCGATGAAGGCCGCAGCCACGCCGGCTGAAGACCCCGGCCTCGGCAGCCGCGTCATCGTCTTCGACCCCTCGATGCCGACCGCGGAGATCCGCCAGCGCGCCGACGAGATCTGGCAGCAGCAGGTCGACGCCGAGATGTCGGGACAGCGGTGGAGCCTGCTGTTCCTGCCCGGCACCTACGGCACCGCCGCCGAGCCGCTGCAGATCAAGGTCGGCTACTACACCGAGGTCGCCGGCCTCGGTGCGCGCCCGTCCGACACGGTCATCAACGGCAAGGTCGAGGTCTACAACCGCTGCCTCACCGACGGCCCCACCCAGCCCTACTGCGTGGCGCTCAACAACTTCTGGCGCTCCCTGTCCAACCTGACGATCGACGTCAACGGCACCGGCCAGGACGGCTGCCGCGCCTCGGCGAACTTCTGGGCCACCTCGCAGGCCTCCTCGCTGCGCCGCGTCGACATCCGGGGCGGCAACCTGTCGCTGATGGACTACTGCACGGCCGGCCCGCAGTACGCCAGCGGCGGCTACCTCGCCGACTCCCGCGCGTCCTTCGTCATCAACGGCTCGCAGCAGCAGTGGCTGACCCGCAACAGCGAGGTCGGCGGCTGGAGCAACGGCGTGTGGAACCAGGTCTTCGCCGGCACGATCGGCGCCCCGTCCGAGGCCGGCTTCCCGGCCGAGCCCTACACCACCCTCGACCGTACGCCGCTCAGCCGCGAGAAGCCGTTCCTCCACGTCGGCGACGACGGTCGCTGGCAGGTGCGGGTGCCGAGGGCGCGCACCGACTCGCGCGGCACCTCTTGGGCCGACGGCCCAACCGCGGGCACCGACCTGCCGCTGTCGTCGTTCCACGTCGCGCGCCCCAGCCAGTCGGCCCAGGTGCTGGCCCAGGCCCTGGCCCGCGGCAAGAACCTGCTGCTCACGCCCGGCGTCTACGACATCGACCGCAGCCTGGTCATCGGGCGTGACCACACGGTCGTGCTCGGCCTCGGCCAGGCCACGCTGACGGCAGTCGGCGGCGCCACCCCGGTGGTCGTGCGCGACGGGGCGACCGACGTCGTCGTCGCGGGCGTCACCATCGACGCCGGCACCACGCTGTCCAGGACGCTGATGCACGTCCAGGGTCGCCCGGGCAGCTCGGGCGGTCGTCGCCCGTCGGCCGACGTCCCGACCACGACGCTCAACGACGTCTACTTCCGCGTCGGCGGACCCCACGTCGGCAAGGCCGACGTGTCGCTGCGCATCGACGCCGACGACGTGCTGGTCGACCACGCGTGGGTCTGGCGTGCCGACCACGGCGTCGAGGGCTTCACCGTCGGCGCCAGCGGCGACACCGACCGGTGGAACACCAACACCGGCCGCGTCGGCCTGGTCGTCAACGGCGACCGCGTGCAGGCCACCGGTCTCTTCGTCGAGCACTACCAGCAGCACAACACCATCTGGAACGGCGAGGACGGCGAGGTCGTGCTCTACCAGAACGAGCTGCCCTACGACCCGCCCTCGCAGGCCGACTGGACCCGCCCCGACGGCACCCTGGGCTGGACCGGCTACAAGGTCGCCGACGACGTGCAGCGCCACCAGCTCTACGGCGGCGGCGTCTACGTCTTCAACCGCAACGACCCCTCGATCACCACCCAGAGCGGCTTCGAGGTGCCCGACCGGGCCGGCGTACGCCTGCACCACGTCCTGACGGTCAACCTCGACGCGGGCAGCATCGAGCACGTCGTCAACGACATCGGCGCGCGGGTCGACAGCACCCGGCCCGGACAGCCGAGCTACGTGGTGGACTACCCGGCGCCTTGAACCAGCCAGCGCCCCAGCAGCGTCCCGTCCTGCTCCAGCAGCAGGACGGGGCGCAGCGCCACGTCCACCTCGGCGCCGGTGGCGATGCGTACGGCGTCGCCGCCGGCGAGGGCCGGCACCACGGTCCAGCAGAGCTCGTCGACGACACCCGCGGCGAGCAGGTCGGCGAACAGTGACGGACCGCCCTCGCACAGCTGCTCGACCCAGCCCCGCTCCGCCAGCGTGGCCTTGAGCAGCGCCAGGTCGATCTCGTCCTCGCCGAGGACGAGGACGTGTTCTTCGCCGAGCTCCTCGCGCACCCGCGCCAGCCCGTCGGCCGACTCGACCGTCGCCATCAGGATGCGTCCGGGCGGGGCGTCGCGCAGCGTGGGCGGCAGGTCGGCCGAGCGGCTCACCACCACCAGCGGGATCCGCGGCACGTCGTAGCCCTCGGTGCGCAGCGTGCCGGCGCCGACCACGAGGCAGTCCGCGCGGGCTCGCAGCGCGTCGAAGACCCGCTTGTCGGCGTCGTTGTTGATGCTCTTGCTCACCCCGTCGGAGCCCTGCGCGGCGCCGTCGACGGTGCTGACGAAGTTCACCCGCAGCCACGGCTCGCGCTCGGGCGTGTAGGCCGCGGCCAGCTCGTCGTCGGACAGGTCGGACAGCTTCTGCAGCTCGAGGGATTCACTCACGCTTTCATCCTCCCCCCTACCCTTTGGGGCGTGATCACCCTTGCGGACCTGGCGGCCCTCCACGACGCCCACGCCGACGCCTGGGACCACCCCGTCGAGCCGGTCGTGATCGACGGTCCCCGCGGTCCGGTCGTCGTCGGCGACGGCCCGGTGACCCTGATGGGATGCGTCAACCTCTCCCGCGACTCGACCTACCGCGAGAGCGTGGCGACGAGCCCTGCGGACGCGGTGCGAATGGGTCGCATCCAGGTCGCCCAGGGCGCCTCGGTCATCGACCTCGGCGCCGAGTCGAGCAACGCCCGCGCCGCGCGGGTCTCCGCCGACGACCAGGTCGCCACCCTGGTCCCGGCCGTCAAGGGCCTCGCCGAGGAGGCCGTGGTCTCGGTCGAGACCTACGAGCCGGAGGTCGTGCGCGAGTGCCTCGACGCCGGCGCGCGCATCCTCAACATGACCGGCCGCGAGCACGAGGACGAGATGCTCGCCCTCGCCGCCGAGTACGACGCCGCTGTCGTGCTGTGCTTCGGCGAGACGGCCAACGTCCGCGAGATCGCCGACGTGCCGCCCGACGCCGACCCCGTCCCGGTGCTGCTCGACCACTTCGCCCCCCGCATCGCACACGCCCGCTCGCTCGGCGTCGACAAGGTCGTCGTCGACCCGGGCATGGGCTTCTACTACGGCAACCTCGTCGACCCGCCCACCCGCGCGCGCCACCAGACGCGGGTGCTGGCGCAGGTCTTCCGGCTCCGCCCGCTGGGCGTGCCGGTGTGCAACGCGGTGCCGCACAGCTATGACCTCTTCGGCGACGAGTTCCGCAAGGCCGAGGGCTTCTACGCCGTCTTCGCCGCGCTCGGCGGCACCCACCTCGTCCGCACCCACGAGGTGCCCCACCTGCGCACCGTCCTGCGGGCGATGACCGAGCTCGCCGTCAGCTGACCGGGACCCGGTCGGTGAAGGCCCGCGCCCCCGCGACCAGCCCGCGGGCGTAGCGGGCACGTCCGTCGGCCGACGTCATCACGCGCGCCTCGGTGGCGCTGCGCATGTTGCCCAGCTCGACCATCACGGTCGGTACGTCGCTGAGGTTGAGGGTGCCGAGGTCCGAGCGGACGTCGAGCCCGTCACCGCCGGCGACGTAGTTGGCGACCGGGAAGCCTTGCGCCTCCAACCCCGCACGCACCGAGGCCGCGAGCCGCATCGAGGAGTCGTGGATGTCGTCGGTCCACGGCGCCCGGTCGGCCGGGGCGATGACGTGGAAGCCCCGCGCGCCGGCGGCGTACGACCCGTCGGCGTGCACGGAGATCTTCAGGTCGGCGCGGATCGCGTTGCCGGCCCGGCCACGCGCGTCGACGCACGGACCCCACCGGTCCTGGCGGTTGGCGTGGCGGGTCATCCGCACGGTCGCGCCGAGCGCGCGCAGGCGGGCCGCGACCAGCCGCGAGACCTGCCAGGCGAAGGTCGCCTCGGGGTAGCCGCCGTCGGTCGCGGTGCCCGTGGTGTTGCACGGCTTGGTGAAGCCACCCGCCGGGACCAGCCGGTTGATCTCGGCGGGGAAGTTGTGGTTGCCGAGCTGGTGGCCGGGGTCGACCACGATGACGCGGCCGGCCAGCGGTCCGGTGGACTTGTCGACCGCCGTGGACCCCTGACGCACGGCATGCCGGGCGTCGAGCGGACCATGGTCCGCTCGAGCCGAGGCGTGGACGCCGACCCCCACCGACCCAGGCACGACCAGCAGCACGACCGCCGCGAGGCGACGGCGCATCAGCCGGCGAACCCGCGCGGGTTCTGCTCCTGCCAGCGCCACGCGTCGACCGCCATCTCGTCGATGCTCTTCCGGGTGCTCCACCCGAGCTCGGCGTTGGCCTTCGACGGGTCGGCGTACGACGTCGCGACGTCGCCGGGGCGTCGCGCCACCACCTCGTAGGGGAGCTCGCGGCCCACGGCCCGCTCGAAGGCGTGCAGGAGCTCGAGCACGCTGGTGCCGTGGCCGGAGCCGAGGTTCCAGGTGTTGACTGGCTCGGTGGTGCGCTCGAGCGCCTCGAGCGCGGCGACGTGGCCGGCCGCGAGGTCCTCGACGTGGATGTAGTCGCGCACGCCGGTGCCGTCGGGGGTGTCGTAGTCGTCGCCGAAGACCATGAGCTTCTCGCGCTTGCCGACCGCGACCTGGGCGATGAAGGGCATCAGGTTGTTGGGGATGCCCGACGGGTCCTCGCCGATCGTGCCCGACGCGTGCGCCCCGACCGGGTTGAAGTAGCGCAGGAGCGCGACGCGCATCTGCGGGTCGGCGGCGGCGACGTCGCGCAGGATCTGCTCCTGCATGACCTTGGTCCAGCCGTAGGGGTTGGTGGCGAAGGTCGCCTGGTCCTCAGTGGCACCGGCCTGGTCGGTGCCGTAGACGGTGGCACTGGAGGAGAAGACGAGCTTGTGCACGTCGTGGCGCTGCATCGCACGCACCAGCGAGAAGGTCGAGCCGAGGTTGTTCTCGTAGTAGTCGAGCGGCTTCTCGACGCTCTCCCCCACCGCCTTGTAGCCGGCGAAGTGGATGACGGCGTCGAAGTCCTCGGCAGCGAAGAGGTGCGCGGTCTTGTCGTGGTCGCACAGGTCGAAGGAGTGCAGCGTGATGCTGGTCCCCGTCAGCGCCTCCATCCGCCCCAGCACCGTCGGGTTCGAGTTGCTGAAGTTGTCGACGATGACCACGTCGTGGCCGGCCGCGACGAGCTGGATGACGGTGTGCGAGCCGATGTAGCCGGCGCCACCGCTGACGAGGATCTTCATGGACGTCACCCTAACGACACCCGTCCCTGACAGAGTGGGGGTCATGCCCAGCGCTCTCATCACCGGAATCACCGGCCAGGACGGCCTCTACCTCGCCGAGCTCCTCCTCGCGAAGGGCTACGACGTCCACGGCCTGATCCGCGGTCAGAACAACCCCCGGCGCGAGCTCGTCGAGAAGGTCGTCCCCGACGTGCGGCTGCACAACGGCGACCTCACCGACCTCTCCAGCCTGATACGGGCGATGAGCGTGTCGCAGCCCGACGAGGTCTACAACCTCGGCGCCATCTCGTTCGTGGCCTACTCGTGGGAGAACGCGTTCGTCACCAGCGACGTGACCGGCATGGGCGTGCTCAACGTGCTCGAGGCCGTACGCCTCCACGCGGGCGACGAGCCCGGGAGCATCCGGTTCTACCAGGCCTCGAGCTCGGAGATGTTCGGCAAGGTGCAGGAGGTGCCCCAGCGCGAGAGCACCCTGCTCTGGCCCCGCTCGCCCTACGGCGTGAGCAAGGTCTACGGCCACTACATGACGATCAACTACCGCGAGTCCTACGGCATGCACGCCTCGTCGGGGATCCTGTTCAACCACGAGTCGCCGCGCCGCGGGCCGGAGTTCGTGACCCGCAAGATCAGCCAGGCCGTGGCCCGGATCCACCTCGGCCAGCAGGACTCGATGGCCCTGGGCAACCTCGACGCCCAGCGCGACTGGGGATACGCCGGCGACTACGTCGAGGCGATGTGGCGGATGCTCCAGCAGGACGAGGCCGACGACTACGTCATCGCGACCGGCGAGACCCACTCGATCCGAGACTTCCTCGACCTCGCCTTCGCCCACGTCGGCATCGACGACTGGACCACGCACGTCACGCAGGACCCGCGGTTCATGCGCCCCGCCGAGGTCGAGCTGCTCATCGGCGACGCCTCCAAGGCCAGGGACAAGCTGGGCTGGGCGCCGACGGTGTCCTTCCCCGAGCTGGTGGCGATGATGGTCGACAGCGACATCGCGGCGGTCAAGGCGGGCTGGTGACCGCAGCTGCGTTCATCACCGGCATCGGCGGCCAGGACGGCACCTACCTCGCCGAGCGCCTCGTCGCGGAGGGCATGGAGGTCCACGCGCTCGTGCTCGAGGCCGACGGTCCGCCGGCCCACTGCCCCGCCGAGGTCGTGCTGCACACCGGCGACCTCGGTGACCTCGAGGCGACCCGGCGGCTCGTGCTCGACCTGGCACCGCAGGAGGTCTACAACCTCGCCGCCATCAGCTCGGTCGCGCAGTCGTGGGACGAGCCCGACCTCACCGCCCACGTCAACGGTCAGGCGGCGGTCGCGCTGATGGAGTCGGCGCGGCTCGTGGGCGGCGTGCGACTGGTGCAGGCCTCGAGCGCGGAGATCTTCGGCGAGGCCGACGCGTCGCCGCAGACCGAGGACACCCCGGTCCGCCCGGTCAACCCGTACGGCGCCGCGAAGGCCTTCGCGCACCTCTCTGCCCGCGTCTTCCGCCATCGCGACCTGCACGTGTCGAGCGCGATCCTCTACAACCACGAGTCGCCGCGCCGCCACGAGCGCTTCGTGACCCGCAAGATCACCTCCGGGGTCGCCGCCATCGCGCGCGGCGACGCCGAGGAGCTGGTGCTGGGCAACCTCGAGGCGCGTCGCGACTGGGGCTGGGCGCCGGACTACGTCGACGCGATGGTGCGCGCCGCCCGGGCCGACGACCCGTCCGACTACGTCGTCGCCACCGGTCGCGCCCACTCCGTGCGCGACTTCGTCGCGGCCGCCTTCGCCGCAGCCGGCATCGAAGACTGGGAGCACCTCGTGCGCCAGGACGCGGCCTACTTCCGCCCCGCCGACCCGACCGAGCTGGTCGGCGACGCCAGTCGCGCCCGCGAGGAGCTCGGCTGGGCGCCGACGGTGGAGTTCGAGGAGATCGTCGCGCGGATGGTGGCCGCCGACCTGGCGTGAGCCTCAGCCGTGGTGCAGCAGCCCGAGCAGGTACTCGCCATAGCCGCTCTTGCGCAGCGGCTCGGCGCGCTCGGTGAGCTCGTCGTCGGAGAGCCAGCCCATGCGCCAGGCGACCTCCTCGGGCGCGCCGACCTTGAAGCCCTGGCGGCCCTCGATCGTGCGCACGAAGTTGGAGGCGTCGTTGAGGGAGTCGAAGGTGCCGGTGTCGAGCCAGGCGGTGCCGCGCGGGAGCACCTCGACGTGGAGGCGACCCTCCTCGAGGTAGCGCCGGTTGAGGTCGGTGATCTCGAGCTCGCCGCGCGCCGACGGCTCGAGCTCGGCGGCGTACTGGACGACGTCGTTGTCGTAGAAGTAGAGCCCCGGCACCGCGAACTCGCTCTTCGGGTGCTCGGGCTTCTCCTCCAGCGACAGCGCGCGGCCCTGGTCGTCGAACTCCACGACGCCGTAGGCGCGCGGGTCGGCCACGTGGTAGCCGAAGACGGCGGCACCGTCGAGCTCGGAGAAGCGCAGCAGCTGCGAGCCGAGGCCGGAGCCGTAGAAGATGTTGTCGCCCAGCACGAGCGCCGAGCGCTCGCTGCCGATGTGGTCGGCGCCGATCACGAAGGCCTGCGCGAGGCCGTCGGGGCTGGGCTGCACGGCGAAGGTCAGGTTGATCCCGAACTGCGAGCCGTCGCCCAGGAGGCGGTGGAAGCCGTCGGCCTCGTGCGGCGTGGTGATGATCAGGACGTCTCGGATGCCGGCCAGCATCAGCGTCGACAGCGGGTAGTAGATCATCGGCTTGTCGTAGACCGGGACCAGCTGCTTGCTGATGCCCTGGGTGATCGGGTGGAGTCGGGAGCCGGTGCCACCGGCCAGGATGATTCCGCGCATGGGCCCACCCTATTGTGGGCACGTCGCCCGGTCCCGTGGGGCACCATGTGGAGATGCCGTCCTACGCCCGCCCTGCGCGACGGCTGCTGCATCCCTCGACGATCATCGGCCTGCTGTTCCTGCTGCTCGTCGTCCTCGTCCTGCTGGCGATCCCCTTCCTCAAGGCCCCCGGGCACGCCGAGGGCGCGAGGGCCGACCTCGAGGCAGCGCGCACGTCGCTCTCGAACGGCGACGTGGAGGCCGCGGAGGCCAGCGTGGAGAGCGCGCGTCGCCACGCCGACCAGGTCCAGGGCGCCATGCAGGGCATCGGCGGCGACGTCTGGAGCCTGGTGCCGGTCGTCGGCGGCCCGGTCTCGGACGTACGCCACCTCGGCAACGCCCTCGACCACCTGACCACCGCGGCCGAGCTGGCCGTCGGCGCGTGGCCGGCCGTCAACGGCGACGAGGCGACGCTGTTCGGCGACCGCTCCGTCGACGTGCCGACCTTGAAGAAGCTGGTGAGCGCCGTCGACGAGGCGAGCGTGCACCTCGACGCCGCCCAGGTCGAGCTGAGCGAGGTCGACGACTCCGGCATCGGCGTGGGCACCCGGCTGGCCGAGGCCCGCGACGAGGCGACCGACGTGGTCGCCCCGCTGGCTGCGACCGCGCGCCGGACGAAGCCGCTCACCGACGTGCTGCCCGCCCTCTTCGGGGCCGACGGCGAGCGCACCTACCTCCTCGCCCTCCTCAACCCGAGCGAGCAGCGCTTCTCCGGCGGCGCGCCGCTCACCCTCGCGCCGCTGACCGTCGCCGACGGCCGGCTCACGATCGGCGAGGCGCGCGACACCACCGACAAGGAGCTCTACCGCGTCGGCCGCTGGGAGCGGGTCACGGACAACCCCTTCCACAACGGCAAGCTGCGGCTGTCGACCTCGACCTACGCCCCCGACTGGTCGGTCTCCGGCGAGGAGGTGCTGCGCGGCTGGTCGCGCATCGCCGGGCAGGAGACCGATGGCCTGATCGCCGTCGACGTCGTCGCGCTGGCCGACCTGCTCACCATCACCGGGCCGGTCGACGTGCCGGTCTACGGTCGCATCGACGCCGGCAACTTCACCCAGAAGATGGTCGGCGACTACGACGCCTTCCCCGACAACGAGGCACGCCACGCGCTCAACCTCGCGCTCGTCCCGCTCTTCGCCGACCGGCTGCTCGGACCCGGCCAGGGCATCGACAAGATCGAGTCGTTGCGCGCCTCGGCCGCCGGACGCCACTTGGGGATCTGGATGCGCGACCGCGACGTGCAGGCCGCGGTGACCGAGGTCGGCCTCGCCGGCGAGCTGTCCGACACCCCCCACGACTACGTCGCGGTGTTCAACCAGAACACCAACGCCAGCAAGTCCGACTACTGGCAGCGCCGCAGCGTGGCCAGTCGGGTCCGCCTGCGCGAGGACGGCTCCGCGCAGGTGCAGCTGACCATCACGGTGAACAACGACTCCCCGCCCTACGCCAACCAGCTCTACGGCGACCCGCGCGGCGGCGCCGCCCGCACCCGCTGGAACGGCATGCGCCTCGGCGTCTTCCTGCCCGACGGCGTCCAGGTGACCCGCGCGAGCGTCGCCGGGCACGACGTCGGCACGAAGACCTTCGACTACTACGGCCGCCCCTACAAGCTGCTCGGGCTCACCCTGCCGCCCAACACCGTCCGCGAGGCGGTCCTGGAGTACGTCGTCCCTGCCGCTGCGGTGCCCGACGACGGCACGCTCACCTACCGCCTCGACGCCACCCCGCAAGGCATGGTGATCCCGCAGGCGCTGAAGGTCAGCGTGCAATGGCCCGCGGGCTACGACGTCTCCGACCTGCCGGAGGGCTGGACGCGCACCGGCCGCGGGCAGGCGTCGTACGACGACCCGGGCCTGGTCACGCAGCCCAGCTTCAGCATCACCGGCTCGCGCGCGTCCTGAGGTCCCTCGCCGGACGGGTCGGGGTTTTGGGCGCACCGGGGTCGTCTTGAGACCATCGCCGGCATGGGGAAGTCGCGTCGCTCGTCGTCCACCCGGCCCTGGCAGCGTCCGCTGCTCCTCGTCGGGGGGCTGATCCTCCTCGTCGTCGTGCTGGGTCTGCTGGCGCTGCCCTTCCGCAAGGCGCCCGCCGCCGCGGAGAGCGCGAAAGCCGATCTCGAGGCAGCCAAGGCGGCGCTGACCAGCCAGGACTTCAAGCGCGCGAGGAAGCACGTCACGAACGCACGTCTGCACACGGACGAGGTGCAGGACGCGATGCAGGGCATCGGTGGTGACGTCTGGAGCATGATCCCCGTCATCGGCCGCCCGGTGGCCGACGTACGCCACATGGGAAACGCCCTGGACGAGCTCACCTCCGTCGCTGAGGTCGGAGTGAAGACGTGGCCGCTCGTCGACGGCAAGAAGGCCAAGCTCTTCAGGGACGGGTCGGTGGACATCCCCACCCTGACCACGGTGGTGGAGGCAGTCTCCGACGCGACGTCAAGCCTCGACACCGCTCGCACCGAGCTCGGCGAGGTCCACGACTCCGCCCTCGGCATCGGCACCCGGGTGGCCGACGCGCGCGACGAAGCAGCCGCGGTGGTCAGCCCCCTCGCGTCGGACGCCGAGCGATTCGAGCCATTGGCCGACGCCCTCCCCAGTCTCCTCGCTGCCGGGGAGGAGAAGAAGTACCTGCTTGCGCTGCTCAACCCCTCGGAGCAGCGCTTCTCCGGCGGGGCCCCGCTCACCATGTCAGTGCTGACGATGACGGACGGGAAGGTCACCGTGGGCGAGGCCCAGGACGCCACCGATCCGTACCTCTACCGCGTGGGCCGGTGGCCGAAGGTGGAGGGCAATCCGTTCCACACGGGCAAGCTGAGACTGTCCACCTCCACCTTCGCACCCGAGTGGTCGGTGTCCGGGGAGGAGCTGCTCCGCGGGTGGTCGCGCAAGCGCGACCAGGAGATGGACGGCTTGATCGCCGTTGACGTCGTCGCCCTCGGCAACCTGCTGGACATCACCGGTCCCGTGGAGGTGCCCTACTACGGCACGCTGGATTCGGCAGCCTTCGTCGAGAAGCTCATCGGTGACTACGACTCGTTCTCGTCCAACGAGGAGCGCAAGCAGCTCAACCGCGCCATGATCCCGATCTTCACCGACCGTGTGCTCGGCCCTGGTGACAGCCTCGCGAAGGTCATGTCCTTGCGCGACTCGGCCCGCGCCCGCCACTTCGCCATCTGGATGCGTGACCCGCAGGTGCAGGCTCCACTGGCCGACATCGGGCTGGCTGGAGAGCTTTCCGACACCAACCACGACTACGTAGCGGTCTTCAACCAGAACACCAACGTCAGCAAGTCCGACTACTGGCAGAAGCGAGTCGTCACGAGCGACGTGCAGCTCCGCGAGGACGGATCGGCACGGGTGCGCATGACGATCTCGGTGCACAACGACTCCCCTCCCTACCTGCAGCCGTTCGCCGATCCGCAGGGCGGCACCTATTTCACCCGGTGGAACGGCATGACCCTCGGCGTCTTCCTGCCTCACGGGGTCGAGATCCGCAGTGCGAGCGCTGCCGGAAAGGCGCTCGGCACCGACACGTTCGACTACTACGGCCGCCCCTACAAGCTGCTGCGCCTGGTCCTGCCACCGGGAGAGACGCGCGAGGCGGTCCTGGAGTACGTCGTCCCTGCCGCCGCGGTGCCCGGCGACGACGGCACGCTCACCTATCGCCTCGACGCCACCCCCCAGGGCATGGTGGTCCCGCAGGCGCTGAAGGTCAGCGTGCAGTGGCCCGCGGGCTACGACGTCTCCGACCTGCCGGAGGGCTGGACGCGCACCGGCCGCGGGCAGGCGTCGTACGACGACCCGGGCCTGGTCACCCAGCCCAGCTTCAGCATCACCGGCTCGGCGGTCGGAGCCGCTGCACCCTAGACTCCCGGCCATGGAACGCCTTCTCGTGACCGGGGGCGCGGGGTTCATCGGGTCGAACTTCGTGCACCACCTCGTCGACCACACCGACCTGCGCATCACCGTCCTCGACAAGCTGACCTACGCGGCCAGCAAGGAGTCCCTCGCCGGGCTCCCCGAGGACCGGGTGCAGCTCGTGGTCGGCGACATCGCCGACGAGGACGTGGTCGACCCGCTGGTCGCGGCCCACGACGCGGTCGTCCACTACGCCGCGGAGTCGCACAACGACAACTCGCTCAACGACCCGAGCCCGTTCATCCGCACCAACATCCTCGGCACCTACACGATCCTCGAGGCCGTGCGGAAGCACGACAAGCGCCTGCACCACGTCTCGACCGACGAGGTCTACGGCGACCTCGAGCTCGACGACCCCAAGCGCTTCACCGAGGACACGCCCTACAACCCGTCGTCGCCCTACTCCGCGTCCAAGGCCGGCTCCGACCACCTGGTCCGCGCGTGGGTGCGCAGCTTCGGCGTCCGCGCGACGGTGTCGAACTGCTCCAACAACTACGGGCCCTGGCAGCACATCGAGAAGTTCATCCCGCGCCAGATCACCAACGTCATCGACGGCACCCGCCCCAAGCTCTACGGCTCCGGCGAGAACGTCCGCGACTGGATCCACGCCGACGACCACTCCTCGGCCGTGCTCACGATCCTCGAGAAGGGCCGCATCGGCGAGACCTACCTCATCGGGGCCGACGGCGAGAAGAACAACCTCGAGGTCGTCCGCCTCATCCTCACCCTGATGGGCAAGGACGCCGACGACTTCGACCACGTCAACGACCGCGCCGGGCACGACATGCGCTACGCCATCGAGTCGGGCAAGCTGCGCCAGGAGCTCGGCTGGCAGCCGCAGTTCCAGGACTTCGAGTCCGGCCTGGCCAACACCATCGAGTGGTACCAGGCCCACGAGGACTGGTGGCGCCCCCACAAGGACGCGGTCGAGGCGAAGTACGCGGAGAAGGGCCAGTGAGCCCCTCCCCCCACCAGCTGCCGAGCCTCGAGACGACCCCGATCCCCGGTCTCGTCGTCGTACGCCTGGACCGCCGCGACGACGACCGCGGGTTCTTCAAGGAGAACTGGCAGCGCGAGAAGATGCTGGCCGTCGGGCTGCCCGACTTCGGCCCGGTCCAGAACAACGTGTCGTTCAACTCCGACCGCGGAGTCACGCGCGGCATCCACACCGAGCCGTGGGACAAGTTCATCTCGCTCGCGACCGGCCGGATCTTCGGTGCGTGGGTCGACATGCGCGAGGGCACGACCTTCGGCACGACCTTCACCCTCGAGATGGACACCTCGGTGGCGGTCTTCGTCCCGCGCGGCGTCGGCAACAGCTACCAGGTGCTCGAGGACGCGACCGCCTACACCTACCTCGTCAACGACCACTGGCGCCCCGGCGTGACCTACCCCGCGCTCGCGCTGGGCGACCCGACCGCCGCGATCGACTGGCCGATCCCGCTGAGCGAGGCGATCATCAGCGATAAGGACCAGAACGCCCCGGCGCTCGACCCGGGCACCGCGATGGCGCCGAAGAAGACGCTCATCGTGGGCGCGCTCGGCCAGCTCGGCCGGGCCCTCTTCGCCGCGTACCCCGACGCCGACCGGGTCGACCTCTTCGGGGGCGAGGGCGTCACCGCGCTCGACCTGACCGACAGCGAGGCCGTCGCCGCCTGGCCGTGGCACGAGTACGCCGTCGTGCTCAACGCTGCGGCATACACGGCCGTCGACGCCGCCGAGACGACCGAGGGGCGGGTGACGGCGTGGGCCGCCAACGCCACCGGCCCGGCCACGCTCGCGAGGCTCGCCCGCGAGCACCGCTTCACCCTCGTGCACTACTCCTCGGAGTACGTCTTCGACGGCACCGCCCCCCTCGAGCCCGGGCACACCGAGGACGAGCCGCTCTCCCCGCTCGGCGTCTACGCCCAGTCCAAGGCAGCCGGCGACATCGCCGTCGGCCTCGCCCCGCGTCACTACCTGCTCCGCACCTCCTGGGTGATCGGCGAGGGCAAGAACTTCGTGCGCACCATGCGGTCGCTGGCCGAGAAGGGCGTCTCGCCCGGCGTGGTCGACGACCAGGTCGGCCGGCTCACCTTCACCGAGGAGCTCGTGCGCGCCACCGTCCACCTGCTCGACAGCGGGGCCGACTTCGGCACCTACAACCTGTCCAACGCCGGACCGGCGATGTCGTGGCGGGAGATCGCGCAGGCCGTCTTCGAGCGGTCCGGTCGCAGCGCCGACGACGTCTCCGGCACCACCACTGCGGCGTACGCCGAGGGGGTGCTGGCGCAGGGCAACCCGTTCGCCCCACGCCCGCTCAACTCCGCGATGTCACTGGACAAGATCCGGGCCACCGGCTTCGAGCCCGAGGACGCGCTGGCCGCGCTCGACCGCTACCTCGCCACGTAGACGCGCGGACCGACGCCGGGGCGGCAGCGCTCAGCGGTGCGAGGTGACCTCGGCCAGCGCAGGACGTACGTCGGCGAGGTAGACGAGCGCGGCAATGGTGAACGCCAGGTGGATGATCCCGAGCGGCGAGGAGCTGATCAGGATCAGCTGGGCGACGAAGCCAAGGCCCGTGATCGCGCACCACGCCTGCTTGGTGAGCTTGCCGGCCGCGTCGTAGGCCTCGACCGACCAGGTCAGTGCGTTGACGAAGGCGAAGCCCTTGACCGCGAGCAGCACCACGAGCACCACCAGCATGAAGTTGCTCTGGAACGCGTAGATGTTCACCTGCACAGCGTAAGGGGCGCACGCACACCCTGCGACGCACGAAGCCCCCGCCCTCCGGGGATCCGGTGGGCGGGGGCGGTGCTCAGAACAGCGTCAGCTGGTCGTCATCGGCTGGTGCTCTTCAGTCGCCGACCTTCTCGGCGGCGTCGGCGACGGCCTTGACCGCGTTGGTCGCCGTGGTCTTCGCGGCGGTCGCGGTGGCCTTGGCGCTGCCCTGGGCGGTGGCCGTCTTCTTCGCGGCGGTGTTGCGGGCCCTGGTGGCCGCGGCCTTCTTGCCGGCGGCCTTCTGGGTGGCCTTCTTGGCCGTCGGCTTCGGCTTGGGGGCGACCTTGGTGGCGGCGGTCTTGTCGGCGGCGACGACCTCGGCCTCGGCGGCCTCCTTGGCCTGGGTGGCGGTGGTCTTCGCCTTCGACACGGTGGTCTTGGCCGACTTCACCGTGGCGGTGGTCGCCTCCTGGCGGCGGATGCGGGTCACGAGCGACTCGCCGCGCTTGACCAGCTCGGTGTAGGTGGCGTTGGCGGCGGCGACGTTCTCGTCGACCAGGGTGGAGACCTGCGAGGTCACCTTGGCGGGGTAGGCCTTGGCCTCGGCCTGCAGCTCGGTGACGCGGGCCTCGATGGCGGCGCGGCGGGCCTGGGCAGTGGCCTTGGCGTCGAACTTCTGCACGTCCGCCACCCGGGTGGTGACGTCCTTCTGGACCGCGGCGATGCGCTTCTGCACGTCGGCGACGGCCTCGCGGACGGCCTCGACGGCGAGGTCGGTGACGCCGACGCCGGCGAGGACGGGCTTGAGGGCCTCGGTCTTGATGTCGAACTTGGCGGTGGCCATGTCGTTCTCCTTGGGGTGGTGGTGTGGTCTGTCAGGGCTGGGGGGTCAGGAAGCGGCGGCGTCGCGCTCGTTGAGCGCGAGGAACGAGGCATAGACGTCGAGCAGCGAGTGCTTCTGCCGCTCGGTCAGCCCGGTGTCGGCGAGGATCGCCAGCTCCACGGATCCGGCCTGGCCCGAGTCGGGGTGGACGATCCCGGCGCGCACGTAGAGCTGCTCGGCGGAGACCCGCAGGGCGCGCGCCAGCTGCTGCAGCACCTCGGCCGACGGCTTGCGCAGGCCGCGCTCGATCTGGCTGAGGTAGGGGTTGCTCACGCCGACCTGGTCAGCGAGCTGACGCAGCGACAGCTGGGCGGCCAGGCGCTGTTCCTTGAGGTAGTCGCCCAGCGAGCCCAGCGAGCCGGCGACAGCCTTGCTCGTCTTGGTGCTCTTGTCCTTCGCCATACCTCCATTGTGCTAACTGTTGTTAGCAAAATCAAACCCTCGCGGCGTGAGTACGCTCACAAAGATCAGTACCTACTCGAAGATCCGCGCTAACAAGGCAGTTTGCGCCGAGGCCTCTAGACTTCACGGGTGCCCGCAAACACCCCATCTGTCATCGTGCGTGCCACATGTGGCCTCGCCCTGGCCGCTTGGATCGTCGTCCTGGCGGTGACCCTGCTGTCCCCCTCGGCAGCTGGTCCGACGCTGCTCGTCGAGACCACGTCCCACATCCTCGCGCGCGCCGGTGTGCCGGAGTCCCTGACCGCAGCCTCACGCGTCGAGTTCGGTCTGAATGTCGCTGCATTCGTGCCAGTGAGCCTGCTCGGCATCCCTGTGTGGCCTCGTCTTTCATGGCGCGACTGGACGGCGACAGGGTTCGTTGCGTCCTTCTTCGTCGAGGTGGTGCAGGCCGTGTGGCTCGACGGCCGCTCGGCGACCAACACCGACGTGGTCGCCAACACGCTCGGCACCCTCGTCGGCGCCGCCTTGGGCGTGGTGCTGCTGGCCCTGCTGCCCGCGCGCGGGTCAGAAGACGGCGCGGATCTCCCCCACAGGAACTCCTCCGCCGAGCAGTTCTAGCCGCCCGGTCGAGCGGACGGCGTCGGCGTCCACGCCGGGCTCGTCCAGCACGCCGGAGCGCCGCAGCGCCTCGGCCATCAGCACCGGCCGGACCCGGTGCGCGCCGTCGTCGGTCTTGAGCGCCCACGCGCGGCCGTCGGGCAGCGCGACGGCGTACACCGACTCGGCCCCCGCCTTGCCGATCAGGCCGGGGATCGCCCGGTGCAGGGCGAGCTCGTCGCGGGTGGTGCCGCTGACGTTCTGCGGGTGCCGGCGGATCGCCTCGGCGATCCGGTGCTCGGGCCCCTCGGTGGCGGTGGCGAGCGCCGCGAAGGCGCGGGCGAGGCCGGTCAGCGAGGTCGAGAGCAGCGGGGCGCCGCAGCCGTCCACGGCGACGGTGTCGACGGGCTCGCCGGTCACCCGGGCGAAGGTCTCGAGGATCGCGACCTGCAGCGGGTGGTCTGGATGGAGGTAGGTCGCGGTGTCCCAGCCCCGGAGCACGCAGGTGGCCAGCATCGCCGCGTGCTTGCCCGAGCAGTTCATCAGGATGCGCGAGCGCGCTCCGCCCGCGCGGATCAGCTGGTCGCGGGCGCCGTCGTCGAGCGGGTAGTCCACCGGGGTATGCAGCGCCGACTCGTCGAGGCCGGCCGAGGCGAGCGTGCGGCGTACGCCGTCCACGTGGAAGGACTCGCCCGAGTGCGAGGCGCAGGCCAGCGCGAGCAGGTCGTCGGGCAGGTCGAGGCCGAGCTCGACCATCGCCAGCGCCTGGATCGGCTTGTTGCTCGAGCGCGGCAGCACCGGGGAGGTGACGTCACCGACCGACCAGTCCACCGAGCCGGCCGCAGCCAGGGCGACGAGCGAGCCGTAGTGGTGCCCCTCCACGAACCCGGAGCGGACGATCTCTGCCACGACGGGCATACCAGGGACGGGGAGGCCAGCGGCAGACATGCGGGCAGGCTAGGCGATCACAGGTCTGAGAGGATGCGCGGGTGATCCAGCACTGCCCCACGCCGACCGAGCTCGACGACCTGGAGCTCCTCGTCTCCGGCGCCTACGCGCCGATCGCGCGCTTCGACGAGCCCGGGAGCGCGGTGACGCTCACCCTCCCCGACGGCGCGGCCGAGGCCGAGCTGGTCGACCCCGAGGGCCTGCCTCTGGCGCGCGTTGCCGCCGACGGGTCGCTGGAGCCGCTGACCCACGCCCAGTACGGCCCCTTCCGCCGGCTGCACCTCACGCCCGCGCAGGTGCGCGAGCAGCACGCCGGCGCGACGTTCGTGCCCGTGACCGACGCCCTCACCAAGGCCGAGATCGACGAGCTGCGCGGTCTCGGCCGGGTGGTGCTGGTCGCGCTCATCGGCACCGGCACGCCCGAGCTGTCCCCCGTCGCGCTGGTCCGCGCCACCCTCGCCGCGGCCGACCTCCTCGACGACGCGACCGTCGTCGCGGTGCCACTGCCCTCGCACGGCGACGCCGACGTCGACCACGCACTGGGCGCGCAGGTGCTCGGCAACTACGCCGGTCCCGACCGGGTCCACGCCCTGGGCGGCCCGGGCCTCGCGACAGGCGTCGGCGCGCCTTCCTCGACCATCGGGGGGTACCCCGAGGCCATCGCCGCGATCGTCGAGGAGGACAGCCCCGAGCCCGAGGACCAGGGGCTGGTGCTGTTCTTCACCGGCCTCTCGGGCAGTGGCAAGTCCACGCTGGCCCGCGCGCTCATGGACCTCCTGCTCGAGCAGGGCGGCCGCTCGGTCACCAGCCTCGACGGCGACGTCGTACGCCGTCACCTGTCGGCCGGCCTGACCTTCTCCAAGGCCGACCGCGAGACCAACATCCGCCGCATCGGCTGGGTGGCCGCCGAGATCGCCCGCCACGGCGGCGTGGCGGTCTGCTCCCCGATCGCGCCCTTCGCCGAGACCCGCGAGCAGGTGCGCGAGATGGTCGAGGCCGCGGGCGGCGCGTTCTTCCTCGTCCACGTCGCCACCCCGCTGGAGGAGTGCGAGCGGCGCGACCGCAAGGGCCTCTACGCCAAGGCCCGCGCCGGCGAGATCCCCGAGTTCACCGGCATCTCCTCGCCCTACGAGGAGCCCGACGACCCCGCGGTGCGCGTCGACACGACCGGCCGCTCCATCGAGGACGCCCTCCACGACGTGCTCGTCGCGCTCGACGAAGCCGGCTACCTCCACCTCGTGGGCTCGCATGCCTGAGCCGCTCGAGGTGCTCTTCGTGTGCACCGCCAACATCTGCCGCTCGCCGGCGATGGAGCTCATCGCCCGCGACCTCGCCGGTGACGCCGACGTGGTCTTCGCCAGCATCGGCACCCACGCCCGCGACGGCCACCGGATGAACGCCGAGATGTCCGACCTGCTCCCCGCGGGCACGGCCGACGACTTCCGCAGCCGCCCCCTCAGCGCGGCCGTGCTCCAGCAGGCCGACCTGGTGCTGACCGCCGAGGCGGCGCACCGCCAGCACATCCTCGACGACTTCCCGCAGCTGCACCGCAAGGTGTTCACGCTCGGCCAGTTCGAGGCGACGATCGCCGACATCCCCGACCTCAGCGGGCGCGAGCTCGTCGCGGCGGCCGGGCAGCGGCGTACGCCGTCGGCACCCGCCCACGACGTGGCCGACCCCTACCGGCGCGGGAAGGCAGCCGCCCAGCACGCGACCGGCACAATCAGGGCCATGCTGAGCGTCATCGTGCCCCGCCTGACCGGCCGCGCCACGTCGGAGGGGACGAGCTGATGGACTGGATCACCGCCACGTTCTTCGCGATCCTCGCCGCCGGCTTCTTCGTCGGCATCGTCGTGGGGCTCACCGGCATGGGCGGCGGCGCGTTGATGACGCCGGCGCTGCTCTTCCTCGGCGTGGGCGAGGCGGCGACCGTCGTCACCGCCGACCTCACTGCCGCCGCGATCTACAAGACCGGCGGCGCGATCGTGCACAAGCGCGAGGGCTCGCCCAACATGCAGCTGGCCAAGTGGCTGATGATCGGCTCGATCCCGATGGCGCTGCTCGGGCCACACCTCGTGTCGTGGTTCACCGACGACATCGACGAGCTCAACCACGTGCTGGTGATCTGCATCGGCTTCGCGCTGCTGCTCGCCGCCGCGACCTACGCCCTGCGGCTCTACGTCAACCTGCTGCGGGTGCGCTCGGGCGACCACGTCTCCGACGACAACCCGGCCGTGCGCGTGGTGCCCACCCTGCTCGTCGGCATGCTCGGCGGCCTGCTCGTCGGCGTCACGAGCGTCGGCTCCGGCTCGGTCATCATGATCGCGCTGCTCATGCTCTACCCCGGCCTGTCGGCCGTGCGCTTGGTGGGCACCGACCTCGTGCAGGCCGTGCCGCTGGTGATGGCTGCGGCCATCTCCAACATCGCCCTCCACGGCATCGACTGGACGATCCTCGTCCCGCTGGTCATCGGCTCGGTGCCCGGCACGATCCTCGGCTCGATGCTCGCCCCCCGCGTGCCGCAGTCGTTCATCCGCCGCGGCATCGTCGTCGTCCTCACGATGAGCGGCGTGGCGCTGCTCGACAAGTCAGGCTGGGCGCTCCTCGGCAAGGACGAGACGCACCCGATGCTCATCGCCGGGGTGGGCCTCGCCGTCCTGCTCGTGCTGCCGATCGTGTGGGGCTTCCTGCGCAAGCGGCAGGGGCTGCCGATGTTCGGCTCCCCCACCATCGCCCAGCTCGACGACCCGTCCTACCGGCCCGGGCTGGTGGGGATGAAGAAGGTCGACGGCTCCTAGGGTCCTGTGGAGGGGCGGTTGGCGTTCGGGGACGAACCTATTGGGCTGGTCAGGTGTCCCTGATGTCGCTCTCGCTGAGCTACCGCTTCACGACCTCCGCCAGCCTGGCCGCCGGCCTCTACTGGGCCATCCGGGAGCACGGCCTGGGCCTGCCCAGCCAGGCCGTCGTGGCCGAGCGGTGCGGGATCTCCGCCGCGACTCTCTCCCGGCGGCTGCGCCGCTGGCCCATGGACGAGCTCATGGTGCTGGTCGCCGATGCCCGGGGCCGGAGCCACCCGCCCCACCTGCGACCCACCTGGGACAGCTGGCTGGCTGCCGACGATGCAGAAAGGTCCGATGCGCAGGTCTGGACCGCCTGCCTGCAGGTCGCCTTGCACTCCCCGTCCGTGGGCAAGGCGGTGCGCGACGTCTGGCAACGACAGCGAGCCGTCCTGGCTGCCCAGCTGGGTGACGGCCCCGATTCCGGGAGGATCGACGCGGTGCACGCGCTGATCGACGGCCTGGTCCTGCGGATGCTCCTCGACGAGGACTTCGACCATGCCGCGGCGTCGGCCGTGCTCAAGCGGGTGGTGGCGTGAAAGCAATCTTGCTTTCAGGCGCCGGCCCACGCCGAGCGGCCCGCCGACGTACGAGCGGCCCGGCGGTCTAGATCGCCGCCGAAGTCGGTGGCGCCCGGGCCTTGGCGCGCGGATCCTCGAAGGCATGGTCCCCGGAGTCCGCAGCGCGGCCGTGGCCGCGCTCCTCATGGCCGGTCTGGTGCTCCCGGCCGGTTGCGCACAGGACGACGCGGAGCCCGAACGCCCGTCGCCCGCCCCGACGAGCAGCCCGTCATCGGCACCGGCCGAGACCGACCAGTCACCCGACTACCTGCCCGCCGGGGACCTTCCTGACCCGCTCACCCTCGACGACGTCGACGGACGGACGATCAGCGCCCGGCCCTTCGCCGACTTCGCGGTGGCGGCGGGGACGGGCGTGTGGGTCTCGGGCGTGCGGCCCGGTGCCGTGCGCTACGACGGGACGTCTGCCAGGATCACGGCTCGCACCCGCGTGCCCGGCGCGGTCGTCCAGGCACTCGAGTCGACCCGCGCGGAGGTGCTGGTGCCGAGCCTGACGCCGTCGGTGCTGCTCCGCCTGGACGCCGTCACTGGCGAGGTGCTGGCTCGGGTGCCGCTGGGCGCGAGCCCGGTGGCCGAGTCCACGGTGGGGGCCACCGCGGACGGGACGGCGTACGTCCTGGTCGAGCCCAGCGAGCCCCGCATCGTGGTCGTGCGGGGGGACGCGGTCGTCGACGAGGTCGAGGCGCCCGAGGGGACGGTCGCGGTCCGGGCGGGCTACGGCTGGCTCTGGGTGGTCACCGATCACGCCACGGTGGAGCGTCGTCCGGTGGCCGGCGGCGAGTGGACGAGCGCGCCCACCGGCCCGTCGCCGCGGTTCTTCGACCTCGGCTTCGGAGCCGCGTGGGTGATGAACCAGGGCGACGGCTCGGTCACCCGCGCCGACGCGCGCTCGGGCGAGGCGGACACCATCGCCGTCACCGGGCTGCGGATCGGTGGCGGCGACCTGACCGTCGGCGCAGGCGGGGTGTGGCTGCGGACGGACTCCGCCGTGCTGCGCATCGACCCTCTGTCCCGGGAGGTGACCCACGTGGTCGAGCTGCCTCCCGGCAGCGGCAGCGTGGCGGCGGTGCAGGGATCGCTGTGGATCACCAACCACGACCACCTGGCCATCCACCGCGTGCCGCTGCCCCTGCAAGGTTGAACCGGGCTGAGCCGGCGGAGACCCCTCAGCCCAGGCCGAGCAGCTCCCGGCACTGCGCCGGCGTCATCGGCTCGCGCTGCGCGATCCGCCCGAGGTCGACCGCGCGCGCGACGAGCTGGGCGTTGGACTCGACGGGCACGCCGCGGCTGATGGTGAGCACGTCCTCCATGCCGACGCGCAGGTGCCCACCCATGGAGAGCGAGGCCATCGCGACCGCGAGGGTCGAGCGGCCGATGCCCGTGGCGGACCACGATGTGACCTCGGGCGGCAGCGCGTTGACGCCGGCGACGAGGGCGGGGGCGGTGCCGGGCATCCCGCCGGGCACCCCCATCACGAAGTCGACGTGCACCTTGCCGCCGGCGGGGGTGCCGTACTCGCGGATGAGCCGGCCGAGGGCGTGCACCTGGCCGAGGTCGAAAAGCTCGAACTCCGGGGCGACGCCGCGCTCGAGTGCCAGCTGGTAGAGGTCCTTCACGAACGGCCACGGGTTGAGGAAGACGTCGTCGCCGAAGTTGGTCGTGCCCATGGTCAGGCTGCACGAGTCGGGCTCGGCGTCGAGCACCTTCAGCCGCTCGTCGAGCGGGTCGTGCACCGAGCCACCGGTCGAGAGCTGCACGACGAGCGACGAGCTCGAGCGCACCGCCTCGACCCACTCGCGCAGCAGCGCCTGGTCGAGCGTGGGCGCGTGCTCGCCGTCGCGGACGTGGAGGTGGATCATCGCCGCGCCCGCGGCCTCGCACTCGGCTGCGGTGCGGGCGATCTCCTCCGGGGTGGTGGGGAGCTGGGGGCAGTCGGCCTTGGCGGTCTCGGCCCCAGTGGGGGCGACCGTGATCAGCAGAGCGTCAGACATGGGCGTCATCGTGCCATCGCCGGTTGAGGAGGTTGCGCAGCAACCGTCACGAAACCACAGTTCTCGCATGCGTGCGGTCATCCAGCGGGTCCTC
This sequence comes from Nocardioides sp. Soil774, assembly GCF_001428125.1. GTDB lineage: Bacteria > Actinomycetota > Actinomycetes > Propionibacteriales > Nocardioidaceae > Nocardioides. The sequence continues at coordinate 132,547 of NZ_LMSM01000001.1, read as the reverse complement.
TCCGCCAGCGTCCGGGTCGACGGCGAGGTCGTCGGGGCCGTCGGAGGCGAGCAGGTCGGGCCAGGGCTCCTGGTCTACCTCGGCGTCACCCACTCCGACGGTCCGACGGACGTCGCCTGGATGGCGCGCAAGATCTGGGACTTGCGCCTGCTGCGCGGGGAGCAGAGCGCGAGCGACGTCGGCGCACCGGTGCTGGTGGTCAGCCAGTTCACGTTGTGCGGCGATGCGCGCAAGGGCCGCCGCCCCACCTGGCAGGCAGCGGCTCCGGGGCCGGTCAGCGAACCGGTGTACGACGCGGTGTGCGCCGAGCTCGAGCGCTTGGGCGCCCACGTCGAGCGGGGCCGCTTCGGCGCGGACATGCGGGTGGAGAGCGTCAACGACGGCCCGACCACCTTGGTGCTGGACAGCCCTTAGCCCTGCGGTCCGGTCTCCCAGACCCGCGCCCAGTCGACGTCCATGTGCTCGGGCAGCTTGCCGTCGAAGCGTGGCAGCTCGTAGTCGGACGACAGCAGGCTGAGGATGAGGAACTCCGGCTTGCCGGAGGTCTCGCCCTTCAGACGCTGGGTGACCTGGCCGTCGATGCGGAAGACGTACTCCTGGGGCGTCCACTCGACGGAGAAGACGTGGAACTGCTCCGACCAGTCGTCGCCGAGCTCGTCGACGTTGGGCAGCCAGCCGCCCTTGGTCTGCTTGCGGCCGGCCTGGTCGAGGTAGTAGGTGAAGCTGGTGAGCCCGCCCTCGGGGTGGTCGTCGCCGAAGTACTCCATGACGTCGATCTCCGCGCCGCCCTGCTTCGGGCCGCCCGTGGCCTGTCCGCCGGTGGCCTGCATCCAGAAGGCCGAGTGCTGCCCGCGCGCGGACTGCGTGCGGATGCGAGCGGCCGCGTAGCCATAGGTGAAGTCGTAGGTGCCCTCGGTGCCGACGTGGCCGTTGAGCCGCATCGGGAACCTCTTGCGGTTGCCGTTGGGCTGGCAGAGGTCGCGGTCGGGGTCGTCGAGCACGCTGAGCCGCAGCACGCCGCCGGTGACCTCGGCCGCGTCGGCGTCGGCTCGCGAGCACGTGCGTACGCCGATGTGGCCCTGGTCGCGGGTGTACCACTGGGCCCCCTCGCCGTCGACGGAGTCCTCGTCGAAGTCGTCGGTGAAGCTCGCCTCGGGCGCGTCGTCGGTGGAGACCTCGGCGCCGATCGCGTCGTCCCCGTCGCCGACGACCACGTGCAGGTCGCCGTCGGCGGTGGAGGTCAGCGCGACGTGGCCCTCGGCGTCGGTCTCGGCCTCCGAGACGGTCTCCCACTCGCCGTCCCCGGTCTCAGCGACCAGGGTGACGGCGGTGCCTTCCTCGACGTCGTGGACGGCCGCCTCGACGACCCAGGCGGCGTCGTCGGCGCCCTCGGTGTCCTCACCGGTGGCGGCGAGCTGGGGCAGCATGCGCGCCTGCACGGCGTCGCTCTGCTCGTACGACGGCGGCGCAGACTGGCTGTCGGCGGACGAGCAGCCGGCCGTGACGAGGCCCACGGCGAGCAGCACGGTGATCGCGCGCGAGGACCGGGTCGGACGGACCACGAGTCGGGAGGTTCGGCTCATTCCGTCGAGTCTGGCCGACGACACCGTGCGACGCGAATTCTCCGAGCGGACGCCCGTCGCTACGATGATGGCTGCTGTCCCTAGAGAGGCCCCTGCTGCGCCATGACCAACACCCACGTCGACTACCAGCTGAGTCAGCTGGACCAGCTCGAGGCAGAGTCGATCCACATCTTCCGTGAGGTCGCCGCCGAGTTCGAGAAGCCGGTCCTGATGTTCTCCGGTGGCAAGGACTCCATCGTCATGCTCCGCCTGGCGGAGAAGGCGTTCTTCCCGGCCAAGCTCCCCTTCCCGCTGCTCCAGGTCGACACCGGCCTGGACTTCGACGAGGTGCTCTCCACGCGTGACTCGTGGGTCGAGCGCCTCGGCGCGCGGATGATCGTCGCCACCATCGACGAGGCGATCGCAGCCGGGCACGTCGTCGACGACGGCAAGACCAGCCGCAACCGCATGCAGATCGGCACCCTGCTGGGCGCCATCGAGGAGCACGGCTTCACCGCCGCCTTCGGTGGCGGGCGCCGCGACGAGGAGAAGGCCCGCGCCAAGGAGCGCGTCTACTCCCACCGCGACGACTTCGGCCAGTGGGACCCCAAGATGCAGCGCCCGGAGCTCTGGAGCCTCTACAACGGGCGCATCCACGCCGGCGAGCACATGCGGATCTTCCCGCTGTCCAACTGGACCGAGCTCGACATCTGGCACTACATCCACCGCGAGCAGATCGAGATCCCCTCGATCTACTTCGCCCACGAGCGCGAGGTCATCGAGCGAGACGGCATGCTGCTTTCGCTCGGCCCCGAGATCCAGCCCAAGGGCGGCGAGACGGTCGAGAAGAAGATGGTGCGCTTCCGCACCGTGGGTGACCGCACCCAGACCGGTTGCGTCGAGTCCGAGGCCACCGACACCGCCGCCATCATCGACGAGATCGCCATCGCCCGTGTGACCGAGCGCGGCGCCACCCGTGGCGACGACCGGTTCTCCGAGGCCGCCATGGAAGACCGCAAGAAGGAAGGCTACTTCTGATGGCCAGCAACGACCCGCACACCGCCGCCCAGGGCGAGATGGACCTGCTCCGCTTCGCGACCGCGGGCTCGGTCGACGACGGCAAGTCCACCCTGATCGGGCGCCTGCTCCTCGACTCCAAGTCGATCTTCGAGGACCAGCTCGAGGCGGTGGAGTCGACCAGCCAGTCCAAGGGCTACGACTACACCGACCTGGCCCTGCTGACCGACGGCCTGCGCTCCGAGCGCGAGCAGGGCATCACCATCGACGTGGCCTATCGCTACTTCGCTACGCCCACGCGCAAGTTCATCATCGCCGACACCCCCGGCCACATCCAGTACACCCGCAACATGGTCACCGGCGCCTCGACCGCCGACCTGGGCCTCGTGCTGGTCGACGCCCGCCAGGGCCTCACCGAGCAGTCGCGCCGCCACGCGGTGCTGCTGTCGCTGCTGCGGGTGCCGCACCTCGTGCTCGCGATCAACAAGATGGACCTCGTCGACTGGTCGGAGGAGGTCTACGAGAAGATCCACAAGGAGTTCACGCAGTTCGCGACGAAGCTCAACATCCCCGACCTCGAGGTCATCCCGATCTCGGCTCTCCAGGGTGACAACGTCGTCAACCGCTCCGAGAACACACCGTGGTACTCCGGACCGACGCTCATGCACCACCTCGAGCACGTCCACGTCGCCTCCGACCGCGACCTCGTGGACACCCGCTTCCCCGTGCAGTACGTCATCCGCCCCAAGTCCGACGCCTACCACGACTTCCGTGGCTACGCCGGCCAGGTGGCCGGCGGTGTGCTGAAGAAGGGCGACGACGTCGTCGTGCTGCCCAGCGGCATGCCGTCGAAGATCGCCAAGGTCGAGCTGTTCGACCAGGAGATCTCCGAGGCGTTCCCGCCCATGTCGGTCACGGTCCACCTCGAGGACGACGTCGACGTCTCCCGCGGCGACATGATCGCCCGGCCCAAGAACGCGCCGAAGCCCAGCCAGGACATCGACGCGATGGTCTGCTGGATGACCAACGAGCCGCTCAAGCCGCGCCAGAAGCTGGCCATCAAGCACACCACCCGCACGGGCCGCGCGATGGTCAAGGACATCCAGTACCGCTTGGACGTCAACACGCTGCACCGCGACCAAGACACCAAGGAGCTCGGCCTCAACGAGATCGGCCGCGTCCAGCTGCGCACCACCGTGCCGCTGCTCTGCGACCCCTACTCGAAGAACCGCACCACGGGCTCGTTCATCCTGATCGACGAGGCGACCGGCGTCACCGTCGGCGCCGGGATGATCAACAGCGGCAGCTGATCGAGAACATCGCTGGTTGAGGGAGGCGCGCAGCCGACCCCCGTTGGTTGAGGAAGGCGCACAGCCGACCCACCGCTGGTTGAGGAAGGCGCGCAGCGCCTGTCTCGAAACCCACGCACACGAGGCCCCGACCGTTCGCGGTCGGGGCCTCGTCGCGTCGCAGGAGTCGACTAGCGACGCGACGCGACCATGACGGGCCGAGTCGTCACGCGGACGGTGGTGCGACCGCCGTCGCTGACGACAACGCCCTTCTGGTTCTCGACGCGGATCGTCGACCGAGGCGTCGTGGTGGTGGCGCTGCCCGAACGCTTCCAATAGATGGTGCGGACCTCGTCGCCCTTCTTGGCAGTGCACACCCACATGCCCTTCTTGGTGGCGCAGCGCTTGAAGTTGGTCTTGTTGAGCCACGAGTGGACCACAGCGTAGGACTTGCCCGGACCGAGTGCGCGGCCGGTGCTGTCGGCCATGTTGATCGCAAGTGTGTCGTTGCTGAACCACCCCAGCCAATAGGTACGTTGAACGCGGGCGGCCGCGCTCAGGACGTAGGTCCTGATCACGTAGGAGCGCTGCTTGGCCACGGAATACTCGGTGGTCGTGACAGCGCCCCCGCCGGGGACGCCGTAATTGATCTCGTTGCTCCAGATCGGCTTGCGCACGCCGATCCGAGCGAGCTCACGTCGGATCCCACGCACGATCGCGTGGGAGTCCTCGGGGGTGCCCGCCTGCTCCGGGAAGGGGTCGACTGCGATCGCATCGACGTAGCGGTGGACCCGCACGCCCCCGATGCTCTGCTTGAAGTAGTCGACGGTCCACCTGCGCTGGCTGGCCAGCCGGAGAGCCACGGCGGGCGACACGACCCGCGCCTTCTTCCCGGCGTGCTTCTGGATCGCCTTGGACGCGACAACCGTGAGCGTCGCCATCTGGCGGGGACTCCCCTGCCAGTTCTGGATGATGTTGGGCTCGGGCCAGATCTGGTAATCGATCTTGGTGCCGTACCTCTTGGCGACCTCGGTGACCCATCGCTTCCAGGCCTTGATCTTGGGCATGAAGTCGGTGAAGTCCGCCGAACGGGGCCGCGCGGAGTGGAAGCGCGGGGTCTGACCCAGCAGGACCATCGGCTGCGCCCCCAGGGTCTCAGCACCAGCGACCTGCTGGTCGAGCCGCGTCCAGTCGTAGCGGCCCTTGCGGGTCTCGACGTTCGGCCAGTACGTGAGAGCGGTCGTGAAGTTGGCCGCCCCCACCGGGACGGTCGGCGCCGTGGTCCAGTCGTTGTCGTGCATGCCCCAGAAGTCGGGTTCGATGCGCTGTGCGTGAGCAGGCGAGGGCCCCCCGAACACGCTCAGCACAAGGAAGGCCGCCGCAAACGCCGACACGGCGCGGGGCGACCGGAAACGAGACAAGAACATTGGTCCCCTAACTTGTTCAACTACTGGATGGTCGATCAACACAGGATCGCCGAGGCAGCACCGCCGCCCGTGTCCCTCTCAGGCCGAGCGCAGCCGGGCGAAAGGTGTCACACCGTGTGCTGGCGATCTCGCGACTGGCATCTCACTCAGGTGTACAGCGGTTGCTCGTCGTCGACTGAGGGCAGCCTCGTGACACGTGCAAATGCGTCGGTGCGGATTCCGCTCACACGCCGCACCGTGGCGGCGCACACCACCGACAGGAGTCCGGTGCCCGTTGCCGACACCGCACACACCATCAACGGACTGTCGAACACGAACCCGCTCACCGCCTCTCCGACCACGACCAACAGGGAGACGGAGGTGGTGGCCCTCATCAGCGCGGTGTAGCGCCTTGTCGCAATGAGGACAGCGCCCGCGATCCCGGCAGCGACATTGACGATCTGTCCCGCACCAAGGACCGCCACGAAGATTGTGATGTCGGTGTAGGCCTCCCCGCCCAGCAGGATCGCTGCGGGTCGACTGAGCGACACGATGACGACGTACCCAACGACAACGAGCAGGCAGGCGATTCGGACGAAGGGGACCAGCCGAGGTGTGATCTCGGACAGCTCGCCCTTGGAGACGGCCTGCGCGAGGTAGGGAAGCACACCCCCGGTGATAGCCGTAGTGGCAATGGTGAGCCCAGATACCACCGTCACCGCTAGAGCGTAGGGCGCGGCCACCGCTCCTTCCGCGGTTGCCCCGATGATCCAGACGTCGGCGCCTCCGATGAGCGCAGCAGCACATGTGGTCAAAACCATCGAGAGATGACCACGCCACAACCGTTTGAGTGCACGCAGCGGCCGGGCGACCCACCAGGGGAAGTCGAGCGACGCGCGCGACATGGACACCAGCAGCACGACGGCCGACGCGATCGCGGCGGCCACCAACAGGGACGTCCGGTCGACATCGTGCTTGACAACCCCCAGGACCGAGATCGCACCTAGGAACAGAGGCGCACGGACGCCCATGCCTGAGACCAGCGCCCACCCGAACCTGTAGTTGGCCCGATGCAGCTCTGCGGCTACCAGCCGGATGGTGTCGGAACATACCCATGCAGCGACGGCAAGCTTCTCGACGAGGGACAGCGGCGAGGTCAGCGGGGTCTCGAGCAGCGGCAGGCCGATCGGGGAGATGAGGAGGGCCGCTGCGACGACTCCGTTGAGGGACACCAGACCCAGGAGCTCGGCACCTCGCTGCCGCCCCGAGTGTGCCCCTGCACCTGCTCCGTGCACCTCGGCGACAGCGACGCGGTCCGCTCCGAGCTGGGCCACCATGGAGGTGAGGAGCACGACGAGGGTGACAATGGCGACGTCGGAGTAGACGCCCGCGCTCGACACGGCGACCATGACGGCAGTGGCACCTAGTGTGCCGAGCGCCGACGCGGCCATCCCTGATCCGGTGAGCCACGCACCTCGAACCGGGATCTTCACGTCAACCACTGCGGCGACTTGTCCTGCTCACCGTAGCCGGTGCGCCGGCGCCGGTTGGTCATGGCCGACCGTGTGCCTCTGGCCGCAGATAGAAGGTAGCCGCCATCTCGGAAGACGAGTGCCGAGGCGAATGTCTCGACGAATCGCATGATCAGGTGACGCAGGCAGTCGATTGGCTTGCGGGTGGCGTATTCGCGCACCAACAACCAGGAGTTCTTCCACATCAGCTCACGTCGCCACGCTGGATGACGCCAGAGGGTCAATCGCGATCCCACTTCGACGGCTCCTTCGCCGATCGGATGGCTCAGGACGCGTCGGGTGTCCACCGCCACGCGCATGCCCATCGACCTCACCCTGAGGCAGAGCTCGTGATCGACCAGGTCGAGAAATAGTCGCTCGTCAGCGCCGTCGGCACGGATCACCTGGGACACGTTGAAGAGCGTTCCGCTAGAGATGACGAACCGTGCCGACACCAAACCGGACAGCTCAATCGGTGCAGCCAGGGTGGGATCACGGTGGACAGCACCGATCAGGGCATGGTCCTCCGCGTTTGGAGGGAGCTCGGCGACCTGCGTCAGGTAGTCGCCGGTGAGCACTGAGTCTTGGTCCAGGTAGTGCAACCAGCCGAGGTCACGCGACCACGCCTCGCGGAGGAGGAGGTTGAGTCCCCGTCCAGTGCCGACGTTGAGCTGTGGACGCACGACGTCGACAGCGAACGCGGCACACGTCCGATCCACCCGCTCCTGCGCCGCCGCGGTCGTGCTGTTGTCCAGCACGACCCGGAACTCGCCCAAGGACGTGAGCTGGCGGCACGCGTTCTCGATCATGGGTTGAGTTGGCTCGAAGACGATCGTGGCGTCGAGTCTCATCGCGCTGCTCTGTTTGCGTCTCTGGCAATGTAGGCGAACGCCTTGGTAAGCATCGCAGCTCGGGCCCTACTGACCTTGGGCCCAGTCGTCGTGTGTGCGTCGTGCGCGACGCTGATCTCGGGCTCGTACAGCACCGGTGCCCCAACGTGTCGCGCTGCCTCGGCGATCGCGTACTCCTCGGCGAGCAAAGGCACCCCAGCCGGGATTCCCGGGTGCTGCACGAAGGCGCGGTTGAAGAAGATCACGGCGCCATAAGGGGAATACATGTGCAGTCCCGGTGGCGCGACCTCTCCCGTCTGGGCCGGACGGCTCAGTCGGAGCTGGTGCCTGCCCCGGCTGAGCAGGAGGTATCCCATCGCCAGCGCAGGCGTGCACGTCACTGCGTGGTTGATCCGATGACGGGCAAGAGAACGGGGCACCAGCACGTGCGGGTTCTTCTGGATGGCACCATCGTCCTCGGAGATGCTGGGCGCCACGACCAGAGGGGCACCGGCGGGGAATCGGCACAGGATGTCGCTCGGATCCCCACTGATGAACGTCAGGTCGGTGTTCGAGAGCGCCACCCAGCCGGTACGATCCTTCACTTCCGCTGGGACGGCATCGAGAGCCGCACGGGCACCATCGAGATAACCGGGGTTGTCTGCCCTCTCGACCGTGAAGACGTCGTGCCGGCCTTCGTGACGACTACTCACATGAGTTGGGGAGTTGTCGCAGATCGCGAAGAAGTAGCGGGTCTTCGGGCTGCGCAGTTGGTCGAGCTGGTCTACAAACGAGTCGACGTCCGCCATGTTGTTGTAGGCGATCAGCAGCCAGATGATGTCGGGGTTCACTTCCGAAGTCCCACCTTCCGGGACCCGAGGCAGGCGACACCAAATGGGATCATCACCATCCACAGGCCCTCGAGCTTTGACAAATACGGGTTGCTTGTCGTGGCCAGGATCGTCGACAAGAAGCCCGCCAGGACCGCGGCAGACGCAAGGCTCTCGCTCACTTGAACCGCGAGGCGACTGCCCACCCACCATGTCCACGCGGCGAGAATGACGATGCCGATCACTCCGAAGTTCATGAGCAGCACGTGGTAAGAGAGCTCGAAGATCCACGGGAACGCTTCGCTGCGCTCGTATCCGGGTATCACGTAGCCGGCACCCCGGCCCCAGATCGGGCTCTCCCACCATGCCTTGAGGAGCTCGGCATGCTGGTCCAGACGTGGGTCCACCGGACCTTCTGCGCTCTGGACCGTGAAGAGTCCAGCAACGAGCTGCCTCAGGGGCGTGAACCAGATCGCCAGACCTGCGACCACGACGAGCACCAGTCCACCGCCGACGACCCACCTGACCTGGCGCACAGGAGAGGCGCCGTCGGAACGCTTGATCCTGGTCAGCGACCAGACGATCAAGAGAGCCGCGGGAATCGCGAGGAACAGGATGCGCCTGCCGGACAGGACGATGCCCACGACCGCGAGCAGTGCCACCGCGAAACGCCACCATCTCGGCTCCCAGCCCCCGACCCTCACGGAAAGGCGCGCGACTCCGTAGGCCCCGAGGAACACGAATGCGTTGAAGCCCTGGAAGTTGGTCCGCGGCGTGCCGTCCGCGACGTCCACGGCAGAGTACGCGGGATCTACGAGCCATGCCGGCATCTGGGCACCGACGTACCACGTGACGTATAGCGCGATGGCGACCAGAACGATGGCGACAATCGACAGATCGAGGATCAGCAGGACCCGGGACAGCCCGCCGCTCGTCTGAAGCAGGAGGATGAACGCAGCCCCAATCACAACCGGTTCGACCACATAGACGGTTGCGGTTGGGACCACACCGGGATTGTCGTTGAGGGTGCCCACCAAGAATCCCAGCAGACCCACGGAGAGCAGTCCGGCGAGCCACGCCATCCCGCTCATCGAAAGCTCACGCTGCGAGGCGACGAGGAGGACAAGTGCCCCCATGATGGCACAGGCGAGCCACGGACCGTAGAGGTACGGCACGAGCGAACCGACGACGACATACGTGCCCAGCAGGCCAGCAGCCACCGACTGCGCCACCCCTTCCCGAGATCGCGTGCGGTGAGCCGGGGCCGTGTCGGCGAGCTCAACCATTCCGGATGCCTTCCCAGGAATGAAGTCGCGATGCCGTCGAGGCGATGAAACGGACCACCCGGTTGCTCGTGTCACCGATCTCGTAGCCCGCCGGCACCGACGACGTGACCGCGCCGTCCTCCATGGTGATCCGGACAGCACGCTCCACGTCGTCCGCGTCCAGACCGGTCATGATGATCGAGCCGGAGTCGAGGGCCTCGGGCCGCTCGATCGAGTCGCGCAGGGTGATCGCGGGGAAGCCGAGGATCGAGGCCTCCTCCGAGATGGTCCCGGAGTCCGACAGGACGCATGCCGCCTCGAGCTGGAGCTTGTTGTAGTCATGGAAGCCGAAGGGCTCGAGCCAGCGGATGTCACCGTCGACGTCCCGGCTGAGTGCTTCCAGCCGCTTGCGCGTCCGCGGGTGCGTGCTGACCACCACCGGGCGGTCCCAGGTGGCGGCGACCCGCTCCAGGCACTCGATCAGCATCGTGAGCCGCTCCGGCGAGTCGACGTTCTCTTCGCGGTGTGCGCTCACCAGGAAGTATCCACGCGACTCGAGCCCGAGCGTGCTCAGCACCTCGGAGGCCGCGATCTCGTCGCTGAAGTGCTTGAGCACCTCGCGCATGGGCGAACCCGTCACGACGATGCGACGCGGGTGCAGTCCCTCAGCGAGCAGGTTGCGCCTGGCGTGCTCGGTGTAGGCGAGGTTGAAGTCAGCGACGTGGTCGACCAGCCGTCGGTTGGTCTCCTCCGGCACGTTCTCGTCGAAGCAGCGGTTGCCGGCCTCCATGTGATAGGTAGGGATGCGCAACCGCTTGGCCATCACAGTCGCGATGCAGGAGTTGGTGTCGCCGAGCACCAGCAGCGCGTCGGGTCGCTCCTCGATCAGGACCTTCTCGGTCCCGACGAGCACGCCACCCAGCACCGCACCCAGGCTGCTGGTGTCGACGCCCATGTAGTGGTCGGGTGCGCGCAGGCCGAGGTCGTCGAAGAAGACCTGGTTCAGCGAGTGGTCGTAGTTCTGGCCCGTGTGGACGAGGACGTGCTCGATGCCCTCGGTCGCGTCGAGGCGGTCGATCACCCGCGCGAGCCGGATGATCTCCGGGCGGGTGCCGACCACGGTCATGACCTTCATGCGTGCGCCTCCTGGGCGATGGTCTCGGGGAACTGGTCGGGATGGGCGGGGTCGAGCAGCTGGTCGGCCCAGAACACCGTCAGCAGGTCGTCGTCACCCACGTTGCGGATGTTGTGCACCCACAGCGTCGGCATGTCGACGAAGACCGGGCGCTCACCACTGACCCGCACCGTCACCACTTCGTCGTGCAGCAAGCGGCGGAGCTGGATCTCAGCCTCCCCCTTGACCACGACGAAGCGCTCGATCTTGTGCAGGTGATAGTGCTCGCCGCGCTTCTGACCGGGCTTGGTCGTGGAGGCATAGGACATGCCGGTGCCGCCGTGCGAGCGTACGGTCTCGAACAGGTCGCCGCGGTTGTCCGAGTGCACGTGCGGGGCGATCTCTGTCGCGTCCGCGAACGCTGCAGCGCGGTAGGTGTTGAAGAGGTTGAGACGCATCGGGGTCGACACGTCGGGGATCTCGCCCCGAGCGCCGTAGAGCTCGCGGAACTCCTCGAACGCCGCCAGGACCGAGCCGATCCCGATGGCCTCGCCGTCGACCGTCGTACGCAGGTCCTGGCCCGCCGCCGCGATCAGCTTCGCGGCCGCGTCCTGGGCGTGCAGCAGCTCGATCTCCCGGTCACCCGTCACGCTCGGCGTGCGCCCGGCGGCGACCTCGTGGGCAAAGGTCGCCACGAACGAGTTGTAGCCCGGCCGCCCGTGCTCGCCGAACAGGTTGGGGAGCAGCAGGTCTGCGAAGTGGCCACCGGTGTGCGCGCAGGCTCCGGCCAGGGCACGGGCTGCGTGCGCCTTGCCCCTGCCGTATGCGTTGTCGAGCTCGGCCTGGACCGAGTTGGCGTAGACGACGTCGATCGGGCGACCAGCCGCGCGCAGCGCGAGGGCCAGGGACTCGGCGACCTCGGCGTTGCCCGACTCGACCTCGGCGTCGTTGTCGGCGCGGTTGACCCCGGCGAAGTGCATCACCGCGTCGACGCCGGCCAGCACCTCGGCCAGCCGCGCGGGGTCGGCCAGGTCCCTCCGTCCCAGGCGGACTGGCTCGACACCGTGAAGCGCACGGAGTCGGCACGCAGTATGCCATCCGAGAAAACCGTACGCACCCGTGATCGCGACCCTCATGAAGCGCCGTACCACGGCTTCGCGGCGCCGATCAACGCGCTCTCCAGCCGACGCGCGCCGACCGACACACTCAGCTCCTCTTCGTAGAACTTTCGCCCGGAAGCACCGAAGCGCTCAAGCTCATCACCTGACATCGTCGCGAGGCGGTCGATCGCCTCTGCCATCGCCTGAGCGTCGTCTGGAGCGACCGCGATCCCCGCACCTGAACGTGCAACGAGATCGGCGGCGTCGCCCGCGGCTGAGGCGAGAACGGGCCGACCGCACGCCAGAATTGCCTGCGTCTTGCTCGGCATCGTGGCACGGAAGACAGGAAGATCTCGAAGGCACACGAGCTGGACATCCGCCTCCGACATCAGCGCAGCCATGTCAGAGATAGGTCGAGTGCCTTCGAAGGTCACGCGTTCGTCCACTCTCAGCTCTACGGCGAGCTCCTTCAATCGGTCTTCGGCCACTCCGGACCCCACGAGTCTTAGGCGCACGGACCTACTCGGATCTACGAGCGACAAGGCTCGAAGCGCAGTATCAATGCCCTGCACGTCTCCGAGGTTTCCCGCATACATCATCGTGAGGCCGTCCGAGGCCACCGTGGGCTGAACTGGGTGGAACAACGACTCATCGGCCCAGTTGTAGACCAGGCTCATACGCTCGCGAGGGACGCCTCGACCGTGGAGCACCTCTTGCATCCCAGGTGAGATCACGGCAATGCGATCTGCCGCCCGATAGCCCCACCTAGCCATGCGGTCGAGCGTGAACCAGGCCACGCGGCCAACGACGCCGTCCACCAACCCGCTAGCCAGCACGGAGTCGGGCCACAGATCCTCGACGTACATGACCGTCGGCTTTCGGAAGACTCGTTTCATCACGACGCCAGCGACTCCTACGGTCGCGGAGGTCGAGTACACCAAGACGGCGTCACTGCGTCGAGCGAACCAGCTTCCCCACAAGGAAGCAGAGAGCATGAAGCTCAGGAAGAATGCGGCTCGTTTGAGACTCGATGACCCGTGTGCGGGAAACATAGGGACACGGACGACTTTGACGTTGCCAATGACTTCCCGCTGGAGCACCTTCACGCGATAACCGTCATATATCTTGCCGACTGGATAGTTCGGAAAGCCGGTGATGACAGTGACTTCGTGGCCCCGTGCGGCGAGAGCTCTTGCCACAGATCCAGGAATCGCGGCCGATCCGGTCTCAGGATCGAACCACTGCGAAATCATCGCGATCTTCATCTCAACCTCACTAACCGCGGGACATTCAAGTAGGCCAAAACGACCGCCGCGCACGCGAGGACGACCCACCCCGTCGCAGATGCACCCGCTAAGGCGGCGACGGCCGTCGCGGCGGCACCGGCCCCCGCGCACAAGAGCGCAGAGGCGATGTGAGGCCACCCCGCATCGACGAGTTGCTGGTAGACGTGGTCCCGGTGCGGCTCAGTGAGGCGATGTCCCCCGCGAGCCCGCTTAACCAGGACCCAGCCTGTGTCTGCGCCGTAGACGATCAAGGGAACGATTCCCCACAGGACTGGAAGACCTTGCGAGAAGGAATAAACGCTGAGTCCACCGATGAAGATCCCTACGCCGTAGCTGCCAACGTCGCCCAAAAAAACTCTCGCCCGGGGCGCGTTCCACGGGAGGAAACCGACTGCCACGCCCGCGAGGACGAGCCCCGCCCCCCTCAGCATCGGATCCTCAGAGGCAGAGCCGACCCAGGCCCACCACGCTCCTACGGCAACAGCCATCAGGCTCGAGATGCCATTGACGCCATCCATGAAGTTGAAGGCGTTGACATAACCGACGAGCGCCACGATTAGCACACCCAGCCACCACCACGAGCTGGTGCCTGCAGAGGTGAGCGAGACTGCAAGGGCGGCCGCCACGGCAACTTGGGCGACGAGTCGGTGCTCGCTTGACAAGGAGCGCACGTCGTCGAGGAGGCCGACGCTCGCAAGAGCCAGACAGCAGATGACCAGCGACGTGAGGCTCCTGTCGGGCTCCAGTGCAAAGAGACAGACCCCAGCCAGGGTGGCGACAACTGCCACACCGCCTCCGCGAGGCACCGGAGAACAGTGGGACGACCGGTGGTTGGGAACGTCCATCAGGGTACGTCGCAGTTGAGGGATCACCGCGCCCGTCAAGATGAAGGCGCAGAACGCAGCGGAAAGGAACAGCGTCACATGTGCTCCGCGTCAACAAGGTGGCGGAACGCTGGAAGGCGCTCTAGGACACTGACCACTCCGCCTACGTCCAGCCGTTCGGTGTTGTGCGAGTGATAGTCGTCCATCGTCGATTCTTGTCTGTCACCCTCGTCGAAGTACTCACCGTAATTGAGGTCCCGCGCATCGACGCTGACGCGGAAGTAGTCGCCCTGGTCCTCTGCGCGAGCGAGCTCCTCCCGGGTCGCCAGTGTCTCGTACAGCTTCTCGCCGTGCCGCGTGCCGATCACCTTGAGCTCGGGCTCAACGCCCATTGCAGAACCCACGGCCCGGGCAAGGTGTTCGATGGTGCTGGCGGGTGCCTTGCGGATGAAGAGATCGCCCGGCCGCGCGTGCTGGAAGGCGTGCTCCACCAGGAGGACGGCCTCGTCGAGCGACATCAGGAATCGCGTCATGCGAGGGTCCGTCACCGTGAGGGGGCGTCCCTGCCGGATCTGCTCGACGAAGAGCGGGATGACCGAGCCGCGGGACATCATCACGTTGCCGTAGCGCACCGTCGAGACCACGGTCTGGGCCGTGGGGTTGTTGCGAGCGAAGGCCTGAGCGACCTTCTCCATCATCGCCTTGGACATGCCCATGGCATTGACCGGGTAGGCAGCCTTGTCAGTGCCGAGGCAGACGACCGAGCGTACATCGTTCTTGTTGCTGGCTTCGATGACGTTGGCGCTGCCGAGGACGTTGGTCCGGACGGCCTCGAGCGGGAAGAACTCGCAACTCGGAACCTGCTTGAGTGCCGCGGCGTGGAATACGTGATCCACGCCGCGCGTGGCTCGCTCGACGCTGTCGTAATCGCGCACGTCGCCTATGTAGAAGCGCAGGCGCTCGTCGCCGAAGGCGCGGCGCATGTCGTCCTGTTTGAGCTCGTCGCGGCTCAGGATGCGGACCTCCTCGACGTCTCCATTGAGGAGACGACGCACCATGCTCGAACCAAATGATCCAGTGCCGCCGGTCACGAGCACGGTGGACGGGGGATCGACATAGGTCGACAAGCCAGGACTCTCTTTCGAACAGGGAACAGGGAACAGGGAACAGGGGACGACTGGATCAGTCGATCAGGGATGCTGCGGGGTCAGGTAGGTGGACCCAGTCATCGAAGGCCTGGAGCATGCCCAGGTGGGTCACGTCCAGGTCGAAGGATCGCACGACGTTAACCGAGAGCGGGCTCACCGCCGCATGCGCGACCAGCGGGTGCTTGGACCGCTCGTGGCTCTCGGCCCCGCTGAAGAGCTTCTCGTGGAGCTTCTCTCCCTCACGCAGACCGGTGTAGACGACCTCGATGTTCTTGCCGGACATCGCGATGAGCTGGCGTGCGACGTCGAGGATCTTCACGGGCTGACCCATGTCGAGGATCATCACCTCGCCGTCCTCGCCGATCGCACCGGCCTGGATGACCAGCTGGACGGCCTCCTCGACGGTCATGAAGTAGCGCGTCACGTCCGGGTGGACGACGGTCACAGGACCGCCGGAGGCGATCTGGGACGTGAACGTGTGGAGCACCGACCCCCGGGACCCCAGCACGTTGCCAAAGCGAACGCTGATGTAGGCCCCGTCGGCTTCCTTCGCCATCGCGGCGGTGAGGCGCTCCGCCACCCGCTTGGAGTAGCCCAGGACGCTCTTGGGGTCAGCGGCCTTGTCCGTCGAGATGTTGACGAAGGTGGTCACGCCGACGTCGGCGGCAGCTCGCAGCACGTTGGCGGTGCCTAGGACGTTGGTCTTCATCGCCTCGTGCGGGTACTGCTCCAGCATCGGCAGGTGCTTGAGCGCCGCTGCGTGGAAGACGACCTCGGGGCGGCGGTCCTCGAAGATCGAGCGAAGGGCGGGCTCGTCGCGGATGTCGTTCAGCACCACGTCCGGGCTGTCGAGCAGAGCTCGACCGTGGATGGACAGCTGCACGGCGTGCAGTGCGGACTCGTCGCGGTCGAGCATGATGAGCTCGGAGGGGCCGTAGCGGTGGAGCTGGCGGCACAGCTCTGACCCGATCGACCCGCCGGCGCCCGTGACGAGGACACGCTTGCCCGTGACATAGCCGGCGATGGCCGAGAGGTCGGTCTCCACCGCGGCACGGCCGAGGATGTCGGCCATGTTGACGTCCCGTACGTCCCGGACGTCGGCGTGCGAGGCGAACGACTCGGCGAAGGACGGCAGGACCTTGATCGAGATGCCAAGCTCGGCTGCGCGGTCGACCAGCGGCTTGAGCATCTCCTTGGTGGCGCCCGGGATGGCCACGACGACCGTCACCGCGCCGGTGAGACTCACCACTCGCTTCAGGTCGTCTGTCGTCCCGAGGACGGACACCCCGAAGTGGCGACGCTTGCGCATCCAGGGGTCGTCGTCCAGGAAGCCGACGGGCACCAGGCCGGCCTCGGGTCGGCTGCGCATGGAGTGCACCAAGCGAGCGCCGCTGGCCCCGGCGCCGACGATCAAGGCGCGCTGGCCCGAGGCGTCATCGAGCGGTTGGAAGCGCTGGGTGAGCTGACGCCACAAGGCACGCACGATGAGCATGAGGAAAAGTCCGAGGAAGGTGCCCGACGCGGGCACGCTCCGTGCGACCCAGTAGGGATCGGCGAGGGCGTTGGCGCTGAAAACCCCGAGCCCCCCGACTGCGGTTGCGAGACCAAGGAGGACCGTCTCCTCGTTGGTAGCGACACCCACCCGGCCGAGATAGACCCGGCCCAGCAATCCGACCAACCACTGCAGTGCCACCGCGCCGGCAGCGACCGCCAGCCCGCTTCTCCAGACCGACGTCTCCAGCGTGGGTCCGTAGCGCAGGACGAGCGACACGGCGTAGGCCAGGATCAGGACACACGCGTCGAACGACATCAGCACGGCAGTGCGCTTGGTGCGTACGACACTCTGAAGCTTGATCACAGCCACCACTCACCCCGTAATACTGTTTCTGACCTCGGCCCCACGCCGACGCCCTGTCAGCTGTCACGTCCTGGACGCTCCAGCCGCACGCCGATGAGTCGCACATGACCACTCGACGGCGGACACGCCGGCGAACCGGGCGATGTCTCTTGACACCTCTGTCACGCGCAATCTACGCGCGGCAAGGATCACCTGACACGGAATCGTGACATCGTGAGACACTTCTGAGCAAATGCCGGCCCTCCCTGAGTGGCACCTCACCCTCAAGGGTGGCCTTCGCGTGCAGCAACGGCGACGGTAACCGCGTCACTGTTACTTTTCCCTCGATGATCACCCACGCCACCGTCACCATCGCCCGCGCCCTTGTCGGCCTGCTCGTCGCGGCTCTTGGTGTCGGCCTGTCAGCCTCGGGCGCCCGCGCCGAGAAGGTCAGGCCCGAGCTCTTCGGCATGGACATGGTCCAATTGACCATTCCCCCTGCGCCGCTCGTTTCGACCCCGACGATGCGTCTGATCGTCCGCTGGTCCGGGGTCGAACGATCCCCAGGGCAGTACGACTGGGCGGAGCTCGATGACAGGCTTGCGATGGCCCGGCAGCACGGCTCAAGGCCGCTGCTCACCCTCTACAGCACTCCGGACTTCTATGCGATGGGAGACGTCGGAGACGTGGTGGAGGTCCGCCCCCCCAAGCTCAGCGCGTACCGGGCGTTTGTCAGCGCGCTGGCCCGGCGCTACGGCGACCGCGCGGACTACCAGCTCTGGGCCGAGATGAACGTGTCGAACAACTATGTCGGCACCGTGCGACACATGGCGAAGATGGCGAAGATCGCGTCGCAGGAGGTGCGCCAATATGCCCCCGGCGCTCTGGTCGTCGCCCCCCAGGGACCTATCCGACTCCCCGGGAGCCGCGCGTGGTTCGAGAGGTTCTGGACCCAGAAGGTCGGCGGAAAGCCCATCGCCAAGTGGGTCGACGTCGCCACGCTGAGTGGCTTCCCGCTGCCCCGCCACGGGCCGGAGCAAGGCATCCGGCTCGTGAAGGTGCTGCGCCGCATCACGTCCGCGGGAGGATTCGACGGGCCGATCTGGGTCGTCGAGATCAACTACGACGTCCTCGGGCGGAAGCCGACCGTGCCGATCAGCATCGAAGAGCAGGTGGCGAACGTCGTCAAGACCTACGTCCTCAACGCCTCGATCGGGACGCAGCGGGTCTACTGGCACTACTGGGCCCCGCCTGTACCGAACATGAATACCGCGATGCTCAGCCCCGACAATCAGATCGCGCCTCCCGGCAAGGCCTTCGGCGAGATACAGCCATGGCTCATCGGCACCCGGGCCCGTGGGTGCACCATCACCAGGAACGGCGACTTCTACAGCTGCCTCTTCACGATCAAGCGCGCAGAGCGGCGGGTCATGTGGAGCGTTTCGGGCCGAGAGCGACGCGTCGCCGTGCCCGATCGGACGAGACGGCTCTCCTTCCCCGACGGGACCGTGCGTCGGCTCGACGCTCCCAAGCGAGTGAGAGTCGGCGCCATGCCTGTGATGATCGAGTCGTGGGGCAAGCGGGCGGAGTCAACCCGGACGCGCTGATCCGCGCCCGGACCACCCGTCTGGGCTACTCCCTGGGGTTCCGTCCGGACCCTTCTGGTTGAAATAGCGAGAACCACGACCGGGCTTGCCACAAATCGACAACTGGCTGGCAAACGTGACGCACAATGTCGGGATGGACCCCCGTCACGCCGAGGTGCTCGAGCAGACCGACCGGGAGGCACTCGGACGTCGCCTGCGCGCCGCTCGCCAGGCCCACGGACTCACCCAGGGCGCGGTCGCCCGCGACATCATGTCGGTCGCCTACCTCTCCCGCATCGAAGCCGGCCACCGTCGCCCGACCCCTCAGTCCCTGGAGGCCCTGGCCGCGCGCCTCGACGTCTCGGTGGAGTCGCTGCTCGGCGAGCTCGAGGCGCACGTCGCCGACGAGATCCGACTCTCCCTCGACTATGCCGAGCTCTCGCTGGAGTCCGGCCAGGCCGACGACGCCGAGAAGCACCTCCAGACCGCCCTCGAGCACCTCGGCGGCGCGCGGATGGGCGGCATGCAGGAGCGGGCCCGCCTCCTCCACGCGAGGGCACTCGAGGCAAGCCAGCGCGAGGACGACGCGATCCTCGAGCTCGAAGCACTCATCGATGACAAGCAGGTCAATGGCCTGACCCGGATCAAGGCCGGCATCGCGCTGAGCCGCATCTATCGCGAGTCCGGCGACCTCGGACGCGCCATCGAGTGCGGCGAGCGGGTCATGGCCGACGTGGAGGAGGCCGGGCTCGAGGCCTGCGACGAGGCCGTGCAGCTCGCGGTCACCGTGGCCGCCGCTCACTTCGAGCGCGGCGACACCGCCCACGCCGTACGCCTGTGCCGCAAGGCCATCGCGCGCGCCGAGTCGCTCGGCACGCCCAAGGCCCGTGCCTCGGCCTACTGGAACGCCAGCGCGATGCAGGCACGGCGCGGCGACGTCGCCGCCGCCGTCCCGCTCGCCGAGCGCGCCCTCGCCCTGCTCGGCGAGGGCCAGGACTCACGCAACCTCGCCCTCCTGCGCGCCGAGGTCGGTCGACTGCAGCTCGAGCTCGACCCGCCCGCCCTCGACGACGCGCAGGAAAACCTCGCGCGGGCTGCGGCAGAGCTGGAGTGGAGCGCGTCGACGTCCTCCGACCGCGCGCACGTGCTGCTCGGGCTCGCCCGAGCCGCATTCCTGTCCGGAGACGTGCCAGCCAGCCGCGAGCTGCTCGCCGAGGTGCACGCTGTCGGCAGTGGGCACCTGCCCCTGGCCGAAGCCGAGGCGTGGGCGTTGCTGGGGAGCACGCACGTGTCCGAGGGGAACGCCGACGAGGCAGGCTCGTGCTTCCAGCGCGCGGTGCTCACCTTGTCGGCGATCGGCGCGGACAGGGTGGCTGCTCAGCTGTGGTTCGACCTGGCCGACCTCCTTCACAGCGTCGGGCAGACCGAGGCCGCTGCGGACGCCTATCGACGCGCCGCAGCGTCGACCGGCCTGCGGGCGCGCGCGGTGTCCGCCACGCCCGCCCGCACCTGACGTCCCGCGCGAGCCTCAGCCGCCGAGGCTGGGACGTTCAGCAGCACCAGCCGGTGCGCGCGGTGTCCCTGCTCTGCCCGGCCTCGGCCGGGCCGGCGAAGCCAGCCAGGCTGACGAGGGCGATGGTGGCGACGACGATGCGGGTGAACGTGCGGTTCATGGGGTTCTCCAGGGCTAGGTGTGCGGTGTGGGGTGGGGTCTGGCAGACGTCCCGAGCCGCTGCCTGAAGAAATAGTGTCAAAACCAGTGCCAAGTGTTCTCTTCTTTGGCAAACTTGGGCAAGTCCCCCGGCAAATCCATCGGATTGCTCACCGGGACATCACCCGCGGGCCCCACCCCCCGCGACACGCGCCGGACCCCACCCGGCAGCCGCCCGGACCCCCCGCCTCCCGCGGGGGGTCCTCGCGATTTCCCCTGCGCGTGCGGCCGGGTCCGTCGGCGTCGCGTCAGGACACCGCGGGGAGGAGCAGGCGCACCGTCGTGCCCACCCCTTCGACGCTCTCCACGCCCACCTGGCCACCGTGGGCCTCGACGATGGTGCGCACGATGTTGAGCCCCAGCCCGGTGCCGGGCACGAGCCGCTCACGGGCGTTGCGTCCGCGCACGAACGTGGCGAACACGTCGGCGAGCTCGGCCTCGGGGATGCCCTCGCCGTCGTCGGCCACCACGATCTCGATCCCGTCGCCGTGACGGGCCAGCGAGACCCGGACCGTGCCGTCGGGCATGGTGTAGGCGATCGCGTTGGCGATCAGGTTGTCGGCGACCTGGCGCAGCCGGAAGCCGTCCGCGCTCATCACCAGCGACTCCGGCACGTCGAGCAGCAGGAGCACCTCCCCCGCCTCGGCGTCGGGCCGGGCGGCCTGGACGGCCTCCTGCAGCACGGTGGCGAGGTCGACGCGGCGGAAGTCCATCACCTGCGTGCCGGAGGCGGCGGTGGCGGTGAAGAGCAGGTCGGAGACGAGGTGCGACAGCCGGCGCGAGTTGCGGTGGATCACGCCGAGCTGCTTGTGCAGCGTCTCGTCGAGGCCGTCGCTGGACTGCAGGAGCTCGACGTAGGCCATCACCGAGGTGAGGGGCGTGCGGAGCTCGTGGGAGATCGAGGCGAGGAAGTCGTCCTTGACCCGCAACGCCCGCATGAGGTCGGTGACGTCGTGGCACGCCATCGCGGCACCCGCGAACACGCCGTCGCGGTCGCGGACCGCGCGCGCCGAGACCGACAGCGCCCGGCGGTCATCGGGCCTGTCGCCGACCCAGACGAGGAGGTCCTGGAACTCCTCGCCCGCGGCGGCACGGGTCTCGGGCAGCTCCTCGAGCGTGAGCCGGCGGGTCTGCCCGGCGTCGAAGACGTGGACCTCCGTGTCGCCGGCGCCGTGCGCGAACGCCATCGTCAGCAGCTCGCGGTGGCGCCGGTTGCGCAGCAGGTAGCGCCCGTCGCCGTCGAGCAGCAGGAGGCCGACCGCCACGGCGTCGAAGACCGCCTCCGCGCGACGACGCTCGACGTCGACCTGGCTCTCCGCGCGCTGGAGCCGGGACTCGAAGGAGTGCCGCTCGGTGAGGTCGACGACCTGCGAGACGAGGTAGAGCGGCACGCCGAGCGCGTCACGCATCAGCGCGACGGTGACCTCCGCGACCGCGACGCTGTTGTCGGCGCGCACGAAGCGCTTGGCGGCCCGCGCCGACACCGACCTCCCCGCGAGCAGGTCGTGGACGAGCGACTGGTCGAGGTCGACGTCGTCGGGGTGGGTGATGTCAGCCCCACGCATCTGGGCGAGGGCCTCGTCGCCGTAGCCGAGCATCGAGCGGAACGACTCGTTGACGTAGAGGATGTCGTCGTCGGGCGAGACCAGGACGACGCCGTGCGGGGCGTGCTCGGCCGTCAGGAGCCACAACGCGTCGGTGTCGGGCATGCGGGTCCGAGCAACCACCGCCACCCACCCCCTCCACGCTCCGGGGCCGACCCGAACGGATCGGCCCCTCACCGTACGAGCGAAGCGTCCGGCGCATCAGCCCTTGAGGGTGAAGGAGGCGGAAATGAGGAGATCGCCCCGGATAGCTGCTCCGGGGCGATCCCACTGGTCTGGACCAGTCGCGCGCTGAGGTGTCTCAGGCGCCGACCAGCACCTGCACCTCGGCGACCGACCCGGTCGCCGCGACGACGCGGGTGTCGACGGGCTCGGCCTTGGGCGCCAGCGTCCGCAGGGTCCACTCGCCGTCGCCGGCGAAGAAGCGGAAGTGGCCGCTCGCCGAGGTCGGGACCTCGGCGGTGAACTCACCGGTGCGGTCGAGCAGCCGGACGTACGCGTTGGCGACGGGCTCTCCCCCCGAGGCACCGCCGCGGAGCACCTGTCCCTGGATCACGGCCTCCTTGGCGACGTTGACGCCGTCGAGCGACAACCCGCCCTCGGTCGCGCCGCACATCAGGCGTCCGCCGTGCCGGGCTCGTCGCCGAGGGCGACAGGGACGCCGACCAGCGAGCCGTACTCGGTCCACGAGCCGTCGTAGTTCTTGACGTTCTTGCGGCCCAGCAGCTCGGTCAGCACGAACCAGGTGAGCGACGAGCGCTCGCCGATGCGGCACAGGGCGATGGTGTCCTTCTCGGTGTCGAAGCCGACCTCGTCGTAGAGCGCGGTGAGCTCGTCGTCGGACTTGAAGGTGCCGTCGTCGTTGGCGTTCTTGCTCCACGGCACGTTGACCGAGGTGGGGATGTGGCCGGCGCGCTGGGCCTGCTCCTGCGGGAGGTGGGCCGGGGCGAGCAGCCGGCCGGCGTACTCGTCGGGGCTGCGCACGTCGACGAGGTTCTGCGTGCCGATCGCGGCGACGACCTCGTCGCGGAAGGCGCGGATCGAGGAGTCCTGCTCCGAGGCGACGTACGACGTCTTCTCGCGCGTGGGCAGCTCGTCGGTCAGCTCGCGGGAGTCCAGCTCCCACTTCTTGCGGCCGCCGTCGAGCAGCTTCACGTCTGAGTGGCCGTAGAGCTTGAAGTACCAGTAGGCGTAGGCGGCGAACCAGTTGTTGTTGCCGCCGTAGAGCACGACGGTGTCGTCGTTGGAGACGCCGCGCTCGGACAGCAGCGCCTCGAACTGCGCCTTGTTGACGAAGTCGCGACGCACCTGGTCCTGCAGGTCGGTGGTCCAGTCGAGCTTGATGGCGCCACGGATGTGGCCCTTGTCGTAGGCAGTGGTGTCCTCGTCGACCTCGACGATGACGACGCCGTCGGTGTCGAGGTTGTCCTCGACCCACTGGGCGGTGACGAGCGAGTTCTCGCGGCTCATGGTGGTGTGCTCCTTGTGGTGGTGAACAGTCGTGATGATCAGGTGGTGATGCGGCGGACGAGCAGGTAGACCTCGCATCCCAGGCAGAAGGCGAAGACGGCGTTGAGCAGGGCGGCGACCAGCGCCGCGCCGACGGCGACCTGGCCCACGACCGTCGCGCCGGCGAGGAAGGCGACGAGCCCGACCGCGGCGAAGGTGAGGCCCACGGCCTGGGCGAAGCGCGGCGGCTCGGGCGCCTCCCACTCCGTGGGCGGGGCCAGGCGAGGCCGCACGAACGTGCGGAACACCCAGGCGTGCGGCGTGGCCTGCACCCCGCACACCGCACCGATGCCGAACAACACGGCCTGGGCGGCCAGCAGCACGACGTCGGCGGGCGGGGGGAGCAGCAGCACGGCGACCAGGACGACGGCGGTCAGTGCGGCTGCGACTTGCGGCCCGCGCGGGTCGATGCCGGTGGCGCCGGACCCGGGACGAGCGTCAGGGGCGGTGCGGGGCGTGGCAGTGGTGGACATGTCTCTCCTGGGGTGGTCGGCGCGGCACGGGGCCAGGCATGCCGGGCACGGCCCGGCACGGGTCCCACCGGAGAGCGCGGTCCACCAGGAAGGTGGACGTCAGGGCTCAGTCAGCGGCGGGACGCGACGACATTCGACACAGCGCCGAGCGCACGCGGCAGTGGTCCACTGCGCGGCGCTTGGTGAGCATGGTCGACGACATGACGACGACAGTAGGCGGTGCGGTCCGCCGATCTGCGCGATGTCTCATCATGTGATCACTACATCCATATCGTGAGATCAGACCTGCGCGAGCGCGGTCAGGACCTGGTCGCGCGAGGGGGCGCCGGTCGCCCGGGTGACCTCCACGCCGTGGGCGTCGAGCACCACGGTCGTCGGCGTGCGCAGGATGCCGAAGGTGCGGGTGGCGTCGAGGTGGTGCTCGGCGTCGACCTCGACGTGGGCGACGCCCTCGACCAGCGAGGTCACCTCGCCCAGCACCCGGCGCGTGGCGCGGCACGGGGCGCAGAAGGCGCTGGAGAACTGCAGCAGCGTGGCACGCTCCCCCAGCTGCTCCCCGACGGACTCGACGAGGTCGGCACCGGGGGTCCTCGTGGCAGGACTTCGTCCTTCCTCGACCACCGGTGCTGCCTGGCGTACGACGTGGGTGCCGCGGAAGCGGCCGTCGGTGACCAGGCGCCAGACGCCCACGACCAGCGCCAGCGCCACGGCGCCGACGGCGATCCACGCTCCTGAGGTCATGGGGGCCCCAACGCACGGCAGCGCCGTTTGTGTTCCCGGCCCCTAGTCGCGTGCGTCACGCCGGGCGATCAGGGCGCGGAGCCGCTCGTTCTCCTCCTCCAGCTCCAGGACGGCCGCGATGCCGGCGAGGTTGAGCCCCGCCGCGAGGAGGTCGCGGATGCGGTGCAGCCGCTCGATGTCGTCGGCGCTGTAGAGCCGGGTGCCACCCGAGGTGCGGTCGGGCTCGAGCAGCCCGCGGCGCTCGTAGACCCGGAGGTTCTGCACCTGCATCGCGGTCATCTCCGCCGCGACCGAGATCGCGAAGACGCCCACCTCACGTCCTGCCATGCCTGCCTCCCTTCGATCTCGCGGCGCCCCTTGATTTTGCCTGACGTCGGGATTATAAGAAATATGTATCAGACGATACAGATCCGAGGAGGAGGAAGACCATGTTGATCCGCAACGCCGACCCGTTCCGTGAGTTCGACCGGCTCACCCAGCAGCTGATGGGCACCACCAACCGCCCCGTCGTGATGCCGATGGACGCGTGGCGCGAGGGTGACCGCTTCGTCCTCGAGTTCGACCTCCCGGGCGTGAACGCCGACTCGGTCGACCTCGACGTCGAGCGCAACGTCCTGACGATCCGCGCCGAGCGCGTCGCCCAGGGCAACGGTGACTGGCAGATGCTGGCGTCCGAGCGACCGCGCGGCGCCTTCAGCCGCCAGCTCGTGCTCGGCGACAACCTCGACCTCGAGCACATCGACGCCTCCTACCGCGACGGCGTGCTGCGCCTGGTGGTCCCGGTGGCCGAGAAGGCCAAGCCGCGCAAGATCGAGCTGCGCACCGAGAGCGACGACCGCACGGCCATCGAGGCCTGAGCCGGTCTCACGGCTGGGTGGGGAGCAGGCAGGCCCCGCGGAGCAGGTGCTCCGCGGGGCCCGTTGTGCGTGGTGCCGCAGGTGTCAGCGCTTGACCTTGATGGTCTTCGTGACCTCCGCGTTGCCGTACTTGCCGCCCTTGAGGGTGATGAGGAAGACGACCTTGTTCTTGCCCTGGGTCAGCTTCTTCAGCGTCAGCGAGGCGCGGCCGTTGCGCAGCTTGGCCTTGCCGATCTTCTTGTAGACCGGTGCGCCGTACTCGTCGGTGCGCACGATCTTCTTGGCCACGACCGAGCCCTTGAACTTCTTGGCCTTGACCTTCTTGGCCGAGACGATGACCGAGGCCTTGGCGCCCTTGACCGCGATCTTGACCTTCGGCTTCTTCTTGATCACCTGGCTCGAGACGAGGGCCGCGCCGTCCAGCGTGCCGTTCTCCGCGGTCACGCGCAGCGTGAGGCGCTTGTTCTTGGCCGCCTTGGTCACCCGGTAGGTGACACCGTTCCCGACGACGGTGTCGCCGAGGAGCCACTCGTAGGAGTCGGTCGTGCCGCTCTCGATCGACCACACACCGGGGAAGGCGCGGACCTTGCCCCCGAGGTAGGGCTTGCCGTTGATCTCGGGCTTGCGGAAGGCACGCAGGTCCTCCGACAGCGCGGCGTTGATCCCGGTGACCGTCTCGCCGCTCTTGACGACGATCTCCTTCGCCTTCACGTAGGACGTGTTGTCGTACCACTCGGATGCGTGACCGCGGGGCACGTCGAGGCTGTAGTTGTAGAGGTCCGTGGCGTTGTAGTCGATGAACTGCACCTTGTACGTGCCCGGCACCAGGTTCGTGGCGGCGTAGGTGCCGTCCTCCTCCGCGTAGGCGGTGGTGTCGTCGAGGGGGTTGCCGAGCTCGTCGAAGAAGCGCACCGCCGTGTCCTCGACGGAGAGGGCCGACTCCGAGGTGACCGTGCCGCTCACGCCGCCGGTGAGGGACAGCGTGATGTTGACCCCACCAGCCGGCTTGGTGGCCGGGGCGGCCACGGCGTACGTCTGGGCGCCACCGAACCAGCGGGCGAGGCGCTCGTACTGACCGTCCTCACGCTCCAGCTCGTCCTTCGCCTGCACCTTGAAGATCGTTTCCGAGGTCCTCGAGAGGTCGAGGAGGTTGTACTGGCCGGACCGGTTCGCGACGGCGTAGTCGACGACCTCCGGCTTGTCGGAGTCGGCCGGGGTGTCGTAGGCGTAGACCCGGGCGCCGATGACCGGGGCTCCGGAGGAGTCGACGACGATGCCTGACATGTCCACGTTGGCCGGGTTGATCGCGGCCTCCGGGTCCGGGGCGAGCGAGGCGTTGACGGTGTAGAACGTCTCGACACCGACCTCGAGCGGGTCGGCGGTGTCGATGGTCGCCTTGTCGGCGTTCCACTCCGGGAGGTACTCACCCACCGGGTCGGTGAACTGCACGCGGTAGCTGCCGGGCGCGACACCCTCGATGCGGTAGTTGCCGGAGGCGTCGGTCAGGTCGCTGCCGACCTGGCGGCCGCTCGCGGCGTAGACCGTGGCGCGAGCCCGCTCCAGCGGCGCGTTGGCGGCGTTGACGACCGTGCCCTGCACCACGCTGCCGCGGGAGAGGACGACCTGGCCCAGGTTGGCGCCCGCAGCCACGACGTCGGCCGCCGCAAGGCTCGGCTTGTTGTTGTAGTACTCGAACGCGTAGCCGCTGGCCTCGAAGTACGCCTTGTAGTTGCCGGCGGCGACACCGACGGCCCACGAGCCGTCGGCCCGGGTGCGGGTGGAGGTGGTCGACGTGCCGGCGGCCGCGTCGTAGATCCGGACCAGGGCGTCCTCGACCGGCTTGCCGGTGGGGGTCACCACCTGACCGGAAAGGGTCGGACGAGCGGCGAGGGCGACCGGCGCGAGCGTGGTCGCACCGGCGACGGCCACCGGGTCGGCGAGGTCCATCGTCTGCTTGTCGTTGTAGTACTCGCCGGTGAGGAGCCCGTCCTCGTCACCGAAGTAGAACTTATAGGTGCCCGGCTCGACGTCGATGCGGACGAGCCCGTCGGCGACGACGGCATTGTCGACGTAGTCGTAGAAGCCGTCGGGCTGCAGCGCGTAGGCCGTGACGTAGCCGTCGATGGCGTTGCCGGCCGGGTCGGTCAGCGTCGTCGTGACGCCGACCGGCGCGGCCTGGGCCGGCGCCGCCAGCCCGATCGTGAGCCCCGCGATCACCGTCGCGGCGGCTGCGCCACCTGCAACGAGGCGCGCGAAAGCTCCCCCGTGAGTGCTGATCATTCTGTTGTCCCCCTTGGACTCATGTCGGCACACCCGTGCACGACACGCAAGCCATCCCCCGTAGGAGGCCTGTCGAAACGCAGTTCTACCGCATCCGCGACCGCCGCGCTCAGCCACCCGCGAAGGGCGGCAGCATCTCCACCACAGATCCGGGCGAGATCGTGACCGCGGCCGGGTCCTGCGAGCGCACCGGCCTGTCGCCCACCAGCACCGAGCAGACGGCGATGGTCCGGGCCGTCCGGTCGTCGGGGTGGCGTTCCAGCACCCGGCGTACGACCTCGGCGAGGGTGACGTCCCCGCCCACCTCGAACACGTCTTCCGCCGTCCCGGCCGCGGCGCGCGCGCCGGCCCAGTAGCGGACGGTGACCGTCTCACGAGCCTGATCGGCTCCGGGCGCTGCGCTCATGCGGG
This sequence comes from Nocardioides sp. Soil774, assembly GCF_001428125.1. Classification (GTDB taxonomy): domain Bacteria; phylum Actinomycetota; class Actinomycetes; order Propionibacteriales; family Nocardioidaceae; genus Nocardioides. The sequence goes on along the minus strand of NZ_LMSM01000001.1, from coordinate 104,356 downwards.
ATATCCTTCCTCATCCCCCGGCGGACGAGGAGGCCCAGGCCATGAGCGCACTGCTGCTGCTCACCAGCGCGCTGCAGCCCTCCGCCGAGGTGCTCCCCGGCCTCGCTCTGCTCTCGCACTCGGTCAAGATCCTCCCCTCCCAGGGCAGCGCCCTGCTCGAGGCGCCCGAGGCCGACCTCGTGCTCGTCGACGGCCGCCAGGACCTCGCTGCCGCCCGCGACCTGTGCCGGCTGATCCGCACCACCGGCGCCGACGCACCCGTCCTGCTCGTCGTCACCGAGGGCGGGCTCGCCGTCGTGGCCCACGACTGGGGCATGGACGACGTCGTGCTCCACACCTGCGGCCCCGCCGAGCTCGACGCCCGGATCCGCCTCGCGATCGGGCGTGCCGGTGCCGCCTCCCCCGACGACCCGTCGGCCCACGTGATCCACCGCGGCGAGGTGGTGGTCGACGACGCCACCTACACCGCGCGCATCGGCGGGCGCCCGCTCGACCTGACCTACAAGGAGTTCGAGCTCCTGAAGTACCTCGCCCAGCACCCCGGCCGCGTCTTCAGCCGCGAGCAGCTGCTCCAGGAGGTCTGGGGCTACGACTACTTCGGCGGCACCCGCACCGTCGACGTCCACGTGCGCCGCCTGCGCGCCAAGCTCGGCGCCGAGCATGAGCACCACATCGGCACGGTCCGCAACGTCGGCTACCGCTTCGTGGTGCCGACCCGGGAGTCCGACGACGCCGCCGACGCCGCTCGGAGCCGCAGCACCTCGTCGTAGCCACGGGAGTGGGGAAGCTCGTCGTGACATGTCGAGGACGACCTTCCCCGCTGCGTTGTCCACAGCCGGGCCGGTGGCCGGGTGGGCACCCGCCGGGCGGGGCAGACGTACGCCATGCCGCTCGACGCCCTCGCCGACCACCTCGCCGCCCAGGCCGGTGTGGTGACGCGCGCCCAGCTGCTCGCGGCCGAGGTCACCCAGGCTCGGATCGACACGATGCTGCGTCGGCGGGAGCTGGTCGTCCTCCACCCCGGGGTCTACCTCACCCACACCGGCACGCCGACCTGGACGCAGCGGAGCTGGGCGGCGGTCCTCTACGCGGGTCGGTCGGCGCTGCACCGCGAGTCCGCGCTGCACCGGCCGGGCAAGGACGCCGCGCCGAAGGGTCCCGTCGACGTGGCGGTGGACTGGTCGCGGCGGGTCGCGCCACAGCAGGGGGTGCGGATCCAGCGGGTGCGCGGGCTGGAGGACCGTGTGCAGTGGAACCTGTCCCCACCGCGGGTGCGGGTCGAGGTGGCCGCGGTCGAGGTGGCGCACCGCTCGGCCGACGACCTGGCCGCGATCTCGGCCCTTGCCTCCGTCGTCGGCGCCCGCCGCACGGTGGCCGCGCGGCTGCGGGGCGAGGTCGAGCGGCGCAAGCGGCTGCGTCGGCGACGACTCCTGACTGAGCTGCTCGACGACCTCGAGCACGGCACCCACAGCGTGCTCGAGCACGGCTACCTCGTCAGGGTGCTGCGACCGCATGCCCTGCCCGAGCCCACGTTGCGACAGGCCCGGGTCGACGGTGAGGGCGGCACGGAGTACCGCGACGTCGCGCACGACGACCTCGACCTGGTCGTGGAGCTCGACGGACAGCTGCACGACGGCTCGGAGGCGCGCGACGACGACGCCGACCGCGACCTCGACGACCTCGCCCGCGGCAAGGTGGCACCGCGGTTGCGCTACCGGCAGGTCTTCACCACCCCGTGCCGGACGGCAGCCCGCCTGGCCGTGCTGTTCCGCGACCGCGGCTGGGACGGCGTACCCCGCCCCTGCGGCGCCGGTTGCGACGTGGGCAGGCACGAGTGGGGAAGCTCGTCGTGACATGTCGAGGACGACCTTCCCCACTGATCGGCCGCTAGGGTCGGCGGCGTGGACGAGCACGCCGAGGTCAGCCGGATCGCCGCCGCCGCGGAGGCCGCGGACGGAGCCTCCCCGCTCGACGAGGCCGCGAGCATGGCGCTGGCCGACGGCCGGGCCCGGGTCGTGGTGGCCGACGGCGGCTTCGCGCTGCTGCACGACGGCGACCTGAGCCTCGCGGTGCACCCCGAGCACCGCGGCTGCGGCGTGGGGTCGGCCCTGCTGGCCCGCGCCGAGTCGGCGTACGACGACATGACGGCGTGGTCCCACGGCGACCACCCGGCCGCCGCGCGGCTCGCCGCGAGCCACGGCTGGGAGCGGGTGCGCGACCTGTGGGTGATGCGACGAGCGGCGTCGGTGGAGCTGCCTCGGCTCGAGCTGCCGCCGGGCGTCGCCGTCCGGTCCTACCGCGACTCCGACGCGGCCGACGTTGTCCGGGTCAACGGCGCCGCCTTCGCGCACCACCCGGAGCAGGGCGCGATGGACGCCGACAACCTCGCCCGCAGGATGGCCGAGCCGTGGTTCGACCCGGCCGGGCTTCTCGTCGCCGAGGACGCGACCGGGATGCTCGGCTTCCACTGGACCAAGCAGCACGACGCCCGTCTCGGGGAGGTCTACGTCGTCGGCGTCTCGCCGCAGGCGCAGGGGCGCGGGCTCGGCAAGGTCCTCACCCTCGCCGGGCTGCACCACCTCGCGGCGCGCGGCGTGGATGAGGTCCTGCTCTACGTCGAGTCCGACAACGCGCCCGCGGTCGCGGTCTACTCACGCCTCGGCTTCGAGCACGCGGCGCGCGACACGCACGTGCAGTACCGCCGTCTGGCCTGACCCTGTCCGGGTAGTTAGGGACGCTTCAGTAGGTAGATCGCTCGGATCTCCTACCAGTACGTCCCTAACTACCCCGAGCGATCAGCGCAGCGGCCGCACGTGCAGCCCGACCTCCGGGTCCACGACAACCTCCTGCGCTGCCGGCATCTCGTCGACGGCGAGGGTCGCGTCGACGGGCACGTTGCGCTTGACCAGCGCGAGCGCGATCGGCCCGAGCTCGTGGTGGCGCGCGCTGGAGCCGACGAAGCCGATGTCGCGGCCGTCGTAGGACACCGGCGAGCCGGCGGCGGGCAGCCGGTTCTCCGAGCCGTCGAGGTGCAGCAGCACCAGCCGGCGCGGCGGCCGGCCGAGGGTGTGCACCCGCGCGACGGTCTCCTGGCCGCGGTAGCAGCCCTTGTCGAGGTGCACCGCCGGGCCGATCCAGCCGACCTCGTTGGGGATCGTGCGGTGGTCGGTGTCGATGCCGAACCGCGGCTCACCGCGCTCGATGCGCAGCGCCTCGAAGGCCCACAGGCCGCACGCCGGCTCGGCAGCGTCGGCGTACGCCGCCATGCGCTCGCGCGGCACCAGGTCGTAGCGGCCCGTCCCGCGGGACGGCGCCCCGCCCGGGCGCCACATCACGGCGAGGTCGTCGACCAGCGAGACCTCGACGCGGGTCATGAACTTCATCCGCTCCAGCCAGCCGACCAGCGCCTCGCCGGCGCCGGGCTCGGTGTGCGCGGTGAAGGACTCGCCGTCGTCCACCCCGGTGAACGCGTGCTCGACGTGGCCCTGCGGGCTGAGCACCAGCGCCTGCGTCCAGACGCCCGGCGCGAGCCCGTCGAAGTACTGCGTGGTCAGGTTGTGCAGCCACGAGAGCCGGTCGGGACCGGAGATCCGCAGCACGTCGCGGTGCGAGAGGTCCACGAAGCCCTCGCCGCGGGCGAGGCTGCGCTGCTCGGTGTTGAACGAGCCGTAGTGGGCGGCCACGGGCGCGTCGATGCCGTCGCCGGCGACGGCTCCGGGCAGGGTGAGGAAGGGGCTGGCCATGCCCCGAGTCTAGGTCGGGTCCCCGCGCCCGCCGGTTTCGCGACCAGCGCAGTCGGCGCAGACACCGAAGACCGCGAGGTGGCCGACGTCGACGGTGAACCCGTCGGCCGCGAGGCGCTCGACCAGCGGCGCGACCACCTCGGTGTCGTACGACGTCACCGCGCGGCAGCTGCGGCAGACCGCGTGCACGTGCTCGTGCTCACGCGTCGAGTGATAGGTCGGCGCCCGGTCGCTGAGGTGCGTGTGGCGCACCAGCCCGAGCTCCTCGAGCACCTCGAGCGTGCGGTAGACGGTGGAGGCGTTGACCGAGCGGACCTGGCCGCGCACGTGGGCGAGCACCTCGTCGGGCGTGGCGTGGCCGAGCTGCTCGACCGCGGCCAGGATCAGCTCGCGCTGGGGCGTGAGCCTCAGGCCCTGCTCACGCAGCCGGGCTGCGAGGTCGTCGCTCATCGGGCTACGCGCGCTTCAGGCGCGCCCAGAGGTGGGGCTGCAGCTCCTGGCCGACCGCCGCCATGTCGTAGGCGTAGAGGAGGTCGCCGTCGACGTTGCCGTACATCCGCGACCCGCGCTCGACCTCCTTGGCCGTCTCGGTGAACGACACCCCGGCGGTGTGCATCTCGACCTTGCCGCCCTCGGCCGCGCCGTACCAGACCTCGGAGAAGCCGATGTTGTGCGCGAGCAGGAGCTCGACCTTGCCGGGCTCGGGGCAGCGCAGGAAGCCGGTCTCCATCGCCGCGTCGCGGACGAACTCACCGCCCTCGTCGACGATCCACGCGCGCGCCATGTAGTGGAAGAACGGTCGACCGTCGTGGGTGAAGATCAGCTCCTGGCCGAACTGGAACTTCTCGATCGTCGGGTAGTCGCCGTGGCCGTTGCCGCGCCAGGTGCCGAGCAGCCAGGCGACGGGGCCGCAGTTGGGGTGCAGGTTGTCGGGCAGCTCGAAGGGCATGGCAGCACTCTAGTGTGGCCCCATGTCGCGCCCACTCGTCGTCAAGGTCACCTGCGGAGCCGACGACGCCGAGCGCTGCAACCAGGCCTTCACCGTCGCCGCCGCCGCGGCTGCGTCCGGGGCACAGGTCTCCCTGTGGCTCACCGGCGAGGCCGCGTGGTTCGGCGTGCCGGGGCGGGCCGAGGCCTTCGACCTCCCCCTCGCGACCCCGCTCCACCAGCTGATGGCCGCGGTCCTGACGAGCGGCACCATCACCGTCTGCTCGCAGTGCGCCGCGCGACGCCAGATCGGCGAGGCCGACCTGCGGCAGGGCGTCACGATCGCCGGCGCGGCGGTCTTCACCGAGCAGGTCCTGGGCGAGGGCGTGCAGGCGCTCGTCTACTGAGCGACGCGTCATCCCTCGTTCACCTGCCGGTGCCACACTTGGTCCATGACGGACCCGGCCACCCTCACCAGCGCTGCCTCGCCGTCCGTCGAGGAGGGACCGGTCGCGGTGCCCTTCGGCCACCCGAGCGAGGTCTTCGACGTCGAGCCGCCCTACACGCCTGACGAGGCGGCCATCGAGGCGGTGGAGAAGTTCGACGACCGCTTCATCGACCGCGAGGTCTCGTGGGTCCGCTTCAACCAGCGCGTGCTCGAGCTCGCCGAGGACACCGCCCTGCCACTGCTGGAGCGGGTGCGGTTCCTGGCGATCTTCGCCAGCAACCTCGACGAGTTCTTCATGGTCCGCGTGGCCGGCCTCAAGCGCCGCATCGACGCCGGCGTCGCGGTGCGCGCGGCGAGCGGGCTCATGCCGCGCGAGCAGCTCGAGCAGCTGTGGACCAGCAGCCGCGAGCTCATGGAGCGGCACGCGCAGGCACTGGTCGACCTGCTGCCCGAGCTCGGCGGCCACGGCATCGAGATCGTGCGGTGGTCCGAGCTGGACCGCGAGGAGCAGAAGGTCTGCAAGAAGCTCTTCAAGGACCGGATCTTTCCCGTCCTCACCCCCCTCGCCGTCGACCCGGCCCACCCCTTCCCCTACATCTCGGGGCTGTCGCTCAACCTCGCGGTCGTCGTACGCCACCCCAAGACGGGCACGGAGCACTTCGCGCGCGTCAAGGTGCCGCCGACCTTCGGCCGCTTCGTCGGGCTGGGCAACCAGCGCTTCGTGCCGATCGAGGACGTCATCGGCGAGCACCTCAAGCGCCTCTTCCCCGGCATGGAGGTGCTGGGCGCCCACACCTTCCGCGTCACCCGCAACGAGGACCTCGAGGTCGAGGAGGACGACGCGGAGAACCTGCTCAAGGCCCTCGAGAAGGAGCTGCTGCGGCGCCGCTTCGGCGCCCCTGTGCGCCTCGAGGTCGAGCAGTCGATGGACCCCAAGGTGCTCGACCTGCTCGTCTCCGAGCTCGGCGTCGGTCGCGACGAGGTGGTCTCGCTGCCCGGCCCGCTCGACCTCACCGGGCTGCACTCGATCGCCGACCTGCCGCGCGACGACCTCAAGTACGCCGCGTTCCTGCCCTCGACGCACCCCAGCCTGGCCGAGGTCGAGTCGGCCTCCCCCGTCGACGTCTTCGACTCGGTGGCGCGCCGCGACGTGCTGCTGCACCACCCCTACGACTCGTTCGCGACGTCGGTGCAGCGCTTCCTCGAGCAGGCGGCCGCCGACCCGCACGTCCTGGCGATCAAGCAGACGCTCTACCGCACGTCGGGCGACAGCCCGATCATCGACGCCCTCGTCGACGCCGCCCAGGCCGGCAAGCAGGTCCTGGTGATCGTGGAGATCAAGGCCCGCTTCGACGAGCAGGCCAACATCCGCTGGGCGCGCAAGCTCGAGCACGCCGGCTGCCACGTCGTCTACGGCGTCGTCGGGCTCAAGACCCACTGCAAGCTCTCGATGGTCGTGCGCGACGAGCCCGAGGGCATCCGGCGCTACGTCCACCTCGGCACCGGCAACTACAACCCCAAGACCGCGCGGCTCTACGAGGACCTCGGCCTGCTGACCGCCGACCCCGCCATCGGCGAGGACGTGGCGCTGCTGTTCAACAACCTGTCCGGCATCAGCCGCAACACCACCTACGACAACCTGCTGGTCGCGCCCGACAACGTCCGCGACGGCCTCGTCACGCAGATCCACCAGGAGGTCGCCCACCACCAGGCGGGCCGGCCCGCAGGGATCCGGATCAAGGCCAACTCGGTGGTCGACGAGGCGGTGATCGACGCGCTCTACCTCGCCTCGCAGGCCGGCGTACGCGTCGAGCTGCTGATCCGCGGCATCTGCGCGCTGCGCCCCGCGGTGCCGGGGCTGTCGGAGACGGTGCGGGTGCGCTCGGTGCTGGGTCGGTTCCTCGAGCACAGCCGCGTGTTCTGGTTCGACAACGGCGGCGACCCGGCCGCCTGGATCGGCTCGGCCGACATGATGCACCGCAACCTCGACCGCCGCGTGGAGGTGCTCGTACGCCTGCGCAGCCCGCACGTCGTCGACGAGGTCGGCGCCCTGCTCGACCTCGCGCTCGACGACGACACCACGGCGTGGGAGCTCGGCTCGGACGGCGAGTGGCGCCGCCACGTCGGCGTACGCCACCTGCACGACGAGCTGATCGCGCGCCAGCGGGCTCGCCGGCGCTGACGTCGGGCCGACGACGCGCGGGGCGGGCACAGCCGAAAGGACCCTCGCGGTTGCGTCCTTGGGCGGATCACCCCCTAGCATGATTCCCGGTTCATCCGCCCCCCGTTCGGAGTTCACCGTGCGTTTGAAGTTCCGCCCTGTCGACAGCTCGTTCTACGACCTCTTCAGCGAGGCCGCAGCCCACCTCGTCGTGGGGGCCCAGCTCCTCAGCGAGATGCTGGCCGAAGGCACCTCGCGTGCCGAGGTCGCCCAGCGCATGCGGGAGGCCGAGCACGCCGCCGACGAGACGACGCACTCGATCGTGCGCCGCGTCAACAGCACGTTCGTGACGCCGTTCGACCGCGAGGACATCTACTCCCTCGCCTCGGCGCTCGACGACGTGATGGACATGATGGACGAGGCCGTCGACCTCATCCTGCTCTACGAGGTCACCACGCTGCCCCCGGAGTCCACCCAGCAGGTCGAGGTGCTGCAGCGCTGCGCCGAGCTGACCGCGGCCGCGATGCCGTCGCTGGAGTCGATGAGCTCGCTCGACGAGTACTGGATCGAGATCAACCGCCTCGAGAACACCGGTGACAAGTCCTACCGGCGCATCCTGGCCAACCTCTTCAGCGGCGAGCACGAGGCCCTCGAGGTCATGAAGCTCAAGGACATCGTCGAGTCCCTCGAGGGGGCGATCGACGCGTTCGAGAAGGTCGCCAACATCGTGGAGCAGATCGCCGTCAAGGAGTCCTGACCTTCCATGGAGATCGGGATCATCATCGCGGTCGTCGTCGTCGCCCTGGTGTTCGACTACACCAACGGCTTCCACGACGCGGCCAACGCGATCGCCACGTCCGTGTCGACGGGCGCGCTCAAGCCGCGCGTCGCCCTGGCCATGGCCGCTGTCATGAACTTCGTCGGGGCGTTCCTCGGCCAGAAGGTCGCGCACACGGTGTCCGACACCATCGATCCTGGGCCCGGCAGCCACGGCCTGGTGATCGTGATGTGCGGCCTGCTCGGCGCCATCACGTGGAACCTCATCACCTGGTACTACGGCCTCCCTTCGTCGTCCTCGCACGCCCTCATCGGCGGGCTGGTCGGTGCCGCGCTCGCCGCCGGGGTCACGGCCAACTGGGCGGTGGTGATCGAGAAGGTCGTCATCCCGATGTTCGTCTCGCCCGTGGTCGCCTTCACGCTCGGCTTCGCGCTGATGCTGGCGATCATGTGGATCTTCCGCAACCGCAACCCGGGTCGCACCAGTCGCGGCTTCAAGATCGCCCAGACGGTCTCCGCCGCGGCGATGGCGCTCGGCCACGGCCTGCAGGACGCGCAGAAGACGATGGGCGTCATCTTCCTGGCGCTCGTGACCGGTGGCTACGCCGCCGAGTCCGACGGCCTCCCCCTCTGGGTGATCATCTCCGCGGCGGGCGCGATCTCCCTCGGCACCTGGTCCGGCGGCTGGCGCATCATGCGCACGCTCGGGCGTCGCATCATCCACCTCGACCCGCCCCGCGGCTTCGCGGCCGAGTCGGTCGCGGCCTCGGTGCTCTACACGACGTCGTACGTCTTCGAGGCGCCGATCTCGACCACCCACACCATCACCTCCGCCGTCATGGGCGTGGGCGCCACCAAGCGCCTGTCGGCCGTGCGCTGGGGCGTGGCGAAGTCGATCCTCGTCGCCTGGGTGCTGACCTTCCCTGCCGCCGCCCTCGCCGCCGCGGTCTGCTACGGCGTGGCACACCTCTTCCTCCCCTGAGGTCGCGCCGCCCGCCTCTTCTGGTTCGTCCCCCCTCTCCGCCGCGGTCCGTCATACGAACCCGCACCCATCAGGTCGGGTCCGGATGACGGACCGGCGCACGCCAGGCCTGGGTACGCCGGACTCGGTCGAGCGACGGCCGGGTCCGCGTGCCGGATCAGGCGGCAGGTCCCAAGCGGGTCCAGCCGCCCTCGACGAGGGCCCGCTCCACCTGCGCGAAGAACTCGTCCGCAGCGACCCGCAGACCCAGGACCGGAAGTCGGAGCACCGTGAGGTCCTGGAGCGTGACGTCGTTGTGCCGCAACGCGTCGGCCACCACCTCCTGGGCGAGCGCGTGCTGGATCCCGTCGATCTCGACCACCACGCCGAAGTCCTCCCACAGCACGTCGAGGTAGTAGCGACCGTCGGGCCCTCGCCGTACGGCCTGGCGCGTGGGCTCGGGGAATCCCCTGGCCCGGCACTGCCCGGCGAAGTCGAGCTCGGTCAGGCTTCGGACACCTCCGAGGAGGTCGGTCACCACGTCGGCGACCAACCCCAGCCGGGGCGCCTTCTTGACCTGCAGCAACGCCCGGGCGATGCGGTCGGCCGGCACGACACCCTGCTGCACGGCCATGGTCAGGAGCAGGGCTGCCTGACGATCGCTGCGCGCCCACAGCGCGCCCCGCACCGCGGCGACCTCCGCTCGGGTCCGTGGTGGTCCCGCCCCTGGGAACAGGTCGTCGGCACGCCACCGTCGCGTCTGGCGTACGTCGACCTGCGCGTCGCGGAACACCCGCGCCCCGCGCGGGACCGACACGCGGTGCCGGTCGACGTCGAAGCCGGTCAGCCCCGCTGCCAGCAGCGCCGACGCGCCGTCCAGACGTGCGCGTCGACCTCCCGACAGCTGCGCGGCCCACAGCAGCGATGACTGCTGGAGCGGCCCGGTGTGGGTCACCACGACGTGGCGACCGACCACCTGCCACCGTCCTGCGCGGATGTTGGCCCGGACCTCACCGCGCGTGAGCCCCAAGGCGTACAGCTGACGGCGCGAGACTGCACCCGCCTGGTCGTCGGCGAGGCGCACGGCGAGGGCCCGGCGTGCCGCGCGGAGGGCGGCGGTGCGCGGGAGCGTTTTCGTCATCGACCCACGGTGGCGCCGCTCGGCGACAGGCGGCGTGCGGCGACAGCGCCTCCTGTGGACGACCGGGGTTCGCGCGCGCTTGTGGACGGCTGCCGGCCCTGAGACGACCCCGCTGTCTCCGCGGTCCGTCATGCGAAGCCCAACAGATCAGGTCGGGTTCGTATGACGGACACCGATCCCCGGGCGACACGCCCCAGGAGCGAGGCTCAGCCGAAGCGGCCCGAGATGTAGGCCTCCGTGGCCTCGTTGTCGGGGTTGGCGAACATCTTCTGCGTCGAGTTGAACTCCACCAGGTGCCCGGGCTGGCCGGCGGCCTTGAGGTTGAAGAAGCCGGTCTCGTCGGAGACGCGGGCGGCCTGCTGCATGTTGTGGGTGACGATGACGATCGTGTAGTCGGACTTCAGCTCGTGGATGAGGTCCTCGATCGCCGACGTCGAGATCGGGTCGAGCGCCGAGCAGGGCTCGTCCATCAGCAGCACCTGCGGCTCCACGGCGATCGCGCGGGCGATGCAGAGGCGCTGCTGCTGGCCGCCGGAGAGGCCCATGCCGGGCTTGCCGAGACGGTCCTTCACCTCGTTCCACAGGTTGGCACCCTTGAGCGAGCGCTCGACGATGTCGTCGGCCTCGGACTTCTTCATCTTCTTGGCGTTGAGGCGGTTGCCGGCGAGCACGTTCTCGTAGATCGACATCGTCGGGAACGGGTTGGGCCGCTGGAAGACCATGCCGATCTGGCGGCGTACGGCGACCGGGTCGACGGCGCTGTCGTAGAGCGACTGCCCGTCGACCATCACCTTGCCCTCCACACGCGCACCGGGGATCACCTCGTGCATGCGGTTGAGGGAGCGCAGGAAGGTCGACTTGCCGCAGCCGGAGGGGCCGATGAAAGCGGTGACCGACCGTGCCTTGACGGTCATGCTGACACCCTGCACGGCGAGGAAGTCGCCGTAGTAGATGTCGAGGTCGTCGACGGTGATGCTCTTGGCCATGGGGGTGAGTCTCTCTTGTCTGTCTGCGAGTTCGGGGAAGGGCTCAGTGCCCGGTCTTGGGGGCGAAGATCCTGCCGATGATGCGGGCCACGAGGTTGAGCACCATGACGATCACGATCAGCACCAACGCACCGCCCCAGGCGATCTCGATGCCGGGCGGCGTGCCGCCGGGCGTCTCGGCGACGCCGGGGTTGGCGTTCTGGGTGAAGATCAGCACCGGCAGCGTCGTCATGCGGTCGGAGAACACGTTGAAGTTCGTCCGTGTCGTCAGTCCCGCGATCAGCAGCAGCGGCGCGGTCTCGCCGACCACGCGGGCGACAGCGAGGGTGACGCCGGTGACGATGCCACCGAGGGCGGTGGGGAGCACGACCTTGACGATCGTGCGCCACTTCGGCACGCCCAGGGCGTACGACGCCTCGCGCAGCTCGTCCGGCACGAGGCGCAGCATCTCCTCGGTCGATCGCACGACGATGGGGATCATCAGCAGCGACAGCGCCACCGACCCGCCGAACCCGAGCCGGGCCGACGGCCCCAGGATCAGGATGAAGAGGGCGAAGGCGAAGAGTCCGGCGACGATCGACGGGATGCCGGTCATCACGTCGACGAGGAAGGTGATCCAGCGCGCCAGCCGGTTGCCCTTGCCGTACTCGATCAGGTAGATCGCGGCCATGACCCCGATCGGCACCGAGATGACGGCGGCGAACAGCGTGATCAGCAGCGTGCCGATCAGCGCGTGGTAGATGCCGACCTCCTGGTCGAGGCTCGTGCGGTACATCGAGAAGGTCAGGAAGGTGGTGTTGATCGCGGGCAGCCCGCGCTCCACCACGGTCCACAGCAGCGAGGCCAGCGGCACGATCGCGATCGCGCAGGCGGTCCACACGAGACCGGTCATCAGCCGGTCGGTGGCGCCGCGACGCCCCTCGACCGCCGCGGCCCACACCGGCAGCGCGACGAGGAAGACGAGGGCGGACAGGACCACCCAGGCCACCAGTCCCCAGCCCAGCAGCAGGACCGGCAGCGCGGCGGCGGCGATCGCCACGACGGCGACGAGCACGGGCGCGATGCGCGGCAGCTTGGCCGCGGTGAACGAGACCGCCTCGGGGGCGGGTCGGACGGGAGCTTCGACGACGCTCATCGTGCGAGCCTCCTCTCGCTGCGCTGGACGACCCAGCGGGCGGCGAAGTTGACCAGGAAGGTGACGAGGAACAGCACCAGCCCCGTCGCGATCAGCACCTGGATCTTGCCCGGGGTGCCCTCCTTGTAGTTGGAGGCGATGTTGGACGCGATCGAGGCGGGGTTGCTGCTGGAGATGAGGTTGAACGAGATCCCACCGCCCGCCGAGAGCACCATGGCGACCGCCATCGTCTCGCCGAGCGCGCGCCCGAGGCCGAGCATGACCGCCGAGACCATGCCCGAGCGGGCGTAGGGGAAGACGGCCATGCGGATCATCTCCCACCGCGTGGCGCCCAGGGCGAGGGCGGCCTCCTCGTGGAGACGCGGCGTCTGCGCGAACACCTCGCGGGAGATCGCGGTGATGATCGGCAGGATCATGATCGCCAGCACGAGGCCGGCGGTGAGGATCGTACGACCCGTGCCCGACGCGGGACCGGCGAAGAACGGCAGCCAGCCCATGTGGTCGTCGAGCCACGCGTACGCAGGGCGGAGCTGCAGCGCGAGGACGCTGATGCCCCAGAGGCCGAAGACCACCGACGGGACCGCGGCGAGCAGGTCGATGAGGTAGGCGATGGGGGTCGCGATGCGCTTGGGCGCGTAGTGGCTCACCACGAGGGCGATGCCCCACGCCAGCGGGACCGCGACGATCAGTGCGATGACCGCGGCGAGCACGGTGCCGAACAGCAGCGGGGCGACGTAGCCCCAGAAGGTGCTCGCGCTGCCGTAGAACTCGGCGGGCTTGGCCAGACCGGGGACGCCCTCGATGGCCAGGAAGATGAAGACGGCCGCGAGCGCGGCCAGGATCGCGATCCCGGCCACCAGCGCGAGCCTGGAGAAGACCCTGTCGCCGAGCCGGGGCTTCGCCCGGCCGGCGTCCTCAGCAACAACAGTGGTTGCCACGTGCTACCTCACTCAGTCGTTTCATGCGCCTGTGCGGCGGGCCGGGTTCCGGCCCGCCGCACGCGGCGTGGGTGGTCGGGGAGCTGCCCCGACCATTGGATCAGCCTGCGGTGATCGCGTCCACGATGCCCTGGGCCTTCTCGGCGACCGAGCTGGAGAGCGGCGCGGAGCCGGCCTCCTCGGACGCGGCCTGCTGGCCCTCGTCGGAGACGATGTAGGACAGGTAGCCCTTCACGAGGTCGGCCTCGGCCTGGTCCTCGTAGCTCTGGCACGCGATGAGGTAGCTCAGCAGGACGACCGGGTAGGCACCCGCCTCGGTGGTCGTGCGGTCGATGTCGACGGCCATGTCGACGTCGGCGCGACCCTCGGCGGCCGGGGACGACTCGACGACCTGGGCAGCGCCCTCGGGGGACGGGGCGACGTACTCCTCGCCCACCTTGACCGAGACGACCGAGAGGTCACCGACCTGGCTCTCGTCGGCGTAGCCGATGGTGCCGGTGCCGCCGGAGACGGCGGAGATGACGCCCGAGGTGCCCTCAGCGGCCTCGCCACCCTTGACCGGGAAGGCGTCCTCGGCCTCGTAGGACCACGAGCTGCTGGCCTTGCCGAGGTAGTCGGTGAAGTTCTTCGTGGTGCCCGAGTCGTCCGAGCGGTGGACCGGCGTGATGTCCTCGTCCGGCAGGTCCGCGTCGGGGTTCTCCTCGGCGATGGCCGGGTCGTTCCACTTCGTGATCTTGCCGTCGAAGATCTGCGCGATGGTGTCGGCCGACATGTTGAGCGAGTCGACGCCCTCGAGGTTGAAGGCGACCGCGATCGGCGAGACGTAGGCCGGGACCTCGATCGGGTCCTCGCCGTTGCAGCGCTCCTTGGCCGCGGAGAGCTCGCCCTCGTCGTCGGTGAGGTAGGAGTCGGAGCCGGCGAAGCTGACGCCGCCCTCGATGAAGTTGGTGCGACCGTCGCCGGAGCCGACCGGGTCGTAGTTGACGGTCACGTTGCCGTCGTTGGCACCCTGGAAGCCGGTGGCCCAGGCGCCCTGCGCCTTCTCCTGCGAGGAGGCGCCCGCGCCGTTGAGGTCACCGGAGAGGCCGCCGGTGGCCTCGGACGAGCCGTCGCCAGCGGCGGCGTCGCTCTCGTTGCCGGCACCGCACGCGGTGAGGGAGATCGAGAGGGCAAGGACGGCCACGCTCGGGGCGAGCAGCTTGCGGAAAGAAGTGCGGTTCACTTCGAGTGCTCCTGAAGTCTGATGAGTGCTGACACCAGCGAAGGTAGGGACGTCAGGAGAACGACCGCGGCGCCGTCGGTGAACGCAGGATGAACTCGACCGCACCGGATGGCGTCGTGCACTCGTGCGTGAGACGGCGATCACATGAACTCGCCCGGGCGGCCTTGACGAGCAGGCTCCCGGGAGCCTAGGGAGCGCCCCTCAGGTCGTCAGCACCTCGGACGCGACGACCCGGCGCTTGCGGTGGTGCACGACGAGCATCGCCCCCGGCTCGAGGCGTACGTCGGGCACGCGGAGCGCGTCGAGCACCGTCGGCAGCACCGGCCGGTGCGTGCAGAGCACCACGCTCTCGCCGCACTCCAGCAGGGAGTCGACGAGGTCGACGACGCCGTCGACCTCCGCGCCCTCCTCGCTGAGCACGTCGTGCAGCTTCACCGGCCACCCCGTCACGTCGGCGTAGGGCGTCACGGTCTGCACGCAGCGCGTGCTCGACGAGCTGTGCGCGACCGTGACGTCGAAGGCGGCGAGCAGCGGCACGAGGTGCTCGGACTGCACCTCGCCGAGGCGCAGGAGCGGTCGGAGCCGGTCGTCGCGCCGCCACGCGCTGCGCGAGCGGGCCTTGCCGTGGCGCAGCACGACGAGCGCCCGCGTACGCCGTCGCAGGGGGCGCGCCTCGGCCAGGGTGTCGCGGTCGTACGGGTAGGTCAGGCGACGCTCGGCGTCGTGCCACGGCACCCACTCGACGGCGTCGATCTCGGCGTTGGGCCGGTAGCCGGAGACGTCGTCGCTGCCGAGCACCCGCGCGGTCCAGTAGTCGACGGTCTTCCAGCGACCGTTGGACTGCAGGTAGCGCTGGCGGCCCAGCGCCGGACCGAGCCGGACGTCGAGGCCGGTCTCCTCCGCGACCTCGCGCACCGCAGCGGTGACCACGTGCTCGCCGGGGTCGAGCTTGCCCTTGGGGAAGGACCAGTCGTCGTACTTCGGACGGTGCACCAGCAGGACCTCCCACTGGGCGCGGCCGCCCTTGCGGGTCACCACGGCACCGGCAGCGCGCACGTCGCGGGGCTCCATGGAAGTAGTGTCACACCCACCCCGACCCCCTGAGGAGCCCCGTGCCACGCCGTGCCGTCGTCGCCCTCGTGGCCGTGCTCGCCGTCACCGTCACCGGGCTCGTCGCGTGGCGGCTCCTGACACCCACCACCGCGCTCTCCCGCGCCCTGGAGATGGCTCCGGCCGGCACCAGCCGCGCCTCCTGGACCGACTGGGCGGCCGTACGCCGCGAGCTGGGCGCCGATGTCGGCGCCCGGTCGTCCGCCGAGGAGGTCGACGGCTTCCTCGGCAAGGCCTTCGACCGCGACCTGTCGTCGATGTCGGCCCTGGGCACCTCGGCGGGCGTGATGCAGGAGCAGCTGGGCCTCTCCCCCGCCACCCTCGCGTGGGAGCTGCTGGCCCAGTCGTCCGAGGGTGCGGTCGAGGTGCTCGGCGTCGCCGACGACACCGACTTCGACGCCCTGGCCGGACGGCTCGCCGCACTGGGCTGGACCGAGCCCGACGAGGCCGACGGCGTGTGGGTCGGCGGTCCCGACGTGCTGTCCGCCGCCGGCCCGGGCCTGACCCCCGAGCTGCAGCACTTCGCACTGCTGGAGGACGAGCACGTCGTGCTCGCCTCCGACGAGGCGCCGTTCCTCGAGCAGGTGCTGGACCAGGATGACGGCGCCGACGACCTCGCCGACCTCGCCGCGGGCCTGGACGAGCCGGTCGCGGCGGCGGTCTACGACGGGGCGTACGCCTGCGAGAAGCTGGCGATGTCGCAGGCCGACGACGAGGCCGCTGCGGAGGGAGACCAGCTCGTGGCGGCGGCCGGCGGGGTGCACCCGCTGTCGGGCTTCGCGATGGCGGTGCTCGGAGACGGCGACCTGCGTGCGGTGATGCGCGTCGAGGACGCCGACGACGCGCCCGGGGACGCCGAGGCCCGGGCCACGCTCGCTGCTGGGCCGGCCCCGGGACAGGGCGGCGACTTCACCGACCGCTTCACCGTCGAGGATGCGGGCTCGGAGGGACGCGACGTGGTGCTCGACCTGCGGCCGGTCGCAGGGACGTACGTCCTGTCGGACCTGACGAGCGGACCGGTGCTGTTCGCGACCTGCTGAGCCGCGGCTCGGTCGACCTCTCAGTCGACGGGGCGGCGCGGGGTGACCCCGAGCAGCCGGTCGATCTCGTCCTGCGACAAGTGGTCCTCGGACTCGCTCGCGGCGATGATCAAGGTGGTGGTGAGCTCGACCTCGCCGAGGAGGTCACCGTCCTCGAGGGTCACGTCGAACTGGTCGTGCACGTCACCCTCCCATCTGTCCGGATCACCCGACTCTAGGCGATCAACCCAAGTGTCGCCGACGATCCCCTGCGGGCCAATGACCCGATCGTGCTACTGGTCGGGCCCTCAACTGCCTCCGGCTCCACCCCCACGAAGGGGATGGAGCCGGAGTGATCAGATCTGGAACGCAGTCCAGGTCAGCCGATCAGAGCGGGCGGACGTTCTCCGCCTGCGGGCCCTTCGGGCCCTGGGTGACGTCGAACTCGACCTTCTGGTTCTCGTCCAGCGACTTGTAGCCGTTGGACTGGATGGCCGAGTAGTGCACGAAGACGTCGTCGCCGCCGTCCTCCTGCGCGATGAAGCCGAAACCCTTCTCGGCGTTGAACCACTTCACGGTGCCTTGAGCCATGTGCTCGGTACTCCTGTTATCGGAACGAGAAGCCGTCACTTCGACGACTCCGCACCAAGTGCGGTGACACGTCGCTCCGACTCACAAGCTGGAAGGCCCGAAGAGGGAAACGCCGTTGGATCACAAACTCCGCGGGCGTCAACCTGCTGGAACTTGCACCTGTTGCACTGCCAACCTTACCAACAAATCGCCGGACGTCACGGTCTGCGGCCCACCTGGGTATGAACAGTCGGCCAACGGGGTCACCGGTCGTCCTCGACGACCCCCTCTGAGATGATCCCCGGGACAGCACAGGGACCGCCATCCGGTGGATGACGGTCCCGTGCCGCGGGCCTCTAGCTCAATGGGTAGAGCAGCGGACTTTTAATCCGTTGGTTCAGGGTTCGAGCCCCTGGAGGCCTACTGGTGTGTCAGATCTGGATGAACCCTTGTGCCGCCACGTCAGCGCACCCGGATCGAGCCCACGTGGTAGCCGCCGACGCTGGACCGGCCGGCATTGGCCAGGTGCATCGGCGCCGAGTAGCCCGCGGGGTCGACCACACGGAGCACCACGTCGTACGTCCCCCGGGACAGCCCGGAGGTCCGCAGCCGGGCCTTGTCTCGGCCGGCACCGACGAGGCCGCGGAGCGGCTGCCCGAGCGAGCGGGTGACGGTGCGTCCGGTCGTGGTGCGGACCAGGTCCAGCTCCACGCGCCAGCGGTCGTACGTCGGCGCGCTGCCCTGGTTGACCCACGAGGTCTGCACCGTGATGCGGGTGCCGGCGCGGAACGCGTGCGGCAGGGTGACCGAACGCAGCCGGATCCGGTAGCCCGCGGTGGCGAGCGCCCGGTCGTACGCCGCCCGCTGCTGCGCGGTGAGCGACTCGACCTGCCACGGCATGTTGCCCGACGACAGGGTGGAGACGTGGAAGCGCCGCACCTGCTGGGCGCCGAGGATCGGGTCGGCGCGGGTGCACCACTCGGAGAAGAACGGACGCGTGCGCCACACGTCCTGGAGACGGGCGTCCGCGGCGACCATGGAGTACATGTCGGGGCAGCCGAGGCTGTCGGTGCGCAGCCCGAGGTTGGGGTTCGCCTTCAGCGCCGCGAGCGTGAACGGCACCGACGTCATGGTGTTCAGCAGGACGTGCTTGCTCGGGAACGCCTCGGCGACCGCCTTGACGACGGCGAGGCCGGCAGCGTCCGGGATCGGTGTTCCCGCGTCCACGTGCCACTCGCCGTAGCTGCCGTAGCCGCCCACGTCGACGTAGCCGAGCCGCGGGTCGTCACCGTAGCGACGGCCGAGCTCTGCCATCAGCTCGCGCCACTGCGCGAGGAACTCCGCGGAGCCCCAGTCCGGGACGTCCCCGCCGGACTGCCGAGGGACGAACGACGGCGTGACGGGCGGGAGGTCGGCACGGCTCCCCATCCAGCAACCGGGGCAGTAGGCCATCACCCGGAAGCCGAACTTGCCCCCTCGTGACGCCGCCTCGGCCAGACCGGCCTCGATCAGGCTGAAGTCCCAGGCGTTGTCGGCGGGCTCGATCCGACCCCAGTAGACCTGGTCGCGGTAGTAGACGTCGTTCGAGGTCACCGTGGCCGGGGTGGGCTCGGCACCGAGCCAGCGGTACTGCCCGCGCAGGGGGTTGGGCAGGTCCGCGCCGAGTCCGAGGGGGGCGACCTTGAAGGTCCGCTCGGGAGCCGCCGAGGCCGGAGCCGCCGCCCCGACGGACAGGGCCGCCGCCACGACGCAGGCGCCGGCGGTCGCCGAGGCCAGGGCACGGCGAAGCCTGGTCGTCAGGGTGGTCACGGCTCGTTCGGGCACATCGACAAGTCTGCGCAGGCCTTGGCAATTTCGCAGAGTTACCGCAGTTTTGCCGTAGTTAGACCTCAGGCGCCGCCGACACGCTCCGCCGGCACGCCACGCGCACCCGAGTCGGTGAGCTCGGCCTCGCGCTCGGCCGCGGCCTCGAGCTCCTGGCGCCGCGTCTGCTCCATCATCGCCCGCGTGGCGTCGTAGATCCCGGGGTCGGACACCAGGTCGGCCGCGCCGCGACGCAGCCGCGCCAGGGCGGCGCGGGCGAAGATCTGCTGCTCGGTCGTGGTGCGCTCGGACCGGTTGTTGCTGGCGAAGGTGATCGCCCAGCGCATGAGGGCCGAGACCTGGTTCTTGAACCCGGTGAGGTAGACCAGGTGCACGCCGAGCCACATCAGCCACGCGACGACGCCGGTGAGCCGCAGCTTGCCGACCATGGCCACCGCGCGGAACCGGCTGATGATCGCCATCGAGCCCTTGTCGAAGTACTTGAACGGCGCCTGCGGCTGCTTGCCCTCGAGGCGGTTGTTGATCTCCTTGGCGGCGTACTTCGCGCCCTGGATGGCGACCTGGGCGACGCCCGGGAGGTTGTCGAGGGCGATCATGTCGCCGACCACGAAGACCTCCGGGTGCCCGGGCAGGGTGAGGTCGGGGTTGACCGAGATGCGTCCGGCGCGGTCGAGCGGGGCGCCGGTCTGCTCCGAGAGGGTCTTGCCGAGCGGGTTGGCCTGGACCCCGGCCGCCCAGATCTTGGCGACGGAGTTGATCCGCTCGACGCGCCCGTCCTTGAACTTCACCTCGAGGCCGCGCTCGTCGACGTCGGTCACCATCGCGCCGAGCATGACCTCGACCCCGAGCTTCTCGAGCTCGGACTGCGTCTTGGCGCCGAGCTTGGCGCCGAACGGCGGCAGCACCTGGGCGGCGGCGTCGATGAGCACGATCCGCGCGGTGCGCGTGTTGATGGCGCGGAAGTCCTTGCGCAGCGTGCGGTGGGCGAGCTCGGCGATCTGGCCGGCCATCTCCACGCCGGTCGGCCCTGCGCCGACGACCACGAAGGTGAGCAGGTGGTCGACGTCGTCACCGCGGGTGGCGCCGAGCTCGGCCATCTCGAAGGCGCCGAAGATGCGCCCGCGCAGCTCGAGGGCGTCGTCGATGCTCTTCATGCCGGGGGCGAACTCGGCGAAGTGGTCGTTGCCGAAGTAGGACTGGCTCGCGCCTGCGGCGACCAGCAGCGAGTCGTACGACGTCACCGTGTCACGGCCCAGGACCTGCGAGGTGACCGTGCGCGCCTCGAGGTCGATGCCGGTGACCTCGCCCAGGATCACCCGCGCGTTGTCCTGGCTGCTGAGGATCTCGCGGGTCGGCGGGGCGATCTCGCCCTCGGACAGGATGCCGGTCGCGACCTGGTAGAGCAGCGGCTGGAAGAGGTGGTGGGTCGTCTTGGCGATGACCGTGACGTCGACGTCGGACCTGCGCAGCGCCTTGGTGCCGAAGAGGCCGCCGAAGCCCGAGCCGATCACGACCACCTTGTGGCGAGATGCCTGCGTAGCGGTCATGGAAGCTCCTGGGGTCGGTAGGTGCGATCACGTGGAGGACCATTGTCGTCCCGCCGGGCACGGCAGCGCGAAACGCCGGGCGCGTCTGGTTGCTCACACCCACTACCCAGAGTCGCGAGAAACTATGGTGTTGTCGAGGTTTGAACCACCCGCCCGTCGGGTAATCACGCTCCACTGGACTGCCTACCCCCGGAAATGAGTCCCAGTGCCGCTGAGCTCAGAGTTGACGCTGGCATCGTCGCCGCGCGCTGCTGCTGACGCGCGCCGCTGGGTCAGCGACATCTGCCGACGGCTCGAGCGTCCCGACCTCGTCGAGTGCGCCGAGCTCGGCGTCTCGGAGCTGGTGGCCAACGCGATCCTGCACGGCGCGGCGCCCTACAAGGTGCGCGTGCGCGGCACCGCGAGCCACCCGCGCATCGAGGTCGTCGACGGATCGACCAGTCCCCCGGTGCCCCCGGTGCAGCTGGACCACGACGACCTCGACCTGCTGCTGACCTTCGGGCGCGGCCTCGCCATGGTCGCCCAGTGCGCCTCGGCCTGGGGGGCCACGATCGAGTCCGACGGCAAGATCGTCTGGTTCGAGCCGGCGCCCCAGATGGCCGACGAGGCGTCCGCCGACTGGGTGATCGACCAGACCGAGCCCGACCGGCCCGAGCCCACGAGCGAGTCGGCCGTGGAGGTCCGGCTCGTCGGCGTCGACGTGCCGCTGCACACCTCCCTCAACCGGCAGTACCACGAGCTGCGCCGGGAGCTGCGCCTGCTCTCGCTCTCCCACCAGTCCGACTACCCCCTCGCCGGCGACCTGACCGCGATGTTCACCAACTTCGAGCGGCAGTTCCCCGCCACCTTCCACGACCAGATCCGCACCGCCGAGGCCCGCAACCTTCCCCGGGTCGACGTGCACTTCCCGATGGTGCGCGAGGCGGGGCCGATCTTCGTCACGATGACGGAGATGTTCGACGTCGCCGACGCGTTCTGCCGCGCCGAGCGCCTCCTCTCCATCGCGCGCACCCCGGTGCAACGCGCCTTCCACAACTGGCTCCTCGGCGAGCTCGTGCACCAGCTCGACGGCGCCGAGGCCCGGCCCTGGAGCGGCTCCGCGCACGCCGGTCGCCCGTCCGCCAGCCGGGTCGGGTGAGCGCCCGCCCCCACGCCGCCGACCTCCTCCTCGTCGCGGCCGGAGGCGCCTGCGGGGCGCTCCTGCGACACGGCATCGACGTCGCAGCCCCCGACACCCTGCTCCCGTGGCCGACGCTGGCCATCAACGTGGTGGGCGCCTTCGTGCTCGGCGTGCTCCCCGCCTTCGCGGTCCTCGGTCGCTCGCACCGGCTCGCGCTCGTCCTCGGGCCCGGCCTCCTCGGGGGCTTCACGACCGTCTCGGCCTGGTCCGGACAGGTCAGGGAGCTGGCGGCGAACGGACACGCGGCCACCGCCGGCCTCTACCTCGCGCTCACCCTCGGGGCCGGGCTGTCAGCCGCCGCACTGGGCCACCGCGTCGCGCATCCGGGACGGGAGGCAGTCCGGTGACCGCACTGCTCGTCGCCCTCGGCGCGGCGCTCGGCGCCCCGCTGCGCTGGGTGGTCACCCGCCACGACGGCGAGCTGCCGGTGCGCATGCTGACGGTCAACGTCGCGGGCTCGGGGCTGTTCGGCCTGTTCGCCGCGCTGTCCCTCGACCCCTCGTGGTGGGCGCTGCTCGGCACCGGCTTCTGCGGCGCGTTCACGTCGTTCTCCTCGTTCGCACTGCAGGCCGTCACCCGACCGGCACGCACGGCGACGACGTACGTCGTGGCGACGACGCTGCTGTCGGTCGCGGCGTGCGTCCTGGGGTGGGCGGTCGGCGGCCAGCTGGCCTGAGGCAGGCGGATGCGGGCGCTCAGCCCCACCCGAGCGCGTGCAGCCGGGCGTCGTCGAGCCCGAAGTGGTGCGCCACCTCGTGCACGACGGTGATGCGCACCTCCTGCTCGAGCTCCTCGACGGTGTCGGCCATGTCCAGCAGCGGCCCGCGGAACAGCAGGATGCGGTCGGGGAGCATGCCGGCATGGTTGGCCGGTCGCTCGGTGAGGGCGAGCCCGTCGTAGAGGCCGAGGAGGTCGGGGTCCTCGGGCGGGGCGTCGTCCTCGACGAGCACCACCACGTTGTCGACCAGCCGGGCGAGCTCGTCGGGCAGGCCGTCGAGGGCGCGTCCGACCATCGCGTCGAACGCGGCGGCATCGAGGTCGACCGGCATGGGGCCCACCCTAGGGAGCCGACCAAGGGCCGCGTGCCGGGTGGGATGGTGCGAGATGCAGATCAGGGTGAGCCTGGTGGCTCACCCTGATCTGGCATGCGTTGGCGACCCCGACGGGACTCGAACCCGCGGCCTCCGCCGTGACAGGGCGGCGCGCTAACCAACTGCGCTACGGGGCCAGGTTGAACAGGTGGTGCTGGTGGAACTGGTGAAGCGGGTGGAACTCTAACCCATGGTCTTCGCTGACCACCAATCGGCGCCGAGCCCTGGGCGACCTCGCACCCCCAACCGGATTCGAACCGGCGCTACCGCCGTGAAAGGGCGGGGTCCTGGGCCGCTAGACGATGGGGGCCAGCTCGACCGGGGCACGCCCGGATGAGCGTGATCAGCATAGGGCCAGCACGCGTCAGCGCCCCAACCCGTGCCGGTCCCGACACGCACTGCTGCCGCACCTGGCTCGAAGAATTCATGGCCGAGTTGGACATCTGGCAGCGAATTGACACCGGCTTTGACTAAGGTTGCCCCATGAGCAGGGAGGCTCGGCAGCTGCGCTTCCTCGTCGTCGATGACAACGAGGACATTCGTGACGTGTTCTGCCGCCTCGTGGAGCGGGCCGGCCACGAGGCGTCCACCGCGGTGGACGGCATGGATGCGGTGGAGACGCTGCAGCGCGAGACCTTCGACGTGATGCTCCTCGACCTGACCATGCCGCGCATGAGCGGCGTCGACGTGGTGCGCTGGCTGCGAGGCCACGACGACGTCGCGCCCGACATGCGTATCGTCGTGATCAGCGCCTGGGCGGGTGAGCACCGAGCTGTTCTTCAGGAACTCGGCATCGACACAGTCATGCAGAAGCCGCTGCGGATTCAGCAACTGACTGATCTGATTGACGAGACGCTGCTCGCACTGGAGTCCTGAACCCGTCCCCTGACGCACGATCGGGTCCGGTACTCCGAGCAGCGACCACCGTGTGCCTGCCTGGCACGCATCACCCCACCACCCTGGAGAACACCATGATGAACCGCATCCGCACCCGCATCGAGGCCAAGCGCGCCGCCGCCCAGCTGCAGGCCATCTACATGTGGCGCCCCGCCCCGGGTCGCTCCTGAACAACAACGATCCGCTCGCAGTGATGCTGGTGGACAGTGCCGAGTCGGCCGGTGGCCGGCTCGGCACTGTCCTTTCCGTGCCTCGGGGTGGTGTCGCACGCCTGGCGCCCGGGGGCCCGTGGGTAGTCACCTCCCACGCCGACGCGAAGCGTGTGCTGACCGACCCTGCCCGCTTCGACTTCCCGGGTGATGTCAGCCGCAGCGGTGACCTGTCCAGCAGCGTGGGCGAGACCCGTTCGGGGCACGTCGTCTTCCCTCCCCTCACCCCAGCAGAGGTGGCGCGCGGGACCGCGACGTTCGAGCACGAGTGGCCCCTGGCGCTGGCCGAGCACGACGCGGCGGACCCTGGGCAGCCCTACGAGGCCATGCACGTGCTGCGTCGTCCGGTGGCGCGCTCCACCACTGACGCCGTGCTGGGTCCGCTCGACGGCTCGGCGCGTGACCTCGTCGCCGACCTGGTGCTGGACTGGATCGATGCTCTGGCGCCGATCATCTCCGCACGCCGCCCGCCTCGGCGGTGGAGCAGCGCGCGTCGCGCCGAGCGCAGTGCCCGTCTGGCTCTCGAGGACGAGCTCGCTCCCCTGGTGGGCGATGGACGCACGACGCAGGGGGTTGCCGTGGTGCTCGCCGCGGGCATCCAGGTGCCGATCGCGGCGGGCGCCTGGCTGCTGGCCTGGCTCGGCCAGCACTTGACCGGCTCCTTCGACCCCGTCCACGCGGTCTGGGAGACGCTGCGGCTGACCCCGCCGACCTGGGTGACCGCCCGCATCACGACCGAGGAGGTCGAGCTCTCCGGGCAGCAGGTTCCGGCCGGACACATGGTCCTGGTCAGCCCTCTCCTGCTCGGTCGCCTGCACGCCCTGGTGCCGGGGGACGACGAGGACCGCGCCCGGTTCGATCCTGGTCGCTGGACCGACGAGGCGAGACGCCCCGGCGCCTGGCTCCCGTTCGGCGCGGGTCCGCACGCCTGTCCCGGGCGAAACCTGGGCACCGCTCAGCTGTCCCGGCTCGCCACGTGGGCCACGACGCAAACAATCGTGTTGAGCGAGAAGGTGTCGATCGACCAGAGTCGGGGAATCGTCCCTGCTCCGTGCCTCTTCACCGTCACCCGAAGGGAGACACCGCCGTGACGCAGCCCGCAGCGCTCCAGGACACATCAGCGCCGGGATCCATCTCACGCCAAGCGGCGCAGCTCGCCGGTCTGATCCTCGACGGGGAGTTCGGCTTCGACGAGGCCATCAGCCGGACAGCAGGTCATCTCCTGTCGAACACCCGAGTCGACGCGGTCGTCGCCTCCCTCACCAAGGTCGCACCCGAGGACCCGAGCGGCTGGACGGGCCTCGGCGGTCGTGCGTGGGTGCGCGAATGGTCCCAACCAGGCACTGCTCTCGCCGTGCTGCCCCCACCGGGGGCCGGACCCGAGGCAGCGCTCACCATGCCGTGGCTGTCGCAGTTCGCGCGGGCTAACGGGATGGCGGCACTGGTGGACATCGAGCTGCTCCCGGACGAGGCCGAGCAGGACCGTAGGGAACTCACCCGAACCGGGGCCCGCAGCTTGTTGGCGACCACGCTCATCTCGCGGGGGGACATGTTCGGCAGCATCTCAGCCGGCAGCAGTCGAGCAGGCCCCTGGCCGACAGAGCTGCTGGGTGACCTCCGACTGCTGAACTCCGCGATCGTCTCGCGGATCATGCTCGAGCACTCCCGCCGCGCCCTCGCCGAGGCGATCGACGCGGGCACCGAGGCGCAGCTGGCCTACCAGCACTTCCTCGGCTCCGTCGGGCACGAGCTGCGCACCCCCCTGTCAGCCGTCCTCGGCTACACCGAGGTGCTCCTGGACGACGCCAGGCAGTCTCCCGACACGACCGTGTCCGCCGCACTGCTGCGCGACGGCCCCATCATGGTCCGCGCCTGCGAGCGGGTGCTGACCCTCGTCGACGACCTGCTCGGCGCCGGGCGCGTGATGGCGAGCGACGACCAGAGGCTCGAGGTCGGGGTCGCCGACGCCGTCGCCGACGTCGTCCACTGGCACCGGGTGCCCGCCCAGGCGGCGGGGGTGCAGATGACCGTCGACGTCGACCCCTCGGCGACCGTCTGGGGCCACCCCTCCGGCGTGCGCCAGGCGCTCGCCAACCTGGTCGGCAACGCCCTCACCCACCACCGCCCGGGCGGCGGGCACGTCCACCTGTCCACCGAGCGGCTGCGCGGGGAGAGCGGGGCGGAGATGGTGCGCATCATCGTGCGCGACGACGGCCCCGGTCTCGAGGCCGACCAGCTCGAGCACGCCTTCGAGCCGTTCACCCGCTTCGCGGCGCCCGGCACGACCGGCAGCGGTCTGGGGTTGTCGATGTCGCGCACCATCGCCGAGCGCGACGGTGGCGCGGTGCGGGGCGAGTCGACGCCCGGTGTCGGTTCGTCGTTCTGGCTGGAGCTGCCGGTCCACGGCTCGTGATCCGAGCCGATTCCGTCGAGCCAGCGGGCCTCATGTATCCTCGTCCCGCTTGGGCAGGTAGCTCAGTTGGTACGAGCGATCGCCTGAAAAGTGATAGGTCGGCGGTTCGACCCCGCCCCTGCCCACAAGCACAGAAGGGCCCCGGTCACGTCCCGACCGGGGCCCTTCTGCGACTCCCCGCCATGATGTCCTCGTGCTCCCCCGCCTCGAGATCGCACGCCGTCTGCGCCCAGTGGAGCTGCTCGCGCCCGGGGCGGTGCAGGTCCGGACCGACGCTGCCGGGCTGACGTCGATGCCCGCGCTCGCGCCG
The DNA here is from genome assembly GCF_001428125.1 of Nocardioides sp. Soil774. Classification (GTDB taxonomy): domain Bacteria; phylum Actinomycetota; class Actinomycetes; order Propionibacteriales; family Nocardioidaceae; genus Nocardioides. The sequence continues at coordinate 77,747 of NZ_LMSM01000001.1, read as the reverse complement.
TACGTCGCGGTCACCACGCCGTCCGTCGGCGCCGGCGTCGCGCTCCACCTCTCCGGGCACCGCCTGGCCGCCTCCGTCGTCGACGGGTCGGTGTCGCTGGGCATCACCGGCGACGGCCCGGCCCGCGAGCTGCGGAGCCGACGCTTCCACCGCGCCGAGGATCCCACCGAGCTCGGCCTGAGCTTGACCGGGACGCACCTGACCGCGTGGACCCGCGAGTCGGGCGCGTGGGTCGCCCGAGCGCGCCACGACCTGCGCGAGGTGCTCGACACCCGCGAGGAGGCGGCCCTCGCCGCCCTCGCCGTCGAGCTGCCCGGGGGCGGCGGCGTGGCCGGCGGCTTCGGCCAGCTCGGCCTCCGCGACGTCCGGTTCGTCACGACCGACGACGGCCGGCCGTTGCGCGACGACGGCGCCTGCTGGCTCAGCGCCACGTCTGCGGGCCCCGGGTTCTTCGACACCGCGCACACGAGCATCTGGCGGCTCGACCCGGACGCCCTCGAGGTCGAGCACCGCGCCGACCTGTTCTTCCGCCGCCCCGACGGGCCGGGGGTGTTCGGCGACCACGCCACCCACCTCGTGCGCAGCGAGGGGCGGTGGCTGGTGGCGACCAGCACGTGGGGCGACTTCGAGAGGCCGACGACCCGCGCCGGGCGTCGTACGCCGTCGGGGTTGCGGGTCACGCTGGCCGAGTCCGACGCCGACCTGCTGCACGGCACGCACGTGCTCGACACCCGGGAGCTCGCGTTGCCCACCGAGGGGCTCGCGTCGATCGCGACGTGGGACCCGCACCTGGTGCGGCGCGACGGCGGGTGGCTCGTGGGCTTCGTCAGCGCCCGTCGCTTCTTCGACTTCCACCCCGCGCTGGCCGGCGGCCCCTCCCTCGACGACCTGCGGCTCCTGGGCGCGGCGGTCGACCGCCGCGCCACCGAGGGCACGACCCTCGTCGAGGTCGACGGGCGGATGCTCGTGCTGGCGAGCGACGGTCGGGACTCCCCCCGCGCGCAGCGGGCGCGCTTCCCGGCCTTCGACCTCGCGATGTCCGAGACCGGCACGCTCGACGCGCCCTACCCGACCAACCTGCCGTGGCCATCGCTCGCACAGGTCGGCGACTCGTGGCTGATGGCCACCTTCGACGGCACCCCGCGAGGCGGCGATCTGCTCGGCTACGGCACCCACGGCGACCTGGTGCTCATGCGCTCGCGGCGGTGACCGCGGGCCGTCGCGGCGACGCTACGCTGGCAGTGACGGCGGTCACCACCCCTCGACCGCTCCGACCAGGTCCGCACACCCCGCGGCCCGCACCCACGAGAAAAGGACCCACAGCATGTCTGGACCCCTCGCCCCGGCCGTCTCCGGCGTCGACGTCTTCGAGCTCGGCGGCGAGCACGAGCAGGTCGTGTTCTGCAACGATCGCGCGAGCGGTCTCAAGGCCATCATCGCGATCCACTCCACTGCGCTGGGCCCGGCCCTCGGCGGCACGCGGTTCTTCCCCTACGCCAGCACCGACGACGCGATCGTCGACGTGCTCAACCTCTCGCGTGGGATGTCCTACAAGAACGCGCTCGCCGGCCTCGACCTCGGCGGCGGCAAGGCCGTCATCATCGGCGACCCGGCCGAGCTGAAGACCGAGGCGCTGCTGCGCGCCTACGGCCGCTTCGTCCAGTCGCTCGACGGGCGCTACTTCACCGCCTGCGACGTCGGCACGTTCAGCGAGGACATGGACCACATCGCGCGCGAGTGCGACTACGTCACCGGGCGCACCGTCGCCCACGGCGGCGCGGGCGACAGCTCGGTGCTGACGGCGTACGGCACGTTCCAGGGCATGCGCGCCGCCGCCGAGCAGGTCTGGGGTGAGCCCACGCTCGCCGGGCGCACCGTCGGCGTCGCCGGCGTCGGCAAGGTCGGGCGCCACCTCGTGCGGCACCTGATCGAGGACGGCGCGACCGTCGTCGTCACCGACGTCCACGCCCCCTCGGTCGAGGCGATCCGCGCGGAGTACCCCCAGGTGCAGGCCGTCGCCTCGACCGAGGAGCTCGTCGCGAGCGAGATCGACGTCTACGCGCCCTGCGCGATGGGCGGCGCGATCAGCGACGACGTGCTCGACGTGCTCACCGCGAAGATCATCTGCGGTGCCGCCAACAACCAGCTCGCCCACCCCGGCATCGAGAAGCAGGTCGACGAGCGCGGCATCCTCTACGCGCCCGACTACTGCGTGAACTCCGGTGGCGTCATCCAGGTCGCCGACGAGCTCGAGGGCTTCTCCTTCGAGCGCGCCCAGCAGCGCGCCACCGGGATCTTCGACACCACCCGCCGGGTCTTCGAGCTCGCGAAGGTCGACGGGGTCACGACCGCCGAGGCCGCCGACCGGCTCGCCGAGCGTCGCATGCGCGAGGTCGGCCGCCTGCGTGGCATCCACCTCGGCTGACCGCCGACCGGGCACTTCGTGCCCGTCCCGCACCTCGAGGCGTCACTTCGTGCCCGTCCGGATCTCGCCGACGGGCACGAAGTGCCCTCTCGGCACCGCGGACGGGCACGAAGTGCCCTCTCACGTGTAGTGGGGTGAGGGCGCGCTCGGACGACCGGTCACCCGGAGGACCGGGTGGGGTCGATCAGGTGCGATCAGTCAGTCTGCGCGACGACGGGGGTCGGCATAGTCCGCCCACTCGTCCTCGACCGGCTCGACGTCAGTCGTCCGGGGATGGGAATCCTCACCGTGCAGCTCCTTCGCCAACGCGCCGAAGTCCGTCTCGTGAGTCCGGTACTTCAGGTCGCGTGCGACCTTGGTCTGCTTCGCCTTAGCTCGGCCGCGCCCCATAGGGTCGACCCCCTCGCACACTTGGCCGGGGCTGTCGGAGGAATCCCCCGACGCGCCCGGTCTGATCGGTTACATATCGTGGGCCCAACGCTACCTGAGGGGTGGGTGTTCCCGCACACCAAGGGCCCGGATTTCGCGGGTCGATCCGCGAAACTGCTCACCAACCGGGGTGCTGGCCCTCCAGGAGCACGCGGCCGCCGTCGCCGTCGGCCGCCCGCACCTCGCCGGCGACCCACGCGCGGACGCCGTGGCCGGCCAGCAGGGCGATGGCGGTGTCGACCGAATCGGGCGCGGTGAGCGACACCATGCCGACCCCGCAGTTGAGGGTGGCCTCGAGGTCGGGCTGGGCGACCTGACCCACACGGCGTACGACGTCGAAGACCGGTTGCGGCGTCCAGGTCGAGCGGTCGACGCGCACCGACAGCTCCGCGGGGAGCACCCGCTCGAGGTTGGCGGCCAGGCCACCACCGGTCACGTGCGACATGGCGTGGGTCTCGGTGCGCTCGGTGAGGTCGAGGCACGCCTTGGCGTAGATGCGGGTGGGCTCGAGGAGCTCCTCGCCGAGCGTGCGCCCGAAGTCGTCGACGTGACGGTCGACGGTCCAGCCGGCGCCCCCGTCGGCGGGGCCGCCGAGCAGCACGTGGCGCACGAGCGAGTAGCCGTTGGAGTGCAGGCCGCTGGCCTCCATCGCGATGACCACGTCGCCGGGACGGACCCGGCCCGGACCGAGCAGCTTGCTGGCCTCCACGACACCGGTCGTGGCGCCGGCGACGTCGTAGTCGTCGGGGTCGAGCAGGCCGGGGTGCTCGGCGGTCTCGCCACCGATGAGGGCGCAGCCGGCGACGACGCACGCCTCGGCGATGCCCTTGACGATGGCGGCGATGCGCTCGGGCACCACCCGCCCGCAGGCGATGTAGTCGGTCATGAACAGCGGCTCGGCGCCGCACACGACGAGGTCGTCGACCACCATGCCCACCAGGTCGAAGCCGATGGTGTCGTGGACGTCCATCAGCTGGGCGATCGCGACCTTGGTGCCGACCCCGTCGGTCGAGGTGGCCAGCAGGGGCCGCTCGTAGCGCGTCAGGGCGGAGGCGTCGAAGAGGCCGGCGAAGCCGCCGAGGCCGCCGATGACCTCCGGGCGACGGGACTTCTCCACCCAGCCCTTCATCAGGTCGATCGCGCGGTCGGCCGCCTCGATCGAGACCCCGGCGGCGGCGTAGGCCCCGGTGGAGGATGCGGCGGGCTGGTCGGTCAACGGAGCTCCTCGGTGGCGACGGTGCGGTGCTGGCGGATCAGGGGTTGTTGAGGACCGGGAGCGCCCGGCCCATCGTGGGCGACTGCAGCGTGGCCTCGAGCAGGTGCTTTCCGAGCAGGCTCTCGTCGGGGAGCTCGACGGGGTAGTCGCCGGTGAAGCAGGCGGTGCAGAGCGTGTCGCGCGACTGCTTCGTGGCGTCGATCATCCCGTCGAGCGAGATGTAGCCGAGGGTGTCGGCCCCGACGCTGGCGGCGATCTCCTCAGGGGTCAGGCCGTTGGCGATCAGCTCGGCGCGGGTGGCGAAGTCGATGCCGTAGAAGCACGGCCACTTCACCGGCGGGCTGGAGATCCGCACGTGCACCTCGAGGGCGCCGGCCTCGCGGAGCATCCGCACCTGCGCACGCTGGGTGTTGCCGCGCACGATCGAGTCGTCGACCACCACGATCCGCTTGCCGCGGATCATGTGCTCGAGCGCGTTGAGCTTGAGCCGGATGCCGAGCTGGCGCAGGGTCTGGCTGGGCTGGATGAACGTGCGGCCGACGTAGGCGTTCTTGACGAACCCCTGGCCGAACGGGATCCCGGACTCCTCGGCGTACCCCGCTGCGGCAGGCGTGCCGGACTCCGGCACGGGGATGACGAGGTCGGCCTCCACCGGGAACTCGCGCGCGAGCTGGCGACCCATCTCGACCCGCGACTCGTGCACACTGCGGGCGCTGATCGTGGCGTCGGGGCGGGCCAGGTAGACGTACTCGAAGACGCAGCCCTTGCGGTCGGCCTCGGCGAACCGGTGGGAGCGCAGGCCGTTCTCGTCGATGACGATCATCTCGCCGGGCTCGACCTCGCGCACCACGCTGGCGCCGATGGTCGCGAGCGCGGCGTCCTCGCTGGCCACGACCCACCCGCGGTCCAGGCGGCCGAGCACGAGCGGGCGGATGCCCTGGGGGTCACGGGCGGCGTAGAGGGTGCCCTCGTTCATCCAGACGAAGCAGAAGGCACCGCGCAGCTGCGGCAGCACCTCGAGCGCCCGCTGCTCGAGCGAGGTGTCGGGGTGGTGCGCGAACAGGGCGGTGACCAGGCTGGTGTCGTTGGTCGCGCCCACGACGCCCTTGATCTCGAGCTCGCCGGCGGGGCCGGGGAGGTCGGACACCATCTGGGCGAGCTCGTGGGTGTTGATCAGGTTGCCGTTGTGGCCCAGCGCGATCGAGCCGTCGACCGTGGGGCGGAACGTCGGCTGCGCGTTCTCCCAGGTCGAGGCGCCGGTCGTGGAGTAGCGCGAGTGGCCGATGGCGAGGTGGCCCTTGAGCGACTCGAGCGTGGACTCGTCGAACACCTGCGAGACCAGGCCCATGTCCTTGTAGACCAGGATCTGGCGTCCGTTGCTGACCGCGATGCCGGCGGACTCCTGCCCGCGGTGCTGCAGGGCGTAGAGACCGAAGTAGGTCAGCTTGGCGACGTCCTCGCCCGGGGCCCACACACCGAAGACGCCACAGGCGTCCTGCGGGCCCTGGTCCTGGGGGTCGAGGGCCGTGGTCAGACGGCCGTCGCCGCCCTTCCGCTTGCTCATCGGCTGGGGCACGGCCTCGAGTCTACGGGCTGCGCAGGTGTCGTCTCACATCCGCGCGGCGCCGTCCCGGATGGCCTCCCGGATGCGCGTGTACGTGCCACAGCGGCAGATGTTGCGGATCGTGTCGAGGTCGGCGTCGGTGATCGTGCCGCCCTCGCGCTCGACCTTCCTGACCAGCGCCACGGCGGCCATGATCTGGCCCGGCTGGCAGTAGCCGCACTGCGCGACGTCCTGCTCGAGCCACGCCTCCTGCATGGGGTGCAGGCCGTGCTCGCCCCGCTTGCGCTCGGGCACCTCGCGGGGCAGGCCCTCGATCGTGGTCACCTCGTCGTCCTCGTCGAGCTTGCCGACGGGCACCGCGCACGGGTTGAAGGCCTTGCCGTTGATGTGCGAGGTGCAGGCCTTGCACACGTTGATCCCGCAGCCGTACTTCGGGCCGGTGATCCCCAGCAGGTCGCGCAGCACCCACAGGAGTCGTACGTCGTCGTCGACGTCGACGTGCACCCGCTTGCCGTTGACGATGAAGGTCTGCTCAGGCATGTGATTGCTCCTCAGCCGTTCTCAGTAGGTGTGCCGGAGGCCGTTGCGCGGCGACTGCGGGATCGGGGGGACGTAGGACTTGGGCTTGAACGAGAGCGTGCGGTGGTTGATCGGGAACTCGGTCGGCATGGTGCCGGTGGCACGGGCGTACGCGCAGGCCACCGCGGCGAACGACGCGGCCACCCCGGCCTCACCGGCGCCGCCGGGCGAGGTCTCCTGCGACGGCATCACGATCACCCGCACGTCGGGCGGGGTGTTCCACTGGCGCGTGTAGAAGTAGTTGTCCCAGCTGGCCTCGAGGAAGTGCCCGTCGCGCAGGTGCAGGCTGGAGGTCAGGGCGAGGGCGATGCCGTCGTTGATGCCGCCCTGCATCTGGGCCTCGAGGCCGCGGGGGTTGATCGCGAGCCCCACGTCGATGGCGAAGGTGACCCGGGTGACCCGTGGGCCGGTGACGGCGTCACGGATGCGTCGGCCGGTGGTGGCCGGACGGGTGTCGATCTCGACCAGGCACGCCGAGACGCCCTTGTACTCCTTGTGGATCGCGATGCCCTGGGCGGTGCCGGGCGCCATCGCCCTGCCCCACTCGCCGGCCTGGGCCACCGTGTCGAGCACGGCGAGCAGGCGCGGGTTGCGCTGGAACTTGCGCCGGAACTGATAGGGGTCGAGCCCCATCGTCGCCGCGAGCTTGTCGACCACGAGCTCGCTCGCGACGCGTACGTCGGGTGAGTAGATGTTGCGCATCGAGCCGGTGTTGAAGCGGTCGTCGGTCTCCACCAGCGTCTGGGTGACCACGCCGAAGTCGTAGGGCACCTCCTGGGTGAGGGCGAAGATCGTCTCGGCGAAGCCGAGGTTGCCGACGCCGGCGGGGAGGTCGGCGGCAGCGGAGGTGATGATCTCGCCGAGGCCGTGGCGGTAGTCGGTCTCGACGCAGGTCAGCGACTGGTTGAAGGCCACCACCTCCTGGCCCACGACCTGGGCCTGGACGCGGCAGGTGCCCATCGGGTGCGTGCGCCCGACGCGGGCGTCGTCGGCGCGGTGCCACATGAGCTTGACCGGCTTGCCCATCTTCTGCGAGATCTCGGCGGCCTCGAGCGCGCCGTCGAAGAAGAGCCGGCGACCGAACGAGCCACCCGAGGTGACGACGTTGACCTTCACCTGGTCGGGCGCCATGCCGAGGCGCTCGGCGATCCGCTGCTGGGCCACGATCGGTGACTTCAGTCCGGACCAGATCGTCGCGCGGTCCGCGCGGACGTCGGCGATCGCGCTGTTGGTGTCCATCGCGGAGTTGCTGCGGAAGAAGAAGGTGAAGTCGCCCGAGACCGTCTTCGACAGGGGCGTGTCGGGCAGCTGCGGCATCGGCAGCTGGGCGGCGCGCAGCTCGGCGAGGATCGTCTCGTCGCTCTCCCCCGCGACCGGACCCTCCTTCCAGACCACGTCGAGCGCGCGCACGGCGTCGATGCACTGACCGAAGGTGCGCGCCCGCACCGCCACGCCGGTGCTCACGATCACGACGTGGGTGACGCCGAGCATCCGCAGCACGTCGCGCCGGTTGCGCACGCGGACCGGCGTGCCGTTGAGCGTGGGTGCGCGGCAGACCATGGTCGGCAGCGCACCGGGGACCTGCAGGTCGGTGGTGAAGTCCTTGCGACCGGTGACGGCCGCCAGTGCGTCGACCCGGTTGGTGGGGCGGCCCACGACGGCGAAGTCGCCCTGTGCCTTGAGCTGCACCTCGCGCGTGCTCGGCCCGGAGCGCGCGGCGCGGGTGGCGAGCTCGCCGTAGGACACCGAGCCGCCGCCGGGCGCGGTGACCACGCCGCCCTTGGCGGTGAGGTTGGCGACGGTGTCGCCGAGCACGATGGCGGCGGCGTCGAGGAGGGCGGCGCGCGCGACCGCGGCCGCGACCCGGATCGGGGTGTAGGTGGAGATCGTCGTGTTGGAGCCACCTGTCAGCTGGTTGAAGAGCAGCTCGGGCCGTGCCGGGGCCAGGCTCACCCGGACCTTGCCCACCGGCAGGTCGAGCTCCTCGGCGATCAGCATGGCGGTGGAGGTGGTGATGCCCTGGCCGACCTCGGCGCGAGGCAGCGCGAAGCTGGCGGTGCCGTCCTTGTTGATCGTCACCGTGATCAGGTTCGCCGTCGGGCGCGCCGCGTCGGTGAGCATGTCGTTGAGGTCGTAGAGCTCGGCAGGCTGCGGCCCGGTGGGGACCTGGGCCGCGGCGCGCGGCACGTCGACGAGCACCAGGTCTGCGGCGGCGACGAGGGTGGCGCCGCCCAGGACGTAGCCGACGAAGCGGCGCCGGTCGAGGGCGTACGGCGTCGCGCCGGGCTGGGCGGTGGGGTCGAGCTGGGGGTCGCGAGAGGGAGGCATCCGGGTCACCCGATCTGGTCGGCCCGGCAGCCTTCCGGGCAGAGGCCCCTCCCCAGGAACCGCCCCGCCACTGTGACAGCACCGCTGTCACGATTCAAGGTCTGTCCAATCTCGGAGACAGCAGCGAGCTCAGCGCAGGATCGCGCGGACCCGGTGGAGCGCGAGGCGCGCGGCGGCACGGCTGGCGGCCGGCAGCGGCACCGCGTCGAGCAGCACGTGCGTGCGGGTCCACGACGGGTCGGAGGGCAGCGCGCCCTCGGGTCCGGCGAAGTGGGCGGTGGACGCGCGCCGCATCGCCTCCTCGAGCCCGAGCAGCGGGCCGTCGTGGGTCGGCGACCACGTCTCGCCGGCGCGGCACACCATGTCGTGGCGCAGCGACTCGATCAGCGCCGTGACCGTGTGGAACGGCGCGGTGGTGACCAGTGCCGTCGCGAGGCCGACGAGGGTGACGGGAGCGACCGGTGCCGGCACCCGCACCCGGGACAGGCCGGCGGCGTCGGAGCACGCCTTCATGAGGTCGGGATAGGTGACGACGTCGGGGCCGCCGAGGTCGACGGCACCGGTCGGACCGTCGTCCGCGAGGGCCTCGTCCATCGCGCGGAGCACGTCGGAGACGGCCACCGGCTGCACGGACCGGTGCATCCACAACGGCACCGGCTGCACCGGGAAGAGGGTGGCGATCTGCCGGATGATCTCGAAGGAGGTCGACCCCGCGCCGATGACCACGCCGGCGCGCAGCGCGACCGAGCCCTCGATCGCCCCGAGCAGGATGCGCTCCACCTCGAGCCGGCTGGCGATGTGGGCCGACAGCTCGTCCTCCGGCACCTGCGGGACCAGGCCGGAGAGGTAGACGAGGCGGCGTACGTCGCTGGTGGCGACCGCGGACGCCACCACCTCCGCGGCGCGGCGGTCGCGGTCGGTGAAGTCGGAGCGGTCGAGGGAGTGCACGAGGTAGACCACGGCGTCGACGCCCACCACCGCAGTGGCGACGGCCTCGGCGTCGGTCACGTCGCAGCGGATCGCGCTCACCCGGTCGTCCCACCCGAACCGGTCGGGATCTGGTGGGGAGGACGAGGCCGCGACCACGTCGTGGCCACGCTCGAGCAGGTGCGGGACCAGGCGGGAGCCGACGTAGCCGGTGGCGCCGAGGACGAGCACGCGCATGCTCACGCCTCCCCGAGGTGGGCGAGCAGGTTGCGCGAGAACACCGCACCCATGTGCTTCACCACCTGCGCCATCACCAGCTCGACCGCCGGCCGCGCGAGGCCCGGCAGGGGCAGGCGGGTGGAGATCTGCAGGTCGATGGACACCTCGGTGCCGCCGCCGGCGTGGTCCGCCAGGACGTAGGCCCCCTCGACCGCCGTCGTCTCCTCGGTCCGGGCCGGGTCGTGGTGGAAGTCGATCCGCTCCTCCGGGCGCAGCTCCATCACCTCGGTGAACTGCGGCGTGACCGAGATGCTGAGGACCGGCAGGGACACCATGCGCCACGTCCAGCGGTCGCCGTCGACGGCGATCGAGGTGACGTAGGGGGTGAGCTTCGCGATCAGCGCAGCGTCGGTGAGCGCCGCCCACACCTCGCTGCGCGACGAGCGGAGCACCGCCGAGGACGTGTCACGGGCACGGAAGGTCGCCATGGCGCGAGGCTACCGAGGCCGCCCAGCGCGGCTCACCCGTAGGGACGCCCCTCGTGCAGCAGGAGAGGCCGCAGCTCAGCCCTGGGCCAGGCGCCCGAGGTTGCGCAGCAGCAGCGCCTCGGCCTTGACGACCTTCTCGAACTCCGCGAGGTGCAGGCCCTCGTTGGCGCCGTGGGCGCGGGTGTCGGGGTCCTCGACGCCGGTCACCAGCACGCTGGCCTGCGGGAACGCCTCGAGGAACTCGGCGATGAAGGGGATCGACCCGCCCACGCCCATGTCGATGGGGGCGGTGCCGTCCCATGCCTCGGCGAACGCCTCGCGCGCGGCGTCGTACGCCGGTCCGCTGGCGTCGATCTGCGTGGCCTCGCCGGTGTCGACCACCGTCGTGGTGAGCGTGGCGCCCCACGGCGTGTGCTTGTCGAGATGGGCCTCGAGGCACCGCACGGCGTTGGCGGTCGTGTCGCCGGGGGCGATGCGCATGCTGATGCGGCAGCGGGCGGCAGGGACCAGCGTGTTCGAGGCGCCCTCGACCTTGGGCGCGTCGAAGCCGGTGATGCTGATCGACGGCTTGGTCCACAGGCGCTCGACGACCGAGCCGGAGCCGATCCACTCGATGCCCTCGGCGGCGCCGGACTCCGCGCGCAGCCGGTCCTCGGGGTAGTCGACGTCGGCCGCGGGGCCGGAGTGCAGGCCCTCGACGGCCACGTCGCCCGCGTCGTCGTTGAGGCTCGCGATGACGCGGCTCAGGGTCATGATCGAGTCGGGCACCAAGCCGCCCCACATGCCGCTGTGCACGGCGTGGGTGAGCGTGCGGACCTCGACGTCCATCCGCACCAGGCCGCGCAGGCTCGTGGTGAGGGCGGGCTCACCGATGTCCCAGTTGCCGGAGTCGGCGATGACGATGACGTCGGCGGCGAGGCGGTCCTTGTGGGCCTCGAGCAGCTCGACGAGGGTGTCGGAGCCGACCTCCTCCTCGCCCTCGATGAACATCACCAGGTTGACCGGGAGCTCGTCGCCGAAGATCCGGACCGCGCCGAGGTGGGCGGCGATGCCGGCCTTGTCGTCGGCCGCGCCGCGGCCGTAGAGCCGGTCGCCCCGCTCGGTGGGCTCCCACGGCGGCGAGTCCCAGTCGGCGTGGTCGTTCTCGGGCTGGACGTCGTGGTGGGCGTAGAGCAGGACGGTCGGGGCACCCGTGGGGCCGGCCTTGCGGGCGATCACGGCGGGCGGGGCGCCGTCGTGGGCGCGCACGATCTCGCACTCGAACCCCTCGGCGGCGAACAGGTCGCGCGTGGCCTCGGCGCTGCGCTCGACCTCACCGGCGCGGGCCGGGTCGGCGGACACCGACTGGATGCGGACCAGGTCGTCGAGGTCGCGGCGGAGGCCGGGCATGACCTCGGCGAGACGTGCAGGGATGTCGATCGTCATGGCCACACCCTAGGTGCCGGGTCTCAGCTGTCGAGACTCGCCCAGTCGCCGCTGCGCCTCTCCATCATCAGCTGCCGCTCGGCGTCGGCCAGGCCGAGGCGGCGGTAGATCCCGATCGCCTCCCCGTCGGTGTCGGCGACGATCACGAGGGTGCCCACGCCGAGGTGGTCCAGGGCGTGCTGCCCGGCCGCGTGGACGACGGCCTCGGCCAGCCCCTTGCGGCGGTGCTCGGGGTGGGTCTCGACGCTCTGGAAGCGGGCCACGCCGTCCTCGGTCACGAAGATGCCGGCGGTCGAGGCGAGCTGCCCGTCGACGTACGCCCCGAAGCGGCGGCCGCGCCCGGCGTCGACGAGCCTGCGCTCCTGCGCGTTCTTCTGCCGCGCGTAGGCCATGAAGCGGTCCTCGGGGGTCTGCGGGTAGAGCTGCTGGCTGAGCCGGGCGCGCGCCTCCCAGTCCTCGTCGGACCCGAGCTCGCGGACCTCGGCCTCGACCTCGCGCGGCGCGCGCAGGGACGAGGCGGTGAGCACCGTCGCCACGTCGACGACCATGCCGGCCGCCTCGAAGGCCGCCCGGCACTCGTCGTCGATCTCCGCGGTGTCGATGCCGATGCTGACGTGGTCTGCCAGCGGGAACTCCGTGTGGAACGCCGCGACCACCTCCTTCTCACCGCCGGGCACGGGCGGCTGGGCCAGGAGGAGGAAGTTGCCCCAGAAGTAGGACGGGTTGTCGGGCGAGCGGACCACGAGGTGGGTGCCGCGGTCCTCCACCACGCTGCCGGAGGCGGTCAGCAGGGCCAGGTCGGTGCGGAATCCGAGGGAGCTCACGTGCATGTGCGGAGGCTAGTGGTTGACGATGTTGAGCGGCGCCTCGCCGGCCACCATGCGGCGCAGCTGGTCGCGCACGAGCGTGGAGATCCGGGGCAGCATCGCCGTCGTCCCGCCCGCGACGTGCGGCGTGACGAGCACGTCGGGAGCCGACCACAGCGGGTGGTCGTCGGGCAGCGGCTCGGGGTCGGTGACGTCGAGCGCGAAGCGGAGCCGGCCGGCGTGGCGCAGGACCGCGTCGGTGTCGACGACCGGCCCTCGGGCGACGTTGACCACCAGGGCGCCGTCGGGCAGCAGCGCGAGGAACGCGTCGTCGACGAGGCCGCGGGTGGCGTCGGTGAGCGGCACGAGCACGACCACGAGGTCCTGCTCGGGCAGCAGCGCGGGCAGCTCGTCGATGCCGTGCACCTGCCCGACGAGGTCGTCGTCGCGGCTGCGGGAGGCGACCGCCGTGACGACCGCCTTCATCGGCAGCAGCCGCTCGACCAGCGCCCGGCCGATGGATCCGTAGCCCAGCACCAGCACCCGCGAGTCGGCGAGCGACCGACGACCCGGCATGCGGCGCCAGTGCCCGTGCGCGCGCACCGCCTCGGGGATGCCGCGCAGGCTGGCGAGCGCCAGGCCCACGGCGTGCTCGGCGGTGGCGTCGTCGTGCACGCCGGTCGCGTTGCACAGGGTGACCCCCGCCGGCAGGCGCTCGGGCACGCCGTCGTAGCCCGCGCTCTGCAGCTGCACCACCCGCAGCCCGCGCAGGTCGTGGCCGCGGTCGATCACGTCGGCGCGGGTCGCGTAGTGCGGCACCCAGAGCTCGACGTCGCCGTCGGGCGGCGGGCCGTCACCGTTCCACACGACGACCTCGACGCCCTCGACCGGTCCGACCGCCTCCGCGAGCTCGGCGGTGGCGACGGCAGCCCTCACGACGTCGCCAGCGGGAGGTAGGCCGACAGGTCGGTGCGCTCGCCACTCGCGCGGACCGCACCGTCGTCGACGGCCTGGTGCCACGTCGTACGTCCGGTGGCGAGCGCGAGCCACGTCTCGGCGTCGGTCTCGATGACGGCCGGCGGGGTGCCGCGCGTGTGCCGCACGCCCTCGATCACCTGCACCGCGGCGAACGGCGGGACGCGCACCTCCACCGAGCGGCCGGGGGCGCGCACCTCGAGGACGGCCAGGTAGTGCTTGACGAGGGCCTTGGTGTCGGCCGTCGCCAGCTGCGCAGGGGTCAGGACCTTGAGTCTCGCGGGCACGTCACGAGGCTATCGCCGCAGCCGTCAGGCGATGCCGTCGAGCACCCGGACGATCGCAGTCCACGCGTCGCTGGTGGTGTCGATGACACCGAAGTGCCCGCCGGTGACCTCCACCAGGGTGGCATCGGCGCCCGCCGCGGTCGCCGTCTCGACGTAGTGCGCGGACTGCTCGAACGGCACCGTGTCGTCGTCACGGGCGTGCACCGCCCACAGCGGCACGTCGAGCGGGATGTTGCGCTGCGGGTCAGCGACGGCGTACGACGCGTCGTCGGGGCCGGCACCCATGAAGGCCTGCACCGCCCCGCCGCCGAGGCCCTGCTCGGCCGCGGTCGTGAGGTCGAGGACACCGGCCTGGGAGACCACGTGCGTCACCTCGAGCCCGCCGGGCCAGTCGGAGCGCCCGCGGGAGGCCGCCCACGCGGCGAGGTGGCCGCCGGCGGAGTGGCCGAGCGTGACGACGGGGCCGGTGGTGGTGCCGGCCATCGCGCCAAGGCCGCGGTGCACGTCGTCGAAGGTCTCGGGGAAGCCGCCGCCGTTGCCGACCCGGCGGTACTCCAGGTTGACGGTGGTCCACCCCCGAGCGGTGAGGTCCTCGGCCAGCGGCGTGCCGAGCGAGGCGTCGTACTGCGCGCGCCAGAAGCCGCCGTGGATGATCGCGACAAGGCCGCGGCTCGCGCCGTCGGGCTCGCGCACCTCGACCCACTGGCTCGGGTCGTCGCCGTAGGTGATGCGGTCGGGCGTCACGCGCTGCTCCTCGCGGATCGGGCTGGTCTCGGCGGCGCACCCCGCGAGCGTGGCCGCGCCGAGCCCCACCAGCAGGGCTCGGCGGTCGAGCAGCGGGTGCGGCATGGCGGTCAGCCTAGGCGCGGGCCCATCGGGGTCCGGCGCTCAGGCGCCGAGCACCGCCGGCATCGTCGCGCGCCACGCGGCCTTGGCGTCGGCGACGGGCACCTCGAAGGCGCCCTCGACCGAGATCGTGCCGCCGCCGGTGTGCCCGAGGGCCGTGAGCGGCACGCCGTGGCGCTCGGCCAGTGCGCACAGAGCGTCGGCCTGCTCGTCGGTGACCGTGACCAGCGCGCGGGCGGTGGACTCGGCGAAGAGCGCGAGGAAGGGGTCGCCGCCTGCGACCTCCCCGAGCGAGACGGTGACGCCGATGTCGTTGGTGAACGTCGACTCGGCGAGGGCCTGGGCGAGGCCGCCGTCGGACAGGTCGTGCGCGCTGGTGACGACACCGTCGCGCGACGCCTCCTGCAGCAGCGACGCGAGCGCCTGCTCGGCGGCGAGGTCGAGCCGCGGCGGGAGGCCGCCGAGGTGCCCGTGCACCACGTGCGCCCACTCGGAGCCGGAGAGCTCCTCGCGCGTCTCGCCGAGCAGCACGACCTGCTCGCCCTCGGCGGCGAAGCCGGTCGGCGTACGACGCGTGACGTCCTCGATCACGCCGAGCACGGCGACGACCGGGGTGGGCAGGATCGCGGTCTCGCCGGTCTGGTTGTAGAGGCTGACGTTGCCGCCGGTGACCGGGATGCCGAGCTCGAGGCAGGCGTCCTTGAGGCCGCGGCAGGCCTCGGCGAACTGCCACATCACGTCCGGGTCCTCGGGCGAACCGAAGTTGAGGCAGTCGGAGACGGCCAGCGGCCGCGCGCCGCCGGTGGCGACGTTGCGGAACGACTCGGCCAGCGCGAGCTGGGCCCCGGTGTAGGGGTCGAGCTTGGCGAAGCGGCCGTTGCAGTCGGTGGAGACCGAGACCCCGAGGTTGGTGTCGGCGTCGACGCGCACCATGCCGGAGTCTGACGGCTGGGCCAGGACGGTGTTGCCCTGGACGTAGCGGTCGTACTGGTCGGTGATCCACGACTTGTCGCAGAGGTTGGGCGAGGCGACCAGGCGGAGCAGGGTGTCGCGCAGCTCGTCGCCGGTCGAGGGACGCGCGAGCGCCTCCGCCCCGTCGGCCTGCAGGGCGTCCTGCCAGTCGGGGCGGGCGAAGGGCCGCTGGTAGGTCGGGCCGTCGTGCGCCACCGACCGCGGGGGTACGTCGACGACGCGCTCGCCGTGCCAGTCGATGTGCAGCCGACCGGTGTCGGTGACCTCGCCGACGACCACGGCCTCGACGTCCCACTTCTCGCAGATCGCCATGAAGGCCTCGACGTGGCCGGGCTCGACGACCGCCATCATCCGCTCCTGCGACTCGCTCATGAGGATCTCCTCGGGAGCGAGCGTGGAGTCGCGCAGCGGGACGCGGTCGAGCTCGACGTGCATGCCGCCGTCGCCGGCGGACGCGAGCTCGGAGGTGGCGCAGGAGAGCCCCGCGCCGCCGAGGTCCTGGATGCCGGCGATGACGCCGGCGGCGAAGAGCTCGAGGGTGCACTCGATGAGCAGCTTCTCCATGAAGGGGTCGCCGACCTGGACGCTCGGGCGCTTGGCCGGGCCGCCCTCGTCGAAGGTCTCGCTGGCCAGCACCGAGACGCCGCCGATGCCGTCGCCGCCGGTGCGGGCGCCGTAGAGCACCACCTGGTTGCCGGTGCCGGACGCGTTGGCGAGGTGGAGGTCCTCGTGGCGGAGCACGCCCACGCAGAGCGCGTTGACGAGGGGGTTCCCGGTGTAGGTCTCGTCGAAGACCGCCTCGCCTCCGATGTTGGGCAGGCCGAGGCAGTTGCCGTAGCCGCCGACGCCCGCCACGATCCCGGGCAGCACCCGCGCGGTGTCGGGGGCGTCCAGGGGGCCGAAGCGCAGCGGGTCCATCACCGCGACCGGGCGCGCACCCATCGCGAGGATGTCGCGGACGATGCCGCCCACGCCCGTCGCGGCGCCCTGGTAGGGCTCGACGAACGACGGGTGGTTGTGGCTCTCGACCTTGAAGGTCACGGCGTAGCCCTGGCCGATGTCGAGGACGCCGGCGTTCTCACCTATGCCGGCGAGCATCTTGCCTACGGGCGTCTCCTGCGGGATCTCGCCGAACTGCTTGAGGTGCACCTTGGTCGACTTGTAGGAGCAGTGCTCGCTCCACATGACCGAGTACATCGCCAGCTCCGAGCTCGTCGGGCGACGGCCCAGGATCTCGCGGATCCGGGCATATTCGTCGGCCTTGAGGCCCAGCTCTGCCCAGGGCTGCTCGCGATCGGCCTCGGCGGAGGCGAGCGCCACCGTGTCGAGGGTGCCGGTCGCGCCGGAGGTGGTCAGCGAGGACGGGGATGACTGCGGGGCGCTCGTGTCGGGCACGGCATCAATCTACCGGCGCCGCGACGTGGTCACTTCAGCAGTCCGTCGGTGAGGACCTCGAGCATTGGGCGCACCGCCGCGGGCTCGAGGTCGGACTGGTCGGCGACGGTGGCGACCCCGCCGACGAGGCGTGCGACCTGGAGGGACGAGACGTCGTCACGCAGGGCGTCACCGGCGCGCAGCCGGTCGAGGACCCGCCCGTTCGCTGCCTGGAGGACCACGCACTTGGTGCGGATCGGTGAGGCCTCGTCGCCCATCGCGCCGGTGATCTTCGCGGGACCGCCCTTGTGCACGCTGATGAGCCGGACGTACTCCTCGAACCAGTGGAGGAGGAGGTCGCGCGGACCGCCCTCGTACGCCAGCGCCTTGTCGGCGGTCTCCTCGACGTGGTCGACCCACGCCTGCATCACTGCGTCGATGAGGTCGTCGCGGGTCGGGAAGTGCCGGTAGAGCGTGCCGGGGCCGACGCCGGCCTGCTTGGCGATGAGGTCGAGGGAGGCGTCGTAGCCCTGCTCGCGGAAGACCTGTCGAGCGACCTCGACGATGCGGTCGTAGTTGCGCTGGGCGTCGGCACGCAAGGAATTCTCACCTCGGGCTTGCTAAACGGAGACTGTCTCCGTATTGTCGTGGAGGAAGCGGAGTCACCCTCCGGATCTACTGTACCTCGGCTCCCGTGGCCAGAACAGGACCGCACCCCATGTCATCCACCACCTCCCCGCGCACGCAGGGACCACGCCGCGAGCTCCCCGTCGAGCTCCCCCCGCAGGCCGGCCGCGCAGCCGCCGGCATCGCCATCGTCCTCGTCGCCCAGCTCATGATCGTGCTCGACGCGACCGTCGTGAACGTGGCGCTCCCCCGCATCGACGCCGACCTGACCTTCGGGCCGGCCTCGCTGTCGTGGGTGCTCAACGCCTACACCCTCGCCTTCGGCGGCCTGCTGCTCCTCGGGGGCCGCCTGGGCGACGTCTTCGGCCGGCGCCGCGCCTTCGCGGTCGGCCTGGCCGTCTTCACCGTCGCCTCCGCGCTCGGCGGTCTCGCGCAGACCCCGGGCCAGCTCGTCGCGACCCGTGCCCTCCAGGGCGTCGGCGCCGCGCTCGCCGCGCCCAGCGTGCTCGCGCTGCTCACCACCAGTGCCCCCGACGAGGCGGCCCGCAACCGCGCCTTCGCCCTCTTCGGAGCGGTCTCCTCGGGGGGCGCCTCGATCGGGCTGATCCTCGGCGGCCTGCTCACCGACGTCGGCTCGTGGCGCTGGACGCTCTTCATCAACGTGCCGCTCGGCCTGGCCGTGCTGCTGCTCGTCGGTCGCTTCGTCGACGAGACCCCGCGCCGCCCCGGACGCTTCGACCTCGTCGGCGCCGCGAGCGCCACGGTCGGTGCCGTCTCGATCGTCTGGGCCCTCATCGGAGCGCCCGAGCACGGCTGGGGATCGGCACGCACCGTCGGTGGCTTCGTCGTCGGAGCGGCGCTGCTCGCGCTGCTCGCCCGCACCGAGTCCCGGCACCCGCACCCCATGGTGCAGCCCCACCTGGTCCGCGACCGACGCCGGATCGGCGCCCTCGCGGCCATGGCACTGGTCATCGGCGCGAACCTGTCGATGTTCTTCCTGGTCGTCCAGTACGTCCAGACGGTGCTCGGCTTCGGGCCGCTCGCCTCGGGCTTCGCCTTCCTGCCCTTCAGCCTCGGCATCTTCGCGATGTCCCGGCTCACCCCGTGGCTGATCGCCCGGGTCGGCCCGCGCGCGATGCTGATGACCGGCACCGCTGCCCTCGCGGTCGGCTACGCGTGGCTCAGCGGCGTGGGCGTCGGCGACACCTACCTCGGTGCGGTGTTCGGCCCGATGCTGATCGCCGGCCTGGCGACCGGCCTGGTGTTCATGCCCATCACCGTCACGGTGCTGTCCGGCGTCGAGCACGAGCACGCCGGCTCGGCCTCGGGCCTGCTGCAGACCACGCAGCAGCTCGGCAGTGCGGTGGGCGTCGCCGTGATCGTCTCGGTGTACGCCGCCGGCGCGGTGCCGGGTGAGTTCGTGCCCGGGCTCCAGGCAGCCTTCCTCACGTCCTCGGGCTTCGCGGCCCTGGCCCTCGTGGTCGTCGCGACGGTGCTGCGCGCGCGGCGGACCGAGCCGGCCACGTCGGCCCTCGACCCCGAGGCCGAGGTGGTCGCCGAAGCGGCGTGACCCCGCCCAGCAGTCAGCGCCCCGCGCCCCCGCCGTCGGCCTCCCGGTCGGCGTCGGGGGCGTCGCCGTCTGCCTCCGGCCGGAGCGTGCGCGGCTCGTCGCCAGGCTCGTAGTGGACGACCGTGAGGGCGGCCGGGCGCTCGTCGGCCTCGTCGTCGGCGTGGTCCGGGGTGGGCTCGTCGGACGGCGTCGGCTCGTCGCGTTCCTCGCTGTGCCCGGCCGCTCGCCGGGCCCGGCGCGCGGCCCGCTCGGCGCGCTTCTCCTCCAGCAGCGCCCGCTTGGCGTCCCTCTCGGTCTGCCTGCGCGCGTCCTCGTCCTCGACACCGCCGCCCGCGCTGCGCGCACGACGTGCACCGGGGCCCTCCTGCACGGAGGCGGGCATCCGCCGCACGCCTGCGCGGCCGCCGGTGCTCCCGCGCGACATCGACCCGGCGCGCGCGCCCATCGCCCCGGCGCCCATGCCGCCGACCGGTGGTGGCACGGCGGGTGCGGACCGCTTGGCCGCGGCGCGACGCCCGAGGGCGGCCGCGGCACCCGCCGCGAGGCCGGTGGAGGAGATGCCCGCGATGTCGGGCACCGCCACCGGGACAGCGGAGACCGGCGCCATCGGCGGCAGCGCCCCGACGCCCGCCTGGGCGGAGCCCCGGACCGACGTCGACGACGAGGACGAGCTCGAGGAGGAGGGCCCGACGAGGCCGCCGTCGGCGCCGTCCCCCGAGGACCAGGCGCCGGGGAACCTGCCGCCGGACAGCACCAGGAGCTGCTGGCGTACGCCGTCGAGCTCGGTGCGGGTCGCCCGCAACCGCTCGCCCTCGAGGTCGAGGGCCGTCCGCAGCCGGCCCCGGACCTCCTCGGCCTCCTGCTGCGCGCGAGCCACGGCGCCGCGGTGCTGGTCCTCGGCGGGGTGGAAGACGAGGTGGCGCGACTCGCCCACGGCCTCGTGGGGCACCATCGCGACCGTCGCCCAGGACTGGTCGAGCTCCTTCTGGGCCGCGGTGACGACCGCGCCGATCGCCTGCAGGGAGGAGGCGACCTGCGCGGCGAGCGTGGTGAAGAGGTCGAGGTGTGCGAGCACCTGGCGGCGGTGCTGCTCATAGCTGTCGGCGGCGGCGGCCTGCCAGCCCTCGGTCGTCCGGCGCGCCACCTCGACGATCTCGTCGCCCCGGCGCGTCATCACCTCCGCGACCTCCCGCCAGGCCTGGGCGGCGGTGTCGAGCGGGCGCACGTCGGTGCGCAGCTCCCACGGGTTGGCGGGCACGTCAGCGACCCCCCTCGCCCGGGCCACCCGCTCCGTGGCCCGGGTGCTGCCGGGAGACCTGCTGGGAGACCTGGTGGGAGACCTGGTGGGCGGCGTGGTCGAGCTCGGCCGCGACCGCGTCGTCGGCGCGCAAGGCGTCCTGGGCGGCGTCGACCAACCCGGTGACGCCGGCCGCGAGCGTCTCCGCGAGCGCGGCGACGACCGCGCCGGCGTCGGACAGGGAGTCGGCGTACGCCGTGGACAGCTCGAGCACGCCGGCCGCGTCGCCGAGGTCGTCACAGGCCGCGGACAGCGCGGGGAGCGCGGCGTTCCAGTCGTCGGCCATCATCGCGAGGATGCTCTCGGACTCCTCGGCGAGCTCGACCAGCCTGGTCGGCTCGACCTGCATCAGGGATCGCTCGGCGCGTGCGCTCACCCCTGGCCGATACCC
Organism: Nocardioides sp. Soil774; assembly: GCF_001428125.1. Classification (GTDB taxonomy): domain Bacteria; phylum Actinomycetota; class Actinomycetes; order Propionibacteriales; family Nocardioidaceae; genus Nocardioides. The sequence goes on along the minus strand of NZ_LMSM01000001.1, from coordinate 57,002 downwards.
GCGCCGCGAGGGCCCAAACACGTGGGCGCCCGGGCTGTGGACAAAGAATGCGGGGCCGCCGGTTTCGCCCTGCCCGGTTCGGGGAAGCAGGCCTGCACGCCCTCCCCCCGTCGAGGGCACGTCTCGAGGAGCCGCGATGAACGCCGTGATGACTGTCGACCTCTCCGAGCTCGACGCCTGGTCCGCTCAGGTCCAGCGCGCGAGCGACGACCTCACCGGCATCGCCCGCAACGGCGGCACCGGCCTGGTGCAGACCGACTTCGGTCCCATCCTCGAGACGATGATGGGCGCCTACCACGCGCTGCTGCCGTCGGTGCACCAGTCGCTGGAGGACAACGGGGCCGGGATGCGCGACCACGCCGAGGCGCTGCGGGCCACCGCCCGCGACTTCACGCTCACCGAGGACGGCGTCGTACGCCGCCACAACGCGCACGGCACCGACGGTCGCGACGGGTCGAGCAGCTTCTTCGACGTCGCCGACACCACGATCCGCCGAGCCGCGCCGACCGAGACCAGCCTGCCCCAGATCAGCTTCGGGTTCCCCTACGACACCGTGTGCGACCTCGTGCGGATGCTGACCGGGTTCGACATCCGCTCCGAGCTCGCCGAGAAGATCGGCGGCGACGTCGTCGGCGCGTCGACGCAGGGCTCGTGCTTCGGCGGCCTGGGCACCTCGATGAAGGGCGTCGCGGACAACCTCCAGAGCGGCGGTCAGACCGTCTCGAAGACCTGGCAGGGCGGCGCCGCCGACGCCGCGATCTCCCAGATCGGCACGTGGGTCGGCTCCCTCGACACCCAGGCCGCGCAGCTGGTGCAGATGGGCCGCACCATCGTGCAGATCTGCCGCGACGCGTGGCAGACCGCGCTGGCGGTCGTGCAGTGCGTGAAGTCGGCCGTGCAGACCGTCTCCTCGGCCCTGGCAACGATGAGCATCCCCGGCGTGGGCTGGGCGCGCGTCGTGCAGGCCGTCTTCCAGGCCTTCCAGGCGGTGATGAAGGCGTACAAGGCGATCATGAAGCTCATCAACGTCCTGAAGCAGGTGAAGTCCTTCATCGAGACGGTCAAGCGCTTCTTCGACGGTGACAAGGCGCCGGTGTCGACGCCCACCGCGGCGGTCGCCACGGGTGCGCCGAGCAGCGTCGTGCGCGATCCGCGGACGGTCACCACCCCGACCGTCGGGCAGCGGCCGGTCGCCGCCACGGCGTGAGGCGGGCCACCGCATGAGCGACGACCTCCGCAGCCAGGCGGAGATCCTGGCCGCGATCAGCGAGGCCCGCGAGGACCTGACCACCGGGCTCGCCGACCTCCAGGCCACCGTCGAGGCGCTCAGCTCCCAGCCGCTGCTCACCGACGAGGAGAAGCAGGCGCTCGAGGAGCAGGCCGAGTCCGGCGAGCTCGGCGAGGACATGGCGACCCTGGTCGAGAAGATCAGGGCCGGCGAGGACTCGTGGGAGCAGGTCTTCTCCGGCGAGTCGCCCCACGCCACCCTTCTCCAGGGGCACCTCACCCGGATGTTCGAGGAGCACAAGGATGACCTCGCGCTCGCCTTCGAGGAGCTCATCGAGGCCGAGGAGGCCAAGGGCAACTTCATCTTCGACGAGGTGCCGGGGACGGACCCTGGTCGAACTACAGCGCCGTAGTTCGACCGAACGCCTGTGACGCGTGTGACAGGTGTGATTCCCTGTCGTCTGCCGACTGCACCTCTTCCCCGCCAGCTGGAGTCTCCATGCGCCGCCACGTCCCGACCCGTGTGCTCCTCGCCTCCCTGGCGCTGACCCTGCTCGCCCCGCTCGCGGCGTCCGTCCCGGCGCAGGCCGACGGCCCCGGAACCGCCGCGACGCGCCCGGTCTCGCAGCGCCAGGTCGCGCTCGCCACCCCCGGTGACTTCACCGGCCACGGCTTCGACCAGTGCGTCGCGCCGACCCAGGCCGCGATGGACACGTGGTGGAAGAAGTCACCCTTCTCGGCGGTCGGCATCTACATCTCGGGCGACTCGCGCGCGTGCCGGGTGCAGCCCAACCTGAGCGCCGCCTGGGTGGCCGCCCAAGTCGCACGCGGGTGGCGGCTCCTGCCCATCGCCCTCGGTCCGCAGGCCTCGTGCCAGCCGCGGTTCCCGCGCTACAAGGACGACTTCACGATCTCCGACAAGCCGGCGGGGGGCTACGCCACGGCGGCCGCCCAAGGCACCGCGGAGGCCGACCACAACGCCGCCGACGCGATGGCGTACGGCATCGGGCCGGGCAGCACGCTCTGGTACGACCTCGAGGGGTTCGACCTCACCAACACCGCGTGCCGCGAGTCGGCGCTGGTCTTCACCAGCGCGTGGGTCACACGGATCAAGGCGCTCGGCTACGTCGCCGGCTTCTACTCCAGCGCCAGCTCGGGCATCAAGATGCTCGACGACGCACGCACCCAGCGCCCCGGCCAGTTCGCGTTGCCCGACCGCATCTGGATCGCGCGGTGGGACGGCGCGGTGAACACCTCGACGACCTACATCCCCGAGGACGGCTGGCGCCCGGGCGGCCGGATGAAGCAGTACCGCGGTGGCCACAACGAGACGTGGGGCGGCGTGACGATCAACATCGACAGCAACTTCATCGACCTCGGCGCGGGCTCCGTCGCCCGCCCGGAGGGTCGCTGCCCGGGCACCCGTCTCGGCTTCTGGCAGTACCCCACATTGTCGCCCACCTCGGCCAAGCCCACCCGGGTCAAGGTGCTGCAGTGCCTGCTGACCGAGCAGGGCACCTACTCCGGCGCGATCAGCGGCTCCTACGACGCCGCCACGATCGCCGCCGCGCGCGCCTGGCAGGCGAGCCGCAAGTTCACTCCGACCGACACCTTCGAGAAGCGCCACTGGACCGCGCTGCTCTCCGCCGGCGCGCGTACGACGATCAAGCGCGGCTCGGTCGACGAGGCGGTCCACCGCCTCCAGCGGGCGCTCAACGCGGCCGGCGCGGGGCGGTTCGGGGCGAGCGGCGTCTTCGACGCCAAGACCGAGACCGCGCTCCGCGCCTACCAGTCGCGCCTGCGCATCGCGGTCTCCGGGGTGGCGACCCCGCAGACCTGGAGCAAGCTCCAGCGCGGGCTCTGACCTGCCTCAGACGGGCGGACCGACGACGAGCGCCACGCCCGTCAGGCCGGCGACCGCGACGAGCGCGACGACCAGGCCTTGGGCCGGGCGCCGCAGCAGCCATGCCGCGGGCGTCTCGAGGACGCCGTGCGGCGCGTCGGAGCGCAGGCGCCAGGCGTCGCCCAGCATCCCGGCGCGCTCGGCGTACGCCTCGAAGGGCACCGTCGCGAACGGCGGGACCGCCGCCGCCAGGCCCAGCGCCAGCCGGCCGAAGGACCAGCGCTGGTCGAGCGACAGCAGCACCGTGGTGAGGCAGTAGGCGATGAACACGACGCCGTGCACCATGCCGAAGACCTGCACGCCGAGCTCGGTGGTGTCGGTGACGTACTTGAGGAACATGCCGGTCAGCAGCAGCGCCCACGTGACGGCCTCGGCGCGCGCGACCAGGCGGTAGAGACGGGTCGGGCTCATGCGGGGTCCCTGCGGCGTTGTTCGGAGGAGCGAAGCGGAGGAGACGAACGTCGTGGGGTGTTCATGCGAAGGCGCGCTCGACGAGCGAGGTGAAGAAGCCGAGCCCGTCGGTGCCCGGACCGGTGAGGTCCTCCACCGCGTGCTCGGGGTGGGGCATCAGGCCCACGACGTTGCCGCGCTTGTTGGAGATGCCCGCGATGTCGCGCAGCGAGCCGTTGGGGTTGTCGTCGAGGTAGCGCGCGACCACGCGGCCCTCGCCCTCGAGGCGGTCGAGGGTCGGCTCGTCGGCGACGTAGCCGCCCTCGCCGTTCTTGAGCACGATCGTGACCTCGGCACCGGCGGCGTAGGCCGAGGTCCACGGGGTGTCGACACGCTCGATGCGCAGGCGCTGGTCGCGGCAGACGAACTTGCGGTGGTCGTTGCGGATCAGTGCCCCGGGGAGGAGGTGCGACTCGCACAGGATCTGGAAGCCGTTGCAGATGCCGAGGACCGGCATCCCCTTGCCGGCGGCCTCGACCACCGAGGTCATGACCGGCGCGAAGCGGGAGATGGCACCGCAGCGCAGGTAGTCGCCGTAGGAGAAGCCGCCGGGGAGCACGACCGCGTCGACGCCCCTGAGGTCGTCGTCACCGTGCCACAGCGCGACCGCCTCGTGGCCGCCGATGCCGACTGCGCGGCGCGCGTCGACGTCGTCGAGGGAGCCGGGGAACGTGACGACCCCGACCTTCATCGACCGGCCTCGTGCGCCACCTCGGTGACGGAGTGCTCCTCGACGTGGACCTCGTAGTCCTCGATCACCGGGTTGGACAGCAGCGTCTCGGCCACCCGGTCGATCTCGGCGAGCACCGCGTCGGTGATCTCGCCCTCGACCTGCAGCTCGAACCGCTTGCCCTGGCGGACATCGGTGACGAGGTCGAACCCGAGGCGCGGCAGCGCGCCGAGCACAGCCTTGCCCTGGGGGTCGAGGATCTCGGGCTTGGGCATGACGTCGACGACGACTCGGGCCACGGAGTGCTCCTGAGGACGGGCGAGGTGGTGGGCGGGCACGATTCTAGTGACGCCCGGGCGCACCCTCCGAGCCGGGCACGCATGTGCGGACACCGCGCCGGGTACGCGGGGGCCATGATCCGGGTCGGCATCTCCGGCTGGCGCTACGCCGGGTGGCGCGGTGTCTTCTACCCCAAGGGACTGCCGCAGCGCCTCGAGCTCGCCCACGCCGCCGAGCGGCTCGGCGCGATCGAGGTCAACGGGTCGTTCTACTCGCTCCAGCGGCCGTCGAGCTGGCGCTCGTGGGCCGAGCAGGTGCCGGAGGACTTCGTGTTCGCGGTGAAGGGGCCGCGCTACCTCACCCACATGCTGAAGCTCAACGACGTCGAGGTCCCGCTGGGCACCTTCCTCGCCTCGGGCGTGCTCTCGCTCGGCGAGCGGCTCGGTCCGGTGCTGTGGCAGCTGCCACCGAACCTCGGCTTCCACCCCGACCGGCTCGCGGCCTTCTTCGACCTGTTGCCACGTCGTACGTCGGACGCCTCGGCGTACGCGGCCGCCCACCACGACGCGTCCAGGCTGAAGGAGCCGGCCGACACCTCCTCGCCGGTGGACCGGCCGCTGCACCACGTGCTGGAGGTGCGGCACGACTCCTTCCGCACGCCGGAGTTCTGCGAGCTGCTGCGGGCGCACGACATCGGGATGGTCGTCGCGGACTCCGCCGGCACCTGGCCGATGTTCGACGAGGTGACCAGCGGCGTCGCCTACGTCCGCCTCCACGGCGACACCGAGCTCTACGCCAGCGGCTACTCCGACGCCGCCCTCGACCGGTGGGCGGAGAAGGCGCGCGGCTGGGAGGCGGACGGGCTGGACGTGCACGTCTACTTCGACAACGACGCCAAGGTGCACGCGCCCTTCGACGCGCTCGCGCTGCAGGAGCGGCTCGGGATCACCCTGCGGCGGTGACGTCCGCGGCTGGGGAACGACCTGCAGGTCGGACGCGTCCCAGCGGCTGCGCCTCGTTCCCCACTCACTCGAGCGCGCGGTAGTGCTCGAGCATGAACTCGTCCAGCGCCGCCTCGTCCTCGTCGGGCAGGGGCGGCGCGGGCACGAACGCACCCACACGCCACCGCCGCCGGCCCTCCGGAAGCCACAGCGCGCGCCCCCGCGCCGAGAGCATCCGGTCGCGCCAGACCCGCTCGGAGTCGCCGGCCACCAGGACGAACGCCTCCAGCCCCACCCCGCGCAGCTCGTCGGCGCGCGCCTCGTCACGGCGCTGTCGCTCCCGGCTGCGGTGCGCCGCCCCTTTGTACTCCCCGTAGGTCCCGGACTCGACCTCCAGCAGGTCGACCACTGCGATCACGCGACCCGCGAGGTCGAGCACCTCACGGTTCATCACCGGCCTCGGGAGGTCGAGGTCGGCCCCCCACACCTGGAGCATCTCCGACTCCTTCGGCGATCGGCACTCGCCGCACGCCCGCTGCAGCGCGTACGTCGTCGCGTCGGTGCGGCGACGGGTCGCGGCGTGGGCGCGCAGGACCGCGAGGTCGACGACGCCGGCGGCGAGGGCCATGTCCGCCATGACTCCGGCGCGGCGTAGCGAGGCGGCCCAGCGCAGCTCGTGCAGCAGCGCGACCTCGCTCGGCACGCACGCCATGCCGTGCCGGGTCACCGGGGGCGGCAGCGAGCCCCGCGTGCGCTCGACCCGCACGCCGGACCCGCGGAGCCGCGAGGCGTGCGGCAGCAGGACGGGCACCGGCATCGGCGTACGTCCGTCCGCGGCGGCGCCGTCGAACCACGCCGCGCCTGCCAGCCTGAGCGCCGCCCAGCCGGTGGGCATCGCCCCGGCGGGCAGCCGGACCGCGGCCTCGAGGATCCGTTGCTCGACGCTCAGCTCGACGTCGGCGGGGACCACCAGGCCGGGGCTGCTCGTACGCCATCGCGGTCCCGCCGCGACGCCTCGCGTGGGACCGGTCACGCCGTCGGGATCTGTCCGCACCGGACGCACCAGCCCGCGCGGAGGCGGGCAGCGGGGATGGAAGTCGGACACGCGCGACGCCTACCCGGTGACGCGTCGGCGTACGCCCTCGACCTCCCGCCTGTGGACGACTCCGTGGGGAACCACCTGCACCTCGTCCGGCACCTCGGCCCTGCACCTGGTTCCCCAGGAGGTTCAGCCCGAGCGGTTCAGCTCCGCTTCCGTCGCGCCGCTACGACCACCAGCGCCACGCCGAAGCCGGCGACGATCGGGCCGAGGGTGGCCCAGATCGTCTGACCCGTCATCGGGCTGCCCTCGAGGTAGCCCAAGCCCTGGAAGGTCCACACCGCCCCGGTGAGCACCAGCACGACGCCGAGCGCGATCGCCAGCGCCCGCATCAGCTCAGCTCGCGCTTGAGGATCTTGCCGGTCGCGGTCATCGGCAGGGCGTCGACGAACTGGACGATGCGCGGGTACTTGTAGCCGGCCATCTGCTCCTTCGCCCACGCGACGAGCTCGTCCTCGGTGAGCGTCGAGCCGTCGTTGCGGATGACGACGGCCTTGATCTCCTCGCCGTGGCTCTCGTGGGGCACGCCGATCACCGCGGCCAGCGATACGTCGGGGTGGGTCAGCAGGACCTCCTCGATCTCGCGCGGATAGACGTTGTAGCCGCCGCGGATGATCATGTCCTTGGAGCGGTCGACGATGTAGTACCAGCCGTCGGCGTCCTTGCGGCCGAGGTCGCCCGAGCGGAACCAGCCGTCGACGATGGCCTCGGCGGTCGCGTCGGGGCGGCCGTAGTAGCCCTTCATGATGTTGGGCCCCTTGATGGCGATCTCGCCGACCACGTCGACGGCGTCCTCGACGTCCTCGCGGATGCCGGGCTCGGGGTTGATCAGCTTCATCTCCACGCCCGGGATCGGCTTGCCGATGGAGCCCACGCGGGCGGGCTCGCCCCACACCGAGAAGCTCGCCACGGGGGAGGTCTCGGAGAGGCCGTAGCCCTCGAGGATGGTCACGCCGAAGCGGCGCTCGAACTCCTTGTGAACCTCGACCGGCAGGGCCGACCCGCCCGCGGCCGCGACCCGCATGGTGTCGGCGAGCTTCTTGACGTCGACCCCGGAGTCGTCGAGCGCGCCGAGCAGGCCCCAGTACATCGTCGGGACGCCGGCGAAGAACGTGACGTCCTCGCGGTCCATCAGGGCCAGCGCGGGCCCGGCCTCGAACCGGGGCAGCAGCACCACGGTGCCGCCGAAGGCGAAGCCGGCGTTCATGATCACCGTCTGCCCGAAGGAGTGGAACAGCGGCAGGACGCACAGCAGCGTGTCGGGACGCTCGGCGTCGGCGCCGAAGAGGTCCTCGCTGGCCAGGGCGTTGGAGATCATGTTGCGGTGCATCAGCTCGGCGCCCTTGGGCTGGCCGGTGGTGCCCGAGGTGTAGAGGATGACGGCCGTGTCGTCCTCGCCCACCTCGCGCGACTCGAAGTCCGTCGCCTGGCCGGCGAGCGCCTGACCGAGGGTCTGCGTGCCGGCGATCGGCGACTCGGCCGCCGGGTCGGCGGTGATGACGAAGAAGTGCTCGCACCGCTCGGCCTGCTCGAAGCCGGCGTGGCCCTCGGTGCCGATCGGCAGCTCGGGGGTGCCCTGGAAGCAGAAGTAGGCCTTCGCGTCCGAGTCGTCGAGGTGGTAGGCCACCTCACGACCCTTGAGCAGCACGTTGAGCGGGACGACGGTCGCGCCGGCCTTGAGGATGCCGTAGTAGACGATCGGGAACCAGGGCAGGTTGGGGCAGCTCAGCGCCACCTTGTCGCCCGGCTCGATGCCGCGCGAGACGAGGAGGTTGGCGACCTGGCCGGCAGCGGCGTCGACCTGCGCATAGGTCAGCCGGGTGTCGCCCAGCACGACCGCCGTCCGGTCCGGGTGGGCCTGCGCGGATCGCTCGAGGAGGGAGGAGAGGTTGGCCATGGCGCCAACCTACTCACCGGTCGTGACGGGCGTCACCCGTCGTCTCGCCGCGGCAGGCGGCGGGGTCAGCCGGCGTGCTGCTCGCCGATGAGCCGGCTCGCCTTGCGGAGGTCGGCGGCGATCGCCTTCCCGGCCACGAGGCCCGAGGCGGCTGCTGCGACGGCGTACGGCCCGGTGCCGCTCACCTCGCCCTCGGCCTGCACGCGGCAGCCGTCGGCGCGCGCGGTGAAGCGCAGCCGCAGGTCGGCCCGCACGCCGCGCCAGGTGCCGCTCTCGGCCCAGACGCGGAACGGGACGAGCTCGGTGACCACGAGGTGGGGTCGTACGCCGACCGCCGTCAGCTCGCTCCACGCCTGCCCGAGGTGCGGCTCCTCGTCGGCGGGGACGTCGACCGACAGCAGGCTCGACTGCCACGCCGGCCGGTTGCGCGGGTCGACGAGGTAGGTGAAGGCCTGCTCGGCCGAGTGGGGCATCTCCACCGAGGCGGTGAAGCGCCGCGTGGTCAGAACGACTCCCCGGTCAGGAGCTCGTAGGCCTCGACGTAGCGCGCGCGGGTGCGCTCGACGACGGCCTCGGGCAGCGGCGGGGGCGCCTCGCCGGAGGTGCGGTCCCAGCCCGACTCGTGGGTCAGCCAGTCGCGCACGATCTGCTTGTCGTACGACGCCTGCGCGCGCCCGGGCTGCCACTCGTCGGCGGGCCAGAAGCGTGAGCTGTCGGGGGTGAGCACCTCGTCGGCGAGGATCGTCGTGCCGTCCGGTCGACGGCCGAACTCGAGCTTGGTGTCGGCCAGGATGATGCCGCGCTCGAGGGCCTGGGCGTGCGCGCGCGAGTAGACCTTCATCGTGAGCATCCGCAGCTCGGCGGCGGCGTCGTCGCCCACGGTCTCGACGACCGCCTCGTAGGAGACGTTCTCGTCGTGGTCGCCGAGCTCGGCCTTGGTGGCCGGGGTGAAGATCGGCTCCGGCAGCCGGCTGCCGTCCTGCAGGCCGGCGGGCAGCGCGATGCCGCACACCTCGCCCGTGCGGTGGTAGTCGAGCAGGCCGGAGCCGGTGAGGTAGCCGCGGGCGACGCACTCGACCGGGAACATGTCGAGCTGCTCGCAGACCACCGCCCGACCGGCCACGGCGGCAGGGACGTCGGTGGACACGACGTGGTTGCCGATGAGGTCGGCGAGCTGGTCGAACCACCACAGCGACATCCGGGTGAGGATCTCGCCCTTGTCGGGGATGGTCGAGTCCAGCACGAAGTCGTAGGCGGAGATCCGGTCGCTGGCGACCATCAGCAGCCGGCCCTCGTGCGGACCCGCATCGATGCGGTAGAGGTCGCGCACCTTGCCCGAGTGGACGTGGGTGGTGCCCTCGATGACGGGTGCTGCGGGAATGTTCAGCTCGGCCACGTGCTCGAGCCTAGTGGCGTCAGCGGTGCAACCACCACGACATCCGCCGCGTGACCCACGGCAGGAAGACGTAGGTCATCAGCGGCGTCATCACCGTCGTGACCAGCACGACCCGCGGCACCAGCGCCCAGTCGGCGATGGTGTGCAGGGCGATGAAGTTGGCCGTGAGGCTCAGGGGCAGGAAGACCAGGTAGATCACCACCATCTGCTTCCAGCGCGGCGGCGCCGGCGCGACCGCGTTCAGCGACTCGACGGTCGCGGGCTCGTCGAACCAGCCCTCGATGCCCGTACGCCGCTCGCGCCGCGACTCCTCGACGTCCCCCTGCGCGGCCTCGAGCCACCACGCGCGCTCCGGGGAGGCCTCCCACGCCGCGAGCGACTCGGCGTCGGCGAACCGGTAGAGCATGTGCCAGTCGGGCGAGTCCACGCCCGGCCGCACCCACCCCGACCCGAGGAAGCCGTCGAACTTCTCCGCCATCGACGTGCCGGCCTGCATCCACGCCAGCATCTGCGCGGTCTGTGCCGGGTCGACGTGGCGGGTGACGGAGACGGTGACGGGAGCGGTCATGCCCTCAAGTGTCGGGCGCGGGCGCTCGTGGGGCGAAGCCGACGGCGACGAGATCCCGGCCACGTCGGCGTACGTCTGAGGCACCTGCCGGCACGGATAAGGCGTCTGCCGGATGTGGTGCGGGGCGCCTTAGCCGCAGCGTGGAGGCATCCACCGCACAGCACCCGACCAGGAGCCCGTCATGAACCACACCGCCATCGACATCACCGCCCGCATCGCCGCCACCCACCGCCAGGACGTCGCGCGCGACATCGCGTCCGCCCGCACCGCCCGGGCCGCCCGGCGCACCAGGACCGCGGTCGAGCCGGCCGTCACCGAGGTCCCCTCGCCCCGGCGCGGCGGGTGGTCGAGGTGGCTCCCCGCGCCCCGACCCGCCCTCTGATGCCGACCACGCATGCCGATCTCGTCGTGGCACCCGGCCGCCCCGCCTGCGACCATCAGGAGATGGGCGGCACGCTCGTCGGCAGGGAGTCCGAGCTGGAGCAGGTCGCGGGCGCTCTCGTGAGCGCCCGCGACGGTGCCAGCCGCTGCCTCCTGGTCACCGGCGAGGCGGGCATCGGCAAGAGCCGGCTGCTCGCCGAGGCCGTCGCGACGCTCGACGACGCGCTCGTGCTCACCGGCCACGCGGTCGACATGTCCACCGGCAAGATCCCCTTCGGCGTGGTCGCCGACACCTTGCGCGACCTGCTGCGCGTCGCGGGCAGCGAGGTGCTGCTCCCGAACGAGAGGGAGGCGCTCGCCCCGCTGCTCCCGGGGGCCGCGCCCCGCCAGCAGGTCGAGCGCGTGCAGCTGCTCTCGACGTTCCTCGACCTGCTCGAGCGGCTGGCGTCGACGCAGGTGCTGGTGTGGGTGGTGGAGGACCTGCACTGGGCCGACTCCGCGACCCGGGACCTCGTCTCCCTGGCCGCGCGGACGCTGCCGTCCGGCCTGCTCCTCGTGGCCACCGTCCGCACCGACGACCCGGAGCGCAGCACCGAGGCCGAGGCGGCCCTGACGTCGTACGTCGCCGCGCTGGCGCGCACGCCCGGCTGCGAGGTGCTGCCCCTGTCGCGGCTCAGCCCCGCCGCGGTCCAGCGACAGCTGCGCGAGCTGCTCGGGTCGGCGCCGTCCGCCGACGTCGCAGCGCGCGTCGAACGGCTCAGCGACGGCATCCCCTTCGTGGTGGAGGAGCTGGTCGCCGCGGCCGGCCGGCCGGAGCTGAGCACCGTCTCGGCCGTGGCCGCGGGTCGCCTGGGAGGGCTGGCACCCGAGGCACGGCGCCTGGTGGAGGCGGCCGCGGTGGGCGACGGCCACCTGCGGATCAGCCTGCTCGAGCAGGTGCTCGACATGACGGCCGACGAGCTCGACGCCGCCCTGGCCCAGGCGCTGCACGCCGGGATCCTGCGCACCGACCACGAGACCGACGCGGTGGGCTTCCGGCACGCCCTGCTGCGCGAGGCGACCGACCGCGAGCTCGGCCCGGGGGCGCGGCGGTCGTGGCACCGGAGGTGGGCGGAGGTGCTGGAGGACAACCCGGGGGTGCTCGCGCGCGACCCGGCTCTCCTCGCGATCGCCGAGCACTGGCACCACGCACGCGACGTACGTCGGGCGCTGGCCGCGACGGTCGCGGCCCTGCCCGCCGCCGAGCGCGTGTGCCTGCCCGATGAAGAGGTGGCGCTCTGGACGCGGGTGATGCGGGCGTTCACCCAGCTCGACGACGCCGCCGAGGTCGCGGGCATGCCGTTGCGTGAGGCTTGGGGTCGCGGCCTGCTGGCCGTCACGCTCGCGAGCCGCTCGCAGCGCCGGGCCTTCGCCGCAGCCACTCCGTTCGAGCGAATGACGGACGCCGAGCGGGCCGCCGCAGCGTTGCTCGCCGAGGACGAGCACGCGAAGGGCGAGGCCAACTTCCTGCCGAACACGGCCGTCGTCGCCGCCGACGAGGCGTTCGCCGACGCGCCCGTGGACGTCGTCTCCGTCGCCGTCTGGGCGGCGGTGGGCAGCCGCTCCGACGACGCCGCGCACGGCAGCGAGCTGGTCGCCCGCGCCCTCGCCGGCGCCCGTGCGCTCGGCGTACGTCGTGCGGTGTTCCTCTGTGCGGCGATGGGCTCCTACCAGGCACAGATCACCGGCGACCCTGCCGCAGGCGCAGCGCTCCTGCGTCAGGTGCTTGGCGACTATCCCGACGAGGCCTGGCGCGGCGTCGTCGGCTGCATCGGCAACCTGGTGTGGTGCGAGGCGATCATGGGTCGCCACGTCGAGGCGCAGGCGGCCGCCGAGGACGGCTTCGCGCGGCTGCCCCGCCCGCACCTGTCCGTGGAGGCGTGGGAGCACCTCACCGAGAACGCGGCCTTCAGCTGGCTCCTCACCGGGCACTGGGACCGAGCCCGCCAGGCGCTGGAGGCCGGTGCTCCGTGGTGGGACGACGACGTGCGCAGCAGCAGCGCCCGGCTCGACGTTCTCGACCTCGTCCAGCGGGGTTCGGCCGACGTCGACAGGTGGCGCACGCGGGTCACGGATCCCGCTCCCGGGGGCGCTCCACAGGCGTTGGTCCGCGAGCTGCTCGCACGGGCCGCGGTCCTCGAAGGCGACCTCCCGGCGATGCGGTCGGTGCTGCTGCCCGCCTGGACCGACGACCACGTCCTGTTCAACGCCGACCAGCTCGTGACCACCGCGCTCGTCGCAGCGCGGGCCGAGGCGGACGCGGCCACGTCCGGCGTCGGTGACGACGTCGCCGATGCACGGGAGCACCTCTCCGTGATCGACGAGGCGCTCGCGCGCTTCCCGCGCTACGGGCCCCTCGGCGAGGTGTGGCCGATCGACCTCGAGGCCCAGCTCGACCGCTTCCACGGTCGCGACGCGAGGTCGGCGCTCCGGGCCGCGCTCGAGGGCTGGGAGCGGATCGGGCACGTCCCCGACGTGGCCGTCACCCACCTGTCGCTGGCCGAGCAGGAGGCGACCCACGGCGACCGGACGGCCGCCCGCGAGCACCTGACCGCAGGGCGGGAGATTGCCCGGCGGCTCGAGGCGGTGCCGCTGCTGGCGCGCGCCGACAGGCTCGCCGAGACCTACGGCCTCGGGTCGCGCGAGCGGCGTACGGACCAGGTGCTGACCGAGCGGGAGGTGGAGGTGCTCCGGCTGGTCGCCGACGGCCTGACCAACGGGCAGATCGGGACGCGCCTGTTCATGTCGCCCAAGACCGCGAGCGTCCACGTGTCGCACATCCTGGCCAAGCTCGGGGCGGCCAACCGCACGGAGGCGGCGACCGTGGCGCGACGGCAGGGGCTGCTCGCGGACTGAGCGACCGGCCTCAGCGCACGCAGGTGACCAGGTCGTGCGCCCCGTCCGGGCGGGCGGCCTCGACGTAGAAGCGCACCCGGCCATCGGGCAGCGGCACGGCGGTGGCGTACCTGAAGGCGCCGTCGGCGTGCGGGGAGGTGATCGGTGCCCGGTCGTCGCGGGTGACCTTCTCGCCGTCCCACCTGGCCACCCCGGTCGTCTCGTGCCAGTTCGACGCGGCGTCGGGGCGTCCGTCGTAGAGCAGTGTCCCGTCGCCCAGCACCGCGGTCACGCGCGCACCGCGCGCGTCCCAGTGCCCCTCCCGGCCGGCGAGCACCTCGCCCCGGTCGTGCCAGTCCAGGCCGTCGGCGCTGGTGAGGCGCCGGGTGGTCATCCGGTCCTCGTGACCCGGCTCGTCGAGCGGGTGGCAGCACAGCCACATCTCGTAGCCCTCGTCGGTGAGCCGCACGACGGGATCCTTGACGCCCGTGCGGCCGTCGCCGTCGTGCACGCGACGTCGTACGCCGTCGGGCAGGGCCTCGACCGTGTCGGCGGTGAGGCTGTCGACCCACCAGTGCTTGGAGCCGGGGGTCGCGCACGAGAGGTAGAGGCGCCAGCCGCCCTGGCGGAGGGGGACGAGGGCGGGGCGCTCGAACGACTCCGCACCGAAGGCGTCGCGGTGCACCTCTGCGACGGGCTCGAAGGTGGTGCCGTCGTCCGACCGGGCCACGACGACCCGCACGCCACGGCCGTCGGCCAGCGGGCGGCGGACGCGCCAGGCCAGCCAGAACACGTCGTCGACCAGCACCGCGCTGGCGGCACCGGCCCAGCTTCCCGGCCCGGCGCCGGGCGCGGGCACGACGACCTCGACGTCGTCGTAGGTGGGTGGTGACGTCACGCGCACACGCTAGCCCGGCGTCTCAGTGGCGCGTCTCGAACGAGGTCGCCCCCGTCACCGCCGCCTCGCGCACCGCCACGTCGCGCACCCGCGCGAGCGACGGCCCGTCGTGGCACCACGCGACGAGCGCGTCGAGCGCCGCGTCGTCGCCCTCGGCGTGCAGCAGCACCGAGCCGTCGGGCTCGTTGCGCACCCAGCCGGCCACGCCGAGGCGCCGCGCCTGCTCCTCTGCGTACCACCGGAAGGAGACACCCTGCACCCGTCCGGTCACCCGTGCCTCGATCGCCCTCACGCCCTCGATCATCCCCTGCTCTGGTGTCGGGTGCGAGGCTGTGGGGCGATGAGCAGCCACGAGCAGGTCGACGCGCAGAGCGGCACCGTCGATGCGACGTACGAGCCCGACCCGCGCCGCTGGCGCGTGCTCGCGGTCTCCCTCGTCATCGGCTTCATGTCGTTGCTCGACGTCACGATCGTCAACGTCGCGGTCCCCTCGATCCGCGCGGGTCTCGGCACCAGCGCAGCGACGATCCAGTGGGTGGTGTCGGGGTACGCCCTCGCGTTCGGCATGACGCTCGTGGCGGGCGGTCGGCTCGGCGACGCCCACGGCCGGCGTCGGATGATGATGGTCGGACTGGTGGGGTTCGTCGCCTCCAGCCTCGCCGTCGGGCTGGCGCCCAGCGCCACGGCGATCGTGCTGGCCAGGCTGGCGCAGGGGGCGAGCGCGGGCCTGCTCACGCCGCAGAACTCCGGGCTCATCCAGCAGCTCTTCCGCGGCGAGGAACGCGGCCGGGCGTTCGGTCTGTTCGGCTTCACCGTCGCGGTGGCCTCCGCCGCCGGTCCCCTGATCGGCGGCACGCTGATCGGGCTGCTCGGCGAGGACGACGGCTGGCGCTCCCTCTTCCTCATCAACGTCCCGATCGGGCTCGTCGCGCTGGTGCTCATCCACCGCCTCGTGCCCGACAACGACGCGGGTGGGGCCGGTGCCGCGGAGAAGGACCCGCGCGTCGACCTGCCCGGGGCCGCCCTGCTCGGACTCGCCGTGCTCGCCGTGCTCTACCCGCTGATCAGCCTCGAGGGCGGGGCGGGCCTGCCGCTCCTGCTGCTCCTGGCGTTCCCGCCGCTCGCGTGGGGCTTCGTGCGGTGGGAGGTGCGGACCATCGCGCTGGGTCGTCCGCCGCTGCTCGACGTCTCGCTGCTGCGCGGGCTGCCCGGCTACGCCAACGGCCTGCTGGTCGGCACGCTCTACTTCACCGGCTTCACCGGAATCTTCCTGGTCCTCTCGGTGCACCTGCAGGAGGGCGAGGGCTTCTCCCCGCTCTCCTCGGCCCTGCTCCTCACACCGTTCGCGGTCGGGGCGGCCACGACCTCACCGCTGGCCGGACGGCTCGTCGGACGGATCGGGCGACGGGTCACCCTGGTCGCGCTGTCGGTGATGATGACCGGCACGGCGCTGGCGGCCTGGCTGGTCACCTCGCCCTCCGACACGCTGTGGTGGACCCTCGCGCCCGCCATGCTCCTCGCCGGGATCGGCGGCGGCGGGGTCATCTCGCCCAACTTCACCCTCACCCTGGCCGAGGTCCCCCCGCGGATGGGCGGGGCCGCCGGTGGTGCGCTGCAGACCGGCCAGCGGATCGGATCGGCCCTCGGCGCCGCACTGCTCATGACCGTCTACCAGGCCGTCGCGGCGGTGGCGTCCGCCCCCGTCGCCGCGCGGGCGGCGCTGCTGACCGCGCTCGCCGTGCTGTCGGTCGCGCTTGCCGCCGCCGTACGGTCCTGGCGATCGGGCGACTGAGGGCGTGGGTCCGGCCGGGGGTCCCCGGGGACCACGGTGCTGCTCGAGCGGACCGTTGTCCGCTCAGGTACCCCCATGAAGCGGCACCGGGCTACTCGAGCGCACCAGTGTCCGCTCGACGTCCCCCGTGGTCGCCGCCGCTAGAGGATCGCGCCCGGCACGTACGCCGCTGCGCCGGGGTGGGCCGCCGCGAGCGCCTCGACCCGGGCGACGACCGCGCGGGTCTGGGCCACGGCAGCGCCGGTGAACTCGATCGGGTCGGCGACGAGGGCGTCGATCTGGTCGCGGGTGAGCCCCAGCCGGGAGTCGGCGGCCAGCTTGGCGAACACGTCGTTGTCGGCCTGGCCGGCGCGCATGGCGAGCGCGGTGCCGACGGCGGCCTCCTTGATCGCCTCGTGGGCGGCCTCGCGACCGACGCCGTTGCGCACCGCCGCCATCAGCACCTTCGTGGTGGTGAGGAACGGCAGGTAGCGGTCGAGCTCTCGCTGGATGACCGCGGGGAAGGCGCCGAACTCGTCGAGCACGGTGAGGAAGGTCTGGAAGAGGCCGTCGGTGGCGAAGAACGCGTCGGGGAGCGCGACGCGGCGCACGACGGAGCAGGAGACGTCGCCCTCGTTCCACTGGTCGCCGGCGAGCTCGCTGACCATCGACAGGTGCCCGCGCAGGATGACGGCGAGGCCGTTGACGCGCTCGCAGGAGCGGGTGTTCATCTTGTGCGGCATCGCCGAGGAGCCGACCTGGCCCTCCTTGAAGCCCTCGGTCACCAGCTCGTGACCGGCCATCAGCCGGATCGTGGTGGCGAGGTTGGACGGTCCGCTGACGAGCTGCACGAGCGCGGCCACGGCGTCGAAGTCGAGCGAGCGCGGGTAGACCTGGCCGACGCTGGTGAGCACCTGCTCGAAGCCGAGGTGCGCGGCGACCCGCTCCTCGAGCTGCTCCAGGCGGGCGGCGTCGCCATCGAGCAGGTCGAGCATGTCCTGCGAGGTGCCCATCGGGCCCTTGACCCCGCGCAGCGGGTAACGCGCGAGCAGCTCCTCGACGCGCTGCACACCGATGAGCATCTCGTCGGCGACGGTGGCGAAGCGCTTGCCGAGGGTGGTCGCCTGGGCGGCGACGTTGTGCGAGCGACCGGCCATGACGGTGGCCTCGTGCTCGGCGGCGAGCCGGCCCAGCCGGACCAGCGCGGCCACCGCGCGGTCGCGCACCAGCTCGAGCGAGCGGCGCACCTGCAGCTGCTCGACGTTCTCGGTCAGGTCACGCGAGGTCATCCCCTTGTGGATGTGCTCGTGCCCGGCCAGGGAGGAGAACTCCTCGATCCGGGCCTTCACGTCGTGGCGGGTGACGCGCTCACGGGCGGCGATGGAGTCGAGGTCGACCCGGTCGATGACCGCTTCGTAGGCCTCCACGACGCCGTCGGGGACGGCGATGCCGAGGTCGCGCTGCGCCTTGAGGACGGCGACCCACAGCTGGCGCTCGAGGACGATCTTGTGCTCGGGCGACCAGATCTCGGCGAGATCGGCGCCGGCGTAGCGGGTGGCCAGGACGTTGGGGACGCTCACGGCTCAGAGTGTCCCATCCTGCGGGGACCACTCGTCCCACGGTGCCCACCAGCGGTCGTCGCGCTCGAGCAGGTCGGCCACCTCCGCGGCCGCCGCCAGGGTGGCGAGCAGCTCCTCGGAGGTGATCCGGCCCGAGGCGAGCGAGGGCGCGAGGTGCTGCACGTCCTTCCAGCGCCACGTGCCGTCGAGCTCGACGACGACGTCGAGCTGGAGGTCGTTGACGTCCACGCCGTCGGCGGTGCGGACCACGGGCGTCTCGAAGTTGACGTACGTCGACAGCGCGCGGCCCGCGGCGTCGAAGAACCGCCACACGGAGTACCAGTCGCCCGCGCGGCGCTGCTTGAGCACCGTCGTGCCCTGCCACGCCTCGAGGTGTCCCCACGGGTGCGGCACCGGGTGCGGCGGGAAGTGCATCGCCGTGCCCGCGGGCTTCACGGTGACGAGGAGGGTGCCGTCGTCGGCGAGCACGCGCTCGTCCCACGACGCCCACTCCGCGCCGTGGAGCACTTCGCGGACCCGCACGGGCGAGCCGACCGCGAAGGGGTCAGCCACGTGAGGCCGCACCCTCGACCACCCCGAGGGGCTCCGCGGCGATGTCGCGGCGCCACTGGGCGCCCGGGAAGCTGATCGACGCGATGCCTTCGTACGCCTTCGCGCGGGCGTCGGCGACGTCGGTGCCGGTCGCGCGCACGGCGAGCACCCGGCCGCCGGCGGTGACCAGCCCGGCGTCGGTCCGCGCGGTGCCGGCGTGGATGACGTCGACGTCGTCCTCGCGGTCGAGGGTCTCGGTGCCGACGACGACGTCGCCGGAGCGCGAGCCCTCGGGATAGCCCGCGCTCGCCATCACGACGGTCACGGCGGCGCCGTCGGCGAACTCGGGGCGGGGTGCGACCGACAGGTCGCCGTCGGCGGCGGCGCGCAGCAGGACCCCGAGGGGCGAGGTCAGCAGCGCGAGCACGGGCTGGATGTCGGGGTCGCCGAAGCGGACGTTGAACTCGATGACCTTCGGCCCGCCCGCGGTGAGCGCCAGCCCGACGTAGAGGCAGCCGACGAACGGCGCGCCGCGCTGCTGCATCTCGGCGAGCGTCGGCGCGACCACCTGCTCCATCACGCGCTCGACGGTGCCCTCGGGCAGCCAGCCGAGCGGGGCGTAGGACCCCATGCCGCCGGTGTTGGGCCCGCGCCCGCCGTCGAAGATCCGCTTGAAGTCCTGGGCCGGCAGCAGGGGCACGCCGACGGTGCCGTCGCACACGACGAAGAGGGAGAACTCGGGGCCGTCGAGGAACTCCTCGACCACCACCCGCTCGCAGCCGGCAGCGTGGGCCAGCGCCTCGTCGCGGTCGTTGGTGACCACCACGCCCTTGCCCGCGGCGAGGGCGTCGTCCTTGACGACGTGCGGCGCCCCGAAGGTGTCGAGGGCCGCGGCCACCTCGTCGGCGGTGGTGCAGGTGTGCGAGCCGGCGGTGGGCACCCCGGCGAGCGCCATCACGTCCTTGGCGAAGGCCTTGGAGCCCTCGAGGCGCGCGGCCGCCCGCGACGGGCCGAAGACGGCGATGCCTGCCTCGCGCACTGCGTCGGAGACGCCCGCGACCAGCGGCGCCTCGGGCCCGACGACCACGAGGTCGGCTTCGATCGAGGTGGCGAGGGCGGCGACGGCGGCGCCGTCCATGAGGTCGACGTCGTGGAGCGTGGCGACCTGACCGATCCCGGGGTTGCCGGGAGCGGCGTGGACCTCGCCCACCGCGGGGTCACGGGTGAGCGCGACCGCGAGCGCGTGCTCGCGCCCGCCGGTGCCGACGACGAGGACCCTCACGGGTGCACGACCACCGTCTGCTCGCGGCCCGGGCCGACGCCGACGGCCCAGATCCGCGACCCCGACATCTCCTCGAGCGCCTGGACGTAGACCTGCGCGTTCTTGGGGAGGTCGTCGAAGGAGCGGCAGTCGGAGATGTCGCTCTGCCAGCCCTCGAAGTACTCGTAGACCGGCTTCGCGTGGTGGAACTCGGTCTGGGTCATCGGCATCTCGTCGACGCGCTTGCCGTCGATCTCGTAGGCCACGCAGACCGGGATCTGCTCCCACGCGCCGAGGATGTCGAGCTTGGTGAGGAAGAAGTCGGTGAGGCCGTTGACGCGGCTGGCGTAGCGCGCGACCACCGCGTCGTACCACCCGCAGCGCCGGGTGCGCCCGGTCGAGACGCCGATCTCGCCGCCGAGCTGCTGCAGCTGCGCGCCGTCGTCGTCGAAGAGCTCGGTGGGGAACGGCCCCGAGCCGACGCGGGTCGTGTAGGCCTTGATGACGCCGATCACCCGGTCGATGCGGGTGGGACCGACGCCCGCGCCCACGCAGACGCCGCCGGCGACCGGGTTGGAGGAGGTGACGAAGGGGTACGTGCCGTGGTCGACGTCGAGCATGGTCGCCTGGGCACCCTCGAAGAGCACCGTCTGCCCCGCGTCGAGCGCCCGGTTGAGCAGCAGCGAGGTGTCGCACACCATCGGCTCGAGGCGCTCGGCGTAGGACAACAGCTCCTCGACGACCGTGTCGACCTCGATGGCGCGACGGTTGTAGACCTTGGTGAGCAGGTGGTTGCGCACGTCGAGGGCGGCCTCCACCTTCTCGCGCAGGATCCCCTCGTCGAAGAGGTCCGCGATCCGCACCCCGACCCGGTTGACCTTGTCGGCGTACGCCGGCCCGATGCCGCGGCCGGTGGTGCCGATCTGGTTCTTGCCGAGGAAGCGCTCGGTCACCTTGTCGATGGTCGCGTGATAGCTCGCGATGACGTGGGCGTTGGCGCTGACCTTGAGGTCGGCCACCTCCACCCCGCGTGCGACGAGCCCGTCGAGCTCGCGGAAGAGCGCCTCGGGCGAGACGACCACGCCGCCGGCGATCACCGAGGTCGCGCCGGGGGTCAGGATGCCGCTGGGCAGCAGGTGGGTGGCGTACTTCTCACCGTTGATGACGATGGTGTGGCCGGCGTTGTGACCACCGCTCGTGCGGACCACGAAGTCGATGGAGTCCGTGGTGGCGAGCTGGTCGGTGGCCTTGCCCTTGCCCTCGTCGCCCCACTGGGCGCCGAGCACGACGATCGCGGGCATCTCAGCCCTCCTCTGTCATGTCATCGGAAATCAAGATCTGAACAGGAAATGCGAACAGCCCCGGCACAAGGCACCGGGGCTCTTGCGACGCCACGCTACCGCACCTCCGCCGCACCGACCGTGACGGCGACCGGGCGCGGACCGGCATCCACCCGAGAGGCTGATGCGCGGGCGGCTGTGTGGGCTAGTCTCCGGCCGTGCGCTCCCTTCTGGTCATCACCAACGCTGAGGCCGGAACCTCCGACGAGGAACGGCTCTCCGAGGCGCTGGCCGTCCTGCGCGAGGGCGCCTCCGTCGAGGTCGCCAAGACGTCGAACCCCGGGGAGCTCGACGGCGTGCTGCACCGCGCCGGGGGCCGCACCGTGGTGGTCGCCGGCGGCGACGGCAGCATCCACGCAGTGGTCACGGCGCTGCACAAGCGACACGAGCTCGCGGGCTCCACCCTGGCGCTGCTCCCGATGGGCACCGGCAACGACTTCGCCCGCGGCAACGACATCCCGCTCGAGATCGAGGACGCCGCCCGCCTCGTGCTCGACGGCGAGGCCCGGCCGGTCGACCTGCTCGTCGACGAGACCGGCAACATCGTGGTCAACAACGTGCACGTCGGCGTGGGGGCCCAGGCCAGCCGCAAGGGCGCGAAGTGGAAGACCCGCCTCGGCTCGGTCGGCGTCGGCAAGGTCAACCTGGGCAAGCTCGGCTATCCGATCGGCGCCGCGCTCTCGGCCTTCCACCCGCCCAGCTGGCGCCTGCGCGTCGAGGTCGACGGCGAGGTCGTCAACGACGTCGACCGCCCGGTGCTGATGGTCGCCATCGGCAACGGCGGCAACGTCGGCGGGGGCACCGAGCTCAACCCCGACGCCGACCCCGAGGACGGCCGCCTCGACGTGATGATCAGCCGGGCCGTCAAGCCGCTCGCGAAGGTCGGCTACGTCGCCCACCTCAGCCGCGGCGAGCACGACCAGCGCGACGACGTCGTCACCCTGCGTGGACGCTCGGTGAAGGTCAGCGGCGAGGAGTTCTGGCTGTCGGCCGACGGCGAGATCTCCGGGCCCGAGCGCAGCCGCAGCTGGCGCCTCGAGCCGTCGGCGTACTCGATGATCCTGCCCCCGGCCTGACCTGGCCGCTCGGCTTCAGAGCCAGCCGCGACGCACGGCCTCGACCCCTGCCTGGAACCGGGTGTCGACGCCGAGCTCGGACATCAGCGAGGAGATCCGGCGGCGCACCGTGCGCAGGCCGATGCCGAGCTTGCGGGCGATCACCTCGTCGGTGGCCCCGGCCATCAGCTGCTCGAGGAGGAACTGGCGCTCCTCGGGCCGACCGCCTCCGGACTCCAGCTCCGGGACCGGGGCCGCACGTGACCACAGCAGCTCGAACCACAGCGTCAGCGCGGCCACGACCGAGCGCTGACGCACGTGGACGCGCGGGGAGTCGGCGAAGCCGATGGGCTCGGGCAGCACCGCGTGCGTGTCGCCCAGGATGAACATCCTGGTGGGCACCTCCGACATGACCCGCACCCGCTCGCCCAGCGAGGCTCGCGTGCGCAGCGCCTCGGGCGCCTCGGTGAGGGCCCGGACGGGGTAGATCGCGCGCGACCGGCGCCCCATGGCCATGGCCTCGGACAGGATCGTGCTCACCTTCGACTCCCGCGGCATCGCCCAGGCGTCGGGACGCAGCCACAGCATGTCGCCGCGGCTGGTGCGCAGCATCAGGTGCAGCAGCTCGAGGGGGTCACCTCCCGCGCTGAGCTCGCCGTCGAGGGGGCGGATGTCGCTGA
Source organism: Nocardioides sp. Soil774 (assembly GCF_001428125.1). GTDB lineage: Bacteria > Actinomycetota > Actinomycetes > Propionibacteriales > Nocardioidaceae > Nocardioides. Next base: position 34,201 of record NZ_LMSM01000001.1, on the reverse strand, counting down.
GGTCGGCCTCGTCGGGGCGGGTGGCGGCGGCGACCAGGTGCGGCACCGCACCGGCCAGCTCGCCCAGTCGCGCGGCCGACGTCGCCGCCTGCCGCGACTCGCGCAGCACCAGCTCGGAGACCACCTCGGCCAGCGGCGGCACGACGACGCGCTCGCCCGCGAAGGTCACCAGCCCCCGCTCCTGCAGGGGCGCCAGCGCGCGCAGCAGCCGGTCGGGGCGCTCCTGCACGAGCCGCGCCACGCCCACGAGCGTGTGCCCCGAGACCGGGGCGAGCCGGAAGTAGAGCTGCTCGGCCTCGCGGTCGAGGCCGAGCGCCATGAGCACCGAGGAGGGGTCGCCTGCCATGGATGGCAGTTTAGTGCCAGCGGCACTCGCGAACCGCGTGGCAGCGACCGGCCACTCCATACTGGGGCCTGGCCGGCCGCGTGCGGGGGTGTGCGGCAGGCCTGCTCCTCGGAGCGCAGCGCCGGAGTCGTCGCGGGGGACGACTCCGGCGCTCCTGCGTCCCGGACGCACCCGACGGCCCGGTCCGGGCTCCCCGATAGCCTTGCCGCATGGCACGAGGTGGACGGCGAGAGCAGGGCGATCCGGTCGACTGGGTGACGCGGGCGGCTGACGACGCCGTACGCCACGCCGGCGAGGGCAACCGCGTGACGGTCGCGTCCGGCGCGTCACCGAGCGGCCCGATCCACCTGGGCAACCTGCGCGAGTTCATCACCCCGCACTTCGTGGCCGAGGAGCTGCGGCGCCGCGGCGTGCCGGTGCGCCACCTCCACTCGTGGGACGACTTCGACCGCTTCCGCAAGGTGCCGGCCGGGGTGCCGCCCGAGTGGGCCGACCACATCGGTCGCCCGCTGAGCGCCGTGCCCGACCCGTGGGAGTGCCACGCCAGCTGGGCCGAGCACTTCAAGGCACCGCTCCAGGACGCGCTGCGCGAGCTCGGCGTCGAGATGGAGGAGATCTCCCAGACCGAGATGTACACCTCCGGTGCCTACCGCTCGCAGGTCCTCGAGGCCGTCGCGCGCCGCGACGAGATCGAGGCGGTCCTCGCGCAGCACCGCACCAAGCAGGTGAGCGCCGGCGAGGACGCGTCGGCACAGGAGGCCGCCGACCTCGCCGACTCGGTAGCCAACGAGGACGACGAGGAGGGCGACCCGACCGCGGGCGCCTCCGCCGACGCCGTCGCGCGCTTCCCCTACCGTCCCTACTGCCGCGAGTGCGGGCGCGACACCGTCACCACCACGGCGTACGACGACGCCACCACGACGCTGTCCTACACCTGCTCCTCCTGCGGCCACGAGGGCACCACCGACCTGTCGAGCGACACCGACGGCAAGCTGGTGTGGAAGGTCGACTGGCCGATGCGCTGGGCCTACGAGTCGGTCAACTTCGAGCCCGCCGGGCGCGACCACATGACCCCGGGCTCGTCCTACACCGTCGGCACCGAGCTGGTCTCCTCGATCTTCGACTGGCGCGCTCCCGCCCGGGTGATCTATGCCTTCGTCGGCTTCGCCGGGGTGCAGAAGATGTCGTCGTCGGCCGGCGGCGTGCCCACCGCGGCCGATGCCCTGCGCATCCTCGAGGCGCCGATGCTGCGCTGGCTCTACGTCCGTCGCGCGCCCACGCAGGCCTTCGACATCGACTTCGGCGCCTCGGTCGTGCGCCTCTACGACGAGTGGGACGCCCTCGGCCGCAAGGCCGCCGACCCGGAGAAGGCCGACGTCGCGACGCTGGCCTGGCACCGCGCCTCGTCGACGGCGTCGGCGGGGACCCTGCCGACGCCCGCCGTGCCGGTGCCCTTCCGCACGCTGTCGTCGGTCGCCGACGTGACCGCGGGCTCGGCCGAGCTGATCTCGCGGATCGTGGAGTCCTCGGGATTCCCGCACGACTCGGTCGCCGACCTCGAGCCGCGGCTGTCCAAGGCGATGCAGTGGACGGCCGAGCACGTCCCCGCCGACGAGCGCACCACCGTGCGCGAGACCCCGGACACCTCGCGGTTGTCGTCCCTGTCCGAGGACGAGGAGCTCTGGCTCAAGATCTTCCTCGACCGCCTGCCCGACGACGGCGACCTCGACGCGGTCACCTCGGTCGTCTACGGCACGCCCAAGGTGGCGCGCGGGCTCGGCTTCGACGACGCCCCGACCGACCAGGTCAAGGCCGACCAGAAGGACTTCTTCCGGCTGCTCTACCACCTGCTGGTCGACGCCGACCGCGGCCCGCGCCTGCCGACGCTGGTGCTCGCGCTCGGCCCGGCGAAGGTGCGCCGCCTTCTCGGCGCCTGAGGTTCCCTCGGGGGCCGCGGGCCGTCCGGATGAGGGGTTGAGCGGACCATGGTCCGCTCAACGCACGGCATGGCGTGCGTCGAGTGTCCACGGCAGGTGCCTAGTCAGATTGATCCCCGCCACTGCCGCCGCCATGCGTCCACAGGAGGCTGTGCCGGGTCTTCGTCCACAGGGCTGAGTTCACCCGCTGGAAAGGCGACACGAGCTTGTCCAGCCTCAGCAGCATGAGACCTGCCCTTCGCGCCGTAGCTGCTCAACAAGCTGGAGTGTTCTCGCGTGCCCAAGCCATCCGGGCCGGATACACCGAACGCGAGGTCAAGGCGCTCACCAGGCCCGACGGTGCCTGGGCCGTGGTCCGTCTTGGTGTCTACTGCGAGCGAGCTCAGTTGGACCAGCTTGACTCCCGGTCGAGGTGGTTGTTCAAGGACCGAGCCGCGGCGCTGTCGGCGCGGCGACCGGTCACGATGAGCCACGACTCCGCGGCCCGGCTCCTCGAGATCGACACGCTCGACCCGCTGTCACCGGCGAGCCACCTGACCCTCTACGGACCATGCGGCTCTCGTACGAACAGCGGGTTGACGCGCCATCGCGATCTCCTGCCCCTGTGCGTCGAGCGGGTCGGCGGCCTGGTGACCACGTCGTACGCGCGCACCGCCATCGACATCGCGCGATGGCACGGCTATCGACACGGGCTGGTCGCTATCGACTCCGTACGCCGGCTCGGCGTGCCCCATTCGGACCTCGAGGCCGAGCTGGACCGCATGAGGTGCCACCCGCACATCGCTCGTGCACGGGCGGCTCTGGCGGACTCCGACGCTGGGTCCGAGTCCGTGCTGGAGACGCTCGGCCGGGAGCTCGTGGCCTCACTGGGCATAGGTGACGCGCAGACGCAGTTTGCAGTCCGCATCGCCGGCGACCGGGTGGTCTGGTGCGACATCCGGGTCGGGTGTCATCTCTTCGAGTGCGAGGGCAGGCTCAAGCTCGTTCCCCCCGAACGAGGTGGCGTTGCGTCGGAACCACCCGAGGTCGTCGTGTGGAAACAGCAGGGACGTCGCACGGACATCTGCGCCGAGGGATTCGGGATGTCGCGCATCGTGTGGGCAGACTGCTTCGAGCCCGGCTGGGAAAGGGCACGCGATCGGCTCCGCAAGGAGTACGACGTGACAACGGCGAGGTTCGGACGCGAACCTGCGCCACACCTCCTCGCGTTCGCCGAGGCGCATCCGCGAAGAACCGCATCACGGCTCTGGCTACCGGGCGTCGGTACGGCCGCTTGAGGCCCGAACCAACTGGTGCCTTCCGGCGGACGCTAGGCGCACGCCATGGCGTGCGTCGAGCGGACCTACGTCCGCTCGAGCCGAGGCGTGGACACCGACGCCCAGCCTCACCGGCGGAAGGTCGGCGGCTCCCCGAGGTAGCGCTCGAGGTCGGCTCGCACGGCGTCGCTGATCGACCACGCCGACTGGGCGGCGTGGTCCCACAGGACGTTGACGCACTCCCACACCGCGGCCGGACCGCCGTCGGCCTCGACCCGCAGCTCGGCGGCCACCGTGAACGACGAGCGCCCGACGCGGCTCACCCAGAGCGAGGCGAGGAAGGGCTGGTAGGGCACGAAGCGCATCTCGCCGTGGTACTCGATCGACTGCGAGGCGACGAGCTCGGAGACCCCCTCGTCGACCGCGTGCAGCAGACCGGTCCCGCCCGCCGGCAGGCCGGGCAGGGGCGCGAACCGCAGGAACTCGTAGCGCGCCTCGTCGAGCACCCGCACCGCCTCGACGTTGTCGACGTGCCCGGCGAGGTTGATGTCGCGGTAGCGGGCCTGGATCTCGGTCGTGAACGTCTCACCCATGGGGGAAGTCTGTCGGACGGGCACCCGGCCTAGAGTTGCGGGCATGACCTCCGGTTCCTTCGGCGGCGACCTGATGGCCGGTCCCCCGCCCACCCACCTGCCCGCCGACCCCGCCGACGCCGAGATCTCCGGCGGGGAGGCGCCCGCGGGCGTCGTACGCCGTCACCCGGAGTCGCCGGCCGCCTGGGCCGCGCTCGCGGCACAGGCCAAGGAGGCCGGCGCCGATGACGTGACGGTCTACGCCTACGCCCGCGTCGGCTATCACCGCTCGCTCGACATGCTGCGCCGCAACGGCTGGAAGGGCCACGGGCCGGTGCCGTGGGAGCACGAGCCCAACCGCGGCTTCCTGCGCTCGCTCGCGCTCCTCGCCTTGGCAGCCCGCGCGATCGGCGAGACGGCGGAGTGGGAGCGGTGCTCGACCTTTCTGCGCGACTCGAGCCCGGCTGCGGCGGACGCGCTGCTCGGCTGACCGCCCGTCGCGGCAGACCGACCGTTCGTCGCAGCACCGCCCGGCGGGTGAACGTGACGCCCATCACCTTGTGGTGGGCTAGACCGATGAGCACCACCCCTACCCCGTCGCGTCCTGAGCAAGGACCACCCCCGACCGACAAGGGCAAGATGGCCATCGCCGCCGTCCTGCTCTGCATCCCGATCGTCGCCCTCCTCTGGGTGCCGAGCTATGCGAAGACCGACCCCGAGCTCCTCGGCTTCCCGTTCTTCTTCTGGTACCAGTTCCTCTGGGTCTTCATCTGCTCGGCGCTGACCTGGACGGCCTACCGCCTCACCCTCTCGGCCCGCGGGAAGACCACGCACCAGGTGGGTGAGGACCGATGACGCCGCAGGTCGCCGTGATGGCGGCGGACACCGGCGGCGTCAACGGCGTCGCCCTCGCGGTCCTGATCGTCCTGTTCCTGATCGTCACCGTCGCCGGTTTCATGGCGTCACGCTTCATGCGCGCCGACTCCATGGAGTCGCTCGACGAGTGGGGCCTGGGGGGTCGCAAGTTCGGCACCTGGATCACGTGGTTCCTGCTCGGCGGCGACCTCTACACGGCGTACACGTTCGTGGCCGTGCCGGCGGCGATGTTCGCGACGGGTGCCGTGGCCGGCTTCTTCGCCGTGCCCTACACGATCATCCTCTACCCGATCATCTTCATCTTCATGGCGCGGTTGTGGTCGGTGAGCCACCGCCACGGCTACGTGACGACGGCCGACTTCGTGCGCGGCAGGTACGACGACCGCACCCTGTCGCTCGCAGTGGCGGTCACCGGATTCGTGGCGACCATGCCCTACATCGCGCTGCAGCTCGTCGGCATCCAGGCGGTGCTCGAGGTGGCCGGGCTCGGTGGCGGCGACAACGTCCTCGCCAAGGACGCGCCGCTCCTCATCGCCTTCGCGGTGCTGGCGGCCTACACCTACTCCAGCGGCCTGCGCGCCCCTGCGGTGATCGCGTTCGTCAAGGACATCCTGATCTACCTCGTGATCATCGTGGCGATCGTCTACCTGCCCGGCCAGGTCGGTGGCTGGGACTCGATCTTCGGCGCGGCGCAGGACAAGATGAGCGCGGCCAACCCCGTCGACGGCAAGCCCAATGGCGCCTTCATCCCGTCGCTCGGTGAGGGCGGAGCGGCGTTCGCCTACGCCACGCTGGCGCTCGGCTCGGCGATGGCGCTGTTCATGTACCCGCACTCGGTGACCGCGTCGCTGTCGTCGAACTCGCGCAACACGATCCGGCGCAACGCCGCGATCCTGCCGGCGTACTCCTTCGTGCTCGGTCTCCTGGCCCTGCTCGGCTGGGTCGCGATCGCCGCGGGGACGCAGCCGATCGGCCTCGACGGCAAGCCCAACGCGCAGCTGGTGATCCCGCAGCTGTTCGAGGACATGTTCCCGGCGTGGTTCGCCGGCGTGGCCTTCGCCGCCATCGCGATCGGCGCCCTGGTGCCGGCCGCGATCATGTCGATCGCCGCGGCCAACACCTTCAGCCGCAACATCTACAAGGAGTGGATCAAGAAGGACGCCACCCCGGCCCAGGAGGCGAAGGTCTCCAAGCTGATGTCGCTGCTGGTGAAGGCGTTCGCGCTGGTCTTCGTGCTCACGCTCGACAAGCAGAACGCGATCAACTTCCAGCTCCTCGGCGGCATCTGGATCCTGCAGACGTTCCCGGCCGTGGTGTTCAGCCTCTTCACCCGGTGGTTCCACCGCCACGGCCTGCTCGCCGGCTGGGCGGTCGGCATGGTCTACGGCACGTGGCAGGCGTGGAACGTGGCCAACCCGCGCGCCGGCATCAACCACTTCGGTGGCTCGCTCGACCCGATCCCGGTGATCGGCGAGCTGGGCTACATCGCGATGACGGCGTTCGTCATCAACGTGGTGCTCGCGGTCGTCATCAGTGCGGTGCTCAACGCGGTCAAGGTCTCCAACGGCCGCGACGAGACGATCCCGTTCGACTACTTCGCCGACGCCGACGACCCGCGGGTGAAGAAGGACCTCAGCGAGCACACGCACCACGGCGACCCCTACGGCGACCCGGACGACATCCCGGGCAACGCGCCCGCGCGCTGACGTCGTACGCCACCACCTGAGCGGTGCGTGGGGCGGGTTCCCGGCTCCGGGAACCCGCGCCACGCACCGCTTCGGCGTCCGCGACCAGGAATCGATGTCGGACCGCCGGTGTTCACTGGGGTCGTGACCGCACCGACCCCGCCGACCACCACCGACGCCACCGGGACCGAGCAGCCCGACCCGTGGCCCGCCCTCTGGGCGCTGTGCATCGGCTTCTTCATGATCCTGGTCGACACCACGATCGTCACGGTGGCGACGCCGGCGATCATCGAGGACCTGCAGGCCGGGGTCAACGAGGTCGTCTGGGTCACCAGCGCCTACCTCCTGGCCTACGCCGTCCCGGTGCTGATCACCGGTCGGCTCGGTGACCGCTTCGGCCCGAAGAACCTCTACCTCGTCGGGCTGACGGTCTTCACGATCGCCTCGCTCGCGTGCGGGCTGACGACCACGATCGAGGGCCTGATCGCGGCGCGCGTCGCCCAGGGTCTGGGCGCGTCGATGATGACGCCGCAGACGATGGCCGTCATCACGCGCATCTTCCCGATCGAGCGGCGCGGCTCGGCGATGGCGCTGTGGGGCGCGACGGCGGGCGTCGCCACGCTGGTCGGTCCGATCGCCGGCGGGCTGCTCGTCGACAGCCTCGGCTGGGAGTGGATCTTCTTCGTCAACGTGCCCGTCGGGATCGTCGCCTTCGCCCTCGCGTGGCGGCTCGTGCCGAGGCTGGAGACCCACACCCACTCCTTCGACTGGCTGGGCGTGGCGCTGAGCGGCGCGGGCATGTTCCTGCTGGTCTTCGGCATCCAGGAGGGCGAGCAGTACGACTGGTCCACCATCACCGGCCCGATCACCGTGTGGCGCCTGATCGTCGTGGGCCTGGTCGTGCTCGGGCTGTTCGTGCTCTGGCAGGCGCGCAACCGCCAGGAGCCGCTGGTCCCGCTGAGCCTGTTCCGCGACCGCAACTTCTCGGTCTCCAACCTGTCCATCACCACCGTGTCCTTCGCCTTCACCGCGATGGGCTTCCCGCTGATGCTGTGGGCCCAGCTGGTGCGGGGCTACTCCCCGACCCAGGCCGGGCTGCTGCTCGTGCCGATGGCGGTCATGTCGATCGTCACCGCGCCGCTCACCGGGAAGCTGACCGACCGCGTGCACCCGCGCACGCTGACCGTCGGCGGGTTCGCCGGGCTCGGCCTGGCACTGCTCCTGCTGAGCGTGGTGCTGGCCCCCGACACCCCGCTGTGGCAGCTGCTCGCGGTCTTCGCGTTGATGGGCCTGGGCAGCTCGTTCCTGTGGGGCCCGTTGGCCACCACGGCCAACCGCAACCTGCCGCCCCAGCGGGCCGGCGCCGGCTCCGGGGTCTACAACGCGACGCGCCAGGTCGGCGCCGTGCTGGGGTCGGCGGCCATCGCGGTGCTCATCGACGCGCGGCTCGCGGCCAACGGCCTGTCCTTCTCCCCGTCCGAGGGCGGCGCGACCGGCACGACGCTGCCCGCCCAGGTCGCCGGCCCCTTCACCGACGCGATGGCGCAGGCACTGCTGCTCCTGCCGGCGGTGCTGGCGCTCGGCCTCGTCGCCGTGCTCTTCTTCGAGCGGCCGCGCCACTTTGCCGACGCACCGGCCCGTGACGACGCGGGGGCCGACGCGGAGCCCGCGCCGCGCTGACCCGCGCCGCGGCGGCGTACGCCTCGGACGTCTGGGCGGTGCGTGAGGAGGATTTCCGAGGTACGAAATCCTCCTCACTCACCGCCCGCGGGTGCGCCGTGCTCCGACACACGCACGAGCGGTGCGTGAGGGGGCTGTCCGGGCTGCGGAATCCCCCTCACGCACCGCTCGGTGGTGGATCTGGGTACGGCGTCAGGGAGCTGCCTCAGCCGGCGAGCGAGGTGCCCGCGGAGCGCAGGTTCTCGCACGCCTCGACGATGCGCGCGGCCATGCCGCCCTCGGCGGCCTTGCCCCAGGCGCGGGGGTCGTACTGCTTCTTGTTGCCGACCTCGCCGTCGACCTTCAGCACGCCGTCGTAGTGGGCGAACATGTGCGCGGCGACCGGGCGGGTGAAGGCGTACTGGGTGTCGGTGTCGACGTTCATCTTCACCACGCCGAAGTCGACCGCGTCGCTGATCTCCTGCGCGGTCGAGCCCGAACCGCCGTGGAAGACGAGGTCGAAGGGGCGGGCGTCGGAGCCCAGACCCAGCTCGGAGGCCGCGGCCTCCTGGGCCGACTTGAGGATCTCCGGGCGCAGCTTGACGTTGCCCGGCTTGTAGACGCCGTGGACGTTGCCGAAGGTCAGGGCCGTCATGTAGCGGCCCTTCTCACCGGAGCCGAGCGCCTTGATCGTGGCGATGGCGTCCTCGGGCGTGGTGTAGAGTTGGTCGTTGATCTCGTTGGCGACGCCGTCCTCCTCGCCGCCGACGACGCCCACCTCGATCTCGAGGATGATGTTGGCCGCGGCGCAGCGCGCCAGCAGCTCCTCGGCGATCTGCAGGTTCTCCTCCAGCGGCACCGCCGAGCCGTCCCACATGTGCGACTGGAACAGCGGCGCCTCGCCGCGCGCCACGCGCTCGGCGGAGATGTCGAGCAGCGGGCGGACGAAGCCGTCGAGCTTGTCCTTGGGGCAGTGGTCGGTGTGGAGCGCGATGTTGACGGGGTAGTTCTTGGCGACCTCGACGGCATAGGCGGCGAAGGCGACCGAGCCCGTGACCATGTCCTTCACGGACGGGCCGGAGAGATACTCCGCGCCGCCGGTGGAGACCTGGATGATGCCGTCGGAGCCGGCGTCGGCGAAGCCCTTGAGCGCGGCGTTGAGCGTCTGGGACGAGGACACGTTGATGGCCGGGTAGGCGAAGGACCTCTCCTTCGCGGCGTCCAGCATCTGCGCGTAGACCTCGGGGGTGGCGATGGGCACGGCGGTTCTCCTCAGCTGTGGTCCTGCAGGCGTTCCCAACCCTAGTGGCTACCCACCGGTCGCGAACCGGGCGAGCAGCCGTCTCACCCCGTGACAACCGAAGCAGCCGCGACTCCGTGTTGACCGGTGGAACACTCAGCACGGGGGAAGGACGTCGCATGGACACCGAGATCGACTGGCAGCGCGAGCTCGACGACTCGTTCGGGAGCGCACCCGACGTCCCAGCCGGGCTCTACGTCGCTGCCGGGCACCGGGCCGTACGCCGTCGCCGCGCCAGGTCGGCTGCCATCGCGGCGTGCGCCGCGGCCGTCGTCGTCGGGGCCGCCTGGGGCGTGGCCCCGGCGCACTCGCCGCGCAGCACCGAGACACCGGTGGCCACCGACCCACCCGCGCCGACATCCCCCTCGCCGACGGGTTCGCCGGCCCCGTCACCCCAGGACGAGCCGCACCTCTTTCCGTGGCGCAAGGGCGAACCGCCCGCACGCACCATGCCGCCCGACGGGCTCGAGATCCGGCAGGGTGCCGTCGTGCACGAGCGCCGGGACGACCTGTTCCCGGGCAAGGCCACCGAGTCGGCAGCGCTCGACATCAGCTATCGCGGCGATCGGTGGTGGCTCGTGCTGGAGTGGGACGACGGCGGCAGCAGCATGTCGTCCACCCGTCCCGAGGACGGCTTCGCCGACTCCTTCGACGCCTTCGTCCGCGCCGAGGTGGCCAACGGCGGGATGACCTCCGCACCTGCCGACGACGTCCCCGGCCTGGCCGGCGGCCTGGCCACGTGGCACGGGGGCAACCTCGAGGCGGCGCCCGGGGTCACCGTGGTCAGGCAGGTCGAGGACCCCGTTCCCGGGGACGACTCGCTCGGACTGGTGCTCCGGTCCGAGGGTCGGACGACGTGGGCGCTGTTCACCCAGGGCGGCGACGCGTCGGCGTGGGAGCTGGAGGCCGAGTCCGGCTGGCTCACGTTCGACCAGTGGCTGGCCGACCACGTGGCCCTGGAGACGGGCGGACCGCGCGTGCGTCTGGTGGAGCTGGAGGACGACGGCACGGTGCGACCGGCGGTCGCCGGCGTCGAGGTCCTCGACCAACGGGCCCGACCCGACCTGCCGGCGTACGGCACCAGCGAGGTGCCTTCGGCGCTGGCCCTCGTGAGCTGGCAGGGGGAGCGCTGGTTCGTGCTCGTCCTGCGTTTCGACCGGGAGGACGGCGTCACGACGTTCGCCGCCGAGAAGGCGGACGGCGCAACGACGCTCGACGACTTCATCGCCTTCGCCGGGGACCGCAGCGACGAAGGTGGTCTGCGGTGAGGCACGACGCAGCGTTCTCGGACTTCGTCGCCGCCCGGCAGACGCACCTGCGCCGCATCGCGTACGCCCTGTGCGGCGACTGGCACCGCGCCGACGACCTGCTCCAGACCGCCCTGACCAAGCTCTACGTCGCCTGGCCGCGGATCCGGCACGAGGGCAACGAGGACGCCTACGTCCGCCAGATCATGGTGCGCGCCAACATCGACGAGTCGCGGCGGCCGTGGCGGCGTGAGAGGCCCAGCGACGAGGTCCCCGAGCGGGTCGACCAGGTGGGCACGTCGGTGGAGGAGCGCTCCGCGCTCTTCGACGCGCTCCAGGCGCTCCCCGAGCAGCAGCGCAAGGTCGTCGTGCTGCGGCACTGGCTGGGGCTCTCGGTGCGCGAGGCCGCGATGGAGCTCGGCGTCAGCGAGGGCACGGTCAAGAGCCACAGCAGCCGCGGCCTCGCGGCGCTGGAGGTCGCACTCGCGCCCCAGCGCCACGGCTGACGCGCGGCAGACTGCACCCGCACGGGTATGGCGTGGCACCCGCGTCAGGCTTATTTTGACGCGATGACCCGTCGACCGGCGAAGGCTGCAGCCCAGCCCTGGCAGCGGATCGGCACCCGGCGGTGCCGCAGCGCGGTCACCTGGACCGCGACCGGGTCCGGGGTGTCGTGGGGACATCCCGGCCCCGGTCGCGTCACCCGGCTCAGCCGCGCCAGGCCTGTTCGCCGCCGAGGTCGGCGTACGCCCTCACCCAGCTGTGCATCGCGATGGCGGCGGCCGAGCTGGCGTTGATCGAGCGGGTCGAGCCGAACTGGGCGATCGAGAAGGTGCCGTCACACGCGGCGCGCGCGGCCTCGGAGAGGCCCGGCCCCTCCTGCCCGAACAGGAAGCACGGCCGCCGCGGCATCTCCATCGTCTCGAGGTGCAGCGAGCCGGGCAGGTTGTCGATGCCGAGCAGCCGCACCCGCTCGCCGTCCTGCTCCGGCAGGGCGTGGAGGTACGCCGCGAGGCTCGCGGCGTCGGGGTGGTGGCGCACGTGCTGGTAGCGGTCGGTCACCATGGCGCCGCGCCGGTTCCACCGCCGGTTGCCGACGATGTGCACCTCGGCGGCGAGGAACGCGTTGGCGGTGCGCACGATCGTGCCGATGTTGAAGTCGTGCTGCCAGTTCTCGATCGCGACGTGGAAGCCGTGGCGCCGGGTGTCGAGGTCGGCCACGATCGCCTCGACGCTCCAGTAGCGGTAGCGGTCGACGACGTTGCGGCGGTCGCCGTCGCGCAGCAGGTCGGGGTCCCACCGCTCGCCCTCGGGCCACGGACCCTCCCACGGGCCCACGCCGACCTCCGGCGCACCGTGGGGCATCGGGTCGTAGGGGGCCCGCTCGTCGTCCTGCACCCCTGCACCCTAGGGACCGCTCCCGATCAGGTCCGAGGCGGAGGCGCTGGCTAGGGTGGGTCGGTGAACGCACTGTGGGACGTCCATGCGTGGTCCGGGGCCTGGTCGGGCGCCGCGCTCCATCCGATGCTGCTCGGCATCCAGTGGATGGACCCCAACTGGCTGCTCGACCGCTTCGGCACCGAGCTGTTCTGGATCAGCCTGCTGATCGTCTTCGTCGAGTGCGGCCTGTTCTTCCCGATCCTGCCCGGGGACACCCTGCTCTTCGCGCTCGGGCTCTTCATCGCCACCGGGCAGCTCGACCTCTTCCCCGGCCCGGCGCTCGTCGAGCTGCTCATCGCGATCGCCGTCCTCACCGCCGGTGCGTTCATGGGCAACGTCGTGGGCTACGAGATCGGGCGCCGGATCGGCCCGCCGCTCTACGAGCGCGACGGGCGCATCATCAAGCGCAAGTACTTCGACCAGACCACGGCCTTCTTCGACCGCCACGGCAACAAGGCCCTCGTCATCGGTCGCTTCGTGCCGTTCGTGCGCACCTACATCACGGTCGTGGCCGGGGTGACCCGCATGGAGCGGCACCGGTTCTTCCTGTGGAGCCTGGTGGGCGCTGTCCTGTGGGTCGTCACGATCTGCTCGCTCGGCTACTTCCTCGGCGACGCCTTCCCCGGACTCGGCTCGAGCATCGACAAGCTCGTGCTCGTGATCCTGGCCTTCTCGGTCGTCCCGATCGCGATCGAGTGGTGGCGCCACCGGCGCACCGAGGCCGCGGGCGCCGAGGTCGGCGAGCACGACGGCGGCCCCGACCGCGACATCACCGGCCGCGACGCCGACTGAGCGACGTACGTCGCCTGGGCGGGCGTCAGCCGCGCGCGGCGTCGAGGTCGGCGCGGGTCAGCACCGACCGGACCTCGAGGTCCACGTCGGCCAGCGGGTTGCCCTCGGGCGAGCGGTCGATGGCGCACACCACGACCTCGACGACCGCGCCGAGCTCGCGCAGGGCGTGGGTGGCGTCGCGGACCGCGCCACCGGTGGTGATGACGTCCTCGATGATCGTGATCCGGCGACCGGCCACGTCGGGGCCCTCGGCGAGCTTGGCCGTGCCGTACTCCTTGGCCTTCTTGCGCACGAACAGCGCGGGCAGGCCGGTGCGCGCGCTCACCATCGTGGCGAGCGGGATGCCGCCGAGCTCGAGCCCGCCGAGCAGCTCGGTGCCCTCGGGGAGCAGGTCGACCATCTGCGCGGCGACCCGGTCGAGCAGCGCGGGCTGGGCCTCGAAGAGGTACTTGTCGAAGTAGGTGTCCGCGACCTGCCCGGAGCGGAGGGTGAACTCCCCCGTGAGGCGGCAGGTGGCGTCGATGTCGGCGGCGAGGGCGGCGTCGGTGGTCACGCCCCCGACCCTAGCCACCGCGGTGGGTAGCGTGAGGGGGTGACCGACGCGCAGCCGCTGTCCCCGCCACTCTCGACCCGGCTGGCCCACGTGCCGCCCACGATCTTCAGCGAGATGTCGGCGCTGGCGGTGCGCACCGGGGCGCTCAACCTCGGCCAGGGGTTCCCCGACGTCGACGGTCCCGCCTCGGTCGTCGCGGCCGCCCAGGACGCGCTGGCGGGCGGCGCCAACCAGTACGCCCCCGGCATCGGGGTGCCGTCGCTGCGCGCCGCCATCGCGCGCCACCAGCAGCGCCACTACGGGATCGAGCTCGACCCCGACCGGGAGGTGGTGGTGACGACCGGTTGCACCGAGGCCGTGGCCGCTGCCCTCCTCGGGCTGGTCGACCCGGGCGACGAGGTCGTGGTGCTCGAGCCCTACTACGACTCCTACGTCGCGATGCTGGAGATGTGTGGAGCGGTGCGGCGTCCGGTCACCCTGCGCGCCCCCGACTTCCGCCCCGACCCCGACGAGCTCCGCGCGGCCGTCACCGACCGCACCCGGCTGATCCTGCTCAACACCCCGCACAACCCGACCGGCACGGTGCTCACCCGCGAGGAGCTGCAGGTCGTGGCGGACCTCGCGATCGAGCACGACGTGATCGTGGTGACCGACGAGGTCTACGAGCACCTCGTCTTCGACGACGCCCGCAGCGCCGAGGGCCACGTGCCGATCGCCACGCTGCCCGGCATGCGCGAGCGCACGCTGACGCTGTCCAGCGCGGGGAAGAGCTACTCGTTCACCGGCTGGAAGGTCGGCTGGGCCACCGGCCCCGCGCCGCTGGTGCAGGCGGTGCTGGCGGCCAAGCAGTGGCTGACCTTCACCTCCGGGTCGCCGCTCCAGCCGGCCGTCGCGCACGCGCTCGACCACGAGCCCGACTGGCCGCGCGAGCTCGCGCGCGACCTGCAGGCGCGGCGCGACCTGCTGTGCGAGGGGCTCGCCGCGGCCGGGCTCGCGCCCCGGGTGCCCGAGGGCACCTACTTCGCGACCACCGACATCTCCCACCTCGGCTGGGCCGACGGCCGCGAGTTCGCGCTCGCCCTGCCCGGGCGCGCCGGCGTCGTCGCGATCCCCACGCAGGGGTTCTACGACGACGCGCAGGCGGGCCGTCAGCTCGTGCGGTGGGCCTTCTGCAAGCAGCCCGACGTCATCGCCGAGGGCGTACGCCGTCTCGCGGCCGCCGACCTGTCGCGCTGAGCGACCAGCGGGGGGCTCAGCGGCCGGGGTGGTCCTTCGGCGGGTAGTCGCTGCCACCCGGCGCCGGGGGCTGGCCGTAGGGGTTGTCGGACCCGGGAGGCTGCTGGCCGTAGGGGTTGTCCGAGGCCGGCGGCTGCTGGCCGTAGGGGTTCCCCGAGGACGGGTACGTCGGCTGGTCACCGTAGGGGGTGCTGCCGTAGGTCGCGCCGGGATAGCCCCCGCCGGACGGGGTCTGGACGTGGTTGAACCAGTCGCCCGCACCCCCGACGAAGAGCAGCACGATCACCGCGACCGCGGCGATCAGGGTGGGGGCGGATCCGCCCCCGCCCGAGAGCCCCAGCAGCGAGAACACGGCCGTCACCGCAGAGGAGATGACGAGCAGGATCCGGGCGACGTTGGAGCGGCGCAGCACGAAGACGGCGAGGACGAGGGCGATGAGTGCCCACAGCATGAGGAAACCCAGGATCGCGATGACAGCACCGACCGCGGTGTCGGGATCGATGCCGGAGCTCTGGAACTCCGGGACGTCCTGGATCTCGCGGACGAAGTCGTCGCGCGCGACGAGGAAGACGAGCACCCCGAGGCCGAGCAGCAGGAAGGTGAGGCCGGAGAAGACGATCGTGATCCAGCCCGCAGCGGTCACCGTGCCGGGCCGCTTGTCACCGACCGGCTGCGACGTCCCCCAGGTCGGCTGCTGGCCGTAGGGCGAGGTCGGCCCCGAGGGCTGCCGGCCGTAGGGGTCGCCCTGCGGGGGCTCCTGGCCGTAGGGGGAGTGCGTGGGTCCGGGCTGGTCGCTCATGGCCTCATCTCACCACGTCGGCGGTTGCCCGGCGAGGCGTCAGCGCGGCTCGAGCGCGAACCAGCGACGTACGTCGCCGCGCCGCAGGCACACGACCGTGGCGACGGCGGCCGCCGCCGGGATGAGCGTGAGGGGGGTGCTGACGACCAGGGCGATGCAGGCGCCCGCGCTGAACGCGGCGCTGACGATCAGGCCCCGCCTCGCCCAGTCGCGCCGGGCCATGGCGAAGCCGGCCAGGACCAGCGCGAGGCCGCACCACACGATGAAGCCGCCGGCGAGGGCGAACACCGTGCTCTGCACCTGGTCCAGGGTGATGCCGTCGTCGAGCAGGTCGGGCTGCTGCTGCTCCAGCACGCTCATCAGGAAGTCGGGAGAGAGCCCCGCGATCGCGATCCAGAGCAGCGACAGGCCCAGCAGCCCACCGGCGGTGACGACGGTGATGACGAACGCCGCGACCATGGCACCGGGCCGGGTGCGCAGCAGCTGCTGGCGGGTGCCCACGCCCGCCGCAGGAGCGGCGTCGGGCGCGAGCGGCTGGCCGTAGGGCGAGTGCGTCGCCCGGACCGGCTCCCCGAACGGACGGGTGGACGGAGGCGGACCGGCGTCCGGCGCGGGAGGCCGCGGCGCGGACCACGCGGAGCCGTGCTCGTCGGGGGTCGTACGCCGCTGGGCGGGCCCCTTCTTGTCGCGCACCTGCCTGTCGGGCGCGGGCGACGGCGGCGTCCAGCGCCCCGTGGCGAACCACTCCCGCGCCGGGGCGGTCCACAGCATCACCGCACCGGCGGCGACGAACGAGCCGGCCAGGCCGCCGGCGGCGAGACCGGTCACGAAGACGGGGACGGCGAAGACGGACAGGCCGAGCCGCGCGGAGCGGTCGGGCTTGCGGACGTACCAGCCGAGCACTCCCGTGGCACACGCCGCGGCGGCGGCGACCATGCAGGCGATGCGGAGGGCCTCGGTCGCGCCCGTGACGTCGAGGCCGAGGGAGGAGAACGGCGCCTCCCCGAGGAAGTCGCGGATCGCCTGCTGGGTCTCCAGCGAGCCCAGCGTGGAGACCTGCTCCCACGCGGCGAGGAGCACCATCAGCGAGGCGAACATGACGATGCTCGACGCCAGGGTCACCTGGGGCGGGCGCTGCTCGGTGGGCTGGCTCACCCCGCCATTGTCCCCAACCAGCCCAACGACGCCCCATCGGCGTCGCGCGGGTCGTGCCGGGGTCGGTCTCGGTGGCTCTGACAGGCTGGCGACATGCACCCCGACGCCTGGCTGGTCGTGATCGACCCGCAGCGCATCTTCGCCTCGCCCGACAGCCCCTGGGGCTCGCCCATGTTCCCCGCGGTCGTCGAGCCCGTACGCCGCCTCGCGGCCGTCGCCGGCGAGCGCACCGTCGTCACGCGCTGGGTGCCCGGCCGCGACCCGCAGGGCAGCTGGAAGGCCTACCTCGAGGCGTGGCCCTTCGCCGACGTGCCCGACGACGACCCGCTCCTGGGGCTGGTGCCGGAGCTGGCCGACCTCGGTCGCCGGGTGGTGTCGGTGCCGACCTTCGGCAAGTGGGGAGCCGAGCTGGAGGCGATCACCGGGCCGACGCCCCACCTCGTGCTCACCGGCGTCTCGACCGACTGCTGCGTGGTCTCGACCGCGCTGGCGGCCGCCGACGCCGGTGCGACGGTCACCGTCGTGACCGACGCGTGCGCGGGCTCGACGCCGGAGAACCACGCGGCGGCGATGACCGTGATGTCGCTCTACCCGCCGCAGATCACCCTCGCCACCACCGACGAGGTGCTCAACACGTGAGCCGCGTCATCCACACGGGCCAGGCGCTGGTCGACGTCGTCGTCGAGGTGCCCGACCTGCCCGCCCGCGGCCAGAACGTGATGGCGTCCTCGGCCACCGACTACGCCGGCGGCGCGGTGACCGTGCTGGTCGCGGCCGCCCGCTTCGGCGCGGAGTGCGTGCACGCCGGGGCGCACGGCACCGGACCGCAGGGTGACGTCGTGCGCGCCGCGCTCGCCGCCGACCACATCGCGGTGTCCGCCCCTCCGGTGACCGGCCTCGACACCGGCATCTGCGTGGTGATGGTCGAGCCCAGCGCGGAGCGCACCTTCGTCACCACCCTCGGTGCCGAGCGGCACATCTCCGTCGAGTCGCTCGCCACCTCGGCGCCCCGCGCGGGCGACCTGGTGTGCGTCACCGGCTTCTCCCTGGCCCTCGACAGCACCCGCGACCCGCTGCTGGCCTGGCTGCCGACGCTCCACCCCGACGTCGTGGTCGTGCTCGACCCGGGCGCCGCCTTCGCCGAGCTCGCCGAGGACGTGCGGGCCGCGATGCTCGAGGTGACCGACGTGTGGTCGAGCAACGCCGAGGAGGCCGAGCACCTGCTCCGCGCCGTCGGCGACGTCCCGCCGGACGACCTCGCCGCGCTCACCACCGCGGTCGCTCCCCTGCTGCGCGGCGACGCCGTGGCCATCGTCCGCGACGGACCCGAGGGCTGCGCGGTGCGCGTGGGCGGCGAGACGACGTACGTCGCCGGGTTTCCGCAGAAGCCGGTCGACACCAACGGGGCCGGCGACACCCACACCGGCGCCCTGCTGGCCGAGGTCGCGGCCGGCACGCCCTGGGTCGAGGGCTGCCGGCGCGCCAACGCGGCCGCGGCCATCAAGGTCACCCGCCGCGGGCCCGAGTCCGCGCCGACCGCCGCCGAGGTCGACGAGTTCCTGGCGGGACGCGCATGAGGGCCGACGTCCTCCTCGTCGGCGCCGGCGACCTGGGCGCGGCCGTCGGGCTGCGCCTGGCCGACCTCGGGCACGACGTGCTCGCGCTGCGTCGCGACGCGGCCCGCGTGCCGCCTCCCTTGGTTGGCCGCTCGGTCGACCTGACCCGCGAGGCGCCCGACCTCTCCGACGTACGCCCCCGCTTCGTCGTCGTCGCCCTCACCGCCCGCCCACGCACCGAGGAGGCCTACCGGGCGACCTACGTCGACGGCATGGCGCGCGCGCTCGACGCCCTCCCGGAGCCGCCGGAGCGGGCGGTGC
Organism: Nocardioides sp. Soil774; assembly: GCF_001428125.1. Lineage (GTDB taxonomy): Bacteria > Actinomycetota > Actinomycetes > Propionibacteriales > Nocardioidaceae > Nocardioides. The sequence continues at coordinate 15,471 of NZ_LMSM01000001.1, read as the reverse complement.
TGGTCTCCTCGACCGCGGTGCACCCGAGCCACGACCTGCCCGACCTCGAGGACGAGAGCGTGCCGGCGGCCCCGGCCGACGGGCCGGGCCGGATGCTGCTCCTCGCCGAGGAGGCCTTCCGCGACCGCGTCCCGCACGGCACCGTGCTGCGCCTGTCGGGCCTGTACGGCGGTGCCAGCACGCGGCTGCTCGACCAGGTGCGCGAGGGCCGGATCACCGACCCGCACCGGTGGACCAACCGCATCCACCGCCAGGACGCAGCCGCAGCGGTGGTCCACCTGCTGACCATGCCGGCGACGCCCGAGCCGCTCTACCTCGGCACCGACGACGAGCCGGCCCAGCTCGGCGCAGTCGCGGCACACCTCGCGACGCTGCTCGGGGCGCCTGCTCCCCCGGCCGCCGATCCCGCCCAGGGGCACGGCAAGCGGTTGTCCAACGCGCGGCTGCGCGCCACCGGCTGGGCGCCGGCGTACGCGAGCTTCCGCGAGGGCTACACGCGGCTCACATCGTGACCGGGTTGCCCCCGGTCACCGCGATGACCTCGCCGGTGACATAGCTCGACTCGGGCGAGGCCAGGAAGACGAACGCCGTGGCGACCTCGGCGGGCTGGCCCGCGCGACCCATCGGCGTCTGGGTGCCGAAGTCCTTGACCTTCTCCGGCGGCATGGTCGCCGGGATGAGCGGAGTCCAGATCGGGCCGGGGGCCACGGCGTTGACGCGGATGCCCTGCTCGGCGACCGACTGGGCGAGGCCGCGCGTGAAGTTCACGATGGCGGCCTTGGTGGTGGCGTAGTCGAGCAGCTCGGGCGACGGCGAGGACGACTGCACCGACGAGGTGTTGATGATGCTCGCGCCGGCCTTCATGTGCGGCAGCGCCATGCGGCACAGCCAGAACATCGCGTAGACGTTGGTGCGCATCACCCGGTCGAGCTGCTCGGTGGTGATGTCGGCGATGCCGCCGGGCTGCGCCATCTGGTAGGCCGCGTTGTTGACGAGCACGTCGATGCGACCCAGCTCGGACACCGCGCGGTCGACGAGCGCCTGGCAGGCCTCCTCCCGCACGAGGTCGGTCGGCACCAGCACGGCCCGACGGCCGGCCGCCTCGACGATCCGCGCGGTCTCCCTCGCGTCGTCGTCCTCGCCCTCGAGGTAGGCGATGACGACGTCGGCGCCCTCGCGGGCGAAGGCCAGCGCCACGGCCCGGCCGATGCCGGAGTCGCCGCCCGTGATGACGGCCACCTGGTCGAGCAGGCGGTCGTGCCCGACGTAGGTGTCCTCGCCGTGGTCGGGCTTCTCGCCCATCTCGGCGGTCACCGACGACGGGTCGCCGGGAGCCGGGAGCTGCTCGCCCTCGGTGTCGGGCTGGTCGTGGGCCTCGGTGGGGTCCTGACGGGTCTGCTCTGCGTCGCTCATGGCCTCGTCGTACCCGGCACCGGGCCGCCGATGCGGCCCACCCCCCACCCACCTGGGTGGCAATCCGGCGATCGTCGTGACACAGGCCCGCGGAGCCCTCATGATTGCCGCCGTGATGACCACCGTCGAGCACCTGGACAGGTGCCCCGTCTGCAACCGCCGCACGCTCCACCGCCGCGTCGTGCAGCTGGACGCCGACGGCCGGATCGTCGAGGACGTGCGCACCTGCGTGGTGTGCGCCAACCGGGCGGCGGGTGGCGACCCGACCAACCCGGTGTTGCTGATGAAGGAGTCGCGGGCGATGAAGCGCAAGCAGCGCGCCCAGCCCTTCCGCAAGCGCAGGGCCTGACTCAGGCCCCCCGCGCCATCTGCTCGAGGGCGACGAGCCCCGGGCCCGTGCTGGCGGCCAGCCGCGCGCGCACCCGGTCGAGCTCCGGCGACCCGGGGTGGCCCGGCGGGACGCGCGCCGGGTTGAGCGCGACGGTGGCGGCCCAGTCCGCGATGTCGGGCTCCGCGCCGAACGCCATCGAGGCCCGTGTGCCGCGCACGTTCATCTCGGCCCACTGGGCCAGCGAGTCGCCGAAGCGCGAGGGCGGGCACAGGCGGTTCTTCTCGTCGTCGTCGTCGCGCGTCGCCTCGACGTAGCCGGTCACCGCGGCACCGAAGCACGGGAAGCCCGCACGCACCGGCTGCAGGGTGATCAGCCCGGGCTGCCACACCGGCACCAGCGGCGGGTTCTTCAGCCCGTCAGCCGCGCAGTGCACGACCACGGCGTCGTCGGGGACCTGCACGGTGGAGCCGTCGGTGAAGTGCAGGCGACCGCGCTCGACCGCGGCGAGGTGCCCGCGGCGTACGACGTCCTCGACCGAGCGCAGCAGCGCGAGCTCCCACTCGCCGAGCGTCGGCGCCTTGGCCATCGTCGGAGTCACGGAGCGGTCGATGCGCAGCATGACGCCCGCCTCCTCGAGGCGCAGGAACACCTCGTCGAGGGACGTCGAGGCCGCGGCCGACTCGAAGATCGCCGCCGGCACCCCGAGGAACACGGCGGGGTCGGGCTGGATGAGCGCCCGGTTGAGCATCCACGGGTCACGCGGGCGCACCCAGCAGATGGCGCCGGGGTCGACGCCCTGGCCGAGCAGCCACACGCACGCGTCGGTCGCGGTCTTGCCCGAGCCCACGACGACGTAGTGGCCCGGCGCCTCCTCCAGCCGCACGAGGTCGTTGACCGGCACCACCCGGGCGCCGTCGCCGACCGCGAAGGGGGGCGGCGACTCGGCGGGGATGGAGGGCGCGAGGTAGCGGGCGTCGACGATGCGGCAGGGCTCCGGCACGACCCATCGCCGGCCCGAGACCCGCGAGACGACGGTGCGGTCACCGACGAAGTCGGCCCCGGTGAGCAGCTCGACGCGACCGGTGCGCCGCATCCGGTCCGCGGCCCGGGCGAAGTAGGCGACGATCTCGGGCTGCGAGGCGCGCTCCTGCAGGCCCGCCTCCGGTCCGTGCTCCTGCAGCCGGCCGCCGCCGAGCATCGTGGACGCGACGCCGTAGAACGACGCCGACTGGTGCAGCCGCACGAACGGGTAGGCCTCCAGCCAGTGCCCGCCCGGCGCGTGCCGCCGGTCCACGACGGCCACGCGGGCATCGGAGTGGTCGACGAGCGCGTCGGCGTACGCCATCCCCATCGCGCCGGCACCGACCACGAGGTGGTCGACGTCGAGTGTCTCCTCCATGGGTCCACGGTGGCAGCCGCGGGGCGCGGCGTCCATGCGCCCCGCGGGCCTGGGCGGGTGGTGCGACTCAGTCGAGGACGGCGTCGACCGTCTTCTTCAGCGCACTCGGCTGCGAGGGCTTCGTGGGCGCCTTCGCCTTCGCGGCCAGCAGCTCCTCGCCGATCTCCTGCAGCGCCTTGCGCCCGAGGCCCTCACGGACCTTCGGGAACCACTCCTGCTCCTCCTCGTCCATGTGGTGGGTGACGTTCTCGATGAGCACGGTCGTCTTGGCGTCGAAGCGCTCGTCGGTCGGCCTCATCCCCGCCAGCTCCATCACCAGGACGTCGGCGACGTGGTGCTCCTCGTAGGACTCGAGCACGTCGTCCTCGAGGTCGGGGAGCAGCTCGCGCACCCGGGGGTACATGACCTCGTTCTCGATGTAGGTGTGCTGGGTGAGCAGCTCGATCATCTTCTCGACGAGCTCGCCCTTGCGGGCCGTGGCGCCCTCCCCCGCGGACTGGAAGTCGCGGAAGACCTTGCGGACCTGCTTGTGGTCGTCCTTGAGCAGGACGATGGCGTCGTTCGACATGGTGGGGCCTCCTGGTGGGTCGTGATGACCCGCACCACGTACCCCGAAGTACGCCGGCACAACGCCGGCGGCCGGCCACGGACCGTCAGCCCGCCTCGACGACGTCCACGGCGAGCGCGCCGGTCCAGGCGGGCAGGGTGACGGTGAACGTCGTGCCCCGGCCGCGCTCGGACTCGACCTCGATCGTGCCGGAGTGTCGGTCGACGATGCGTCCCACGATCGCCAGGCCCAGACCCGTGCCGGGCTTGGCCAGCGCCTCGGGGTTGGTGGAGCGGAAGAACTCGCGGAACAGCTGCTCCTGGTCGTGCGCGGAGATGCCGATGCCGTCGTCCTCCACCGTGATGACGACCGTCTCGTCGCCGGGCTCGATGCGCACGAGGACCCGCCCGCCGGGATCGGTGTACTTGACGGCGTTGCCGATCAGGTTGGAGAAGAGCTGGAAGAGCTCCTCCGGCTCGCCCACGACCAGCGCCGGGCCGTCGGGCAGCTCGGGGATGCACTCCACGCCGCCGGCCGTGGCGGCCGCGTGGCACTCCTGCTGCACGTCGCCGACCACGCGGCACAGGTCGACCGCGATCGGGTCGAACTCGCGGCGGGGGTCGGACATCTGGGCCATGGTGAGCAGGTCGTCGATCACCGCTCGCATGCGGGTCGCACCGCGCGAGGCCGCGGCCACCGACCTGCGCGCCTCGTCGTCGAGGTCACTGACCTCGAGCAGCTCGAGGTTGGCGCTCATGGAGAACAGCGGGTTGCGCAGCTCGTGGCCGAGGGTGTTGACCACCTCCACGCGATAGCTGTCGAGCTTGCGCAGCCGGTCGACGACGGCGCGCTCGAGCTGGAGCTGGCGCGCGTTGGCGACCGCGCGGCCGAGGTCACGGCCGATGTCGCGGGCGGCGTCGAGCTCGACGTCGGTCCAGGTGCGGCTGTCGGAGACCCGGGTGAGCACCAGGAAGCCGAGGCACTCGGGGCCGACCCCGAGCGGGATGAAGAGCACCGAGCCGATGCCGATGCGGTCGAGGAAGCCCAGCAGCCGCTCGGCGTCGTCGGCGGACAGGCCGGGCTGCTCCCGCTGGTGGCGCGAGAAGGGTGCGACGTACTGGTGGTCCCAGTAGTGGTGGGCCAGCGCGATGACGTCCTCGTCGATCTCGTCGTAGGGCAGCTCGGCGTCGCCGCGCAGGGAGAACGACGTCGTGGAGGTGCCGCCGTCGACGTCGAAGGCGGTCAGCCACATGCCCACGGCGTCGAAGCAGGACACCACGGCGTGCCGGCACGCCTCGAGGACGCGGTCGAGCGTCGGCTCGCCCAGCGCCTGGCGCACGATCTCGCGCGCCTCGGTCGCCAGCCTGACCCGCTCGGAGAGCTCCTCGCGCTCGAGGGCCAGCAGGACGAGCGTGCGGGCGAGGCCGGCGTACTGGGTGAGCACCTCGAGCTGCTCGGGCCCGGGCAGCCGACCGTTGCGCGGGCTGTCGACGCCGAGCCTGCCGCGCAGCACGCCGTCGTCGTCGTAGAGCGGCGCGAAGAGGCTGTCGAGCGGGTGCCAGGCGTCGTCGCCCTCGAGCGGGGTGATGTCGGGGACGTGCATGTAGTCGACGACGTCGACCACCATGTTGTCGTGGTGCACGAAGCGCCAGGCACCCCACACCTCGGCGAGGGCGATCTCCTGGTCGATGACCGAGCTCGGCACGACCGTGCCCACGAACCCGTCGGAGACACCCGCGGCGGCGAGGACCTCGAAGACCCCGTCGCGACGCAGGGTGACGGCCGACTGCTCGAAGCCGGCGAGGCCCGCCACGCCCTCGACGAGCACCTGGAGGTGGAGCCGGGTCTGGTCGTCGGACCACGGGACCACTGCGCGGTCACGTGCCGTTGGCTGGCTCATCCCTGCCTCTCTGTCCGGGTCGCCTTGACGAGTGCCCAACTCTCACACGGGCACGGGCTGCAGTGGTAAGGAATCACACAAGCTGTTCGTCGACCACCCCTCAAGGGCGAGGATGGGCGGCATGACGGACCTGCTCGACCACCTCCGCGCCGCCGTCGGCGACGACCACGTGCTCACCGAGGCCGCCGACGTCGAGGCGTACGTCGTCGACTGGACCGGCACGCAGCGCGGCCGGGCGCTCGCCGTGGTGCGGCCCGGCTCGACCGCCGAGGTGGCCGCCGCGGTCCGCGCCTGCGCCGCCACGCGTACGCCGCTCGTCCCGCAGGGCGGCAACACCGGCCTGGTCGGCGGGGGCGTGCCCGACGGCTCGGGCAGCGCGGTCGTGCTGTCGCTGGGGCGCATGCGCGCGGTCCGCGACGTCGACCCGGTCGCCGCCACGATCACCGTCGACGCCGGCGTCGTGCTGGCCGACGTGCAGACGGCCGCCGCCGCGGTCGACCGGCTCTTCCCGATGTCGCTGGGCTCGGAGGGCAGCTGCACCATCGGCGGCAACCTCGCCACCAACGCCGGCGGCACCGCGGTGCTGCGCTACGGCATGACGCGCGAGCTGGTGCTCGGGCTCGAGGTGGTGCTGCCCGACGGCCGGGTCTGGGACGGGCTGCGCGGCCTGCGCAAGGACAACACCGGCTACGACCTCGCCCAGCTCTTCGTCGGCTCCGAGGGCACGCTCGGCGTGATCACCGGCGCGGTCCTGCGGCTCTTCCCGGCGACGCCCCGGCACGCGACGGCGTGGGTCGCGGTGCCGTCCGTCGAGGACGCCGTCGCGCTGCTCGCGCTCGCGCAGCGCGAGGCCGGCGCCCACCTCGCCACCTTCGAGATCGCCAACCGGCAGGCGCTCGACCTGGTGCTGACCCACCTGCCCGCGGCCGCCGACCCACTCCGGGCGCCCAGCGACTGGTACGTCCTGGTCGAGCTCGCCGGCACCGCCTCCGACGACGGCCTCGACCACTCGCTGGAGCGGCTGCTCGACCTGGGTGTCGACGCGGGAGCGGTCACCGACGCGGCGATCGCGACCAGCCGGGCGCAGCGCTCCGCACTGTGGGCGCTGCGCGAGGGGATCTCGGAGGTCCAGAAGGTCGAGGGCGCCACCCTCAAGCACGACGTCACGCTGCCGATCGCCGGCCTCGCTGACTGGGCCGACGCGATGGGACCGCGGCTGCAGGAGCTGCTGCCGGGGGTGCGGCTGGTGACCTACGGCCACGTCGGTGACGGCAACCTCCACTACAACCTCAACGCGCCCGTCGGTGGCGACGACGACCTGCGCGCGGCGGCCGCCGACCTCACCACCGCGGTCCACGACGCGGTCGCAGCCGCCGGCGGCTCCATCAGCGCCGAGCACGGCCTCGGCCGGACGAAGGCGGCGGCAGCGGCGTCGTACAAGTCGGAGGTGGAGGTCGACCTGATGCGCGCGCTCAAGCGGGCGCTCGACCCCGACGGCCTGATGAACCCCGGCGTGCTCCTGCCCGCGCCCTAGGCTGGGGTCCATGAAGTCCCAGACAGTCGCCCGCGTCGTGCTCGGCGGCTTCATGGTCGCCGCGGGCGTCCTCCACCTGACCACGCAGCGCCAGGAGTTCCAGGCCCAGGTGCCCGACTGGTTCCCCGTCGACGAGGACCTCACCGTGCTCGGCTCCGGTGTCGTCGAGATCGGCCTCGGTGCCGCGTTCGTCGCGCTCCCGAAGCACCGGCGCACCATCGGTGCCCTGCTGGCGGCCTTCTTCGTCGCGATCTTCCCGGGCAACATCGCGCAGTACGTCGAGGGCACCGACGCCTTCGGTCTCGACACCGACCGAGCCCGGCTCATCCGGCTCTTCTTCCAGCCCGTCCTGGTGGCGGTCGCCCTGTGGGGCGGCGGCTGGCTCGGTCGGCGCGCGTCGTCCGACGAGGCCGAGCAGGACCTGCACGAGGTCGAGACCGGCGAGTAGCACCTACAGCGTCGGCAGCCAGTCCACGCGTCCCGCGAGGGCGGCGTAGCCGACGAACGCCCCCACGTCGAGCAGGGTGTGCGCGACGACGAAGGGCATCACCCGGCCCCAGCGGCGGTAGAGCAGGCCGAACAGCAGCCCCATCGCGAGGTTGCCGACGAAGCCGCCGAGCCCCTGGTAGAGGTGGTAGCTGCCGCGCAGCAGCGCCGCGAGACCGATCGCCGCGGTGTCGCCGAAGCCGAGCTGGCGCAGCCGCACGAGCACGAAGCCGAGGACGACGTACTCCTCGAGCACCGCGTTCTCCGCGGCCGCGAGCACCAGCACCGGCACCCGCCACCACTCCCCCGGGAGCGACTGGGCGACCACGGTGAGGTTGGTCCCGAGCGCGAAGGTCGCGAGGTAGAACACGACCCCGACCGACCCGACGCCGAGCGCGAGCAACGCGCCGCGCCCCGCGTCCCGGAGCGCGAACCACCCGCCGTCACGCGCCCAGACGTCCCGGAGCCGCGTGCCCGAGCGCACCAGCAGGTACGCCGCCAGCGCGACCGGCACCAGCGCGAAGCCGATCCGCAGCAGCTGGTAGGCCAGGTCGAGCCACGGGCGGTCGGGGGCGAGCGAGTTGTTGAGGTTCGCACCCTGCGCCGACAGCGGCCCCGGGGCCGTGAGCGCGCCGAGCAGGTTGACGACCGAGTAGACCGCGGAGCGCCCCAGCGAGACCAGCAGCACGATCGCGAGCTCGGCCCAGAGCAGCGCCCTCGCCAGGTCGGGCACGCCCCCGGGGACCGGGGTGTCGCGCAGCCGCCACCACGGGCGTACGCCGTCGGTCGTCGTGGTCACGGTGCCCAGCATCCCCCACGCCGCAACGGGCCTCAGCCCGGCGGGCGCGCTGTAACGCCGGGTTAGTACATGTAGGCACCCCCGTAGAACATGGGTAGAACAAGCACCAACCCGGCGTTACAGCCGGCTGCGTCAGAGGAGCACGAGCCCGCCCTCGCCCACGTCGACCGTGACCGTGCCACCGTCGGTGACCTCGCCCGCGATCAGCTTGCGCGCGAGCGGGTCGCCGATGGCCGACTGGATGAGCCGGCGCAGCGGCCGGGCGCCGTACGCCGGGTCGTAGCCGGTCTCCGCCAGCCAGGCGCGCGCCGCGTCGGTGACCGAGATGGTGATCCGGCGGACCGCCAGCCGCTTCTCGAGCAGCGCGAGCTGCAGGTCGACGATGTGGGCCAGGTCGGCCATGCCCAGCGCGTCGAACATGACCACCTCGTCGAGCCGGTTGAGGAACTCGGGCTTGAAGTGCGAGCGCACCACGCCCATCACCGACTCCTTCTTCGCGACCGGCTCGAGGATCGGGTCGACCAGGAAGTGCGAGCCGAGGTTGGAGGTCAGGATCAGCAGCGTGTTGCGGAAGTCGACCGTGCGGCCCTGGCCGTCGGTGAGGCGTCCGTCGTCGAGCACCTGCAGCAGGATGTCGAAGACCTCCGGGTGCGCCTTCTCGACCTCGTCGAGCAGCACCACGCTGTAGGGCCGGCGGCGCACCGCCTCGGTGAGCTGACCGCCCTCGTCGTAGCCGACGTAGCCGGGAGGAGCGCCGACGAGCCGGGAGACCGAGTGCTTCTCGCTGTACTCGCTCATGTCGATGCGCACGATCGCGCGCTCGTCGTCGAAGAGGAAGTCGGCCAGCGCCTTGGCGAGCTCGGTCTTGCCCGTGCCGGTGGGACCGAGGAAGAGGAACGACCCGGTCGGCCGGTTGGGGTCGGCGATGCCGGCGCGCGAGCGGCGTACGGCGTCGCTGACGGCGGTGACGGCCTCGCGCTGGCCGATGAGGCGCTCGCCGATGACCTGCTCCATCTCGAGGAGCTTGGCGGTCTCGCCCTGCAGCATCTTGCCGGTGGGGATGCCGGTCCAGGCCTCGACGACGTCGGCGATCTGCTCGGCACCCACCTCCTCGCCGACGAGCGGCTCGAGGTCGACGGCCTCGGCCTTCTCGACCTCGGCGATCTGCTTCTCGAGCTCGGGGATCTTGCCGTACTGGATCTCCGACGCACCCGCGAGGTCGCCCTCGCGGAGCTTCTTCTCGGCCTCGATCTTGAGCTGGTCGAGCTGGCGACGCAGCTCGCCCTCGCCCTGGAGCTGGTCCTTCTCGCGCTCCCAGCGGGCCTCGAGCCCGCGCAGCTCCTCCTCCTTGTCGGCGAGGTCCTGGCGCAGCACGTCGAGGCGCTCGACGGAGGCCGCGTCGGTCTCCTTGGCCAGCGCGAACTCCTCCATCTTGAGCCGCTCGACCTGCCGGCGGAGCTGGTCGATCTCCTCCGGCGAGGACTCGTGCTCCATGCGCAGGCGCGACGACGCCTCGTCGATGAGGTCGATGGCCTTGTCGGGCAGCTGGCGGCCCGTGATGTAGCGGTCCGACAGGGTGGCAGCGGCGACGAGCGCGGCGTCGGTGATCCGCACGCCGTGGTGCGCCTCGTACTTCTCCTGGATGCCGCGCAGGATCTGGATGGTGTCCTCGACGCTCGGCTCGCCGACGAAGACCTGCTGGAAGCGGCGCTCCAGCGCGGGGTCCTTCTCGATGCGCTCGCGGTACTCGTCCAGCGTGGTCGCGCCGATCATGTGCAGCTCGCCGCGCGCCAGCATCGGCTTGAGCATGTTGCCGGCGTCCATCGCGGAGTCGCCCCCGGCGCCTGCGCCGACGACCGTGTGCAGCTCGTCGATGAAGGTGATGACCTGCCCGCCGGCGTCCTTGATCTCCTCCAGGACCGCCTTGAGCCGCTCCTCGAACTCGCCGCGGTACTTCGCGCCGGCCACCATCGCGGCCAGGTCGAGCGACAGCACCCGGCGGCCCTTGAGCGAGTCGGGCACGTCGCCGGCGACCACGCGCTGGGCCAGGCCCTCGACGACGGCGGTCTTGCCGACGCCCGGCTCGCCGATCAGCACGGGGTTGTTCTTGGTGCGTCGCGAGAGCACCTGCACGACGCGGCGGATCTCGGCGTCCCGGCCGATGACCGGGTCGAGGCGCCCGTCCTCGGCAGCCCGGGTCAGGTCGACGGAGTACTTCTCCAGCGACTCGTACGACGCCTCGGCGGCCTCGCTGGTCACCCGGCGGTTGCCGCGGACGGCCGTGATGGCCTCCCGCAGCCCGGCGGCGTCGAGGCCGGCGTCGGTGAGCACCTTCTGCGCCGACGACTCGACCGTCGCGGTCGCGACGAGCAGGTGGTCGGTGGCGACGTAGTCGTCCTTCATCGACCCCGCGAGGTCGATCGCGGAGGCGAGCACGCGGGTCAGCGAGGCCGACGCGCTCGGCTGCTGGACGGTCGAGCCGGTCGCGCGGGGCAGGGACTGGGCCACGCGCTCGGCCTGGGCGAGCAGCAGGCCTGCGTCGACGCCCGCCTTCTGCACGAGGCTGCGGGTGGCGCCGTCCTCCTGCTTGAGCAGGGCGACGAGCAGGTGGATGGGCTCGGTGGTGGTGTTGCCGCCGGTGGTGGCGGCGAGCTGGGCGGCCTCGATCACCTCGCGGCTGCGGGTGGTGAACTTCTCGGCACCGAACTGGCTCAACTCTGCTCCTTCTCATGCGTGCTCGCTGGTCGAGGAGGCGCTCTCGCGCCCGTCACGAGACCACTGTGGTCCCACTCCTCACAACGCGCCAGAAGTTGAGTCGATTCCCCTCAACTTTGGGAAATCTCGGCGCGAGCGTCCGCACGCACCGGAGCCCCGGACCCCTGAGGGTCCGGGGCTCCGGCGTACGGCCGTGCTGCGGCTCAGGCCTGCTGGCCGAGGGCGAACTGGATGTTGCCGTCCTCGTCCACGCCCCCGTCGAGCACCATCTGGTCCAGCATCTCGGCAGCCGCACCGTCGACGTAGACGGTGGCGCCGTCCTGCTCGATGACCTGGTCGGTCGGTGCCGCCTGGTCGGCCGGGCTGACGGACAGCGCCTGCCCGTCGGGCTCGGCGGCGATGCGCAGGGCGGAGATCTCCGGCACCTCGTCGGTCAGCTGCTTGACGATCTCGGTCACGTTCTCGGTGAGAGTCAGCATGGGCTCTCCAATCCGTGTGGCGAATGTGTCCCCTCCACCATGTCTCGGATCATCGGGTCGGGCAAACCCGCGGCACGTCAGGCGAACGGGTCGGGCAGCGCGCCCGGCAGCCCGGCGAGCAGCTCGCGGGCCCGAGCGGCGTGCTTGTTCTCCACGAGCACCTCGTACTTCGTGGCGACCACCTGGGTGACCGAGGAGAAGTCGCGCTGGCCGTGCGTGAACGCGTAGCCGACCAGGGCCCAGACCAGGCCGAAGGTGGCGCCCATGAAGGCGGTGCTCAGCAGCACCTCCCAGAGGTTGGAGGTGGTGAACAGTGCGAGCACCAGTCCGATGAAGACGCCGAGCCACAACCCCGACGCGATGCCACCGACGGCGATACGGCCCCAGGTGAGCCGGCCGGTGATCCGCTCGATCCGCTTGAGGTCGGTGCCGACGATCATGAGCTGGTCGACGGGGAACTCGGCGTCGGCGAGGAAGTCGACGCTCTTCTGGGCCGCGGAATAGTCGTCGTAGACGGCCAGCGACTGCGGGAACTGCAGCTTGAGCGGCGAGACGGGAGGCAGGCCCGGGGTCGGCATGTCATCACGATACGACCCGGCCGCGGAGCGGAGCCGGGCGTCTGCGACAAATCTTTACCTTCGAACTGTTTGATTCCCCAGACAGCGAGGCAGACTCGTTGTATGGCCAAGCTGATCTTCGACAACCGGTTCGTCGCGTCAGCGTTCGTGGCGCTCCTGTTCCTCAACGCGTTCGCCCTGCAGAACGGCTGGTACGCCTGAGGCCCTAGCCTCACCACGCGCATGACACGATCCTCCGGATGTCGTCCCGCGCCCTGACCTCCGACTGCTCCTCCTGCTTCGGCCTCTGCTGCGTGCTGCTGCCGTTCTCGGCCTCGTCCGGCTTCGGCGTCGACAAGCCGAGCGGACGCCCCTGTCACCACCTCACCGACAGCGACGGCTGCGGGATCCACGCCACGCTGCGCGAGGACGGGTGGCCCGGCTGCACCGTCTTCGAGTGCTTCGGCGCCGGCCAGCAGGTCTCGCAGGTGACCTACGGGGGCGTCTCGTGGCGCGAGCAGGACAACCTCGGCGAGATGGCGGCTGTGCTCTCGGTGATGCGACAGCTCCACGAGATGCTCGTGCACCTCGACGAGGCGGAGCGCCGCTCCCCCGACCCGGCCGCCGCCGCTGCGCGGGCGGAGATCACGGAACTCACCGCGGCCGACCCCGAGTCGCTGCTGCTCGCCGAGATCGACCGCATCCACGAGCGGGTGGGCGACCTGCTGGGCGCCGCGAGCACCCGTGTACGCCGCGCCCACCACGCGGCGCGCGACCGGTCCCGGCACGACCTGGCCGGGCACTGCCTCTCGGGTGACCACCGCGGCTGGTCGTTCCGCGGGGCGGTGCTGATCCGAGCTGACCTGCGCGCGGCCGACCTCGGCGAGGCCGACCTGCTGGGCGCCGACCTGCGCGATGCCGACGTGCGGGGCTGCGACCTCTCGAACACGCTGTTCCTGGCCCAGCCGCAGGTCAACGCGGCGATCGGCGACGCGACCACCGTGCTCCCCGCCGGGCTGGAGCGACCGCGCCACTGGACCGCCGCGCAGAGCTGAGTCCTCGTACGCACGCAGGCGACTGCGCCGGTGCCCGACACTCGCTCCATGGAACCCACCTCCTGGCAGCGCCCGGGCCTCCGTGCCGCCCTGCTCTACGCCGTCGCCGCCGGCCTCCTGGGCAGCCTCGTGTCCGCCGTCAGCCGCCTCGAGCTCACCCGGCGGGCCGTCCCGTCCGGGGACCTCCCCGACGGCCCCGTCATCGTCGTGGCCAACCACACCAGCTTCGCCGACGGCGTCCTGCTCGCGATCGTCGGCCGCCGCCTCGGGCGCTCGCTGCGACTGATGGCCACCGGCGGCGTGTTCCGCAATGGACTGGTGGGCCCGCTCGCACGCCGTCTCGGCTTCATCCCCGTGCTGCGCGGCACCGGCTCCGCGGCCGGCGCGCTCGACGCGGCCGCCGTCGCGCTGGGTGCCGGCGAGGCGGTAGGGCTCTTCCCCGAGGGCCGCATCACCCGCGACCCGCAGCACTGGCCCGAGCGCAGCAAGACCGGCGCCGTACGCCTGGCGCTGCGCACCGGGGCACCCGTCGTCCCGGTCGCGATGGTCGGCGCCCAGCAGGTCGTCGGGAAGACCGGGATCCTCGCCCGCCTGCTGCGCAACACCGTGCTGCGCCCTCGGGTGGCCGTCGCGGTCGGCGAGCCCATCGACGTACGCCGCCTCGCCGGCGACAGCGGCGACCAGCCGGTCGACGACGCGACCGTGCGGCGGGTCGCCGACGAGGTGATGGCCGTCCTGGTCGCCCAGGTCGCCGAGCTCCGCGGGGAGCAGGCGCCCCACCCCTGCGGGGTACCCGAGGACGCGCTGCAGGGCTGATGCTTCGCGGGCGGTGACCCAGCCACGTTCGGCGGCCTTGGGTTCAAGGTCTGGATGCAACACCTCGTAGTGAGGGGTGTTTGCGATGGCGGCTCGGCGGGTGTTTCCCCAGCAGGTACGTCGCGAGTTCTGGGGNCTTGGGTTCAAGGTCTGGATGCAACACCTCGTAGTGAGGGGTGTTTGCGATGGCGGCTCGGCGGGTGTTTCCCCAGCAGGTACGTCGCGAGTTCTGGGGTCTTGTACGTGAGGGGCTGACGGTCGCGGAGGCGGCACAGAAAGTTGGCGCGTCGAGGTTCGCTGGGATGGACTGGTACCGCGAGCGTGGTGGTGTGATGCCCCGATTGCCTGAGCCGGCCACCACGCGTCCCCGGCTAACGGTGGAGCAGCGTGAGGAGATCGCGCTGCTGCATGCCGCGAAAGTGTCGAAAGCTGAGATTGCCCGTGTGATCGGCTGTCACCGGGCCACGGTCGGTCGCGAGCTGGTCAGGGGCTCGACCGTCTTTCCCGACCGACTTCCCAGATACCGGGCGGTCACGGCCCAGCTCGCCGCCGATCACCGCGCCCGACGCGTGCGGGGCGGGAAGCTAGTAGCGAATCCTCGACTGCACGAGAAGGTGCAGGATCTGCTCGAGGATGAGTTGTCCCCTGAGCAGATCTCGGCACAGCTGAAGATCGACTTCCCCGACGACGCGGAGATGCGTGTGAGCCACGAGACGATCTACCGAGCCTTGTACGTCCAAGGGCGCGGTGAACTGCGTCGTGACCTGCACAAACGGCTGCGGACGGGCCGTGCGGTGCGCAAGGTCCGCCGGGTCGAGGGTGAGCGACGCGGCCGGATCCCCGGGATGGTCAACATCAGCGAACGGCCCGCCGAGGTCGCCGACCGGGCCGTGCCGGGGCACTGGGAAGGTGATCTGATCATGGGCTCGACGGCGTCGAACTCGGCGATCGGGACCCTCGTCGAACGCGCCACCAGGTTCGTGATGTTGCTGCACCTGCCCGAGGGTCACGGCGCTGACGCGGTCGCCGCGGCCATGGTCGACACGATGAGTCGACTTCCCGAGACCCTGCGACGCACCCTGACCTGGGACCAGGGCCACGAGATGACCTCCCACCCCGCGATTGCTGCCGCGACCGGCCTGGACATCTACTTCTGCGACCCACACTCGCCCTGGCAGCGCGGCACCAACGAGAACACCAACGGCCTGCTGCGTCAGTACTTCCCCAAAAGCACCGACCTGTCGGTCTACCAGCTCGACTACCTCGACCACGTCGCAGCCAAGCTCAACCGCAGACCCCGCAAGACCCTCGGCTGGAGGACACCAGCACAAGCACTCGACGAACTACTGTCAAACCCACCAAAACCAACCGGTGTTGCATCCACCGCTTGAATCCGCCGGCGGAAGAGGTGGCGTTGCCCTCGGCGCCACCCGACGGGTC